>NZ_LR732816.1:1352105-3321310 GCF_902506205.1 Brevundimonas sp. G8 | reverse complement strand
GTCCGGCGGTTCGCCGTGACGCAGGTTCTCTCGGGCGACACCCCCGCCGGTCGTCGTTCTCGACCGCGACCGCCGCACCGTCCGCCTCGGCGACGTGGGCGTCGCCCGAGAGAACCTGCGTCACGGCGAACCGCCGGACAACGACATTCCCACGCTTGCTGCGACCCTGCGCGCGGCGGGCCAGTTGCAGCCTCTGACCGTGCGGCCTGGACGGGGCAGGAAGGAAGATTCCTGGATGGCCCTGGATGGGCGGCGTCGCCGCCTCGCGCTGGGCCTGCTCCTGGAGGCGGGGGAGATCGACGAGGACCATCCCGTCGATGTCTTCGTCGAGACCGATCCCGCCCGCCAGGCCGCCGCCGTCCTGCTCACCAACACGGCCGTACCCGTCCATGTCGCCGACGTCATAGCCGCCATCGGCCGGATGCTGAAATCGAAGCTGACCGTGGGCGTGATCGCCAAGGCGCTGGGCTATGCCGAGATCGAGATCAAGCGGCTGGCGGCGCTGTCCGGCCTTCCCTCGGCGGCCCTCCTCGCCCTGAAGGGCGGCCGCCTGACGTTGAAACAGGCCCGGCTCCTCGCCCGTCTTCCCGAGAAGGCCGAACAGGCGGAACTCGCCGAGGCGGCTCTGGCCGGCCACGGCTTCCAGGACTGGCGCATCCTCGAACGGCTCGACGACGCCCGCATCACCACGCACGACCGGAGATGCGCCCTGGTCGATCAGGCCGCCTACAGCGACGCTGGCGGGCGCACCGAAAGCGACCTGTTCGGCGAGCTCGCTCCCGTCCTACTCGACCCGGATCTCCTAACAGACCTGTGGCTGAAACGCGCCCGAGGCATCGCCGCCGTCTTCGAGGCGGAGGGGATCGCCGTCCACGTCACCGCCGGCCCCGAACCGGACCTGCCTGACGACTTGGAGGCGCTCGGCTATGTCTATGGCGGCAGCCTGCCGGCCGAGGCGATGGCGCGCTATCGCGCAGAGATGGAGGTCTATACCGCGCGGGTCGAGGCCGCGCGGCAGGCCCTGGCCGATCGCGCTCCGCCCGATGTCGCGGACCTCGCCCTCGTCGACATGATCCACGCGAGGATCGCGGCCGACCAGACCGGATGCGGCGGACGGGTGGTGACGACGATGGTGATGTGGCCGACGGCGAGGGCGGGGGTGGAGGTGCGCTGCTACACGCCCGAGGAGCCCGAGATTCTCGACGAGGATCCCGAGGCCGAGAAGCCGGCGGACGGACCTCCGCCGCATGACGCCTACCTCGCGCCCGAGGCCGCGGCGCTCGAGCCCGAGACCGAAGGGGTGAACCACGCCCTCCACGCCGTGCGCACCGATGTCGCGACCCGCGCCCTGGCCCGGGCCCTGGCTGACGACCCCTCCGCCGCCCTGACGGCCCTGATCGCGCGACTGTTCACCGTCATCGTGCTCCGGACGCGCGTGGCGCGGTCGGAGGCGGCCCTGGCCATCCTCGCCACCGGGTTCAATCCGGCTGGAGGGCGCGTGATCGAGACCCTGGACGGCGAGGTCCGCCGGCGCCTGGACGACCGCCGCGCCGCCTGGCAGGCCTCGGGCGAGACAGTGATCGCCTGGGTCCACGGCTTGGGCCATGGCGACAAGATGGGTTTGCTGGCCGAGATCACGGCCATCAGCCTCGATCTGCGCGAGGAGAAGACCTTCCAGATCCGCCGCAGCGCCCGGGCGGAGGCGACGGAACTGGCGGCGCTGTGCGAGGCGGACGTCACCGTGCACTGGACGCCCGACGCGCCGTTCCTCCAGCCGCATTCGAAGGCTTTGCTGATGGACATGCTCGAGATCATGGGCTCGGCCAACGACCGTGCCAGGACCCTGAGAAAGACTGAACTGGTCGACTGGGTGGCCGAACAGGCGGCGGCCCGAACCTGGGCCCCAGCCGCCCTGTCCTGGCGAGCGCCGGTTGAAGACCTGCCCGGCGCCGACGCGGACGGTGTGGAGGATGAAGACGGCTCGGCCGGGGATGCGGAAGACGGCGATGACGACGGCGTCGGCGCCTTCGCCGTCACCGAGGCGGGCGAGGCCGCGCTCGGTCCCGTCGCCGCCTGATCCCTCGTATCGAGAGGCCGAAACGTCGTCCCGACCCTGGTCGGGGCGGCGTTGTCTTCGCTGCCCGTATGTTCGTGCCTGTCGACCGGGCGGACGTCGTCGAGGCGGTGCTGCGGCGACATCCCTGCGGCCGTCCTGAACGGATGCGCCGCCTAGGCTGCGGCCGGGCGGGCGAAGGCCCGTCCGGCAGGAGGAAAGCCCGGAGGAAGGGAGGTTCGGGGTGAAGCGGGATGAGGGAGATCGGCTCCCCGGCGCTTCGGATCGACAGGAGACTGACATGCAATCCATGATGTTCACCGGGCGGCTCGCCGCCGACCCCCAGGTCAGCGACGACTTCGGCAAGGCGGTGTTCCGGCTGCTGGAGAAGCGGGGCGTCGACACTGCCGGCAAGGACCGGTTGGTCGGCGTCAACTGCGTCAGCTGGTCCAAGGGGCTGAACGAGAAGGTCATCGCGCGCGGCCTGGCCCAGGGCTGCGAGGCCGTCGTCATCGGCGCCTTCATCGACACGACCTATACGGCGCGGGACGGCAAGGCGAGGTCGGCCAAGGAGCTGGTGATCAACCGGCTCACCGTCCTCGACTGGGCTGGGGACCGCGACGCCGGCACGGCGTCCGGCGTCGCCGATCCCGAACGCGCCGCCGCCTGATTTTCCGAAACCCTCATCAACAGGAGACTGACCATGCAAACCCTCGTCATCGAAGGCTATCTGGCCGCCGACCCGTCCATCCTCTCCGCCCAGGGTTCGGGCAAGAAGCGGGCGAGCTTCCGCGTGCTGGAGACCACCCGTTTCCGCCGCAGCGACGGCACGCCCGGCGAACGGACGACCGGCTTCAACTGCCTCTGCTTCAACGAGGCCACGGCGGAACGCTACATCGCGCCGTTCGCCCGCAAGGGCAGCCGGGTCGTGATCCAGGGCCACGTCGAGAACGACACTTGGACCGGAAAGGACGGGGTCGAACACTACGACCTGCGCCTGATCGTCGGCGACATCCGGCTGAAGAACCGCCGCGACCACGACGAACAGGCAGACCCGGCCGAGGGCGGCGGCGTCCAGGAACCGGCGGGCGGCTACGACCTGAACGACGACATCCCGTTCTGATTGGCGGAAGATGCGAAGAACGGCCCGATGCGCAGGCGTCGGGCCGTTTTTCGTCTGCGATTGAGGGGAAAGGCACGGAGACCCCAGCGGCCGGATCGACCCCGCAACACGGGCGTTTCCGAGGGCGGTCTCGGTCTCGGTGTAGGGAAAGAGGGCTGGCTGCGCCGAACGGATCGCGCTCGAACGCCTCACGCAAACGAGGCGAGGGACCTAGGACAAGCCCTTCGGGTCTCGACCGATGAACAGGTCATCCGGATGCCTGCGGCGCGCGTGGGATCGGCGATCGCGCAGGCCGCCGGCGCGCCGGCGTCAACCGACACGAAGGGTGATGTCTCTTCGTCCGTATCGGCGCGACGGCGCCGAGGGGTGTCGTCGTCGCGAAGGGCGACGACGACCTGCCCCCACACAACGCCCTCCGATCTTGTCACAGCACCCCGGAAGTCAACGGCTCCGCCGTTCCCCTCCACGGAGGGCGAGCGGCCCTCCGTTCCGGTGACTGCCGGGGACCCCGCTGTGGCCAAGACCGGGGTCGTTGCGCATGGGGCGCTCGGCATTCTCAAGGACTGTTCCAATGACCTTCTACAGCCATCCCTTCACCGCCTCCGCTGCCCAGAAGTCCGACTCCGCCTTCGACGACCTGACCGCGTCCCTGAACGCGGATCGGCCGCATCCGACGGAGGACGCCCTGGTCCAGCTCGGGCGCGCGCTCATGACCGAACTGGTGGATGTGATCTCCAACACGGCCTTGGAGGACTATCAGACGACCCTGGGGGAAGCCCTGATCGGCGCCTTTCATTCGGCGGCGGGGCGGATCGAACGGGACGCCGACCGCGCGCGCGACACGATGCGATCGCTCGACCGCGACTTCGATGGATCGGAAGCCGCCGACACCGAGCTTCAGGAGGCGACGGCCAAGGCGCGGGCGGGCGACGCCGCAACCCGTGCCTGCGAGCTCATCCGGGACGCGGCCTCGCAGACCTGGACGGTCGCGACCGGGGAGGTCTGGACCGCCTGGCGCGGCTCGCGGCGCGGCACGCATCTGACGGCGGCGCAGCTGGAGGCGAAACAGGCGATCCGGGCGATCCGCAGTCGGAAGGCTGGAGAGGCCGACCCCGGCGGTCCGGTGATCGCCTTCCGAGGTGCGCCCACGGCGGACACCGCAGTGGACGCGAGCCGGATCTTCGACGCCCTGAACTGGGCGAAACAGGAATGGCCCGACATGGCTCTTGCGACGACCGGGGCGAAAGGCGCGGAGAAGCTGGCGATCAAATGGGCCCAGCAGAAGGGCGTCAAACTGATCCTCGCCCGCGCCGACTTTGACGCTCACCGCAAGGCGGCCCCCTTCCGGGCGAATGACGATCTGATCGCGCTGGAACCGAGCTGCTGCCTGACCTTGGCGCATTCGGTGGATCGGGATCGGTCGGGCGATCCGCGGCCGTTCGGACCGGCGCTCAACCTCGGGCAAAAGGCGACGGAGCACGGGCTGCGGCATATGCCGATCCGGGCGCGCTCAGCCTGAAGACCTGAAGGCAAACCCCTCCCGCTCGGCTTCGGCCGGGCGGGCCTTTTTTTCGCTGTCGGGCGCGCCTCTTCTGCGGTCTCGCTGCGCCCTTCGGGCTTGCGAACGGGGCGTCCGCTGGTCGCGGACGCGGGCTCTGCGCACGACGCTTGCGCATCGTGTCATGACAGCCCGGAAGTCAACGGCTGCGCCGTTCCCCTTCGCGGCCCGCCAAAGCGGCGGACCGCTGCGGTGACTGCCGGGCGCCCTGTCATGCCCCGCCGCTTCATCGTCGCTCGCTGGGAGCGATGTTCGATGGAGAAGGACCATGATGGAGCCGGATTGGGAAAAGCCGGAAGACGCCTTTGGCTTGACCGAGGACGAAGACACCTGGGCCGCGGAACAGAGAGAGGCGGTTGAGGCGGCGCTCGGGGCGGGAGCCTGGGAGGATCTGTGCATTCGGCGATTCGACCCGAGCGAGCCGGCGTTCTGGGACGAGGTCGAGGAACTGGATTTCGAGGACTGACGGCGCTCTGCTCGACTTCGGTCGGGCAGGTCTTCGTCTGTCGAGCTTGAGCGCGAGACCGCAGCGGCGTCCGGTCGGACGATGTTGATTGGGTGTGGCGGCGTCTGATCAAGTTTGGTGGGATGTGTCGGGAATCCGAAAATGGGGGTGAGGGCAAGATAAAAGGAGGTTTTTGGCGGTTCCTGTTTCTCGTATTCTGTCCGTGGTTTAGCGGCAGCGTCTGAGGCGTCGGACGACTTGCGCTGAGTTCTTGTTCCGACGCCCTGCCGCAGAGGATGCGGAGGCGGATCATGCGGGTCAGCGACAGAATTGCAGCGCGGGTCGAGCCGGCGCCGGCGCTTGCGGAAAAGACACTTGATGTTCGCCTGCCGCTGTCTTTGAAACCCGACAAGGTCGGGGTTCGGGTCGGCATCATGCGCCGCCTGGCGAGTTCCAGGATGTTCGCCCTGGGCGACCGATCAGGGGTTCTTCGTTCGGCGCAGAGCCGGTCAGGCCGGTCCTTCCGGCCTGACGTGCGCCAGCGAGTGATCGTGAAGGCGCTGATCTCTCGGCATGGGGGCAGGGGTGCCGAGCGCGGCGCGGCCCTTGCCAAGCATGTCGCCTACCTCGGGCGGGCCGGCGCCGGGCTGGAAGGATCGCGCCCCGAGTTCTTCGATCGCGCCTCGGATGATGTTCATCCCGCGGAAATGATCGGCGGTTGGGGAGGGGATCGGCATCATTTCCGCTTCATCATCTCGCCGGAGCATGGCGATCGTATCGCGGACCTGAAAGCCTATGTGCGCGAGGTCATGGCCCGGGTTTCGGCGGACCTCGGCGAGCCGGACCTCGTCTGGCGAGCGGCCTGCCACTACGACACCGACCAACCGCATGCCCATGTGCTGGTGCGGGGCAAGCGTGGGGATGGCCGGGATCTGGTCATTCCGAAAGACTACATCGCCTATGGCTTCAGGGCCCGGGCCCAAGAGGCTGCGCAGGAGCTCTTGGGCGACCTGTCGCGCCAGGACGCTGAACGGCGAGTCTGGAAGGCGACCCATGCCGATCAGTTCACGGCCCTGGATCGGCGTCTGATTGCAGCGGTGGACGCCACCGGGGGTGTCGAGGACGGGGTCGGCGGAACAGACGCGTGGACGGCGTTGTCGCGCGGACGCCTTCGTCATCTGGAGGCCCTGGGTCTGGCGACGCGGCAAGGTGGGCGTTATCGCCTCCATCCCGAAATGGAGCCAATGCTGCGGACGCTTCAGGTGCGCCGGGACGTCATCCGGACGATGAACCAGCGGTGGCTGGAGGCGGGCGGGGAGGTCCGACAGGCGCAGCCGGGCCGGTTGCAAGGACGGGTGGTCAAGTCAGGGTTTCACGATGAAATGGGGGCACAGCCCTATGTTATCGTTCGAGACGAGGCTGGGGTCGAGCAGTACACGCGACTGAAGCCCGGCGTCGCGCCGCCGTCATTTGGACAGGAGGTGGCGTTCGCCGTCGGCCAGCGTGGAGTCGCGACGATACCTCAAGGGCGGAGTAATGGAGCAAGCCTCTAGAAACACCTCCGGGGGGCGGATCGCAGAATCGTAGCTAGAGGGACGTGCCGGCATGTCTAGGTCGAGCGGCGCGCAATCTGGTCGCGCGAGAAGGTTATCACCTCGTCCAGGCCTTCTACGTCGCTCCGACCCAAGGGTGACGTCGCGGGCCTGCGCAGCCTGTTGAATTTGGGCCGTAGCAGGCTTCTTGGCTTATCGTGTGGAAGCGCGACCATGTTGAGAAAGCCTCGACCGCCGATCTATGGCTGCACGGATCTGAAATCGTTTCCGACCGGATGGATTTTTGGGGGTCGGACGGATGGATTTTCAAGGGATGGCAGCCTTTGGATCAACAGACTTTCGGCGATCTCGCAGTCGCAATCCGGTGCGTTTAGTCTGGCCGTCAATCGTTCCGCTGCACCGCCTGATAGGCGCGGCTGAACACAGGTATGCTCTCCGCCGTCAACCCAGCGAGATTGATACGACCGGATGCCGCGCAATAGACGGCGTGTTTCTCACGCAGTGCGCTGACTTGTTCTGGCGTCAGAGACAGGCAGGCGAATAGGCCATTTTGTCCTTTGACCGACGCGAGGCTCGACGCATGTTTGGCAAGCGCCGTCCGCACATCTACGAGGCGTCGGCGCATAGCCTCAAGTTCGGCTGTCCATAACTCAGTCAACCTCGCGTCTTCCAGGATCACGCGGACCGTGGCCGCCCCGTGATCCGGCGGCATGGACCAGTTCGCGCGGGCCAGAGCCAGGATGTTCGACGCCGCATTGGCCAGATTGGCCGGGTTACGCGCGAGGGCGAACAGCGCGCCTGTACGCTCACGGTAAAGTCCGAAATTCTTGTCGCAGGAATAGGCCACCAGTGCTTCGGGCGCGGCTTCGAGGACGCGGCGCATGCCGGCGGCATCGTTGTCCAGCCCCGATCCCAGACCCTGATAGGCCAGGTCGATGATCGGTGTGATCCTTCGTGTGTCGATGAGGTCGGCCACCGCGTCCCACTGGTCGGCGGAAAGGTCCGCCCCGGTCGGATTGTGGCAGCAGGCCTGTAACAAGATGGCGTCGCCCGCAGACGCTGTCGCCAGCGCCTGCATCGTGGTTTCGAAACGCACGGTTTGTCTGACGGCGTCGAAATAGCTGTACCGGACGATCTGAAGACCGGCGGGCTCAAAGATTTGCGGGTGGTTTGGCCATGTCGGCTCACCCATGAACAGCCGCGCGTTTGGTCGACCGGCAGCCAGAAGCTCGGCCGCCAACCTAAGAGCGCCCGTGCCGCCGGGGGTTTGGACCCCGAACACTTCGGCCGTGTTGTGGGCCCCGAACACGATCGGTCTCAGGCATTCGAGGAAACCGATGTCCCCTTCAGGACCCAGATAGGCCTTGGTCGGCTGCTGCTCCACCAGCAAGCGTTCGGCGGCCTTTACCGCGCGGAAAACAGGAGTTTGTCCGAACTGATCGCGATAGACGCCGACGCCGAGGTCCAGTTTGTTCGGCCGCGGGTCGGCGCGGTAGGCGCCGATGAGCGCCAGCAGTCCGTCGGGTTGCTGCGGCGAGAGACCGTCAAAGACCGTGTCCGAAAGGCTCATGCGTCGGCCTTGGAACTATGCGTGTCGGCTGGTCCATAGTTCCGTCTGTCGGGCAGCCTCTTACGAAGCGGCATTCTGAGGCTCCGTGGAGATGGAATGGATCGACTGAACCTCGGCAACGGTACGGCGAAACCCGTTCTGGCAAAGCCAGATCAACACCGCCGCCAGAAGCCAGGCCGGGGCGCCGACGATCGCGATCGCCGAAATCAGCCCGTGGGCGCCGCCGAACATTTCCGAGAGAGCGCCGATGATCAGGGGGCTGAGCCCTTGGGGCACCAGGGCCACGATCGTCATGACCCCGAAGTTGCGGGCGCGCAGGTGGGGCGGGCTGATGTCCTGAATGATGCTGGGCAGGACGGATGCTGCGGCGAGGCTTGCGGCGAACTGAACGGCGATCAACGCCAATGCCTGCCAGGTCGCGGTGACGAAAGGCAGCAGGGTGGTCGGTGCAGCGGCGATCAGGAAGGCGATGGCGGCTATTCTCGGCGCCATGACCGATCGGTCGCCTTTCCATAACCTGACGCACAGGGCGGAGACGCCGACGCCGACAAGGCTGGCCGGTCCGATGGCCATGCCGAGCTGAAGACTGACGGTGGCCGGGTCGATCTCCAGAATGCGGGGCAGGGCGGTCGGCAACCAGACCAGGGTGGAGGCGATGCCGATATTGTAGGCGGCGACAGCGGCGAATACGCAGGCCAGAGTCCTGAAATGCCGCCTGGCGTAGGCGATGAAGCCGCTATCCGCCAGCCGGGTCGCGAAGGCCTCTGCGGACGCAACGGCTGCGGCGCGACTGCCCTTCAGTTTCAGCAGGGCGACCAGCGCGATGAACAGGGGACCGGGCAGGGCGACGAATAACATGGTCGTCCGCCAGGGCTCCATCTCGCCCAGGAGGCCGGGCAGGGTCGCGCCATGCGTGGCGAGCCAGCCGAACGTGGCGCCGCTTATGCTTAAGCCCAAGGCCGTCCCCAGAATAGCGGCGAGGAAATACACCAGGTTGGCGGTGGCGCGTTGGCGGCCTGGAAACAGATCCGGAATGACGGCCCAGATGATCGGCCCCAGGCCCGCCTCGCCGACAGCGATTCCAATTGTCGCCAAGAGCAGGCCTTCGAAGGTCGTCTGAAAGGCGCAGGCGGCGGTGGCGACGGACCAGACCGCGATCCCGATGCACAGGATCAGGCGACGATCAAAGCGGTCCGCGAGCCAGGCGATCGGATAGCTGGCGATCGCCGCGAACAAGGCCAGTCCCAGGCCCTGCATGGCTCCCAGTTGCAGATCCGTCAGGCCAAGGGATTGCTTCAGGGGTGATGCGACCACCGCAAGGATTTGCCGATCGACGAAGGCGAATATGGTGACGCCGACCAGTATGGCCACGGCAAACCAGGCCGAGAACGGGGCTGGGGCTTCTATGGCGGCGACTTCGGGGACGTCCGGCGGTGTGGTGATGCTCAAGATGTCCCCTTCATGGGCGTTACGCGGGCTCGGCCGTCTGCTTGGCTTCTTCTTCCGCTAGGCTGATCAGCTCGCCCGCTAGATCGGGATCTTCGCTCGAACACACGCCCAGGATCAGAGCGCTGTCGCAGTCCTTGCAGACGTAGGCGTGGCTCATGGCGCTATCGAGATAGACGCCCTGTCCCGTCTGCAGGACGATGGGGGTGTAGAACTGCAGATGGACCTCGATCGCCCCTTCCAGCACGAAGACGAATTCCTCGCCCTTGTGCCTGACGGCCTCGCCGAACTCACCGATATCGCGGGTGTGAACCCGAGTGATGATGGGCACCATCCGCTTCTGGCGAAGATCGGCGCAGAGGTATTCGTAGTCGTAGTTCGGCGTCTTGATATGGACGGAGTTGCCGCTGGTGGTCAGGCTTCGCCGCCCCATGACGGCCGGCGAAGAGACGGCCTCGCCCGCCGGCTCGCCCTGCGCTAGGAACTCGGCCATGGTCAGGCCGAGCCTGGCCGTGAACTGCTGAAGCTTGTCGTAGGTCAGCGATAGCTTGTCTGTTTCGACCTTGGCGAGGGTCGATAGGGGTATGCCGACGACAGCGCTCATCTCGCGCAGGGTCCAGCCGTTGCGCTGCCGCACGATCCTAATGAGGTTGCCGAGAGTGCCGCTGTCGTTCGCCATCGTGTCCTGCCCATCCAGCCCAAGGCCGGATTATTTTCGTCGAGGCTGGCGGCTGGCCACGACCTCGATCTCTACGCGAGCATTCGGTAGCACGAGCTGAGAAACGACGCACGAACGGGCCGGGAAGGGCGCGGAAAGGCGTTTGGCGTAGACAGAGTTGAAGGCGTTGAAGTCGCCTGGATCGGTCAGCCAGACCGTCGCCTTGACCACATTGTCGAGACCCATGCCCACGCTTTCCAGGATGGCCGAGATGGCGTCAAAGGTGCGTTCGGTCTGCGCCGTGATGTCGCCCTCGACCCGACCGTCGACTAAGGCCAGTTGTCCGGAGACGAAGACGAGGCCGTCGGTCTCGACGGCCGCCGACAGGGGCAGCACCGCGCCGCCAGGTCCGATGAGCGGCTTGCCGTGGATTTTCATTGAGCGACCTTGTTCTTGCCCGAAGTTGTTTCCCCGAACCGGCCGGGAGAGAGATCGGCGGCGGTGACGCCTTCGCGCGCGATGTCGTCAGGAACAGCCTCACCGCGTGCGAGGGCTGCGGCGGTCCGCGCCCAGGCCGGAGCCGTCTGAATGCCGTACCCCCCCTGGCCGACGGACCAGAACAGGCCTGGCGCCTCAGGGTCGAAGCCAATGACGGGCGCGCGGTCCGGAGCAAAGGTGCGCAGACCCGCCCAACTGTGGTTGACGCGTTCCACTTCCAGGGTGAGGGCCGCCTGGACCCGATCCACTCCGATCGCGATGTCCAACTCTTCCGGCTGGACATCGCACGCCTCGACGAGCGTCTCGTCGGCAGGTGAGATCAGCAGTTTGCCCGCGTCGGGCTTGAAGTAGAATTCCTCATCGACGTCGATCACGGCAGGCCATGCGGCGATGTTCGTTCCGGCCGGCGGATCAACCAGGACGGCCGTCCGTCTCAACGGCTGCAGGCCCAGAGGGCGCGCGCCGACGCCTACAGCGACGTGGTCACCCCAGGCTCCGGCCGCATTGATCAACACCGGCGCTTCGATGCTCTGCGTCGGAAGATTGATCGTCCAAAGATCGGCAATCCGCTCGATCACCGGGTCGCCGACATCGATCAGTAGCGTCGCGCCGCGGGTCCGAGCTCCGCGCAGAAAGCCTTGATAGAGCGCATCGACGTCGATGTCCTGGGCGTCGTGGTCGAATGCGGCTCCGGCGACGTAGTTGGATTTCAGGAGGGGAACGGTTTCCAGAACTCTGGCGACATCGACCCGTTCGATCGCACCGCCCGAACGGCCGATATCGGTGATCATCGCCTTCAGATAATCAAGTTGATCACGCCGCGCGATATAGAGGACGCCTCGCCGTGTCAGCAGCCTTTCCTCCGCGAAGCCCTCGGGAGGCACCATGAAGAAGTCTCGGCTGGCCCGTGTCAGGGCGCGAACGGCGGCCCCTCCATAACTGGGCGCGAACAGCGCGGCCGAACGACCCGTCGCGTGCCGACCTGGGAGGGCTTCGCGCTCGATGACGCAGACCCGGGCTGTCTCTGACAGTTCGTAGGCGACGGATGCGCCAGCGATTCCCGCGCCGACCACGATGAAATCGTATTTCATTTCGTCCCAGGGCTTGAGAGCGACGATTCCGTAAACTTGTTCCGGCACGTCAGATGGCAAATCCTGAACCGGTAGCAGCGTCTATTGCAAGAGACTTTTTCTCTTGACAGAAACATCTCATGATTGATTGTGGTTCGCGCATCATCGAGGGGCTCCATCATGATTGTCTGTCGCAACCACCGTTCGCGTATCAGCCTGGCGTTCCTTCTGGCTTCGACCGCGCTTTGCGCCTCGCCGGCGCTCGCCCAAAGCGCCAACTCGGCAAGTGACGCGACGCAGGTGGGCGACATCATCGTCACCGCGCAGAAGCGAGAGGAGCGGGCCAGCGAGACGCCCCTTTCGCTCTCAGTCCTGACGGGGGAAGCGCTGCAGGCTGCAGGCGCGACACAACTGGCGGATTTCGCAGCAACGGTCCCCAGTCTGTCCTTCACAAGCAACGGCGTCGGTCAGGGCCAGGTCAACCTGCGCGGCGTGACGACCGGACTGAACGTCGGCTCGACCGTCGGCATCTATGTCGATGAAGTGCCCTATGGCTCCAGCACCTCCTTTGCCGGTGCGGCGCAACTCGCCCTGGACGTCGGGCTGTTCGATCTGGATCGGGTGGAAGTCCTGCGCGGTCCGCAGGGGACGCTTTATGGCGCCAGCACCATGGGCGGGCTGCTTAAGTACGTTACGAAGGCCCCCGATCCGACCCGCTTCGGCGGGGGATTGCGCGCGGGGGTGTCGACGACCGCGCATGGAGGGATCGGCTACGACCTGGCGGCGGCGGTGAACGCTCCGTTCGCCGGCGATACGGCGGCTGTGAGGCTCAACGGGTTCTACACCGAGGACGGCGGGTTCGTAGATAACCGGCTGTCCGGGGTCGAGGACGTGAACCAGTCCAAAGTGTATGGCGGCCGAGGCGATCTCCTGTTCAATCCGACCGACGCCTTGTCGATCCGCCTGACGGGCTTCGCCCAAGAGATCGAGCGGGACGGATCGGGTTCGGTCGATTTCATCGGCGCGACGGGCAGGCCGGTCGACAGCGAATACGATCAGCGGCGTTTCGACGAACCCTTCGCCCAGTCGTTCCGTCTGGCCAGCGCAGTGATCGACTACGATTTCGGCCCGGTGCAACTGACCTCGATAACCAGCTACCAGACCAGCGACGTCGACTATGTGACGGACGTATCGGCGCTCTATGTGCCGTTGTTGGGCGGCTTCGGGCTGGCGCTGGGGTCCACGCCTCTGGTCAAGGCGGTGAACACCGACAAATTTACTCAGGAGGCCCGGCTGGCGGGCAGTGTGGGCGCATTTGACTGGATCGTCGGTGGTTTCTACACACGAGAGAAGAGCTTCCAGTTGCAGACCTTACCGGCGACCGATCCCACGGGCGCGCCCTTCCCCCTAAACCTACTGACGGCAGAACTGCCGAGTCTCTACGAAGAGACAGCGGCGTTCGGGACCCTGACATGGCATGTGACGGATCGCCTCGACCTCTCTGGCGGCCTTCGTTACGCGACCAACGACCAGACCTATGAACAAAACGCCTCGGGTCTGCTGGGCGGGCCGGCGCCGAAGCGCAGTTCGAACGAGAATGTGACGACCTATCTGGCCAATGCGCGCTACCGCCTGACCGACCGATCCATCGGCTATTTGCGCTATGCCACTGGCTACCGTCCCGGCGGCCCCAACATGGTGCTGAATGACCCGGTGACCGGCAACCCGCTTGCGCCGCCCACGTTCGATTCAGACAGTCTCGAAAGCTATGAAGCGGGCTATAAGGCCAGCACTGCCGACGGCCGCTTCAGCGTGGATGCAGGCGTCTACTATATCGACTGGCAGGATCTTCAGATCGTGGCGCTGCGTAACGGTGTCGGCGTCGTCGCCAACGCCAGTTCGGCGGCGATCAAGGGTGCGGAACTCACCGTGACAGCGCGTCCGACGTCCGCCCTGTCCCTCGTCGCCGCAGCCAGTTTTCTGGACGCTGAACTCGATGCGGACTCGCCGGATCTCGGCGGTCTGAAGGGCGACACCCTGCCGGACAGTCCGAACGTCACCGTCGCCTTGTCCGCCGACTATGGATTCTCGCTGGGCGGCTATGACGCGGACGTCGGCGCCACAGTGCGGTATGTCGATGACCGGGTTTCAAGCTTCGACCTAAGCGCCGGTACGCCGCAGCACGCCCTGCCGGACTACACTACGGTCGATCTGCGCGCCGGCATCGACCTGAACGGCGTGCGTGCTCAGGTCTACGTCCGAAACCTGTTCGACGAGTTCGGCGAGTTGTCGGCGACAACGAGCTTCTCCGTGGCGGGGGGGCCGATACAGATCACCCCCTTGCGGCCCAGGACCGTCGGGCTGACGCTGACGAAGCGCTTTTAGCATCTGTGGAATCATAAATGTCCGACGCTGCCGCCATACCCTCGGTCGACGCAAAGACGATCGATGCCATCTTTGTGGACTATGACACGAGCCATGCCCCGGGTGTGGCGGTGGGGATCGCGATCGGCGGCACGCCCGTCTATCGCAAGGGATTCGGGCTTGCGAACCTGGAACAGAATCAGACCCTGTCGCCCAACATCCGCATGCGGATCGGCTCCACCACCAAGCATTTCGCCGCCCTGGCCTATATGCTGTTGGTCGAGGACGGCTTGGCGTCGCTCGACGATCCTGTCCGCAAGCATATCCCGGAGATGTCGCCGGCGGTGGCGGATGGCGTCACCATGCGTCAGTTGATGAGCCACACCAGCGGCTTGCGTTGTTCTCTGGACCTGTCGATGCAGTTGAACGGCATGGGGCACTATATGTCTCATGCCGATACGCTGGATCTGTTCGCCGCACAGGACACGGTCAACTTCGAACCCGAAACATCCTGGTCCTACAACAACGGGGGCTACACCGCCCTGAGCGTCGCGATCGAGCGCCTGACCGGACAACGGCTCGAAGACGTGCTGCGCGAACGGGTATTCGAACCCATCGGCATGATGGACACCCTGTTGCGCCGCGTGGACACCGACTTCGTGCCGAACAGCGCGACGCTGCATATGCTCGGCAAGGATGGGGCGTTCACCAAGGACTATATGGGCATGGAGGTGAGCGGCGAGGGCGGCATGGTCTCCACGGTCGACGACATGCTGCGCTGGATGGCCCACATGGACCGCCCCGTCGTCGGCACGGCCGAGACCTGGGCGGTGATGACCTCGCCCTTCATCCTCAAGAGCGGCTATTCGACCCGCTACGGCCTGGGTCTGTCCGTCGGAGACTACCGGGGCTTAGCCACCATCGAACACGGCGGCACGGTGATGGGCGGCGGCTGCCAGATGATCAAGGCGCCTGGCGTTGGCTTGGACATCATCATCATCACGAACCGGGCAGGCGTGGACACCATGAGCCTGGCTGACCGAATCATCGACGCCTGTGTCCCCGCCCTAGGCCCGGCGCTCGAAGATGTGACGGGGACGAATATCACAGGCCTGTATTACGATCCGGCGACGGGATCGACGCTTCAGTTGCTGGAGCATGAAGGCCGCCAACTGATCGGGCTGGGCGGGGCCACCATCCCGGCCCGGCGCGACGCTGTGGGCAGGCTGCATTCCGCCTACCGAATCTTCGACGCCGTTGTGGACGCCCCTGCGGGCGATCCCGCACCGGCGCAGTTGGCCTACATCCAATGGGGCAAGCCCGAAGTGCTGGCGCGTCTGGAGCCGGGGCCGCAGCCTGACATGACCGACCGCGCGGGTCTCTATGCCTCGGCATCGACGGGCACGACCGGCGTGCTGACGGTGGACGGCGATCAAACGACCCTGACCTTCGAGGGGCGATGGAACGCGGTCCGTTACAGCTTGAGCTATATGGGCGCGTCGCTGTGGCGGGCGACGTCCATCGACATGGCGCATTTCGGTCTGGGCGGGTTCGTCGAGTTCGATACGGACGGGACGGGGTTCGCCTTCAGCGCCGGTCGCACCCGCCGCCTGCGCTTCGAGCGGCAACAGACATGAGCGGCCCCAGGCTGCGGGTTTTTGTCGGCTCTCTATCGCACGAGACCAACAGCTTCTCGCCCATACCCACCAGCCTGCGCGCGTTCGAGGCGGACATCCTGCATCGACAGGGAGACGCCCGGACCCTGTCGCAGGCCCTGACATTTCCCGCCTATGGCGACGCGGTCGAACTGGGTGAAGCGAGAGGTCACGAGGTTGTCGCCGGCCTTTGCGCCTGGACCCAGCCGTCCGGTCCCCTGCCGCGTCCCGTCTATGAACGCCTGCGGTCGGAACTGCTGGAGGGTATCGCAGCCGCCCGGCCCGATCTAATCGTGCTTGTCCTGCACGGCGCCATGATGGCCGAGGGCTATGATGACTGCGAGGGCGACATCCTGGCTCAGGTCCGCGATCTGGTGGGCGCGGATATGCCCGTTGGGGCTGTGCTTGATCTGCATGGCAATGTCACCGCCCAGATGATCGACAGCGCAACCGTCTTGATCGGGTGTAAGCAATATCCCCACACCGACTACCGCGACCGGGTCGGCGAACTTTACGACCTTCTGGAACGCACGAGACGGGACGAAATTGCACCTCGCACGGTCTATAGGCGGGGGCCGGTTGTCGGCCCAATAGGCACGACCGAAGGTCCTATGCAGACGTTCGTCGAGGGCCTGTTCGGCCATGAGGGGCGCGATGGCGTGCTTTCGGTTTCCATGATGCATGGATTTCCATGGTCTGACAGCACGCACACAGGATCGGCCTCGCTTGTCGTCCACGATGGATCGCAACCCGATTTGGCGGACGCCACCGCCGACGAAATGGTCCGTGGCTTCGCCGAGGTCAGTTCGGGTACGGCGGCGGGTCGGATGCGCGGCGTCGAGGACGTCCTTGCTGAGGCGGATCAACAGCTGGCGAACGACCGTCCGATCGTGATCGCCGATGGAGCGGACAATCCGGGAGGCGGTGCGGCGTGCGACAGCACCTTCATCCTGCGGGCCCTTATCGAACGTGGCCAGACCGACGCCGCGCTTGGCATGATCTGGGATCCGCAGGCCGCCCTCATCGCAGCGGACGCCGGTGTCGGGGCTCATATCCCGCTGCGCATAGGCGGCAAGATCGGCCCCATGTCGGGACTGCCGGTCGATGCCGAGGTCGAGGTTATAGCCGTCAGGGAAGACGGGCTGCAGCGCGGCTTGACGGGCAAGCTGAGCGAGCCTCTCGGTCTAGCGGTCGCGGTTCGGATCGGCGGCATTGATGTGATCATCAACTCCATCCGCCAGCAGGTATTCTCGCCGGAATGTTTCACCGCGATGGGTATCGACCTGTCTGAGAAGCGTGTCGTGGTGGTCAAATCGACCCAGCATTTTCAGGCGGCGTTCGCGCCCATGGCCGCCGCGATGATCTACTGCAACGCCCCCGGATCGCTGAATATGGATCTTTCGACGCTGCCCTACAGGAACCTGATCCTACCGGCGTGAATCCAGCGCCCACACCTACCGAGTCTATGCTGAAAATGGGAATATGGGACGTCTGCTCGCACATTTCTCAGGGCGGGGCTAGAATCGCCAAATCAACCCATAATGTCGCCTCCCAGGATAAACCTCGTCGCGCTTCAGGTCGGAATATTGGGCCAGCCGACGCCGGAATGTTGGCTTACAGGGGGGGGACTGTCGGCCCCGTTAATGCGAGCCGAGCATCAAGGGCAGTTGATGACTCAAAACCGACCATCGGTATGTCTGCTGTCCGGCAGCCAACGAGCCTAAGCCTCCGAAGGGCCTACGACCGACAGCATTGCTGACAACATTCGTCAGACGACGTTTTCGAAAACAATCCTCAAAGTGACATTCCGAGCCGAGGGGCGGGTTCGATTGGCGGTCGGCCGGTCGATGGCAGGGGGCTCTCACTGGACGCGCTGTCGAACCGCCGGCAGCAGCGTCAGCTGGATTTATCGGAGGTCGGTATGGCTCAACGAACCCTCGCCGCTATCGGGCTTGGCTTGGTCATGGCCCTATCCACTCAGATTGCGCATGCGGGCGATTGGAGAGAGCTTTTTCGAAACGATGGCTACTCCATTGGTTACAATGCCCAAGGCGTGGTGCGCGAAGGGGACCAACTGACGGTGGACGTCGTCACAGCCCTCCTTCCTGAACGGCAGCTGCCACTCTATGGCGTGAGCACCATGAAAATCGACTGCAGGACGCGCTATGCCACCATGGGCGCCTTTCAGTTCCATCTGGCCAATGGCGATCCGTTCGGACGGCCGACCGATGAAAAGCCCATCGGCGCGTTCGGCGACGATGAGGATATGATGGCGCTCTGTGCAAACGCGCGCCCGTCTCAGCCGGGCGCAGACAGCGCGCTCGCCTATTTCAAAGCGCTCTACGCCAGCGCTCCTTAGCGTCGGCGAACAGTCTTCCTCAGCACCGGGATAATCTGGATGGAAGGGCGGCGATCTGAAGGCCTACGTCTTCGTCCTTAGAACATCGGAAGGGGGCGAAGAGCGCGAGGCCGTCGCCGCCAGAGACGATGCGCATGCCCGCGTCCTCGCCGAGATCATCGAACTCGTCGCCGGCGTCGGAGACAGACTCGAAGTTTACGACCCAATAGGGCGGCGGCTGACCCTCGATGTCGAGCTATGACCAAAGGGGGACGGTTGGTCGGCTCTCCGAGGCTGGGACCACGAGCCATGGATCGGTCGACCCGCCAGCTCCCGCCCTACGCCTCGAGAGGGGGAAAGGTCAGGCGCACCTGCAGGCCACGCCCTTCAGGGCCTTTCATCAGTCCGAGGGCCGCGTCGTGACGCCGTGCGACCGCCGCCACCAGAGCGAGACCGAGGCCCAGACCGGGGCCTTTCGCGCCCGGTCCCCGGACGCGGGCCTGAAGGATCGCGTGGAGCAGTTCCGGGGCGACGCCTGGCCCATTGTCGCTGATGGTGAGAACGACGCCCTCGGCGTCTCGGCGTGTCTCAAGGTTGATCGTTGCGCCATGCGGGCAATATTTGAGGGCGTTGTCCAAGAGGTTGGCGACCACCCGAACCAGCAGGAGCTCTTCGCCGGTGACCCAGACGGATTGGAGGTCGAGGTTCAGTCTGACGCCGACCTCGTCCGCCACCGGCCCGTACAGGGCGGCGGCCTGATGCGCGATGTCGGCGAGGTCCACGGGGGCGAGGGTGAGGGTCGCCCCGGCTTCGATTTCGGCGACGTCGAGCAGGGCGTCGAAGGTGGCGAGGATGGCCCGGGTCTCGGCGATAGCATCCTCGGCCGCTGTTCGGG
The DNA here is from genome assembly GCF_902506205.1 of Brevundimonas sp. G8. GTDB lineage: Bacteria > Pseudomonadota > Alphaproteobacteria > Caulobacterales > Caulobacteraceae > Brevundimonas. The sequence continues at coordinate 3,302,084 of NZ_LR732816.1, read as the reverse complement.
CGAGCCGTAGCGACGACGCCGAACGCACTGCCTCCAGATTAGTCTGTAGTCGGGCGATGGGGGTGCGCAGGTCGTGCGCCGCGCGATTGGAGACATCGCGGAGGCCCCCGACCAGGGTGTCGATCCTTTCGAACATCGCATTGACGGACCGGGCCAGGGCGCCGAACTCGTCACGGACCTCCGCGCCCGGCGCACGCGCGCTCAGATCGCCGGCGCCGAAGGCTTCACAGGCGTGATTGACGGCCTCGACGCGACGGACCAGCCGCGCGCTTACCAGGGGGCCGATGACGAAGGCGATCAGGGCGGCGAGCGCCAGGGCGAGAAGCCCCACCGCCAGCACGTCGCGTTCTAGCCCGGCCTCATCCTGCGTCCGGCCGAGCAGGATGTAAGCGTCGGGGCCCAGATCCAGACGCTCAATGGCCGAAGCTGAAAGCCACCCAGGGGTCTCCAGTCTGAGCGCGCCGGTCGGCGATTGACGCACGGCGGCGAGATCCAGATTGCCGATGGGGGGTTCGCCGGGGGCGACCAGCGCATACTGAACGCGATCCTTGGCCTGGGCGACGCGCGCGCCCACGATGGCCCGGCCGATTTCGGGCCTCAGGCTCGCGGGCGCCTCATCCAGCTTGGCGGCCAGACCACGACTGTCGGCCGCGACCAGGGACTGAAGCCGCTCGCTGTTCTTGGCGACGACCAGATACATGGCCCCGGCGAAGAAGAGGCCGGAGATGACGATGAACAGCGCGCTGTAGGCGAGCGTCAGCCGGGCCACGGCGGACGCGCGCGCGGGCGCTCGATAGTGGGATGAAGCGATCAAGCCGCTGCGCCGCTCGCCAGACGAAACCCTTGGCCCCGCACGGTTTCGATCAGTCCAAGCCCGGCGACCGCCTGGATCTTGGCCCGAAGGCGCGACAGGTTGACGTCGATCACGTTCATCTGCGGCGGGATGCGATACTCCGGCCAGCAGGCATCCCAAAGCATCTGGCGCGAGACGACCAGGTCGTGATTGGCCGCGAAGAAGGCCAGCATGTCGAACTCCTTGGGGGAGAGATCGAGATAGCGGTTTCGCCAATGGGCCGTGCGCGCCTTGACCCGTACTTCGAGTTCGCCCAGCAGGAACACCTCCGGATGGCCCTGGGTGGACCCTCGCCTCAGCATGGCGCGCAAACGGGCGACCAGTTCGTCCGCCTCGAAGGGCTTGACCAGATAGTCGTCGGCGCCGGCGTCCAGTCCCTCGACGCGGTGGCGCGTTGCGGACAGATTGGACAGGACCAGCGCCGGCGTGCGGACGCCGAGGTCGCGCAGCTGGGACAGGGCGTCGAGGCCGTCGCCGTCCCGGACCATGCGATCCAGGATCAGGGCGTCGAACGGACGGGCCGCGGCGTAGCGGACGGCCTCGGCCACTCCGCCCGCGACCTGCAGATCGAGGTCGGCGATATCGGCTAGCGCAGCACGCACGCGTTCGGCGGCGTCGGCGTCGTCTTCGAGCAGCAGGATACGCATGCGGGATCTCCCTGTCGCGGCGGTGTAGTCGACCGGGCGGGCCGCGGGGTCTGACAACCGTCGTAAGTTGCGATGGTCGGCGACTTTCAGGCAAGTAGAACGATGATCGTTCGAACGCTTTGTCTCGTCGCCCTGCTCGCCGGTCTCGTTCCCACGAGCGGGCGCGCCCAGTGCCGCGAGCTGGACCCCGAACTCGGGGCGGACACGGCGGCGGCGGCCGCGCCGTTTGAGACGCTCGAGCTTTCCGCACGTCTGGCGCGGCTTGGAACCGAGCGCGCCGATCCCTGGCTTCTGGCGACCGCCGCCCGATTGCGGCTTTCGACGCCTCCGCCCTTCCGCCTGCGCGCCATCGACGGATCGCCGGCCGGGGATGACGCCGACGACGACAGCGCGCCGGCCGAAAGAGGATCGCGGACCTGGCCGGAGACCGCGATCGCATGGTTGAACGAGGCGGAAACGCTGGCCGACGGCGATCCACAGGTTCTAGACTTTATCCAATCGATCCGCGCCCTGGACCACAAGGGCCGGCAGGCGGGGCCGCTGGTGTCCTTGGCGCGGCTACCCGGCGGGCAGACCCATGTGTTCCGCGAGCAGTTCACGCCGGGTCGCCCCGCCGTCGTCTATGTCGAGGGGGATGGCGATGCGCCGCTCGCCGTGACGGTCCGATCGGGCAAAGGGCTGATCTGCCAGTCGTCCGGCCCCGGCGACGTCAAGCTGTGCACCTGGACGGCGCGCGAGCCCGGCGACTACCGGGTCGAGGTCCGCAATCTCGGTGCCGCAGCCAATCGCTACGCTTATGGCACCAACTAGCGTGGCGCGCGCGCTCGCGATCGTTCTGGCGCTCGTCGCCTGGGCGTCGGCGACCGCGCTCAGGGCGGAAAGCCGCGCCCTGTTGATCGGGGTTGGCCAGTATGCGGCTCTGCCCCGCGACTACAGTCTCGCGGCGCCGGCGCGTGATATTGCGCGCATCGGCAGCGCGCTTCGGGCGGCCGGGCTCGGCGAGGCCGCGATCACGACCCTTTCCGATGAGGCGGGACCGCGCGGCGCCACCCGTTCCGATATCCTCGAGGCCCTAGACCGACTGACGTTCAGCGCCCAAGCTGGCGACAAGGTTCTGATCTATTTCTCGGGTCACGGGGGGCGTCGCCCGAGCCGGGCGGACGCCGGGGAAGGCGACGGGCTTGAAGAGGTCTGGCTGGCCTCGGACGCGACGGTCGATGCGGCGGGACAGCCCGACCAGGGCGCGATCGCAGACCATGAGGCGGCGGCGGCCATCGCGCGACTTCGCCGGCGCGGCGTCGATGTCTGGCTCGTCGTGGACGCCTGCTATGGCGCGGGGGTGACGCGCGGACGCCCTGCAATCGAAGGGATGGTCAAGACCGTGTCGCGCACGCAGGGCGCCGGCGCGACCTTCGACGGGCCGCTTACGGCCTCTCGGTCGCCGAAAACAGGGATGGTCGCCGACGCCCGGCTCGGGACTTCGGACGAGAGCGGAACGTTCGGCGCCTTCGCCGGCTTCTACGCGGCGGCGCAGGACGGGCTGGCGATCGCGACGGACCAGGGATCGGTCTTCTCGAACGCGCTCGCGCGAAGTTTGGACGCCGGCCGAACCCGCAGTCTTCGCGACCTTGCAGCAGGTCTACTCTCGGCGGACGGTCGATTGGGGCCGGACGCCCCGCGTCCGGTGTTCGAGGGCGATCTCGACGGACCGGTTCTGAATCTGGCCCCCGGGCGTCAGCGTCGGTTCGGCGTGACCCGTCGCGGCACTGAGGTCACGGTCGCGGCCGGCGCGGAGGAGGGGCTGATCGACGGCGACCGGGTCGTCCTGGAAAACGCCGCAAGCGCGGCCGTCGGCTATGCCGAGGTGACGCAGGTGACGATCGGGCGCGCCCTCCTAAGCCCGGGTTCGCCGGACGCCGTCTCGGCGCGATTGACGTCGGCGGACCGGGGTCGCGCCGAGACGTCGGCGGCGCGAGTCCTGGCGGCCATCGCCGCCCTGGACGGCGGCTGGGCGCCGGACAGCCTGGCCGTCGCCGCGTGGCTCGACCGTCGCCCGGCGATGGCCTGCGACGCCCCGGTCGACGCCGAGGCGCCGCCCGTCTCCGCCATCCCCGTCTCACTGTTCGCCCTGCCCGAGATGCAGGCCTGCGACCGGCTCTATCTCGACGTCGCAAACGCCGGCCCTTCGGCGCTCGACGTCAATCTTCTCTACCTCGCCGCCGACGGCGGGGTCGTCGCGCCCAGCCTGCATCCCGTCGATAGCGTGCGCCTGGCTCCGGGAGAGCACCGGACGGCGGCGCTCAGATTCACGACGGAACCCGCACGGGTGACCGAACATCTAGCGGTTCTCGCGACCCCCGCGACGACGCGCTTCCCGGCCGATCTGCGCTATCTCTCGCACCCGAGCCGGGCGGTTCGCGGGGGTCTGGGAGGGGCGACGTCGGACGCCCTGTCAACCTGGCTCGTCGAGGCGCTGGACGCCGACATCCGACGCGGCGCCGCATCGGGGCCGCCTCCGGGTCAGGCGTCCGTGGCGGCGGCCTTTCCCGTCGTGGTGGGACCATGACGGGGAATGTAAGCTTCACGAGCCAGCCTGACGGCGACGGTAAGTGGGGCCCATTCCGGTTCTGAGGCACGGTTGCGCCATCGACGTCGAAGGGACGTCTGCGGAGAGGAACCGTCATGATCAATCGCAAGAGCTTCATTCGCGCCATCGGCCTGACCGCCGCCATGGCGACCCTAGCCCTCGGCGTCGCCGCCCCGGCCGTCGCCGGCGCGGGCGCCGACCGTCGGGTCCGCATCATCAACGACACCCGGGTGACGATGACCCAGTTCTATGCCTCCAGCGTCGACGCTGACGACTGGGAGGAGGACATCTTGGGCCAGGACGTTCTGCGCGCCGGCCAGTCGGTCCGGATCAACATCGACGACGGCACCGGCGCCTGCCTCTACGACTTCAAGGCGGTCTTCGCCGATGGCGACGTCCTTGTTCGGGAACGCATCAATGTCTGCAGCATCAGCGAATATCGTTATCGCTGACCGGCGCTTGGCGTGGCGGCCCCGCGTCGCCACGCCGCCTCTATGCGATTGACGAAGGCGCTCCGGGTCGTGTCGGCCAGGCCCTGGGCGGGAACGCCGGCGCGGGCTGAGCTCAGCACCAGGTCCCGCGCGCCCTGCGCCGCCTCGTCGGCGAGACGGTCCAGGTCCGCGGCCAACGGGCCCGGCTGGGCCAGGGCGAGATCGATCCGCGCCGTCTCCGCCGCGATCCTGGTCGGCGCCAACACGGGCCGCGCGCGCGCAACGCCGACAGCGGCGTCGAGTCTCTCGCGCGCCTGGTCGAGCCGACCGTCGCGCAAATCCGCCCGCGCCAGAATAAGGAGCGGGCCGGACGTCGCCGGCGCAGACGGCGCAATGCGGCTGTAGATCTCGAGGGCTGCAGCGGCGTCGCGCGCGGCGCCGGCCGGATCGCCTGCCTCTTCCCGAGTCCGGGCCAGCTGCGCCAAAAGGGCCGCACGCCCCTGCTGGCCGGAGACCTCGAGGCCAAGATCGTCGAGCGCCGCCTCGAGCCGGGCGACGGCGGCGGCCGGATCGCCCGACGACAGATCCAGATCCGCCAGATAGCCCTGCGCCGTCGTCGCCGACCGACGGCCGGCCTCTCCCCCTTCGTGATAGGTTGCGACCGCCTGATCGAGAAGCGGCCGCGCCAGATCGGGGCGGCCCATGTCGATGTAGAGCGAACCCAGCCCCGAAAGCGCATTGGCTTTGAGGGAGGGTTGGGGAGATTGCTGCTCGTCCAGCAGGGCCAACTGTTCGCGCAGGGTGCGATCGGCGTCCTCCAAACGGCCGGCGCGCTGCTGGGCGGCGGCGAGTGCTCTCAGCGCGCCGATCAGGGTCGGGTCGCCCTGGAGAGCGGCGGCGCGCTGGATCGCGACAGACCGTTCGGACTCGGCGAGCGCCTCAAGGAGCCGGCCCTCATTCAGCAACAGGATGTTCAGGTAGTTGTAGACCAGCGGGCGGTAGCGCTGCCCTGTCTCGTCCGCGGCCCCCAGCTCGGCGATCGCCGCCCTGTAGGCGGCTTCGGCGTCTCGTCTCTGATCTTGCGCCTGCTGGGCCATTCCCAGGGTGGCGATCCCCATGCCGATGTCTGTCCGCATCGCCGGCGTCATCGGCGAGCGCCGGAGACCGGCGAGCGCGGCCTCGATGTCCGTCTGGGCCTCGGCAGGCTTGCCGGCCATGATCTTGTGAACCGCGATCTGGATCCGAAGATTGTGAAGTCTGGGATCGTCGGGCGGCAGCGCCCCTTCACGCAGCGACAGCGCCTCGAGGCAGTCGGCGATATCGGGCTGGGGCCGGTTGGCCATGGCGTCGCAACGCGCGACGAGGGCGTCGGACAGGAGCACCGGGTCAGCAGGCTGGACGGCGCGGGCCGATGCGATGGCGCGGTCGGCCGCGGTGAAGGCGTCGTCAAGGCGGCCGCTCTCGCGCGCGACAGTCGCCGCCTGGATATCGGCCAGGATTGCGTCACGAGCCCCGAGAACGACGGGGTCCGAAACGCCGGGCGCTGCGCCCAGCGTGAGCATGATCACCAATCGCAGCATTTTCCGGCGCTTCCTCTGATCTTGGCGGAATGGCGCTCGCCATACGCTGTAATGTCAAGCAAGATCACTGAAAAGCCGGGGGAAGACGCGTGAGAATTTGGATTGTGGCCGCGATGATCGGCCTGTCATGTATGGGCTCGGCCTCTGCCCAGACGCGACCGTCTCTGGAGCCGGCGTTCGAGGACGCTCAGCTGGCCAGCGCACCCGGTGCCGGCGCCGCCCTCGCGGACGGCGCAGCTCGGATCGCCGCCGACGACCCGGCCCTGAAAACGGTTTTTGAGGCCCACAGAGAGGCCGAGGCGCGGCGTCGCGCGCTCGAGACCGTTCTCGCGTCGCTGCGCGCGCAGGGCGCGCCGGCCGCCGAACGCGCCCGTGGCGTCGCGGCGGATCTCGAACAGGCCACCCAGGCGGCGGCGAACCTGCGTCAGCGGTTGGACGAGACCTTCCCCGCCTTTGCCGAGCTGACCGATCCGGCCCCCCTTACCGTCGCCCAGGTCCAGGCCTTGCTGACGCCGGAGGAGGCGCTCGTGCTGATCCTTCCGACGGACCGGGGCGCCTATGTCTGGGCCGTCACCCATGAGACGGCCGTGTGGCGACGGTCCGACCTGACCGCGGGCGAAATCGAGGCGGCGGCCTCCAGGCTGCAGTCGGGCCTGCGTCCGGAGGGGGGACGGGGGGCTGTCGACGCGGCAAGGCCCGGCCGCTCCACCGGCGGGTTCGATCGCGCGTCCGCCTATGCGCTCTACCGGGCCCTGTGGCAGCCGCTGGAGGCGACCCTGGCCGATCGCCGATTGGTCTATGTCGTCGCGGACGGCCCGCTTCGCAGCGTGCCGCCCGGCGTCCTCGTCACCGCAGCGCCGTTGGGAGATGACCGGGATCCCGCCGCCCTGCGCGCAACGGCCTGGCTTGAACGCCGCCATGCGTTCGCCCTCCTGCCCGCCGTCGTCAGCCTCAAGGCGACGCGGCGCGCGACGCGCAAGGCGGGGCGGGGCTTCGCGGGCTTCGGGGACGTGGATACCCAGGCCTATCCGGAAGGCGCCGAGCCCAAGGCTCTGGCGCCCTTGCCGGCCGCCCGCCGGGAGCTCGCGGGCCTGGCGCGGGCGCTCGGCAGTCCCCGACGCGCGGTCAGGCTGGGGGACGACGCGACCGAGGCGGCGGTGCGGCGCACAGACTTCTCAGACGCCGCCGTGATCGCCTTCGCCACCCACGCCCTTTCCGGTCGCGAAGCGCGATCGGGGATGGGGCAGGAACCGGCCCTGGTGCTGACCCCGCCGCCCCAGTCGGAACAGGACGACGACGGTCTGCTGACGGCGAGCGAGGCGGCCCGGTTGCGACTGAATGCCGACCTGATCATCCTGAGCGCCTGCGACACCGGTCGGGACGATCCGCAGGCGCTGGGGCTGAACAGTCTGTCGCGCGCCTTCTTCTATGCCGGCGCACGCGCCCTGATGGTGTCGAACTGGCGCATCCGTGACGATGTCGCCGAGCGGCTCTCCGTCCGCGCCGTCACGCTGGCGCGTCGGAACCGTGAAGGCGTCGCCTACGCCCTGCATCGCGCCGCCCTGGAAATGATGCAGGACCGGTCCGACCCATCGTTTGCGCACCCGTCGCAATGGTCGTCGTTCAGCGTCGTCGGGGATGGCGCGGTCAGGATCACCGCCGACTGACGGCAATCGTCAGACGACGCGGGCGCCCTGGACGTCCATCCTGCGGGGAGGGATGGGGAGGATGGGTATGAAGGCGATGCGACTGAGGCTGTTGTGCGGTCTGGCCATGGGACTGGCGGCCGGGTCCGCAATGGCGGATCCGCAGACGGATGAGGCCAACCGGCAGCGGCAGATGGCGTCGATGCGCCAGGAGGCGGCCAGGGCCGATCAGGCGAGCGCCGATCGCAACCTGGTCCAGCAGCAGAACGCCGCCAATGCCGCGCGCCAGGGGGCGAACTCCGGCATGACGCCAGGGGCTGGGTCCTCGTCGTCCGGGGCACCGGGCTGGGCCGCCGGCGCGAGCGACGTGTCGAGCGGTCCCCAGAGCGTGGTGGACAGCTACACCTCCACCTTCCGCGTCGAGGAGACCACGCCGCAGATGCTGGCCCGGCTGACGGCGGCCGCGAATGGCGGCGACGGCGGCGCGGCCTACAATCTCGCACGCATCTATTACACCGGCTTTGAGGGCGTGCCGCGTGACGATGCGGCGGCGCGTCGCCTGTTCGGTCAGGCTGCGCGCATGGGCCACGCCCAGAGCCAGGCCAACTACGGCTTCTTCCTGAAGGAGGGCATCGGCGGCTCCGCCGAGCCGCAGGACGCGCGCCGCTGGCTGAAGGCGGCCTCGGACGCCGGAAACAGTTTCGGCCAGATGCAATACGCCTTCAGCGTCTGGTCCGAAGACCCGGAGGCCGCATCGCCGCTGGTGATCGCGGCGGCGGACGCCGGCGAGATTGGGGCTCAGGCCTTGCTGGGCAGCCTGTATGTCATGGGCTTTACCGTGCCTCAGGACGATGGTCTGGCGGTCAGATATCTGAAAGCCGCTGCAGAGCAGGGGGAGCCGGGTTCGTCAGGCCTGCTGGGCGGGCTCTATCTGATGGGACGCGGCGGCGGGTCGGAGGCTGAGGGCTATCGGCTGCTCAAGCAAGGCGCCGACGGCGGTGACGCGGAGTCCATGCGGAACTACGGTCTGATGCTCGTTCAGGGCAAGGGCTATCCAAAGGATCCGGCTTCAGGTGCGGCCATCATCAGAAAGGCTGCCGTCGCGGACGACGCAAAGTCTCAGAAGCTGCTGGGCGATCTCTACAATGAGGGCCTGGGCGTCCCCGAGCAGGAGGAGGACGCCATCTATTGGTGGAACCGCGCGGCCGAAGCCGGCGATGCGGAAGCGATCGAGGCGATGACGGATGTGCGGACCGGCGGTTACACGATCGGCCGCGCGCCGCTCGACGGCGTCGGCGAGATCGCGCGCCCTGCTGGACGGAAGAAGTAGGATGTGGCGCGCCCCGGCATATCTCCGCATCCCCCGACGCGCCCCCCGGGCGGCGCAGGCCCTGGTGATCGCGTTCGGCCTTGGCGTGGCCTTAACCGGCTGCACGACCCGATTGCCGGCGGACGTCTCCTCGTCAGTCGCGGACTCGCTGCGGGCGATGGATGAGCCGGCCGGTCCGTTCGCCGTCTCGCGCCTCGCCTCTCCCGTCTCGATCACGCCTGCCGGCGACGACTGGGTGATCGACTATGAGAAGACCGGCGACGCCGGCTGGTGCGGCACGGGGGGGTGCACCAAGGAACTCTGGGTCGCCCGACAGGGGCGTCATGTGCTCACGTTCAGCGAACAGGTTCTCGACTGGCGGCTGATGCCCGGCGATCCGACCATGCTCGATATCGACATTCACGGCGCCAACTGCGATGCGACCGGATCGGAACCCTGTCTGCGCCGCTTCGTCTGGAACGACGCCCGCGGCCGGCTTGACGAGGCCTTCAACCGCGAGGGCGTCGGCTACCTCGTCGGTCCGCTATTCCAGCCCATCGCGCCGGAGCCCTATCCCGCCGCCGTCGCGGCCGAGATCGCTCGCCGAGACGCCGTCTGTGGTCAGGCCGGCGGCCTGGTGGATGGCGGCGAATACCCGGGCGTGACCAGTCCCGATCTCAACGGCGACGGCCGCCGCGACTGGATCGTCGGCTCTAAATATATCGGCTGCCATTCCGCCGTCGATGATGCGATCGCCATGCCGGTCCTGGGCGTGACGGTGGTGGCCAGCACAGGCGACGGCTGGACCGTCGCGCTGACCGTTGAAAATCCGAACTATGTCGTTGAACTGCGGCCGACGGGACCGGCCGAGTTCGGTCTACGGGATGAGGCGCTCTGTCAGGACGGGCCGGGCTGCCCTACACGCTTCTACGCATGGGATCCGGCGACACGGAGGTTGCGCGACAGCGGAGAGGGACATTGGAACCCCCGTCTGCTGATCAATGCAGAGACCTGGCTTGAATGCATGGCCGCCGCAGAGGCTGTCGCACGGCGACACACGTCGGACGGGACAGACGCGGATCGGCGTCGGTTCGCTGCGCACGAGACCGCGATGCTGCAGATCTACCGCGCCCGCTACGAAGCGGCCGCGCCGAGATTGTCGCCGACGGAGGTGAGGGAGCGGGCTGCGGTGTTTGCGAGCCGCTACGACGAACCGCAGGAGCAGGCGGCGGCGGACTGGCGCAGCGACCGCTGCGTCGCCCTGTCATGACCGATCCCCGCGACGACGTTCGGCTCTGCAACGCCGATCACATGGCGCGCCACCCGCAGAACAACTGGGGCACGGTGCGATACGATGTGCGTTTCGATCACTACTGGCTGGCCGCCGGCGACGCCAAGCAGCAGCTGTTTTTCTGTCCCTGGTGCGGCGAGGCGCTTTCTGACTCCCAGCGCGACCGCTGGTTCGACGCTCTCGAGGCCGAGGGACTCAATCCCAATCGCGATCCGATCCCGCTCGCCTATCGGACTGGCGCCTGGCGCGGCGTCGTCGACACGCCTGCCGTCGAAAAGCCTTGGGGTTTGATCGAAGGGCGCTACATCGATCTGTTCGAAGACGCCGAAGCGGCAGGTCTCAACCCTGATGGGGCCAAGGCTGATGGTTAGGGGGACGCCGAAGGTCCAAGGCGCCTTGGCAGTGCGGCCGACGCCGTCGCGGACCCGCTTGCCGTCGGCGCCCCGGTACGCATCGGCAGCGCCCCTCAGCCAGGGTGAAGATCGCCGGGACGTTCAGCCATGGCGGTGATGATGGCGCTGGCCCTGGCGGTCTTTCAATACGGATCCTGCCAGAGCGGCGGCCCGGATCGAGCTCGCACCGCACCCGAAGCGGCGCGGGCTTACTTTCAGGGGCTGGAAGAGCGCAACGCCGGGCCTATCCGATGGGTGACTCGCCCTGGCGCCGTGTGGAGGCTGCCAAGCGAGACCCTCACGGACCTTGAATTCTATGACCGGCTGAAGCCGACCGACAGGCCCAACCAGTATCCGGTCATCACTGGCATGGCCGGGACGGCCACGGAGATTGCAGTGGTCACACGCCTTCGCGGTGTCGATGACAGCGAAGCCCTGACCGTGATGACCGTCGATAACGGCTGCATCACAAGTGTCACGGTGTTCTGACGAACGCTGCCTTGGCGATTTCAAAACGTGCGTGTCGGGCATGACGGGGTCGGCTTCCGCCCGATGGAATGACTGTTACTGACTTATTGCGGACGTTCAACGCGTCCGCTTTTCGGACGGGAGCGGTTAAAGGTCGAGACTGGATCGAGGCCGCTAAGACCGCGGCGGCGGGAACGCAAGACCCGTGGGCTGTCGCAAGCCCGAGACACACACGCGCTGAGCGGTTCAAGGAGTTGAAGACTTCAACGGCGCGTAGAGCACAGATCGAGCGTCGGCAGAACCTATTGGATAGCGGTGCTCGTCGCCCTTGATCCAGACCAAGGCGTACGGCCAATCCTGACGGAGGCGGCCTGCTATCTTCCCGTCGAGCGAACGTCGTCGTACGGAACGGCTATGGATCTGAGCAAACTTGCCTTCGTCGTCGTCGATACGCCCGGCCTTCCTACCGTGACTGTGGATGTCGGATCGGGGGATTTTGAAACTTGGGCCAGACGCGGATTGCGCCAAGTGCGTTGGCCGGATGGATCCGCTTTCGTTAGAGCGCTGCTGACCGAAAGGGCGCGCATTATGGCACCGGACCAAGCTTGGGAGGAAGCGCCGACGGCCTTTGATCCCGCCACCGCGTCCGCAGTCTCGGCCGAGGGGATCGATGCGTTCGCCACCGCCCTGATCGCGGCCGCCGCCGGCTTCCTTGTCCCTCGCCTGGAAAGCCAAGGCGGGAAGGTGGTCGTGCGGGACGCGGAGAAGGCCAAGTCTTCGGTGGCGATCCTGCCGGACGAAACCCCCGTCGCCGCCCTCATGCGGATTGTCGCTACGAAGACCGCGGACCGGGAGTTGGCGAGGCAGAAGGCGGCGGCGCGCTACGATCTACAACTGGGCGCAACCCAGCAGGCTGCGATCGGCATCAGCCGGGTCCTATCCGAACAGAACAAGCTTTCGGAACTGATGCGACAGGCCAGTCAGGTCTTAGCCCTGAAAGAGACTCTGGGGCGCTCTGGCGTCTCCTCGACCCTGCTCGCCGCCATGGGTGAGGACACCACGCTTTCCAGGGTTATCCGCGCAAATAATCAGTATCGCGACGTCGCTTCCGGCTGGGCCACGGGGCTGAGCATCCTCAACCGCGACAGAGACCTGCTCCAAGGGGCGATCCGAACCGCGCTAGAAGGTCAGAGCGTTCTGAGGACCGCCGGTCTCGCCGACGCTCTGAGACTATCGGCCGTTGAACGGACCGCGACTGGCGGTGTCCTGGACACCTGGCGGCGCGCGGAAACCGCGTCCGCCCTTGCCCTTACGATCTCCGGAACGCCCTCTTGGGCCCGTTCCCTCAACCGACAGCTCAATCTCCGGCTGCCCCGGGCCGCGCTCGCAAGCCTCGCGATTTTTTCGGCCGCAGACCCGGCCGATGCGACGACGCTCGCTGAGACGGTGGCCGCGCTCGGCGTGCAGGGCCGTCCGGGGTGGCTCTATACCGCAGATGCCGTTCTGGTCGGAGGCGCGCCGCCGAGCGCCGGTTCGGCCGTTCTGCGCGACTACGACACCGCCGACGCCAACACCCCGGTGGGCGAGACCATCGGCGACATCCAGACCTTCGATTCGGGCGGTCTCGAGGGCTTGCAGGATCGCGTGAACCGCATCCCCGATCGCCTCTCGATGCTGGATCGCACCGACCTCGTGGGGCGCCACGGCCTAGTCAATCTTCTAGCGGTCCTTCTGGCGGTCGCGGCCCTGGCGACCACAGTGGCCCTCGAGCTCGATGATCGCGACGCCAAAGCGCTTATCGCGATGGAGACGAAGAACAACGCCGTTCTCAGCCGGATCGCGCAGACCCAGGCGGAGATCGTTCAAACCGCCCGAGATGACCGGAACGTCCGAGGGCTGAGGCGCTCGTCTTGGCTAAGGGTCGGACCTGATCAATCGGCAACGCCCATCCGCAAGCTTTTCCCGGACGAACTCGTCCGGGTCAGAAAGGCACAAGACAATTGGGTCGAGGTTGAGGTGTTCGACTATGGCGGCGACTCAACCGTTGGTTGGATGCCAAGGTCGGCGCTGGCCGCTCCGCGCGCTTGAGAAGCGCATGGAGTGTTCAGGGAAGCCTAACCCGACCCGACATCTAGGACCGAGGTTGGCCCAAGGACTTCATCTTCTTCCGGGACGACCTAGGCGCCTCCCGCGCAGATGAAAGGCCCTCGGCGGCCTTCGATCCGAGTATCGTCGCTCTCACAACTGATACTGACTGCGCTAGAGACTGTGGTCACGACCTTCATCAAAGGGCGAAGGCGAGCATCGGATCAGGCACTTGGTTACCCGCTACGTTGTCCATTTCGAATACGGCTTCCCCCGCGCCGACGTTGAAGCGCTGGGCCGCGAGCTTGTCGGTGAGAACGTGTTCGCCCCGGGCTACATCCCGCCGCCGGCCGGCCTGCTGCATCTGGATGCAATGGTCTACGCCAAGGACGAGCAGGGCTACGACACGATCCTTCTGCCGGACCGCAATCTGGTTTCGCGGATGGCGCGAGTGGCGCGTGACGGCCATGCGCAGCTTCAGGACAGGACCAGCCGCATCGCGCTGGCGCTTATGGCCTACAGTCAGGCGATGGGGCTCGACTTCGAGCCGTCAGTCGCCTTTCACGAACTCGGCGCCAAGTCTGGAAACGCCGTGGCCAATGAGGAGTTGGCGTGGTTCCGGGCCGCCGACAGGGCGGCGGCGCGCGACTGGATCGCCGTCGCTTCCGGGCGAATGAGCCGGGTGGATCTGGGCCACCCGCCGTCGACGAAGGCCTGTGACTTCGCCTTGCCGCTCCGCCGCTGGCGGCGGAACTACGTCGTGGCCCTCAAGGTCGCGCAGCTGGAGCTGAAGGGAAACGGCACGCCGATCGAACGCGCCATCGCGCTTTTTGACTGGCTGTACGAGGATTTCATCTTCGCTGGCCCCGCCGCAGCTTTCGCCACGATGTATTTCGGCCCGAAGGCCGCAAGGCGTGGACTGTTCAAACGGTTGCGCGCACCGGAGGCGAGGGAAGAAGCTGTCGCGGGAATCAGAAACGCTGCGTGGGACATGACGCATCTGAGCGATTTCGTCTTGCGGGTGTCCCGGGCTGAAGACGAGTGCTGTCGTTACATTTTCGCCAGCGCGGATGTCAGTCTCGTGCGCATCGCCCGAACGCTCCTGTTGCAGCCCGAGGCAAGCGACGGGTGGCCAAGCTTCGCTCAGGCGCTGGCAGAGTGGTGGTCCGAGGCCGACGCCCGGGCCATAGCCGACGCCATGTTCGCACGGGTCCAGCACCTACAGGCGTCCGACTGTCCTCTGCCCAATCCCTCCAGCAGCGACATCGATGCGATGATCGCCGACGGCGAGGCATGGATACGCAACTGGCGGCCGTAGCCAGACCACGACGCCATGGATCGCAAAGCGGATCGCCCCGCGAAGATCGAATCTGAACGCATTCCGGGGCTAACGCGATCGACCGGTTGTCCTGCAAAGGCACTCGGACCTCTGCCGCTGATGTGGCGCGAAAGCCAGCGGCCCGCACACCGGAGATTGTGTCGCCGTCTCAAATGGCTAAGCTATGCGAGCCGTTTGCTCAGGATTCCCGATTTGCCGACCGCCTCAGAGATCACCGTCAAGGAGACCCTCGATCTGCTCGACGGTGGGTTCCAGCCAGTGGCGGAAGCCATCTGCAACGGGGGATATGCCTTCTGGCTCGGGTCGGGCGTCTCTCGCGATCGTGTCATCGGTCTCGACGGCGTGCTGGCCAAGCTATTGGAGTTTCTGCGCGTACGGGCGGTCGCCGATCCCGCAGGGCCTTATGCCACGGGATTGGAAGCCATTCTCGCACTTGCGGCTTTGCCGGAGGCTGCCAGAAGGGCGATCGACCTGAACAGGCCGGTGTCCGAATGGATCGGCTTGGACGCCCTTATTAACGCGCTCTGGCGTCAGTACTCTGCGGTACTTGCGACCGAAATTGACGGAGAGCCGGCGGATCACCTCCTGTGGGAAGGCGTGGATTTCACCGTCACCTTCGCCGCGCAGGAGCCCGACCTTGAGCACTATGCCGTCGCCGTTCTGGCCTTGGAAGGGGTTGTGACCGAGGTCGCGACGCCGAACTGGGACGGGCTTATTGAGGGCGCCCTCGCCAAGCTCGGCTGGGCGAAAGAGGCTTTTCGGGTCACCGTCACAGGAGAAGACCTGCGTGAACCCTCGAGGGCCCAGGCCACGCTCTACAAGTTTCATGGCTGCGCTTTGCGAGCGATCAACGATGAGGCCGCCTATCGGAAGCTGCTGGTGGCCCGACAGGGACAGATCGTGCGCTGGAGTGCGACTGACGACTTCCGGATCGTGCGCGAGCAGCTGCAAGCCTTGATCCAGCGCCAGCGCACCCTGATGGTCGGACTGTCCGCGCAGGACGCCAACATCCAGAAGCTGTTCGCGGAGGTCGGCGCACACGAGGGCTGGAAGTGGAACGACAGCCCCACGCCGATCGTCGTGGCCACCGAAACCCTCGGCCTCGACCAGAAGGCGATCTTGGAAGCGGCCTATGGCGACGACTATGACGCCAACCGGGTTGAGATCGCGCAGGCGGCGCGGCTGCGAGCGTATTCCAAACCCTTGTTCGCAGCCCTGGTGCTCAAGGTCATCGGTGAAAAGCTGAAGGTTCTGGCCTCGGATATCGCCGCGCCGAACCTCGACGAGGCGGCGCGTGCCGCATTGGGGGAGGGGATCACCCACCTTCGTGATCTCGCCGCGAACGCGGGCGACGCGGACCGCCGGGGGCTGATGGCGGCGACGATCGGAGCGGTCAGCCGGACCCGGAGTCAGTTATCTGACGGGCGAAGCCTGGCGGGCGCTCTGAAATACTATCCGATGGACGATCAGCCGGTAAACCGGATGAAGGGCAAGCAGGCGCTGGCCGCGACGGGACAGCGTGAAGCCGCTGCGGCCTTGGGGTTGATCGGCCTGGATGCCCGTGACACGGGGTTGGGGATCAGCGTCGGCGACGTTGAGGATCCGCGGACGGCCGCGGTGACCCTGGCGGCGGGCGCGTCTGGAATCCGGGTCTTCCTTGCGGCGAACGACGATTCCATCGGAGATCTTCTGGGTGACGGCGCCTACGACGAGACCGATCCGGATGTGATCGTAATCTGTTCGCGTCGGGTCGCTGACGAACAGCAACGAAGCCCCAGCGGTCAATATCGGGACGGCCGATCCGGTCCGCGATATATATCGCTCGGGCCGATGCTGGGCGAAGCCGAGGATCTTGCAGATCTACGGGACGCCTTCGGAAAGGCGATTGGACTATGAGCACGTCCGACAGTGTCAAGGATATCCTCGTCAATGAGGGCGGCTATCGCCTTCTGCCTCAACCTATGAAGCTTGGCCGGAACGCCTTCGAATTCGCCCACGCCCTGGTCGGCACCGATACCGCCAACGATCTTGTGGTGGTGGTCGAGGTCAAGCCGGAAACCTCGGATGACCTGATCGTCCGGAATATCCTCGGTTTGACGCGCGCACTCGATGTTCTTCGGTCGCGGCGGTCCGTGACGGCGGTTTTGACCTCCGGCCCGACCAAGGCCGATACCCTGCGCGCCATCAGCCGCGTCTGTCGTGTCTTGCCAGTGGGGTCGCCCCAGGGACCCAAGGCCGAAGAGATCATACGCGACTGGTTGTCGGTCCTACTGCCGCTGGCCAAGGCCGAGGAGAACGAGATCGTGCTCGATTGGCTTGGAGAGCTGAGGCCCCATCTGCCGGCAAACGATCAAACCGTCGAAATATTCTTAGGGGCCGCCGCCGATGGCGGCGAGGCCGTGGAGGAGGCTCTGGCCGACGCGGTACGTGTCGTCATCGAACCGGTACTGGCCGAAGGCGAGGAGGACTGAGCATGGCCCCTCGCCTGGACACTCTCGTCGTCGAGAACTTCCGAAGCATCAAGGGCAAGATCGTCGTGCCGCTCAACGCCCAGGTGGTGCTGGTTCACGGTACCAACGGCATGGGCAAGTCCAGCATCATGTCTGCTCTCGAAATCGGGCTGACTGGACGCATGGCGCACCTCGCCGCGAACGGAGACGGATACCAGTCCTACCTGACTCACTTGGGCGAGGCAGGGGGCACGATTTCCCTGTCGACCACGGAGGCTTTGGCGAAAGGCCAGAGAACCATGGGCGAAGCCCGGTTCACGGAGGCCGCCTTCGACGCCGAGCCCTTGCTGGAGACTGGCCTGGACCGGTTCTTTGCGGAGCGATGCTATCTCCCCCAGGCGACCCTAGGCCGGCTTCTGGAAATCTACAGTAGTCAGACGACGACCACGACCTCGTCCCCCCTGACCCAGTTCGTCAAGGAAATCCTCGGTCTCGATCCCCTGGACGCTCTCGTTGACGGCCTCTATCCGGCCTTCAACGTCGCGCGGGTGAGAAATCTTGTGCCGGCCTACCGTCGCCTTGAAGCCCTCGAGACGGCCTCTTCACAGGAGGTGATCGATGCGGGCGCCGCCCTGGACGCAGCGGTCTCACGCAGCGGCACCGCCCGGGCCGACGCCGCCGGAGTTCTGGCGCTGCTGGGACGCCCCGCTGATCCCGGGACATCTATGGCTGAGATCGAGACGCTCCTCGCCGAGCTTGAGGGCAGCGCCCTGGAATCGGACGCCCTCGTGTCCCTCGAGCGACTGCGCGCCGAGCTGAAGACCGCGACCCAGACCTGGCGAGGTCTCGCCCAGACGGATGTCCAGCGCGACCTCGCTGTGCGCGAACAGACCCTTCAGGCGCTCAGCACTCACCTGGATCAATGGCGACAAGAGCCAGGAGCCCGCCTCGCGGCGGTTCTCACCTTGGCCGGAACCCATTTTCCGGACCTCCCAGGTCTCGATGACGGCCCGACCTCGGCCCGAGCCTCCGCGCTCGCCCGGGCGGAGGGTGAGGCTGAACGCTGCGACAATCTGATTGCGGCGGCAACCGAGGCCGCAGAGCGCGCCGACGTGCTGCAGCAGACGGTCTCGCGCGCCGGTGTCCGGCTTGAGGAACTGGATTCCGCGCTGTCTTCAAGCGTCGACAACACCCGCACTCTGGCGAGCGCGCTGGCGGGTCTGGCGCCGCACATCCATTCGAATCTCTGCCCGGTGTGCGACCGTGATTTCGCAGAGCAGGAGGCGGGACCGCTGTCGGCCCATCTCGCCGGAAAGATCGCCGCCCTGACGACCGAGGCCGGGCGGCTGCAGGCCCTCGCTCTCGAACGCGCGGAGGTCACCAACCGGCTCACCCAGGCGCAGCGCGAACTCCTGACCGTCAGCCAGAAACGTCTGGAGGTTGAGGCGCTCGCCGCCCTTACCAATCGGGCGACGCAGATGGCGGGCATCGTGGACCAGCTGCGCGATCTGGAGACGGTCGCGGAGACAGGGGCCGATCTTCTGGACCGTCAAGCCGCGGCGCGTGACGCGGCGGTGGTCGCGCGGCGTGCGAATGAGACCTCGGCCTCGATCAGGCCCGAGCTCGAGCGGATCGTCGATTTGATACTATCGTCGCCACTGGGCGCGTTCCCGTCGGTCGACGACGCGCTCATCCAAGCCTCGGCGGCGCTCGACGGTCAGATTGCGTCGGCCCAGAGTCAGATTACCCGGCGGGTTCAGGCCATGGGACACCTCGAGACCCTGAAGCGCGCTCTGCTGGACCTCGGCAAGGGAGAGGCCGACCTGAACGACGCCAGGGCCGAAAGCCGACGCGTCAAGGCGGGTCTGGGTGCGGTCGCAGAGGTCCGGGAGTCTGCCAAATCCGTCTCCGACGCGGCGCAAAAGGTTCGCTCCGCCATCGTGAAAAAGGTGTTCAACACGGCGCTCAACAAGTCATGGCGGGACCTGTTCATAAGGCTGGCGCCCTCCGAGGACTTCGTGCCGGCCTTCAAGATTCCGGAGGGCGAGAAGGACAAGGTCGAAGCGGTTCTGGAGACGGTGCACAGGTCGGGCCGGACCTCGGGGACACCGGGCGCAATGCTCAGCCAGGGCAATCTCAATACGGCCGCGCTGACGCTGTTCCTGGCGCTGCATCTGTCTGTGCCCGCACGGACGCCGTGGCTCGTTCTGGACGATCCTGTCCAGTCCATGGACGATGTCCACATCGCGCAATTCGCCGCCCTTTTGCGAACCCTATCCAAGGGCGTGGGCCGCCAGGTGATTGTCGCCGTGCACGAGCGCGCCCTGTTCGACTATCTGACCCTGGAGCTGAGCCCGGCCTATCCAGGGGATTCCATGATCACCGTCGAGGTGACCCGAAACTTTGAAGGCGAGACCGTCGCGACACCGAAATCCCACAAATACGAGGCAGATCAGCTTGACGCGGCTTGACTTCCAGCCGGTCTTTGAACCGGCGGCGCCCACTACTGCGTCTTGTCGAGCAGAGTGGCCATAAGGTCTATTGCAGTCCCGGCTGACGGTCGACGGTCTCATGGGCTTATGGGCTTATGGGCTCAAGGGCTGAAGGGCTCAGGGGCTTCGAGCGCGGATTCCTGCTTGGCTGGACTCTCTCGTCGTGGCCTTCCTTCCGTAGATGTCGCGGACTGTTCGGGCGTGATCAAATCCGAGGGGTTGGCTGCGTCATTGACCGCGATGCTTACAATCACCGGTCTATTTGCGTCGCCATAGCTGGATCGCTGTCGATGTGCGCTTTGGGTCAGGAAGCTAATGTCCGCTTCTGGCGCAAAGCGGCTTTCACGCGACGGTCCCTCCTACCAGTGTTAGCTAGGAGTGTCGCTGAACCTACAGATGAATTCCCAGCACGCGGACTGATCGATTTTCGCGAAAGGAACCGCATGGCCGGCAAAGTCCAACACGAAATCCCGCAGCTCTATCAGCGGGGTTTCCAGATACCGTCCGCCGACGGCAAGGAGCAGATTTACGTCTACCGTCGAGGTGCAAAGCCGTTCATTTCGGGCATCAATCGAAGCGGCGCTCAATCGTATTTTTATTCCGAGCCAAGCAAGGACGGCACCCGCACGCTCGATGACGAAATCACCGACTACGAGGGGCATCTCGCAACCCTCGTCAAAGAGCTAAGAGCCGTCGGGCTGGGCGAGCAGGCCAACGCCACGACCGCCGCCGAGGTCATCGCGCACCTTACGACTCGCAACGCGCATCTTCGCGGGGCTTTCGCTCACGGTCTGACGACGATGGCGGATAGCTTCACCGAGCTGTTCTCGGACGAAGACGCAGTGCGGCGCCTTATCGGGTTGGAAGGCCCGGGCGTCACAGACACGTTTCGCGGACATGTCGTCGATAGGCTGGCGCAGCAGCTGCCTGCCATCAATCCCGCTTTGGCCAATGTGCCTGAAGAGCTGATGACCCGGATCGCCTACGCGATGATCCGGGAGCAGTTCACAAGCTTCTATACCCAGCAGAAGGGGCAGATCGACGTTCTGATTGGCATGCTGTCGGGCGAAGCAAAATCGGTGGCCGCCGATGCCCACCGAAAAGCGCTGGCTAAGAGCGATACGTCCAACCTCAGAGTGGCAGAGCTAAGCACTTTGGCGTGGAGGGTCGTGGCGACGGACGAAGATTTGATCCTGCCCGACTGCGTGGCTCTCGCCGTAGAACGCGACGGCCAGATCCATCCGCTGATGATGGCCAAGCTCAGCGAAATCGATACCGTTTTTCTGCCGCTGACCTCGCGCACGGTCCTGATCGGCTCAAAGCGCGAGCCGCCCGCCTTTGATGTCGCCGAATACAATAGGGCAGCAGCGGCGTGCAGCCATGTCTATTTCCTGGCCGGCTCGCTTCTCGATCAGGCTGATCCGCTCATGGCCGATATGGGCAACCGCTCGGTCGTTGTCGTGGAAGCGGCCATCACCGACGGCCTCTCGAAGAGCAAAGGTCAGACCGTAGAAGCTTCCGGCAATGAGCTTCGTCCAACCTCGTCGGCCTTCAGCATCCCTGCCCACTTCCAAGGCACGTTCGAGGAAGGCGTGCCGAAACGGATCTCCGAGGCTCTAAGCGATCTCCTGCGCGAGGTTGCCTGGACCGTCCCGCTGGATCGTCTCGACGGCATTACGGTTGCCGACGACTATCCGTCTGCACTAGCAGCGCTAGATCGTGGCATGCTGAATGTGTCGGCACCTCCGACCCGGCAGGATGAGAAGGGCATTGGCGTCGCTCAATGCCCCAACGTCGTGCGCGATGGCGTGGTGAAGAGCCACATCGTCGTGCAGTCCTTCGTGGCGCACCACCTGCTGAACGAGGACGACGCCGTCCGCACTCAGTGTGCCTACATCATCGCCAACCAGCTTGCATCGGCTGGCGTCACGCAGACATTCGACGAAGCTCTTCCGGGGGTACTGCTCACACAGCAGGTGGAAGGCCTCGATGGCATCCTTCAACGCACCACCTACCCAGCCTGGAGCGCCTATTTCGCGAGCCGGGCGTCGTCAGCCTTCGCCGACCCCTCACGTTTAGAGATCGAGGAGGAAGTAGCCCTTATGGGCCTTGGAGAACTCTTCGAGACCTTCGGGGAGGCTCGACGCGCTTATCGTCTCGACGCCGACATGGATAGATTTCTCGGAGCGGTGCTTCCCCGTCTGGGTTTCCTGCTTGAGCATCTTGCTGGCCTTCTCGGCCATGCCGACGGGATCGAGACGAATGTCTTCGAAGCCGTCCCGGCGCTCACAAAGGAGCTTGAGGCACGGGAGCTGCGCGCCTGGCTCAGCGACTATCAGCGCGACCTCGCCTTCCTGTGGAACAGGCGCGGCCAGTGGGACGGCTACGGCGAGTTTCTCGGCCTGAACCGTCACGCGGAACGCATCCTCTGGCTGCTTCCCGTCGTGCCGTGGACCATGCCCGACGGTGCGATCCGAGTTGAGATACCCTTCGTCCCAGACGAAGACCTGCCGGAGCTGCCTGAATGGAACTAGCTCTGTCAGGTGAACTGCTGTCGGAAACAACTCCCTAACTGCTTCCCTTGGCAGTCGCCGCCCTCATGCCACGTCTGCCCCGGTCCGGAACGCTAGGGTACGTCGACCGAATGTCGTGTTTCGGGTGGGCCGTGAATGTCCGCTTCTGGCGCATTGCCGAAGCCGCGGCGCAGGTGAGGGCGGGGCGCTTTGCGCCTAACCGCCATTCGCGGAAGCTGGACTGCCGGTAGATGTCGGCGTTCCTCCGGCGCTAGCCCATTGCCTCGAAGTTGGAAAGATACCTCCGGTGTTGGCGGCCCAGCTCGCAGAGGAAACGGTGTCAAATATACAGGGTGCGATTCGGCGTGCGCGAGCCTTGGGCGAGGATACAGTCTTCAGCCCGATCATCGGCTGCCAACAATCTGTCCTGCGCGAGGCGATCGCTAGCCATAGCGCAAGCCCTGGGATGTGAGCGAGGAGATCGACGCCTTGTCTCGCAGCCTCCAGATAGCGATGATGGACGCGCACCGCATTTTGCAGGGCTGGCCAGTATCGGCTAACAGCCCGCGCATCCGGGCGATGGATCGCGCAACCTGGACTTTCTGTTGATAGAGCCCCTCTAGCCGCTTGCCCACCTTCAGTCGACCACATTCGCGTCGCTGTCGAGTGCACGCAACGCTTTGCGCAGGCGCGGCGTGAGATGGTCGATGAAGCCGCGCACCGCCTGGTTCCTGGCTCGGTCGCCGGGGAACACCACGTGTACGGGGACCGGCGGCGCCTCGTGGTCGCGAAGGAGACGAACCAGCTTCCCAGCCGTAATGTGTGCAGCGACCTGGTAGGAACGAGCCTGGATCAAGCCTCCGCCCCGAAGGGCATAGTCGATTGCGGCCATGGCGTTATTGACGCTGACGCGACTTTGGACGCGGACGGCCCTCGTCCGCCCGCCGGGGCGAGTTTCGCCTCCGAAAGTCCATAGCTCTGCATCTCCCTCATCATTCAGGCCTATGCAGTCATGGTCCTGAAGGTCGCGCAATCGCTCGGGCGAACCTGCTCGCGCCAGATACTCAGGCGAGGCGCAGAGCAGCGTGCGGATCTCGCCGACCCGAACCGCGGTCAAAGCCGAGTCCGCCAAGGGCGCCAACCGAACGGCGACATCCACGCCTTCGCCGATCAGATTGACCTGTCGGTTCAAAAGCATGATCCGCGCCGAAACCCTAGGATGTTCGGCAAGAAAGCTTTCCAAGATCGGCATTACTTCGATCCGCCCCAATAGTTCGGGTGCGGTCAGAACGATGGCGCCTTGGAGGGACGTCGCCCGGGTTGTCGGTTCGATCTCACGAAGCCTCGCCATCACTTCGCGCCAAACCTGAAGATGGCGATCGCCCGCCGCGGTCAAGCTGAGCTTGCGAGTGGAGCGCAGCAATAGGGCTTCGCCTGCCTGTCGTTCGAGCTGAGCGATGGCTCGTGTGACTTGCGCTGGAGAGCGGCCATGGCGGCGCGCAGAGGCGGCAAGAGATCCTTCCTCAACAGCAGTCACAAAGAGGCCAATGGCGTCCAGCCGGTCCATCATTGCAGAATCTGCAATTCAGTCGCTCGAAATGCAACATTCATTGCTTTTTTTGCAGGGCCTATCTTTTGCGGCGCAAACAAGGAAGCCGCCATGTCCACTTTCGAAACCCCAGCCAGCCGGCGTTCAGCGCTCGGCGCCCTTGTCGTCGGCGCTCTCGGGGCAAGTCTGCCGGCGTCGACGTCGGCATCGGCCACTCAACCCAAACCACAGGAGAATTCATTGCCTCAAGTCCAGTACAAGCGCCAACAGGTCGGCGAAGTCGATGTCTTCTATCGCGAAGCAGGACCGGCCGATGCGCCTGTTCTGTTGCTGCTGCACGGCTTTCCATCCGCAAGCCACATGTTCCGCGACCTGATTCCCCACTTGGCTGGCCGCTACCGTGTGATTGCACCCGACATGCCCGGCTTTGGACAGACGAAGGCGCCGCCTCGCGGACAGTTTGAGTATGGTTTCGACAATCTCGCCAAGGTGATGGATGGCTTCGTCGATGCGATCGGGCTGGAACGATATGCGCTATACATCTTCGACTACGGCGCGCCGGTCGGCTTGCGATTGGCGATGAGCCGACCCGAACGCGTCTCCGCAATCATCTCTCAGAACGGAAATGCTTACCTGGAAGGCTTCAGCGACGAATGGGGTGCGTGGCAAACCTATTGGCGCGATCCAAGCAGCGCCAACCGTGAGGCCTGCCGCGCTTCCCTGTCGGCAGAGACGATCGAGGGCTGGCATTACGCACCAGGCTCGGATCCCGCCTTGCTGTCGCCGGACGGCTATGAACTCGATATCGCGTATATGGCGCGCCCAGGCGCCGAGGAGATACAGTTGGACCTCATCCTGGATTACCGCAGCAATGTCGCACTCTACCCAGATTTCCAAGCCTACTTCCGTGCCTGCCGCCCGCCACTGCTCGCGGTGTGGGGGCGACATGACCGCGCCTTTGTGCCCGCAGGAGCGCAAGCCTATCAGCGCGACCTCCCCAATGCAGAAATCCACCTTCTGGATGCGGGGCATTTCGCACTTGAGACACGGCACGGCGAGATCGGAAGTTACATCCAGGACTTTCTTGGTCGCCAACTGACGCGCTGACGAGCCTTGAAAATCGCGCCGGTCGGTGACCAATCGCTGTTCAGCTTGAGGCAATCCGCCGTTGACCGGGCCCAGCGACCTGGGTCAACGGCGGCGGATCTTCTCATAAAACCTGAGTTCACCTGCCGGAGTTGTAAACCTTGCGGCCTGCCGTCTGATCGCGACTTGGCGGCGCGCATGGTCTGGCTCTGACAATCGAGGCGGGACCACGCCACGTCATCGCCCAAGTTCACCGGTTTCCTCTGTGAGGATCAAACCTCGAAACTACAGAAACTGCTCAACACCGGCTCATCTTGGTCATGCGAGCGAGGGATAAAATACCCATGAAAAAAAACGGTCTTCGCTTCCTCGGCGTATTTATTCTGGGCGTCGGCTTCTGGGCGTCTGCAAGCGCGATCCTCGGCACGGTAGAGCCGTGGGACGCTCCCTATTATTGGGCGTGGTATCTGGCGTCCCTCGCGATAGCGGCAGTGGTTGGCTGGGTACTCCCCGCCCGTTCGTGGTGCTGGGGGGCAATTATCGTTTTTGCTCAGGCACCTGTGATGCTGGCGCATACAAGCCCGGAGCCGTTGTTTGTTGTTGCCTTCGGTTGGCTTGCGCTGGAAGCGATACCCGCCTTGCTAATCTCGGGCGCGGCCGGCAAGGCCAGATCGCTTTTGGCGGGACGGCGTCTGAGGGCAAGCCGCTAGTCTATAAAGACCGTGATCGACGGCGGTCTGTAAGCGGCGCGGTCAGCGGCGTCGATGTTCTTACATGCCAACCGCGCGCCGTTCCCATCCTGCTGGCTTTGCGGGACTCTAGGAGGCGGATCACAAAATTCCAAGCGGCCGCCCGCAACAAGTCGTGCGTGGGTGAGCGTGCATTGAATCGGTCCTGACCCAACGCCTCATCGATTAGCCAGTTGAGATCGAACACGGGCCCCCAGCGATATTGCCCACCCAAGCGATGATCTCACGCCTATGTTGCCGGTTCACTGCCACCGCTCAGCTAGTGCTGTCAGGTTAATCGAGGAGCACCGCAACTTGCCCAGCCCGACGAAATCTCAGGCGACAGCGACGGCCCATGCCGCATTCGCCCTGGCGCGGAAACGGCGGAGGTTCGGTCGGCTGATGAGATGTCGTTGCGTGTAGAAGGTGTTGTAGATCGCGGCGTGAGTGGTGAGAAAGCGCTGGGCTGAATCCTGAGATTTGAACAGCTGCTGCTGTCGCTCCCGCCGGCGTATCGGCAGGTGGGAGTTCTCCGCTCGATTGTTTTCTCGCAGCTGGCCAGGGGAATGCAGGTGACGCAGGCCGATCTGGTCTAAAGCCGCCTGGTATGATCCGAGCC
This sequence comes from Brevundimonas sp. G8, assembly GCF_902506205.1. Classification (GTDB taxonomy): domain Bacteria; phylum Pseudomonadota; class Alphaproteobacteria; order Caulobacterales; family Caulobacteraceae; genus Brevundimonas. The sequence continues at coordinate 3,276,019 of NZ_LR732816.1, read as the reverse complement.
CATCGGTGACGATCTTCTCAGGTTCAACTGGCTGATTTTGCAGGAGACGCCGGAGCAACTTCAAGGCCGCTTCTGTGTCGCGCCGTCGCTGAACGACAACGTCCAACACCTCGCCTTCGTCGTCCACGGCGCGCCACAGAAACATGCGTTTTCCGCCGATCGAGCAAACGACTTCGTCGAGGTGCCAGCGTGGAGACGGGGAGGGGCGAAGCTTCTTCAGCCGTCGTGCGATCTGAGGTCCGAACTTGATCGTCCAGCAGCGGATCGTCTCATAGCTGACGTCGATCCCGCGCGCGGCCATCAGCTCTTCAACGTCGCTAAGGCTTAGGCTGAAGCGGAAGTAGAGCCACACGGCCTGGCGGATGATCGCCGCGGGGAAGCGATGGCGCTTGAACGATAGTGGCTTCAAGAAATGCGATCTCCGATCATGCCATTAGGCGGTCTGAAGTGGAGACTAGTTAGCGTCAGACTGACAGCGCCGCTTACGCTCAGGTGGTGGCTTCGAAACCGGCGTGGTAGGTTACTTCACCTGTCGCGAGTTCGCCGCCTAGAACCAGCGACTGAAAATAATCAGGCGGAACGTCGCCGTAGCGAAGGGCGTGGTCGCTGCGGAAACCGAAACGACCGTAATAGTCGGGATCGCCGAGGACGACGCATCCTTGCGCGCCATGGGTCGCCAGCCTGTCCAGCCCCTCCTTGATCAGCATCGAACCGACACCGCCACGTTGAAGGCTTGGTGAGACCGAGACCGGCCCAAGGCCAAACCATCCGGTGTCCTCGCCATTTATCAGAACAGGCGAGAAGCTGACATGGCCGATAATCGAACCATCCTGCTCGGCAACGAGAGACAACGTGAGCGCGTCGGCCGCCCTCAAAGCGTCAACGATAGCGCCTTCGGTCTGGCTGCTATGCTCAACCCCTACGAAGGCAGCGTCAGTCAGCGTCCTGATGGCAGCGGTGTCTTCGGGGGTTTCCGGGCGAATAATCATCAGACGGATTTGGCGCACAACCTCCTGCCCGGCAACCACCTATGTCCGGAACGGGTCGGACCCGGTCTTAGGCGAGCGGGCGGAATTCCGACCTTCGAGCGCACGCTGAATGTCGTGTTTCCGGCACTCAATGAATGACCGATCCTGGCGCATCCGCGCAGTTTGGAGCGTATCCTGATGAGGGGGCGTTGATCGTGGGAGGTGGCCATGAGCCAGCCCGATCTGTTTCGTTTACCACGCAAACCCTGGAACGCTGGTCGAATGGCTGGAGCCAAGGCTCCACTCAAGCCAAAGCATATCTGGGCGATCCGACAGCACCTCAAGTCCGTTGGATCGATCCGGGATCTGGCGATGTTCAACATCGCATTGGACGCCAAACTGCGGGGCTGTGATCTCGTAAAACTCCGCCTCGGCGACATCGCTCAAGGTGGCGTCATTCGGCAGCGGTCGACGATCATTCAGCAGAAGACCGGTCGGCCCGTGCCGTTCGAGATCACGGAGGCCGCCAGAGAAGCGCTGGTTCAATGGTTGGAGCGCCGAGGGCGACGGCGTGACGACTGGCTTTTCCCCAGCCGCAGCCGGGAGGGAGAGCACATAGGCACCAGACAATACGCGCGGCTGGTCGATGCCTGGGTGAGAATGATCGACCTCAACCCAAGCGCTTATGGCACGCACAGCCTTCGACGGACCAAGGTGGCCTTGATCTACAAGAAGACCGGAAACCTACGCGCCTGCCAACTTCTGCTCGGGCACGGAAAGCTGGAGAGCACCGTCAGGTATCTCGGCATCGAAGTGGACGATGCGCTGGAGATTTTGGAGCAGATCGACCTCTGAGCCCACTCGGGGCAGCTCGCCAGAAAGCGGACTGCCCCAATGTCTCGGAGGGGTGGAAAGCGGACCTTCCGTGTGTCTATCCTCCATCGCGATGAAACGTATTTCTGGTCAGGTCGCGGCTGTTGCTGTTTTCCTTAGCGGTTGCGGGTTCGCCCCTGCTGGGACTCACAGCCAATCCAAGCCCCCGCTATGGAAGCGCACCCCATCGCCTGAAGAGATTACCCGCTGCCAGCCGTCCGGCACCGACCTTCCAGACGAGTCGGTCCGTCTCCGGTGTCGCGTTGGTGCAGCCGGAGAGTTGGACCGGTGTATTGTTCTGAGCACGCCTGACGCCCGGCTTGGTGAGTGGAGCTTGTGTATGTCAGCCAGCTTCGTGGCTGATCAGGCCGAAGTCGGGCGTGAGGTCGAACTCCCGTTCCAATGGCGACGCTAGACCCAAACTACACCGTCTGGAGGGGTCGATTTCGTTTCTGGGCTTCGTCGCCGAAAGCTGACGTGGACTTCTGGTCGGAAAGCCGTCGCGATCGGCGTCAGCTAGGGGTGGAAAGTGGTCGTTGGATCGGTAGAGTGACCTGATGAAGTTCGGCGAACTCAAATCCATCGGACATAATATCGCTGACTCGCTCGGGAGCGGCATATGCCTGCTCGTAGGCTACTACGAGATAGACATCTTCGCCGAAGCAGCGGGTTCGCCAGCGGGATACATAGAGGTGGACTTCCTGACTGGCACGAGTTTGGGCAGCGCAACATCTCCGACACTCACCAAAGTCATCAAGCTGTATCAGGATGCTCTTGATCGACTTTGCGCGAGCCATGGCACAAGCGCGTCAGCGTTCGCCGCCCTAACTGCTCGCTTTGCTACCGACAGCAGATACGGCGGCCATTTCACTGTCACCGTCGAAGACCAGAGGGGCCGCCGGTCGATTGACGAATACCTCGGCATACCGGGCCGCAAGCTGAAGGTCCGCTAAGGGTCGGAATCGGACATCCGCCTTCGTATGATTGTCGGCTACCAAACGGGGAACGTGGATGATTTTCACCAAGGAAAAGGGCAATCGCTTGATTGCGATCATTTTGTCTTCGTGGGTGGTCTGCGTCGTTACCGGACTGATGATCTCAGCTGTTTCAGAACGTCGGGCTCTAGACGCTTTCATCGTGATGTTTGCGATTGTCGTCGGAAGCGCGATTGCGGCCTATCTATTCAGCCGAGACCTCCTGTCCGCCTTGCTACTCGTGGGCGGAGGTTTGATCGCATTCGCGGTTACTGTGGTTCTGGCGACCCTTCTTGGTCTCTGACGGAAAAGGTCCGCTGGGTCGATTTGAGACCCGGGCTCCAACGTCTAAAGCGGACGTCGGACCTCTTGCTGAAAAGCGGTCTCCATCCGCGTCAGTTGAGGGTGGAAACCAAACCTTCCATAGCCGAAGGTGCCTTATGGAACCGCACGAACGAAAGCTTGCGCTCGATGCCCTCTCCGCAACCATGGTCGAGTTCCACGCGGATCAGCCCATGTTCACTTCCGATGAACTGGCCGCTCTGAGTGACCGCGATGCGAAATACGTGCTCGCTGACCTCCAAGAGGCCGTGCGTGGTATGAACGAGGTTGAACTTTGTTCCCTCTCGTCAGCACTAGAGGGACGTGGACTAAGCCTTACGAAGCTGGTGTTGGAAAATGTGTCGATCACAGGCTCCATTGCCCGAAAAAAGGTCTGGTCAGAGGCAGACCTGATTTTGCTCAGCGCGTCTCGGGAAGTTCTCCCTTTGGACGTGAGGGAGAGGCTTTCGGTCGCGTTGGGAGGATAGGTAGAGGTCCGCAATGGGTCGAGAGCGGTCATCGAACAGCACCTGAGAAACGGACATTGGGCTGGGAGCCGATAGCCGACTTTCCCGAACGTCTGAGATAAGTGGTTAGCAACATTGGCAGAAGGGCTGACAGCCGACATTTAAGCCTGACCCCGAAACTCACGTCTTTGCAGCCGGCTCAGCCCCGCACGAACTCCGTGGGCGACATCCTCGTCACCTGCCTGAAAGCAGCTGAAAAGGCGGCCGTGCTCGAAAATCCGCAAGCGGAGGCCACGCGTGCGATTGGAAGTCCGCTGCCGAGGCGGTCGATGGCATGAACAATGCGCGCGCGTTGACGCCAGCCCTTGAAGGTCAAGCCTGTCTCGGCGGGGAAGAGTCGGCTCGCCGTCCGCTCAGAAGTCGCTGCTTGGGTAGCAAGGTCATGAAGATCGAAGCGACCCCTGGGGTCGTCGATCGCCAGTTCGGCAACACGGAGGGCGACGGCGCTGGACGGCATCGGCAAGAAGGTTGGGGCGTCGACAGTTTCCGCCAGCTCGTGGAGCATCAGTTGCACAAGCAGATCGATCTTTGACTGCGGGACCCCCGATACGAAAGCCGCCTCAAGCAGTGCGGCGAAGAGTGGAGTCACTCTGACCGCAAAGGCTCGATCGGCTGCCAGAGAAGGTCGGATCGATGCGACGGCCTCCGCCTGGCAATGAACGATCCGCAGTTCTGCATCCCTGAGGACTTCCGCCATGTGCTCGACACCCGGAGGCACCCAGACGGCGAGCAGCGGCGGTGCGAGCCATCGGCCTTCCTTGGTGTGGATCTGCACGACGCCAGAGGCGGCGAACGTAAGTTGACCCTCCCGATGCGTATGCATCGGCAGTCCCTTGCTCCGGAGCTTCTGGCCTCGGCTCACCGTGAAGGAGGGCGTGTCCATCATTTGGCGTCTCCGCGATGCCGATTGGCGGCACATCGGTGGCCGATCGCCCTACATCAGCGCCTCGAACCCGTCGAGGAGAATGCCGATGACCAAAATGATGAAGGCTGTGAGCATTGATAACTACGGCGACAACAGCGTCGTCCGACTTGTCGAGCTGCCTTGCTCGACCCCTGGACCAGGCAAGATCCGGGTGGCGGTGCGTGCGGCGGGTGTCAATCCCGTCGACTGGAAGATCCGTAACGGGGCGGGCCAACGCATGGGCATGACGCTTCCTATCCGCATGGGAAGCGAGATTTCCGGGGTAGTGGACGCAGTCGGAGAGGGGGTCGATATCCTCGGGGAAGGTGACGAGGTTTTCGGCATCGTTTCGAGCGGCGGGTTCGCCGAATACGTCGTGGTCGAGGCCGACGACCTCGTGCGCAAACCCGAGCGCCTCGACTTCATCCATTCCGCAGCCATTCCGCTAGGAGGCCTGACAGCCTGGCAGTCAATGATCGATGCTGGGGGTCTCAAAGCGGGCGATCGTCTCTTGATCACGGGCGGGTCGGGCGGCGTGGGCTCGCTCGCTATCCAGATCGCCAAGGCGAAAGGCGCGCACGTCACCGCGATGGCGTCGAGCCGAAATGAAGCCTTCGTCCGAAGCCTGGGGGTCGACGCTTTCGTCGACTACACGGCCCAGCCGTTCGAGCAGGTGGTCAGCGATATGGATGTGGTGTTCGACACCATAGGCGGGGAGACGTTTAAGCGCGCGTTCCGCACGGTTCGACCGGGCGGTGTCCTTGTTACGGCGGTGGCGTTTCCTGGCGAGGACAAGCCGTGGTCCGACGTCAGGGTTGAACGGGTATACACAAAAGCAAATGCTGATCAGCTGTCATCTCTCCGGTCTCTCGTCGACGAGGGCCGGCTTACGCCTCATGTCGGCACTGTTTATTCCTTCGAGGATGTCACCGAAGCGCTCGAACTCTCGGAGAGTGGCCGGGCTCAGGGAAAGATCATTCTGGCGATTGCCTAACGCTAGCGGAACTATGGTTCGAGGCGACGGTCTCAGGGCGTCGCCGGCTCTCTGGGGCGTCCGCTATGGGGCGAGAGCTGACCTCGCCGCAACGCCGGCTCGGACCTTCGCCATACTATCGAGTGTCGCCTTATCGGCGACCTGCAAATGTCTGCTCCTGGCGCTAAGCAGCTCTGATTAGCGCGACCATTCGCTATGCTCCAACTCGCGTTGCTGGCGCTCGGGCAGGTGGTCGAGGGCGTCCTTCATGATGGTTCAATCTCAGCCCGAGAGGGGCGGTACGGCAGCGCTTGGACCCGTTCTAATGGTTTGGTTGCGACGAACAAATCAGGCCGGGTGTCCGACCGGAAGTGTGAGAACATGACTGTTGGGCATGGCCGACGCCTTTGGCGCAGGGCGCTTGGACAGGGCGGCGGCAATCCGGTCGGACGGCGGCATTCTACGCTGGGTTCTCCGGCTCGCAACCCGCCCTCTTGTCAGGCGGCGATTTCTGGATGAGAATCCGGGCGCGTTCGTAGGGACGCCGAGGCGTGAGAACCTCGATTGACTGTTCGACCTGATCTTCAATTCCGGTGCACGGATGGCGTGCGCGTATGTCCAGGCTTCGCCTTGCGGCACGGCTAAAGGCGCCCGCGCGTGTCTCAATCACGTTCTCAACATCCGGCATCGGCCGGGTCCGCCTCTTTGCGAAAGGAGGCGGACCCGTGTCGGAGGAAACTGTGCAATCGCGCGTCCGCGCCGAAGTGGGTATGGCCGACCTGTACCGTCGCTATGCGCCCTGGCTGACCGCAAGGATGCGGGGGCGGTTCGGGGCCGACGCCGAGGACATCGTCCAGGACGCCTGGGTCCGGGTGGCGGCGCTCGGACACGACAATCCCATCCAGCATCCCAAGGCGTTCCTGCTTCGAATCGCCCAGAATCTCGCGCTAGACCGGGTGCGTCATCGCCAAGTCGCGGCGCGCCATGCGGCAGCCAACGCAGACGACGACAGTCTCAGCCCCGACCAACTCGAGGCTGTGCTGCTGGAACAGGTGATCGACAGCTTGCCAGCGCCCCTGCGGTACGTCTCGAACGTTTTGGACTGCTACCTCGCCCTGGCGGCGGGACGCAGGGTGTTCACCGTCCGGCAATGCCGACCTCAGGGCGGCGCCCTATGACGACGGAACCCCCAGGCTCTGCTCTGGAGGAGGGCGCGCTCCTGACGCGCGCCGAGGCCTCTGCCTTCCTGGCGCAGCGCGGCATCCGGCTCAAGCCGGCCACGCTGGCGCGGCTGTGGTCGACCCGATCGGACGGCCCGCCGTGCCGCCACGTCCGGTCCAAACCGCTCTATCCGCGCAATCTGCTCGAGGCCTGGGCGGCGAGCCAGGTCTCGGAGCTTCGCACCGGCGCCCCGGCCGCAGCGCAGGGCCGACGCCGTGGCTGACCGACGGCCGGACCGATCCGACATCCCGGACCTCTTCGCCGGCATCCCGGAGGCGGCGAGGGGGCGCATCGTCACAGGGGTGATCCTGGAGCGCGTTGAGCCGCCGACGCCCGTTCGGCCTTCGAGAGGGCGGACGACCGCGATCCGGTCACACAGCTGGGGCCTTGAGCCCGGCGGTCCGGAGGACCGGCTTCTGCCCTGGCCCGAGGTGCGCAAACTCGTCGGTTTCAGTCGGACGACGGCGTGGCGCATGCAGAGGGCGGGACTGTTTCCGGGGCCTGTTCCGGTGTCCCCGGGACGGGTCGGATGGTGGGAAAGCGAGCTGAACGCCTGGAAGCAGGAGAGGCGATCCGCCGAGCCGGTGAGTGTCCGAGCGCCGGGCGAGGGGCGGCGTTTCAGCCCGCCGAGCGCGCCGCGATTGCCCGGCATGCCGCGATCGACGCGGGCGCTGCCGTCCGCCCTGCCGCCGATGCGGTCGGTTTCGCCGCCGCTTCCGCCGCCCGCTGCCCCGGCCCGGATTTCGCGACGCCGGTCGCGGGGTCCGGATCCGGCCCAGACGGACTTTGGCTTCTAGCGGACTTCGTCACCTCGGTTCCGGGAAGTGCTCGACGATCGGTCCCAGGGCGAGGGCGGGCAGGAACTGCAGGCCGCTTTTCGATCGCGACCGCGATCATCAGCGCCTTTATCCCGGGGTCGCTGATCCGGATCCCCTCCGTCCATGGGATATCCTGGAGCGGGCTTGCTAGGTCATGTCGCGGCAAATCGACGGCGCCCGAGACGGTCTAGGTCCGCGACGCCAGATCACGATACGGCTCGCCTCGCTCGGCCGCCTCCGCGCGGGGCAAGACCGTGGAGACAACGCCCGCGCTCACCGCGACCTTGATGTCGCGAATGCGGATCCCGTCGACAATGGTCTTGGGTTTCGCGACCGGCATGTCGGCCAAGCCATCGACCCACGCGTCGGATTGAATCTCGATCAGACCGGGTCGTCTGTTGGCGTCTTCGCCGGCCGCGGCCTGCATCGCGTCTAGTGCGTCGTTCAGTTCGTCGGGCGTCATGGGCGCAGCTTCTAGGCCGAGTCGTTCAGAGCGTCGCCAGCGCGCCGTCAGGAAGGGCGCACTGCAGCGCGCTGGCCTCCGGCCAGGGGGCGGTCATCCAGGCCTCGATCTCGTCTGTCTCCGTCAAAATCACCGGCATGGCCTTCGGGTGGATCGACTTCACAGGCTCACTGGGCTCCGTCGTAAGGAAGGCGAACAGGTCGGCCTGCTCCCAGCCGGTCTTGATCTTGCGCACGCCCTCCCAGGCCGGGAGGTGGATGCCGGCAAAGAAGGCCAGGGGGTCAGGGTCGTCGCCCGCCAGCTTGAACCACGCCGGCTGGTACTTGCCGGCGGCGTCGCGGCCGGGTTCGCTAAAGGCTGTGAACGGAACCAGGCAGCGGTGCGACGGCTCCAGCCAGCGCTTCCAATGGGTCGACGCCGTGTTGCGGACGTTGGTCGTGCCGCTGTCCGGCTCATTCTTCAGCAGGTCCTGGAAGTCGAACTCCGTCGTCTTGGCCCGCAACCTATCGGCGCGCTTGGTCGCCGCCTCATAGATCGCCTTCGATGACGACGGCATGCCCCAGCGCGCCAGGGCGAGTTCGCGAACGCCATCGGCGGCCGTCCTTATGATCGGCGCGGCGTAGTCGGGATAGACGTCTCCCGGCGCTAGGTTGCCGACCGTCGAGCGCATGGCCTTGGCCATGTCCATGATCGCTTGAGGACCGGAGCGCTGGCGATAGAGGTTGCACATGGCGGGACGCTCGCACGACGAACCGGGTTTGTGGAGTCACGTGGAGGCGGCCGGTCGCGATCAGACGTTCGCCTCAACCTGAAAGCGGTCCTTAACATGCGACGCCGTCAGCGGATCGGCGCGTAAACCCTGTCGAACACGTCCCGTGCGGCGTCGTTTGGCACCATCCCCGATTTGATGTCCTCGCCAAGCAGCAGTATTCTCTCAACGGAAGCGCTGGAGCTCGCTGCTGTTGTGGCCCATCATTCTCCACCCATCTCCAGCTTCTCACCGTAGCTGATCACCAAGGCATCGCGTAGCGCCATCACGCGGCGATTGTCGAAGTCGGGACCTCGGCAGGCGAATGCGATCTGTCGAACTGGGGCGTTCTTGCCGAGGGAAATCTCCTGGACGGGGTAGGCGCTGAGCATGCGTCCGCGCACCTGGGGAAGGATGGAAACGCCGAGACCGGCCGAGACCATCGCCAGGACAGCCTCGATGGATTCCAGTTCAAATCGGGGTTTCAGGCCTGGAGCCAGCTTGTGCATATGGCTGGCCGCTACGCGTCCGCTGGTGAGTGACGTATCAAACTGCAGCCAAGGATAACGGTCGATCATGGTCTTGATGGATCGACCGGTCGCATCGGGTGGGGCGACGAAGACGAACGGCTGCTCGACGAGATCGTGCCAGTATAACCGGCTTGATCCGCCGGAGGTCGGACGGATGAGCGCCACGCCATCCAGCCGCCCCGCCTTTAGCTGATCGAGCAGTTCGACGGAGTCACCCTGAATCACGCGTACGCTGAGTTCGGGGTGTCGTTGACTGATCTCTGCCAGGACGAGCGGAACAAGCGTGGGCTGCAAGGAGCGGATGGTCCCGAGCATGACCCGGCCCGTGAGAGCGACGGTATGACGTGTGCGGACCGCCTCGACTGAGTCCAGTGCGACGCGAATATTCTCCGACAACTCTCGCGCCAACGGCGTGGGACGTGAGGTTCGCGCCGAGCGATCGAACAGCGGCTGCCCCAGATATTCTTCAAGTCGTTTCATCTGCAGACTGACGGCGCTGGGAGTCAGGCCGAGATCGTCGGCTGCCGCTGCAAAGCTTCCGTGACGAAGAATCGCATCAAGCGTGATGAAAAACTCAAACTTCATGGCTGGGATATCCAAAACAGCGAGGCGTCGTGTCAGGACGCATTTCATTGGTGATGATACGTCACCGTTGGATCAATGAAACATCACTATTTTTGGTGGGTGTCGAGCGTTAGGTCTGGGTCGTCAACGGCAAGGCAAGCAGCCCGCCGGTGACAAACGACCGACACGTCCGAAGAGACGCCTGCGGTTAGGGAGACGAGGAAGATGGTCAGCAGGACACATGTCCAACAATTTTTGGCCGGCGCCTGGATCGAGGGCGAAGGTCCCGTGGTCGATGTCGTCGACAAGTTCACGGGCGACGTCATCGCCTCGGTGAGCTGCGCCTCGACAGCCCAGGTCGATGCCGCTGTGGCTGGCGCGAAGGCCGGCTTCGAGGCGCTGAAACTGGAGCCGTTCGAGCGGTATCGGCTGTTGAACGCGGTCGCCGACCTGATCCTGGCCAATCGTCAATCCCTAGCCGAGACGATCGTGACGGAATCGGGCGTGCCCTGGAAGGATTCCGACAACGAGGTCGGCCGTGCGGCCGAGACCTTCCGTCTGTCGGCAGAGGAGGCGAGGCGGCTCGTCGGCGAGGTTGTGCCGATTCAGGGCGCGCAGGGTCAGGCGCACCGCATGGCCTTCACCCTGCGCGTCCCGCGCGGCGTGGTCGGCGGCGTCAGCGCCTTCAACTCGCCGCTCAACATGGTGGCGCACAAGGTGGCGCCGGCCTTGGGGGCGGGAAACACGGTGGTGTTCAAGCCGCCGCTTGTGACGCCGCTCTCCGCGACTCGCCTGTTCGAACTGATGCTGGAGGCCGGCGTGCCGCCGAGCCACATCGCCTTGATCCATGGCGATGGTGATCCGGTCGGTCAGCATCTGGTCGAACATCCCGGGGTCGATTTCTTCACCTTCACGGGCAGCACCCCGGTGGGCAAACGCATCCGAGAGGCCCGCGGGATGCGGCCTGTTGCGCTTGAACTGGGCAGCATCGCTGCGACCATCGTCTGCGCCGATGCGGACCTGAAGCGGGCGGCGATGCGATGCGCCCAGTCGGGCTTTCGTCGCCAAGGCCAGGCCTGCACTTCTACGCAGCGTCTTTTCGTTCAGCGTGACGTCCTTGAGGCGTTCCAGGCGCTCTTCCTTGCCGAGGTCGCGGCCCTGGTCGTCGGCGATCCTCGCGATCCCAACACCGATGTCGGGCCGATGATCAGTGAGAAGGATGCGATCCGCGCCGAGACCTGGGTGCGCGAGGCCGTCGATCAGGGCGCGCGGATCCTGGCGGGCGGAACCCGGCAGGGCGCAGTGCTCCAGCCCACGGTTTTGACGGACGCAAGGCCCTCGATGAAAGTCCTGTGCGAGGAAATCTTCGCGCCCGTTCTGTCGATAATTCCCTTCGACACGCTCGACGAGGCCATCGATCAGGTCAACGCGACCGAGTTCGGTCTGGCTGCCGGCCTGTTCACGCAGGACATCCAGAGCGCGCTGCAAAGCGCCGCCCGACTGCATGTCGGGGTCGTGCACCTCAACGATGCTTCGAGCAGCCGCGTCGATCTCATTCCCTTCGCCGGGGTGAAGGAGAGCGGCGTGGGCGTCGAAGGCCCGAAATACGCCATGCGCGAGATGACCGAAGAACGTCTCGTGACGGTGACCCTCTGATGGAACAGACAATGACGACACACGGTGTGACCGGCGCGATTTTCATGGCCCAATGCCTGAAGGCGGAGGGGGTCGAAAAGGTCTTCGGCCAGTGTGGCCATACCAACTATGCGCTGATCGACGCCTGCCAGAAGCTGGGCATCGACTACATCTCCTTCCGTCACGAACAGCAGGCCGTCCATGCGGCCGACGCCTATTACCGCGTCTCCAAGAAGCTGGCCGTGATCAACGTCCACCTGTCGCCCGGCCTCACCAATACGGTGACCGGCGTCGCGTCTGCGGCGATGGACGGCACGCCGATGGTTGTGATCACGGGAAACACACCGAGCTATCACCATCCGCGCGAGGCGCACCAAAGCATGCGCCTGCATGCCGATGCTTCGCAGGGCGACATCTTCAAGCCGATCTGCAAGCGGGTCTGGCGGGTCGATGACGCCAAGTTCCTGCCGGAGGTGATGCACCGCGCCCTCAACATCGCCCAGACGGGGCGTCCCGGCGCGGTCCTTCTCGACATTCCGATGGATGTCTTCTCCCAGAAGATCGAAGCTGAGCCCGTCACGCGGTCGCGTCGGCCCAACTTCCCGCGGTCGATGGGCGACGCCCAGGGGGTCGCCGAGGCCGCCCGACTGTTGGCCGGCGCATCCAATCCGGTCATCTTCGCCGGCAACGGGGTGGCTATGTCGGGGGCTTTCGACGAGCTGCGCGCGCTAGCCGAGCTTTTGCAGGCGCCGGTGGCGACCACACTGGTCGGCAAGGGCGTCTTTCCTGAAACCCATCCGCTCTCTGTTGGAACGACGGGCATCTGGGGCGCGCGGGTCGCCAACGACACGACCCGCAACGCCGATGTGATCCTGGCTGTCGGCACAGCCTTCGGCGAGGCGGACTGCAGCTCCTGGCGTTCGGAACACACCTTCGACATCCCCGGCTCCACCCTGATCCAGATCGACATCGATCCGCAGGAAATCGGCAAGAGCTATCCCGTCGATATCGGCATTCTCGGCGACGCCAAGGCTACGCTGGCCCAGCTCGCCGAGGCTCTGGGCGCCTCTCCCCGCGCGGCGGCGGTCACCGAGGCGCAGGCCGAAGTGATCGCCGCCAGAAAGGCGGCCTGGCGCGAGGAGCTCAAGGACACCCAGCTGATCGACACCAAGCCGATACACCCGGCGCGCCTGCTGATGGAACTGTCGAAGGCTGCGCCCGACGACGCCGTGTTCGTCACAGACGTGGGCTGGAACAAGAACGGCGCCGGACAGCAGCTGGAGATCGCCAGTCCCGCCGGCTTCATCACTTCTGGCGGCATGGCGACCATGGGCTATTCGCCCGGCGCCGCCGTCGGGGCCAAGCTCGGCGCGCCGGATCGCAAGGTGTTGGGTCTTGTCGGCGACGGCGGATTGATGTCGGTGCTGGGCGCCCTGACCACGGCCGTCGAACTCGACATTCCGGTCCTGTGGATACTGTTCAACAACTTCTGCTACTCGACCATCCGCACCGTCGGCTCGACCTACTTCGATAACAAATACGGCACCGAGTTCCGCACCCCGGACGGCGAGCCTTACAACCCCGACTTTCAGCTTCTAGCCAAGTCCTTCGGTATCGCTTCGGCCCTGATCGAGGAGCCGGACGACCTGGAGGCGGGCATCCGCGACGCCCTGGCCAAGGACGTGCCCTTCCTGTTGGAAGTACGGACGCGCGGCGACGTGCCGATGCCGCGCACCGGCTATTGGGACATCGCCGACTTCCTGGCGAACGGCAATGACTGACGCCCGACCGCCGTCGGCCCTGAGGCGCCGTGACTACCAGCCTGAGCACAGCGGTCCGTTGGACCGCGTGCGGGTTCTGGACATGTCGCGGCTGTTCGCCGGCAATGTGCTCACACAGGTGCTGGGCGATTTCGGTGCGGAGGTCATCAAGGTCGAACCGCCCAGCGGCGACACGCTTAGAGGGTGGAAGACCCAAGGGGTCTCGACGCACTGGAAGATCTACGCCCGCAACAAGAAGAGCCTGTGCCTGGACCTGCGCACCCAGCGCGCAAAGGACCTGTTGCTGGGCCTGGTCCCGTCGGCGGCGATTCTTGTCGAGAGCTTTCGACCGGGCGTTCTGGAAGACATGGGGCTGGATGCGGACTCGCTTCTGGCGCTCAATCCCAAGCTGGTGATCGTCAGGATTTCAGGGTGGGGTCAGGACGGCCCCTACCACCAGCGCCCCGGCTTCGGCACCGTCATCGAAGGCATGTCCGGCTTCGCCGCGATCAATGGGTTCGAGGACCGCGAGCCGGTGCTGCCGCCCATGTATCTGGCGGACGGCGTCGCGGGACTTTACGGCGCATCGGCGGTGATGATCGCGCTGCGTGAGGCCGAACGGCCGGACGGCCGGGGTCAGATGATCGACCTGCCGCTCTATGATCCGCTCTTCGCCCTGCTTGGCCCTCAGGCCGCGAACTATCGCCTGACGGGTCAGAGCCGAAAGCCGACGGGTAGCCGGTCCAGCAACTCCGCCCCGCGCAACGCCTACCGCTGCAAGGACGGTAAATATGTCAGTCTGTCTGGATCGACCCAGGGCATGGCGGAGCGGATCTTCCGCGCCATCGGCCGATCCGACCTGATCGCCGATGCGCGTTTTCGCACAAATGACGATCGTCTGAAGAATGTTGCGGCGCTGGATGCGATCATCGGCGAATTCATCGCGACCCATTCCCAGGCCGACCTGGTGGCGCTCATGGAGACCGCTTCCGTAACGGTCGGCCCCATCTATGACATTGCCCAGATCCTTGAGGATCCGCACGTCATCGACCGCGAAATCGTGGCCGATTATCCCGACGACGAGATCGGCAGCTTGCCGATGCACCATGTCGTGCCCCGTCTTGCGGAGACCCCGGGCGGCATCCGCATGGCAGCCCCTTCTCTAGGGCAGGACAATCGTATCTTGCTGAGCGAACTTGGGGTCGATTCCGCCGGCTACGACGTCCTCGTCGCCGAAGGCGTGGCGTTCGAAGCCCCCCGCGTGGAGTCGGTGTCGTGACCGGCCTCTGGCGCTCATTGCTCTATGTGCCTGCGCACATCGAACAGTTCGTCGCCAATCCGCGCCTGGCGGAGGCCGACGCCGTCGTTCTGGATCTTGAAGACAGCGTCCCCGCCGATCAGAAGACGGCGGCCCGTGATCGACTTTCGGCGGCCGTGGCCAAGGTCGGAGCAGCCGGTCCAGATGTTCTGGTCCGGATCAACGACGGCGCCGTTGGAGAGGCCGATATTCCTGCAGCGGTCCAGTCCGGCGTTTCCGCCCTGGTCGTGCCCAAGGTGAGATCCGCAGAACAGTTGAGGCGCATCGCAGATCGGGTGGCGTCGACTGAGGCGGAGGTCGGTCTGCCGTGCGGCGGCATTCGCCTGGTCGTCCTGATCGAAACGGCCGACGGCTTTATGGCCATGACGGAAATCCTTCGCGCGACGCCGCAGACGGTGGGCGTGATCCTGGGGGCCGAGGATTTCGCCGCCGATGTCGGCATGGTTGTCGATGAGGCGACGCTTCGCGGACCGCGGCAACAGGTCGTGATCGCGGCGGCGGCGGCGGGCGTCCGACCGTTTGGGCTGATGGGCGCAATGACGCGGTTCGACAATTTGGACGCCTATCGCGCCTTGGCTGTCGAGTCGAAGCGGTTCGGTTACGTCGGATCGACCTGCATTCATCCCAGCCAGATCGCCGTGCTCAACGCGGCCTTCTCGCCGAGTTCCGACGAGCTTCAATGGGCCGAGCGCGTGTGTGCGGCCTTTGAGGACGCCGGCCGAAATGGACGCGGCGCCGTCGCGCTCGACGGTCGAATGATCGACGCGCCTGTAGCGGTCCGCGCCGAGGGACTCTTGTCTCGCCATCGCGAAATCCAAGCCAGAGCGGCTTCCAAGCACGGAGGGACAGACGAGGCGCGCTGAAGAAGGGGTCAGCGCTCAAAGCCCCGCAACAGCAGGGGAAACAATCAAAAAATCAGGGAGGATAATTAAATGCACAGGAAATCGACCGCGTCTGAATTCGAGGCGATCCGCCGGAGCCATAGGCGTCGGGTTCGCGCAGGGCTGATGACGAGCGTGGCGCTTGCCGCCGCCCTTCCGTCCTTGGCGATGGCTCAGGCCCGCCCGCAAACGCCAATGTCAGAAACGACTGCCGAGATCGAGGCGGAGGCCCAGGCCCAAGCGACCGAGGTCGACGAGATCGTCGTCACCGGCACCGCCATTCGCGGCGTCGCCCCTGTCGGATCGGCGACGGTCGGCATCAGCCGCGAAGACCTTGTCCAGGCGCCCGTCCGTGAACCCAGCGCCCTGGTGGCGTCCCTGCCTCAGGCGTCGAACCAGGGCACAAGCCTGACCTCTTCGGGCGGCCGCGCCGCAGGCGTGAACCTTCGCGGGCTTGGCAACAACGCCACCCTGGTTCTGTTCGATGGCAAGCGTGTCGTGCCGCAGGGCGGAAACGCCCAGGTCTCCGACCCCAACCTCATTCCCTTCTCCGCGATCGACCGGGTCGAAGTCGTGACAGACGGGGCGTCGGCCATCTATGGGTCCGATGCTGTCGCCGGGGTGGTGAACTATATCCTTCGTCGTAACTACGATGGCGCTCAGATCACCGCGCGCTATGTCGATTCTCTGTACGATCAGGTCGTTGTCGACGGCGTGGTCGGCAAGACCTGGACCGGCGGAAGCCTGATGGTCGCAGGCTCCTACGACACAAATGATCGGGCCGGGCGCGACGTGCGCGACTATATGCTGCTGGATCTCAGACCCTTCGGCGGCAACAACAACAATCTGGTGGGAACCACGGTCTATCCCGGCGACAGCGGCGCCCTGATCATCGGCAACACTGTCTATGGTTTGCCCGAGACTGGCGGGGCTCGTCCGACAGCCGCCCAGGTCCTGGCCTTGCAGGGCAATCCCGAGCTCTACGACCAATCCCGCCTGTATGATTTCTACACCGAGCGGGAACGGTTCGCCTTGCTGATCAAGGGGCGCCAGGAACTCGCGCCAGGGGTCGAGATTGGTTACACCGGGATCTACAATCGCCGTACGAACGAATCCCGTTCTGGCGACGGCTTCGAGCGGATCGCGA
The DNA here is from genome assembly GCF_902506205.1 of Brevundimonas sp. G8. Lineage (GTDB taxonomy): Bacteria > Pseudomonadota > Alphaproteobacteria > Caulobacterales > Caulobacteraceae > Brevundimonas. The sequence goes on along the minus strand of NZ_LR732816.1, from coordinate 3,259,394 downwards.
TCCGGGTCGATCCCAGCAGCCCTTATTATATTCCCGGTCTGCCGAACCCGACTGCAGCCCAGACGGTCGTCTACAACTATTCGCTCAACAATCCGGGTACGTCTCGCGACCAGTCGAATCTGGAAGAGACGACAAGTCATGCGATCGACCTGACGGCGCAACTGCCGATGGACTTCCGGTTCAACGGCCTGATTTCCTACGGCAAGACCGACAGCTGCAATGTTTGCCAGCCGCAGGTCAACACGACCCGCGCGGCGGTGATCGCCAATCAGGCCAGCTACGGCTTCAACCCCTATCAGCTCGGCCGCCAGGAGGCTGCCGACGCGCTGGTCGGCGGGTTTATCCAGCAATACGACACCACCCTGTTCGACAGCGTGGCCAAGATCGACGGCTCGTTGTTCTCGGTGCCCGCCGGTCCTGTCCGGGTCGCGGCCGGCGTCGAATATGCGCGCTACAAGCTTTATCTGAAGGCGCAGAATACGCTGAACCTGACCAACACCTACCAGACCTCGCGCTACACCAAGAGCGACCGTGAGGTGACCTCTGCGTTTGCGGAAGTCTATGTGCCGTTGGTGGGGGAAGAGAGCAGCATCCCGTTCATGCAGTCGCTCGATCTGAGCGCTGCGGTACGCTACGACACCTATTCCGATGCTGGCGATACGACCAATCCCAAGATCGGTCTGACGTGGAAGTCGACGGACGAACTGACGTTCCGCGCAAGCTGGGGAACATCGTTCCGCGCTCCGACGCTGATCGAGGCCAATCCGCAGACCGTGGGCCAAACCAACCGAGTGTTCGTCAGCAACGGCGCGGGCGATCCAGCCATTCCGATCACGAACGTCGCGACGGGCCAGAGCCCTGTTCTGTCCCGCACCGGAAATACGGCCGGCTTGCAGCCGGAATCAGCAAAAATCTGGTCGATCGGGGCGGACTACAATCCGAACTTCGCACCGGATCTGAAGCTCAGCCTGACCTACTACAATGTCGATTACACTGACCGTATAGAGAACCTGCCGAATCAGACGTTGATCCTGTCCAGCCCGGCGAACCTGGCCTTGTTGCGTGACTTCTTCATCACCGCGCCCCAGCCGGCGACCTGCGTCAACGGCAACTATGCGACCTACAACCCGGCCTATCTTCCGTGGCTGACGGACCCGAACGCGGTTTATTCGCCATCGACCATCAATGACTGCGCGCTGGTCGGGATCGTAAAGGGCGGCCGTCTGAACCTGGGCGACGTCAAGCAGAGCGGCTTGGACTTCGCCGCCAACTATCGCCAGCAGACCTCCATCGGCGACTTCCGCTACAACTTCACCTTCTCCAAGATTTTGAAGTTGGAGAAGAGCATTGTGGCAGGCGGCGCCCTGTTCGACGCCTTGGACACCTACGGTTTCCAGGTCAGCGAGCGCGGTCGGTTCAACGTCGGCTATAGCCGCGGTCCGATCTCGGCCAATGTGACCGCGAACTATGTCGGCTCATATCTGAACAATGCGACGATCACGGTCGCCGGCGTCAAGAAGCCGGATACGCAAATCCCCAGCTGGACGACATTCGACGCCGGTGTCGCCTACGAGTTCCAGGATGGCGCACCGACCGGCCTGAGCGGCGTGCGCATGTCGGTGTCGGTGCAGAACATCACCGACAAGGATCCCCCAATCGTCCTCAGCGGCACGACTGCCGTCGATCTGGGAAATCACAACCCGTTTGGTCGCGTGGTCAGCTTCGAGGTGACCAAGCGGTTCTGACCGTCTGTCCGCCGCGAGTGAGCGCATCATTCGCGGCGGCATTTCGTGAAAGTGAAGACAATGAATGACGTCGTGAAAACTCTGCTGATCGGCCTCGCGGCCGCCGGGTCCATGACCCTGGCGACGCTCGCTGTCGCTCAGGACCAACAGGGCGCCCAGCCGGTGACGCCTCCGGCCGCCGCGCCGAACTCGGGCGCGCCGATGCGGGGCTTGCCGGACCCCTATGTCGGCAAGAAAAAGCTGCTCGTGGTCGCCGATGTTCAGACGGGTTTTCACCACAACTCGATCAACCATGCGATGGCGACGATCGAGCGTATGGGACGTGAAAGCGGCTTCTATGTCTCCTTCCTCAGAACCGATTCCCAGCTGATCACGCGCCAGCCGATCATCGGCTCGGGCGCGCGCTATGCGGGGCGCTCAATCAACGCCCGCAACCTGAATGACTTCGACGCCATCTTCTTCCTCGGTAGCGGGGAGGGGACGTTGACGGATGCACAGAAGGCGGACCTGCTGGCCTTCGTGCATGAAGGCAAAGGGTTCATCGGCGGCCATGCCGCCACCGTCGCCTTCTATAACTGGCCCGAATACGGCGAGATGATCGGCGGCTTCATGGACGGCGAGTTTCCCGTCCAGCCGACCGGCCTGATCGTGGAGGACCGGGCCTTTCCTGGGGCCGCAAACTTCCCCACTCAGTTCACGGACCAGTTCCCCTATCTCAAGGCGCCTTATGATCGTGGCGATGTCCACACCATCGTCCGCCTCGATCCTTCGCGTCTGACACCCGAACAGTTGGCGAGACGGCCGGACGGCGACTTCCCCGTCGTATGGGCCAAAACCTACGGCGCGGGGCGTGTCTATGTGTCTTCGCTAGGCCATCTGGACGAGCCCTGGGACGACCCTGTGGTTCAGGAAATGTATTTGGGCGGCATCAAATGGGCGCTGGGTCTTGCCGATTCGCCGATCCCGCTCGACGCGCGTCCGTGATTGAAAACAAAAAATAAAATCAGAGGAAACACCATGAAGACCGACACATTCAAATCCGCCTGCCGCGTGACCGGACTGGGTCTGGCTGCGATCCTGATGTCTAGCGTCAGCGCGCTCGCCCAAACGCCCGAGCGGGATCAGTGGCGCAGCTATGGTCAGAACCCGGGCAGCACAAACTTCTCGCCCTTGACCCAGATCACCCCGGACAATGTCGCAACGCTCAAACGCGCCTGGACCTTCAACTACGGCGGCGGCACGGACGATAATGGCGATCGCGGCCTCGACTATCGATGGGAGGTCACGCCGCTGATCATTGACGGCGTCATGTATGTCTCGACGCCATCGACGCCGACCAAGCCCGATCTCAAGGCGACAGTGACCGCCTTGGAGCCGGAGACCGGCAAGGTGCTGTGGAGATACGAGTCGCCGCGCAACATCCACGGTCGCGGGCTGGCTTACTGGCCGGGCGAGGGCGACGTCGGCCCGCGGCTCTTCTTCGCGACCGACCAGGGCTATCTGATGGCCCTCGATATGAAGACCGGTCAACTGGCGGCCGGCTTTGGCGAGCAAGGCGCCATCGACGCCTACGCCGGCGTGGCGTCCGAGGCGGTGGGCGATAGCCGCCGTGACACCTGGACCCTACCCAACCCCGCCTCAATCTACAAGAATCTGGTGATTACCGGATCGCGTCCGGGGGAAGCCGGACCGCCTGGACCGCGCGGCGATATCCGCGCCTGGGACGCCAGGACCGGCGCCTTGGTCTGGAGCTTCCACACGGTGCCCCAGCCTGGCGAAGCCAACAACGACACCTATACGGGCGAGGAATGGAAAGACCGAAGCGGCGCCAATGTCTGGTCCACCATGACGGTCGATGAGGCGAACGGCATCGTCTTCGCCCCTGTCGGCGACCTGAACGGCCGCGCTGCGGGACCCGAACTCTACGCCAACAGCCTGCTGGCGCTCGACGCCGCGACGGGCGAGCTCAAATGGTTCAAACAGATCACCCACAAGGATCTGTGGGACTGGGACATGCCCACGCCGCCCATCCTGGTCGACTTCAAGGCGGCGGACGGCAGCACCACGCCAGGCATCGCCTTGACGGGCAAGCAAAGCCTGCTGTTCGTCTTCGACCGGCTGACCGGCCGACCGCTGCATGAGGTCGAAGAACAGCCGACGCCGCGCAGCGACGATCCCAAAGACATGGCCTGGCCGACCCAACCGATCCCGGTTCGCCCTGGACCGTTGGCGCGGACATCGATGACGCGGGACGAAATCCCGAACATCACGCCGGAGCAGCATGCCTACTGCACCACCTTCTGGGATCAGAACAACATCAAGGTCACGGGACTTTACGGTCGCCCCTCGGTGACCACCGGCACGCTGAGTTTCCCTTCGACTCTGGGCGGGCCGAACTGGGGCGGGCCCTCGTACAGCCCGCAATCCGGCCTGTTCATCGTCAATGTGCAGAACATGGGTCAGTATCGTCCGGCGGGTCCGGCCGGCGCCGGCTTCATGCCCCGTCCGCGCGGGGCGGCGCCTGCAGGAGGCGCGGCTGCGGCGGCTGCGCCCGCATCGCCGCCCGCCATCGTCCAATCGGGCTTCAACTACCGGGTGGACGCCAACACCGTCCTGCCCTGCACGCCAACGCCGTGGGGCGAGTTGGTGGCCGTCGATATCAACAAGGGCGAGATCGTCTGGCGCTCGCCCCTCGGCTCCACGCCGGGTCTTGGCGAACAAGGCCAAGCTACGGGATCGCGCAATCTGGGCGGCAACATCCAGACGGCAAGCGGCCTCGCCTTCATCGGCGCGACCAACGACCGCCAGTTCCGGGCCTTCGATACGCGAACCGGTCGCCAGCTCTGGTCCGTCGAGCTTGAGGCTAGCGCCCATTCCACGCCGATCACCTACATGGGCAAGGACGGCAAACAGTATGTCGTGGTCGTCGGCGCGGGCGGCACCGCCGTCGGGTCGCGGCATATGTCGGACACCCTAAACGCCTTCGTCCTGCCCTGACCGCCGGCGCGCGTCGCGCCCTGTCGCGACGCGCGTGCTTGGGCCCGGTCGGGTCCTATCGAAAGGATACCTCATGGACACCACCGCTCCGGTCGTTCCGCCGCGAAAGACCCACGTGCGATACGGCGTGCTCGCCCTCATCGCCACGGGCACGATGATCAACTACCTCGACCGCTCCCTGCTCAGCGTCGCGGCTCCGTCAATGACCGCGGAGCTCGGTATCGGCGCGGCGACCATGGGCATCCTGTTCTCAGTCTTCTCGTGGAGCTACGCCTTGGCGCAGATCCCCGGCGGCATCTTCCTTGACCGTTTCGGCGTGCGGGTGACCTATTTCCTGTCCGTGGGGTTCTGGTCGTTCTTCACCCTATTGCAGGGGTTCGCGACCGGTCTTGGGACTTTGCTTGGCTTCCGGTTTCTGCTCGGCGCCGCAGAGGCCCCGTGTTTTCCGGCCAACAGCCGCATCCTGGTCAGCTGGTTTCCTCAACATGAACGGGCGCGCGCAAACAGCGTCTATACGGTGGGCATGTATTCGGGGATCGCCTTCCTGAGCCCGGTGCTGTTCTGGATCACGGCGACATGGGGGTGGAGAAGCCTGTTCATCATCGCGGGAGTCGTCGGTCTGGCGTTCGCAGGCCTGTGGTACATGGTCTATCGGGATCCCCATCACAGCACCAAAGCCAACCAGGCCGAGCTGGATTATATCACCGCCGGCGGGGGCGTAGCCCCGACCGAAAGATCGCCATTTTCTTGGAAGGACGTCGGCTGGCTGCTGAGCAAGCGTCAAATCCTGGGCGCGTCCATCGGCCAGTTCGCCACCAATGCGACCCTCGTCTTCTTCCTGACCTGGTTCCCAACCTATCTGGCGGTCGAGCGGGGCATGCCCTGGCTGAAGGTGGGTTGGGTCGCCGTGCTGCCGTTCATCGCCGCATCGATCGGCGTGCTGATCGGCGGACAACTGTCCGACTATCTGGTCAAGAAAAGCGGGTCGGCGACGTTCGGGCGCAAGCTGCCGATCGTGGGGGGGCTGCTCTTGTCGTCCACCATCATCCTGGCCGCCTTTATCGAGAGCGACGCCCTGGTGGTCGCCGTCATGTCTGTCGCCTTCTTCGGACAGGGCATGTCCAACCTGGGCTGGACCCTGATCTCCGATGTCGCGCCGAAGCGGCTGGTCGGGCTGACGGCCGGCGTCTTCAACTTCTGCACAAACCTGGCGGGAATCGTGACGCCGATGCTGATCGGCTTCATCGTCGCCGCCACGGGGTCGTTCCTGGGCGGTCTGGCCTTCATTGGCGTGATGGCTCTGCTGGGGGCGGTCTCCTACACCTTCTTCGTGGGCAAGGTCGAAAGGATCGAGGGATGAAACCGATGCAGCACACAGGACGGAGAGGCGCTTACGGCCCGCTCCTGAGTCTGGTTGTTGTCGCCGCTTTGAGCGGTTGCAACGAGGCAGGCCAGTCGGACGCTGCGCGCAATCAGGCCGCAGTGAATGCCTACAACAACCACAGAGCCGAGCCAGCGACGGCCGCGAGTCAAGAAATGGCGGCGACGGCTCCCAGCGTTGCACCTCCGGCGATGATTGAGACAGCAGCGCTTCAGGGGTCAGCGGCGCTCGCACCCAGACCGCCCGCTGTGACGCCGCCTGCCAAGACGGAAAGCTCTGTGGTTGACGCACAGTCCTCCGCCCCGCCAGCGAAAGCCGCACCCGCCCCGCCCGCTGCGCGGCCCGGCGGTCTCCCCGCAGGAGCCGGACGGGATACCGTCCAACGCGTGTGCACGAGTTGTCACGCGATCGGCATGGTGACCGCCAAGGGCCGAACGCCAGACGGCTGGTCAGAGATCATAGGCCGGATGATGGGGCTCGGCCTTGAGGCCAGCGACGAGGATCTGCAAACGATCCACGCCTATCTCAGCCGAGAACTACCGCCTCGCTGATCGATCAAGGGAGCCTCATCCATGGGTTATCAAGCCTCAATCAGGCCCACTCCGCGCCAAGCCGAAAAATGGAGCGACGACGAGGTGAACCGGCTTGTTTGCCTCGCGAAGATGCAGCTGCGCGCTCGCGCCATCGCTGCTGAGCTGGGCCGCACCGAAGCCGGCGTTCGAGGCAAGGCCGCGTCCGTTGGGATTGCACTCGTGAGCGATAGAGCTCCAGCCCCGGTCACATTACGGCGGGTGAGTGTCGAGCCTGTCCAGCGGGCAGGTCCAACGATGGATATCAACTCATCGTCAAACGATCAAAACTTGGTGGCCGCCATGCACGCATGACGTGATCCATTAGGCTGGAATGCGTGGAGCACCCTGCAGCGGTGGGAAATCTCTCTCGTGATGCGGATGCGGGCGATTTCTTCGCGCGCGTTTCCGACCATCATGCGCAGCCGCGGAGAGGTGATGCGCAAGCTGCATTCGGCGATCGCGAACCCAGGTCCGCCTGGACACCCGGCTGGATCAGAGTGACGACCTCAGTCGCGTGTGCATCGGATCCATGAGCGCCAACAGGGCGAAGCTGGCCAGCCAGTGCTCGCCCATATAGTCGCCCGTGACGTGAGGGAGGGCGGCGTCGAGGTGGCGTTCGGCTGCGGTTTCGGCGATGGCGTGCAGCGGAGCCGAAGATGGAAGGGCTGCCGCGATGGCCCGCCAGCACCAGCCGCGGCTCAGGTTCAAACCGTCGAGGTGGGCGATCTTGCCGTCGGTGCGGTCGCTGACGCGCGCGGGCGAGAGCAGGGTCGCCGGTTCGCCGTCGGCGAGGCGCGGCAGGAAGGCGTCGAACCAGACGCGATAATCGGCGGCGGGTAGGACGCGCCGCATCAGTTCCGCTTCCATCAGGGCCGGCGACAGGAACTCGTCCTGCGACGGCTCCCAGGCCTGGCAATCGCGGTCGTTCGCGTGCCAGCGCAGGGCGGCGTCGCGGCAGGCGGCGGCCAGATCGGCGTCGTGGACGTCGGCGTAGTCCAGCGTCAGCCGCAGGGCGAAGGCGGTGTTGTAATGGGTTCCAACCCGCACCGGATAATCCGCCTGAGGCAGGAAAGCCTTGAAACGTCGGGCGAAAACCTGGGCCAGGGGACGCAGGGTCTCGAACCAGCGGCGGCCTTCATCCGTATCATGGCGACCCAGTTCGGCGCTCAGCATCAGCAGCCAGGCCCAGCCATAGGGACGTTCGAACCCACGGGCTTCCGGCCGGTCCAGATAGGCGACCTCGCCCGCCACATTGTCCGGCGTAAAAAGCCTGTCGGCCGTCGCGCGGATCTGGTCGGCCTCGGCCATGTCTGGATGCAGGCGATAGAGGGTGAACAGGGTCCACCAGCCGTGCACGCACGAATGCCAGTCGAAGCTGCCGAAGAAGATCGGATGCATATCGCGCGGGCTGCGGGCGTCCTGCGGGCCGGTCAGCACATGCATGATGTGGTTGGGATATTCTCGCGTGATGTGGCCCAAGGCGGTGGCGGCGAAACGGGAGGCGAGGGCGGCGTCGAGGCTTTGCGTCATGATCAGAACCGGAAGGCGAGGAAATACATCAGCAGCATATTGGCCACGAGCATGATCGCCGCCGTGGGCAGCTGGGCGCGGATGACCCCGTTCAGGGGCGAGTTGCGGTCGGGCAGCTCCAGCAGGTTGGCGGGCACGACGTTGAAGTTGGCGGCCATGGGCGTCATCAGGGTTCCGCAGAAGCCAGCCAGCATGCCGATGGCGCAGACGATGGAGGGATCGCCGCCGAACTGATGCACCACGATGGGCAGGCCTATGGCGGCGGTCATCACCGGGAAGGCGGCGAAGGCGTTGCCCATGATGATGGTGAACAGGGCCATGCCCGCGCAATAGGCGAAGACGGCGAGGAAGGCCGAGGTCATGGGAATGACCTGAGCCACCAGATCGCCCACCACCTGACCTACGTCGGCGGCGAGGAAGACCGCGCCGAGCGAGGCCAGCATCTGCGGCAGCAACGCCGCCCAGCCGATCGAGTCCATCAGGCGACGTCCCTCCTGCACCGGAGCCATGACCGGCGGTCGGAACCAGACCATGGCGACGACCAGCGCCACGACACAGCCCAGGCCCAGCGAGATCAGTGTCGTCTGCACCGGCGAGATCAACCAGGCGCCGGTCGGGGTGTATTTGGCCAGAAGCGTGCCGCCCACGGCGACCAAAGGCACCATCAGGGCCGGGACGAACAGGGCGTTTCTCCAGCGAGCCGCACCAGCCTGACGTTGCTCGCCTGTCGTGGTGACGGGCTTGCCGACGCCCAGCTTGCCCATCGCGCCGATCACGACGAGGGCGATGACCAGCAGGCCATTGCCGAAGCCGCCCAGCGACGAGCCGAACAGCAGGGAGACGGCGATCAGGCCCCAGAAAAGGGCGCTGCGGAACCGGGTCGGGTTCAACGGGTCGCGCAGGCTGAGGATCGAAAAGGCCGCGAACATCAGGCCTGTCGCCAGATAGGCGTGTTCCAGCGTGATCATCGTCCGGTCTCCACGTCTTCGACCGGATCAGGCACGGCCATGTCCTTGCGCACCTGACGGTCGAACATCAGCAGGCGGGCGCCGTGCACCAGCAGGGCGACGATGGCGGTGGGGATGGCCCACAGCGAGACGTGTAGAGCCTCGACCCGCACCCCGGCCTGTTCCAGAAACCCGACGATCAGGACGATGGAGCCGATGGCGATAAAGATGTCCTCGCCGAAGAACAGGCCGATATTGTCGGTTCCGGCCGCCATGCCGCGAATGCGGAACCGGGCCTTGTTTGTCAGGGGGCCGTGTTCGGTCTCGGCCGCGCCCTCGGCCATCGGCGCGATCAGGGGGCGGACCATCTGCGGATGACCGCCCAGCGATGTCAGGCCCAGGGCCGAGGTCGCCTGGCGCACGATCAGATAGATCAGCATCAGCCGCCCGGCCGTTGCGGCCTTGACCTGGGTCACCAGATCTCGCGCCCGCTCCTGAAGGCCGGCGTGTTCCAGAAGGCCGATGACCGGCAGGACCAGCCAGGTGATGTGGAAATAGCGGTTGTCGTTGAAGGCCTCGCCGAACCGGCTGATGGTGTCCACGCCCGCCGTCAGCAGGGCGCGCGCATCCACGCCCGGTCCGATCGCCGCCAGCAACCCGGTCGTGATCGCCGCGACAAGGATGACCACCAGCGGATTGATCCGGGCGACGAAGCCCACGACCACGACCGCGATCCCGATAAGCACCAGCATGGTTCATCCCCCTCGATACGGACGATCGCGCGGTTCGAGCGGCTGCGGAAGCCTCATTCGCCGAAGCCGCCGCCGCCGGGCGTCTCGATGACGAAGACATCGCCGGGCGTCATCGCTACCTCCGCCGTCGAGTCCAAGGGTTCGACTGTTCCGTCCGCCCGTTCGATACGGTTCACGCCCGTCGCGCCAGATTTGCCGCCATCGACGCCAAACGGCGGGACACGGCGGCGGTTGGAAAGGATGGCGGCGGTCATCGGCTCCAGGAACCGTACCCGTCGCACGGCGCCGTCGCCGCCCGTCCAACGACCCGCGCCGCCGGAGCCTCGACGGATCGAGAACTCTTCCAGCAGGACAGGGAAGCGGGTTTCCAACACCTCGGGATCGGTCAGGCGGCTGTTGGTCATATGGGTCTGGACCGCGCTGGTCCCGTCGAAGCCGGGGCCGGCGCCGGATCCGCCGGCGATGGTCTCATAGTACTGACGTGCGTCGTCGCCGAAGGTGAAGTTGTTCATCGTCCCCTGGCTGGCGGCCAGCACGCCCAAGGCGCCGTAGAGGGTGTCCACGACCGCCTGGCTGGTCTCTACATTGCCGGCGACCACGGCGGCCGGATAGCGGGGGTTCAGCATCGACCCCTCCGGCACGATCAGTTCGATCGGCTTCAGGCATCCCTCGTTCAGGGGAATGGTGTCGTCAACCAGGGTGCGAAAGACATAGAGGGTCGCCGCTCGCGTGATCGACAGCGGCGCATTGAAGTTGGTCGGTCGCTGTTCGCTGGTTCCGGTGAAGTCGACGACGGCGCTGCGTGCCTGCGTGTCTACGTCGATGCGGACGCGGATGACGGCGCCGTCGTCCATCTCATAGGTGAAGGCGCCGGGTTTCAAAGCGGCGATGGCGCGGCGCACGGCCTCTTCGGCATTGTCCTGGATATGGCCCATATAGGCCGCAACGACGGGCCGGCCGAACTCTTGTGTCATGCGGATCAGTTCGTCGGCGCCGCGCGTGCAGGATGCGATCTGGGCCTTCAGGTCGGCCAGGTTTTGATCGATGTTGCGCGACGGATAGCGGCCCGAAGCGAACAGGGCGCGGGTCTCGGCCTCGCGCAGCCGCCCGGCGTCCACCAGCAGGAAGTCGTCGATCAGCACCCCCTCGTCGTCCACTGTCCGCGACGAGGCGGGCATGGAGCCGGGCGTGGTACCACCCACGTCGGCATGGTGTCCGCGCGCCGCGACGAAGAAGGCCGGGGCGGCGTCATCGTCCAGGAATACCGGCATGATGACGGTGATGTCGGGCAGGTGGGTGCCGCCGTTATAGGGCGCGTTCAGCATATAGACGTCGCCACGGTTCATGCCGCCGCCTCCGCGTGATGCGATCACCGTGCGGATGCTCTCGCCCATCGAGCCCAAGTGGACCGGGATGTGCGGGGCGTTGGCGATCAGTGCGCCGGTCGCGTCGAATATGGCGCAGGAAAAGTCCAGACGCTCCTTGATGTTCACCGAATAGGCGGTGGCGCGCAGGGCCTCGCCCATCTGTTCGGCGCAGGCCATGAAGCGGCTGTTGAACACTTCCAGCATGATCGGATCGACATCCGTGCCGATGGCCGTGCGGGCGGGCAGAGGAACGACCCTCTCCAGCAGCAGATTGGCCTGGGCGTCGACTGTCGCGCGCCAGCCGGGCTCGACGACGGTGGTTCCTGTGTCCTCCAGCAATATGGCCGGGCCGTCTATGGCCATGCCGGGCGTCAGGGCGTCACGACGATGGACGGGGGTGTGTCGGTCCTGACCGGCCATGCGGACGGTCAGTTTGGCTACGGTCTCCAGTGATCCGGTCGCGGTCACAGGGGCAGGGACAGACGGCGTCTGACCCGAATGGCCGACGGCCTCGACTTCCAGGGTTTCGACGACCAGGGCCTTGTCTTCGGCGAAGAAGCCGAAGCGGCGACGGTGCAGGGTCTCGAAGGCCTCGGCCATCGCATCGGCGGGACCGAAGGGCACGACCAGAGGCGTGTCGGAGCCGGCGAATTTGATCTCGGCGCGGGCGACTGTGGAAATGGCGCCGGCAGCGAAACCCTGGGCTTCAAGATCGGCTCGCGCGGCAGTCGAAAGCTCGGCGATCCTGTCGGCCAAGGCCTTGTCGCGCGTGGCGTCTAGGGGTGTCGCCTCGGTCGCCTGGCGGATGGCTCGCACCTCCGCGAGGCCCATGCCATAGGCCGACAGCACGCCCGCGAAGGGATGCAGCAGCACCCTGGTCATCCCCAGGGCGTCGGCGACCAGACAGGCGTGCTGCCCGCCCGCGCCGCCGAAACAGTTCAGCACGTAGCGGGTCACGTCGTAGCCGCGCTGGATCGAGATCGAACGGATCGCCTCGGCCATGTTCTGTACAGCGATGGTGACGAAGCCTTCGGCAAGTTCGCCCGGCGTCGTCGTGCGCCCGGTTGCGGTCGAAACTTCGGCGGCCAAGGTCTCGAACGTGGTCCGTACCGCGTTGGCGTCCAGTGGTTGATCGGCGTTGAGGCCGAAAACAGCAGGGAAGAAGTCGGGGCTCAGCTTGCCCAGCATCACGTTGCAATCCGTCACCGTCAGCGGTCCGCCGCGCCGATAGGCGGCGGGGCCCGGCACGGCGCCGGCCGACTCCGGTCCAACCCGCAGGCGACCGCCCTCGAACCGACAGATCGAGCCTCCGCCCGCTGCGACGGTATGGATGCTCAGCATCGGCGCCCGCAACCGCACGCCTGCGACCACGGCGTCTGATGTCCGCCCATAGTCGCCGGCGAAATGGGACACGTCGGTCGAAGTGCCGCCCATGTCGAAACCGATGGCGCGGTCGAAGCCTGCCGCCTTGGCCGTCTCGGCCATCGCCACCACGCCGCCCGCCGGTCCCGAGAGGATGGCGTCCTTGCCCCGAAAGGCGTCGGCCGCCGTCAGTCCGCCCGAAGACTGCATGAACTGAAGCGGCGTCGCCTCGCCCAGATCGGCGCCGACCCGCTCCACATAGGCGCGCAGGATCGGCGACAGATAGGCGTCCGCCACGGTGGTGTCGCCACGCCCGATCAGCTTGATCAGCGCCCCGACCTCGTGGCTGACCGAAACCTGTTCGAACCCGACCTCGCGCGCGATCTCCGCCAAGCGTGTCTCATGGTCGGTGAAACGCCAGCCGTGAACCAGGACGATGGCCACGGCGCGCAGCCCAGATGCATGGGCGGCCGCCAAATCGGCGCGCGCCTTAGCCTCGTCTAGCGGCCGATCGACCGCGCCGCCCGCCATGACACGTTCGTCAATTTCTATAGTGCGATCATAAAGCTGGTCGTTCAGAATGATGTTGCGCACGAACAATCCAGGCCGGGCCTGCCAGCCTATGCGTAGGGCGTCGCCGAAGCCCGCTGTGATCGCCAGCAAAGTCGGCTCGCCCTTGCGTTCCAGCAGGGCATTGGTCGCCACGGTCGTGCCCATTCGCACGTCTTCGACTATTCCCGACGCAAGCGGTCCAGATGGGGCGTCGAGGATACGCCGAATGCCCTCCACCGCTGCATCGGCGTATTGCTCCGGATTGACCGAAAGCAGCTTGCGGGTCTGCAACACGCCATCCGGTGCGCGGGCAACGACATCGGTGAAGGTGCCGCCGCGGTCGATCCAGAATTTCCAGGGACCCGAGGGAAGGGCTTTCGTCATGACAGTCCCTTTGCGAGATTTTCAACGGCTGTCGGCGATCGATTCAAGGCGAATGTCTGTATGGTTCGGAGGCGCGGTCGTCTTCCAGCGAGCGACATGTAGCAGTGCCGGTCTCTTGTGGGCACAGGGATCGGACAGGCTGAATGAGTTGGACCGACGGGGCGGGCGAGGGTGTCTATGGTCCGAGGTCGCAGGTTTGCATCCTGAGATCTGTACAATGCCGTCACGTCTCGTGGCCGTATTGACGGTAGGCGGGCCTAGCCGGCCGCCCAGCGCGTGATCAGGTAGACGAACCCGGCGATGATCGCCCAGGCTGCCAGGCTGGCGCCGACCAGCAGCGCGACGCGCACCTTTCCTGACCATCGGGGTTCAGGCGCGCCCCATAGCGGGCTTCCATTGTCGTGACGCATCGGCATGCCAGGAACCTAAGCACATGCACACGCCTTGCGCATCTCCATCAAGCGCCACATCGGATATTTGTGTTTTCCTACGGGCGCTGACCAAAATGAGCGCCCCCAAAGATCAGCTGTCGTCACGTTTACCGATGCGGTCGAGGCTTAGATGGAAAACACGTTGTTGATCTTCGCCGCCTTGCCGAGGCCGTTCCGGTCTGAAGATTGAATATGATCTGAAGGCTCTGGCGGATCGGGTCGCGCCGGAGCGATCGAGCAGCACTGAGCCAAAGGGAAAACGCCCGCCGCGAAACCAGGAAGTAAGAGCCGCCAGGTCCAGGGATGTGACCGCGCTTCGCCTATTGGTCTCATCGCCGGCTGCTTTCTGGATCATGTTCAAAGCGTCCGTCAGATCGTCAGGCATCGCTCGCGGCGCGTAACCCGACAAAATGCACACAGTTGAAACGTCCTGGAACACCCTCCCAATAGGTTGCCGCATAGGCGGGTGTATAGGCGGGTGTCGGAGTAACGGGCGGATTTCTTCAATAAAATCAATGGAAATGGCGGAAGCGGTGGGATTCGAACCCACGGACGGCTCTCACCGTCGCTGGTTTTCAAGACCAGTGCCTTAAACCACTCGGCCACACTTCCTTGCCGCCGGAGCGGAGGCGGACGCCATAGCAGGCGAACGGGTCATTAACCAAAGCGGAAATGTCTTCGATCATCCTGTTTTCGTATTCTTTGACGAGGCGGATCGATGACGTGTGGAAAATGGGTGCGCGGCGCCCTGATTCTGGGGCTGTTCTCGCTGCTGGCCGCCTGTTCCAGCGTGGGCGGCGCAGGCGTGGGCGGGACGCGGGGCGAGGCGCGCCTGCCCGTGGTCAAGGATCCGGCGCCGATCGTGTCGGGGACGATGCGGCCTTATCAGGTGCGCGGACGCTGGTACACGCCCAAGGAACAGCCGGATTACGAAGAGGTCGGGATGGCGTCCTGGTACGGCGACGCGTTCAACGGCCGGCCGACCTCGACCGGCGAGCGGTTCGACATGCATGCCCTGACGGCGGCGCACAAGACCCTGCCTCTGCCCGGCCTGGTCGAGGTGACGAACCTGGAGAACGGGCGGCGGCTGGTGGTTCGGATCAACGACCGGGGGCCGTTCGTGGACAGCCGGATCATCGACCTGTCGCGCGAGGCGGCGACGGAACTGGGGATGCTGTCGCAGGGCGTGGGGCGGGTGCGGGTGCGCTATCTGGGCCGGGCGCCGCAGCAGGGCGGGGGCACGCGGTTGAGGGCGTCGGCGCCCGCGCCGCGCGTCTCGGCGCCGGTGAGTGCGCCTGTGCAGATGGCCGCCTTCGCGCCGGCTGCGCCCGTGGTTGCGGAGGTCTCGACCTACTGGGTGCAGGCAGGGACGTTTCCGGATCAGGGGGAGGCCCGGCGAATCGCCGACAGCCTGAGCGGTTGGGTGCGGGCCGACCTGAACGGTGGACGGTTCAACGTGGTGGTAGGGCCGTGGGACAGCGCCAATGCGGCCGAAGCCGCCCGACAGTCGGTCGTGGCGCGGGGTTACGCCGGCGCCCTGTTGATATCCGGCAACTGATCGCGCGCACGGGCTTGCGCCGGACGGCGCCCGCGCGCCATGAAGGCGCGTGACCCGTGGACAATTCATAAGCTTCGAAGGCGGCGAGGGCGCCGGCAAGTCGACCCAGGTCGGACGACTGGTCGCGCGGCTGCAGCCCGTGCTTGGCGAGCGCAATGTGGTGCGCACCCGCGAGCCGGGCGGATCGAAGGGGGCGGAGGTGATCCGCAACCTGGTGGTGGCCAATGACGCCGAGCCGTGGTCGGCCATGACCGAGACCCTGTTGATGTACGCCTCGCGCTCGGACCATCTGGAGCGGACCATTCGACCGGCGCTGGCGGCCGGCAACTGGGTGGTGTGCGACCGGTTCGCCGACTCAAGCCGGGCCTATCAGGGCGCGGGCGGCGGGGTGGCTCAGAGCTTCATCGAGCAGATCGACGCGGGTGTGGTCAGGGCCGATCAACCGGACCTGACCCTGGTGTTCGATCTGCCGGTCGAGGTGGGGCTGGAACGGGCCTTCGGGCGCGGCCTGTTCGAGACGCGGTTCGAATCCAAGGGCGTCGAATTCCACCAAAGACTGCGCGAGGGCTTCCTGCGCATCGTCGAGGCCAATCCGCAGCGCTGCGTGCTGATCGACGCGGTCGGGTCGCTGGACGAGGTCGAGGCGCGGGTTTGGCGGGCCGTTCAGGACCGGCTGCTGTGAGCGAAGATCATCCCCGCGACCGGTTCGACCTGATCCCCGACGCGGCGGCGGAGACGGCGTTTCTGGACGCCTGGGAGCGGGGGCGTCTGCACCATGCCTGGCTGCTGTGCGGGGTCGAGGGGACGGGCAAGGCGACCTTCGCCTATCGCGCGGCGCGGCGGCTGCTGGGGGCCGTGGCCGATCCGGCGCGCGGATCACTGGGCGCCGGGCGCGACGATCCGGTCAGTCGGCTGATCTCGGCCCAGTCGCATCCCGACCTGTTGGTGCTGGAACGGCTGGTCGAGGGGGGCAAGACCAAGAAGTCGATTTCGGTCGATCAGTCGCGCGAACTGCCCGAGTTCTTTTCCAAGAGCCCGTCGCAGGCCCAGTATCGGGTGGCGATCATCGACGCCGCTGACGACCTGAACATCAACGCCGCCAATGCCTTGCTGAAGGTTCTTGAAGAGCCGCCTGAGCGCGGCGTGCTGTTTCTGGTGACCCATGCGCCGGGGCGGCTGTTGGCCACGATCCGATCGCGCTGTCGCAGGCTGAGCTTTCCGATATGGACGCCGGATCGGCTGGAGACCCTGGTGCGTAACCGCACGGGGGCCGAGCCGGAGGACGCCGAACATGCCGCGATCATGGCGGGCGGCTCGCCGGGCGCGGCCCTGGCCCTGGCCTCGGGGGCGACCTTCGAGATGGACAAGTTGGCGCGACGTTGGGTCGAAGGCGATGTGGACCGGGCCGAGGCCCTGGCCATCGCCGACAAGTTCAGGGGCGCGGAGGGGCAGGAGCGGTTCGAGACCCTAATGGATCGGCTGATCGCGGCGGTGCGGATGCGGGCCTTGAGCAGCGCGCCGGGCGCCGGAAATCGCTGGGCCGAGCTGTGGGAACGGCTGCAGCCGCTGCCGGAGCGGGCGGCGGGGCTGAACCTGGACAAGGCCGACGTGCTGGCCGGGGCGCTGGCGGACCTGAAGCGGGTTCAGGCCCAAGAAGAGCGGAGGGGCTGATGCTTATCGACAGCCATGTGAACCTGCACGCGCCCCAGTTCGACGAGGACCGGGACGCCGTGATCGCCCGGGCGCGCGACGCCGGGGTCGGTATGATGGTCGAGATCTCGGACAAGCTGACGACCTTCGAGGCGACGCACGCGATCGCCATGGCGCACGACGACATCTGGTGCACGGTCGGGGTCCATCCGCACGAGGCCAAGGATGCGCCGGACCTGATGGCGGCGACCCTGATCGATCTGGCGCAGCGGCCTAAGGTGGTGGGCATCGGGGAGTGCGGTCTGGACTTCCACTACGACTTAAGCCCGCGCGAGGTGCAGGCGACGGTGTTCCGCCAGCATGTGTCGGCGGCGCGGGAGACGGGTCTGCCGCTGGTGATCCATACGCGAGAGGCCGACGATGTAATGGCGACGATCCTGCGCGAGGAGTACGCCGCCGGGCCGTTCAAGATGTTGATGCACTGCTATACAAGCGGGGCGGAACTGGCGGGAATTGCAGCGGAACTGGGGGCCTGGTTCTCGGTGTCGGGCATCGCCACGTTCAAGGCGGCCGAGGATGTGCGGGCGGTGATCCGCGACATGCCGTCGGACCGCATCATCGTCGAGACCGACTGCCCCTATCTGGCGCCCATCCCGCATCGGGGGCGGCGCAACGAGCCGGCCTATGTCGGCCATGTGCTGGACAAGCTGGCCGAGATCCGGGGCTGGAGCCCCGAGGAGGCGGACCGGATCACGACCGAGGCCTTCTTCGGCCTCTTTGACCGGATACCCAGACCGGCATGAGCTTCGAAGTCGTCATCCTAGGCAGCGGATCGTCGGGCGGGGTGCCGCGCGGCGACGGCGACTGGGGCGCGTGCGACCCGGCCGAACCCAAGAACCGGCGGACACGCTGTTCGATGCTGGCGAAGAAGGCCGGCGCCGACGGCGTGACCAACGTCCTGATCGACACCTCGCCGGACCTGCGCGAGCAGATGCTGGCCAGCGGGACCAAGCATGTCGATGCCGTCCTCTACACCCACGACCACGCCGATCAGACCCATGGGATCGACGACCTGCGCACCTTCGCAGCGCGGGCGAGCAAGCGGATCCCGGCGTGGATGGATGCGGCGACGCATGGCTCGCTGACGCATCGGTTCGACTATATCTTCGAGAGCAAGTTCGGCTATCCGCCGCTGCTGGACGGGCGGATCATTCCCCCGCATGGGACGGCTTGGTCGGTCGAAGGAGCGGGCGGGGCGATCCCCGTCACCACCTTCGACCAGGCGCACGGGCCGATCCGGTCGGTGGGGTATCGGTTGGGAGACATGGCCTATTCCAGCGACGTGTCGGATCTGGACGAAACGGCGCTGGCGGCCGTGGCTGGCTGCAACATATGGATCGTGGATGCGCTGCGGTATGCGCCGCATCCGACCCATGCGCATCTGGATCGGGCGCTGGAGTGGATCGCCGCCGCAGACGTGGAGCGGGCGGTGCTGACGAACCTGCATATCGATATGGATTACAAGGCGTTGTCGGCGCTTGTTCCTGGCAATGTCGAGGTCGGATTCGACGGGTGGACCGCGACGATCGGTTAATCCGCACCGGCCTTATGGTCTTTCCAGTCGAACAGCTCCTCCAGCACCTTCACGGCCTGGCCGCGTTCGGAGGTCAGGTCGGGGTCGCGGTTCATGATCAGGCGGGCGTCATCGGCGGCGGCCTGCATCAGGCTGCGGTGGCGGACCGGGTCGGCGAAACGGTAGGCGGGGAAGCCGCTCTGTTTCAGGCCCAGGGGGTCGCCGCCACCGCGTAGGCGGAAATCCTCCTCGGCGATCTCGAAACCGTCCTCGGTGCGGCGCAGGGTTTCCAAACGCTCCTTGGCGGTTTCGCCCAGAGCGCCGTCCTGACCGCCGTACAGCAGGATGCAGGAACTGGCCTTCGATCCCCGACCAACGCGGCCGCGTAGCTGGTGCAGTTGGGCTAGGCCAAAGCGGTCGGCGTGTTCGATGACCATGATCGAAGCGTTGGGCACATCGACCCCGACCTCCACCACCGTGGTGGCGACCAGGACCGGGATGCGGCCGTCGGCGAAGGCGGCCATGACGGCTTCGCGCTCGGCGCCCGGCATCTGCCCGTGGGCCAGGCCGACCTCGACGCCCAGTAGGCGACGCAGGTCGTCCGCGCGATCGACGGCGGCGGCGAGGTCGATGGCCTCGGATTCCTCGACCAGGGGACAGATCCAGTAGGCCTGGGCGCCGGCGTCGATGGCGGTCTTCAGCCGGGCGGCGACTTCGCCGATGCGGACCAACGGCACGACAGCGGTGGTGACGGGGGTGCGGCCGGGCGGTTTCTCCATCAGGCGGCTGACCTCCAGTTCGCCGTACTGGGTCAGTTCCAGGGTGCGGGGAATGGGGGTGGCCGACATGGTCAGAAGGTGGACGGCGCCGATGCGGGGGTCGCCCTTGGCCTGAAGCCGCTGGCGTTCGTTGACGCCAAACCGGTGCTGTTCGTCGATGACGGCCAGGGCTAGGCGGTCGAAGCGGACGGCGTCCTGGAACAGGGCGTGGGTGCCGATCGCGACCTGGGCGTCACCGGAAGCGAGCGCGGCCAGCTTCTCGCGGCGCTGGCCGTTGGTGTCGCGGCCGGTGAGCAGGACGGCCGCGACTCCTGCCGCCTCCAGCAGGGGGCCGAGCTTTTCATAGTGCTGGCGGGCCAGGATCTCGGTCGGGGCCATCAGGGCGGACTGGAAGCCGCTGGAGGCCGCGTCGGCCAGGGCCAGGGCGGCGACGGCGGTCTTGCCCGAGCCGACGTCGCCCTGAAGCAGCCGGCCCATCTGCTGGCCCGAGGCCAGGTCGCGACGGATCTCGGCGACGGCGTCGTTCTGGGCGTTAGTCAGGCGGAAGGGCAGGGCCTGGAGCAGGTGTTCGGAGGCTGCTCCAGCATTGATGACGGGCGCGGGCTTGATCTTGCGTGCGCGGCGACGGCGGGCCAGGGCCAGCTGGTGGGCCAGGAACTCGTCATAGGCCAGACGCTGGCGGGCGGGAGCATCGGGCGACAGGTCGATTTCGCCCGTGGGGGCGTGCAGGGCGTCCAGTGCGGCGCGCCAGGACAGCCAGTTCTGTTTCTTCAGCCAGGCGGCGTCCTGCCATTCAGGCAGGTCGGGAGCGGCGGGCAGGGCGGCCTGGACCAGTTTGCGTAGCTGGCGCGAGGTCAGGCCTTGGGTCGCCGGATAGACAGGTTCGGAGGCGGGGATGTCGGCCGCCTTGTCCAGGGTGACGATATCCGGGTGGACGATCTGGACCTCGCCGTTGAAGCGTTCGACCTTGCCCGAGACCAGCCGCGTCTCGCCGCGCGGCAGCAGGCGGTCGATATGCTGGGGCGAGCCGCCGAACCAGACAAGGTGGACGAAGCCGGTCGGATCGCTGGCGCGGACCTTCAGCGGGGCGCCGGGGCGGCTGGGTGGGAACAGGCGGTCGATGGTCACCTCGAAGATACCGACCTCGCCATCGACGGCGGTGGCGGCCTCTGCCGCGCGGCGAACGATGACACCCGATGGGCTGAGAAAGACCAGATCGCGCACCAGCGGACCCGCGACCTTCTGCACCAAAGGCAGGACACGGGGCCCCACGCCCTTCAGGGTGGAGATCTCGGCGAACAGGGGAAAGAGAATCTGCGGACGCATCGCCGTGAACATAGCGTGACCATGACGGGTGGCGAAGTGGTCTCAGGAACGCTATTTGCGCTTCTTCCATTCGAGGACGCTAACGCTCGCCACGCGGTGGCTCGCTGCTTGAGCGTCCTTCAACTTTGCCGGGCAAGGATTCTTGTGGCCGAAATCGACGCGCGTCTCGAAAGCGAAATGACCCCTGAACGCAAGCAGCGGCTGGGCCGCATCCAGTTCCGATCCTGGCGGCGGGGCTTTCGCGAGGCCGACATGGTGCTGGGCCCGTTCTCCGATCAGGTGGCGCCGACGCTGACGGACGCCGAGCTGGACCAGTTCGAACTGCTGATCGATGAGGAGGATCAGTGGCTTTACGGCTGGATCATCGAGCGTGACCCGACGCCGCCCGAGTTCGAGACCCCGGTGATGGCCAAGGTTCGCGCCTTCATGCGCGCCCATGTGGCGGCCGAAGTCGGCAAGGGTATCGGCTGATGGACGCGAAAGTGGAACAGCGGACCGACGCCGATCTAGGCGGCGCGCCTGAGGGGCTGGACGCCCTCGTCGTCGCCGAGCGGATCAAGGCGGGCGGCGGGGTCGGCGTCTTCGTAGCGCGGGATTATCAGCGGTCGGGCGGCTTTGTTCAGGCGTTCCGTTTCTTCTCGCTAGAGATTGAAGTGCTGGAATATCCGGCGTGGGACTGTCTGCCCTACGACCGGCTGAGCCCCACGGCGGGGATTGCAGCGCAGCGGATGGCGACCCTGACGCGGCTGGCGCTGCGCAAGCCCGACGATGCGCCGGTTCTGGTGGTGACGACGGTGTCGGCGGCGATGCAGCGCACGCCGCCGAAGTCGGTGACGACCCAGGCGGGGTTCGAGACCAAGGTCGGGCGCGATCTCGATATCCAGGCGCTGGAGCGGTATTTCGCCGCCAACGGCTATGTCCGGGCCTCGACCGTATCGGAACGCGGCGAGTTCGCCGTGCGCGGCGGGGTGGTGGACGTCTATCCGCCGGGCTTCGAGGAGCCCGTGCGGCTGGACATGTTCGGCTCCGAACTGGAATCGATCCGCACCTTCGATCCCGAGACCCAGCGCTCTACGGGCCAGATGACGGCGGTGTCGCTGGCGCCCGTTTCGGAGGCCCTGCTGGATGCAGCGGCGATCTCGCGTTTCCGAACCGGCTATCTGAACCTGTTCGGCGCGCCGGGCGATGATCCGCTTTATGCGACGATCAGCGAGGGCGCGCGGCGGCAGGGCATGGAGCAGTGGCTGCCGCTGTTCTACGAGAGCCTGGATTCGCTGTTCGACTACCTACCCGACCAGGCGCAGATTTTCCTCGACAATCAGGCCGAGAGCGCGCGGGCCGAGCGGTGGGACCTGATCGCCGACGCCTATGACGGACGGGTGGAAGCCGCCAAGACCAAGGGCGCCGCCGGTTCGAACCGCGCCCTGGCGCCCCGGTCGCTGTATCTTGACGCCGGCGACTGGAACCAGGCGCTGGCGGGCCGCGCCGTGCGTCGGTTCACGCCGTTTTCCAGCGGGGGCGAGGATGCGGGCGGCCGGCTGGGCCGGACCTTTGCGGCCGAGCGGGCGCAGGACAGTGTCAACCTGTTCGAGGCGGTGGCGGCCTATGCCCAGGCGCTTAAGACGGAGGGCAAGCGTGTGCTGTTCGCCTCATGGACCGAAGGCTCGTCGGAACGTCTGGCGACCATGCTGGCCGACCACGGCCTGGATCATATCGTCGCCGTGCGCGACTGGGCCGATGTGCAGGCGGCGCCGAAGGACATCTATCTGCGCGGCGTCCTGCCGGTCGAGCATGGTTTTGCGACGGACGAGGTCGCGGTCATCTCCGAGACCGACATCCTGGGCGACCGCCTGGCGCGACCCAGGAAGAAGCGGCGGGCGTCGAACTTCCTGGCCGAGGCCTCGGCCCTGACCACCGGGGATCTGGTGGTTCACCTGGATCACGGCATCGGGCGCTATGAGGGGCTGAAGACGCTGGACATCCAGCAGGCGCCTCACGATTGCCTGGAGCTGTTGTACGCCGGTGAGAGCAAACTTTACCTGCCGGTTGAAAATATTGACCTTCTGACCCGATACGGTTCGGATTCGGAAGGGGCGCAACTGGATCGGCTGGGCGGCG
Source organism: Brevundimonas sp. G8 (assembly GCF_902506205.1). Taxonomy (GTDB): domain Bacteria; phylum Pseudomonadota; class Alphaproteobacteria; order Caulobacterales; family Caulobacteraceae; genus Brevundimonas. The sequence goes on along the minus strand of NZ_LR732816.1, from coordinate 3,236,370 downwards.
CCGGTTGGCAGGCGCGCAAGTCCAAGGCCAAGGAACGTCTGCGGGCTATGGCCGAGGGGCTGATCGCCCTGGCGGCCAAACGCGCGCTGCGCGAGACCCAGGCGGTCGTTCCGCCGTCGGGCCTGTTCGCCGAGTTCTGCGCCCGCTTCCCCTACGAGGAGACGGACGACCAGTTGAACGCCATCGGCGACGTGCTGGAGGATTTGGGCAAGGGCACGCCGATGGATCGGCTAATCTGTGGCGACGTCGGCTTCGGCAAGACCGAGGTGGCGCTACGCGCCGCCTTCGTCGTGGCGATGACGGGGCAACAGGTGGCCATCGTGGCGCCGACGACCTTGTTGGCACGCCAGCACTACAAGACCTTCACCGAACGCTTCGCCGGCTGGCCGGTGAAGGTGCGGCAACTGTCGCGGATGGTGAGCGCCAAGGAGGCGGCGGAGACGCGCGCTGGCTTGAAGGACGGCTCGGTCGAGATCGTCGTCGGCACTCATGCGGTGCTGTCCGAACAGGTTGGCTTCCGCGACCTGGGCCTGGTCATCGTCGACGAGGAGCAGCACTTCGGCGTCAAGCATAAGGAGAAGCTGAAGTCGCTGCGCGCCGACGTGCATCTGCTGACCCTGACCGCCACGCCGATCCCGCGCACCTTGCAGATGGCGCTGTCGGGCATTCGCGAGATGTCGATCATCGCCACACCGCCGGTCGATCGCCTGGCGGTGCGGACCTATGTAACACCGTGGGACCCGGTGCTGGTGCGCGAAGCTCTGCTGCGAGAGAAGTATCGCGGGGGTCAGGCCTATTATGTCGCGCCGCGCTTGAAGGACCTGCCGGCCATCGAGAAGTTCCTGCGCGAGCAGGTGCCTGAGGTGAAGTTCGTTGTCGGCCACGGCCAGATGGCGCCGACCCAGCTGGAGGAAGTGATGAGCGCCTTCTACGATGGGGAATACGACGTGCTGGTCTCGACCACCATCGTCGAGAGCGGGCTGGATATCCCGACAGCCAATACGCTGGTGGTCCACCGTGCCGACATGTTCGGCCTGGCGCAGCTTTACCAGATCCGGGGCCGGGTCGGCCGGTCCAAGGCGCGAGCCTTCGCCTATCTCACCACGGATGCTGTCAAGCCCATGACCCTGTCCGCCGAGCGGCGGTTGCAGGTGCTGCAGTCGCTGGACAATCTGGGCGCCGGCTTCCAGTTGGCCAGCCACGATCTGGACCAGCGCGGCGGCGGCAACCTGCTGGGCGACGAACAGTCGGGCCATATCCGCGAGGTGGGCGTCGAACTGTACCAGCAGATGCTGGAGGATGCGGTCGCCGAGCTGCGCGAGAAGGGCGAGGGGCTGACCGTGGATCGCGGCTGGTCGCCATCGATCAACGTCGGCGCTTCCGTCTTGATTCCAGAGGAATACGTGCCGGACCTGAACGTCCGTCTCAGCCTGTATCGCCGCCTGTCTGACGCCGAACAGGCCGAGGATCGCGAAGCCCTTGCGGCCGAACTGATCGACCGGTTCGGGCCGTTGCCGGACGAGGCGCAGCAACTGCTGAAGATCGTCGGCATCAAGTCGAACTGCCGTCGGGCCTGTATCGAGAAGATCGACATCGGGCCGCGCGGTGCGGTGCTGACCCTGCGCGACAACAGCTTCCCCAACCCGATGGGTCTGGTGGGGTTGATCCAGAAGAACCAGGCGTTCTGGAAGATCCGGCCGGATCAGAAGATCGTGGTGTCCGGCGACTGGCCGACGGCGGAAGAGCGGCTCAAGGTGGCGGAGCGGATCACGGCCGACCTGGCGCGGGTGGCGGGGGCTTAAAGCCTCAGCGCGTCTTTTCGAACAGGTCGGCCGAGGCGCGTTCCAAGAGGGCGGCGGCGCTTTCGTTCGGCTGCATCTCGGCGGCGCCGACATCGAACTCGGCGACGAAGGGCGAGCGGTCGGGGCCGGCGTCGAACGCGGTGCAGCCGATGACGGCGGCGATCCGTTCGGCGGCCAGGCGCGCCGGTTCGGCGTGGGTGGCGGGCAGGGCCAGGGCGAAGACTTCCTTAGCCAGGCGGGCAGGGGTGTCCTCGACCCGCACCAGGCGTGAGACCATGGCGCCGATCTGGGGCATGGCGCGGTCCAGCCAACCGCCCTGGCGCGCCCAGGTGACGGATTCGGTTTCGCGAACGCGCAGGACGCAGACGGACAGCGGGCGTTTGCGCGCGCGTGACGCCTCGGCTACACGGCCCAGGTGGCTGGCGAACAGTTCGGGCGTGAACAGACCCGTCGCGGGATCCATCAGCTCCAGGCTGCGCACCGAATCCAGCGTCTTGCGGATGCCTAAGTGGGTGCGATGCGCGCCGGCCAAGGCCAGGATGCGTTCGGCCGTCTCGGCCTCCGGCGTCTCGGCCGAGGCGACGTCGGCGAAGCCGCGGTTGAAAAGCTCGGACAGGCTGATCTCGTTCTTGCCGCGCAGATAGAGCATCAGCGGAATGTGATAGAGACGGGTGTTGCGCTTCATGCCCGCCGCGATGGACAGGGCCGGCGCATGATCCTCGGCGCCCCACAGCACGGCGGCGTCGAACGGGCTTTCGTGCAGATAGTCGAAGGCCGTGTAGGGTGTGGGGGCGGCGACGACCTCGACGCCTGCGGCGGTCAGGGCGTTGGACAGGGCCAGGAAGCGGCGATCCGCAACGCCGGCCGCCAGCACCCGCAGCGGTCCGTCGTCATCGGAACGGGCGTCCAGCTTTACGTCGCGCGTCGCGAAGGTGGTCACCCGCAGGTGAAACTCTTCCTCGGCGATGGCGGCGCGACCCAGCTGCTCCAGCCGCAGGGCGGCTTGGGCCGGATGGGGCGGGGTGGACATGGTCAGGTCCGCGCCTTTGATCGAATCGGGGCGGGCTCCGATGACCATGATCGGCAGGCGACGCGGCTCGGCGGCGGCGCGCAGGCGCATCGCAACATCCAGGCCGAAAGTGTCGATGTCGATGACGGCGGCTTCTAGCGGGAAATCCTGAAGGGTCAGCTCGGCCGACACCACGTCGCGCGCTGTCACCGTGCGCCAGCCCAACGCATCCAGACCCGCAGCGAGCGGCCCGATCCGGCCATCGTCAGCCGCCAGGATCAATACACGCGCGTCGAAAGCCAAAACTCGTCGTCTCCGTAAGTCGCCGCGCCCATAGCTGGTCGGAGGCATGCGGACCATAGCGACGAGGGTGTTAAGGATGCAATGTCATGGCGAATGGAACGAGGGCGTCCACGAGAAAGTCCGTCCTCACGCGGATGAGACTTTCACGGCCAACGGAATCCGCTAGGTTCCGCCGCTTGTTGCAACGGTTGTGGGGACCGGCTTGAGTGAACAGCTGACACGATCGGTCCTGAAGGCGCCGGGATTCTGGGGCGGACTGGCCGTGCGGGCCTTCACCCGCAGTTGGGGACGCGACGTCATGCTCTACACGGGCGGGGTGTCGTTCTTCGCCCTGCTGGCGGTGTTTCCGGCCATCGCCATCCTGATCGGCTTCTACAAGCTGGGTCTGTCAATCAGTGAGGTCAGCGCCCAGGCGGCGGCCCTGTCGGACCTGCTGCCCAAGGCGGCGCAGAACATCTTCCAGGGCGAGATCACGCGGTTGAGCAATGCCTCGGCGAGGACGGTCTCGGCCCAGAGCGCATTCGCCTTGTTCGTCGGCGCCTATGCGGCGCATAGGGGATTCAAGGCCTTGTTGGCGGGATTGAACCTGATCCATGACGAGACCGAGCCACACGGGTTTTTCAAGTTCAACTTGTTGGCCTTCTTCGTCGCCATCTTCGCCTTTGCGCTGTTCACCGTTGTGTCCGGCGCGGTCGTGACGGTGCGGATCCTGGCCCATGCGTCGGCGGCTGCGGGATCGCCGATGCGCAGCGGGATCGCGCCGCTGGACGCCTTTCTGCCCGCCATCGGGCTCGTGATCGGGCTGACGCTGCTTTATCGCTACGCCATGAGCCATCGGACCCCGGTGGCCTGGCTGCCGGCGACGGCGGGCGGGCTGGTGGCGACACTGATGTCGGTCGTGTCGTCATGGCTGTGCGCCATCTATGTCGAGCAGATCGCGCCGCTGGGGGCCACCTATGGGTCGGTCGGCGCCGTGGTCGTGTTGCTGATCTGGTTGTCGTGGAACGTGAACGCCATCTTCTACGGCGGGGCATTCGCAACCGAGATGGAGCTGGCGGCCAAAAAGCAGGCCGAGGCTCAGTCGGAGCCTGCCAGCGTGGTCAATCTGTCGGAACGTCGGGCGAGCCGCCGGTCTCGACCGTAAGGCGCAGCAGACCGCCCGTTTCTTCGACCGCGATTATCCGGCCGTTCTTCTGAGACATCAGGAATGGCACATCGATCCGCGCCATGGGGTCGGTGGCAAGAAGCACGAAGCGCGAGCCGGGCACGGCGCCGTTCATCGCCTTCATCAGCTTTAGGCTGGGCGTGGGGCAGCGGTGGCCCCTGGCGTCAATGACGACCGGGTCGCTCACGCCAGGCGATCCGCCAGCATGTCCAGAGCGACGCGGACACTGGCCAGGCGGACGGCGTCGCGGCCGATGTCGCCGAATCGCTCTTCGCGATGGATCTGGCCAGCGGGACCGCAGGCCGCGAAATGCACCAGGCCCACCGGTTTCTCGTCCGACCCGCCGCCGGGGCCTGCGACACCGGTGACCGAGACCGAGACGGCGGCGCGCGACCGGGCGACGGCACCCTGGGCCATGGCGCGGGCGGTGGCTTCCGACACTGCGCCGTGAGCGGCGAGGGTCGCCTCCGGCACGTCCAGCATCTGCATCTTGGCGTCGTTGCTGTAGGTGACGAAGCCCCTGTCCAGCGCGGAAGATGAGCCGGGAATTGCCGTTAGCGCCGCCGCGACCAGACCGCCGGTGCAGCTTTCGGCCGTGGCCAGCATCAGGCCGCGTTCGGTCGCGGTTGCGACGATCTGTTGCGCCTGGCGCTGGATGTCTTGAGGAAACATGGTCTTTTCATAGGCTGCGAGTCCGGCTCTAACCAGAGCCATGATCGAGGCTGTCGACCCGCTGCGCCCCGCCGCCAAGACATCGGACCGCACCGCGCCGATCCTGTTCGCCGTCGCCATCTTCACCTCGGCCTGTCTGGTCTTCGTCGTTCAGCCTATGGTGACGAAGCTGGTGCTGCCGACGCTGGGCGGGTCGCCGTCGGTTTGGAACGCCTCGATGGTCTTTTTCCAGACCGCGCTTCTGGCCGGCTACGCCTATGCGCACCTGTTGCAGCGCATTCCGAAGATGCGGATGCAGGTGGGGGTGCATCTGGGCCTGTTGATCCTGGCGGCGTTGTTCCTGCCGTTGCAGATCAGCGGCCTGCTGGGCGATCCCGATCCGTCGCGACCGGCGCTGTGGCTGCTGGCGACCCTGACCCTGTCGGTCGGCGCGCCGTTTGCGGTGCTGTCGGCGACCGCGCCGCTGTTGCAGGCTTGGTACGCGCGGGTGCGGGCCGGCCATGCGGACGGCAAGAACCCCTATGTCCTGTATGCCGCGTCCAACCTGGGCAGTTTCCTGGCGCTCCTGGCCTATCCGGTGCTGATCGAGCCTTTGGCCAGTCTGTCTGACCAGCGGATCGGCTGGAGCCTCGGCTACGGCCTGTTCGTGCTGATGATCGTGGGACTAGGCGTTCAGGTCTGGCGGCGGCGCGAGGTCGGGACCGCCGATCCGGCGCCGCTGACGATCAGCCCGCCCATCGCCTGGCGCGAGAAGGGGATGTTGGTGCTTCTGGCCGCCGCGCCTTCCAGCCTGATGCTGGGCGTGACGGCGCATCTGACCACGGACGTGGCCTCGGCGCCCTTCCTGTGGGTCATACCGCTGGCGCTGTATTTGCTGACCTTCGTCATCGCCTTCCAGACGCGACCGGCCATTCCCCCGGCTCTGGGCCTGGGACTGCACGGCGCGATGGCGGCGGCGTGTGCGGCCCTGATTGCATTTCGGACGGGCGAGTGGCTGCTGGTCTTCATGGTCAATCTGGCGGCCTTCTTCTTCACGGCCCTGATGTGTCACCAACGGCTGGCGGCGCGGCGGCCGGCGCCGGATCGGCTGACGGAATTCTATCTGCTGCTGTCGCTGGGCGGGGTGGTCGGGGGCGTATTCAACGGCCTGATCGCACCGGCGGTGTTCAACATGGTGTGGGAGTATCCGCTGGTGCTGGTCGCGGCAGGGCTGCTGCGGCCATGGAGCCGACGCGAGATCCGGCCGTGGGAGATCATCTGCTGCGTGACGGGCGTGGTCATCGCCTTCCTGGGGCCGCTGTCGATGGAGGCGGTGCGCTATGCGCCGGACGTGCGCGCGGCCGTGCCCGATGCTCAGCTGGTGCGGATCGCACAGGGCATATTGGGCATCGCGACTTTATTCGCCTTTCTGGTGCGGGACCGGGCGGTGCTTTTCACCGTGGTTCTGGCCTCGATCGTCTGGTCTGGATATCACCTCGCGCGCGGCTATGACTGGGCGCTGTCGGAGCGCAGCTTCTTTGGCGTGATGCGGGTGGCCAAGATCGACGATCCGCTGATGGGCGGGCCGATCCATGTGCTGATGCACGGCACGACCCTGCATGGGGCGCAGGCGCAAGGGGCGCAGAACCTGTGTCAGCCGACCCTCTATTACGCCACGTCCACACCACTGGGGCAGGCGATGCTGCAGATGCAGACGCGGCGTCTGGATGGGGCGCGGGTCGGGGTGGTGGGCCAGGGATCAGGCGCCATGGCGGCCTATAAGCGGGCGCAAGACCAGCTGACCTTCTTCGAGATCGATCCGATGGTGGACCGGCTGTCGCGCGACCCCAAATGGTTCAGCTTCATCAACGGGTGCGCGGACGGTCCGGTGCGGACGGTGATGGGGGATGCGCGTCTGACCATGGATCGGGAGCCAGCCGGGTCCTACGACCTGCTTGTCATCGACGCCTTCTCGTCAGACGCCGTGCCGACCCACCTGCTGACGGTGGAAGCCATCCGGGGGTATCTGCGGCTGCTGGCCCCCGATGGCGTGGTGGTGTTGCACCTTTCGAACCGGAACCTTGAGATCACCCTGCCGGCCGAGGCGGCGGCCCAGGCGCTGAAAGTTCCGCATCTGCATCAGGTCTATATCGAGCAATCGGGCTTGGGACAGATGGCCGAAGCCTCGACCGAAGCCCTGCTGATCGGCAAGAGTCAGGCGTCGCTGGAAGCGTTCAGCGAGGATGGGCGGTGGAGCAAGCTGTCGCCGACAACGGTTCGTCCGTGGACGGATGATTACGTCAATCTGTTTGGATCGCTGGTCCGACAGATGGATATGGCGGCGCGTTAAAGGGCGGGTAGTTCGACGGTCGCCACGGCCTGGGCGGCGAGGCCTTCGCCGCGTCCGGTGAAGCCCAGGCCCTCGGTCGTGGTGGCCTTGACGCTGACGGCGTCGAGCGGGAGCCCCAGCAAGGCGGCGATGCGGTCGCGCATGGCCTGGCGATGCGGCTTCACCTTGGGATGTTCGCAAATCAGGGTGACGTCGACGTTGACGATGCGTCCGCCGCGCGCGGAGACCAGTTCGGCGGCGTGGATCAGGAACTGATCCGACGAGGCGCCCCTCCATTTCGGATCGGTGGGCGGGAAGTGATCGCCGATGTCGCCCGCCGCGATGGCGCCCAGGATGGCGTCGGTCAGGGCGTGAAGACCGGCGTCCGCATCGGAATGACCGATCAGCGTCTGATCGTGCGGCACCTCGATCCCGCACAGCCAGACCGAACCGCCTGGCCCCCAGCGATGGACGTCGTAGCCGGAGCCGATGCGGGTCTGATGGGGCAGAAGGGCCTCGGCCATGGCGAAATCCTCGGGATAGGTCAGTTTCATCAGGCGCGGATCGCCCTGGACCAGGGCGACTTTGCCGCCTTTGCGCTGGACGACGACGGCTTCATCGGCCGGGGCGTCGGCATCGGTCCAGGCGGAGTAGGCGGCCTCGATCACGCGACGGCGGAAGGCCTGGGGCGTCTGGGCGCGCCAAAGGCCGTCGCGTTCGACCACGTCGGTCATCACCTGGGATTCGCCTCGGCGCAGGCTGTCGGCGACGGGCAGGACGGGCAGGGCGCCGTCGGCGGTTTCGAGGGCGGACAACAGACGGTCGATGACGGCCCGGTCCAGCAGGGGGCGGGCGGCGTCGTGGATCAACACCGGCTGATCCGGCGCACAGGTCAGGGCCGCGAGGCCGGCACGAACCGAATCGGCGCGGGCGTCTCCGCCGGCGACAGCGCGCCAGCGGGCCAGGTCGGACAGCACGTCCGCCACGCGGTCCAGAGCGTTAGGTGCGACGACGACGATCAGTTCGTCGGCGCCGGCGTTCAGCAGAGCCTCGGCCGACCAGCGCAGGACGGGCTTGCCGCCAAGGGTCCGCCACTGTTTGTCGCCGCCGGCGCGCGAACCGGAACCGGCCGCGACGATGATGCCCGAGAATGTCATGGCGGCCTTACTAGAATGCGCCGCGACGGGGCGAAACCATCAATCGGCCGCGGTCATGCTTGACGAAGTGGCCTGGGATGCTGCGAAAGACGCCTATGGCCAAGACCCTACAGATCGGCGACGTGACCGTGCACGGCCAGGTGCTGATGGCGCCGATGACCGGGATCACGGACCTGCCGTTCCGCGTGCTCGCCTCGCGGCTGGGCGCCGCCTATGTCGCGACCGAGATGGTGGCGGCCAAGGAATTGGCGCGGGCGCGGCCCGACGTGGTGCGGCGTGCGGCCGTGGGGGCAGGCCTGCCGCTGACGGTGATCCAGCTGGTCGGGCGCGATCCTGAACAGATGGGCGAAGGCGCGCGCATGGCTGAAAAGGCCGGGGCGGACATCGTCGATCTGAACTTCGGCTGTCCCGCCAAGGAGGTCACGGGCTCGGCGGCAGGGTCGGCCCTCATGCGGACGCCCGATCTGGCCTGCCGGATCATGGAGGCGGCGGTTCAGGCGACAAGCCGGCCGGTGACGGTCAAGATGCGGCTGGGCTGGGACGACGACAGCAAGAACGCCGCCGAACTGGCCCGGCGCGCCGAGGCGATCGGCGTCAAGGCGGTGACCGTACACGGCCGCACACGCAAGCAGTTCTATACCGGCCAGGCGGATTGGGATGCGGTCGGCGCGGTCAAGGCGGCGGTGGGCATTCCCGTCATCGTCAACGGCGATATCATCACGGCCGACGAGGCGCGCGAGGCGCTGGCGCGATCGGGCGCGGACGGGCTGATGCTGGGGCGCGGCGTCTATGGCCGGCCGTGGCTGGCGGCGCATCTGGAGCGGGCGCTGATCGACGGCGTGTCTCTCGAAGAGCCCGGACCAGACGAACGGCTGTCCATCGTGATCGAGCACCTGCGGGCGTCGGTCCAATTCTATGGCCTGCCGCTAGGGCTGAAGATGTTCCGCAAGCACCTCGGTTGGTACATCGAGCAGGCGCCCTGGCCGGCCGATCCGCAACACCGGCGTGAGGCCAAGGCAAGAATTTGCCGACTGGACGAGCCGCAGGCAGTCGAGGTGGCCATGCAGGACCTCTGGCGGCCGAATTTGCCACAAAGCCGCAAGTCCGCTGTTGAAAATGCGCCACAGGTGTTGGAGACTGCTGTGGCATGACGGATACGCCTTCAGCGACGACCTCTCCGCCCGACCTCTCGTCGGATGACACGTCGTTCTGGGGGTGGGTCGATACGGAGCGGGCGCGGACCGGGTTCGGCCTGGCCTATTTCCTGGCGGTGGCGATCACGGCGGCGGCCATCTGGCTGGTGGCCGTTGCGCCAGGCGCCACATCGGGCGCCGCGCGCGGATCGAGCAGCCAGATCGCGTTGTTCGTGCTGGTCGGCAATCTGATCCTGATCTCGGGCCTGGCCTTCATCGTCGGCCGGCGTGTTCTGACCCTGGCGCGCAGCAAGGAAGAGGCGGGGTCGCGCCTGCACCTGCGCTTCGTGGCCCTGTTCTCAATGGTGGCGCTGATACCATCGGTGCTGATCGCGCTGGTGTTCGGGGTGCTGGTCAACCGAGGTGTGGATCAGTGGTTCAGCGCCAACGTTAGTGCTTCCGTCGACAACGGCGCATCAATCGGCAGAGCCTATATCGCGGATGTCAGTTCTGACATGACGCGCGACCTTCGCACCATGACCATTGAGTTGGGTGGCGCTCGCCAAGTGTTCGACAACCGCATCCAATTCACAGGTGCCCTGACCCAAATTGCTGAGTTTTTCGGTTATCCGGCCGTTTACATCCTGAATAGCAAGGGTGAGGTCTTGGCGACCGGCGAACTCCCTGACGCGCCGCCCTATATCGCTCCTCCTCTGTCCGCGCTGGAGATTGCCGCAGAAGGGGAGGAAGCTCCCGTCAAGGTCACCGAACACCCCGATACTGTTCGCGCCCTTTATCCGCTGCCGGGATATGGCGACGCCTACCTTTATGTGGTGCGCCCATTGGCGCCCGGTCTCGTGGCTCAGATGCGCTCGGCGGCACAGTCGATCGAGAGTTATCGCGAAGCTGAGGAGAGCCGGGCGCGGATCCAGTCAGCCTTCATCCTTAGCTATCTGGAGACGGCGCTGTTGGTGCTCGTCGGCGCGGTTTGGCTGGGGATGTCGGCGGCGAGCAGTATCTCGGCGCCCATTGGGCGGCTGGTCAGGGCGGCGGGGCAGGTCGCGGGTGGCGACTTCACCGCGCGGGTGGACAGCGACGGCGCACCGGCAGAAATCGCCACCCTGTCGGACGCGTTTAACCGCATGACCGGTGATCTTCAGGCCCAGCAGGCGGCGCTGAAGGCAGCCAGCGACGAGGCGCACGACCGGAGCCGTTTCATCGAGACTGTCCTGTCCGGCGTCAGCGCGGGCGTCATCGGTCTGGACAAGCGCGGGCGGGTGTCGGCCATCAACGACAGCGCCATGCAACTGCTGCATATCGAGGATGCCGAGGTGCTGGGGCACGAACTGGCGGCTCTGTCGCCGGAGCTCAGCGATCTAGTGCGCCGGGCCGAAGCCCATATCGAGGAAGACATCGACGTCAGTCGCGGCGGGGATACGCGCCGTCTGCGCGTCCGGATCGAGGGTGGACTGGGCGGCGAGATGGTCCTGACTTTCGACGACATCACCCGTCTGGTGACGGCTCAGAGAAACGCGGCCTGGCGCGATGTCGCCCGCCGCATCGCCCACGAGATCAAGAACCCGCTGACGCCGATCCAGCTGTCGGCCGAGCGGCTGAAGCGCAAATATCGTTCGCGGATCGGCGAGGACGTCGAGATTTTCGACCGCTGCACCGACACCATCATCCGCCAAGTGGGGGATATCGGCCGAATGGTGGACGAGTTCTCGTCCTTCGCGCGGATGCCGGCGCCACGCTTCGCTCCTGAAAACCCGGCCGAGATGTTGCGCGAGGCGGTCTTCGCCCAGCGCGTTGCGGCGCCGGACATCGTCGTGGACATCACCGAACCGCTGCCCAAGGCGACCTTGCAGGCCGACGGCCGCATGGTGGGGCAGGCGCTGATCAACATCCTGAAGAACGCCGGTGAATCCGTCGCGGCGCGTCGGCTGTCGGCGGGCGAGGCGGCGGCGTCGGACAACGCGGGGGTGATCGTTTCCCTTACCGTCGAGAATGGCGTCGCCACCTTCGTGGTCGAGGACGACGGCGTGGGCCTGCCTGCGCGCGACCGTGACCGTCTGACCGAACCCTATGTCACCACGCGCGAGAAGGGCACGGGCCTGGGCCTAGCCATCGTCAAACGCATTTGCGAGGACCACGGCGGCGAGTTGAGGCTCGCGGACGCCCTGACGCTTCGCGGCGCGCGCGTGTGCATGATCTTCCCCCTGAAACCCCACGGCAAAAGCGGCGACGGTGCGGAGCGTAAGCTCCAGACCCTGGCCGCCGAATAGCGAGGCAAGATGCGACCAACCGGTTCCGACATTCTCGTCGTCGATGACGAGGCCGACATCCGCGACCTGGTGTCCGGCCTGCTGGAGGACGAGGGACACGCCGTGCGCGTCGCCGCCAACTCCGACGAGGCCTTGGCCGCCATTCGAGCCAGGAAGCCGTCGCTGGCGATCCTGGACATCTGGATGCAGGGCGGGGGTCTGGACGGGCTGGAACTGCTGGAAGTGGTCAAGGAACTGGATCCCGACCTGCCGGTGGTGATGATCTCGGGGCACGGCAATATCGAGACGGCGGTGACGGCGCTGAAGCGCGGGGCCTATGACTTCATCGAAAAGCCGTTCAAGTCAGACCGGCTGGTGGTCGTGGTCGAGCGAGCCATCGAGGCGGCGACCCTGAGGCGTGAGAACCGCCGGCTGCGTGTCCAGACCATGACGCCGTCGGGCCTGATCGGCAGGTCGCAGGCAGCGCAGGCGCTGCGCAGCACCATCGCGAAAGTGGCCCAAGCCAACAGCCGCGTCCTGATCGCGGGACCTGCCGGGTCGGGCAAGGAACTGGTGGCGCGCCAGATTCACGAAGGCAGTCCGCGCGCCCGCGCCGAGTTCGTCGCCATTTCGGCCGCCGGGATGACGCCGGAACGGCTGGACGTCGAACTGTTCGGCGAAGAGGGCCAGGACGGGAGACCGCGCAAGATCGGCGTGTTCGAACGCGCCCACAACGGCACGCTCTATCTGGACGAGATCAGCGACATGCCGCGCGAGAGCCAGAGCCGCATCCTGCGGGTTCTGGTCGATCAGCGGTTCCGCCGCGTCGGGGGCGAGCAGGACGTTCAGGTGGACGTGCGTGTCGTGACCTCGACCTCGCGCGATCTGAAGACCGAGATCACGGAGGGTCGTTTCCGCGAGGACCTGTTCCATCGTCTGAATGTGGTGCCGATCCGCGTGCCGGCCCTGTCGGAACGGCGCGAGGACATCACCGAACTGGTCGAGTATTTCGTCGAGACGATAAGCGCCTCGCAGGGGCTGCCCAAGCGGATTATCGGCGACGATGCGGTGGCGGTGCTTCAGGTCCATCCGTGGCCGGGCAATATCCGTCAGTTGCGCAACAATATCGAACGGCTGCTGATCCTGGCGACCGGCGATCCGGCCGAGACGATCACGGCCGACATGCTGCCGCAGGAGGTGGCGACCTCGAACGGCGGACCGTCGTCGCTGGGCGGCGAGCGCACCATTGCGCTTCCTCTGAGAGAGGCGCGCGAGGTGTTCGAGCGCGAGTATCTGGCTGCCCAGATCATGCGGTTCGGGGGCAATATCTCACGCACCGCCGCCTTCATCGGCATGGAGCGGTCGGCCCTGCACAGAAAGCTCAAGTCTCTGGGCGTTTCGCCCGCGCGCGGCGGTGAAGAGGAAGAACCGGCCTGATGTCGCGCGTCGCCTATGTGAACGGCGCCTACAGCGCGCACGGCGAGGCCGTGGTGCATATCGAGGACCGAGGCTTCCAGTTCGCGGACGGCGTCTATGAGGTCTGGTCGGTGTTCGACGGCAGACTGGTCGATTTCGAAGGCCATATGACCAGGCTGCACCGCAGCCTGAACGCGCTTCAGATCGAAATCCCGATGAGCGCGGCATCTTTGGGCGTGGTTCTGCGCGAGACAATCCGGCGCAACCGGGTCCGCGACGGCCTGGTCTATCTGCAGGTCACGCGCGGGACGGCGTCGCGCGATCATGCCTTTCCGGCGGACATCGCGCCCAGCGTCATCGTGACCGCCAAAAGGCTCGATCTGACCAAGGGCGAGGCGACGGCGACCAAGGGGGCGGCCGGCGTAACCCGACCCGACATCCGCTGGGGCCGTTGCGACATCAAGACGGTGGGTCTGCTGCCAAACGTGCTGGCCAAACAGGCTGCGCGCGAACGCGGCGCCTATGAGTGCCTGATGTACGACGAGATGGGGCTGATCACCGAAGGATCATCCACGAACGCCTGGATCGTGGACCAGGACGGCAGGCTGCGGACGCGCGATACGCAGGCCAACATCCTGCGCGGCGTCACGCGTGAGGCAATCCTGAAGCTGGTCCAGGCCGAGGGCATCGAACTGGACGAGCGCCCCTTCTCGGTCGAAGAGGCCAAGGGGGCGCGCGAGGTCTTCGTCACCGCCGCCAGTTCCTTTGTCATGCCGCTGGTTTCGCTGGACGGCGTGAAGATCGGCGACGGCAAGCCTGGGCCGATCGCGACGCGCCTGCGCGAGGTCTATCTTGAACAGGCGCGCAGAGAGGCCATTTAGGGCGTTGCCCGAGCATGGAGGCGGCGGTTAAGGTCGCGGCTGGCCGCATTGGCCCCGCGCCGATCAATCGGCGACGAACAACGAAGAACAGGAAAAACCTGCCATGTCGCAAGACAAACGTCAGAACCTTCAGGACACCTTCCTCAACTCGGTCCGCAAGACCAAGACGCCGCTGACCATCTTCCTGGTCAATGGGGTCAAGCTGCAAGGCATCGTGACTTGGTTCGACAACTTCTGTGTGTTGCTGCGCCGCGATGGCCAGTCCCAGTTGGTGTACAAGCACGCCATCTCCACCATCATGCCGTCCGCGCCCGTGCAGTTGTACGAGCCCGACGCCGAAGAAGATTGACGCATCGCGTCAACCCTCGGGCTTGTCCCGAGGGCCGGGTGTGGTGCGGAAAGACTGTCGAGCGCCTATATAGGGCGTAGAAACAACGACCACCGCACCGACGGCGGAACCTCCGACCCTCGGGTCAAGCCCGGGGGTGACGGCGGGGGTGGTCCCAAAAGCAGAGACCATTTGAGCAAGCTTATCGACCACGCCGTCCCGCTGATCCGGGCGGTCGTCATCCATCCCGACCGACGCTCGGACGGCCCTCGGCTGGCGAGCGAGCGCCTTGAGGAAGCCGTGGGCCTCGCCCGCGCGCTGGACCTTGACGTGCGCGCCGAAGAGATCGTGCGGCTTCGTGGGACCACGCCTGCCACTCTGTTCGGAACGGGCAAGGTCGAGGAGTTGGCCGCCCTAGTCCGCGCGGCCGATGCCGAGGCTGTCATCATCGACGACGCCCTGACGCCGGTGCAACAACGCAATCTGGAGAAGGAATGGGAGGTGAAGGTCATCGACCGCACCGGCCTGATCCTGGAAATCTTCGGTCGCCGCGCGCGCACCAAGGAGGGCCGGTTGCAAGTCGAGCTGGCGCGGCTCGACTATGAGAAGTCGCGGTTGGTGCGAACCTGGACCCACCTTGAGCGGCAACGCGGCGGCACCGGCTCGACCGGCGGCCCCGGCGAAACCCAGATCGAGCTGGACCGTCGACTGATCGCCGACCGGATCGTCAAGCTGAAGGCCGAGTTGGAGGATGTGCGCCGCACCCGCGGTCTGCACAGGAAACAGCGTCAGAAGGCCCCGTTCCCGACCATCGCTCTGGTCGGCTACACCAATGCGGGTAAGTCGACGCTATTCAACCGGCTGACGGGTTCCGAGGTTTTCGCCAAGGACCTGCTGTTCGCGACGCTGGACACGACCCAACGCACAATACGCCTGCCGCAGGGGCGCCCGGCGATCGTCGCGGACACCGTCGGCTTCATCTCCGACCTGCCGCACGAACTGGTCGAGAGCTTCCGCGCCACCCTGGAAGAGGTCGGCGAGGCCGACCTGATCCTTCACGTCCGCGACATCGCCTCGGCTGACAGCGACGCCCAGTCCAAGGATGTCGAGGCGGTGCTGAAACAGATCGAGACGCCTGAGGGCAAGACCCGTCGGGTGCTGGAGGTCTGGAACAAGATCGACCTGCTGGATGACGAGGCGCGCGAGGCGGTTCTTGGGCAGGCCGAACGTCTGTCAAAGGAGGGTGAAGCGGTCGCCGTCTCGGCCTGGACAGGCGAGGGGATCGAACCCCTGCGCCAGATCATCGCTGGTCTTATCGACGACGATCCGGAGACCCGTCTGACGCTGCCCCCTGAACAGGGCGAGGCGCTGGCCTGGCTGTACGAGCATGGCCGGATCACCCTGCGCGAGACGGACGAGCTTGGCCGTACTCACGTCACGGTCCGGCTTCATCCTGCGGCGCTCGGGCGATTCGAACGCCTGTATCCTGATCTGGCCGACTGAGTTCACATGCATCTGATCGAAACCGTTCTGCTTCTGCTTTTAGCCGTGGTGGTGTCGGGTTCCATCGCGCGGATCACGCGTATCGCCCTGCCGCTGGTGCAGATCGGGCTGGGGGCGGCGATCGTGCTGATCACCGGATCCACGGTCGATCTTGAACCGGACATCTTCTTCCTTTTGTTCCTGCCGCCGCTGCTGTTCCTCGACGGTTGGCGTATTCCCAAGGAAGACCTGTTCCGCGACCGGGCGGTGATCCTGGAACTGGCCTTGGGGCTGGTGCTGTTCACCGTCATCGGCCTCGGCTTCATGATCTGGTGGATGATCCCTGAGATGCCGCTGCCGGTGGCCTTCGCCCTGGCCGCCATCCTGTCGCCCACCGACCCCATCGCGGTTCAGGCCATCGCCTCGCGCGCACAAATCCCCAAGCGGCTGATGCATATTCTGGAAGGCGAATCGTTGCTGAACGACGCCACGGGCCTGACCTGCATGCGGATCGCCGTGATCGCGGCGACGACCGGCGCCTTTTCGATCGGCAGCGCCATCGGGACATTCGCCTGGCTGGCCGTGGCGGGCGTCGCGACCGGCGTCTTGGTGACTATGGCCATCAGCTACGCCAAGGCCTTCGTCAGCCGACGGTGGGGCGAGGATGTGGGGGCGCAGATCCTGGTCAGCCTGCTGATCCCGTTCGCCGCCTATCTGGTTGCGGAAGAACTGCATGGCTCGGGTATCCTGGCGGCGGTGGCGGCGGGCGTCACCATGAGCTTTACCGAACGCGGCACGCTCGGCGGACAGTCGATGGCGATGACGCGGATCCGGCGCAGCGTGGTGTGGGACACGGTGCAGTTCGTCGCCAACGGCATCATCTTCGTGATCCTGGGCGAACAGATGCCATCGATCATGTCGCGCGCGGCCGAGGTGGTGGCGGGCACCAGCCGACCCGAGGTGTGGTGGTTGGCGGTCTATGTCTTCGGCATCGTGGGGGCCTTGGCGGCATTGCGGTTCATCTGGGTCTGGACCTCGCTGAAGCTGACGCTGTTTCGTCGCCGTCATCGCGGGCCGCCTGCCAAGGTCGGCTTGCGTTTGACGATGGTGATGTCGTTGGCGGGGGTGCGGGGCGCGATCACCCTGGCCGGTATTCTGACCTTGCCGTTCGTCCTGGCGGATGGATCGCCGATGCCGTCGCGCAGCCTGGCGATCTTCCTGGCGGCGGGGGTGATCATCGTGTCGCTGCTGGTCGCCACCTTCGCCCTGCCACGTCTGTTGAAAGGCGTGGAGTTGCCGCCCGAGCCGTCGCACGAGCGCGAGGAGGACCGCGGCCGTGTCGCCGCCGCCTCGGCCGCCCTGCGGGCCATCGAAGACGTGTCGCACGCCATGGCCGAGGGCAAGCCGAACCCTGACCTCTATTCCGACATCGCCAGCCGGATCATGGAAGTCTATCGCCAGCGCATCGAGACGCACACGCGCACGGACGAGGACGACGCGGTCCTGTCGCGCAAGATCGACGATGTGGAACGCCGCCTGTGGCTGGCTGGCCTGGCCGCCGAGCGTGACGAACTGGGCCGGATGGCGCGGGCCAGGCAGATCGACGAGGTCACCGCGCGGCGGATGATCCGCGAGGTGGACCTGCAGGAGCTGCGGTATCTGTAACGGTCAGCGATCCATGAAGGCGGCGACCGCCTCGTAGCTGTCGGCGATGTGGTGGGCGCCGCGGGCGGTAAGCCGTTCGGCGTGGCCTTTGCGGATGTGACCGCCTGCGGTCAGGCCGACGACGGTCATGCCTGCTGCGACGCCGGCGGTGACGCCCGCCTCACTGTCTTCGATGACCAGAACGCGGGACGGATCGACGCCCATCGTCTTGGCTGCGTGCAGGAAGATGTCGGGGTGGGGCTTGCCCCGCTCGACCACCAGGCCGGTGAAGACCGAACCGTCGAAATGGTCGGTGAGGCCGAACAGGTCCAGGCCGACGCCGATCCAGTCGGGGCCGCTGGACGAGGCGATGCAGCGCGCCTCGGTCCGCGAGGCGACGAAGTCGATAACGCCGGGCACGGGTTGAAGTTGAAGCGGCGCGCGTTCGCGGCACGTCGCGAACCAAGTGGTGTGGAAATCCTCGGGGCAGGGACGGCCCAGGGCGGCCTCGACCACAGGCCGGTTGTCACGCCAGCGCTTGCCTGTATAGGCGGCCAGCACGTCGTCCAGGCTGGTCGGCAGGCCGATGGCGGTCAGTTGCTCGGCCATGACAGTGCTGTTCAGCACCTCGCTGTCGGCGACCACGCCGTCGTAGTCGAAGATGATCAGGTCGTAGGTCATGCGGCGGCTCAGGCTTTGGGAGCGGCCTTCTCGGCGACCTTTGCGGCGTCCCAGAGGCGGTCCATCTCTTCCAGCGTGGACTGGTCGGGTGTGCGACCGTCCTTGGCCAGTTCCGCCTCGATGAAACCGAAGCGGCGTACGAATTTGGCGTTGGTGGCGCGAAGCGCATCCTCGGGCTCGACGTCCAGCTTGCGGGCCAGGTTGGCGACGACGAACAGCAGATCGCCCAGTTCCTCGCGCGCCTTGGTCATGTCGCCGGCGGCGATCTCGACGCGCAGTTCCGCGACCTCTTCGGCCAGCTTGTCGAACACCTCGTCGGTCGAGGGCCAGTCGAAGCCGACGCGGCCGGCGCGTTTCGTCAGCTTGGCGGCGCGGGTCAGGGCGGGCAGGCCGACGGGGACGTCGTCCAGGACGCCGGGTTTCTTGCGGTCTTTCCGCTCGGTGGCCTTGATGGCTTCCCAGGCGACGATTTGTTCCTTTGACGAGCGCTGGGCTTCGTCGCCGAAGACGTGGGGGTGGCGACGTTCCAGCTTGTCGGAAATGGCCGTGACCACGTCGTCGAAGGCAAACAGCCCCTGTTCCTCGGCCATGCGGGCGTGGAAGACGACCTGGAACAGCAGGTCGCCCAGCTCGCCCTTCAGCTCGTTCAGGTCGTTGCGCTCGATGGCGTCGGCGACCTCGTAGGCCTCTTCGATCGTATAGGGGGCGATGGTGGCGAAGGTCTGCTCCACGTCCCACGGACAGCCGCCATTGGGATCACGCAGCCGCTCCATGACGCCGAGCAGACGGTCGATGGGCCTCAAGTGCGGGCTCCGTCGCGGGCTTCCAGGGCGAGACGGATCTCGTCGTGACGTTTCGGCGTCAGGGGATAACCCTTCAGCACCCAGGCGGCGGCGGCCAGAAGCAGGCCGGGGACCAGGATGAACAGGATCTGGAGCGTCAGCAGGGAGAAGTCGCTGTTTCCGCCTGCCTCCGGGATCGCCTTGAAGCCCACCCATTGCAAAATCAGGTAGGGGATCAGGGCCACGACATGGCCGATCTTGGTCGTCGCCGACAGGATGGAGAACATCAGACCGGTGCGGTCCACGCCGGTCTCCAGACGCACCTCGTCGCCAGCGTCGGCCATCATGGCGCGAAGCAGGAACAGGCCGGCGGCATAGGGCAGGCCGGCGATGAACATGGCGCCTGCCGTCAGGGCGAAGTTGCCGCCGGGGACCAGGGTCGCAGCGATATAGAGGGCGGCGAAGATCAGACTGGCTACGGCCAGGGCCTTATCCTTGCCGATCCGCGTGGCCAGCCAGGCCCAGATGGGCGCGCCGCACAGGCCGGCGACGAAATAGAACAGCATGAAGAGGCCGGCCTGGCTGTGGTCGTAGCCCTTGATCTGGCCAAAGAAGAAGAACAGCAGCGAGCCGGTGATGCCGGGAGCGACGCCCAGCAGCAGATCGGCGATCAGCAGCTTCCTGACCGTGGGCATCTTCAACAGGGCCAGATAGGCGCTCAGCCCCCCGTGGGGCTGCTCGCCCGCATTGACCGGCTCGGGCACGGCGACCATGGCCAGGCCGATGGTCAGGGGCAGGGCGATCAGGATGGCCCAGCCCATGATACGCACGCCGTCGGCGTAGGTGCCGATGCCCGTCTGGACCACCACGGTCGGCAGGACCAGGATCAGGATCACGCCGATGATGTTGAAAACCTGCCACCAGCCATAGACGCGGCTGCGCTGGTCATACTGGGGGGCGAGCACGGCGGCCCAGCCGAGCTGACCCAGGGTGCCGATCGAGAAGCCGAGATAGAGAACAAGCAGCCAACCGAACAGATAGGCGGGCCCGGCGCCCGGCTGGACCACCACGAACATCATGAAGGCCGACAGCATCAGGATCGGCGTCGACAGCGCCATCCACGGACGATAGCGGCCGAACCGGGTCTTGGTCTTGTCCATGCCCCAGCCGATGAAGGGGTCGAAGACGATGTCGATCAGGCGCACGGCCATGAAGACGGCGGCGACGACGCCCAGCTCCAGCCCCACATGGGTGGCGTAGAACTCCGGTAGGGTGACGGGCAGGGCGACGCCGAAGGCCGCCAGCGGCAGGCAGGGGCCGGAAAAGGCGGCGAGCACCGCATTGGAGCGGCGGGGGGCGGTCGGCGCGGCGGTGGGCATGCGTCGGTCCGAAAGGCGCGGCGCGAGTCGGCCGCACGCCACCATGCCAGTGATCGGCGAAGCATGCACTTGTGAGATCGACCGGCTTGGGGCTTCCTGTGCGCCATGTGGCGAAGTCTTCTTGCGTTTCTGTCCCTGTGCTTCGCCCTGGCTTTCGCCGTTGGTGCGCGTGCGGCCGGCCCCTGCCACACCAATGCCGACGGCTGGCAGGCGCAGGCACTGGCGAATGCGGCCTCGGCCTATGGGATGGAATGGGCGCCGTTCGGGGCGGCGGAGTGGGGGTGGCAGGCCTATCTGCCGCTGATCCAGCAGGAACTGCATACGGCCTGCGGCCCCGGCACGCCGGTCTTCGCGTCGCAACTGGCGGGGTTTCAGCAGACCTACGGCCTGGCGCCCACCGGCCTGTTCGACGCCGCGACGTTTCAGGTGTTCAGGGGGCTATGGCAGGAGCGGCGGCCGTTCGTGATGGCGCGGGTCGGCGGGGCCTGTCCCGAGCCGCCCCCGATCAATCAGCTGGGCTATCTGGTCGCCGAGGAGGAACATGCCGACCGGCTGACGCGGTTGCTGCGCCGTGATGTGCTGGACGCCTATCGCCGGCTGGTCGCTGCCGCGCGCGCCGAGATTCCCGAGGTCGCGGCCAATCCCGAGCTGTTGCAAATCTTTTCCGGCTTCCGCGACCCGGAGGCGGATGCGGCGCGCTGCGCCCAGCAGGGAAATTGCGACGGGCTGCGCCGCGCCGTCTGTTCGCCGCACAGGACCGGGACGGCGGTCGATCTCTATGTCGGCCAAGCGCCGGGGCAGGGCGTCGATTCGACCTCGCCGGCCAGCCGCGAACATATGGCGCGGACGGCGACCTATCGTTGGCTGGTGGCGAACGCCGGGCGGTTCGGGTTTACGCCTTACGTTTATGAGCCCTGGCACTGGGAGTATGTACGGCCGTGGGATCCTTCGTTCGCGCCCTGACCGCGGGTGAGGCGGCCCTGGCACGCGAGGCGTTCGGGGCGGCCTTGCAGCTTGAGACCGTGCGGTTGATCGGCTGGCCGTTCCGGCGCGCCTTCGTCGCCGGGCGCTGGTTCGGGCGTGACTGGATCGTCTGGCCGCACAAGGCGATGGCCGGGGATTTCGCCTCGGCCTCGCTGCATATGCAGGGCGTGCTCGTGCATGAGCTGACCCATGTCTGGCAGGCGCAGCAGGGGGTGAACCTGCTGTTCGCCAAGCTGAAGGCGGGAGACGATGCGGCCGCCTATGCCTATTCAGCCGACCCAGACTGTCGCTGGGATTCTTTGAACATTGAGCAGCAGGCCATGGTGATGGAGCATCGCTTTCATCGGATGCGCGGGGGGAGGGCGCCGGGCAGCGACGCCTTCTATGACGCGGTCTGTCCTTTCGTGCGTTGAAATCCGACGGGGGGCTTGCATGAGCAGAACTGACACGCCAAGTTAGCAACGGTCGTTGTTGCGAATTACGGCCGGTCATTCAACGGAGCCTCCCCATGCCAAAAATCCTCGTCCTCTATCACTCCACCTATGGCCACATCGAAACCATGGCTGAAGCGGTCGCCGAGGGCGCGCGCGAGGTCGAAGGCGCGGTGGTGGACATCAAGCGCGTGCCGGAAACCGTGCCGGAAGACCTGGCCAAGGCCTCGCACTACAAGCTGGACCAGAAGGCGCCGATCGCCAAGATCGACGACCTGAAGGAATATGACGCCGTCATCATCGGCGCAGGCACCCGCTTCGGCTCGGCCGCGTCGCAGATGCGCGCCTTCCTGGACCAGGCCGGCGGCCTGTGGTTCAGCGGCACCCTGATCGGCAAGATCGGCGGCGCCTTCACCGCCACGGCGACCCAGCACGGCGGCCAAGAAACCACCTTCCAGGGCCTGCACAACTTCTTCATGCACCACGGCATGCCGGTGGTGGGCCTGCCGTATTCGTACCAGGCCATGATGACGCTGGACTCGGTCGAGGGCGGTTCACCCTATGGCGCGACGACGATCACGGGCGGCGACGGTTCACGTCGGCCCAGCGAGATCGAACTGGGCGGCGCCAGGTTCCAGGGCAAGCATATCGCCGAATTGGCGAAGAAGCTGCACGGCTGATCCGATGCGCCAGCCCGCCGTCTTCTTCGGTCACGGTTCGCCCATGAACGCGCTTGGCGGTCCCTATGGGGCTGCCTGGCGCGCGCTGGGCGAGGCCATCGGCAAGCCCAAGGGGGTGGTGATGATCTCCGCCCACTGGGAGACGCGCGGGCTGGGCGTCACCGCGCAGGCCCGTCCCGAAACCATCCATGATTTCGGAAACTTCCCGCGCGAACTTCACGAGATGCAATATCCCGCGCCCGGCTCGCCCGAACTGGCGGCTCGGGTGGCGGAACTGACCGGTGCGGTCCAGACCCAGCAATGGGGACTGGATCACGGGACCTGGTCGGTGCTGGTTCACGTCTGGCCTAAAGCTGACGTGCCGGTGGTGCAACTGTCGCTGAACCGCGAACTGACGGCGCGCCAGCATTACGATCTGGCCAAGGCGCTGAAGCCGCTGCGGGATGAAGGGATGGTCATCGCCGGCTCGGGCGACTTCGTCCACAATCTGCGGACTTGGAAACGCGAGGACGGCGCCGAACCCTATGCTTGGGCGACCGAGTTCAACGACGCGGTGAAGAGGGCGTTCGAACGGGGCGACCACGACGCGCTAATCGAATGGGTAGACCTGGCCGAGGACGCCCAGATGAGCGTGCCGACCGACGAACACTATCTGCCCGTGCTCTATATCGCCGCTCAGCAGGATCCGGGCGAAGCGGTCAGCTTCTTCAACGATCGCATCGACGGCGGCTCGATCTCGATGACTGGCGTCAGGATCGGCTGATCAAGCCGCTTTTTCGGCCTCGACCATCTTCTGGATCGAGACGTAGTCGGTCTTGCCCGTGCCCAGGACCGGGACCTCGGCGACCTTGACGATCTTCTTGGGCACGATCAGTTCGGGCGCGCCGTTGGTGCGGGCCCATTCGGCCAGAGGCGCGACCTCGGCCTCGGCGTGGTCGGTGACCAGAACCAGCTTCTCGCCCTTGCGGCTGTCGGGGATCGAGACGACAGCGTGGCGCTGGTCCGGCCAGACGGCGCCGGCGATGCCTTCGACGGCGGTCAGGGACACCATCTCGCCGCCGATCTTGGCGAACCGCTTGGCGCGGCCGCGGATGGTGACATAGCCGTCGTCATCGACATCGACGATGTCGCCGGTGTCCAGCCAGTCGTCGCCGATGGGATCCCAGGCCAATGGCTCGGCCGAGGTGACATAGCCGCTCATGACGTTGGGGCCGCGCAGCATCAGCCGGCCGCCCGCGTCGATGCCCTCGACCGGCTCAAGCTTCCAGTCGATGCCGGGCAGGACCTGACCCACCGTGCCGGGCGCGTTGCGGTCGGGGTGGTTGACCGCGATGACGGGCGAAGCCTCTGTCGCGCCGTAGCCTTCGAGCAGTTCGACGCCGCCGAATTTGGTGTTGAACAGGGTACGGGTTTCCTCGCGCACCTTCTCGGCGCCGGCGACCACGAACTTCAGCGTCGAGAAGTCGTTCGGCTCGGCGACGCGACCGTACTGGTTCAGGAAGGTGTCGGTCGCGAACAGGATCGAGGCGTTCACCTGGGGCAACAGGTCGGTGATCTGTTTGGCGTGCAGCGGCGACGGATACTGGAACGCCTTCAGCCCTTGCAGCAGCGGCAAGATAACACCGCCGGTCAGGCCGAAACAGTGGAAGGTCGGCAGGGGATTGAACATCACCCATTCCGGCAACAGGTCGATATGGGCAGCCACCTGACGCGCGTTGGCGACCAGGTTGCGCTGGCTCAGCACCACGCCCTTGGGCGTGCCGAAACTGCCGGATGTGAACAGGACGACGCCCGGCGCATCCGGGTCCGTCTTGACGCGGAACCGTTTGGGCGCGGCGCCAGCGGCGAGGCCGTACAGCTTGTCGGCCAGACCGATGGTCTTGCGAACGTCGTCCAGCCATACGACTTCGGCGACGGTCATCAGCTCGACGATCAGGTCCTCCAGCTTGGCCTGGTCGATGAAACGTTTGGCGGTCAGCACCTTCTTGACGCCCGAGGCCTTGATGGCCGCCTTCAGATTGGCCTCGCCGGCGGTGAAGTTCAGCATCACCGGCACACGGCCGTGGGCGTGCAAACCAAAGAAGGTGACGACCACGCCCATCGACGAGGGCAGCAGGATGGCGACTCGCTCGCCCAGATCGGTCATGTGGGCGATCTTGCGACCCAGCACGAAGGCGGCGCGGATCAGGCCGGTGTAGCTGAGCGGATGGCGATCCTGGTCCTCCAGGATTTCCTTGTCGCCGAACCGCGCCCGCGCATCGATCAGGGCGTCGATCAGGGACGAGTCGTAAAGCGAGGAATCCAGGGCCTGGCGCAAGCGCGTCTCCTACGGAGGGCGCGGACGACCCTCTCTGTTGTTCGGGCGTCTGTCATTAATGACGCCGCGTCATCTTGAAAAGATGCGTAACGTCGCGTGAGTTCCGAGGCGCGATAACGCCTGCGACAAGTCTGTTACCCGGTGTGCCTTGCCTTAAGGCCCTCAAAGTCCGAAATACCGGGAATGGTCACCCTGATCGACACCCTTCAGCGCAAGCCTTCCGAGCTGCGTCACCCAGAAAAACAGAACCGGCCCGAGTCGGTCGTTCTGAAAAAACCCGACTGGCTGCGCGTCAGGGCGCCCGGTTCGGGCCAATATAACGCCACCAAGGAGATCGTCCGCTCCAAGGGGCTGGTGACGGTCTGCGAAGAGGCGGCCTGCCCGAACATCGGCGAGTGCTGGAGCCAGAAGCACGCCACCCTGATGATCATGGGCGACACCTGCACGCGGGCCTGCGCCTTCTGCAACGTCAAGACCGGCCTGCCTCAGCCCCTGGATCCGGAAGAGGCCGGCAAGGTCGGTCTGGCGGTCCAGCAGATGGGTCTGAACCACGTGGTGATCACCTCGGTCGACCGCGACGACGTGTCGGACGGCGGCGCGGCCCACTTCGCCGAGGTGGTGCGCCAGATCCGCATCCAGGCGCCGGGCACCACCATCGAGATTTTGACGCCCGACTTCCTGCGCAAGGATGGGGCCGCGGCAGTGATGATCGACGCCAAACCGGACGTCTTCAACCACAACCTCGAAACCGTTCCGCGCCTGTATCTGAAGATCCGGCCGGGCGCCCGATACTTCCACAGCTTACGCCTGCTGCAGATGGTCAAGGAGCGCGACCCGGAACAGTTCACCAAGTCGGGCATCATGGTCGGACTGGGCGAGACCAAGGAAGAGGTCATGCAGGTAATGGACGACATGCGGTCCGCCGGCGTCGATTTCATCACCATCGGCCAGTATCTGCAGCCGACGCGCAAGCACGCCGCCATCGACCGTTTCGTCACGCCGGAAGAGTTCAAGGCCTATGAGGCGATCGCCCGGGCCAAGGGCTTCCTTATGGTGTCCTCGTCACCGCTCACGCGTTCGTCGCACCACGCCGGCGACGATTTCGCCCGGCTGAAGGCGGCGCGCGAGGCCCAACTGCGTCGCTAAGTTCCGTATGTCCGTCCACCGCGTCACGCGCATCCTTCCGTATGCGCCCGAACAGCTTGCCGATCTGGTTGCAGACGTGCGCGCCTATCCCGACTTCGTGCCCTGGGTCACGTCGATGCGGGTGTGGAACGAACGGGCCGAAGGCGAGGGCGTCACCGTGCTGGACGCTGAGGCCGGGGTCGGCTTCTCCTTCCTGAAGGAGCGGTTCTCCACCTGGGTCCGGCATGACCGGAACGCGCCCAAGGTCGAGGTCGGCCTGCTGCGCGGGCCGTTCAAGCATCTGAACAACCGGTGGGAGTTCTTTCCGCATCCCGATGGCGCGCGGCTGGAGTTCATGATCGACTTCGCCTTCAAATCGAAGATGCTGGACCTGATGCTGTCGGCCAACTTCGACCGGGCGGTGGAAAAACTGATCGGCTGTTTCGAGGCCGAGGCGAAGCGGAGATACTCCAGGCCATGAGTTTCGATTTCGACGCGACCGTCGTGGGGGCCGGGGCTGTGGGCCTGGCCTGCGGTCGGGCGTTGTCGAAACGGGGCCTGACGGTGCTGGTGCTGGAGAAGGAACGCCACATCGGCCAGGGCGTCTCGTCGCGCAATTCCGAGGTCATCCACGGCGGTCTCTATTATCCGACCGGATCGCTGAAGGCCCGCTTGTGCGTTGAGGGGCGGCGCGCCCTCTATGACTTCCTGGCCAGCCGCAAGATCGATTATCGAAAATGCGGCAAACTGGTCGTGGCCACGCAAGAGGCCGAGGTCGAGCGGATCGAGGCCATCTTCGAACAGGCGACGGCGAACGGAGTCGAAGGGCTGGAGCATCTGACCGGCGCCCAGGCGCGGGCGCTGGAGCCCGAACTGAATGCTCATGCCGCCATCCTGTCGCCCGAGAGCGGCCTGTTCGACAGCCACGGCTATATGCTGGCCCTGCAGGGTGAGATCGAGGACGCGGGCGGATCGGTCGTGGTCTCGGCCCCGTTCGAAGGCGCCGAACCGCTGCCGGGCGGCGGCTTAAGCGTTCGTGTCGGCGGGGAGGGGGCGATGCAGGTCACCAGTCGCCTGCTGGTCACGGCGCCCGGCCTGTCGGCGCAAACCGTGGCGGCGACCATCGTCGGCTATCCCGCCAGCGACATTCCCGCCGGTCATTTCGGCAAGGGCGTTTATTTCCGGCTGGTCGGCAAGGCGCCGTTCGACCGGCTGATCTATCCGCCGCCCTTACCCGGCGCGCTGGGCACCCATTACCGCAAAGACCTGGGCGGGCAGGCCGTGTTCGGCCCCGATCTGGCCTATGTCGAGACCGAGGACTATTCGGTCGATCCGGCCAAGGCGGAGGATTTCACCACCTATATTCGCCGCTTCTGGCCGAGCCTGCCCGACGGCGCCCTGACGCCCGACTATGCCGGCATCCGGCCAAAGCTGCATGGGCCGGGTGAGTCGCAACCGGACTTTCAGCTGCACGGACGCGAGCATCACAGCATCGACGGCCTGATGGCGCTGTTCGGCATCGAGAGCCCCGGCCTGACCAGCTCCCTGGCCATCGGCGAGGCCGTAGCCGCCGCCCTGACGGAGACCGCATGACCGAACGCGAGAAGATGCTGGCTGGGCTACCCTATGACCCAGGCGATCCCGATCTGCGCGACGGTCGCGCCCGCGCGGTCGGCCTGACCGTCGCCATCAATGCCGAGCCGGATCGCGACAGGCGCGGGGCACTGGTCAACGAGCTGGTGAACGCCGCCGACGGCAAGGCGGTGATCATGCCCGGCTTCTTCTGCGACTACGGCGTCAATATCCACATGGGTGCGCGGGCCTTTGCGAACGCCAATTGCGTGTTTCTGGATTGCGCCGAAATCCGCATCGGCGACAACTTCCAGGCCGGGCCTGGGGTGCAGCTTCTGACGCCCGAACATCCGCTGGACGCCGTCGCGAGGCGCGGCGAGGAGACGGCGCGGCCCATCGTCATCGGCGACGACGTCTGGATCGGCGGCGGCGCCATCGTTCTGGCCGGCGTCACCGTCGGCGACCGGTCGGTGATCGGCGCTGGCGCCGTGGTGACCAAGGATGTGCCGTCCGATGTCGTGGTGGTCGGCAATCCGGCCAAGATCGTCCGTCGCCTGACGCCTGCTTAAACGCCTTGAAATCCTCGTAAGGTTCATGCATAAGCCGCGCCTCGCGTGGCGGCTCTGTTTGGGCCGCCGCTATTGTTTTCGCGCTTGATCAGGCTTCGGCTCTGGGCGGCGCCCGACTTAGAAGATTGATACGGACATGGCCGTTCCGAAGCGGAAAGTATCCCCCTCGCGTCGCAACATGCGCCGCGCCCACGACGCCCTGACCTCGAACGTCTATGTCGAGGACAAGGACACAGGCGAGCTGAAGCGCCCGCACCACATCGACCTGAAGACCGGCACCTATCGCGGTCGTCAGGTCATAACGCCGAAGGAAGACTAGTCTTTCGGTGATCCTGGCTTCGGCCGGACGAAGAATTCGACGGCGCGCGGTGACCCGCGCGCCGTTTTCGTGCGTTCAATGCGGTGAAGCTTCCAATGGAGACGCCGCATGATGATTCGTTTCGCCGCCGTCAGCGCCTGTGCGCTGCTGACCCTCGCCGCTTGCAGCAGGGAACACCCCGACTCCGCGCCGGCGCCCGCTTCGCCTTCGGCGGAAACGCCCGTAACGCCGACGATGCCCGCAGCCGACCCTAATGCCTTGACGGCTGACGGGCTGGGCGTTGCGCGAATCGGCATGACGCGGGCCGAACTGGTGAAAGTCTGGGGCGATGATTCCCAGCCGAACGCCGTGGGCGGCGCCGATCCTGAGACCTGCGACCAGTTCCATCCCGCCAATGCGCCGGCAGACGTGCAGGTGATGATCCAGAACGGCGTCCTTACGCGAATCACCTTGGCGCGCGGCGCGACCACAAAGACCGACCGCGGGTTCGGCGTCGGCGACACCTCCATGGCGATCAAACAGGCATACGGCGGCGCCATCTTCGCCCAACCGCACAAGTATCAGGACGCGCCGGCAGAGGACCTGTTCGCCTGGTCGCGAGGCGGCTCGACCACCTATGTCACCGACCCGGCGGCGCGCGGCGTCCGTTACGAGATCGGCAGCGACGGCAAGGTGATGATGGTCCATGCCGGCGACCCGTCGATCCAACTGGTCGAAGGCTGTTCCTGACGCCAGGCGGCGATGTCGGCATTGGCGTTTGGCGGGGAGGCGGCTAAACCGTCGGACCTCCCTTGCCCCTTGAGCCAAAGAGCCGAGCCATGACCGACATCGCCGACATCGTCGCCCGCCAGATCCTCGACAGCCGGGGCAATCCGACGGTTGAAGTCGATGTCACGCTGGAAGACGGTTCCTTTGGCCGCGCCGCCGTGCCTTCGGGCGCCTCGACCGGCGCGCACGAAGCCGTCGAACTGCGCGACGGCGACAAAGACATGTGGGGAGGTAAGGGCGTTCAAAAGGCGGTCGACGCCGTCAACGGCGAGATCTTCGACGCCCTGTCCGGCATGGACGCCGAGCAGCAGCGCCGCATCGACGAAGCGATGATTGACCTGGACGGCACGCCCAACAAGGCGCGTCTCGGCGCCAATGCCATCCTTGGCGTGTCGCTGGCCGTCGCCAAGGCCAGCGCCCTGTCGGCCAATCAGGAACTGTATCGTTACCTTGGCGGCGTCTCGGCCCGCGTCCTGCCGACCCCGATGATGAACATCATCAACGGCGGCGCCCACGCCGACAACCCGATCGACATCCAGGAGTTCATGATCCTGCCGACGGGCGCCGAGACCTTCTCGGACGCCGTGCGGATGGGCGCCGAAATCTTCCACGCCCTGAAGAAGCAGCTGAAGGACGCCGGCCACAACACCAATGTCGGCGACGAGGGCGGCTTTGCCCCGAACCTGGCCTCGGCTGACGAAGCCTTGAGCTTCATCACCAAGGCCGGGCAGGCGGCCGGCTATCTGGCGGGCGAGGACTTCCACCTTGGCCTGGACGTCGCCTCGACCGAGTTCTTCAAGGACGGCAAATACATCATGACCGGCGAGGGCAAGACCGTCGACGCCGACGGCATGGCCGCCTATCTGGTCGATCTGTGCGAGCGCTTCCCGATCGTATCGATCGAGGACGGCATGGCCGAGGATGATTTCGACGGCTGGCGCCTGCTGACCGAACGCCTGGGCGACCGCGTGCAACTGGTCGGCGACGACCTGTTCGTGACCAATCCGGCGCGTCTGGCTGCAGGCATCGGCGAAGGTCTGGCCAACTCCATCCTGATCAAGGTCAACCAGATCGGCACCCTGTCCGAGACCCTGGACGCCGTCGATATGGCCCACCGCGCCGGCTACACCGCCGTGATGAGCCACCGTTCGGGCGAGACTGAGGACTCGACCATCGCCGACCTGGCGGTGGCCACCAACTGCGGGCAGATCAAGACCGGTTCGCTGGCGCGTTCGGACCGGGTGGCGAAATACAACCAGCTGCTGCGCATCGAAGAGATGCTGGGCGACCAGGGCGTCTATTTCGGCGACGGCATGCTGCTGAAATAAGAAACTGAATTGTCGGCGGAGAATCAGCGTTCTCCGCCGACTATCTTACGGTCAAGCTACATTTCGTTAGGCATTTTCGGGCACGGTTCCTGAACTGTGTTTTCGCGCTCAGAAGGAGCGTTTTAAGTGCCTGAACGGATGAAACCTTACCGCCTGTCCTTCGCCCTGTTGTTGCTGCTTGCCTATCTTGGGGTGCAAGCGCTGACGGGCGAGCGCGGCTTGTTGAGCGGCTCGTCCCGCGATGCCCTGCTGGGGCAGCGCGAGGACCAATTGGCGCACCTGACCGAACAGCGTCGCGACCTTGAGACGCGCGTGCGTTATCTACGCACCGACAGTCTATCCCGTGATCTGCTGGAAGAGCGCGCCCGCGCCGTGCTGGGCTTCTCTGACCCCCGCGATTATGTGATCCGTCTTCCGGCGCCTGCCGCGCAGGGCTGAGACCTTCTCCCGACTTGAACTATTGTTACAGGGGTGCCCGCACCCCTTTGCGTTCCGGGAAGGAAGGCTGCTAAAGCCCCTTTCCGTAACGATAAGAAGGCGTCGGCTCTCGACGCCTAGCCGGGAGATACCGGATGGCGAAAGCCCCAGCCAAATCCGCTCAGACGACTTCGCCTGACAAACTGCCCAACACGCCGACGGCGTCTAAGGAGGACCTGCTTCGCTTCTATCGCGAGATGGTTCTGATCCGCCGCTTCGAGGAGCGTGCTGGACAGCTCTACGGCATGGGTCTGATCGGCGGCTTCTGCCACCTGTACATCGGCCAGGAGGCCGTGGCCGTCGGCGTTCAGGAGAGCGTCAAACAGGGCCACGACAAGATCATCACCGGCTATCGTGACCACGGCCACATGCTGGCCGCCGGCATGGATCCCAAGGAAGTCATGGCCGAGTTGACCGGCCGCAGCGGCGGCTCGTCCAAGGGCAAGGGCGGGTCGATGCACATGTTCGACGTGCCGACCGGCTTCTACGGCGGTCACGGCATCGTCGGCGCCCAGGTGGCGCTGGGCACCGGCTTGGCCTTCGCCGGCAAATACCGCGGCGATGATTCGGTGGCCTTCGTCTATTTCGGCGACGGCGCCTCGAACCAAGGTCAGGTCTACGAGAGCTTCAACATGGCGCAGCTGTGGAAGCTGCCGGCCATCTACATCATTGAAAACAATCAATACGCCATGGGTACGAGCATCGAGCGCTCGTCGTCCACGACCGAACTGTATCAGCGCGGCGCCAGCTTCGGCATTCCGGGCGAACAGGTCGATGGTATGGACGTGCTGGCCGTTCGCGACGCCACGGCCCGTGCGGTGAAGCGCGCCCGCGAAGGCGGCGGTCCCTTCATTCTGGAAGTAAAGACCTACCGCTATCGCGGCCACTCGATGTCCGATCCGGCGAAATACCGGACCAAGGAAGAGGTGGACGAGGTCAAGAAGACCCGCGATCCGATCGATCACCTGAAGATGCTGCTGGCGGCCGCCAATGCGACCGAGGACGAGCTCAAGGTTATCGACACTGAAATCAAGGCGATCGTCGCCGAAGCTGTTCAATTCGCCCAAGAGAGCCCGGAACCCGATCCGTCCGAGCTCTATACCGACGTCTACGTGGAGGCCTGATCCGTGACCGACATTCTGATGCCGGCGCTGTCCCCCACGATGGAAGAGGGCACGCTGACCAAATGGCACATCAAGGCGGGCGACACCGTGTCGGCCGGCCAGGTGATCGCCGAGATCGAAACCGACAAGGCCACGATGGAAGTCGAGGCGGTGGATGAAGGCGAAGTGCTGGAAATCCTCGTCGCCGAAGGCGCCGAGAACGTGAAGGTCAACACGCCGATCGCGCGTCTGGCCGGAGAAGACGGCGCAGCGGCGCCCGCGCCCAAGGCAGCCGAAGCCGAGGCGCCCAAGGCTGCGGCCGAGGGGAAGACCGGTGATCCCGAAAAGGCCCCGCCACAGACTTCGACCCCCAAGGTCGAGCTCCGCGACCCGGAAATCCCGGCCGACGCCAAACTGGTCAAGACGACCGTGCGCGACGCCCTGCGTGACGCCATGGCCGAAGAGATGCGTCGTGACGACCGGGTCTTCCTGATCGGCGAGGAAGTCGCCCAGTATCAGGGCGCCTACAAGGTCAGCCGCGACCTGCTGCAGGAGTTTGGCGACCAGCGTGTCGTGGATACCCCGATCACCGAGCACGGCTTCGCCGGCCTGGGGGTCGGCGCCGCCATGTCGGGCCTGAAGCCAATCGTCGAGTTTATGACGTTCAACTTCGCCATGCAGGCGATCGACCACATCATCAACTCGGCCGCCAAGACCCTGTACATGTCGGGCGGTCAGATCCGTGCGCCCATCGTCTTCCGCGGCCCGAACGGCGCCGCTTCGCGCGTCGGCGCCCAGCACAGCCAGGACTATTCGGCCTGGTACGCCCAGGTGCCGGGCCTAAAGGTGATCGCGCCCTATGACGCCGCCGACGCCAAGGGCCTGCTCAAAGCCGCCATCCGCGACCCGAACCCCGTCGTCTTCCTCGAACACGAGATGATGTACGGTCTGGAGTTCGATGTGCCGGACGTCGAGGACTACGTTCTGCCCATCGGCAAGGCCAAGGTCCGTCGCGAGGGCAAGGACGTCACCATCACGGCCCACAGCCGCATGGTCGGCTTCGCCCTCCAGGCCGCCGAGAAGCTGGCCGAAGAAGGCATCGAATGCGAGGTCGTCGATCTGCGCACCCTGCGTCCGCTGGACACCGACACCATCGTCGAGAGCGTCAAGAAGACCAGCCGCCTGGTCTCGGCCGAAGAAGGCTGGGGTCCGATGGGCGTCGGCGCCGAGGTCGTGGCTCGTGTCATCGAACACGCCTTCGACTATCTGGACGCCCCACCGCTGCGGGTGCACCAGGAGGACGTGCCGCTGCCTTACGCCGCCAATCTGGAAGTCTTGTCGCTGCCGGGCGTGGATAAGATCATTGCAGCCGTGAAGCAGGTGATGGCGTGACCCAGGCCGAGATCGCCTTGACCGTTCCGGACAGCGTTGCTGCAGATCCTCAAGCCATCGAACTGGTGCGCTTCTGGTGGTCCAAGAACGAACCGGTCATGGCGATCAAGCCTGCCTTCGAGCACCCTCGATCCTATGGCCGGATGTTGGCCGTGATGGCTCGCAATGTCGCGCACGTCTATGCGACCAGTCGGGGTTTCGACGAAAACCAAGCCTATCAAGAAATACTGGCCGGACTGCGCGAGGCGCTGGACGGCCCTGCGATGCAGACCGTCGCTGAACCCAAGACCAGGAACGCCTGATGACCGATATCCTGATGCCGGCCCTGTCTCCGACGATGGAGGAGGGCGTCCTGGCCAAGTGGCACGTCAAGGTCGGAGACGTCGTCTCCGCCGGCGACGTGATCGCCGAGATCGAAACCGACAAGGCCACGATGGAAGTCGAGGCGGTGGACGAGGGCGAGATCACCGACATCCTGGTCGCTGAAGGGTCGGAAGGCGTGAAGGTCAATACGCCCATCGCCCGCCTGAAGGATGAAGGCGGAGCCGCCGCGCCCAAGGCCGCGGAAAAGCCCGCCGCCAAGGCCGAGGAAGCGCCGAAGGCCGAAGCCGCTCCCGTCGCTGAAGCGCCCAAGGCCGCCGCCGCTGCTGCACCGAAATCGGATAATGGCGAGCGCATCTTCTCCTCGCCGCTGGCGCGTCGTATAGCTGCGCAGAACGGCGTCGATCTGAAGTCGATCAAGGGCACCGGCCCGCACGGCCGCATCGTCAAGCGTGACGTCGAGGGCGCGCCGAAGGGCGCCGCTCAACCTGCCTCCTCGACGGCGACCGCCGCCGCCGCGACCTCGGGCATCGAACCGCGCAAGGCACAGTCGCTGGCCCAGATGGGCATACCGGACGGCAGCTACGACCTGATCCCGCTGGACGGGATGAAGAAGGCCGTGGCGCGTCGCATGGTCGACAGCATACAGAACGTCCCGCACTTCCCACTCTTCATCGACGTCGAGATAGACCAGCTGATGGCCGTCCGCGCGAAGGTGAACAAGATGCTGGAGCCGCAGGGCATCAAGGTGTCGGTCAACGACTTCGTCATCAAGGCTGCGGCCCTGGCCCTGAAGATGGTGCCGGAGGCGAACGCCTCCTACACGCCCGAAGGCATCGCCATGCACCACAACGCCGACGTCTCAATGGCGGTGGCGATCGACGGCGGCCTGATCACCCCGATCATCAAGAAGGCCGAGACCAAGGGTCTGGCGCAAATTGCGACCGAGTCCAAGGACCTGGCCAAGCGCGCCCGCGAACGCAAGCTGAAGCCGGAAGAGTTCCAGGGCGGCACCTTCTCGGTGTCCAACCTGGGCATGTTCGGCATCAAGCAGTTCACCTCGATCATCAATGAACCTCAGGGCTGTATCATGAGCGTGGGCGCGGGCGAGCAGCGCGCGGTCGTCAAGAACGGCCAGGTCGTGCCGGCCACGGTCATGACCGTCACCCTGACCTGCGATCACCGCGTGGTGGACGGCGCGACCGGCGCCCGTTTCCTGCAGGCGTTCAAGCCGCTGATCGAAGATCCCGTCGCGATGCTGGCGTAAGGGGAGGGCGAGGTCATGACCTCGGTCTATGACTTCTCCGCCCGCGCCATCGACGGCACGGAGGTTTCGCTGGACCGTTTTCGCGGTCAGGCGCTGCTGATCGTCAATACGGCGTCCAAGTGCGGTTTCACCGGCCAATATGACGGTCTGGAAAAGCTGCACCGGACCTTCGCCGACCGGCCGTTCGAGGTACTGGGCTTTCCCTGCAACCAGTTCGGCGAGCAGGAGCCGGGCAGGGCGGCGGAGATCGCCGCCTTCTGCGCCACCAGTTTCGACGTGACCTTTCCCCTGTTCGACAAGGTGGAGGTCAACGGGCCGAACCGGCACCCGCTCTATGCCTGGCTGACCGAACAGAAGCGCGGCTTCCTCGGCTCCAAGGTCATCAAGTGGAACTTCACCAAGTTCCTGACCGACCGCGAGGGCAGGGTGGTCTCCCGCTACGCGCCCCAGACTGAACCCGAGGCCATCAAGGCCGACATCGAGAAGTGGCTCTGATCATGGCTGACACCTTCGACTTCATCGTCATCGGCTCGGGCCCCGGCGGCTATGTCGCGGCGATCCGCGCCAGCCAGCTGGGTCTCAAGGTCGCAATTGTCGAGCGCGAGAACCTGGGCGGCATCTGCCTGAACTGGGGCTGTATCCCCACCAAGGCTCTCCTGAAGTCGGGCGAGAAGTTCGAGAGCCTGTCGCACCTGAAGGACTACGGCCTGTCCGCCTCCGGCGCCTCGTTCGACTTCGACGCCATCATCCAGCGCTCGCGCGGCGTCGCGGCGACGATGAACAAGGGCGTCGCCTTCCTGATGAAGAAAAACAAGATCGAGGTGATCGAGGGTTCGGCCAAGCTTGAGAAGGGCGCCACTGCACCCAAGGTCGTCGTCGCGCTGAAGGCCGGCGGTTCGCGCACCCTGGACGCCAAGTCGGTCATGCTGGCCGTCGGCGCCCGCGCTCGCGCCTTGCCGCAGATCGGTTTGGAGGCTGACGGCGACAGGATTTGGGCCTATCGCGACGCCCTGGCGCCCAAGAGCCTGCCCAAGTCCTTCGTCGTCATCGGATCGGGCGCCATCGGCATCGAGTTCGCCAGCTTCTATCGCGCTCTGGGCGCCGAGGTGACGGTCGTCGAGGCGGTTGAGCGCATCATGCCGGTCGAGGACGAGGAGGTCTCCAAGGCCGCCCAGAAGTCGTTCGAGAAGCGCGGCATCAAGTTTAAGCTCGGGGCCAAGGTGACCAAGGTCACCAAGTCCGCTTCGGGTGTGAAGGTGGACGTCGAGATCGGCGGCAAGGCCGAAACGCTTGAGGCCGAGGTCTGCATCTCGGCCGTTGGCATCACCGCCAACACCGACGGCATTGGCCTGGAGACGCTGGGCGTCGAACTGGACCGCGGCCACATCAAGACCGACAGCCACTGCCAGACCAACGTCAAGGGCCTGTTCGCCATCGGCGACTGCGCCGGTGCGCCTTGGCTAGCGCACAAGGCGTCGCACGAAGGCATCCACGCCGCCGAGTTCATCGCCGGCTACAAGACCCCGAACGTCCATTCGCCCATCGCCGGCTGCACCTACGCCCAGCCGCAGGTCGCCTCGGTCGGCATCACCGAACAGGCCGCCCGCGCCGAGAAGCGCGACGTCAAGATCGGCCGCTTCCCGTTCCGCGTGAACGGTAAGGCCGTCGCCGCCGGCGAGGTGGACGGCTTCGTCAAGGTGATCTTCGACGCCAAGACCGGCGCCCTGATCGGCGCCCATATGATCGGCCACGAAGTGACCGAGATGATCCAGGGCTATGTCACCGCCATCACCATGGAGGCGACGGAAGAAGACATTCACGGCATTGTTTATCCGCACCCGACCATGTCGGAGGCGATGCACGAGGCGGCGCTGGACGCGTACGGACGCACCATCCACCTCTGATCCTGCCGTGAGGTGATCCTCTGGCGTGATCCGGGGGATGACGGCGAGAGGGCGCAGGACTAGGCTTTCCTCTGAATGGGGGAAGATCGGATGGTTTCTCTGCTGCGCGAACGGGTGAAGGGCGAGCACGCCCGCGTCGGCTTTGTCGAACTGTTTTTCGATCTGGTCTTCGTCTTCGCCATCACCCAGATCAGTCATCTGCTGATCCAGCATTTGACCCCGCTCGGCGCGCTCCAGGCCCTGATGCTGATGGCCGCCGTCTGGTGGAGCTGGATCTACACGTCCTGGGTCACGAACTGGCTGGACGTGGAGCGGACGCCGGTGCGGATCGCCCTGTTCGCGATCATGGCGGTCGGTCTGGTCATGTCCATCGCTCTGCCGGAAGCGTTTGGTGAAAGAGGACTGATCTTCGCCGGCGCCTTCGTCGCCATCCACGTCGGTCGCGCCCTGTTCATGCTGTGGGCCGCGCGGAGCGACCGGGGTCTGACACGCAACTTCCAGCGGATCTTGAGCTGGGCGTTGCTGTCCGGCGTCTTCTGGATCGCGGGCGGGTTCGCCGATCCTGAGCAGAGACTGTTATGGTGGCTGGGCGCACTGGCGGTGGAATACGCCGGTCCAGCGTCGGGCTATCGCACGCCGGGGCTCGGCCGCGCCGCCACAGCGGACTGGACGGTCGAGGGCGCACATCTCGCTGAGCGTGTCGGCCTGTTCGTGATCATCTGCCTAGGCGAGACCCTGCTGGTCACGGGCGCCACTTTCGCGGAACTGCCGTGGAGCGCTGCGACCATCGCCGCGTTCGCCTCCAGTTTCCTGACCACCATTGCGATGTGGCAGCTTTATTTTGGCCGCAAGCACGAGGCCGCGTCGGAGTTCATCGCCCATGCCCGAGACGCCGGCGCCATCGCCCGTCGGGCTTATACCTATGCACCCATCGTCCTGATCGCGGGCATCGTAGTGTCCGCTGTGGGAGACGAGTTCGTCCTGGCCCATCCCTTGGGCCATTCGCAGGCGCACATGACCGCCGCCATCCTAGGCGGACCGGCCATCTTTCTGTTCGGATCGTCGCTGGCGGCCTATTGCGTGTGGGGACGCTGGGCGGTCGATCGGCTGGCGGCCTGCGGCGCCCTGGTTCTGCTGATGGCGGCGGCTCTAACCGGCTTGGCGCCTCTACCGTCCCTGTGGCTCAGCCTGCTATCGACAGCGATGCTGCTCGGTGTCGTCGCCTGGGAGGCGCGCCGAAGCCGAAATTGAGGCTTGGCGTCAGCGCTTCTTGCCCAACTCCGCCGCGATGTCCTTGGTCATGCGGCCGACCTTGCGGTGGGCGGCGGTGATCTGGTCGCGGGTCACGCCCCAGCGCTTCATCCAGTATTCGACCGACTGCCGTTCCGACAGGTCGATGCGGTCCTTGTCGATGAAGCCGCGCTTGTCTTTGAGGCCCGCCATGGTCGGCTCCGTCTGCTGGGGTGGATCGCCGGGTTAGGCCTTCTCGACGAAACTGTCGATCACGCGCTTCTCGCCAGCCTTTTCGAAATCGACCAGCAGTTTGTTGCCCTCGATGACGCGGACGTTCCCGTAGCCGAACTTCTGGTGAAAGACGCGTTCGCCTTTTTTCCAGCCGGAACTCGACTTGGGGTCGGCCGTGGCGATCAGGCGGCCGTCGCCCTCGATGACGGCCTTGCGGGCCGGAATCTTGTTCGGCGTCTGGGCGGCGGTGAAGGATTGGGCGCGTTTCCACCCGGGGGAGGAATAGCCGCTGCCGAACGAGGGCGCGTCGTCCCATCGGCTCTTGGCCTCCTTCATGCCGGCCGAGGCGCCGTAATAGCCGGTGTCGGATTGCGGATCGACGTGGGCGATGGGCAGTTCGTCGACGAAACGGCTGGGTAGCTGCGAGGTCCAGCGGCCATACACTAGTCGGTTGGCGGCGAACGAGATCCGCGCGTCCTGCTTGGCGCGGGTGACGCCGACGTAGGCTAAACGCCGTTCCTCCTCCAGACCCTTCTCGCCCTTTTCGTCGATGCTGCGCTGGCTGGGGAAGACGCCTTCCTCCCAGCCGGGCAGGAAGACCAGCGGGAACTCCAGCCCCTTGGCCCCGTGAAGCGTCATGATCTGAACTGCGCCGTCGCCATTGGGATCGTCGCTGTTCGCGCGCTCGAGATCCATGACCAGGGAGACGTGCTCCAGATAGGCCTGCAGAGTCTCGAACTGCTGCATCGACTGGGTCAGTTCCTTAAGGTTGTCCAACCGGGTCTGGCCGCTGGTCCGGTCGGCCTTTTGCATGTCGGTGTAGCCGCTTTCCTCCAGCACTGTTTCCATGATCTGCCAGTGGGGCGTGGTCTCGGACAGGGCGCGCCAGCGATCGATGTCGCGCACGAAGTTGGACAGGGCGGTGCGGGTGCGGGCCTGAAGCTCGTCGGTGTTGATCAGGCCGCGCACGGCGGTCAGGGCGGACAGGCCGTGCTGGCGGGCAAGTTGCAGAACCTTCTGCACGCTGGTGTCGCCGATGCCGCGCTTGGGCACATTGACGATCCGCTCGAATGCCAGGTCGTCGTCCTCGGACTGGATCAGCCGCATATAGGCATGGGCGTCGCGGATCTCGGCCCGTTCGAAGAAGCGCGGGCCGCCGATGACGGCATAGGGGATGGCCAGCATGACCAAACGCTCCTCGAACGCCCGCATCTGGAACGAGGCGCGGACCAGGATGGCCATGTCCTTGAATTTCAGGCCCGGCTCGCCTGCGTGAGGACGTCGCGCTGTCTCGATCTCGTCGGCGATCAGGCGGGCTTCGGCCTCGCCGTCCCAGACGCCGCGCACCCGTACCTTGTCGCCGCTGTCGTCCTCCGTCCAAAGGGTCTTGCCCAGCCGGTCGCGGTTGGCGGCGATCAGGCCCGAGGCCGCGCCCAGGATATGGCTGGTCGAGCGATAATTGCGCTCCAGCTTGACGATCTTGGCGCCGGGGAAGTCGCGTTCGAAGCGCAGGATGTTGTCCACCTCGGCGCCACGCCAGCCATAGATCGACTGGTCGTCGTCGCCGACGCAGCAGACGTTGCCGGTCGAGGCCGTCAGCAGCCGCAGCCACAGATACTGGGCGACATTGGTGTCCTGATACTCGTCGACCAGGATGTAGCGGAAGCGGCGGCGGTATTCCTCGGCCAGGTCCGCATGCTGCGACAGGATGGTGATGTTGTGCAGCAAGAGGTCGCCGAAGTCGCAGGCGTTGAGGCTGCGCAGCCGCGCTTGATAGGCGGCGTACAGGCCCTGGCCCTTGCCGTTGGCGAAATCCTCGCCGGGCGGCAGTTTCTCGGGCGTCCAGCCTCGGTTTTTCCAGTGGTCGATCAGGCCGGACAGCGACTTGGGCGTCCAGCGTTTGGTGTCGATATTGGCGGCTTCCAGCAGCTGTTTCAGCACCCGTTCCTGGTCGTCGGTGTCCAGGATGGTGAAGCTGGACTTCAGCCCGACCAGTTCGGCGTGACGGCGCAGGATCTGGGCGGCGACCGAGTGGAAGGTGCCCAGCCACCGCAGGCCCTCGGCCGAGGGACCGATCAGATGGGTGATCCGCTCGCGCATCTCGCGCGCGGCCTTGTTGGTGAAGGTGACGGTCAGCAGTTCCCACGGCTTGGCCCGGCCCGTCGCCAGGATGTGCGCCAGGCGCGTGGTCAGGACCCGGGTCTTGCCCGTGCCAGCGCCGGCTAGAACCAGCACTGGCCCCTCGGTCGTCTCGACCGCCTCGCGTTGTTCCGGGTTCAGCCCCTTCAGATAGTCACGTGACGCCTCGCCCTCGGGCGCGCGGGCTCGCGCCATGTCGGAAATACGGGGGGCGGGGAGATCGGTCACAGGCGCAGAAACATCCGTCAATCAGATTCGAAACCGGAACATAAGGGGACCGCGCGGCAATGTCAGGGCCGCCGCCACAATGAAACCTCGGAACCCGGCGGATCGACGACAGGTTCCTAGGTGCGATGCAGCGAAACACTCACACGAGGAAGGCGGCTTTGGGCCGCATGCCGCAGGGCAAGAGGGCGGGGTGGCTGGCCTTCATCCTGGGCATGGCCGGGATGTTTTTGATCATGGCGGTGTGGGTCGCATTGGTCGAAGTGGGCGAAGACCCGCACGCCGAAGTCGAGTTCATCGGACGATCGCAACCCGCCGATGAGCCGTCTGGCGAGACTACTTCAGACTATAGGTGATGGTCGTCACCACCCGGACCTTCTTGTCGATGGAGGCGGCTTCGTCGCCGCCAGAGCCATCACGCGGCAGAATTTCGAAAGAGCCCTGTGTGGCCTGACGGATCGGCCCCAATGGCGTGCCGCTGTCCTTGGCGAACTGCTCCGCGCCGGTGCGAGCCGCCGCGGTACCCTCCGCGATCATCTGCGGGCGCACGTCGTTCAGCTTGGTGAAGATGTAGGATGGTCCCTGGAAGTCCTGAAGCACCACGTCCTGTCGCACCAGATCGTTCAATGACCGCGTCGTGGACTGGACCCGCGCCACGTCGTTGGTCCGCACGATCACCGTCTGGGCCAGGATGAAGCGCGGGCCGCCGTTCTGTGCGGCGTATTCGCGCGATCGCGTATCGGCGACCTCCAGCCGGCCCAGTTCGATGGCTTGGGCCGGATAGCCTTGGGCCGTCAGGAAACGCCGGACCAAGGCCAGATCGCCGTCGATCTTGGTCTGCACTTCTGACAGGACATCGCCCGAGGCGGTGAAGCGCAGCGGTAGCACGGCGAGGTCGGCCTTCACATTGCGCTCTGACAGGCCGCGCACCGTCACCGTGCGGTCGCCTGCACGCGCATGGATGACGCCCTGACCGATCAGAGCGCCGGCGCCGATGAAGCCTAGGGCCAAAAGGGCTCCTACGACGGCGGCGGGGATCAGACGATTGTCGGTCATGACGCGGTCTCCATTCGGCTGACGCTATGCCTGTCGTCCATGATCCGCCACCCAGTCCAGGGCCAGCAGGCGGCAGGCGGAGGCGAGGGGGCGGCGACCGCGATTGGCGTCGATCTCGGCCATAAGCTGGGCCTTGCTGAGGTCGCGCGTGGTGGCGATCCGGTCCAGCACGGCCCAGAACTCGGGTTCCAGCGCGACCGAGGTCGCATGACCCGCCAGGGCGACCGAGCGTTTGCTCAGACTGCTCAACGCGCGGACTTCAACACGATCTCGGCCGAGGCCGGCGCGCCATTGGTCAGGATCGCGTGGCGGGTGTCGGTGACGAACACCAGGGCGCCGGCCGCGTCGCGGATTTCGGCGCGCGCGGCATAGGTGTGGCGCGGATCGATCTGCGAGGTTGGGAAGCCCAGGGTGACGCGATAGGGCGGGGCGCCGGTCAGCGGCTCGCTGGCCTCGGCCAGCACCTGGGCCGGGGCGTCGGCCAGGCTGACATCCTCGACCTTGACCGTCAGGACATGGCCGGGCGGCAGCATGATGCGCTCGCGATAGCTGGCGGTGACGTTCACGACGGTCGTTCCCGTCGTCATTTCCGGCGCGGTCGCGCAGGCGGCCAAAATCAGGGCGGCGGGCAGGATCAGCGGGGCGTTTCGCATGACGATCTCCTTTGTCGTCCTCAGTGTGTCACACTCCGGCGCAAGACGTGAGCGGCGCCGGTGTCGTTGTGATGATAAGCGGGCAGTCCGCCGCCGGAGATCGAGCTTGAGCCGCCCTTTCACGATCGCCGCCATCGCCATCTGCGCCCTGATCTGGGGCACCACCTGGTATGCGATCACCCTGCAACTGGGGCCAGTCGATTCCATCGTTTCCATCGTCTGGCGGTTCGGTCTGGCCTCGGCGGTGCTGTTCGCCTTCTGCGCCGTCACGCGACGGCCGCTGCGCCTGACCCGCGCCCAGCACCTGGCCGCGATAGGGCAGGGCGCCTTTGTCTTCGCAGTCAGCTATGGGTTCGTCTATGCGGCGGAGGGGCAGGTCGCCTCGGCCGTGGTCGCGGTGATCTTCGCCGCCCTGGCCTTCGTGAACCTGATCCTGTTCCGGCTGATGGGCGGACAGAAGGCGGCGCCTGCTGCATGGATCGGGGCGGCCCTCGGCGTCATGGGTGTGGGCGTGCTGTCGTACGGTCAGATCACGGCGGCCGGCGCAGGCCTCAATCCGGGGCTGGGCGTGATCTTCGCCTTGACGGCCGTCCTGGCGTCGGCGTTCGGCAACTGGTTCGCCTGGAAGGGCCAGCAGGCGGGCGCGCCGGTGATGGCTGCGACCTCCTGGGCCATGGCCTATGGAACGGCCATGTTGGCGCTGTATGGTTTCGCGACCGGCGTGACGTGGCGGATAGAGCAGACGCCGCACTATGTGATGTCGCTGCTCTATCTGTCGCTGTTCGGGTCGGTCATCGCGTTCGGCCTGTATTTCACCATCGCCCGTCAGCGTGGCTATGCCCTAGCCAGCTATATGTCGGCGCTGACGCCGCCCATCGCCATGCTGGTGTCGGTGATCTTCGAGGGCGCACGGTTCGGCTGGAGCGCCCTGATCGGACTGGCACTGGTGCTGGCGGGGCAGGTGATGCTGATCCGCGCCCCCAAGACCTGAGCCGTCAATCGTCTGATTTTGGGTCCAGCTTCTGACCGTCCAGCAGCTTGTCTGCCCGATGACGTTCCAGAGCGGTCAGCGCCTTGTCGGCCTTGGTGCGACCGTGAACCACGCGATTGGCGGCGGCCTGCGCCCTGTCTTCGGCCTTGACCCGCGTCTTTCGCGCCCGGTTCAGATTGACGATCTCGCCCATGATTATTCCCTGGGCGTATCGGCGGGGGGCGTGTCGGCAGCCGGCTTTGTCGAGGGTTCGGGCGTCAGGACCGCCGGCACCTGGGAGTCCGAGATGGTCGTCTGGGGGATGAAGGGCTGGTCCGCCGGCCGCTCGCCCAGCCGGGTCCAGGCGTCTGGGCCAAATCCGCGCTGGCGACCCAGTTCGAACATGGCCGTCATGGTCTCCTGGTCGAACTTGAGGCTGGAGGCGGCGACATTGTCGGGAATGGCCGACAGGGCCATGTCCAAACCATTGCGCCGCGCGAAGGCCGCCGTCACCGCCAGATGGATGCGCAGCGACGACTTGCTCATGCTGTCATAGGTCCGCGCCAGGATGCCGGACAGGCGGCCGGGCGTGACGCCATCGTTGCGACCGACCTGACCGTTGACGATCACATAGAGGGCGCCGACACGGCCTTCGTCCTTGGGCCGGGTCCACAGCATCAGGTCTTCCGGTATGGCCAGGAAGGGCGTGTTGACCCCGCCATCGACGTGCATTTCCAGCACGACCTTGTCGTCGTCCTGAAGGCCCGCGATCAGCACGGGCGGGAAGACGCCCGGAATGCTGGCTGAGGCGACCAGCACCTCCTTGAACAGTTCGCGGG
Organism: Brevundimonas sp. G8; assembly: GCF_902506205.1. GTDB lineage: Bacteria > Pseudomonadota > Alphaproteobacteria > Caulobacterales > Caulobacteraceae > Brevundimonas. The sequence goes on along the minus strand of NZ_LR732816.1, from coordinate 3,192,061 downwards.
CGTTCTCGTCGCCCTGGGTCGCCAGCAGGCCCATATCCCAGATGACGGTCTGTTCGCTGTCCAGATCCGTGGTGGCGACCAGCAGGCGACGGCCCTTGGCGTGCTCGCGCGCGACGGCCTGCATCAGCTCGGGCGTGACGTTCTCGTCCACCAGATTGCGGAGCGCCTGCGACGAGAACAGGCTGGGGTTCAGGAAGGCGGCGAAACTGCGCCAGCTCAGCAGATTGTTCGCTCCGCCGCTGGTGTAGGCGTGCTGAAGCTCGTCATCCCATTCCGAGCCCAGGAAGGCGAAGGGGGCGGCGAGGGCGCCGGTGCTGACGCCCGTGACGACATCGAACACAGGCCGGTCGCCCTGTTGGGTCCAACCGACCAGCAGCCCGGCCCCATACGCCCCGTTGGCCCCACCGCCGGAAAGGGCCAGGATCGAGGTCGGATGATCGGGCCGCAACCGTTCGCCGATTTCACGGGTGAAGGCCTGCAGTCGCGCGGTGTCGCTGGCGCGGATGCGCGGGTCCTCGGCCTTGACCAGCGTGCCGTTGGTGATCCTGAGCGGGCCGGTCGGCCGATCCAGGGTGCCGCACGCGGTCAACGCCAAGGCCATGACGATGCCGAACAGGCCCGATCCGATCCGCCGCATGCGCTTGTTTCCAACCCTGTCTGGAGACGTGCTCTCTACCGCGTCGGGGCGGCGCCTGTCACCACATCACAGAACAAGCGTCGCCGTTTGAAACCCGGCCTAACGCCGCGTGTTCTCCTCGGCAGGACAAACCCAACTGTTGGAGACAGACATGGTCGACGTTTCGCTCATCAAGGAACACCTCGAAGTCGTAGGCTCGGACGGCGGTCATGTGGGGCGTGTCGATCACGTCCTGGGCGACCAGATCGAGCTGGCCAAGCTGGACTTCGCCGGCGGCTTCAAGCACCACCTGATCCCGGTCAGCTGGGTCGAAAAGGTCGATGACAAGCACGTTCATCTGAACCTGACCCAGGACGACGCCAAGGCGCGCTGGTCGGAAAAGCCGCACTGATCACGGCGACTTAACGCGAATTCACCTAAGGCCCCGCTGCATAAGCGGGGCCTTATCGCTATCTAGAAGGCGTCGCATGAGGCGGCGCTGGAGCTTCGACCTTGATCCGCCTGATCCTCAATATCCTCTGGCTCATCTTCGGCGGCTGGATTTCCGGCCTGCTGTGGCTGTTTGGCGGCGCGATCCTGGCGCTGACCGTCGTCGGCCTGCCGTGGACGTTCGCGGCGTGGCGTATGGCCAGCTATTCGTTCTGGCCGTTTGGCCGCGAGGTCGTGTGGCAAGAGGCGCATCCGGTGGCGGGCTGCCTTGGTGTCGTGCTGAACATTGTCTGGTTCGTCGTCGCCGGCTGGTACATTGCACTGACGCATCTGATCATCGCGGTGGCGGAGTTCGTCTCCATCATCGGCATTCCCTTCGCCTTGAAGGACCTAGAACTGGCCAAGCTGGCGCTGGCTCCGGTCGGCCGCACGATCCGCGACAAGGCCTGAAGGGTCAGTCGAGGTCCAGCAGGATGTCCAGCATCATCTCGCGCCGCGTCAGGAAGTTGCGCGTGACCTGATAATGGTCGGTGTCTTCGTACTCGACGCGTTCAAGCCCATGCTCCGACGCCTGATAGATCCAGGCGTTGGGATAGCCGAGCAGGATGGGGGAGTGGGTGGCGATGATCAGTTGCGAGCGAGCGTTCACTAGCTCGTGGATCTTGGTCAGGAAGGACAACTGCCGCGTCGGCGACAGTGCGGCCTCCGGTTCGTCCAGGATATAGAGGCCGTCACCGCCGAACCGGTTGTCGAACAGAGCAAAGAAGCTCTCGCCATGCGACTGTTCATGCAGGGATTTGCCACCATAGGACGCCTTGATCGGAGGCCCAAGGCCTGGCTCCGCGTCCAGACGCTCAATCTCTGAAGCGAGGTTGAAGTAGCTCTCCGCGCGCAGGAAGAAGCCGTCATGAACCCTCACCGGCGCTCTTACAGGTCGCACGTATCGATGCAGGGGCGAATGCGCCTGGTGAGTCGAGAAGTTGAAATTTTTGGTCCCACCCTCTGCATTGAAGCCCCATGCCACAGCCAGAGCTTCGATAAGCGTGGATTTTCCTGACCCGTTCTCCCCCACCAAAAAAGTGACGTTGGGATGGAAGGTCAACCGGTCCAGGTGCCGTACAGCAGGCAGATTGAAGGGATAGGCCTCAGCGTCCCAGCCGTCTCGGCGCTCGAAGATGGCTTCGATCCAGTAGGGACGCTCCAGCGCGGTCATGATGTCAGCCCGGCGAGATCATCTTCTCGGGCCGCACCGCCTCGTCGAACTCGGCGTCGGTTAGATAGCCGCCGCCGACGGCCTCTTCGCGCAGGGTGGTGCCGTTCTTGTGCGCGGTCTTAGCGATCTTGGCGCAGATGTCATAGCCCAGCTTGCCGTTCAGGGCCGTCACCAGCATCAGCGAGTTGTTCAAGCCGCGCGCGATATTGTCCTCACGCGCCTCGATGCCGACGACGCAGTTGTCGGTGAAGCTGATGGCCGCATCGGCGACCAGGCGCACCGACTGCAGGAAGTTGTAGGCCATCACGGGGTTGTAGACGTTCAGCTCGAAATGCCCCTGCGAGCCGGCGAAGGTGATGGCGGCGTTGTTGCCGAACACCTGGACGCAGACCTGGGTCAGGGCCTCGCACTGGGTCGGATTGACCTTGCCGGGCATGATCGACGAGCCCGGCTCGTTTTCCGGCAGGGCCAGTTCGCCCAGGCCCGAACGCGGGCCGGAGCCGAGGAAGCGGATGTCGTTGGCGATCTTGAACAGCGACGCGGCGACCGTGTTGATCGCGCCGTGGCTGAAGACCATGGCGTCATGCGCGGCCAGGGCTTCGAACTTGTTCGGCGCCGTGGTGAAGGGCAGGCCGGTGATCTCGGCGATCTGGGCCGCGACCTTTTCCGCGAATCCGACGGGGGCGTTCAGGCCGGTGCCGACAGCGGTGCCGCCCTGGGCCAGTTCCATCAGCTTGGGCAGGGTCTGTTCGATCCGCTCGATGCCGTTGGCGACCTGTTGCGCATAGCCGCCGAACTCCTGGCCCAAGGTCAGGGGCGTGGCGTCCTGGGTGTGGGTGCGGCCGATCTTGATGATGTGGGCCCAAGCCTTGGCCTTGGCGTCCAGGGCGACGTGCAGATGCTTCAGCGCCGGGATCAGGTCGTTGACCACCTGTTCCGCGCAGGCCACGTGCATGGCCGTCGGATAGGTGTCGTTCGACGACTGGCTCATGTTGACATGGTCGTTGGGGTGGACGGGCTTCTTGGATCCCATCTCGCCGCCCAGGATCTCGATGGCGCGGTTCGAGATCACCTCATTGGCGTTCATGTTCGACTGGGTGCCCGAACCCGTCTGCCAGACGACCAGCGGGAAGTGGTCGTTCAGCTTGCCTTCGATGACCTCATTGGCGGCCTTGACGATGGCGTCGGTCAGGGCCGGGTCCAGCTTGCCCAGGTCGCGATTGGTCTCTGCGGCGGCGCGCTTGACGATGCCCAGGGCGCGCACGATCGGCAGGGGCTGCTTCTCCCAGCCGATCTTGAAGTTGCCCAGCGATCGTTGCGCCTGGGCCCCCCAGTAGCGATCGGCGGCGACTTGGATGGGGCCGAAGGTGTCGGTCTCTGTGCGGACGTTGCTCATGCGCGGAATCTCGTCTCTCAGGCGTGGCGATGGGTTGCGCGGCGGTGTAGCACGGTCGTCATGCAGGGCAAGAAGAGCGCGGACATCCTTACACCGGCAGGCGTCGCATGACCGCCGGCTGGACCGGGACCGGCAAGGTCCGGGCGCGCGAAGATGGCGATGCGGTCGAGATCGTCATCGACGGCCTGACCACCCAGGCCAAATACTACAAGCCGCTGGTCTATGAGTTCATGCGCAAGGAATGGCGCGCCGCGCGGCCGTCATGGGGCGACCATGTCGTGGAAATACGCATGGAACATGTGGGCGAGCCGCCGTGGATGGATCTCGACAACCTGGCCAAGGCCCTGCTCGATTCCATCAAGGGCTATCTGTTCCACGACGACGCCCAGGTCGCGCGGTTGCTGGTTGAACGGCGCGAGGGCGAAAGAGAGCGGATCACAATCCGCTCCTATCCTCGCCGCGACTGACGCCGGCTATTTTTTGCGGAACTGATCCAGCGACACGACCTTGGGACCTTCCGACGACGGATCGGTGTCCTGCGGCGGGGTCGGCTCTTCCTCGATCTCTTCCAGAAGCTGCGGATCCTCGAACTGCAGCAGGAACTGCACGCTGGGATCATAGAATCGCGTGACCGCCGAATAGGGGATCACCAGGCTCTTGGGCATGCCGCCAAAACGCAGCTTGACCGAGAAACGCTCGGGCTCGACGCGCAGATCGTCGTACTGATGCTGCAGCACGACCGTCATCTCTTCGGGATATTTCGCCAGGATGTCGGGCGCGACGCTGACGCCGACGGCGCGGGTCTTGAAGGTGATGTAGAAGTGGTGCGCGCCGGGCAGACCTTCGGCCAGCACCCGTTCCAGCGCCGCGCGCAGGACGCCACGCAGCGCCTCGTGCGCCAGCCGCTCATACTGCATCTCATCGACCGGAGGGGCCTGGTCGCTCATCGTCACCTCGCAATAGAGCGCGACTGATAGACGTGCGGATGCGATGGCGAAAGATGCCTTGAGGGTTAAGCGAACCGATTTGTCGCCATACCGATGATTTGGAAAAGCGCCGGGATTCTGTTGCCAGGCTCCCGACAGGCCCCGCCCAAGGATCTGAACCCCTAGGACTTAAGATTCGAAATCACCCGAACCGCATTACGCGGCGAGAGCGACTTCTCCAGCGAAGTTATCGTTCGCAGTTAGAAAATGGCCCGATACGGTGGGCCAGGACGAGCGAAAGCAATCCTCTTTACACGTCCGTCGATGCTAGTCGGCCCCATGCTGCCTCCGCCGATAACGCGGGGAGAAAGTTGGTGGAGCCGCCGGGAATCGCACCCGGGTCCGGTCCGCTTATTACAAGCGCGTTTATCGCTATAGTCCGGCCGAAACCGGACAGAACCAATATAGGCGCTGCCCGGACGCATTCCAAGCGCCGCGTTGCGTTCAAACGCGGGTCCAGTCGGCCGTCTGGTTCCGAAACCACGTCAGTTGGCGTTTGGCATAGTTGCGGGTCGCCTGTTTCAGCGCTGCGACCGCATCGTCGCGGGTCAGTTCGCCGGACAGATGGGCGGCCAGTTCTCGAACGCCGACCGCCTTCATGGCGGGCAGGGCAGGGCTCAAGCCGCGCGCCAGCAGAGCCTGAACTTCGTCCAGAGCGCCCTGATCCATCATCCAGCCCACCCGCAGGTCGCAGTTTTCGTAAAGCCGCTGACGGTCGGGTTCGATGACTAGCCCTGTCCATGAGCCAGGCGGCAACAGCGGCAGGGTGTCGGCCTTCCACGCGCTCAGCGGCCGCCCGCTGGCGATGAAGACGCTCATGGCGCGAACCAGTCTCTGGCGGTCGCCTTGTTCGATAGCCTTGGCCGCGTCGGGATCGATCTGGCCCAGACGAGCGCGGAAAGCCGCCTCGCCCTGCGTCGCATAGTCGGTCTCGACCGTGTCGCGTACCGCGTTCGGCACGGCCGGAATGTCCGCCAAGCCTCGGGTCAGGCTCATGAAATAAAGGCCCGTGCCGCCGACCAGGATCGCCAGCCGTCCTCCTGCGCGAAGGTCGTCCAGCAGCGCCAAGACCGCGCGGCTCCAGCGTCCGACCGACCAGGCTTCCTCAGCGTCTGCGACGCCATACAGCCGATGATCGGCCAGGGCTTCGTCCTCGGCGGATGGGCGTGCGGTCAGGATGCGCAGGTCGGCGTAAAGCTGCTGGCTGTCAGTATTGATGATCACCGCCCCAGTTTCGCGCGCCATCTTCAGCGCGAGCGCCGATTTGCCCGAGGCGGTCGGGCCGGCGATCAGGGTGATTGAGGGCGGTTGGGACAAATCGTGGCTCGCGGGACGGGTTCGAGGGCGATAGAACGCGCGCATCATCGCCTGCAAGTCTTCTGGAGACCGCCTTGGTCGAACGCACCGCCGTCCTCGCCGCCCTGGACACCGTCATCGACCCGGTTTCCGGTCAGGGGCTGGTCGCCGCCGGTCTGGTTCAGGGGCTGGTGGTGGCCGACGACCGCGCGGGCTTCGCGCTTGAGGTCGATCGCAGCCAGGCCGCCGCCTATGCGCCCGTTCGGGACGCGGCGGAGGCGGCGCTGAAGGCCATTCCCGGCATGGCGCGCGTGTCTGTCATCCTGACCGCCGAGACCAAGCTCGCTGCTGCGCCGCGCACCGCAGGCCTGTCCAAGGCGGCGGTGGATCAGGGAAGGGCCAAGGCCCCGGTCCCGACCGATCGTCCGGCCCATGTCCGCCGTGTCTTGGCCGTCGCTAGCGGAAAAGGCGGGGTGGGCAAGTCCACCGTCGCCGTGAACCTGGCGGCGGCGCTTGCTGCGCGCGGCCTGTCTGTCGGCATCCTCGACGCGGATGTCTATGGGCCGTCCTTGCCGACCATGCTGGGGGTCAGCGGCCAGCCGGCCTATGAGGACGGGGCCATCGTCCCGCACGTCGCCCATGGTCTGAGGGCCATGTCGGTCGGTCTGCTGACCAAGATGGACGACGCCATGATCTGGCGCGGCCCGATGGCGTCCCAGGCCATCACACAGATGCTGACCCAGACCCGCTGGGGCAAGGCCGAGGCGCCGCTGGACGTGCTGGTGGTCGATCTGCCGCCGGGCACGGGCGACGTGCAACTGACGCTGATCCAGAAGACGCCCCTGGACGGAGCCGTTATCGTCTCGACGCCGCAAGAGGTTGCGCTGGCCGACGCCCGTCGGGCGCACACGCTGTTCCAGCGGGTCAACGTGCCGACGCTGGGCCTGATCGAGAACATGAGCGGGCCAGTCTTCGGTCAGGGCGGAGCAAAGGCCGAGGCTGAGCGTCTGGGTATCCCGTTCCTGGGCGATTTGCCGCTGGACGCCGCCCTGCGCGAGGGGGGAGACGCGGGTCGTCCGCCCGTCGTCGCCGATCCGTCAGGAGACATCGCCGAACGATTCGACGCCATCGCTGGTCGTATCGTGGCTGCTCTCGGCCTTTAGAAAATATCTGCGAGGGCGGGGTTTTCAAACGCAACCCTATTCGCCACCTTGGGTCTTACCGATATCCAAGGAAATCCGATGAGCGTCGACGCCCTGTTCAGCCCTTTCACCATCAAGGGGCTGACCCTGCCCAACCGCATCGTCATGGCGCCCATGACGCGGTCCTTCTCACCGAACGGCATCCCCACCTCAGACGTCGCCGCCTATTACCGCCGTCGCGCCGAGGGTGGCGTGGGTCTGATCGTCACCGAGGGGACGGTCGTCGAACGACCCGCGGCGCGTAATGATGCTGCGGTCCCGGTCTTCCACGGCGAGGCCCTGCCGGAATGGAAGTCCGTCGTGGACGAGGTTCATGCGGCCGGCGGCCTGATCGCGCCGCAAATCTGGCACGTGGGTTCGGCGCGGGGACGCGGCGACGACTGGACCCCGCTGGGCAAGGTGGACAGCCCTTCGGGCATGACCGCGCCGGGCAAGGCCAAGTTCGAGCCGATGACCGAAGAGGACGTCGCCGACACCATCGCCGCCTTCGGCCGCTCTGCCCGCGCCGCCCGTGAACTCGGCTTCGACGCCGTCGAGATCCACGGCGCCCACGGCTATCTGATCGATCAGTTCTTCTGGGGCGGCCTGAACGCCCGCGACGACCGCTGGGGCGGGCCGAGCATCGCCGAACGCGCCCGTTTCGGGGCAGAGGTCGTCAAGGCGGTGCGCGAGGGCGTCGGCGACGACATCCCCGTCATCCTGCGTCTGTCGCAGTGGAAGCTGCAGGATTACACCGCCCGCATCGCCGAAACGCCGGATCAGATGCTCGACTGGCTGACGCCGCTGTCGGACGCCGGCGTCGATGTCTTCCACTGTTCGCAGCGTCGCTTCTGGGAGCCGGAGTTCGAGGGATCGGACCTGAACTTCGCCGGCTGGACCAAGAAGTTGATGGGCAAACCGACGATCACCGTCGGGTCCGTGGGCCTGGACGGCGAGTTCATCGCGGCCTTTGGCGGCGAAGGCTCCAAGCCGGCCTCTCTGGACGGCCTGCTGCGTCGTCTGGAGAACGAGGAGTTCGATCTGGTCGCCGTGGGCCGCGCGCTTCTGGCCGACCCGCATTGGGTGGCCAAGGTGCGTGACGGCCGTGCGGACGAGTTGCAGAACTTCGAGCGCTCGGACCTGATGACCTTGTCCTGAGACGTGTGATCGAGCCGGCGCGGTCTCTTCGAAGATCAGGCCGGCTCGACGATCACGCCCGTGCCGTAGCACAGCACCTCGGTCACGCCCGGCATGATCTCGGTGGCGTCGTAGCGGACGGCCAGAATGGCGTTGGCGCCGTGCGCCTCGGCATGTTTGACCAGTTCGTCATAGGCTTCCTGACGCCCCGCCTCGGCCAGTTTCACATAGGCGCCGACCCGCCCGCCCAGCATCGACTGGACCCCGCCGATGGCGTCCGAAATGGCGTTGCGCGAGCGTACCGTGACACCGCGCACCAGGCCGATATGGCGGGTGACGCGAAAGCCGGGCAGGTCGTTGGTGGTGGTGACGTACATCTGTCTCTCCTAGCGACGTTCCAGCACGCGGAAGGTGAGGGCGTGATCGTCCTTCTCGCCTGCCGGGTGCGATTCCGAAGATACCTCGACCCAGGCCGTTTCGTCGAACGCAGGGAAGACGGCGTCGCCTTCGGGTGCGGCATCGACTTCAGTGATGTAGAGACGTCTGGCGCGGGGCAGGGCGGCCTCGAACAGGGCCGTGCCGCCGATGACGCAGATTTCGTCCACGCCGTCCTCTTCGGCCGTCTCGCGCCCGATTTCGATGGCTTCATCTAGCGTGGCGCAGACCAGGGCGCCCTTGGACATCCCTTCGGCTTCGTAGGATTCGTCGCGGGTCATGACCAGGTTCAACCGACCGGGCAACGGCTTCAGCGGCAGGCTCTCCCAGGTCTTGCGGCCCATCAGGCAAGGTTTGCCCACGGTGATGGCCTTGAACCTCTGCAGATCAGAGCGCAGCCGCCAGGGCAGGCCGCCGTCGCGGCCGATGACGCCGTTGCTTCCACGAGCGACGACCAGAGAAATGATGGGCTGGGGCAAGAACCTTGACCGTATCGATGCGTTGAGGTGGCCCATCCCATGAACGCGAGCCCTGTCATGAGCAAGTACATCCCCGCCATCGCCGTCGGTTTCCTGCTAGCCTTCGTCATCAGCGCGGGTCTGGCGTTCTTCTTTTCGTCCGTGGGTGCGGACGCCGGCTATCTGCCGATGATGGTCGGCGGCTTCGTGGGCGTGTTCACCGCTTATATCATGGCCAATCTGGCGGGGACCAAGCTGGGCAAGGCCGCGACGCCGGAGCAGAAGCAAGCCGTGCTGGATTTCCGGCCGCAGTTCCATGATCAGGCGCTGCTGATCGTTTATCGCGAAGGCTTCGTGGGCAAGGCCGCGGGCATGGACCTGTCGGTGGACGATCGGTTCGTGGCCCAACTGAAGAGCCCGCGCTTCACCGCCATTTCGGTCTCGCCGGGCGGCCACCAGCTGTCGATGGCGTTCGGCGGTCTGGCGGGCAAGCAGAACAAGCCGACGCTGGAGGGCTTCATCGCCGCGCCCGGCGACGTGATCGCCTTTCGCGCCACGATGCAGATGGGCATGATGAAGAACCGGATCGTGGTCGAGCGCATCCAGAGCGACGACGCCCTGGTCCAGCGCCTGAGGCCGATGATCATGATCGAGCCGGAGGCTTAGGTTTAGGCCTTGACCTTGGTTTGGGGCTCCAGCCACTTCAGCCATTTGCGCTGCATGGCCTGATCCAGATCGACGCCGGCCCGGTCGCAATAGATCAACAGCATGCCCAGCACGTCCGCCGCCTCGTCGCCCAACGCCTGGGCGTCGGGCATGCCCCGCGCTCGGCCGGTCAGGCGCAGATGCTCGGCCGTCAGTTCGCCCAACTCCTCCTGAAGTTTCAGCAGCGCCCAATCGCGGTCGCGGTCGATGTCGTGTTCGGCGGCGTAGATGTCGGAGATGCGCAGGACCGAAGCGGTCAGGTCTTTCAGGCCCATGTCTTCAGCGCCGCTCCACCGTGACGCCTTCTGCGGCGAAGGTCTGGAGCCGCACCCGAGCGGCGGCGTCGTTCAGGGCATAGGCGTCGAGAAAATCCTCGGTCGCCTGGACAATCTGGTCGAACCGCTCGCCGTCCGCCGTTCCGGGCAGTTGATGGTCCGCGTCGGAAAAGATCAGCAGGGTTTTGTCTCCGGCCGGGCTGGTGTTGAAGGCGATGCGATGATCCCGCCAGTCGTCGGCGAAACCCGGAACCAGATCCCGGTCGCCGGTGATCATCAACAGCGGACCGTCGAGGGTGCGATAGGTGTCGGGCGTCACGACGTTGGGGATGTTTCCAGCCGAGGAAAATGCGATCACACCCGTCACCGCCGGATCGCCGATAGGGCCCGCGACAGTCACGGCCCCGCCTTCGATCAAGGACATCAGGGAGCCGAAGGAATGGCCCGCAACGATCAGGGGCTTGTCGGGATGTGTGCGCGCAGCCTCAGTACGGGCGACGCCGAGATCGACCAGGCGCGTCACGAAGGCGACTTGGCCCGTCGCGTCGCGATTGGGGTGTTTTTGAGAGTCGACGTGCAGTGGCGCGATGACGGTGAAACCATGTTGCGCCCATGCCGACAACAAACGCTGGTAGGCCTCGGGCGCGCCGCCGAAACCATGACTGAAGACGACGACGCCGCGTTCGTCTGGCGCGGTCCAGACATCCAGCAGTACGGCGCGGCCGTCCGGCGCGGGAAGGGACAGGCGGGTCGAGGTGATCGCCGCCGCTTGCTGGACTGGGGCGACCTGAAGCGCCACGGCGGGCGTGATGGGCGCGGCAAGAAGCAAAAGACCGGCCAGTCCGGCCAGAACAGGGCGCATCGACATCGACGACTCCGAGATCAGCAGGGTCAGACCGCGACCTGAGCCTTGATGTGCGGCCAGGCTTCGTAGCCGTCGAGCGTGAAGTCGGACAGGTCGAAGGCGAACAGGTCGGTTTTGGGGGCGATCTGCATGACGGGCAGGGCGAGCGGTTCGCGGGTCAGCTGGAGCTCGGCCTGTTCGAGGTGGTTCAGATACAGGTGGGCGTCGCCGAAGGTGTGGACGAAGTCGCCGGGCTCCAACCCCACGACCTGGGCCAGCATCATGGTCAGCAGGGCGTAGGAGGCGATGTTGAACGGCACGCCCAGGAAGACGTCGGCGCTGCGTTGATACAGCTGGCAGCTCAGTTTTCCATCCGCGACGAAGAACTGGAACAGGCAGTGGCAGGGCGGCAGGGCCATGTCGTCGACATCGGCCGGGTTCCAGGCCGTGACGATGTGGCGGCGACTGTTGGGATTGGTCTTCAGGCCGTGGACCAGTTTCTCGATCTGGTCGATGACGCGGCCGTCCGGCGCGGTCCAGGAGCGCCACTGCTTGCCATAGACCGGACCCAGCTCGCCCTCGGCGTCGGCCCATTCATCCCAGATGCGGACACCGTTATCCCTTAGATAGGCGATATTGGTCTCGCCGCGCAGGAACCACAGCAGTTCGACGATGATCGAGCGCAGATGCAGCTTCTTGGTCGTCAGGACGGGAAAACCCTTCGACAGGTCGAACCGCATCTGGCGGCCGAAGACGCCCAAGGTGCCTGTGCCGGTGCGGTCATCGCGACGCACGCCATTGTCCAGAATGTCGCGCAGCAGATTCAGATACTGCCGCTCGGGATGATCGGCAGGCGCGGCGGCGATACGGGCCTGGACGTCGGCCCCAAGCGTGGCATGGATCATCTGGACGGTCATGAGTTCAAGGTGCCTCAGAATTCGATTCGCAGTCCCGGCAAATCGGCGTCTTCCACAGAAATTGATTCGTTTTGAGACGTGTGGTCGACATCGAGCTCGCCGTGGCGTTTTGGAGCTCTTGTGTTGCGCCGCTATGCGTCCAGCCGAGCCCAGCCCAGCTTTCCGAGGACTTCCATCGGACGGAAGTCGGCCTTGTAGTCCATCTTGGCAGAACCCTGGACCCAATAGCCCAGATAGACGAACGGCAGACCGACCAGGGAGGCCTGGCGCACATGGTCGAGGATGGCGAACCGGCCCAGGCTGCGGCGCTCGATCGTCGGGTCGTAGAAGCTGTAGACCATCGACAGCCCGTCCTTGAGCAGGTCGGTCAGGGTGACGGCGACCAGATCGCCGGGGCCGCCATCCGTCGAGGGCAGGCGGTATTCGATCAGATGGGTGCGGACGGCCGTGTCCTCGACCATGGCGACATAGTCGAGCCAGCCCATGTCGCTCATGCCGCCGGTCGGATGGCGGGTGGTCAGGTAGCGGCGTAGAAGCTGGAACTGTTCGGTCGTCGCCTCGGCCTCGACCAGGCTGCGCGACAGGTCGTCGTTGCGGGCCAGCGCTCTGCGTTGCGAGCGGCTGAAGGCGAACTCCGGCACGGGCAAACGCACGGACACACAGGCGTCACAAGCCTCGCAGGCCGGGCGATAGGCTATGTTCTGGCTGCGGCGGAAGCCGGCGATGGTCAGTTCGTCGTTGACGTGGGCGCCGTCCGAGAAGGGCAGGTTGGCGAACACCTTCCGCTCGGTCTTGCCCGGCAGATAGGGGCAGGGCGCGACCGAGGTCATGAAGAAACGAAGCTGTCGGGTCGGTACGTGCTGGGTCACGGCCTCAGGTCCGCATCCGATCTTGCCAATAATGCGACAGTTGAACGCTCATGGCGCGATTTGGCGTCATTCGTGGCCGGGCTGCAAGCGTGTTCGCGTCGCAGCCAAGCGGGGTCACAGCGAGGTGTCCATCGGCAGGACGGGCGCCTCGCGTAGCAGGACGATGGCGATGCGGCGGTTGCCGGCCAGTGTGGGATCGTCGGGATAGAGGGGATCGGACCCCGCCTTGCCGGCCACCGAATAGACCCGGTCGGGATCGACGCCGGCCGATTGGAGCACCAGGCGAGAACCGTTGGCGCGCTCTGACGACAGGCTCCAGTCCGCAGGAGCGCTGGCGCGGTTGGAGCCGGCCGCCGCACTGGTATGGCCGGTGATGGAGATGCGGTTCGGCAGTTGGTTTATGACCTTGGACACCGCGCGCAGCAGGACCTGGGCGCGCGCGTTCGGTCGGGCCGAGTTGTTGTCGAACATCGACCGGCCTTCCTGATCGACCAACTGGATGCGCAGGCCCTCGGGCGTCTGATCGACGATCAGCTGTTTCGACAGTTCGGCCAATTCCGGCATCGACTGCATGGCCTGACGCAGGGATTCGGCGGCGCTGGCGAATTCTGCGGCTTCGCGTTTCTGGATTTCGGCCTGAAGGGCGGCGTCGCTGGCGGACGACAGGTTCGAACTGGGGCCGGTCTGGTCGGTCGACGGCGCCTCGGGCGCCAGTTCTTGCAGCACGGATTGGGAGCCGGAACTCTTGGGACCGTCGTCGCCCAGCGATGTGCCGCCCAGGATGCCGCCGGAGCCGGACGTCGTTTCGGACACGCTGGCGGGTGCGAAATATTCGGCGATGCCGCGCTTCTGCTCGGGGTCGGTCGTGTTGATCAGCCACATCAGCAGGAAGAAGGCCATCATGGCGGTCACGAAGTCCGCATAGGCCACCTTCCACGCGCCGCCGTGGTGGCCTCCGCCAGAGACCTTCTTGACCTTCTTGATGAGGATCGGACGATCGCTCACGGACATGGACACGTATCCCGAGGAGTGGTGTCCTATCATGCCCTTGCCAAGGTTAACCGGGCGTTGACCTTGAACGCCGGTGCGACCCGGCTTAGTCGGGCTGCGAGATCAAGGAGTCAGTCATGAAGATCGCATTCGCCGGCCTGGGCGTCATGGGCGCCCCGATGGCGCGTCATCTGGTTGAGGCAGGCCATGACGTGACCGGCTTCAATCGCACGACGGCGAAGACGCTGGCCTGGGCGACCGCGACGGGCGGCAAGGCGGCCGCAACGGTGGCGGAGGCGGCGCAGGGCGTCGAACTGTTCATCCTGTGCGTCGGCAACGACGACGACGTGCGCACCGTCGTAACGGAGGCACTGCCGCATCTGGCGGACGGCGCCGTGATCGTCGATCACACCACGACCTCGGCCAAGGTGGCGCGCGAAATGGCGGAACTGGCGCAAGGCCAGGGGCGACAGTTCGTCGATGCGCCAGTATCGGGCGGTCAGGCCGGCGCCGAGAACGGACAACTCAGCGTCATGGCCGGCGGAGACGCCGCCGCCTTGGCGACGGCGGAACCAGCGTTGAAGGCCTATTCCAAGGCGATCAAACACATGGGGCCGGCCGGATCGGGCCAACTGACCAAGATGGTCAACCAAATCGCCATCGCCGGCGTGGTTCAGGGCCTGGCCGAGGCCGTACATTTCGCCCAGGTCGCAGGCCTGGACACAGACGCCGCCTATGAAGCCGTGTCGAAAGGTGCGGCGCAAAGCTGGCAGATGGACAATCGCTGGAAGACGGCGGCCAAGGGCGAGTTCGAGTTCGGCTTCGCCGTCGACTGGATGCGCAAGGACCTTGGTCTGGTGCTGGACGAGGCGCGGTCGAACGGGGCCCGCCTTAGCCTGACGGCCCTGGTCGATCAGTTCTACGCCGAGGTTCAGGCCATGGGCGGCAATCGCTGGGACACGTCCAGCCTGGCCGCGCGGCTGCAATCGCGAGACTGACGCCTAAAGCGAGCGGTGCATGATGTGCAGGCCGACCAGGCCGTGGGCGGGGTGATTGAAGGCCTCAGGGACCGTGCCGACGATCTCGAAGCCCAGCTTCTTCCACAGGCCGACGGCGACGGTGTTGGTCTCCACCACCGCATTGAACTGCATCGACTTGAAGCCGGCGTCGCGAGCGAAGGTCAGCGCGGCCTCGCCCAGGCTGCGGGCCACGCCTCGCCCGCGTGCGGCAGGGCCGACCATGAAGCTGCCGTTGGCGACGTGGGCGCCGTTTCCCTGCTGGTTCGGAATGATCTTGGCGGCGCCCAGCACCTGGCCGTCCTGGACCGCGACCAGGGTTCCGCCGGGCGCAGATGGCATCCACATCGTGCGGGCCTGCGCCTCGGTCATGTCCAGCGGATAGGTATAGGTCTCGCCCGCGCGCGTGACGGTCTCGATGATCGGCCACAGGCTGGGCCAGTCGGCGTCGGTGATCGGCCGGATTTCGACGGTCATCGGCCCAGCAGCCGCGCAGCCTGAGGCGCGAAATAGGTCAGAACGCCAGCGCAGCCCGCGCGCTTGAACCCGTGCAGGGTCTCAAGGATCGCGCGGTCCTGATCCAGCCAGCCATTGGCGATGGAGGCTTGCATCATCGAATATTCGCCCGACACCTGATAGGCGAAGGTCGGCACGCGGAAGGTCTCGGACACCCGCCGCACGATGTCGAGATAGGGCATGCCCGGCTTGACCATGACCGCGTCTGCGCCTTCCGACAGGTCCATCGCGACCTCCTTCAGGGCCTCGTCTGAGTTGGCGTAGTCCATCTGATAGGTCTTCTTGTCGCCCTTCAGCATGGCGGACGACCCGACGGCGTCGCGGTAGGGGCCGTAGAAGGCCGAGGCGAACTTGGCCGCATAGGACAGTATCAGGGTGTCGGAAAAGCCATTGGCCTCCAGCGCCTCGCGCACCGCCTGGATGCGGCCGTCCATCATGTCGGACGGGGCCACGACATCGGCGCCGGCGTGAGCGTGGATGAAGGCCTGTTCGGCCAGACGGTCCAGGCTGGAGTCGTTGGCGATCCGGTCGCCCTCCATCACCCCGTCGTGGCCGTGGTCGGTGTAGCAGTCGAGCGCCACGTCGGTCATGACGCCGATCTCGGGCGCCGCGTCCTTGATGGCCTTGATACAGTCGGGGATCAGGCCGTCTGGATCAGTGGCGCCGGTGCCGACCGCGTCCTTGATCGCGCCGTCCACGTTCGGGAAGAGGGCGAGCATCGGAATGCCCAGGTCGCGCGCCTCGACGGCTGCCTTGGCGGCTTCTCTGGGCGACAGGCGGAAAACGCCGGGCATGGAGGCGACGGGAACCCGGTCCTCTGCGCCGTCGTGGACGATCAAAGGCCAGATCAGATCGGCCGGCGTCAGCGTCGTTTCCGCCACCAGCCGCCGCACCCACGGGCTGGACCGCAGGCGACGCGGACGGGCGAGCGGGAAGGGAGCGGGCTGATAGGGAAGCATGACGGAACCTTCGAAACTTGGCGTCGGACTAGCGCCGCAGCGACCTGGGCGCAAATCGCGTGATGCGTCGGATCGTTTCGTGTGTGATGACGGCTTGCGCGGACCGGCGAAATGCGAGCCTATCGGCGCAAATCCTGGGAGATGACGATGATCAAGCGATTGGCGGCCGGCGCGGCGGTTCTGGCTCTGGCGACGGGCCTTTCGGCCTGCATCATCGTGTCGTCTGACGGTGGGTCGCGGACCGTGGTCGCAGGCGACAACGCCGCGATGGCGTCGCCGTCGTATGTCTCGCTCTACACCGATGCGGTCGCCGACACGAAGCGTCCGGCCGAAGAAGTGGCGCGCGATCCGCTGCGTCATCCGGCCGAGATCCTGGCCTTCGCCCAGCTCGCGCCGGGTGAAAAGGTCGCCGATATCCGCCCCGGCGCCGGCTATTTCACCCGCCTGTTCTCGGACGTGGTTGGGCCGACTGGCCGGGTGTACGCCTTCGTGCCCGAGCGGACGATGGCGCGGGAGAACGCCGGTGCTGACGCCCTGGTCGCCGCCTATTCCAACGTCACGCGGGTCAACGGCCTGCTGGACTCGATGACCTACGCAGAGCCGCTGGACATGATCTTCATGAGCCAGGAATACCACGACTTCCACATCCCCGGCTTCAACACCGACGTGGCCAAGATGAATGCGGCCGTGTTCGCGGCGCTGAAACCCGGCGGTCGTTACATCCTGATCGACCATGAGGCGGCGCCCGGCACAGGCATCTCGGCGGTCCAGACTCTGCATCGCATCGAAGGCGACTATCTGAAGCGCGAAGTCGAGGCGGCGGGCTTCGTCTACGAGGGCGAGAGCAAGGCCGTCGCCAATCCGGCCGACGACCACAGCCTGAACGTTTTCGACGAGAAGATCCGGGGCAATACCGATCAGTTCGTCTATCGCTTCCGCAAGCCGGGCTGACACGGCGCGATACTGAGAACCGTTATCAATTAAGGGTTTGGGTCGTTTTGTCCATGTGGCGGACATGGACAAGCCCGCGCCGGGGGAGCAAATAACGCAAAGACATCGCCATAAGCGAAAGAACGCGTAGTTTGTTCGACTATAAGGCCGCCTTTAAAAGCTCGGTGGAGCAGGTTCGCAGCGAAGGGCGCTATCGCGTCTTCGCCGATCTGAAACGCGTGCGTGGACAGTTTCCCCTGGCGGTGCGTCGTCGCGACGACGGATTCCAACAGGACGTCGTGATCTGGTGCTCCAACGACTATCTGGGCATGGGCCAGCATCCTGTCGTGCTGGACGCCATGCATGAGGAAATCGATGCGGTGGGCGCCGGCGCCGGCGGCACGCGCAACATTTCCGGCACGACCCGTTCCGCTGTCGATCTCGAAGCCGAGCTGGCGGACTGGCACCAGAAGGAAGCGGCGCTGCTGTTCACCTCGGGGTATGTCGGCAACGAGGCGACCCTGTCGACGCTGCAAAAGATTCTGCCCGGCCTGATCACCTTCTCCGATTCGCTGAACCATGCCTCGATGATCGCCGGCATTCGCCACGGCGGCGGCGAGCGCCATGTCTTCATGCACAACGACCTGGCGCATCTGGAGGCCCTGCTGGCGGCGGCGCCTGCGGAGGCGCCCAAGCTGATCGCCTTCGAGAGCGTCTATTCGATGGACGGCGACATCGCCGACCTGGCCGGGACCATTGCTTTGGCCAAGAAGTACGGCGCCCTGACCTATCTGGACGAGGTCCATGCGGTCGGCCTGTATGGCGAGACCGGCGCGGGCGTGGCCGAGCGCGACGGCGTGCTGGATCAGATCGACATCATCGAATGCACCCTGGGCAAGGCCATCGGCGTGATGGGCGGCTATATCGCCGCCGACGCCATGATCATCGATGCGGTGCGCAGCTGGGCCTCGGGCTTCATCTTCACCACCTCGCTGCCGCCCGCATTGACGGCGGGGGCGCTGGCCTCCGTGCGGCACCTGAAGGCCCACCCCGAACTGCGCGTCCAGCATCAGGAACGCGCGGCGACGCTGAAGTCGCGTTTCGCGGCGGCCGGCATCCCCGTGATGGAAAGCGAAAGCCATATCGTGCCCGTGCACGTCGGCGATCCGATCCATTGCAAGATGATCTCGGACATGCTGCTGGACGAATACGGCGTCTATGTTCAGCCGATCAACTATCCGACCGTGCCCAAGGGGACCGAGCGCCTGCGCTTCACCCCCTCGCCGAACCACACCGACGCCATGATGGATCACCTGGTCCAGGCGATGGACAAGCTGTTCGCCCACTGCAACGTGGCGCGCCGGCCCGTCGCGGCCTGAGGCTCGGCGATGGCGGACGAAGATCTCGGCGAGGTGATCGTCGAGTTCACCCGTAACGGCTCCTACCTAAAATGTTCGGCCATCCACGTCGCCACCGGCCGCGAGGTCAGCGCCATGGGGCCGGTCAACGAGCCGAAGTCCGTCGAGCGGGTGGCGATCGCCAAGCTGCGGCGGGCTTTGGCATCAGGCTGACCACAAGATGTTGTGGTCGGGCGCTGTGGGGCCTAGATAGGCGGCCTTCTGATTTTCGGGGATTCCAGCGTGACGGCCTTCACCCACGACGCCTATTTCACCAAGACGCTCGCTGACGCCGACCCGGACGTCTTCAAGGGCATTCAGGGCGAGTTGGGTCGCCAGAAGGAGCAGATCGAGCTGATCGCGTCCGAGAACATCGTCTCCCAGGCGGTGCTGGACGCGCAGGGTTCTGTGCTGACGAACAAATACGCCGAGGGCTATCCCGGTCGTCGCTACTACGGCGGCTGCGAGTTCGTCGACATCACGGAGGATCTGGCGCGCGAGCGGGCGAAAAAGCTGTTCGGCGCGGCCTTCGCCAACGTCCAGCCCCACTCGGGCGCCCAGGCCAACCAGGCGGTGTTCTTCACCCTGCTGCAACCCGGCGACACCTTCCTGGGCATGGATCTGGCCTGCGGCGGTCACCTGACGCACGGCTCGCCGGCGAACCAGTCGGGCAAATGGTTCCGGCCGGTGACCTATAAGGTGCGCGAAGACGATCACCTGATCGATTACGACCACGTCGCCGAAATGGCCGAGCGCGAGAAGCCCAAGCTGATCCTGGCCGGCGCCTCGGCCTACAGCCGCCACATCGACTTCAAGCGCTTCCGCGAGATCGCCGACAGCGTCGGCGCCTATCTGATGGTAGACATGGCCCACTATGCGGGCCTGATCGCCGGCGGCGCGTATCCCGACCCTGTGCCGCACGCCCATGTCGTCACCACCACGACGCACAAGACCCTGCGCGGCCCGCGCGGCGGCATGATCCTGACCAACGACGGCGACATCGCCAAGAAGATCAACTCGGCCGTCTTCCCCGGCCTGCAGGGCGGTCCTCTGGAACACGTCATCGCCGCCAAGGCCGTGGCCTTCGGCGAGGCGCTGAAGCCCGAGTTCAAACTGTACGCCAAGCAGGTGGTCAAGAACGCCCAGGCCCTGTCCGGCGTGCTGATCGAGCGCGGCCTGGCCATCGTCTCGGGCGGCACCGACAGCCACCTGGCCCTGGTCGATCTGCGGCCCAAGGGCGTGACCGGCAAGGCCACCGAGCACGAGCTCGAAAAGGCGCTGATGACCTGCAACAAGAACGGCGTGCCGTTTGACACCGCGCCCTTCACCGTCACCTCGGGCGTCCGCCTGGGCACGCCGGCCGGCACCACGCGCGGCTTCGGCGAGGACGAGTTCAAGCAGATCGGTCACTGGATCGCCGATGTCGTCTCGTCGATGAACGGCGGCGACGAAGCCGATCCGGCCGTGGTCGCGGGCGTGGCGGCTCAGGTGCGCGAGTTGACGCACCGCTTCCCGATCTACGGATAACACCCTGATGAAGTGCCCCTTTTGCGGTCATCAGGATACTCAGGTGAAGGACAGCCGACCGTCGGACGACGGCTCGGCCATCCGACGTCGTCGATCCTGCCCCAACTGCAATGGGCGCTTCACCACCTTCGAGCGGGTGCAACTGCGTGAACTTGTCATCCTGAAGCGCAACGGGCGGCGTACGCCGTTCGAGCGCGACAAGCTGGAGCGGTCGCTGGGCGTGGCCCTGCGCAAACGCCCTGTCCAGGCCGATCAGGTCGAGCAGATGGTCAACCGGATCGTGCGTCAGCTTGAAAGCCTGGGCGAGACGGAAATCCCGTCCAGCACGGTTGGCGATTTCATCATGAAGGCGCTGAAGGGCGTCGATGAAGTCGCCTATGTCCGCTACGCCTCGGTCTACAAGGATTTCCGCCACACGGGCGACTTCGCCAAATTCCTGGGCGACGAAGGGTTCGACGAACCGTCCGGCAAGGCCTGATGCGGATCACCCTGAAACTGGCGACCTCGCTGGATGGACGAATCGCCACGGCCTCGGGCGAAAGCCAGTGGATCACCGGCGAGGCGGCGCGGCTGGAAGGCCACCGCCTGCGGGCCGCGCATGACGCCATCCTGGTCGGCGTCGAGACGGTTCTGCAAGACGACCCTGAACTGACGGCGCGCCTGCCCGGGCGCAGCGTGGATCAGCCTCTGCGGGTCGTGCTGGACAGCCGCCTGCGGACGCCGCAGACGGCGAAGCTGGCCGGCGAAAACACACTAATCCTGACCGTCGCAGACCCACGCTCTGTCGGTGCGGCTGAGGTGAAACGGGTCGAGGCGGACGAGGGACGTCCGGCGATCCCCGCGGTTCTAAAGGCGTTGAAGGCGGCGGGGGCCAAGTCGGTGCTGATCGAAGGCGGGGGGCAGGTCGCCGCGTCTTTCCTGCGCGCCGGCGTTGTAGATGCGCTGGAATGGTTCCGCGCCCCGATCCTGCTGGGCGGTGACGGAAGGCCCTGCGTGGCGTCCCTGGCTCTTGCAAAGCTGTCTGACGCCCCCAAGTTCCGTCGCCTGGGCGTCGAGCCTGTCGGGGACGATCTGTGGGAACGCTACGGGCGTCTCTGAGGCGGTCGATTTCAGACGATTGAGACTATTCAGACTGTGTTTTTCGGGTCCGAAAGGGGCCAGCGTCCAATGTTCACCGGCATCGTCACCGACATCGGCCGCGTCCGCGAGGTCCGCGAGACCGACCGCGACCGCCGCTACGAGATCCAGACGGCGTGGGATGTGGCCGGGATCGACCTGGGCGCCTCGATCAGCCATGCGGGCTGCTGCCTGACGGTGACGGAGAAGGGGCCGGACTGGTTCGCGGTCGAAGTGTCAAACGAGACCCTGTCCAAGACCACCCTGGGCGCCTGGAAGGCCGGCGACGGCGTCAATCTGGAGCGCGCCGCCAGGCTGGGCGACGAGATGGGCGGCCATGTGGTGTCTGGCCATGTCGACGGCCTGGGGCGGATCGTGTCGATCACGCCGGAGGGCGGATCGCACCGGGTTGAGGTCGAGGCGCCCGCGCCCCTGCATCGCTACATCGCCGCCAAGGGCTCGATCACGGTGGACGGCGTCTCCCTGACGGTGAACTCCGTCGAAGGCCGGGTCTTCTCGCTGAACATCATCCCGCATACCTGGGAGGTGACGACCCTGGGCCGTCTGAAAGTCGGCGATCCGGTCAATCTGGAGATCGACATGCTGGCGCGTTACCTCGCGCGGTGGCAGGAGACCGCCTGAATGCAATTGGCCGCAAACATGAACGACAGCCCGATCAGTCCCATCGAGGACATTCTTGAGGACGCCCGCAACGGCCGTCCCTACATCCTGGTGGACGCCGAGGACCGAGAGAACGAGGGGGACATCATCATCCCCGCCCAATTCGCCACGCCCGACCAGATCAACTTCATGATCCGCCAGGCGCGCGGCCTGGTCTGCCTGGCCATCACGGCCGAGCGGGCGAACCAGTTGCGCCTGCCGCCGATGGCCGCCGACAATCGCGAGAGCATGAAGACCGCCTTCACCGTCTCGATCGAGGCCAAGGACGGCGTGACGACCGGCATCTCCGCGGCCGACCGCTCGCGCACCATCCATGTGGCGACCGATGCTTCGAAGGGCATGGACGACATCGTCTCGCCCGGCCACATCTTCCCGCTGGTGGCGCGCGACGGCGGCGTCCTGGTTCGCGCCGGTCATACCGAGGCGGCCGTGGACATCAGCCGCATGGCGGGGCTGACCCCAGCCGGGGTGATCTGCGAGATCATCAAGGACGACGGCGAGATGGCGCGGATGCCCGATCTGGTCGCCTTCGCCCAGCTGCACGGGCTGAAGATCGGCACAATCGCCGACCTGATCGCCTATCGTCGCCGCACCGAGCGGTTTGTCGAGCGGATCATGGATACGCCGTTCGAAAGCGTTCACGGCGGGCCTTTCCGTCTGATGCTGTACAAGAACACAATCGAGGGCGCCGAGCACGTCGCTCTGGTCAAGGGCCGCATCGACCCGACCAAGCCGACCCTGGTGCGGATGCACCAGGTGGACTTCGCCTGCGATCTGCTGGGCCATGTCGAGGCGCGCCAGGACTATGTACCCGCCGCCCTGAAGCAGATCACCGATCACGACGGCCCCGGCGTCGTCGTCTTCCTGCGTGATCCGTCGTTGAACTCCCTGGCCGAACGGCTGGCGGGCGTGGACAAGCCCGCGGCGATGGATCGGTCTTTGCGTGCCTATGGCGTCGGGGCTCAGATCCTGCTGGACCTGGGCGTCAAGGACATGATCGTGATGAGTTCGACGCGACCCGAACCGACGGCGCTTGAGGGCTATGGCCTGCGCATCGTCGGCTGGCGCGACATGGATGGAGAAGACAAGGCGTGACTGAGGCCCCCCGTATTCTGATCGTCGAGGCGCGATTCTACGACGACCTGGCTGACGCCCTGCTGGACGGCGCCAAGGAGACGCTGAAGGCGCGGGGCGTGGACTTCGACGTCATCACCGTGCCCGGCGCGCTTGAAGTGCCGCCGGCCATCGCTCTGGCTGAGGAGGCCGGCCGTTTCCCGACCGCGCCTCGGTATGACGGCTATGTGGCCCTGGGCACGATCATCCGCGGCGAGACCTATCATTTCGAGATCGTTTCCGACCAGTCGGCGGCCGGCATCATGGCCCTGGGCGTCAAGGGCGTGATCATCGGCAACGGCATCCTGACGACCGAAGACGAGGACCAGGCCTGGTATCGGGCGCGTCTTTCGGAAGGCGATAAGGGCGGCGGCGCGGCCAAGGCCTGCCTCGACCTCATTGCATTGAAGAAGCGGTTGCGTCATGGCGTCGGCGCATGACTGAACCGAACAGCGTCAAAGCCGTCCTCGAACAACTCGCCGAAGCCGAAAAGCAGCGAGCCGAGCCCAATCTGAGCTCGAAACAGCGTCGCGCACGCACCGTGTCGCGTCTCGCCGCTGTCCAGGCCCTGTATCAGATGGAGCTGGCGGGCGAAGGCGTGGAGACGGTGATCACCGAGTTCTCGAACTTCCGCTTCGACACCGACATCGAGGGCGAGGCTCTGGCGGAGGCCGACGAGGCCTATTTCGCCGACATCGTTCGTGGCGTGATCGAAAGCCAGCGTGACATCGACGCGGCCATCAAGGCCCGCCTGGCCTCCAACTGGAAGCTGGAGCGAATCGACGCCACCCTGCGCGCCCTGCTGCGTTCGGGCGCGTGGGAACTGATCAAACATCCTGAGACGCCGCGCGAGGTCGTGATCGACGAATACGTCGAACTGGCCAAGGCCTTCTTCGACGACTCCGAGGCGCGCTTCGTCAATGCGGCGCTGGACGGCGTGTCCAGAGACACGCGCAAATAATGCCGGCGCTCGACGTCGCGGGCGAGTTCGAGACGATCGAGAGGCTGCTGCGGCCCCTGGCCCATCCCGAATGGGGCAGGGGGCTTCAGGACGATGTGGCGGTCCTGCCGTCGCGGCCGGGCCACGACCTGGTCCTGACCAAGGACGCCATCGTCGAGGGCGTGCATTTCCTGCCCGACGATCCGCTGGATACGGTGGCGAAGAAGCTGCTGCGGGTGAACCTGTCGGACCTTGCGGCCAAGGGCGCCGAGCCGTTCGGTTATCTGCTCGCCTGTTTCTGGTCCGAACGCTGCGGCTGGCCCGAGCGTGAGGCCTTTGCGGCGGGTCTTGCCGAAGATCAGGCTGGGTTCGGCATCTTCCTGCTGGGTGGCGACACTGTGAAAACGCCCGGCCCGGCGACGTTCTCGCTGACGGCCCTGGGCTGGGTTCCGACGGGCGCGGCCGTGTCGCGTGCGGGCGCACAGGCCGGGGATCTGGTGTTCGTGACCGGCGCAATCGGCGACGGCCTGCTGGGGTTGAAAGCGGCCCGGGGCGAGCTTTCGCTTGAACCAGAACGCGTCGCAGCCCTGGCGGCCCATTATCGCACGCCGACGCCCAGGGTGGATTTCGCCGATGTGGTGCGGGATTTCGCGACGGCTTCGGTCGATGTGTCTGACGGCCTAGCCGCCGATCTGGCACATGTCGCCAAAGCGAGCCGGGTAGGTGTGTCGTTGAACCTGAACGTCCTGCCACTGTCGGCTGCGGCCCAAGCCTGGTTCGCGGACCGGGTCGATCCGCAGCTGTCTCTGGAAGACTTGGCCAGCGGCGGCGACGACTATGAGATCGCCTTCACCGCCCATCCGCGTCACGAGGAAACCCTGCGTCGTGAGGCCGAACGTCGCCTGCTGCGTCTGACCCGGATCGGCGAGGTGACCGCTGGATCGGGCCTGACCGTGACCTACGACGGCCTGCCCATCGTAATGGCGCGCAGCGGCTGGACCCATGGTTGACGTCGCAAGGGAATCCTAACGGCCTTGCGTCATAAGCGACGGATGAACCGTCGCTCCCTGATCGCCGCCGGAACCGCCGCTCTCGCCGGGGCGGCCGCCACATCCGCAACCGCATCGAGCAGCAGCGACGCTCCCGCCGTCTCGGCTGCGCTGAGCATCGCCGGCCTTGGCCTGCCCGTGATCGAGGGCGGCCGATTGAGGAACTACGTCTTCGTGGCGCTGCGCCTTCAACTGGGTCGTGGCAAGACGGTCGAGCAGATGCGGCCCAAGGAAGCCTTTTTCCGTGACGCCCTGGTCAAGGCCGCGCATCGGACGCCGTTCACTGTTGCCGGCGACTGGACCCGGCTGAACGAACAGGCGCTGTCTGCTGCCGTCGTGTCGGCCGCGAACGCGATCTCGGGGCGTGGCTCCATCACGGGCGTCGAAGTCGTGTCCCAAAGCCCGAGACGCCGCACAGGCATGCCGACCACGCGTTGAGCGCTCGTCGATCACGGTTGCGCGACCTGTAAGGTCATGACACGCTCCCCTGGCAAATCCCAAAGAACGCACTGACGCGTTCGCCGCGTGCGGGGGGACCGGAAGGCGGACAGAGGCGATAACGCCCGACCGCGCCAAGGCCTGCGCGCCTGTTTGCAAGGGCATGGAAACGCCAATGACGAACTCACTTACGCTGGTCTTCGCGGCCGGTGTGCTGGCGGTGCTGTATGGCGCCGCTCAGACCGCCGTGCTGATGAAGGCGAGCACCGGCAACGACAAGATGCGAGAGATCGCCGCCGCGATCCAGGAAGGCGCCTCCGCCTATCTGAAGCGGCAATATCTGACCATCGGCGTGGTCGGGATCGTGATCCTGATCGCCGCCTATTTCCTGATCGGCATATACGCCGCCATCGGCTTCCTGATCGGGTCCGTCCTGTCAGGCGCGGCCGGTTATGCCGGGATGTTGATCTCGGTGCGGGCCAATGTGCGCACAGCTCAGGCCGCGTCAGAAAGCCTGTCCAAGGGGCTGAACTTGGCGTTCCGCTCGGGCGCCATCACCGGCATGTTCGTGGCGGGCGGGGCCCTGATCGGCGTGTCGGGCTATTATATCGTGCTGACCCATCATCTGGGGCTGGCCTCGACCAGCCGCGAGGTGATCGACGGGCTGGTGGCGCTGGGCTTCGGCGCCTCGCTGATCTCGATTTTCGCGCGCCTGGGTGGCGGCATCTTCACCAAGGGCGCCGACGTGGGCGGCGACATGGTGGGCAAGGTCGAGGCGGGCATTCCCGAGGACGACCCTCGCAACGCCGCAACCATCGCGGACAATGTGGGCGACAATGTCGGCGACTGCGCCGGCATGGCGGCCGACCTGTTCGAGACCTATGCAGTGACGACCGTCGCGACCATGGTGCTGGCCGCCATCTTCTTCAGGGGACAGCCTTATGTCGACGTGATGATGGTCCTGCCGCTGGCGATCTGTGCGGTGTGCATCGTAACCTCGATCATCGGCAGCTTCTTCGTGCGACTGGGCAAGAGCCAGAACATCATGGGGGCGCTGTATCAGGGCCTGATCGTGACCGGCGTCCTGTCCATCTTCGCGGTCTGGTGGGTGATCAACCAGATGGTGACGGGGCCGATCGTGACGGCCAGCGGTCTGGAGATCCAGCCGATGGCGCTGTTCTGGTCCGGCATGGTCGGTCTGGCGGTGACGGCGGCGATCGTGGTGGTGACCGAATACTACACCGGCTCGAACTTCCGGCCCGTGCAGTCGGTGGCCAACGCCTCGGTGTCCGGGCACGGCACCAATGTCATCCAGGGGCTGGCGGTGTCGCTGGAATCCACCGCGCTTCCGGCTCTGACGATCATCGTCGGCATCGTGGCCAGCTTCCAGCTGGCGGGCCTGTTCGGCATCGCCATCGCCACCACCACCATGCTGGGCGTGGCGGGGATGATCGTGGCGCTGGACGCCTTCGGCCCGGTGACGGACAACGCCGGCGGCATCGCCGAAATGGCGGGCCTGCCCAGCGACGTGCGGCATTCGACGGATGCGCTGGACGCCGTCGGCAACACCACAAAGGCCGTGACCAAGGGATACGCCATCGGTTCGGCGGGCCTCGGCGCGCTGGTGCTGTTCGCGGCCTATACGTCGGACCTGCAGTATTTCTCGGCCAATCCTACGGACTATCCGTTCTTCGCCAATATGGGGCCGATCGCCTTCGACCTGACCAATCCCTACGTTGTCGTCGGCCTGCTGTTCGGTGGGCTGCTGCCCTTCCTGTTCGGCGGCATGTCGATGATGGCGGTCGGGCGGGCGGCCGAGGCTGTGGTCGCCGAGGTGCGGCGTCAGTTCCGCGAGAACCCCGGCATCATGACCTATGAGGTCAAGCCGGAGTACGGCCGGGCGGTCGACATCCTGACCAAGGCGGCGATCCGCGAGATGATCGTGCCGTCGTTGCTGCCGGTTCTGTCACCCATCGTCCTGTTCGTCGCCATCCTGACGATTTCGGACAAGGCCAACGCCTTCGCGGCCCTGGGCGCCATGCTTATGGGGGTCATCGTGACCGGCCTGTTCGTCGCCATCTCCATGACCTCGGGCGGCGGCGCCTGGGACAACGCCAAGAAGGTGATCGAGGAAGGCTTCACCGACAAGAACGGCGTGGTCCACGGCAAGGGTTCGGAAGCGCACAAGGCGGCCGTGACCGGCGATACGGTGGGGGATCCCTACAAGGACACCTCCGGTCCGGCGGTGAACCCTATGATCAAGATCACCAACATCGTCGCCCTGCTTCTGCTGGCGGTGCTGGCGAGTGGAAATATCGGCTAGGTCGAATCGTCACCGATACGAAAACGCCCCGGAGAGCGATCTCCGGGGCGTCTTTGTTTGGGAGGAGAGGGCCGTCTTAGTCGGGGCGGCGCTGGCCGGGCGTATCATCCTCGGTGCGAGGCAGTTGGCCACGACCGACGTTGCCCAGCAACTGCTCCAGAACCGTCAGCTCGCGGCCGCGCGTCGGGGTCTCGTTGCGGTTCATGGCGATCTGTTCGCCGTCCGTCAGGCCCAGGGTGCGGACCGAAGCCACCTGGTCGCCCTGAGGAACGAAGGTGATTTCCGTCACGGTGCGGGTGGAGACCTTGGGCAGGTTGTAGGTGTATTTCTCTGTCGTCTGGCTGATGTAGTACCAGACCTGATCAGGCTCGAACGTCGAGGTGGTCGAGGGCGAACCCAGCTTGGCCAGGACCGTTTCCTTGGTGTCGGTGCCGGCGACAACGTCCTGAGGCTTGGCGTCGATGGCCTGGAAGCCGTTGGAGCCGATGGTCGGAGCACAGGCGGCGGACAGGCCAGCCAGCGAAACAGCGACGAAAAGCGGGACGAAACGGGACATGGTCGGGCGCCTGCGAGAGAACAAGGTCTTTGACCTAGACGGACCTGCGTCCTAGTTCAACGGCACGGCGGAAAAGGGGCCGTTGAAACCCATGCTCAAAAACCTGTTCAAACCCCGACCCGGCATCCGAATCGGCGACGATCTGTATGCCAAGGCCGTGAGCCAGGCTCGCAATCCGGCCTTTTACACGCGGCTGGGGGTGGCCGACCGCATCGACGCCCGATTCGAGCTTTATACGCTTCATGTGCTGTTGCTGGTGCTGCGGCTACGCGACGAGAATACGGCCCAGGGCCAGGATGCGGGCCAGGCGGTGTTCGACGTCTATGTCTCGGCGCTGGATCATGCCCTGCGCGAGGAAGGCGTCGGCGACGTCGCCGTGGGCAAGAAGATGCGCAAGCTGGGCGAGGCCCTGTATGGTCGGATGAACGCTTACGAGCAGCCGCTGCGCGCCAGTGATGCCGCCGGGCTGGCCGAGGCGATGGCGAAGAACGTCTATGCGGAGCCGCAAGCCATGCACGCAGAGGCGCTGGCGCGCTATGCGCTGACCACGCGCGCGGCTCTGGCGGCGCAGGATTTCAACAAGGTGCTGGCGACGCCGGCCTGGGCGGAAGTTTGAGACAGATGAGCGTGACGCTCCCCTACAGCGAGACGGTGCGGGTCAATCAGATCGGGGCCGGACTGAACCGGAAGCTCGAACCCGACGCGGACACGTGCAAGCGAATCGCCCGTGCCCTGGACCTGCAAGGGCTCGACGACTTCGTGGTGGATTTTGACGTGAAGCCGACCCCGTCCACCAGCGAGTGGACGCTGAAAGGCCGTATCACGGCCCATGCCGTTCAGTCCTGCGGCCTGACGCTGGAGCCCTTGCCTGTCGATGTGGATCGCCGCTTTTCGATCCAGCTGATCCAGGCCAAGCCTCAGGATACCGAGGAGATCGAGGTCACCCTGGACGAGGAAGACGCCGACGTGATCGAGGACGGCAAGATCGACCTGGGTCAGTACGCCGTCGAACAACTGCTGCTGTCCCTTGATCCATTCCCGCGCAAGCCGGGCGCGGAGTTCGTGCAACCGGAGGAGCCGGGAGAGATTTCGCCCTTCGCCGCCTTGAAGGCGCTTAAATCCCAGGACGATAAAGGCTGAGGTTGACGCAGGGGCCGGGTGGTTGCATCCCCCGGCTTCGGCGCTATCGTTCAGCGCATACTGCCAAGCGTCGCGCGACAAGACGACGCGGCCAAACGAGGTCCATTTGCCAGCCCCAGTTACGATCTCGCTTGACGCCATGGGCGGCGATCACGGGCCATCCGTCGTCGTTCCCGGCATCCGCAGCTACATCCGCGCCCATGACGGCGAGGGCGTTCGATTCCTGCTGCACGGCGACGAGGCCAAGATCGCCCCTGAACTGGCGCGCTGCGGCCTGGCGGCGGACATCTGCGAAATCCGTCACACCGACAAGGTCGTGGCCATGGACGAGAAGCCGGCCCAGGCCATGCGGCGCGGCAAGGGCTCCAGCCTGTGGAACGCCATCGAGGCGGTGAAGACGGGACAGGCAGGCGGCGTCGTCTCGGCCGGCAACACCGGTGCCCTGATGGCGATCTCGAAACTGATTCTGCGCATGTCTGCGCCGGGGCTGGAGCGGCCGGCCATCGTCGCCAGTTGGCCGACCTTCAAGGGGCACACGGCGGTGCTGGATGTCGGCGCTAATATCGGCAGCGACGCCGAACAACTGATAGAATTCGCCATCATGGGCGAAGCCTTCCAGTCCGCGGTTCGCGGTATCGCCCGCCCCACCATCGGCCTGCTGAACGTCGGTTCGGAGGACATGAAGGGCAACGAACAGGTCAAGGAGGCGCACGCCATCCTGCGCGACGGGCCGTTCGACCTGAACTATCACGGCTTCGTCGAGGGCGACGACATCGCCAAGGGGACGGTGGACGTGGTCGTCACCGATGGCTTCACCGGCAATATCGCGCTGAAGACCGCCGAAGGCACGGCGCGTTATATCTCGGCGCTGCTGAAAGAGGCCCTGACCTCGAACCTGCAATCCAAGCTGGGCGCCGTGATCGCCATGCCGGCGCTGAAGAAGATGCGTCAGAAGATCGACCCCAGCACCATCAACGGCGGGCCTCTTCTGGGCCTGAATGGCATCGTCGTAAAGAGCCAT
This sequence comes from Brevundimonas sp. G8, assembly GCF_902506205.1. Taxonomy (GTDB): domain Bacteria; phylum Pseudomonadota; class Alphaproteobacteria; order Caulobacterales; family Caulobacteraceae; genus Brevundimonas. The sequence goes on along the minus strand of NZ_LR732816.1, from coordinate 3,161,571 downwards.
GGCGGCGCAGACGCCAAGGGCTTCGGCAATGCGATCCGCATCGCTGTCGATCTGGCGCGCAGTGACTATATGAGCAAGGTGGGGGACAACCTGGGCAAGCTGGACGCGGTGTTCGATCATACCGCCAAGCCTGCCGTATCCGTGGGAGAACCCCTTCAGTGAGCGTCACCCGCAGCGCCGTGACCGGCGTCGGCTCCTATCTGCCGGAGCAGATCGTCACCAACGCCGATCTGGCTAAATTCGTCGACACGTCGGACGAATGGATCCAGGAGCGCACCGGCATCAAGCAACGCCACAAGGCGCGCGACGACCAGCCGACTAGCGACCTGGCGGTCGAAGCCGCAAAGAAGGCGCTGGCCGATGCGGGCAAGACGGCGACGGATGTCGATCTGATCATCGTCGCAACCACCACGCCCGACATGACCTTTCCGGCCGTCGCCTCGATCGTTCAGGCCAAGTTGGGCGCGGGCGTCGGCATCGCCTTCGATGTCCAGGCTGTGTGTTCGGGCTTCGTATATGCCCTGAGCGTCGCCGACGGTTTCGTGGCGCGCGGCCTGTCGAAATGCGCCCTGGTGATCGGGGCCGAGGAAATGACGAAGCTGATGGACTGGACCGACCGGACCACCTGCGTCCTGTTCGGCGATGGCGCCGGCGCCGTGGTTCTGGAACCGCGCGAAGGGCAGGGGACGTCCGACGACCAAGGCATGCTGGGATTCGCCTTGCGCGCCGACGGCTCCAAGACCGATCTGCTTTATGTCGACGGCGGCCCGGCGACCACCGGGACCGTCGGTCATCTGCGGATGGCGGGCAATCAGGTGTTCCGCCACGCCGTGGTGAACATCGCCGAGGGCATCACCGCCGCCTGCGCCGCTGCGAAGATCGAGATCGCGGACGTCGATTGGTTCGTGCCGCACCAGGCCAATCAGCGCATTATCAAGGGCGTTGGCGACCGGCTGGGTCTGGACGAGAACAAGGTGATCTCTACCGTCGCGACCCATGCCAACACCTCGGCCGCCTCCATCCCTCTGGCGCTGGACGCCGCGATCCAGGACGGTCGGATCAAGAAGGGCGACATGGTCCTGCTGGAAGCCATGGGCGGCGGGTTGACCTGGGGCGCCTGCGCCCTGAGGCTTTGAGGCAGCGACTTTAAATCGGCCATAGGCATTGATTTTTCGGGGCCTTTGCGGCCCTATGAATGCGAGCGGATCGCATGAGCGGGGATATGATGGCAGGCCAACAGACCGTGACGCGCGCTGACCTGTGCGAAGCCGTACACAATGAGGTCGGCCTGTCGCGTCAGGAGTGCTCCAGCCTGGTGGAGCGCACCCTCGAACTGATCGTCGAATCGCTGGAACGCGGCGAGACGGTGAAACTATCCGGCTTTGGTGTTTTCCAGGTCCGCGAGAAACGCGCCCGCATGGGCCGCAATCCCAAGACCGGCGAACCGGCGGCGATCAATCCGCGCCGGGTCATCAGCTTCCGCGCCTCGCAAATCATGAAGAGCCGGGTTCACGACGCCGTCGTCGAGGACTGACGCGCGTGGCCAAGAGCGCCGACGCCTTTCGCACCATTTCCGAAGCGGCCGAAGAGGTCGGCGCGCCCCAGCATGTGCTGCGCTTCTGGGAGACGAAGTTCGTCTTCGTGACGCCGGTCAAGCGAGCGGGCGGGCGACGCTTCTATCGCCCTCAGGACATCGCCGTCCTCAAGGCGGTCAAGCGGCTGCTGCACGATGACGGCCTGACGATTCGCGGCGTCCAACGCCTGCACAAGGAACAGGGGCTGAAAAAGCTGATCGGGGCCGAAGCCGCCGCCCTGATCGAGGACGGCGATGTGGAGATTAGCTCTGCTTCGTCCAACGATGTTCGCCTCGAAACCTCGAATTTGCAGCAGGTTCTCGCCGATCTGGAGCAGGCGAAGGCCCGTCTGGACGCCGTTCTTTCAAGGTAGGTGGAAAAGTCGTTTTAGCGTTTGCGGACGACGATCCCCCCGTCTATAGGGAGCGCCTTCGGAGCGTGGCGCAGCCTGGTAGCGCACTTGACTGGGGGTCAAGGGGTCGCAGGTTCGAATCCTGTCGCTCCGACCATTCTTGCAAAAGAATGATGATGGTGGGGTCGTCCTTGTGGGCGGCCCCATCGCCGTATGTGGGCCTAGGTTGGCCTCATCCCCGCTCGGCCCACTTCAGCAGCGGAATGAGCGGCAGGCCCCAGGCGGTGCCGCCGATGCCGAAGAACAGGAAGTCGATCCATTGCGACGGCGGCAGCATTCCCCGAAGCGCAATCAGGCCCCAGACCCAGAAGACCAGAAAGACCAGGACGCCGATCGCGGCGACGAAGCGACGCAGACGCGGGTGCATCAGCGCTTGTTCCGAAACAGGAAGAAGGCGACCAGGCAGAAGGCGGAGCCGATCAGCGACCAAGGCACCCAGACCCAGCTGTCCATCGTGCTGATGGCGAATACACGGACGGCCAGGAACCAGCCGCAGGCCAGGCCAACGCCGGACACCAGGCTGGTGCCGCCGAAGCCGCGACGGCCCGTTAGAAGGTCGGCGATCCAGGCCAGAAGCAAGCCGCCTGCGACGGCGGCGGCGATATCGGCGTATTGCAACCCTGATCTCCTGCGGCGTCAGCGCCGTTAACTCAATCCGACTCGATCTTGTCGCTCCAGGGGGGCATACCGCACCGGTCGCGATTTGGTCATGGTCGAGCGCGACAGCATATCCGGGTCAGCGTCAGGCGTCGAATGAACCGTTTCGGAAATCCAGATCGCAATCGCGTCGTCGCCGTATGGCTGTTCGCTACGGCGGCCATCGTCTTCCTGATGGTCGTCATCGGAGGCATCACCCGCCTGACCGGATCGGGTCTGTCGATAACCGAATGGAAGCCCATCATGGGCGCCATCCCGCCGCTGAACGCCGCCCAGTGGGCCGAGGCGTTCGAGAAATACAAACAGATTCCCCAGTACGCCCAGATCAATGCCGGCATGAGCCTGGGCGAGTTTCAGGGTATCTTCTGGTGGGAATGGCTGCACCGGTTGATCGGCCGCCTGGTCGGCATGGTGTTCGCCCTGCCGCTGGTCTTCTTCCTGCTTTGCCGCGTGGCGCCGCCGCGGTCGCTGTTCCGTCAGTGGGCCATGCCCGATCGGCTGATCTGGCGCTGCGTCGTGCTGCTGGCGCTGGGCGGGCTACAGGGGCTGATCGGCTGGTGGATGGTGTCCAGCGGCTTGTCCGAGCGGGTCAGCGTCGCGCCAGAGCGGCTGGCGACGCATTTGGGCCTGGCCTTCATGCTGTTCGCCGCCCTGATCTGGACCGGGCTGGAGGCGTGGAACGGCGAGGACCACGGGCGTCCGCCCGCGGGCTGGGCGCGGGGCGCCGGCTTCCTGCTGGGCGCGGTCTTTGTCCAGTGCCTGCTAGGGGCCTTGGTCGCGGGCGGTCATGCGGGGCTGGTTTATACCGACTGGCCGCTGATGAACGGGGCGGTGCTGCCGCCGGCCGATTGGAGCCTGGGCGCAGGCGCCTTCCTGCACGATCAGGCCCTGACGCAGTTCAATCACCGGCTTGTGGCCTATGGGCTGCTGATCGCCGTCAGCATCTATGCCTTCCAGGCCTGGCGTTGGCGCGTGGCCGAGGGGATGGGCCTGGCCGCCTTCACCCTGGCGGGTGTGGTCTGGTTCCAAGCCCTTCTGGGCATCGTCACCCTGATGCACGCCGTGCCGGTCTGGCTGGGTGTGCTGCACCAGGGCGGGGCCGCCGTCGTTCTGGCCGTGGCGACAGCGAACCTGTGGCTGGTGTTGCGGGCTCAGCCTCGCATCTTCATGTCCGGACCGCGTTCCATGGGCCGGTGATCGCGAAGGTCACGCCGGGATACTGGATGTTGACGAACAATGTCCCGCCGTCGGGCGAGAAGACCGCGCCCGCGAACTCGGAGTTCCCCTGAAACACGTTGCGGCCCAATGTGTAGATCCTGCCGTTAGGCGTGACGCCCTTCAGGTGATTGCGGATCGCGCTGGAATAGTTGTCCTCGCAAACGATCAGATGGCCCCAGGGCGCGATGGTGATGTTGTCGCCCATGTTCATCGTCTTCTCGTTCGTGCTTTCGACGAACAGCTGGAGGCGGCCGGGGCGATGCGCCTCGCCGGGGCGGCCTTCGTCGGGCGACGGGACGTAACGCAGGATCTGGCCGCGCTGGATCGGCCCGCCCGAAGTGGCGGTCAGATACATTTCGCCATCGCCCCACCAGATGCCTTCGCCCCGCGCGACCAGCGCGGCGCCGTCGGCATGGCCGCGCTGGCGCAGGTCGCCTTTGGGGCTTTCGACGTCGGCCATGTCGATCCAGTCGACGTTCAGCCAGTCGCCGACCGACCAGACGCGGTCGTCATGGTTGGAGGTGTCGACGCCCTGATGATCGCGCAGCACCATGGCCTGAAGCCGGCCGCCCTTGATCAGTTCGCCGGGCGTGTCGGGAATGAAGCGGTAGAACAGGCCGTCGGCCCGGTCCTCGGTCAGATAGACGATGCCGGTGCGGGGGTCGACGCAGACCGCCTCGTGGTCGAACCGGCCCATGGCCTTCAACGGGACAGGATCGACCAGGCCCTCGGCGCGCGCCGGCACCTCGAAGACATAGCCGTGTTCCTTGGTCACGTCGGCGTCGGCGGGCGTTTCCTCCGTCTCCTCGCAGGTCAGCCACGAGCCCCAGGGTGTCTGGCCGCCGCAGCAGTTGGTGCTGGTGCCCGCCAGGCTGAGGTGCTGGCGTTCGGTCTTGCCGGTCGCCATGTCATAGACGACCGTGGTCGTGCCGCCCGGCAGGGGGCGGCCGTCCTTGTAGGTGTCATAGGCGCGACCCGCATCCAGCAGACCGACTCGCTGCTGGTTGTAACCGCCGGGACCCCAGTTGCGGTGCGCCGCCGACGAACCCTTGAGCTCGTGATTGCGGACCAGGACGACCCGGCTTCCATCAAGGGCGAAACAGCCCATGCCGTCGAACTGGCCGGGGACCAGCAGGCCGTCGGCCATGGTCTCGCCGCCTTGGGACACGATGCGGTAGGAGAATCCCTCGGGCAGGTCGAGCATGCCGTTGGGATCGCGCTTAAGCGGACCGTAGCCCTCGACCTCGTTGACGTAGGTTTCCTCGGCGGCGGCCTGGACGCTGTGGGCCAGGCCCGAGAAGGCGAGCGCGGCGCTGGAGCCGATCAGGCCCCGACGGTGAAGGATCATGAGAGGGCTCCGACAGAAGATCGGCCCTCGGATGGCCCGGAAAGGTCATGGTTTGATGACGAAAGGCGTTATTTCGTAACGCCGAAAGCCAAAATGCATCGGGTATTTTAATACCGTATTTATAATAATGAATGAAATCAGTATCTTGTGTTGATTATGACGTATTCGAACGCGTTGACGCGACCAATCGTCTCCTGTATCAGCGCGCCTTCATTCGGTTCCTTCAGGGGCCGGACCCGATTTTCGTCTCCAGGAACCCTCTCAATGCTGAAGAGCACTACGGCTTCGTTGAAGCCGGCCGAGGTCGAGAAGAAGTGGATCCACATCGACGCCGAAGGCGTCGTGGTGGGCCGTCTCGCGACCTTCATCGCCAACCGTCTGCGCGGCAAGCACCGTGGCGACTACACCCCGCACGTTGATTGCGGCGACTACGTCGTCGTCACCAACGTCGACAAGGTCGTGTTCACCGGCAAGAAGTCGACCGATAAGGTCTACTATCGCCATACCGGCCACCCGGGCGGCGTCAAGTCGACGACCCCCGAGAAGGTTCTGGGCGGTCGCTTCCCCGAGCGCGTGCTTGAGAAGGCCGTTGAGCGCATGCTGCCGAAGGAAAGCCCCCTGGCCCGCAAGCAGATGACGCACCTGCGCCTGTTCGCCGGCGGCGCACACGAACACGAAGCCCAGCAACCGGAAACGATCGACTTCGCGTCGGCGTCGCCCAAGAACACCCGGAGCGCCTGAGCATGACTGACGCGACGCAAGACACCGCCGCCACCGGCTTCGACGCCCTGAAGGGCCTGAGCTCTTCGGTCGAGAACGACGCCCCCGTCTATGTCCAGAAGCTGGACGCCCAAGGCCGCGCCTATTCGACCGGCAAGCGCAAGAACGCCATCGCGCGCGTTTGGGTCAAGCCGGGCACCGGCAAGATCACCGTCAACGGCAAGGACCAGGAGCAGTATTTCGCTCGTCCCGTGCTGCGCATGATGATCGCCCAGCCGCTGACCGTTTCGGACCGCGCCACCCAATATGACGTGATCTGCACCGTCGAAGGTTCGGGCCTCTCGGGTCAAGCCGGAGCCATCCGCCACGGCCTGTCGCACGCCCTGACGCACTTCGAACCGGAACTGCGCAAGGTCTTGAAGCCGCATGGCTTCCTGACCCGCGACAGCCGCGTCGTCGAGCGCAAGAAGTACGGCCGCGCCAAGGCTCGCCGGAGCTTCCAGTTCTCGAAGCGCTAATCGCGTTCACGCGGTTTGGATTTGGGGCGCTTCGGGGAGACCCGGAGCGCCCTTTTTCTTGTCTATCTTCTCCCGCAAGGGAGGACGGTCAGGAGCAGCCTATGACCCACACCATCTTCATCGACGGCGAGGCCGGCACCACGGGGCTTGAAATCCGCGAGCGGCTGGAGGCGCGCTCTGATCTTCAACTGGTCCTGCTGGGCGATCGTCGTCGCGATGTGGATGCGCGGCGCGCGGCACTGAACGACGCCGACGCCGTGATCCTGTGCCTGCCCGACGATGCGGCGCGCGAGGCCGTGGCCATGATCGAGAACCCATCGGTCAAGGTGATCGACGCCTCGACCGCCTATCGGGTCGCGCCAGGCTGGGCCTATGGCTTCCCCGAGATGGACGCAGGTCAGCGTGATCTGATCGCGCGGTCGTCGTTCGTTTCGAACCCCGGCTGCTATCCCACCGGCTTCATCGGGCTGATGCGGCCGCTGGTGAAGGCAGGGTTGGTTCCGGCGACCTATCCGGTCACGGTCAATGCGGTGTCGGGTTATTCCGGAGGCGGCAAGGCGATGATCGCCGAGTTCGAGGCGCCTGAGGCGGCGACCGCCTATCGCGCCTATGGCCTATCGTTGAAGCACAAACATGTGCCGGAGATGACGAAACACACGGGGCTGACACGCGACGTGCTGTTCGCTCCGGCGGTTGGAAACTATCGTCAGGGCATGTTGGTCGAGGTTCCGTTGCATCTGGCCGCCTTGCCGGAAACGCCATCCGTCGAACGACTGCATGGCGCACTAGTCGAGGCCTATGAAGGACAACGCTTCGTCGAGGTCGCGGATCTGGAAGAAACCGAGGCCGTGTCGGGACTGGAGCCCGAGGGTCTGAACGGCACCAACCGCCTGCGTCTGCACGTTTTCGGCGACCGCAATGGCGAGCAGGCGCGCTTGGTGGCTCTGCTCGACAACCTGGGCAAGGGCGCGTCAGGCGCGGCGGTGCAGAACCTGAACATCATGCTGGAACTGGACGAGACGACCGGCCTGATCTGAACGGCTGAAACCATTTCGCCATGCCCTTCGTATGAAGGGCATGACCCAGTCCCTGATCGTGCATCGCCGGGGCCTTCTGATGAGCGCCGGCGCGCTCGCCCTGTCCGCCTGTTCTCCCGAAACCTCCGAGGCGGGGGAGGGGCAATATGCAACCTCGCCCTATCGCCGCGTGTCGGATGCCGACTGGCGACGGCGGCTCGGCGACGCCTCGTGGCGCGTCATGCGGCACGAGGGGACGGAGCGGCCCTATTCGAGTCCGTTGAACGACCAGCACGGGCGCGGAAGCTTCATCTGCAAGGGCTGCGACCTGCCGCTGTTCCGGTCGCAGTGGAAGTTCGATTCCCACACAGGCTGGCCCAGCTTCTATGACGTGATCGCCGCCAATATCGGCCGAAAGGGCGATCTGGCCATCGGCATCCCACGCACGGAATATCACTGCGCCCGCTGCCTAGCGCACCAGGGCCATGTGTTCGACGACGGCCCGCGTCCGACCGGCCTGCGCTACTGCAACAACGGCGTGGCGCTGAAGTTCGTCGCGGCCTAGTTCCGGCGCGCCCTGACGGCGGAATCTACGGTTAGGCCGAAGATGACCGCGGCGATGATGACCAGCAGTCCGTAGTCATGACCTGCGAAGAAAACCGGCGCGCAGGCCATGGCGATGACGATCAGAGGGAACAGGCCGGCCCAGACCGCCGTGCCTGGCGCGTTCGGATGGATCATCGGCTGAACCGTCGGGCGCTTCATCATCCGGGCCATGCGTCCGTTCAGCAGCACGAAGGCGGCTGCGCAGATGACGGCCGAGATGACGTATTTCACCGTATTGCCCGGCTCCCCGAAGACGCTGGCCGTCATGATCAACAGGATCAGCGCTACCCCCGTGCTGATCGCGAGCAGGGCGTTGGGTTCGATACGGTTCAAGACTTCACTTTCACATAGCTGCCGGGGGCCGGCTCGAGGGGCTTGAGCGGCCCCTTTTCAGGATCACGGGCGGGGATCTGAGGCCCGGCGCGGTCGCCCAGCCATGCCGCCCAATGGTCCCACCAGCTGCCGGGATGCTCTACCGCGTCGGCCTGCCATTCGGCCAGGGTCGCGGGCAGGGCCGCATTGATCCAGTGCTGGTATTTCTTCGCCGCCGGAGCGTTGATCACGCCGGCGATGTGGCCCGACCCCGCCAGGGTGAAGGTGACGTCCTCGCCGCCGAACAGCTTGGCCGAGCGATAGACCGAATTCATCGGCGCGATGTGATCGTCGCGGCTGGCCTGGAAATAAAGCGGTATCGACACCTTCGACAGGTCCGCCGTCAGCCCGCCGATCTGGAAGCCGCCCTGGGCCAGGGCGTTGGCCCCGTACATCTGGCGCAGATAGTCCAGATGCAGCGTCTTGGGCATCCGTGTCTGGTCGGCGTTCCAGAACAGCAGGTCGAAGGCCGGTGGATCCTTGCCCAGTAGATAGTTGCTGATGAAGAAGGACCAGATCAGGTCGTTTGAGCGCAAGGCGTTGAAGGTTTCGGCCATGGCTGCGCCGGGCAGGACGCCGCCGGCCGCATCCATCTGACGCTCGATCTCGGCGATCCAGTGCTCGTCTGTGAACAGCAGCAGGTCGCCCGCCTCTGCAAAGTCGTGTTGGGCGGCGAAGAAGGTCGCGGCGGCGATCCGATTGTCGTTCTTGGCCGCCATATGCGCCAGACCGGCCCCCAGCAGGGTTCCGCCGATGCAATAGCCGACGGCGTTCAGCTGCTTCGTGCCAGCCTGTTCCAGCGTCTTTTCGACGGCGTGATAGATGCCTTTTTCCAGATACTGGTCGAAGCCGAAACCGGCCTTGTCCTTGGCCGGGTTGACCCAGGAACAGACGAATACAGTAAAGCCCTGGGCCGATAGCCAGCGGATCAGCGAGTTCGCCGGCTGGAGGTCCATGATGTAGAATTTGTTGATCCACGGCGGGAAGATCAGCAGCGGGATCTCGTGCTGGGTCTCGGTCGTCGCTGCATACTGGATCAGTTCGAACAGCTCGTCGCGCCAGACGACCTGGCCCGGCGCGGTGGCGACGTTCTCGCCGACGACGAACTTGCCGTAGTCGGCCTGGCTAATGCGAAGCGACCCGCCGCCGCGTTCCAGATCGGCGGCGAAGTTCTGCATCCCCTTAACCAGTGATTCGCCGCTGGTTTCCGCCAGGGCCTTCAGCGCGACGGGGTTCGACGCCAGGAAGTTTGACGGCGAGAAGGCGTCGGTCAGCAGGCGGGTGAAGAACTGGGCGCGGCGTTTCAGCGTCGGATCGACATCCTCCACCCCCGCGATCAGGCCGTTCATCCAGTCCGACGTCAGCAGATAGGACCGCCGCATCATGTCGAACATGGGATTTTCGGACCAAGCCGGGTCCTTGAACCGCTTGTCGACGGGGGCCGGATCGGGCGCCTCGCCCGCCGCCTGTCGGGCGGTCGAGGACCAGAGCTGCATATAGCGGCCGAACAAGTCGGCCTGCGCCTGCATCATCTTGTCGGGCTGGGCCGCCAGGCTGGTCATCACCGACGTCATGGCAGGCGCGACGTTGAACGGATCGGCCGACAGGGCGGCGGGGCGGTCCGCCTGTGTCAGGGCGGCTTCTGCAATCGCGCTCTGGGCCATCATGGCCGCCTTGGCCAGATTCATCGACAAGGTTTCGATCAGTTCGGCCTGTGCGGCGCCGGGGAATGCCGGTTCAGGCGCGCCCTCGGCGACGGTTTCAGGCGGCACATCCTGCGCTTCGGCCGATTTCGGCTTGGACGGGCGCGGCGGGCGGGGCTTGGCGGAAGTGGGGCGTCCGGCCTTGCGCGCCGGGCGTTCGGCGGCGTCTGTCGGCGTCTTTGGGAGCTTGGCCATGATCGTCCTTCGCGCTTCCTGCAACAGAGGCCGGTTCATCCGCCCTTCCGCGCGTGGCGATGATGGCATAAGACCAGCCAGGAAATGAACGCGTCGCTCTCGAAAAAGATGATCCTGATCGCCGCAGTCGCGATCGCAGCGCCGTTGGCCGGCTGCATCGGCGGTTCTGCGTCCAAGACCGAGCCCGTCTCGCCGCTGGCGCCGCGTGTTCAGGAACTGGTCGACGCCAATCGCCACTATCCCCGCTGGGAGGATTTCCCGGCCGCGCCCACCGACCTGCCGCCCGTCGCCCAGGTCGCGGCCAATACTCAGCGTCTGCAAAACGACAGCACGACGCTGAACAGCGAGATCGCGCGGATCGACTGGACCCTGACCGATCCTGAGGGCCTCGCCGCCGAGACGGCGGCGGCGGTCCGATCCGTGCCGGTCTCGCCCGACGCCGCCCGCACCCAGGCGGACATCGAAGCCTTCGCCCAAAGCCTGCGCGACCGCGCCAAGGCGCCGCCGCCGCTCGACCGCCGCCCGACGCAATGACCGGTCGCCGGGGATGCAGAATCCCGCGATGATGCGCTGATGGCGGATGACGGCGGCGCAAAGACACTGAACGCATTCCTGGGCGTGACCCGGTCTCTCTCAGGGCGCGCCTGGCGTCAGCGACCTGCGGATGCGGCGACGACCCGCGCCCACATGCAGGGCCTCGGGCTGGACGAGCTCCTGGCCCGCGCGCTGGCGTCGCGCGGCGTATCGGCGGATCAGGGGGCCGATTTCCTGACCCCGACCCTGCGCGCCCTGTTTCCCGATCCGTCCAGCTTCATGGACATGGATGCGGCGGCCGATGCGATCCTGAACGCTCTGCAGGCCAAGGCCAACATCCACGTCTTCGCCGACTATGACGTGGACGGGGCGTCGAGCGCGGCGCTTCTGGTGCGCTGGTTCCGGGCGATGGGCCATGAGCTGTCGATCTACGTGCCCGACCGACTGACCGAAGGCTATGGCCCCAGCGCCAAGGCCTTCGACACGCTAAAGGCCTCGGGTGCGGACTTGGTCATCACCGTGGACTGCGGGGCTGCGGCGAACGAGGCGCTCGCCCATGCCGCGGCCATCGCCCTGAATGTCGTTGTCATCGATCACCATTTGATGCGCAGTGAGCCGCCGACGGCGCTGGCGGTCGTCAATCCGAATCGGCCGGGTTGCAACTCCGGTCAGGGCAATCTGGCGGCGGCGGGGGTGGTGTTCGTGCTTTTGGCCGCCCTGAACCGCGAGGGACGGCGACGGGGCCTGTTCACCGACCGGCCGGAACCAGATATTCGCCAATGGCTGGATTTGGCGGCGCTGGGGGCCATTTGCGACGTCACGGGCCTGACCGGCTTCAACCGCGCTCTGACGGGGCTAGGGCTGAAGGTCATGAGTGACTGGCGAAATCCAGGGCTGCGCGCCCTGCTGGCGGCGGCAGGGGCGGAGCCGGGGCCGGCAAAGAGCAATCACGCCGGCTTCATTCTAGGGCCCCGTATCAACGCCGGCGGTCGCATCGGGCGTTCGGACTTGGGCGCGCGGCTGCTGTCCACCGATGACCCAGCCGAAGCCGAGGCGCTGGCGATCGAACTGGACGCGCTGAACCTGTCTCGACGCGATGTCGAACGGGCGGTGACGGACGCCGCCGTCCGCAGCGTTGAGGCGACCGGCGCCCATGCCGACGACACCGCAGTCGTCGTGGTCGCGGGCGAGGACTGGCACCCCGGCGTCGTCGGCATCGTCGCCGGTCGCCTGCGCGAACGCTGGCGCAAGCCGGTCATCGTCATCGGCGTCGATCCGGTGACGGGTCTGGGCAAGGGCTCGGGACGATCCCAGCCCGGCATGAACCTGGGCCGCGCGATCCAGGCGGCTTGGGAGAGCGGCATCCTGATGGCGGGGGGCGGGCACGCCATGGCCGCCGGTTTGACGATGGACAGCGCGCGAGTCGCAGAACTTAAGGCCTTTCTGAACGAGCGGCTGGCCTCCGAACGAGTCGAGGCTGTGGCGCAGGACGTGCTGGAGATCGACGCTTTGATCGATCCCGGCGCGGCGACGCGCGACCTGTTCGAATCGTTCGAGCAGTTGGCGCCCTTCGGTCCCGCCAATCCCGAGCCAAGCTTTGCCCTGACCGGCATTCAGGCGCGCGAGCCTGTAGCGATGAACGGCGGTCATGTGCGTTGTCGCCTGGTCGGCGCGGATGGCACGTCGGTGAAGGCCATCGCCTGGCGCTGCGCCGATCTGCTGTCGGGCCAGGCCTTGCTGTCGGGGCAGGGCGGGCTGAGCGTCGTCGGACGCCTGAAGGCCGACGACTGGAACGGCCGCAAGGGCGTGCAGTTCGAGATCGAGGATGTCGCCGATCCCCGGATGATCTGACGACGTCCAAAAAACTCGAAATCCACGCTTGCACCGTCCCGAGGGCGCGGCTATATCGCCGGCTCTCCCGCGCAGCGGTCCCTTCGTCTATCGGTTAGGACGTCAGGTTTTCAACCTGAAAAGAGGGGTTCGACTCCCCTAGGGACTGCCACGCGGGCAGTTCGCCGGTCGAGCCACAAGGCTCCTTGGCAACGGAAACACCTTATATTTCAGACGATGCACAGCGGCCGTCATTCATTGTGGCGCGCCTGCATCGTCATTCCCCAGAGACGCAACCTTCACCCCAAGCGTGCATTTTCCGCTTTTCAAACTTTCGCGGAACAGTGTTAAACATAAGTGGAGTCCGCTGGAGGCGCGGGCGGGGGTACTTATAAGTGTCTGAATATAGCGAGACGGAGACGGTGCAGACCGTTCGCGTCACTGGGCGCGTGAAGTGGTTCGATGCGGTGAAGGGCTATGGCTTCATCGTCCCGGACGATCCCGCCCTGACGGAAATGCGAGACGTTCTGCTGCACATCAGCAGCCTGCGCGACCTTGGCCGCGACGCCGCAGATGAGGGCGCGCCCATTACCTGCGACTGTGTCAAACGCTCGAAGGGCTGGCAGACGGTCGAAATCCACGATCTGGGGGAGGGCGAAGCGGTCCAGGTTGCGCGTCGCCCCGCCGTTGCGACCGCGCCTCGTTCGGCCATCGACACCGACGAAGAGCTGGAGACGGCTCTGGTCAAATGGTTCAATCGCACCAAGGGCTACGGATTCGTCGTGCGCGATCGCGAACCTGGCGATATCTTCGTCCATATCGAGACCCTGCGTCGCTGCGGCCTGGAAGATCTGATTCCAGGCGATGCGGTGCGGGTGCGATTCGCCAATGGCCCGAAAGGCCTGGTGGTCGCGGACATCAGAACGGGCGACTGATCCGGCGCCCAGGAGAGGCGTATGATCGAGGCGACGAGACGTTTTCTGATGGCGGGCTTGCTGATGCTCGCTGTCGCCGGTTGCGCCGCCAAGGCGCCGCTCGGCCCCAATGGCGAGCCGCTACAGAAACTGGCGATCGTCACCACGTCCGGCGAGCATCCGTTCTGGGTCGAGATCGCCGATGAGGAGCCCGAGCGGCAGCGCGGCCTGATGTTCCGTCCGCCGCTGGAGGATGACCGCGGCATGCTGTTCCAATGGCCGGGCGAGGCGCCGCGCGAGCAGAGCTTCTGGATGCGCAACACGCCCAGTTCGCTGGACATCCTCTATATCGACCCTCAGGGGCGAATCGTCTCAATCGCGTCGCACGCCACGCCCTTCTCGGAGGCGCCCATTGCCTCGAACGGCGCCGCCAACGGCGTGCTGGAACTGCGCGCCGGGCGGGCGGCAGAGATCAATGCCAAGCCCGGTGACAAAGTTTTACATCCTTATTTCAAGCCTTGATTGCGGATCGCGTCGTGAAGTGCCAATAGAGCGCTCCGTTCGGTCCGGGGTGTAGCGCAGCCTGGTAGCGCATCTGGTTTGGGACCAGAGGGTCGGAGGTTCGAATCCTCTCGCCCCGACCAACGGAAGGCCGCTGGATTCAATATCCGGCGCGCGTTATGGCAGGGCTGAAAGCCCTGCCGTCACTGAGGATCTCCGCCATGCTCGCCCGCATCTACCGCCCGGCCAAAACCGCGATGCAGTCGGGCAAGGCCAAGAGCCGCGACTGGCGTCTGGAATTCGAACCGGCCTCGGCGCGCACCATCGATCCGCTGATGGGCTGGACCAGCTCCAGCGATATGAACGGTCAGGTCCGCCTGACATTCGAATCGAAGGAAGAGGCTATCGAATACGCCGAGCGCCACGGCATCGCCTTCCGCCTGTCCGAGCCGAACGATCCGCCGATGATCATCAAGGCCTATGCCGACAACTTCGCCACCAACCGCAAGCAGTCCTGGACGCACTGACGCCTGACGTCTTGCAAGAGCGCCCATAGCTCAACCGGATAGAGCACCCGCCTTCTAAGCGGGATGTTGCAGGTTCGAGTCCTGCTGGGCGCGCCATCCCTGGCGCCTTCGAGGGGCCTGATCCATGACCGACTTTCAGACCCCGCCCGATCACGCCGTCCGTGTCGCGGCGCTCTATCGTTTCGCACCCATTGCCGATCCCGCCGCCGTGCGCGACGCGCTTCAGGTCGTTTGCGACACCGGGGAGGTGAGGGGGACGTTGCTGGTCGCGCCCGAGGGGCTGAACGGCACGATCGCCGGGTCGGAGGCGGCCGTCGAGGCGGTGCTGTCGACGATCCACGCCATGCCGGGGTTCGAGACGCTGGAGCTCAAATACGCCTGGACAGACGCCTTGCCGTTCCATCGGATGAAGGTGCGCGTCAAACGCGAGATCGTCACCATGGGCCAGCCGGACTTGGACCCGGCGCGACAGGCGGGCGTCTATGTTTCGCCGACGGACTGGAACGCGCTGATCGCCGATCCGCAGACCTTGGTCATTGATACGCGCAACGACTACGAGGGCGAAATCGGCGCTTTCGAGGGGGCGGTCCAACCCAACACCCACAGCTTCCGCGACTTTCCCGACTGGTTCCGCACCGAGGGCCGCGCCTTGCTGGAGCAGACCGGCGCAAAGCGCGTGGCCATGTATTGCACCGGCGGCATCCGCTGCGAAAAATCGACGGCTTTTCTTAAGGCGGAAGGCGTCGAAAACGTCCACCACCTGGAAGGCGGCATCCTGCGCTATCTTGAGACGGTGGATGAGGATGAGAGTTTATGGCGCGGCGAATGCTTCGTCTTCGACGAGCGGGTTTCGGTCGGCCACGGGCTGAGCCAGGGTCCACATACGCTTTGCAGGGGATGCCGCCTGCCCGTGGATGACGTCGGTCGGGCCTCGCTCCACTACGTCGAGGGCGTCTGCTGCGAGCGCTGCCACGCGACGCGCGATGACGGTCAACGCGAGCGCTATGCCGAGCGCCACAGGCAGATGGAAATCGCGCGCAGACGCGGCGACATTCACCTTGGAACCGCTCGCAAGGACTGACGTCGATTCAGTGACGGGGCGGGCGAGGGAAGAAGGCGCTGGTGCGGGCGGCATAGGCCTCGAACGCCTTGGGTCGCGAGCGTCGCATATGCTCTTCCAGCAAGGGCACGCCGGACACCTGCGTCAGCAGCCAATACATATAGACCGGCCCCGTCAGCGCCAGCCAACCCCACGTCCATTCACCGCTCAGGTTGACGGCGAACAGGGGCCAGGCGCACCAGCCCAGCCATTCGAAGAAATAGTTCGGATGGCGTGACCAGGCCCACAGCCCGACATCGCAGACCCCGCCCTTGTTGGCAGGATTGCGCTTGAAAGCCGCCAACTGTCGATCCGAGATGGCCTCGCCCAGAAGCGCACCTACGAAAACCAGCGTCGCGAACCCGTCCTGCAGTGTCAGTCCGGGTGTTGGATTGCGGGCGGCGGCCATGACGCTGAGCGCCAGGAAGGCCGCGGCCCCCGCCTGAAGCATCAGGAAACCGAACATCTTGACCTGAAACCCGTCGCCCCAATCCTGACGCAGCCGGGCATAACGGGCGTCTTCGCCCTCATGGGCGGCGCGGATGGCGATGTGCGAGCCCAAACGAAGACCCCACAGACCGATCAGCAGGGCCGCCAGATATTGCCGCAGAGACGGCGCCGCGCCATCGATGGGAAACAGCGCCACGCCGACGCCTGCCGCGCCCAGGCCCAGCGACCAGAAGGCGTCGGCCCAGCCGCCTTGGCCAGTGCGCTTCTGCACCAGCCAGGCCGCCGACATCACGATGACGAGAAACAGGGCTGCAACACCCCACAGCGCCGCCAGGCTGGTCACAGGCGAACGAACGGCTGGATCAGCTTGCCCACCCAGCCGTCCAGCTGGATCTGGCCATCCAGCGCCACGACGCAAAGGCAGGCTTCGTCCGACACGACGCGCGGCTGGTGCAGCACTTCGGGATCGGCTTCTTCGAAGTCGCCCACGTCGAACCGTTCGGTCTCCGTCGCATAGGCGCCGGAGATGACGCAGGTCAGTTCGACGCCGCCGTGCGTGTGCTTGGGCGTCTCTCGGCCGGATTCGATCTTCAGCAGGATCACGCGACAGTTCCCATCGCGCGGTGCATGGACATCGCGCACCCGCATGCCGGGGCCGACCCAGCGCCAGGGGCTGAGCGCATAGCGCCGCAGCGGCTCGGGCAGTTCGGGCATGTCGTTCAGCGGGGCCAGGGCCTTCACCTGGCCAGCGTCCGTCTCGATCCGCGCCATCGCCAGGGCGAGCGCATCCTGCGACAGGGTGGACGGCGCCGCCTCGTCCAGGAATTCGCCGCCTACGGCTTGCAGATCAAGGACCCAGGCGTCGTTCGCCGGCCGCATCGCCAGATGCGCGGCCATCACCACGGCTTCGGGCGGGCTGAGCGTGCCGGCGGCGTAGGCCAGCAGCCGTTCTTCCGAAGGATTGCGTTGCGGGTTCATCGCGCGGCTTCCTCGGACGGGGCTAGGATCAGGCGGAGTTTGGTCATGGCGTTACGAATACGGGATTTGACGGTGCCGAGCGGCAGGTCGAGGTGTTTGGCGATTTCGGAATGGGAGCTGTCCATGAAGAAGGCGAGGCGCAGGACCTCGACATGGTCCGGGGTGAGGCGGGATAGGGCGTCTCGAACCCGATCGGCGTCCTGGGACATCGACAGAAGTTCGTCGGGGCGGCGCACGTCCTCGCCCGCCAGCTCTATCTCCGGCGTCGGCAGAGGGCGCGCGTCGCGACGCAGCATGTCCAGGCGTCGATTTCGGGCGATGGTGAAGATCCAGGTCGCGGCGCGAGCCTTGGACGTGTCGAACAGATCGGCCTTGCGCCAAACGGTCAGCATGGTGTCTTGGGCGAAGTCTTCGGCCGCGCCGGGCGTCGCCCCGGACTTGATCAGCCAAGCTTTCAGGCGCGGCGCGAAATAGGCGAACAGGGCGGCAAAGGCGTCTCGGTCGCGACGTTGTGCAATCGCCTCGATCAACCGATCATGGAAAAAAGGGTCGGAGGAATTGTCGAGTGTCTTCATGCGGGGGGACCGGCATGGGCTCGACGTGAAAGGCAGTGACTCGACATGCATAGACCCTAATACGCTCAGCGGAAATGTCTGGATCAATCGCGATCCGATCATGACGGCGGCCCGTAATCCGTTCATGCCTGGGCTTGCGCCAGCGGGCGTGTATTCGGAGTTCCTATGTCCCTGTCGCCCGCGAATCCGTCTGCCGATCGCCTGAAGATCGCCGTCATCGGCTCCGGCGTGGCCGCCCTGTCGTCGGCCTGGCTTCTGTCCCAGCGACATCAGGTGACGATCTACGAGAAGGCCGATCGGCTGGGCGGCCATTCCAACACCGTGACGGCGGGCGTGCCGTCAGGCGATATCGCCGTCGATACCGGATTCATCTGCTTCAACGATGCGACCTATCCCAATCTGATCGCCCTGTTCGAACATCTGGGCATCGCGACCCGCGCCACCGACATGTCGTTCGCCGTCTCGCTGGACGACGGCCGGTTCGAATATGCCGCGCCGGGTCTGTTCGCCCAGCGTCGCAATGCGCTGCGGCCACGGTTCTGGTCGATGCTGAGCGAGATCCTGCGCTTCTATCGTGATGCGCCCAAGGATCTGGCCGGCATGTCCGATCCGTCGCTGACCCTGGGTGACTATCTCAAGCGTGAAGGCTTCAGCGAGGCGTTCCGCGACGACCATCTGCTGCCCATGGCCGCCGCCATCTGGTCGTCGCCGGCGCACACGTTGATGGACTATCCGGCCGAGTCCTTCATCCGCTTCTGCGGCAATCACGGCCTGCTGAAACTGGTGGGACGCCCCATGTGGCGCACCGTCGAGGGCGGCAGCCGGGTCTATGTCGAACATCTGGCGCGCGCCATCGACGACGTTCGCCTGGATCGCGGCGTGACATCGGTGCGACGCACGGAGGAGGGCGTCTTCGTCCATGACAGCCAGGGGGGCGTAGAACGCTTCGACCAGGTAGTGATCGGCGCCCACGCCGATCAGGCCCTGGCCATGCTGGCGGAACCCACGGCCCGGGAAAAAGCCCTGCTGGGCGCCTTCCGTTACAGCCGCAACCTGACGGTCCTGCATACGGACGCCAGCCTGATGCCGCGTCGTCGTCGCGCCTGGGCTAGCTGGAACTATATCGGCGCGGACGATGGTCTTTGCGTCACCTACTGGATGAACAAGCTTCAGGGCCTGCCGGGCGACGACCTGTTCGTCACGCTGAACCCGCCGCGCCCGCCGCGCGCCGACACCCTGTTGCGCAGCGAACTCTACGAACATCCCGTCTTCGATCCCGCCGCCATCCAGGCCCAAAAGGCGTTGTGGAGCTTGCAGGGGCAGGGGGGCGTCTGGTTCTGCGGCGCCCACTTCGGCGCCGGCTTCCACGAGGATGGGCTGCAATCCGGCCTGGCCGTCGCAGAGCAGCTCGGCGACGTCCGTCGGCCCTGGTCGGTCCTGAACGAGAGCGGCCGCATCCATCTGTCGCCGCTGCCGATACCCGTATTCGAGCAGGCCGCGTGACCCAGGCCTCGGCCCTCTATCGCGGCCGGGTGATGCACCGACGCCTGCGTCCCAAGACGCACCAGCTGAACTATCGCGTTTTCTGGCTGCTGCTGGATCTGGCCGAGATCGACGATCTCGATAGAAGCCTGCGACTGTTCTCGCGCAATCGCTTCAACCTGCTGTCTTTCCACGACGGCGATTATGGCGACGGTTCCGGCGCCTTGCGGCCTCAGGTCGAGGCCTGGATGAACCGCGCAGGCATCGACCTCGACGGAGGCCCGATCCGTTTGCTGACCATGCCGCGCGTGCTGGGTTACGTCTTCAACCCGATCAGTCTCTACTATTGCCACCAGCCGGACGGCCGACTCGTGGCAATGGTGTACGAAGTGACCAGCACCTTCGGCATCCGCCACGCCTACGTCATTCCCGTGCCGGCCGAAGATCAAGCGTCCGGCCTGATCCGACAGGGCGCCGCCAAGGCGCTGTATGTCTCGCCCTTCATGGGCATGGAAATGGATTACAGGTTCCGCGGCCACTTACCGGCTGAACGGCTCGACATGACGATCGACGGCCTTGATGACGACGGCGTGCTAATCACGGCGTCAATGGAGGCTGAACGCCGGACCATCGACGACCGTCATATCGCGGCGGCTACAGCCGCGATCCCGTTGATGACCTTCAAGGTGGTCACTGCCATCCACTACGAGGCGCTCAAGCTGTGGCTGAAGGGCGTCAGACTGACGCGGCAACCTCCACGCGCGAAGACGCCGGTGACGATCCAGAAGCGGGCGCAGGAAAGCCGATTAGTGTCACTGATCGCAAACCCTGCGACCGATACATCCGTAATCGGTAAGGCCCCGGATTCGCACATATTCGAATAAGTGACGCGACTCCGGAACCCTCGTTCGAAAAATGCGCGACAGCCAGTCGCACTACTTTTCCGATCAGCACAACGTCCGCTTCTGACTCAAAGCGGATGTTGAACATGTCTGCTTTTCGTCGACTGGCATCTGGCCCTCTACGTGGGCGTGACCAATTCCTGCCAGTGCCTGGCCGGGGTAGTTTGGCCAGGATTCCGATCGCGCCATCCGGTGGCGAGCGTTTTGGGATTCGAGGCCGCTCTTCTCGATCGGGAAGTTTGCCGGTCCGAATGGCGGCTTGTGGAGCCGATCTTTCCGAGCGGTAAAATCAGGCTCTCCTTTGTGTGTTGGATGGCCAGTTCGCACCTAGCGCTCCGCCCAAGTTTATCCGTTGCAGGGTTTTTCTGGATGAAGTTCAATGCCTCGCAACCAAGAGAAGAAAAATCAATGAAGATCCGTTCGGTTCAAGTTTCCAATGTTCGCAGCTTTCTTGAGAAGCAAGTCCTGCAAGTCGATGGTGAGATTGCAATCTTGGTAGGCCCGAACGGTGGCGGTAAGACGAACCTCCTTGATGCCATCATAATTTCGATCAAACGCTATCTAATGCCTCCTGTGTATGCGCGGCATAACCCGCAACCCAACGACCAATATTACTATGATTTCATGCATAATGACCAGCTCAGCTCAACTCAGCTCGATCGTCATTCGGGGTCGGAAGACGCCTCTCAAATCATAACAATAGAATTTGAGGCGACCGCCCACGACATTGAGAACATTTCTAAGATCAAGGCGGATTCAAAGCGACTTCTCAAATCGGAAAAGCGAAACGTCAACGGCAGTCGCAGCGCCGGTGCAGATGAGTGGAACACTGGCAGCGTGAAGGTTGGTGATCGGGTCGCTCTGACGATCAGTGATGGAAGTGCCGCACCAACTACGGATGCTGAGAAATTATTCTTCGCATACCTTCAAGCTTATGAGTCCGACAACTCACTCCGCCGCATACTTGGCGAGGAGCAACTTCGCGAAACATTGCTATACCTACCGGTGAATCGGTCAGCGCAAGATGTGAGCGCTGAAGTTGTTCTCGCGAACGTCAATACGTGGGACATGAAGAAGCAATCAGACGCCATGACGTCGAAATTTGCTGGCAGCATATCCAGTCGCGCTATCGCTACTATCGCACAGCAGCATCGACGCCTGGAGCAAACTCATGGCGCGGGGGCTCTTTCCAAACTCAAGTCCGAACCGAACATGGAGCGACTTACGAAAGCACTTAAGGCGCTTGGCTATGAGTGGAGCGTGGAGTGCATCAACGCTGACAACAACACCTATACGATCCTGCTCGAGAAGCAGGGGTCGGCGTTCCGAATAGGCAATGCTTCTTCCGGAGAACGGCAGCTGCTCACGTATCTCTTGGCGATCTATGCTCTGGATATCCGTGATGCGTTGATCGTGATCGACGAGCCAGAGTTGCATCTGCATCCTCGGTGGCAGAAGGCGCTGCTGAACCTGTTCGAACAGCTCAGCGCCGAAACCGGCAACCAGTTCATCATGGCGACTCATTCGCCGACATTCATTTCACCCACATCCATCCAATACGTGTCACGTGTTTTTGCCGAGAAGCAGCGCAGCCGTGTAGTCCGCTTGGAACCGAAAGGCTTGCCTGGCACAAAGCACCGCTTCGATGCCATCAACAGCCAAAACAACGAGCGGATATTCTTCGCCGACATCGTCGTGCTCGTTGAAGGCCCGAGCGACCGCATGGTGATGGAGGCGCTACTCGCCAGCCGAGAAGCGAAGGCTGGCGGCGGGGGCGCGACGGTTGAAGTCGTGGCGGTGCATGGAAAAATGATGTTCGGCCACTACACGTCGCTTCTGAAGGCGTGTGGGGTGCGAAGCATTTTGGTCGCGGATTTCGACTACATCCAGCAGATCGGAACGGACGACATCAAGTCTATGATGGGTGTGAACGCCAAAAAGGTGAAGGAAGCCATCGGCGATCCAAGCAGCATCGATGGCGAGAAAATCGTGTCGATGTTCGATGCCACGATCAAGGAAGGTAAGTGGGTAGGATCTTCCGAAGAATGGGAACGCATCAAATCCATTCGGACGAAGCTAAAGCCAAATCTTTCGGTTGAAGAGCGGGGATCGATCAACGCGTTCATCGACAGCCAGCGCGCAGACGACATCTACGTTCTTAAAGAGGGTACCTTGGAAGCCTACTTACCCGCCGGCCACGGTGGAAAGGACATCGACAAGCTGATCGCGCTCGTCAACCAAGCAACATTCGAGGAGCTGCTGCCCTCGCCTCAAAGAGACGAGCTTTTTGCGATTGCTGACGCAATCGAAGCCGCCCGTCAGGAAGTGGCCAAGGGGGCGACAATGCCGTCTAACGACGGCGAGCCGGCACATTATGACGAAGAGAAGGTCGTGCCAGCCTAGCATGTATTTGAGCGCTTGCCGGTTAGCTCTTCCGATAGTGCGGGGTATCTGCGTTTTATCATTCGTCACCATACCGGCACCCCCATCATGCCGAACTGTGGCGAGGACCCGAGATGTCCGCATGGGTCGGGAGCTTACTTGCGAGTGTCCATGGGATGTCCGGAAATCGGCTGGTAGCCAATGTCTGTCTATGGCGCTTCTGCGACCTTGGCCAGCACCTTTCAACAACCGCCTACCGGGTGCCTTGGGCGATCACCCGGTAGGCGGTTTTGAAGGGACTCAGAGTTCTTGGGCAGTGGGTCGGAAAAGGATCTCGTTGATGCCGACATCCTGGGGTTCGTTGATGGCGAAGGCCACCAAGCGCGCCAGGGTTTCGGCAGGTACGCCGATCTGGCCGACGTAGTCCTGATTGGCTTTTTGGACGTCCGTCTCGCTGATGTGGTCGAGGAGTTCTGTCTTGACCGCGCCGGGGGAGATGATGGTGGTGCGGATGTTGTGGGGCGCCATCTCCTGACGCAGGCCTTCGGACAGGGCGCGCACCGCGAACTTGGTCGCGGAATAGACGGCCGAACCGCCGAACAGCTTGTGGCCCGCGACCGACGAGACGTTGATGATGTGGCCGGACTTCTGGGCGATCATGCGGGGAAGTGCGGCCGCGACGCCATAGAGCACGCCTTTCAGATTGACGTCGATCATCTGGTCCCATTCATCGACCTTGACGCGTTCCAGCGGTGACAGGGGCATGACCCCGGCGTTGTTGATCAGCACATCGACCCGCCCGTAGGCCTTGATCGCCGCATCGACCAGACGCTTCAGGTCATCGCGCTTCGTCACGTCTGTCGCCACGGCAATGGCCTTGCCGCCTGCGTCGGTGATCTCGGCCACGAGAGCCTCGATGCGATCGGTGCGGCGGGCGCCGAGGACGACGTTGGCCCCCTTCGCGGCCAGGTGGCGGGCTGCCGCTGCGCCCATGCCGGAGGACGCGCCTGTGATAATCACGGTCTTGCCGGCGATGTTGTCGGTCATTGGTCTGCCTCTGCTGCGGTCACCGAGTTGTCGGCGAGATACTGTTCGTCCGTGACCTGCTCCATCCAGGTGACGGGGGAGCCGTTCTGGCTTTCCTGAATGGCGATATGGGTCATGGGCGCGTGCGGTGTGGCCCCGTGCCAGTGCTTGTGCTCAGGCGGGCACCACAGGACGTCGCCAGCGTGGAACTCCAGCTTCGGCCCACCCTCGATCTGGGTCCAGCCGACGCCATCGGTGACGATCAGGGTCTGGCCCAGCGGATGGACGTGCCAGGCGGTGCGGGCTCCGGGCTCGAAGTGGACGATGGCACCGCCGACGCGCGACGGCGCCTCGCGCTGGAACTGGCCGCTGATGGCGACGCGGCCGGTGAACCATTCGGCCGGACCGTCGACGGTGGCCTGGTCGGCCTTGCGGGTGATTTCCATGACGGGTGCGTTTCCTTGCGTCTGTATGGGGAGCTCTCCGCCCAACAGGGCGGCTGTGGCTGAAACAATCGAGCCGATCACGACAGGTGCTCCTCGAAGAAGCGCGCCAGCCGATCGAACGGGATCAGATCGACGCGGTCGTAGAGATCGACGTGGCTGGCGCCCGGAATGATCAGCAGTTCCTTCGGCTCGGCCGCCGCCGCGAAGGCCGTCTCGCTGAAGTAGCGCGAGTGGGCGTTCTCGCCGTGGATCAGCAGGATCGGGCGTGGCGAAATTTCCGCGATGTAGGTCATCAGCGGGAAGGTCATGAAGGACAGCGGGGTCGTGACCGACCAGGCGTTGCCGGAGTTGACCGCGCGCGCGTGATAGCCACGCGGCGTCATGTAGTAGGCGTGATAGTCGACCAGGAACTGCGGTTCGCCGCCCTTCAGCTCGTTGGCGGCAGCACCGTAGGCGGGGCCGCCGTTGCGGGCATCGATCCAGCGCTGGCGGCTCATCTGCTCCAGCGACTGCGCCCGCTGTTCGAGGGTCACACTGTCGTCGTAGCCGCGCGACATGACCCGGCTCATGTCATACATGGTGCTGGTTGCGACGGCCTTGACGCGTTTGTCGGTCGCGACCGCGTTCAACGCCATGCCGCCCCAGCCGCAGATGCCGATGACGCCGATCCGTTCCTGATCGACCGAGGGGTGCAGGCCGAGGAAGTCGACCGCCGCCATAAAGTCATCGGTGTTGATGTCGGGCGAGGCGACGTTTCGGGGCTGTCCGCCGCTCTCGCCGGTGAACGACGGATCGAATGCCAGGGCGACGAAACCCCGCGCCGCCATCGTCTGGGCGTAGAGGCCTGACGACTGCTCCTTGACCGCGCCGAACGGACCGCCGACCGCGAGCGCCGCCAGGCGTTGCCCGTCGCGACCCTTGGGCCGGTAGAGATCGCCGCTCAGGGTGATGCCGTAGCGGTTGGTGAAGCTGACCTTCTGGTGATCGACAGCATTGTCTCGGGGGAACACCTTGTCCCAGTCGCTGGTCATGGTCTGTGCCTTTGCATTGGAGATCGGGAGGAGCGATGCGGCGGCCAAGGCGGTCACGCCGGCGCCGGTCAGTTTCATCAGGCCGCGACGGTCCATCGCGGCAGACGTCCGGGTCTGAAGATCGGGGGAAGTGTGGGTCACGTCGGGCTCCGAGGGCTGTGTTCAGCGGGGTTTCAGAAGGGCGCGGCCGTCGCGGACGATCAGGACGGCGATGACGGCCAAGGCGACGCTGGCGACCAGGACGGCATTGATCGAGAAGTGGTCGAGCAGCAGGCCGCCGATGACCGCGCCCAGTAGGATCGAGGCCTGGACGGCGGCGACCATCAGCCCGCCGGCGGCTTCGGGCGCGTCCTCTGCGTTCTGCGACATCCAGGTCATCCAGATCACCGACATGGCGGTGTTCATCGCGCCCCAGACGATCAGGAGAACGCCCGCCGCGATCGGCCAGCCGCCGACGACCAGAAGGCCTGCGGTCACCGCGCCCATGACCAGGGCCGGCAGGCGCAGAAGCCTGGACACGTCACCCTTGATGAAGCGGCCTGAGGCCCACGTGCCGACGAAGCCGGCGCAACCGAGCGCGAGCAGCAGAATCGACAGGCCGGTGACGCCCACGCCCGTGACCTGTTCGAGGAAGGGCCGCAGATAGGTGAAAAGCGTGAAGGCCGATCCCCAAGACAGCATCGAGGCGATCAGGCCGACCAGGAAATAGCGGCGACGTATGAGGTCAAGCATATTGCCGATGCCTCGCTGTCCACGGGCGGGCAGCGACGGCAGGGCGACGAGGTGCCAGACGAGATTGGCGGCCACGAGAGGCGTCAGCGCCCAGAAGACCTCGCGCCAGCCAAACAGGCCGCCAAAATAGCTGCCGATCGGCGCGGCGAAGGCGGCGGCTATGGCCTGTCCGCCATACATCAGGGCTAGGGCGCGGGGCACGTCCGCCGTCGGAACCAACCGCATGATGACGGCTGTCGCCAACGCCCAGAACCCGCCGATGCAGAGACCCAGTAAGGCGCGCCCGGCCAACAGGACCTCGAAGTTGGGCGCTGCGGCAACTAGCACCAGCGAAGCGCCCATCAGACCCGTCAGGCCGACGAGAACCCATTTGCGGTTCAGCCGACCCGCGACCGTGCTCACCCCCAAACTGGCGATGACAGCGAACAGGCCGCTGATCGAGACGGCCTGACCGGTCTGCCCGACCGAGGCGCCGAGGCCTTGGGCCATGGGCGTCAGCAGGCTGACCGGCATGAACTCCGAAGCGATCAGCAAAGCCACGCAAAGCGCCATCGACAGCACCGCGCTCCAGGCGGCGGTCGGCGTCGCAGCGTCGGATGGTGGTGTGGTGGCCGCGAGCATGGTCGTCTCCCTCATTCGTCGAGGGACAAACTAGGCTCTGGCGTTCAAAGCGATTAGCCATGGAGATCGGCATGAACTAATCGATGCAGACGATTAATCGAGGAGGCCGTCCATGGCCGGACCAGACCTGAACCAGCTGACCTGGTTCCAAATCGTCGCCGAGGAACGCAGCTTCACGAAAGCCGCCGCCCGGATCGGCGTGGCGCAGTCCACCCTCAGCCATGCCATCCGGCAGCTTGAGACGCGCCTCGGCATCCGGTTGCTGACCCGCACGACCCGCAGCGTCGCGCCCACGTCGGCGGGTGAGCGTCTGCTACAGACCATCACCCCACGCCTGGCCGAGATCGAGCAGGAGATCGAAAGCCTGACCAGCGTGCGGGACAGACCGGCGGGCTCCATCCGGTTGACCCTGTCCGATCATGCTCTGGACAGCGTGGTCTGGCCCAAGCTGAAGCCGGTGCTCGCCGCCTATCCCGACATCAAGGTTGAACTGATCCTCGACAGCACTTTCCGAAACATCGTCGAGGAGCGGTTCGATGCCGGTGTCCGCCTCGGTGAGAGCGTCGAGAAAGACATGATCGCCGTCCGTATCGGCCCCGATTGGCGGCTCGTTGCCGTCGCCTCACCCGGCTACCTGGCCGAACGCGGCAGGCCGGTTCATCCCAAGGACCTCGTCGCCCATTCATGCATCAACATGCGTCACGAGTCGGCGGGCAGCCTCTATGCTTGGGAGTTCGAGAAAGATGGTCAGGCGCTGCGCGTCCGCGTCGACGGCCAGGTCACCTTCAACAACTCCTACGCCATGATCGACGCCGCAGTCTGCGGGCTGGGGATCGCTTATGTGCCGGAAGACATTGTCGCAACCCGCATCGCGTCAGGCGAGCTGGACCTCATTCTCGACGACTGGTCCCCCATGTTCGACGGCTATTTCCTCTACTACCCCAGCCGTCGTCAGAACCTCGCAGCTTTCCAGGTTGTGGTGGATACGCTTCGCCATCGACAAACCTGAAGGTCTGCTTTCCGGTTAGACGTCAATGTCCGCTCATGGCGCGTTTCCGACTTCAATATCCGATCAAGACTGACCGCTTGGAGTCCTTGGGGACGCCGTGGATCACAACAGCCTTGTGAGTTCACCGTGCCGAGTTCCTATCATCTCTCCATGACCAAGGACGTTGCCGCCGCCATCTGCGGATCCCGGCCCGAGGCGATGTCGTCGGCCGTCGTCTGAACCAAGACGTGGGGCTGGATCGCGGCGTCCGGTTGGGGCGTGTCGGGGAAATTGGCGATCAGCGGCAGGTCTATCTCGATGCCCGATGCCGGAAGTTTGAGGAAGAAGAAGGTGCCGCCGTTGATGCCGCGCCGGTTGCCGCCGGTCGGCTGGCCGATCAGCTTGGCGGCGCCGCTCTGTTGCACAGCCTGCGCGAAGCCGAAGGTGGCGGAGCTGTTGGAGGCGTCGCAGAGAACCGCGACCGGTCCCGTGAAGCGAGTTCCGGCCGGTCGGATGACCGTGCCCTCCGCATCATCGTCGTAGCGGGTCAGTCGGTAGAAGCCGGGGCGTTCGGTGGAGGGTTGGGCCTGATCACCCCAGTCGAGGAAGCTGCGGTCCCAGGTGTGGAGATAGGGCCGAACCGATGCAGGGGCGCTGCGGTAGCGGGTCCAGCGCTGGTTGCGCGACAGGGGCAGGTCGCGGTCGATCAAGCGGCTGAGGATGAGGTTGCCGCAGTCGAGACCGCCCTCGTTGCCGCGCAGATCGATGATCAGGCCCCGCGCCCGCTGTGAGCTCAAGGCGTCCATGGTCTCGCCCAGCCAGGCCTCCCAGGCGAAGGTCGAGTTGAATAGGGCCCAGCTGGGCATGGTCAAGCGGCGGACGCCATTGGGCAGGCTTTCCAGCGTCCAGGGATTGGCGTCGCGGGTCGGGCTGGCCGACGGCGCGAGGCGGGACTGCCGCTCCGCAAGCGTGAGCAGCGGCGCGCGCACGATCCGTCCGTCCGCGAGGGTGAAGGCGGCCTCGTCCTTCAGCGGCAGGATGAGCGGCAGATGGATGTCGAAGGTCTCGAACCGGTCTTCGCCGCGAACCTCCATCAGATTGATCCGCTTGGCGTCGTTGCCGCCGTCGGCGCGGGCGAGCGGGACAAGGCGGGCCAGGAGGGCTTTGGTGGCGACGCCGTCGATGGCGGTGACCACCGTCCCTCGCGGCAGGGCGCTGGCGGGCGTATGATCCTGCGTTACCACCATGCGACCGTCGATCCAGCGAAAGCGGAACGGCACGAGCGACCGGTCCGGGTACATGGCCGCGACCATGGCGTCGTCACCGTTGTACGGGCTGGGATAGGTGTGACCACAGCGGATCGAGGCGGTGACCCGCGTCAGGGCCAGGAAGCGCTCACGAAACGACCCTGGCGCCCGCCAGGTCTCGGCAAGCGTGTCGAGGCGCGTCGTGATCTCGGCAGGCGTGCTGTAGCGGTAGATTCCCGGATGCATGGCCTCCCAGACCTCGCGCAGGATGGCGACATCGCCGCTCCAGTCGTCGGACCGGGACTGCGCCCAGGCCGGACATGCGGAGGCGAGGGATAGGCCCGCAGACACTTGCAGAAGGCGGCGGCGGTTCAGCGACGTCATGGGGCATCCTCGATCTCGATGGTGTCGAGGATGTGCGGCCTCACGCCTTTGCGCGCCTCAGATCGTCGTCGGGCGCTACAAAAGCAGGATCTGAGACCTGTTGGCGGTACCGGGAGGGCGGCAGGCCATAGCGGGCCTGGAAGGCGCGGTTGAAACTGGCCTTGGAGGCGAAGCCCATCTCGAACGCCAGGTCGAGGAGATCTGTGTCCGTGCGGGCCGCGAGCGCCTCAGCCACGGCCTCGGCCCTGAGACCATTGACGAAGGTGGAGAAGTTGACGCCGAGCCCGAGGTTGATCGCTCGGGACAGCCGCCCGCTGTTGGTGCCCAAACACCGGGCCAGACGCGGCATGGTCAGCGCCGGCTCGCGCCACCAGCCTTCCGCGTGGGTGCGGGCCGCGAAGTCGGCGGCGATGGCGCCCCAGTCAGGCGCGATGCGCGCGGGATCGTCAGCCGCAGGCGGATCTTCAGGGACGAACGTCTCCGGGAGGCCGGCGTGGCGCCAGCCCGAAACCCCGAGATAAAGGCCAAGAGCGCCGAGCGCGAAATATAGGCCGGCCTGTTGGAAATAGTCGATGCCGCCGGTCACGGCGGACCAAAGCCAGAAACCGACCTCGACGAGGAGGCCGAGGACGATGGCGGCCCGCACTCGCCCAAGCCAGCGCGCGGAGAACAGGTCGTCGTCGCTGCGGGCGTCGGCCAACCGACGGCGATAGTCCGTGAGCACCCGGCCGATGGCGCAGGCGTAGGCGCCGAGGCTGGCCATGGCGAGCACGTCGAGGACCGGGGCCGCCACCTCGCGGTGAACGCCTGTGTACCAAGCCCATTTAATGTCCAGCGGCAGGAGGAAGCAGGCCCCGAAATAGAGGAACTGCACGAGCGGCGGGGCCACGTGCCAGGCCATGCGGCGAGGCAGGCGACCGGCCTGTAGCGCATGGGCATAGGCGTAAAGCATGGGGCCTAGAGCCAGGGGGATGGCGAAGGGCGCGAGGGTCAGGCCGCGCCAGAGATCGTATGCGCCCGCGAACCCGATGGCGTACGGGATCAGAAGTCCTGCAATGACCAAGAGGGCGCTGGCCAAAACGCGGTTGGCCGTCCGTCGGGTTGAGGCGGTGACGAGGGCGATGGCGAGGGTGATGATCTGGACGGCCATTAAGCCGAGCAGAGCCGATCGCCATCCGAAGTCGAGTTGGAGGTGGTCCATCACCCGACGCTAGAAGTTGGGGCCTACGAGGGGAAGCCTTGCTCGTGCGACCGACCCAATACTGAATCAAAGGGCCGAAATTGACCAAGCTGAATGTCTGGAGCCGGATAGCTAGTCTATGTCCGCTGCTGGCGCATCTGCGCTCTCTGGAGCGTATCCTGAGGAGGGGGCGTTGATCGTGGGAGGTGTCCATGAGCCAGCCCGATCTGTTTCGTTTACCTCGCAAGCCCTGGAACGCTGGTCGAATGACAGGCGCCAAGGCCCCACTCAAGCCAAAGCACATCTGGGCGATCCGACAGCATCTCAAGTCCGTAGGATTGATCCGTGATTTGGCAATGTTCAACATCGCGTTGGACGCGAAACTTCGGGGCTGTGATCTGGTGAAGCTCCGGCTCGGCGATATCGCTCAGGGCGGCGTCATTCGCCAGCGATCGACCATCGTCCAGCAAAAGACCGGTCGGCCGGTGCCGTTCGAGATCACGGAGGCCGCGAGAGAAGCTTTGGCTCACTGGCTAGAGCGCAGAGGGCCACGGCGTGACGACTGGCTCTTCCCCAGCCGCAGCCGAGATGGAGAGCACATAGGCACACGGCAGTACGCTCGACTGGTCGATGCCTGGGTGAGGATGATTGACCTGAACCCAAGCGCCTATGGCACCCACAGCCTTCGACGGACCAAGGTGGCCTTGATCTACAAGAAGACCGGAAACCTACGCGCCTGCCAGCTCCTCCTCGGCCACGGAAAGCTCGAGAGCACCGTCAGATATCTCGGCATCGAGGTGGACGACGCGTTGGAGATTTCGGAGCAGATCGATCTTTGAGCCGGCATGGGGCAGGCTGCCGAAAAGCGGGCTGCCCCAAAGTCTCGAAGGGGTGGAAAGCGGACATCAAGCCGTAGCTCATCGCCTCAGCAGGTCGCTGATGGATTGCTCAAGTGCAGCCGTATCAGCCTCATTGAGGCCTTCACCCGCTACGTGGCCCCAGTCCGTTTCCAGGACGCGAAGCTCAGCTCCGGGAATGCGTTTTGCTTCCTCCGCGGCGTCTGCGATCGGGAAGTAAAGATCGCTCGATGCGGGCATGATAATGGCGTCAGCCTGGATCGAGCCGAGCGCACGATCAAGATCGCCCTGGTAGATCTCGTTCGCACTAATGTCGGCGTGTTGGCCTGTCCAGATCTGCGCGAGCAGGTTGTTGGCGTCGCGTTTGAGGAACCAGCCTTCCCAGAAGTCCGTCAAGAAGTCCTCCATGGAGGCGTATCCAAGCGCGGTCTCGTCCAGCCGCCGTCTGAAGAATGCCTGAGAGAAGCCCCACGCCGCATATATGCGGGCAGCCGTTCGAAGCCCGCGCTCGGGCTGGCGGATGTAAAGGCCGTTCCGAAATTCCGAATCCTGCATGATCGCAGCGCGAACGCTGTCGAAGAAGATTGAAAAGTGTCGCGACGTGCGCGCCGCGCTCTGGAAGGTGAATAGTCTCTCGACCTGATCGGGGAAGGCTGACGCCCATTCAAAGGCTTGTGATCCCCCCAGGGACCAGCCGATCGCCATATGAAGCCGATCAATGCCGAACCGCTCAGTCACCAGGCGATGTTGCTGCAGGACGTTGTCGCGAATGGTGACAGGAGGAAAGCTATCGCCGGCCATGGAGGCGGGACGGTTGCTCGGGGAACTGGACAGGCCTGCGCCCAGGGCGTTCGGAATGATGATGAAATACCGGTCGGGGTCTAGGGCGCGACCGGGCCCGATGAGCCAGGCCGCGTCTTTGTGGGTGGCGGCGAAGGATGTCGGGTAGATGATGGCGTTGTCCCGGGCCGAATTGAGCGCGCCATGGGTCTGATAGGCTAGGACGGCGTCGGGAATGTCGTGGCCCGACTGGAGCCGGATGTCGCCAAGGTGGAAACTTTGATGCGTCATGGAGGTACCGTGCGGATTTGTGGATGAGCGGAGGCGCTTCAGCGACTACTGCGAGCAAGGGAGCGCCGGGCGACGAGCGCTAGGCCCAGCGCCGTTGTCGTCAGTACGGCCGCCATCAGCATGTTTGTCTGAAGGTCCAGCCGGTCCACCGCCTGTCCTCCAAGCAGAGACCCGAGCGCGATGGCGAGGTTGAAGACGGCGACGAAGAGCGAGGTAGCGACCTCGATGGCGTCAGGAGCGGCCCGCATCATCCAAGTCTGAAGGGCCACCGAAACGCCCCCATAGGCAAGGCCCCAGACGATGAGCACTAGGGTTCCTCCTGATGCTGTCGTTCCCAGGATGTGGAAGGCGAAAAGGGTTGAGGCCAGAGAGCCCGAAATGAGGATCAGGGTTGCGCCGATCCGTCGTGCGGGTAGGGCCCCCGCGATGAAGTTGCCCGCCACGCCGGCAGCGCCATAGGCGAAGAGCAGCAGCCCGACCCAGTGGGTCGGGATGCCAGAGAGCATCTGTAGAGAGGGCCGCACGAAGGTGTAGGCCATGAAGTGACCGGCGACGAGTAGAAGGGTGATGCCCAGGCCCAACCGGACCGAAGGTCGTCCCAGCAGTTCAACGAACTGGCGCGGCCGCACGGAATGCCGGACCGGGAGGGGCGGTAGAGCCCAGAGATTGAGTAGAAGCACCAGCCCGCTGAACGCCGCCATGACGCCAAAGGCGGTCCGCCAGTCAGCCAGGTCCGAGATCAGGGCGCCCGTTGGCACCCCGAAGACGGAGGCGGCGGCGACGCCGCCGAAGATGACGGCGGTCGCCATGCCCTGTGACGGCTGCGGAACGAGGCGTGGAGCCGAGCCTCCAGCGATGGCCCAAACGCCGCCCATGCAAAAGCCGACCAGAATGCGCGCTGCGAGAAGCCAGCCGATCGAGGGCGCCACGGCGCAAGCCAGGTTGGCGAGCACCAGCAGGATGAGCAGCCTGATCAGGATGCGACGCCTGTCCATGCCGCCCGAAACCACCAGCACGACAGGCGCGAAAAGGCCGGCCAGCAGCGCCGGCAGGGAAATGGCCAGGCCGGCCGCGCCGACAGGACTGCCGAACGAGGCTGCCATGGGCGTCAGCAGTCCGATAGGCAGCATCTCTGTCGTGACGACGGCGAAGGTCGACAGGCCGATTGCGATGACAGGCCGCCAGACAGGTTTGTCGGCCCCGTACACGGCCAACTTGGTCTTGTCTTGCGTCATGGTCGCGTCTCCGATCTGCGGATGTGGAGACATGACTGTCCTCTCTAGCGCGATAAACAGCACCAACGTAAAAGCTCTAGGGACGAAATGGACCCAATGAGGCCGAAATGCTGGATCAGCTAGGCGACGTGACGGCCTTTGTGCGGGTTGCGGACGCACGGAGTTTCACCTTGGCCGCCGAGCGGTTGGGGCTTTCGCGGTCGGCAGTCGGCAAATGCGTCGCTCGGCTGGAGGAGCGCCTCGCCACCCGTTTGGTTCACCGAACAACGCGCAGCGTCGCTCTGACAGAGGAGGGGCGGCTCTTCTACGAGCACGCCATCAGGATCCTTTGCGAGGTGGAGGACGCCGAGGCAGCGTTGGCCCAACGCTATCAATCGCCCAGAGGCCGGTTGCGGCTGGATGTGCCGATCGCTCTGGGGCGGATTCATATCCTGCCGTCTCTCTACCGCTTTTTGGCCAAATGGCCCGAGTTAGAGGCCGACGTGACCCTGTCGGACGACTATCGCGATCTGGCTGCGGATGGCGTCGATCTGGCTATTCGGGTCGGCGGGCCGACGGACAGCGGACTGATCCGGCGCGTCCTTGCGCCGCACCATTTCATCACCTGCGCGGCTCCGGCATATTTGGAATCCCGAGGAATGCCCAGCGCCGTCGACCAACTTCAGGCGCACGAAAAAGTGGTTTTCACAGTTTGCGGGACCGTCTCGACCTGGCGATTCAATGTGAACGGCGAAGATCGCGAGGTCTGCGTAAATGGGGCCCTCCGCCTAAACAACAGTGAAGCCGTGAGGGACGCCGCCTTGGCCGGATTAGGCTTGGTTCAACTGGGCGCCTTTCTGGTCGGCGATGACATCCGTGAGGGGCGTCTGACGCCGGTCCTGACCGACTACCGGCGCGAAGAAGGGCCCGTAGTCGCCGTGTATCCGACGCGGCGCCATCTCTCGCCCAAGGTGAGAATGTTCATAGACCATATCCATGCGGAATGGTCGGCGGCGTCACCCTGGACGTAAGTTGAGACGGGGAGGGCAAAAGACTGAATGACGCCTTTCCGACTGTGAGATGATGTCGGCTCATGGCGCGTTGCTACCTAACCGAGGCGAGGGCAGGCGATTGCGCCTAAGCGGCGTTCGACGAAAATTAAGGCAACGGAATCTGTCTGCTTTCTTGCCGCCGGGCCACGTGCTCCAATCCGCGTCCAAAATGAGCAGTCGAGCCTGAAGTTCGAGCCATAGTAGCGGAAATGAACAAGAACGCGGCTGGCAGGCTGGGCACGATGCGTCCCAGCCTTTGAACTGGAACATGTTATGACACAGCAAAACCAGCCAGCACTCGCAAACGTGGCCGGCGCGCCGGGCGTGGGCGGGGGCTTGATCTTCGCCATGGCCGTAGCCGCCGGGCTGGCCGTCGCCAACATCTATTACAACCAGCCGATGCTGGGCCTGATGGAACGCGATCTGCCCGGCGAGGCGACGCGGTTCGTGCCGACGGTCACTCAGTTGGGCTATGCGCTGGGTCTGTTCCTTCTCCTGCCGCTGGGCGACCTGATCGAGCGCAAACGGCTGATCGTGGGACAGTTCGTGGTGCTGGCCCTTGCGCTGGCGGCGACGGCGGCGGCGCCCGGTGCGGCTCTGGTCATCGTCGCCTCGCTGGTGGTCGGGGTGACCGCGACCGTTGCGCAGCAGATCGTGCCATTTGCGGCCCATCTTTCATCGCCGGAAAAGCGGGGTGCGACGGTCGGCACGGTCATGTCTGGCGTCCTGTGCGGCATTCTTCTCAGCCGGACATTGGCGGGCTTCGTCGGCGCGCATTTCGGCTGGCGCGAGATGTTCTGGCTGGGCGCGCCGCTGGCCCTGATCGCCGGCGGATTGATGTTCGCGGTCCTGCCCACAAGCCGGCCCGATAGCCGACTGTCCTATCCCGCCTTGCTTCGCACACTGATCGACCTGTGGCGCGAGTTCCCGGGCCTGCGGCTTGCCGCCCTGACCCAGGCGCTGCTCTTCGGCGCCTTCGCCGCCTTCTGGACCATACTGGCGCTGCGGTTGCAGGAGCCGCGCTTTGGCCTGGGCTCCGATGTGGCGGGCCTGTTCGGCGTGGTCGGGGCGGTCGGCATCATCGCCGCACCGATCGCGGGGCGCGTCGCGGACCGACGCGGGCCGCATGAGGTGATCGCCCTGGGGGCGCTTTTGACCCTGGCGTCCTGGATACTCTTCGGCGCCTGGACCTCGATCGCCGGTCTGGTCGTCGGGGTCATCCTGCTCGATTTCGCCGTGCAAAGCGCCCTCGTGTCGAACCAGCACGTCGTCTACGCCCTGCGGCCTGAGGCGCGCAGCCGGATCAACACCCTGTTCATGGGCTCCATGTTCCTGGGCGGCGCGGCGGGTTCGGCGATCGCCACGGTCGCCTGGTCGCGGTTCGGCTGGGCCGGCGTGGTCGTGCTGGGGGCCGTTGCGGCGGCGATGGCTGTCGTGCTTCAGGTTCGTAGCCTGATGGCTAGGAATCGAATCGTCGGCCTGTCCTAGCCCTTGGTCGAGCTTGCACTGGATTGATCTGACGGCTCAGCTTCCGTAGGCAGGTGGGACGTGGATCATCCGGGAGGGGCGATTGGCCGGAACTGAACTGGACGCGCCGGTCGTGATCGTGATCGACGACGATCCAATGGTGCGACGCGCCCTGGATTCGCTGTTCCGATCCATCGGCCTGGCGACCACGCTCTATGAGTCCGCTACGGCCTTTCTCGCGACGCAGGCGCCTAGCCGTGTCAGCTGCATAATCACCGACGTCCGAATGCCGGGCGTCAGCGGACTGGACTTTCAGAAAGCGCTGGCGGCGCAGGGCGTCACGACGCCGGTTATCGTCATCACCGGTCATGGCGACGTGCCGATGTCCGTGGGGGCCATGAAGGCCGGGGCGGTGGACTTTCTGACCAAGCCGTTCCGGGATCAGGACCTGATCGATGCCGTCAACGAAGCGCTTGAGCGCGACCGTCGAACGCGCGAGCGCGCGGGAGACGTCGCTGGCGTCGAGGCGCGTTATGCGCAACTGACCCCGCGCGAAAGGCAGGTGATGGACCTGGTCGTCGGGGGGCTGATGAACAAGCAGGCGGCGGCCGAGCTGGGTTTGAGCGAGGTCACCGTCAAGCTGCATCGCTCAAGCCTGATGCGCAAGATGCAGGTCCACACGGTGGCCGATCTGGTGCGGCTGTCTCAGGACCTGACGCCTCAGGCGCGCGCCTGACCGTCAGTCCGTCAGGACGGGCAGGGAGATCGACAGTCTGGCGCCGGCGCCGGGTTCGGAAATGATCGCGATAGTCCCGTCGTGCGCCTCCACGGTCGAGCGACAGATCGCCAGCCCCAAGCCCATCCCTTCGGCCTTGGTCGTATAGAAGGCGTCGAACGCGCGCTGGGCGCTGTCGGCATCGAACCCTGGGCCATTGTCGATGATGTCGATGAGGGCCTGGCCGTCGTGCAGGCGGGTTTGCACGACGATGGTCGGGGCAGGCGTCTCGGCGGCGGTCATGGCCTGGGCCGCGTTCATCACCAGATTGACCAACACCTGTTGCAGCAGGACGCGATCCGCCTGGATAAGGGCGTCGGCTGCGGCCAGTTTCGCGCTGACCGTAACGCCCATGCGGCCGAGATCGTGATGGACCAGACGCAGCGCCTCGGTGGTCAGAATGTCGATGGCGACCTGCTCGGTCTCCGGCCTATTGCGGCTGACCAGTTTGCGCACGCGTTTGACCACGCCGGTGGCATGACGTGTTGCGTGCAGAACGTCGGCCAAGGCCTCACGCGTCTCGTCCAGATTGGGGGGTGAATGGTCCATCCAGCGCAGCGCGGCCTCGGACGAGGTCATGATGGCGGCCAACGGCTGGTTCACCTCATGCGCGAT
Source organism: Brevundimonas sp. G8 (assembly GCF_902506205.1). Lineage (GTDB taxonomy): Bacteria > Pseudomonadota > Alphaproteobacteria > Caulobacterales > Caulobacteraceae > Brevundimonas. Next base: position 3,124,352 of record NZ_LR732816.1, on the reverse strand, counting down.
GGAGGCCGACAGCTCGCCCATGGCGGCGGCGCGCAGGGCCTGGTCGGCGTCCTGTTTGGCGAGGTCGAAGGCGAGCTGAAGGCGGCGTCGTTCGACGATATTCAGGATGACGGCCTGAACGCGATCCGTCTCGCCGCCGGGCGGCGGGAAGGTGATGGCGACGATGATCGGGATGGTTTGGCCCTGCCGGTCCAGCACCTCGGTCTCGGCTTGATAGTAGCTGCGTCCCTCGTCGAAGGCGATGAGGAACTCGATGAAGCTTCCGCCTGTTGCGGGCAGAATTTCCGCCAGCGTCTGGAAGAAGTCTTCCTTTCGTTCGACGCCGAGCAGTTTCAAAGCTGTGTCGTTGGCGTCGGTGATCGGCACGATCTGTTGTGCGTCCCGCACGAACTCGGGATGCTGCACCAGATAGCTGCGCAAATCCTCCACGCCCGTCTCCCGCAGCCGTCGCAGGGCAGTCCGAAGGGGGGCGAGATCGTGCTCCCATATGCCGACAGCCAGGGTGTTGAAGATGTTGCGATAGCGCGCCTCACTGGCGCGCAGAGCGATCGCCTGGCCCAACAGCTTGTCGCGATCCCGCAGCGTCCTGACGACCAGAAGACCGGTGATGCTGATGGCGGCGATGCTGACGCAGAAGCGCAGAAGGGTGGCGAACTCGGGGTTGGGGCCGTGGTCATAGACGAGGCTGAAGGTCGCCAGCCCGATCATGGCGACGAACAGCAACTGGATCTTTCGAACCGACAGGAACTCGCCCAGCATCAGCAGAGGCACCACGTAGAAGACGGCGACGGCGCTGATCAGAGGCGTGAAGGTGTCGAGCAGGAAGATGGCCACGATCAGGGGCGGGCTGATCCACAGCCGCAGGCGGCGCAGCCGCCCGATCAATGGCTGATCCGTCCGTTGTGACCTCACGATGCGCCCCTCCCTATCCTGCCGCTTGCACGCTTAGGACAGGGTGTCGTCTTGGGGCAACAAGGGGATGGGATGATGGGCAGATGCCCACGCATCCGTCCAAATCACGAAGGGGCCAAGCAAGAGTCGTTCGACCGGCCAGCCTAGGGTGACGACAACGCAAATCACTCAAGAAGGACCGTGTCATGGACGAACAAGCCCTCAAAACCCGCCGCCTGGCGCAGCTTCGGACCCCGACAGGTCTGACAACCGAAGCGACCCAGGATATCAGCGGCGCGCTGAACGCCCTGCTGGCCGATGTCTTCGCCCTTTATCTGAAGACCAAGAACTTCCACTGGCACATGTCCGGCCCGCACTTTCGCGATTATCACCTGATGCTGGACGATCAGGGCGACCAGATCATCGCCATGACCGACCCCATCGCCGAACGCGTGCGCAAGGTCGGCGGAACGACCCTGCGCTCCATTGGCCAGATCAGGACGCTGCAGCGCGTGCTGGACAACGACGCCGACTATGTCAGCCCCGAGGATATGCTGGCCGAGTTGCGCGACGACAACGCCGACCTGGCCCAGCGCATGCGCGCCGCCCACACGACCACCAGCGACCTGGGGGACGTGGCCACCACCAGCCTGCTGGAAAATTGGATCGACGAGACGGAACGCCGCGTTTGGTTCCTGTTCGAGATCAGCCGACGCGGAAACGTCTGATCGTCCCAACTGGCCGCCCTGACGGTCGCCGAGTATCGTGTAATGCAGTCGCCCCCTCTTGTCGCAGTCGTCGATGATGACAGTCTGGTTCGTTCCAGCCTGATGGGGCTGCTGCGGTCCATGGGGCTTCAAGCGCGCGCGTTCGACTCCGCCGAGGCCTTTCTGGCGGGGTCGAACGAGGCGGTCGATTGCGTGATCTCCGACATGCAGATGCCCGGCATGAGCGGTCTGGCTCTGCAGCGGGTGATACGCGCCAATCGTCCCGCCCTGCCGGTGATCTTCATGACCGCCTTTCCCGATGCCATGACCCGCAAGCGCGCGCTGGCGGACGGGGCGGGCTGCTACCTGGAAAAGCCGTGTTCCGCCGATGATCTGTCGCGCTGCCTCGACCGCGCGCTCAACCTGTGACCGAGGCCGCCATGACCTGCTCCCACCTGAACACCATCGCGCACGTGACGCCCAGCGCGGCGGGATGCGAGGAATGCCTCAAGACCGGCAGCTGGTGGGTGCATCTTCGGCTGTGCCGCGAGTGCGGGCACGTCGGATGCTGCGACGACTCGCCGAACCGCCACGCCCGCGCGCATTTCAAGGCGACCCGGCACCCGATCATCGAGGGCTATGATCCGCCCGAGGGATGGGGCTGGTGCTACATCGACGAGCAGGAGGTGGATGTCGGTGCGCCGACGCCGCATCCAGGGCCGATCCCGCGCTTCTTCTGAACGACGTATCAGACGGCCGCCTCTTTCGCGAGGCGGCCGTTATGGTTTGTGTCAGTCCTGATCGACGCTCGCCAGATAGGCATGGATGGCCTGAACCACGACCGAGCCTTCGCCCACGCCTGCCGCCACGCGCTTGACCGAGCCGGACCGCACGTCCCCCACGGCGTAGATGCCGGGCCGGCTGGTCTCGTAGGGCGAGGCGCCGGGCGCGGTCTCGGACGGCATGCCCGTGATCACGAACCCGCTGTCGTCCAGGGGCAGGCAGTCCTTGACCCAGTCCGTATTGGGCCGCGCGCCGATCATGACGAACAGGGCGTGGGCCGGCACCTGCGTCTGCGCGCCGCTCTGCCGATCCGTCCAGGTCACGCCGGACAGCAGGTGGTCGCCCTCCAGCTTCGTCACCTCGCTGTGAGCATACAGGGTGATGCGGGGCGAGCGATGGATACGCTGGACCAGATAGTCGGACATGGTCGCCGCCAGTCCCGCCCCACGCACCAGCAGATGCACATGGCCGACGTGTTGGGACAGATACATGGCCGCCTGACCGGCCGAATTGCCGCCGCCGACCACGACCACGTCCAGGCCGCTGCACAGTTTTGCCTCCATGGCGGTGGCGGCGTAATGGATGCCGTGCCCCTCGAACCGAGCATAGCCCGCGACATCCAGCTTGCGATAATGGGCGCCGGTTGCGACCACCACGGCGCGGGCCTGGACGACCTGATCGTCCTCCAGCCGGATCGTGAAGGGATGTGCGGCGCAATCCAGCGCGACGGCGGCGCGGGAGATGGACATGCGGGTCCCGAACTTCTGCGCCTGAACCAGGGCGCGCCCTGCCAGGGCCTGGCCTGAGATGCCGGTGGGAAAGCCCAGATAGTTCTCGATCTTTGAGCTGGTGCCCGCCTGACCGCCAGGGGCCAAGGTCTCGATCATCGCGGTCGAAAGCCCCTCCGACGCGGCATAGGTCGCCGCCGCCAGACCTGCAGGCCCGGCGCCGACCACCACCACGTCCCAGACTTCGGCCGGGTCGAACCGCTCGGTCAGGCCCAGGTGGTCGGCCAAATCCGGCAGGCTGGGGTTCGACAGCACCGCACGGTCGGGCGAGATCACCACGGGCAACTCGCCCTCGCCGACGGAGAATATCTCCATCAGATTGGCGGCGGCCGGGTCGGTCTTGGGATCGACGGTGCGCAGCGGGTAGGAGTTGCGGATGATGAACCGCTCCAGTCGCTGGGTGTCTCCGTCATTGGGCTCTCCGATCAGAACCACGCCCGCCTGGCCGTGATAGAGGAAGCCCATCCGACGCAGGATGAAGGCGCGCATGATCAGCTCGCCGATGTCCGGTTCGGACGACATCAACCGCGAAAGGTCGCTGTGATGCACGCGGATCACCCGGCCGTCTGCCGTCGAGCGCCCCTCGACCAGCAGCGCGCGTTCCGACACCTGATCCAGTTCGCCAGTGAACTGATGCGGTTGGTGGGTGATCAGGATTTCGTCGCCGCCGGTGTCGCTCTGGCGGACGATGGCGATCTCGCCAGTCACCACGACGAAGAAGTCCGCCCGTCGATCGCCGCGCCGGAACAGCACCTGGCCCGGGGCGACGGCTTCCTCCTCGCCGTAGTTGCGTACGCGCGCCATCATCTCTTCGCTCAGCCGGGGATAGACCTGCGCCGTGCGGGCGTAGGGGTCGTCCGTGATCATGGGGTCGGCGGATGACATGGCGATCCTTCAAGCTGGCGATGACGACATCATCGCTGAAGCGGCGTTTGCAAGCTTGGATGAAACCCGCGCGGCCCAAACCCATACCAAAGGATAGGGGGGCAAGACCAAGTCGGTATTCCAGCAACCGTTCGTGCGATGGCGGACCGGGGCGGGGTCGATCAGTTTGGGTGCAGGACAAATCCCTGGAGGCCGCCATGACCGACGCACTCGTTATCTTCCCGCAAGCCCGCATCGGCGCGCCGACGGTGGAAAACCTGGGACCGACCGCGTTCCGCATCCTGGCTGAAGTCGAAGGCGCGCTGGATCGCAACGCCGCCGCCGCGCGCCACGGCGTGGGTCAGCTTCAGGCCCTGCTGCGCGCCCTGCCGGTGTGGTCGGGTGAGGCCTATGATCGGTCGCGTGAACCGGTCCGCGCCGTCGAACCGACGCGCGGCGGCCTGGCGCCCTGGCAGATGAAGCAGGTGGCGGCCTTCGTCGACGCCAGCCTGGACGAGCGGATTTATGTCGAGGACCTGGCCACGCGCGTTCGCCTCAGCCCCAGCCATTTCTGCCGCGCCTTCAAGGTCACGACCGGCGAGACGCCGCACGCCTACGTCATGCGTCGTCGCTTGGATAAGGCCAAGGCCCTGATGCTCGAAACGAACGAGAGCCTGTGCCAGATCGCCGACGCCTGCGGCCTGGCCGACCAGGCCCACCTGACCCGCCTGTTCCGCCGCCACCTGAACACCACGCCGTTCCAATGGCGCCGCGAAAGCCGCATGGCCGCCTGATCCGCTCGCCGATGCAGCGGCGCCAAGTGTAGCCGTTCGGTCCAAGACCGCGCCGGACCCCAGGGTCAATCTGCCGGCGTCGATTACGGGCGCGGCCGCACCGCGCGACCCACTGGGACCTGTGCAAATGACGGCATTCGTATCCGACTTCCCCCAGGCGTCTCGTCGTGGCCTTCTGGCCGGCGGCGCCGCGCTCGGACTTTCCTCCCTCCTTCCTTCCCTCGCCTCGGCGGCCTCGACCGCCTCGGCATTCTCAACCGGAGACGACACCATGGCCTACGTCACCACCTCGGACGGCGTTGAAATCTTTTACAAGGACTGGGGCCCCAAGGACGCCCAGCCCATCGTCTTCCACCACGGCTGGCCGCTCAGCTCGGACGATTGGGACGCCCAGATGATGTATTTCGTCTTGAAGGGCTTCCGCGTCGTGGCGCACGACCGGCGCGGCCATGGTCGCTCGACCCAGGTCTCAGACGGCCACGACATGGATCACTACGCCGCTGACGCCGCTGCGGTTTACGAACATCTTGGGCTGACCAACGCGGTCCACATCGGTCACTCGACCGGTGGCGGCGAGGTCGTTCGCTATGTCGTCAAACACGGCGCAGGCAAGGTCGCCAAGGCCGTGCTGGTCAGCGCCGTCCCCCCGCTGATGCTGAAGACCGCCGCCAACCCGGAAGGCACGCCGATCGAGGTGTTCGATGGCTTCCGCGCCAGCCTGGCCGCCAACCGCGCCGAGTTCTACAAGGCCGTCGCCTCCGGCCCCTTCTACGGCTTCAATCGTCCGGGCGCGACGCAGATGCCGGCGGTGGTCGACAACTGGTGGCGCCAAGGCATGACCGGCGGCGCCAAGGCCCACTACGATGGCATCAAGGCCTTCTCGGAGACCGACTTCACCGAAGAGCTGAAGGTCATGACCGTGCCGACCCTGGTTCTTCAGGGCGATGACGATCAGATCGTTCCCTACAAGGATGCGTCCGTCAAAGCCGCCGCCCTGCTGCCAAACGGCACGCTCAAGATATATCCAGGCTTCCCGCACGGCATGCTGACGACGCACGGCGGCGTCATCAACCCGGACCTGCTGGCCTTCATCCAGTCCTGATCGGCCAAGCTGTAAAAGCCGCCCGGCAGAGATGCTGGGCGGCACCTCACAAATGGGAACCGTCGCATATATGAGGACATCGCCCAGAATTCGTGGGCAGAAATGGTGATGAATCACAAGCGGAGCCAAGTCATATCCGCTTTGATCGAAAGAGGGAGGCAAACGTCTTTGACCGCAATGGCAACTTTCCGCCAACACCATACTTCACGGAACTTCCACTTTTAGGCGAAGCGACAATGTCCGCATCTGGCGCTTAGGGGCCGTTCACAATTCAGCGCAGGCCATGGACCCTGATCGATCACGACGACGCTGCTGATCATCAGTCTCGCCGCCCTTGCGGTGCCCCTTGTCCTTGGCGGGCGTGCGGATTAATGGGCTTCGCCGTAGTCAGTCCGATCGGAGAACCGGCGCCGGGCGTCGCGACAAGGCGTGCAAGGCCGCCAGACCGCCGCCCAGGGCCGCGATCCCCGTGGCGCCGGTGAGCAGGAGGACGACGCCGGTCCAGTCCATGCTCCACGTGGCCTTGAAGGCGAGGGTCACGACCGGCCAGGCGCCGGCGGCGCCGAGGAGCAGCCCAGCCAGGCCGGCGATGGCGCCGACCAGGCTGTATTCCACGAGGTAGGCGGTCAGGATCTGGGCGTGAGAGCCGCCCAGCACCTTGAGGACGGCCGCCTCGCGCGCCCGTTCGCGCACGCCTGCCGCAATGGCGCCGACCAGAACGAGCAGTCCGGCGAGACCGGCGACGGCCGCTGCCCCGCGGATGGCGAGGGCCAGGCGGTCGAACAGGGTGGCGGCGGCCTCAAGCTGTTCGCGGACGCTGATGATGTTCACTTCGCGGAAGTCCGCGCCAAGCGCCTGGGTCAGGGCCCTTTCCTCGGTGGGTGAGGCGCGGGCGATGGCGACGCTGCGGGGATTGGCGCCTTCGACGGCGGCGGCGTTGAGGACGAGCAGGAAGTTGGTCCCGAACCCGCCCGGTTCGGTCCGGCGCAGGGCGGCGATGCGGACGTCCATCTCTCGGCCGAGCAGTTGCAGGGTCAGGCTGTCGCCGACCTTGAGATCGGCCGCCTTGGCCAGATCTTGCGAGAGGGCGATTTGCGGCGGACCGGCGTAGTCGGCGGCCCACCACCGGCCGGAGACGAGGTTCGCATCGTCCGGCGCTCCGGCCAGGGCGGTCAGGAGAATGTCCTGGTCGAAGGCCCAGCGTTCGCCCTGAGGCAGGGCCTCTGGGTCGACGGGCGCACCCTTCAACCGCACGATCCGCCCCGTGAGGAGCGGAAGGCGTCGGTAGCGATCCGGTCCGGGGTTCGCCATCACCTTGGCCACCGCGGCATCGAACGCCGCGCCGCGATCAGCCGGGATTTCGGTGAAGACCACGGACGGGGCCGATCGCGGGGCGACCTCGGTGATCTGGCCGAGCAGGCTGGACTGGATGAGGACGACCATGGCCAGAAGCGCGACGCCCAGGCCGATGGCGGGCGAAGCGGTGCGCGCCGCCGAACGCGGGCCAGCGAGATTGGCCAGTCCCAGGCGGACCGCGCCGCCGGCATGTCGCCTCAGCCGTCCGGCCAGGGCCGCCGCTACGCGACCGAGCAGCCACAGCAGGGCGAAGGCGACGACGGTGCCGCCGATCAAGGCGGCCGCTGCAAGCCTCGACGGTGCGGTCCATAGGGCCAGACACGCCAGTCCGATCGCCGCCAGAATGGCGAAGACCAGTTCGACGCCGAGGACGGGTCGGTCGGTGAGCTGGCGACGGAACAATGCCGACGGTGGGGTTGCCCGCGCACGCGCCAGCGGCGCCAGGGCGAAGGCGGCGGCCGCCAGAAGGCCGAACGCCCCGGCCTTGACGAGTGGCGCGGGATAGACGGCGAAGAGGGCGGGGATGGGCAGGCTGTCCTTCGCCAGCACACCGATGACGAGCGGCACGACGGCGCCGATCACGAGACCGATGGCGACACCGACGACGGCCAGCACGCCGATCTGGATCAGATAGATGTCGCGGATCAGCCCGCCCTCCGCGCCGAGCGCCTTCAGCGTCGCGATCGACGGCTTGCGGCCCTCCAGATAGGCCGAGACGGCGCCTCCGACGCCGAGCCCGCCGGCCACGAGCGACGCCAGGCCGATGAAGCCGAGAAAGTATTCAAGCTGGTCGATCAGTCGTCCGGCCCCGGCGGCGGCCTCGGACCGATCCCGGGCTTCGAGCCGGCTCTGCGGAAACCGTTTTTCTATTGCCGCGATGGCGGCCTTGGGATCGACGTCGGCGGGAAGGGCGATACGCACCGCCTCGCCGAACAGGCCGCCAGGCGCGAGAAGGCCGGCCCGTTCCACGGCGGGGACCGTCGTCACCACGCGGGGGCCAAGTGCAAAGCCCCGGCCCAGCCGGTCGGGTTCGGCCAGGAGGACGGCGCGCGCGACGAACGGCGTTCCGCCCACCGTGAAGGTGTCGCCGAGCTTGAGGTCGAGCCGATCCAGCAGGCCCTGTTCGACGACGGCGCCTGCCACACCGTTGTCGACGCGCAAGGCCGTGGCCAGATCGGGCGCGCCCGACAGTTCGACCGCGCCGACCAGGGGATAGGCGGTGTCGACCCCGCGCATATCGACCAGGCGACGCCGGCCCGCGCCGGTCTCGGCCATGGCGTTGGCTCGCACCGAATAGGCGACCGGACCCAGGGCGGCGAAGGCGGCGCGCTGGTCAGGGCTGAACCGGCCCTGATCGAGGCTGAAGACGACGTCTCCGCCGAGGATCTCCCGCGCCTGACTGGCCAGCCCCTGGCGGAAGGCCTCGGCGGTCGAGCCCGAGGCCGCGATCGCCGCCACGCCCAGGGCCAGACAGGCCAGGAAGATGCGGAACCCCGCGATCCCGGAGCGGAGCTCGCGGCGGGCGAAGCGGAAGGCGAGCCTCATGCGGAGATCGGCGACGGGGCGACGACCTGACCGTCGCGCATGGTTACGATCCGGTCCGCCCGAGCAGCGAGACGGTCGTCATGGGTCACCAGGACCAGGGCCGCTCCGCTGTCGCGCACGAGGTCGAACAGCAGGTCGGCGACCAGGGCGCCGTTGGTTCCGTCCAGATTGCCGGTCGGTTCGTCGGCGAACAGGAGTTCCGGCCCGACGGCTAGGGCGCGGGCCAGGGCCACGCGCTGCTGCTCGCCGCCCGACATCTGGTGGGGATAGTGCGATCGCCGGGCGCCGAGGCCGACCCGCTCCAGCCAGGCGCGCGCCTGTGCGACCGCATCAGGCCGGTGGGCCAGTTCCAGCGGCGCGGACACATTCTCTTCGGCCGTCATATTGGGAAGGAGGTGAAAGCTTTGGAACACCAGGGCGGCGCGCCCCCGACGCAGGCGGGCGCGGCCGTCTTCGCCCAGAGCGGCCAGGTCCTGATCGAACAGCATCGCCCGGCCCCGGGTCGGCGTCTCCAGCCCGGCGGCGATGGAGATCAGCGAGGATTTGCCCGACCCGGAAGGGCCGACGATGGCGACCGTCTCCCCAGGCGCCACGACCAGGTCCACGCCGCGAAGGATTTCCACGGAACCGGCGGCAGAGGGCAGGGTGAGGACGACGCCGTCAAGGACGAGCGGAGCGGCTGAAGCCATCGATCTGTCGCTTGCTGCATTGGGAGGAGGAAGGTCGGTCCCTATATGGGTGCGCAGATCATGACTCCAACGCCCTCCTCGCCCATGCCGCCTATTCCTCGTCGCACGCTCCTGACCGGAGGGCTGGGGCTCGTGCTCGCCGGATGCAGTCCCTCGAAGGACGACGCGCCAGATTCGCCGGACACGCCCTCGGCTTCGGCTCCGCCCACGACGGTCCCTTCGGGCGCGCCGGAGAAGATCGTGACCCTCTTGGGCGATTCCATCACGGCCGGCTTCGGATTACCTGCGGCCGAGGCTCTGCCGGTGCAACTCGAAGAGGCGCTGCGTGCAAAGGGGCTCAGGGTGAGGGTTCGCGGGGCCGGGGTGTCGGGCGACACGACCGGCGGCGGGCTGGCCCGGGTCGGCTACAGCGTCCAGGACGACACCGATCTGTGCATCGTCGCCCTGGGGGGCAACGACATGCTGCAGGGCGTGGATCCAAAAACGGTCCGGGCCAATCTGGAGGCCATCATCGCATCTCTGAAGGCGCGCGATATTCCCGTCCTGCTGGCGGGAATGAGAGCGCCGCCGCAGTACGGCGCCTACGCCGCCGAGTTCGACCGCATCTTCGCGGATTTGGCGCGCCAGGACGACGTGCCGGCCTATCCCTTTTTGCTGGAAGGCGTGGCCCTGGATCGCCGCTACAACCAGCCGGACGGCATCCACCCCAACGCCCAGGGGGTGCGCATCATCGCCGACGGTCTGGCGCCGGTCGTGGCGGCCGCACTGTCGGGCGGCTAGGAGCTGGGACGACGACGGATCACGGCGACGGTCAGGGGATCGCCCTTGAACCGCCGGCAGGCCATCGCCATCTTGGAACTGCCCTTCTTGGGCGTTTCCTCCCAATCGACTTCCGGCCTCGTCGCCTCGTGCGACGGGGCTGTTTTTTGTCCGGAACGACATCCTGTCCGAGCGCGCCATGCCCAAAGCCAAAGACACCGTCCATCTGCGCTTCACCCTGAAGGGCGAGAGCGGCCCGTTCTGGCAGACGAACGCCACGGTCGCCACGGTCGGCGGGGGGACCGCGCTGCTCGATGGCCTGGATCGCCAGATCGTCGCGCGCGTCGCCGATTTTCGCCGGGCAGGGGAGGGCCGCTGGACCCTCGATTTCGAGGTCCGGTCGAGACCCTGATCGGACCGCGTTTTTATCTCGTCCACTTGGATATGTCCCAGACGCCGACGCCCCAAGAAGTGTTGCTGGCCGATAGCGGCAGGCAACAGTTCTCGTTTTCCTCCCGCGGTTGAGGCGCGTCAACACGCAGTGCGTGAACGGCCCTTGAGGAGAAAGCGTCGCTTCAACAAGCTGCGCGAAGGTCCACTTCCGGGATCGGTGTGAATGTCCGCTTCTGGCGCGTAGCGGACCTTCGCACGGCTTCCAGTCCGTTGTTCGTTTCCGCTTCTCTAGTCGTTCCAAGGATCGGTAGAGGGTCGATCGGGCGACACCCAAGGTCTGAGCCACTTCCGTACCGGTTGTTTCGGGATCCTTTAGCAACCGAGCTGCGTGCCTCAGTTGCTGCGTCGTCAGCTTTGCTGGCCGTCCACCTAAACGACCTCGCGCTTTGGCGGCTAGTAGGCCCGCTTTGGTTCGCTCCCGCACTAGGTCTCGCTCCATTTCAGCAAGCGCGGCCATAACGTGAAAGAAGAAGCGGCCAGCCGATGTTGCGGTGTCGATCCCGTCGGTCAGGCTGACGAACTGCACGTCTCGGTTATGAAGGTCCGCAACGAACTCGACGAGCTGGCGAACCGTTCTGCCAAGTCGGTCCAGTTTCCAAACTACAAGCGCGTCGCCGACGCCGAGACTGGGAGAGCCGCGTCAGCCCGAGATCGATACGTCATCGCCTCAATATCCAAATGGCTCACCGTCGCAGCGATCCTGCAACTGGTGGAGCAGGGGGTGATGAGTCTGGGCGCGTCAGTCGCAGACACCTTGCCAGGCTTCCGGAAGGACGCGGGAGGGCGGGTCACACTCCGCCAGTTGCTGAGCAACACCAGTGGCGTTCCTAACCTCTATGGACCCGCCGTCGAGGCGGATCCCACCCTCAAGCGATCGACCATGACCGCCGCAGAGGCGGCCAGCTTGTTCTGCTCCGGCGAACTGATCTTCGAACCCGGCGCCCGTTTCGACTATGCGATCACGAACTGGATCCTCGTCGTCGCGATGGTGGAAGCCGCGACTGGGAAACCGTTCGAGCGCGTTGTCGATGACTTGGTCGTGACGCCCCTGCGGCTTCCGGACACCGATGTGGCGAAGTTCGATTTCGACGGGCGTCCCGATACGGCAAAGGCCTATAGTTCGATCTCGCCGCCCGTGCTCAAGATGTCTCCGCGACCGGCGTTCCTAGCCGCTGCGGGCGGCTACTCCAGCACCGCCAACGATCTTCTCCGCGCCGCGTCCGGTGTTTTCGACACCCCCCTGTTGACGCCGCAATCCCGCGCGGAAATGCTGAAGATCACAACGCCTGATCAGCATTACGCCATCGGCGGTCGGGTCGCCCGTCTCGCGACGCCAGGCGGAACGCGCTTGGCTGCGTGGGAGACAGGACGAACGGACGGCTACCGTTCGGTCTTGGCGCACGTGCTAGACCAGCGTCGGACCGTTGTCCTGCTCAACAACACGGACATGTCACAACAGAGCATGGACCGCATCGCGCTTCGGCTGCTACGCGCAGACTGGGCATAAATGCCTTTGGGCCGTTGCAGCATTCAGTCTGAGTACGCTGATGTCTGAAATAGAAGTCAGCGGCCATTCAATATGTCCCGGCCCAAGTTCTTCGCTTCACGCTGGGTGAGCGTTACCAAAGTTTCTGTTAGTATAGCCAATTGGCTACAGCATCATCCGGCATCACAATTCCTTTCTCGGACGATTGCCGCGTAAACAGTTGGCCAAGCTATCGATGAGGCGAAAAAATACGCGCTATCCGCAGGCGATCGCCTCTATCGTTCGGCTGTCGTCATTGAAGGTGATGTTCATTCGGTTCCATCTTAGGTCTTGGTTGACGGCGCAGCTTGCGCAATGGGTTCGCCACTCCGCGCCGCTCGGCGGCACCGGCATCTCCGAGACCGGTCGACCGACAAACTGCTGCTGTCGCGAGGCCAAGCACCCATCGCCGAAATAATATCGGTCGGGCTTTCCGCCGGCCTGCGCAATCCAGATTCCCGGCTGTCGGCCATGGTTGCGTATGGTCGAGCCTGGGGCGGCCCAGTAGGTGAAGGGCGGAGGAGGATTCGCCTCCATGATCAGGGCCGAAGTCGGCGGCAATACCGGAGACCGCCCAGACTCATCAGTCCTTGGGCCGTCAGTGGCTGTGCACGCTCCAAGCGCAACAACCGCCGCGCTCGCGGCCGCCCAGTTTATCGCCTAAGATATATTATGCGAAGGCTGACCAAGTTCGAACTTGTTGCATGTTGTCGGTGTTCCAGGTTCTTGAGACTCTGGGCCTGAGCGGCAGTTTGGTTCCGGGTTCGTTGGACTCCGGTTCCAAGTTCGTTGGACTCAGGCGCTAAGCGGCTTCCGCATTCACGCTTTCCAGCACATGGCTGACAGCAGTGAAAACTAGCTCGTTCGGCGTCACCCGTCGACCAAGCGCCGCATCCCGAACAGTATGAGCAAACCGAACCGGCACATTGACGCTGATGTGCACAGCGTCGTTCTCGATTGCGAAAAGATGCCGATATCCGGCCATGTGGTCCCGGATAAAGGTCTCCACGGTCTCGACGTAGAAGTCCGCAGCTTTCGAACCACGGCGAGCCGCTAACGCCTTCATGGCTTCGTGCATCGGCCTGGGCAGACGAAGACTCATCGAACGATGGCCGCTTTCCTCCACGGAGTGGGCGTCGCTTGAGGTCTCCACTTTCGCTCCCTTATGCAGTTGGTCCAGGCAGATTCGCAAACCCGGGCCCTGTCGTCCAGAGCGGCAGATTATATACTATTGTATATAAAGCGCGACCGACGCAGCTGCAGCAACGCGGTTGATCAAGGGGGCTGGCCATCCTCTGATCCGCTGCTCCATCTCTGCCAAATGGCGTTCTTGAACGTAGGCGAACAGCAGACTGAGAAGGTCAGATGTCGCAAGCCGGCCGAGCGCACTACGCGCTCGCTGCTGGCCAATCCGACCGTAAGCCAGTTCAGCGTGCACACTCATTTGGTGACCATCAGATAGGTGTTCAAACCGCGACGGATCAATGAGGATTCGGGCGCAGGTTTCGAGAAGCCGACGCTGCCAGAAGGCGCCGATTGAGGGGTAAGCTCCCTCTGCAAAGCTCAAAGCTTGTACTGCCGGAATCCAGTCGCCATCCGCGAACGTATGGATGAGACGCTCGCGGCTTCCCCTCGCCTGCTTAAGGAGTAAATCGGAGAGATCGATCAAGACGCCACGTGCGGCGGGCCAGCTTGGACTGACACACCAGTAGTCAGGAAATGACGCGCCTCGTAGCGTCGAGCAGATATCGTTTTCCAGGCAGGCCCCCAGCACTGAAATCGAACCCCTGCCCCCTCCCCTTCGTTGGCCGGCACGCCGAAAAGGATCTGCGACCTGATCGACGTCGCGAATAAACCGGATCCTGTGATCTCGGCAGCCCGCGATCATGACGGGCATCAACTCCGCCGCCGAGAACTCTACGAGCGCGGTGCGGTGTCGTTCGCAGGTAACGCGCCAAGAAAGGCACCACTCGTTGCGCAGGTAGTGATCACGGCCCGCTGACGCATCATCGGCGAGACATGCCTCACACCCCTTACCGATGCCTGATCCGCCATCCGGCGGGATGTGCAGATCGCCGACGGAAACCTTAGGCCATTTGCTAATCCAAAGGGATGCCAGCCTGTCCAACTCGACCGAGGATGCTCCAGCCTTTTGCATGGCCTTTAGGATATCAGGTGAAAGGTAGGTCCCGCCGCCCCGTATCGCTTGGTCAGCCAACAATGGATCCAGCCGCCTTCTTACTGACCATCGGAGGACAACCGACCCAAGCGCTTCGTCAGGATATGAAAGCGTCATCAGATCGCGGCCCGTCGGGTTCGTCTTCCCGCTCGGGCCCCTGCATTCCTTAGTGCGGCGAGGCTATTGCTTAGCTCGCTAGATTTAAGGATGGTCTCCGTGATTTGTTCGGTGCCTGAAAGCACCGCTTGGGCGCTTGCCTCCTGCACCAGGTACGAGGCTCGACCGACATATCCACCGGTCAACTCATAGGCGCTCTCCAGCATGCTCACTGACCAGGAAGTGGGCTGCCGCAGCGGCAGGTCTTTCTAGCAAAAGAGCGGCCACAGGCCACTGGAGGAAACGATGACGACCCTGATCGCCTGGTGGTCACGCGACCAGGACCGGTTCGCTGCGCTGCATGTGGCCACGGACAGCCGCATCTCGTGGGGGTCATCCTCCAGACGCTGGGATGCAGGCCGGAAGGTCTTCGCATCGACAACCACGCCGGACATCTGGGCTTACTGCGGGGACGTGGTGTTCCCCGCTCTCGTCCTGAGCCAGCTGACGAGCGCCGCCGATAAAGGGGCGTTGTTCAGCGCGGAAGCCACGGTAGCGGAACGGCACGAGATCGTCGTGGAGGGACTGAAGAGCTCCTTTCAGCTGCGCCACGACGCCCCGGACGAGAACTTCACCGTGGTTCATGCGAGCCGCGACGGCGAGCGCGCCGAGGCGAGGCCGTTGTTGTGGCGGACCTCCTTCAACAAGGATGGGAAGACCTGGACGGACGAGGCGGTCGAGATCGACGAGGCCGCTCCGGGCGTCATCACGATCGCTGGCTCGGGCTCCAAGTCGTTGAAGGCGGAGGCCCTCCGCTGGAAGGAATCCTACATTGGCGGGACGAGCCGGTCGATCTACAGCGCGTTCTGCGAGGCCATCTCCAGCGGTTCTGACCCTCTGTCCGGAGGGGCTCCCCAAATGGCCTCGCTCTACCCAAAGGGTGGAGGCCGAACGGTCGGAGCCTTCCACCAGGGGAAGCCCTACCTCCATGGCCTTCCTCTCGCGCAAGCCGCCAACCCTGATGGGTTCGAGTGGTTCGACGAACTCTTCCAGAGAGTCGATCCCCGGACGGGCGCGGTGAGGCCCGGCGCGGCCCGCCATGCAAAGCCCAAGAGGGTCTAAAGTAGGTCCGTCGCAGTTGTCGGCCACGCGCTAGGATCAGGCGCCAGGGCCTGAAGATCCACACGATGGGCTCGTCACATGGATGGCAGTGGCTAAGGCGCATATCATCTGTCCCGTGGGACCACGCTGCGAGACTACCTCTGCAAGCAGAAGGGCTAACTATCGGCTAATCGAATCATTCGTAGCGCCTCGAAATCCTGTCGAGCTGTTTCTGCAGAGCAGACTTTCCGGACGTCGCCTCCGAGTCAGGCACGGTCATTTGCTGATGTCGCAGATGCGCCAGCAGCGGACATTCGGCGAGGGCCAAGAACCGGACGCTGGCTTTAACCGAGGCAGGCCGCGCGCTCCAACACCTTGACCTTCGCCTTCGCCGCCTTGTGTGACGAGGCTAAGCAGCAGCTACGGCCTGCGTGGACGCGAACAAGGTGCGTCAAGCTGAAGCGCGGGATAGGTAGTCAAACAGTCCGCGATTGCCTGTGTCAGCAGGTGTTCGAACTTAGCATCGTCTGGCATGACCCGCCGGATCATCCGTTCACTCAGCGTCGAAGGACTAATCAGCCGTCCTGCCCTGGATCCGCCTTCACGAACACATATTCCAGCGCCTCGACAGTATCGACGCCCGTCAAGGTGACGACGGCGGGAATCCGGGTCTGCAGCTTCTCTAGCGGTCTGAAAATGAACCGCACGCGCAGTTCGCCTTCCCCGTCCTCAAGACCGGCCACCAGGGCCAGGAAGAAGTCATCCGGCTCCTCAATCGCCGCCTTAACCTGCGAGGCTTCAAGATTAACCTCATCAAGGAATTTCGGTCCCGAGGTCATCTTCAACTCGTACAGGTGGCGCATTTCGTCGATGGCGTCCACGCCCAGTCCCCGGCGTTCCCGAACGTCGCGGAATTGTTCGGGATCAAGCTGGAGGGCTCGTCGAATGGCGTCGAGCGCCATGGCTTCGCGGTCGTTGGCTGGCGGCAGGACCGACCGCTTGCCAGGCGGACGGGAGGCGGTGCCAAGATTGGGCCGCGTGAACGTCCGCGAGAGGTCGGTCATCTTGGGCTTCGGGAAGACGACGCCCTGACTGGCCACACCCTGATTGACGATGGTGCCTTGAGTCGGCTGGAGCGTGGACAGGTCTCGCAGCTGTCGGACCTCGATCTTCGGCTGCCGCGCCGGCGGTGCTTTCGGCTTCGGAGGTGACGCCGCGCCCGCCTTACCCTTGGCTCGGCCTTCCGCCGAAGCCTTGAGCTGTTCAAGGCGCTCAAGGCCGCCGGCCTGTTCCACCTTCAGTTGAGGAAGCACGATCTGCGCCTCCGCCTGGTCGGCGGTCGCCCGCGCCCAGACCGAACTCCATGCCCAGGCGACCTTCTGACGGTCACCGTCGAACAGGGAGGCGATGGCCTGACCGCCGGCCTGGGCGTCGCCGGCCTCATTGAGGCTGCGGGCGACAAAGTGCCGGGCGTCCAGGGAGAGGTGGGCGCCGGCGGCGAATCGGATCGGCGCCTTACCATCGAGCGCGGCTTCGATCTCCAGTTCGGGCTCCAGTAGGAACTCGGCGCTCTGCAACGCCGGCCACGCCACGGAGAGCGACTCATGAAGCGCCACGTCGGACCGGATCAGGGCTTGATCGAGCAGTGAAACGGCATGGCCAAACCGCCTGCGATGCTCCCGACCGGAGGCCAATCCGAGCGTGGTCATCTGAACAGGAGTGAAGTTTTCGAGACGTAGCAGCGTCACCCCAAGGGCCGGGAGTATCGCCTCGAGGCCCTGGAACGAGGAGAGACCGGGACGCCAGACAATGGCGGTGGCGACGTCCGCGTCCGCCAATCCTTCGCCTTCGAAGGCGAAGGCGGGCCTCTCCTTTGACCATTCCGAGCCCGACCAGAGGGGCAGCGTGTTCAGCCGTGCCCGCAGTTGCGGCGTCGCTTGGTCAAATGTCTCCGCCAACCGTCTCAGTGTCGAGAGCATAACGCCCTTGCGCGCGGGCGTGAGAGGCTCGGCGGCGAGCTCGCGTAGAACCTGAACGCATTCGTTGGGCCCCGGAGCCTGGACTTCCAGACGGCTCCAGAGAACCTCCAAGCCGGCGATATGCGGCGCGAACGGTCGCAAAGATCCAAAAACCTGCGGGCCGGAGAACACGGCCTCGGGCGCGTGCCAGCCATCCTGCGCGAGGACCAGACCTCGCGCGGTCGCCGTCGAGCGAAAGGCGTTGCGAAGCTGTTGCGGGGTCAAGCTACGCCCCATCGCCGCCTCGCTCTTCGACGCGCGCAGGCTGTCCGCGAGAAGCTGATAAATGCCGTGGACCTGCTGGCGGACGCCTTCGGTCAATGCCTCGCCCTGATAGGCGCGCAGACGATCGACAAGATCGACCGTCGTCGGGCCTTTCCGGACCCCGAGCGCCGTCAGCAGTCCGCTGTTCGAAACCTCCGTCGCCACCGTCGCGAGGAAGGCGCTTCGTGTCGTGCCATGCGCCAGCCTGTTGGCTGGCGTCGGCAGGCACAGCTTGCCGGGGGCCGCGAAGCCTCCTCCGCCGTGCGGCAACCACTCGGCCTCGGCCAGCTGGGCCAGCCAGGTCGACTGCACTTCCCCGCGTTTGCGCAATGACCCGTTGTAGCCACTGACCGCTTCCGCCGACTGATGTTCGGCGTATCGCCTCTCCCAGTTTCGGGCCAGCAGAGCGAGCAGGTCCAAGGACCGTTTGCGGCGCACCTTCGAAGGCGCACTGCGGATGTCGGCGACGACGGCCTCGATGTCGGGCGACCAGCGGTCGCTCATCAGATGGGTCGCCTCCAGCGCCCGAACAGCGGCGGTTTGCGCTCTCGGCCTGTTCGGCACATTGAGCGCACTGACCTTGCGCGAGTCCCGCGCATAAATCGCCCGCTCCCCCACCGGCGCCGTCAGCCGCGGCGCAGTCGCGACGCCCAGTGCGCTCAGGAATCGCCGAGCGCCGACCTCGGAGCGGCCCCCGGCCTGTTTGAGCACGAGGGAATAGCCTGGATCCGCCCATTTCAGACCCGGCGTCCGGTCCGCGATCTTGGCGAAGGCGTCACTCTCCTTGTCGATCGAGAACGGCATGTAGAGCTCGACCGGCCGGGTCCAGTCGCTGATCACCGAGCGCCCGTCATAATAGATGGCTCGAATGCGGATGTTGCGACCGATCCTGCCGGCCAAGGCTCTCTGATCGTCTCGCGGCTTGCGGGCCCAGGCGTCGCGGATCGCGAGCAGATCCGCATCGCTGACATCGACGGCGGCCGCCAAGTTCTCACCGAGAAAGGGCGACGCCTGGCCGAGCAAGGCGAGGGCGTCGTCCGGGCTGTCCGCAGAATCGACCAGCACGCCGGCCTGGGCGAACGCTGCGCAGGCCTCGACCGCCACATCGTCCTCGCCGAGATAGGCGGGATGCAGAGGCAGGGCGAGGCCGAGCCGGACAGCCAGTGAGTCGGCGGATCCGGATCGCACCAGGACCTTGGCCCCGCCCTGCGCCGGCGCCCGGACGACCGAACCATCCGCCAGAAGGATCGAGCGATGCAACAGGAAGCCCGGTATCGACCCCGATCGCCCAGCGAGCGCGGCCATCCTGACAAACCAGTTCGGTTCGCGGCCGTTGATGCGGTCAGGATGTTCGAAGATGTCCAGCGCATCGTCGAAATCCAGTTCGCGCGACTGGCCGAGCTCCGATAGGACGTCGCGCCACCGCCCCCCGCTATCGCGGTGCTCTTCGGTCAAGACAGCTGAAAAGATATTGATCGCGATCTGGTCATCCGGCGTCAACAGACCGTCCAGATCCGCAGTCTCGTAGACGAAGGCGTCCAGCGGCCGCCGATCTCCGTCCTGATCCGGAAGGCGTAGCTCGCCCATGAGGCGATCTCGCGCCTGATCCGCGACATCAACCTCAAGGCGCTCTGCGACCCAGCCCTCCTGCCCTTCGACCTCGGGTCGGAGCGGCGCATGCGACCAAGCGTGAGACGGCTCTCGATCGAAGGCGATCAAAGCCGCTGAGCCCAAAAGCGCCCCTAGATCCTTGAAGCGGCTCTCATTCCACTGCAGTGGCATGATGGTGGTGCGCGCCGCGTCGGGATCGAACTGGGCGTTGAGGTTCACGGGGAAGCGCATCTTCACCGGCATCCGCACCCGGTCGAACAGGTGGCCTTCCCCTGCCCCGCCTTGCTCGACGCAGAGGCCAAGGGGCGTGACGGCGCCGGTGTTCTTGTCGATCCGTTCCTCGCCGGCGGGAACCGGTCGCCGCGCCCAGTAGCGGATGAAGGCGCGGCCGGTCTGGTCTTCCGGAGCCGAAACCTGAAGGCGCGAGATCTCGACGTCGACCTTGATATCGCCCAACACCATGAGCTCAGAGATCGGCACCTCTGCTTTGATCGCATATGACGTCGTCGGCTTCCCGCTTTCGAGGTCGTGGAATTCCAGTCGCCTAACGCTGTTCAGGAACAGCAGGCTTTCCACCCCCATCTCGGCGACGGCGACCTCCACGGATTTGACGTCATACCGGGTGAGCAATGGGAGGCTCACCATCGTTTCGCGCGCGCCCGGGTCATAAACCCCGGGAATGGCCGCGGGCGGCGCCACGCCGACCGGGTGATCCGAGCGCATCTCGAAATGATAAGGCTCGCAGTGCATGGCGATCGGACCGCCCAGCGCCTGCAGGGTTTTCTGCCCGATACCGAAGCGTCCTGACGCTTCGTCGTCATCCTCCTTGGAGGACAACCACGGCATGACCATCGCCCCCATGTCCTTGAGCGTCACGGGCTTGCCGTCATGCACGACGTGCAGGCGAGGCTGTGTCCCGCCCTCATAAGCGAAACGAACGACGGTCGCACCGAGGTCGTTGGCGTTCTGAAGGGTTTCCGTCAGCCCCTGGAACGGGCGGGGCGACAGGGATTTCGCCTTCCTTTCCGCATTCTTCTGGCTGGCCCGGAAGATGGCCGGCTGATCGCGGACCAATTCGGCGAAGCGTCCCACGGCTCCCCTCGCCCAGGCCGGGGAGGGCTCGGTGGGCGCCCAAGAGGTATCCGGCCACTCGACGCTGAGACGGTCGGCGGCCTGACGACCCGCGAGATCTTCAGAATCAACCACGGCGGTCATTGCCTCACGTTAGATCGCGGACAGTTTGAACGAAAGTCATCGATTAGTCGCAACCTGCCAAAGCCGGCGCTGCGCCACCAGCGGACATTGAGGCTGAGCCGGAAACCAGACATTCAGCCAATGGTGGCGTGATCAACTGTCGACCGCCATCCCCGGATCAGGGGACGCCAAGAACCTCGATCTGGCTGGCGGCATAGATCGTGGGATCGCGTTTCGAGAGGACCTGCCAAGGGATGATCTCGTCGACCAGCAGGCACCTGAAACGCTCCTCGTCGAAAAGCCCCATCCGCACGCCCTGCGCAACGATGAGCGCGGCTTTCATATGTTCAACGGTCGCAGTCTCGGGCAAGCTCAACAGTCTACGGCCAGCGTTTGTAAAGGCCGCCAGGAGACGCGCACCGCTGACGCAGCAGCGTGTGGAACCGCCCCCGAACAGACCCATCTCGATCTCGAGAGGCGACTCAAGATGGGCCTGTGCAAGCTCGAATGTCCCCTTGCCGGCATTCAGGTTAAACTGGCGGAAGAAGCCGTCAAAGCGGGCCAAGGCGGACACTGCCCGCGCGATCTCTTGGGCGGTGTACGGATACGGCCGCATACCGGTCCAGAGAGCATCCAGCAAGCGCTGAAAGCGACCAGGCACAACCTCGCCATCTACAGTGACGTTCAGAAGATCGGTGCAACGTCGGCGTCGCTCGATCAGATCGATGACGACATTCCCGTCGCTCTCGAGCGTGCTCAAAGCCAGTGTGACGTCAGCCTGCGACAGGTCCACGGCATTCCACCGCTCGTCGGGACCGGCCACCCAGATTTCGCTCGGCGGGGCACTCTCGGCAGGCGCAGCAGCAGGCTCTGCCTGCACGTGATAGACCCTTAGCGGCGATTTCGGGTCGTTGATGAGCGCCTCGAACCGGCGGCTCCGCTCGTCCAGCACCGCATGAAGGCGGATCATCTGCTCCAGATGGCTCTCCCGATCCGGATAGATTTCGCTTCGGGTGATCGGCGAGCGAGCGCCCGTCTGACGGAAGACGATCCGGTCGACAGGCCAGAACTGTTCAAGATCCGCGTTGCCCTCCAGAAACAGCCCGGACTGAGCCTGAAGGCGCCACAGATTGGCGACATCGACCTCCAAAAATCGGAACTGCAGCCTCCCGCCTGACATCATCCGGAAAAAGTCTGACAGGCGGTCGTGGTCGAGCAGATAGATCGCCCCGTACCCCGCGGTGCCAACATCCTCGGTGGCGAACCATCCTGCGACCGGCGGCTCGCGCGTCAGATCTAGAAGCGGGGTAGCGGCGATGCCGTGGTGCTGGATTGCGGCGAGGATCTGATCGTCGGACTGGAGATAAGGGACTATCTCCGGAGAGTTCCGGACCCACGACCAGAATGCCCTCACCTTCTCCAGCTCGGCCTCCCTTCCAGCAGGCGTGCACCGAGAAACGGTGGAGGTCATGCTCCAGCTCGCGTCGGCCTGGCCCCGGAAGTACTGATAGCGCCCGCGCGTCTTCAAAGTCTCGGCCAGCGCTACCGCCTCGCCGACGTCAGCTGCCTCGAACTCGTACCGGCCGCCGTTCATCGAGGGCTTCTGGATAACGTCCTGCAGCCCCTCGAAGTCCTGCCAGATTAAGGCATCGAGTATCTGCTGATCTGACATCGTCATTGCATTAGGATCTTTTTGCGCCGGGAGCGGACATCGCGCTATCGTCGAGAAGCAGTAGTGTGAACGATGGCGTGGAGGGAGGGGAATCGAACCCCTCCCTGCGGCACTCCGGCTACTCGCCTACTGAGAGGTCCGACCATCTAGCTGACGTGGGGCGCTGCACCCAACCATGGCTCCACGTGACCGCAAGCAGCACCCTTGTCCCAAGCTTAGCTTTGACGTTGACCTTCATATCCATCTCCATTTTCACCTTGGGTTTCGCCAAAATGAAGCCGGTCAGGACAGCACCCCACGCCGCGAGACTGATTGGACATCCGAGGGCGAGCATTGCCGCCGAACTCCTAGCGCGAACCTAGGACCGCTTCGTGAAGATCTCAAGATTCAGCGCGGCGGCCGCTCGCCAGAAGGGTCGTTCGCTTCTTACCGAGAAGCGCACCTTCGAGTTGCCGACGGAGTCGACGCGGTGACGGCCTCACTCTCGGTGCGCGATCAGACATTGACCCCGGCGCTTGCCCAAGGTCATGCCAAGATCATGCCAAGGTTGACTTTATACACAACAATATTATTGTGTTTATATGATCCCTGATTTCATCGATCTGGGCTCGCCGGCCCCTTGGCCGGTCCTCCCGCGGGGCGTTCACGACGCAACTCTCGCCGAGGTGTCGGCGCGGTTCGCCACGACGCCTCACCGGGCTTGGCTATATGGCGGTTTCCTGCGCGTCGTCGAAAACCTTGAGGCGGCAGGATGCAGGACTGTCTTTCTTGACGGCAGTTTCATCACCGCCAAACCCCACCCCGGGGACTTTGACGGGTGCTGGGACCTCACCGGCGTCGATCCGCTGAAGCTGGATCCCGTGCTGCTGGACTTCAACAACAAGCGGGCGGCGCAGAAGGCGAAGTATCTCGGCGAGATGTTCCTCGTGGAGTTGCCGCACGACCCTGGGCTTCTGGGCTTCTTCCAGACCGAGAAATTCACCGATCGCCCCAAGGGGATCATCCGCATCACCCTCAACGCGCCGAAAGGAGCGACCCTGTGATCACCAACGACAAACAGTACCGGTCGGCCCGCGCGGCCATCGAACGGCTCAAGGCCGATCTCGTCCGTCTCGGCGAGGCGACGACCGAGGTTCATCCGCTTCTGCGCAAGGCCCAGTCGGACGGGCTGGAGAGCCAGATCGATGAACTTGAGGCCGAGGTGGCGGAGTATGACGCGCTCCAGTCCGGCGCCGTCACCGACTTCGAGGCCGAGGGTCTGCACGACCTTCCGGACATCCTGATCCGCGCCAGGATCGCCCGTCGAATGAGCCAGAAGGACCTGGGCGCTTTCCTCGGGATCGCCGAACAGCAGGTGCAGCGCTACGAGGCCGAACGCTACCGGTCAGCCAGTCTCGAACGACTGTCCGAGGTGACGGCCGCGCTCGACATCACTGTGCGGGAAAGCGCCCAAATTCGCACCGGCCCGCCGGCCGCCGACGCCGCCCTAGCCACCTATCCGATCACCGAGATGTTCAAGCGCGGCTATTTCGACGACTTCGGAGGCAATGCCGCCGAGGCGCGAAAGA
Organism: Brevundimonas sp. G8; assembly: GCF_902506205.1. Classification (GTDB taxonomy): domain Bacteria; phylum Pseudomonadota; class Alphaproteobacteria; order Caulobacterales; family Caulobacteraceae; genus Brevundimonas. Next base: position 3,100,393 of record NZ_LR732816.1, on the reverse strand, counting down.
CTGCCGAGGTCCTTGTTCCCGCTTTCTTCCGGCAAGCGGCCTACGCCTTGCAGCCGATGGCGCTGCATCGTCGGACCTTCCGCAGCGGTTCGAACCCGCAGATGGGTGCCCTGGCGGCATGGGAAGCCCGGGTCTGTATCCTGGCCGAGCGTCAACGCCCGCCTTCGGCTTTCGACCCGACGACGGTCACGCCGGACTGGCTGAACGGCCTTGTCGGTCTGAGCCCTTACGAAGACGGCGTCGGGCGCGCTCGGCGGTATCTCTTCGACGCCGGCATCGCCCTGGTCCTGGAACCTCACCTGCCCGGCACCCTGCTCGACGGGGCGGCGATGCGCAGTCCATCGCATATCGCGATCGCCGCCCTCACCCTGCGCTATGACCGGCTGGATAATTTCTGGTTCACCCTGCTGCACGAGGTCGGCCACCTAACGCTGCACATCCGGGAAGGCGGCTACCAAGCCATCTTCGATGATACGGACGCCCCGGACGCCTCCCCAGTCGAGGACGAGGCGGATCGGTTCGCCCAGGAGGCGCTGATCCCTGACGAACAGTGGCGTCTCTGCGTGTCGCGCTTCACCCGCACCGCGAAGGCCGTCGCGACCGACGCCGCCCGTCTCGGTGTCCATCCGGCGATCATCGCCGGTCGGATCCGCCGCGAAGCCCGGGACTACACTCTGTTGCGCGGTCTCGTCGGCGCCGGCGAGGTTCGACGGCAGGCGGCGCAGAGGGGGCTGGCATGGAAGTGAGCGCCAAGACCTATGTTCCGGTGCTGAAGTGGCGGCAGGGCGAGTACCAGGCCCTGATGCGGCTTCATGCCGCCACCAAGGCGCAGGTCATGCCCCTGATCGAGGTGACGCCGCCGGAATGGGACTTTGAAACCCACAAGTTCAAAAAGACCATCGACAGCCAGCTGGCGCCCTTTGCCTCACGGCTTGAGAAGAAATGGGGGACACGTCCGGCTTTTCTGGACACGAGCCTCCTCGATCCCGTCGCGCGGATGATCGGCGGCGTGCATCCTTTGACCTATCTGCTGGACGGGGCACGGTCCCGGGCTGAAACGCTGACCCCGGTCACCAGCCTGGGGCGGGATCTCGCCCACTACAATGCGGTCGCATCCGCCTTGGCGATGGACGGTCGGGGCGTCGCCGTCCGCGTCAGCCTGGACGACATCGCGGACCCGAGCTTTCCGGCGACCCTGGCTAGCCTGGTGGGATCCCTAGGCGCGGCCCCGCCGCAGACCGACCTGATCATCGATCTGGCCGCGAAGAATTTCGAGCCGCTCGCCGATCTGACAGCCTTGGTGAGCGCCCTGCTGCAGTCGAGCCCCGTCTATGTCCAGGTGCGGAGCCTGATCTTGGTCGGCACCTCCTTCCCTGCCTCCATGGGCGAAGTGAAGATCGGCAGCCACACCCTGCCGCGGCAGGAGTGGAAACTGTACAAGGGCGTCGTGGGCGTCCTCCCCGCCGGCTTCCGGCCGCTCGCTTTCGGCGACTACGCCATCGCCTCCGCCGATATTCCCGGAGGCGACATGCGGCTGCTCAAGCCCTCGGCCACCATTCGCTACACGGTGACGGACGGCTGGTTCATCACCAAGGGCAACAATGTTCGCGACAACGGCTTCGACCAATATCGGGGTCAGTGCGGGAAGGTGATCTCGTCAGGCCATATGGCGGCGACGGGCTATTCGGCCGGCAGCGACTACATCCGCGACTGCCACGCCAAGACGAAAAGCACGGGTAATCTGACGACCTGGCGATGGGTGGGCACCAATCACCACATCACGCGGGTCGTGGACGATCTCGCCAGTTTCCACGGTCCTTGAGGGTCCGGCGAACGAGGTCAGCCAGCTTCGTCTTTGGATAGCGAGCTACCAGTTCGGCGTAGAGGACTGCCCGGGGGGCCCGAAGGAGGCGGGGATCGCAGTCATGGCGCTCAAGAATGGCGCGGACCTCGTCGCGCCAGAGCAGGCGCGCCACGGTCATCGGATCTGTCGACCGGTTGGTCCGCTCCGCCCGAAGCCGCCGGAAGACAACGGCTCCGTTGGCCGCGCGACGGGCCGAGACAACTCCCCACCAGTCCGGTAGCAGCGAAAGTGCCTGTGGCAGATGACGTTCGTCGGCGATCAGGGTGGCCCGATCAACCACCCGGCCGTAAGCCTCAACCTGACGCGGGAGGCGGTCGAGGTTATCGGCCTCCGCCTTGATCTCGACTCCCCGGATGTGGCCGTTGATAACCGCGATGTCTACCCGCGACGCCCCGTGGGCGAGGCCGAGCTCGCTGACTATTAGAGTGTCCGGAGCGCTGGCTGCATGCGCAAGGAGGCGGCGCATCGCCGCTGCTCGCAGGTCAGCATCCTTCAGCCGTGATCTCATTGTGGTGTCATGCCGGAGGCAAAGCGTCGAGGCAATCACCATGCCCGGCTAAGACCTTGGCGTCATAAGCCATAGCGAACTCCACGCGTGTTGGGAGATATATCCTAAGGGTCGATTCCGGCCGACGCCCAAGCCGCCGTCCAACTGGCCGACGCGAGACTGACGAGCCGTAAGGTGCGACAAGGTCGGATGGCCGACCTGTCCCGCATGCTCAAAGAGATCGTCGCCTCAGAGCCTGACGCCATGGCGTGGACCAATGAGGTCGCTGAGCCCTTTGTCATCTACGCTCAGAACGCGTTCGAGATTTTTGCGACCGGCGTCACTGACTCGATCCAAGAAGGCCTTCTCTTCCGTGGAGCCTACAGCCACACCCGCACGATGGCAGGGCTGGCCGTCCTATCGGCCCTGCGCCAGCATCGGATCGAGAACGGCCTCAACCTCAGGCAAGTCATCGAAGGGACGTGCCTGATGGGTTATCTCGCCGCCCACCCTGGCGTCCCCCACGACATGAGCCAGCCCAACATGGCCCACGCCGATCTCTTCAAGGCCAACGAGAAACTATTGAAGACAGCGTTGGCTTGGGTGACGGAGACCTATCCAGGCATCGACGGCGATCTTCGGTTTTACAAGAGCCACATCAACCGCAACCGCAGCCATACGACAGTGTTCGCTACCGCCGCTGTGTATGACTACACCGATCAGGAAGGCTACGCCGACCAGCGGTTCTTCGATGCGCCCGACCCACGCGAGACGCGCGCAACACTCATGGCCACCGGCAACATCATTAACCTGGCCAGCGGGATGCTGATACTCAGCGGCAAAGACACAGCCACGATCACGCTTCGTCGCCATTTCCAGCAGACGGTCAGACAGTCAGTCGAGCGCGGGACCAAACTGCGAGCCGTTATCCAAGCTGATTGAAACGCGGCAGGATGATAAACCGGGCCGCGCGCCCGTGGGGCGAGACCTGCAGGGCGAACCCAGCTAACCTTGATCGGTGAACCAACCGATGGCCGCTATGCCTAATACGCCCAAAGTCTTTCTGGACGCCAATATCCTCATCAGCGCGGGGAAGCCCCCAGGCGGTCCCGAGATCACGCGCGTTCGGAACTTAGTTGAGGCAAGCCTCATCAGCGTGGTTACCACGGACCACACCCTGATCGAGGTAGCCAAGCACTTCGCGACGCATGACTTCGAAGCTCTGGGCGACGTCACGACCGCTCAGGTTCGCAAGCTGGTTGAGCAACACTTGGGCGTGACGATCCCGGAAGTGAAAAAGGCCGACCTGAAGGCCAAAATCAGAAAGGGCTATCTCGACCAGGTGAACGCGATGATGGCGTCGCTCAAGGCGTCGCAACTCAGCGTGGACGACGTGAAGGCATCTACCGTCCTTTCCGCCTATTCGGCCGGTCAGGGATTCTTCGACCACGGCAAGAAGGATCAGTTCCCTGACGCCTTCATCTTCGAAAGTCTGAAAGCGCAAGCGTCCCAGGATCAGCCCATCATCGTGGTGTCGGCCGACAAGGATTTCACGAAGCCCTCAGCGGATGAGCCCTTCATCACACTCGCGTCTTCATGGAGCGCGCTCTTCGACGAGCTGAAGCTCGAATATCAGGATGCTGACATCGACGACTGGCTCGACGAGCACGCCGATGATCTCATCAGTCTGACCGACGAGGAGATGGACGGCTGGGGTCTGCAAGGCGAGATCGAAGACTCTGAGATTGAGGAGTCCGATGTCACCGGGGTCAAGATCGACAGAGTGACAGCGGCGTTCAAGCCCACCACTAAGGGCGATCCGATCCTAGTCCTTGCAGAGATTACCGCCACCACGGTCGTGACCTACAATCATCCAGACTGGGACAACGCCAGCTACGACTCGGAAGACGGCGTCCTGATCCCTTGGGACACGGTGAGCGGTCAGAAGGAGATCGACATCCAGATCGATGTCTCCCTCACGATCTCGGTCGATGAGGACGGCAACCCGGTCAAGATCGAAGAGATCAACTTCCGCAACGACGACTTCGTGTGGATCACGCTCCAAGCTGGCATGGACATCTACGACTACTGACGCCGGATAATAAATATATCTGAGCGGCCCGGGTCGTTCATTCGCTGACGGTGATGCGCCGTCAAATCGCATCGATGGCGAGGTGGTGAAGGACTCTCCCAAAGAGGTCACCACCTCGCCGGGTGGCCACCCCGGTTATGAGGTCGGGCGCGGCGACATCGAAGGGAGGGGGTGGGTCGGAAGCTCCGATCGGCTCCTGTCCGCCTACCGTTCGCCCCAGCTGTTGGAACGCCCGCGAAATCGCCACCTCTTTTTTTCGGCAGGGTCAGGCGAGATTTTTGCGGATGTGTTCGATCGACCTGTCGACGATCTTTCCCATCGGCGTCGGCGGCGAGTTGTGACGCAGCCAGAATAATACGCCTCCGACCTTCTCCATCGCGTTGAAGGCGTCGTCCGACATCCCGAGTTGCCGTTCTGATTTGCTCTTCGCAAGAGCCTTCCACGTCCGCTCAGCCTGATCGCCAAACCGGACCAGATCGGCGATCCATTCCTCGCGGGTCTGGAAGGATCGCGCCTCCACGTGAGCCAGCAAGTCCATCTAGTTCGCCTTCATGCTCTCAACGAAATCCGTGTTCGCATTCGCGCTGAATTGCGACGCCCGTTCTTCAGCGCGAAGCCGCTCGACGGCGGCGGCAACTTCCTCCAAGTCCGTGGGGTAGACAGAAACTTGGATGATCAACCGGCGTTGGCCAGCGATCTCCTGGTAGACCTCTCTCGTGTTGATCGACACCGTGAAGGGAACGCCAGGCTTCACGAAGCTGGTGCCTGACCGATGGCTTCCGCCAAGCCATCCGTTGGCCTTCAACGCGGTCATCAGGCGCGGCAGGCCGCCGCTTTGATCGGCGTAGCATTTGTAGGGATTGGTCAGGTCGTATTCGCAGTCTTCGACCGACCGAGAGAGTGGTTTCAAGAATTGAAACTTCAAACCCCGATAGGCCGTCGCTTCTGGTTTGCGCTCAGCGTCATATGGAAGATCCGATGGATATTCGAGCCGGACGATTGTCCGGAGAGGCTTCACACGCAAGATGGTCGCGTCAGGGCTCGCGCAGGTAAAGCCGTAGTAGCTGTTCCCCTCCGCCACACAGTCAGTGAAGCCCGACGACCGAGCCTCGACTGGCGTCCCTTCCACGATCAGGCCTTCGAAGCGTGCGACCTCGGCCGTGGCTGTCTTCTCAGCCTCAGGCTCCGCTGTGGGACCACAGGCGGAGATCATGAGTAGCGCGAATAAGGCAAAGGCTGGACGCATTGTTCCCCTCGACGATTTAGAAACGGCAACGCTATCACACGTTGAGGAAGGCGAAACCCGCACACGTTGGAATGGGCTAAGCCCAACCTTACAAGACCGCTATATATCTCTTGCACACTCATTATGGCGATCTTATACGTCGCTTATGGATCACTTCCACACGGGGAGTGACTGGAGTAAAGCCCAATGCCGAAGAGAGAAACTGTCGTCGCCGCTGAACTCGCCGACCGTCTGCGCGCCACCGGGGAGAAGGTGATGACCATGACCTGGCCTGAGTTTTACAAAGCCAACGATATGCAGCGTTTCGCCAACGAGCGGCACGAGAAACTCCGCCAAGCTTTCATGGGTCAGGGGCTCATCATCGGGATCGGCAACAACGCGATCATTGTGTCGGCCGACGCCAACCACACACCTGAATAATGAGAAAAGCCCCTCGGCATTCGCTGGGGGGCTTCTGTATCTCACGGGACAAACCCGCCCTTACTCCTTGATCAGCAAGCCCCAGTCGTCGTCATCCTCCTCGACGACGATGTTGATCTGGCACCACTGCTGGTCATTGGTGACAGTGTAGCGGAAGAGCTTGCTACGCACCTTGCCAGCGAAGGTATCGCCGCCCCTGACGCTGTTATCGACCTGGACGTAGTCGCCCACGTTGGGGAGGAGGACCAACTCCTCAGCCTTCACAGGATGATCCAGCAGGGCCGCTCCTGAATCGAGCGGACGACCGTTCGGGCTGTTTTTCGGGAAGTATTGGTAGTTCAAGCCATAGGCCATCATGAGCGTCATCCTCCGGTTGAGGTTAGCACCTTAATCCACCCCTGCGGGCCGTCCACATTCAGCTAGGGATCGAGGCTGAACGGCGGCGCCCAGCGTCGAGCGAACAAGCTCGATCGCCCCCTGAACGGTAGAGGACATCGGCATCGGCTCGGATCGATTTCTCAGCCAGTAGAGCAAGGCCGGAGAACTAGGATTCGGAACTAGAAAGACGGCACCAAAAGCCGTCGCCTCGAACCGCCGCAATGAGTCAGCACCAGACCTTCCCGCCGTTTCATAAACGACCGTTTTTGACACGGCACGGCTGAGGCCATCTCGCGTCAAGGATTCCTATGGCCTTCATGTTGCAGTAGCCTGTAGCGAAATCAGCGTCTCAACCCACATCTCGGCGACGGCTTTTGACACAGATGCTCATAGGCTATGCGAGAGTCTCAACTGATGAGCAAAACTTGGCGCTCCAGACTGACGCGCTCGAGGTCGCCGGATGCGTTCGGATCTTCACCGACAAGCTCAGCGGGAGCAGGCTCGACCGTCCTGGATTGGCCGACGCCCTGTCTCACCTTCGATCCGGCGATACGCTGGTTGTATGGAAGCTCGACCGCCTTGGGCGCACGGTGCGTCAACTCGTCGAGTTTGTGGCCAGGCTGAATCAGAACGGCGTCGAATTTCGAAGCCTGACCGACGGTATCGACACAACCACGCCCGCCGGGAGGTTCTTCTTCCACATGATGGCAGCTCTCGCCGAGATGGAACGCGATCTGACACGTGAGCGAACAATGGCTGGTCTGGCCGCTGCTCGTGGGCGAGGTCGAAATGGCGGAAGGCCTCCTGCACTTTCGGCTAAGCAACTCATCCAAGCCCGGCATCTGATCCAGCATCCTGACCAGTCAATGGCCGAGATTGCAGCCACCTTGGGCGTGTCGCGCAGCACGCTCTACCGGGCCCTGCGTGGCTCCGCCAATCGTCCCATTTCATCCTCTTCGGTGTAGCCAGCGATGAACCGCGAAGGGTTAGTGGAGGCGCTGCGATCATTTGAGCAGAAGCTGACGCGCGAGGGCATTGAGCATATGTATTTGTTTGGCTCGTTCGCCCGAGATGAGGCTACCGAGCTTTCGGATATCGACCTCGCGTTTGACGTGCTGCCCGAGTTTGAAATGAAGTTCTCTCTGATTGATCAAGCGCGCATCAGGCGGGAACTCTCAGCAGAGCTGAACCGCAAGATAGACTTTGTGGAGCGGAGCTATTTGCGGCCGCGCATCGGCGCATCGGCCGCCACTGATATGATCCGCATTTTCTGATCTATCGATCCGCGCTCAGCTCTTGGAATCCAAAGAACCTGGAACAATCACGTTCAATGATATCAATCGGTTCGAGTCTCACGATCTCGGAACTCTCACACATGTCTGATATCCTCGCTTCATCCGGGCCCAGTGTTCTGCTGCTCGTCGAGGTGCTGGATCATCGCCGTGTATCAGTTCGTTTGGACTAACCTTTCGGCTGCGCGCAGCTTGGCGAACAATTGACGGAAATGTCGAAGGTACGGCGATTGTCACAGCATTAGCATCGTTTTCAAGAGCCGCAAAGATCGACTCGGGAATGCCGTCGTAGAAGGACGCTGCTTGACTCTTCGACTGCTGAGCCGTGGGCACGTAAGACGGAAAGGCCAAGCGATTGTGGCCGGGTGGCGATTCGGAGGCTCGCTTCCCAACGAAGCCCCATTTCCGTATTCGACCCTTTGGAGGTGATGATATCGAATCTATGCTTGGCGTATGCTCGCGTTTGAGACCGACCGACTTCTGCTGCTATGCCGCTGCTTCAATTCGACCATTCGGAGTCATGGGTATGTCGTTGACCTCCACCTCGTTAAAAACACTCCCGGCGGATTTCGGAGCCCACGGAGAGGCTCTAAGGACGTTGGTCAGTGCCGCGGTCGCTCAGCCGGATGACGCCGACTTGTCGGCGTTTCTGTTTTTGCCCGACCAGAACAATCATCCCCATTTCGACGATGCAGCCCAGGTTTTCGCGGAAGCTGCAGAGCAGATGTACCTGAGAAAGCCGTGGGTCGGGGACGAAATCCCGCTGTTGTTTTTCGGCTATCACGCCATGAACCGCCTGACCGGCAAACGGACGGCCCAGGGGTTGTTCCTGACCGATCAGGCCATCTATCTTCAAGACGAAATGGCGGGATTGCTGCTCGGTCTTCCACCGGCCAAGGGTCACTCGCTACCAGCGCAGTCAAGGGACACCGAAGCCTTCATCCAACTGCTTTTGACGCAGTACAGAGAATGGAAGGATTGGTCGGTTCTGGCCAACACGACCGAACCCGCTCTGATGTCGCACTGCGGGCGACTACTGAACCAGATCGTCAGATCGGTTGTTGAATACAACCTGCTGCATCACCGTCAGCGCCAACCCTCGATCAAGGCCCTGACCCTGGCCGATCTAGTTTCCGGACACAGTGCCAGCGACACTCTTTTGAACCCCGCCAACCCAGCACTGACCAAGAAACTTGCCAAGGTAGCCGCCAAGCTCAAGGTTCCGCCACACGAGCCGCTGTTGTTTGCCCTGGTCGATTTCCCCCTTTTCGGCGGCCCCTACGGCCTCGGTGTCACGGCTCATGGCCTGTACAGTAAGGATCTGATGGACGACCCCCAGCACGTCGCCTTGACCGCCCTCGATCCCGACGACCTTCGCCTGTCGGAGAAGGGCGACAAGCTGCTGAACAGCGCCAATGTGACGCTCGTCCTACCCGCCCACCTGGAGGTCGAGCTTCGCACCGCTTTTCTCGCGTTTCTCAAACAGGAAATCGTGCGCTTGAAGACAACCTGATGCTGGGCGGTATGGATTGATCCTCCCTCGCTTTAGTAGACACCCATGCCAGCTTTTCGGGGCTGGAGAGGAGTGTCTGATGAGTGTTCGACGCTGGAACTTCCCGGATTCTTTCAAGCGCGAGGCGGTTGATCGCGTCGCCAACAGTGGGCTGGCCGGCGCATTCTTCGCCGTGTTGGGCGTTCGGTTCATGGATCACCAGATCAAAATCGGGGTGATCGCGGGCGTGTTGTTGTTTTGGGTCAGCATGCGACTGTTGCGATATCTGTCGCCCTAAAGAACATGCTGCTGCACAGCTCGCGTCGGCGAATGAAACCGTTGGAAATTCCACCAGTTAGAGTCTTGAGATTATGGAGCGCTCACAACGGCGCTGCAGCCTTTCTTCTTAGCCTTTCCACAAAGACGACAGAGCCTTGGGCAAAACATCGCTCAGATCGTCAGAGGTCAATCCTGGCCCAAAACGCTCCGCCGCATCGGAATGAATCCAGACCGCCGCGCATGCCGCATCGAAACTGTCCATCCGCTGGGCCGCCAGTCCGCCGATCATTCCGGCCAGGACATCGCCGGTTCCAGCCGTGGCCAGCCAGGCCGAGCCGTTCTCGTTGCGACGGACGCGGCCGTCGGGCGATGCGATGATGGTCTGGGCGCCTTTCAGGACGATGGTCGCCTGGGTCAGGCGCGCAGCTTCGATGGCGGCGGTCTCTCGGCCATGGGCCAGCAGGCCCGGGAACAGCCGTTCGAACTCGCCCTCGTGTGGCGTCAGGATGTCGTCGCGATCAAGGACGGCGAACAGTTCCGCGGTTCGGCCCTTGAAGACCGACAGGCCGTCGGCGTCGATCACCAGGACAGCGCCGCTCAATGCCAGCGCTTGGATGTTGGCGATCGTCGCGTCTTCCAGTCCGGCAGCCGGTCCGATCACGACGGCGTCGCTTCCGACGGCTTCACGACCTAAGACTTCAGGTGAAGAGAACGGCGTCAGCATGATCGCCTGGACGGCCGACGCGATGACAGCGACGGCATCCGGGGGGCACAGGATTCGCACCACGCCGGCGCCCATTCGCAGCCCCGCGTGCGCCGCAAGCCGCGCAGCGCCCGTCTGATGCGCCTTTCCCGAGACGACGACCAATCGCCCCCGCGTATGCTTGTGCGTTTCCGCGCCTGGCCAAGGCAGAAAATCGCGCCAGATCGCCGGGTCGTTGGTTTCTATCATCCGCGTTCCGATTATCCGTGGCTTTTCTGCGAAAATCGCTTGCTTTGAACGCCCTTGCTGTGTCCCATTTGGGCCCGAGCGCCGCTGCATTCCGTGCGCCGCTCAGGGGTCGCCATGAAGAAAATCGAAGCCATCATCAAGCCTTTCAAGCTGGATGACGTCAAAGAGGCGCTCCAGGACGTGGGCGTGCAAGGCATGACTGTGCTGGAGGCCAAGGGATATGGTCGCCAGAAGGGTCATTCCGAACTGTATCGCGGCGCCGAATACGTCATCGACTTCCTGCCCAAGATCAAGATCGAGGTGGTCGTCGCCGACGACCTCGCGCCCGCCGTCGTCGAGGCCATTCAGACCTCGGCCCGCACGGGCAAGATCGGCGACGGCAAGATTTTCGTGTCCGACGTCGCCGAGGTGATTCGTATCCGCACCGGCGAGACCGGAGCCCAGGCCGTCTGAGTTCGCCCCCCCTCCCCGGCCCTCGGCCCCTCGGGTCGCTGACCGGTTTCCTCCCCAAACGCCAAGAAACAGGACTTCCGAGAATGACCGCCAGCAAGATCCTCAAAGAGATCAAGGATGAGGAGGTCCAGTATGTGGATGTCCGCTTCACCGACACGCGCGGCCGCCTGCAGCACGTCACCTTCGACGTCGACCTAGTCGACGAGGACTTCCTGAACGAAGGCACGATGTTCGATGGCTCGTCCATCGCCGGCTGGAAGGCCATCAACGAGTCCGACATGCTGCTGAAGCCGGACCTGACCACGGCCTATATCGACCCGTTCTACCAGCAGAAGACGATGTTTCTGTTCTGCGACGTGCTGAACCCCGACACCAACGAGCCGTACAACCGCGACAGCCGCTCGATGGCCAAGAAGGCGCTGTCCTACGTGCAATCGTCGGGCGTGGGCGACGTGGTCTATTTCGGCCCGGAAGCCGAGTTCTTCATCTTCGACGACGTGCGCTGGTCGACCCAGCCGCACAACACGTCCTACTCGTATGATTCGACTGAACTGCCGGCCAACACGAACGCCGAATACACCGAAGGCAATATGGGCCACCGCCCCGGCGCCAAAGGCGGCTATTTCCCGGTCAACCCGGTCGACAGCGGCCAGGACCTGCGCGGCGAAATGCTGGGCGTCATGCGCGACCTGGGCCTTCAGCCCGAGAAGCACCACCACGAGGTGGCGCCGGCCCAACACGAACTGGGTCTCAAGTTCTCGGACCTGCTGACCATGGCTGACCGCCTGCAGCTCTATAAGTACGTGATCCACAACGTCGCCGCCGCCTATGGCAAGTCGGCGACCTTCATGGCCAAGCCCATGTTCGCGGACAACGGCTCGGGCATGCACGTCCACATGTCGATCTGGAAGGACGGCAAGCCCCAGTTCGCCGGCGACCAGTACGCCGGCCTGTCGCAGGAATGCCTGTGGTACATCGGCGGCATCATCAAGCACGCCAAGGCCATCAACGCCTTCGCCAACTCGACCACCAACAGCTACAAGCGTCTGGTCCCAGGCTATGAAGCCCCGGTCAAGCTGGCCTATTCGGCCCGCAACCGCTCGGCCTCGATTCGCATCCCGCACGTCTCCTCGCCCAAAGCCAAGCGTCTGGAAGCCCGCTTCCCCGACCCGATGGGCAACCCTTACCTGACCTTCGTGGCCCTGCTGATGGCTGGTCTGGACGGGATCGAGAACCGCATCGATCCGGGCGCACCCGCCGACAAGAACCTCTACGACCTGCCGCCCGAAGAGCGCGGCTCGATCCCCGAGGTCTCCGGCTCGCTAAAGGAAGCGCTGGAAAACCTCGACAAGGACCGCGCCTTCCTCAAGAAGGGCGGCGTCATGGATGACGACTTCATCGACAGCTATATCGAGCTGAAGATGGAAGAGGTGATGCGTCTGCAACTGCACCCGCACCCGGTCGAATTTGACATGTATTACAGCTGCTGATCGACAGATCGCAGCAACGAAAGAGGGCCGGGGAGCAATCCCCGGCCCTTTTCATGTCCGCATCCATGGAATCTGAGTTTTGACTACAAGCCGTCGTATTGGGCGGTTCAGGCGACTTCGGCTTCCAGATCGTCGGCCTTCTTGCGGCGCAGTTCGATCAGACGCACGCACCAGATCGACACCTCGTAGAGGATGACCAGAGGCACGGCGAGCATCAGCTGGCTGATCGGATCCGGCGGCGTGACCACGGCGGCGACCACCACCACTGCGACGATGGCGTAGCGACGGCCCGAGGCCATGACCTTGGAATTGATCAGCCCAGCCAGGCCCAGCAAGGTCGTGACGACCGGCAGTTGGAAGCACAGGCCAAAGGCCAGCAGCAGCGAGGTCACCAGGCTGAGATAGTCGGAGATCTTGGTGGTCTGGGCCACGGAAATTCCGTCGCTGGCCACCTGCTGACTCAACGAGAAAAGCATCACGAACGGCAGCATGACATAATAGACCAGCGCCCCGCCCAGGCAGAACATGACCGGCGCGGCGATCAGGAACGGCAGGAAGGCGCCGCGCTCGTTGCGATACAGGCCCGGTGCGACGAAGCGGTACATCTGCCAGGCCATGACCGGGAAGGTCAGGACGGCGGCGCCGAAGGCCGCGATCTTCATCTTGGTGAACAGCTGCTCCAGCGGCGCCGTCGCAATCAGCTGCACGACGGCCGCGCTGCCGGGCGGATAGGGCTTCAGCCCTGTCATCACGGCGATCAGCTCGAGGGGATTGGCGTGACCGCCGCTCGCCATGGCCGCAGCATGGACCGCGACCGCCGCTTGATAGGGTTTGATCAGGGCGATCTGGATCTGATTCGCGAAGGCGAAGCAGAAAATGAACGCCAGGAAGAAGGCCACGACGCAAATCAGCAGCCGCCCGCGCAGCTCGATCAGGTGATCCATCAAGGGCGCGCGCGACGCCTCGATCTCGGCCTCGTCACGATCGGGAGACGTCACAGGTCAGCGGCCTTCTTGCGCGGGGTCTTGGGCTTGGCGGTCGAAGGCTTTGTCTTGGCGGCCGGGGCCGCCGCCTTGGGCTTGGCCGATGCGCGCGGCTTGGTCGTCGAGGCTTTGGCGGTCGTCGCCGGCTTCGCCTTCGCGGCCGCCCGTTTGGGTTTCGTTTCCGCGACGAGCTCAGCCGGCGTATCCGGCCATTCGTCGGCGGCGGGCGTCATGACCGGCGCTTCCGGCTCGGGCGCAGGCAGTGCGGCCGTGGGCGTCGGCGCCTTCAGCCCGGCATTGATGTCCTTGAAGGCGGCGTCCGCCTCGGCCCCTAGGGGATACATGGCCCCCTGCCCCGTCCGCAGCGCCTCGACCTCCTTGCGCAGGTCGTCCAGCTCGGACTGACGCGCCATCTCGTCGAAGCTCGATCGGAACTCGGTGGCCATGGCGCGCGCCTTGGCGACCATCTGGCCGACGCGACGCATCAGAACAGGCAAATCCTTTGGCCCCACCACAAGCAGGGCCACCAGACCGATCACCACTAATTCGAAGCCCCCGATACCGGGGCCGAGCCCGCCCATGCGTCAGCCCTTACAGACGACGACTAGCGCTTCAGCTCTTCCTTTTCCGCCTCGGTGCGCGGCAGCGAGCTGACGCCGTCGTGCGGGCCGTCCTTCTTGTCTTCGTCTTTCAGGCCATCCTTGAACGCGCGAATGCCCTTGGCCGCGTCGCCCATGATGCCCGACAGTTTGCCCCGGCCGCCAAACAGCAGCGCGATGACGACAATTACGATGGCCCAATGCCAGATGCTCATGGAGCCCATGGCTAATCTCCTCGCGGGGACCGGTCATCCGATCCCATCCACTATTCTTCGATCCGCATATAGGCGCAGTGATGGCCCCACGCCAAGGGACGCTGTAGGTCTGCGCGACCATGAGTCTCTCCGATCACGTCATCATCCACACCGACGGTGCCTGCAAGGGCAATCCCGGCCCCGGCGGCTGGGGCGTCCTGCTCCAGACGGGCGGCGGTCACGAAAAGGAATTGTGGGGCGGCGAAGCCAACACAACCAACAACCGCATGGAGCTGATGGCCGCCATCATGGCGCTGGAAGCGCTGAAGCGGCCCTGCAAGGTCGAACTGCATACCGACAGCAAATACGTTATGCAGGGAATCACCGAATGGATGCGCGGCTGGAAGGCGCGGGGCTGGCTGACTGCGGACAAGAAGCCGGTCAAGAACGCCGAACTGTGGCAGCGCCTGGATACCGCCCGCCTGCGTCACGACGTCAAATGGCGCTGGGTGAAGGGCCACGCGGGCCATGAGCTGAACGAGCGCGCGGACCAGCTGGCGAATCGCGGCGTCGCCGACCTGAAGCGGCGCTAGACCGCCTCGACTTCCTTTTCTGGCTCGGACGGACGACGCCGCACGCGCGATCCGCTCATGACCGCGCCGAACAGGGCCGTGACGGCCGCGATCTGAAACCCGTGCCCGACCCCGCCGATGGGCGCCGCCGACAGCAGGAAGGCGACCACGACCGCGCCCAGCGACTGGCCCAAGACACGCGCCATGCCCAGCGTGCCGCCCGCAGCGCCCGCGCGCTCCCTCGGCGCTTCCGACAGAAGGGCGCGGTTGTTGGGCGACTGGAAAAAGCCGAAGCCTGCACCGCAGACCGCCATTCGCCACACGACGTCGAAGTGCGTCGAATCGGCGTTAAGGAAGCTCAACGCCATCAGGCCGCAGGCGAAGACGCTCAAGCCGATCGCGCCCAGCACGCCCGCCGAATATCGATCCGACAGATAGCCAGCCAAGGGCGCAGCGATCATCGTCGCCAGCGGCCAAGGCGTCATCAACAGGCCCGTCTCGACCGCCGTGAGCCGCAACGACCCCTGAAGGAAGAAGGGCAAGGCCACGAAGGCCATCATCTGCGCCGTGAAGGAAATGATGGAGGTCGCCACCGATAGGCTGAACATCGGCCGCGCCAACAGATCCAGCGGGATCAGAGGCGAGGCGCGCGACCGCTCGTGACGAATCAGGAGCACACCAGCCGCCAGCCCTGCCCCCGTCAAACCGAACCCCAACACGGCCGCCTCGCCATGCGCCAGCGCCTGTAAGCCCGTGATGACCAAGCCGAACGCCGCCGCATTCAGCGCCGCTCCGGTCCAGTTCAGCTTGCGCTTGTGCAGCGGATTGTGCGGCAAGGTGAACCCGGCCAGCGACACGGCCAACAGCCCGATGGGTATGTTCAGCGCAAACAGCCAGCGCCAGTGCCCCACGGCCAAGATGGCGCTGGCGATGGTCGGGCCGGCCGCGGCCGATAGGGATACGATCACAGCGTTGATGCCCACCGCACGACCCAGCAGGCTCTGCGGATAGGTGAACCGCACCAGGGCGCCGTTGACGCTCATGATGCCCGCCGCGCCAAACCCCTGGATCACACGGGCCAGGCTCAACGCCTCGATGGAGTTGGCGAAGACGCAGGCGATGGACGCCAGGGTGAAGACGGCCAGCCCCGCCTGCGACACCCGTCGATAGCCGACGATCTCGCCCAGCGACGCGAGCGGCAACAGGGCGACGACGATGGCGATCTGATAGGCGTTGACGATCCAGATCGAGGCCGCCGACGACGCCTGCAGATCCTGTGCGATTGACGGCAGGGCGACGTTGGCGATGGCCCCGTCCAAGACCGCCAGAGTGATCCCCAGGCCGATGGACACGATGGCCCAATACCGCCGAGGCTTGGGCAGGCCGTCCGAGGCGGCGTTCTGGCTGGCTGTCATTTCTGACGAACGCCTCTCGGGCCGCCTCGTTTCAGACGGGGGACTGAACCGTCAACAAAGACCCGGTGATGCGCGTTACCACGACGTCCTGCCCCTCCACCGGCGCTTCGCCCTCGACCTCGGCCGGCCATTCTGCGCCCGAGATGAAGACACGGCCGCGCCCGGAGACGAAGGCCTCCACAACACGAGCCCGCTGGCCGATCAGACGGCTGTCGCGGTCGTTGATGTCAGGACCGTCGGGATTAGCCTTGGCAATCAACCGCCGAGACAAAAGCGTGGCGATGACCGTCAAAACAGCAAAGACGGCGACCTCGCCCGGCAGACCCAGTCGCACCCCTGCCGCCGTCATGACCGCGACGACACCGGCCGAAACGGCGGGCCACAGCAGCCATTCGGTCGAGAACATCGCCTCGACCGCCAGCAGCAGAACCCCGATAGCCAGCCAGATCCAGAACGGCTGGGCGGCATAGAGATCAGCGAGCGACAGCATCGGTCAGCGTCCTTCGATCAGGCCGAGGGAGGGACAGCGGCGCCCGCAGGGCGACGCGGCGGTGCGGGACGGACGGGCGGCGTGGGAGCGGCGCCGGAGTTCTGCTCCTTGGCCAAGCCGACCATCTCGCCGATGCCGGCGATGGTGCCGACAAGAGCGCCCATTTCGGCAGGCACGATGACGGTGCGTTGCTGCGGGCTGCGGGCCAGTTCGGCGAAGGCTTCGACATACTTCTGGGCGATGAAGTAGTTGATGGCGTTCACGTCGCCGCGCGCGATGGCCTCGGACACCATGGCGGTGGCCTTTGCCTCCGCTTGAGCTTCGCGTTCACGAGCCTCTGCGTCGCGGAAAGCGGCTTCCTTGCGGCCTTCGGCCTGAAGGATGGCGGCCTGTTTGGCGCCTTCAGCGCGCGCGATAGCGGCCTGTTTTTCGCCCTCTGCTTCCGTGATGATTGCGCGCTTTTCGCGCTCAGCCTTCATCTGGCGAGCCATGGCGTTCGTGATGTCGACAGGTGGAGTAAGATCCTTGATCTCGATCCTGTTGACCTTGACGCCCCAGGGTTCGGTCGCAGCGTCGATGACCGTCAGCAATCGCGTGTTGATCGAGTCTCGTTGAAAAAGGACCTCGTCCAGTTCCATCGAACCGACCACCGTTCGCAGGTTGGTCATGCAGAGCTGGGTGATGGCATAAGGAAGATTCTCGACCCGGTAAGCGCCCGCTGAGGCGTTCATGACTTGAATGAACACGATCGCATCGACCTTCACCATGGCGTTGTCCTTGGTGATGACCTCCTGCGTCGGAACATCCAGCACCTGCTCCATCATATTCATGCGGCGGCCCACCCGCTCGACGAACGGGGTCAGGAAGCCGATGCCGGGGCTCAGCGTCTTGGTGTATTTGCCGAAGCGTTCAACGGTGAATTCACGGCCTTGCGGCACGATCTTGATCACGCTGATCAAGAGTACGATGGCGAGAAGCAACACTACGCCGGCGAATATGGTGGTGACGTCCATTCAGATCCTCCCTGAGGCGGTCAACCTACGCGCTGGACGCGAGCGGCGCCATAGAAACCGGACGACGTAATAGATGCTAAAGGCCGCGCTTGGCCCGCCATGCCGCCAAGCGGACGCTGACGTCACGCTCGATGTCGCCGTAGAACAGGTTGTAGGGCACGATCTTGCGCCGATCCGCCCAGCTTCCACCGGCCGTCAGAAAGTCGGCGTCGGGCGCGCTGTGCCACAGCAGCCCGCCGCGGCATTCGGTCGAAATCAGTCGTCCGGTCAGGGCCGGACGCGCACCCCACTCCAGCCCCGTCGCATTGGTCGCCCCGCTGTGCTGGCGAGCCTCGGCACGCGGTGGAGCCGTTGCTCCGGTCACCGGATTGACGCAGATCGGCGCGGTCGTCAGCCCGACCAGTTCGCCCCGGTCGTTCCAGTCCAGCGCCCGCCGCAGCTTGCGCCGCGCCGCCGATTCGTCGCCGTTCTCGACCGAGGACCAGGCGACGATACAGCCCGTCTCGTCCGAGGCGTCGCAGGGCGCAACCCTCTGCTGGAACATCTCGCGACTGACCATGGTCTCGATCAGATAGGCCGCGACCAGCCGGTCCTTTAGCTTCGGATCGGAGCGAAGCGCGTCGCGCACCAGTAGCGCGGACAGTTCGCCGCCCTGCTCCACCCCCGCGATCACGATCGGCCCGGTCGGATGATTGCGAAGCCATAGCGCGAAGGCCGCCTTTACATCCTCATAGGCGAAGGCCCGCGCCTCACGCGCATCGTCGCGCAGGGTCAGCCGCGTATAGAGGCTGGCCTGGCGATAGAGCGGCGCGCTGACCTTGCCTTCCCTGGCGAAGGGCGAGGCGTAGTTCGGCAGGACGACGCGGCGCAGATAGGCGTTCGCCCGCGCATCGTCGATCGGCCCGTTCCACTCCGCGCCGCCGTCGAATGTGGTCGGCATGACGAAGAAGACGGCCGCCTGGTCCGGCGCGCCTTCGTCCATCAGCGCCCAGGACGACGCCGACCGATAATCCGGCGCAGGCGGCGGCTGATAGGTCTGGAACGGCACCTGAGGGTCCAGCCCGGCGCGAAGGATGTCACCACTCCACACCGCGACGGCGACCGTAAGGGCGAACACGGCGGCGAAGCCCGCATAGCCGACCCATTGCCTGAAGGTCAGCCGGCGCATCAGCGGTACGGATCGGCCATAGAGAGGAAGTCCTGGACGTAGCGACGCACACCTTCTTCCAGCGGCGTGGATTGCCCCTCAAATCCAGCGGCGCGGATGCGGTCCATGCGCGCCTCGGTGAAATACTGGTACCGGTCGCGGATCACCTCGGGCATGTCGATGTACTCGATCGACGGCTCCTTGCCGGCGGCAGCGAATGTGGCGCGCGCCAGATCGGCGAACGACCTCGCCTGACCGGACCCGGCGTTAAAGACGCCGGACACCTCGGGCGATTGCAGCAGGAACTCGATGATATCGACCACGTCGTCGACATAGACGAAGTCGCGCAGCTGGCCGCCGTCGGGATAGCTCGGATTGTACGACCGGAACAGGCTGACCGCGTCGCCCGCCTCGACCTTGGGCCAGATCTGGGCCACGACCGACTTCATCCCGCCCTTGTGACCCTCGTTCGGCCCATAGACGTTGAAGAATTTCAGTCCGGCCCACTGGCGCGGCGCCTGGCCGCGATCCGACTGGCGCACGGCATGCTGATCGAACAGCATTTTCGAATATCCATAGGCGTTTAGCGGCCGGAGCTTCGATAGAGACTCCGCATCATCATCGTCGTTGAATCCAGCGTCGCCGTCGCCATAGGTGGCGGCCGAGGACGCGTAGATCATCCTGGCGTCCCGGATCGTGCACCAGTCCCATAGCTCCCGCGACAAGGTGAAGTTGGTTCGCAGGATCAGGTCCGCATCTGGTTCAGTCGTCGAAGAGATGGCGCCCATGTGCACGACAGCCTCGATCCGTTCGGCGTGACGCTCCAACTGTTCGAACAACTCCTCGGGCGACCAGAAGTCGGCAATGGCGTGTTTGGCTACGTTCTTCCACTTGGCCAGGTCGGCGGTCTCCAGCCGATCGCAGACCACGACGTCATAGGCCGTCTCGGCCGTCAGGCGCGCCACGATGTTGGAGCCGATGAAGCCGGCACCGCCGGTGACGACGATCATGCGAGGCGTCATTGCTGGGATCCTGTGGTCATCTTCTCGATCGTCCGCGTGGTCGAATAGCCGTCCTTGAAGTCCGCCAGCCTGACCTCGCCCCCCCAGCTCTCGACCAGATCGCCGCCGACCACGCCCTCGCGCGTGTAGTCGGAGCCCTTGATCAGCACGTCGGGCCGCAGCCGTTCGATCAAGGCGACCGGCGTCGGATCGTCAAAACTGGTCACGCGATCCACACTGGCCAGGCCGCCGATGACGACCGCCCGGCTGTCCAGATCGTTGACGGGCCGTCCCTCGCCTTTCAGCCGCCTGACCGAGGCGTCGGTGTTCAGCGCCACCACCAGCCGGTCGCACCAGCTGCGCGCCTGGGCCAGATAGGCGACGTGGCCCCGGTGGAGAATGTCGAAACAGCCGTTGGTGAAACCGACCTTCAGCCCCTGACGCCGCCAAGCCTCGACCTCGGCCGCCAATTCGTCCAGCGGCGTGACCTTGGCGACGGCGGCGGTGGCATGTTGGCCCAGTTCGGCTTCGATCAGTTCAGCGGGCGTCACCACGGCCGTCCCGGCTTTTCCCACCACCACGCCCGAAGCCAGGATGGCGAACTCGACCGCCGTCTCCAGCGGGGCTCCCGCGCCCAGGGCCAGGCCGATGGCGGCAAGACAGGTATCGCCGGCGCCCGAGACGTCGAACACTTCGCGCGCGCGTCCGGGGAAATGCTTTACCGGCTGGCCTCGCCGGGCCAGGCTCATGCCCTTGCCCGCGCGCGTGACGATCACGGCCTTGGCGGTCGTGGCGGCTAGCAGAGCCTCCAGCGCCGTCTCGACCTCCGCGTCCGTCCCGACCTGGAGGCCGGTCGCGCCAGCCAGTTCCGAACCATTGGGCTTGATCACATCGACCGCCCCATAGCGGGCGAAGTCGCGTCCCTTGGGATCGACCACGATCGGCGCGCCCGACGTCTGAGCCGCCGTCAGAGCCGAGGCGATCAGCTCGTCGCCGACAACGCCCTTAGCATAGTCGGAGAGGAGATAGACGGAAGCACCTGTAAACGCGTCGGAACTATCGATGGATACTGGGGCAGCTTCGTCGTCCAGACGTAACAACTGCTGTCCCGCCGAAACGAACCGCGTCTTGACGATGGTGGCGGCTTGGGCTGGCCGTGTCAGTGCATCCTCGATGCGGGGCTCGGCGGCGATGAGAGCAGTGAGCTCCGCGCCCGCCGCATCGTCCCCGACGACGGCGCCCAAACGGGCCACACCGCCCAAAGCCGCGATATTGCGCGCCACATTGCCGATGCCGCCGGGCATGGCGACGGTGCGGGCGGCGCGCAGCACCGGTATCGGCGCCTCGGGCGAGATGCGGCTGACCTCGCCATAGACGTAGCGGTCCAGCATCAGATCGCCGACGCAGGCGATCTTCAGGCCGCGCACGCGCTCCAGCAGGCTTTGCAGGGCGCCCAGGTCCAGGGTGTCAGACATGGGTCCGACCTAGAGGATTCAGGCGGCCTACGCCACCGGCGCCTTGGCCCCGATCTTGATGGCCAGGTCGTCGAAGGCGATCAGTTGCGCGGCCAGGGCCTCGAACTGGTCCAGCGGCACCATGTTGGGACCGTCCGACGGCGCATTGTCCGGGTCCGGGTGGGTTTCCACGAACACCGCGTCCACCCCGACCGAGACGGCGGCGCGCGCCAGCACCGGCACGAACTCGCGCTGGCCGCCCGAGGACGTGCCCTGCCCGCCCGGCTGTTGCACGCTGTGGGTCGCGTCGAACACGACAGGGCAGCCGATTTCACGCAACACCGGAAGCGCCCGCATGTCGCTGACCAGGGTGTTGTAGCCGAAGCTGGCGCCCCGCTCGCAGGCCATGACGTTGGGATTACCGGCGCCGACGACCTTGGCGATGACGTTCTTCATGTCCCAGGGGGCTAGGAACTGACCCTTCTTGATGTTGATCGCCTTGCCGGTTGCGGCGGCGGCCAGCAGCAGGTCGGTCTGGCGGCTGAGGAAGGCGGGGATCTGCAGCACGTCGACCACTTCGCCCACCGGACCGCACTGGGCCTCGGAGTGGACGTCGGTCAGGGTCGGCAGGCCGGTCACTTCGCGAATCTCGGCGAAGATCGGCATGGCCTCCTTCAGGCCAATGCCACGCGCGGCGCTGGCGCTGGTGCGGTTCGCCTTGTCGAAACTGGTCTTGTAGATGATGCCGACGTTCAGCCGCTCGCCGATTTCCTTCAGCGCATGGGCCGTTTCCAGCGCGTGCTGACGGCTCTCCATCTGGCAAGGACCGGCGATAAAGGCGATTCTGGCGCCGCCGCCGATGACGACAGGCGTCCGAAGACCTTCGGACAACGTAATGACTGCGTTGGGTCGGCTCACGAGGCGGCTCTTTCGAAGTTCGGGTGTTGTGGAGGCGGCGTTTGCCGCAGCTATTGGGCCATCAGGTGGCGCTCTGAATGGTTGAGCGCAAGTTATCACGGAGTTCGCCCGCGTGGCCACCAAGCCTGTCATCCTCTGGTTCCGCCGCGACCTGCGCCTGCACGACAACCCCGCCCTGAATCACGCCGCCGAGACGGGCCGGCCCATCCTGCCGGTCTTCATCCTGGATCACAGCCCCGACCGCCCAACCGGCGCGGCGTCGCTGTGGTGGCTCGACAAGTCGTTGCGGGCGCTCGACGCATCGCTTCAGGCGCGCGGTTCGCGGCTGATTTTGCGCAGCGGCGATTCGTTGGTCCAGCTTCAGAGCCTGATCGACGAGACAGATGCCGACGTGGTCTTCATGAACCGGCTGTTCGAACCCCAGGCGTTCGAACGCGACGCCGAGATCGCCCATGCGTTGAAAGCCGACGCCATCGACTGCCGCGGATTCAACGGATCGCTGCTGTGCCGCCCCGGCGCAGTGCTGAACGGCACGGGCGGCCCCTACAAGGTCTTCACCCCCTTTCTGAAGGCGCTTTTGGCCAAGGCCGAGGCGCCCGCGCACACGACTGGCCCTCGTGACATCGACACGCCATCCGCCATCGAAAGCGAATCGATTGACGATTTGAAGCTGCATCCGACCGAACCGGACTGGTCCAAAGGCTTCGACTGGACGCCGGGCGAAGACGGCGCCTCGGCCGCCCTGTCCGAATTTTTGTCCGGCGGATTGAAGACCTACGCGGTCGGCCGCGACCACCCTGACCGTCCCGCGACCAGCCGCCTGTCGCCGCACCTGCATTGGGGCGAGATCAGTCCGTGGCGCGCTGTCGAGCGTGCGCGCGATGCGGCAGAGATAGGCAAGGTCCCCGCCGCCGAGGCCGAAAAGTTCGTCGCCGAAATCGGTTGGCGCGATTTTTCCGCCCACCTACTCCACCATTTCCCGACCATGCCCGAGCGCGCCTTCCGCCCTGAATACGACGCCATGCCTTGGCGTGACGATCCCAAGGGCCTGGAGGCCTGGAAGCGCGGCCGCACGGGCTATCCTTTGGTTGATGCCGGCATGCGCCAACTTTGGACGACCGGCTGGATGCATAATCGCGTGCGGATGGTCGCCGCCTCGTTCTTGGTCAAACACCTGCTGATCGACTGGCGCGAGGGCGAGGCCTGGTTCTGGGACACGCTGGTCGATGCCGATCTGGCCAGCAATGTGCAGAACTGGCAGTGGGTCGCCGGGTCCGGGGCCGACGCCTCGCCCTATTTCCGCATCTTCAATCCGATCGCCCAAGGCGAAAAGTTCGACGTCAAGGGCGGCTATGTCCGCCGCTGGGTTCCCGAGTTGCGCGCCCTGCCCGACCGCTGGCTCCAGGCTCCCTGGACCGCCCCGGCCGAAGTGTTGCGCGACGCCGGTGTCAGGCTTGGCAAAGACTATCCCCACCCCATCTTGAATCATGGCCAAGCTCGCGCCCGCGCCCTCGACGCCCTCAAGACGGTGTCGGGACGCGGCGACGACACGACCGACCGTGATTGACGCGTAGAAAGGTTCATCATGAGTCTCGCCACGACCGACCTAGAGGCCGCCGCCGCCCGGACGCCCCGCGTCTTTGCGATGCTGCTTCGCCTGCTCGCCTCCAACTGGACCTTCGGGCGCCTAACGGTGCATCTACCGAATGGCGAAGCGCATGTGCTGGAAGGCAAACAGCCCGGCCCCAGCGGCGTGATGCACGTCAAGGATTACGGCTTCGCGCGCCGTGTCCTGGCCGCCGGCGATATCGGATTCGCAGAGGGCTATATGGCCGGCGAATGGGAAAGCCCGCATCTGGCCGCCCTGCTGGAGACCTTGGTCGATAACTACGACCACATCCGCCGCTTGTTCGACGGCAACTGGCTGATGATGGCGGTCAACTGGCTGTCGCACCGCAGCAACCGCAACAGCCGCACGGGGTCCAAAAAGAACATCCACGCCCATTACGACCTCGGCAACGCCTTCTATCTGAACTGGCTGGACGCCTCGATGACCTATTCGTCGGCGCGTTTCAGTCGCGAGGACGAGACGCTGGAAGCCGGTCAGCGCGAGAAATACGCCAGCCTGGCTCGGATGATGGACCTGAAACCCGGCATGTCGGTCTTGGAAATTGGCTGCGGCTGGGGCGGCTTCGCCGAGTTCGCAGCGCGTGAGGTCGGCGCCAACGTCACCGGCATCACCATCTCGAAAGAGCAGCACGACTTTGCGCAGCAACGGCTGTTCAATGCGGGGCTGGCCGAAAAAGCCAAGGTCGATCTGGTCGATTACCGCGATGTTCAGGGCCAGTTCGACCGTGTCGCTTCCATCGAAATGTTCGAGGCAGTGGGCAAGGAATACTGGCCCGCCTATTTCGACAAGGTCCACGATGTCCTCAAGCCGGGCGGCGTCGCGGGGCTACAGATCATCACCATCCAGGACGTCCTGTTCGAGGAGTACAACGCCCGCACCGACTTCATTCAGAAGTACGTCTTCCCTGGCGGCATGCTGCCGTCGGAGGAGCGACTGGCGCCCGTCACCTCTGCGGCGGGCCTGTCATGGCAGGCCGTCGAGCGGTTCGGCCTCGACTACGCCTCCACCCTGAAACGCTGGGACGAGCGCTTCCAGGCCAGTTGGTCCTACATCAGCAGGATTCCCGGTTTCGACGAGCGTTTCCGGCGGCTATGGCGCTTTTATCTCGCCTATTGCGAGGCCGGCTTCCGCTCCGGCCGCACCGACGTCATCCAACTGGCCCTGTCCCGACCATGAGCTTTCTAATTTCCACCGAAGATCTCGCCGCCCGCCTCGGCGAACCCGACCTGCGAATCGTCGATGGCAGCTGGAATCTGGACGGACGGGACGCGCGCGCCGACTTCGAGCAGGCTCATATTCCCGGCGCCGTCTTCTTCGATCTGGACGCCTTGTCGGACCGCGACAGCCCCCTGCCCCACATGATGCCGTCGCCGCAATCGTTCGCAGCATCCGTGGGCGCCCTCGGCATCGGCAGCGACGATCGGATCGTCGTCTATGACACGGCCGGCCTGTTCTCGGCGGCCCGCGTCTGGTGGATGTTGAAGACGATGGGCGCAAAGCACGTTCAAGTTCTGGACGGCGGTCTCCCACGTTGGCTGGCGCAGGACCGACCGGTGCAGACCGGCGAATCCGGGGCCGTCGCGACCATCTTCGAAGCCGCAGATCCCGGGAAGGCCATCGCCTCGATCGATGATGTTCGAGACGCCTTGGCCCAAGGCATTCAGGTCGTCGATGCGCGCGGCGCTGCGCGCTTCAACGGTCAGGCCGCCGAACCCCGCCCCGGTGTTCGTGGCGGTCGTATGCCAGGTGCGTTCAACCTGCCCTACGGTCGTCTGCTGAACGAGGACGGCACGATGAAGCGCGGTTCAGCGCTGAAGCAGACCTTCATCGAAGTTGGCGTGGACCTCGACCAGCCCGTCGTCACCACATGCGGCTCCGGCGTCACCGCCGCCATCCTGACCCTGGGCCTGGCAGAGCTGGGCCGACCGTCAAAACTTTACGACGGTTCCTGGTCCGAATGGGGCGCCCGCGAGGACACCCCGGTCGAGACAGGCTGAATCTCAGGCCGGCGGCGCGACAGGGACGACATCGTCGGCTTCGACGGGTTCGTCCTCTTCACCACGCGACACCACAGTCGCCAAGACGAGGTCGCCGGTGACGTTCAGCGTCGTGCGGCACATGTCCAGGAAGCGATCCACGCCCAGGATCAGGCCGATCCCTTCCGGCGGCACCTTCACCATCACCAAAATCATCGCCACGACCGGAAGCGAACCTGCCGGCACCCCCGCCGTGCCGATCCCGCCGAGCACGCACACCAGCATGACAATGACCTGCTGCGTGATGGTCAGATCGACGCCAAAGAACTGGGCCAGGAACAGCACAGTCACACCCTCGAACAGGGCCGTGCCGTTCTGGTTGGCTGTCGCGCCGACCGTCAACACGAAACGCGCGATCTTGCGCGGCAGCTTCAGCTCTTCTTCGGCCGCCTTCAACGACACCGGCAACGACGCATTGGACGAGGCGGTCGAGAAGGCCACAACCATCGGCTCGCGCACGCCCTTGAAGAAGGCGATGGGCGAACGGCCGCCCAGGATCCAGATCACCAGCGGATAGACCACGAACATATGGATCGCCATGGCCCCAACGGCGACGCCGACATAGGCCGCCAGCCGCACCAGCAGGTCCCATCCGAACAGGGCCGCCAGGTTGAACATCAGGCAGGCGATGGCGATGGGGGCCAGTTTGATGAAGAGGTTGATCAGCTTCATCGTGACTTCGAACATGCCCTCGATGACCTGCTGCAGCCGGTCAGTGGCGGGCGACTTGGCCATCACCAGGCCGATGCCGAAGAACAGGGCGAACACCATCACTGGCAGGATCTGGTTCTCGGCCGCCGCCGTGAAGACGTTCGACGGAATCAGGTCCAGGAAGAAGTCGCCCAACTGGATGGTTTCGGGCGCACCGCGCACGATGCCGGCAGCGCCGTCGCGGCCCTGCTCAAGCAGTTGTTGCGCGAGCACGGGGTCGACGCCACGTCCGGGTTGGAACACATTGACCATGACCAGGCCGATCACCACGGCGATGCTGGACACCAGGATCGTCAGCATCAGGGTCTTGATCCCCGCTCGCCCCAGCGAGCTGAGATCGCCCATCTCGGCCACCCCGACCACTAGGGCCGAAAACAGAAGGGGAATGACCATCATGAACAGCAGGCGCAGGAAGATCTGACCCAACGGCCCCGTGACGTTGTCCGTCAACCAGACGACCCAGCCCGTGTCGGCGCCCAGCGTCAGATTGACGATCAGGCCGCCCCCCAAACCCACGGCGAAACCGATCAGCATCAGCCAGTGCAGCGCAAGGCCGCCACGTTTCGTCTCGGTCATCTATCCCCCAGGAAGCGATACAAACGTCGGCGCTTATCGGATCGGCAGACCATAGATCAAGCCAGCCGGGCGCGCGTTCCATTGTGCGTTCAAACCACGCGCCAGGTCGAGCGCCGATTGCGACCCCAGATTCCGCTCGAAAATCTCGCCGTAATTGCCGACCGCCCCGACAGCGTCCCTGGCCCAGGTCTTGGACAGCCCCAGCATAGGTCCGAACTCGCCCTCGACACCCAGCAAACGCCGCACGCGCGGGTCGGTCGCGGTCTTTGATTGCGCCTCCACACTGGCCTTGCTCACCCCCAGCTCCTCAGCCAGCATCAGGGCGTTCAGGGTCCAGCGTACGGTCGAGGCCCAGCGTTCATCGCCTGCCTTGACGACCGGTCCCAGCGGCTCCTTGGACGCCACATCCGACAGGATCACATGTTCGTTGGGATTGGTCAAAACGGTCCGGGCGGCGGCGAGGGCGGAGATGTCGGCGCTGAAGGCGTCGCAGTCCTCACGGCCATAGGCGTCGCGCGCCGCCTCTTCGGTTTCAAAGACCACAGGCCGATATTCCACGCCGCGCGAGCGGAAATAGTCGGCGGCGTTGGCTTGCGAAGTCGAGCCGGACTGCACGCAAACCCGCGCCCCGTTCAGCTCCGTCGCGCTGTTCAGGTTCAGCGAGCGCCTCACCAGGAAACCCTGGCCGTCGTAATAGTTGATGCCGGCGAAGATGAAACCCTCGCCGGCGTCGCGGCTCATGGTCCAGGACGAGTTGCGCCAAAGCACGTCGATCCGTCCGTCGTTCAGCGCCACGAACCGATCCGACGCTGAAAGAGGCACAAACCGCACGGCGTTTGCATCCCCCAATACGGCCGCCGCCGTGGCGCGACAGAAATCGACGTCGAACCCGCGCCACTGACCGCGATTGTCGGTATAGGCGAACCCGACCAGTCCCTGATGCACGCCGCAGTTCAGGCGTCCGCGTCGCTTGATCGCCGCCAGTGTCGGGCTTTCGGGGACGGCGCTGGGTGTGGTCGTTGTCGGCGCGACAACTGTCGTCTCCGGCGTCGGATCGGCGTCCTGTCGCCCGCAAGCGGCCGTCAGCAGCACCGCCGCCATTGCTCCGATCATCCAGCACCGCATCGCGTTTCAATCCCTCGCCGCTTGCGCCCCGCTGGCTTTAGAGGCCTTTAGGCCCCGATCCGCAACCCATCGGAAACGCCATGTCGCCGCATTCGGACCGCACACGCCTGATCGCCGCCGCCACACGCCGGGGGCAAGGGCGGCGAGGTGTGAACCCGCCCATCGAACGCGCCTCGACCATGCTCAGCGACACCGCCGGCGTCATGCGCGACGAGACAGATGGCCCGACCTATGGTCTCAGCGGAACCAGCGCCGCCCGCGATCTCCGCCGCGCTCTGGCCGATCTGGAGGGCGCCAAGGACGCCTTTCTGGTTCCCTCCGGCCTGGCGGCCGTCACGGTTCCGCTGCTGGCGCTGCTGCGATCGGGCGACGAGGTGATTACCACGGACGCCGTCTATGGCCCGACGCGTCGTTTTCTCAGCCGCTATCAGACCGCGCGCGGCGTCACGACCCGCTTCCTTCCCGCCGGCGCCGACGCGTCCGCCATCGTGGCCGCCCTAGGCGACCGCACGCGACTGGTGCTGATGGAGTCGCCGTCGTCATTGACGTTCGAAATGGTCGATGTCGCCGCCGTGGTCCAAGCCTGCCGCACGCGAGGCGTCCTGACGGTGGTGGACAATACCTGGGCCGCCGGCCTGGCCTATCGCCCGCTGGCCCATGACGTGGATGTCAGCGTCCAGGCCGTCACCAAATACGTCGGCGGTCATTCGGACGTGCTGATGGGCAGCATCGCCTCGAATGACCCCATCTGTCTGCGCGCCATCGGCGACACCATCGAGGATCTCGGCTGGCACGTCTCGCCCGACGACGCCTGGCTGGCGCTTCGCGGCCTGCGCACCCTTCCGCTGCGCTATGCGGAACAGGCAAGGTCGGGCCTCATCGTCGCGGAATGGCTTCAAGCCAGGCCCGAGGTTTCTCGCGTCTCCTACCCACCCCTGCCCGGCTCGACCGGCCACGACCTGTGGCGGCGAGACTTCACCGGCGCGGCTTCCCTAATGGGCGTGGTCATGAAGGGCGGCGACCAGGCGGCGGGCGAGGCCTTCCTGAACGCTCTCACCCTGTTCGGTCTGGGCTATTCCTGGGGCGGGTTCGAGAGCCTGATCACCCACGAGACGCATCAGATGGCCTATCGCGACCACCCGCCCGTGCTGGAGGGCGAACTGATCCGCCTCCATGTCGGGCTTGAAGACCCCGCCGACCTGATCGCCGATCTGGAACGGGGCCTCGCCGCCTTCACCGCTGCACTCACGGTTCCTTAAGCGACGCAAGAGAGTGTGCGCCCGTGCGCGAACCGCCCGTTCAGACCCCGGATGATTCGCCGCCCCTGTGGGAACAGTGGGCGGCCGGTTTCGTCGTCTTCATGCTGACCGGCGCCCTGATCGCCCCCGTCATCGCGCCGACCCAGGTCGAGACGCCGATCCTGCGGTTCATCTGGTTGCCCGTCTACGCCGTTATCGCAGGCCTGATCGTCTTTCGCTTCGACAAGGTCATTCGGGCCTGGCCGGCCTGGTTGATGATGTTTGGCTTGGTCGCCCTGTGTTTCGTGTCGAAATATTGGTCCATCGATCCCGGCGTGACCGAGCGCCGCGTGATCGCGATGGCCATCAACAGCGCCTTCGCCATCTATCTGGGCACCCGATTCCGCGACGACGCTCTGCCTCGCGTTCTGATGTACACATGTCTGGTGATGGCCGTGGGCAGCCTGATCATGGTGTTCGGCTATCCCCAGGTGGGTGTGCACCAGTTCGACAACGCCGGCCTTTGGCGTGGTCTCTGGTACGAGAAGAACCAGATGGGGCTGGTCATGGTGATCGGCGCCGTTTCGGCCGCAGCGACCCTGGCCGCCGATCATATCGCCGGACGCAGCAACCGTTTCTGGGTGTGCCTGCTGACTCTGGGCCTGACCACGCTCTTGGTGCTCGCCACCCAATCCAAGACCTCCCTCCTTTGCTGGGGCCTGGGCCTGGGCATGGTGGGCGGCTGGTGGACGCTGAAACAGGGCGGCGCGGTGATCACGGTCGCCGGAATTTGGCTGGGCGTCGTGACGGCGGCGGCGGCGACCTGGCTGTGGAACTCGGATTCGGCGGCGATCCTGGAGGCCCTGGGCAAGGATCCGTCCCTGACAGGCCGCACCCTGATCTGGGAAGCCCTGATGCGAAAGGTCGCCGAACGTCCCTGGACCGGCTACGGCTTCAGCGCCTTCTGGGGCGTGGACTCCATTCCCGCTCGCGAAATCCGCATCGAGACCCAATGGCCCGTGCCGTCCGCGCACAACGGCTGGATTGACCTTCTGGTCCAGCTGGGCTGGCCCGGCGCGGTGGCTGTGGGCGCCGTCATGGCGATCTCGGCGATCCTGATCGTGGCGCGGCTGAACGGCCAGGGCGCGCGCGAAGGCTATTGGAGCATCGCCTATCTGACAGTGTTCACGGCGCTGAGCCTGTCGGAGAGCGTCCTGCTGACCCACGCCAACCTGCCGTGGATCCTAATGCTGGCGATCATGGCCCGCGCCGTGACCTTCGATCCGGCCCCTGTTCGCGCGCCGCTTGCTCGACCGGCCTCACGGGCCTACCAGACCCGGTCCCGAATCGCCTCAGACTATGTGAATGGCCGCCGACCTCTTCGCTTTTGACGACGAACCCGAAGCTCGCAAACCCGAGCCTCCCAAACGTGTTGCGGTGAAGCCGCCCGAGGCGCCGCCCGCGCCTACGCCATCCCCTGCCCCAAACGCAGCCGCCGCGCCGACGGCCGGCAGCGCCAACGCCTATTCCGCTTCCTCCATCGAGGTGCTGGAAGGGCTGGAGCCCGTCCGAAAACGCCCCGGCATGTATATCGGCGGCACGGACGAGCGGGCCCTGCACCACCTGTTCGCCGAAGTTCTGGACAACGCCATGGACGAGGCGGTGGCCAAACACGCCAAGCTGATCACCGTCGATCTGGACGCTGAGGGTTATCTGTCGGTCCGCGACGACGGGCGCGGCATCCCTGTCGATCCTCACCCCAAACACCCCGGCAAGTCGGCGCTGGAAGTGGTCATGACCGTCCTCCACTCTGGCGGCAAGTTCTCGGGCAAGGCCTATGAGACCTCGGGCGGTTTGCACGGCGTCGGCGTCTCGGTCGTCAATGCGCTCAGCGAAAGCGTCGAGGTCACCGTCTGGCGCGACGGCTTCGAGTGGAAACAGGCCTTCAGCCGCGGCGCCGTCTTGGCTCCTATCCAGCAGATCGGCCCGTCCAAGAAGCGCGGCACCCTGATCCGCTTCAAGCCGGACGACGAAATCTTCGGCATGGGCGCGGCCTTCAAGCCCGCGCGCCTGTTCCGCATGGCCCGCTCCAAGGCTTATCTGTTCCGCGGCGTGGAAATCCGGTGGACCTGCGCGCCGGAGCGCATCACCGACGCCACGCCGACCCAGGCCAGCCTGCACTTCCCCGGCGGCCTGGCCGACGCTCTGGTGGACCGGATCGGCGAACTGGACACCGTCACCCCCACTTTCGCCGGCCGCGCCGAGCGCCAGGGCGAAGCAGGCGCTTTCGAATGGGCCGTCACCTGGTCGCCGATCGGCTTCGGCGAATCCGACGGTTTCATCCAGTCTTACTGCAACACGGTCTCGACGCCCGACGGCGGCACGCATGAAGCCGGCTTCCGCGCTGCCCTGGTCAAGGGTCTGAAATCCTACGGCGAACTGACCAACGAAAAGCGCGCCGCCATCATCACGGCCGAGGACGTCATCGCCAACGCCGGCGCCCTGATCAGCGTCTTCATCCGCAATCCCGAGTTCCAAGGCCAGACCAAGGACCGCCTGTCCTCGCCCGAGGGCACGCGCATCGTGGAGCAGTTGCTGCGCGACCCGCTGGACCACTGGCTGACCGAAAGCCCCAAACAGGCCAACGCCCTGCTCGGCTTCGTCGTCGACCGCGCCGAGGACCGCCTGCGTCGCCGTAAGGACAAGGAGGTCCAGCGCGCCGCCGCCACCCGCAAGCTGCGCCTGCCGGGTAAGCTGTCCGACTGCAGCCGCCAGTCGGCCCAGGGCACTGAACTGTTCATCGTCGAAGGCGATTCGGCAGGCGGCTCGGCCAAACAAGCGCGCGACCGCACGACCCAGGCCATCCTGCCCCTGCGCGGCAAGATCCTGAACGTCGCCTCGGCCACGGCGGACAAGCTGCGCCAGAACGTCGAACTGTCCGACCTTGCCCTCGCCATGGGCGTCCAGCCGGGCAATCGCTTCAACATCGACGACCTGCGCTACGAGCGGATCGTCATCATGACCGACGCCGACGTGGACGGCGCCCACATCGCGGCCCTGCTGATCACCTTCTTCTACCGCGTCATGCCCGAGACCATCCGCCAGGGCCGGGTCTTCATGGCCCTGCCGCCGCTTTATCGCATCAGTGCAGGCCCCTTGAGCGAATACGCCCGCGACGACGCCCACCGCGACGAACTGCTGGCCACCGTCTTCAAGGGCAAGAAGACCGAGATCGGCCGGTTCAAGGGCCTGGGCGAAATGATGGCCTCCCAGCTCAAGGAGACCACCATGGATCCCAGGAAGCGGACCTTGGCGCGCATCACCGTCCCCGACGCCGAGACCGACATCGAGGATCTGGTCGAACGCCTTATGGGCAAGCGCGCCGAGGCCCGCTTCCAGTTCATTCAGGAAAATGCGCAGTTCGTGAAAGAAGAACTCGACGTCTGAGGCCGTCGCGGCCCTTCCACCGAACGACGACGCCTGACAAAAGGGGGCATGCAGACGCCCGCCCCCTCCTCCGCCGTGCTCGACGAACTGAAGGCCGCGCTGGGTCCGGGCGGCTGGACCCAGGATCCCGAGGTCATCGCTCCGTCGCTCACGGAATGGCGCAATCGCTGGACGGGCAACACGCCGATCCTGCTGACCCCGCGTTCGGTCGAGGAAATGGCGAAGGCCGTTACCATCTGCGCCCGCGAAGGCGTAGCCATCACGCCTCATGGCGGCGGCACGGGCTTGGTCGGCGGCCAGATCCCCTTCGGCGAAGTCCTGCTGTCCACCCGCAAGATGCGCGCCGTCCGCGACGTGACCCCGCTGGACGACGCCATGACGGTCGAGGCTGGCTTGACCCTGTTGGAAGCCCAGCAAGCGGCGACAGCGGCGAGCCGCTATTTTCCGCTCAGTCTGGCGGCCGAGGGTTCGGCCACGATCGGCGGCGTCATCTCGACCAACGCGGGCGGCACCCAGGTGCTGCGCTACGGCATGATGCGCGACCTGGTGCTGGGCTTGGAGGCCGTCATGCCCAGCGGCGAGATCTTCCGGGGCCTGAAACGCCTGCGCAAGGACAATACCGGCTACGACCTGAAACAACTGCTGATCGGCGCCGAGGGCACATTGGGCGTCGTCACCGCCGCCACCCTGAAACTCTTCCCCATCATGCGTTCGCGCGCCGTCGCGGTTGTCGGCCTGGAGACGGCCGCCGCCTCTGTCGAACTGTTGGCCCGAGCCAAGGCCGAGACGGGCGGCGGGGTTGAAGCCTTCGAACTGATGAAGCGGCTGGGCATGGCGCTGGTCCTCAAGAACATCCCCGACACCCGCGAACCGCTGGACTCGACCCCCGACTGGTATGTCCTGATCGAGATCGCCTCCGGCACGCCCGGCGGCGCCGAGGCCCAGATGGAGGCCCTGCTGGAAGTCGCCTTCGAGCAAGGCCTGATCACCGACGCCGCCATCGCCCAGAACGACGCCCAGCGCGCCGCCTTCTGGCGTCTGCGCGAGGAACATTCGGCGGCCCTGAAGCCCGAGGGCGGCGGCTGGAAACACGACGTCTCCGTCCCCATCAGCCGCATCGCGGAGTTCATCGACGAAGCCTCGGCCGCCGTCGAACGCTTCCACCCCGGCGCCCGCATCTCGGTCTTCGGCCACGTCGGCGACGGCAATCTGCACTACGACATCCTGCCGGGCGTCGGTCAGGATATCCCCTCCTTCATCGGCCGCTGGAAGGAAGGCTCACAAGTCGTTCACGACGTTGTCGGAACCTACGACGGCTCCATCTCGGCCGAACACGGTCTGGGCCGGCTCAAGACTGAAGAGGTCAAGCGCTACAAGTCACCTATCGAGATCGAAACCATGGCCGCGATCCGCCGCGCCATCGACCCCAAGCGGATCATGAATCCGTCGGTGCTGTTCTAGACCGACGGATCGCGACCAAGAGACGACTCAACTTTACCTGAACTTCCTCAACCCCCGCGGTCCCTGACGGCCGGCGCCAGCGCGCTTGCCTAGCCAGTCCTTCCAGTCGGGCCAGTTGCGACGGCGCCCCCCGCCGTCGGTCCATTCCGGCCCCTGGTCGGCATTGAACACCGCCACGTCGGCTAGGCCGCCCTGTTTGTAGTTTTGCAGCCTTACGCCCTTGCCACGCCCCATTTCGGGCAGTTCGGATAGTGGGAAGATCAAGGCCTTGATGTTCTCGCCGACGGTCGCAACGTGATCCCCGGTGACGCGCAATACGGCCAGCAGATCGCCGTTCAGCACCTGTTTGCCGCCGCGCTTCTGGGCCAGGGTCTCGTCTTCCGGCGCGATGAAGCCGTAACCGGCCTTCGACGCGATCAGCAGCTTGCCGCCGGGCTGGTGCGCCAGGACGTTGATGATCTCGGCCTTTTCATCCAGATCGATCATCAGGCGCAGCGGCTCGCCGTGCCCGCGACCCGACGCCAGCTTGTCGGCCCCGATGGTGAAGATGCGCCCGTCCGACGCCGCCACAAGCAGCTTGTCGGTCGTATAGGCCGGCACGAGGTAGGCCAGTTGGTCGCCTTCCTTGAACTTCAGCTCCGACGGATCCTCGACCTTGCCCTTGGCGGCGCGAATCCAGCCGCGTTCCGACAGGATTACGGTTATCGCCTCACGCGGGATGAAGGCCTCGGGTGCGACGAAGGCCGAGCTGTCGACGGCCTCCGCGATGGTGGTCCGGCGCGGCGAGATCAGCGCCTTGCGCACCACGTCCAGCTCCTTGGACACGGCCTTCCACTGCTTGCCTTCCGACGACGTCAGCGCTTGCAGATGCGCAAGTTCTTCCGACAGCGCATTGAATTCCTTCTCGATCGCCATCTCCTCGATCCGCGCCAGCTGACGCAAACGGGTGTCGAGAATATAGTCGGACTGGGCTTCCGTCAGACCGAAGCGGGCGATCAGCACCGCCTTAGGCTGCTCCTCCTCGCGAACGATCCGGATCACCTCGTCCAGGTTGAGGAAGACGATGCGCAAGCCTTCCAGCAGGTGCAGCCTCTTCTCGACCCGCTCGATCCGCCATTGCGAACGCCGGTTCAGCACCACGCGGCGGTGATCCAGGAAGGCGCGCAGGCAGTCCTTCAGCCCCATGACGCGCGGCGTGCCGCTGGCGTCCAGCACGTTCATGTTGATAGGGAAGCGGACCTCCAGATCTGACAGTTTGAACAGGCTTTCCATCAGCATTTCAGGCTCGATGGTGCGGTTCTTGGGCTCCAGGATCAGGCGGATATCCTCGGCCGACTCGTCGCGCACGTCGCCCAGAAGCGGCGCCTTCTTGTGCTCGATCAGGTCCGCCAACGCCTCGATCAGGCGCGATTTCTGCACCTGATAAGGCATCTCTGTGACGATGATCCGCCACACGCCGCGCCCCAGATCCTCGGTCTCCCAACGCGCCCGCAGACGCACCCCGCCCCTACCCGTCTCATAGGCGTCCAGGATCGAAGCATGGCCTTCGACCGCCACGCCGCCGGTCGGGAAGTCCGGTCCCGGCACCAGTTGCACCAGTTCGGCGGTCGTCGTCTCGGGCCGGTCCAGCAGCATCTGGCAGGCGTCGATCAGCTCACCGACATTGTGCGGCGGGATCGAGGTCGCCATGCCGACGGCGATGCCGGAGGAGCCGTTGGCCAGCAGATTTGGGAAGCCGGCCGGCAAGACGATCGGCTCTTCGTCCTGATCGTCATAGGTGGCGCGGAAATCGACTGAATCCTGATCGATCCCGTCCAGCAGCAGCACGGCGGCGGGCGTCAGCTTGCACTCGGTGTAGCGCATCGCGGCGGCGCTATCGCCGTCGATATTGCCGAAGTTTCCCTGGCCGTCGACCAGCGGATAACGCTGAGCGAAATCCTGGGCCAGACGCACCAGGGCCTCATAGATCGAGGCGTCGCCGTGCGGGTGATATCCGCCCATGACCTCGCCGACGACCTTGGCGCATTTGCGCGCCGCCGCCTGCGGGTTCAGCCGCATCTGGTGCATGGCGTACAGGATGCGCCGGTGCACGGGCTTGAACCCGTCGCGCACGTCCGGCAGCGCGCGGTTGGTGATGGTCGACAGGGCGTAGGCCAGATAGCGGCGGCTGAGCGCCGTCTCCATCGGCTCGTCGATGATACGGCCGCCTTCCGGCGGCGGGGCATGGATCGTCATGGGCCAGCGAATCGGGGATGGGAAGCCGGAAGTCTAGCCCGAAGCGGCGTCTAAGTCGGGGATAGTTGGCGCGGCGAACGCATGAACGCTCTTTTGGATCGTGTCGTCGGCGCATAAGTGGACGTCAGCAAGGAGCGCACCGTGAACACTGGCCTGACGCAAGCCTTCCGCCTTCGACATCCGATCATTCAGGCGCCGATGGCGGGCACATCGACGCCTGCCCTCGCCGCAGCCGTGTCCAACGCCGGCGCGCTCGGCTCCATCGCGATCGGCGCCGTGGACGCCGAAGAAGCGCTGCGTCAGATTCGGACGACCCGCGCCCTGACCAATCGGCCGTTCAACGTCAACGTCTTCTGCCATGCCACCCCGGCGCCCGACCCCGACGGCGACCAGAGCTGGATCGACAGTTTGCGGCCCTTGTTCGACCGGTTCGACGCCGGACCGCCTGAGCAGCTGCGCGACATCTACGCCAGCTTCCTGACGGACGAGGCGAAGCTTCAGGTGCTGTTGGAAGAACGGCCTGCCGCCGTCAGCTTTCATTTCGGCCTGCCGACGCCGCGTCAGATCGCTGCGTTGAAGACAGCCGGAATCGTCCTGCTGGCCACCGCAACCTCGCCCGCCGAAGGTCAGGCCGTCCAGGCGGCGGGGATCGACATGGTAGTCGCCCAGGGCTGGGAGGCCGGCGGACATCGGGGCGTGTTCGATCCCGCCGACGACCTGCGGCTCGCAACCTTGCCTTTGACGCGCATGCTAGCCCGGCAGTTGACCATTCCTGTCATCGCCGCCGGCGGCATCATGGACGGGCAAGGCGTGGCGGCGGCCATGATGCTTGGGGCGGCTGGCGCGCAATTGGGCACCGCCTTCGTGCCCTGCCCTGAATCGGTGGCCGACGAGGCCTATCGCCAGGCCATGGCTGGGCCGAATGCCCACCGGACGCAGGTCTCCGCTGTTTTGTCGGGGCGACCGGCGCGTGGCTTGGAGAACGATTTCATGCGGTCTGCCGACCCCGACCGAATCGCCGCCTATCCCCGCGCTTACGACATCGGCAAGGCACTGAACGCCGCCGCGAAGGCGGCAGGCGACGACGGCTATGCCGCACATTGGGCCGGACAGGGCGCTCCGCTGTCCCGTATCATGCCTGCGGATCAACTCGTGCGGACCCTGGCTGATGAAATCGACCGCGCCGCGAATATTTTCCGCAGCGATGAAACCAACCGCGCCGTCGGTTCGAACGTAGGGAAGAACCACCCTTCTCGTCAGGCTGCGCCATGATCCTGTTCCTGCTCTCCTATCTCGCCGGCGTCCTGACCATCGTCAGCCCGTGCATTTTGCCGGTTTTGCCCTTCGTCTTCGCTCGCGCCGATCGACCGTTCATGCGCAACGGCCTGCCGCTGCTCGTCGGCATGGCGGTGACGTTTGCGGGGGTTGCGACCCTGGCGGCGCTTGGCGGGGGCTGGGCGGTGCGGGCCAATGAGGTCGGGCGGTGGATCGCCCTGGCGGTCATGGCGGTGCTGGGACTCAGCCTGTTATTGCCCGCCCTGGGCGACCGGCTGATGCGGCCCTTCGTCGCCGCCGGGTCTTGGCTGACGGACCGTGCGGAACGTCACAGTGGGGATCAGGGCGAGGTGCGGTCTTCGCTGTTGCTGGGTGTGGCTACGGGCTTGCTGTGGGCGCCGTGCGCGGGGCCGATCCTGGGCGTAATTCTGACGGGCGCCGCACTTCAGGGCGCGGGCGTCGGCACGACAGTGCTGCTGCTGGCCTATGCGGCGGGCGCGGCGACCTCATTGGGCCTGGCCCTGCTGGTCGGAGGTCGGGTGTTCAAGGCCATGAAGGGCGCGCTGGGCGTCGGCGAATGGGTGCGGCGCGGCTTGGGCGTGCTGGTCCTGATCGGCGTGGTCATTATTGGCCTAGGCGCCGATACCGGTTTGTTGACCCGGATTTCCGCCGCCAGCACGGGCCGGATCGAACAGGCGCTGCTGGGCGGCATCGGTCGAGGCATGCCGACGAACGCAGCGCCGACCGATCTGGCCAACCTGCCGGTCGAGGGCGTCATGCCACCGCTGACCGGCGCGACGACCTGGATCAACAGCCCCCCCCTGACGACGGAGCAGTTGAAGGGCAAGGTCGTGGTGGTCGATTTCTGGACCTACTCCTGCATCAACTGCATCCGCTCCATCCCCTACGTCCGCGCCTGGGCCGAAAAGTACAAGAATCAGGGCCTGGTGGTGATCGGCGTCCACACGCCCGAGTTCGCCTTCGAGAAATCCGAGGCCAACGTCCGTCAGAACATTCAGCGGCTGGGCATCACCTATCCCGTCGCCATGGACAACGAGTTCGGCATCTGGCGTGCGTTCAAGAACCAGTACTGGCCCGCCCACTACTTCATCGACGCCAAGGGACAGATTCGTCATCACCACTTCGGCGAAGGCGACTATGCGGGCTCCGAACGGGTGATCCAGCAACTGCTCAAGGAAGCCGGGGCCGCCAACGTCGCCAGCAATTTCGTCAGCATCCAGGCCCAGGGTGCAGAGGCCGCCGCCGACATGGCCCAGGTCGAATCGCCGGAAACCTATGTCGGCTATGCGCGCGCCGAGAACTTCCGTTCGCCCGGCGGCCTGGCCAATGATGTCATCAAGGATTACGTCGCCGCGCCGCTGCAATTGAACGGCTGGAACCTGTCCGGCCGCTGGAGGGTCACCCGCGAGCACGCCGACCTTCAGGCTGCCGGCGGGCGTGTCGCCTTCCGCTTCAAGGCTCGTGACCTACATCTGGTCATGGGGCCGAGCAAGCCGGGCTCTCCGGTCCGTTTCCGCGTGCGTATCGATGGCGTGGCGCCGGGTGCGAACGCCGGCAGCGACATCGACGCCCAGGGCCTGGGCCGCGTCGAGGGCGAACGGCTTTATCAGTTGGTCCGCCAGACGGGCGCGGTGCGAGAACGGACGTTCGAGATCGAGTTCCTGGATCCCGGCGTTCAGGTCTTCGCCTTCACCTTCGGCTAGAGGCGTCCGGCGTCGGCCAGCTTGTCCAGCATCCAGACGCGCGCGGGCGGCAGGGGCTTGTTCTGCGGGTGGAACACGAACTGTTCGAGGAAATGCCCGGTCAGGTCGAACCCGGCCTTCACGTCGCCCTCGATCAGTCCCGCCTGGGCGCCCAGCATGAAGGGCGGGAGGGTCAGCATCTTGTCGGCATAGGGCGCGCCGGCGTCGCGGCTGACCGCCCGGCCGGTGCGCGGACTGACGTAGATCAGGTCGTCGGCCGTGCCCGTCGCTGCGCATTTCGACAGATCGAGGCCAAAGCCCAGGTCTTCCAGCAGCCCCGCCTCGAACCGCACGAAGATCGCCGGCCAGACATCCGGCAAGGCGAAGGCCGCCATCAACGCCTCGAACGCCAGAAAGACGCCGGGATGCGGTTCGCGCTCAGGCAAGGCCCCTTGCGCCACGCCGGCCGCCGCCGCCAGCCCGGTCAGCGCCAAGGCGTCGTCGAACAGGGCGCTGGGGCCCTCGCCCATCGGCTCCAGTCGCGCAGCGCCCAGATGGTCCGAGGTCCGCGCTCGATAGTCCGCCACGACCCGCGCCCCAACCTGCAGAAACGGCTTCATCTTGCGCGACGCTCCGCCCGCCACATAGGCGGACCGCCGACCATGGGTTTCAGTCAACAGGTCCACGACCGACCCCGTGTCCCCATGGCTGCGCGCAGACAGCACGAACGCCTCTTCGTGGAAGTCCATCAGGGGGCTTCGGCGGGATCGCGAATGAGGTCGACGACTGCGCGCGCGTCGTCATTCGGAATCGCGAAGCTCAGGACATATTGCTCGATCTTCCAAATCTCTCCGCCCCCTTGTCGACGGAGAAGCCCGGAACCCCGCAACTCGCCATAAGCGTCATTGTCCAACTTTTCATCGAACCAGGCGAAGTCTCCTGAAACTATCACGGTCCGATCGCGCGGACGATAGGTCCAACCCTGGCCCTTGGCGAACAACGGTTCGGCATAAGCCTTGAACTGTTCGATGTCCCAATGCTCCGAAGCATCGGTGCCAATGAAGCGCGCCCCAGTGGAGAACTGGTCGAAATAGGTCGCACCATCCGCCCGGGACGCCGCCTGATGCATGCGATCCAGGGTTGTAGCGGCCTCGCTTCCACCCTGCTGAGCTCGGATGCCGATAGAGTCATCGCGCGGCGGCACCATGGCCGCGAGGGGCGGCGCGGACGACTGAAGAACGAGAGCGGCGAGCAGGACAGCGATCATGTCGCTGTTCTAGTCCTGTTCCCCGCTTTCTGGAACAGGATAGGTATCTGGCTTCAACACCCTGGCCAAAGCCAGCAGGTTACGCGCCGCATTGCGCCCCACTCGATCAGAATAGTCGTGCCCCTGGTCGGTCTCGACATAGTCGGGCCCTGCGCCTGGGCCGAGGTGCCAGTAGGTCCAGCTTTGGGCCGGGATTGTGAAGCCCATGTCGATCAGGGCCTGAGATACGGTGGCGACGATGTGGTGGGCCCCGTCCTCGTTCCCCGTGA
The DNA here is from genome assembly GCF_902506205.1 of Brevundimonas sp. G8. Taxonomy (GTDB): domain Bacteria; phylum Pseudomonadota; class Alphaproteobacteria; order Caulobacterales; family Caulobacteraceae; genus Brevundimonas. Next base: position 3,059,189 of record NZ_LR732816.1, on the reverse strand, counting down.
TGACGATACCCGCAACCTTGCCGAAGGCCACAGGACGACCACCGTCGTCAGTTTCCTCAAAGAGAGCGTCCATCCGCTCCAGCGCCCGCATGCAAACACTGGACATCTGGCCGACCCAGGTGGGCGTGGCGAAGACCACGATGTTTGCAGCCATGATCTTGGCATGAACCGAAGGCCAGTCGTCGCCTTCGCCCTCGTCGGTCTTCACACCGGGTTTGAGGTTCAGATCGACCAGCCGCACCAGCTCGGTCTCGGCTCCGCCCTTCGCCAGTTCGTCGATAACCACCTGGGCCAGGGCTTCGGTGCTGGATGTCTCAGGCGACGGTTTCAGCGTGCAGTTGAGAATCAAGGCTTTCATCGGCGGTCCTTCCTGTCGGCATTCTGCTAACCGACATTCACCTCCGATGTTCCCCTCAGCGCGCCAGCGTGGTCGGAAACTCGCGGCCCAGGGCCTCGGCCATCGCCTGCTGGCTGATCAGGAAGACTTGGTCGCGCAGGTGATAGTTGTTGGACAGGACGATCACCGTCACGTCGGCGTCGGGCTGATAGAGCATCAGGTTGCGGAACCCGCCCCAGCTACCGGTGTGATAGATCTGGCGGTCCTGGAAACTGGGCTGCACCTGATCGCCCAGGCGATTGGCGAAGATGCCGAAACCCCAGTCCCGACGCGGATGGCTGCGTTCGTTCGGTTTCATGTCCGCTGGCGCATGGTCGGCCAGCATCTGCTGGTAACTGCCCGGCGTCAGCAGCGCGCCGCGATGCAGCGCTCTTTGCCAGACCAGCAGGTCGTCCAGCGTCGAATAGACCGCGCCCGCCCCCGCAACGATGGAGGTATTGGCGTTCGGCTGGGCCGCCAGGCCGCCGGGAAAGTTGGCGTAGCCCATGATGACGCCGTGCTCACCGCCGTCCAGATCCAGTCCGCTGTCCTTCATGCCCAGAGGCTTGAAGAAGGTCTCGCGCATATAGGTCTGATAGGGCTTGCCGCTGGCCTTTTCGACGATGGCGGCGGCCAGGTTGAAGGCGGCGTTGTCGTATCGGACCTCGGTTCCCGGTTCGAACTGAAGACCAAACCGCTTCGAATCCTCTGTCAGTTCATCCAGCGTCGCCGGGGTCGTGCGTCGCATGCCCCAACCGGGCCGCGCCATCAGGTCGGGAATGCCCGAGGTGTGCGACAGCAAATGGCTGATCCGCACCGACGCCCAGGCCGGCGGGCAGGGCTGAATCCATTTGCAGACGGGATCGGAGACGTTCAACTTGCCTTCGTCCTGAAGCTTCAGGATCGCCGTCGCCGTGAACTGTTTGGAGATCGAGGCCAGGCGGAAACGCGAATTGAGCGCCAGAGGCTGGTCTCGCTCATAGTTCGCCTTGCCATAGACCTGGCGGAACAGCACCCGGTCGCCCTTGGCCACCAGAACCGCCCCCATGAACCGACCAGCTGCCCCCTCGCGATCCAGGCGCGCCGCCAGTTGCGGCAGGTCATGAACCACGACCAAGGGCGGACGCGGCGGCGCATCGGCCCGCTCCGTCACCAAGGCTGCATCGGTCTTGGGTGGAACAGCCGTGGCGATGCCGCCCCAGACCGCGCCGCCGAGGATCAGCGCCCCAAGGACGCCCAGAACGAGCCGGGGATGGCCCCCGGCGGTACGCGGTACTTCAAACACAGGAACTCAGACGTCAAAATCCAGACCGAACTGGGCGTAGAGCGCCCGCGAATCCTGCCACTTCGGATCGACCTTGACGGTCAGGAACAGGTGGACCTGGCGGCCGAGCAACTCGTTCAGCTCCTCGCGCGACTTCTGGCCGATCCATTTCAGCGTCTGGCCGCCCTTGCCCAGGACGATGGGCCGCTGGCTCTCGCGCTCGACATAGATGGTCTGTTCAATCCGAGCCGAGCCGTCGGCGCGCTCCTCGAAACTGGTCGTCTCGACCGCCGCTGAATAGGGCAGTTCTTCGTGGACGCGCAGATAGACCTTCTCGCGCGTGATCTCCGCCGCCAGAACCCGCACAGGCACATCGGCCGCCTGATCCTCGGGATAGAGCCACGGCCCCTTGGGCATGGACAGGGCCAGACGCTGTTTCAGGTCCTTGACGCCGTCGCCGTTGGCGGCCGAGATCATATAGACCTCGGAATAGACGCCGCTCTCGAACATCTTCTGCGACAGAGCCAGCAGGGTGTCGCGGCGCATGCCGTCGATCTTGTTCAGCGCCAGCACCACCTTGGTGCCGGTGGATTGCAGGTTGGCTATGATGGTCTCGGTGTCCTCGGCCGAGCGGCGATCCGCCGCCGTGCCTTCACGGCCTTCCGAGTTGATGTGCGACTGGGCGTCGATCAGGTGGACGACGATATCTGCATCCTGCGCCCCGCCCCAGGCCGAGGCGACCATGGCCCGGTCCAGGCGACGGCGCGGGGTGAAGATGCCGGGCGTATCCACCAGCACGATCTGGGCGTCGCCTTCCATGGCAATGCCCCGCACGGGAAAGCGCGTGGTCTGCACCTTCTGCGTGACGATGGAGACCTTGGACCCTGTCAGCCGGTTCACCAGCGTGGACTTGCCGGCGTTCGGCGCGCCGATTATGGCGGCGAAGCCCGCGCGCTGGTTTTCGAAATCGGTCAAATGACGCCTTCACGTTTGAGGAGAGCCGTTGCGGCCGCCTTCTCCGCCTCCTGACGCGAACGCCCTTGCGCGGTCAAGGGCTGCACGTCCTGGACGGAAACTTCGACGGTGAACGTGGGCGCATGATCCGAACCCGTCCGATCCGACACGCGATAGGTGGGCAGCGGCCTGCCCTTGCCTTGCGCCCATTCCTGCAACGCCGACTTGGGGTTGGTCACGGTGCGCGACGGCGGCGCCGACAGTTCGTCGGCCCAGGCGACTTCGAAGAAGCGCCGCGCCGCATCCAGGCCGCCGTCCAGATAGACGGCCGCCAGGATCGCTTCGACCGCATCGGCGATGACGCCTGCCTTGCGGCGCCCGCCCGTCTTGGTCTCGCCGGGCGACAGACGCATGGCCGGACCGACGCCCAAAGCCTCGCCGACACGGGCGCAGGCGGTCTTATCGACCAGAGCATGCAGGCTTGAGGACAGCTGACCCTCATCCGCCGTCGGGAACTCGGTCGACAGCCGTTCGGCGACCAGCAGTCCCAGCACCCGGTCGCCCAGGAACTCCAGCCGCTCGTTGTCGCGCGGGCCGTGGATCCCGACCGGCGCCCCCTCGCCCACGCTGGCGTGGGTCAGGGCGCGCTCCAGCAGGGGCTTGTCCTTGAACGTGTGTCCCAGGCGCGTTTCCAGCGCCGTGACGGCTTCGGCTCGCGTATTCGTCATTACTTCAAGACGTTGAAGAACCGGTCGAGCCGCACGTTGAACCAGCTGACGGGGTTCCACAGCGACGAACCAGGCTTCCAGGAGAACAGGATGATCTGCGCCTTTCCGACCAGGTTCTCGGCCGGAACCATGCCCACGCCGCTGGACTGTTCGACGCGGCTGTCGATCGAGTTGTCGCGGTTGTCGCCCATCATGAAGTAATGGCCAGCCGGGACTTCATAGACCGGGGTGTCGTCCAGATCGTTTCCGGGACCGAAGTCTTGGGTCATGAAGCTCTTGCCTTCCGGCAGGGTCTCACGGACCTCGGTCACGGGGCGCGGGCCGAAGATGTCGTTGATCTCCTGCTCGCTGACGACGACGTCCTGAACCGGCTTGTCGTTGATATACAGCTTGTTGGCGATCATCTGGATGCGGTCGCCAGGCAGGCCGATCACGCGCTTGATGAAGTCCGTCTTGTTGTCACGCGGCAGTTTGAACACGACGATGTCGCCGCGCTTGGGCGCCGAGCCCATGATCCGGCCGTCGAACAGCGGCGGGCTGAACGGGATCGAGTGTTTCGAGAAGCCATACGACCACTTCGACACGACGATATAGTCGCCTTCGTAGAGGTTGGGCTCCATCGAGGCCGATGGGATGGTGAAGGGCTGGAACAGGAAGATCCGCAGCACCATCGCGATCAGCAGGGCGAAGACGATGGTCTTAAAGATTTCACCGGTTTCGCTGGCGGCAGACGGCGTCTTGTCGCGACCGCCCGGCTTTTGCGCATAGACCTTCTGGGTTGACGTGGTCGCGTTCGAACTCGGCGACCTAACCGCCTCGACCGGCGCGTCGGCCTCCGACGCCGCGAAGACTTCCTCGGGCGTGGCGTCACGCTTGGCGTCGTGGGGCTTTTGGTCTTCGCTCATGCGATCAGGCATCCCTTGCCGCGTGTTCGCGGTCGTCGCGCACGCCTATAACCTCATTACGACTGCGGCAAGGCTTCGATCACCACGAAGGCGAGTGCATAGGGGTGTTCGTCGCTCAGGGTCAGGTGGATTTTCGCCTCGTGCCCCGCCGGCGTCAGGCGCGCCAGATGCTTGGCGGCATGCCCAGTCAGCGCCAGGGTCGGCTGACCGGAGCGCAGGTTCACCACCCCCATGTCCCGCCAATAGACATCGGCCCGCATTCCCGTGCCCAGCGCCTTGGCGCAGGCCTCCTTTGCCGCGAACCGCTTGGCGTAGCTCCAGGCCGGATCAGGCTTGCGATCCGAGCGGGAGCGTTCCAGTTCGGTGAAGCAGCGGGTTTTGAAGCGATCTCCAAACCGATCCAACGACGCCTGGATGCGCCGAATGTCCGACAGGTCCGCGCCCACGCCGACGATCATTTCGCCGAATCCATCGCGGCCCGCATGCGACGGATCGCGCCGTCCAGGCCGATGAAGATCGAATCGCCGATCAGGAAATGGCCGATGTTCAACTCACGAACCTCGGGGATCGCCAGCATGCGCGGCGCCGTGGCGTAATCCAGCCCGTGCCCGGCGTGGACCTCCAGGCCCAGGATGTCGGCCTGGGCGGCGGCGGCGGCTAAACGTTCGAACTCGACCTCACGCTCGCCGGGATCGGTCAGATGGCAATAGCGGCCGGTGTGGAACTCCACCACCTGAGCGCCCACGGCGGCGGCGGCCTCGACCTGATCTTCGGACGGTTCGATGAACAGCGAGACCCGTATGCCGGCGTCCGTCAGCGTCTTGACCACAGGCGCGATCCGCGCCTCGTGACCGGCGACCGCCAGACCGCCCTCGGTCGTCACCTCCTCGCGCCGCTCGGGCACCAGGCAGGCGGCATGGGGTCGATGACGCATGGCGATGGCCAGCATTTCCTCGGTCACCGCCATCTCGAAATTCAACGGCTTGCCCGCTCGCGCACACAGAGCACTCAGCACGTCGATGTCCGCGTCGGTGATGTGGCGGCGATCTTCGCGCAGGTGGGCGGTGATGCCGTCCGCGCCCGCCGCGAGGGCCGCCTCGGCCGCGCGGGCCGGATCGGGGTGCGTCCCACCGCGCGCATTCCGCACGGTCGCGACGTGGTCGATGTTGACGCCCAGCCTGACCCGTTCGCGCATGGCTCTACTTCGACAATCTGCGGCTGCCGGGATCTTCCACCGGAAGCGCGGCCAGTTCCGGCGGCAAGGCGTCGGCCGCATAGGCCGGCACCTCAAGTGAGGCCAGGGCGATCAGCGGCACGCCCACGTCCACCTTGCCGCCCGAGCGATCGACGATGCAGGCGGCGGCGATCACCTCGCCCCCGGCCGCCTGGATGGCGGCGATGCACTCACGCGACGACAGACCTGTCGTGACGATGTCCTCGACCATGACGACCTTCTCACCAGGCTCGACCGAGAAGCCGCGACGCAGCTTGAACTGACCGCCCTCGCGTTCGACGTACATCGAACGGACCTTCAGGTTTTTGGCCGTCTCATAGCCGGGGATGATGCCCCCCACGGCAGGCGATATGGCGACATCGACCGGGCCGACCGTGGCGACGATCTTGTCGGCCAAGGCTTTGCACAGCCGCTCGCAGCGCGCGCCGTCCATGAAGACCAGGTTCTTCTGCAGGAAGACCGGGCTGTGCAGGCCCGACGACAGGACGAAATGGCCTTCGCGCAGGGCGCCAGCGTCGCGAAACTCGTTGAGGACGTCTTGGGTGTTCATGAAGGGGTTCTAGACCCGGATCGCGCGCGGATGAACCCTCCGGCGACGCTTCATTCGATGTTTTCGTTCGGCCGCAGCCCGCGCGCCAGCAGTTCAGCCCAAACACCCTCGGCGTCCTCGGCGAAACCGATCAGGTCCAGGTCCGAGCGCGCGATCATCCCATGTTCGACCAAGGCGTCGAAACCGATGACCGAGGTCCAGTAGGCCTTGTCCACCAGAACGACCGGCACAGGCGGCGCTTTCTTCGTCTGGCGCAGGGTCAGCATCTCGAACATCTCATCGAAGGTGCCGAACCCGCCAGGGAAGACCACCAGCGCATTGGCCCGCATCGCCAGATGCATCTTCCGCATCGCGAAATAGTGGAACAGAAAGGTCAACTCCGGCGTCGAATAGGCGTTCGGCTCCTGCTCGTGCGGCAGGACGATGTTGAACCCGACGGAGGGTGCGCCGGCATCCACCGCACCGCGATTGGCCGCCTCCATGATGCCCGGCCCGCCGCCGGTGGCGATGACGTTGTCGCGCGGCTCGCCCACCGAACCCCGAAACGCCCCGCCCCGCTCGGACGCCAGCCGACCGAAGGCGCGCGCCTCTTCGTACCAGCGATGGCCCTCGCGGATGCGCGCGCTGCCGAAAACGACGATGGTGGAGCGCACGCCCCAAGCCCTCAGCGCCTCCTCGGGCTTGGCGTATTCCATCAGGAACCGCACCCCACGCATGGAATCGCCCAGCAGGAAGTCCTGATCCATGGCCGCCATGCGATAGGACGCCGACGCCATCTGGGCCGCGTTCGGCTTGGTCGGATCGCTCATTCGCCCCGCGCGCGCTCGACGGAATCGACCGACGGATTGGCCCGCAGCGCCGCCATGATCATGGTCGCGTGTTTAGCGTCCTCGACCTCGACGTCCACGTCGACGTCAAAAAAGTCCTGCTGACGGTGCGCCATCGACAGGTTGATGATATTGCCGCCGGCCTCGCCGATCAGGGTTGTGACCTGGCCCAGCACGCCCGGCGCATTGCGGATCGTCGCGCGAATACGGGCGGCGGCGACGGCGTCCGTCTCAGCCTGGGGCGTCCATTGCAGGTCGTGCCAGACCGAATCATCGTCCGCGAAGGCAGCCAGGGTCTGGCAGTCGATGGTGTGTACGGTCAGGCCGGATTCCGGCTCCAGAATGCCCACGATCCGGTCACCCGGCACCGGCGTGCAGCATTGACCGAAATGCACGGTCACACCGGGCGTCAGCCCGCCGCCGCGCACGAACAGCCGCGCCTTGTCGCCCTCGATCCGCTGCTTCTCAGGCCCGGCCTTCAGCCGCCCTTTCAGTGCGGGGAACAGGATTTCGGCAGCGGTCGTGGGCGACAGCCGACCCCGGCCCAGCCCCTCGAACAGATCCTCGTCGTTAGCGACCGCCAGCATCTCCAGCACCGGCTTCAACGACACGTCTGTCAGGGTCTTTTCCACCCGCCCCAGCGTCTGATCCAGCGCCACGCGGCCAAGCTTGATGAACTCTTCCCGCTCCGACGTGCGGATGTGACGGCGGATGGCCGAGCGCGCGCGGCCCGTCACCGTCAGGCTGCGCCAGTCGGCCGGCACTTCGCGCTTGGAGCCGCGAATGATCTCGATCACGTCGCCGTTCTGAAGCGGCGTCCGCATCGGTTTCAGCTCGCCATTGACCTTGACCCCGACGGCCGTGTCCCCGACCTCGGTGTGGACGGCATAGGCAAAGTCCAGCGGCATCCCACCGCGCGGCAGGGTCACCAGTTGACCCTTGGGCGTGAAGACGAACACCTGATCCAGATACATTTCGAGCTTGGCATGCTCGACCCAGTCCTCGCCGCCCTCGCCGTGCTCGATCACCTGAACGAGGTGGCGCAGGTTCTGCAGCGGATCGCGCCCACCGCCCTGCTCCATCGCCTCACGGTCGAAGCCGTAGGACTGGTTCTTGTAGCGCCAGTGCGCCGCCACGCCGTCCTCCGCGATCCGGTCCATGTCCTCGGTACGGATCTGCATCTCGATGCGCAGACCGCGCGGCCCGACGACGGTCGTGTGCAGCGAGCGATAGTTGTTCGACTTGGGCGTCGAGATTAAGTCCTTGAACCGCTCGGGCACCATCGGCCATTCGCGGTGGATCACCCCCAGCGCGCGATAACAGTCGTCTTCCGCCTCGACTATGACGCGGAAGCCGTAGATGTCAGACAGGGACGAGAACCCGACCGACTTGCGCTGCAGCTTGCGCCAGATCGAATAGGGCGTCTTCTGCCGGCCATAGACGTTGGCCTTCAGGCCCGCCTCGGACAGCACCCGCTCGACCTCGTCCGCCACGCCCTCAATGGCGCGGCCATGCTCTAGCTTCAGCGCCTCCAGCCGCCGCTCGATGGCGGTCTTGGCGGTCGGATTCAGGTGGGTGAAGGCCAGCTCTTCCAGCTCGGAGGCGATGGAATGGATGCCGATCGACCGGCCCAGCGGCGCATAGACCTCCAGCGTTTCTCGGCTGATCCGCTCGCGCTTTTCCGGTTTCACATATTGAAGCGTGCGCATGTTGTGCAGGCGGTCGGCCAGCTTGACCAGCAACACCCGCACGTCCCGGCTGATGGCCAGGATGAACTTGCGCAGGTTTTCGGCCTGGCGCGTATGCTCGGCCTGAAGTTCCAGCCTGCTCAGCTTGGTCACGCCCTCGACCAGGACAGCAACCTCCTCGCCGAACATGCCGGCGATATCATCGCGCGTCGCCGAGGTGTCCTCGACCACATCGTGCAGCAGGGCGGTGACGATGGTGGCGCTGTCGAGCTTGTAGTCGGTCAGGATTCCCGCGACCTGGATCGGGTGCGCGAAATAGGGATCGCCTGAGGCCCGCATCTGCGAGCCGTGCATCTTCATCGCATAGACGTAAGCGCGGTTCAGAAGCGCTTCGTCTGCGGTCGGGTCATAGGCCTTTACGGCCTCGATCAGCTCGAACTGGCGCAAGATCGGCGCGCGCTTGACCGGCGCCGCAGGATCTGCGGCGGCCGATTTCGGGTCGTTTTTGTTTGCAGCTTGGGGTGCCGGCGGAACCGTTTCGGTCCGCGCCGGCAGGATAGTGACGCCAGGGGCTCCCTCGGGCGTCAGTACCGCTCCTCCTGACCGCCGTCGCGGTCGCTTTGCAGGGCGCGGATCAGTTCCGCCTCGGCCATGTTCATATGTTGCGGCGCGGCCAGCAGGGCGACCGTTTCCGCTTCGTCCTCGGCTTCCGTACGCTCATCGACGCGCTGCAGCGTAGTGATGATGGTTTCGCGCAGTTCGTCCGGCACCACGGTGTCGTCGGCGATCTCACGCAGGGCCACGACGGGGTTCTTGTCGTTGTCGCGGTCGATCGTCAGGGCGGAGCCGTTGGCGATGCTGCGGGCGCGGTGGCCGGCAATCAGCACCAGACCAAAGCGGTTCGGAACCTTCTCGATGCAGTCTTCGACGGTGACGCGGGCCATGAAATTCCTCGAACGCGGGGGAGAACCGCGTCAAATACAGATGGGGACTGACTTTTGCAACGCCACAGGGGCGAAAGTGCGGCGTCAGTCGGTCCGACGCGCCAGAGGATAGGCGATGATCAGCACCAGATCGTCCTCACCCACCTGTTGGATGCCGACATTGCCGCCGTCATACAGATAGGCCGTATCGCCGGCCTTCATCCGGGTCGTGATGCCGTCCGTGGTCACGTCCCCCTCCCCGCTGACCACATGATAGACCTCGTCGTGGGCGATGACATGCAGGCCGATAGAAGATCCCGGATGCATCACACGCTTCCTGAACTGCATCGACCGGTTCGGCGCCACGCCCGAGATTCGGTACGCCGTGCTCATGCCCGTGCCGTTGTGCGGCGGCGGCTGGCGCACCATCGTGTCCGCCTCATGGATCACGAAGCCGACGCCGGCTGGCGGCGAGGCGGGCGCAGGATGCGATTCCTGCATCGCCCCGGCAGTGAGCAGGACGGTCAACGAAAGGATGAGCATGAAATGTCTCCCGGTGTCAGGACCGAGATCAGCTCACGAACGATCGCCTACTTCAAGGGATGGGCGTCGCGACCGACCGACGCGGTCTCCACCAGTTCGCCCGCCTGACTGCGCTGCGTCGGATGCAGCCAGAGCGGCGCGATCTCGACGATCGGCCCCATAACGAACCGGCGCTCGGACGCGCGGGGATGGGGAAGGATCAATCCGTCCAGATCGCCGCTCAGCCGTCCATAGGCGATCAGGTCCAGATCCAACGTGCGTGGCGCATTGCGAACCGAGCGTTCGCGACCGAAAGCGTCCTCGATCCGTCCCAGCGCAGCCATCAGTTCGTGCGGGTCATGGGCGGTGCGCACCATCACGACGCCATTCAAGAAGGGCGGGTCCTGTGGATCAGGCCACGCCAGGGACGACCACCACGACGACCGCGCTATGACATCGATCCCCTCGCATCGAAATCGCGCCAGCGCCGCCTCCAACGCTTCTCGGCACGAGGACCATACCCCCTTGTCATTGCAGCCCAGCGCCACGATGACTGCATCATTCAGGTCTAACCCGTCGTCGATTCCGACATCGACGCCGAGGGCGGCCGCGCAGTCCGATTTTTCATCTCTTTCGACGGCATCGATCATGTTTCATTCCACCGACCGGCTGGCGATCTTCATCGACGGATCAAATCTCTATTCCGCAGCGCGCGCCTTGCAGCACGACATGGACTTTCGGCGGATGCTGGACTGGTTCCGCGAGAAATCGATCCTGACACGGGCATATTACTATACGGCCGTGGTCGAGGGCGAAGAATTCTCGCCCGTGAAACCGCTCGTGGATTGGCTGGACTACAACGGCTTTTCGGTCGTGACCAAGCCGGTCAAGCGCTTCACCGACGGTCAGGGCCACAGCCGGATCAAAGGCAATATGGACATCGAGATAGCGGTGGACATGCTGGAGATGGCTCCACACCTGGACCATGCGGTGCTGTTCTCGGGCGACGGTGATTTTCGGCGGGCGGTTCAGGCCGTTCAGGCAAAGGGCGTGCGCGTCACCGTAGTTTCGACCCAGAAGACCCAACCGCCGCATATCGCCGACGAACTGCGTCGCCAAGCCGACGCCTTCATCGATCTGAACGACATGATGGCCGAGTTCGGCCGTCCCAAGGGCGACCAATGATGCTGACGCCCGAGCCGCCCCGCGACTGCCCGCTGTGCCCGCGCCTGGTCGCCTATCGCCAGGAGAACGCGCGACAGAACCCCGACTGGTGGAATGGTCCAGCCGCCTCGTTCGGCGATCCGAAGGCGCGGCTGCTGATCGCGGGCCTCGCGCCGGGCCGCACCGGCGCCAACCGCACCGGCCGCCCTTTCACCGGCGACCATGCCGGCTGGCTGCTATACGACACACTGAAGAAGACGGGCTTTGCGCACGGTCATTATGATCCGAACGGCGACGACGACCTGACGCTGACGGACTGTATGATCACCAACGCGGTTCGCTGTGCCCCGCCCGGCAACAAGCCGCTGCCGATCGAGGAAACCACCTGCCGGCCGTTTCTGATCGACCGGCTGGCTCTGCTGCCCAATCTGAAGGTGATCGTGACCCTGGGCGACGTGTCACGCCGCAATATCCTGAAGGCGTTCGGTCGTCCCGGTTCAGCGATGCCTGCCGGTCACGGCGCCCAGGGCGAGGCCGGCGGCTATGTCATCCTGAACAGCTATCACTGCTCGCGGCTGAACACGAACACAGGCCGCCTGACGCCCCAGATGTTCGAGGACATCTTCGACCGCGTCCGCACCCTGATCGACGCCTGAGGCTCAGCCCTTGTCCCGCATCAGGCGCGCCTTGTCCCGCTGCCAGTCGCGTTCGGCCGAGGCTTCGCGCTTGTCGTGCAGCTTCTTGCCCTTGGCCAGGGCGATCTCAAGCTTCGCCTTGCCTGCGTCGTTCAGGTAAAGTTTCAGCGGAATGATCGTCTGGCCGTCACGCTGCACAGCGCCGATCAGCCGGTCGATCTGCTTTCTGTGCAGCAGCAGTTTCCGTGGCCGGCGCGGTTCGTGGTTGAAGCGGTTGGCCTGTTTGTAGGGCGGGATATCGGCGTTGATCAGCACGATCTCGCGCCCTTCGACCGCCGCATAGCTTTCGGCGATATTGGCCCGCCCGTCGCGCAGCGCCTTGATCTCGGTGCCCAGCAACTGAATGCCCGCTTCAATATTCTCCTCAAGGAAATAGTCGAACCTTGCGCGGCGGTTCTCGGCGATGACCTTGGATTTGGACTGGGGTTGCGGCGCCATCAGCCGACGCCCGCGTCCGCCATGGCGCGGTCGATGATCGGCTTGACCGCATCCGACGTCGGCGACAGCGGCAGGCGCGCCTCCTCGCTGCATAGGCCTAGCCTGGCCAGGGCGTATTTGGTCGGCGCCGGCGAGTTGTCCAGGAACAGCGCCTTGCACAGGCCGATCAGCCGGTCCTGCCAGTCGCGAGCGGTGGCGTAGTCGCCCGCTGTCATCGCATTGTGCAGCGCGACCATGGCTTCCGGCGCGACATTGGACGCCACGGAGATCAGACCGACCCCGCCCGTGGCGTGATAGCCCAAATAGCTGGGATCATCGCCCGAGATCAGGTCGAACTGGCCGCCGATGTTGGTGCGCATCCAACTGACGCGGCTCATGTCGCCAGTGGCGTCCTTGATGCCGACGATGTTCGGATGAGCCGCCAACCGCGCCACCGTCTCATTAGACAGGTCGGCCCCAGTGCGCCCCGGCACATTGTAAAGCAGAATCGGCAGTTGGACCGCGTCGGCGATGGCCTCGAAATGCGCCGCCATGCCCGCCTGCGATGGGCGAATATAATAGGGGGTGACGATCAACGCCCCATCCGCACCCACCGTCTTGGCGTGCCGCGTCAGGTCGATAGCCTCTTTTGTATAGGGCGATCCCGTACCGGCGATTACCGCGATGCGCCCGGCCGTCAGCCGCACGCACAGTTCGATCACATGCTTTTGCTCATCCAAATCCATGCTGGCGCCCTCGCCCGTCGTGCCCATCGGCACGACGCCATGGACCCCTGCGGCGATCTGGCGCTCCAGCAATTTGGCGAATGCGGCTTCGTCCACGTTTCCGTCACGAAGTGGTGTGATCAGGGCGGTGATCACGCCCTTGAACAAGGGGGCGGTCATGAGACTAAACTTGGCCTGAGTGGGGAGGGACGATGGACGGATGTTCATCGCCTTTGCAATGAGCGCGGGACGTTAGGTCGCCAGCGGCTTCGCCGCAACCGGATTGAATGAGAACAGGACAGATCATGATAGCGACCAGTCTGGCGGCGGCCCTCGCCGTTCTTGCGCCCAACCCGCAGGACGTCCTGCCGACCCAGCCTGTTCCCTACGCCTCGGCGTCTTCGTCCGTGCCCGGCTATTCCGCCACATATCAGGGCCGGGTGCTGAACGATCAGGATACGGCGCTGTTTCGCCAAGGTCTGGCGGCGGCGCGCGCGCGCGACGTCTTCGGCGCCCAGTCCGCCATGTCCCAGATCAGGGACGCCTCGGCGCGCAAGCTGGTCGAATGGGCGCTGATCGACACCTCGGGCGAGCAGCTGTCCTATGCGGACCTGGCGCGCGGTCAGAGCGACCTGGCCAACTGGCCCCGCAGCGAATCACGTCGCGCCGCCGCCGAAAAGGTGCTGGACCGTTCCGGCATGGGCGCCGACGCGGCCCTGGCCCTGATGTCCGACGGCAAGCCCACGACGGTCGAAGGGGCCATCGCCTACGCCTCGGCGCTTGAGCAACGCGGCCGTCAGGACGAGGCCCGCGCTCTGGTTCGTGATTGGTGGCGCACCCGCTCGTTCGACGACGCACCCCAGTCGCGTATTCTCGGCCTCTGGAGTTCCTGGCTGACTCCGGCCGATCACGAGGCGCGGCTGAACATGCTGCTGCTCGGTCCGCACGGGCCGGCGACGCGCAGCATGGTCAATCTGGTCTCGCCTGATCGCGCCGCCATCGCCAATACGGTCATGACCCTGCGCTCGGCCTACAGCCCCGACGCCGTCATCGCCAATCTGACGCCTGCCCAGGCGGCCGATCCCGCCGTCGTGCTGGAACGCGTGCGCCTTCTGCGCTCGCAGAACCGCCAGTCCGAGGGGTTCGCCCTGCTGGCCAATCTGCCGCCCGCACCCGCCCATACGGCCGGCGACAACACCCTGTGGAGCGAGCGTCGCAACTACTTCCTCGACGCCCTGCAGCAAGGCAACTGGCGCGCCGCCTATGACGCCATGAACGGCCACGGCTTCACCTCGGGCGATCGGATGGTGGACGCCGAGTTCTTCGCCGGCTGGGTCGCCCTGACCAAGCTGAACCAGCCCGAGGTCGCCGCCCGCCACTTCGAGGCCCTGCGCACCGCCTCATCCACCCCGATCACGCAAGGCCGCGCCTTCTATTGGCTGGGCCGCGCCGCGGAGGCGCGCGGCGAGCGCGACGCCGCCCTCGCCTATTATCGCAACGGCGCCCAGCACTGGCAGACCTTCTATGGCCAGTTGGCGGCCGAGAAAGCGGGCATGACCACGCTGCAATTGCCGGGAGAACCCGTCCCGTCGCAGTCCGACATCGCTCGCTTCGAAGGCAACGAGATCGTTCGCGCGACACGTATTCTGGGCGAGACCGGCGAGACCAGCCTGCTGCGCGTCTTCGCCTATCAACTCGACAACGACCTGCCGACGATCAACGACCTGGCCCTGCTGATGGACCTGTCGCGGGGCTATGGCGAAGGCTTCACCGCCATGATGGTCGGTCGCGCCGCCAGCCAGCGCGGCTTCGTCATGCCCGAGCGCATGTATCCCATCCGCGTCCCACCCCAGGTCGCCGGCGCCGCGCCGCTGGAGTTCACCCAGGCCATCACCCGTCAGGAATCCAGCTTCGACCCGCGCGCCCGTTCCGGCGCCGACGCGCGTGGCATGATGCAGTTCCTGCCGGCCACCGCCTCTGGCGTCGCGCGCCGCCTGGGCATGGGCTATTCGGCCGATCAGCTGTGGGATCCCGACTACAATATGACCCTGGGCAGCTATCACCTGGGCGAGTTGATGGCGGCCAACAACGGCTCCATGCTGCTGGCGACGGTCGGCTACAACGCCGGCCCGGCGCGACCGAACCAGTGGATCGCACGCTGCGGCGACCCGCGCGGCGATGCGGTCAAGACCATTGACTTCATCGAATGCGCGCCCTTCACCGAGACGCGCAACTACATGATGCGGGTGATGGAGAACATGGCGGTCTACAAGGCGCGCTTGAACGGCGGCACCGCGCCGCTGACCCCTTCGGCCGACATCGCACGCGGCTCGGCGGCCGGCGCGCGGCCCTACGTCGCCTACTGAGCCCGGCGGGCCGCCAGCAGCGGCCCGTTCGGTCCCTCGATCCAGCCGCCATCCAGCCCAAACACCTCGCGCAGGACGGCGGGCGCCAATGCCTCCATAGGCATGGCGTCGCCGGCCACGCGGCCCTGGTCCAGCACCACGACGCGGTCCGCCACCGTGGCCGCCAAAGTCAGATCGTGCAGGCTGACCAGCACCCCCGCCCCGTCGTCGGCCCGCGCCCTCAGACGTTCCAGCACCAGCCGCTGAGCATCCGGGTCCAGCCCCGCAATCGGCTCGTCGGCCAGCAGCAGCGGCGCATCGACCACCAAGGCTCGCGCCAACAGCACACGCGCCCGCTCTCCCCCCGACATCTCCGCCACGCCACGATCCGCCAGATGACCGGCTCCGACCTCGTCCAGCGCCGCCTTGGCCCGGGCCAAGGCTTCCGCGCCCGACAGGAAGGGCGCGCCCAGGGCAGCCACCTCGACCGCCGGCAGGTTCCAGGCGATCCGCCGCTCTTGCGGCAGATAGGCCGCTCGTTCCGCCCGCTGACGATGGGACAGGTCTGCGATGGGCGCCCCGCCCAGCCTGACCTGACCGCCGGTGGTCTCCAGCAGGCCGACTGCGGCGCGAATGGCGCTGCTCTTGCCGGCCCCGTTCGGCCCGCAAAGGGCGACGACCTCGCCGGCCGCCACCGACAGATCGACTCCATCAAGCACCACAGCCTTGCCCAGCCGCGCCTGAACCTTATCCAGTGACAACAGGGTCACAGTCGCCACTCCCGCGCCGTTCGCCAGGCGATCAAGGCGAACAGCGGCGCTCCGATCAGGGCCGTGAACACGCCCAGCTTCAACTCCTGATCCGTCGGTGTCAGCCGCGCCAGCAGGTCTGCCACGATCAGCATCAGCCCGCCCGCCAGAGCCGACGGCGCCAATATCCGCTTGGCATCCCCCCTAACCGCGGCCCGCACCAGATGGGGCGCAGCCAGACCTACGAAGCCGATGACGCCCGCCACCGCGACCGCCGCCCCGGTAGCCAGCGCCGCCGCGATCAGAGCGACGGCCCTCAGCCGTCCCATGCTCAGGCCCGACGCCGCCGCCCCCTCGTCGCCCAGGGTCAGCATCCGCAAGCCCGATCCGGACAGACCAGCGAACACGCCTGCGACGATCACCGCAGGCGTCACCCAGGCCACATCGACCCAGCTTCGGTTCTGCACCGATCCCAAGAGCCACGACATCACCTCAGCCGAAGCGATCGGCGACGGCGACAGGTTGAAGATCAATGCCGTCGCCGCGCCTGCAAAGCTGGACAGCGCCACTCCGAACAGGATCAGCGCCTCGGGCGCCCGCATGGCCTTAGACGCCGCGATCAACAGCCCTCCCGCCAGCGCCGCCCCCGCCAGCGCCGACACCTCGACCAATCCCGGCACGGCCGCCGCGCCCAGCACGATGGCCAGAGCCGCGCCCAGGGCCGCCGTCGCCGACACCCCCAGCACACCCGGATCAGCCAGCGGATTGCGCAGCAGACCCTGCATCACTGCGCCCGCAAGGCCCAAGGCGGCGCCGACGACCAAGGCGCAGACTGCGCGTGGCGCGCGCACCTGCCATAGCACTTCGGCCGGTCCCGACGTCGGATCGCCGAACGCAGCGGCATATTGCGCCCCGCTGAACGCCGTCTCACCTGCCAGGATCGCCAGCGCCAGGGCCGCCACGACAAGCACGCCTAGGACCAGGCACAGTCGCATCGTCCCCGTCACGACCGCCCCTCAGCCATCATCGCCACCGCGTCTGCCGCGAACCAGGCCGGACAGGTCAGGCTCGCCGCCGGCAACCGCGCCGCCGTCCGCCCCTCAGCCGCATGGCGAACGACGGGATGACGTGCGGGACCGCGCAGATCGGCTCTCAACTGATCGAAAAAGCCCAGGATGAACCGCGCCGGCGGGTTCAGGGCGATCTGCTCCACGCTGACGGCGCCGAAACCGGGCGCCGTGGTCAGATTGCGAAATCCCGCCGCGCGCATCATCGCATCCATCAGCGTGCCCGGCCCGGAGGTGAAGCCCCCCGAGGTCAGATAGACCGCACCCGGCGCCTTCGTCGCCTGGCCATCCGGCGCCGCCCGCGCCAGCTTGGCGTCCATTTGCTGCTCCAGCCGGAGTCCCCGCTCGACCTCGCCCAGATCGCGCGCCGCCGTGCGGATGTTCTGGCGAACGCCCTCCAGCTCGACGGCGTCATTGATCGTGATCACCTTGACCCCGCGCTGTTCCAGCGCCGTCAGCAGTCGGGGTTCGCCGCCCCAGTAGCGCACCACCACATCCGGCCTGAAACCCAACGCCGCCTCCAGCGTGGGCCGCAACCGCCTGTGTCCTGACGCCTCAAGCCGCAGCCAGGCGTCGGGATCGTCGGCGCGCGGCGACAACGCCAGTTCCGCGTCGGGCGCAAGCGCCAGCACATATTGATCCGCACACTGATCGAGCGCCATGACCCGCAACGGCTTGGCCTGGACCGCGCCTGCGCCGGCGATCAAAACCAGGCCCGCCAGCGCACCAAGACTGCGCCTCATGTTCGGGGCAGGCCCGCGAAGAGAGCGTCCAGCATCGTATCCACAAGAGTCTGACGATCCGCCCACGGAAAATACGGCTTGGTGATCATCAACGACACCACCCCGTGCGCCGTCGCCCATATGGCCTGGGCCAGGACGCTGGGATCGCCCTTCAGATCGCCGGCCGCCACCGCATCGGCCACAGTCGCTTCCAGCGTCGTGAACAGGCCCGCGCCGAGTTCGCGCGCCATGTCCTGGGCGCCCTCGCGCGCCTCGACCGGCCGCGTCAGATAGATCAGGCGATAGGCGTTGGGATGAGCGAATCCGAACGCGACATAGCCGTCGATCATCCGCCGCAACCGGCGTATCGGTGGCGCGTCCTCGTCCGCCACCGCAGCATTCGACGCGATCAGTCGCGAAAAGGCGTCGCGGCAGATCTCCTGCAGGATCGCGCCCTTGTCGGGGAAATGCATGTAGAGCGCGGTGGACGACAAGCCGACCTCGTCCGCGATCTTGCGAATCGTCGCGCCCTCATAGCCGTGCTCGACGAAGATCCGCTCGGCCGCCGTCAAGATTTCACCGCGTCGCGAATGGCCTTCGCCTTTGGGCTTTCGGGTCGTGCGCGAAGAGTTCGAAACGTCAGACAAGCGGCTGCTCCGGGTAAGGCGCCCTGAATAGCGACAATCCGTCCCAGACGCCAACCAGCTTGCCGAACGCGGTTGTTTCAAATAGCGATTAACGGTTGTGGAGATGCGGGGGCGGTATGGAGGTCTGGACACATCCGGGGATCACGCCCCGCAGGAATGGCGCCGCGCGCCGCATGCCCAGTGGTTTCCAGATCACGGCGATGATCCTGCTGGCCCTGGGCTCTGCCGCCGCTCTGGTCCGCTGGCCTCAGGCCGCCTTCCTGACGCTGCTTGTTCTGTTCCAGGCAGCATTCGTCGTCTCGGCGATCTGGAAGACCATCATCGCCATCGCCAGCCTGCGCCGCCCCAAGCCCTGCGCCCGTCCCATCGTATGGCCGCGCTACACCATACTGGCGGCGCTCCATGACGAGGCGGCGGTAACGCCGCAACTGATCGCCAACCTGGCCCGTATCGATTATCCGCCCGATCGGCTTGAAGCTTTCATCGTCCTCGAAACCCACGACCACGCCACCCTCGCCGCCGCCCAGGCTACGCCGCGCCCTGCCTGGATCAAGATCGTGGTGGTCCCACCCGGATCGCCCCTGACCAAGCCGCGCGCGCTGAACCACGCCCTGAGACAGGCGACCGGCGATCTGGTCACCATCTACGATGCGGAAGACCGACCCCATCCGCAACAACTGCGTCAGGCGGCGGCGCGCTTCGTCGCTCAACCTCGGCTGGGATGCCTCCAGGCGCCGCTGCGCATCCGCCCCTCGGGTCGCGCTGGCTCCGCCTTCCTGGATCGTCAGTTCGCCTTCGAATACGCCGCCCTGTTCGAGGTGACCCTGCCCGGCATGGCGCGGCTGGGCCTGCCCTTCCCGCTGGGCGGCACCAGCAATCATATCCGCATGACCGCCCTTCGCGCCGCGGGCGGATGGGACGCCCACAATGTGACCGAGGACGCCGACCTGGGCTTTCGGCTGTGGTCCCTCGGCTGGAAGCTGGACGTCATAGACTGCCCGACCTGGGAGACCCCGCCTGGCGCCCTGGACCGGTGGCTGCCTCAGCGCACACGGTGGCTGAAGGGTTATATGCAGACCTGGGGCGTGCACACCCGGCGCCCGCTCGGCCTGGGACGACGCGGCCTGCTGTCCCTTGTCATGACGCTGGGCGCGGGCATACTTTCGGCCGCGGCTCATGCCCCCACCCTGGCCTGGCTGGCTTCAGCGCTGGTGGTCGGGCTTCACGCAGGGATCGCGCCTGCGACGCCTGCGGGTTCCTTGGGCGTGCTGGCCCTTGGCGTCATCGCCGCCTGGATGGGCTGCGCCGTCGGCGCCAAGCGCGCAGGACTCGACTATCGGCTGAGCGACATGCTGGCCGCGCCCGCCTACTGGTCCCTGCTCAGCCTCGCCTTCGTTCATGCCGCCTGGCGGCTGGCCGTCGAGCCTCACGTCTGGGACAAGACCCCGCACGATGGCGAAGTCCACGCGTCGGAATTGACCGTCGTGTCGCAGGAGTCTGGACGCGAGGCCGCCTGAGCGCCTATCAGCCCGACGATGGCGACCGTCCTTTCAAAAACTCCCGAAACGCTCGTGACCTCCGGCTGGTTCGACTACGCCCTGCTGGACTCCGGCGACGGCAAGAAGCTGGAGCGCTACGGGCGCTACACCGTGGTCCGGCCTGAGCCGCAATGTTTCTGGTCGCCGCGCGACCCGGCGGCCTTCGAAAACGCCACGGCGACTTTCGACCCCCAGCAGGAAGAGGAAGATTCCGGCCGCTGGAAGTTCGACCGCCACGGCCCCATCGACGCATTTCCCCTGAAATGGCGCGACGTGAAGTTCACCGGCCGCTTCACCCCTTTCCGCCACCTGGCCTTCTTCCCTGAACAGGCCGCCAACTGGGAATGGCTGGACAACCGGGTACGTGACTTCTCGCAGACCGTCGGGCGCGCACCAAAGATCCTGAACCTGTTCGGTTACACCGGCGTCGCCAGCTTGGCCGCCGCCGCAGCCGGCGCCGAGGTCACCCACGTCGACGCCTCCAAGAAATCGGTCGCCTACGCCCGCGAGAACGCCGAACAGTCCGGCCTGGCCCAGCACCCGATCCGCTGGATCGTGGAGGACGCCCGCAAATACGTCGCCCGCGAGGTCCGGCGCGGCTCGAAATACGACGGCATCATTCTGGACCCGCCCAAATACGGACGCGGCCCGACCGGCGAGGTCTGGCGCCTGTTCGAGGACATGCCGGCCCTGTTAAAGGATTGCGCCGCCCTTCTGGCCGACGACGCCGACTTCCTGCTGCTGAACGCCTATGCGGCGCGCGTGTCGGGCCTGTCCCTGGCGCACCTGATGGTCGAGGCGATGCACGATCGCGGCGGGCGCATCGACTGGGGCGAACTGGCCCTGTCCGAAGACGGCCCGGACGCCCGCGCCATCGGCCTGTCCTTCTTCGCGCGGTGGAGCAAATGACCGAACGCGTCATCACCTCCCTGACGAATGACACCGTCAAGGGCGTCCGCGCCTTGCACATGCGTAAGGAACGCGACCTGACCGGGACCTTCCTGGCCGAGGGTCTGAAGTTCATCGGCGAAGCGTTGGACCAGGGCCGCGCGCCCCGGATGCTGCTGGTCGGTGAGGACGCCCGCCCTCACCCTTTGCTGGACCGCGCCAAGGCCGAGACGATCAAGGCCGGCGGCGACATCGTCGTCGTCACCCACGCCATCCTGGAAAAGATCAGCCGCCGCGACAATCCGCAGACCGTGCTGGGCGTGTTCGAACAGGCCTATGCCCCCCTGGACGGCCTGAACCCCGCGTCGGCCCCCTGCTGGGTCGCGCTGGAGCAGGTTCGCGATCCGGGAAACCTCGGCACCATCATCCGCACGGCGGATGCGGCCGGTTGCGGCGGCGTCATCCTGATCGGCGACTGCGTCGATCCCTATTCGGTCGAGGCCGTGCGCGCGACCATGGGATCGGTCTTCGCCGTCTCGATCACCAAGACCACGCCCGAGGCCTTCCTGGCCTGGCGTCAGACCTGGCCCGGCAGCGTCGTCGGCACCCGCCTGGACGCCAAGGTCAGCCATCGCTCGGCGGTGATGAAACAGCCGTCGTTGATTCTGATGGGCAACGAACAGGCCGGCTTGACCGATGATCTGGCCGCCGCATGCGACGTCAACGTCAAGATCCCTATGCGCGGCCGGGCCGACAGCCTGAACCTGGCCATCGCCACGGGCATCATGGTCTATGCCGCGACCGACGAGGCCTAACGTTTCTCTTCCGGCGCCACGCGGCCCATGCCCCACAGGGCGACGATGGTGACCAGGGCCGAAATCACCAGATAGCCGCCGACGGCCCCCGGCCCGAATCGTTCGGCCAGCTTCAGGGCGATATAGGGCGCCAGCGACGCCCCCAGAATGCCCGCCAGATTGAACGCCATCGACGCGCCGGTATAGCGGACCGCTGTCGGGAATGGCCGCGCCATGGCCGCCCCGATTGGACCATAGGTGCAGCCCATCAAGGCGAACCCCACCGCAAAGAAGACCAGCAGCCCGGTCAGACCGGCCCCGAACAGCGGTGCGAACAGGAAGCCGAACAAGCCGATCCCCACAGAGGACCAGATCAGCACGCGCACCTGCCCGTATCGATCCGCCAGCAGCGCCGTCACCGGAATGCAGGCGGCGAAGAACAGCACGCCGATCAGCTGGATCGGCAGGACATCGGCCCGCGCCAGCCCCATCCCCGTCGTCGCCCACCCCAGGGCGAAGACCGTCATCAGATAGAACAGGGTGAAGGTCGTCACCCCGCTGAACGTGCCCAGCACCAGCGCCGCCTTGTGGTGGGCGAACAGGGTCACGGCCGGCGCCTTGACCCGCTCGTCGCGATCCACGGCCTTCTGGAACTCGGGCGTCTCGGTGATCTTCAGCCGCACCCACAGTCCGACGAAAACCAAGATGGCGCTGGCCAGGAACGGAATGCGCCAGCCCCATGCCTCGAACGCGCTCTCGCTCATCGTTGAGGTCAGGAGGATGAAGGAGGTCGTCGACAGGATGAAGCCGATGGGCGCGCCCAGCTGCGGGAACATGCCGAACCAGGCCTTCTTACCCGGTGGCGCATTCTCGGTCGCAAGCAGCACCGCCCCGCCCCATTCGCCGCCCAGACCCAACCCCTGGCCGAACCGGCACAGGGCCAGCAGCATCGGAGCCAGCAGGCCGACCTGCTGGTGCGTCGGCAGCAGGCCGATGGCCACTGTCGACAGCCCCATGGTCATCAGGGCTGCGACCAACGTCGCCTTGCGCCCCACCCGGTCGCCGAAATGCCCAAACGCCAGCGCCCCGATGGGTCGCGCGAAGAAGGCGATGGAGAAGGTGGCGAATGACGACAACAGCGCCGTGCCCGGATCCTCGCCAGGGAAGAACAAGGTCGGAAAAACCAGCACGGCGGCCGTGGCGTAGATGTAGAAGTCGAAGAACTCGATCGTCGTGCCGATCAAGCTGGCGAACAGCACGCGACCGGTGGAGTTCTTCGGCAGGACGGCGTCGGACATCATGGGCTCCCAGTTGCCCTCAGCGATGCCCGTTTCCCTGCCGTGGCGTCAAGGCGATCAGGTTCCGCGCGGCTTCACCCGGTTCGTCGGTTGCGCCTCGGCCGGGTTCTCCGGCCAGGGGTGGCGGGGATACCGCCCGCGCATCTCGGCGCGAACCGCCGCCCACGACCCGGCCCAGAAACGCGGCAAGTCCTTCGTCACCTGCACCGGCCGCCGCGCGGGCGACAACAGGGCCAGGATCAACGGCACGCCACCGACGGTCGGATGCGTTTTCACGCCAAACAGCTCCTGCACGCGAATGTCCACCCGCGGCCCGCCCTCGGCGCCGTAATCGATGGCCGCCGACCCCAGCGGCGTCACCAACCGCGTGGGCGCCAGATCGTCCAGCCGTCGCTGCAGATCCCAGGGGATCAACGTGCGCAGGGCCTCGGCCAGACGGCCGTCAGCTATCCCCTCCAGCGACTTCGCCCCTTCCAGCAAGGGCCACAGCCAGTCCTCACGCGCCGCCAGCAGCGCGTCGTCCGACACGTCTGGCCAAGCCGGGTCGCGGTCGTGCAGGAACGCCAGACGCGCGCGCAGGCCAGACGCCTGCTCGCCCCATTTCAGCGCGCCAAGCCCGTCGGCCTCGACCTCGGCCCTCAACGCGGCGGTCAAGGTCTTCGCATCCGGCGCGCCGACGATCTTTTCATCCAGCACGATGGCCCCGATGCGCCGCGACCGGCGGATCACCGACCGCCCCGACGGCTCGCGCACCAGCTGGTCTTCGACAGAGATCAGCCGCGCTAGGTCGGTCTCGATCCGATCTGCATCCAGCGCCGCCGCCAGTCGCACCCGGTCGCGCGCGTCGCCCCCGCCCAGTTCCCCCACCGCCAGCCATGGTTCCCGCGCTAGGTGATCGGTCGCCTCCAGCATCGCCCCGCGCCCGCTGGCCAGCAACAGTTCGCCCGCCTTGCCCCGCGCCTTGGCGATCCGTTCGGGAAAGGCCTCGGCCAGCAGCAGCCCCGGATCGACCGTCAGACCCGACCCGCCACCCGCCGCGCGCGCCCAGCGATCCGCCAACTTCATCGCGTCGCGCGCCCTGGGCGACCGATCCCGATCCAGCCCTATCAGCCGATCCACCAGATCGACCCCCGATCCGCCCAAGCCCGGCTCGCTCAGCACCGCCGCGATCCGCGCGCCCATCATCGCATCGCCCCCGTCCGACGCCACGGCCACCAAATGGGCCAGCCTCGGCGACAGCGGGATTCGCGCCAGCCGCAGTCCATGTTTCGACAGCCCCCCGTCCGCATCCAGCGCCCCCAGTCGGGTCAGTACCTTGCGCGCCTCGGCCATGGCCCCGGCCGGCGGCGGGTCCAGCAGGGCCAGCCCCTCAACCGACCGCGCGCCCCATCGCGCCAGGTCCAGCGCCAGGCCGGTCAGGTCCGCCTCCTGGATTTCCGGCCGCTGATGCGGGACCAGACCGCGCGTCTGTTCCTCGTCCCACAGGCGATAGCAGACGCCCGGCTCGGTGCGCCCGGCCCGGCCGCGTCGTTGGTCGGCCGAGGACCGACTGACCTTGACCGTCGCCAGCCGGGTCAGGCCGCTGGACGGCTCGAAACGCGGAACCCGCGACAGGCCGCTGTCGATCACCACCCGCACGCCTTCGATGGTCAGACTGGTCTCCGCGACCGACGTCGCCAGCACCAGCTTGCGCCGTCCCGGCGGCGCCGGTTCGATGGCCCGGTCCTGCTCGGCCCGATCCAGACCGCCATACAGGGGCACGACATCGACGTTGGGCAGTCGCAGCCGGTTGCTTACCAGCCGCGCGACCCGGTGGATCTCGCCCTGCCCCGGCAGGAAGACCAGCACCGACCCCGTCTGCTCTCCCAACGCCGTCAGACAAGCCCGCGCCACGGCCTCCTCGAACCGTTCGGACGAATTGCGGCCCAGATACCGGGTCTCGACCGGCCAGGCCCGCCCCTCCGCCTCGATGACCGGCGCACCGTCCAGCAGCCGCGACACCCCCACGACGTCCAGCGTCGCTGACATCACGAGCAGCCGCAGGTCCTCGCGCAGCAGGCCTTGCGTCTCGCGCGCCAGCGCCAGCCCCAGGTCTGCGTCCAGGCTGCGTTCGTGAAACTCGTCGAACAGGACCGCGCCCACGCCCTCCAGACCCGGATCGTCCAGAATCATGCGCGTGAACACCCCCTCGGTGATCACCTCGATCCGCGTCTTCGGCCCGATGCGACTCTGCAATCGGGTGCGATACCCCACGATCCCGCCCGCCTGTTCGCCCAGCGTCCTGGCCATCCGGTCGGCCGCCGCCCGTGCGGCCAGGCGTCGCGGCTCCAGCACCAGCACCTTGCCCTCCAGCCACGGCTGGTCGAGCAGAGCCAGGGGCACGACCGTCGTCTTTCCGGCCCCCGGAGGCGCGGCCAGCACCGCCGTATTGCCGCTCGCAAGGGCGGCTTTCAGTGGTTCCAGGACGGCGTGGATGGGCAGCATTCCTGGCCTCTAGCCTGCTGCGGGGCGATCACGAAAGCGTCGTCACGCCTTAACCACCCCGTCATGCGCGTTGCGCGCCACGTCATCCGCCGCTAGCGTCCGCCCAAAGCAGCCGAGGGGCTGCCACTAACGTGGGGAAATTCTTTTATGTGGCGCGTCAAATCGTTGGATGCGATTCTCGCATCTGCGGAGAAAAAATCGCTAACCCGATCCCTTGGCCCCATTCAGCTGACCTTGCTGGGTGTGGGCGCAATCATCGGCACCGGGATCTTCGTCCTCACGTCGGAAGCGGCTCAAAAGGCCGGCCCCGGCATGATGTGGAGCTTCGTCATCGCCGCTGCGGTCTGCGCCGTGGCGGCGCTTTGCTATTCAGAGATCGCTTCGATGGTGCCGGTTTCCGGCTCCGCATACACCTACACCTATGCCGTGATGGGCGAACTTCTGGCCTGGATGGTGGGCTGGGCGCTCATCCTTGAATATGCGGTCGCAGCTTCGGCGGTTTCGGTCGGGTGGTCCGGCTATTTCATCGGGTTGCTACAGAGTTGGGGCGTGACCTTGCCCCAGGCCATCGCCGTCGGCCCCTATGCCGGCGGCATCGTGAACCTGCCCGCTCTGCTGATCGCCCTGCTGATCACCGGCCTGCTGATGCTCGGCACAAGCGAGAGCGCGCGCGTCAACGCCGTGCTGGTGGCCATCAAGGTCACGGCCTTGACCGTCTTCATCGTTCTGACCCTGCCCGTCATCAAGGGCGCCAACTTCACGCCATTCACGCCGAACGGCTGGTTCGGCGATGGGCATGGCGCGGGCCTTGGGGTCGTCGGCGCCGCCGCCTCGATCTTCTTCGCCTACGTCGGCTTCGACGCCGTCTCGACGGCGGCCGAGGAAACCAAGAACCCGCAACGCAACGTACCTATCGGCTTGATCGCCTCACTGGGCATCTGCACCGTCTTCTATCTGTTGGTCGCGGCCGGTGCGATCGGCGCAGTCGGCGCTCAACCCTTGGTCGGACCTGGCGGCGAAATTCTGCATGCCGGTTCGTCCGCCCTCGCCGCGCAATGCTCCACCTTCTCATCGTTGCAGGAGCCTTTGGTTTGCTCGCGAGAAGCCCTGGCTCACGTCCTGCGGGTCGTCGGTCATGAGCGGGTTGGCGATCTGATCGGCATTGCCGCCTTCCTGGCCTTGCCTTCGGTCATCCTGATCATGCTGTTCGGTCAGACCCGCATCTTCTTCGTGATGGCGCGCGACGGCCTGCTGCCCAACTTCCTGGCTTCGATCCACCCCAAGTGGAAGACGCCGCACATCGTCACCATGATCACCGGCGTCGCCGTGGCCATCTTCGCTGCCTTCCTGCCCGTGGGTAAGTTGGCGGACATCTCCAACTCTGGCACGCTGTTCGCCTTCTTCATGGTGGCGATCGCTGTCATGATCCTTCGCGTGACGCAGCCGGAACGTCACCGCCCGTTCAGGACACCGCTGATCTGGATCGTTGCGCCTCTGGCCGTGCTGGGCACCTTGGGCCTGTTCTTCAACCTACCGACGGAATCGCAGCTTGTTCTGCCTATTTGGGGCGCTGTGGGTCTGGTGGTCTATTTCGCCTACGGCTATCGCAAGAGCCACGTGGGTCGCGGATTAGTCGAAGTCCACGAGACGGACAGCGACGCACCGCCGCCGCCTGTCCCTCCGATCAGCTAGGATAAGCCGACGGCCTCAAGTAGCCCGAAGGGCGGGAGGCCAAAAAAAAGAAAGGCCCCGGAGCGATCCGGGGCCTTTTTGCTTTGGTGCGGATGAGAGGACTCGAACCTCCACGCCTCTCGGCGCTAGAACCTAAATCTAGTGCGTCTACCAGTTCCGCCACATCCGCATGGGCAGGCCGTCGCCTCTAGAGGGTGACGGCGGTCAGGGCAAGAGGCTCAGCGACGCCCGGCGACCAGTTCGTTGCGAATGGACCGCCCAAGCGGATCGCGCGCCTGCCAGGTGTCGCCAACATCGGCCTCGACCATCCGGCTGCAGAAGCGCGGCAAGATCTGACGCGGGCTGAAGCCGCTCAGGCAGATCTTGCCGTCTTCCGCCGACCAGCGCGCATTCAGCCGCCGCCCGTCCGAGAACTGCGACGTATAGCGCCCGTCCGGTTCGAAATAGTGCCTTACCCACTGTCCGTTCGGATAGTGGGAGACGATCGTATTGCCGAACGCCTTGGACATGTCGGCTGACGCGGGCGAGGCCGCCAGGGCGCTCACCATCGCCAATCCGCAGATCACCGCACCCTGCTTCACAAGCCCCTCCTGCGCCGTCCCCGTATCGACTATCGACGATACATAAGATGGCGCAAGCGCAGCGGTTCCTCAGACGTTGCCGCGACGGCCCGATTCGAACAGGAACCAGACGCGCTTCTCGCTCTCGTCGATCCAGTTCTCCAGCAGGCTGGCGGTGGCGATGTCGTTATGCTCGTCGCAAAGGTCGTGAACTTCGCGCATCCGACCGATCAGTTCGCCGTTGTCATCGCGAAGCTCGGCCAGCATATCCAGTGGATCCACATAGTCGGCGTCATTGTCCGCAACGCGTGATTCCTTGGCGATCTGACCGATGGAGCGCAGCGTCGTGCCGCCGATCTTGCGCGCACGCTCGGCCATCGGATCGGTCATGGCCAGGATTTCCGCCGACTGCTCGTCCAGCAGCAGGTGATAGTCGCGGAAATGCGGCCCCGACACGTGCCAGTGGAAGTTCTTGGTCTTGATGTAGAGGGCGAACGTATCGGCCAGCAGCGTGGTCAGCGCAGCGGAAATATCCCGCGTCGCCTCCTCCGACAGGCTGGTCGGCGTCCTCAGCGGCGCCAGGCGTTTTTCACGGGCGGTGACCATCGTCGTTCTCCTCAGCAGCAGTCTGCAGTCAAGCTAGGCAGCCGGACGTCCGAACGGAAGCCCTGGTGCAGATCATAATGCTGAAGCTGTGAAGTGGTTCGGCGGCGCCGACCTTTGCCGGCGGATGGCTGGGGAACTAGGACTCGAACCTAGAATGACGGTACCAAAAACCGTAGTGTTACCATTACACCATTCCCCAGCAGGACCGGCGTTTCCGAAGCACTCTGTGCGGCGGAGGCGGTCAGATACGCCAAGCTGTTTTGGGATGCAACACCCTCGTTCAGGACTATTTTCACACGCCGCGAAGATGGGGTGAAATGGGCGCTTGCGGCCTCCCGAACCCATGGCTATAAGCCGCGTCCTCACTTCGGGGCGACGCCGCCAGGCCAGCCCCTACGGTCGGAGTGTGGCTCAGCCTGGTAGAGCACTGCGTTCGGGACGCAGGGGTCGGAGGTTCGAATCCTCTCACTCCGACCATCTTCTCTTTTCAAGACATAGACGACGCGGCGGCGGGTTCACCCGCCGTGTATGGTCTTATCATCATCATCGTTCGCCGCCGTCTCCATCGCCTGACGCGCCACGGCGTTCAGATGCGCCCCCACCGATTCGATGGTCCGCTGCCCCAGCGCCCTTCGATGCGCCAACAGGTCCGGCGACCCGGCGTCGTAATCGGTCATCAGCCGGCGCACGAAATCCCCGCCCTGAACCTCAGCCAGCACTAGGTCCATCGCCTCGCGCGACGCCGCGTTGATGATGCGCGGCCCGGTCAGATAGGCGCCGTATTCCGCCGTGTTGGAAATCTTGGCGAAGGCCCCGGCGATGCCCCGTTCGTACATCAGGTCGGTCACCAGCTTGGTCTCATAGAAACATTCGAACCAGGCCACCTCGGGCGGATAACCGGCGTCCACCAGCTTCATGAAGGCAGAATCGATCAGTTCGGCGACCCCCCCGCACAGCACCACCTGTTCCCCGAACAGGTCGCTCTCGCACTCGTCGCGCATCGTCGTTTCCAAGATACCCTTGCGCCCGCACCCCAGCGCCGCTGCGTATGATAGGCCCAGGGCGTGTGCGCCGCCGGTCGCGTCGTGATGCACACCGAACAGGCAGAAAACCCCCTCCCCGGCCTCGTACAGGTCTCGGATGCGCGGCCCGATCCCCTTGGGCGAGGCCAGGATGACATCGAGGTCCGCACGCGGCTGGACCAGGCCGAACCGCACCGACAGGCCGTGGGCGAAGATCAGGGCGGCGCCCGGCCGCACGTTCGGCTCCAGCTCGTCACGCCACAGATCGCGATGCGCCTCGTCCGAGGTCATGACGGCGATCACGTCGGCGCCGGCCGCAGCCTCGCCCGCCGTCATCACCGCGAATCCGTCCGCACGCGCCAGTTCTCGGGTCTTGGACCCCGGCTTCAGCGCGACCACGATGTCGGTCACGCCCGAATCGCGCAGGTTCAGCGCGTGGGTGCGTCCCTGGCTGCCGTAACCGATCATGGCCACCCGCTTGCCGCGAATGATCGAAAGGTCGCAGTCACGGTCATGGAAGACAGGCAACGGATTGGATAAGGTCTGGCTCATGACCGTCTTCATAACCCCTTCCTCCGTCGTCGCCTTCTGGAAAGAGGCCGGTCCCGAAAAGTGGTTTGCCAAGGACGAGGCGTTCGACACCGATTTCCGCAACCGTGGCCGCGCGGTCCACTGGGCGGCGGCGCGCCGCGAACTGGACGGCTGGATGGAAACGCCGCACGGCGCCCTGGCCCTGCTGATCCTGCTGGACCAGTATCCCCGCAACAGTTTCCGCGGCACGGCTCATCAGTTCGCCACCGACCCCCTGGCCCTGATGTTCGCCAATCAGGCGGTGGCACGCGACCTGCACCTTCAGGTCGAACCCGAGCTGAAGAACTTCCTCCTGCTGCCCTTCGAACATTCCGAACGGATCGAGGATCAGGAACACTACATGGCCCTGATCGCCGGCGACGAAGAGCTGGAGAAATGGGGCAAGCTCCACCGCGACATCATCGTCCGCTTCGGCCGCTTCCCCCACCGCAACGCCGCCCTGGGCCGCGAAACGACACCCGAAGAACAGGTCTTCCTCGACGAGGGTGGCTTCGGCGGCTGAACGCTAAGGTCTTCCCCATTTCCTGGGCAGGAGACGGCTTAGCGAGCGGCGCGGTCATCGCACACGGTTCAAATCTCTGCCGAAGCGGCATATGTGAGCGGCAAAGGAGCCTTTTCTTGCTGATCGTTCTTTCCCCTGCCAAGCGGCTCGACTTCACAGAAGCGAATCCGACCATTCCCGGTACGGAACGTCGCTTCGTTGGGGACACCGCCAGCTTGGCGACGACCGCCCGGCGTCAGACCAAGGGAGATCTGCGCCGCCTGATGGGGATCTCCGACGATCTGGCAACGCTGAACGTCGCCCGCTTCAAGGCCTTCGATTCCGAATCGACGGATGGCGTCCAGGCCGCCTTCGCCTTCGCCGGCGACGTCTATGAGGGGCTGAAAGCGCGCGAACTCGACGCCAAGGCGCTCGAATACGCCCAGGACCATCTGCGCATCCTGTCGGGCTTTTACGGCTTGCTGCGGCCGCTGGACCGGATTCAGCCCTATCGCCTCGAAATGGGCACCCGACTGAAGACCCGGCGCGGAGCCAGCCTCTACGATTTCTGGGGAGAGCGGATTTCCAAACAACTGAACGAAGACGCCGAAGGCCAGACCGATCCCACTCTGGTCAACCTGGCCAGCCAGGAATATTTCGGCGCCGTGGACGCCAAGGCGTTGAAGCTGCCGGTCGTCACGCCGCAGTTTCGCGAGGAGAAAAACGGCGAGAGCCGCATCATCTCTTTCTTCGCCAAGAAGGCGCGCGGCGCCATGGCACGCTTCGCCATCGACGAACGCGTGGAACGGGTTGCGGAGTTGAAGGCTTTCGACCGCGACGGCTACACGTTCGACAAGGCCGCATCGACCGAAAGCGAATGGATATTCATCAGGTCGGGAAATTCTTGATCCCTGTCCCGTCCTGCCGCTAATCTCTCGTTAAAGAACCGAAGGGCGGCCCCATGTCGCAACAGCCTAATGCATCCACGGCCGCCGACGGCGAGACGCCGGCCCTTCGCAATATCGGTGATCTGAGAGGCCAGGTCGCCATCATCACCGGCTCGACCTCCGGCATCGGACTGGCCTTGGCGCGGGCCGTCGCGGCGGGGGGCGGCGACGTCGTCCTGAACGGCCTGGGCGATCCCGCCGAGATAGAGCACACGCGCGCCGAGCTCGAGGCCTCGTCCGGCGTTCACGTTCGCTATCATCCCGCCGACATGACGCGCGGCGAAGAGATCGCCGACATGGTCGCCTTCGCCCAGAGCGAACTCGGCCGCCTGGATATTCTGGTCAACAACGCCGGCATCCAGCACGTCGAATCGGTCGAGAAATTCCCCACCGACCAGTGGGAGAAGATCATCGCCATCAACTTGTCGTCGGCCTTCTACGCCACGCGCGCCGCGATCCCGATCATGAAGGCGCAAGGGCGCGGCCGGATCGTCAACATGGCCTCGGCCCACGGCCTGGTCGCCAGTCCGTTCAAGTCCGCCTATGTCGCGGCCAAGCATGGCGTCATCGGCTTCACCAAGACCGTGGCGCTGGAACTGGCGCGGGACAACGTCACCTGCAACGCCATCTGCCCCGGCTTCGTCGAGACCCCGATCGTGACGAAACAGATCGCAGACCAGGCGCGCACCCGCAACATGACGGAAGAGCAGGTGCTGACCGACGTCATTTTGGCCGCCCAGCCAACCAAGCGATTCGTCACCACGGAGGAACTGACCGGCCTCTTCCTCTATCTGGTCAGCGACCTCGGCGCCTCGGCGAACGGAGCCAGTTTCTCCATCGACGGCGGTTGGACCGCTCAATAATTTCAGACCGGGGCGACCATGGCGATCTTCAAACGCAAGACCGCCCAACCGGCGGAAGGTCTTCCCGCTCCCACGGGCCGTCGCCCCGTCTGCCTCGCGCTTCAGGGCGGCGGCGCGCACGGGGCCTTTCAATGGGGCGTGCTCGACCGGCTGCTGGAAGACGACCGGCTGGATGTTCGGGCGGTGTCCGGCGTCTCGGCCGGGGCCATGAACGGCGCAGCCCTGGTGTCCGGCCTCGCGACCGGCGACGCCCGTGCGGCGCTGGACAAGCTGTGGCGCGAGGTGAATCAATCCGGCGGCCGCAACGTCTTTGGCGACAGCGCAATGTGGAACGCCGCCCAACCACCTGACTGGATCAAGGACAATCCCTTCTGGCGCGCCGGCGAGACGCTGGCAATGTCCATGAGCCCCTATGAATTCAATCCTCTGAACCACAATCCTCTGAAACGGGTGCTGAAGGCGGCGGTCGATTTCGGCGCGGTTCAAGCCTCGGACATCAGACTGTTCGTCGCCGCCACGGCCGTGCGCCAAGGCAAGACCCGGCTATTCGAAACGCCCGAAATCAACGCCGATGTCCTGATGGCCTCCGCCTGTCTGCCGCATCTGTTCCAGGCGGTGGAGATCGACGGCGAGCCGTACTGGGACGGCGGTTATCTGACCAATCCGCCGCTCTGGCCCCTGACGGGCGACGACACGCCCGACGACGTTCTGCTGGTGACGCTGAACCCGCTGGCCCGCGACGAAACGCCTCGTAGCGCTGGGGACATCGTGGATCGGCTGAACGAGATCGTCTTCAACGCCCCCTTGGTCGCCGAACTGCGCGCCATCGCCCTGGCTGGCGAGATGATCGCTCACGGTCAACTCAAGGGCGGCGGTTCGGGCCCCTATCGTCACGTCCGCCTGCACGCCATAGAGGCGGACGGCTGGCTGTCGGACCTGTCGCTGCGGTCCAAGTTCAACACCGAATGGAGCTTCCTCAACGATTTGAAGGTGCGCGGTCGCGCCGCCGCCGATGACTGGCTGATGACCTGTCTGCCCAGTGTCGGCCGTCAGTCCAGCGTCGATCTGCAGGCCCGGTTCGGCTAACCGACGAAGCCCGCCGCCCGCCTCAACCGATCATTGATGGCCTCGCCCAATCCCGTCATCGGGATCGGCGACACAGCGATCCCGACCGGCTTGGTTCGGTCCGCCTCGCGCAAAAGCCGAAACAGATTGGCCGCCGCTTCCCGCAGGTCGCCTGACGAACTCAAACTCCAGCGCGGATCGCCGATGCCGGCGCCGAACCCCAGCAGGATTTCGCCGGTCTTCACCTCATGCGCCTCGATCCTGACCGGGGCGTCCGGCGCGTAGTGCAGAGCCAACCGCCCGGGAGAACGATGCCCCTCCCCGCTGTCCGCCAACGGACCGACGATCGCCTCGATCTCGGACCGGGTGACAGCGCCCGGCCGCAGCAGGGCGACACGGCCGTCCAGCACCGACACGACCGTGCTCTCCAGCCCGACCTGGCAAGCCCCGCCATCGATCGCAGTGGCCACCGCAAAGCCAGTTTCGTCCACGGCATCGGCGAACGTCGTCGGGCTTGGCCGGCCAGAGCGATTGGCCGACGGCGCCACGACAGGACCACCGAACGCCGCCAACACCGCTCTCGCCATCGGATGGGCGGGCACGCGGATCGCCACGCTGTCCAACCCGGCGCGCGCAAGATCGCAGACCCGCGTGGCGTCCCGAACCGGCGTGACGAGCGTGAGCGGACCGGGCCAGAAAGCCTCGGCCAAAATACGAGCCGGTGAACCAAATTCTCCGATGGCGGCGGCGGCATCCGCATCGACAACGTGGGAAATCAGCGGATTGAACCTCGGCCGTCCCTTGGCGGCGAAGATGGCGGCAACCGCTTGGGCATTGCTCGCATCGGCGCCCAGACCATAGACGGTCTCGGTCGGCAGCAGGATCAGATCGCCGTTCGCCAGCGCCTTCGCCGCCTGATCCGGGGTATCGCTCACGGTCGGCGGGGGATGATCGGGATCATCCGGTGCAGCACATTGTCCCGGTCGATGAACTGATGCTTCAACGCCGCCAGGATATGCAGGGCGATCAGGACATAGAGCCCCTTCACCGCCAGCCCATGCAGCCCCATCAGGCTGCGCGCCGCATCGCGCCCCCCGCCGATGGGCAGCAGCGGCCATGAAAACAGGCCGAACCATTCGATCGCGCGTCCCCCGGCCGAAGACGCCAGCCAGCCGGTCATGGGAATGACGATCAGCGCCAGATAGAACAGCACATGGCTGACCCGCGCGGCCATCCGCTGCCAGCGCGGCAGGTCAGATGGCAAGGGAATAGCCGGATGGGCCAGACGCCAGCCGATCCGCGCCAGGGTCAGCGTCAGGATCGTCAGGCCCAGCGACTTGTGCAGCATCACGAACTGGCCTGAGATCGGCCCTTCCGTATTCTCATGCGCCGTGATCAGCAGCACCTGGATCAGAACAGCCAGGGCGATGCCCCAATGCAGAAACAGAGAAACGCTCGAATATCGATTTCGGGGTTCGCCCATGTCTTCCCTTCCGTGACGGCACTGCGTCACCTTGCGCCCAGACACTTGGCACTGAGCCACCTTGCACTGAGACGGGGCGCGTCGCCAAGACGCTTGCAGCGACCAGCCCCGACGCGGCACTTAGGCCGCAAAGACGATTGAGGAAACCCATGACCTACCGCGCCCCCGTTCGAGACTTGGCCTTCACCCTGGAGGCGGTCGCCGGCATGGCCGATGTGGCGGCGACCGGCGCCTTCCCCGACTATGACTCCGACGTCGCGGGCGCCGTGTTGGAAGCGGCGGGACAGTTCTCCGAAGAGGTGCTGGCGCCCCTGAACCGGATCGGCGACCAAAAGGGTTCGACCTACGCCAACGGCTCGGTCACCGCCGCACCGGGCTTTGCCGACGCCTATCGACAGTTTGCGGCTGGGGGATGGACCAGCCTGTCCGCCTCGACCGAGGCTGGCGGCCAGGCCTTGCCCAAGGCGTTGGAACTGGCGGCTTACGAGACCGTCCATGCCGCCAATATGGCCTTCGGCCTGTGCCCCATGCTGTCGCTGGCCTCCATCGAGGCATTGGAGCAGGTCGGGACGGACGAGCAGAGGGTCAAATATCTGACCAAGCTGGTCAGCGGCGAATGGACGGGCGCCATGGTCCTGACCGAGCCGGGTGCAGGCTCGGACCTGGGCTCCCTGACCGCCACCGCCACGCCGAACGGCGACGGCACCTACGCCCTGAACGGCCAGAAGATCTTCATCACCTGGGGGGACCACGACGCCACCGACAACATTATCCATCTGGTCTTGGCCCGCCTGCCTGACGCACCCAAGGGGCCGAAAGGCATCAGCCTGTTCCTGACGCCCAAGTTCGCCGTCAAGGACGACGGGACCCTGGGCGACCGCAACGCCTTCCGCCCGGTCGGCGTCGAGCACAAGCTGGGCATCCACGCCTCGCCCACCTGCGTCATGAGCTATGAGGGTGCCACCGCCGAACTGGTCGGTCAGCCGAACCAGGGCCTGGCCCATATGTTCGTGATGATGAACGCCGCGCGTCTGGCGGTCGGCGTCGAGGGCGTCGGCATCGCCGAACGGGCCTATCAACACGCCCTCGCCTATGCGCTGGACCGTCGCCAGGGCCGTTCGGTCTGGACCGGCGAAGCCAACGCCCCGATCTTCGACCATCCCGACGTGCGCCGGATGCTCAGTGTGATGAAGGCCAAGATTTCGGCCGCGCGCGCCATCTGCCTGTCCACCGGCGTCGCCGCCGATCTGGCGAAACACGCTGGGACCGAAGAGGAACGTCGTCGCTGGAAGGGTCGCGAAGACCTGTTCACTCCCATCGCCAAGGCCTGGTCCACCGATGTCGGCTGCGAGGTCGCCTCGATGGGGGTCCAGGTCCACGGCGGCATGGGCTTCATCGAGGAAACGGGTGCCGCCCAATACTATCGCGACGCCCGCATCGCTCCGATCTACGAAGGCACCAACGGCATCCAGGCCATGGACTTGGTCGGGCGAAAGCTGTCGATGGACGGCGGCGAATCGGCCAAGGCGCTGATCGCCGACATGAAGGCGACCCTGGTCGATCTGGGCGGTCTCTACAGCGGAAAGCCGGTTGAACGGTTCGCAACAGCGATCGAGGCCGTCGAGGACGCGACCTTGTGGCTGCTGGATCAGAAGGCCGATCCGAGTGCGGCGGCCGATGTCCTGGCGGCCGCAGACGCCTACCTGAAGCTGCTGGGCGATGTCGTCGGCGGCTGGATGCTGGCCAAGGGCGCGCTGGCGGCGAAGACGAAGCTGGAGGCGCAGGACGGCGACCCGGCCTGGCTGCAAGGCAAGCTGGACCTCTATGAAGTCTATGCGGCCAATGTGCTGGGCCATGTCTCCAGCCGTCTGGCGGCCATCGGCCAAGGGGGCGAACTGCTACAACGGATGACGGTGGACGCCTTGGCCGGCTAGGCGTTGCGGCGTTTCTTCATTTGACGTTCGACGCCCGTCGCGCCCAAACTTCGCCCTTCGACTATCTTGGGGGGAGCGACCGATGAATCGTCGGCAACTGATCATGTCAACCGCTGCGACAGCGCTCGCCGCCTCGGCCTCCCCGGCGCTCGCCCGCCAGTCCACCGGATCCCCCATGCCTCAACCGCCCGTCGCCAAGAAGATTCCCGTCGTCATCGAACAGCTGGGCCGCACCCGCACCGACGACTATCAATGGATGAAGGACGACAACTGGCAGGCCGTGCTGCGGGACCCGACCCTGATCAAGGCCGAGGTCAAGGAACATCTGACGGCGGAGAACGCCTATCGCGAGGCCATGATGGCCTCCACCCTGCCCCTGCAGCAGACGATGTTTGGAGAGATGCGCGGCCGCATCAAGGAAGACGACAGCTCCGTCCCAGCGCCGCACGGCGATTGGAACTACTACGTCGAATATCAGACTGGCGATCAGCATCCCCGCTACATGCGGGTCGAGCGTCAGGGCACGTGGATGGTCGATGGTCAGCCGGTGACGAAGAACTTCGTCATGGCCCCCACGCCCCAACTGCTGCTGGACGCCAACGAACTGGCCAAGGGCAAGGCCTATTCCGAAGTCTCGGCCGCAAGCCACAGCCCGGATCACACCCTGTTCGCGTATGCCGAGGATGCGCAGGGTTCCGAGGTCCACAAAATCTACGTCAAGGATTTGGCGAGCGGCGAAGTCCTGCCCGCCGTGATCGACAGCGCCACAGGCGACTTCGTCTTTTCGCCGGACAGCCAGTGGATCTTCTGGACCAACCGCGATGACAACGGCCGTCCCGACAAGATCTTCCGACGCCCTGCGCGCGGCGGCGAGACCACCCTGGTCTATGAAGAAGCCGACGACGGCATGTTTATCGGCGTCGGACGCACGGCCGACGACCAGTTCATCGTCATCGGCATCCAGAACCAGGACACGTCGGAGGCGCGCTATATCCCCGCCGCCACGCCGACGGCCGAACCCGTGGTGCTGGAACCGCGCGTTGTCGCCCTCCGCTACGATGCTGATCACTGGGGCGACCGCTGGGTGATCCGCACCAACGCCGACGAAGCCATCGACTTCAAGATCGTCCAGGCCCCGACCGCGACGCCTGCCAAATCCAATTGGACCGACCTCGTCCCGCACACGCCCGGCCGCTTCATCGAAGGCCTCGACTTGACGAACGACCACCTCGCTCGCCAGGAACGCGCCGACGCCAACACCCGCATCATCATCCGCGACCGCGCCGGCGAGGAGCACGAGATCGCCGTCGATGAACCCGCCTTCGCCTTGTCGCTGGCCGGCGCATCCGAGTTCGAGACGACGACCACCCGCTATGCCTACAACTCGCCGTCCACCCCGACCCAGACCTTCGACTACGACATGGCGACGCGCGAGCGGACCATGCGCAAGACCCAGCAGATCCCCTCGGGCCACGATATCGCGGACTATGTGGTCGAGCGGCTGAACGCCCCCGCGTCCGATGGTCAGTTGGTGCCGGTGACGGTGCTGCGTCGCAAATCAACGCCGGTCGATGGGTCGGCGCCGCTGCTGCTCTACGGCTACGGCTCCTACGGCATCCCCATGCCCGCCAGCTTCTCGACCAACCGGCTGTCGCTGGTCGATCGCGGCTGGATCTACGCCATCGCTCACATCCGGGGCGGCTCGGACAAGGGCTGGGGCTGGTTCCTCGACGCGCGGAAGATGACGAAGAAGAACACCTTCACCGACTTCATCGCCGCCGCCGAACATCTGATCGACCGCAAATACGCCGCAACCGGAAACATCGTCGCCCAGGGCGGCTCGGCCGGCGGCTTGCTGATGGGCGCAGTCAACAACATGCGCCCCGACCTGTGGGCCGGCGTTATCGGCCAGGTGCCGTTCGTGGACGTGATCAACACCATGAGCGACACCTCCCTGCCCCTGACGCCGCCCGAATGGCCCGAGTGGGGCAACCCGATCGAGGACCCGGCGGCCTACGACTATATGCTCAGCTACAGCCCCTATGATCAGGTCGAGCCCAAGGCCTATCCGGCGGTGCTGGCCACTGGCGGTCTGTCCGATCCGCGCGTCACCTATTGGGAGCCTGAAAAGTGGGTCGCCAAGCTGCGACCCGCCACCACTTCGGGCAAGCCCGTGCTGTTGAAGATCAATATGGAGGCCGGGCACGGCGGCGCGGCCGGCCGGTTCGACTATCTGAAGGAAGTCGCCCACGACTACGCCTTCGCTGTCTGGGCGATCGACAAGGGGTGGGAGAAGGCGTGAGCGGACTGACGGTTCGCGACGCCCGTCCCGACGACATCGCCGCAATCACAGCCATCTACGCCGAGAGCGTCGCCAACGGTCG
The DNA here is from genome assembly GCF_902506205.1 of Brevundimonas sp. G8. Taxonomy (GTDB): domain Bacteria; phylum Pseudomonadota; class Alphaproteobacteria; order Caulobacterales; family Caulobacteraceae; genus Brevundimonas. The sequence continues at coordinate 3,020,057 of NZ_LR732816.1, read as the reverse complement.
CGGCACATTCGAACTGGAAGCGCCCGACGAGATCGAGATGGCGTCACGGCTTGCGGCGATCGAAGCCTTGCGTTTGCCGCGCCTTGTGGTCGAGATCGGCGGCACGGTCGCAGGCTACGCCTATGCCGGGCCGTTCCGTACTCGTCAGGCCTATCGCTACATGGTCGAGGACTCGATCTATGTCGCGCCCTGGGCCCGGGGACGCGGCGTCGCCGGCGCCCTGCTCGATGCGCTGATCGCACGGTGTGAGGCGATGGGGCTTCGTCAGATGGTCGCGGTCATCGGCGATTCGGAGAACACCGGGTCCATCGCCCTGCATCGGACGCGCGGATTCGCCGACGCTGGCGTGTTCAAGGCGGCGGGGTGGAAGCATGACGACTGGCGCGACGTCGTCTTCATGCAGCGGGCGTTAAACGAAGGCGGCTCGGCCGCACCCGACGCCTCCGGCCTGCCGCTGGTGGACAAGAAGCCGACGCGTTGACGCATTGCGACGCATCGCCTCGACGCCTATCCTGATCCGGTGAAGATCCTTCAATCCCTGTTGCTGCTGATCGGCGCCCTGGCAGTGCTGGCGCTCGGCACGGTCGGCGCGTCCGCGTCGCCTGCCGCCGCGCCATGTCATGAAACAAGCCAGACCATGCCGGGTGAGGCTCCCAGCCACGTCCCGAAGGCCATGAAGGCGATGATCTGCTGCGTCGCCTGCGTGGCGACGCCGACACTGGATCCCGCGCCCCTGTCCGGCTTGAAGGTCTCGCCCGCGCGTCTTGCCGCCGTGCTGATCGACATGCCCGCTGGTCGGCTGCTGTCGCCCGAACCCGGCCCACCCCGCCTCCTGATCGTCTGACACCGCTCGCGCCTCTCGCAGGCGCAATCCGTCACGACCATCAGAGGAGGCCTTGAATGGCTATCCGTATTCTCGCCAGCGCCTGCGCCGGCGTTTCCCTGCTCGCCCTGGCTCAAGCCGCGGCGGCGCAGGATCATTCCCGACACGCTCCACCGACCACGACCGCACCGGCTGCGAACCTACACGCCGGTCACGACATGCCCATGCCGACAGTTGACGCAATGCCGGCGTCTGACATGGCCGGACACGCCAGCATGGATCATGCGATGACCAGCCCCTATGGCCCATGGCCCATGAGCCGCGACGCCTCTGGCACTGGCTGGCAACCCGACGCGGGCGAACATGGCGGCATCCACACCGTCCGGGGCGACTGGATGGTGATGACCCATGCCATGCTGAACCTGGTCTATGACACCCAGTCCGGGCCACGCGGCGGCGACAAGACCTTCGTCGCCGGCATGCTGATGACCTCGGCGCGGCGCGATTTTGACGACGGTTCGACGCTGAACCTGCGCGCCATGCTCAGCCCCGACCCACTGATGGGCAAGTCTGGCTATCCGCTGCTTTTGGCCGCGGGCGAGACGGCGGACGGGATCAATCCCCTGGTCGATCGCCAGCACCCGCATGACCTCTTCATGGAACTGTCGGCCAGCTATTCGAAGCGTCTGTCCGACAAGGACAGCGTCTATGGCTACATCGGCCTGCCTGGCGAGCCCGCCTTCGGTCCGCCCGCCTTCATGCACCGCATGAGCGCCATGGACAGTCCCGAGGCGCCGATCACCCACCACTGGCTGGACTCGACCCATATCGTCTTTGGCGTGACCACCCTGGGCTGGGCGCATGATCGGTTCAAGATCGAGACCTCGGCCTTCAAGGGACGCGAGCCGGGCGAGGAACGCTGGGGCATCGATTCGCCACGGCTGGACAGCTGGTCCGTGCGAACCGCCTGGAACCCGACCGACGAATGGTCGCTGCAGGCTTCCTACGCCGATGTCTCCGCGCCCGAACAACTGGAGCCGGACGAGGATGAGACCAAATGGTCTGCCAGCGCTATCCACACACGGCGATTAGGCGACTACGGCTGGTGGTCTTCTACCTTGGCCTGGGGCCGCAAGACCAACGACCACGGTGAGTCGAAAGACGGCTGGCTGCTGGAATCCGCCGTCCACCCGAACGATCGCTGGACCGTCTTCGCCCGTGCGGAACGGATCGAGACGGATGAACTGGTTCCCGGCGTCGGCGGCGGGCACGGCCCGCTCTACACGGTCGGCAAGGCGTCGGTCGGCGTGGTGCGGGACTGGCGGATCGCCGAACACGTCAGGTTCGGCCTCGGCGGTCTCTATGCAATGAACCGCGTGCCGACAGCGCTGGAGCCGATTTATGGCGGCGATCCTGACGGTGCGATGATCTTCATGCGGCTGAAGATCGACTGACGGTTCAGGCCCGTCCGGCTTCGACCGGGCGGGCCGGCTGCTCGCCCATATGCCGCACGGCCTCATAGCCGAGCAGGGCCACACCCAGGACGAGCATCAGCCCGCCGGCGATCAGCACCAGGCGAACATGCCGGTGCAGGTGATAAAGCAACTCGCCGATCATCGACGGTCCCGCCACATCTCGGATCGTGTCAAATCGATCCGTTCCGGGCATCATACTGCAAAACACGGACCTGACCGAGTCCGGGGAACAGCGTTTCTTCAGACGAGGCGGCTTTGCACCACGGCCGCACCGATGAAGCTCGCGAACAGCGGGTGCGGCGCGAATGGACGACTCTTTAGCTCCGGGTGATATTGGACGCCAATAAACCAGGGATGGTCCGGGCGTTCGACCGTCTCGGGCAGGATGCCATCGGGCGACAGGCCGGCGAAGACCAGGCCGGCCTTCTGCTCGATCGCGTCGCGATAGTTGATGTTGACCTCATAGCGGTGACGGTGACGCTCACTGATGGCGGTCGTGCCATAGATTTCGGCGATCTTGGATCCTGCCGTCAAGGTCGAATCATAGGCGCCTAGGCGCATGGTGCCGCCCAGGTCGCCGCCCTGCTGGCGCAGGACCCGCTGGTTGCCTTGGGTCCATTCGGTCATCAGGCCGACGACCGGCTCGGCGGTCGGGCCGAACTCGGTGGACGAGGCCTTGGGATAGCCGGCCAGGTTCCGGGCCGCCTCGATCACCGCCATCTGCATGCCGAAACAGATGCCGAAATAGGGGATGTTGCGCTCGCGGGCGAAGCGGGCCGCCTCGATCTTGCCTTCCGAGCCGCGTTCGCCAAAGCCGCCGGGCACCAGCACGGCATGGGCGCCTTGCAAGCGCTCCTCGCAGGCCTCGGGATCGCCTTCGAAGGTGTCTGCCTCGACCCAGTCGATATTGACCTTGACGTTGTTGGCCACCCCGCCGTGATGCAGGGCCTCGATCAGGGACTTATAGGCATCCTTGAGCACCGTATATTTGCCGACCACGGCGATGGTGACTTCGCCATCGGGATGCAGGCGGCGACGCGCGATCTCCTGCCACATCGTCAAATCGGGCTCGGGCGCGTCGTCGATGCCGAAATGGGCCAGGACTTCGCGGTCCAGCCCCTCGCGGTGATAGTCCAGCGGCACGGCGTAGATATCGGCCGAGTCCATCGCCTGGATCACGCCGCTTTCGCGCACGTTGCAGAACAGGCCAATCTTGCGCTTTTCCTCGGGCGGGATCGGGAACTCGCAGCGGCACAGCAGGATGTCCGGCTGAATGCCGATGGAGCGTAGTTCCTTGACCGAGTGCTGCGTCGGCTTGGTCTTCATCTCGCCAGCAGTCTTGATGAAAGGCAGCAGCGTCAGGTGGACGAAACACGACTGACCGCGCGGTAGGTCCTGGCCCAGCTGACGGATGGCTTCAAAGAACGGCAGACCTTCGATGTCGCCGACCGTGCCGCCGATCTCGACCAGCACGAAATCGACCTCTTCGCCGTCATCGGTGAGGGCCTTGGTCAGGCAGAAGGATTTGATCTGGTCGGTGACGTGGGGAATGACCTGGACGGTCGCGCCTAGATAGTCGCCGCGCCGCTCCTTTTCCAAGATGGTCGAATAGATCCGGCCGGTCGTGATGTTGTCGGACTTGGCCGCCGAAACCCCAGTGAACCGCTCATAGTGGCCCAGGTCCAGGTCGGTCTCGGCGCCGTCGTCGGTCACGAAGACCTCGCCGTGCTGATAAGGGCTCATCGTGCCCGGATCGACATTCAAATAGGGGTCGAGCTTGCGCAGGCGGACCTTGTAGCCGCGCGCCTGCAGAAGAGCGCCGAGAGCGGCGGAGGCGAGGCCTTTTCCTAGCGAGGAAACCACGCCGCCGGTGATGAACACATAGCGAGCCATGGGCGGACACCTTACTCCCTGATTCGCGAACCGCGCACGCCGCCTGCGAATCGAACTGTTGATCAAAAGAAGAAAGCGCGCCCTGCGGCGCGCTTTCGGGAAGTTGGATCGTTGGCCTGACCGTTACTGGGTAGGCTGCTGGGCCGGCGCAGTCGTCGCCGACGGCAGGCTGGCTTCCAGATCGTCTAGCGACGGAGCCGTCGGCTGGGCCGGAGCGGCAGGCTGTTGCTGGGCGGGCGCCTGCTGCTGGGTCTTCGGCGTGGTGGCCAGCGAACCGACGGCGTTGGCGTCGATCACCGACACCGAAGCGCGATCCATGTTGCCGACGACGGTCAGGACGATCGTCAGGCCGAACAGCAGGAAGGCAAGGACCCAGGTCACCTTCGTCAGAAGGTTGCCTGCGCCGCGCGCCGTCATGAAGCCCGACGGTCCGCCGCCCATGCCTAGGGCGCCGCCCTCGGAACGTTGAAGCAGCACCACGCCCGTCAGGGACACGGCGATGATGATGATGGCGACGAGCAGGATGGTCTGGAGCATGGCGTCATTCATGTGGGCGCGGATCTGCGCCGATCAAGCGGCGGCCTCTATCATCGAAGCCGGCCCGGAGCAAACGTCAGGCGGCGGCTTTGACGATGGGCATGAAATCTTCGGCCTTTAGAGATGCGCCGCCGACCAGAGCGCCACCGACTTCCGGCGTGGCCAGGATGTCAGCAGCGTTCTCGGGCTTCACCGAGCCGCCGTACAGGATGGGCGCAGTTCGTGCGCTCTCGCCCAACCGCTTGACCATGGCCGCACGGATGGCGGCGTGGACCTCGGCGATCTGCTCCAGCGTGGGCGTCAGACCGGTCCCGATGGCCCATACAGGCTCATAGGCCACGGCGAAGTCGCGCTCGGACAGCCCTGTCGGCAAGGAAGCCTCGACTTGGGCGGACACCACAGCGATGGCATCGCCCGCCTCGCGTTGCTCCAGCGTTTCGCCGACGCAGACGATGGGCTCCAGCCCCGCAGCGATGGCGGCTTCGACCTTGGCGGCGACACCCGCATCGGTCTCACCAAAGGCGGCCCTGCGCTCCGAATGTCCTAGAATCACGACGGTCGCGCCCGCATCGGCAAGCATTTCCGCCGACACCGATCCAGTGAAGGCGCCAACCGGCTTCTCATGGCAATCCTGACCGCCCACGGCGACGCCGCTTCCGGCCAACGCCGTGCGCATCCGGTCGATCAGTGTGGCCGGCGGGCACAGGACGACCCTATGCCCCTGCCCCGCTGCGCCGACGGCCTCCCTTATCGATTCCGCCTGCGCCAAGGCGGCCGACAGGCCATTCATCTTCCAATTGCCGACGATCAACTTCACGGATTGTTTCATGGCCGCCTGTCTAGAAGGCGAAAACCGCGAAGCCAAGGGGCCGCGCCGCAATCCGGACATCATGCCGTCCTTGCAGCAGCGTGCCCGGCCCGACTATACGCGTCGACTGACACCAACATCGGCCCCAATCTCGGCCAGTCTCGGGTTTTCGAATGCTCACCGCCTTCCGCGCCTTCTCTCGATCCAAATGGGCGGCCGCCCTCCTTGTCCTGATCGCGATCAGCTTCGTGATCGTCGGCGCGCGCATGGACGTGTTCTCGAACCTGGGTCCGAAGCACGTGATCGACGCGGGCGACCGCTCGATGAACGAGTTGGAGTTCCGCACGGCCTTCGATCAGGTCCGCGAACGTCTGCAGCAGCAGGTCGGTCGGCCTCTGACGAACCAGGAACTGGTCGCCGAGAACATCCATACCCGGTTCCTGACCGAGCAGACCCAGCAGCTGGGCTTCCTGAACTGGGCTTGGAAGGCGGGCATCCGTCCCGGCAAGGAACTGATCGTCAAGCAGATCCGTCAGATTCCGGCCTTCTTCAACTCGGTCACCGGCCAGTTCGACCAACAGGCCTATGAGGCCGCCCTGGCCCAGCAGAACCTGACCCCGGCCATGCTGGAACAGGACCTGCGCGACCAATACGTCACCGAACATTTCGGCGCCGCCGTCTTCGCCGGCGCCCGCGTGCCCCGCATCTATGGCGCGCTGCTGGCCGGTTCGGCCTTCGAAAGCCGCGACGGTCGCTGGTTCGAGGTCACGTCTGCAATGGCGGGCCAGATCCCTGCCCCGGCCGATGCCCAGTTGAACGCCTTCATTCAGGAAAACGCCGAGCGCCTGCGCGCGCCCGAGTTCCGCATGGTCTCCGTCGTCCTGTTCACGCCTGAAGCCTCGGCCGCGACGCCCATCACGGATGAGCGTATTCGCGAGCGTTTCGAGTTCAAGAAGGACACTCTGGGCAAGCCCGAAACCCGCACCTTCGTCACCTTGACTGCGCCGAACCGTGAAGCGGCCCAGAAGATCGCCGCCGCCCTGCGCGCCGGCCAGTCGCCCGCCGATGCCGGCCGCGCCAACAACGTCACACCGGCCACCTTCGATGCGACGCCGCGCTCGGCCATCGGCGACGCCGCGACCGCCGGCGCCGTGTTCGGCCTGCAAGCCAATCAGGTCTCCGATCCGGTCCAGGCCGGTGTCGGCTTCGCGGTGGCCAAGGTCACCGCCATCCAGCCCGCTGCGCCCGCGACGCTGGAAAGCGCACGTGAAGAACTGATCCAGGAACTGCGCGCCGAAGACGTGAAGACCCAGACCTACGCCAAGGTCGAGAAGTACGAAGCCGCCCGCACGGCTGGCAAGAACCTGGCAGACGCTGCCCGTGAAGCCGGCGGCCGTGTGGTCGACCTGCCGCCCTTCACCCGCGACGGCAAGCTACCCAACGGCCAAGCGCTCAATGCCCCGCCGCAAATCTTCGAGACGGCCTGGGGCCTGACCAAGGGCGGCGAAAGCGACGTGATCGACGCTGGCCAAGGCCAGTATTTCGCCGTGCGTGTGAACGACATCCGTCCTTCGGCCCTGCCGACCCTGGCCGAGGTGCGCGAGCCCTTGGCCGCCCAATGGATCCAGCGCGAGACGATGCGTCGCCTGTCGACCAAGGCCGAGGAACTGACCACCCGCGTTCGCAACGGCGAGGACATCGCCGCCGTCGCTCGTTCGGTCAATGCGCCCCTGACAGTCCGCACCGGGGTCGTCCGCAACCAGGCCACGCAGGACTCGCTGGGCCAGGGTGTGCTTCAGGGCCTGTTCGGCCAGTCCAAGGGCCAGGCCTTCTCGCAACCCGCGTCGCAGACCGCCTACGTCGTCGGTCGTGTGGACAACGTCCTTGCCGCCAATCCCGCCGTCGCAGGTCCGCTGGCCGAACAGGTTCGTCCGCGCCTGACGCAGGAACTGGTTCAGGCCATGGTCGAGACGTCCTTCGCCGCCGGCGCCCAGCGCTCCAAGGCCAAGAACGACCCGGTTCAGGCCCGTTCGGCCTTGGGCCTGTCGGCCGACGCGACACCCGCCGCCCCGGCGCAATGACCGAGGCTGCGTCTGGGGAAGCCGCCTTCGCCGTCGGCCTTTCGGCCGGTCGGCCGCAGGTGGTGGTGCGCCGGATCATCGACGACCTGGAAACACCCGTCTCGGCCTATCTGAAGCTGGGTCGCGACCGGCCTTACGCGTGCCTGCTGGAATCGGTCGAGGGCGGCGCAGTCAAGGGTCGCTATTCGATCCTGACGTTGGACCCGGACGTCGTCTGGCGCTGTCGTTCGAACGCGGCCGAACGGTCGCGCGGGCCGGCCATCGCCGAGGGCCGGTTTACGCCCGAAGCACTGCCGACGCTGCAATCGCTGCGCGCCCTGATCGCGGCGTCGAAGTTCGACCTGCCCGATGGCCTGCCGCCCATGGCCGCCGGCCTGTTCGGTGTCTTCGGCTATGACATGGTGCGCCTGCTAGAGCCGCTGGGCGCGCCCAACCCCGATCCGCTGGATCTGCCGGACGCCGTTCTGACCCGTCCGTCACTGGTCGCCATCTTCGATTCCGTGCGCCACGAGATCGTTCTGGTCTCCGCCGCCTATCCCGATGCCGGTATCGCCCCGCGCGAGGCCTTCGACGCCGCCGTGGCGCGATTGGACGCCTTCGAAACCGCGCTGCGCGAGCCCTTGCCCGTCCGCGCAGCGCCGCAGGAAACGCCGGCGCCGACCTTCACCTCTTCCGTGGACGAAGCCGCGTTCGGCGAAATGGTCGCCGAAGCCAAGGACTACATCGGTGCCGGCGACATCTTCCAGGTCGTGCTCAGCCACCGGTTTTCGGCGCCGTGGACCGAAGATCCCTTCGCCTTCTACCGCTCCCTGCGTCGCCAGAACCCCTCGCCCTATCTGTTCTATCTGAACTTCGAGGGCTTCCAACTGGCTGGCTCCAGCCCCGAGATTCTGGTTCGGCTGAAGGACGGCGAGGTCACCATCCGCCCTCTGGCCGGCACCCGCATGCGCGGCGCGACGCCCGAGGCCGACAAGGCGCTGGAAATCGAACTGCTGGCCGATCCCAAGGAACGCGCCGAGCATCTGATGCTGCTGGACCTGGGCCGCAACGATGTCGGTCGGGTCGCCGCACCCGGCACGGTCGAGGTGACCGAGAGCTTCGTCGTCGAACGCTACAGCCAGGTCATGCACATCGTCTCCAACGTGCGCGGCAAGGCCGACCCCAGGCTGGACGCCGTAGACACCCTGCTGGCCGCCCTACCCGCCGGCACCCTGTCGGGCGCGCCCAAGGTGCGAGCGATGGAGATCATCGACGAGCTGGAGAGCGAGAAGCGCGGCGTCGGTTACGGCGGCGGCGTCGGCTATATCTCGGCCGGTGGCGAGGCGGACATCTGCATCACCCTGCGCACCGCCCTGTTCGCCGACGATCAAATCTTTGTCCAGGCCGGGGCCGGCGTGGTCGCCGACAGCGATCCTGTGGCCGAATACGCCGAGACCCAGCACAAGGCGCGCGCGCCGATGCGGGCGGCCGACGACGCCTGGCGCTTCCGCACCGGCAATCGTTAGCGCGTAACGGTCATTGTCGGATCGTCGAAGTGAACGCCGGGGCCAACGATGACGACGCCCGCCATCAGCACCGCCGCCGTCGCGGCGAATGCAGCCGCGCCCAGGGCGGCGACGGGGCTTGGCTTCGTCTCGACCACGACCAGCTTCGCCTTGGCGGCGGCGATCTTGGCGGCGATATCTTTTTCAGCGGCGAGTTTCACAGCCGCATTTATCTTCGGCTCGGGTTAAGATGCGCTTTACCGCCGCGCCCGCTTGGCGCGGACGCCTGTCGAGCCTAGAAGCCAAGCCATGATCCTCGTCGTCGATAACTACGACAGCTTCACCTACAATCTCGTCCACTACCTCGCGGAGTTGGGCGCGCCGACGCATGTGGTGCGCAATGACGACCTGACGGTGGACGAGGCGTGGGCGCTGAACCCCGCCGCCGTCCTGCTGTCGCCCGGGCCGTGCGCACCCGATCAGGCCGGAATCTGCCTGCCGCTGATCACGACCGCGCCGGCGTCGATGCCGATCCTGGGCGTCTGCCTGGGCCACCAGGCGATCGGCCAGGCCTTTGGCGGCGACGTAATCCGCGCCAAGACCCTGATGCACGGCAAGACCTCGCCGATCCTGCATGAGGGCCAGAGCGTCTTCGCCGGCCTGCCGTCGCCCTTCACCGCCACCCGCTATCATTCGCTGGCCGTTAAGCGCGAGACCCTGCCCGACTGTCTGGAGGTCACGTCCTGGACTGCCGATGGCGAGATCATGGGTCTGCAGCACCGAACCCGCCCGGTCCACGGCGTGCAGTTTCACCCGGAATCCATCGCCACCGAACACGGTCACGACATGCTGGCCAGCTTCCTAGAGATCGCCGGCGTGAAGCGCCTCGCGGCCGCCTGACGGTGGGGGAAGGATTCAAGCCGATCCTCGCCCGACTGGTCGAGGGCCAGCCGCTGACATCGCAACAGGCGCACGACTTCTTCGCCGCCTGCCTGCGCGGCGAGCCGACCCCGTCTCAGGTCGCCGCCGCCGTCACCGCCATGCGGATGCGCGGCGAGACGGTGGACGAAATCGCCGCCTTCGCCGGCGCCATGCGTGAGGCGGCGCTGACGCTGGATCATCCGTACGAGGTGATCGACACCTGCGGCACCGGCGGCGACGGCCAGCACACCTACAACATCTCCACCGCCGCCGCCCTCGTTTTGGCTGGCGCGGGCCTGAAGGTCGCCAAGCACGGCAACCGAGCTATGTCATCTAAATCAGGATCTTCCGATGTTCTGTCGATCCTGGGCGTGAACCTGATGGCGGATCAGGCTCAGCAGAGGAAGGCGCTGGACGAAGCCGGCATCTGCTTCCTGTTCGCCCCCGCCTATCACGGCGCCATGCGCCATGTCGGCCCTGTGCGGGCCGAGATCGGATTCCGCACCGTCTTCAATCTGTTGGGACCGCTTTCGAACCCGGCGTCTGCAAAACGCCAGGTCATGGGCGTATACGATCCTCGCCTGCTGGAGCCGTTGGCTGAAGTCCTAGGCCGTCTGGGTGCTACGCGAGCCTGGACCGTGCACGGCCAGGGCCTGGACGAGTTGGCGACCTCCGGATCGACGGAGGTCGCGGAATGGAAGGACGGCGCCGTTCGTCGCTTCCAGGTCACGCCCGAGAACGCCGGCCTGCCGCGCGCATCCATCGCAGACATCCGTGGCGGCGATGCAGAAGAGAACGCCGTCGCCCTACGCGCGCTGCTCGCGGGAGTCGCCGGCCCCTACCGCGACATCGTGCTGCTGAACGCCGCCGCCGCCCTCGTGGTATCGGACCGGGCGGCCGACCTTGCCGAAGGCGCTGTCCTCGCCGCCACCGCCATCGACGATGGCCGGGCCGCCCAGGCGCTGGAGCGTCTGGCCCGTATCACCTCCACGCCGCTGGAAAGCGAAGACCCCGCATGACCGACGTTCTGGACCGTATTGCCGCCTACAAGCGCGAAGACGTCGCCGCCCGCAAGGCCGCGACCTCGCAGGACGCGATCGAGGCGTTGGCACGCGCCGCGTCGGCACCGCGCGGTTTCCGTGCAGCCTTGGAGCGCATCGAGGAAGAGACCGGCCGCCCCGCCCTGATCGCCGAGATCAAGAAGGCCAGCCCGTCCAAGGGGTTGATCCGTCCTGACTTTGATCCGCCGGCCTTGGCCCGCGCCTACGAAGCCGGCGGTGCGACCTGCCTGTCGGTCCTGACCGATGGCCCCAGTTTCCAGGGCGACGACGCCTATCTCGGTCAGGCCCGCGAAGCGGTCGCCATGCCCTGCCTGCGCAAGGAATTTCTGGTCGATCCCTGGCAGGTCGCCGAGAGCCGCGCCCTGGGCGCCGACTGCATCCTGATCATCCTGGCCATGGTCGATGATCGGCTGGCAGCCGAACTGCTGTCCGAGGCCGAGCGCTTCGGTATGGACGCCCTGATCGAAACCCATGACGAGGAAGAGATGGCGCGCGCCTGTGCGCTGGGCGGCGATCTGGTCGGGGTCAACAATCGGTCGCTGCGCACCTTCGAGGTTGATCTGGAAGTCACCGAGCGCCTGTCGATGCTCAGCCCCGTCCGCGCCCTGCTGGTCGCCGAAAGCGGCATCTTCACGCCCGAGGACGTCGAGCGTGTCTCGGCCGCCCATGCCCAGGCCATCCTGGTCGGCGAAAGCCTGATGCGCCAAGCCGATGTCGAGGCGGCGACGCGGCAACTGCTGGCGGCCTGATCGCCTCCTAGCGTCACGCGGCGTTCCGGCGGCGTCGTTAAGTTGACATTAGGAAGGAACACTTACAGAACATCGACAAATGTTCACGGCCCGTTCCGATTCGTCGGCGGGCGCATGAGGGCCTGGCGATGCTCACGCGCAAGCAGCACGAACTGCTGATGTTCATCCACGAACGGATCCAGGAGACGGGCGTCTCCCCCTCGTTCGACGAGATGAAGGAGGCGCTGGACCTGGCGTCCAAGTCGGGCATTCATCGACTGATTACGGCGCTGGAAGAGCGCGGCTTCATCCGCCGTCTGGCCCACCGCGCCCGCGCCCTGGAAGTGACCAAATTGCCCGAGCAGGCCACCGCCGGCGCGCCGCGCGGCCGGGCCGGGTTCAAGCCAGATGTCATCGAAGGCGGCGGCGGCCGCGCCCTGGCGCCACTTGCGGCCAATGACACCCGAGAACTGCCGTTGATGGGCAAGATCGCCGCCGGCACGCCGATCGACGCCATCGAACACGAGACGGCACGCTATCCGGTTCCGGAATCCATGCTGGGTTCGGGCGAACATTATCTGCTCGAGATCGAAGGCGATTCGATGATAGAGGCGGGTATTCTGAACGGCGACATGGTGGTCATCAAATCGACCGACAACGCCTCCTCGGGCGAAATCGTGGTGGCGCTGGTCGAAGGCGAACATGCGACGCTGAAGCGGCTTCGCAAGAAGGGCGCCTCCATCGCGCTGGAGCCTGCCAACCGCAACTACGAAACCAAGATCTACGGCTCGGATCAGGTCGCCGTTCAGGGCAAGCTGGTCGGCCTCATGCGCCGCTATCACTGACCTCCGGGTTCGGCTGGCGTGCCCAGGGGCGGTCGCCCCGCACGTCGGCCGTCCAGACGGCGCGCCATCGGTCCGGTTCGACCGCACTGTCACGCCATAACTCCACCGCGCCACCTCGGGCGAAATCGACGCCGTCGAGCAGCAGGCGATCTTTGCAGACGCTCGGGATCGACGTGACGACCGCACGCACGCTAACGACTGGCGCGGCGCGGCATAACGTCTCCATCTGATCCAGACTCGGGGCTCTGCGACCCCACCAGATCGCAACGCGTCCAGCCTGTTTATCCTCAGGCCGACAAGAGAAGCGGTCGCACACCCAGCCCGTCTCCGACCGATCCGCCATGGTCAGGCCGCGCCGTCGCGACCACAGATCGACGGCAAATTCTCGCACGCCGGGCCTGACGACAATCGCCTCCTCCTCGCGATGAAACGCAGCGTTTGTCCCGCCGTCGCCAATCCACAGATCCGGCGTCGGCGCGCGCGGCCAGACCAGCACCGCCGCCGCCAATGGCAGGCCCAACCACCTCAGCCGCCCCTGCCACAGACACACGAACAGCACCCCCAGAAAGGCGATCGGCAGGACATAGTCCGGCGCACTGGCCACCGTCCGCACCGCCCCCGGCAGTCCCGCCGTCCAGGTTCCGATCGCCAGCATCAGATCGACGCCCCATCCCGCGACCGCCAGGAAAGGCCCGCCCAGTCCCAGCGGCTCCAGCGCCGCGCCGATGGCCAGGGCCGGCATCAGGATGAAGTCGGCCACGGGCGAGGTGCCCAGGTTCGCCAACAGCCCGTACATGGCCGTGCGATTGAAATGCTGCATGGCGAACGGCCCGGTCGCCAGCCCCGCCACGACACTGGCCGCGACGGCCGCCGTCAGCCAGCCGCAGAACCGCTGGACCGCCAGGATCGGCCACGGAGCGGAGATCTCGCGGGTTCGCTTGGGCCAGGCCTCGACCAGGGCGACCAATGCAGCGGTCGCGGCGAACGACATCTGAAAGCCCGGCGTGACGATGGCTTCCGGCTGGACCGCCAGAACGATGAAGGCCGCGACCGCCAGCCCGTGCATCGTCACCGCCTGCCTATCCAGCAGGATGGCCAGAAAGGCGATGGAGGCCGTAATCGCCGCGCGTTCGGCGGGTGGTGGCGCTCCAGACACCACCAAATACACCCCGACCGCAGTCAAACCGGCCACCGCCGCGACCTTCTTGCCCGGAACACGCAGCGCCAGCCAAGACCAGGCCGCCACGCCCAACCTCACGGCGAAGAACACGAAGCCGCCGACGATGGCCATGTGCAGACCCGACACCGACAGGATGTGCGCCAGGCCGGAATCCCGCATCACATCCATGTCTTCCTGGCTGATCCACGTTTCGTGACTGGTCGTCATGGCGGCCGCGATCCCACCCGTCCGCTCGCCCAGGCGCGCCACAATCCGTTCCGCCAAGGCATAGCGCGCACCATTCACCGCCATCGCCAGCCTTAATCGCCAGGACGCCGGCGCAAGATCTGCGCGTCGCGTCTCTCCCAGCGCGAAGGCCACGCCTCCCATGCCTTGGAAGAAGGCGTTGCGCCCGAAATCATAGGCGCCGGGGCTGGCCGGCGCCGGTGGCGGATTGAGGATGCCGAACAGGCGGATCGCCTCGCCGGGCCTGGGCGGTTCACCCCGCACCGTCGCCCGCAAACGCACGGGCGTCTGTTCGGGCGTCATCCCGCGTATCCAGACCGGCGCGATCACGATCCGCGCGCCCCTTTGGCCAGGACTGTCGACGTCCACGACCCAGGCCTCGATCACGGTCGGTTCGCTCAATGCGGGCGCAATCGGTGCGGCGACCATTTCGGTGCGGACCTTGGCGGCCGCCAAACCCCCGGCGACGCAGGCCAGCATCAACAGAGGCCAGGTCAAACGCCGCGCCCATCCCCGTCGCCTCGCCGTGATCCAGGCCGCTAAGGCGAAAGTGGCGCCCATCAACAGAGGCCACAACGCCGGCTCGGAGCGCAGGGCGAAATAGATTGCGGCGCCGGCGCCGAACGCGACCGGCGCCCATAGCCGCCATCGCAGAGTTTGCGCCGCGACCTGGTCGTCCAACCACGCGCGCAATCGTGCGCCGGGGGTAGGCTTTGCCGCGTCGGAGCGTATAAGGGCCTCGCTTACGGACCCCTCGCCTATGACCTCACCTTCCTCGACTGTCGTCACCCGCTTCGCCCCCTCGCCGACAGGCTATCTGCATATCGGCGGAGCGAGAACCGCTTTGTTCAACTGGCTGTACGCCAAGAGACACGCTGGACGTTTCTTGATCCGTGTCGAGGACACCGACCGCGAGCGCTCCACCGACGAGGCGGTGAAGGCCATCTTCGACGGCCTCAGCTGGCTAGAACTGTTCGCCGACGAAGAGCCGGTGTTCCAGTACAGTCGCGCCGACCGCCACCGCGAGGTGGTCGATCAACTGCTCGAAACGGGCCACGCCTATCGCGACTTCACATCGGCCGAAGACACCGGCCGCCTGCGCGACGAAGCCAAGGCCGAGAAACGCACCTTCGAATCGCCTTGGCGCGACCGCGAGCCCACGGTCGATGACCTGGCCCTGCCCCACGTCGTGCGCTTCCGCCGCCCCATGGCGACGACCGTCACCGTCG
Source organism: Brevundimonas sp. G8 (assembly GCF_902506205.1). Classification (GTDB taxonomy): domain Bacteria; phylum Pseudomonadota; class Alphaproteobacteria; order Caulobacterales; family Caulobacteraceae; genus Brevundimonas. Next base: position 3,004,767 of record NZ_LR732816.1, on the reverse strand, counting down.
CCGACGAGGTTCAGGGTTCGGTCAGCTGGTCGACCGACTATCTGGACGACTTGGTGCTGCTGCGCTCGGACGGCGCGCCGACCTATAATCTCGCTGTGGTCGTCGATGACCACGACATGGGCGTGACCCACGTCATTCGCGGCGACGACCACCTGAACAACGCGGCTCGTCAGAGCCTGATATATGACGCCCTAGGTTGGGCACGTCCGACCTTCGCTCACATCCCGCTGATCCACGGTCCCGACGGCGCCAAGCTGTCGAAGCGTCATGGCGCCCAGGCGGTGCATGAATACGCCGAGATGGGCTATCTGGCCGAGGCCATGCGCAACTACCTGGCCCGCCTGGGCTGGGCGCATGGCGACGATGAACTGTTCAGCGACGCCCAGGCGGTGGAATGGTTCGATCTCGCCGGCATCGGCAAGGCGCCGGCCCGGCTGGACTTCGACAAGCTGGCTCACGTCAATTCGCACTGGCTGCGTCTCGCTGACGACGAGCGCCTGGCCAAGCTGACGCTTGATGCGCATCTGCAAAAAGGCCACGTTCTTGCGGAGGCCGACGAAGCTGGGCTTCAACGCGCCATGCCCTTCGTCAAGGACCGCGCCAAGACGGTGCTGGACCTGGCCGAACAAACGGCTTTCGTGATGAAATCCCGTCCTCTAGCCATCGACGAAAAGGGTCAGGCCCTGCTGAGCGGCGAGACACTGGAGCGCCTCGGTCGGCTGCGTGATCGGCTGGCGCTGTTCCAGTCCTGGGACGTTTTCGCACTGGAAGCCGAGCTCAAAGCCTTCGCCGAATCCGAGGGCGTTGGCTTCGGCAAGATCGGCCCGCCGACGCGTATGGCCCTTACCGCTGGGTCAACATCACCTGATATTGCGCGAACTTTGTCGGCTCTTGGGCGCGACGAAAGTCTCGGGCGCTTGGATGATGCGCTGCAACAGACTAAGTGATCACCCACAAACCAAAAAGCGGCCGACGCCTCCCCGCGCCTGGACGTATGATGCAAAGGGGCATTCATGACTGAACAAGCCAAAACCGCCGGCTCGGCGACCCTGTCCTTCGAGGACAAGACCATCGAGTTGCCGGTCCTTTCGGGCTCCACCGGCCCGGACGTCATCGACATCCGCAAGCTCTATGCGGGAACGGGCGCCTTCACCTTCGATCCCGGCTTCACCTCCACGGCCGCCTGCGAATCGGCCCTGACCTATATCGACGGCGACGCCGGCGTGCTGCTGCACCGCGGCTATCCGATCGACCAACTGGCGTCGAAGTCGAACTTCGTCGAGGTCTGCCACCTGCTGCTGCACGGCGAACTACCGACCGCCGCCCAGTACGAGAAGTTCGAGAACAGCATCACTACCCACACGATGCTGCACAGCCAGTTCGATCGCTTCTTCGAAGGCTTCCGCCGCGACGCCCACCCGATGGCGATCATGGTCGGCACCGTCGGCGCGCTTTCGGCCTTTTATCACGACAGCCTGGACATCCATGATCCGGTGCAGCGGGACATCTCTGCCATCCGCCTGATCGCCAAGATGCCCACCATCGCGGCCCGCGCCTACAAATACCATATCGGCCAGCCGTTCGTGTCGCCGCGCAACGACCTGTCCTATGCCGAGAACTTCCTGCGCATGTGCTTCGCCGTGCCGGCCGAGGATTACCACGTCGATCCGGCCCTGGTTCGCGCCATGGACCGCATCTTCACCCTGCATGCCGACCACGAACAGAACGCCTCGACCTCGACCGTGCGTCTCGCCGGTTCGTCGGGCGCCAATCCGTTCGCCTGTATCGCCGCCGGCATCGCCTGCCTGTGGGGCCCTTCGCACGGCGGCGCCAACGAAGAGGCGCTGACCATGCTGAAGCAAATCGGCACCCCGGAAAACATCCCGGAGTTCATCCAGGGCGTGAAGGACCGCAAGTACAAGTTGATGGGCTTCGGCCACCGCGTGTACAAGAACTACGATCCGCGCGCCAAGGTTATGCAGCAGTCGGCCTATGAAGTGCTGGCCGCCACAGGCCGCGAGAACGACCCGCTGTTCCTGGTCGCCAAGGAGCTGGAGAAGGTCGCCTTGTCGGACGAATACTTCACCTCGCGCAAGCTGTTCCCGAACGTCGACTTCTATTCGGGCATCACCCTGTCGGCGATGGGCTTCCCGACCACCATGTTCACCGTCCTGTTCGCCTTGGCCCGCACCGTGGGCTGGATCTCGCAGTGGCAGGAAATGATGGCCGATCCCTCGCAGAAGATCGGCCGCCCGCGCCAGCTCTACACGGGCCCGACCGAGCGCGATTACGTGCCGATCGAACAGCGCGGCTGATCGACAGCCTCAAGTCTGAACTGCAGAACGCCGGGGAGCCATCCCCGGCGTTTTTCTTTGCCGTCAGACCAGCTTCAGATCGGCGAACCGCGCGGCCAAATCATCCAGGTCGCGGTGCATGTGGGCGACGCCGATGGCGGCGGCGCCCAAGGCCATGTCGTCGCCCTCCACGGCCATGGACAGGGCCAGGCTCTGGTCGATCGGCCCCATCGGCTGCGCCGCCTTGCCGCGGGACAAGGCCTCCAGCTGCTCCACTGCCCGCGCGGCGTCCTGAGACCAGGGATCCAGCCGCGCGCCTGCGCCCTCGGCCTGAAAACCACGCCCCAGGATGACGATGTCGCTGCGTACCCGCCAGAAGGCGCGCGCCAAGGCGGCGCGGTCGGCGGTCTCACGCTGGGGTCCAGGCAGATCGATCACGTTCTTGGCCGCCTGACCCAGCGCATCCAGCCGTCGTTTCAGATCGGCATGGCGGCGGGTGATTTCGAACGCGTCCGCAGGATCGCCTTTGGATATCAGGGCCAGCAGCGCCGCCGCTTCCCCCGCCGCCTCGCGGGCCTGCAGCTTGAAGGATTGACGAGCGTGGCGCGGAAACAGCGCAAGGATGGCCATCACACCGACGCCGCTGCCGACCAGGATCTCCATCACGCGGTCCAGCGCCAGCGACGCCGGCCCTTCCGCCCCGGTCCCGCCCGCGATGACGATGGTCGCCGTCACCGGCGCAATCTTCAGCCAGGGGCGCCCAGCGCCCAGAAAGGCCAGAACCGCCGTGGATGCGGCGATGCTGAGCGCCATGCTCTCCATCCCCGGCGGCCGCAGGAAGGCGAAGATCGCCCCGGCAAACGCCCCCGTCACCGTGCCAATGGCCCGGTCGCGCGCGATGTTCAGGACCCCGCCCCCGACACTGGCCTGAATGACCACGATGGCGGAGATCACGCTCCAATAAGGATGAGGCAGGTTCAGCCACGTCGCGAGATAGAGCGCCGCCATGGCGCCTGTCGCCATCTGCAAAGCGGCCCGGACTTCTGCGGCTCGTCGGGGACTAAGCGCTCTGGCCACCGTCAGGCCCGTGTTTTTGAAGCGATGACCTTCAGCACGGCGTCCGCCGCCAGTTCCGACGGGTCCGGCCCGCCGCGTCCCATCAGATCCAGCGCCGCCGTCTGGCGTCTTGCCTGTTCGGCCGCCATGGCTGGATCTGTCAGTAACCGGCCGACCGCCGCCGCCAGTATAGCCGGTGTCGCCTCATGCTGGATGAACTCCGGCGCGATCCGGTCGTCGGCGGCGATGTTGAACAACGTCACGTGTTTCGCCGTCACCAACCGCTTCATCAACTGATAGCTCAACCCGTCGATCTTGTAGGCGATGACCATGGGCGCGCCGGCCAGGGCCAGTTCGGTGGAGACTGTGCCGCTGGTGGCCAAAGCCACCGTCGCGGCACGCATGGCGTCGTACTTTTCGGCCTCGTCCACAAGGTGTACCCGAAACGGCCAGGCGGCGACCCTTCCAGCCACATCCTTGGCGACGGTTCCGGCAGCGACGACGGCGATTTCCAGCGTCGGATCGATAGCCTTCAACTTGCCGATCGCCGCCTCATAGACCGGCGTCATTCGCGTGATCTCGCTAGGGCGGCTGCCCGGAAGCACCAGCAGCAGTTTGGTGTCGGCGGCTATGCCACGTCGCGCACGGAAGGCCGCACCGTCGGCGCCCTCTACATCGACGTGCAGGGCGGAAGAGCCGACCACGGTCGTCGACAGCCCTTCCCGCTCGAACCAAGGCGCGTCGAAGCTGTAGAGCGCCAGCAGATGATCCACCGCACCTGCCAGCGTCCTGGCCCGGCCCGGCCGTGACGCCCACACCTGAGGCCCGACGTATTTGATCAGAGGCACATCAGGGCGCGCGGCGCGGATGGCTTTGGCGACACGGATCGTGAAGCCCCAGCTGTCGATCAGGACCACGGCGTCGGGCTTTTCTCGCTCTGCCAGCGCAGCCGTCTCCTCGACGCGGCGCTTGACCTTGCCATAGGCGCGCAGGCCCTCGATCCAGCCCAGGATCGACAGTTCAGCGATGTCGAACGGGCTGGCGATACCTTCGGCCGCCATCTGGGGACCGCCGACACCGACGAAGGTCACCTCCACACCCAGCCGCGTCTTCAGCGCCTTGGCCAAGCCGGCTCCGAGCGCATCGCCCGAAGCCTCGGCCGCCACCAGCATGATCTTCAGCGAACGGCTCATCGCGCTTCGCCCCAGACGAACAGGCCCAGCCTGTCCGACGCCGCAATGATTGCTGCGCGGTCGATGAGGATCAGGTGTCCCGCCACCCCCCCGATGCCCGCCAGACCCGCCGCCGCCGCCATCTCGACCGTACGTGGACCGATCACCGGCATGTCCACCCGCAGGTCCTGGATCGGCTTGGGCGCCTTGCCCAGCGCGCCCTTGCGGTCACCGGTCGAGCCGCGCAGATCGGCTGGCAGTCCCGCGACCCGGCTCAGCATGGCGTCGGTCCCCTCTTGAGCCTCGACCGCCAGCACTAGGCCGTCACACACGACCGCGCCCTGACCGATGTCCAACTCACCTGATTTTTCAGCGATATGCAGCGCTTTCTTCAGATCAGCCAACTGCTCCGGCGTCGGCGAAACGGCGCCCAAGGCTCCAGCAGCCAGTATTTCTCCACCCAGGACGTCGTCGGCCCCCTCGACGGCGAAGCCCTCGGCTTCGAACACCGACAGGATCTTGCGCAGCAGGGCGTCATCGCCCTTTGTCGCCGCCGCCACGATGCCGGGCAACAGGGTCGCGCCCTTGAAGTCGGGCTTCAACGTCTTGAAGTCGGGTCGGTTGACGATGCCCGCCAGACAGACGGTCGTGCAGCCCTCGGTCTTCAGCGCCTTCAAGATGGCGCCGATCTGGGCCATGCCGAACTCGGCGCCCGGCCAGCGGATCAGGTGGGGATCGGCGAACCCGGCCAGACGGATCAGAAAGACAGGCCGCCCCTCGGCATCGCACCGCGCCGCCACCGCCGCCGGCAGGTCGCCGCCGCCGGCGATCAGGCCCAACTTGCCGGAACCGGTCATTCCGCGTTCGGCAGGCACAGCGGACGCCGCCCGCCGTCGCGGATAAAGGCGACGATCTCCATGATCTCAGGCAGGTCGGCATAGGTCTGCGCCACCTCGTCGATCCGCCCGGCGAACTCGCCCTGGCCCTCGAACAGGTCGCGATAGGCCGCCAGCAGCCGCCGCACCTGGTCCTTGCCGTAGCCCTTGCGCTTCAGCCCGATCAGGTTCAGCCCGCGCAGTCGCGCGTGATTGCCCCAGGCCGAGCCATAGGGGATGACGTCGCGGGTCACGGCCGCCAGGCCGCCGATGATCGCCCCCTGCCCCACGCGCCCGTTCTGATGCACGGCGCACAGGCCGCCCAGGAAGACCTTGTCGCCGACCTGGGCATGTCCGCCCAGGGTGGCGTTGTTCGCCATGACCACATTGTCGCCGACTACACAGTCGTGGCCGACGTGGGCGCCGGTCATGAACAGGTTGTTGGCGCCGACCACGGTCACGCCCGTCCCCTGCGGCGTGCCCCGGTTTAAGGTGCAGTGTTCACGGATCAGGTTGTTTTCGCCGATTTCCAACCGCACCGGCTCGTCTTTGTAGCCGTTATGCTGGGGGTCGCCGCCGATGACCGCGAACGGATGGATCACCGTCCCGGCGCCCACCGTCGTGTCCTGCTGGACCACCACATGGCTGACCAGACGCACGTTCTCGCCCAGCACCACGTTCGGTCCGACCGTGCACCAAGGCCCGACCTGGACCCCGTCGACCAGGGTCGCCGTGGCGTCGATCAGGGCGGTCGGGTGGATGGTCATCAGGCCGCGGGCTCCGGTGCTGGAACCGGTACGGTCACGACCATAGCCATGAATTCGGCCTCGGCCGCCAGCTTTCCATCGATGAAGGTCTCGCCGCGGAACTTGTAGGCGTCGCCCCGCGCCTTGATCACCTTGACCTCCATGCGCAGCTGGTCGCCCGGCCGCGCGGGCTTGCGGAAGCGCACGCCGTCGATGGACATGAACATGATGACCTTGTCGGCTACGGCCACATCCAGGGTCTTGGACATCAGCAGGGCGCCGGTCTGGGCCATGGCCTCGACGATCAGCACGCCCGGCATGACGGGATCGATGGGGAAGTGGCCCGGGAAGAAGGGCTCGTTGTGGGTGACGTTCTTGATGCCGACGATTGAGGTGCGCGGCACGAATGCCTCAGCCTTGTCCACCAGCAGGAAGGGATAGCGGTGCGGCAGCCGCCGCATCACCTCGGCGTAATCGATCTTGCCGTCTTCGCTCATCCCTATGATTCCTTCGGGGCCTTCTTTGAAGAGGCCTGTTTGGCGAGCCAGATCGTCTCGCGCAAGAACTGTCGGATCGGACGGGCCGGATAACCGGACCAGGTCTCACCCGCCGGAATGTCGGCCAACACCCCCGCGCCGGCCGCCACGCGCGCGCCCTCGCCGATGGTGATGTGGTCGCCGATCCCCGCCTTGCCGCCGAAGATGACGTTGTCACCGCTGGTGACCGACCCGGAAATTCCCGTGTTGGCGGCCATCAGATTGTTGCGGCCAATGACGCAGTTGTGGCCCACCATGACCAGATTATCGATCTTAGTGTTCTCGCCGATGACCGTGTCGTCATAAGCGCCGCGGTCGATGCAGCTGTTGGCGCCGACCGTCACCCCGTCCTGCAGGATGACGCGGCCCAGCTGTGGAATGTCCATGGCGCCGGCGGCGGTTCCAGTGGCGCCGAAACCCGCCTCGCCGATCCGCGCGCCCGCATACAGTTTCACCCGGTCGCCGATCAGGGCGAAGCCGACCGTGACGTTCGAACCGACCACGCAGTCGCGGCCGATCTGAACGCCCGGCGCGATAACGCTGTTTGCGCCGATACGGGACCCGCGACCGATACGGACGCCCTTGCCCAGGACCGCGCCCGGTTCGACCACGACGCTGTCGTCCTCGGCTGCTTGGTCGCGCGTGATCGCCGCGTCGAACAGGATGGGGCGATGCAGCAGAAGCGACGCCTTGGCCCAGGAGGCCTGAGGCGTTCGCGAGACGATCACGGCGGCGTCTGAAGGCGCTGCCTCGGTGGCCTCGGCCGGCACGATGACGCAGCCGGCCTTTGTCGCCGTCAGGGCCGAGGCGAACTTGCGATCGCCCAGAAACGCGATCGCGCCCCCGTCCGCAGAGGACAGAGGCGCGACGGAGGCGATTATGCGATCCCCACCCCGCGCGACCTCACCGCCGATCTGCACCGACAGGTCGGCGACGCTGAGGGGCGACAGGGTTTCGAAGAAGCGAGGATCCGGCATCGGCGACTTAGTTGGCGGCCGCCGGTTGCGCTTGCGTCTGAGCCGGAACCGGCAGGCGGTTGAAGCTCAGGGTCGGCAGGGCGGTGTTCAGGCGCTGGATCGCCAGGTCGGTCACGTCCATGGCCGGGTTCATCATGAAGACGCTCTCGCGGTCGAGCAGCAGGCCGCAGCCCTTTTCTTGATACAGGGCCGTCAGGATCGGCGAGACGGCTTCGGTGATGGCCTGGCGCTGCATGCCCAGGGTGTAGCGCAGCTCGTTTTCGCGGGTGGATTCCAGCTGTTGAGCTTCCTGCGCGCGCTGTTGCAGAGCCTGACGGCGCTGTTGCAACTGGTCGGCCGGCAGGCTGGAGCCCGACGTTTGAAGCTGCTGGGCCTCGGTCTGGATCTGCGTGGCGTAGGGTTGCAGCTCGCCCTGAACTTCCTGGGCCAGTTGCTGCATGCGCGCTTCGACAGCCTGGCCGGCCGACGACTGGGCCAGCAGACGCGCGTTGTAATAGACGCAGACGCCAGGGATGACCGGGCCAGGGTTGGCCGGCGCCTGTTGCGCCGAAGCGGCGGTGGCGATGAGCGAAGCGGCGGCGGTCGCCGCAATGATCAGAGCTTTCATGGGGTTTCCTCGTGCGGTCGAAAAAGCCGCGATTAGAACTGGGTGGAGGTCGAGAAGCGGAAGGATTCCGTCTTGTCGTAGTCTTCCTTGGACAGCACCTTGGAGATGTCGAAGCGGATCGGCCCCATCGGCGACTTCCAGTGAATGCTGATGCCTGCCGACGCGCGCAGAGACAGCTCATCGGCGATATTGGTGTTTTCGGTGCCCGTGGCCGTCAGCTTGTAACGGTCGTCGAGCACGCCCAGCGTACCGACGTCGGCGAACAGCGAGGTCTTGATGCCGTACTGTTCGGGCAGATAGTTCGGCAGCGTCAGCTCTACCGTGCCGACAGCGTAAAAGTTGCCGCCCAGCGAGTCGGTCGTGTTCAGGTCGCGAGGGCCCATACCGGCCGTCTCGAAGCCGCGGAAGCTGTTGCCGCCCTTAAAGAAGCGGTCGTTGATGCGGATCGGGTCGCCATTCCAGCCGCTGATATAGCCGGTCGACCCCTGAACGCTGACGACCCAGGCGGGCGTAAAGCCATAGTACCAGCTCGCGTCAGCCTCGGTCTTCACATAGTTCACGTCGCCGCCGAGACCGGCGAGATCCTGACGCAACGAGCCCGCCCAGCCGCGCGTCGGGCGGACCGGATCGTTGGTGTAGTTCATCTGCAGCGTATAGCCGGCGGACGAGTTGATGAAGCTGCCGATCTGGTCGCAAAGGGCCGACGAGCCCTGTCCTGCCGTGGAGCAGAATCCCGTCGGCACGATGATCTCGTCCGACTTCAGGAAGTAGCGGGTGCTGAGCAGCATATTGCCGTTCAGCGGATAGGACAGACGCAAGCCCGCACCGGTCGAACGATAGTCGTACGACGAATATTGGCTCAGGTCATAGCGGGAGTGGAACAGGTCGAAGCCGGCGCGCAGGTCGCGGCCAAGGAACTTCGGCTCGGTGAAGCGGAAGTCTACCTGCTGGCGCAGCGAACCCCATTCCAGACGCGCCACGACATTCTGGCCGCGTCCGCGGAAATTCCGCTCGGAGATGCCCAGGTTGACGGTGAAGCTATCGACCGAGCTGAAGCCCGCGCCCACCGACAGTTCGCCGGTCGGCTGTTCCTGGACGTTGACGTTGATGACCGACCGGTCCGGCGCGCTGCCACGTGTCTCCTCGACCGTCACGTCCTTAAAGAAGCCCAACGCACGCAGATTGTTGCGCGACCGCTCCATCAGGGCGCGGTTGAAGGCGTCGCCTTCGGTCAGCAGCAGTTCGCGACGGATGACCGGGTCGATGGTGCGGGTGTTGCCCACCACATTGATGCGGTCGATATAGACCCGCTGGCCTTCCGACACATTGAAGGTCACGTCCACCGTGTCGGTGTCGGGATTGGCCTTGTAGGTCGGGTTGATCTCGACGAAGGCATAGCCAGCCGAACCGGCGGCGAAGGTCAGGGCGTCGACCGCCTGCTCGATCTTGTCGCTCTCGTACAGATCGCCCGAACGGATCGGGATCAGCCGTTGCAGGAAGTCGGCGTTCAGTCGGTCGTTCTGGGTGACGACCTTGACCTCGCCGAAGTTATACTTGTCGCCTTCGTTCAGCGTCAGCGACAGCTGGAACGCCTGATCGTCGGGCTGCAGCTCAGCAACCGACGAAACGACGCGGAAATCGTAATAGCCACGGTTGGTATAGAACTTCCGCAGCTGCTCCTGATCGTATTCCAGACGGTTGGGGTCGTAGTTGTCGTTGTTGGAAAAGAACTTCCACCAGGTGGACTTCTCGGTGACCATCACGCCGCGCACGTCGCGATCCGAGAAGGCCTGGTTGCCCAGGACGTTGATCGCGCTGATGCCGGTCTGCGGACCTTCATTGATCTCGAAGATCACATCGACGCGGTTCTGCTCAAGCTGAACCAGCTTGGGCGTCACGGTCGCGGAAATACGGCCTTGCAGACGATAAAGCTCCACGATGGCGCCGACATCTTCCTGGACCTTGGCGCGAGTATAGATGCCGCGCGGCGACAGGGTGACTTCCTTGGTCAGCTTGTCCTTCGAAAGGGCCTTGTTCCCTTCGAACACCACCTGGTTGATGATGGGATTCTCGACGATCTGAACGATCAGGTCGCCGTTCTGGATGCCAAGTTGAACGTCGGCGAACAGGCCGGTGCGCGACAGGGTGCGCACGGCGACGTCAAGCACCGAAGCGTCCACCGCGTCGCCGGGACGGATCGGCAGATAGGACAGGACCGTCGTCTGGTCGATCCGCTGTGCGCCCTGCACGATGATGCGGTTGATCGTGATCGTCTGCGGCGCAGCAATCTCGACGCGCGGATCGGCGTTTGCGGCAGGCGCTTGCGGCGTTGTCGTCTGAGCCGGCGCAGGTGTCGGCGTGGCGGGCGCGGTCTGAGCCAGCGCAGGCGCGCCGAGCCCGGCGGCGACCGCCAGAGCCAGCAGGCTGGAGCGGGCGCTTAGTCGAACGGCGGCGCGAGAGGTCATGTCATTCATTCGGGAAACCATCGGGGGCTGGCGTCGGCTCACGAGACGAGCCCGCCGAGGAATTGGAAGAGGTTGAGCTTCTGTAGGTCGTTCCACGTCGCGAACAACATAAATCCCGCCAAAAGCGCAAGACCTGCACGATAGCCCATCTCCTGGAACCGCGCCGACACAGGCTGCCTCGCCACGGCTTCGTAGCCGTAGAAAAGCAGATGCCCGCCGTCGAGGATCGGGATGGGAAGTAGGTTTAGAAAGCCGATTCCGATCGAAAGTATGGCGGCCAAGGTTGTCAGCGTCAGGATCAGGTTGATGGCGATGGCGCTCGGCGCCGGATTGGCCTCGACCGCAGCGGTCGTCAGCGACCCCGTCGCCTTGGCAATGCCCAGCGGTCCGCTGAACTGATCGCCCGACTCGCGACCGGTCACAAGACGCCCGAGATAGGTCAAAGTCGAACCGATCACGTCGCCGGTCTGGCGCACGCCTTCGACCACGGCGCCAACCGGGCCGTAACGAACATGGCGCACATCGCCGGCCGACGACCCCAGGCCCAGGCCAATACGACCGACCTTGACCCGTCCGGCGATGGGGTCGTTCTCTTCGCGGCGTTCGGGCGTGGCGATCAGTTCCACCGGCTGCCCGGCGCGTTCGACGGTGAAACGGACAGGATCGCCGGTGGAGAGCATGACGGTGCGCGTCACCGCGCTGCCGTCCTTGATGGGCTTGCCGTTCACGTCGGTGATCAGGTCGCCGACCTGGAAGCCGGCGGCGGCTGCGGGCGATCCCGCCTGAACCTGAGCCACGCGGGCGGGGCGCAACGAAACGCCCACGGCCATGAAGACAACTGCAAAGATCGTGATGGCCAGGATGAAGTTGGCGACCGGACCGGCCGCGACGATCAGCGCGCGCTGCCACACCGGCTTGAAGTGGAAATAGTCGCGCTCGGCGCCGGGTCCGCGCTCGGCCACCACCCTCTGGCGCAGTTCGTTCAACCCCGCCTGATCCGGCACGCTGGAGGCGTCGAGGTCGCCAGAGAATTTCACATAGCCGCCCAGAGGCAGCCAACCCAGCCGCCATTCGATGCCGTGGCGATCGGTGCGGCTGAACACAGCCTTGCCGAAGCCGACCGCGAAACGGTCCACCTTCACGCCAAAGGCGCGCGCGACGAGGAAGTGACCCAGTTCATGGATGGTGACGATGAACGTCAACACCAACAGGAACGAGGCGATTGAGATCAGGACCTGACCCAGGACGCCCAGCATTCGAAAATCGTCTCCCCTGGCCTGCTATCAGGCCGCGTTCGCAAGACCGGCGATGACGGTTTCGGCCATTCGACGCGTCTCGGCATCGACCGAAAGGGCCGCACCGCAGGCATCTCCAGAACCGAAAGCCATCCCCGCTTTCGTCGCACACTCAAGGGTTTCGGCGACGACTGCGGCAATATTGAGAAAGGCCAGCTTGCGGTCAAGAAATGCAAAGGCCGCGACCTCGTTGGCGGCGTTGAAAACGGCGGGCGTCGCGCCGCCTGCTTTCAGCGCCTGACGGGCCAAATCCAGGGCCGGAAAACGCAACAGATCGGGTGCCTCGAACGTCAGACGGCCCAGTACCGCCAGATCCAGCTTGGGCGCGGGCCAGGCGATACGGTCGGGCCAGGCCAGGGCGCAGGCGATGGGCGTGCGCATGTCGGGCGGCCCCATCTGGGCCAGCGTCGAACCATCCACATATTCCACAAGGCTGTGGATGATCGATTCGGGGTGCACCACCACGTCGATTCGGTCCTGCGGCATATCGAACAGATAGGCCGCCTCGATCATCTCCAGGCCCTTGTTGGCCATGGTGGCGCTGTCGACCGAAATCTTGGCCCCCATGCTCCAGTTCGGATGCGCCACCGCCTGTTGGGGCGTGATGCCGATCATCCGTTCGCGCGGGGTCTGTCGGAAAGGTCCGCCCGAAGCAGTCAGGATCAGCCTGGACACCCGCTCGGGCGCTTCGGCCGGAAAGACCTGAAAGATGGCGGAGTGCTCGGAATCGACCGGAATCAGCCGCCCCCCTGCCCGCTTGACCCGTTCGATCAGGGCCGGTCCGCAGCAGACCAGGCTTTCCTTGTTAGCCAGCGCCAGGGTCGCCCCGGTGGCCGCCGCCGCCCAGGCCGACTTCAATCCCGCTGCGCCGACGATGGCGGCCATGATCCAATCGACCGGCCGCGTCGCCGCCTCGACGATGGCGGCGTCGCCTGCGGCGACCGCTATGTCCGTACCGGCCAAGGCGTCTCGCAACTCTTCCAGCCGCGCCGGATCGGCGGTGACCGCCACTTTCGGACGCCAGCGTCGCGCCTGCTCGGCCAGTTTGGCGATGTTGGCCCCGCCGGTCAGCGCCTCGACCTCGAAAGCGCCAGTCCCCGTGGCCTCGGCCTGATCCATCAGGTCCAGCGTCGAAGCGCCGACCGACCCGGTTGAGCCCAGCACCGTGACGCGACGCCGGATCACGCGCCGCGCTCCAATAACAGGACGATCAACCGCCCGGCCGCGACCACGACGACCGCGAACATCAGGCCATCGACCCGGTCCAGCAAGCCGCCGTGCCCCGGAATGGTGTTGCCGGCGTCCTTGACCCCGAACCGGCGCTTCAGGCCCGACTCCCACAAGTCGCCGCCCATGGTCGCCAAGGCCGCCGCCAGCCCCAGAACCGCACCCCAGAATATGGTCAGTCGGCCCATGTCGAACCACGCAGTCATGGCGGCGCCGGCCACGGCCCCCGCCAGAATGCCGCCGATGAAGCCCGACCAGGTCTTGTTGGGCGAATAGCGCGGCCAAAGCTTGGGACCGCCGAACGTCGAACCTGCCAGATAGGCCAGAATATCCGCCGACCAGGTCACGGCGAAGACCAGCGCCGTCCAATGGAGACCCACCGGGCTCTCACCGTCCCGGAGCCAGATCAGCAGGATCGAAGGCCAGCCGAGATAAAGAACACCGTAGGCGGCGTCGATCGCCTGTTGTCCGCGCTGTCGGGCGAGAAGGCCCGCCGCCGCAGCGCCGAACACCAGGATGACGAAAGCCACCGACATGACGCCGAAGTAGGCGCTGACGACGGAGGCGACGACCGCAAGAGCGACGGCCAAACCGATAGGACGAGGAGCTCTAGGCGCGCTCATTGCGCCCCATTCGAAGGCGAGAACGACGGCGGCGACGACCACCAGCGCCAGGAACCACACACCGCCGAACCAGGTCGCGGCGACAGCCGCCGGCGCCAGCACGGCGGCGGAAGCCGCCCTCAACGCAATATCACGCCCCTTGACCGCCATCAGGCCGTAGCGCGCACGGGGGCGACCTCTCGACCGCCATAGCGACGGTCGCGTTGACCAAAGGCGGCGATCGCCTCGGCCAGAGCCTTGGGGCCATAGTCGGGCCACAGGATGTCCTGGAACACCAGTTCGGCGTAAGCGGCTTCCCACAACAGGAAGTTCGACAGGCGCTGCTCACCGGACGTGCGCACGATCAGATCCAGCGGCGGCGAACCCGCCGTCGCCAGCCCGGAGGTCAGGACTGCCTCGGTGATCGGTTCGGCCGTCTCCCCCGCCAGGACCCGTTCCATGTGCCGCCGCGCGGAGTCCACCAGATCGGCCCGGCCGCCATAGTTGAAGGCGACCTGCAGCAAGAAGCGGTCGTTATGCGCCGTCTGGGCCTCGGCCCTTTCGATGATGGCGGCGATGTCTCCAGGCAGACCTTCGCGACGGCCCAGGATTCGCAGACGCACGCCCGCTTTCGCCAGACGCGCAAGGTCGCTCGCCACATAGGTTCGAACCAGCCCCATCAGGTCGGACACCTCGTCCTCGGGCCGGCTCCAATTCTCCGTCGAGAAGCCGAACACGGTCAGGCAATTGATGCCCAGGTCCGGCGCCGCCTGGATCGTGCGCTTCAGCGCCTGCACGCCCTCGCGATGGCCCAGGGCGCGCGGCAGGCCCCGCGCTTTCGCCCAGCGGCCGTTGCCGTCCATGATAATGGCGACATGACGCGGCCCATCGGGACCCCGTCCTTGTGGGCGTTGGCCAGAAGGCGCGGCGCTGTCTGCCGTCATCTCTCGTGCGATCCCTTCAGGGCCAAGCCGTTTCGCCTCAGACCTGCATGATCTCTTGTTCTTTGGTCTTCAAGGCCTCGTCGATGCGCTTGATGGCCGCGTCGGTTTCCTTCTGGACCTCGGTCTCCATCTTCTTCTGCTCGTCCTGGCTGATCTCGCCGGCCTTCTCGGCCTTCTTCAGGTCGTCGTTGGCGTCGCGACGGACGTTGCGGACCGAAATCTTCTGCTGCTCGGTGTATTTTCCGGCCAGCTTGACCAGATCCTTGCGGCGTTCCTCGGTCAGCGGCGGCACGGGGATGCGCAGCGTCTGGCCGTCGACGATGGGGTTCAGGCCCAGGTTCGCGTTACGGATCGCCTTCTCGACGGCGACAACCATGCCCTTGTCCCAGACGTTGACGCTGATCATGCGCGGCTCGGGCACGCTGATGGCCGCGACGGCGCTCAGCGGCGAGGCCGAGCCATAGGCTTCCACCCTCACGGGCTCAAGCAGGCCGGCATTGGCGCGTCCGGTCCGCAGGCCGCTGAACTCTTCCTTCAGGGCGGTCACAGACCGTTCCATGCGGTCGCGATAGGTCTTCAGTTCAGGCTTTGCCATGGTCTTGGTCTCTCTTGTCTTTCCTGGTCAGCAGACGTTCAAGCGACGTCCTGAATGACCGTGAACGTGCCTTGGCCGGTCAGGGTCCGGCGCAGCGAGTTGTCTTCCCGAATGGAGAAGACCACGATCGGGATGCCCGTGTCGCGCATCATGGCGATGGCCGAGGCATCCATGACCCGCAGATCCTTGGCCAGAACATCCTGATAGGTCAGGGTCTCGTAGCGGGTGGCGGTCGGATCCTTTTTGGGGTCGGCGGTATAAACGCCGTCCACGCTGGTGCCCTTCAGCAGGGCGTCGCAGCCCATTTCAGCGGCGCGCAGCGCGGCGCCCGAGTCTGTCGTGAAGAAGGGCGCGCCGACGCCGGCGGCGAAGATCACCACCCGTCCCTTTTCCAGATGACGCAGGGCGCGACGGCGGATGTAGGGTTCGGCGATGGCGGCCATCGGAATGGCGCTCTGCACGCGGGTCGAAACGCCGATCTTCTCCAGCGCCGACTGCATCGCCAGGGCGTTCATGATGGTCGCCAGCATGCCCATATAGTCGGCCTGGGCGCGTTCCATGCCCGCCGCCGCCTTGGACAGGCCCCGGAAGATATTGCCGCCGCCGATGACCAGGCAGATTTCGACGCCTTCGGCCGCCACGTCTGCGACCGACTTGGCGACCGCATCGACGGTGTTCATATCGACGCCGAACGACTGATCGCCCATCAGCACCTCGCCGGACACCTTCAGCAGGACGCGTTTGTAGCGGAAGGTCGAGGTGGCGTCGGGCATGCGGGACGGTCCGTTTGACTGCGGCGCCATTGAATCAGGCGACTTCTTATAGACGAAGGGCGCGCCAGCCATCAAAGCCGAACGCGCCCTTCTGATACAAAACCCTCACGAATGAGGGGAAGACTTGTTAGTTGCCGCCCATCATGGAGGCGACTTCCGACGCGAAGTCGGGGCCTTCGACCTTCTCGACGCCTTCACCCAGCGCCAGGCGCACGAAGCCGGCCAGGTGCAGGTTGGAGGAGCCCAGTTCCTTGGCCGAGTTGGCGACCAGCTGTTCGATGGTCACGTCCGGGTCCATGACGAACGGCTGCTTGGACAGCACCACGTCCTTCTGGAACTTGTTGATCTGGCCTTCCACGATCTTGGCGATCATGGCTTCCGGGCGACCTTCTTCCTTGGCCTTTTCGGTCAGAACGGTGCGTTCCTTCTCGATGGCGGCGGGGTCCAGGTCGTCGGTATTCAACGACAGCGGAGCGGTCGCGGCGACGTGCATGGCGATCTTGCGGCCCAGTTCGCGCAGAGCGGTCTTGTCGCCCTCGCCTTCCAGGGCGACCAGCACGCCGATGCGGCCCACGCCCGGCGAAACCGCGTTGTGGACGTAGGTCGAGACGACGCCTTCCGACACCGACAGGCGGGCGGCGCGGCGCAGTTGCATGTTCTCGCCGATGGTGGCGATCATGTTGGTCACTTCGTCCTGGACCGTCTTGCCGGCTTCCAGTTCGGCGCCGTGCAGGGCTTCGACCGAGTGGTGGTCCAGACCCAGTTGGGCGAACGACTTGGCGGCGTTCTGGAACAGCTCGTTGCGAGCGACGAAGTCGGTCTCGGCGTTGAACTCGATGGCGGCGGCGACTTCGCCCTTGCCGTCTTCCTTGGACGCGACGGCGACAAGGCCTTCAGCGGCGACGCGGTCGGCCTTCTTGGCGGCCTTGGACAGGCCCTTGGCGCGCAGCCAGTCGATCGATGCTTCGATGTTGCCGTCGTTTTCGACCAGCGCCTTCTTGCAGTCCATCATGCCGACGCCCGAACGCTCGCGAAGTTCCTTCACGAGGGCGGCAGTGATCTCGGCCATGTTCTTCTCCTTGGGGGATTTCGTATGTGGGAACGGCCGGACTGACTTAGCCCGGCCGTGTGTCAGTTCGTCAGGCGGCGCTCAAGAGCGCGAACACCGTCCTGCGGGCGATCAGCCCGTGGCCTTCTCGGTTTCGACGGCGTCGTTCGCTTCCGAAGTGGCCGCTTGAGCGGCTTCGTCGGCGACAGCCGGCTCAGCGGGGGCCAGTTCAGCAGCGGCTTCCAGTTCGGCGGCGACCGATTCGGTGCCGGCCGGCGCGGCGTCAGCTTCGACCGGGGTCGAGGCTTCACGCAGCATGGGCTCTTCCGGATTGATCGCAGCGCCCAGGTCAACGCCCGAGGCCGAAGCGCCGGCAGCCAGACCGTCCAGGACGGCGTCAGCGATCAGGTCGCAGTAGGTTTGGATGGCGCGGGCGGCGTCGTCGTTGCCGGGGACCGGATAGGTGATGCCGTCCGGGTCCGAGTTGGTGTCCAGGATGGCGATGATCGGGATGTTCAGCTTGCGGGCTTCCTGGATCGCGATCGCTTCCTTGTTGGTGTCGATCACGAACATGATGTCCGGGATCGAACCCATGTCCTTGATGCCGCCCAGCGACAGTTCCAGCTTGTCCTTCTCGCGCTCCAGGTTCAGCAGCTCCTTCTTGACGCGGCCTTCGCCGCCGTTCTCGAGGATGCCTTCCAGTTCGCGCAGGCGGGCGATCGAGCCCGAGACGGTGCGCCAGTTGGTCAGCGTGCCGCCGAGCCAACGGTTGTTCATATAGTACTGGGCGCAGCGCTTGGCGGCTTCGGCGACCGGCTCGGCGGCCTGGCGCTTGGTGCCGACGAACAGGACGCGACCGCCTTTGGCGGCGACTTCACGCACAGCCACCAGAGCCTGGTGGAACAGCGGCATCGTCTGCGACAGGTCGATGATGTGGATGTTCGAGCGCGAGCCGAAGATGTAGCGGTCCATCTTCGGGTTCCAGCGGTGCGTCTGGTGGCCGAAGTGAGCGCCTGCTTCAAGCAGGGTGCGCATCGAGAATTCAGGCAGAGCCATGATCGTTCAGTCCTTTTTCCGATCAAACGTGGCGCGGGGGATTAAAGGTCTGACGACCCTCGGAATGGTGCGTCTCAGGATTTCTCCCCGAGTCGCGCCTCACCCGCGTTGCGAAATGCGGGGGCGATGTAGGCCGGATGGGCCGCAATAGCAAGCGTCGCCTCGCCAGACGCAAGAAAGGCGGCCCCTTTCGGGACCGCCTTTGCGAGATAGACGGCGCGTTCCTTACTTCATCGCGTCAAGCAGCGCCTGGGCGCGGTCGCGATGCGCCGTGACGGGCGTTATCAATTCGCGAGCCAAAGTCGCGAGCGCAGGGGCGTCTGTGTTGTCATCAAAGCCATTCAGCAGGGTCAGGGTCTCGTTATGGGCGGCGACCTGCTGGTCCAGATAGACCTTGTCGAAATCGCCCGGCGTGGCGGCGTTCAGATTGTCGATCAGACCCTTGCGACGCTCGTCCAGCGTGGTCGGGATGGCGACGTTGGGCGCAGCAGCCGCGGCGGCCGTTCCAAGCTTCTCACCCGCAGCCGTGTGATCCTTGGTGATCATGGCGGCCAGGGCCTTGACGTCGGCGTTGGTCGATTTGGCGGCGGCGATCTTGGCGGCTTCAAGCTCGTACATGTTGCCGGTGCCCAGGCCGGTGACGAAGCCGTCGACCGTGTTGGCTCCCATGGTCATGGCGGAGGTCTGACCGACGACGCCGGAGGTGGCGTCTTGGGTCGCGTTGACGGCTTCGCTGGTGTTCTGGGCGGCGCTGTCGCCACCCTGGTTACAGGCGGCGAGAAGGGCCAGCGAGGCGACGCTGGCGATGGCGAGATATTTCATTGGAACAGTCTCCCTATGGACTGACCAAACCCATCACGCGCCCGTGAGGTTCCGAAATATCAACAGCTTGGCCATACTACATATGGCGTGGCCTAGGCATCCTCAAGCATCACCACGCCGGGCGCTGACTTGAGTGCACCGCGCAGAGCGCCGTCCAGACGATAGCGGCCCGGCAGCTTCAGTTCGACCTCCTGCCGGCCGTCCAGCGAGGCGATAAGGGAGATTTCCCCGCCCTTGCCGATGGCCCCGGACCGGGCGCGTTCCAGCCGCGCCTTCAAGGCTTCCGCATCGGCGCTGCGGGCCGAGACGTGGATGCGCAGGCCGATGTTGGCGTCGTCCAGAAGATTGTCCATGCGCGAGGCGTCGTCGCCGAAGAAGCGCACCTCCCCTTCCGACGACTTGGCGCGCACCCGCACCATGACCGAGGCGCCCGGCTCTAGAACCTCGCGGCATTTGCGCAGCTGTTCGGGCGGGAACAGGCATTCGAACTCGCCTGTCGGGTCCGAGAAGGTGACGAAGGCGAACTTCTCGCCGGTCCGCGCGCTGGCCCGCTCCTGCTTGCGACGCACGACCCCGGCCATCTGGAAGGCCTCATGACCGGACTCGGCCAGAGGAATGGCCTCGGCGACGAAGGTGACGCGCTTGCGCCTCAGGGCCGAGGTCATCTCGTCCAGAGGATGGCCGGACAGATAGAAGCCGACGGCCGACAGTTCGTGATCCAACCGTTCCGGCCCGACCCAGGGCTCGACGGTCTTCAACCGCGGCCGGCCGACGTGGGCCTGGTCGCCGTCGAACAGATTGACCTGGGACGAGGCGCGCTCGGCCGCCACGCTCTGGCAATAGGCCATCAGAACATCGGCCTGCTCCAGCAACTGACGCCGGTTGGGATGGATGCTGTCGAAGGCGCCCGCCTTGGCCAGGCCTTCCAGCGCGCGCTTGTTGACGCTGCGGGGATCGACGCGTTCCAGGAAGTCGAAGATATCGGCGAAACGTCCGCCCGTCTCGCGCACCTCGATGACGTGTTTCATCGCCTCCAGGCCCACGTTGCGGATCGCACCCAGGGCATAGAGCACCGCCCCCTTGTCGTCGTCCCAGGCCACGTCGAAGTCGGCCGACGATCGGTTGATGTCGGGCGACAGCACCGGCACCTCGAACCGTCGCGCGTCCTGGTAGAAGACCGCCAGCTTGTCGGTGTTCGACAGGTCCAGGCTCATGGACGCGGCGAAGAACTCGACCGGCTGGTTTGCCTTCAGCCAGCCCGTCTGGAACGAGATCAGCGCATAGGCGGCGGCGTGCGACTTGTTGAAGCCATAGCCGGCGAACTTGGCCACCAGGTCAAAGATGGAGCCGGATTGAACCTCGGGCACCGTCTTTTCCAGCGCACCCGCGATGAAACGCGCCCGCTGGAAGTCCATCTCCTCCTTCTTCTTCTTGCCCATGGCGCGACGCAGCAGGTCGGCCTCGCCCAAGCTGTAGCCCGCCAGGATCTGGGCGATCTTCATCACCTGTTCCTGATAGATGATGACGCCGTAGGTCTCGGTCAGCACCTCCTTCAGGCTGGGGTGCAGATAATCGACCTCGGCCCGACCGAATTTGCGGTCGATATAGGTGTCGATCATCTCCATCGGCCCCGGCCGATAGAGGGAGATCAGGGCGGTGATCTCCTCGATGGAGCCGCAACGCATCTTGCGCAGGGTGTCGCGCATGCCCTGGGATTCCAGCTGGAACACCCCGACCGTCTGGCCCGATGCCATCAACTCATAGGTGCGCGCGTCGTCCAGCGGCAGCGTATTCCAGTCCTTGGCTGCGCCGCGTCGTTCAAGATAGGCGCGCGCGCGGTCCAGCACGGTCAGGGTCTTCAAGCCCAGGAAGTCGAACTTCACCAGACCCGCTGGCTCGACCCATTTCATGTTGAACTGGGACGCGGGAATGGTGGAGCGCGGATCCTGATACAGCGGCACCAGCTCGGTCAGCGGCCGGTCGCCGATGACGATGCCGGCGGCGTGGGTCGAGGCGTTGCGATAGAGCCCTTCCAGCTCCAGCGCGGTTTCCAGAAGGGTGCGAACCGCCGGCTCGGCGTCCCTCGCCTCCTTCAGGCGCGGCTCCAGCTCGATGGCCTGGGCCAGGGTGACGGGCGCGGCCGGATTGTTCGGCACCATCTTGCAGAGCCGGTCCACCTGGCCCAGCGGCATCTGGAGCACCCGACCCACATCGCGCAGCACGGCCCGCGCCTGAAGCGTGCCGAAGGTGATGATCTGGGCCACCCGGTCCTTGCCGTAACGGTCCTGGACGTAGTCGATCACCTCCTCGCGCCGCTCCTGGCAGAAGTCGATGTCGAAGTCGGGCATCGAGACCCGTTCGGGGTTCAAGAACCGCTCGAACAGCAGGCCGAACCGCAACGGGTCCAGGTCGGTGATGGTCAGGGACCAGGCGACCAATGAGCCCGCGCCGGAGCCCCGCCCGGGCCCCACGGGTATGCCGTGGGTCTTGGCCCATTTGATGAAGTCCGACACGATCAGGAAGTAGCCGGGGAACCCCATCTGCTGGATGATCCCGACTTCCCAGTCCAGACGGGTCCAGTATTCCGCTTCCGGGAAGGCAGGCGTCACTTCCGTTAGGCGGATCTTGAGCCCCTCGCGCGCCTGGTGGGCCAGTTCGTCGGGCTCGGACCGCCCGGCGCCGGCGTCAAACCGCGGCAGGATCGGCGCGTGGGTGTTGACCAGAAAGGCGCAGCGGCGCGCGATGTCGATGGTGTTGTCGCAGGCCTCAGGCAGGTCGGCGAACAGTTCGCGCATGACGGCGGCCGGCTTGAACCAGTGCTCGCCGGTGATGCGGCGGCGATCTTCCTGGCCGGTGAAGGCGCCGTCGGCGATGCACAGCAGGGCGTCGTGCGACTTCGCCTGGGCGGCCTTGGCGTAATAGACGTCGTTGGTGGCCACCAGGGGCGTGTCGTTGGCATAAGCCCATTCGACCAGACCCGGCTCGGCCCGCTTCTCGTCATCCAGGCCGTGACGTTGAAGCTCGACATAGAAACGGTCGCCGAAGGCCGCCTTCATGGTCGCCAGGGTCGCGGCGCCTTCGGCCTTGTTGCCTTGGGCGAAGAGCGGGTCGACCGGGCCGTCCGGACCGCCGGACAGCAGGATCAATCCTTCAGAACGCGCCACGACATGTTCCCAGGACACGCCCGGCTCGGCCATTTCTCCGGCGTCCAGATAGGCTGACGACGACAGCGCACACAGATTCAGCCACCCGGCGGTATTCTGAGCCAGCACCACCACGGTCGGAACCTTGGCCCAGCGGGCCTTGATCTGGCCGCCGATGCCGAACACCGGCAGGGCGCAGGCCACCAGGGGCTGGACGCCCGCCTCCTTGGCCGTCTGGCTGAACTCCAGCGCGCCGAACAGATTGGCGCGGTCCGCGACACCGACCGCCGGCATGCCCGCATCGGCAGCCAGTTTGCCGACCTTGGCGGCCTTGATCGCGCCTTCCAGCAGCGAATAGGCCGAGCGGACCCGCAGATGGACGAAACCCTGATTGTTCACCGGCTCGCTCAATGCCTTCTCCGACCGCCGGCCCGCTCATTCGCGGCCTAGCCCGCCCTGACTCTCATATCGGGCAGCGATCAACCATCGCAAACCCGCTCTCGGGCGGATGGGCTGTGGATCACTGACTTCAGACGGTCATCGGCAAAAACACCGTCTAATCCGTCTAATTCGTCTGATCTCAAGCGCCGGTGACGTTGATCGCTACGGTCCAGACCATCAGCACGAAGCCACCGCACGACGCCAGCGACAGCATATCTCTCATCAAACGCGGCATGACATTGTCTCCCACCAATCCGATATGTTCCGCTAATGTTCTATGTTGGCTTTTTGTTCTCGTCAACCATCGTGTTTGAAACCATTCGACCGACGCCGTCGTAGTGAGTGGAAACGGAGATCGACCGATGTCTAATCGCACCACGCTCGCCGCGCTCGCATCCCTGACCATCGGGGTGCTGGCGCTCGGCGCACCCCTGCCCCGGCCAGCCGAGGCCCAAACGACGCCGGCGCTTCAAACGGCCATCTTCGCCGGTGGCTGTTTCTGGTCCGAGGAAAAGGCGTTCGACGACGTACCGGGCGTGCGGTCCGCCGTGTCGGGCTTCGTGGGCGGACACACGGCCAATCCGACCTATGAACAGGTCGTGCGCGGCGGCACCGGCCATATGGAAGCAATCCAGGTCACCTTCGATCCGCGCGTGGTTTCCTATCGCGCCTTGGTCGACCGCTACTGGCGCACGATCGATCCGACCGATCCGAACGGACAGTTCTGCGACCAGGGGCTGTCGTATCGCTCGGCCGTGTTCGCCACCGATGGCCAACGCACCGACGCCGTCGCCTCGCGGGACGCCGCCATGCGTGTTCTGAAGAAGAGTTTCACGACGCCTGTCGTCGGCGCCCAGCGCTTCTGGCCCGCGGGCGAAGAGCATCAAAACTACGCCAAGCTTCACGCCGCCAGCTATCAGGCCTATCGGATCGGGTGCCGCCGCCCCGAACGCTTGCGGGCGATCTGGGGCGACGCCGCCGTCAGCTGATCAGTAGGCGTAGCTCAGTAGGCGTGGCTCTGGGCCGCGCGCTCTTCCAGATGCCCGTCCTTCAGGGCGAAGACGCGGTCCATATGGCCGGCCAGCTCCATGTTGTGGGTCGCGATCAGGGCGGCGACACCCGTATTCTTGGCCAGGTCGCGCAGGGATTCGAACACCGACTGGCTGGTGGTCGGATCCAGGTTGCCGGTCGGTTCGTCAGCCAGCAACAGCCGCGGGCCATTGGCGAGCGCACGGCCGATAGCGACCCGCTGCTGTTCCCCGCCTGAAAGTTGGGCAGGTTGGTGCGTCAGGCGCTCACCCAGGCCAAGCGCCGTCAGCGTGACCTCTGCGCGCTTCCTGGCCTCGTCCTGAGTCAGGCCCGCGATCCGCATCGGCAGGGCGACGTTGTCGCGCGCGTCGAACTCGGGCAGCAGATGGTGGAACTGATAGACGAAGCCGATCCGGCCCAGACGCAGGCGCGTGCGCGCGCGCTCGTCCAGATTTCCGACCTGTTCGCCGTCGATGGCGACCGTACCGCTGGTCGGCTTTTCCAACAGGCCGGCGGCGTGCAGCAGCGACGACTTGCCCGAGCCCGAGGGGCCGATCAGCCCGACCAGTTCGCCCGGAAACACGTCCAGATCGACGCCCTTCAGCACGGTCAGGCCGCCTTGCGCAGTGTCATAGGTGCGGGTCAGGCCGCGCACCGACAGGATGGGAGCCTTACTCATAGCGGAGCGCCTCCACGGGATCGATGCGAGACGCGGTCCAGGACGGCGGCAGGCTGGCGATACAGCTCATCAGCAGCGACCAGAAGGTCACCCAGGCCACGTCGGCCGGATCGACCAGCGCCGGAATGGCGTCCAGCATATAGACGTCGGAATCGAACAGCTTGGTCTGCAGCACGAACTCCAGGAAGTGCTGGATCGGGCCGATGTTCCAGCAGAACAGCAGGCCCAGCACCAGACCGGCGATCGTGCCCGCCACGCCGATCATGGCGCCGGCCATGAAGAAGACGCGCAGGATGGACGACGGGCTGGCGCCGATGGTGCGCAGGATGGCGATGTCGCGGCCCTTGTTCTTCACCAGCATGACGATGCCAGAGATGATGTTCATGGCGGCGATGGCGACGACCAGGCCCAGGATGATGCTCATGGCCACCCGCTCGACCTTCAACGCGCCGTAGAAGGCGGCGAGGCGTTCGCGCCAGTCGCTGACGACCGCGCCGGGGCCGGCCGCATCACGGATGGCGGCGGTCAGGGCGCCGACCTGATCGGGATTGTTGACCTTGATCTCGATGGCGTCCCACACGCCTTCCTTGCCGAAGAAGAGCTGCTGCTGCTCCAGCGGCATGAAGATGAAGGCGCGGTCGTAATCGGCGGCGCCCGAGCGGAACAGGCCGCCGACGAAATAGGTCTTCTCCAGCCCGCCCAGATTGCCAAACGCGCTGTCGGCGCCGGTGGGCGAATACAGGGTGACGGGATCGCCGACCCGCAGCCCCATCGAGGTGGCCAAGGCAGCGCCGACCAGAATGCGGTCGCCGCCATAGGGGCCCTTGCCGAACCCGGCGCGCTCCTGCGGCGTCAGGCTGTCGAACACATATTGGGTCTTGGCCAGGTCTTCGGGACGGATGCCCTTGGCGATGGCGCCGGTCGTATAGCTGCCGACGCGGATCAGGCTTTGGGCCTCGTTCAGCGGACTGGCGCTGGCGACGCCCGGCACGGCCTGGATCCGCTTTAGCGCGGCTTCACGGTCGGGAGAGGTCAGAACCGCGCCCTGCACATACATATGCCCGTTGAAGGCCAGCATCCGGCCCAGCAGCTCGCTGCGGAAGCCGGACATGATGCTCATGACGCTGATCAGCACGGCGACGGCCAGCATGATGCCGATGAAGCTGATCACGGCGATGGTGGCGACGCCGCCCTCCTTGCGCTTGGCGCGCAGGTAGCGAAGGGCCAGGCCGATCTCCCACGAGGAGAAGGCGCCGGAAGGACGGGACGGCAGGCTCAAGCGGTCAGCCTTTCGATGGCTTCGGCCAGGGGCACGGAGACCTTCTCGCCGGTGGCGCGGCGCTTCAGCTCGACCACGCCGTCCGCCAGCCCCTTGGGACCGATGGTCAGCTGCCACGGCACGCCGATCAGGTCGGCGGTGGCGAACTTGCCGCCCGGACGCTCATCGGTGTCGTCGTACAGCACGTCCTTGCCGAGTTTTTCCAGCTGGGCGACCGCATCCTCGCAGGCGGCCGAGACGGCCTCGTCATTGGCGCGCAGATTGATCACGACCACGTCGAACGGGGCCACGGCGTCAGGCCAGATGATGCCGCCCGCGTCGTGGCTGGCCTCGATTATGGCGCCCAGCAGGCGCGACACGCCGACACCATAGCTGCCCATGTGGACCTCGGTGTCCTGACCGTCCGGCCCGGCGACCTTGGCCTTCATCGGGACGGAGTATTTCGTGCCGAAATAGAAGATGTGGCCGACCTCGATGCCGCGCGCCGACAGACGGTCGCCCTCGGCGGTCTGGGCCTCAAACTGGGCCGCGTCGTGCATTTCCTCGGTCGCGGCGTACAGGGCCGTGCGCTCGTCGAAAACGGCCTGCAGCGCCTCGGCGTCGAGGTCGTGACCGGGAGGGGCCATCTCGACCAGCTTGCGGTCGCAGAAGACCTCGCTCTCGCCGGTTTCGGCCAGGACGATGAACTCGTGGCTCAGGTCGCCCCCGATGGGGCCGGTGTCGGCGCGCATCGGCACAGCCTTCAGGCCCATGCGGGCGAAGGTGTTCAGATAGGCCGTAAACATCCGATTATAGGCGACGCGCGCCGACGCCTCGTCCACGTCGAAGGAATAGGCGTCCTTCATCAGGAACTCGCGGCCGCGCATGACGCCGAACCGAGGCCGGCGCTCGTCGCGGAACTTCCACTGGATGTGAAACAGGTTCAGCGGCAGCGACTTGTAGGACTTCACATAGGCCCGGAAGATGTCGGTGATCATCTCCTCATTGGTCGGCCCATAAAGCAGCTCGCGCTCGTGCCGGTCGGTGATGCGCAGCATCTCGGGGCCGTAGGCGTCATAGCGGCCGCTCTCGCGCCACAGGTCGGCCAGTTGCAGGGTCGGCATCAGCAGCTCGACTGCGCCTGCGCGCATCTGCTCCTCGCGCACGATCTGCTCGACCTTGCGCAGCACCTTCAGACCCAGCGGCAGCCAGGCGTAGATGCCGGCGGCCTCCTGCTTGATCATGCCGGCGCGCAGCATCAGCTGGTGCGAGACGATCTGGGCGTCCGAAGGGGCTTCCTTCAGCGTGGGCAGGAAAAAGCGCGACAGGCGCATGATCGAAAATCCTAGGCGTAGAGACGGAACAAGGCTTTAGCCGCTGGACCGGGGCGAAAGCTAGGCCGGCGCGTCGTTTAGACGGCCGGGCCGTTGGCGAAGTTGGGCAAGGGCAGCCAGCCGGTGAAGATCAGCACCATGACGAAGACCCAGACCAAGGCCGAGACCCAGGTGGTGGTCAGGAACTTCTTCTTCAGGTTCGGCGTCTTTGGCGCGCCCCACTGGGAGCCGTCGGTCGGCGGCTCATGCGTCTCGCTCGCTGTGCCTAGCGGCAGCACGGCGAACAGCACAGTCCACCAGACGATGATGTAGATGCCGACCATGGTGAAGACGCCGATGGGCATGACGGACCTCTAGGGATGCGGCCGGCCGACGCCGTAGCGGGCCGCCAGATAGGGGGCAATGGCGTGATCCTGAAGGAAGCGCCGGCCGGTCGTTTCGCTGACCTGCGCGTCAGACCAATCCAGTTCACCGTCCAGGATCAGGATGGGGCAGCTTTGATGCGCCTCGCCCACCTGTTCGATCACGGGCGGTCGAGGGCGGGCGTGATCCAGATAGACCACCTCCAGCGCGTCACGCAGTTGTGGGTAGAAGGCCAGCACGCCCTCGACATAGGCGCCCGCAGGACAGAACCAGGGACCGCCCTGATCGTCATGCCAGTCAGGGTTCAAAAGGAAGAGTCGCTCGGCCATCGGCGTGGATATAGCGGAAACGCGGCGAGGGTTGCGACCGCTAATCGCAGGCCGCGCCGAAGCCCGGCGCGCGCAGGGCCAGTAGGATCGACGACCGAGCCTGCTGGGTGATCGCCCCCGACCCTTGCAGCACGCACCCCACCGCCGTGTTGGAGTTGGGCGCCAAGAGACCATAGGTCAGGCCCTCAGCCGCCAGCCGCGCCTGTGCGCCCTTCAGCGTCTCGATGGCCGCGCCGACGCGGGCGGGATCATTGGTGATGCGGGTCATCTCGTGCAGCGCCTCGCCCGAACTGGGGAAGTCGTAGGCGTTCGGACCGAACGGCGCGATCTCGGCGGACAGGCGTTCGGGATGGGTGTCGATGCCGAACTTGGCGTTCTGGCTGGCGGAAAAGGCGATCGCCGGCCCGCTCTCGGGGACCACCAGGATATAGGCGTGGCGCGGAAACAGCAGATATTGCGCCATGAACTTGGTCACCGGCACCAGGGGCATATCGTCCGGCCCCAGGGCGTGGGCGCCGACATAGACGCCCGACGGCACGCTGCGTGCGTCGATCCGGCCGTTCAGCTTCAGGATCCGATCCACCATCACATGGTCGAGCAGGAAGACGCCGTCCTCGGCCTCGCGCTCCAGGAAGGCGTGGATGGCGACGGTGTCGGGCGCCGGCCCCAGATCACGGCCATAGACGGTGGGAAAGGCCGTGGGCGACATGGGCGCGCCGTCCGGCGAACTGAACCACAGGACGCGCAGTTCGTGAACTGTCCGGGACAGCGGATCCTCGCCCCGGAACGTCGACAGGCTGAGCACCAGATTGACGGCGGCGAACAGGGCGACGAAGCCGACCATCCCCTGCCCCACGATCACCGCCCAGCGCCGCCATCCGTGCAACGGATGGCGGGCATGACGCACCCGTTCCAGAAGGCGGCGCGCGCGGGTGGGTTTGTCAGACATGGGTTCCCCCGACCGTTCAGGCGCGCAGAAAATGCGCCCGAACAGTCAAGGTTGCATCAAACGCGCAGGACGACGGTCTCGACGATGGGACGACGATCCCAGATCTGCTGGCTGGCCTTCTTCAGCACGCGAGCCACAGCCTGTTCGATGACCATCTCGTCGTCCAGAGCGTCACCTTTCAGACCCTTGATCACCTGTTCGACCCGCTCGGCCAGCTTGTCCAGTGCATCGCCCAGGGGCGTACCGGTGTCGCCGGGCAGGCCGACGCTGCGGATATCGATATCGCTGGCGATGCGGCCGCGCTTGTCCAGGGCGAAGCTGACGATCAGCACACCGTTGGTCGAGGCGTGGCGACGCTCCTTCAGGGCCTCGCCCTGTTCGGTCACCAGCATGCCGCCGTCGACATAAAGGCGACCGTTCGGCACCTCGTCGATGATCTTGGCAGGGCCAGGCGCCAGGCGGACCATGTCGCCGTTGCGGGGCGTCACGGTCTCCTTGATGCCGATGTCCTTGGCCAGGTTGGCGTGTTCCAGCAGGAAGCGGCGCACGCCGTGGGTCGGGACGGCGATTTGCGGCCGCACCCAGTCGTACATCTGCTTCAGTTCGTCACGGCAGGGGTGGCCCGAGACGTGGATGCCGGGGTGATCCTTCTCGGTGTAGAGGCGCACGCCCCGGTCCGCGAGGCGATCCTGCAGATTGCCGATGGCCAGTTCGTTGCCGGGGATCTGGCGCGACGAGAAGATGCAGTGGTCACCCAGACCCAGTTTGACGACCGGGTGGGTGCCGTCGGCGACGCGCGACAGAGCCGCGCGAGCTTCGCCCTGGCTGCCGGTGCAAAGGTACAGGATTTGGTCGGCCGGCCAGACGCGGGCCTCTTCGTCCGACAGGAAGGGCTTCACGTCCTGCAACATGCCGACGTGTTTGGCCGCGGCCGTGATCTTGTGCATCGAGCGACCGGCCAGCGACACGCGACGACCGCAGGCCTCGGCCGCGCGGATGACGCTGTCCATACGGGCGACGTTGGAGGCGAAACAGCCCACGGCGACGCGGCCCTTCAGGCTGGCGATCAGTTTGGAAATGGCGACGGCGACATCACCCTCGGACCCGGCGACGCCCGGCACGAAGACGTTGGTCGAATCGCAGACCATGGCCAACACGCCTTCGTCGCCCATGGCGCGGATGGCGGGAGCATCTGTCTTTTCGCCGATGATCGGCTGGTCGTCGATCTTCCAGTCGCCGGTGTGGAACACCATGCCCAGGGGAGTGTCGATGGCCAGGCCGCTCGGCTCGGCGATGGAGTGGCTCATGTTGACGAAGGTGACGCCGAACGAGCCCACGTCGACAGTTCCGCCCAGCGGCACCTCGATCACCTCGACCTCGTCGAAGATGCCGCGCTCGCGCAGCTTGTCCTTGATCAGATAGGCGGTGAAGGGGGTGGCGTAGACCGGCGCCTTGATGCGCGGCCACAGCCAGCCGAGAGCGCCGATGTGATCCTCGTGCGCGTGGGTCAGCATGATGCCCTTGATGTTCTCGCCTTCCAGGAAGGCGGGATCGGGCACGATCACGTCGACGCCGGGCGTGGACAGGTCGCCGAAGGTGACGCCGACATCGACGATCAGCCATTCACGATTGTCCGCCGGGCCGAAGCCATAGGCGTTGAGGTTCATACCGACTTCGTCGGAGCCGCCCAAAGGCAGAAAAACGAGTTCGTCTTGGTTTTGCTTTTTCATTCAATCAGTCAAATGGGCGTTACGACGCCAGATTTCGAGGAGGCCGCGAATAGTTAAATCGGGATCGAAGTGATCGATGCTGTCGGTCGCGCCTTCGAACAGGCTGGCGACGCCGCCGGTGCCGATGACGGTCATGGGCCGCGCCCACTCCGCCTTGATGCGCTGGACCAGGCCTTCGATCAACGAGATATAGCCCCAGAAGACGCCGGACTGCATGGCCTCGACCGTGCCCTTGCCGATGACGTGTTCGGGCTTCTGGATGGCGATGCGGGGCAGTTTGGCCGCCGCTTCGTGCAGCGCCTGAAGCGACAGATTGATGCCGGGCGCGATCAGACCGCCTTCGAAGGCGCCGTCGCCGGAGACGATGTCAAAAGTGGTCGCCGTGCCGCTGTCGATCAACAGCAGGTCGCCAGGATACATCAGCGACGCCCCGACAGCGTTGACCAAGCGGTCGGCCCCCGCCTCGCTAGGTTTGGCGATCCGCACCTCGATGCCCAGTTCAGCGTTCTCGCCGATCACCAGGGGTTCGATGTTCAGATAACGCCGCGCCAGGTTACGCAGGTTGAAGATCGACTGGGGCACGACGCTGGAGATGATGCAGCCGCTCAGGGCATCGAACTCCAGCCCCTTCATCACCATCAGCTGGTTCAGCCAGACGGCGTATTCGTCCGCCGTGCGGCTAGCCTCGGTCGCGGCGCGCCATTGGGCGATCCAGTCCGAGCCGTCGTGAACGGCGAACAGCGTATTGGTGTTGCCCTGTTCGATGGCCAGCAGCATCAAGCGGCTTTCCCGAAGAAGACGTCGCCAGCGGAGATCAGCCGAACAGAACCATCAGCGAGACGCAGGCGCAGCGCACCGTCCGGCTCGACGCCCTCGGCCAGACCTTCCAGAGTCTCATTGTCCAGACGCGCGGTGCACGGGCCGTTCAGCCCGGTCAGGCGACTGGTCCAGGCGTCCAGCACCGGCTCGAACCCCATCGTCTGCCAGCGGCCCCACCAGACGGCGAAGGTCTCGGCCAGGATTTCGGCGGCGGCCTCGATGGGCGGGACATAGGCGAGGTCGGCGCGCAGGCGTGCGGCGATGGAGGTCGCGCCGCGTTCGGTGCCTTCGGGTGCATGGGCCAGGTTCACGCCGATGCCGACCGCCAGCCACAGATCACCGTTCGCGTGAGCGCCGGACTCGACCAGGATGCCGGAGACCTTCACGCCGTCCAGCAGAACGTCATTGGGCCATTTGATCGACACCAGGGCCGGCGAGACGAACACGTCCAGCAGGTCGGCGACGGCCAGGGCCGCCACGAAGGTGGCTTGAGCCGCCTCGGCCGCCGACTTGGGCGTGGTGACCAGCAAAGTGGCGGCCAGGTTGCCCTGATCGCTTTCCCACTTGCGACCGCGACGCCCGCGACCGGCGGTCTGACGCCGCGCCACGATCCAGCGCGGCCCCGCCTCCCCGGCCTCGGCGAGGCGGCGCGCCTCGGCGTTGGTCGAGTCGATCTCGTCGAGGATAACCAGGGGGACGGGCGACAACGCCCTACCCGTTCCCGAAGCCGGCGCTCGCAACCTTGGTCAGCGGCTCCAACCAGGTCAGACCCACGATCACCAGCGGGAAGGCGAAGGCGGCGCAGGCCCAGCCGATCCACTTGGCCTCGACCGGCGCGGCATCCGTCGCGATGTCGTCCACGGGCGCATCGAACCACATCAGCTTGAGGATGCGCAGATAGTAGAAGGCGGCGACGACCGAAGCGACCAGACCGGCGGCTGCGACCGGCCAAAGGCCCGCATCGGCGGCGGCGCCGAACACATAATACTTGCCCCAGAAGCCCGAGAAAGGCGGCATGCCCAGCACCGACAGCGACAGGATGGTCAGGGCCACGGCCGTCAACGGACGATCCTTCTTCAGACCCGCGAGGTCGGCGATTCGACGGATCGGACGGCCCGACTTGGACAGGCTGAGCAGGATGGCGAAGAAGCCCAGTTGGTCGATGACATACAGGGTCATGAACATCAGCATGGCCTGCAGACCTTCGGCGGTGCCCGCCGCGATGCCCAGAAGCGCATAGCCGATATTGGCGATCGACGAATAGGCCAGCAGGCGCTGGATGTCCTTCTGCGCCAAGCCGCCGAAGGCACCGACGACGAAGCTGATCAGGGAGATGGCGATCAGGACCTGGGACCACTGGGCGTGGGCGTCGCCGAAGCCGTGCTCCAGCGCGCGGGCGATCAGCACCATGGCGGCGACCTTGGGCGCCGTGGCGAACAGGGCCACGACAGGCGTCGGTGCGCCCTCATAGACGTCGGGCGTCCACATGTGGAACGGCGCGGCCGAAACCTTGAACGCCAGACCGCAGATCAGGAAGACCAGGCCGAACACCAGGCCGGGACCGGGGTTGTCGGCGGCGAAGGCGGCGATGTCCTCGAACCGCATCGACCCGGCGAAACCGTAGATCAGGCTGGAACCGTAGAGCAGCAGGCCAGACGACAGGGCACCCAGAACGAAATACTTGAGGCCCGCTTCCGACGCCTTGACGTCGTTGCGGTGGAAGGCGGCCAGCACATAGAGCGCCAGCGAGTGCAGCTCGATGCCGACATACATCGAGATCAAGTCGCCCGAGGACGCCATCATTCCCATGCCGACCGAGGCCAGCACGATCAGGACCGGGTATTCGAACTTGGCGATACGCGTGCGCTTCATCCAGCCGTCGCCCAACACGACCGCCACGGCGGCCGAAAGATAGATCAGGCTCTTGGCGTAGATGGCCAGCGGATCGGCGACATAGGCGCCGTTGAAGGCGACGCCCCACGGGCCGACGATGGAGATGACGGCGGCGACGATCAGCAGCAGGACCGACAGGATCGAGACCAGCCGGGCGCTCTTGTCGCCGATGAAGGCGCCGACCATCAGCAGGACCAGGGCGCCGACCGCGAGGGTGACTTCCGAGGCGGCGAGATGCAGGGCGGAGGACAAATCAGGCATTATGGTCTCACCCGCCGATCGCGGCGCGATACGCGCTGGTCAGGGCCTCGACGGCGGGCCCGGTGTAATCGAGGACGGAGGCCGGATGGACCCCCAGCCAAATGGTGCCGATGATCAACGGCACGAACAGCAGCAGTTCGCGCTTGTCGATGTCGGTGATGGTCTCGAGCTTTGGATTGGTGATCTCGCCGAACATGACCGCCCGGTACAGGGTCAGGGCATAGACAGCGGAGAAGATCACGCCCGAGGCCGCAACCAGAGCCGCCCAGGTCGAGGCCTGATAGGCGCCCGTCATGGTCAGGACTTCACCGACGAAGCCGGAGGTGCCCGGCAGGCCGACGTTGGCCATGGTGAACATCAGGAAGATGGCCGCATACCAGGGCATCCGCGACGTCAGGCCGCCGTAGAAGGCGATCTCGCGGGTGTGCATCCGGTCGTAGACCACGCCGACGCACAGGAACAGTGCGCCCGAGATCAGGCCGTGGCTGATCATCTGGAAGATGGCGCCCTGCATGCCGACGTCATTTCCGGAGAAGATGCCCAGGGTGACGAAGCCCATGTGGGCGACGGACGAATAAGCGATCAGCTTCTTGATGTCCGTCTGACGCCAGGCGACCAGCGAGGTATATACGATGGCGATCACCGACAGGGTGAAGACCAGCGGGCGGAACATCTCCGACGCCTGCGGGAACATCGGCACGTTGAATAGGATGAAGCCGTATCCGCCCAGTTTCAGCAGGATGCCGGCCAGGATGACCGATCCCGCCGTCGGCGCCTGGACGTGGGCGTCGGGCAGCCAGGTGTGGACCGGCCACATCGGCATCTTGACCGCAAACGAGGCGAAGAAGGCCAGCCAGAGCAAAGGCTGAACCGCCGGGTCGAAGGCGTATTGCTTCAGCTCGGGGATGCTGGTGGTGCCGGCCTCGTGCGCCATCCACAGCATGGCCAGCAACATCAGGACGGACCCCAGCAGGGTGTAGAGGAAGAATTTGTAGGCGGCGTAGATCCGGTTCGCCCCGCCCCAGATGCCGATGATCAGGAACATCGGCACCAGCGTGCCTTCGAAGAAGATATAGAACAGGAACAGGTCCAGCGACGTGAACACGCCGATGACCAGCGTCTCCAGCACCAGGAAGGCGATCATATATTCGACGACGCGCGTCTCGATCGACTTCCAGCTGGCCAGGATGCAGATCGGCATCAGGAAGGCGGTCAGCAGTACGAACAGGATCGAGATCCCGTCGACGCCCAGATGATAGCTGGCGCCCGCGAACCACGGGACCATCTCGACGAACTGATAGCCGGTGTTCGACGGATCGAATCCGGCGACCAACCCGACCGACACGGCCAGCGTGACCAGGGTCGTGACCAGGGCGATCCAGCGCGCGGCCGGAGCGGCGGCGTCGGCCGACTTGAAGGTCAGCCGGGCGACGAAGAGCGCCAGGGCCCCGATCAGGGGCAGGAATGTAACGAGGCTCAGGATGTAGGGCACGAGATCAGGCTCCCCACGCGAGGATAGCGAAGGTGAGCAGACCGGCGACCCCCAGCAGCATCACGAAGGCATAATGATAGACATAGCCTGACTGGATCTTGGCCAGTCGAGCGGCGGATTTCAGCGACACCCAGGCAGCGCCGTTCGGACCGAGACCATCGATGATCTTCACGTCGAAGATCTTCCAGAAGAAGTCCCCGATGGCCTTGAAGCCGCGCACGAAGACGAAGTCGTACAGCTCGTCGAAATACCACTTGTTGTAGAGGAAGCGGTAGATGACGCCGTTCCGCTCGGCCATGCGACGGCCCATGCCCTCGCGAGCGACGTAGATCCAGTAGGCGAAGGCCGTTCCGGTCAGCGTCAGGATCAGCGGCGACCACTTCACCCAGGTCGGAACGTCGTGGCTCTCGTGCAGGACGTGGTTGTGTTCGCCGGTGAAGATCGCTCCACGCCAGAACTCGCCCTCGTGGTGGCCGATGAAGTGCGGCGCGAAGACGAAGCCGGCGGCGACGGCGCCGACCGACAGCAGGATCAGCGGAACCAGCATGACCCACGGGCTCTCGTGCGGCTTCAGCGGGCCATGATGGCCATGGTCGTCGTGGGCGTGAGCGTCCGTGACCGGCTCGGAATGGGTTTCCAACTGGGCGTGCGAAACGTGATCGTCTGCATGATGCGCATCGCCCTCTTCCTTCCACACGGGCTTGTTGTGGAAGGTCATGAAGACCAAACGCCACGAATAGTAGGCCGTCAGACCGGCGGCGATGATGCCGACGAAGAAGGCGAACAGACCGATGGCCGAATGACCCGAGGCCGCCGAGGCGTAGGCGCTCTCGATGATCGAGTCTTTGGAGTAGAAGCCGGCGAAGCCGCCGACGCCGGGGATGCCCAGCCCGGTGATGGCGATGGTGCCGATGGTCATCACCGCATAGGTGACCGGCAGCAGCTTCCACAGTCCGCCCATCTTCCGCATATCCTGCTCGTGGTGCATGCCGTGGATCACCGAGCCGGCGCCCAGGAACAGCAGGGCCTTGAAGAAGGCGTGCGTGAACAGGTGGAACATGGCGGCCTGATAGGCGCCGACGCCTGCCGCGAAGAACATGTAGCCCAGCTGCGAACAGGTCGAATAGGCGATGACCCGCTTGATGTCGTTCTGCGTCAGGCCGACCGTGGCGGCGAACAGGGCCGTGATCGCGCCGATGATGGCGATGATCTGCGACGCGCCCGGCGCATACTCATAGATCGGCGACAGCAGGCAGACCATGTAGACGCCGGCGGTCACCATGGTGGCGGCGTGGATCAGCGCCGACACAGGCGTCGGCCCTTCCATCGCGTCGGGCAGCCAGGTGTGCAGGAAGAACTGGGCCGACTTGCCCATGGCGCCGATGAACAGCAGGAAGCCGGCCAGATCCAGCGCGGACCACTGGACGCCCAGGAACTCCCACGTCGTGTTCGCCTTGGTGGCGATCATCGGGAACAGTTCGGCGAACTCGATCGTGCCGTACATCCAGAAGATCGTCATGATCCCCAGGACGAAGCCGAAGTCGCCGACGCGGTTGACGACAAAGGCCTTGATGGCGGCGGCGCTGGCCGTCGGTTTCTTGAACCAGAAGCCGATCAGCAGATAAGACGCCAGGCCCACGCCTTCCCAGCCGAAGAAGATCTGCATGAAGTCGGCGGCCGTCACCAGCGCCAGCATCATGAAGGTGAACAGCGACAGATAGGCGAAGAAGCGCGGCCGGCTGTCGTCCTCGGCCATGTAGCCCCAGGAATACAGGTGGACCAGCGAAGAGACGCTGGTGACCACAATCAGCATGGTCGCCGACAGGGCGTCGATGCGGATCGACCAGGCCGACTGGAAGTCGCCCACATTGATGAAGGGCGCCAGGCGAATGGTGAAGGGCTCCAGATGGCCCCAGGTCCATTGCCCGAACACTGTCCAGGCGACGGCGCACGAGAAGAACAGCAGGCCCGTCGTGACGGCCTGCGACGGGATGTTGCCAAGCCGACGACCGAAGAAGCCGACGATGGCCGCGCCCAGCAGCGGGGCGAAGATCCCGAGAATGACGAGGGTATGGAAAGTCACGCTCAACCCTTCATCACGGAGGCGTCGTCGACGGCGATGTCGCCGCGGTTACGGAAGAAGGTCACTAGGATGGCCAGGCCGACGGCGGCTTCGGCCGCGGCGACGGTCAGGACGAACATGGCCATGATCTGCCCGCTGATGTCGTTCAGATAGGTCGAGAAGGCGACGAAGTTGATGTTCACCGCCAGCAGGATCAGCTCGATCGACATCAGGATGATGATGACGTTCTTGCGGTTCACGAAGATGCCGAACACACCAATGGTGAACAGGATCGCGGCGACCGTCAGATAGTGGGTCAGTCCGATTTCCATCAGAGAAGCTCCTCGGCGCTGACGCCCTCGCCCGTCGCAGCAGGCTTGATCTCGACCGACTTGCGACGGTCGCGGTTGACCTGATCGCCGGGGTTCTGGCGTTTGATATGCGGCTTGTGGCGCAGCGTCAGGGTGATGGCGCCGATCATCGCGATCAGCAGCACGATCCCGGCCGCCTGGAAGAAGTAGACGTAGTCCGTGTAGAGCACGCGACCGATGGCCTCGACATTGGTGACGCTGGCGTCCGGCGCGCCCGGCCCCGGCAGGCCCGCCGCCGCCCCGCCCTGGACCACGGCGACCGAGACGATGATCATTTCCACCAGCAGCACGGCGGCGATGATCGCCCCCAGCGGCAGATAGCGCGCGTAACCTTCGCGCAGCTTCAGGAAGTCCACGTCCAGCATCATGACGACGAACAGGAACAGCACCGCGACCGCGCCGACGTAGACGACGACCAGCAGCATCGCCAGGAACTCGGCGCCCAGCAGGACGAACAGACCGGCCGACGAGAAGAAGGCCAGGATCAACCACAGCACGCTGTGCACGGGGTTGCGCGCGGTCACGACCAGAAGGCCGGAAACCGTGGCGACCGCCGCCAGCAGATAGAAGGCTATGCCTTGCAGCATGTCGGGACGAAGCCCCTTTCGTATCGGCCGCGACCCTCAGGAAGGAATCGCCAGCCCGTTTGCGTGAGCGCCTTAGCGGTAAGGCGCGTCGAGTTCCAGATTCTTGGCGATCTGCCGTTCCCAGCGGTCGCCGTTATCGAGCAGGCGTTGCTTGTCGTAGAGCAGCTCCTCGCGCGTCTCGACGGCGAATTCGGAGTTGGGGCCTTCCACGATGGCGTCCACCGGGCAGGCCTCCTGGCACAGGCCGCAGTAGATGCATTTGACCATGTCGATGTCGTAGCGCGTGGTACGGCGGCTGCCGTCGGCGCGCGGTTCGGCCTCGATGGTGATGGCCTGAGCCGGGCAGATGGCTTCGCACAGTTTGCAGGCGATGCAGCGTTCCTCGCCGTTCGCATAGCGGCGCAGCACGTGTTCCCCCCGGAAGCGCGGCGACTGCGGGTTCCGCTCAAACGGATAGTTCACGGTCATCTTGGGCCGCGCCATATATTTCAGCGACAGTCCGATGGCGCCGATGACGTCCAGCATCATCGCGCCCTTGGTCGCCTGGACGATACGGGTGAACATCAGGGCTTATCCTTGGGGGCGGGCGTCGTCTTGGGGGCGGTCTGGGGAGCGGTCTGGCTGGCGCGCCAGTCCTGTTCGATGCGGTCCTGGCGTTGCTGCCACTGATAACTCGACTCGGGCATGCGCGTATTGTCGGGCGCGCAGGCGGCCGTCAGGGTCAGCATGCCGAAGGCGATGACAAGACCCTTCATCACGATCCCACCACGAACACGCGCCACGCCGAGACGATCACGACCGCCACCAGCGAGGTCGGCAGGAAGATCTTCCAGCCCAGGCGCATCAGTTGGTCATAACGATAGCGCGGCACGAAGGCCTTCACCATCGAGATGCAGACGAACCAGAACACGGTCTTGGCCATGAAGGTCAGCAGATAGATCGTATAGGCGATCCACGCCGGCAGATTGTCCATCCAGGCCTGCGGAACGCCGGGATTCCAGCCGCCGAAGAACAGCAGGCTGATCATCGCCGACATGAAGACGATGTTGACGTATTCGCCCATCATGAACAGCAGGTACGGGGTCGAGCTGTATTCAACCTGATAACCGGCGACCAGTTCGGACTCGGCCTCGGGCAGGTCGAACGGCGGGCGGTTGGTCTCGGCCAAGGCCGAGATGAAGAAGATGATCGACATCGGGAACAGGATCACGACCAGCGGCCAGGTGTCGGCGCCGCCGCCGAAGCCGTACCAGTTCCAGAACATGCCCTTCTGGCTCTCGACGATGGCCGACAGGTTCATCGTGCCGGCCAGCAGGATCACATTGATGATGATCAGGCCCAGCGAGACTTCATACGACACCATCTGCGCCGCCGACCGCAGCGACCCCAGGAACGGATACTTCGAGTTCGAAGCCCAGCCGCCCATGATGATGCCGTACACGCCCAGCGACGAGACCGCGAAGATGTAGAGGATGCCGACGTTCAGGTCCGACACCACCCAGCCGGGCGCGAACGGAATGACCGCCCACGCCATGAAGGCCAGGATCACGGTGATGATCGGGGCGATGATGAAGACCGCCTTGTCCGCGCCGGCCGGGATCACGACCTCCTTCAGCACGAACTTGATCATGTCCGCAAAAGACTGAAGCAGGCCGAAGGGACCGACGACATTCGGGCCCTTACGCATCTGCACGCCCGCCCAGACCTTGCGGTCGGCCAGCAGCAGGAAGGCGACGGCGATCAGCACGCCGACCGTGATCAGCAGGACCTGACCGACGGTGATCAGCGTCCAGCCCAGAGGCGTGGCCCAGAAGGAAACGGGGTCCATGGCTTACTCCGCCGCCATTGCGACCGGGGCGATCCGCAGGGCGGACAGCTCGGCCATCGTCGCGCTGGCGCGCGCTATCGGATTGGAAAGATAGGGATCGGTGATCGCCGAGGTGAACACCCGGTCGCCCAGATCGCCCTTGGCGCCGAGGGCCGTCACGTCGAACGACGCCGGCGACGGCAGATAGTCGATCCGGCCGAAGGTCGGATGATCGCCCATCAGCTTGGCGCGCAGCTGCTCCAGCGTGTCGTAAGGGAGGGTCCGATCGACGCGAGCCGACAGGGCGCGGATGATGGCCCAGTCTTCCTTGGCCTCGCCCTTGGGGAAGACGACACGTTCGGCCATCTGCACCCGGCCTTCGGTATTCACATACAGGCCGGCCTTCTCGGTGTAGGCCGCACCCGGTAGGATCACGTCCGCGCCGTGCGCCCCACGGTCGCCGTGGCTGCCCAGATAGACGCGGAAGGCGTTCGAGCCGGTCGGATCGACCTCGTCGGCGCCCAGCAAGAACAGCACGTCCAGCGCGTCCGGCTTCAACATCTCGGCGACCGTCAGGCCGCCTTCAGCCGGCACGAAGCCCATGTCCAGACCGGCGACGCGCGATGCGGCGTGGTGCAGGACGTTGAAGCCGTTCCAGCTTTCGGTCACGACGCCGACCTTTTTCGCCAAGGCGCCCAGGGCGTTCAGAACGGCCGGGCCGCCCTCCCCGTTCAGCGCGCCGGAACCGACGATGATCGCCGGACGCTCAGCCTTGGTCAGGAAGTCCATCGCCGACTTGGGCAGCTTGCCCAGGGTCTGCGAACCGGCGCCCAGATAGGCGTAGTCGAAG
The DNA here is from genome assembly GCF_902506205.1 of Brevundimonas sp. G8. Lineage (GTDB taxonomy): Bacteria > Pseudomonadota > Alphaproteobacteria > Caulobacterales > Caulobacteraceae > Brevundimonas. The sequence goes on along the minus strand of NZ_LR732816.1, from coordinate 2,964,280 downwards.
GTCAGATCGGCCTGTTCGCCGATCAGGCCGATCTCGACGTCGCCCTTGATCCAGCTCTTGCGCAGACGGGCGTTCAGCAGCGGCGCCTCGATGCGCGGGTTCACACCCACGATCAGGATGGCGTCAGCCTTTTCAATACCTTCCAGGCCGGTGTTGAACAGCCAGCCCTCACGCGGGCCGTAGCCCAGAGCGGCGCCGTCCTGGCGGCAGTCTGTATTGTTCGAGCCGAGCGCGCGGAACAGGTCCAGCGTCGCCTTCATCGACTCGGCGTCCTGCAGGTCGCCGGCGATCACGCCGATACGGTCGGCCGGGGCGGCCTTTAGCTTGGCGGCCACGGCGTCCAGCGCCTCGTTCCACGACGCAGCGCGCAGCTTGCCGTTCTCACGGATCCACGGACGGTCCAGACGACGCGCAGTCAGGCCGTCGACGACATAGCGGCTCTTGTCCGACAGCCACTCCTCGTTGATGCCCTCGTTCACGCGCGGCAGGACGCGCATCACTTCGGACCCGCGGAAGTCGGCGCGGATGTTCGAGCCCAGGGCGTCCATCACGTCGATGGTTTCGGTCTTCTTCAGTTCCCACGGACGATAGTGGTACTGCCACGGACGGTGCGTCAGGGCGCCGACCGGGCACAGGTCGTTGACGTTGCCCGACAGTTCCGAGGCGACCGACTTCTCCAGATAGGTCGTGATCTCGGCGTCCTCGCCCCGCGAGATCATGCCGATGTCCGGCACGCCGGCGACTTCGGTGATGAAGCGGACGCAGCGCGTGCACTGGATGCAGCGCGTCATGAAGGTCTTGATGGTCGGACCCATGACCTTTTCTTCGACCGCGCGCTTGTTCTCGGCATAGCGAGAGCCGTCACGGCCATAGCCCATGGCCTGGTCCTGCAGGTCGCACTCGCCGCCCTGGTCGCAGATCGGGCAATCCAGCGGGTGGTTGATGAGCAGGAACTCCATCACCCCTTCGCGGGCCTTCTTGACCATCGGCGTGTCGGTGAAGATCTCCTGACCTTCGGCGGCCGGAAGCGCGCACGACGCCTGCGGCTTCGGCGGTCCGGGCTTTACCTCGACCAGGCACATGCGGCAGTTGCCGGCGATGGACAGGCGTTCGTGGTAGCAGAAGCGCGGAATCTCTTGTCCAGCGCGCTCGGCGACCTGGAGCACGGTCATGCCGGGCTCGAACTCGGTTTCTACGCCGTTGACCTTGGCGACGGGCATCAGCGAGCCTCTTGCTTGGCGGCGGGAGCCGCCATTTGTACATCTACGGACATCGGTTGACCGTCGCGGAACAGGCCCACGCCGTCGCCGTCTGCCCGGCATTCGAATTTCAGCACGCCACCATCGACCGGCGCGCGCCACGACACTTCAGCCGCTTGTTCGCCGTTGGCCTTGAAGGTGACAGCGTCACCCCCTTGACCGAACATGCGGTTCACCACGTCACGACAAGCCGACTGCAGGTCAGCAGGAGCCACCGCTTTTGAAACCGGCGCAGCCTCGACCTCGGCCGTAGCCGAAGCCTTGGGCGCCGACGTCGCCTGAGGCGCAGCCTTCTCCCCATCGCCGCAAGCGGCGAGGGTCGGCAGGATCAGCAGCAGGGCGGCGACGAGACGCATGGTCACTCCGCAGCGATCGCGTGGCCGGCGAAGTTCGCGCGGCGGCTGCGGTAGTTGGCGATGCGGTCCTCGATCTCGTGACGGAAGTGACGGATCAGACCTTGAACCGGCCAGGCGGCGGCGTCGCCCAGGGCGCAGATGGTGTGGCCCTCGACCTGGCTGGCGACGTCCAGCAGCAGGTCGATCTCCGACGGATCGGCCTCGCCCACGGCCATCCGCTCCAGCACGCGCCACATCCAGCCGGTGCCTTCGCGGCATGGCGTGCACTGGCCGCAGCTCTCGTGCTTGAAGAAGTAGCTGATGCGGGCGATCGCCTTCACGATGTCCGTCGACTCGTCCATGACGGTCACGCCGGCAGTTCCCAGCGACGAGCGAACCTCGCGCATGGAATCGAAGTCCATCAGGACCGTCTCGGCCTGCTCGCGCGTGATGACCGGGCAGGATGCGCCGCCGGGGATGATGGCTTTCAAATTGCCCCAGCCGCCGCGAACACCGCCGCCGTGATCCTCGATCAACTGGCGCAGCGGGATCGACATGGCCTCTTCGACCACGCACGGCGTGTTCACGTGACCCGACAGGGACATCAGCTTGGTGCCGGTGTTGTTCGGACGACCGAAGCTGGCGAACCAGTCGGCGCCGCGACGAAGGATGGTGCCGACGACGGCGATCGACTCGACGTTGTTCACTGTGGTCGGGCAGCCATACAAGCCAGCCCCGGCAGGGAACGGCGGCTTCAGGCGCGGCTGGCCCTTCTTGCCTTCCAGCGATTCCAGCAAGGCCGTCTCTTCGCCGCAGATATAGGCGCCGGCGCCGTGGTGGATATAGACGTCGAAGTCCCAGCCGTGGACGTTGTCCTTGCCGATCAGCTTGCCTTCGTACGCCTGCTTGACGGCGGCTTCCATCCGCTCGCGCTCCAGCACGTACTCGCCGCGCAGATAGATGTAGCAGGCATGGGCCTGCATCGCGAAGCTGGCGATCAGCGCGCCTTCGATCAGCAGGTGCGGATCATGGCGCATGATCTCGCGGTCCTTGCAGGTCGCGGGCTCGGATTCGTCGGCGTTGATGACCAGGTAGTGAGGGCGATCCTTCACTTCCTTGGGCATGAATGACCACTTCAAGCCTGTCGAGAAGCCCGCGCCGCCACGGCCGCGCAGACCCGAGGCCTTGACGTTGTTGATAATCCAGTCGCGGCCAAGGTCCAACATGTCCTTGGTGGCGTTCCACGCGCCGCGGTTCTTCGCCCCGTCCAGCGTCCAGTCCTGGAAGCCGTACAGGTTTGTGAAGATGCGATCCTTGTCTTCGAGAATGCCGATCATGGCCCTCAGAGTCCTTCCGCCAGACGGCGCTTGTGGTGGCGGGTGCGCATCCAGATGGCCGCGATGACCATCACCCAGCCCGCCGCCAGCATGAAGTAGGAAAGATTGACCGCCCACGGTCCGACCGCGCCCTGACGCGAGATCAGGATCAGAAGGGCCGCGCCGACGACCATCGCCAGGCCGCCAGCCCGCAACGGACGTCCGACGCCGCGCAGTTCCTTGCGATAGGCCGCGCGGCCTTCGTCGGTGCTCAGATCAGGCGGCGCCATCAGGCCGGCGCCTTCTCGACCGGCGCCGGGTCGCTGTTCGGCAGCTTCTTGATCGGCTTGGCGGCCGACCCGTCGTAGAGTTTGGCGTCCAGCAGCGTCTTGGCGCCGCCCGCCGGTTCCGACGTAATGCGACCGGCATACGATCCCGGCTTCGGCGTCTTGCCGGCGGCGAAGTCGTCGATGATCTGGCCGATGGTCTCGGGCGTCAGGTCCTCAAAATAATAGTCGTTGATCTGGGCCATGGGCGCATTTGAACAGGCGCCCAGGCATTCGACTTCCTGCCAGGTGAAGCGGCCGTCGGCGGACAGATGATCCTTGGGACCGATCTTCTCCTTGCAGACGCGCATCAGCTCATTGGCGCCGCGCAGCATGCACGGCGTGGTGCCGCACACCTGGATCAGGGCCGTCTTGCCGACCGGCTCCAGCATGAACATGGTGTAAAAGGTCGCGACCTCCAGCACCCGAATGAAGGGCATGCCCAGCAGTTCGCCGACGGCGCGGATGGCGGGTTCGGAGACCCAGCCTTCCTGCTTCTGCACCAGCCACAGGACCGGGATCACTGCCGACTGACGACGGCTTTCCGGGTATTTCCTGATCCACCATTCGGCCTTGGCCGTCGTGTCGGCCGTGAAGGCGAACGAGGCGGGCTGTACCTTGGCGAGACGACGAACGCTCATCGGTCCACTTCTCCGAAAACGATGTCGAGCGAGCCCAAGATGGCGGACACGTCGGCCAGCTGGTGGCCACGGTTCATCCAGTCCATCGCCTGCAGCGAGCGGAAGCCCGGCGCCGAGATCTTCACGCGATAGGGTTTGTTGGTGCCGTCCGACACCAGGTAGATGCCGAACTCGCCCTTGGGCGCTTCGACCGAGGCATAGACCTCGCCCTCAGGCGTCTTGAAGCCCTCGGTATACAGTTTGAAGTGATGGATCAGGGATTCCATCGAGCGCTTCATCTCGCCACGACGCGGCGGGACGATCTTGTTGTCCTCGATCATGACCGGCTCGCCGGGGCAGTTGCGCAGCTTGTGGATGCACTGCTCCATGATCCGCACCGACTGCTTCATCTCTTCGATGCGCACCAGATAGCGGTCCCAGCAGTCGCCGTTCTTGCCGACGACGATGTCGAACTCCAGCTCGGCATAGCACTCGTAAGGCTGCGACTTGCGCAGATCCCAGGCGATGTTCGAGCCACGCAGCATCACGCCGGTGAAGCCCCACTCCAGGGCCTGCTCCTTGGACACCACGCCGATGTCGACGTTGCGCTGCTTAAAGATGCGGTTCTCGGTGACCAGGCTTTCGATGTCCTTCAGCGCGGGCGGGAACTCGTGGCACCAGCGACCGATGTCGTCGATCAGGTCCATCGGCAGGTCCTGGTGGACGCCGCCCGGACGGAAATAGTTGGCGTGCAGACGGGCGCCGCAGGCGCGCTCGTAGAACACCATCAGCTTCTCGCGCTCCTCGAAGCCCCAGAGCGGCGGCGTCAGGGCGCCCACGTCCATGGCCTGTGTCGTCACGTTCAGCATGTGCGACAGGATGCGGCCGATTTCCGAATACAGGACGCGGATCAGCTGCGCCCGGTAAGGCACCTCGATGCCCAGCAGCTTCTCGATGGCCAGGCAGAAGGCGTGCTCTTGGTTCATCGGCGCGACATAGTCGAGGCGGTCCAGATACGGCACGTTCTGGAGGTAGGTGCGCGCCTCCATCAGCTTCTCGGTGCCGCGGTGCAGCAGGCCGATGTGCGGATCGACGCGCTCGACGATCTCGCCGTCCAGCTCCAGCACCAGACGCAGCACGCCGTGCGCGGCCGGGTGTTGCGGACCGAAGTTGATGGTGAACTTGCGGTCTTCCATGTCGCGCGCGTGGGCGGTGCGCGTGTCGAGGTCGTCTTCGAACACATCGACGCCCAGCGGCAGAGTGGGGTTTCCGTCAGCCATTACGCCTGGCCTCCCGCCTTCTCGTCGCCCGGCAGGACCGGCGCGGGGTATTCGGCGCCTTCCCAGGGCGACAGGAAGTCGAACGTGCGGAACTCTTGCGTCAGCTTGACCGGCTCATAGACCACGCGGCGCTGTTCCTCGTCGTAGCGGACCTCGACATAGCCCGTCATCGGGAAGTCCTTGCGGAGCGGATGCCCCTCGAAGCCATAGTCCGTCAGCAGGCGGCGCAGATCCGGGTGGCCCGAGAACAGCATGCCGTACATGTCGTAGGCTTCGCGTTCGAACCAGTTGGCGGCCGGATAGGCCGAGATGACCGAAGGCACCGGCTGGGTCTCGTCGGTCGACACCTTGACACGCAGGCGCGCGTTCCGGGTCATCGACAGCAGGTGATAGACGACTTCGAACCGCTCCTTGCGATCCGGGTAGTCCACGCCGCAGAGGTCCAGCAGCTGCTGAAAACCGAACTGATCGCGCAGCGCCGTCAGCACCTCGACGATCCGCTCGCGCGGCGCCACCAGCGTCAGTTCGCCAAAGGCGATCTGCGCCTCGACGCCCAGCGCACCGACCATCTCCGCGCCCAACGGCGTCAGAGCCGCTTCATGTTGCGCCTGAACAGCCAACGAACTCATCGGTCGATGGTCCCCGTGCGACGGATCTTCTTCTGCAGTTGCAGCAGGCCGTAAAGCAGCGCCTCCGCCGTCGGCGGGCAGCCGGGCACATAGACGTCCACCGGCACGACGCGGTCGCAGCCCCGCACGACGCTGTAACTATAGTGATAGTAGCCGCCGCCGTTGGCGCAGCTGCCCATCGACACGACATAGCGCGGATCGGGCATCTGGTCGTAGACCTTGCGGATGGCCGGGGCCATCTTGTTGGTCAGGGTGCCGGCGACGATCATCAGGTCCGACTGGCGCGGACTGGCGCGGGGCGCCATGCCGAAGCGCTCGACGTCGAAGCGCGGCATCGACATCTGGATCATCTCGACGGCGCAGCAGGCCAGGCCGAAGGTCATCCACATCAGCGAGCCAGTGCGCGCCCAGTTGATGACGTCGTCGGCGGCGGCGACAAGATAGCCCCGCTCGCCGAGCTCCATGTTCACGGCCTCGAAGAACTTGTCGTGGACCTTGGGGTCATAGCCCTCGACGGTCGAGCGGGCGGCGGCGCCGGCCGGAACCAGCGGCGCGCCGGATGCCGTAACCAGGGTCGTCGGCGTGGAAGTGGCGACTACTCCCATTCCAGGGCTCCCTTCTTCCATTCGTATATGAAGCCGATGGTCAGCACCCCGAGGAAGACCATCATCGACCAGAAGGCGAAGACCATGCCGCCGTGCGACAGATCGAACATCGACACCGCCCACGGGAACAGGAAGGCCACTTCCAGGTCGAAGATGATGAACAGGATCGACACCAGATAGAAGCGGATGTCGAACTTCATGCGCGCGTCGTCGAAGGCGTTGAAGCCGCACTCATAAGCCGACAACTTTTCCGAGTCGGGATTCTTCGGCGCCAGCACCAGCGGCAGCACGATGAAAAGAATGCCGATCAGGGCAGCCACGCCGGCGAAGATGACGACGGGCAGATATTCGAGAAGGAATGCGTTCATTCGAAGAACCTCGTCCGCCGGGGAGAGGCGGGATTCGGCGCTTCTTAGACCCAAGAACGTCGCCGTTCAAACCCCTGCGGACATTGGCTTTTCATTGAGAATGGATCGCAAGTTTACGCGCCATATGTCGCAGGCCCGACGCTTGCGCGCCTCACGTCCGCAAAGCCCTATTGCGCGCCTGATCATGTAACCGAAAGTCATCCGAATGAGCGCAGCCAGCCGCGCCCTGAACGCCGTGGAGCGGATCGGGAATCGCCTGCCCGATCCCGTCTTCCTGTTCCTGTGGCTGATCGGCGGACTGATCGTCCTCAGCATGGTCGGCGCGGGCCTGGGCTGGTCCGCCGTAAATCCGGTGACCGGCGATCAGTTGGTCGCCAAGAGCCTGTTGTCGCCCGAGAACTTGGCGCAGTTGATCATCGGCATGCCGCGCACCCTGGCCGACTTCCCGCCGCTGGGGATCGTCATCACCATCATCTACGGCGCATCGGTCGCCGAGCGGACGAGCCTGTTCGCCACCGCCATTCGCGGCGCCCTGCTGAATGCGCCACGCGCCATACTGACGCCGATCGTCGTGATCACCGGCATGGTGTCCCACCACGCGTCGGACGCTTCCTATGTGGTCGTCATTCCCCTAGCGGCCGTGATCTTCGCCGCGGCGGGCCGCAATCCGCTGGCCGGCCTCGCCGCAGGTTTCGCCGCCGTTTCGGGCGGATATGCCGGCAATCTGTTTCCGGGCGCCAGCGATGCGCTGATCCTGGGCATCACCGAACCGGCCGCGCAACTGATCGACCCGTCCTATTCGGTGAACATCGCCGGCAACTGGTTCTTCATCGTCGGGGTGGTGTTCGTCTTCACCCCCATCGTCTGGTTCCTGACGGATCGTGTGATCGAGCCGCGCCTGGGCGTTTGGAAGCCGGCCGAGGGCGTCGCCGCACCCAACGCCTCGGAAAAACAGCCGCTGACCGCCGCCGAGAAGCGCGGCCTCCGGTTCGCCGGCATGGCGGTTCTGGGCATGATCGCGCTGTGGACCATGCTGACCTTCCTGCCGGGCTCGCCGTTCGTCGATCCCGAGGTGGACCCGGAGCAGAAGTTCAATCCGCTCTACAAGTCCCTGGTCGCCTTCTTCGCAATCACCTTCTTCGTCGCCGGCGGGGCGTATGGCGCGGGGGCGGGCACGATCCAGTCGCACCGCGACATGGTGACGATGATGCGCGACGGCATCGCCCAGCTGGCGCCCTATATCGTGCTCGCCTTCTTCGCCGCCCACTTCGTGGCCATGTTCAACTGGTCGGGCCTCGGCCCCATACTGGCGGTCCATGCGGCGGCGGGCCTGAAGGGCCTCGCCCTGCCCGCCCCGCTGTTGCTGATCTGCGTCGTCTTCGTCTCGTGCTTCTTCGACCTGTTCATCGGCTCGGCCTCGGCCAAATGGTCGGCCCTGGCGCCCATCGTCGTGCCCATGTTCATGCTGCTGGGCATTTCACCCGAGATGACGACGGCCGCCTATCGGATGGGCGATTCGGTCACCAACATCGCCACACCGTTGATGAGCTATTTCCCGCTGATCCTGACCTTCGCCCAGCGTTGGGATCCACGATTCGGCCTGGGATCGCTGATGGCGACCATGCTGCCCTATGCCGGGGCCTTCCTGATCGCCGGTCTGGCCATGGTGGCGGCCTGGGTGGCCTTCGACCTGCCGTTGGGGCCGGGCGTCGGCGTCCACTATGAACCGCCCGCCCCGGCCGTGGCCGCTCAGGAGCCCACGAGCGGCGGCCTGGCGGGCCCGCACAGCCCGCCCCAGGCGGCGATCGTCACGCCGTCCACGGCCCCGTCGCGTTGAGGGTCGCGTTTCTCCGAAAAGGTCGCTTGACGCGATGTGTCAGCCCGCCTAAACGACGCCCCTCGCCGGGGCGCACAGCCGCTTCGGCCGGGAAACGCGGGTGTAGCTCAGTTGGTTAGAGTGCCGGCCTGTCACGCCGGAGGTCGCGGGTTCGAGCCCCGTCACTCGCGCCACTCTCTCTAGCAATAGAAGAGTGGCGCACACCGCCTTCCCAAGAAGCTTTCGAAACAGCTCAAAAGTTTCGACCTGATACGCGGGTGTAGCTCAGTTGGTTAGAGTGCCGGCCTGTCACGCCGGAGGTCGCGGGTTCGAGCCCCGTCACTCGCGCCACTTCTTTTCCAGACATTGCAAAAAGAAGTGGCGCGCCCCGTTCTTCGGAAACGCGCCCCATTCAATCGCTGATCGCCGTGCGTCTGCACGACCCCATCAATGCAGCGGCAGGGCCGTATCCGGGTTCACGAAGGCCGCCTCGCCCGTCAGCTCGCCATAGACCATGCACAGGTCCTCGAACACGCGGTTCCAGGCGAACTGGCTGACCGCCTTCTCGCGCGCCGCCAGACCGATGGCTTCGATATCGCGCGCGAACAGGGCCTCGACTGCCTCGGCATAGTCGCCGGCGTCCGCGCTGACCGCCAACTGGCCCACGGTCTCGTCCACCGTTTCGGCGACCCCGCCCGCGTTGACGCCCACCACGGGGCGACCGCACGCCATGGCCTCCAGCACGATCAGGCCGAACGGCTCCTTGTCGTTGGCGTGAACGAAGGCGTCGCAGCTGGCGATGATCTTGGCGACGGCCTTGGGGTCGCTTTCATAGGGCATGGAGATGACGCGATCCTCCTCCGGCATCCCGGCGCCTGCGCCGACCAGCACAAGATAATAGGGCGCGCCCAGCTTTTGGACCGCTTCGATCAGCACATCGACGTTCTTCTCCTTCGCGGGCCGTCCGGCGAAGCAAAGCAACCGGGCGTCCTCGCCCAGGCCCAGCTTGTTCAGCAGCCATTGGCGGTCCCGGCGTTCCGGCCGGAAGGTGTCGATCTCCACGCCCAAGGGACGGATGACGATATTATCAACGCCGGCCTCCTCAAGCCGTCGCGCGATGAAACGGCTGGGCGACACCACCCGGTCGAACTGGGAAAACAGTTTGGCCCAGCGCTTCTCGACCGGCTTCTTGGCCCATTCGCCGAAGTGCAGCGCCGCCAGCCCCGCAGGATCGGAGTGGCAGAAACCGACGACCGGACATCCGACCCGCTGGCCGGCCTCTAGCGCCCCCTGCCCCGGCGTATAGGGATCGCCGGCTTCAATGATCGACGGCTTCATCGCCGCCACCCAGGCGCTCCAGCGCTTCACCGAACTAGGCCAGCGATAGCCGTCGCCGAACGGCAGCTTTGTGGCACGCAACTGCACGATGCCGTCGGCGCGCGCCTTGTGCCGGGCGCCGGGCACGATCAGCGAATGGCTGACCCCGGGCCGGTTCGATTCGATCCAGGCCTTCTTGGACAGGATGTAGCGTTTCACCCCGCCCGAGCGCGGCGCGTACAGCATGGTGGTGTCCACCAGACGCGGCCGCTCGTCCATCGCGGCCGCCTTCAAGGCCCGCAAGGTATCCGCGACTTCCACGTCCAGCCCCGGAATCAGTCGGAGTTCGCTTTCCTGAACGTCGAGGTCTGTCATGCTCATGGGGTGTTCTCGCCTGGTCTGGGCTGTCGAACGCCGAAGGGGTTCGTTGGATGCGTCGTCGGGACGCGGCCTTTAGACCTTGCGACGGCCGTAAACCCCGTCGCGGCAAAGCTCAAGTGCGGCGCGATGCAAAACCCTCCGTATCCAGCGCAACAGGCGCAAACCGCAGAACGCGGGTCCGATCATAGGCGGCCGCGCAAGCCATGCGGCCTTGCATTCGCCTCAAATTCGATAAACTTGGAAGGCTGGCGCGGACCCTGCTAAGGGGTCGGCGTAACGTGATGCGTGACCACCAGGGGTTTCTACCGAATGCGTATTTTGCTCGCGACCGCCGTAGCGATCGCCCCTTTGATGGTCGCCACCGGGTCTCAGGCCGAGATCGTTATCTCGACCGCCCGCACGACGCCGATCCAGACTTCCAATGCCACCGGCACGGCTGCTGATAACATCCGCATCGCTAGCGGCGGCAGCGTCGCCGTCGCTTCAGGCGCAGCGGTGACCTTGAACTCGAACAACACGGTCGATCTGGACAGCGGCAGCTCGATCACCATGGACAAATCGGCCGACGGCTCGACCGGCATCTTGGTGAACGGCGGCAACACCGGCTCGGTCATCGTCGGCGGCACGATCACCGTCAACGACACGCAGGAAACGGCCGACATCAAGGATACAGACGGCGACGGCGACCTCGATGGTCCCTTCGCCACCGGGACCAACCGTTATGGCGTACGAGTGACCGGCGCCTCGCCCTTCACTGGCAACATCCTGATCGAAAGCACCGGGGCGATCGCCGTCGAAGGCAACAACTCCTACGGTTTGTCAGTCGAATCAGCCGTGAACGGCAAGCTCCAGAGCTTGGGCACGGTGCGTGTCACCGGGAATGACAGCACCGCCATTCGCACGACCGGCCCCATATCGGGCAACGTCGATCTTGCAGGCTCCATCTCGGCGCTTGGCGCCAATGCGACCGGCGTCTCCATCGAGGGCGATGTCGGCGGCGCGTTGAAGATTCATTCCTCGGTGGTGGCCACGGGCTACCGCTACACGACCCCGCCGCCCGCTCGCCCCACAACGGGCACGTTCGACAACGCGACGACCCTGTTCCTCGACGAGTTGGACGCCGATGACCTGCTTCAGGGCGGGCCGGCCGTACGAGTCGGCGCGAACGTCGCCGGCGGCGTGCTTCTGGACAAGGCTCTGGCCTATTCTGACGCAGGCATCGAAGGCGACGACGACAAGGACGGCGTCAAGAACGGCGACGAGGATGATGACGGCGACGGCATCAAGAACCGCGACGATCCCGATCGTGACGGCGACGGTATCCCGGACGTCAGCGAAACGACGGCCTCGATCACCTCGCTGGGCGGCGCGCCTGCGTTGCTGATCGGATCCACCACAAATACAGTGACCCTCGGCGCCGTGGGCACCGGCGATGCGGCCTATGGCCTGATCAACCGTGGCACAATCATTGGTTCCGGCCTCTATTCCGGCGTCGAATCCCGTGCGCTTCAGCTGGGCGTCACAGGCGGCCAAGCCGTCAACGTGGTTGGCGGTGTCCGCAACGAAGGCGGCATCGCCTCGACCGCCGTCGACGCCAACGCCACCGCCATCTGGGTGGGCTCGGGCGTCACTGCACCGACCATCAACAACTCGGGCAACATCCAGGCGGTCGCCTCAGGCAAACTGACCGAAAACGCCACCGCCGTCCTGATCGGCGCCGGCGCCAATGTCGGGTCGCTGACCAACACCGGCAACATCGTAGCGTCCTTTGGTGGCAACCACGGCTCGGCCACAGTTATCCGCGACCAATCGGGTTCGCTGACGCAGCTCAACAACGCCGGTTCGATCATCGGCTCGTTGACGCCCAGCACCACAGACACCACCCCGGTGGACGGAACCGTCACCGCGATCGACCTCTCGGCCAACACGACCGGCGTCACCCTTCGCCAATACGGCATCCCCGCCGCCGAGGGCAGCACTGCTGTCGATACCGACAAGGACGGCGTGCCGGACGCCAACGAACCGGCCATCGTCGGCGCGATCAAACTGGGCTCGGGCGCCGATACGCTCAACATCGAAAACGGCGTCGTCTCGGGCGACATCGACTTCGGCGCGGGCGCGGATCGTCTGAACATCAGCGGCGGCGCGGTCGTCTCGGGCGCCATCAAGAACGCCGACGGCCTTCTGGACATCAACGTGTCCAAGGGCACCCTGGCCGCCACCCAGACTGGCGCCACGGCGATCTCGAACCTGAACATCGGCGCGGAAGGCACGCTGCTGGTGAATCTGGATCCGGCCAACAATACCGCAGGCGGCTTCAACGTCAGCGGCAATGCGACCCTGGCGACCGGTTCCACCCTGGGCGTCCGCTTCTCGTCGCTGCTCGACGGGCCTGAGCGGTTCGACATCATCACGGCCGGCACGCTCAACGTCGGCCAGATCAACCAGACCCTGCTGTCGGGCAACTCGCCCTACCTCTACGTCGTCGAAGGCGGTGTGAATCAGGCGGCGAACACCGTCTATGTCGATGCGCGCCGCCGCACGGCTTCGGAAGCCGGCCTGATCCCGGTCGAGGCCTCGGCCTACGACGCCGTCTATGGCGCGCTGGGGTCCAACGAGACGCTTCGCAATCTCTTCCTATCACAAACGTCGCGCGACGGCTTCATCGACGCCTACGAGCAGATGCTGCCCGACCATTCCGGCGGCCCGCTGATGTCGCTGTCGGCCGGCGTCGATGCTGTGACGCGCGCCCTGACGGGTCGCAACGCCGTCGCCGCGCCCGGCGAGACCAGCGCCTGGGTGCAGGAAATCAACTTCTACGCCGACAAGGACAAGACCGACTCCTACGGCTTCCGCTCGGAAGGCTTCGGCGTCGCGGGCGGCGTGGAGAAGGGCTCTAGCCTGGGCGCCTTCGGCATCTCGGCCGCCTTCACCTCGTCCGACATCAAGGATCCCGAAGCCGAGGCTGAAGAGGTCCTGTCGGCCAACCTGCTTGAACTGGGCCTCTACTGGCGTGCTCAGGGCCAGTACTGGACGACCTGGGCCCGTGCGGCCGGTGGTTACGCCTCCTTCACCGCCGACCGTTCTCTGGTCGCCAGCGGCGTCTTCTTGAACAACAAGTCCGACTGGCACGGCTGGACGGCGGCGGTCGCCGGCGGCGCATCCTATGAGCGCAACTTTGGTCGCCTGAACATTCGCCCGGAAATCTACGGCGAGTATTTCCGCCTGTCCGAAGGCGCCCGCAGCGAGACTGGCGGCGGCGACGGCTTCGACCTCGACATCGATTCGCGCGACAGCCACATCTTCTCGGCTGTGGCGGCAATGAACATCGGTTACGGCTTCGGCCGTAACGGCTGGGTGCGTCCCGAACTTCGCATCGGCTATCGCCAGAACATCTCGGTGGACGCCGGCGAGACCATCGCCCGCTTCGCCAGCGGCGGCCCCGACTTCATCCTGTCGCCCGACGCCGTCGAAGGCGGCGGACCGATTCTGGGCTTCCGCCTGAACTTCGGCAACGAACTGGGCATGCTATCGCTGACCGGCGACGCCGAACTGCTGGAAGACTACGTCCGCTACTCGCTGCTGCTGCGGGCCAGCTTCCGCTTCTGATCGAAGCGAACGCCAGAAACACGAAAGGCCGCCGGATCGCTCCGGCGGCCTTTTTGTTTGGTAGGCGGCGACGGGTTCGAACCGCCGACCCTCTCGGTGTAAACGAGATGCTCTGACCAGCTGAGCTAGCCGCCCTCAATGCAGAGCCGGGCTTATGCCCGTTGGACGTCAGCCGTTCAAGGCGCTTTTCAAACCTTCCCCGGCGCGAAAGCGTGCGGTGCGGGATGCGGGGCGCGCCACAGCGGCCCCCGTTTGAGGATTGCGGGCGACGCCGGCCTTGCGCTCGACGGCGACGAAGCTGCCAAACCCGATCAGCTTGACGTCTCGACCATCCGACAGCGCTTCAGCCACACCATCGGTAAAGGCCTCAAGCGCCGATTTCGCCTGGTCGCGGCTGATGTTCGCCGCGCTGGCCATTCGGCCGATCAGTTCCGCTTTGGTCATCTGTCCTCCGAACGAATCACTAAAGGGCAGATCGACGGTTGCGTCAAAAACGAAAACGCCGCCGGCATGCTCACCGGCGGCGCTCCGCGTTCAACTTGACGTTAATGGCTGACGGCGGCCGTGGGCCCGTCGATGGGCGGAACCGGCGCCGGAAGCGGTTCCGACGCCTCGTCCCATTCCACCGGCGTCAGCGCGCCGACCAGCGCCCACTTCAGCGCCTCATCCGCCGTGGAGATCGGCACGATCTCCAGCGCCGACTTCACATTGTCCGGCACCTCGGCGAGGTCCTTCTCGTTCTCCTGCGGAATCAGCACGGTCTTGACGCCCGAGCGGAGCGCCGCAAGTAGCTTCTCTTTCAGGCCGCCGATGGCGGTGACCCGTCCGCGCAAGGTGATCTCGCCGGTCATGGCGATGTCCTTGCGGATCGGCACGCCCGTCAGGACTGAGACCATGGCCACGGTCATGGCGACGCCGGCGGACGGACCGTCCTTGGGCGTTGCGCCGTCCGGCACGTGGACGTGGATGTCGGTCTTCTCGAACACCGGCGGCTTGACGCCGAAGTCGAGCGCTCGCGACCGAACGTAGGAGGCGGCGGCGGAGATCGATTCTTTCATCACCTCCTTCAAGTTGCCGGTCACGGTCATGCGACCCCGGCCGGGCATCTTGATCGCCTCGATGGTCAGGATGTCGCCGCCGAACTCTGTCCAGGCCAGGCCCGTGACGATGCCGACCTGATCTTCCTCGTCCGTCTCGCCATAGCGAAACTTCTTCACGCCCGCGTATTCGGCCAGCTTGGCGTCATCCACCGTGATCGTCTTGGCGCCCGTCTTGGCCATCTCGCGCACGGCCTTGCGCGCCAGTCCGCCCAGGGCGCGTTCCAGTGACCGCACGCCGGCTTCGCGGGTGTAGTAGCGGATCAGGTCGCGGATCGTGTTTTCCGGCACGATCAGCTCGTCGGCCTTCAGACCATGGTCTTCCAGCTGTTTGGGCAGGACGTGACGCTTGGCGATCTCGACCTTCTCGTCCTCGGTGTAGCCAGACACCCGGATGATCTCCATCCGGTCCATCAGCGGCTGCGGCATGTTCAGGCTGTTCGCGGTCGTCACGAACATCACCTGGGACAGGTCGTAGTCCACCTCCAGATAGTGGTCGCCGAAGGTCGAGTTTTGAGCCGGGTCCAGCACCTCGAGCAGAGCCGAGGACGGATCCCCGCGCCAGTCGGACCCCAGCTTGTCGATCTCGTCCAGCAGGACGAAAGCATTGGTCGTCTTGGCCTTCTTCATCGACTGGATGATCTTACCGGGCATGGAGCCGATATAGGTCCGGCGGTGGCCGCGGATCTCGCTCTCGTCGCGCACGCCGCCGAGGGACATGCGGACATACTCACGCCCGGTCGCCTTGGCGATGGACTTGGCCAGCGAGGTCTTGCCGACGCCGGGAGGTCCGACGAGGCACAGGATCGGCCCCTTCAGGCTGCCGGTGCGGGCCTGGACGGCCAGATACTCGACGATCCGCTCCTTGACCTTCTCCAGGCCGAAGTGGTCCTCCTCAAGGATTTCCTCGGCCTTGGCCAGGTCGATCGGCTTCTGCTTGGCCTTGCCCCACGGCACGGACAGCAGCCAGTCGAGGTAGTTCCGAACCACGGTCGATTCGGCCGACATCGGCGACATGTTGCGCAGCTTCTTGACCTCGGCCTCAGCCTTGGTGCGGGCTTCCTTGGACAGGCGCGTCTTACGGATGCGCTTCTCTAGGTCCATGATCTCGTCGCGCGCGTCGTCGGTCTCGCCCAGCTCGCGCTGGATGGCCTTCATCTGCTCGTTCAGATAATATTCGCGTTGGGTCTTCTCCATCTGGCGCTTCACGCGCGAGCGGATCTTCTTCTCGACCTGTAAGACCGAGATTTCGCCCTCCATCAGGCCATAGACCTTCTCCAGCCGCTTGGGCACGTCGAAGGTTTCCAGCAGCCCCTGCTTGTCGGCAATCTTGACCGACAGATGGGCGGCGACAGAATCAGCCAGCTTGGAGGCGTCGGTAATCTGGGGGATGGAACTGAGGGCCTCGGGCGGCACCTTCTTGTTCAGCTTCACATAGTTCTCGAACTGCTCGACCACGGCGCGCAGCATGGCCTCGGCCTGCGAGGCGTCGCCCGGCTCATCCTCGATCTCGACGGCCTCGGCCTCGAAATACTCCTCGCGGTCGGTGAAGCGGGTCAGGCGCGCACGGCCCTTGCCCTCGACCAGCACCTTCACCGTACCGTCGGGCAGTTTCAGCAGCTGAAGCACGGTGGCCAGCACGCCGATGGGATAGATGGCGTCCGGCGACGGATCGTCGTCGACGCTGTTCTTCTGGGTCGCCAGCAGGATCTGCTTCTCGCCCTTCATGATTTCGTCCAGCGCCTTCACGGACTTCTCACGCCCCACGAAGAGCGGCACGACCATGTGCGGGAAGACGACGATGTCTCTCAGCGGCAGGACGGGCAGGATCTTTGGTTCAGTCATGATGCGTACTCCTGGGCCATTGATCATCTCCGGCCCGCCGCCACGGTCCGCCGGGCAAGAGGCCCGACCGGCGCATGACGGCCCGTCGATTCCGACGGCGTTCGGATGAGTATGTGGTTTGAAAGACCCGCGGTTCAAGCGTGACCGATGAACGGCCCACATCTGCGTGGTCGCACGGCCCGCGATCACGCCGATTTACGCCTACATTATGCGACGAGACGCTTTCGACATGGCGGCTTTACGGGGTTCGGGCGTCTTCTGTGGGGCCGAGGAGATGACCCATGAGCCGTTCACACCTGCTGGCGGAATCGCTGAAACGCCCCGCCCCAAAGCCGACCTCGGTCCAGATGGCGATGACCTTCATCGGCGCCCTGTTCGGCGCGCCGATTCCTCGGGGGCCGTCGCGATGATGCAGGGCCATGTCGAAGGCGGGGCCTCAGACCCCGTCCCACCCCGACGATACCGGGTGGTGCCCCGCGCAGGCGGCTGGGCCGTGGCGGTCAACAAGGCCACGACACGCCCCCTGCCCGACCGGGCGTCTGCCGAACGCCTGGCCGCGAGGTTGCAGGCCGAGGCCGACCGCCTGAACCGCGACCAGCACAGGCGCCCGCAATGATTGCGGCGGTTCCCCCGTCGCCGCCGGCCATCGAAACCCTGACGATCCAGCCCGTCGGCGCCCGCTGGCGCGTCACCTCCAGCGATGGCCTGTTCGAAGGCGTGTTCACCGACGCCAAGAGCGCCGTCCAATGCGCCAGGGCCGAAGCGGAAGCCCACCCCGGTCACATTCTGGTGCTGGCGGATGCCCGCCCGACAGCCTGACCCCTCGAATCGGAAACGAAAAAGGCCGGAGCGATCTCTCGCTCCGGCCTTCGTCTGTATCGCTTCTTGCGGCCCGATCAGGCGGCGCCGTCGGCCTTTTTCTTCGACACTTCGGAATAGATCAGCAGGGGCTGAGCCTTGCCTTCGATGACCTCGGCGTTGACCACGACCTCTTCGACACCCTCGAAGGTCGGCAGCTCGAACATGGTCTCCAGCAGGATGCCTTCCAGGATCGAACGCAGGCCGCGCGCGCCGGTCTTGCGGGTGATGGCCTTCTTGGCGACGGCGATCAGGGCGTCGTCGGTAAAGCTCAGTTCGACATTCTCCATCTCGAACAGGCGCTTGTACTGCTTGACCAGAGCGTTCTTCGGCTCGGTCAGGATGGTCACAAGAGCCGTCTCGTCCAGGTCTTCCAGCGTCGCCAGAACGGGCAAACGGCCGATGAACTCGGGGATCAGGCCGAACCGCATCAGGTCGTCGGGCTCGACTCCCTTCAGGATGTCGCCGGTGCGACGCTCGTCGATTTCCTTGACCTTGGCCCCGAAACCGATCGAGGCGCCGGCCCCGCGCGCCGCAATCACCTTCTCAAGCCCAGCGAAGGCGCCGCCGACGATGAACAGGATGTTGGCGGTGTCGACCTGCAGGAACTCCTGCTGCGGATGCTTGCGGCCGCCCTGCGGGGGCACGGAGGCGACGGTGCCTTCCATGATCTTCAGCAGGGCCTGCTGCACGCCTTCGCCCGACACGTCGCGGGTGATCGACGGGTTGTCCGACTTGCGCGAAATCTTGTCGATTTCATCGATGTAGACGATGCCGCGCTGGGCCCGCTCGACGTTATAGTCCGAGGCCTGCAGCAGCTTCAGGATGATGTTCTCGACGTCCTCGCCCACATAACCGGCTTCGGTCAGGGTGGTGGCGTCGGCCATGGTGAAAGGCACGTCGATGATGCGCGCCAGCGTCTGGGCCAGCAGCGTCTTGCCCGAGCCGGTCGGCCCGATCAGCATGATGTTGGACTTGGCCAGTTCGACGTCGTTGTTCTTCGTCGCGTGGTTCAGGCGCTTGTAGTGGTTGTGGACGGCGACCGAGAGGACCTTCTTGGCGTGGCTCTGGCCGATGACGTAATCGTCCAGGACATCGCGAATTTCCTTGGGCGTGGGAACGCCGTCGGTCGTCTTCTTGAAGCCGATCTTGTGCTCTTCACGGATGATGTCCATGCACAGTTCGACGCATTCATCGCAGATGAAGACGGTCGGGCCCGCAATGAGTTTGCGGACCTCGTGCTGGCTCTTTCCGCAGAACGAGCAGTACAGGGTGCTTTTGGCGTCTGAGCCGGCTGCTTTGGTCATAGACCCTTATCTCACTCCCGCGGGGCGGACCGAAATGGCCCGAAACGCGCTTCCCTCACATTGATTCCAGTACTCTGGCTGCGAAGGTCTTCAAAAAATGACAATCACCCATCCCACGTGCGACGACAACCCCGAAGGCGGCAGGGGATTGTTGCAGTGCGTGGATGGATCAGTGTCGGCGGGGATCAAGGCGAATGTCTGACATGGGTATCGTGCAGGATTTGCGCCAGTCCGAGGCTGCGGGGCGACCCATCGTCGCGTTCGATTTCGACGGCACGCTGACGATTCGCGACAGTTTCACCGAATTCCTGCGCTGGCGCGCCGGACCGGGGGCCTGGGCGCTGGGTTTGGTCAAGCTGGCGCCCGCCGTGGCGGCCTATGCGCGGGATCGTGACCGGGGACGGATCAAGTCGGCGTCGGTGAAGGAGTTTCTGAAAGGCGTCCAGCGCCAGACCCTGGAAGCTGAGGCTGAACGTTTCGCCGAGGAAATCTGGCCCCGTTTCATGCGCCCCGATGCGCTCAAGGTCTGGAACGAATGGGGCGAGCGCGGCGCGCATCGCGTAATCGTGACCGCCTCCCCTTCCACGACCGTCGCCCCCTTCGCCCGCAAACTGGGCGCAGAGGCCCTGCTGGGCACCGAGTTCCTCTTCGATTCGCAAGACCGGATCACGGGCGACTTCGCCGGCCCCAATTGTCGCGGCGAGGAAAAGGTGCACCGGCTTAAGGCGGCCTATGGCGACGACATGACGCTGGCCGCAGCCTATGGCGACACCTCGGGCGACACGGAAATGCTGGCCATGGCCCAGGAGCCCGGCTTCAGAGTGTTCCGCCAGAAGCCGTGAGGGCCGTCAGTTGCCGTCGGCGTCCACATCGAACACCACGGCCTTGCCACGCGACGCCGGATCCCAGCCCGCCTCGATGGCCGAGGTGATGGCGGTGCGGACGGCATCAACATTGACCCGCTGCTTCTCGACATCCGGCCGGCCATTGGGTCGCAGGGGCGGCGGGAACTGCACGATGGCCTCGCGCTTGAAATCGACATGGCGCAGGGACACGGCCATGCCCTCCCAGACATTGCCACCCTTGGGCTGGGGTTGGCGACGAAGCTCCCACTCATAGGTTTCGCCGTCGACTTCGACCGTGCCGCTTGGATCTCGTGTGAACTGCATGGCCGCCTGATAGCACAAATGAAAAAAGGCGCACCGGCATCGGTGCGCCTTTTCCGTTCGATCGTGGATCGGAGTTTAGTTGCCGGGCGTCTTCACGCCGTCGGCGTCGGCCTGTTCGCGGCGGTCATAGACGTGATCCACGATGCCCCAGGCCTTGGCTTCCTCGGCCGACATGAAGTGGTCGCGGTCCAGGGTCTTCTCGACTTCCTCGTACGTCCGGCCGGTGTGATGGACGTAGATCTCGTTCAGACGCTTCTTGGTGTAGCGGATGTCGGCGGCGTGCAGTTCGATGTCCGACGCCTGGCCACGGAACCCGCCCGACGGCTGGTGCACCATGATGCGCGCGTTTGGCAAGGCGATGCGCTGGCCCGCAGCGCCGGCCGTCAGGATCAGCGAGCCGGCCGAGGCGGCCATGCCCATCACCACGGTCGAGACCGGGCTCTTGATGTATTGCATGGTATCGTAGATCGCGAGCGCCGAAGACACCTGTCCGCCGGGGCTGTTGATATACATGCTGATTTCCTTCTTCGGGTTTTCCGACTCAAGGAACAGCAGCTGGGCGCAGATCAGCGACGCCATGCCGTCCTCGAACGGCCCCGTCAGGAAGATGATCCGCTCGCGCAGCAGGCGCGAGAAGATGTCGAAGGAGCGCTCGCCACGGCTGGATTGCTCCACCACCATCGGCACCAGGTTCATGTTCATCAGTTCGATCGGATCGCGCATTCAGCCTTCTCGGGTGCAAGGTCCGACGCCTGTCGCGCCGGTTCACTTCAGCATATCGCGTTCAACCCGCCGCGGCGCAAGGCGTTGCTGCTATTCGCCTTCCAGCAAGGCCTCCGCACTCGACCGCTGCTGTCGACGCGCAGCCAACACACGCGCCACCTCCGCTTGATGTCCAGCCACGCTGTTGCGGTTCTGATCGGCGGCATAGACGGCGTGCAGATAGTCGGCGTCCCAATCCGTCATCCCTTCCGAATAAAAGTCGGGGTCTTCAAAGACATTCAGGACCGACGACTGACCCGCAGGCGCCCGGTCAGGGTCGATCTGTGCAAGCACGACCATGGCTACATAGTCGGTTAAGGCGGTCATGGACGCCTTTCCCGTTTTCGACAGATCGACCACGACCGTAACGGTTTCGATGTCATATCTGAGCGTCGGTCGTATCAGGCTGGGCGCCCTGACGGCCATCACCGGAGCAGAGGCGTCGGGTGTGTTCAGGGACCGTCCGCCCATGAGAACGCCGTCATCGATGGTGCGAGGGTAGGTTATCTGCCACCAACGAACGGGTGCATCGGAGGTTCTGAATTTCGCGAGATCAAACAAATCCTTGCTTGAATGATCGACGCGATCGCGAAAGCGACGACGGTCGGCCCGCACAAGGGCGTCCGCCATGCGCGCACCATCGTCAGTTCCCACGATCAGGACGTTGGTCCGGCAGCCCGGCTCACCGACGTCCAACCCCACTTCGCGCGCCCGCCGACCGACACCGTCGCTGACATACTGGCCCCAAGGGGCCTGAAAATGAGCGACGCTGATGCAGAGCGGCTTTGACCAGCGACCGGGCAATGTGCCCAAAGGTGGCCGATCGTCCACCGACCGCGCGAAATCTCTTGCGGCGTCCTCAAGACGCCTTCCCGTCACCTCGACGCTGTCGATCTCTGTCGGATCGGGACTTGCAGTCTGCTGCTGTCCCGCCATCGCAAGAACCGCTGCGGTGATAACCAACCACATCCCGACACCCACTCGATCGTCTACTTTGCGATCATGCCATCAAACGTCCATGGACCGCATCAGGCAAAATCGCTCTTTCACTCCGATGTTTTCTCAGGCTGCGAGACAAATCTCGCCTGCCGCCGGGCGACAAGGGCGCGCGCGACTTCAGCCTGATGCCCCCGCACCGAATTACGCGTCAGATCCGCGTCGTAGACGGCATGCATGTAATCCAGATCCCAATCCGTCATCGAGGCGTATCGATTGGGCTCGTCGAACATGTTCAAAATGGTGGACTGCCCGTCGAAGCGCTCTCGCGGATCAATCTGCGCAAGGGTGACCAAGGCGATGTAATCCGCCAACGCGGACATTGGCACGTCATCGGTTTTCGACAGATCGACCACTACGGTCACCGTCTCGATGTCGTATCGAATCGTCGGGGCGATCAGACTTGGATTACGCACAGCGATTTTGGGCACAAAAGTAGACCGTTGACCTCCCAAACGCTCTTCGCTACGGCCACGCCCCCCAACCACGCCTCCCTGTTCTAAATTACGTGGGTAGGTCACTTGCCACCACCTCACAGCCGCATCTGACCGCCGGAAATCATCAAGATCGGACAAGTCGTGACTGGAATGATCGATCGGCGGCCGGAATCTTCGACGATCGTTCCGGACCATGGCGTCTGCCATTTGAGGTCCATCATCCGTAGCAACGATGAGAACGTTTGGGCGGCATCCAGGGCCGGAGACATTCAAGCCCACATCCGTCGCACGCTTGGTCACGCCATCGACCATGAAACGCCCCCATGGGGCGCGGAAGTTGGCCACGCTTATGCAGAGGGGCTTGGTCCATCGACCAGGCAGTGTACCAAGCGGCGGCTCGACATTGACGGTTCGCACGAAATCCTGAGCTGCGTCTTCGAGACGGCTGCCGACGACCTCGACACTGTCCACCTCCAATGTCGCAGGCGGGCTTGTCGGGTTTTGCTCTTGAACGTTCGTGATCGCAGCCATCGCTACGACAAGTTCAATCAACATGACTTCAACCCCTGTTTCGCTACACAGCAAGCAGGGATGGCATATTACGTCGTTTGGTCAATAAAAAAGGGCGCTCCCGGAAGGAGCGCCCTTTGGTAATCAAGCGGATAAGGCGATCAGCCCTCGTCTTCGTCTTCCTTCAGCAGCTCTTCCTTCGTGATCGGCTTGTCGGTCACGTCGGCGACGCCCACGATCAGGTCGACGACCTTCTCTTCGTAGATGGGGGCGCGCATCTGGGCGGCGGCGTTGGGGTTCTGGCGGTAGAAGTTCAGGACGGCCTGTTCCTGGCCCGGATAGTTGCGGGCTTCCTGCAGGATGGCGGCGTTCAGTTCCTGGTCGGTGACCTGGACGTTGTTGGCGCGACCGATCTCGGCCAGAACCAGGCCCAGACGGACGCGGCGCTCGGCGATCTTGCGGTATTCGGCCTTCAGGTCTTCGTCGGACTTGGCGGCGTCTTCTTCAGGCAGGCGGCCGGCGGTCTTGTCGGCCTCGACCTGTTGCCAGATGCCGTCGAACTCGGCGTCCACCATCTTCGGCGGCAGCGGGAAGTCGTGGGCTTCGTCCAGTTGGTCCAGCAGGGCGCGCTTCAGCTTGAAGCGGGCGGCGCCGGCGTATTGCTGGTTCAGGTTCTGGCTCAGCAGTTCCTTCAGCTTGTCCAGCGATTCCAGACCGATGCGCTTGGCGAAGTCCTCGTCGACCTTGGCTTCGACCTCAGCCTTGATGGCCTTCACCTTGACGTCGAAGGTGGCCAGCTTGCCGGCCAGATGTGCGGCCTGATAATTCTCGGGGAAGGTGACCTCGATGGTCTTCTCTTCGCCGACCTTGGCGCCCGTCAGCTGCTCTTCAAAGCCGGGGATGAAGCGGCCCGAGCCGATCACCAGGTCCGCATCCTCGGCCGTGCCGCCTTCGAAGGGTTCGCCGTCCAGCTTGCCCAGGAAGTCGATGGTCAGTTGGTCGCCCTCGGCGGCCTTCACGGTCTTGCCCTTCTTGTCTTCGTAGGTCTTGGCCTGACCGGCCAGCTCCGTCAGGGCTTCGTCCAGATCGGCGTCGGACGCTTCATAGGTCGGGCGGTCCAGCTTCAGGGTCTTGGGATCGACCGGCGTGAAGTCCGGCATGATTTCCAGGGCCATTTCGTAGGACAGGTCTTCCTGACCGGCGATGACCTTGTCCATGTCGGACGTCAGCTTCATCTCGGCCGGGGCGGCCGGACGGACCTTGGCCTCGTCCAGAGCCTTCTGGCTGGATTCGTTCAGCTCGGCGTTGATGATCTCGCCCATGAACTCACGGCCGAAGGTCTTCTTGACGTGGGCGACCGGCACCTTGCCCGGACGGAAGCCCTTCAGCTTCACCTGGGGGGCGACTTCCTTGACGCGGGCTTCGAGCTTCTCGTTCAGCTCCGCGACGGGAATGGTGACCGCGATCACGCGGCTGAGGCCTTCGTTCGACTTTTCGACGACTTGCATGGCGGAGATTCTGACGCTCTGTGGCGCATGGGCCTTTAGGACGGCCGGCGCGGAATGGATAAAGCAAGAAGGCCGCCCCGTTTGGAGCGGCACCTCGAAGCCCGCCCTTATGTCGAGAAGGGCCCCAAAGGTCAACGCGGGCGTGGTCGCGGCCGGTGGTTTCGCGGCTCAGGGATGGTTATGTTGACGATATGAGCCAACCCGCCTCCCCCATCGGCGTCTTCGTCACGCCCGTCACCCCGCTTCAGCAAAACTGCACGACCGTCTGGTGCACCGCCACCAACAAGGCCGCCGTGATCGATCCGGGCGGTTCGGTCGATGCGATTCTGGCCGAGGTCGCGCGGCGCGGCCTGACCGTAGACCAGATCTGGATCACTCACGGCCATCTGGACCACGCGGGCGGCGCGGCGGAGATGCAGGAGAAGACCGAGGTACAGATCACAGGCCCACAGAAGGCCGACCAGTTCTGGATCGACCGGATCGTCGAGAGCGGAAAAATGTATGGCCTGCCCGACGCCCGCCCCTTCACGCCCGACCGCTGGCTAGAGGACGGCGACACGGTGTCGCTGGGCGAAACGACCTGGGAGGTGAGCCACTGTCCCGGCCACACGCCGGGCCACGTCATCTTCTTCAATCGAGAGGCCCGATTCGCTCAGGTCGGCGACGTGCTGTTCAAAGGATCGGTCGGCCGCACCGACTTCCCCATGAGCGATCCGCCGGCCCTTATCCGTTCGGTGATCGAAAAGCTCTGGCCGCTAGGCGACGACGTGACCTTCGTGCCGGGCCACGGACCGATCTCGACCTTTGGCGAAGAACGCCGCACCAATCCTTTCGTGTCGGACGCCGCAATGCGACAGGCCCCGATCCAGCGTGAGCCGACGGGGCCTGCCTGAAGCTTTCGCCTGGATCAGCGGCGCAGGATCATGCCGATGATCACGCCGATGCCCAGCGCATAAAGGGTCGCCTTCATCGGGCTGTCCTGAATGTCTTCTTGGACGCGGTGCACCCGCCCCGAAATCTTCTCGCGCACCAGGCCTACGTCTTCGCGCACGGCCTGGCGGATGGAGGCGGTTTCGCCGAACGTACGGCGTTCGCCGTCGGCAAGAATGGCGTCGGCTTCGCGGTCCAGACGCCGCGTCAGATCATCGTCGTCCAGAACGATGTCGTCGGACGAAGGCGAGGTGATGGGGGTGTTGGTCATGTCGATCTCCGGGTTCGCACAACAAACCGACCTGGCGACCTGTGGTTCCTTTGAACGTCCAGGGCGAGGTCGCGTTGGTTACGGGCAAGGAGATGATCATCATGACCTACATCGAACCCACGCCCACCACGCCCCAGCCGGAAATCCAGCCCGAGACCACGCCTCAACCGGAAATCCAGCCGTCGGATACGCCCGATGAAGTTCCGCCCATGGAACCCGACGGCGGCGGCGAAGGTGATTCCAGGCCTTATGGGGCCGCCTGAAGTCAAACCACGAAGACGTTCAGGGGTGTGACAGTAAAACAGGGTTCCGAACGGAACCGTCACCGAGTCACAGGGTTCACTTCAGCAAGCGCAACGGCAGCACTGAAAGGACCCCGATGGACAGCCAGCCCACACGACCCTCCGGCGTTTCCAAGCGAGGTTTCGCCTCCATGGACCCCGAACGTCAGCGCGAAATCGCGCGCAAAGGGGGCGCCAGCGTCCCCAGCGAGAAGAGAAGCTTCTCCCAGGATCGCAGCCTCGCCGCACAGGCTGGCCGCAAGGGTGGAGAAGCCTCGCACGGAACCAAGAAAGACGCGGACACGCCTGACGGCGAATAATCCGCTGATGCGATACAAAATAAGGGCGGCCCGTCATCGACGCGCCGCCCTTTTTCTTTGCGCTGCCGGGGCGTCGCGCGATTCGACGCCCTAAGTTGGTTTAGGCCCGAAGCAGAGCCAGCGCGACGCTGGGTTCGGGCGACACGTCGATGCGCACCAATGACCAGCCCGACGCCTTGGCCATGGCTTCGACGGTATCGGGCGTGAACTTGCGCGAGCTCTCGGTGTGGATCGTCTCGCCACTCATGAAGCGGAACGTCTGATCGCCGATCCGGGCCGTCGTCGGCTTAACGGCCTGCAAATGCATTTCCATCCGTGACGCCGCGGGGTTCCAAACCGCGCGGTGCGTGAAGGCGTCCAGATCGAAATCGGCGTCCAGCTCGGCATTGGCCCGAACCAACAGATTGCGGTTGAAGGCGGCGGTGACGCCCTGGCTGTCGTCATAGGCGGCGACCAGGATCGCCGGATCCTTGACCAGATCAACGCCAAGGATGAACAGCGCCCCCTCCCCCAGCATCCGCCGCGCCGCCGCAAGGAAGCGTTCGGCCTCGGCGGGGTGCAGATTGCCGATGGTCGAACCGGGGAAGAAACCGATCCGCCGTCCGCGCGGCAAATCATCCGGCAAGGGCGCCAGATGTTCGAAATCGCCCAATACCGGCTGGACCTTCAGGCCCGGATAGTCCGCG
The DNA here is from genome assembly GCF_902506205.1 of Brevundimonas sp. G8. Classification (GTDB taxonomy): domain Bacteria; phylum Pseudomonadota; class Alphaproteobacteria; order Caulobacterales; family Caulobacteraceae; genus Brevundimonas. Next base: position 2,937,442 of record NZ_LR732816.1, on the reverse strand, counting down.
CGGATACGGGTCGCAGCGTCCAGCAGCGCCGTCTCGCTGATATCCAACGGCACATAGGCGCCCAGGTCAGGCACGGCGTCCAGCAGGATACGGGTCTTCTCGCTGGCCCCGGACCCGAACTCCACCAGCACGGCGTCCGGTCCGAAATCGGCGGTCAGGGCCGCAGCGCTTTCGCGCAGCAGAGCCGTCTCTTGCCGTGTCGGATAATATTCCGGCAGGGCCGTGATCTCTTCGAACAGGCGCGACCCTTCCGCGTCATAGAACCATTTGGGCGGCACGGCCTTCTGGTCGCGCGACAGGCCATCGACCATGTCGCGCCGGAATCCTGCGGTCTGCGCATCGTCCGTCGGCGCAGCGCGCCTTTGCGGGGCGTCTTCGGCTAGTCTCAGACCCATGAAGGCCCACCTCTGTTGGGGATAATAGAAGTTGCGATAGGTGACGCGGCTGTGGCCCTCGGGTGTGGCGAAGGCCCCGCCGCGCAGCACCATCTGATTGGCCATGAACTTGCCGTTGTATTCGGCGGCCGTGCCGGGCGTCGGCTGGAAGCCGGGGTAAGGCGCATAGGCGCTGGACGTCCATTGCCAGACCTCGCCCGACAGGTTCGAGAAGCCCTCGGGCGCGGTCGTCGCCGCATGTTCCCATTCCGCCTCGGACGGCAATCGCTTGCCGGCCCATCGCGCATAGGCGTCGGCCTCATAGAAGCTGATGTGGCGAACGGGCGCAACCGGATCGACCGCCCCGCGCCCCGTCAGGCTCATGACCGTCCAGTCACCGTTGTCACGGCGCCAATACAGCGGCGCAGTCCAGCGCTCGGCCTTCACCGTCGCCCAACCGTCCGACAGCCACAGGTCAGGTCGGCTGTAACCCCCGTCTTCGATGAACCCGATCCACTCGCCATTTGTCACCAGATCGGCGGCCAAGGCGAACGGCTCCAGCCAGACGCGGTGCGACGGTCCCTCGTTGTCGAAGGCGAAGCCGGCGCCGTCATGACCGATCGACACCAGACCGGCGTCGAACGCGACCATTCCGCCCCGCGTCGCCTGGATAGGCGCGCCGCGCGGCTCGACCTCATAGGCGGCCGGGTCCAGCGGCGAGCGCGACATCAGGTTCATCATATCCATCAGGAAAAGCTCCTGATGCTGCTGGTCGTGATGCAGACCCAGTTCGAAGAGATACCGTTGCTGACCGCTTGACGGCCCCTGCGCCAACCAGCCGGCCATGCGCCGGTCGATCTCGCGGCGATAGGCCAGCACCTCGTCCACCGACGGGCGGGTCATCAGCCCGCGCTGGTCGCGCGACACCCGCTCGCCCAGCGCCTCGTAGTAGGAGTTGAACAACTGCTGGAAACGCGGATCGACGGGCCGATATTCCGGGTCCTCCGACAGGATCATCGCCTCGAAGAACCAGCTGGTGTGAGCCAGATGCCATTTGCCGGGACTGCAATCGACCATCGACTGGGCCGACAGGTCTTCTGCAGACAGGTCCTTGGCCAGTTCGGCCATGACCGCACGCACGGCCCTGAACCGCGCCACATCCGACGCTGCCCGGGTATCGGGCTCGAAGCGAGCATTCATATCAGCCGATCCGTCCAGCGCTGCCCCGATGCCCGACCGCGCGGGTCGCATCGTTCAATGTGGTCGAACGTCACGCCACGGCCGGGGTTCCGATGATCTAGGAAGCGGCACGGTGAATTCAACGCACCGGCTTGCCGCCGTGTTTGGCGTATTCCAGCCGGGCGATGGTGCGGTTGTGGACCTCGTCTGGGCCGTCAGCGATACGAAGCGTCCGCACCCCGGCATAGAGCTCGGCGAGCGGCGTATCGCCCGAGACGCCGGCCCCGCCGAACGCCTGAATGGCGTCGTCGATGATCTGCAAGGCCATCTTGGGCGCCGCGACCTTGATCTGGGCGATCTCGGAACGGGCGTTCTTGGCCCCCGCCTGATCCATCATCCAGGCGGCCTTCAGCACCAGCAGTCGGCACATCTCGATATTGGTGCGCGCCTCGGCGACCCGCTGTTCCCATATCGAATGTTCGGCCAACTGCTTCTTGAACGCCGTCCGGTTCAGCAGCCGCACGACCATCAGCTCCAGCGCCCGTTCCGCCGCCCCGATCACTCGCATGCAGTGGTGGATACGGCCTGGACCAAGCCGCCCCTGGGCGATCTCGAACCCCCGGCCCTCGCCGGCGATCAGGTTCTCGATCGGCACGCGGACGTTCTCCAGCACCACCTCGGCATGGCCGATGGGCTTCTCGTCATAGCCGAACACCGACAGCATCCGCTCGATGCGGAAGCCGGGGGTGTTTACGGGCACGATCACCTGCGACTGCTGGGCGTGGGCGGCGGCGTCGAAGTCGGTCTTGCCCATGACGATGGTCATGGCGACGTTCGGATGGCCCATGTTGGTGGACCACCATTTGCGCCCGTTGATGACATAGTGGTCGCCGTCGCGCTCGATCCGGGTCTGGATATTGGTCGCGTCGGACGAGGCGACCTCGGGCTCGGTCATCAGGAAGGCCGAGCGGATTTCGCCCGCCATCAGCGGTTTCAGCCAGCGGTCCTGCTGGGCGGCGTCGCCGTACATGTGCAGGACTTCCATATTCCCGGTGTCGGGGGCGTTGCAGTTGAACACCTCCGCCGACCAGAGATGCTGTCCCATCATCTCCGCCAAGGGCGCATAATCCAAGTTGGTCAGGCCCGCGCCATGCTCGCCCGGCAGGAACATGTTCCACAGCCCGGCCTCGCGAGCGGCGGCCTTCATCGCCTCCATGACCGGTGGCTGGCGGGTCGAATCCTCGCGCACTTGGGCGAAATACTCGGCCTCACGCGGGATCACCTGTTCGTCCAGAAACCGGCGGACGCGGGCGTGCCAGTCCAGGGCGCGGTCGGAATGTCTGAAGTCCATGGCGTTATCCTCTTCCCGTTCTCGCCTCTGCCGGGCGCTCGATACGAAAACGGCGCGGCCTCGATCAGGAGCCGCGCCGCCATAACTGGTCGTTCAGACCGGCATCAGCGCTTCAGCAGCGGAGCCAGCTTCTGGGCGATCATCATGTCGCCGGCGATCTTCAGCTTGCCCTGCATGAAGGCCATCATCGGATCCAGCTTGCCTTCCGACAGGGCCATGAAGTCATCCCACTTCATGGAGACGGTGGCGTCGGCGGGCTTGTCTTCGTTGGTCACCGTGTTCGGCACCGAGGCGCCGTCGATGAAGATCTTGCCCTGGTCGCCCAGGTCGAGCTTGACGGTCTTGCCGAGGCCGGAGTTGTCGCCGACGGCGCTGCGGATGTGTTCGGTGACTTGTGCGAGATCGGGCATTGGGGCGTCTCCCTATAGGACGTTGTGAACTACGGGTTAGCCCGCATCGGCGGGGGCGCCAAGATCACGTCGGGTAAAGCTCGCGTCACTTCTTCGGATCGCCATCTCGAAACCGCCATTTCATCGCAAGCACGCCTGAGGCCATAACGAGGGCGCAGGCGTTCGCCACCGTCACCGGCCAGGCCTGCGTCATCACCCCATAGACCACCCAAAGCACGAAACAGGTCACCGTCAGCGAATAGGTCTTCAGGCTGACCGACGACGCGTCCCGCTCCTTCCAGATCTTGATCGCCTGAGGCGCGAAACTGGTGATCGAGCACACGGCCGCCGCCGAGCCGACGACATTGGCGATCAGGTCGCTCACGCGACCATCCGCCGCTGAAGGTGGAATTCGCCATTGGCCATGCCACAGTCCCTCGCGGCCGCCCCGAACCGATGTCAGGGTCGAACGTCAGGCGGCGGCCGCCTCGCCCGCGTCGCCTGTTCGAAGGCGTAACCCAGCGAAAGGATGCTTGCGTCGTCCCACTTCCCGCCCAGGAAGCTCAGACCCACCGGCATTCCCCGATCAAAGCCCATCGGCACGGTCAGATGCGGATAGCCGGCGACGGCGGCCAGCTGGCTGGCTGATCCTTCCATATCGTCCTCGTCCTTGGGATCGTTGGTCCAGGCCCGCGAGGTCGTCGGGGCGATCAGGGCGACCAGGGCGTTGTCGCGCATCAGCCGGTCGATCCCCTCCGGTCCCGCCCGCCGCAGCGAAGTCCCGCGCGCCTCCATGTAATCAGCCGTCGTCAGATCCCCCATCGCCTGAGCGCGCTCGAAAATGTCTTGACCGAACAACACCGTCTCGCGCGGCTCGGTGGCGTTGAAAGCAATCACGTCGGCCAAAGTTCGGACGCGGACCTGTTCCGGGTCGGTCGAGGCCAGATAGGCGTTCAGGTCGTGCTTCAACTCGTACAGCAGCACCTTGAACTCGGCCGCTCCGATGACCCGACCGTCCGGCCCCTCCGGCAGATCGACCAGCACGGCGCCCGCATCGCGCAGGGCTCGCAGGTTCTGCTCAAACACCGCCTGAGTCTCGGCCGAATAACCCTTCAGGAACCGCATCACACCGATCCGCGCGCCGCGCAGAGAACCAGCGTCCAGCCCGGCCGCATAGTCCATCTTGCGCGCGTCGGCCTCGACAGTGGCGGGATCGGCCGCATCGGACCCGGCAATGACCGTCAGCACCTTGGCGGCATCCCGGACCGTCGTCGCCATCGGCCCCGCCGTATCCTGGGAATGGCTGATCGGCACGATGTGGGTCCGCGACACCAGGCCGACGGTGGGCTTGAACCCGACCACGCCGTTGACCGAGGCCGGACAGGTGATCGACCCGTCCGTCTCGGTCCCGATAGCGACCGGCGTCAGCCCCAGCGCCACCGCCGCCCCGCTGCCTGACGATGATCCGCACGGCGTTCGCGCGGGATCATAAGGGTTCAGCGTCTGCCCGCCGACGGCACTCCAGCCGCTGATCGAATCCGACGCCCGGATATTGGCCCACTCCGACAGATTGGTCTTGCCGACGACCACCGCCCCGGCGGCCCTCAACCGGGCGACGAGAGGCGCATCGCGACCCGGAGCATTGTCCGCCAAGGCCAGCGACCCGGCCGTGGTCGGCATGTCAGCCGTCTCGATATTGTCCTTCAGCAGGATCGGCATGCCGGAAATCGCCGACACGCCCCGGCTGGGTGAGTTGTCCGTCCAGCGCAGCACCGCATGCGCGGTGTCGTTCGCCCGCCCCGCCTCGACCACCGCGGACGCGGACGGATAGGCGCCCTGCCCGGTCGCGCAGCCTGCAAGGGCCAGCGCGACCGCAGCCGCCAGTATCAGTCGGCGGCTGGCTCGGCCCGCTTGCCGATAGTCCGGTCCAAGAAGTCGAGATAGGTGCGCCATTGCTGCAGTTGCCTCGGTTCGCCGCGGACGCCGTGCCGCTGGCCGGGATAGAGCATCATCTCGAATGGCACGCTCTTGGCCTGCAGCGCATCGATGACGCGGGTGGCGTTGCCGAAGATCACATTGTCGTCGGCCATGCCGTGCAGGATCAGCAGCCGCCCGGTCAGGTCGTCCAGCCGCGGCAGGACGTCAGTGGCGGCATAACCTTCGGGGTTGGCCTGCGGCGTGGACATGTAGCGTTCGGTGTAATGGGTGTCGTAAAGGCTCCACTCGGTCGGAGCCGCGCCCGCCAGGGCCGCCGCTAGGTCAGCGTCCTTGTCGGTCAGGGTCAGCAGGCTCAGGAAGCCGCCGAAGCTCCAGCCCATCACCGCGATATGGTCGGGATCGACGTAAGGCAGGGTCTTCAGCCATTGGGCGGCCTGGGCCTGATCCTCGACCGCCGGAATGCCCAGGCGGCGATAGATGCTGGTCTCGAACGCTTGCGACCTATCCCCCTCGCCGCGATTGTCCACGCGGAAGACGATGTATCCCGCCTCGGTCAGCAACTGGTTGGTCAGGGGCTGCCAGCTATTCTGGACGCCCGCGCCGGTGCCCGGTCCGCCATAGACCTGCATCACCACCGGATATTTCTTGGCCGGATCGAAATCGGGCGGCGTGGTCATGCGCCAGACCAGGGTCTGGCCGTGGCTTTGCATCGTGCCGAACTCGGGCGCCCGCAGCCGCGAGACATAGGGCGCGAATGGATGGCCGGCGTCGAGCCTGTTCTCCTCGATCCAGCGCACGCGCGTGCCGTCGATCCGGTACAGGGCCGATTGCGTCGGCGTCGCCGGATCGGAATAGTTGCCGACATAGGCCGTCGCCGGCCCGTTGACCGAAACACTCCACCAACCGCCGCCCGGCGTCACCGCCACCGGATCGACCGTGCGGTTCAGGCTGGCGCGGAACATCTGCTGTTCGATCGGCAGCTCCTTGCCGTCGCGCATCGAGGCGGTGAAATAGACCTCGCCGGTCTGTTCGTTGACGCCGTCCAGATGTTTGACCGGATAGTCGCCGCGCGTAATCGCCCTCAGACGCCGCCCGTTGCGGTCATAAAGATAAAGGTGCCGCCAGCCGCTGTCCTCGTTTGACCAGATGAACCGGCCGTCCGCCAGCACGCGGAAGTCGTTGTTCAGATCGACCCAGGCATCGGCCTTCTGGCTCAGGATCACGCGCGACGCGCCCGTGGTCGGATCGACGCTCAGCAGGTCCAGCGTCTTCTGGTCGCGCGACTGGCGCTGGACGTACAGGGTCTTGCCGTCGCCGGCCCAATCGACCCGCGCCAGATAGATGTCGGTGTTGGAGCCCAGGTCCACCTTGACCCGTCCCCCGCCCTGCAGGTCCCGCACATACAGTTCGACCACCGCATTGGGGCGGCCCGCACGGGGATACCGCTGCTCGACCATGGTCGCGCCGGCGCCGGTGATTTCGAAGCGCGGCACGATGTCCACCGAGCTTTCGTCCACGCGGGTCAGGGCGATGTAGCGTTCGTCCGGGCTCCACCAGTATCCGGTGTCGCGGTCCATCTCCTCCTGGGCGATGAACTCGGCCGTGGCCCAGGTGATCAGGCCGGCGCCGTCGTCGGTGATCGACGTCTCCTTGGCCGTTGCCAGATCATAGACCACCAGGTTCTGATCGCGGACATAGGAGACATAGCTGCCCTTGGGCGAGACCTTGGCGTCGATCTCATCGTCGGGCGTCTCGGTCAGGCGGCGCACCTTGCCGTCGGCCCGATTGGCCAGGAAGATGTCGCCTTCCAGCGGCGCCAGTATGTAGCGGCCCTGTTGGTCCCACGAATATTCCACCACGCCGCGCGCACTGATCCGCATCCGCTCACGCCGGGCCTTTTCGGCCTCCGACAGCTCGCCCGCGTCGGGCACCAGTGCTCGCGCGTCGATCAGCTTGTACGGTTCGCCCTCGCCGGTCGGCGCGGCCCACAGGTCCTGAACGTCCACATTGTCCTCGCGCGAACGCAGGAAGGCGACCAGCTGCCCGTCGGGCGACAGGCTGACCCCCTTGGCCACCGGCCCGTTCAGACTGGGACTGGAAAACACCCGCTCGGGCGTCAGGATGTTGGAGGGCGTCTCCTGGGCGAGTGCGGAACTGGCCGACAGAAGGATGGTCGAGGCGAGAAGGACTGTGCGCATGGGGCCGGACGCTAGCGGCGCTTCTGCAAGCCGTCACGAGGAAAAGTGGTCGCCGGGCGAAAGGCTTTTCCTTCCCTGCGAGGGGTTCTCAGATTAGAGAGACCGCACGATGACAGACGCCGCCCTCTCCCCCGCTCCCGTCAAGGCCAGCCCGTTCAACGAACTTGAGGTTCTGTGGGTCCGACACTGGACCGACAGCCTGTTCAGCTTCGGCGTGAAACGGCCCGAGGATTTCCGCTTCCGCTCGGGCGAGTTCGTGATGATCGGCCTGCCGAACGAAGACGGTGGGAAACCCGTCCTGCGCGCCTATTCTATCGCCAGCCCCAACTGGGCCGAGGAGTTGGAGTTCTTCTCCATCAAGGTCGCCGACGGCCCCCTGACCTCGCGCCTGCAAAAAATCCAGGCCGGCGACAGCGTCCTGATGGGCAAGAAACCGACCGGCACCCTGGTGCTGGACGCCCTGACCGGCGGCGAGCGGCTGTTTCTGATCGGCACCGGCACCGGTCTGGCGCCCTGGCTCAGCGTCGCGCGCGATCCCGACACCTATGCCCGCTTCGGCCATGTCTATGTGATCCACACGGTCCGCAGCGTCGCCGACCTGGCCTATCGCGACTTCTTCACCCGCGAAATCCATGACGATCCCCTGATCGGCGAAGAGGCCAAGGCCCAGCTGACCTACTACCCCACCGTGACCCGCGAGGATTTCAAAACGCCCGGCAGAATCACCGACCGCATCAAGTCCGGCGACTTCTTCCGCGATCTGGGCCTGCCCGATGGTTTCGACCCCGCCCGCGACCGCGCCATGTTGTGCGGCTCCATGGCCATGATCAAGGAAGCTGGCGAATTGCTGGAGACCTATGGCCTGAAGGAAGGCTCCAACGCCGAACCCGCCGACTACGTGCTGGAACGCGCCTTCGTCGGTTGAACGTCTTGGCTTGAGCGGCCTGAGCGGCTAACCCCACCGCCATGCACCACCCTGCCCTTGTCGCCGTCGACGCCCGCGTCGATCCCGCTGAATGCCAGTCGATGGCCGATGTCCGCCAAGGCGTCGACGCACTTGACCGCGCCCTTGTCGCCCTGCTGGCCGAGCGCCAGCGCTACATGGACGCCGCCGCCCGCATCAAGCCCGACCGCGACGCCGTCTTCGACCAGGCGCGCATCGACGACGTGGTCGCCAAGGTTCTGGTCTCGGCGGAGGCCCACCACCTGTCGCCCGACATCGCCGAACCCGTCTGGCGCCTGCTCATCGACCGCTGCATCGCCCACGAGTTCGCGACCTACGACCGGACGCGCAGCTAGGCTGCGCTAACGCCAGCCATCCTATCGGCGAGAGAAGTTCGGCCCGATTTCAAGCGCTTAAGTCGCAGCAGCGTCAATCGACCTGACGCCTCCTCGGGCGGCCCTATAATGCGAGCGGTCTTTGACATCGCTGCGCGCCGCCCGCCGAAATTGCACTTTCTTGCACTTTGCACGCGTTTTCGGAGTGCAGTGCAATTTCGCCCGACGGCCTCAGGCCCTGAGGCCTCGCAGCATCAGCTCGTGGCGATAGGCCGCGACATCCGCCAGTGCCGCCTGAAGCGCATCCCGGACCCGCTCCAGCGCCGGGGCGGCCAACGTCTGGTCCGCGCCTTCCGCCTCGGCGCAGATCGCCGCCAGGTCTCGCGCCCCAATGCCCGCGGCCGCGCCCCGGATCGTGTGAACCCCGTCGCGCCAGCCCTCGGCCTTGGGGTCCAGCATGACGGACCACAGGCCGGCCTGGTTGACGAACAGGCCCAAGACCTCCTCGTTGATGGCGTCGTCCCCGCCCGTCATGCCGTTCAGCACGGCGAAATCGACCGCGCCCGTCAGATCGCGCAACGCCATCAGGCTGCCGTCTCCTCGCCCTTGGCCAGGCGCGAATTCTTGGACGACCACAGCAGATAGATGGCGATCCCGATCACATTCCAGACGACGAACCCGATCTGCGTCACCGGCTTCAGGCTCAGGAAGAAGATGATGCAGCCGATCACGCTGACCGCGCCCACCAGCGGCCATAGCGGCGCCTTGAACACCCGCTTGCGGTTCGGCTCGCGGATGCGCAGCACGATCAGGCACACCCCGACCGAGCAGAAGGCCGCCAGCGTCCCGGCATTGGCCAGCGACGCCAGTTCGTCCAGCGGCAACAGACCCGCCAGGATCGCCACCACCACGGCGGTGAACACGGTCACCACCGCCGGCACGCCCCGGCTCGACACCTTGGCGAGGCGACGCGGCAACAGGCCATCGCGCGCCATGCCCAGGAAGATACGGCTCTGACCGAACAGGAAGGCCAGCAGCACGGTCGGCAGGGCGATCACCGCCGCCGCCGCGATCCACTGGGCCGCCGTCCCCTGCCCCATCTCACGCAGGATCAGCGCCAAGGGCTCGGGGCTGTCGGCGAAGCTCGCCACCGGACGCGCGCCGATGGCTGCAGCCGCCACGACCAAATACAGCGCCGTGCAGATCAGCATGGAGCCGACGATGCCGATGGCCAGGTCGCGCTCGGGCTTCTTGGTCTCTTCCGCCGCCGTCGAGATGGCGTCGAACCCATAGAAGGCGAAGAAGATGATCGCCGCCGCCGCCATCACCCCCGTCTGGACGAAGGGCGCGCCGAAGCCATTGGGCATGAAGGGCGTGAAATGCTCGGGCTTGAACGCCGGCAGGGCGATGGCCACGAACACGACCAGCGCCGCGATCTTGATCAGCACCAGCACCGCATTCAGCGTCGCGCTCTCCTTGGTGCCCAGCAGCAGCAGGCCCGTAACCACCCCGATGATGGCCACGGCCGGCAGGTTGATGATCCCGCCCGCATGCGGCCCGGCGACCAGCGCCAGCGGCAGGTCGATCCCCAGCCCGCTCAGAAAGCCGACGGCGTATCCGGACCAGCCTACGGCCACGGCCGAGACCACCAGCGAATACTCCAGGATCAGGCTCCACCCCACGACCCAGGCGATCATCTCGCCCAGCACGGCATAGGAATAGGTATAGGCGCTGCCCGCCGTCGGCATCATGGTCGACAGCTCGGCATAGGCCAGGGCCGCACAGGCGCACACAATACCCGCCAGACCAAAGCTGATCAGCACCGCCGGCCCCGCCAGCCCGGCCCCCACGCCGATCAGAGTCAGGATGCCGGTGCCGACGATGGCCCCCACGCCGAGGGCCAGAAGATGCGGCCAGCTCAGCGTGGGCTTCAGCCGCGGTCCGTCGTGCGGCGCCATCATGACATCGATCGATCGACGCCGGTTCCAGAAGGCCATGTGCTCGCTCCCCCGCCGCTTGCCGCGGCTGATTCCACAGGGACCATACCCCGCCGAAGAAAGTTTGCGAAAGCGCTTGCCAACCCCCGAACCGCTGGGTAGTAGGAGCGCCCTTCGGCAAGGCCTCTCGCCTCCGAAGACGCAGACGATCGGTCGGGTGATTAGCTCAGTTGGTAGAGCAGCTGACTCTTAATCAGCGGGTCGTAGGTTCGAACCCTACATCACCCACCATCGTCTTTCCCTGTTTCCCAATAGCTTGAACCTCTTGGATTTCGCGCAGCGCGGCTTAAATGCCGATGCCCTCTGCTGAACGGAATCCACCCATGGCCGACTACGACTACGACCTCTTCGTCATCGGCGCCGGTTCGGGCGGGGTGCGGGCGGCGCGGCTGACGGCGCTGGACGGCAAGAAGGTCGCGGTCGCGGAGGAGTATCGGGTCGGCGGCACCTGCGTCATCCGCGGCTGCGTGCCCAAGAAGTTCATGGTCATGGCCTCCGAGGTCAGCCACGCGCTCGAGATCGCCGAGGGCTACGGCTGGTCCTTCGACAACGCCAAGTTCGACTGGCCCACCTTCCTAGAGGCCAAGGACGTCGAGATCGCACGCCTGTCGGGTATCTATGCCGCCAACCTGGGCAAGGCGGGCGTCGAACTGGTCCACGGCCGCGCGGTCCTGAAGGATGCCCACACCGTCGAGATCGTCGGCAAGAACCGCACCATCACCGCCGAGAAGATCCTGATCGCCACCGGCGGCCGTCCCTGGAAGCCGGAAGACATGCCCGGCATAGAACACGCCATCACTTCCGAAGAAGCCTTCCACCTGCCCGAACTGCCCAAGCGCATCCTGATCGCGGGCGGCGGCTATATCGCGGTGGAGTTCGCAGGCATTTTCGCCGGCCTCGGCGTCGAGACCACCCTGATCTATCGCGGCCCCAACATACTGCGCGGCTTCGACGACGACGTGCGCGCGCACCTGGCCGGCGAGATCGAGAAGCGCGGCATCAAAGTCGTCCTTGGCTGCCAGCACGAGAAGATCGAAAAGACCGCCACCGGTCTGGTCAACCACCTGGAAAACGGCATGAAGCTGGAAGCCGACGTGGTCATGTTCGCGACCGGCCGCATTCCGCACGTCAAGGATTTGGGCCTGGAAGCCGCTGGCGTCGAGATGAACGACGAAGGTGCGATCAAGGTCGATCCGTACTCGAAGACCACGGCCGACAACATCTGGGCCATCGGCGACGTGACCGACCGGATGAACCTGACGCCCGTCGCCATCCGCGAGGCGGTCGCCTTCCACCAGACGGTCTATCGCGACAATCCCCAGCACTTCGACTACGAGGCCGTCGCCACTGCCGTCTTCAGCCAGCCGCCCGTCGGCGTCGTGGGCCTCAGCGAGGCCGAGGCGCGCCGGTCATGCTCCAAGGGGGTGGACGTCTACGTCACCCGTTTCCGTCCGATGAAATACGCCTTCACCGGCTCGGACGAGCGGGTGCTGATGAAGCTGGTGGTCGACGCCGACAGCCAGCGCGTCGTCGGCGTCCACATCGTCGGCCCGGACAGCCCTGAGATGATCCAGCTGGCCGCCATCGCCGTGAAGGCCGGCCTGACCAAGGCCCAGTGGGACGCCACCTGCGCCGTCCACCCGACCATGGCCGAAGAACTGGTCACCCTGAAGGAGAAGCAGTCGAACGCCACTTCGGCCGGCTGAAACCCTTACGGCCGGGGCCGGTCGCGGAACCGTTCCAGCAGGTCCAGCCGCGCGCTGAACGGAACCGGCGTCACCGTCGGCCCCGCATTGCCGAAGTTCATCAGCCGGGTATCCCCTGCCCTGGCGCGCGGCCATTCGATCCGGCCGACGCCATTGGGATCGCCCGAGCGCGCGAAGGCGGTCCAGTAGCCGATCATGGCCTCCGACGCCTTGCGATCGCGATCCTCGACCGGATACGGCAGGGTGGTCAGCGTGCCGAACACATACGGCCGCTCGATCGCGTGAGTGGCGCCGCCGTGCGGCTCGGGGTTCTGCGGCGACGAGATGTCGAACCGATAGAGCCAGGCCTGATGACCGGCCTTGTTGTGCAGCCGCGCCAGCATCCGCGCCGGTTCCGAGAACACCAGGTCCGTGATGGCCAGCTTGTCGAACGCGTCCAGACCGCCATAGGCCTGGACCGCGTCGGCCCGCTCCAGCCAGGTCATATCGTCGTCGATCTGGCCATAGCCGTTGCGGTCCGTGGGCCGCATCCACCAGAACTCGGCGCTGTTCGTGCCGATGATCAGGGGAACCGGCGCCTGCCGCCCCGCTTTGAACGCCGTCTCGACCGTGGACGGCACGATCCGCCCGTCGATCAGGGTCAGGTCGCCGTTGGCGAACACCGGCGGCGGCGTCAGAAACATGTCGGCCGGTGCGGCGCGCAGATCGGCGGCGGTCCTCAGGCCCGCGCCGAATGACCAGACCTCGCCCCGCTCACGCGCCGAGGGGGCGCCGTGCGGCCCCTTCTTGTCCAGCGGGGTCTGCAACTCTCGTCCCAGGCCCGACTGCACCACGGCCCGGTCGAACAGGCCCCGTGCTGGCGGCGAGATCATCAGCCGCGTCACGATGGCGCCGCCCGCCGACTCGCCGAAGATCGTGACGTTCTCGGGATCGCCGCCGAAGTCCGCGATATTGGCGCGCACCCATTTCAGCGCCGCCGTCACATCCATCAGGCCATAGTTGCCCGCCGCCTCGCCTGCAGGCCGCTCGGCCGCCAGCGCCGGGTGGTCGAAGAATCCCAGCCGCCCCAGCCGATAGTTCAGCGTCACCACGACGACGCCGCGCTTGGCCAGGGTCGTGCCGTCATACAACGGAGCCGTCCCCGACCCGTTCACCAGCCCGCCGCCATGGATCCACACCATGACCGGCGCCGGCTGGCGCGTACCCACCGGCCGCCAGACGTTCAGGTTCAGGCAGTCCTCGCTCATGGGCAAGGGCCCGACGCCGGGATCGCCGCTGGGCGGCGCCTGGATGCACAGGGGGCCATAGGCGCTGGCATCCCTCTGTCCCTGCCAGGTCGGCGCGGCGCCCGGCGGCCGCCAGCGTCGCTCGGCCGTCGGCGGCGCGGCGTAGGGTATATTTTTGAACGCGGCCACGTCGGCATCGGCGCGTCCGATCAGGACGCCCTGCTGAATGCGGACGGTGGGCTGGTCAGCTGCGGGAGCCATCATGAGCGAGAGGGTGGCGAAGACGCCGGCGATTGTCATCCTCGCTGATTAGCAAATCCTGCGGTCAGGCCAATGACCTTGCGATCACAGTTCGCGACATCTCGCGGTAGAACCGATTTCAAGATCGTGCGTTATCGTCAAGCTGGACGGGGTAGGCGTTGAACGACACGACGAAATCAAACGACCTGACCGTCGATCTGGGCGCCGCCTTCGAGGCCTCGCCCAATCCCTATGTGCTGCTCACGCCTGATTTCCGCATTGTAGAGGTCAACCAAGCCTACAGGGACGTCACAGGCGCCAGGCGCAGCGAAGTGATGGGCCAGCCGCTGTTCGCCGCCTTTGATTCAGGCCCAGGATCCGAGGCGCCGGACAATGTGCGCCAAGTCCGCGCCTCGCTGGAAAAGGCACGCGACACTCGCCAACGCGATCACCTCGCCGTCGTGCGCTATTCTGTGCCCCAGACCCGGCCGGACGGCAGCGAGGTCTTTGTGGAAAGAATCTGGAGCGCTACCCACACCCCGATCCTGAACGACGCCGGCGAGGTAGTGCTGCTGCTCCAGCACACAACGGACGTCACCGACCTCTCCCCCGCAATTCAGCCGGACGAGCCGACCACCGCCCTCGACGCCATCGTCGGCGGTTCGGTCCTGCGCCGCGCTCAGTCGGTCCAAGAAGACAATCGCCGCCTTGAGACCGAGCGCAATCGCCTGGTCGAGATGTTCATGCAAGCGCCGGGCTTCGTCGCCATCCTGTCCGGCCCGGACCACCGGTTCCAGATGCACAATGACGCCTATGGTCAGTTGATCGGCCACCGCGACATCGCCGGCAAGCCCGTGCGTGAGGCCTTGCCGGAACTTGTGGGCCAAGGCTTCTACGAGTTTCTGGACGGCGTCTTCGTCACCGGCGAACCCTACGAAGGCCGCGAAAGCGTGGCCCAGTTGCAGCGCACGCCCGACGGCCCCTTGGAAACCGTCTATCTCAACTTCATCTATCAGCCGATCCGTGACGACGCAGGCGCGGTCGTCGGCATCTTCGTCCAGGGTCACGAGATCACCGAGAACGTTCTGGCGGCCCAGCGCCAGAAGCTGATGATCGACGAACTGAACCACCGGGTGAAAAACACCCTGGCCACGGTCCAGTCGATCGCCATCCAGACAGCCCGTTCCAACACCGATCCCGCAGGCTTCGCCGAGACCTTCCAGTCCCGGATCATGGCCCTGTCCCACACCCACAATCTGTTGACGCAGAGCCATTGGGAAGGCGCCGACCTGCGCGCCATCCTGGAGCACGAGACCGAGGCCTATGGCCACACCCGCATCAGTCTGAACGGTCCACCGGTATCGCTGGAACCCGCCATCGTGCTGTCGCTGGGTATGATATTCCACGAACTGGCCACCAACGCCGCCAAATACGGCGCGCTCCACACGCCGGAAGGCCGCATCCTGATCGACTGGTCTCTTGCCGATCAGAGAGCCCGCAAGCTCCAGCTCAGCTGGCGCGAAATGGGCGGACCGAAAGTTACGGCGCCGGACAGAAGAGGTTTCGGTAGCCGCTTGATTGAACGAAACATTCGCCATGATCTGGCGGGCGAGATCGATCTGGTCTACGCCCCCGATGGATTGATCGCGGAACTGACGGTTCCGCTCGACAGGACGGCCGCACAATGACCCAACCCCTGACCGGCCGCCGTGTCCTGATCGTCGAGGATGAATCCCTCGTCGCCATGCTCCTTGAGACGATCCTGGAAGACATGGAATGCATTCCGGTCGGTCCGGCGTCCAACATCGACGACGGCGAGACCCTGGCCCGCGACACAGCCGACCTTGACGCCGCCCTGCTGGACGTCAACGTCGCCGGCCGCCAGGTCTTCCCCGTCGCCGAAATCCTCAAGGCGCGCGGCGTGCCCTTCGTCTTTTCCACCGGCTACGGCGAAGGCGGCCTGCCCGAAGAATGGCGCGGCCAAGCCACCATCCAGAAGCCCTTCACCGAAGCCGCCATCCGCGACGCCCTGATGAAGGCCATGGGCGTCGCCCAGACCTGAGCCCTTAGCTCGGCATACGCCGCGGCGCGAACCAGCCGACGTCGGTGCGTTGAACAGAGCCCGCGACAGCCAGCACCGCCAGCGTATGGTCGATCATTCGGCGTGCCCGGGGCCGGCTGCCCTCAAACTCGGCGACCAAGGCTGCAGGCGGCATCGGCACACCAGCCTTGCGCAAGATGGACAGCAAGCTTGAGGCAAGAGCGCCTGGTTCCTCCGGCAGGAACATCTTCTCGCGCGACGTCGGCAGACTGGGTTGAACAGGTTTCACCCCGCCGCCCTGCCTGACCTTTCCAGCTTGGTAGCCTGCGCGCAGGAACCGGATATCGCCCCGCGTCTCCTGCTCTGCACGCGCCTGATTCAGGACGATGAGGCGATCAACGATCTGGCCGTCCGTCAGGTCGTCGGGCCAGCCGTAGGCGTGGGCGACTAGGCCATCGAGCCGTTGGTGCAGGTGGTCAAGCACGCCCACGCATCCGGTCTCATGTACGACTCGTTCCGCCTCCGTCAGTAGATCGCCGCCCATCCGCGCCCTGGCGTTGTACAATCCAGTCATGGTCAAGGCGGCGTGGCGCCCCAGAACATCGGACCGCAGCCTATCCAGTTCCTCGGCCCGCACGCCGATCTCGGCCGCCAAGTCGCCCTTCAGATCGGGGAACGGAAATGCGTCGAAACAGGCCCCCTTCACATAGACGGCCTCGCGCTCGTATTCGCCAATCCTCCCTGCGTTGGCGGCGAACCACGCCCGATGTTGCCTTGAGGACAGCACGCCCAGCACGGCGGGATCATCGCTGGCGATCACCACCAGCTTGTTGTCCGGCAGGGTCAAAGCATCCACGAAGCGGAACCAGCGATGTTTGGCCGTCTCGACGGTGACAATGTAGCGGTCCAGCCCCTCCAGCGCGGCCCTGAGATCGCGACGCGGCTCTCCGAATATCCACCAGTTGTCGCGATAGGCGGCCCTGTTGTTGCGGTCCCGATCCGGCTTCACCGTCTCCAGCAGATGCTGATACAATAGCGGATGGCGACGCCGCGCTTCGCCTTCATCCCAACCGAAGAAGTCTATGACCTGAACGCCCCGCGGTCGGTCCGCCAAATCTCTTCCATTCCGATAGTCTCGAACCGGGGATGGCGCCTGCCGATCCGATCCCGACAACAGCGCCTTCGCCCTCGCCGGCGAGACCTGAAAGCCCGCCCCCATCAACTGCACGCCGCGATAGGCCAGCACCGCATTGGCCTTCAACGCCCCGACCCGCGTCAGCCGGCTGTCCAGCATCAGATCGGCGCCGATGTCGCCATGCCTCTCCTCGAACGTCAGCGCCTGCGCATCACGGACCTTCAGCCAACGCCCCTGCCCGTCCGGTTCGCCCCTCTCTACGACGGACATGGCGATACGCACGTCCGCACATCCCACACCCCTGACCCAAGGATGATCCGGGATCGCAAAGACCAGCCGGATCGGTGGTCCATCATCCAAGTGATGCTCCAGCACCCGACGCGAGAAGGTCTGGGTGATCGAATTGGTCGTGATGAAGCCGAAGCGTCGCAGGGTCGATCCGGGCTGGGTCAAGATTTCAGCCGCCCGGTCCCACCAGGCGGTGACGAAATCTGCAGACAGAAACCGGCCGTTCCTGATGGTCGCCAGGGCATCAACATAGCCGTCGCCAAGTTCCCGCCTCAGATCCTTGCCGCCAATAAAGGGCGGATTACCGACGATAAAATGGACAGAAGGCCAAGGCTTCGAACGCGGATCGACGTAACGGAGGGTCTCCCGGTCTGTCTCTCGCTCGAACAACAGCCGTCCTCTGTGGTCTCCATCCGGAGCGCGGCGGTGAACGGCGCCGTCGCGAACGATTTCGATGCGCGCACACTCGAGCAGCGCGTCAGCCCGCTTTATCGTGCGAAAGTCCTTCAGGATCGGCTCGCTGGGCATGGCGTCGCCGGACACGCGAAAATGCCACTGGAGATGGCCGATCCACATGACCATCTCAGCGATCCAGGCGGCGTTGGCGTTCTTCTCCAGCCCATAAAACTGCTCTGGACTGACCACATGGCCTTCTAGGGCCAGAAGGCCCTGGTGCTCGCCCATTTCACCCAAGGTGCTGACGATCTCCTCTTCCAATTCCTTCATCATTCGCATGGCGACATAGAGGAAGTTGCCAGTGCCGCAGGCGGGATCCAGCACCCGCACCTTGCACAGTTGTTCGTGGAAGCCACGGATCAGACGACGCGCTCCCAAGGGATCACCGTTCAAATACAGGCCGATGGCCTGGGCTTCGACCGCCTCCCAATCTGCGCGCAACGGCTCCATGATCGTCGGCTCGATCAGGCGCTCGACAAAGGCGCGCGGCGTGTAGTGGGCGCCCAGTTCAGCGCGTTCCGCTGGATCAAGCGCCTGCTCCAGCAGGGCGCCGAAGATCGCCGGTTCGACATTGGCCCAATCGCATCGTGCCGCCGCAGTTAGCGCCGACAACTCATCCTCGGTGATCGGAATGGGGTCCACGCGGTGGTAGAGTCCGCCATTGAACCGCCGGATACGTTCCTGCGTCGCCAGGCAGTGGCCGCCTTCATCCATTGTCCTGAAAAATATCCGCGCGCCATCGTGAAACCGGTCAGCCTTGGAGCGATAGCTTTCCAGCAGCCTCAGGAATCCTCGGTCATCGATTAGTCTGACGCTGTCGGCGAACATGGCGAAGATGCATTGCATGACGAACAGCGCCGTCTTTTCAGCCTGAGCCGAAGCGTCCACTCGGTCCAGCCCGACCTGCCGCCGGTTGTTGATGGATCTCACCAGCCAGGCCAGACGTGACGCGATGGCCGTGGTCACCTCGGCCGCCCTGGCGGCCGGGTCCAGCGACATGGGCTCGGTCCAGACCCGGCGCAGGCGATCCCTCACCTCGGGCGAGCGAAGCTGATCCAGCGTGATCCGATAACCTGCGCGATCGGGGAACGGCGCGTAGATCTTGCCCTGACGCGCGAAGTCGGACCAAAGCTCGATCGATCGCCCGACGTCCACGATCACCAGAAACGGCGGCCATTCATCCAGCGCCTTGGCGTAGTTCTCGGCCTGGCGCTTGGCTGTACGCATCAGCCGATCCAGGGCCTCTTGCGACGGCGCACGTGATTTGGCCACGGAGCGCGTAAACAGCGCCAGTTGAACGACCGGATCGAACGGCCCGCCCTCGCGCCTCTTCTGCGACTGTTTCGCCTCCAGCACGAAACAATCGCGCTTGGCGCAGTCGATGTAGCCAGACTGGCTGGACCCGTCGTCATGCCGAAACCGAACCGGCCTTTCGAAGCAGTAGTCCAGGTCGCCGGTCCGTTCATCATCCCGAGCCGGCGCTCCGATCAGGCGGCACAATTGGATGATGAAGGTCTGGTAGTGCGCCCTTTCGCTGATCGGAACGCTCGACCAGTGGGCGATGAAGGCCTCGACATCGTCTGATTGTTTGCCCTGCATGGGAACAATCTAAGGTTATTCTGTCTCAGAACGCAATCTATAGGCGTATACCTTCCCAATAACTCGCCGCGCATAAAGGCTTGCCCAGCCAGTAACAAAGCTCCGCCGGTCGAGTGATGTCCCAGATTGCAAGGTCCGCCGCCTTGCCCGTTTCGATTGTGCCGATCTCGTCCAGCATCCCCAGCGCTCGCGCCGCCTCTCGCGTCGCGCCAGCCAGAGCCTCTTCCGGCGTCAGGCGAAACTGGACGCAGGCGAGGTTCAGGGCGGCGGTCATGGAGGCCACGGGCGAGGTTCCGGGGTTGCAGTCGGTGGCGACGGCCATGCGTACGCCGTGGCGGCGTAGCAGATCGACGGGCGGCGCCTGGGTCTCGCGCAGCATCAGATAGGCGCCCGGCAGAAGGACGGAGACGACGCCAGCGGCGGCCATGGCGACGACGCCCTCTTCGGTCGCGTGTTCGATGTGGTCGGCGGACAGGGCCTGATAGCGCGCCGCCAGGGCCGCGCCGCCGCCGTTCGACAACTGGTCGGCGTGCAGCTTGACCGGAAGGCCCAGCGCGCGCGCCTTGTCGAACAGGCGCGACACCTCGTCAGTCGAAAAGGCGATGGGCTCGCAATAGGCGTCGACCGCATCGACCAGGCCTTCGGCATGGGCGGCAGGCAGGATGTCGTCGATGGCCAGATCGACATATGCGGCGCGGTCGTCGCGATATTCGGGCGGCACGGCATGCAGGCCAAGATAGCTGGTGCGGACACGCACCCCGCCTTCGCGTCCGATCCGGCGAGCGACACGCAGCATCTTCAGCTCCGTCTCGCGATCCAGCCCATAGCCGGACTTGATCTCGACGGTCGTGACGCCAGTATCTTTCAGCCCCGCCAACTGCGTCATGGCCGAGGCGAATAGCTCATCTTCCGACGCCGCCCGCGTGGCCTTGACCGACGAGACGATGCCGCCGCCGGCGCGCGCGATCTCTTCGTAGGTCGCCCCGCCCAGCCGCTGTTCGAACTCGGCCGACCGGTCGCCGCCGAACACAAGGTGCGTATGGCAGTCGATCAGGCCTGGCGTGACCCAGCGCCCGTCCAGCCGCTCGGTTTCGGCCGCATCCAAGGACGGCAGATCAGCGCGAGGCCCCACCCAGGCGATGCGGCCATCGGAGACGACCACGGCCGCATCCTGGATGGCGCCATAGGGGACAGTCCCCTCGACCATGGTGGCGACGTGGCAATCGATCAGCAGACGGTCGGCCTTCATCGGCGCGGCTCCTTGGCCAGAACGGGTGAGTGGGCTGACGAGAAACGCGCCACCAGATCGTAGCGCTCGCCGGGGAAGGTCTGCCAGACCCGCGTTACCCCCTGCCCGTCCCGCCACGTCCGCCGCTCGACGCACAGGCAGGCGGCGCCGGGCTTGAGTTGCAACAGGCGCGAGGCGCGGGCGTCGGCCGCGACGGCCGAGATGCGGTTCTCCGCCTCAGTCCAGGGTGCGGAGTCCAGCAGCCAGCTTCCCGGCGGAACCGTCTGAAAATCCACGTCTATGGCTTGGGGCGCAGCCCCCAGTGCAATCAACCGATGCTCCAGCGCCAGCGGTGCGCCGTCGGCGCTGTGCAGACAGGTCAGGTCCAGCAGACGGCCGCTCGACGCCAGTTCGATCTCGTCCGTGCCCTCCGGCTCGCGCTCGATCCGTACCAGCAGGACATAGCCGTAAACCTGTCCTCGCTCGATCACCTCGGCCCTAAGGTCGGGAATGGCGAGAACGGCGGCATGCGCTTTAGGCTGGGCGACGAAGGTGCCAGCGCGGCGACGGCGCGTGACCAGCCCCCGCCCCGCCAGTTCGGAAATGGCTTTGGACACCGTCATGCGCGAACAGCCGTAGCGGTCGGTCAGCTCATGCTCGAACGGAATCCGATCGCCGGGCGACAGGTCGCCGGACAGGATCCGCCCCTCCAGATCGGCGTAGATGCGGCGATGCAGGCTCACCCCAGCACCGTCGCCAGCGCCTGGCGATAGCGCGCCTCGATAACGTCCCGCGCGATATGGCGGCCGTTCTTCACGACCTCGCGCCCCGCACGCCAGACCGACGAAATCGAGCCCGTCGGCGCGCCGAAGATCCAGCTGTCGAGCAACGCATCGCCCGACCGTCCGGCGAAGGCCAGCCCCCTCGTATCCAACGACACGATGTCCGCCGGCGCCCCGACGCTCAGAGCCGACGCAGCGCCCGTCGCCTGGGCGCCGCCCGCCAATGCGCGCTCGAACAAGGCTCGGCCCGTCGAGCGTTGAGGGTCCGCCATGACCGAGCGTCCGCGCAGCGCCAGACGCTGACTGTATTCCAGCATCCGCAACTCTTCGGCGACGCCGATCTGGACATTGGAATCCGTGCCCACGCCGAACCGTCCCCCTGCGCGGGTGAACTCGGCGGCTGGGAAGACGCCGTCGCCCAGGTTGGCCTCGGTTATGGGGCACAGGCCGACGACTGCGCCGCGTTCAACCACGCCGCGCCATTCGGTCTGGGTCACATGGGTCGAGTGGATCAGGCACCAGCGCGGATCGACCGGCGCATTGGCCAGCAGCCATTCGACCGGCCTCGCCCCCGACCAGGCTAGGCAGTCCGCCACCTCCTTGGTCTGTTCGGCGACATGGATATGGATCGGTCCGTCGCCCGCCAGCGCGGGCATAGCGGCCAGTTCGTCCGGGCTGACGGCGCGCAGGCTGTGCGGGGCCACGCCGACCACGGCGTCAGGCAGCTCGGCGGTCAGGGCGCGGCATCGCGCGACCAGATCGGCGAAACCGTCCAGATCGTTGATGAAGCGTCGCTGTCCATGCGACGGCGGCTGCCCGCCGAACCCGGCATGGGCGTAGAAGACCGGCAGCATCGTTAGGGCGATCCCCGTCGCCTTCGCCGCCGCCACGATACGTGCGGCGATCTCGGCCCGATCGGCATAGGCGGCGCCCGATGGGTCGTTATGCAGATAGTGGAACTCGGCGGCGCGGGTGAAGCCGCCTTCCAGCATTTCCATGAAGGCCAGGGCGGTGATGGCCTCGATCTCTTCTGGCCCGCCTCGGTCGAGGAAGCGGTACATCAGTTCGCGCCATGTCCAGAAGTCGTCGTCTGACGGCCCCCGCGCCTCGGTCAGACCGGCCATGGCCCGCTGAAAGGCATGGCTGTGGACATTGGCGACACCTGGCAGGGCGACGTCCCCGCCCTGATCTGCCGCTGTTCGCGCAACGCCCGCTTCGAGACTGACGATCCGCCCATCCGCCACGCCGATCCGGACACCCTGCGCCCAGCCGTCCGGCAACAGGGCCGCCTCGAACCAGAGGGTGCGATCCACAGGCTGCGGCTGAAGGGTCACTGGACAGGTCCGTGTCGTTGCGATCAATATGTCTAGACATACCACGATGGATCGATTTGGCGAGGGAGGCTGAACGGATGCAGGACTGGCTGACCGTGCATGAGGGTTCGGCGCCCTTGGTGATTGGCCTGCCGCACACGGGGACCGACATTCCGGCCGCCATCGAGGCGCGGATGACCTCGCCTTGGCTGGCCCGCAAGGACGCGGACTGGTGGGTGGATCGGCTGTACGACTTCGCCATCGACATGGGCGCGACCTTGGTACGCACCGGCGTGTCCCGCAGCGTCATCGACGTGAACCGCGATCCGTCGGGCGTCTCCCTCTATCCCGGGATGACGACGACCGGCCTGTGCCCGACCGAGACCTTCGACGGCGAGCCGCTGTATCGGGCGGGCCAGGAGCCCGATGCGGCCGAGATCGCCGAGCGACGCGCGACATGGTTCGATCCCTATCATGCCGCCCTGCAATCCCAGTTGGACCGGCTGCGCAGCTACGGCCCGGTCGTCCTCTACGACGCCCATTCCATCCGGTCCGTCGTGCCGCGCCTGTTCGAGGGCGAACTGCCTCAGTTCAACATCGGCGACAACGACGGCGTGACCTGCGCCGGAGACCTGACCCAGGCCGTGGAGGCCGCCTGCGCCGTCAGTGGCGCCAGCCTGGTCGTCAACGGCCGCTTCAAGGGCGGCTGGACCACGCGCCACTATGGCCGGCCCGAGACCGGCGTCCACGCCATCCAGATGGAACTGGCGGACCGGGGCTACATCCTCGATCCATCAGGCCCCGTGTCGCCGGACAACTGGCCTAGCGCCTACGAACCCGAACGCGCCGAGCCGATGCGGAGGCATCTGCACCGCGTCCTGACCGCCTGCATCGACTTCGCGGAGAGCCAAAGATGAACACGCCCAACGCCCGGATCGTTCGCAGCCCGCGCGGGCCGGACAAGACCGCCAAGACGTGGGCGGCCGAAGCCGCCATGCGCATGCTGATGAACAACCTCGACCCAGAAGTGGCCGAGCGGCCTCAGGACCTGGTCGTCTATGGCGGCATCGGCAAGGCGGCGCGTGACTGGGTGGCGTTCGACAAGATCGTTGAAACCTTGCAAGCGCTTGAGGCCGACGAGACCCTGCTGGTTCAGTCGGGCAAGCCTGTCGGCGTCTTCCGCACCCACGCCGACGCTCCGCGCGTCCTGATCGCCAACTCCAACCTGGTGCCCAAATGGGCGACCTGGGAGCATTTCAACGAACTCGATCGCAAGGGCCTGATGATGTACGGCCAGATGACGGCCGGGTCGTGGATCTACATCGGCACCCAAGGCATCGTCCAAGGCACCTATGAGACCTTCATGGAGGCCGGCCGCCAGCACTATGGCGGCGACTGGTCGGGCAAATGGATCCTGACGGCGGGCCTGGGCGGCATGGGCGGCGCCCAGACGCTCGCGGCGACCATGGCCGGCGCCTCCTGCCTCGCCATCGAATGCCAGCGCAGCCGGATCGAGATGCGGCTGAAGACCCGCTACCTCGACGTCATGGCCGAGACGCTGAACGAGGCGCTGGCTCTGATCGAAGACGCCGGGCGAACAGAAAACCCTATATCTGTCGGCCTGTTGGGCAATGCTGCGGATGTGTTACCTGAGATGGTCAGACGCGGCGTCCTTCCCGACCTGGTCACCGACCAGACCAGCGCCCACGATCTGATCAATGGCTATCTGCCCTCCGGCTGGACCGTCGCCGAATGGGAAGACAAACGCGTCAGCGATCCTGACAGCGTCGCCGCCGCCGCGCGCACCTCCATCGTCGAACACGTCAAGGCGATGCTGGCCTTCCAGGCGATGGGCGTGCCGACGACCGACTATGGCAACAACATCCGCCAGGTCGCATTCGACGCGGGCGTGACCAACGCCTTCGATTTTCCCGGCTTCGTGCCCGCCTATATCCGTCCGCTGTTCTGCCGCGGGGTCGGACCTTTCCGCTGGGCCGCCCTGACCGGCGATCCAGATGATATCCGAAAGACCGACGCGGCCATAAAGCGGCTGTTCCCCGACAACGCAGGCCTGCACCGCTGGCTAGATATGGCGAGCGAGCGCATTGCATTCCAGGGACTTCCGGCCCGTATCTGCTGGATCGGATTGGGTGATCGCCACCGCGCAGGACTGATGTTCAACGAGATGGTGGCCTCGGGCGAACTGTCGGGGCCTATAGTCATCGGCCGCGATCATCTGGACAGCGGATCGGTCGCCAGCCCAAACCGCGAGACCGAGGCCATGATGGACGGCTCGGACGCGGTGTCAGACTGGCCCCTGTTGAACGCCCTGCTGAACACGGCCTCGGGCGCAAGCTGGGTGTCGCTGCACCACGGCGGTGGGGTCGGAATGGGCTATTCCCAGCATTCGGGCGTCGTCATCGTCGCCGACGGCACGCCGGAGGCCGCCAGACGGCTGGAGCGGGTGCTGTGGAACGACCCGGCCACCGGCGTCATGCGCCACGCAGACGCCGGATACGACATCGCCAAAGCCGCCGCTCGTGAGCACGAACTGAACCTTCCCAGCCTTGCCTGATCCAGTGTTTCAGGGCTGATCAACAGCACGCCCCCGCCTTCGAGGAAAGCCGCATGGAATTCGCCGCCGTCGCCCTGCCTCTGGCCCTGGGGATCATCATGTTCGGCCTCGGGCTGGATCTGACGCCCGCCGACTTCGTGCGCGTGGCCAAACAGCCCAGGGCTGCCGCCGTCGCCCTGGGCTGTCAGTTGCTGGTGCTGCCGGCCATCTGTTTCGCCCTGGTGCTTCTGTTCCGCCTGCCGCCGATCCTGGCGGTCGGAATGTTGCTGCTGGCGGCCTCGCCCGGCGGCACGACGGCCAACCTATACAGCCACCTGTTTCGAGGCGACGTGGCTTTGAACATCTCGCTGACGGCGATCAATTCGGTGATCGCCGTCGTGACTTTGCCGGTCATCACCAACCTGGCCATCGCCTGGTTCCAGCCCGGCGACCTCAGCGTTGGCCTGCAGTTCCGCAAGACGCTGGAGGTGTTCCTGATCGTTCTCGTGCCGGTGGCGCTGGGCATGACCGTGCGGGCGCTGAAGCCGGGCTTCGCCAGCGCGATGGACAAGCCCGTCCGTATCGCCTCGGTGGCGATCCTTGTCCTGGTGATCGTGGGAGCGGCGGCCAGCAGCTTTGATCTGCTGGCGGCCAACGTCCTGCTGCTCGGCGGGATCGCCATCGCCTTCTGTGTCCTCAGCCTGACGGTCGGCTACGTGGTTCCGCGCCTGCTGAAGATCGAGAAAAGCCAAGCGGTGGCCAGCGCCTTCGAGGTCGGCATCCACAACGCCACCCTCGCCATCGTCATTGCCCAGGGCGTGTTGCAGCAGCCGGAAATGTCGCTGCCGGCGGCGGTCTATGGGGTGCTGATGTTCCCGATCGCGGCGCTGTTCGGCCTGTGGATCTCACGGCGGCCCGGCTGAGCCGCAGACAGAAAAAGAAGCAGACATGACCCTCACCCTCGGCCAATCCCCCCTCACCCTCGCCCAGTTGCGCGCGGTCCTCGACGGCCCTGTCACGGTCGAACTAGCGCCGACCGCCTGGACCGACGTGGACCGGGGCGCGGCCGTGATCGCCGACATCGTGGCCCAGGGCCGCACCGTCTATGGCGTCAATACCGGCTTTGGCCTGCTGGCCAATACCTCCATCGCGCCGGGTGATCTGGAGACGCTGCAGCGCAATCTGGTGCTCAGCCATGCCTGCGGCGTCGGGCCGCTGCTGCCCGACGCGGTGACGCGCCTGTTGATGGTGCTGAAGATCGCTAGCCTGTCGCGCGGCGCGTCGGGCATCCGTCGAGAGACGCTGGAGGCGCTGATCGCTCTCGTCAACGCAGACGTCCTGCCCTGCATCCCGTCCAAGGGATCGGTCGGCGCCTCGGGCGACCTGGCCCCGCTGGCCCATATGTCCTGCGTCCTGATCGGCGTGGGCGAGGCGCGGCTGAACGGCGAGACGCTGGAGGCCGAAGCGGCCCTGGCCAAGATCGGCCTGACGCCCCTGACGCTCGGCCCCAAGGAAGGCCTGGCTTTGTTGAACGGCACGCAGTGTTCGACGGCGCTGGCGCTGGCGGGTCTATTCGCGGCCGAGGCGGTCTTCGCCGCCGGGATCGCGGCCGGGGCCTTGTCGGTCGATGCGCTGAAAGGTTCCGACGCCCCGTTCGATCCGCGCATCCATGCCCTGCGTGGCCAACCGGGTCAGATCGCCGTCGCCGGCCGCCTTCGCGACCTGATGATCGGCTCAGCCATCCGCGACAGCCACCGCGACGACTGCGCCAAGGTGCAGGACCCCTATTCTCTGCGCTGCCAACCCCAAGTCATGGGCGCAATTCTGGATGTGCTGAACACTGCCGCCGCCACACTGGAGCGCGAGGCCAACGCCGTGACCGACAATCCTCTGGTCTTCATCGAAGACGGCGACGTCATCTCGGGTGGCAACTTCCATGCCGAACCCGTTGCTTTTGCAGCCGATCAGGTCGCCATGGCCCTGTGCGAGATCGGCAATATCTCGGAACGCCGCACATCGATCCTGGTCGACCCGAAGATGAGCGAACTGCCGGCCTTCCTGGTCAAGGAAAGCGGCCTGAACTCGGGCTTCATGATCGCTCAGGTGACCGCCGCCGCGCTGATCGCCGAGAACCGGATGGTCGCCCATCCTTGCAGCGTGGACACGGTGCCCACCAGCGCCAATCAGGAAGACCACGTCTCCATGGCCACCCACGGCGCGCGCCGCCTGCTGGACATGGCCGAGAACGCGGCGACGGTCGTCGGCATCGAACTTCTGGCGGCGGCGCAGGGTCTGGAATTCCATCGCCCGCTGACCAGCTCCCCCGCCCTGGAACAGGTTTTCGCCATCGTGCGAGAGGCAGCCGCCCCCTATACCAGCGACCACTATTTCGCACCCGACATCGCTCGCGCGACAGACGGCGTGCGCGCCGGTCGCTATCGGGCCTTCGCCGCGGACCTTCTGCCCTCGGCCTGACGGCTTAGCCGCCGAGAATACCCAGGTGCTCCAGCAGGATCGTCGTGCCCAAGCCGATCAGGGCGACGCCGCCGATGATCTCCGCGGTCTTGCCGAAACGGGTTCCCACAGCCTTGCCGATCAGCATGCCGATGGTCGTCAGGACGAAGGTGGTGAAGCCGATTGAGGCGGCGATCACCCAGATGTTCACGCCGATGAAGGCCAGACCCACGCCGACGGCCGCCGCGTCGATGCTGGTGCCGACGGCGGTGGCGATGAGGGCCCAAGGGCCGGACCGGCGCGGCGCAGCGTCGTCTTGCGCATCGCGCGGCTTGGCGCCTTCCCAGATCATCTTGCCGCCGACGATCAGCAGAAGCGTGAACGCGATCCAGTGGTCCACCTTCTCGACCAGGCCTGCGGCAATAATGCCCAGTCCCCAGCCGATCAGAGGCGTGATCGCCTCGATGACGCCGAAGACCAGACCGGCCTTGATGGCGTCCTTGACGGCCGGTCGATGCGAGGCCCCGCGTCCGACGGCGGCCGCAAAGGCGTCCGTGGACATGCTGAGGGACAGGATGGCGATTGTTCCTGGGGTCATGGACTGCACTCGACCGGACGCAAGACAGCGGTTCCACTCCGGCCGGTGCGGCGGTGGAACGCGCTGGTCTCGCTAGGCGGTGATGGTCCGCTGATCGCGCCACGCGTCGAAACGCGAGTATGTTGACACGATCCCGACGCTGAAGCCGGAAGCTACTCCCCAACAGGAGGCGGTCCTCTACACACGGCGCCAATGGATTGGCAACCGCGCAGATCAATCGAAGGGATGCAGCGGCGCCCGTCTCAGGGCCGCCAGATTGGCGGAGTTGGTGCAGAAACAGACGGTTCTCAGTTGTCGGATGACCAGTTGAAAGTGATCCACGACGGCATCAGTCGAGATGGTCGCCGCCGCCAGCACCCCCGCCGCCTGCCCCGCCACGTCGGCACCGAGACGAATCGCCTTGGCGACGTCCAGCCCGTTGCGAACACCGCCCGATCCGATGATGGCGGCCTCCGGGCAGGCGCGCCTGACGTCCACCAGCGCATGGGCCGTGGGCGTGCCCCAGTCGGAGAAGACGGCGGCATGGGCCTTTTCCGCCGGATCGACGGCGCGCTCGCCCTCGACCAGTCCCCAGTTGGAGCCGCCGGCGCCTGCGACGTCCACGGCGGCCACGCCCATGTCCACCAGCCGCCGCGCCGTGCGTCCAGACAGGCCCGCGCCGGTCTCCTTGACGACGACCGGAACCTCCAGCTTAAGGACCAGAGCCTCCAGCGCCGCCCCGACGCCCCACCAGTCGCGGTCGCCCTCAGGCTGACACGCCTCCTGCAACGGGTTGAGGTGAACGACCAGGGCGTCGGCGTCGATCATCTCGACCGCCCGCCGAGCCTCGTCCAGGCCGAAGCCGCGCGTCAGCTGGGCGGCCCCGATGTTGGACAGGATGAAGGTGTCAGGCGCCCGACGACGCAGCGTCCGGTCCAGGCCGCCTGCCGCTCCACCCTCGACCGCGGCGCGCTGGGAGCCAACTGCCAAGGCGATGCCCAGATGCTGGGCCGCCTCGGCCAGGCGCGCATTGATCGCCTCGGCCCGCGTCGGGCCGCCGGTCATGGCGCTGATCAGCAACGGCGACTTCAGCCGCCGCCCCAGGAAGTCGGCGCCGAGATCGATCTTGTCGTGATCGAGGTCGGGCAAGGCCTCATGGACGAAATGCACCCGGTCGAAGCCGGCGTCGCGCGCATGCCGCCCGCGACCGGCCAGCACCACGTCCAGGTGCTGGTCCTTGCGGTTCGGCGGAGCGGTGTCGGTCACCGCCCTATTTCGGCGCTACGACGACGACAGGCGCCTCATTGTGGGCGGCGGTCGAAGCGCCAGCCGGCTGGCGCTCGACCGTCAGGGCATAGGCGCCGGTCTGGTTGGGCCCATAGGCGCGGGCGCGCACCAGATACCAGCCGTCGTCCGGCGCGGTCCAATCCAGCTTTGCGTGGGCGTCCGACAGACCATCGTCGTCGGTGGCCAGGCTGGTGAAGTCGCCGTCGTCATCAAGCCGGCCCAGGTCGATGAACGAATCGAAAGCGTTCGAGACCATAGTGATCCGCAGCTTTTCGTCCTTCTTGGCCTGGAACCGATAGGCGTCGAAATAGGCGCCTTCGTCGCTCAGAGCCGCACTGTTGGACAGGGTTCCGCGCACGGTCCCGCCAACTAGAAGACTGCCCGGCTTGGGTTCAGGCCCGCGATCCAGCAGTTCGAGTGAATACAGCCCCTTGCCGTCCGCGCTCAGCGGCGAGGCCCGCACCACATAATCGCCGGCCGACGGCAGTGTGAAGTTCAGGCGCGAATCCGTGCCTTCCGCCAGGCCGTCGTCGTCGCTGGCCAGAGCCTCGAAAGTATCGCCAGCCTCGCCGATCTCCAGATAGGCGTCGAAATCGCCCGAGCGCAGGATCGCCTGGACGCGCTGTCCCTCCGTCCCGGTGAAGACATAGGCGTCATAGCGTTTGCCGTCGTCGCCTTGGGGGTCCTCGTCCGTGATCTCGCCCTCGACCTTCTCTCCGAAAGTCGCCGCCGTAGGCGGAGGCGGCGGAGCGGTTTCGGTCAGCTTCAGCGTATAGTCGCCTTCGGCCTCGTCGCTGAAGCCGCGCGCCTCGATGATATAGTCGCCATCGGCGTCCAGGGTGCGGGCGATACGGGAATCGGTGCCCGATCCGGCCCCGTCGTCATCCTCGGCCAGCATGGAATCGTCCGACGCGCGACGCAGGGTCAGATAGGCGTCGAAGTCGCTGGACTTCATCTCGATGGCGACGCGCTGGCCGTTCGTGCCGGTGAAGCGATAGGTCTCGGCGCGCTGGCCGTTGTCGTTGGTGGCGCTGTCCGAACCTAGCTCGCCCTTGATCTCGTCGCCCACGGCGATCGGCTTGGACGGCGGGGCGGGCGGAGCCTCGGCCAGACCCACCTCATACCGACCCAGGCCGTCTTCCAGCGAGGTTGCGCGGATGATGTATTCGCCGGCCGTCGGCGCCGTAAAGGTCAGGCGCGAGTTCAGCCCGCCGCCAGGCGCATCGTCGTTGGAGCTGATCTCGACGAAATCGGGACCATTCATCCGCCCGACTCGCACCAGAGGATCGAAGGCGCTGGACTCCAGGGTCACGACGAACCGGTCCCCGGCGTTGGCCCGGAAGGCGTAGGCGTCATAGCGGCCGCCGTCCTCCTGCTCGGGATCGCGAGCGGTCAGTTCGCCGCTCTGGGTCGCGCCCAGGCGAATGCCGCTGGGTCGCGGCGCACGCGGGGCGGCCGCCCGTTCCTGCAACGACAGGCGATAGTCGCCGCCGTCCAGCCCGCTCAGCGTCCTGGCCCGCAGGACATAGGCGCCGGCCCGCTCGGGCGTGAAGCGCAGCCGGGCATCCGTGCCTTCTTCCAGCCCGTCGTCGTCGGTCGCCAGCGGCTCACCCTCGGCGCCTTCCGCATAGACCGCCAGAAACGCATCGAAGGCGTCGGACCTCAGAATGGCCTCCAGACGCTGGCCCGCCCGCGCGTCGAACCGATAGTCGTCATAACGATATTCGTCGTCCGCCGCCTTGCCGTCTGCATCCGTCAGGGCGCCGTTGACCGTCGCGCCGATCCGCAAGGGCTGGGCGTCCTGGGCCAAAGCCGGCGCGGCGGCCCACAGAAGGGCGACGGTGCTGACAGCGGCGGCAAGAGACGGACGATTCATGAATTCCTCCAGTAGTGGACGGGGATCATAGACGCCGAACCGTGACGGCTGTAAATCGCCGCCATCCTGATTTCCCGCCAGACGGAGCTGCCATGTCGGCCCAATCCACGCCTGCGACCCTGATCGACGGCAAGGCCTTTTCGGTCGCCCTGGTGGAGCGCGTCGGCGCGGCCGTCGCCCGACTGGAGGCGGCACACGGCGTCAAACCTGGCCTGGCCGTCGTCATCGTCGGTGAAGATCCCGCCAGCCAGATCTATGTGCGCAACAAGGGCGAGACGACCCTGCGCGCCGGGATGCGGTCCGACACCCACCGCTTGGCCGATACGACCAGCCAGGACGAACTGCTGGCCCTGATCGCCCAGTTGAATGCAGACCCGGGCATCCACGGCATCCTGGTGCAACTTCCCCTGCCCGCCCACATCGACGCCTCGGTCGTGCTGGACGCCATTTCCCCGGACAAGGATGTGGATGGCTTCCACGTCGTCAACGCCGGTCGTCTGGCCGTCGGCCTGCCGGGCCTGGTCCCCTGCACCCCGCTGGGCTGTCTGATGCTGCTCAAGGATCAGTTGGGCGACCTGTCGGGTCTGAACGCCGTGATCGTCGGCCGCTCCAACATCGTCGGCAAGCCGATGGCCCAGCTTCTGCTCGGCGAAAGCTGCACCGTCACCGTCGCCCATTCCCGCACACGCGACCTGCCCGAGGTGTGCCGCCGCGCCGACATCCTGGTCGCCGCCGTCGGTCGTCCCGAGATGATCAAGGGCGACTGGATCAAGCCGGGCGCGACCGTCATCGACGTGGGCATCAACCGCGTCCCCTCCGCCGATCCGGTTAAGGCGGCCGAGGGCAAGACCCGCGTCGTCGGCGATGTCGCATTCAAGGAGGCGGTCGAGGTCGCGGGTCGCATCACCCCGGTTCCGGGCGGCGTCGGCCCCATGACCATCGGCTGTCTGCTGGCCAACACCTATTCGGCGGCCTGCCGCATCAACAATATCGAACCGGAGCCATTGGACGCTTGATGCATTTATTGGGCCGGTGAATAGTCCCACTCCACGGCGCTATCGCCGACTGGGAGATGTCATGGTCCGCTTCAACGCTCGCGCCGTCGCTCTGACCGGCGCTCTGATGATCGTCCCCGCCGTCGCGGGCTGCGGCTACAACACCATTCCGACCAAGCAGGAACGCGCCGAGGCGGCTTGGGCGGACGTGCAGAGCCAGTATCAGCGCCGCGCAGACCTGGTTCCCAATCTGGTCGCCACCGTTCAGGGCGCCGCGATACAGGAACGCACCACCCTGACGGACGTGATCAACGCCCGCGCCCGCGCCACCTCGGTCAACGTCTCGGCCGAAGACCTGAACAACCCGCAGGCCTTCCAGCAGTATCAGGAGGCTCAGGGCCAACTGTCCGGCGCCCTGTCGCGCCTGCTGGTCACGGTCGAAGCCTATCCCCAGCTTCAGGCTAACCAGAACTTCCTGACCTTGCAGTCGCAGCTGGAAGGCACCGAGAACCGCATCGCCATCTCGCGCCGCGACTACAACGAGGCTGTCCGCGACTACAACACCACGCTGCGCACCTTCCCGCAGGTGATCTGGGCCAAGACCATGCATGGCGGATCGCAGCCGATGCAGTTGTTCACCGCCGCCGCCGCCGCCCAGTCGGCGCCCCAGGTCAACTTCAACCTGAACGCCCCGCCCGCCAACGCCTCGGCGCCCGGCGGCGGTGCACCGGCTGTGGTGCCGGGCGCGACCCCGCCCGCCCAGTGACAGGCCTTCAAGTGGCGGCGCGGCGTCAACCGGGCCTCGCCGTCCTCCTTTTGGGCCTGATCGCTGCGCTGCTTTTCGTCCAGCCGTCCGCAGCCCAAACCAAAATCGACTTCCCGCCCCTGACCGGCAGAGTGGTCGATCAGGCCAATTTGCTCGATCCCGCGACCGAACAGGCTCTGACGGAAAAGCTGGCGGCGCTGGAGGCCAGCAGCACCGACCAGCTTGTCGTCGTGACCGTCAACAGCCTTCACGAGCAGGAGATCGAGGATTACGGCTATCAGCTGGGTCGCACCTGGGGCATCGGCCAGAAGGAAAACGACAACGGCGCCCTGCTGATCGTCGCGCCGAACGAACGCAAGGTCCGCGTCGAGGTCGGATATGGGCTCGAGCCGATTCTGACCGACGCCTTCTCGTCCCAAGTCATTCGCGACGATATCTTGCCGTCGTTCCGCGACGGCGATTACCAGGCGGGCGTGGTCAGGGGCGTGGACGCCCTGATCGCGCAGCTGTCGCTCGATCCCGCAGAGGCTCAGGCGCGCGCCCAGGCGGCTGCGGCTCAACAACAGGAGACCAAGGGCGAGGCCATCGTCCCGATCGTCATCATCGCGGCCATCTTCCTGTTCATGTTCCTGATCGCCATGCGATCCGGGCGCGGGCGGCGCAGCAACGTCGGATCCGTGCTGCTGTGGGCCGCTTCCGAAGCGCTGCGAAGCTCGGGGCGTGGCGGCGGCGGTTGGGGCGGTGGCGGCGGCTTTGGCGGCGGCGGGGGTGGATTCGGCGGCGGAGGCGGCAGTTTTGGCGGCGGCGGCGCCTCGGGGGGATGGTGATGCAGATCACGGACAGCGACCGCGCCCGGATCGCCGAGGCCATCTCGGCGGCCGAGCAACAGACGTCGGGCGAAATTTTCTGCGTCGTGTCGCGACGCGTGTCCGCCTATGTCGATGTCAGCCTGGCCTGGGCGGCGGCGATGGCGCTTCTTGCGCCCATTGTCTTCATTCCGTTCGTGCTGGATTTCCGCTGGCCCGGCGATGGGTGGGAAGCTGCGCATGAGGCCGCACAGGCAGCGACCACCGGCCAGGCCCTGGCCCTCTACGCCCTGTCGCAAGCGCTGGTGTTCGTCGGCGTCTTTCTGCTGACCCGCATACCCGCCGTTCGCCGCCTGGCGACGCCCGCCGCGATCCGACGCGGCCGCGTCCGAGAGGCCGCCTTGCAGCAGTTCCTCGCGCACGGCGTCCATGTCACCGAGAAACGCACCGGCGTCCTGATCTTTGCGGCCCTGGACGAACAGCAGGTCGAACTGATCGCGGACGAAGGCATCTACGCCAAGGTGGACGAGGACGCCTGGGCCCAGGCCGTCGCCGTCCTGACCCGCGAACTGCGCGCCGACCGTCCGGTTGAGGGATTCGCGGCGGCCATCGACCTGTGCGGACAGGTGTTGGCCCGACACTTCCCGCCGCGCCCCGACAATCCCAACGAACTGCCTGATCACCTGATCCTGCTCTGATCGTCGTATCGGGGTCGCAATCGCGCGCCAGAAGGCCTAGCCCACGGTCAACGCTCATATAGCCGCAAACCCATGCCTCGCCTTCTCACCTATAATGTCCACCGCTGCGTCGGCACCGATCGTCGACTGGACGTCGGCCGGATCGTCGCCGTCATCGGCGAATACGAGCCGGACATCGTCTGTCTCCAGGAACTGGACGTAGGGCGCGCCCGCACTGGTGGGGTAGATCAGGCCCAGGCCATCGCCACGGGCCTAGCCATGACTTCGCGTTTCCATCCAGCGATGCGGGTCGAGACCGAACAGTACGGCGACGCCATCCTGACGCCGCATCCCGAACGGCTGATCCGCGCCGGCGCCCTGCCCACCGTGTCCGGCATTCCGGGCCTGGAGCCACGCGGCGCCATCTGGTCCGAGATCGAGATCGACGGTACCGCAATCAACGTCCTGAACACCCACCTGGGCTTGGTGCCGCGCGAGCAGCGACTTCAGGCGGCGGCCCTGGCCGGCGCCGGCTGGGTCGGCGGCTGCACGGGTCCGACCCTGCTGGCGGGCGATTTCAACGCCACCTCCATCACCCGCCCCTATCAGACCCTATGCCGAAGCCTTCAGGACTGTCAGCGTCAGCTGGGCCTGAAGCCCAGCGTCAAGACCTTCCCCTCGGCCTTCCCCGCCATCCGCATCGACCACTGTTTCGTCAGCTCAGAGATCCGCATCCGTGCGGTGCGGTCGGCCTTCTCGCCCCTGGCGCGAGTGGCCTCGGACCATCTGCCGCTGATCATCGACTTCGAGGTGGTTCAACCTGGCGCTTGACCGCCCTCGGACGCGGGACGGGTGCGTTGAGACCTGTTCAGCCGCTTCCACGGCCGCCAGGCGTCGGTCGAGGAGGTGGGGTCGCCCAACTGCCATTCCGCGAACATCCGCTGGATACGCGTCGGCGGGTTCGATCCCAACGGCTTCAGCCGATCCGTCTCGAAGCTGCAGATCGCCTGGCCGACCGAGCCGAACACCCCCTCGACCGCCGCATAATCTTGGGTCGCAACGCCCAGCCAGTGGGCGATGGTGCGATGGCGATGGGCGGTGATCACGGCCCGCCCGGCCTCATCCGTCGGCTCGGCGGCGATGTCGCACTCGGTGTCCAAGCCCATCGATCGATTATTCAGGTTCGTGGATCCGATCCTCAGCAGCCGGTCGTCGATGATCGTCACCTTGGCGTGCACGATGATCCGGTCGCCATGTTCGGTCAGGGGCGCGAAGGCGAAGAAGCGGTTATAGGTGTCTGCCTGCTCCAGCCGATACAGGACCTCGGCCCGCGCCGTGTCCATGGTCAGGCTGTCGAACCAGCTTGGGCTTTTCGCCGTCGATATGACGATCACCTGCGGCCCGTCCACCTCGGCCAGCCTTTCAGCCAGGGCCGCGGCGATAACGGGCGATGTGAAATACTGGTTCTCGAAATAGATCAGACGCTTGGCCCGGCGAATGGCCTCCAGGTGCAAGGCCTCGCTCTCGCGCACCTCGTGCCGGCCCGACCATTTGGGCTCGGTGCGGGCGATGCCGACGGGCACGTCGGTGATCTGCACGGGCACGCCGTCGGGCCAGGGGTCGCCCTCGACCTCGTCCGGGGTCGTCCGTTCCCACGTCGCCTTGAACCAGCGTTCGCGCGCCAGATCGCCCAGGGCTCGCGCCGCCGGGCCGTCCATCACGCTCATCACCTCGTGCCGGGCCTTGCAAATCAGACCGCTGGGCAGGGCGCGACGCGGGTCGCCGTCCAGATGCTCGTCGGAATCCCAACGGTCGGTAGAGATGTCACCCCCGCCGCAGAAGGCCACCTTATCGTCGATCACCACCACCTTCTGGTGATGGCAGGCGCCGATCGGTCCAGGCGAATCCAGCCGGAACTCCACCATCCGCTTGCGGAACCAGCGTTGCGCCCGGTGTGGATAAAAGCCCTGCGACGCCGCAATCAGCAGCGGCGATTTCCAGATCAGCAACCGCACGTCCAGGTCGGGCTTCTTCTTGACCATCATGCGCAACTGGCGACCGATCTCGGCTGATTTGTCGCCGGGCCGGGTTTCGGGATCCAGATGGGTGCGGGGATCGAACTGCCAGCCCAGCAGCACGATGGAGCGTTCCGCCTTCTGCAAAGCCGATGACAGGGCGTCGAAATAGGCCTCGTTCTCCATCAGCACGGAAAAGCGATTGGCGACCGCCACGGTCCACAGCCCCGGACCGGGCTCCAGCAAACTGCCTTCGTAACTGTCGCCGCTCTGCGTCATGCGACCCATCTGCCTGATTCGCGTGACACGGTGTCGGAGCGCCTCCTGCCTCCGTTCCATGCAGTTCGCGCGGGGTCAATCTTTGAAGGGGTGGGCGTTGAAGGCGGGATTGTGACGTTCGTCGATTTGGCGCATAAGGAGCGTGGCCATTCTGGCCGCGAGGGAGGGTGGAATGCAGGCGCTGGTCGAACTGATCGCCGGCTTCATCGCGCTTCTGGCCGCCGCCGTCCTGTCCCAGTTCGGCGTCGACACCCACACCCCGTCGCATTCCGACCGCGAAGTCCGCCGTGTCGTCGAATGCCGCGAGGCCGCACCGTCCTCGGCCGTTCTGTCGGAAACCAAGCGCGACTGCTGATCGCATTCGAGTCGGTTCCGTCCGAACCAATCATGCTCTAGGGTTTCTTAGGCGTTGTCGGGCGCCCGCGTAGAGATCGAGTTTTAGAGCTGATGAAGTCTCCCAAACGGCCGCCGCTGAAGCTGACCGACGACGAGGTCGAAATCCCCGTCGAACTGTCGACTGCCGACGAGTCGTTGTCGGACGACACGACGCCCGAGCTCGAACCGATCCCCGAACCCGAGCCGGAGATCATTCAGCCGACGTTCGAGCCGCCGATGTCCGAGCGCCGTCGCCGTCGCCTGCTGGAAGAGCAACGCCTGGCCCAGGAACGCGCCGAGGCCGCTGCGCGCGGCCCCATCGCCGAACCGGCCTCGGTCGTCGCGCCTGAACTGACCGCCGAGCCGATGCCGGAATCGACAGCCGCCGTCGAAATGGCCGTTGCCGCAGGAAAGCCGCCCGCCACCTTCGAACTGTCCAAGCCGCCCGTGGTTAAGACCGTCGCGACCAAGACCCAAGCCGAACCGTCCGGCCGTCACGCCTATCTGATCGCCGGCATCGCCTCCGCCCTGTGGATCGGCGGCGTCGCTTCCTGGGCCGCCTATGAGTTCGGCGCCGGCGGAGCGGAGCTGGATCCGTTGCGGATCGCCATCTACGCCCTGATCGCCTTGGCCCCCGCCGGCCTGGCGATCATGCTGGCCCATGCCGTGCGTCAAGGCGCGGGTCTGGCCGCCGAGACCCGCCGCGCCCGGCAACTGGCCGAAGCCCTGGTCGCCCCCACGGCCCTCGCCGCCCAACAGACCGGCGAAGTCCTGCAATCGCTGCGCGCCGACATCGATCACGCCGCCCTGGCCGCCGAACGCGCCCGCAACGACATGTCCATGTTGCGTGAGGCCCTGGCCGAGGAAACCACGCGTCTGAACGAGGCGGCGGAGAACGCCGGCCGCACCGCACGGCGCCTGACCGAAAACCTGGGGCGTGAGCGCGACCAGATGCAGACTCTGGGCCTTCATCTGGACACCCAGGCGTCCGGCGTAATCGATGCGGTCGAACGCCAGTCGCGAATGGTCGCCGACGCCTCCGACCTGGCCCAGGCGCAACTTCGTGAAGCCGAGGCGGCGCTGGCCGCCCGCGCCGCCGATCTCGCCGCCGCCGCCGGCGAGGCCCAGGATGCGGCCCGCGTCGCCTCCGACGATCTGGCGCGCCAGACCATTCGTCTGGAAAACGCCGGCTCGGGCGTCGCCGAACAGATTCAGTCGGTCGAGGAAGGCCTGGGCCAGCAGCGCGCCGCCCTGGTCACCGCCGCCTACGCCCTGCGCACCGATCAGGAGGACTTCTCCGCCCAGGTCGAAAGCCAGCGCGCCCAGTTGATCGAACACCTGTCCGCCACCCGAACCGCCGCCGGCGACCTGGACCGCACGTCCCAGACCTCGGTCGAGTCGATGCGCGATCTGGTCGAGGCCGCCGCCGACCAATTCCGCGCCCTGGTGGACATGTCGCAACGCGAGGCCGACGGCTTCGATTCCGCCACCAAGGTCGCCTTGGATCGGTTCGAGGCCCTGGCCGCCGAGGCCCGTGACGCCCTGATGGAAGAAACCCGCCGCGCGCTGGAGCAGATGCGCGCCACGGCCGAGGATTCCCGCGCCGCAGCCGCCGACGCCGCAGAACAGGCTCGGCTGCGCACGGACCGACTGGGCGAATCCCTGTTCGACGCCGCCCAGAAGGCCGATCAGGCCGCCGACGCCCGTATCGCGGACGCCCGTCGCATCGTCGGCGAAACCTCAGGCCTGGTGGATGAGGCCGGCGAGCGGATGGTCAATCGCCTAGAGACGCTGGTCGGGCGCCTCAACTCGGCCTTGTCCGAAATCGACACCGCCGTCGCCGACATCGACGAACGCGCCTCGCGCCTGCCTCAGGAAGCCCGCGCTCGCGCAGACGCGGTGCGTGCCACGGTCGAGGACGGCCTGGCTTCCCTGTCCGCCGCCTCACGCAAGGCCGCCGAGGACACCGAGGCGCTGGACGTCGGTTTCCAGGAACGGGTGCGCCGCAACCACGACATGCTGACCGAGGCCGTGCGCCTGATGGGCGTGGTGTCGGGCGACGCCTCTCCGGCCCGCCGTCGCGAGCCGACGCCCGAACCTGAGCCTCGCCCCGACCCCCGCGCCTCTCGTTCTAGCCCGCCGCCCGTCGAAGAACGCAAGTTCGGTCTGCGCAGCCGCCTTCGCCTGGAGCCGGCCGACACGCCGCGCCCGGCCTCGGACGACCGTCTGGACTGGAGCGATCTGGTATCCGGCAATGACGACGATGAGGCCCCGCTGGAGCTGGACACCCCCTCCCCCTCGCCCGCCGAGGCCGAGGCGCTGTCCGACCGCGTCGCCGCCGCGATCCGCCGCATGGGCGTGGATCCCAACGCTCTACTGCCCCGCTCGCGCGTCGAAGAAGCGGCCCGCGCGATCAGCAAGGGCGATCCCGACGCCGCGCGCCAGATCGTGCGCCGCGTCGCCCCCGCCGCCGTGCGCAGCGTCTCACGCCGCGTTCTCAGCGACGCCGAACTGAGGGTCGATGCCGAACGCTACGTCCGCAACTTCGCCGTGATGCTTTCGGCCTCGGCCCGCGCCGGCGACAGCGCGGCCGTCCAAAGCAGCTTGGCGTCCGACAGTGGGCGCGCCTTCATGTTGCTTGATGCGGCCGTGGGCGACCTGGGTTAAGGATCAACAGGGCTTGACGATGCTGGCAAGTTACAGCCTCCTGCGCGTCACCGAACTGTCATGGATTGGGCTATGGCCGGCACGATGAACGATATCGACGGCCCTGTGAGCGCCGACCGCCGGCCCGGCATCATCATCTGCGCCTATGACGGCGAGGACGAAGGCTGGGATCTGGTCGAGGACCTGTCCGGCGAAATCTGGAGCCCCATCGGCGCGCGGTCTGTCCCCATCGCCGCCGCCGATCCCGATGTTCTGGCCTCGACCCTGGCCGCCCGCCTGGGCAGCGGCGAATGTCGTGCCGTCTTGCTGGTTGGACGCACGCAAAAGGGCGACGGCTTCCGCGTCCAGATGCGCGCCGAGAACCGGACCTTGGACTACAAGGACCGCCTGTCGCGCACCGGCCCCGGCATTGCACGCACCACGGCTCCCGTCGCTGACATGGTGCGCGCCCTGAACGCCGCAGGCCTCGAAGCCGACGCCACGTCCGAGGTCGAGGAAGACGTCGGATCCTATCTTCTCTATCGCGTCCTGTCCGACCTGCCGGACGGGCCGCTGACGCCGTCCATCGGTCTGTTGCGCGCGCCTGCTCCCGCCAACGAGGCTGCGGTACGCAAGGGCATCAAGGCCGCCGCTTCCGCGATGGCCAGCCATCTGACGCCCCTGCCTCGCGCTGGTTAACCCTTTCGGGTCGCAGACATTCAGGATTCGCCGGTCTAGGGTTCCCGAATGATCGTGAGTCGCAACCTGACCCTCCTCGCCGCCCTGAACGGCGCCCTGGCCATAGCCCTGGGCGCCTTCGCCGCTCATGGCGCGGGGCCACAGGTGAAGCCCCTCCTGACCACCGGCGGCCAGTATCAACTGGTTCACGCCGTCTTCGCCTTCGGTTGCGCCCAATGGGTCGCGGGCGGTCGGTTCGCGCGTCTGGCCGGATGGCTGGGCGCGCTCGGGGGGCTGGTCTTCTCTCTGTCCCTGGCGCTGATCGCCTTTCTCGGCGCCCCGGCCTTCGGCGCCGTCGCCCCCATCGGCGGACTGCTGATGATCGCCGGCTGGGTCTGCCTGGCCATCGCCGCGCTTCGTTCCTAATCGCTTCGTTCTCGCAGAAAGACCGTCCCTCCATGGCCTTCCCTACGCCCGCCGAGCCGCGTCGTGTGCTCCACCCCGAGATCGAATCCTACGCCTCGGGCTGGATGACGACCGAGGGCGTGCACGAAATCTATTACGAGGAATCCGGCAATCCTCAGGGCCTGCCTGTCCTGGTGCTGCACGGCGGACCGGGCGGTGCAGTGAACCCTGGCATGCGGCGTTTCTTCGACCCGGCCGTCTATCGCATCATCATGTTCGACCAGCGCGGTTGTGGTCTGTCACGACCTCACGCTTCGCTGGAGGACAACACCACCTGGACCCTGATCGACGACATCGAGCGTCTGCGCGTGTTGTGCGGCATCGACAAATGGGTGGTGTTCGGCGGTTCCTGGGGTTCGACCCTGTCGATGGCCTACGCCATCACCCACCCTGAACGGGTCATCGCCCTGCTGCTGCGGGGAATCTTCCTGCTGACCAAGAAGGAGCTGCATTGGTTCTATCAGGACGGCGCCTCGATGATCTTCCCCGACGCCTGGGAGCGTTTCGTCGGTCCCATTCCCGAGGCGGAGCGCGGCGACCTCATGGCCGCCTACTACAAGCGCCTGATCGGCGACGACGTGGCCGAGCGCGAACGCTGCGCCGTCGCCTGGTCCAGCTGGGAAGGCGAGACGGTCAGCGTCGAGGGCCCGAACGCCCGGCCGGCCAAGTTCGCGGAGCCTGACTTCGCCGTCGCCTTCGCCCGAATCGAGAACTGGTTCTTCACAAATGCCGGCTTCTTCGAGGAGGACGGCTGGCTGCTGAAGAACGTGGATCGGATGCGCCACATCCCCTGCTGGATCGCCCAGGGGCGGTTCGACGTGGTGACGCCGATCTCAGGCGCCTGGGCGCTGCACCGCGCCTGGCCCGAGGCCCATCTGGACATCGTCGGCGACGCCGGTCACGCCTCGTCCGAGCCAGGCATCGTCGACAGCCTGGTCCGCGCCGCCGACTGGGCCGCGACCCTTTAAGCACGAAAGGCCGCCGCGCCAGATAGCGCGGCGGCCTTTGTCATACCGACGTCAGAAGCGTCTTTCGTTGCGGTCGTCGATGCTCCACGCGCCAGGACCGGCCGTGAAGATGTAGAGGAAGACGAAGCAGAACAGGATGGCCGCATCGCCGCCGTTCACCGCTGGATAAGGGCTGCTGGGGAAGTGGAACATCCAGTA
The DNA here is from genome assembly GCF_902506205.1 of Brevundimonas sp. G8. GTDB lineage: Bacteria > Pseudomonadota > Alphaproteobacteria > Caulobacterales > Caulobacteraceae > Brevundimonas. The sequence continues at coordinate 2,895,108 of NZ_LR732816.1, read as the reverse complement.
GGCCACCGCCATCTGGCCCGAGGCGATCAACGCAGCCGGACGGGTGAACAGGCCCAGGATCAGCAGAAGGCCGGTAACCAGTTCGATCAGGCCGCCGATGCCGAACAGCGACAGCAGCTCCTGCTGGCCCGGCTCGGCCCCGGCAGGAAAGCCGAACACCTTGACGACGCCATGCGCCAGGAACAGCAGGCCGGCCACGATCCTCAGCGCCGCCAGCGCGCGAGAAGACCAGCCATTCACTTGATTGAACATTCTCATTCCTCAGTTGTCGGTGCAGACTTCACGGTCGGATCAGGTCCGACCGTGAAGCTTGATCCTAAATTCAGGCCGCGTCCACCAGCACGATTTCTGCGTCCGACAACGCCTTGACCGTCACGACATCCTCCTGGGCGATAGCCGCGCCGTCGCGAGCGTTCAGCTTGACGCCGTTGACCTCAACCTCGCCCTTGGCCGGAACCAGATAGGCCCGACGGGTCGCGCCGAGAGGATAGGCGGCGCTGTCGCCAGCCTTCAGCGTCGCCGCCACGATCCGCGCATCAGTGCGGATCGGCAGGGCGTCATCATCGCCGTCAAAGCCGGACGCCAGGACCACGAACTGACCGGACCGCTCGCCCTTCGGGAAGGGTTTGGAGCCCCAGCTGGGCGCCTCGCCGCGCCTGGTCGGCTCGATCCAGATCTGGAATATCCGGGTCAGGTCCGGCTCGGCATTATATTCGGCGTGGCGGATGCCAGTGCCCGCGCTCATCACCTGCACATCGCCGGCGACCGTGCGGCCCTTGTTGCCCAGGCTGTCCTCATGGGTGATGGCCCCGTCGCGGACGTAGGTGATGATCTCCATGTCGGCGTGCGGATGCGGCGGAAAGCCCGAGCCGGCGGCGATCTCGTCGTCGTTCCAGACCCGCAGATTGCCCCAGCTCATCCGCCTGGGATCATAGTAGTCGGCGAAGGAGAAATGGTGTTTGGCGTTCAGCCAGCCGTGGTTGGCGCCGCCAAGGGATTCAAACGGTCTGCGCTCGATCATTGAACTCGTCCTTTCGCGTCGAAACCGTCCGACGCCTTTGCTTGACGCCAAGATAGAGATCAGCGACCGATCAGAAATAGAAACAACCGAAACTCATCGTTTCAGGACGCAGAGCCGCCCATGTCCCGCCTGCCCGACCTCGAAGCCCTGGCCATCTTCGCCAAGGTCGCCGACAGCCAGTCCTTCTCCGGCGCGGCCGAGACCCTGGGCCTGTCCAAGGCCACCGTGTCCAAGGCGGTGACGCGACTGGAGCAGCGACTTCGCACCACACTATTGCACCGCACGTCGCGCCGGTTCTCCCTGACGGATGCGGGCCGCACCCTGGCCGCCCGCGCCGCCCATATGCTGGCCGAGGCCGAGGGCGCGGTGTCCGAGGCGCTGGACATGTCCGTGACCCCGCGTGGCCTGGTGCGGCTGGCAGCGCCCATGTCGTTCGGCATGGCCTATGTCGCGCCTGCCCTGCCCGAGTTTCTGGCCACCCACCCGGACGTGTCGATTGACCTGCATCTGTCGGACGAGGTGATCGATCTGGTCGGCGGCGGGTTCGACTGCGCGCTGAGGATCGCGGCCCTGGCGGATTCCTCGCTGACGGCGCGCAAGCTGCGGCCGGTGGCGCGCGCCCTGGTGGCCTCGCCGTCCTATCTGGAACAGCGTGGTCGCCCGACCCACCCCGACGATCTGGCCCGTCACGCCTGCCTCGGCTACGCCTATATGCCCAGCCCCGACACCTGGCGGTTCAGGAATGATGCGGGCGAAGAGGTCGTCGTGCATCCTCGGGGGCCGCTGAGGGCCAACAACTCCGACGCCCTGACCGCTTCGCTGTGTGCAGGGCTGGGCCTCTTCCCCCAGCCGGACTTCATCTACTGGAAGGACGTCGCCGACGGCTGTCTGGAGACGGTGATGACCGACTGGCGCCTACCACCCATCGCGCTGCATCTGGTGGCCCCCAGCGGCGGGCCGCGACCCGCTCGGGTCACGGCCTTTATGGATTATCTGGCGGAGAAGTTCAGCGGCCCGCTGTGGCCCGGCGATACGGTGGGGCGCTGAGCGTCAGCCGCACTTCACTTCGCGCACGATGCTGGTCGCCTCGTCATAGACGAAGTTCACGCGGTTCTCGCGATAGTCCATCGTCGCCGCGCAGGTGGTGCACAGGACGCGGAAGGTCTGGCCCTCAGGCGCCGTGGGGATGGTCGAGCGGTTGCGCCCGACATAGCTCTGGTAGTCTTCGACCCTGCAGGCCTTGAAGGCGGTTTCCGAACCCGGCGCAGGCTCGGCGGTTTGCGTCGGCGCACAGGCCGACAACGCCAATGCGCTGGCCGCCATCAGGGTGCTCACGATGATCTTCATGGTCTTCTCCTTCGCGTCAGCCGCAGCGGACCTGTTCGATGACGCCAGTTTGTTCATTGTACAGAATGTTCAGCCGATAGGCTGAGAAGTCGTGGGTGACCGGGCAGGTGGTGCAGGTCACGCGTCGGTTCACCACGTCCACCGGAACCGGGATTTCGGTGCGAGACCTGCCGACGAGATACTGCATCTCGCCCGCTTTGCAGACGTCGTCGGTCTGTGCGGTCGGCATACGGCTGCCGACGGGCGGATTCATCTGGGCCTGTTCGATGATGCGCGGGGCAGGCGCATCGGCGACAGGCGTCGAACAGCCCGCAAGCAGAACCAGCCCGATCAGGCCGCCTTTTCCCAGCGCCCTTCGTCGGTCTGACGCCAGTAGGCCAGGTTCGCGCCCGTGTCCTTCAGCGCCTTCCAGCGTCCGCGCGCGTGCTGCAACGCCGGTTCGTCCCGACCGTCGAAAATAATGAAGCATCGTGCGAACCCTTCCGTCGCGCCCAGTTCTGCGTCGTCGACTATGAACAGCGCCTGAGCACCGTTCAGGTTCTCTCCCGATTCGCTCAACAGCACAGGCTGACGATCGGCATTGGGCTGATCCGCCCGACCGTGCGGCAGGAAACTCTCGTCGCGAAACGTCCACAGCGTCTCGTCGACCTCGTCCAGCCGATGCGAATGCGACGACTTGATCAGCGCCCGCCAACCCCGCTCGATCGTCTTTTCGAGCAGGGTCGGCAGCACCTGATCCAGCGTCGACCGCTCCAGGTGGTAGAACCAGATTTCGGGCTTGCCGCTCACCCGGCTCTATCCTCGGCGATCAGGCTTCGTAAGCGTCGGCGACCATGCGATCCAGCGTGCGCACGGCGAAGCCGACGCCGCCTTCGGGCACGGTGGGGCTGGGGCTCTTGTTGGCCCAGGCGGTCGGCGCGATGTCCAGATGCGCCCACGGCACGCCGTTGGTGAAGCGTTGCAGGAACAGGGCGGCGGTGATCGAACCCCCGGCGCGGCCGTTGCCAGTGTTCTTCACGTCGGCGATCTTGGAATCGATGTGCTGCTCATAGATGGCCGGGATCGGCATGCGCCAGAAGTTCTCGCCAACCTTCTTCGACGCCGCCAGGATCGGATCGGCCACGTCGTCGGAGTTCGAGAACACACCGGCATAATCCAGGCCTAGGGCCACGATCATGGCGCCCGTCAGGGTCGCCAGGTCGATCATGAACTTCGGCTTGAAGCGCTGCTGCGTATACCAAAGCGCGTCGGCCAGAACGAGACGGCCCTCGGCGTCGGTGTTGATGACCTCGACCGTCTGGCCCGACATCGACACGACCACGTCGCCCGGACGCTGGGCGTTGCCATCAGGCATGTTCTCGACCAGGCCCAGAACGCCGATGACGTTCGCCTTGGCCTTGCGGCTGGCCAGGGCGATCATGGTTCCGGTCACGGCGGCCGCGCCGCCCATGTCCCACTTCATGTCTTCCATGCCGTCGGCCGGCTTGATCGAGATGCCGCCGGTGTCGAAGCAGACGCCCTTGCCGACGAAGGCCAGCGGCTGGGCCCCCGCCTCGCCGCCGTTCCATTTCATGATCGCCAGCTGGCTTTCGCGACGGCTGCCCTGGCCGACACCCAGTAGGGTGCGCATGCCAAGCTTCTCCATCTCGGCCTCACCGAGAATCTCGACCTCCAGGCCCAAACTCTCCAGCGCCTTGACGCGCTTGGCGAACTCTGCCGGATAAAGGACGTTGGCCGGCTCGGAGACCAGATCGCGAGCGAAGATCACGCCGTCCGCAACGGCCGACAGCGGCTCCAGCGCGGCCTCGGCGGCGCGCAGGTCCGAGGTCACGACGCGGATGGTCGTGATCGACGGAATCTTGTCCGGCTTCTGCGTCGTGCGATATTTGTCGAAGCGATAGGCGGCCAGACGCGCGGCGAAGCCGACGCGGGCGGCCTGCTCCGGCGCTAGGTCGGAGGCGTCGATGGTCAGAACCTCGGCCCCCGACAACTTCACGGCCGCATAGGCGTTTCCGCCAAAGGCCTCGACCGCCAGGTCGTCCAGCTTGTCCTTGGCGCCCGCGCCGACCAGCAGCACAGCGTCGGCGTTGACGCCGGCCGGCGCGGCGACGCTCAGGCTCTGGCCGGCCTTGCCGGTGAAGCGCCCCTTGCCGGCGGCCTTGGTCAAGGCGCCGCTGGTCTTGGCGTCCAGAGCGGACCCAGCTGGCGAAAATGCACGGTCTTCAAAAACGGGAACCGCCAGAATCTCGGCGGCGTCCACGGCGGCGACGAACTCGATCTTCATTCAAACAACTCCAGCCAGGCCCCACCCGGCGTCTGCAAAGGCAAAAAGACAACGGCGCGTCTGCTTGTCGCGGACGCGCCCTGATGTGCTACTAGATGCGCCTCAATATCGCCGCCTGCAACCGGGCGAAGTCCAACCGCCCATGACCCTGATTCAAAGATACCTTTTTCGCCAGATCCTGTTCCCCGTGGTCGCCGCCTGCGCAGCGCTGGCGGGAATCGGAATTCTGAGCCAGAGCCTCGACCAACTCCAGGTGATCGTGGAGCGGGGCCAGAGCGTGTGGGTCATGGTCAAACTGACCCTGCTGGCCCTGCCACAACTGCTGTCGGTGATTCTGCCCATCGGCCTTTTCGTTGGCGCCCTGATCGCCCTGACGCGGTTGCAACGCGAACAGGAACTGACGGCGGCCTTCGCCGGCGGCATGACGCGCTGGCAGTTGATCTCGCCCGCCGCCCGCATCGCCGTTCTGGTCGCCCTGGTCACCCTGCTGGTCAACGTCTTCATTCTCCCCTGGGCGCAGCAGGAAGCCCGGCGTCAGGCCTTCGACATTCGCACCGATCTCGCCGCGCTGCTGGTCGAGGAAGGCCAGTTCGTCCAGGGGCCGGACGGTCTTACGGTCTATGTCCAGCAGATCGAACAGAATGGCCTGCTGAAGAACCTGTTCGTCTATCTGGACGACAAGGAGAAGGTCACCACCTGGAACGCCTCCGAGGCCCGGTTCAGCCGTGACGCAGGCGGGACGCCCGTCCTGACCATGCTCGACGGTTCGGCCCAGCGTTATTCCTCGGGCGGCGTGCTGGAGACGCTGTCTTTCGGACGATACGACTTCTCGCTCGCTCCCTTCGTCGGCGTTACCGACACGATCCGCTACAAGCCGACGGACCTTTATCTGCGCCAACTGCTGAACCCGACGGCCAAGGTAATCGAAGTCGCCGGTTCGCGCGGTGAACTGCTGGCCGAGGCGCATTCGCGCCTGTCGTCGCCGCTCTATGCCCTAGTCGCCATGGCCTTGGCCCTGTCCGCCATTCTGGGCGGCGCCTTCAGCCGGACCGGCTATACGCTGCGGATCGCCAAGGCGGCGGGCCTGTTCCTGCTGCTGCGCGTCATCGGCTATGGCCTGGTCGCCGCCAGCGCCTGGAACGCCAGCATGAACATCCTTCAATATGTGGTGCCCATCATCGCCATCGCGGTGGCGCTGCGCGTGCTGTTCCGCGCGCTGAAGCCGCGACGCAGCAAGCGTTGGCTCTTTGTGCGCGACCTGAAAGCGAGGTTCGCATGACCACCGCGCTCATGCCGGCCCGTCGTTCGCCGCACATTCCCCGTCTCGGCGGGATCGAACGCTATGTGCTGGTCCAGCAGCTCAAGTCCCTGGGCGTGGCCCTGGCCGTGATCTCGGCCCTGGTCATGCTGATCGACTTCGTCGAGGTCTCGCGCGGCGTCGGCTCGGCTCAAGACCTGTCGGCCGTGCGAATTTTCGGTCTGGTGCTGCTGAAGTCGCCGTCGGTCATCGTGCAGCTGATGCCGTTCGTCTTCCTGTTCGGCACCCTGTCGGCCTTCATCAGCCTGAACCGACGCAGCGAACTGATCGCCATGCGCGCCGCCGGCGTGTCCGCCTGGCGCTTCGTCCTGCCAGCCGCCGGCATGGCCTTCGTCCTGGGCGTGCTGACGGTGACCGTGCTGGGGCCGCTGGCCTCGGCCGGCGATGGCCTGTGGCAGCGCGAACGCGCGCGAATCTCCGGCACGGCGCCCGGCGGCGATCCCAAGGAGGCGATCTGGCTGCGTGAAGGCGACGACCAGCGTCAGATGATCATCCGCGCCGGACAGCAGGACCGCGCCAACGCCCGCCTGCTGAACGTCAGCTTCTTCATCTACACCACCGCGCCCGGCGGCGGCCGCACCTTCTCGGAACGGATCGACGCCAAATCGGCCTCATTGAATGCGGGAGCCTGGCGGTTGACCGACGCGGTCGGCGCCCAGATCGGCCAGCGCGCCGTGACCTATTCCAGCCTGACCCTAGTCTCCAGTTTGGCCGACGAAGAGGCCTTCGACCGTTTCGCGCGGCCGCAATCGACCCCCTTCTGGTCGCTGCCCAACCAGATCAGCCGCATCGAGAACGCCGGCTTCACCTCCACGGCCTACCGACTGCGCTTCCAGCAGCTTCTGGCCACGCCCTTGGTGTTCGCCGCCATGTCGATCCTGGCCGCCGCCTTCTCGCTTCGGCTGATGCGTCTGGGCGATTTGGCGCGGATGAGCGTTTCCGCCGTGGTCCTGGGTTTCGCCTTCTTTTTCCTGAACCAGTTTTCGTCGGCGATGGGATCGGCCGAGGTCGTAGCGCCCTTTGTCGCCGCGTGGCTGCCACCCGTTCTGACGGCGCTCGCAGCCTTTACCTTGCTGTTCTATACCGAAGACGGCTAATCGGGCGCTCGCTTCTCAGAATACGGATGGCCTATGCAGGGTGATCGCCGCGATCGGCGCTTCAACGCTTTCAGAGCAAGGCTTCTCGCCGGTGCGGCCCTGGTCGCCTGCGCGCCCTTCGCCACGCCTGCTCTAGCCCAAATGGCCCCGGCGACAGCCACGACAGCGCCTGCTGACGGACTGCCGCCCCAGGCCGTCTATGTCGACGCCGACAGCGCCCGGCGCGACGGCGACAAAATCATCGTCAGCGGCACGCCTGAAAACCGCGCCTATGTCCGCACACGCGGCCATGTGCTGCGCGGCGAAAATCTCGCCTATGACCTGAACGTCGGCTCGGCCACCGGCGAGGGCGACGTCGAGGCCATCGCGCCTGACGGCACCGTCGTCTACGCTAGCCGGCTGGAGCTGGACAAAGATCTAACCACCGGCGTCGCGGTCGATTTCGCCACGCGCCTGAGCAATGGCGCCAGTCTGATGGCCGCCACGGCCGTCCGTCGCAGCGAGAACGTCAACGAGCTGAACTACGCCCGTTTCACCCCCTGCCCGATCTGCGATGCGAATGGCCCACGCCGTCCCACCATCTCGATCCAGGCGGAAAAGGTCGTTCAGGACGAGCAGCTACGCGCCATCCTGTATCGAAACGCGGTCTTCTACATCGGCCCCATTCCGGTTTTCTACACGCCCTTCTTCGCCCACCCTGACCCGTCGGTTGAGCGGGCCTCGGGCTTCCTCGTGCCGATCGTCAACTATGACGAAGGGCGCGGCGTCTCGGTCGAGGTTCCCTACCTTCACGTCGTCTCGCCGTCCGAGGACTGGCTGATCAGTCCCCAGATCAACACCTCCGTCGCGCCGCTGCTGAACCTGCAATGGCGCCGCCGGTTCGCCAACGGCATGATCGTGGCGCGCGGCGGCTATACCTACGCCCGCGAATTCGGCGATTTCGATTCGGACGGCGACGGCGACTTCGAGAGCAACGTCGATTTTGGCGACCGCAAAAGCCGCAGCTATCTGCTGTCGCACGGCGAGTTCGACCCCGACGGTCCCTGGCGCTTCGGTTTCACGGCCGAGCGGACCTCGGACAAGACCCTGTTCGACCGTTACGACATCCGTACGCCCTATCAGGACAACGGCCTCTACTACGGCGACCGCCGTCGCCTGATCAGTCAGATCTACGCCGAGCATCAGACCGACCGATCCTATGTTTCGGTCGCGGCATTCTCCATCCAGAGCCTGCGTCTGAACCCCGCCTTCGCCGCGAACGACTTCCGCGACGCCAATGGCTTCAAGGTGTTCGAGAACGACGACACGCTGCCTCTGGTCGCGCCGCTGATCGACGCGCGCTGGGAGCCGCACGAACTCATTCTTGGCGGGCGTCTGCGCCTTAAGGGCTCGGCCGTATCTCTCTATCGCGACGCCTTCGTCGGCGCGCCGATTCTCAACCCCGAGATCGTGCCCCCCGTTACGGCCGGTCTCAGCGGCGTCGACAGCCGGCGCATCACGGGCCAAGTGGAGTGGCGGCGCACCGTCATCCTGCCGGTCGGCGTGCGCATCGAGCCGTTCATCGACACCCGCGTCGATCTCTATTCCATGTCCGACCTGCCCCCGATGCTGGGGATCGACAGCGACGCGACTGTCAGCCGTTCACGCCTCAGCGCCGGCGTGGATGTCAGCTATCCTCTGGTCAAACGGGTCAGCGACACCGACATCATCCTTGAGCCGGTTGGCCAGTTGTCGGTCTCCAACAAGGTCAGCCTGGATCGCCGCATCCCCATCGAGGACTCCCAGGTTCTGGAACTGGACGAATCGTCCCTGTTCCGCATGGACCGTTTCTCCGGCTACGACCTGTTGGAGGGCGGTGTGCGCCTGACCGCCGGCGGACGCGCCACTGTCCGCTGGGCCGAAGGTCGCAAGGCCAGCCTGTTCGTCGGCCGGAGCTATCGCTTCGACCAGCAGGACGACTTCCGCACCTCGATCCCCGACGATCCTGCGCGCCTGTACGATCCGACAGGCCTGGCGGCGGAGACCTCCGACTGGGTGGTTCAGGGTGACTATTCGCCGTCCGACCGCATCCGCAGTTGGGTTCACGCCACCATCGACGGCTCGGGCGACGTGCGCCGCGCCGAGGCCGCCGTCGATGGCCGCTGGGGCCGTCGCAACCTGGCCACTGTCAGCTACATCCTGGATCAGTCGAATCCGATCGATGGCGTGCTGAACCGGAACTACGAGTTCGTCCAACTGGCGGGTCAGCAGTTCGTCTATGGCAACTGGGGCGTCGCGGTCGCCGGCATCGCCGATCTGGATCAGAACGAGATCACCAGATCCGAAGTCGGCGTGCTCTTCGATGACGATTGCCTGCGCTTCGAACTGGGATATCGCCGCGACAACACCCGCGCGCGGCCGGGCGGCCCGTCGGAAGGCATCTATGTACGCCTAAACCTCGCCACTTTCGGAGGTTCAGGTTATGGACAGGGCGACATGCGTTGAGCATGACGCTTTACGGGGCGCGACCGCCTGCCGGCCTGGCTGGCGGACCGCTGTGAGGAATCAGGACGACCAATGGGTTTGATGCGTTATTCGACGGGGGCTGCGCTCGCGGCGTTCCTGCTCGCCGGTTCTGCCCATGGCCAGACGGCCCCCGCTCCCGTGCAGGCGCCTGCGCAAGGCCCTGCGGCCGGCGCGCCCAATCCCGCGGCGGAGGAAGCGCCCGCTACGGCGCGGGCGGAACCTCAGTTCGAGATGGCGGACGGCATCGTCGCCACCGTCAACGACAAGATCATCACGGGCTATGATCTGCGCCAGCGCATGCTGATGCTGATCGCCTCGTCACAGGTCCAGCCGACCGAGCAGAACCTGCCCGCCATCCAGCAGGCCGCGCTGAACGCCCTGATCGAGGATCGCCTGAAGAACCAGGAGATGGCCAAGTTCGAGAGCCTCAAGGTCACGGATGAAGAGGTCGACGCCGAAATCGCGGAAATGGCCCGCGCCGCCGGCACGGCGCCCGCTGCCTATCTCCAGTTCCTTCAACAGGGCGGCATTCAGCCCGCCGCCTTCCGCGAGAACCTGCGCACCCAGATCGGCTGGAGCCAGCTGATTCCCGGTCGTTTCAACAGCCGCGCCCGCGCCAGCACCCTTCAGGTCGATCAGGAAGTCCGTCGCCTGAACGAGGCGGCGTCCAAGCCCCAGTTCCTGATCGGTGAAATCTACATCGACGCCGCGCGCGTCGGCGGCGCCCAGGCAGCCCTGAACGGCGCCCGTCAGCTGGTGCAGCAGATCATCCAGGGCGCGCCCTTCCAGGCCGTCGCCCAGCAGTTCTCCTCGGCCCCGTCCGCAAACGCTCGCGTGCCCGGCGACGCCGGCTGGATCGTCAAGGATTCGGTCCAGCCAGCCGTCCAGGCGGTCTTGGACCAGCTTCAAGCCGGCCAGCTGTCCAACCCTATCGTCGTCGATGGCGGCGTCTACATCATCTATTTGCGCGACAAGCGTGACGGTGCCGCTACCAGTCTGGTCTCCCTGCGTCAGGTCATGGTCGAACTGCCGGACACCGCATCGGAAGCCGATGTCGCCGCCGCGACTACCAAGTTGGAAGACCTACGCAACGGCCTGACCTGCGACAACATCATCTCCCAAGCGCGCGCGACCCAGGGCGTACTAGGCGCCGATCTGGGCGAATCCGACGTCGCCAACCTGGCGCCCCAGTTCCAGCAGTTCGCCCGCACCGGCGAGATCGGCGCCATCTCCACGCCAATCCGTACCCCGCTGGGCCTGCATCTCGTCGCCGTCTGCGGTCGCCGCGTCGGCGGTCCCGAGGCGCCGAACCGCCAGCAGGTCGAAAATCGTCTGCGCAGCCAGAACCTGGCCGTGCTGGAGCGTCGCTACCTGCGCGATCTGCGCAGCGACGCCCTGATCGAGTTCAAATGACCCCAGCGGTCGCGCCTCTGGTTCTGACGCTCGGCGAGCCCGCCGGCGTCGGGCCCGAGATCGTCGCCGCCGCCTGGAAGGCTCTGAAGGATCAGCCGCTCGCCTTCGCCGTTATCGGCGACGTAGACCTCCTGCGTGCCCAAGACGTGCCGGTAGTCGAAGTGAACCTGCCCAGCGATTCCCAAGGCCGGTTCGCCTCGGCGCTTCCGGTCATCCACCGCCCCCTTCCCGCGCCGGTCGAGGTCGGAAAGCCCGATCCCGCCAACGCTTCGGCCGTCGCGAACGGGATCGAAGAGGCCGTCAGCTTCGCCCTGTCCGGCGAGGCTTCCGGTGTTGTCACCGCTCCTATCGCCAAGGCGCCGATGTACGCCTCTGGCTTCCGCTTTCCCGGCCATACGGAGTTCATCGCTGAACTGACTGCGGATGCGCCATATCCCGGCACGCGCGGCCCGGTGATGATGCTGACGGCGCAAGACCTGCGCGCCTGTCTCGTCACCATCCACGTCGCCCTAGACCAGGTGCCAGAACTGGTCACGGCCGAGCGTGTCGCCCGCACCGCCCGCGTGGTGCACGAAAGCCTGAAGCGCGATTTCGGCATCGCCCGCCCTCGCCTGGCCATGGCCGCCCTGAACCCGCACGCCGGCGAAGGCGGCGCCCTCGGGCTTCAGGAACTCGACATTCTGATCCCCGTCGCCGAACAGCTCCGCGCCGAAGGCATCGACATCACCGATCCCAGACCCGCCGACACGATGTTCCATGACGAGGCGCGCGCGACCTATGAGGCGGCCATCTGCATGTACCACGATCAGGCCCTGATCCCCGTCAAGACGCTGGACTTCTGGGGTGGCGTGAACGTGTCTCTGGGCCTGCCAATCATCCGCACTTCGCCCGACCACGGCACCGGCTTCGACATCGCGGGCAAGGGTATCGCGCGTCCCGATAGCCTGATCGCCGCCATTCGTCTGGCATCGGAGATGGCGGCGGCCCGCGCCGCGCGCTAACAGGGCGTGTGACCGACCTTCCTTCCCTCCGAGAAACCCTCGACGCCCACGGCCTTTCGGCCAAGAAGAGCTTCGGCCAGCATTTCCTGCTGGACCTCAATGTGACGCGCAAGATCGTCCGCATGGCGGGCCCGTTCGAGGGCCGCGCGGTGATAGAGGTCGGCCCCGGCCCTGGCGGCCTGACGCGCGCCCTGCTGGAATCCGACGCCGGTCCTGTGGTTCTGGTGGAAAAGGATCCGCGCTTCATCCCCCTGCTGACCGAACTGGACGACGGCTCCGGCCGCCTGACCATCGTCGAGGCCGATGCGCTGAAGGTGAAGGAGGCTGATCTGGTCTCCGGCCCCGCCCATATGGTCTCCAACCTGCCCTACAACGTCGGCACCCCCCTGCTAATTAAATGGCTGACGGGCCCCTGGCTGCCGCACAGCCTGACCCTGATGTTCCAGAAGGAGGTCGCCGAGCGCGTCGCCGCAGGGCCAGGCGAAGACGCCTACGGCCGCTTGGCGGTCATCTCCCAGGCCGTCTGCACCGCACGCATCGTCATGCATCTGCCCGCCGCCGCCTTCACCCCGCCGCCCAAGGTGGCCTCCGCCGTGGTCCACCTGGTCCCGCTGGACGAACGCCCGTCGCCCGAACGGCTGAAGAAGCTGGAGCGCGTCACCGCCGCCGCCTTCGGCCAGCGCCGCAAGATGCTCCGCTCCAGCCTGAAACAGCTCGGCGGCGCCGCCCTGTGCGAGGCCGCCGGCGTCGAACCGGACGCCCGCGCCGAGACCATCGACGTGGCGGGCTTCCTGCGTCTGGCGGATGCCCTTGCCTGAGACTGCCATGACCGTCGAACCCTTCCGCGCCATCTCCGTCAGCCGACTGGCGCACCAGTTGAAGGCCGAAGGCCGGTCGATCATCCATATGGAGTTCGGCCAGCCCTCGACCGGCGCCCCTGCCGCCGCCATCGCCCGCGCTCACACGGTGCTGGACGCCGACGCCATGGGTTACTGGGAAAGCCCCGACCTGCGCGCCCGCATCGCCCGCCTGTATAACGACCGCTACCGCGTCACGGTCGATCCCGACCGCATCCTGCTGACCTGCGGCGCCTCGCCGGCCCTTGTGCTCGCGCTCAGCACCCAGTTCAAGTCCGGCGACCGCATCGCCCTGGCCCGTCCCGGCTATGTCGCCTATCGCAACACTTTGCGGGCCCTGCACCTTGAGCCGGTAGAGATCGCCTGCGGCCCCGACACCCGGTTCCAGTTGACCGCCGCCCAACTCCAAGCCCTGGATCCCGCCCCTGCCGGCGTCATCATCGCCAGCCCGGCCAATCCAACCGGCACCATCATCCCCGATGCCGAACTCGCCGCCATCGCCGAGGTCTGCCGAGCGCGAGACATCGCCATCGTCTCCGACGAGATCTATCACGGCCTCAGCTACGTCGGCCCGACCCCGTCGATGCTGCAGTTCGCCCCCGACGCCGTGGTGATCAACAGCTTCTCCAAATATTGGAGCATGGCCGGCTGGCGCTTGGGCTGGTTGCTGGTCCCCGAGGCCCGGATCGACGCCGCCCGCGCCTATATCGGCAACATGTTCCTGACGCCGCCCAGCCTCAGTCAGCACGCCGGCCTGGTCGCCATGGAAGCTGTCGATGAGTTGGAGGGCCACATCCACAACTACGCCCGTAATCGCGAGCTGATGCTGGACGCTCTGCCTGCTCTGGGTTTGAAGAAGATCGCCCCGCCGGACGGCGCCTTCTACATCTGGGCCGACATCGGCCATCTGACGGACGACAGCGTCGCCTTCTGCGAACAGTTGCTGCGAGACACCGGCGTAGCCACCGCGCCCGGCGTTGATTTCGACCCAGTCGATGGCCACCGCTTCATCCGCTTCAGCTTCGCCGTCTCGACGCCCGAGATCGAGGACGCCCTGAACCGCCTGCGCCCCTGGTTCGCCGCCCGAGCCTAGGCCGCCGCCCTTGCCGCAGCCGACGTCGCGCGGTGCAGGGCGTCGTACAGTTTCCTGGGCTCCAGCGGCTTGGCCAGCCAGTCCGTCATCCCGGCGGCATAGCAGGCCTGAACCTGCTCGGCCTCCGTCCCTGCGCTAAAACCGATCACCGGCACGGCGGCGTTAAGGCCGCCCGAGGCGCGCAGCCGTCGCGTCGCCTCGTTACCGTCGATGCCCGGCATGTTCACGTCCATCAGCACCACGTCGAACGCCCGCTCGGCCAGCAGCGACAGCGCCAGATGCCCGTCCGATGCCGTCGCCAGATCCACGTCCAGCGGCTGGAGCACCAGAGAGATGGTGCGGCGATTGATCTCGTGATCGTCAACGGCCAGCACCCGGATTCGGCGCGCCAGCACCGGCGCCGCGGCGTCTAGGCTGTCTTCAGCCTCCTTCGGCTCACCTGCAGGCAGATCGACGCACAGAGTAAAGGCGGCCCCCTGCCCCGCCACGCTCGTGACCGTCAGGTCGCCGCCCATCAAGCGCGCCAGTTCCCGGCTGACGGTCAGGCCCAAACCTGTCCCGCCATAGGTGCGCGCCACCTCGGCGGAGCCTTGCGCGAACGGCGTGAACAGCCGGCTCATCGCGTCGGGCGCAATACCCGCACCCTGATCGGTGACGGTCAGGGTCAGACGATCGCGGCCGTCGGCGCGCGGCGCTTCGGCCTGCAGCCGGATCGTGCCGGACGGCGTGAACTTGATCGCGTTGGACACCAGATTGTTGATGATCTGGCGCAGGCGGTAGGGATCGCCGCGCAGCCAGACAGCGTCGCCCTCTACGCCTGACATTTCCAGCGTCAGCCCCTTCTCCGCCGCCGGCGCCGCCCAGAACCGCGCCGTGTCGCGAACCAGGTCGCCCAGCTCGAAATCGCGGCTCTCCATCGACATCGCCCCCGCCTCCATCTTGGAGTGGTCCAGCAGATCGTTCAGCATTCCGGTCATCAGCTGCCCGGCGTCAATGATCAGGTCGGCGGTCTCCTCGCGCTGCTCAGGCAGCTTACCGCCGCGAATGACGTGGGCGCCGGCCAGGATGGCGCTGACGGGCGTGCGCAGTTCATGGCTGACGATGGCGGCCATCGCCGCGCGATCCGCCATGGCCGCCTGCGCCTGCTCCAGACGCTGCTCGGCCTCGGCGCGGGACTGGACCTCGGCTTCGCGCGACCCGTGCACACGCCAATAGATGTTCAACACCATGCCGACGAACAAGGCGGCGGACAGGGTCATGACCACAACGCCGCGCGTATCCCCTTGCGTCACCTTGATCACTGGCATCAGCGCCAAGGCCGCAAGATAGGGACTGCCGCCGATGAAGAAGATCATCCGTGAGGCGATGCCGGACGCGACATTGGTCAAGAGCCCGCCCGCCATCGTCAAGGCGGCCAAGGTCACCAAGGCCGGATGATTGGTGGACCAAATGACCAGCGCGATTATGGCATAGGTTGTCGCCATGAGGGTCGTGGACGCCAGGCCGACGGCGACCGCCAAACGACTGCTTGACGGTTCTGCTCGCCTGAATGGCGCCATGGCCAACAGTTCCACGCCCTGCACCAGCACGGCGGCCGCCAGCCACAGCGGAATCCATTGCACCATCACGGCTTCATTCATCGCCCATGCCACCAGGGCGGCCAGCAGAAGCCTGACAGGCACCTGCTTGACGCGTTCTTTGGCGCTGCTCGCCAGAAGCGGTGCGATGGAATCCAGAAAGCTCATGATACCCCCGTTCACCGCCTATCGTTAGGTCAAGAGGGCGAACAGGACGTAAACCACACGCATTCGACAGTTAGGGAATGTCCCCTACTGCCATATTTACCCTCTGAAACCTTCCGAACGGCACAAGGGCTTCAGTAGCGTAGCGTTGAGTACCCCGCAGCGTCGCCGGCCCCTCACGGCCTGCGACGCTGTCTTTTTATTCAGACGACTTCGCGCAGCAGGGCCGTGCGATAATCCTCGACCCACAGGTTACGGAACCGGCGCGACCGCTCTGCATGATAGATGTGGGCCAGTTCGGCATAGGACCGGTCGAAGTCCTCGTTCACCAGCACATAATCGAAGGCGTCGCAGTGTTCGATCTCGCCCTTGGCATTGGCGACGCGGCGCTCGATCACGTCCTCGGCGTCCTGCGACCGCGTCACCAGACGGCGGCGCAACTCTTCCAGGCTGGGCGGCAGGATGAAGACGCGCACGGCGTCCTCCGGGCATTTCTCGGCGACATCGCGCGCGCCCTGCCAATCGATGTCGAACAGAACGTCGCGACCCTCGGCCAGCGCCCGATCCACCGGCGCGCGCGGGCTGCCGTAGCGATTGCCGTGAACGTCCGCCCATTCCAGGAAGGCGTCCTCGTCGATCAGCCGCTGAAACTCGGTGTGCTCGACGAAATTATAGTCGCGGCCATGCACCTCGCCTGGGCGAATGCCGCGCGTCGTCATGGAGACGGACAGCTCCAGCCCGCCATGGTCCGCCATCAACCGGCGACACAGCGACGTCTTCCCGGCGCCCGAGGGGCTGGCGACGATCAAGAGGACGCCCCGGCGGGGCGTGCGTTCATTCGACATTCTGGACCTGCTCACGCAACTGTTCGATGACGGCCTTGAGCTCCAGGCCGATTCCGGTGAGCGCGGTCGTAGCGGATTTCGAGCACAGCGTGTTGGCCTCACGCATGAATTCTTGCATCAGGAAGTCGAGTTTGCGCCCAGCGGGCGCCGAGGCCACAAGCTGGCGCGCCGACGCGACATGCGCCGCCAGCCGATCCAGCTCCTCGCGCACGTCCGTCTTGGTCGCCAGGGCGGCGGCTTCCAGGAAAATCCGGTCTTCCAGGCCCGGCGCATCGGGAGCAAGTTCGGAGATTCGGCGCGTGAACCGGTCGCGAATGGCCTCGACCTGCGCCGTCGCCTCGCCCTCGGCCTGGACGACGAACGCCTCGATCCGCGCGATGAACTCCTCGATCACCGGCGTCAGCTGCGCGCCTTCGTTGTGGCGCGAGGCTTTCAGCGCATCCAGCGCCTCTTCGACGGTGCGGGCCATGGCCGCCTCGACCGCCGTCCGCGCTTCGGGATCGTCCACCTCTTCCGGGGCCTCGATCACGCCGCGCAGGGCCAAGAGGCCGTCGGCGGACGGCGGCGTCGCCCCGTCTTCGGCCAGTTCATTGGCCAGGGTCAGATAACGCGCCAGAACGGAAGCGTTGATCGTGACCGCCGCCTCGCTCGCCTCAACCCGCTTGGCTTGGACGCCGATGGTGACCTGGCCGCGTGCGAACCGAGCCTGACCCGCCGCCTTGGCCGACCGCTCCAGTGCATCGAAACCGTTAGGTCCCCGGAACCGAATCTCCAGATTGCGCCCGTTGACCGAGCGCGCCTCGACCGACCAGGTCCAGCCCTCGCCGGCCCCATCCGCCCGGCCAAAACCGGTCATTCCCGACAGGATGCTCATCGTGGTCCCTGCGTCGCGCCGGCCGGAAGGGTGATCGTCGCCTGACCGCCCGCGATGGGCGCCGCGGCCGGCTCGGTCGTCATCGGTGCCGCACTGGTCCCTGGCGTCACGGGTGCGGCCGCTTCCGGCGGCAGGCCCGCCTTTTGGCGTTCGATCTGACGCCAGCGCGCCACGTTTTGCAGATGCTCGTCATAGGTCAGGGCGAAGGCGTGTCCCCCCGATCCGTCCGCCACGAAGAACAATGCTGGATCGGCCGGCGGGTTCAGCACTGCCTTGACCGCCTCCTTGCCCGGATTGGCGATGGGCGTCGGCGGCAGGCCGTTGATCTGATAGGTATTCCACGGCGTCGGCGCCAGCAGTTCTGAACGGCGGATGCCGCGTCCCAACGGCCGTCCTTTGGTCACGCCATAGACGATGGTCGGGTCGCTCTCCAGCCGCATCCCGGCCCGCAGCCGGTTCGAGAACACCGCCGCCACGCGCGGACGCTCGGCCGCCAAAGCCGTCTCCTTCTCCACGATGGAGGCCAGGACCACCGCCTCCTCAAGACTGCGCGCGACCGTGGCCGGCGAGCGCTGGCTCCACAGCAGACGCAAATTCTCGTTGGCCGCGCGCTGCATCCGGTCGATCACCGACTGGCGCGTATCGCCGCGCGAAACCTCGTAGGTGTCGGGCCACAGACTGCCTTCCTCGGGCGTCTGCGCCACCGTTCCGGTCAGCGTCGGTTCCTTGTTCAGGATGTCCACGGCCTGCAGCGACGACCAACCCTCAGGCAGGGTCACGAAATGGCGCACCACCCGCCCCTCCACCAGCAGGTTCAGCACCCCGGCCAGGGACGTACCGGACGGCACCTCGTATTCGCCGGCTCTCAGCCGACGATCCGCCCCGGTCAAGGTCGCCGCCGCGCGGAACAGATCGGTCGAACGGATCACCCCCGCCGCCTTCATCCGCGCCGCGATGGCCGAGACGCCCGATCCGCTGGCCAGGGTCACGACCGTCTTGTCGCCCTGCCGCGCCGATGGTCCCGGCGCATAATAGATGGCCCAGACCGCGATCAGCGCGGCGAGCAGGAACAGGCCGAAGGTGGCGGACGCGGTCAGCAGCGAGACCGTGAACCCCGACCGCCCGCTGGACTTTTCGACCCGTCCCCGCCCGAACATCTCAGTCGACCTTCTTGAAGATCACCGAGGCGTTGGTGCCTCCGAAGCCGAAGCTGTTCGACATGGCCACATCGATCTTCATCGGCTTGGCCTTGTTGGGCACCAGGTCGATGGGTGTCTCCATCTCCGGGTCGTCCAGATTGATGGTCGGGGGCGCGACCTGATCGCGGATCGCCAGCACGCAGAACGCCGCCTCGATGGCGCCGGCTGCCCCCAGCAGGTGGCCCGTCATCGACTTGGTCGAGCTGACGGTCAGGTTCTTGGCGTGATCTCCCGCCAGGCCCTCGATGCCTTTCAGCTCGATCCAGTCGGCCATGGTCGAGGTGCCATGGGCGTTGACGTAGTCCAGGTCCGACGGCTGCATTCCTGCACGCTTCAGCGCCATCTTCATGGCCCGCACCCCGCCTTCGCCGTCCTCGGACGGGGCGGTGATGTGATAGGCGTCGCCGCTCATGCCGTAGCCGACGACCTCGGCGTAGATCTTGGCCCCGCGCGCCTTGGCGTGTTCGTATTCCTCCAGCACAAGAATCCCGGCGCCCTCGCCCATGATGAAGCCCGCATGGCCCTTGTCATAGGGACGCGACGCCTTCTCCGGCGTGTCGTTATAGGCGGTGCACAGCGCCTTGCAGGCCAAAAAGCCCGCAATACCGATCGGCACGACCGAGCTTTCGGCCCCGCCCGCCACCATCACATCGGCGTCGTCCAGGGCGATCATCCGGGCCGCGTCGCCGATGGCGTGGGCGCCGGTGGCGCAGGCGGTGACCGCGGCGTGGTTCGGGCCCTTCAAGCCGTGGCGGATCGAAATCTGCCCGCCCGCCAGGTTGATCAGGGCGCTGGGAATGAAGAAGGGGCTGACGCGGCGCACGCCCTGTTCTTTCAGGACGATGGCCGTCTCGGCGATGGGGCCCAGGCCGCCGATGCCGGAGCCGACCATTACGCCGGTGCGTTCCTTGTCCTCGTCCGTCTCGGGCTTCCAGTTCGCGTCAGCCAGGGCCTCGTCCGCCGCCGCGATAGCGTACAGGATGAAGTCGTCGACGCGCTTCCGATCCTTGACCGACATGATCTTCTCGGGATCGAAGTCACCCTCGCCGCCGCCGCCGCGCCCATCCACGCTTGGGATCTCGCCGGCGATGGTGCAGCCATAGCCCGTGGTGTCGAACGACGTGATCGGACCGATGCCCGAGCGTCCCTCGACGATACCCTTCCAGCTCTTCTCGACGCCCCAACCCAAGGGGGTCAGCAGACCGATGCCCGTAACGACGACGCGGCGCATGGTGCGTGCTCCTTCAACTTTATCCCAGCCTTCGGAATCACATAGGGATTCGCGCGGGTCAGAAACAGTAAAGGCCGCCGGGCGTCTCCGCTAGGAGCGCCGGGCGGCCCTGTGAACCGTCAGCCTGTTCGGCCGATATCGGCGACTGAGATCAGCCGGCCGACTTTTCGTCGATGAACTTGACCGCATCGCCGACCGTCTGGATGTGCTCGGCGGCGTCATCCGGGATCTCGATGTCGAATTCTTCTTCGAAGGCCATCACCAGCTCGACGTTGTCGAGCGAGTCGGCGCCCAGGTCGTCGATGAAGCTGGCCTTTTCGGTGACCTTGTCCGGATCTGCGTCCAGATGGTCGATGACGATCTTGCGAACGCGCTCGAGGGTGTCGGACATGAGTGTCTCTCTGCCTGTTTAAAATCGCCGTAGAGGCGGGGGTAGCTCAGAAATCGCCGTCTCACGGCAGCGAAGGCGACGCAAGCCCGAAAGCCCGAACCGCCGTTGCATCAAGCCCCTTTAGCACAGGCTTTCGGGCTGGAAATAGTCTGTTGCGCGTCGTGATGACGGCAACCGACCTTAAATCATCGCCATGCCGCCGTTCACGTGCAGGGTCTGGCCCGTCACATAAGCGGCTTCGTCGGACGACAGATAGACGGCGGCGGCGGCGATCTCGTCGCCCGAACCCAGCCGGCCCGCCGGAATACGGCCCAGGATCGTGTCGCGCTGTTGGTCGTTCAGCACATCCGTCATCGGCGAGGCGATGAAGCCGGGCGCGATGCAGTTGACCGTGATGCCGCGCGAACCGACTTCCTGCGCCAGCGACTTGGAAAAGCCGATCATGCCGGCCTTGGACGCTGAATAGTTGGTCTGGCCCGGATTGCCGGTCACGCCGACAACCGACGTCACGCCGATGATTCGCCCCGAACGGCGTTTCATCATCCCCTTCACCGCCGCGCGGGTCAGGCGGAAATAGGATTCCAGATTGACGGTCAGGACGGACTGGAAGTCCTCGTCCTTCATCCGCATCAGCAGGCCGTCCTTGGTGATGCCGGCGTTGGCCACCAGAATGTCCAGCGGCGACCCCGCCGCCGCCTCGGCCGCAGCGACCAGATTATCGACCGATTCCGGGTCCGACAGGTTCGCCGTGGCGAAATGCGCCCGCTCGCCCAGTTCCGTGGCCAGATCCGCCAGCACCGCCTCGCGCGTGCCCGACAGCACCACGGTCGCGCCCTGGGCGTGCAGCGCCCGCGCCACCGCCCCGCCGATCCCGCCCGTCGCGCCTGTCACCAGCGCGGTCTTGCCTGCAAGATTGAACATCTGTTCCCTCTATTCCTTCCGTCATCCTCGGGCTTGACCCGAGGATCAGGCGCTGTGCGGCGCCGATGTCGATAATGGCGCTCAGACGCCGAAGTGCGGACGGTCTGATCCTCGGGTCAAGCCCGAGGATGACGACCTTGGGGGTTCACAACGATTTGGCGAACGCTTCCAGCTCTTCCGGCGTGTTTAGCGGCAAACTCTCCGCATCAGGCGCGATCCGCTTGGCCATGCCCGTCAGCACCTTGCCCGAGCCGATCTCGACGAAACGGGTGACGCCGCCCTCTCTCGCTATCCATTCCATGCTCTCGCGCCAGCGCACGCGGCCGGTCACCTGTTCGACCAGCAGGCGGCGGATCACTTCCGGGTCGCTTTCCGGCCGCGCCAGCACGTTCGCTACGACCGGAACGACTGGCGCCACGATGGTCGCCGAAGCCAGGGCCGTCGCCATCTCATCGGCGGCGGGCTGCATCAAAGGACAATGGAAGGGCGCCGAGACGTTCAGCGGGATCGCCCGCGCGCCGAGTTCCTTGGCCTTCTCGATGGCGCGGTCCACGGCCGCCTTCTCGCCCGAGATGACGATATTGCCGTTGTTGTTGTCATTGGCGACCACGCAGACGCCGATTTCCGAACCGGCCGCCGCCGCCGCTTCCGCCAACGCCAGATCCGTTTTGGGTCCGATCAGCGAAGCCATCGCGCCGCGCCCCACCTGCACCGCGCGCTGCATGGCCTGACCGCGCAGCTTCAACAGTCGCGCCGTATCCGACAGCGAGATCGAACCCGCCGCCGCCAATGCAGAATATTCACCCAGCGAGTGACCGGCGACATAGGCCGCCGTCGCAACGCCGAAACCGAACTCGACCTTCAGCGCCCGCATCGCCGCCATCGACACCGCCATCAGGGCGGGCTGGGCGTTCTCGGTCAGGGTCAGCTGGTCCTCGGGGCCTTCGCGCATCAGAACCGACAGCTTCTGGCCCAAAGCCTCGTCCACCTCGGCGAAGACGTCGCGTGCGGACTGAAAGGCGTCGGCCAGTTGAGCGCCCATGCCGACGGCCTGGCTGCCCTGGCCCGGAAACAGAAGTGCGAGGGTCATCGACCCCTCCCTGAATCATTGATCAAGGCGCGGACCCGTAAGGCCAGACTTCCGTCAGGGCAAGCGGCGGCTCACTGAGCGCGGCGGGCCGACACCTCGATCCGCACCCCGATCATCTTCGACACCCAGTCGGCCGTGGCGTCCGACGCCATGCCCAGGTCCAGCGCCGTTCGATCCAATTCCAGCGCGCCCTCGACGCGGGCGACGCCATCGGTTTCGGTGAATCGGAAAGGCAGGACCACGGGAATCGTCGTCGCCTTGATGCGCAGCGTTCCTGTCGCCTCGTAACGATCACCGCCCAGCGATCGGAAAGTCCCCGCCTCGAAACGTGCGACGGGATATTGCTCGGGGTTAAGCCATTCCGGCCCTTGCAGAGACCCTTCCTGCGTCGGATCGCCCGTCCGAGCGGATGCCGTCTGAACGGTCACCACGGCCTTGGACCCCGCCAGATCGGCCGGATCGAACCAGACCTGACCCTGCCAACGCTCGAAGCGACCCTCGAAGCGCTTGCCGGCATGGGTTCCACTAAAGCCGATGCTCGACGCCGCTGGATTGATGGTCCACCCCGTCGCCGAGCCTGGCGTGACCGGGGCATCGGCAGCGGGAACTGGGGCCGCGACGGGCGTCGTCGCAGCGGCGACCTGGCTCTCAGGCAGGGCATAGGGACGTGCAGCGATAGCGCCCGCGACGCCGACGGCCAGCACCAGCGCAATACCGACGGCCCGTTCGACCCAGGGTGACGACGGCGCGCGCCCGACCGCCGCATGGCCAGGTTTCAGGCCAGGGACCATGTGGCTCAGCACGCCGTCCCGATCGATGAACTGATGCTTCAATGCCGCACCGACGTGCAGCACGATCAGAACCACCGCCCCCCACGCCATCAGCGAATGGGCGCCCATGGCCTGGAACGCCAGCGCCCGTCGCATCTGGATCGACAGTTCGGCGACGCCCGGCAGATGGGGGACCGGGAACAGGCCAAACCAGCTGGTCGCCACCTCCAGCGCCCGATCCTGAGACACCGCCCAGCCGGCCGACACATATAACCATCCGGTCAGCGGCAGAGCCAGGAGTAGCGTGTAAAAGGCCACATGCGTCGCCCCGGCCGCGAACGCCTCCCACCGCTTCATCCCGCCCGGCAGAGCCGGCGGACGGTGGGTCAGCCGCCAAACGATCCGCACCACGGTGAGGGCCAGGATCAGGAAGCCGATCGACTTGTGGATCTGGAAGACCCGATAGGCCAGGGCCTGGCTGTCAGGCCGTTCGATCGCCGCCGTCATCCACAACCCCATCGGGATCATCGACAGGATGAGCAGCGCGATGGTCCAATGCAGGGCGATTGCGACGGGCGAATAGCGGCTGTTGGCGTTCGACATGAAGACTTCTGATCGTTTGATTACAAAAAAGGGCGGCGGATCGATCCGCCGCCCTTTGGGTCTTGTCAGTTCGCCGGAGCGGCCGGCGCGGCCCTCTGGATGAACTCGCCGTCGAAGCGGATCGTCACCTCATCGCCCACGGGGCCGACCGCCATGCCGAAGTCTGAGCGCTTGAACTTGCCCTCGGCCGCGAAACCGACGGCAGGAACCTGAGCAAAGGGATGACGCTCGATCTCGCCATTGAATGTGGCGTCCAGCGTTACCGGATGGGTCTGACCCAGGAAGGTCAGGTTGCCGGTTACCTTGGCCGTCCGCGCGCCTGTCTTCTCGACGGCCGTCGAGGCGAAGCTGATGGTCGGGAAGCTTTTGGCGTTGAGGAAGTTGGGACTATTCGCGATGTCGTCGTCCCAGCTGGTGAAGCCTGAGCCACCGTGCGACGCCTGATAATCCGCAGGATAGGCGGCGCTGACCGAAGTCGGGGCAATGGTCGCCGTGATCCTCGAGTTTTCCAGGTTCGCAGGGTCCAGCGACAGCTCGGCCTCGACCTTGTCGAATCGCGCCGTGTAATGAGAGATCGTGTTGTGCAGCAGCGACCACTGCAGCGTCGCGTGGGTCGGGTCCAAGACGTAGACGCCGGCCGGAGCTTTCAGGGTCACAGGCGCTTCCGCTTGGGCGGCTGGCGCAGCGGGCGCCTCGCCCGGCTTGTTGCAGGCCGCCAGCAAAGCCAAGGCCGACAATGCCGCGATATATGCGATCTTCATCCAGAAACTCCGTTCAACAAATGACGACCCGCTCTAGATCGGCTGGATTTGTTTTGCAACAGTTTCTGTTTCTGATTTCGTGACTGTGCTAGATAATAGCACCACGTCAGTGATCCGTTCGCGCCGAGGATTGGCTTAGAGGCGTCCCGTTTTTCTCAATAGTCGATCCCGCGCCGCATTGACGCGAATGGCCAGGCCTTCGGTGCCGCCTTGGTCCGGGTGGGCGCGCGCCATGGCCCGCTTCCACGCCGCGCGAACTTCGGCCTCGCTCGCGCCTGGCCTGACGCCCAGCACGGCGCGCGCATCTGCTTCGCTGATCGGTTCAGATCGGATCACGGGCCGGATACGCGACGACCAGGCCAGATAGAGGCCCGCTCCCGCCAGAGCGGCAGCCGTCAGCCACGACCCACGAAACGCCGCCAGGGCGGCGCCGGCCAGCATGACCGCCCCCAGCAGGGTCGCAGTCACACGCCAATGCGCCCGTCCGCGTCGCTCGGTCTGTCGCCCAAGTCGCACCAGCGCCCAGACGGCGATCGCCGCCAAGGCCAGCCAAATCAGGCCCATGGAGAAATCAGGCCGCCACGTCCAAAGGGCTGAGCGCCTGTTCCAGCCCCATGGCCTTCATCAGGTTGCGCATTTCCTGGCGCGCGGCGACGTGGGCCAGCGACACCGCCACCGGCCGGATATCGTTGGACAGGTCCGCCACTGTCAGGCCGAACGGGAACAACTCGCGATAGATCACCCGGTCGCGCAGGCCCGGTCCGACGCGGAAGCCGACGCGCTTGGCCAGCTTGTTCATCCGCTCTTCCAGACGCTTGCGGTTGCGCGCCTCTGCGACAGCCAAGCGGTTGGTGACCACCAGCCAGTCGATGGTGGCGTGACGCCCCTGGGCGATGGCCCGCTGCTTGCGCGCCTCCCAGACGCTCTCGGAATAGATCGACGGTTTCAGCAGATCCAGCGTCACCGGATCGACGTCGCCCAAGAGGTCGAAATCGACGAAACTGTCGTTCATCGGCGTCACGATCTGGTCGGCGCGGGCGTGTGCCGCGTTCGAAACGGCCGTATCCCCGCCAGGCGTATCGATCAGGATGCAATCCACACCCTGAGCCGCCGCCTCGTCGAAAGCGCGCTCGAACACGGCGATCTGTTCGGCGACATCCGCCTTGGCCAGGGCCTTGCCGTCGCCCATATCGGGGATGAAGGGCTGAGGCAGCGTCTGTCCATTCGCGGCCAGCCAGGCCAGGCGATTGTGGAAGAATCGCTGCATCGACCGCTGGCGCAGGTCCAGGTCGATGATCGCCACCGTCCGACCGGCATGCAGCATGCCTGTCACGATATGGATGGCCAGGGTGGACTTGCCCGCCCCGCCCTTTTCGTTGCCGAGGACGATCACATGCGGCTGCGTCATTCGAGGGAATCCTCTGTGCCGACCACGCGACTCAAACTGCGCGGTCCTAGGTCCGGCGAGACTCGGCCTCAACGCCGCAAACGTCAACGGAACCTTAACGCAGACCTGTGGACGGCGAGCGGGCGGTCCTCAGCTGTTGCGCGCGCACCATGCGTCCGCGACATCGGCGGATCGGCATACGGCGGCGGCGGTCTCGGTCGAGACCGGTCCGACCTTCAGCCGCGTCAGGCTGCGGCCGTTGACCTGAACCGTCTCGAACACCGGCGACAGGCCCGCCAGATCGGACCTGGCCCCCAACCGCGCCCACGCCTGTTGCGCGCCGGCGGGACTGGAATAGGCACCGAGCTGGATCGTCCGTCCTTCAATCGGGATGTTCAGACTGGCGGGACGCAACAGGGGCGCATGGATCCGCGCGACCGCCTCGTCCGCCACCGCCTTGGCGACGGCGGGCGCCGCCGCCTGGACCACGGGCTGGGTGACGCGGATGACAGCGTCGCGCAAACCCGTATCCTCAACCTCGTGACGAATGCCGGCCTGGACGTCACGCGCATCCCACATGGCGTGCGGGTCCATCACGGCGACCTTGACCGGCGTAAACCGGGCGGGACGCAGGCCAGCTTGTTCGGCAGCTCGGCGTGGGCTGTCGGGCTTCAACGGAATGTCGATCGCGGCGACGTTCTCGGCCATCGCGCTGAAGCGATGCGGATTGCTGTCCACCGCGCCGCAGCCGGCCACGGCCAAGCCACTGGCGCAGGCCAAGGCGATCAGAACTGGACGGGTCGCTTCTGCGGGCGTCATAAGCACGACCCTAGAGCCCAGACTTTGCGGTCTGGTGCATCAACAGGCTTAAGCGGAAAGGTTAATCGCTTCATAATGATAGACGCCGCCCCCCTCCCCGTCGTCCGCACCGTCGCCGAACTGCGTGCGATCATCCGGGACTGGAAACGACAAGGCCTGAGCGTCGGCATGGTTCCGACCATGGGCGCCCTGCATGAAGGCCACCTGACGCTGGTGCGCGAGGCCGCGCGCCGCGCCGACCGCGTCGTCGCCTCCAACTTCGTCAATCCGACCCAGTTCGCCGCGCACGAAGACCTGGGCAAATATCCCCGGCAACAGGAAGAGGACGCGCGTCTCCTAGCCGGCGCCGGCTGTCACCTGATGTTCGCCCCCTCGGCCGAGGAAATGTATCCCGACGGCTTCGCGACCAGCATCGCCATGGCCGGCCCCGCCCTGGGCCTGGAGGGCGATTTCCGGCCTCAGATGTTCGGTGGCGTCGCCCTGATCGTCACCAAGCTGTTCAATCAGGTGCAGCCTGACGTCGCCGTCTTCGGCGAGAAGGACTATCAACAGTTGATGGTCATCCGCCGCTTCGTGCGAGATCTGGACCTTCCGGTCGAGATCGTTGGCGCGCCGACCGAACGCGACGGCTGGGGCCTGGCTCTGTCCTCGCGCAACGGCTACCTGACCGAGACAGAGCTTGAGACCGCGCGGCGTCTGAACGGCATCCTGGCTGAGGCCGGCGTCCAGGCCGCCAGCGGTCGCCCCCTGCCCGGCGTCGAGCGCGAAGCCTATGCCGCCATCCTGAAAGCCGGATTTGAGCGCGTCGACTACGTCGTCATCCGCCACGCCGAGGATCTTACGCCGTTCCGCAACGACATTGTCGACGCGCCCGCCCGCATCCTGACCGCCGCTTGGCTGGGCAAGACGCGGCTGATCGACAATATGGCCGTCTGAAACGAAAAAGGCTGCATCCGTTCGCCGGATGCAGCCCTTTCTGGATCAGCCGATCGCGCCGACGCAGCCCTCGGCATCGCCCGGCGCCAAGGCGGCGTCAGTCAGGGCGATGGTCCAGCCGTGATGCGTATTCAGCCCCCAGCGCCGCGCGCCGCCGCCATCGCCTGCGTCCCCACCGGCCGTCACCACGACCCGACGCCCCTTGGGCAAGGCCGGCGGATCTATCTTGCCCACGGCCAGAGACGTCGGCGTCTCGCCGCCGTAACCGTCGAACACGCTGAGCATCGACCATTCGCGACGCAGGCCCATCCACCAGGCGTCCTCGGTGTTGATCGCCAGCACCGCGATCCCGTGCCCTTCGGCGGCGAAGGCCAGAGCCTTTTGCGGATCGCGCACCATCCTGATGTCGGCGGCGGCGCCGAAGCGCAGGCGGGCGCCGTCATAGGCGCGGGTCGGCTCGATCGGCGCCCAGACTTGGACCTGGAGACGGCCCTGGCGCGCCAGGCCCCAGCCGACGATTTCGCGCCACAGATGCTCGACCGCCTCGGCGTTCTCGGGCTGGGCCTGCGTCAGCATGCGCGAAAGCACGGTCTGCTCCCGGTCGGGACGCAGCTTGGTATGCGGTCCGCTGGGCGCATCCTTGGCGCGGCCGACGGTGGCGGCGACGGCCAGGCGCTGCTCGAACAGGGCAAGAATCTGGTCGTCGATGCTGTCGATTTCGGCGCGCAGGGCGGCGAGCGCCTGCTGCTCGGGCGTCAGGTCGACCATGTCAGGCCACACTTGCTGGACGTTGGAATTGGGCATGGGATTGGGCTTTCGGCATTCTGAATTTCGATATGTGCAGGGGCGAACAGCCGCTCTGGTTCAGAGCGGTCGCCGGTGAGACTGTCAGGGACGGAGTGCGCCCGACGCCTCAGCCGGCGTATCGAAAGCCGTAAAAGCCGTAGCCAAAATAGAGGCCGGAAACCGCGCGCGAACGGTCGGAAGAAACAGAAAGAGCGCGCTGGCGGGACATGGTCCGGTTCCGGTTATGCGGATCGTTTTGCGATCCGTGCAGGTCTTAAGGACGCAAAGACCGTGCGCCGTCAACCCTCAGGGAAGCTCAACAGGACAAAACGCGTCTGATTATCGCTGGAATCCTGCAAGTCGTTGCGCAGGATCGACAGGCCATAGACCTCGGCCGCGCCGACCGGGGCGATGGCGGCTCGCGTCGGATCGCCCGCTTCAGCGACATCGCGCGCCGCGCCAGCGGTGTCGAAATGCTCGATCACCTCGACGTTCAGGCCGGCCAGCGTGCCTTTGCACTGAGCCAGGGCGATGGGGTGGCTCTCGACCGTCTTGATATCCGACAGCCGCGCCCCCGGCGTCGCCATTAGCGCATGACGGATGGGCCGCCAAACCTCGGCGACCGGCTCCACGCCAAGCCCGCCCACCAACGTCGCCGCCGGCTCAACAACGCCGATGGTCGAGTTCTCGACAGGGATCAGGGCGCAACCGCAGTTACCGACCCTGAGCGCATCCAGAGCCTGGGCGAAGGTCTCGAACGCCACCGCCTCGTCCCATGGCCGCAAGGCCAGACAGGCCTCGTGGCTGAACGAGCCGGGCGCGCCCTGATAGGCGACCCGACCGGGCTTGTCGTCAATCTGGGCCGCAACTTCCATTGATCACTACCTTCGAAATCGGTTCGATCTGGCGCTGCAGAGATGGCGTCACCATGACCGGATCGGCCCGCATTTGGGGCGCTGACGGCGGCTAGGCCGCCGCCGACTGCGCGACCCGTCCCGCCTTGAGGCGCTCAGCCACCAGGAAAGCCAACTCCAGCGCCTGGTCGGCGTTCAGGCGCGGATCGCAATGGGTGTGATAGCGGTTGGACAGGTCGTCCTCGGTCACCGCCTGGGCGCCGCCGATGCATTCTGTGACGTTCTGGCCGGTCATTTCCAGGTGGACGCCGCCGGGGTGAACCCCTTCCGCCTCGGCCACGTCGATGAAGGTCCGCACCTCGCCCAGGATCCGGTCGAACGGCCGGGTCTTGTAGCCGTTTCCGGCCTTCAGCGTATTGCCGTGCATCGGGTCGATCGACCAGATGACCTTGCGGCCAGACGCCTTCACTTCCCGCATCAGCTTGGGCAGACGTTCGCCCACCTTGTCGTGACCGAAGCGACCGATCAGCGTCAGACGGCCCGAAATGTTATCGGGGTTCAGCGCGTCGATCAGCGGCAGAAGGTCGTCGGACGTCATGGTCGGCCCACACTTCACACCGATAGGGTTCTTGATCCCCTTCATGAACTCCACGTGCGATCCATCAAGCTGACGCGTGCGCTCGCCGATCCACAGCATGTGCGCCGAGGTGTCGAACCATTCGCCCGATCCGCCGTCCAGACGTGTCAGGGCACTCTCGACGTTCAGCAGCAGGGCTTCATGGCTGGTGAACACTTCGACCCGACTCAGGTCCGGGTGAGTTTCGGGCGTGACGCCGACCGCCTCCATGAAGGCCAGGGCCTCGGTGATCTTGTCAGCCAACTCGCGGTACTGGGCGCCGGCGGCATTGTCGCCCGCAAAGCCCAAGGTCCAGCGATGGATGTTGTAGAGATCGGCATAGCCCCCGCCGGCGAAGGCCCGCAGCAGGTTCAGCGTCGAGGCCGACTGATTATAGGCCCGGATCAGGCGCTGCGGATCGGGCACGCGCTCTTCCGGCGTGAAACCCATGCCGTTGATGATGTCGCCGCGATAGCTGGGCAGCTCGACGCCGTCGATCTCTTCCAGCGGCGACGAACGCGGCTTGGCGAATTGACCGGCGATCCGGCCGACCTTCACCACCGGCTTGCGCCCGGCGAAGGTCAGGACCACCGCCATCTGCAGGATCAGGCGGAAGGTGTCGCGAATATTGTCGGTCGAGAACTCCTTGAAGCTCTCGGCGCAGTCGCCGCCCTGAAGCAGAAAGGCGTCACCCCGCTCTACCTGGGCCAGTTTCGACGTCAGGCGGCGGGCCTCGCCGGCGAAGACGAGCGGCGGCAGGGCGCGCAACTCGTCCTCGACGACGGCGAGGGCTTTGGGATCTGGATAGTCCGCCGGCATGTGCAGGGCGGTCTTGGTTCTCCAGCTATCGGGGGTCCAGCGTGTCATCGTGCAAGAATAGGGCTTTGCGCCTATCCAAACAACGAAAAGACGGATGGATTTTGCTGCAAAGCGTCAGTCTTCGGCGGGCGGCGCCTTTTCGGTCGCGGTTTCAGCCTTGCGTTCGGCCTTGGCCGCTGCCTTTTCGGCCGCCTTGATGGCCGCCGCGCGCTCGCGTTCCTGGCGTTCGAAGCTGTAGTTGGGTTTGCGGGCCATCGGCGTCCTCGTCTCATGTCTTAGTCTGAAGGCAAAGGTGGCGATGCATAGCGTTCAACGCAATCGCCAAATCCTGCCGCGCACGGATTGCTCGTCAGAGCAGCCGTTCCTTGCGGGTCAGAATCTTCGTCGTGGCGTCCAGCGTGATCAATATGCGAGCAAGAAGGGTCATGGCCGATAAACGCCTGACGGCATCCTGCGTTCACTCCCGCGAATCTTCGTCGCACCCATAAGCGAGCAACAATGACCCATCCCATCCTGCTCGGCGGCGTCGAGGCCGGCGGCACCAAATTCATCTGCGGCGTCGCGGACGCCAATGGCAGGATCGTCGAACAGGTCCGAATCGCCACCACCACGCCTGACGAAACGCTGGATGCCGTCGCCGCCTTCTTCGTCGAGGCCCAGTCGCGCCACGGCAAGCTGGCGGCGCTGGCGATCGGCAGCTTTGGCCCCCTCTCCCTACGAACCGACGCGGCCGATTATGGTGCGATCACGACAACGCCCAAGCCCGGCTGGAGCAACGTCAACCTGCTGGCCCATCTGCGGCGCACGTTGGATGTGACGATGACGCTGGACACCGATGTGAACGGCTCGGCGATCGGGGAACGGCTGTTCGGCAGCGGGCAAGGGCTGGAAAGTTTCTGCTACGTCACGATCGGGACCGGGGTGGGCGTCGGCGTGATGGTCAACGGCGCACCTCATGGCGGGGCGAACCATCCCGAAGCCGGTCATATCCGCCTGCCTCGCGCAAAGGGCGACGACACATTCGCCGGCACATGCCCCTTCCACGGCGACTGCCTGGAAGGCCTGGCGAGCGGCCCTGCGCTCCACGCCCGATGGGGCGCGCCGGCCGAGACCTTCGCCCGCGATCATCCCGCTTGGGCGATGGCGGCCGAATATATCGCCGGCCTCTGCACCAACCTGACCTACACGCTACGTCCGGAGCGAATCATCATCGGCGGCGGTGTGATGCAGCCGCATATGTATGGCTTGGTCCGGCACGCGCTGACACGGCAGTTGGGCGGCTATGACGCCAGCATCCGCGATCTCGATATGGAGGCCTATATCGCCGCTCCGACCGCCGGTGCCTCGGCCGGACTGATCGGCGCCTTCGCCCTCGCCTACCGCTCGGTCACAGGCCAATGGCCGCAAGACTGGGCGATGCAAGGCTAGATTGGAAATGGGAGAAATGGTGGACGCGACAGGGATTGAACCTGTGACCCCCTCGGTGTGAACGAGGTGCTCTCCCGCTGAGCTACGCGTCCTTGCCTTGCGGAGGCGGCGACATAGCCCGGTCGCCGGCCCTGCGCAAGAGTCCGTTTCAGATTCCGGCGGCGCGGACCCCTTCGGGCGTGTCGGCTTCCGGGTCGCCCGGTAACCAGGCGACATGACCGTTGTAGATGTCTTCGTTCAGAATGCCCTCCTCCTTGGCCACCAGCACCGGCACCAGCATCTGGCCGGTGACGTTGGTCGCGGTGCGCATCATGTCGATGATCCGGTCGATGGCCACGATATAGCCGATACCTTCCAGCGGCAGACCGGCCGTGGACAGGGTCAGGGTCAGCATGACGATGCTGGTTCCCGGCACGCCTGCGGTCCCCAGCGACCCCAACACCGCCGTCAGGCCGATCAGGATATATTGCGTCAAGGTCAGGTCGATCTTGAAATACTGGGCGATGAAAATCGAAGCGATGGCCGGATAGATGGCGCCGCAACCGTCCATCTTCACATTGGCGCCCAGGGGCACGGCGAAGGCGGCATAGGCCTGGGGCACACCCAGACGCTCGACTGTCTGGCGCAATGTGATCGGCAGCGTCCCCAGCGACGATGATGTCGCAAACGCCGTCTGCTGGGCCGCGAAGGCGCCGCGGAAGAAGCTGGTGACCTTTAGACCGTGCACCTTCAGCAGGCCCGAATAGACAATCAGGATGTGGAACAGGCAGGCCGCATAGATGGCGAGGATGAACTTCAGCAGCGGCAGCAGCGCCTCCCAGCCATAACCGCCGACGACCGAGCCGATCAGGCCGAACACGCCGATGGGCGTCAGCTGGATCACCCAGCGGGTGATGCGGAAGATGACGGCGGCGCCCTCGTCCACCAGGCGCCGCACTCCCTGCGCCCGATCGCCCAGCGCCACCAGCGCCATGCCGACCAAGGCCGAGAAGAAGATGATCTGCAGCACCTTGCCCTCGGCCAGCGCCGCGAAAGGATTGGTCGGCACCACGCCGATCAACACTTCGAGCGGCGTGGGGATCACCCGGTCCTTGACCTCGCCCAGCGGCAGGTTGGACAGGCCTACACCCGGATTGATGATGTGCCCGAACGCGAACCCGACCAGCACGGCCAGCAGCGACGTGATGGCGAACCAGACGATGGTCCGCACCCCCAGCCGCACGGCCCCCGCTCCCTCGCCCAGCTTGGCGATGGAGCTTGCGATGGTGAACAGGACCAGGGGCGCCACCACCATGCGGATCAGGTTCAGATAGACGTCGCCGATCGGCTGAAGCCAGACCTCGGCCCGCTCCCGCAGGATCAGCCCGGCGATGATGCCGAGGATGAAGCCGGCGGCGGTGCGCTGCCACAGCGGGATCTTGAAAAATCGGGCGAGCATGGAGTTGCTTTCAACAGGGGTGCGCCAATCTGTCCATCGCCGCGTCGATCCGCAACCGCACCGGCGATCATTCAGCCGACAGATTTCCTGTCCGCGTCCCTCAGAATTTCAGCGCCTTCATGACGTAGAAGTCCGACAGGATGCCGTCGATGGCCTCTTCGACATCCTCAAAATCGTCGATCAGGACGTCGGCACCCAGTTCCTCGACCGGCACGAGCGTGAAGCCGAAGGTGACCAGGATGCACGGCATGCCCGCATCCTTGGCCGCATCCGCGTCCGGCGCCGCGTCTCCGACCATGATGGCCCGATCGGGATCGCCGCCGGCCTTGACGACCGCCTCCTTCAGATGCGCGCCCGAGGGTTTGCGGGCGCTGACCCGGTCCGGCCCGACGATGGCGGCGAAATGCCGCGTCAGGTCCAGCTTCTCCAACAGCAGTTCCGACAGGTCCGAACGCTTGTTGGTCGCCACGACCAGGATCGCTCCGCGCACGCTCAACCGCTCCAGAGTCTCGACCACGCCTCCGTACGGCTGTGAACCGTCGGCGATGTGGGCGGCGTAATCGATCAGGAACCGCTCGAACAGTTCGTCGGACCGCGCCCGCTCGACCGACGCGCCCGCCGCCTCGAACCCGTGCGCCAACAGCGCCTGCGCGCCCGAACCGATCAGGGTCTGGGCCGACTCCATCGGCACGGCCGGCAGTCCCTCCTCGACCAGCAATCTGTTCAGCGTTCCGATCAGGTCCGGTGCGGAATCGACCAGCGTCCCATCTAGATCGAAGGCGATGGTCCAGCCTTCCAGGTCGCGATCGGTCATGGTCACTCTCTTTCCATTCGTCATCCTCGGGCTTGACCCGAGGATCGGGCGCCGCCCCGCGCGTGCGAAACGGCGACGCACCCGCGCTCGCCAAATCCGATCCTCGGGTCAAGCCCGAGGATGACGGAACGGCGGGGTCGCTGTAGACGGCGAACGACGACTAGACCGCGAGACGATTCATGACCAGCCAGACGCGCCCCCGCGCCGCCATCATCCTCGCCGCCGGCCAAGGCACGCGGATGAAGTCGACCCTACCCAAGGTGCTGCATCCGGTCGCTCATCGCGCCATGCTGGACCACGCCATCGACGCGGCCGAAGGCCTGGGCTGCGAACGGATCGTCGTCGTCGTCGGAACCCACTCGCCCGAGGTCCGCGCCCATGTGGTCAAACGCCTGGGCGAGGCCGCCATCGCCGTCCAGGACCCGCCGCTGGGCACCGGTCACGCCGTCCGCGCCGCCGAACAGGCTCTGGCCGGCTTCGACGGCGAGGTGGTCGTCACCTATGGCGACGTGCCCCTGCTGAAATCTGCCGACATCGAGCCTGCGTTCAATGCCGACGGTGTGACCGTGATCGGCTTCGAGGCCCGCGATCCCGGCGCCTATGGCCGGTTGATCTTAGACGGCGACGCCCTGACCGCCATCACGGAGGCCAAGGAAGCCTCGGCCGAAATCCTTGCCATCACCGCCTGCAACTCTGGCGTTATGGCCGCGCCGGCCGCCCTGCTCTTCTCGCTGCTGGCGGATGTGCGCAACGACAACGCCAAAGGCGAATACTATCTGACCGACGTGGTCGAACTGGCGCGCCAGGCCGGCCATCCGACACACGCCGTCTTCGCCACCGAGGACGCCGTCATGGGCGTCAACTCCCAGGCCGAGCTGGCCCAGGCCGAGGCCCTGTTCCAGACCGTCCAGCGCCAGACCTTCCTTGCGGCCGGCGTCACCATGGCCGCGCCTGACACCGTCCACTTCGCCTGGGACACACAGGTCGGTGGCGGAACCGTCATCGAACCCTTCGTGGTTTTCGGCCCCGGCGCGGTGATCGAGGGCGGCGCCCGCATCCGCAGCTTCAGCCATGTCGAGGGCGCCCGCGTCGCCTCCGGCGCCGAGGTCGGTCCCTACGCCCGTCTGCGCCCCGGCGCGGACCTGGCCTCCGGGGTCAAGATCGGCAACTTCGTCGAGGTCAAGAACGTCAAGATGGCCGAGGGCGCCAAGGCCAACCATCTGGCCTATCTAGGCGACGGATCGGTCGGCGCGGGCGCCAACATCGGCGCCGGGACCATCTTCTGCAACTACGACGGCTTCAACAAGGCGCAGACTCAGGTCGGCGCCGGGGCCTTCGTCGGCTCGAACTCCAGCCTGGTCGCCCCTGTCGTCATCGGCGAAGGCGCCTTGATCGCCTCCGGCTCCGTCGTCACCGAGGACGTGCCCGCCGACGCCATGGCCTTCGGCCGCGCCCGCCAGACCGTCAAACTCGAAGCGGCCGCCGCCTTCCGCGTAGATGCCAAAGCCAAGAAAGCCGCGAAGTCCAAATGAGCGATATCCAGAAGAAAAACGCCGGCGAGGCCGCCGCCAC
The DNA here is from genome assembly GCF_902506205.1 of Brevundimonas sp. G8. GTDB lineage: Bacteria > Pseudomonadota > Alphaproteobacteria > Caulobacterales > Caulobacteraceae > Brevundimonas. Next base: position 2,859,276 of record NZ_LR732816.1, on the reverse strand, counting down.
CCATGTCGAGGCCGGCATGGTCGTGGGCTTGGGCACCGGCTCCACCGCCGCCTGGTTCGTCAAGGCTCTGGCGGCGCGCAACCTGTCGGGTCTGCGTTGCGTCCCGACCTCGGAAAAGACCGCTGACCTGGCGCGCGAACTGGGCCTGACGCTGTCGACGCTGGAAGACACCCCCCGCATCGACCTGACCGTCGACGGCGCCGACGAGGTCGGCCCAGGCCTGGCCCTGATCAAGGGCGGCGGCGCGGCTCTGCTGAGGGAGAAGCTGGTGTGGGAGGCCTCGGCCCGGTGCATCGTCATCGCCGACGCCGCCAAGGTGGTGCCGGTGCTGGGAACCTTCCCCCTGCCTATCGAGGTGGTCGCCTTCGGTCACAAGACCACGGCCAACCGCATCGCCGACGTTCTGATCGATCACGACATCAACCAGCCCGCCCGCGTGCGTCAGGCAGATCGCGGTCTGGTCCGCACCGACGGCGGCAACCTGATCTACGACGCGGGTTGCAAGGCCATCCATGATCCGGTTCGCCTGGCCGACGATCTGAAGCTGATCACCGGCGTGGTCGAGCACGGGCTGTTCCTGGATCTCGCTGATCTCGCTATCATCGGCACGGATGGCGGCTTCGAGGAACGCCTGCCCTAATAGACGCCCTTGCGGCTCAGCACCGCCGGGATCGTGCGCGCCAGGATCGTCAGATAGACGCGCACCGTCCGGTTCCTGACCAGCCAGACGTCCATCGCCACCCGACGCGGATAGGGCACGTCGTTGCGGCCCGACACCTGCCACAGCCCCGTCAGGCCCGGCCGCACAGCGCAATAGTCGGCCAGCCGCCGCCCATACAGCGTCGCCTCGTCCATCACGATGGGACGCGGTCCGACCAGCGACATCTCGCCCTTCAGCACATTCAGCAACTGCGGCAGCTCATCCAGGCTGGAAAGCCGCAAGACGCGGCCGAGGCGGGTGACCCGCGCATCGCGTCGAAACTTGCGCACCGCATTCCATTCCGCATCCACGAGGTCGGGCAAGCTGGCCTCGGCGTCGATGCTCATGGACCGGAACTTCAGGCAGTCGAACACCTGCCCGCCTCGCCCGATCCTTTGTTGGCGGAACAGCGCCGGTCCCCCATCCTGCGCCCTCACCGCCACGGCAGTCAGCACCAACAGCGGCAACAGGAACATCATGGCGCAGGACGAGAGGCTCACATCCAGCAGGCGGATCAGCCAGGCACCATCGGCTCCACGCCACACCGCGGTGCGACGCGCAGGTTCAACCTGACGCTCGGCAGCCTCCACTGTCGACATTCATCCGCCCCCTCAGGAGCATCATTTCCCAGGGTTGCGAAATTATCAACCTTAATGCGACTGCCTTCGCATCAACATTGACCATCAATCAACGCGCTACCATAAGTTGATTGTGACCAAGAAACCTCCTCGATCCAGCGAACTGCCCACTGGTGATTCCGAACCGCGCTGGTCCGGCCTCCGGTCCGTCGGTTTTATGGTTGGCCTTAGCGTCCTTCTTTGGATTCTGATCGCGACCGGGGTCTATCTGGCCGTGCGCGCTATCCTCTGATCAGTCGCCGCCCCACCAGCTCAGCGCGAAGGCCGTGCGCTGCCCATCCACCGAAACCGTTCCGGTGATGACGGGCGTCTGGTCGCCGAGATTGCGCCGCGCCGTCGCCAGGGCGCCCTGGTCGATCCGCCCCTGCAGACGCACCACGCCCCCGCCCGGCGCCGAACCCGTCATCTGCACCGTGTCGTCGGTGATTGCATAGGCGTCGGGCGTCACCCGCATCGACCCCTGCGGCCCGACCAGCGACAGGATCAGCGGCGGCGGGCCGCCTTGTCCCGCCTCCCAGGCCGTAAACCCCGCAGTCTGACCGACGAACATCGACACCAGATTGCCGCTCCCCTCGCCAACGGGGCGATAGTCGCCCGAGATGTCGGCGCTCAGTCGATGACTGAACGGCGCGGTTTCCGGCGGCGGCGCGTCAGCCTCTCGACGCTCGCAGGCGCTGAGGGCCAGCACGCCCATGACGACAATCGCACCGAGGCGGGATCTCATCGATCCAGCGCCTGATCCAGGGCGCGGAAGCCGGCGATGGCGATCTCGGTCGCGCTGGTGAATACCGACGGCGTGATCCGCTCGAAGGTGTCGCTGGGGCGGTGATAATCGGGGTGATAGTCCACGCCCATGTAAAGAAACGGCACGCCCGCCGCATGGAAAGCGCCGTGGTCGGACGCATCGACCCAGTTGTTCTCGCCCGTATCCCGCGGCGTATCCTTGCCGAAGGCGAAGGACACGGCCCCGTTCGGCTGCACGGCTTCCAGCACCGGCCGCAAATTGGGATGCTGATAGGTGCCGGTGACCCACAGATGGCCGTCGGTCTCGGCCCGCGCCGTCATGTCGAAGTTCAGGTTCAGACTGATGGACGACAGCGGCACGGGCGGCGCCTTGACGAACTCGCGGGCGCCCAACAGGCCCCTCTCCTCCCCGTCCAGGGCCACGATAAGCACGCTGTGCTCCGGCGGGTTCGCCTTCAGCCGCGCCGCCAGTTCCAGCATGGTCGCGACGCCCGAGGCGTTGTCGTCCGCGCCATGGAAAATCTGGCCGTCATTGACCCCGACGTGGTCATAGTGCGCCGTCACGACGATATAGCGGTCGGCGATGCGCCGTCCGGGAATCAGGCCGACGATGTTGACCCCGCTGAACGTCTTGACGCCTTCGCGCGTGCGGCCCGGCGCCTCGAACGGCTGCAAGCGCCCAAACAGCGGCGCCTGCACGCCGATGGCCTCCAGCCGAGACACGATATAGGCACGCGCCCGCTCGCCGCCCTCAGAGCCGGTGTTACGACCCTGCATGTCGTCCGCCGAGAGGATACGAACATCCTCCAGTAGTTGGGTCGGCCCCGTCGCGACGGGCGCTTGTGCGACAGGCGTCGTTGCGACGGGAACGGCGTTGCAGCCGCTGATGACCAGGGCGGCGCCGGTCAGGACAAGGCAAAGGGTCGAACGATTCATGCAAGCTCCAACACAGAACCCCGGACCCTAGCGCCGAGAGATCGGGCCGTCAGCCTACGGTTCTATCATCATCGGCTTTGCGCGATGCACGGCCGCCGCGACAGATGATATGATGGCGGACATGGCTCCCGCGATTCCTCTTGAAACTCCTGTCGAAGATCTGACCGCCGAAACGGCCGCCGAGGCCCTGGCCTGGCTGGCGGCCGAGATGGCGCGCCACGACGCCCTCTACGCCGAGGCGGCGCCCGAAATCTCCGACGCCGACTACGACGCCCTGCGCGCTCGCAACCTGGCGATCGAGGCTGCCTTTCCCGACCTGGTCCGCCCCGACTCGCCGTCGAACAAGGTGGGCGCCGCCGTCTCCAGCCAGTTCGCCGAGGTTCGCCACGGCGTGCCAATGCTGTCGTTGGACAACGCCTTCGACGAGGGCGAGGTGCGCGACTTTGTGGCCCGCATCGCCCGTTTCCTGAAACTGCCGGCCGACGAGCCCATAGCCTTCGTCGCAGAGCCCAAGATCGACGGCCTGTCCGCCAACCTGCTCTATGTCGACGGCCGGCTGACCATCGGCGCCACGCGCGGAGACGGCCGCACCGGCGAGGACGTCACCGCCAATCTGAACACCATCGCGGATGTGCAACAGAGTCTGGCCGGCGACGACTGGCCCGACCGGATCGAGATCCGGGGCGAGGTCTACGCCCCCAACGACGCCTTCGCCGCCTTCAACGCCGCCGCCGAGGCCGAGGGCCGCCGCACCTACGCCAACCCCCGCAATTTCGCCGCCGGCTCTCTGCGCCAGAAGGACGCCCGGATCACCGGCAAACGCCCGCTGAACTTCTTCGCCTACGCCTGGGGCGAACATTCCAGCGACTTCGCCGAGACCCAGTGGGAGGCCCTGCAAAAGCTCAAGGCCTGGGGCTTCCCTGTCAATGACCGCTCGCGCCGGGTTGAGGGCGCGGAAGGCCTGATCGCCGTCTATCGCGAACTGGAGCGCGACCGCGCGACCCTGGGCTATGACATCGACGGCGTGGTCTACAAGGTAGACCGCCTGGACTGGCAGCGCCGCCTGGGCTTCGTCGCCCGCAGCCCCCGCTGGGCCATCGCCCACAAATTCCCGGCCCAACAGGCGACCACGGTGCTGGACGGCATCGACATCCAGGTCGGCCGCACCGGCTCCCTGACCCCCGTGGCCCGGCTCCACCCCGTCACCGTCGGCGGCGTGGTGGTCAGGAACGCCACCCTGCACAATGAAGACGAAATCGAACGTCTGGACGTCCGCATCGGCGACACCGTCCGCCTGCAACGCGCCGGCGACGTCATCCCCCAAATCCTGGGCGTCGTGCTCGACCTACGTCCCGCCGACGCCGTCCCCTATGCCTTCCCCGACAAATGCCCGGTCTGCGGGTCAGAAGCCGTGCGCGAGGGCGACGAGGTCAAGCGCCGCTGCACCGGCGGCCTGATCTGCGACGCCCAGATCGTCGAACGGCTCAAACATTTCGTCGGCCGCCGCGCCTTCGACATCGAAGGCCTGGGTGAAAAGCAGTTGGTCGCCTTCAATGCGCGCGGCTGGATCAAGGAGCCCGCCGACATCTTCCGCCTGGCGCGAGACGAAGCGCGGCTGAAGGAACTGGAGCGCGACGACGGCTATGGCGAGACCAGCATCCGCAACCTGGTCGCTGGCATCGACGCCCGCCGCGTCATTTCGCTGGACCGCTTCCTGTTCGGCCTGGGCATACGCGACATCGGCGAACAGACCTCCATCGTCCTGGCCCGCGCCTTCGAGAACTGGCCTGCGTTGAAGGCCGCCTGTCTCCAGGCCGCCTCGGGCGTGCCGTCCGACGCCTGGACCGCCCTGGCCGCCGCCCACGCCATATCCCCCCGTGTCCTGACCCTGATGGCCGAGGCCACGCCGCCCGCTGACGATCCCTGGCCCGAGGCGACCATGGACATGAAGATCAGCCAGGCCTTCCCCGGCATGGCCGCCCCGGCCCGTCGTTCCCTCGCGACCATGAGCGACAACTGGTCCGGCCTGGTCGAGTTGGCCCGCGTGGCGCGCGAGGAAGGCCCGTCGGAAATCCTGAACCAGATCGCCGGTGTCACCGGCGTCGGCCCCGTCGCCGCCTTGGCCCTGGCCCACTTCTTCCACGAGCCGCACAATCTCGAAGTCGTCGCCGCACTGGAGGCCGAGATGACCGAGATCGTCGACGCCGAACGGCCCAAGTCCGACACCCCGGTCGCCGGCAAGACCGTCGTCTTCACCGGCGCCCTGGAACGCTTCACCCGCGACGAAGCCAAGGCCCGCGCCGAAAGCCTGGGCGCCAAGGTCTCGGGATCGGTGTCGAAGAAGACAGACTATCTGGTCGCCGGCCCCGGCGCAGGATCAAAACTGAAAGACGCCGAGAAACACGGCGTACAGGTTCTGACCGAGGACGAATGGCTGGCGCTGGTCGACGGCCAAAGTTGACTTAAGGTCCGGTTTTCGTTGGCGATACCCGTTGTTTCAGCCTTGTTTTCAACTGAAACCGGGATCAACGTCGCTTTCAACGGGCCGTGCAACCGACCCGATGAAAGGGAACGACTATGAAGATCAAGATCATGCTGGCCGCAGCCACCCTGGCGGCCGCCCTCGCCTCTCCGGCCCTGGCTGGCGATCCGACCGGCCTGTGGCAGACGCCGACCAATGGTGGCCAGGTGCGTATCGCGCGCTGCGGTCAGGCCCTGTGCGGCACGCTGGTGACCTCGGATCACATCCGCACCGACGCCAACGCCCGTGACGAACACAATCGCGACGCCGCCCAACGCAGCCGCACCCTGCGCAACCTGCCTATGCTGACCGGCTTCACCGGCGGCCCGACGGAATGGCGCAACGGCTCGGTCTATAATCCGGCCGACGGCGGCACCTATCGCGGCACCATCACCATGACCAACGACAACAGCCTGCGTCTGCGCGGCTGCATTGTCGCGCCTCTATGCAAGACCCAGACCTGGACCCGCATTCAGTAGGATCGAGGTGCCAGACAGACGACAGGCCCGGCCGGAGCGATCCGACCGGGCCTTTTCATGTCGGCCTAATCGGCCTCAGCGGTTCAGGGCCGCCCGCGCGGCCTCGGCGTAGCGATGCCCCGTCGCGGCGCCCTTGGGGAAGATCGCCTCGATGCGTGACAGGTCCTCAGCCGTCAGGACGACGTCCGCCGCCTGCGCATTCTGCTCCAGCGTGGCAATTCGGCGTGTGCCGGGGATCGGAACCAGATCCTCGCCCTGCGCCAGGACCCAGGCCAGCGCCAGTTGGGCGGCGGTGACGCCCTTGTCGGCGGCGATGGTCTTCACCGCCTCGACCAGATCCAAGTTCTTCTGGAAGTTCTCGCCCATGAAGCGTGGATTGGTGCGACGGAAGTCGTCGGCGTCCAGATCGTCGATCGAGGTGATGTCGCCGGACAGGAAGCCCCGGCCCAGCGGGCTGTAGGGCACGAAGCCGATGCCCAGTTCGCGCACGACCTCGAACAGTTCGTCCTCGGGATCGCGAGTCCACAGCGAATACTCGGTTTGCAGCGCCGTGATTGGATGCGTCGCATGGGCCTTGCGCAGGGTGTCGGGCGCGGCCTCGGACAGGCCCAGGAAGCGGACCTTGCCCTCCTGGACCAGTTCGGCCATCGCCCCGACCGTCTCCTCGATCGGCGTGTCCGGATCGACGCGGTGGAGATAGTAGAGATCGACGTGATCGACGCCGAGACGTTGCAGGCTGCCCTCAATGGCGCGGCGGACATTGGCTGGGCCGCCGTCGGTCATCAGCTTGGTGCGGTCGGCGTTGTAGTTGATGCCGAACTTGGTGGCGATGAAGGCCTGATCGCGCCTGTCCCTAAGCGCCTTGCCCACCAGGACCTCGTTGGTGTGGGGGCCGTACATCTCGGCGGTGTCGAACAGGATGATTCCCAAGTCGAGCGCGCGGTGGATGACCGAGATGGACTGGGCCTCGTCCGAACCGCCATAAAAGGCGCTCATGCCCATGCAGCCCAGGCCCATGGCCGAAACCTCGGGACCGTTCGGACCTAGCTTGCGCGTCTTCATGAGGCCTTCTCCTGTCGATTTGAGGGATCAACCGCCTGGTCGATGATCAGGAGATGGTCGCTGCAACGGCGGGCTTCAAGCCCGACCGCGCTTTGCGATGGTACCGCCTCTCAGGCTTGAACTGAGGACCTCCGGTTCCACAAACCGGCGCTCTAACCAACTGAGCTAAGGCGGCCCGCTCATCGCGAGGCGCGTTCTCTACCGGGCCTGCGGGAAGCGATCAAGCAACTTCGTGACATTTCGTCAGAGATTTCAGACGCACGCCCGACAAACGAAAACACCCCGGAGATTGCTCTCCGGGGCGTCTTGTCTATTGCCGTGGCGATCACCCGAGGGTGAAGGGCACCCGGACGCGGAACGTAGCGTCCTGAGCTGCACCATCGACAGTCCGCGGGGACAGTTGTCCACGCTGAACCACCCGAATGGCGGCGCGGCCGAAGCCCATGCCGGCGGGCTCTTCCGAGATCACGCGGCAGTTGGCCGGTGCGCCGTTCGAGCGCGCGGTGCACTCGACCGTGGCCGAACCGCTGATTTCCCGCTCCAGCGCACGCGCCGGGAAGTCGTCAGCAGTAGGACGCGGCTGACGCGACCACTGAACGTTGGTGATCGTCGACGGACGCGGCGGAGCCGGAGGTGCGGGCGGAGGCGGCGGTCCCGGAATGTTCACGGGCGGGCCCGTATATTCGACGCGGTCTTCCTTCTTCGTCGGCGTGATGTTCACCGGCGGAGGCGGCGGAACCGGCTCGACCAACTCGACCTCGACGGACTCGTCGACGTAGTTGAACTCCTTCAGCTTGAACTTCGACTGTTGCAAGAAGAAGATCAGCAGAGCGAACAGGATGGTGACGATCAGCAGGCACACGATCAGCACAGGGTAAGACACCCCCATGAAGCCCTTGGCCTTCGGTACGTCGTAACGACTGCGATGATATTCGACGTCTGTCATTCTATCTCCGCACCCTAACTCGTCGCCTGGTCTTCACCGACCAGTGCAACACTATAGAAGCCGTTATCCTGGAGCGCATTCATGACCTGCATGAAGTCGCCGTAACGGGTGTTCTGGTCGCCCCGAATGAAGATCCGCTCATCGGCCGGGTTCCGAGCACCGATCTGTTCCTTCAGATCAGCGCCCAGGGATCCGACGTCGGTCTTGAAGTCGCCCACATAGACGTCGCCGTCGTTCTGGATCGAAATATAGACCGGCTTGGGCGGGTTCGGGGCCGCCTTGGCGACGGCGATTGGCAACTCTACCGGCACCGACACGGAAGCAAGCGGAGCCGCGACCATGAAGATGATGAGCAAGACCAGCATGATATCAACGAAAGGCGTGACGTTGATATCGCTGTTGGCCTCGACCTGGTTGTTGCCAGCGCCGCCCGATTTAATCTTGGCGGCCATCCGTCTTACGCTCCCTTGTCGAGCTGACGCGAGATGCCGTTCAGCAGCTCAGCGGCGAAGCCGTCGGCGCGGGTGCCGTAACCAGCGATGCGGGTGTTGAAGTAGTTGTAGAACACAACGGCCGGGATAGCGGCGAACAGGCCGATACCGGTGGCCAGCAGGGCTTCAGCGATGCCCGGAGCAACGACGGCCAGGTTGGTCGTGTTGGATTCCGCGATGCCGATGAAGGAGTTCATGATGCCGTAAACGGTGCCGAACAGACCGACGAACGGACCAATCGAACCGACCGACGCCAGGAACTGCTGGCCGCCCGACAGGCGCTTGGCCAGACCGGATTGAACGGCGGCGACGGCGGCTTGAGCGCGACCCAAGGCCGAGTCCAGATGATCGCCGGTGACCGACAGGCCCGACTGACGCGACAGTTCGATTTCCTCGGTGGCGGCGGCGGCCATGTCGGCCAGCGGGTTGCCGTCGAACTCTTCCTGGGTCGAGACGGCGCGCATGTCAGCGATGGTGCGGGCGCCGCGGAAGTTTTCGAGGAAGGTGTCGGTCTTGCGGTTCAGAGCGCCAAACTCGAACAGCTTGATGAGCAGCAGGGTCCACGACAGGATCGAGGCCAGCAGCAGGCCGGCCATGACGACCTTAACGACGACCGTGGCTTCCATGAACATGGAGATCGGGGTGATGCCGCCGCCATGCGCGCCGCCGGTGGTTTCGGCGATGGTCGCCGGGTCGCCTTCCGGGGTCGCCGGGGCCGCGGCCGGGGCCGCAGTCGAGGCAGCCGGGGTCGGCTCGGCCGGAGCCTGGGCCAGGACCGGCGAGCTCGCCATCAGCGCGGCGGCGCCGGCCATGGCGAGAAGGATGTTCGTCTTTTTGCTGTTCAGCATAATTCGCCAGTTCCTGCTTGGTCTGACTCGTGGAACCAAAGGTGCGGCCATAGTCAGCGACCGCCCCCCAACCTGAAATGTTTCCTTCAACGCGTCCCGTCCTTTCGAGGATCAGAACCCGCTGAAATCTTCGGTAGAGACTGTCCGGTCGCCCGCCCAGCCTCTGATGATCGAACCTTCGGAGAACGCGTCTCCTGTAATCCGTATTAACGCCTCCTTGGGAAGGCGTCTCAACCCTTTGACGAACCCTTACCGGAGCGTCAAGGGACAAGAGCGGCTTTTAACCCGTCGCGTGAGTTGGAGAAAAGTTCCACCTGACCCCGGCATTAAAACCTGCGGGCGCGACGTTTTCATGATGATTGCGCATCATTTGGAGCAAGCTTGTCGCAGATCGCTTCGACGCGGCTAAATCTTACCAGATCGCCCCAAAGAACGATCAATCAAGCCTCAACCCATAGGTAGGATCAGGCGACATCCAGCCGCAGAAGCATCGGATGATGCCTCAAACGCATGACGATCAATGTGAGGGAAGAAGATGGTGCCTGGAGGCGGGTTCGAACCACCGACACGCGGATTTTCAATCCGCTGCTCTACCAGCTGAGCTATCCAGGCGCCGACGCGGCGTCGCGAGAGGCGGGTCTATAGGGGAGGCTTTTCCGCCTGTCCAGCGCCCAATCAGTCCTTTTCGCCATCATCTTCAGCGCCCTCGTCCAGGGCGGCCGGAATGGCGTAGCCGCCGGTAAACCAGCGCTGCAGATCGACCTCGGAACAGCGGCGCGAGCAGAAGGGCTTGTACTTGGGATCGGCGTCGGCCTTGCGGCAGATGGGACAGGTCGCCATGGCTCAACTCTCTTCTATATCGCCGCGCCCGACGGGGACGGCGACGTCGGCCAGAACATGCGCTCTCGGCCCGAGCCGAGCCGCCAGCGGGCCGGCGATAGCGGCCTCCTCCGGCGCACAGCGTGCGGTGATGCGCGCAGATCGAGTGTCGGACAAAAGTTGTCGCCGCAGAGCCCGCACCAAAGACAAGGCACGCGTCCGGGCCGAGGCGCGCCCATCCGTGCCGAGTAATACTTCCTCGATCGGCATGCGTCGCCAAGGCAGCGACAGTTGCAGCAGACCGAATCGACTGACGGGTCCGAACACGGCCTGAGGTTCGTGGGCGAAGGCGGTCCTGGCGCCCTTGGACTGCGCCTCGGCGTCCTCACCGTCCCCGACCAGGTCGATGACGACCAGACCGGCCCAGTTCCGCAGGCCGATCAACCGCGCCGCCTGTCTAAGCCCCTCGCGATTCGCGACCGCCCTCGCCTGTTTCGGATCCCGCCCCGGCATGGAAGCGAAATCGATGTCGATAGCCACTAGGGCGCGGGTGCGTTCGATAGCCAGATCGATTCCGTGCGACGCGAAGACGCATGACCGCGCCAGGGCCTCTTCCTCTGCCTCGATCACGGCGTCGATGGCGGCGATGCCGACGACTGATTCCTCGCCTGGCGCGAGGTCGCGCAACTGTTCGGCGATGCTGGGCGCAGCCTGAAGCAGGCGGGGCGTCCCCTCCCCCGGCCCTAGACGACGGACGACAGCGCCCTTCCCGGCCCGAGGCTCGGCGGTGACGACGACTTCCAATCGTTCGCCCTGGCTCAGGCGGTCGTTGCGGGAGAAGTGCAGGAAGGCTGCGGCGTCCGCGCCGATGTCGACGAAGGCGCCGCGCAGGCCCTGATTCACCTCGGTCACGCGGCCGATCGACCGGGCGCCGAGCCGCGTCTGGGCCGGGTCGCCTTCGCGATGGATCAGAAGATGGGTGTAACGCCCGTCGCGCATGACCGCGCCACGCGTCTCGCCCGGCGTCTCGTCGAGGAAGACCTCGACGGCGCCGCTCATGCGCGCCAGCCGACGCCGTTCAACAGCTGGACGGCCTCATAGACCGGCAGACCCATCACCGACGGATGGCTGCCGACGATTCGTTGAACGAAGGCCCCGGCCGGTCCCTGGATGCCATAGCCGCCGGCCTTGCCGCGCCAGTCGCCCGTGGCGACATAGGTCGCGATCTCGTGGTCCGACAGCGGCTTGAAGGTCACGCGCGTCTCGTTGACCCGCGACGACAGCTTGCCGTCACGCACAACAGCCACGCCGGTGAAGACACGGTGATTGCGGCCGGACAGCAGTTTCAGGAAACGGACCGCCTCGGCCTCGTCCGCCGCCTTCTCCAGGAAGCGGCGGCCGACCGAAACGACTGTATCGGCGGCGATGATCACGGCCTCAGGGCGCCGTGCGGCGACCACCTTAGCCTTCGAGGTCGCCAGGCGTTCGGCGAGACGCGGCGGCGTCTCGCCCTTCAGGGGCGTCTCGTCGATGTCGGCGGGATCGATATGGTCGGGCGTGATCCCGACCTGCGCCAGCAGTTCGATGCGGCGCGGGCTGGCCGAGGCCAGCACCAATTCAGGACGCGCCGTCGTCACTTACTTGAAGCGATAGGTGATGCGACCCTTGGTCAGGTCGTAGGGGGTCATTTCGACCAGAACCTTGTCTCCGGCCAGCACGCGGATGCGGTTCTTGCGCATCTTGCCCGCCGTGTGGGCGATGATCTCGTGGTCGTTCTCAAGCGTCACGCGGAAGGTGGCGTTCGGCAGCAGTTCGCTGACGGTGCCGGGAAACTCGAGCAGTTCTTCCTTAGCCATGCGGCCTCTCACGCCCGATTAAAATGCGTTCGACCCCACGCCGGGCGGGCGCGAGGGGCGGAATGGAGGGGCCTAATGCCCGAAAACGCAGAGATAGTCGAGGTCAGCCGCGACGGTAGAGCGCACACAGCAGCGTAAACAGCCGTCGCGCTGTCTCGTGATCGACGACGATCTTGCCATCCAGCCGCGTCTTCAGCTGATCGGCCCCCTCGTTGTGCAGGCCACGCCGGCCCATGTCGACCGATTCGATCTGGCTGGGCGAAGAGCCGCGGAGGGCCTCGTAATAGCTGTCGCAGATCAGCAGATAGTCTTTGATCACGCCCTTCAGCGGCGTCAGGCTGATGGCGTAGGTGCGATTGAAGTTCTCGCCGTCGATGTCGAACACCAGCCGGTTGTCCTGCAGCGACAGCTTGAGCTTATAAGATCCGCCCTCCGCGCCGACCGGCTCGAAACTGTTCTTCTCGACCAGATCGAAAATGGCGACCCGGCGCTCGTGCTCGATCTCGGCCGTCGCGGCGGGCAATGTCACCGCATCCAGCTCGACCGAGGCCAGCTTGTGGGGACCTCTCATGCCGCATTCCCTTCGTCGCGTTTGGGGGCGTCCAAATCCGGGCCGTCGAGGTGGGTCGGCGCGACCCGCGCGGGCCACCGCTCGGAAATGTCGGTGACCACGGCGTCCAGGCATTCCACATCGATCCGCAAATCCCCGCCGCCGGCGAACATCAGGATGACCTTGCCGCCGGGCGTCTCAGTCGGGATGAAATCGAGCGCCAGAAGTTCCAGCGAGGCGTCTGGGTTACGCGACAGGCGACGACTCTTGACCGCAAGCACGTCGCCGAACTGCATGGCGCACATCACCCGCGTCCCGCCGCATTCCCAGCAGAAGCGGCTGAAGGCGATGGTCAGCGTGCGCGCACTCTTCTCCCACACGATATCGACCGGCCGCAGAATGGCGTCCTGCAGCGCTGCGGAAATGATCTGAAGATCGTCGGCGTCCTCGGCCAGCAGGCGCAGCGGCTCGACCGGCGCCTTGGGTTCGGTGATGACGCCGTCGATCTCAGTGCTCATCACCTGTTCCCTTTATCCGTCGGATGTCAGCTCCGCACGCGCCGAGCTTTTCTTCCAAACGCTCGAAACCGCGATCCAGATGATAGACGCGCCCGACCGTCGTCTCACCCTCGGCGACCAACCCCGCGATGACCAGGCACATCGAGGCCCGAAGGTCCGTCGCCATGACCTGAGCGCCGTGCAGCACCTCCACGCCGCTGACGTGCGCCTCGCCCGCATGGACCGAGATGTCCGCCCCCAGCCGCGCCAGTTCCGGCACGTGCATAAAGCGGTTCTCGAAAATGGTCTCGCGCACCGTGCTGACGCCCTCGGCCGTCGTCATCAGGGCCATGAACTGGGCCTGCAAGTCGGTGGCGAAGCCGGGATAGATGGCCGTCTCCACATCCACGGCCTTCAGGCGCTGCTTCGGATCGCGCTTGATCAGCACCCCGTCGGCGGTGGGCGATACCTCGACCCCAGCCTCGATCATCTTGTCGGTCAGCGAGCCGATCAGCTCGGCCCGCGCCTTGGTCAGGCGCACCTCGCCGCCCGCCATGGCGGCGGCGACGGCATAGGAGCCCATCTCGATCCGGTCGGGAATGACCGACCATTTCGCACCGTTCAGCGACGAGACGCCGGTGATGGTCAGGACGTCGGTGTCGATGCCCTCGATCTTGGCGCCCATGGCGGTCAGACAGCGGGCCAGATCACCGATCTCGGGTTCGCGCGCGGCACGGCGTAGCACTGTCGTCCCTTGCGCCAAGACCGCGGCCAGCAGGGCGTGTTCGGTCGCCCCGACCGAAACGAACGGAAACTCGATCTCGGCCCCACGCAGCCCCTTGGGCGCGCGGGCGGTGACATAGCCCTCGTCCAGCTCGATCTCGGCCCCCAGCGCGGTCAGCGCCTGGAGGTGCAGGTCCACCGGACGCGCACCGATGGTGCAGCCGCCAGGCAGAGACACCTTGGCCTCGCCGGTGCGCGCCAGCAGGGGTCCCAGCACATTGAACGAGGCCCGCATCTGACGAACCAGATCATAGGGGGCGAAGGTCGAGGTCAGATCCTTGGCGTGGAACAGGCTCTCCTGCCCATCCGCGCCGTCGCGCTCGGTGACCTCGATGCCGAACTGGCGCAGCAGTTGGCCCAGGAACCGTGTGTCCGCCAGGCGCGGCATATTGGTCAGCAGCAAGGGCTGATCCGTCAGGATCGAGGCGGCCATCAGCTTGATGGCGGAGTTCTTGGCGCCGCTGACGGGAATGTCCCCGAAAAGCTGGGCGCCGCCCTGAATGGCGATGCTGTCCATGACGTCCTTAAGCGCGCCCGAAGGAAACGCCTCGGGGGGATGGTTCTCTAGCAAGCCGTTGTACACTTGCCAAAGGGCTGCGACGTCGCGAGCCGATGACTTTCAGTTGCGAGGCGTCAGTTGCTGTCGCGCGGCGCAGCCGGCGTCCGCGCCGGGGCCTTGCGACGACGCAGGTTGGCGCGCAGGGCCGAGGCCAGCCGGATCGCCTTCTCGGCCTTGGCGCGTGCGATCTCGAACTCCGGCCCCGATTCGACGGGCGGCGTCGCCGCAGCGGCGGCGGCAGGCGTATCGGCGTCATGCGGAGGATGAGTCATGGCCGGATGATGCCGTGATAACGGGCCATGTCCAAACTTTCTTTCGGAGGATCAAAAAGGCGCTTCCCTCCCCGGAAGGGTTTGGCTATACGGCCGCTTCCTCAGTCGGGGCCGCCGTAGCTCAGTGGTAGAGCGCATCCTTGGTAAGGCTGAGGTCGTGGGTTCGATTCCCCCCGGCGGCACCATCTGAGAACTGAAAAGGCCCGGCTTTCGCCGGGCCTTTTTGAGTTCAGCCTTAGCCTCAGAGGCGGTCAGTCGTAGCCGTACAGCCCTCGGCGATACGGATCACGCTCGTCCGCGTCGCCGTCCTTTTTCCAACTGAAGCCCATGGACAGAGACTTTGTGGTGGTGTCGGCGCCATAGCCCCGACCGCGTAATCCGCCGCCATAGGGCGAATAGAAGCCCGGTCCACGCAGCCCATAGCCGCCGTAACCATAGCCCCAGGGCTCGTTGCGGCCCTCACGATACGCCAGGTCCAGACGGCCATTCTCTCCGACAGGCAGGGAGACGGCAGCGCCATAGCTGCGATAGCCGCCGGTCCCGATTCCCGCCTCGACCATGCCGTGCATCTTGCGCTCAACCGGCGGACCGGCCCCGGCGCCTTCGTCGAAGCTGGCGCCCGGCGTACGCGAGCTGATCCAGTTCTGAATTTGCTGTTCGGTGGTCAGGCCGTGCGGAGCGGCGTCCTGGGCTGTCGGAGCTGTTAGGGATGCTTCAGGAGCGGTGGCCATGGCTTGCGCCAAGGTCGGAGCGTTAGTCGGCGCGGTCGTGACAACACCGTCAGGATCGCCCACTGGCCCAGCCAGAGCCACACCCGCCAAGAGACTTGCGATCAGCATAGGCCACCTCCGTTCAACATTATCCTAGCACAGCGATTAAGGCCAAGGTCAGGCGACGCCGTCGCCACGGTGCAATGGGTCGGGAAGAGCCTCACCCTCCGCCACGAAACTAAGGGCGACCGAGTTGATGCAATAGCGATTTCCAGTCGGCGGCGGGCCGTCGGGGAAGACGTGGCCCTGGTGGCTACCGCAGCGCGCGCACTGGGTCTCGATGCGGATCATGCCGTAGCTGGTGTCGCGGATCTCGTGGACGTGGCTCTCGTCCACCGGCTTGGTGAAGCTGGGCCACCCGGTGCCGCTCTCGAACTTGGTGCCGCTCTTGAACAGCGGCAGGCCGCATTCGCGGCAGCAGAAGACCCCTGCCCGCTTCTCGCCCAGCAGAGTGCCGCAGAAGGGCGCCTCGGTGCCGTGCGACAGCAGGACGCGTTTCTCCTCGGGGCTAAGGTCGGCTTCCAGACGCGCGCGTTCGGCGTCGTCGGGCGGCGTCAGGTCGAAGCCCGACGGCGAACGCAGGCTTTCGTGTGTTTGGGCGAAATCGGTCATGGTCTGCAAATGGGAAGGGGCGGGCCGGGGTTCCACCCCCTGCCCGCCCCTCGATCCATCAGACGTAAAGATATCTTATTGGAACAGCGTGCCGACCCAGGCGCGCACGGCGGTCTCGTCGGTCGCCGCGCCGGTGTAGGCGAGGCCCTGCGCCGGGGTGAAGGGCGCGTCATTGCCGCGCTGACGCGTGGTCCAGGCCTTGTGGCCATAGCTCAGCTCGGCATAGTTCGACGGCAGGCGCAGCACGGTGGGCTCAATGAAGATCGAATCCTCGGCCGTGACCGATCCGGCCAGGCGCACGTTCGGCAGACGGGTCAGAAGGTCCAGCGTATCCAGGCAGCCGCTGGTGCAGCCGCTATCGACCAGAACCACCACCTGCCCTGTGACAGGGTTGGCCGCACCCGTATCCGGCACCGACGCGCGGCCCGGCATGGTGAAGGTCGGCTGGTTGGCCGCCAGCGCCGAATCGAAGGCGGCCACGATGGCCTGCGTCTGTTCGATCACCGGGCCGGACTCAGCGACGAAGCGCGGATCGGCCTGCATCCGGGCCAGGGTGTCGGCGAACCACTGACGGTTGGCCGTCGTGGCGCGATAGGTGATCGAGCCGGCTTCGGGCTGGCGGCTGACGGTGAACTCCGGCGTCCAGATACGGTTTGCCAGGCCGTAGCCCTTGCCCGTGGCGTTCAGCGATGCGCCGTTGGCGCCGCGCAGATCGATGACCAGTCCTTGCGCGCCGCGAATGGCGGGCAACTGCCCCTCGGCTGCGGCGAAGAAGGCGTCCCATCCAGCGTCGTCCGCCAGGGTATGGACGTTGATCCAGGGACGACCGTCGACCGTCTCGACCGACAGCGGATTGGCGCCGGGCGTATAGACGGTGGCGCGATAGGCGGCTTCCAGGCTGGCGGCGTCGGCCGGCTGGGGCTGCATCTGGAAGTCACGGTCGCGGCGGCCGACCTTGAAGGTGCACAGCGAGGGCACGCCGCCGGTGAAGGGGTTGTTGCGGTTCCACAGCAGATAGGGAGCGGTACGAACGCGACCGGCCTCGGTCGTCAGATCGCCTTCCCAACGGTCCAGCCGCTCTTCTGCCAATTGAGCGGCGGTCTTGTCGCCGCACTTGACCAGAGCCGCACCGACCGGCGGCACGTTGCGCACGCCCGGCTTCACATAGGAGACGACATATTCGCCATTGCGCCACGCCGTGGCGACGCCAGGCCAGCTGGTCGCGAAGAACGGGCCGAGGCCCTCGTAGGTCGGGCGGATCGCGATGTTCGAATCGCGGAAACCGTTGGCGTAATAGCGCATCAGATAGGCGTGGCTGTCACCGCTGTTGACGCGACCAACCTTGCCTTGCGCATCGGCCAGGCCGGCGTCGATCCAGGTGCGGAAAGCTTCGCTGGGCGCGCCGGGGATGACGGCGGCGGGGTGGTTGGCCGCGAGTGCGTCATGCGCGGTCTGAAGGTCCTGTTGCGCCAGGGCGCGAAAATCCTGTGCGACTGCGGCGCCGGCGGCGACGGTCAGCGACAGGACGGCGGCCGATGCGGCGGCGATCATGCGGTTCATGGAGGTTTCCTGCGGCCTTTGATTTTCAAGCTCGTGATGAAGGTTAAACCTCATGCGTCACGCGCTTGCCAACCCCGGCGGACAGGATTTCGCCCGATTGTCACACGACCTGCGGCGATGCGGCGCGCTCAGAACGGCGCGTCAGCCTCGACCGCCGCGCCGAAGATCCGGCCGAAGCTGCGTCTCAGGGCCTTGTCCGCCTCATCCATCGTCGCCAGCACGCCCAGATCGACCAGGCTGGTGACGCCGTGTTCCTGAATGCCGCAGGGCACGATGCCGCCGAAATGGTCCAGGTCTGGCTCGACGTTCAGGCTGATGCCGTGAAAGCTGACCCATTTGCGGACCTTGACGCCGATGGCGGCGATCTTGTCCTCGCGCGACCAGCCCGGTCCCTTGCGCTCGACCCACACGCCGACGCGTCCCGGCCGGATGTCCGCCTCGACGCCGAACTGGTCCAGGGCGCCGATCAGCCACAACTCCAGCCCGCGCACGAAACACCGCACGTCCTTGCCGCGTCGGTTCAGGTCCAGCATCACATAGGCCACGCGCTGGCCGGGCCCATGATAGGTGAACTGCCCGCCCCGCCCCGTCCGGTGCACCGGGAACCGACCCGCATCCAGCAAATCCTCGTCCTTGGCCGAGACACCGGCTGTGTAGAGCGGCGGATGTTCCAGCAGCCACACCATCTCCTGCGCCTCCCCGGCCGCGATGGCGGCGACGCGCGCCTCCATAAAGGCCTCGGCGGCGGCATAGTCGACATAGCCCTTCGACACGGCCCATTCGACGGGTCGCCCGTCGTCGAGACGCAGTTTCTGAAGGGACGGGCTTAACGGCTCAGCAAGCATGACGCTTCAATGTGCACCCTAAGGCGTTTCCGCAAGGGACGGCCTTTCAGTGAACGAGAGCTTTCCGTGACTCAAATCAACGCCGTCGATGTCGAAATCTCCGTGGTTCTGGGTCGATCGGTGCTGCCGATGTCGCAACTGCTGCGCATGGGCCGTGGCGCGGTGATTCCTCTGGACGCCGCAGAGGGCGACGAAGTCTGGATTCTGGCCAACAACTATCCCGTGGCGCGCGGCGAGATCGAGATCCGCGACGACCGAATCGCCATCACCGTCACCCGCCAGGCCGACGTCTATGACTTCATGGCCGGGTCCGCCTGAGGCTCGCATTCGCTACTCTCCACGAACCGTTCAATTCCCGCTTTCCTTTTCCGGCGGCTTCGTCTATTCGCCGCCGCTCCGATGCGAGCGGTCGTGGCGGAATTGGTAGACGCGCAGCGTTGAGGTCGCTGTGGGGCAACCCGTGGAAGTTCGAGTCTTCTCGACCGCACCATCTGGCTAAACAGGGCGATTCATCGGCTAACTACGGCTGGACATACCAAGGGAGGCGACCACGTGAACACCACGGACTCCGCCTTCGCTCCAGCCGAAGCGCCTGATAACGAAGACCACGCCGCCCTGGACGAGGACTATGTCCTCACCCCTCAATTCGTCGAGAAAGTCGTGGACGCCGCCGACGACGGCGATGGGGTGCGACTGCGGTCGCTGCTGGAAGATCTGCACCCGGCCGATGTCGCCGACCTGATGGGCTTTCTGACGGCGGAACACCGCGCCGTCGTGGTGCTGTGGCTGCCGCCGGAACTGCTGGCCGAGACCCTGCCCGAGTTGGACGACAACATTCGCGAGGAGGTGCTGGAGCGCGTGCCGCACGGCACCCTGGCCGTGGCGCTTCAGGAACTGGATTCCGACGACGCCGCCGCCGTGGTGGAGGACCTGGAAGACGACCAGCGCGAACGCGTCCTGGCCGCCATGCCCGAGGTCGACCGCGCCGCGATCGAGAGCAGCCTGGGCTATGACGAGGAGTCCGCCGGCCGCCTGATGCAGCGCGAGGTGATGGCCGCCCCCCAGTTCTGGAGCGTGGGCGACACCATCGACCACATCCGCAAACAGGGCGACGACCTGCCGGAGCTCTTCTTCGACATCTATGTGGTCGATCCGGTCAACCGCCCCGTCGGCGGCGTGCCGATCAGCGGTCTGTTGCGCGCCGCGCGCAGCACCGCCCTGACCGAGCTGATGGAGCCGATCAACGTCATCGACGTCGGCCAGGACCAGGAAGAAGTCGCCTACATCTTCGAGAAATACCACCTGATCTCGGCGCCCGTCGTGGACGCGGCCGGCCGTCTGGTGGGTCAGATCACCGTCGATGACATCGTCAACATCATTCAGGAAGAGAACCGCGAGGACATCCTGCGTCTGGCCGGTGTTTCCGACGAGGATCGCGGTTCGTCCGTGTCCGAGATCGTGCGCGGCCGAGTGCCGTGGTTGGCGATCAACCTGGCGACGGCGGCCCTGGGCGCCAGCGTCATCGGCCTGTTCGAAGGCACGATCCAGCAGATCGTCGCCCTGGCCGTCCTCATGCCCATCGTCTCGGCCATCGGCGGCAACGCGGGCACCCAGGCCCTGACCGTGACCGTGCGTGCCCTGGCGACGCGCGAACTGAACAGCTCCAACGCCCCCCGCACCTTCTGGCGCGAGATGATGGTGGGCCTGGCCAACGGTCTGATCCTGGCGCCCCTGATCGGCATCGCAGCCGGTTTCTGGTTCCGCGACGAAGACTGGAAGATCGGCCTGGTCATTGGCGCGGCCATGATCCTGAACCTGCTGATCGCCGCCTCTATCGGCGTCCTGACGCCCCTGACCCTGTCCAAGCTGAAGTTCGACCCCGCTGTCTCGTCCGCCGTGTTTGTCACGGCGACGACCGACTTCTTCGGCTTCCTGATCTTCCTTGGTCTGGCCACACTGGTGCTGCTCTAGACATCATCCACGCCGATCCGGCGCGGGCCTTGCTGATGATCGTGCGAGCGCCGCGCGCCTGTTTCCAATTGGGTCAACTGTGTCTGACGTCCTCCCCAAACCAAGCAAGGTGTCCCGCGAGGGTGTCCTGCTGATCAAGAGCTTCGAAGGCTTCCGTCCTCGCGCCATGCAGCGCAGCGACGGCCGCTGGGTCATCGGCTACGGCCACACCCATTCGGCCCGCGAGGGCGCCACGGTGTCCGAAGCGGACGCCGAACTGCTGATGCAATACGACCTGATCCCGATCGTGAAGGCCGTGACCGATCATGTCCGCGTTCCCCTCAACCAGCACCAGTTCGACGCCCTGGCCAGTTTCGCCTTCTCCATCGGCGCCAATCGGTTCGCTTCGTCCGACGTGGTCGAGCAGTTGAACGCCGGCGCCGCCCGCCAGGCCGCCTTCGCCCTGTCCGAATGGGCGGACGAGGCCGCCGCCGAAAAGCCGACACGCCGACGCTCGGCCGAACATGCGCTGTTCAATGCTGCGCCCGGCGCGCCCGTGACCCTGGCGGACCTGCTGGCCGCCCCCCTGCCGTCTCCATTCGAGACGCCACAACCGACCCTGGCCGCCGTCGAGGGTGCGCTGGACGAGGCCATCGCCCCCTTCCCTGCCCATGACGAGACCGCCGCGTCGGCTGCGCCCCAACCCCAGTCCATCTATCCCGCCACGGTCGTCGGCCCTGTCGCAGACATCGCCCCGCTGATGGGCCAATCGGAAGTCGTATCGACCCAGGCGCCGATCGTCGTCGCCAATGACCTACAGGCGCCGCTGGAAGCTCAGCCCACCGCCCCCACGACAGAGTTTTCCGGCCCCGAGAAAACCAGCGTCGTCCTGACCGCGCCGGGCCTTTCGGAACCGGACGCCGTTGCGCCCGTCGATGGTGAAGCCTCACTGACCTCCGAACCGAATGCGGCGCCCGTCGAACAGACGCTGACCACGCGCGAAGTCGTCGCCCGCGCCAGGGCCGCCAAACGCCCCGGCTGGGGCGAGACGGCCACCTTCCTGATCATGGGCGGCCTGGGCATGCTGTCGCTGGGCGTCGCCATGGCGGCGTTTCGACGGGCGTCGGTGTCGAACAGCAGCGACACGGCCACCGTCGCCTGGGTGCTGGCCCTGATCGCCGTCGCCTGCGTCGGGGTGTCGGGCTATAATCTGTATCGTCGCTGGGGACGGGCCGACCGCGTCTGACAACGCTTGGCGAACAGCCGTGCGCGATGCTACGCCCTAGCGCATGAGCATTCCCTTCGCGCCCCAATCCATGGAATTCGGCCTTGGCGAAAACGCCGACGCCATCCGCGACACGACCGCCCGCTGGGCCGCCGACCGCTTGGCCCCGTTGGCCGCCGAGATCGACGAAAAGAACGAGTTCAAGCGTGAGCTGTGGCCCGAGATGGGCGAACTGGGCCTGCACGGCATCACTGTCGAGGAAGAGTACGGCGGCCTGGGTCTGGGCTATCTCGAACACGTCGTGGCGATGGAAGAAGTGTCGCGCGCCTCGGCCTCGATCGGCCTGAGCTATGGCGCCCACTCCAACCTGTGCGTCAACCAAATCCGTCGCTGGGGCACGCCCGAGCAGAAGCAGAAATATCTGCCCAAACTGATCAGCGGCGAACACGTCGGCTCGCTGGCCATGTCCGAAGCCGGATCGGGCTCAGACGTGATGTCCATGCGCACCCGCGCCGACAAGAGGGGCGACCGCTACGTCTTGAACGGCACCAAATTCTGGATCACCAACGCACCGCACGCCGAAACCCTGGTCGTCTACGCCAAGACCGATCCTGAAGCGGGATCGAAGGGATGCACCGCCTTCCTGATCGAAAAGGGCATGAAGGGATTCAGCGTCTCCAAGAAGCTGGACAAGATGGGCATGCGGGGCTCGGACACCGCCGAACTGGTGTTCGAGGACTGCGAAGTGCCTGAGGAAAACATCATGGGCCCGCTGGGGGGCGGCGCCGGCGTGCTGATGAGCGGCCTGGACTATGAGCGGGCCGTCCTTTCGGCCGGTCCCCTGGGCATCATGCAGGCCGCGCTGGACGTGGTCCTGCCCTATGTTCGCGATCGCAAGCAGTTCGGCAAGCCCATCGGCTCGTTCCAGCTGATGCAGGGCAAGGTGGCCGACATGTACGTCGCCCTGAACAGCGCCCGCGCTTATGTCTATGCCGTCGCCCGAGCCTGCGATCAGGGCAAGACCACCCGCTATGACGCGGCGGGCGCCATCCTCCTGGCCTCGGAAAACGCTGTGAAGGTCACGCTGGAAGCCGTCCAGGCCCTGGGCGGCGCCGGCTACACCAAGGAATGGCCGGTCGAACGCCTGGTCCGCGACGCCAAACTCTACGACATCGGCGCCGGCACCAACGAAATCCGTCGCTTCCTGATCGGCCGGGAACTGCTGGGAAGCTGACGGCTTGTCTCCGCAGAAGGAGACAACCGATGCCAGCCAAGTCCGCAGCTCAGCAGAAGGCCGCCGGCGCCGCCCTGTCCGCCAAGCGCGGCGAGACGCCGAAGTCGAAACTGAAGGGCGCGTCCAAATCCATGGCCGCGTCCATGACCGAACCCCAACTCGAAGAGCTCGCCGCCACCAAGCGCAAGGGTAAGCCGGACCATGTGCAGGACTGAGACATAGGCGAATTATCTGATCGCCTTTCCGTTCTGTAAGTGGCGATCCGCACGCCGACCGCCTAGATGGGCGCAATCTCCAGCCGAGCGCCCCGCCTGATGTCCGCCCAACCGCCTCCGAACGACGACCTGCGGCGGTTTTCCGATGTCCTCGAAGATCTCGGCTACGCCCCCGAACCCAAGCTAAGCATGGCCGAACTGGTCGCGTCCTTCGGTGAGCGCGGCTTCGGGGCCATGATCCTGATCCTGTCGCTGCTGGCGCTCCTGCCCTGGCCGCCAGGCGGCAAGGCGGTGTTCGCCGTGCCGATCATCCTGATGTCGTTGGAGCTCGCTTTCCAGAGACGAAGCGTCTGGTTGCCGCGGTGGATGCTGCGGGCATCCGTGTCGCGCGCGGCCTATAACGCTCTGATCGCCACGCCTGTGGCCGCTCCGGCCTGGCTGCGCCGCTGGGTGCTATCGGCGAAGGTCCGTATAGCGGGGCGTCGTTATATCTTCTCCGATCGCATGCGGCGCGCCGTGCGCAGAAGGCCCAATGGCGTCAGCGTCCTCAAACTGGTTCGCGCCATTGAAAAGCTGACCCGTCCGCGCCTACCGCTGCTGACGGGCGATATCGCCGACACCTTCACCGGCCTTGTCTGCGTGGTGCTGGCGCTGATCATGGCTTTGCCTATCCCGTTCGGAGACGCCCTGCCCGGCATCGCTCTGGTCCTGTTCGCTCTGGGCATGATGCAGCGCGACGGCGTTGCGATCCTTTTGGGCATTCTGGCCACGGCCGCCAGCGCGCTTTACCTGTTCCTGATCTGGGCGACCGTTGTCGAGGTGGCTCATCACGTCGCCGGCTGGTTCGCCCGCCTGCTCCACTAAACCCAACAAAAAGGGCCGCCGGGTTTCCCCGGCGGCCCTTCATTGCCTGACCGCGAACGGTCCGGCCGCAACTCAGTCTGAAAGGATCAGACCAGGCCCTCTCCGAGGACCAGGGTCGCGGCTGCCGCTCGCGATTGATGACAATGAGACACTGGATCACCTCCTTTCGACTGTTGAACAGGGAGATGAAACATAAGACGTCTCAACGCCTTGCGCCAAGAGGCTTCGCGTTTTCGTGAACCGGAAGGCTTTATTGCGTCGGCGATACGCCGCCCGACAGACCCTGCATGATCATCCGGTTGATGTCGATCAGGTCCTGGAACGTCTCCTCGCCTCGCATCACTGCCGAGGAATGGCGATTGATGAACAGGCTCAGCGAAATGATCTGCGCGCGCATGGGCGCCCCCAGCGCATTGGCGGGATCGCTGCAGTCGCCGGCCAGCGTCGACCACAGGCGCCGGTTCCAGTCCAGCGCGTCGATACGCGTAGCGATGTCGGATTCGTCGACGGTCGAGGCGTGAACCAGAGCGCGCGTGACCTGACCGAACAGACGGTACTCCAGGTCGCGCGGGCTCTCAGCTCTCGCTGTCGCCGCTGTGTAGGCCTGAAGCGACATTCAGCACTCTCTCTTCATACTCGACAATCTTACGCGCCGACATCAGGGCCTTATAATACTCGCGCGCCAGCACATGCCGCGAGGCCGACACGCATTCCGCCAGGATGTCGGGGTTCTGCGTCGCGCCCATAAACTCCGTAATCCGCAGCGCCAACTCGTCATAGAATTTCGCCGCTGCGCTCTCTTCCAGATACATCATCATTATCGGGAAATAGATGCGGCGGGCGGGCGTGGTGACGTCCTCGGCCTGCATGATGTCCTTCTCGCGCAGCACGCTGGCGCGGTTCTGCAGGATCAGCACGCCGCGACGGTCGCCGTTCTGGACCACGGCGCCATTCAGGACGAACTTCTCGCCGGGTTTCAGCGACAGCTTCAGGGCCATTGAGAACCGAACTCCAGAGAGGGGCGAGCCGGTCACGCGTGGACCGGCCCAGTTGAGTCGAACCTTAGCCCGCCATCAGTTAACCATCCCTTGTCCGCCGCCTCCGCTGGAACGCGTATCGTCGCCGTTGCGTTGATTTCCCGAAGAGGAGATCCCAATGCCGGACAACGATTATCAGGACGATCAGGAACAGTCGGAAACCTTCGACGAAACCCATCTGGACGACGAAGGCGAAGGCGACCTCCTGCTGGACGAGGCCGATCAGGTTCTGGACGTGACCCAGGCCGACGGTGACGCCGACGAAGAGGATTTCGACGAGGACGCTGAGGTCGATCTGGATGACCAACTCGCGCTTGACGGCATCGAACGGGAAGCTGACGCCCTGTTGGGCGTGGATGGCGAGACCCGCAGCCAGTCCGATGCCGACGGCGAACCCCAGTCAGGCCCGGACGAGATCGAACTCGTCTATTCCGGCCTGATGGAAAATGAACGCGGCGCGCAGGCCAGCGCCGCACACTGGGAAGCCAAACGCCTCTCAGATGACGACATCTCCGACCTGGGCTATGGCCCGGACGGCGATCAAGACAGCCCGACTCGATAAGGGAGAGATCGACATGGACAACACCAAAGCCCGCAGCGACGCCTCGTCGGACACGCCGCACGCGAAGTCTTGCGCCTCAGAGGACGGAATGCCGGATCAACTGGACAAGATCGACGAGAACGAAAGCCGCCAGGAGGCCTTGGTCGATGAAGGCCTGGAAGAAACCTTCCCCGCCAGCGACCCGGTCTCGGCCAAACGCATCACCTGATCGCTGTTCACACGGATTGCGATCCGCTACCCACTTCGTGGAGACACGGAGTGGGTTTTTTCATGAGCCGGTTCGAAGGCACTGATCGATACATCGCCACCAGCGATCTTAAGGTTGCGGTCAACGCCGCCGTCGCGCTGGAACGTCCCCTGCTGATCAAGGGAGAGCCGGGCACCGGCAAGACGGTCCTGGCCTATGAGATCGCCAAGGCTTTCGACGCCCCCCTGATCACCTGGCACGTCAAGTCCACGACCAAGGCCCACAGCGGCCTTTATGAATATGACGCCGTCAGCCGCCTGCGCGACAGCCAGCTGGGCGAGGCACGCGTCCACGACGTCCGCAACTATCTGAAGAAGGGCAAGCTGTGGGAGGCCTTCACCGCCCCTGCCCGCCCCGTCCTGCTGATCGACGAGATCGACAAAGCCGACATCGAGTTCCCCAACGACCTCCTGCAGGAGCTCGACCGGATGGAATTCTACGTCCAGGAAACCGACGAGACGATCCGCGCCGAGGTGCGCCCCATCGTCATCATCACCTCCAACAACGAGAAAGAACTGCCCGACGCCTTCCTGCGTCGCTGCTTCTTCCACTTCATTCGCTTCCCCGACGCCGAGACCCTGTCGGCGATCGTCGATGTCCATTTCCCCGGCATCAAGCCGCGCCTGGTTTCAGAGGCGTTGAAGACCTTCTACGAGATCCGCGACACGCCGGGCCTGAAGAAGAAGCCGTCCACGTCAGAACTTCTGGACTGGCTGAAGCTGTTGCTGGTCGAGGATATCGACGCCGAGACCCTGCGCGAAAAGACGCCCAACAAGCTGATCCCGCCGCTGCACGGCGCCCTGCTGAAGAACGAGCAGGACGTGCATCTGTTCGAACGCCTGGCCTTCCTGAATCGCCGCGAAGGCTCGCGCCCCGGCGGCTGATCCCGTGATTACCGCGATTTCACTGGATCGCACGGCCGCGTCGCGCAGAATGGGGGCCACGAGAGGTTCGACCATGCGTCATGTCCTGCTTTACCTAGCCCTGAGCGTCAGCCTGGCCGCCTGCGAAGGCGACAACTCGGTCCGCATCACCACCACATCGTCCAACGACGACCAGGGGGCGGGCGTGCTGAAGGTGATCGACGCCCTGCAATGCCCCGACAGTCTCGGCGTGCTGACGCGCAAGGGTCTGGTTGCTGCCGGCGGCACGAGCTGCGTCTATGGCGGGCCCAAAGGCGCCGACGTGGTTCTGCATCTGGTCAAGCTGGACGGACGGTCGGTCGATGACGTGCTGCGCGACTTCGAGACGCGAGTCAGCGCGGACCTGCCCCAGACGACGGCCAAACTGGCGACCCGCCCGAACGCCCCCAAGATCGAGCCATCCGAAACAACCGAGCCGACCGAGACCGCCTCGGTCCAGGCGCCCGGTGTCGATATCCAGGCGCGCGGCGACAACGCCTCGGTGCGCCTGCCCGGACTGCGTATCGAAACCCAGGGCGACAACGCCAGCGTCCGCATCGGCGGCATCAACATCCAGGCCAAGGATGGCCAGAACACCCGCACGGAAACCTCCAGCGTCAGCATCGACACCAACGATAATTCCACGCGCGTGCGCACCCGCGCACCGGGCGCCGCCACGCGCATGACCTATATCCTGGCCGATGACCAGCCCGGCGACGCCGGCTGGCGCCAGGTCGGTTTCGAGGCCAGAGGCCCCGGCGGCGGCCCCATCGTAGTCGCGGTGGTCCGCTCCAAGGATCGCCAGAACGGTCAGATCTTCGACGACGCCAAGGATCTGGTCGCGCTGAACGTCGGCCGCTGACACCCGTCGAAAGGGCCGGTTTTCCCCGCCCATCGGCGCGGCTGGGGCCGTGCGGCTTGATCCCGGCGCATCTTTGCGTCACCTGACCCCCCGACAAGCGATCAGGACACGCCCTTTGGCCGAGCGCACACCCAAGAAGAACGCCCCCCGCGCATGGCAGCGCATGCTGTCAGGCCGTCGCCTGGACCTGCTCGATCCCTCGCCCTTCGACATCGAGATCGAAGACATCGCCCACGGCTTAGCCCGCGTCGCCCGCTGGAACGGCCAGACCATCGGCGAGCATGCCTTTTCAGTCGCTCAGCACTCTTGCGTCGTCGAAGAGATCGCCGCCCACATCAAGCCCGGCCTTGATCCCAAATGGCGACTGGCCGCCCTGCTGCACGACGCCTCGGAATACGTCATCGGCGACATGATCTCGCCGTTCAAGGCTGCTTTGGGTTCGGGCTACAAGGACTTCGAAGCTCGGCTGGAGGCCGCCATCCACCTGCGATACGGCCTGCCGCCCAAGACGCCCCAGACGATCAAGACCCTGATCAAGAAGGCCGACAAGGCCTGCGCCTTCTTCGAGGCGACGCAGCTGGCCGGCTTCACCGAAAAGGAATCGCTCGGCTTCTTCGGCAGCCCGCCCGAGGGTTACAGCCTGACCATCGAGCCTCAACCCGCCCCGGTCGCCCAGGCCCGCTATCTGGAACGCTACCGCGTCCTGGCCGGGGCCGTCGGCCTGATCCCCGCCGACGACGCCTGGCACACGGAATAGAACCATGACGCAGGGGGCGCAGGACGGCGTTCGCATCGGTCTGTCGGCCGTCGTCATGACGCTGAAGGCCCGCCAGGCCGTCGTCCTGACCACCCCAGCCGAAGACGGCTCGCGCGCCCTGCCCTTCGGCCCGTTCGATCCGTTGCGCGACCGCACCTTCGAGCGCGCCCTGCGTGACTTCGTGACGGCCCAGACCGGTTTCCGCCTGGGCTTCGTCGAACAGCTCTACACTTTCGGCGACGCTGGACGCGCTTCTCCGCGCGCCACGCCCGGCCCTGGGCGCCACCGCGAGGTCTCCGTCGGCTATCTGGCCCTGACGCCCGACGCCGCCGAGGGCCAGACCCACGACGCCCGCTGGGACGCCGTCTTCGATTTCTTTCCCTGGGAAGATCGCCGCGGGGACCATTCCGATGTCCTGACCGACGGTCTGCTCGCCTGGGCCGCCGGCGACGAGCACCGCCTCGCCCGCGCCCGCGCCCTGTTCGCCCTGTCGCCCGAGCACCGCTGGAACGAGGAACGGGTGCTCGAACGCTACGAGTTGCTCTACGAGGCGCGCCTGATCGCGGAGGCCTGGCGCGACGCCAGTCAGTCCTCGCCCCAGCCCCTGCCCGGCCGCATGATGACCTCAGATCACCGACGCATCCTGGCGACCGCCCTGGGTCGTCTGCGCAGTAAGCTGAAATACCGCCCAGTCCTGTTCGACCTGACCCCCGGCGTCTTCACCCTGTCCCAGCTTCAGGCGGGCGCCGAGGCCGTCTCGGGCCTCAGCCTGCACAAGCAGAACTTCCGGCGCGGGGTGGAGCGCACGGGCCTGGTCGAACCCACCGGACAGCTCTCCTCGACCACGGGTGGCCGGCCCGCCGAACTGTTTCGATTCAAGGGCGTGGACGCCCAAACCGGCGCCGCGCCGGGCCTGTCCCTGCCTGCTCAAAGATAGCGTCGGATTTCTTTCACAGACGGGTTGCGAAGCGCTGCGGCTCCGATTAGAGAAGCCCCTCGCTCGACCAAGCGATATCGGCGCCGCGGAGAGGTGGCAGAGTGGTCGAATGTACCGCACTCGAAATGCGGCGTGCCTGGAAGGGTACCGTGGGTTCGAATCCCACCCTCTCCGCCATCGCCATCAAAATGGTGATAGTTTTCAAGTAGCTGCCGAGCCGACTTAGACGGGCCCTAAGCTCGGCCCTAAGGGTTCATTTCGCTGTGCATAAGTTGGGTTACGACGCGCAGATCGCACGCTGGCGACTGAACCGATCCCAAAGGACGGTGGTCCCGCTGCGAACCATGGCGCAGTTCACTTCCTCATCTGACGGCGTCCAACAGATGGCAGTGATGCGGTTGTAGCTCGTGCCCGTCTTCTCACAGGAGAGTCTCTGCCCAGACACTAGAGCCCTCAGGGTTGCGGTCGCCGAAGCTGCCGACGCTTGTGGGCAAGGATGACCCGGCGAGCACGTCTCGTCGCTCTCCCGAGCGGCTACGGCATGAAGACGAACTCTAGTGCCATCCTCACACCTGAACGTGTCACCGTCGTTCACATAGGCGACTTGGCAGGAGAACCGACCAGCCGGTCGTTCTAAAGATGCAACGGGCTGTGGTGAAGCTGCTCTACTAACCAACCCGAGTGGGTCAGGAGAAGGCCAGAGGAGCACTCCCACGAAAATCACAGCCATCATTGCAAGGATTGCAACGGCGAACCGCGCATTACGATGATCTTTGCGCCGTCTAGGCCGATCCACACGGGGTCTTGGCCTGCGAAGCTGTGGCTTTGATTTGCGTACAGGTGCCATCGGATCACGCTAAGGGGCAGACCCCAAACAGATCGTTGCGTTGAGCCTGATAGGGTGTTGAGCCGGTCTCGGGACCTAGTCTGGTGTGCGATATGCCGCCACTGAGAAATAAGCCGAGTCTACCTTCAGCAGGGGCCGCAAAGCAGCCTGTCAGTATGGAATAGGGCGACCCGAAGAATATGTCGGATGCCTGTTCCTCTCTTGCTGACTTAATGTTTTCAGGCTGTGGGCGACAGCACCGACGTCCAGTCCGTAGGCGACGAGTAGCCATTCTGTAGGCCACCCTTCTCTAACGCGCCTCCCGTACCGCAGATCGTCTGGATCGCCGCCGAAGCTCTAACAGCACCGGGATCATCAAGATTTTGCGGCTCCGATATCAACTGGTCACCAGCTATCAAGAACCTCTGCCACCCAACGTAAGCACCAAGACGGTTCTTGCCATTTATGGAGCCGCAGATGAACGTCATCGTGTCACCCGACATTCCGGCTTTGACGTTCCGGACCCGTGCCGAAGGAAAGTCGAATGTCGCCTCTTCCAGTATATCTCTGGCTTGGCGCACTTGCTCTCGAATGTGCTGCTCCTTCGTCGATATGGCATTGCCTGCTTGCGCTGCGTGAACCGACCCCGCCAAACTAATGCAGCCGAAAACGCCTAATGATGCAGCGCGAGCAATCGTAAATGACAACCTCAAGGTTCCATCTGTCTGGCTAACTGTGTTTCGCATGCATACCCCCAAGTCGATAACCTAAGATGGGATATTCCAAATCGGGTTTTAGGGGAAGCGTCGTTCTTTGGATCGGCGCACATGACCCAATCGGTATTTTCCGCGCGCTACGACCAGTTGCGAGAAACACTCGTGAAGGCGCGTCGAGAAGCGGGCCTAACTCAGGCGGAGTTGGCTACTCGCCTCGGGAAACCTCAATCCTACGTTTCCAAGATCGAACGTGGGGAGCGGAGGATAGATATTGTCGAGCTTATCGATATATCCCGCGCGCTGGGCGTTGCGACCGAATGTCTTTTACGTCAAATCGAGCGATAGCCGCTACATGTGCGCAATCAAAGCAATGGACACGCTCGCTACATGGTTGTAGCTCAGGCTCAAAATCGGGGAGCCTATGACGAAGTTCGTTGTCGATCTAAATTCGAAAGTCATTGCGCCTGAGCAGAAGATTTGGGTGGTGCACCCCGGTCGAGTTCGCAGCCACGCTGATACCTTCCTATCCGAAAACGCAATCTTTCTTGAGTTTCCGGGGCTAACGTTGCGCCCGTCGCACCTTCAAGATGACAACGCACTTAGGCAATCGATTCGTCAGTCCGGTGCCGTTAAGTCTAACAAGGGATTTGTCCGGAGCGACGGATCACCCATCCTACTTTCTGATTTCGCAGCGGCCGCCGGAACCGACGTTTCCGTGCATCTCCGAACCGTGAAGCATCTGACCAACCGGATGATGCGGGGCGATCTAGTAGTTGTTCCCACACGAGGCGCTGGCGGCCAAGTCCTGTTTGGTGAAGTGAGTGGAGATTTCTTTCCGCAACAAGTTATCCGCGTGCCTAGCATGCCTTACGCAGACGTGCCGGTTAGACGAGTTAAATGGCTTCAGAATCGGCTAAAATCGGATTTGCCGTCATATTTAGTTAGGTACTTTGAGAAACCGCCAGCTATTGCTGAAGTTGCTCGCGATAAATATACGGAATCGTTTTTCGATTACGCCTATGACGCTTATAGTACTGCGAGCACGTCATGGGTCTCTGTTAATGCGCCGTCTTACGACGGATCAGATTTCTTGGGTGCAGTAGCGCCTGCACAGTTGATAGCATTGGCGGTAGCGTTGTTTAACGCTGCAGAGAAGCATGCGGATGTGTCGCAGCTATCGTACGATCAAATCGTCACAGCTTTCTACGACGAGAACGCGCTCGCTGACGCCCAGCTAAAATTTATGTCTCCCGGGCGCTACAACCTTAAAGATCGCGACGCTCGGCTAGCAAAATTTATCAATGCCTTTATTGCGCTGGCTCTAGCGGGAGCGCTGTCTGCATGTGGCGCTTCGGGCAATTCAGTTGCAGCAGAAAACAGCCAGTCCCCGAACGACCCTGCGACGGGCGACCTTACGGCCATGATAGGTCTTGCGACAAAAGCGCCAAAAGCGGTCCTTACACGTGCTGAAAATCAAGCTGCGGACTCGAAAAAGAAGCTTGGGCTATCAGTTCCGGCGAAAGTCAAATGAGCACGATAATATCACGCTGCCTAACTAGTGCTGGGTCAGCCATCAGACGCTTCCTGTTAGTAGTGTGTCGGGTGCTTTGGAATGCGGAAGTTCCGCTTATCATTACCATTGGACTTGCAATTGCAGCCGCAGTGTTATCCCCGCACATCACTGAAAAATACGAGCGACAGAGGATGTCTTCTGAGTATGTGCTTGGAAATCTCAGAGAGCTAAACTCTCTGGTTGCTGACGTTTATGTTGAAGTTTCCAGCATAAACTATGCGGTGGCTGACGGAAAAAGCGCCCCTAAGGAGTCCATAGATAATGCACGTAAAGTTCTCGCAAAACTAAATTGGAAGATCATAGAGACTGCCGCCATGCTTCCAAGAGAGCAGCGCGCAGTACTTCATACGTTTCAGACTGATGTCTCTAATGTTAGCAATAGCTTGGATCAAAATTTAGATTTAGCCGGGTGTCGGAACCTTCTAAATAGCGTCGATGCTATGGGATTAAGCGGCGCTCTGTCCATACAGACCATAGGTCGCCACGTTGACCTGACCTCACCTCCAAAAAGTGATGCCGCAGCTTAGGCCACAGCCGTCAGCACATGTGCAGGCGCGCCCGCGAAGCCGGCTCGTTGTGCTCTTCAAGATTGACTTACAGGAGGTCTCGGCTGCGATCAGCGCGCTTTTCAACGCGCTGTATTGCCGAACGGGTTACCTTGTAGGCTGCCGCCAAGGCCCCCAACGACACACCAGCGGCGCGCTGGGCTCTCACTTCTTCTTGCTGCGCTTGAGACAGGGTTGGCGGCCGACCAAGCGATCGGCCTTCTGCCTTTGCTCTTTTTAACCCAGCCTGCGTCCGCTCGATCAGCAGATCACGTTCAAACTCCGCTACGGCAGCGATGACCGACATTGTCATCTTGCCAGCCGCGCTGGTCAGATCGACCCCACCTAGAGCGAGACAGTGAACTCGCACGCCCGACCGGTCTAGACGCTCTACGGTAGCCCTAACGTCCATAGCGTTTCGGCCTAGGCGATCAAGCTTGGTCACCAAGAGAACGTCCCCCTCTTCAAGGCGGTCGAGCAACTTCGCGAATGCAGGCCGCTCGATAGCGGCAACCGACCCTGAGATAGTTTCGGCTATCGCTCGTTGCGGCTCGATGGTGAAGCCAGCCCCCTCAATCTCCCGAAGTTGGTTTTCCGTTGTTTGATCTGCGGTGCTGACCCGGAGATATGCAAAGACGCGGCTCATTGGCTGCTCCTGTATCGAAAACTTGTAGCGAAATTCTACATGTATCGAAACGGTGAACAAGCTATTTTACGATACGGCTAGCGGTGCTGTATCGGAACCGGTCGTTTTCGAGTCACCTGATCCGGTGGTCGCAAGCCGTCGTTGAGTTCTAGCAATCCCGACACCCCCGGCCGGTTCTGACAGGAGGAATGAGCGCGACAAAATATATAGCTTCGTGTGACGAGGCCGTTGGAAAGAGTTCAATGCCGGCGAGAAGGCGTGACGAACGTGCGTCATGAGTGGAAAGCGGAACAGCCTGTCGGGGCTGCCTTAAGGTGAAGCACTGGCTCAGTCAGCCCCCCTAAGTTAGTGTCCAGCGAACTAGTCAGCTTGGCGAGGTCTCGATGGCGAAGAACCAGCGGCGAACTCAGAGGGCAGTGCAGTACGTGCGCATGTCCACAGAGCGACAGGACTATTCTATCGATTTCCAAATGGCGACCAACACCGCCTACGCGATGGAACATGGTCTAGAGATCGTACGGACCTATGAGGACGCCGGGATCAGCGGCCTTAGTCTGGAAAAGCGAGCAGGACTGAAACAGCTATTGGCGGAGGTCGTGGCGGGTGAGACCGATTTCGCGACCATTCTTGTCTACGACGTAAGCCGCTGGGGCAGGTTCCAGAACCCAGACCAAGCCGCGCACTATGAGTTCATATGCTCTGAAGCCGGAGTCCGGGTCGCTTACTGTGCGGAGCCTTTCGAGAACGACGGCAGCCCCACCTCAGCGCTCCTGAAGCATCTCAAGCGAGCGATGGCGGCAGAATACAGCCGCGACCTCTCACAGAAAGTAAGCCGGGCACAAAGGGGCCTACTGGCCGAGGGGTACTGGATCGGTGGAAAGGTTCCCTTCGGCTTCCGGCGCGTGTTCACCTATCGAGGCGGGCCGGCTGTGCCAGCCGTCACAGATGCGCTCATGCGAAAACAGCAAGGAGTTCGCACTCGCCTCGTCCACGGTCCGGATGCTGAGGTCTCGCTGGTTCGAAGAATTTTCCGAATGTACCTTCGGAGCGCGGCGACTTTCAGCACCGTGTCTCGTGCATTGGCTAGGGATCAAGGGGTCCGTGACTCAATGGGCTTTTGGTCACCCAAGCGCGTCGCCGACACCCTTCGGAACGAGACATATGTCGGGCGGCTGATCGGTGGTCGCAGGATCAAGGGCGTCGGAGAGCCATGGGGCGTTCCTGCTCCGCGTGAGCAATGGATAGTGGCTGAAGACGCGGTGCCGGCAATCGTTTCGGAAGCGACCTTCCAATCGACCCGTCGTAAACGCCTCCGGAGAGCAGGACCAATTACAAGAGAGGCCGCACTCGCAGATGTCAGACGCGTAGCCGTCGAACATGGAGACATCAGTCAGAGGCTCTTGCGACTGCATGGGCAGTATAGCGCGGGGGTTTATGGGCGGATATTCGGGTCGATCGGCCAACTCAGGATCTTACTCAATATGCCGCTCCCGCCGCGCTACGCCTATCTCGACGCGCACCTGAGGGCATCGAACAGGAAGCGTCAGGATCATTGCCAAACCTATACGATGGATGAACTTACAGCGCGCCTTCGGTCAGCGTTAGCGGAGCATGGTTACCTTAGTGAGCAGGTCTTAAACTCCCATGGCAAGCCCGGCTCCAGTACGTATCGGCGGCGCTTCGGGAGCATTCCAGCAGCCTACAAGGCCATCGGCTATCAACCCAGTGAGCGGCAACTGAGAGCGATGGCGTCAGCCGCCAAAAGGCGCCCTGAGACATTCCGATGAATGAGATTCTGCAACGCATCGATTTGCGAATTAGACACACCTCCACAACGGTAACTTACGGCTGCACGACGAGCTTTCTCGCTACCGCAAGTGCACGTCGTACTTCATCGACAGTCAACGGAACTCGCTTGCGGTGGGCCATGCGATGGCAATTAGCGCAAAGCAGCGCGAGATCGCTCAAGCGGGTCTTTGAGCCCGGCTCCATCAAATGGACTGGCTTGGTGTGGTGGACTTCAATGTAGTCGCTGCCAAGCGCGCCGTAGACCATCGCGAAGTCAAAATCGCAGGCCTCGCATTTGAGCGAGCCAGACGCCTTCGCAGCCATCCTCTTCTCCGCAATGAGGCGCGAGTCTCGTTCGTATCGTTTGTGCAGGCGGATAATAACTCCACCTTCCTCCCCCTCATACGCGGTATCGGCGTCGATGGTGCCAATAGCTTTCACGTCCAGAGATGTGATCGCCGTACGTATGTCGGCGGCATCTTTTGCCAACTGCTCTCGCCTGCCAACATACTCGGCCCACAACGCCTTCTCTATCTTACCGCCTGACTGCATTCCGACCTTGCCCTGAGCTAGATAGGCCGGATCAAGGGAGCGAATGTTCATGAGCTTCAGATACACGCCGTTGGCATTGCGGATCGTGCTTCCTGCTTGCGTTCCCATGGCCTGATGCATGGCATTCAGCAGCGCCGACAGGTCGTCTACAGCTCTGCTCTCTTTGCCCGGAATGACCTGCGTGTTCTCAAAATAGAGGTCCAACGCTAGGATGAGTTCGTCTCTAGACCAATCCGGATTGGGCGGGACGATGTAGAGGTCAAACCCTAACTGCCGAAGCTTCTTGCCCACGGACGCTTCACCACCCGTGAAGGTGGCCGAGCCTAGGATTGGCCTACCGTCGATGAAGCGGTGTGCGACGCCGGCAATCGCCTTTGACGGGTAGTGCTTTCCATTCCAAACGAGCCAGTATCGCTTTGAGTCTGCGAAGCCATACTTCGCCAAAAAGCTTTGACGGCCAGCGACATCATATTCGCTGATTGCAGCGATCACGGCATCACGAGTCAGATCGCCTAAGGCCATTCGGTCTCCTCAAGTTCACAGCAGCAAGCTCTAACCAGCATAGCCTACGTGAGGATCAGATACCTGCGGGTTGTCGAGTTTCAGCAATCTTGAAGGGTGCCCCCTTCCTGAGAGGGGTAGTGAGCGCGACAAAAAATCTGGCTTCGTGTGACGAGGCCCTTATGCCTTCTTGCGCGACTTCGTTGCCTGACGCGGCTTCGTTCCCAAGCCAATGGCCTTGGCCAGTTCCGATCTGCGAGCGGCGTAGGCAGGGGCGACGATGGGATAGTCGGCAGATAGGCCGTACCGAGCCCTGTAGTCGTCTGGCGTCATGTCGTGACGGCCGATGTGGCGCTTGAGGGTTTGGTACGTCTTACCGTCAATGAAGCTGACCAAACCCGCATCCGTGATGGATTTCCGAACCTGCAACGCTGTCGGCTTCGGCTGCTCCACCTCGACCTCCACAACGTCCACGCCAAGGCCATTTAGAGCGCCGTACACAGCCCTTATGAGGTTCGGCAAGGCATCGACCTCAACCCGGTTATTTTCGACGTAGGCGGCGATTATTTCGGTAGTGAGGACCGTCAGTTCAGTCGTGGATTCAGTCATAAAAATCTCCGTCACAATGTAAGTCGATCTACCACGGTAAAGACGCTCATTCCATTGCAACTATTGCAATAGTTACGGCTGCCAATAATGGAGAACAGCGTGGCTGGGCTCCCTCTACCGCGCCTTATAGCTAGCTTCACTGCATAGGCGAATGCCACTATTATCTATATAGATGCTATAACAATAAGGAATTGAGTTAACTCATTTCACCATGCAACTAAATCTCATCAATTCGAAATATTCCTCTTCCATAATTACCTTCAATCTTTGAGCATTATCGCGCCTAACGATGAAGCTATCATGTACCGGGTATGCCGCGATGTTCTCATCCATACAGCGCGTTATGACATTTAGCGCCAACAGACTGTCTTTCTTCTGAAGCCGTGCACCCATATCGTCTCGAAAATAGTGAGCGATTGGAGCTAGGTGTTCAACCATGGCATCGCGATATTCGTTGAATGATTTAGCATCATCAAACCACTCGCCCTGATCGGCCTTGATGAACGTAATCTGCCGGTCGTGATTCAAGAGGCGATTGAAGGTCTGTTTAGCCCCAGCTAGCTCCACCTTAAAGCCGGGGACCGTGTAGGGGTCGAAACCGTTAGGCAAGTCCATGCCAATTTCATTGTAGAGCATCGTGGGATGAAGGCGGCTGTAATCCAGTTCAACGGTAGGCTGGCCGTCGATAAGCAGTTGATTGCGGAAGCGTTTCGGCATGCCCTGCCAATAGCCGCCATACGCCCGGCCTCCACGCTCCCATGTTCCAGTGAAGATGCGCGTCAAAAAGATACGGCGCTCGTCAAAGCCGTAGTGCAGCTTCTTCGTGTTCCCGGTTGGGTCAGCACCGACCATATAGGCTTCAAGTTCGACCCACGCGCTGTCGGGCAGCGTTAGGCGAAACTGACGTGTGAACTCGTTGTAGCGCTGAATCACTGCATCCAGAGCAACTATGTCCTCAGGCGCAGCGCCCACCCCATGCTGCTGTTTGTGGAGGACGTAGGCTGGGAACGGAGGTTCGAGCGGAGGAAGCTCGACGCCATGCCACTGAACCAGCGCTTTGAAAGCCGCAGTGGGCTTGATGCGCGTGGCATAGGATTTTTTCTCCCCTGTGCTGTCGAAGAAATGAGATGCAACCTCGATAAGGCCGGCATCCCTCATGGCCTCCCTAATTTTTCTGAGGTGGACAGCGCTGATTTTGGAGCCTGTGTACTTCCCGTAGCCAAACGCGACATTCACTTCGCGATCCGGCTGGATGCGCAGCAGTGCAACTGTTGCAATGGCTTCCACAAACGCGAGGAGCGATGCGTGGAACGCCTCATCATCTGACTGCTTAGGCTTCTTCGTCGGGGTCTGAGACGCCCTGATCCGCGCATATAAGTCATCGGTCAGGGCAACCAGCGCAGGGCTAGGAGACGGAACGACCTTCAGCACCGCAGAACGATACTCAGTCGTGTTGGTGTACGTGCCTTCTGCGCAGCCGGTCACCCGCCGACCCCCAGCAGAGAGTGGATATCACTCCGGAGGATTAGCGAGCGTCCGGCAACCTTGCGGATGGGCAGCTTATTGTCCTTGGCGAGGTTGTAGATCGTGGACCGACTGACGCGCATATAAACGCACGCCTCATTGATCGTCATCGTCAAGGAGTGGCTCGGGACGGTGCGGCTCAACTCGCACTCTCCGTTGCCGACGGACAAATACTGAAGGTGGGAAACATGTCTGATCCTCTGTGACCGACAGCGGAAGTGCGTCGGAGGACCAACCCCATTAGGACCAGATTTTCGGGTGTCAAAAGCTAAAAACAATCGACACTTAACTAGAATGGAAAGCCCGGAAACGCTGGATTTTAGCCTCTTCACATGTTCCGTGATCCGGAGAGATAGGCGGCCCAAGCCTCCATGACTGCCCTGCGCCGATCCAGAGCATCGCCACGGCGATAGGCTCGCTCCACAGCGCTACCGACTGCGTGTCCAAGGCACATTTCGACAATGTCTCGGGGGAAGTCGGTGGTCTCTCCTGCCCAATCCCGGAAGGACGAACGGAAGCCATGCACCGTCGCCTGTTCTCCGGTTCCCATTCGGATCAAGACCGAGCGCATAGCGTTGATGGAGAGCGGTGCGTCCAACGATGTCGCCGGGAATACGAAATCACTCCCTAGGCCCCGCACCTCATCAACAACCGAGAGGGCGTCGTCAGACAGCGGAACGCGAAGCTGCGTGGACGTTTTCGTACGGCTGGCGGGAATGGTCCAAACCTTGGCGTCCAGATCGAACTCGGACCACGTTGCGTTGAGGGTCTCAGATGTACGCACAGCGTTCAGAACAGTGAACTCCAGAGCCTTTGCGGCTACGCCCTGACGCTGCCTGAGGCTTTGGATAAACGCAGGGACGTGGTCGTAATGGAGGGCGCGCTGATGTCCCCGGCTGAGCTTTGAGCGGGCGGGCAGAAGATGGGCAAGATTCCCCTTCCAAGCAGCCGGATTTTCACCCGACCGATGACCACGAGCCTTCGCTGCGTCGAGAACGTTCTCGATCCTCATCCGCACCCGTGATGCGGTCTCTGGCTTCGCCTTCCAGATGGGCACCAGACATGCGAGCACATCTTCGGTGGTGATTGCATCAACCGGCGTGTCAGCAATCGGCTTCGCATAGTCCTTGAGAGTGTTGGACCACTGCTGACGGTGCTTATCGTTGCGCCAGCCACCTCCCTTGAGAGCGATGAATTCCTCAGCCATTGCGCTGAACGAGGGGGCGGAGCTTTTCTGATCTGACTTGGCTAGCGGGTCCACGCCAGATTTCACCAGTGTTCGTGCGGCTGAGCACTTAATGCGAGCTTCGGCCAATGACGTATCGGAGAAGCTGCCGAGGCCCATCTCACGGCGACGACCCTTCCACTGGTATACATAGACCCAGCTTTTCCGACGCTCAGCGACGCGGAGATAAAGGCCTGCTCCATCATTGTGAAAACCAATACCAAGGGACTTGGCGGCGAGTGCGGTAAGGCGATTTGTTGTGCTCATGAGGGCGACGTGGCCCTAAGCCCGACCCTAAAACAACCGGTTGGATTGCCAGCAACGGTGGTGGACACCGCTGGACGGAAACCACGATAAACAACTGTTAATAAACGTGATTTGGACAGCTAGGCACAACGGCGGATGAGCGTCCTGCGGGCACCCTCTCCGCCATCCGTCAGCCCGCCGCTGACGACCGCCCAAAATCTAGAAATCGTTGAAGGTTAAAGCGGGCAGTGACAGCTCGTCGCGCTCGCTGTCGCCTTTCCCACACAAAAAAAGAGGCGGCCTTTCGACCACCTCTTCCAGAACGATTCGAGGTTCTACAGACGAGCCGCCAAAGCGGCTCGTCCTTCCGATCAGAAGCGATACCGCGCGCCGACGTAAACCTGGCGACCGGTGTGGTGATAGACGTAGGTGCTGTCACGCGGCCCACCGATGTCACCGTGATTCTGACGGTTTTCTTCATCTGTCAGGTTCAGACCTTCCAACGAGATGCTGAGATTGTCAGTGAGGTTGTACGACGCGGACGCGTCGATCGTCGTGGTTTCAGTCTTGCCCTGATAAGGGATCAGACCCGTCGCGCCGTTCGATCCCGGAACGTTCTGGAAGTAGGTATCGCGATAGGCGGCCGAGACGCGCGCGTTGAACTTGCCGTCATCGTAATACAGCGTCGCGTTCCAGGCGTTGGGCGACAGGTTCACGAGGTCGGCGGTCACAAAGGCGTTGCACGCAGCCGAGGTGCAGTAATCAATCTCAGACTCGACGTGGGTGTAGTTCAACTGGGTGCCGACATTGGACAGCAGGCCAGGCAAGAAGCTGAAGGTCTGCTGGTAGCTGATCTCGAAACCCTTCAGCGGTCCGCCCTTTGTATTGACGGGCGTGCTCAGCACGTACTGCGAGGTCGCAGGACGATCTCTGTTCGTGGGATCGACCGGGAAAACGATGGGGTTCAGCGCCGTCAAATCGGCGTAGGTCAGCGTTTGATTGGTGGTCTGCACATAGGTCGAGATGTCCTTGTAGAAGTAGGCGAAGGACAGCAGGGCCTCTGGTGCGAAATAGTATTCGACCGACAGGTCGTAGGTCGTGGCGCGATACGGGTCCAGATCGACATTGCCCCGTGACGCCGTGTTGCTGGAGGCGCCGACGGCGCTGAGAGTGAAGACCTGAACTAGATTCGTGACCGGCGGCCGCGCCATCACCTTGGCGGCGCCGACCCGCACGATTAGATCTTTCACAGGCTCGATCGACAGGTTCAACGAAGGCAAGGTATCGGTGTATTCGTTCTCACCTTTCACCGGCGTCGCGATGCCGCCGACATTGGAATAGCCAAGCGATTCAATTTCTGTCTTGACCTGACGGACGCCGATGTTGCCTCGGAAGGGCACACCCATCACCTCGGTGTCCCAGTCCGCCTGCACATAAGCGCCGGTGTCGGTCTCGGTCACATCGCGCCAGTTGCCATAGGTCGATGTGCCGCCGTTCAGGCCCAGAAGACGGAAGTCACCACCAGCCACGCCTGTGTTGCAGTTGCAGTTGTAGTTCCAGACACCCTGGAGGGCCGCCAAGTCAGGCCGAACCCAGGACGTAACCGAGCCTGAAGGCAGGTCGAGATTGCGCCCGAACCCATCCAGTAGATTAGTTACAGAGGCGATGGTCACTCCGGCCGGAAGTGCGGGCGCTCCATTGGCCGCGCGAGCGAACTGGCGGCTGCTGGATTCGTATTCTTTCCGGCTGACACCAGCCTTCACGGTCAGCCAGCTGGTGGCGTCGAACTCAATATTTGCCTCGCCAGTCGTGTAGACGTTTTCTTGGAAATTCTGGCTTGAACGCAGTTCCGAACGAGGCTGTGCGCCGGTCGGGCCGACGATGCTCCAAAGGGCTGGGTTCGTGACGTCGAAGCCCCAGTTGATGGCGGGCAGATTGCGGTTTTGACGGAAGTCGTAGGAATAGCCGTCGACGTCCTGGCGATCGATGATCGCGCTGACCTGAACCGGGTTTCCGAAGTTGGATTCGGCGCGGCCGACCAGGCCGCTGAAACGCAATTTATCTGAGAATTCATGCTCGACGCCAAAAGTCATTTGCTTGAACTCGGTTTCCAGCACGTCGAACCGCTGCTCGCTGCGGATGTCCATATCGTCGAGCTGGGCGTAGATCATTTCTCCGGTGGTCGGATCGATCTCGAAGTTGACGATATCGACCTGAGGCTTGCCGCCCTGGGTGGCGTCACGGCTGAGCGACCATGCCTGCAGGAAGTTCTCGCTGCGGGTCGAATCGAGCTTTGAATACAGCATGTCCATGGTGAACAGGGTCGGCCCATTGCCGGGTCGGGCCTGCAGCGACAATGTCGCCCCCAGACGTTCCTGGCTGTGCTCAAGGCTGCCGTATCGTGGAATCCGCGGGTGATAGGTTTTCGCTGCACCGGGCAATCCGGGACCTGTTAAAACGCTGCCGTTCTGGAAGCCGCCGTCGGCGCTGGCCGGCCCCCAACGGACCGAGCTGAAGCCCTCTTCCAGGCTGTCGCGTTCGCTATAGGCGATGGAGAACAGGGCGCCGAGTTGGTCGTCGGCCCAGGTGTTGGACACCAGGGCGGCGAAGCGTGGGCTCCAGTCTTGCGACAAGTCGTTGTAGCCGTACTGGCCCGAAACTGCGCCCTGGAAGCCCATCTTGTCGAACGGACGGCTAGTCTGCAGATCGACGGTGGCGCCCAGCGAGCCTTCCTCGACCTCGGCCGAGGCGGTCTTGCGAACCGTGATGTTGTTGAACAGCTCGGACGCGAAGACGTTGAAGTCAAAACCACGGCCGCGGTTCACGCCGCCTGAGGAGTCGGTCGCGCCGGTCGAGGACTGGGCTTCGATGCCGTTGATGCGGGTGCGGGTAAACTCGGAGCTCAGGCCGCGCACGGTGATCGAACGTCCCTCGCCCGCATCGCGGTCGATGGAGACGCCGGGAATGCGTTGGATGGATTCGGCGAGGTTGGTGTCGGGGAAGTCGGCGATGTCCTCGGCCGAAATGGCGTCGACGACACCGGCTTCGCGGCGCTTGATGTTCAGGGCGTTTTGCAGGCTGGCGCGGAAGCCGG
Organism: Brevundimonas sp. G8; assembly: GCF_902506205.1. Taxonomy (GTDB): domain Bacteria; phylum Pseudomonadota; class Alphaproteobacteria; order Caulobacterales; family Caulobacteraceae; genus Brevundimonas. Next base: position 2,816,151 of record NZ_LR732816.1, on the reverse strand, counting down.
TGACGACGATGTCGTCGACTTCAGCGGCGTCATCCTGTTGAGGCGCGGCGACTTCAGCTGCCTGGGCGGCGGCGTCGTGCGCCATCATGGCCAGGGCGAGCGCCCCCAGCGAAGCGGTGGCGACCAGCGCTTGGCGCGCAAATTTATGGCGTTGGGTCATTGTCATTTCTCCTCCCAGGTCTGGCGTCTCGAGGATCGAAATGTCCTCGTTCAAGCCTCCCGCTGCTGGCGGGCGACACCGGTGTCAGAACTTGTTCGCCAAGCTGCTGCTACCGGTGTCATAAATGTTTAGCCACAGTTGCCAGCGTGTGGCAAGAACATGACCGCCTTGATCTCCAATTTGTAACCTACGGCGATCCCCGGCGTTCGAACGAAAGATCAGGCGCGCGACACGCCGGCGACGGAGGGAAATAATGTCTGCAAACATCGAGATCATGCGTGTCGGCATTTTCATATCAGGCGGCGCTCGCTTCAAAGCCGCAAATGGCGGCGTACGATGATTAACCGACGCATCGCTATAGCCGCAGGCCTCGCCGGCGCCGCCATGCCCTTCGTCGCCAGGGCCGATTCTCGCGATCCGCGAGTGCAGACCAGGGCCGGTCCCGTCGTCGGTGTTCGGCGCGAAGGAATCAGCGTTTTCGAGGGCGTGCGTTACGGCGCGCCGACGCGACGTTTCCAGCCGCCGGAGCGCCCGACGTCGTGGCGTGAGCCTGTTCGCGCGACGACTTATGGCGCGGCTAGCCCCCAGCGAGGTGATGAGGCGAACCAGAGCGAGGACTGCCTGTTTCTGAACGTCTGGACCCCTGGGACCGACGCCGCCCGACGGCCGGTGATGGTCTATATCCATGGCGGTGCCTATTCGAGCGGATCGGGATCGGACCCGCTGTATGACGGCGCGCGTCTGGCGGCACGAGGCGATGTGGTGGTGGTGACGCTGAACCACCGGCTGAACGTCTTCGGCTACGCCTATCTGGCGCGGTTGGCGCCGGGGTTCGAGGATTCGGGCAATGCGGGCCAGCTGGATCTGATCCTGGCGCTGCAGTGGGTGCGGGACAATATCACGGCCTTCGGCGGCGACCCGTCGCGGGTCATGCTGTTCGGCCAATCGGGCGGGGGCGCCAAGATCGCCACCCTGATGGCGACGCCCGCAGCCCATGACCTGTTCCACCGCGCCGCGACGATGAGCGGCCAGCAGGTCACGGCGTCCGGCCCGATCAACGCCACGACACGGGCGACGGCTTGGTTGAAGGCGCTGGACCTGACGCCGGATCGGGCGGCCGAGGCGGCGACGATGCCGGTCGAAAGGCTGCTGGAAGCACAAGGCGCCGAGGATCCGATCCTGGGCTTCGGCGGCGTGTATTTCGGGCCGGTGCTGGATTTCCGCACCCTGCCCCGCCACCCCTTCTATCCTGACGCCGCGCCCCTGGGCCGGTCGATCCCGATGATCATCGGCAACACCCGTGAAGAGACGCTGGGCTTCATGGGCAACGACCCCAAGAATGTCGGCCTGACGTGGGGGACTTTGGCGGATCGGCTATCGCCCGGCGTCATGCGGATCGACATCACGCCCGAGGCGGTGATCGCCGGCTATCGCGCCATGCATCCCGACTGGTCGCCCGATCAGGTGCTGATCGCCGCAACGACGGCGGGCCGGTCCTGGCGTGGGGCGGTGATCGAAGCGGAGGAGCGGGCCAAGGCCGGGGCGCCCGCCTGGGTCTATCAACTCGACTTCCCCGGTGAGTTGGCCGCGGGTCGCAAGGGCGCCTTCCACACCGCCGACATCCCTCTGGTATTCGACAATGTCGAGGCGGCCGGATCGCGGACGCGGGGACCGGGCGCGCAAGGCCTGGCGGACCGGATGAGCGACGCCTTCATCGCCCTGGCTCGTGACGGCGATCCCAACCATGCGGGCCTGCCGCGCTGGGACCGCTATGAGCTGCCGCGCCGCCAGACGATGCTGATGGACGTGCAGCCGCGCATGGCCGACGACCCCCGCGGCGACGAACGGGCCTTCTTCTCGGCCATTCCCTACATCCAGCCGGGAACCTAGAGCGCGAAATCGAGCCGCGCGGCCCAGGCGCGGACCAGCTCGGGCCAAACCTGGGCGGGCTTGTCCTGGATCAAGCGGACGCCGAAACCATGGCCGCCTTCCTGGAACAGATGCGCCTCGGTCGGGACAGCGGCGGCCTTCAGCGTGGTCAGCAGTTGCAGGCTGTTCTCGACCGGCACCGAGGCGTCGTCGATGGCGTGCAGCAGGAAGACGGGCGCCGCGCCTCGCCAGTCCATCAGTTCCAGAGAATAGGCCGCGATCCGCTCGGGCGACGGCGTCTCGCCCAGCAGGTTGGTGCGCGATCCGGCGTGGACATGAGGGTCCGCCATGGTCGCCACCGGATACATCAACACGGTCAGGTCCGGCCGGAGAGACACAGCATCGGCGGCGTCCACGGCCGCATAGGTCGCTTCCGTCCGCGCGCTGGCCAGACCCGCCAGATGCCCGCCGGCTGAAGCGCCAAGGACGCCGATCTTCTTTGGATCGACGCCATAGTCGGCGGCGCGACTGCGGATAAGCCGAATCGCACGCTGGGCGTCCTGAAGCGGCGCGTCGGCGCCGGCGGCCCATCCGTCGGCCGGCAGGCGATATCGCAGCACGAAACAGGTCGTGCCGCTGGCCGCGAGGACGCGCGCGACATCGTATCCTTCCTTGTCCAGCACGGCCCAGCGATAGCCGCCGCCGGGGATCAGCAGCATGGCCGATCCGTTCGGCCGCTCAGGCCGGAAAACGGTCAGGATCGGGTCGGTCGTATATTGGGCGTAACGGTCGTGGAACGCGGGATCGGTCGAGCGTTCCAGCACGATCGGCGTGACCGTCACCCCCTGCCCGCCCGGCGCGCCGTCGGGCCAAAGGCGGATGATCTCAGTCGGGTCGGCAGGGCCGGCGCGCCCGCCGTCGGCGATCGTCTGCGCCCGTGCGCCTGTGACGCTTAAGGCCATCCCGGCCGCCGAAGCCAGCCCCAGAAGGGTCCTGCGTTCCATATCCATCGTCATGCCTCCATGCTGAAAAGACGACGGCCGGACGATCGCTCGCCCGGCCGTAATCCTCGATGCGTCGGGACCTAGGCCCCCAGCGCCGTTCGTCAGACCTTGGCCGGCTCGTACTTCGGCATGACCAGGTGAATGACCAGAAGCGCGATCAGATAGACCGAACCGGCCACGATGAAGATGGGCGTATAGGTGCCGATCTTCTCCAGGATTTGGCCTACATATTTGGAGAAGACCATCCCCCCGATACCGCCCAGCATCCCGCCAATGCCGACCACCGATCCTACGGCCTTGCGCGGGAAGACGTCGCCCGGCAGGGCATAGAGGTTGGCCGAGAAGCCTTGGTGCGCCGCTGTGGCCAGGCCGATGATCAAGACCGCGACCCACAGGTTCGACGCCTCTGCGGCGAACATGACCGGCACGGCCAGCACGGCGCACAACAGCATGGTCAGCTTGCGCGCCTTGTTCAGGCTGATGCCCATATGCATCATCCGCGACGACAGCCAGCCGCCGCCCACGGAACCCACGTCCGACAACAGATAGATGGCGACGATAGGCGGACCGAAGGTCTTCAGGTCCAGGCCGTAACGCTTCCCCAGGAAGTCCGGCAGCCAGAACAGGAACATCCACCAAATCGGATCGATCAGGAACTTGCCCGCCGCATAGGCCCAGGTTTCCTTGACGGTGAGCAGCTTGAGCCAGCCCACCTTCTCGTCGGTGTCGGCCGGATCCTGTTCGATATAGGCCAGTTCAGTCGCGGACAGGCGCTTTTGATCGCGTGGCTTGCGATAGACCAGCAGCCAGATCGGCAGCCAGATCAGACCCAATGCGCCGGTAATGACAAAGGCCATTTGCCAGCCGAAGGACAGCACCAGGATCGGCACGATCAGGGGCGTGACGATGGCTCCGATGTTGGTGCCGGCATTGAACAGGCCGGTGGCCAGAGCGCGTTCCTTCTTGGGGAACCACTCGGTTACGGCCTTGATACCGCCGGGGAAGCCCCCGGCCTCACCGGCGCCCAGCACCATCCGGGCCATGATGAAGTGGGACAGATCGCGCGCGCCGGCATGCAGGATATGGCCGACCTGCCAGATGGCGAAGGCGATCCCCAGGCCCCACCGGGCCCCGATCTTGTCCATAAGCCGGCCCCAGATCGCATAAAACAGTGCGTAGGTGGCCTGGAAGTAGAAGACGATGTCGGCGTAGTCGGTCTCCGACCAGCCCATTTCGACGGACAGGGTCGGCTTTAGGAAGCCGATCATCTGCCGGTCGACGTAGTTGATGACCATGGCCGCAAACAGCAGCCACATGATCAGCCACCGGTATTTGCCCGGTGACGGCGCCTTGATCTGAATCGGCGGCGCGACGGAAGCGTCTGACATGGTTATGAAAACCCGTTCCTAAATTTCCTCGACGCGTCCCTTGCTCTTTCCGTCCCTGAACGGCGGCGGGGTTGACGTCCGATGATGTTTACTTGGCCTCGGCCCTGACGACCGAACAATGAAGTTCTGCGATACCCTTGAAGATGCACACGGCCTCGTCGCCCGCGTGGACACGGTGGACGCCGGTGACGGCGCCGGTCGAGACCAGCGTGCCCGCCTTCAGCGGACGGCCCCAGCGCGCGCAATGCTCCAGCAGGAAGCGCACCGATTCCATGGCCCCGCCGGCCAGCGAAAGCGAACCGCCCGTGCCGACGCTGGCGCCGTTGATGACGGTCTCGACCTCGATGCCGTCCAGACGCTCGCGCCAATTCTCGACCTCGGGGCCGATCATCAGCCCGCCGTTGTTGCCGAAGTCGGAGGCGACGACGGCCGAACCCAAGTCGTTGATCGCCGACAGCGGGCTGCCGGCCAGTTCGACGCCGATGAAGACCTTGTCCACGGCGGCCGTGGCCTCCTCGATGGTCCAGTCCGTCTTGGCGGGATCGGCGTCGGCGCCGATCCGGGCGATGAACTCCGATTCGACGGCGGCGAACCCGCCCTCGATCTCGGGCAGCGGCACGACGGTGTCGCCGGGCGCGGGCCAGACGTTGCGGGCGAAGATCGCGCCGGCCAGGCGATGGATGCCCAGTTTCGGCTGCTGCGCCGGCGGCACGCCGCCCACCTTCCAACCCACGACCTCATCGGGAAACAGGCCGATGGCGATGTCCTGAATAGCGTAGGACTCGGCCATGCTCTGAGGAATCACGCCTGGATAATCGGGTGTGTTGCGCGCAGCCAGGCGTGCTGCGACGAACTGCTGTGCGATCGCGGCGGGATCCGCCGGCCGCGCATCGGCCTGGCTCGCGAGAGAAGGGGTCGAAGTCAAAAGGGTCGCCTCGTGAATAAGCTTCGATAAGAGCGACGAAGGAAACCGGTGTCAATGCGCTTTAGCAACGCCCCATGGCGCTGACCGCGAGTCGCGGCTATGCCTTTGCATTGCACATAGGGAAGGAGCCGAACCTTGGCTCAGGACGATCCGCGATCCGGCAAACCGGGCAAGCGGGCCACGATCAACGATGTCGCCAGAGAAGCGCAGGTCTCCAAGAAGACCGTCTCGCGGGTCATCAACCAATCGCCGTTCGTCAAGGAAGACACGCGCGAACGGGTCAACGCCGTCATCAAGACCCTGGGCTTCACCCCCGATCCCCAGGCGCGCGGCCTGGCATTCCGGCGCTCGTTCCTGGTCGGCCTGATCTACGACAACCCCAGCCCGACCTATGTCGTGAACATGCAGCAGGGCGTGCTGGATGCGCTGAAGGGTTCGGGTCTGGAACTGGTCGTCCACCCGTGCAACCGCAACTCCCCTACCCTGCTGGAAGACATCCGAGGCTTCGTCGAGCGCCAGCGTCTGTATGGCGTCATCATGCCGCCGTCGGTGTCTGAGGACGAACAGGTCATCGACCTGCTGCGCGACCTGGACTGCCCCTATGTCCGCATCGCCTCGGTGGCGCTGGACGAGCCGCAGGCCATGGTGGTTACCAACGACTGGATCGGCGCGGCCGAGGCGGCGGCGCATCTCGCCGACCTGGGGCACCGGCGAATCGGCCTGGTGCGCGGCCCGGACCTGTTCCGGTCGTCGGCCGTGCGGGGCAAGGGCTTCCTGGACGCCCTGGCCGAGCGCGGCATACCGCTGGACCCGGCCTATGACTTCAAGGGCGCCTATACGTTCGAATCGGGCGTCGAGGCGGGGCACGCCCTGCTGGCGCTGGAGACGCCGCCGACCGCCATCTTCACCCTGAACGACGACATGGCCATCGGCGTGATGCAGGCCGCGCGGGATCGTGGGTTGGAACTGCCGCGTGATCTGTCGGTCGTGGGCTTCGACGACCTGCCCATGGCGGCGCGGGTCTGGCCCAATCTGACGTCGGTGCGCCTGCCAATCCGCGACATGGGGCGGATGGCGGCCGAGAAGCTGCTGGCGCCGATGCGCGGCGTCGATCCGGCCAAGATGCAGCAGCCGGAAGTCCGACCGGCCCTGGTGGTGCGCAAGTCGGCGATCCCGGCGGCCTGAGAAGGTCGGTCGGCGCGCGGGATCGCGCGCCGACCCCTAGCCTCAAGCCGTTTCGAGAACGGGCTTGGCGGCGAGAACACCCTTCAGATAGTCGCGGACGCCTTCGTCGGTGGCGTTGGCGAAGAAGTAGTCCTGGAACCGCTCGCCGGCGATGGCCGCCTTCAGCAGGTCTTGGTCCATCGTCTTCAGCACCGTCAGCATGTCGTGGCAGGTCACGGCCTTCAGGTCGCTGAGAACGCCGCGATTCTTGCGCATAATCTCGGCCCGCTCCTTGGGATAGCCCAGACCGCGCTCGCCTTCGAACAGCTTGCGATAGACATCCTGCAGGTTCAGTTCCGCCGCCCAGCCGAAGCCCTTGGCGTAGGGCATGGCGATGGCGTTGCCGTCATTGATCTGGCCGAACAGGAAGGCGTCGGTCGGGTCGATGATCAGACCGCAGAAGACGCCCGGCATGGCGTTGGCAGCCAGCATCGAGCCTGTGCCCGTGCCGCAGCCGGTGACGACGAAATCGGCCGCGCCGGAGTTCAGGAGGATGCCGGTCAGGACGCCGTTCATCACATAGGTCAGCGACGCCTTGTCCTCGGCCGCATACATTCCATAGTGGAAGACTTCATGGCCCAGGGGCTCCGCGACAGCGGTCAGCGCGGCATGCACCGTCTCGCTTTTGGCGGCCTGGCTGTTTTCGATGATGAGAGCGATCTTCATGGGGGAATCCTCAAGACGGTGGCGAAGCGATGCCGAACAGATGTCGGCGATTATGGTGTAATCCATTGCATCATAATATGACACCGGTTACCTAGTCTACAGAAGGACGGACGCAAGATCCGTCACTGTGGCTCGCGCTGCGAGCTCCTAGGGAGACCCGCATGTACGACCCCATGTACGACAAAGTCTATCAGGCCACCCATCCCGATATGATGGACGGCGCCTCGAACCAGCAGCTGCGGGATCGCTATCTGATCGAGGGCCTGTTCGTTCCGGGCAAGATCAGCCTGAACTATTCGCACCACGAGCGCATGATCATCGGCGGCGCGACCCCGGCCGGGACCGCCCTGACCCTGCCCACCCATTCGGAGCCGCCGTCCTTGGCCGGCGCGCCGTTCCTGCAGGCCCGCGAACTGGGCGTGGTCAATATCGGCGGCGCCGGTTCGATCACCGTCGACGGCGAGACCATCGAACTGGGCTTCCGCGACGGCCTGTATGTGCCGATGGGGTCGAGCGACGTCACCTTCGCCTCGAACGACGCCGCCGAGCCCGCGAAATTCTATCTGGTCGCCACCCCGGCCCACGCCCGCTACGACCTGACCAAGATCTCGATCGACGAGGCCGTGCCGCTGGAAATGGGCGCGCTGGAGACGTCGAACGAACGGACCATCTACCAGTATGTCGTGCCGGCGAAGGTCAAGTCCTGCCAGCTGCTGCTGGGCGTGACGGTGCTCAAGCCCGGCTCGGTGTGGAACACCATGCCGCCGCACATTCACGACCGCCGCTCGGAAGCCTACCTCTATTTCGGCCTGGGCGAGGACGACCGTGTCTTCCACTTCATGGGCGAACCGGACAAATCGCGACACATCGTCATCGCCGACGGCGAGGCGGTGATCTGCCCGCCGTGGTCGATCCATACGGGCGCAGGCACATCGAACTACACCTTCATCTGGGGCATGGGCGGCGAGAATCTCGACTACACCGACATGTACAAGCTCGACATCTGCCAGTTGAAGTAATCAGGACAAGAGGAAGAAAAACATGAGTAATCCGTTCGACCTGACCGGCAAGGTCGCCCTGGTCACCGGCGGCAACGTGGGTCTGGGCCAAGGCATCGCCCTGGCCCTGGCCGAAGCCGGCGCCGACATCGTCTCGGTCGCCCTGTCGGATTCCGACGACACGGTCGCCAAGGTGCAGGCCTTGGGCCGTCGCGCCCACGCCATCAGCGCCGACCTGACCTCGATCGAGCCGGTCGAGCGCGTGGTTCAGGAAGCCCTGGCCGCCATGGGCCGGATCGACATCCTGGTGAACAACGCGGGCCTGATCCGTCGCGCCGACGCGGTGGACTTCACCGAGGCCGACTGGGACCTGGTGATGAACATCAACCTGAAGACCGTCTTCTTCATGAGCCAGGCGGTCGCCCGCCTGTTCATCAAACAGGGCGACGGCGGCAAGATCATCAACATCGCCTCCATGCTGTCCTTCCAAGGCGGCATCCGCGTCCCCTCCTACACCGCCTCCAAGTCGGGCGTCGCCGGCCTGACCAAGCTGATGGCCAACGAGTGGGCGCCGCACCGCATCACCGCCAACGCCATCGCCCCCGGCTATTTCGCCACGGCCAACACCCAGGCTCTGCGCGAGGACCCGGTCCGTTCGGCCGAGATCCTGGGCCGCATCCCGGCCGGGCGCTGGGGCGAGCCTTCGGACCTGGGCGGCGCAGCCGTCTTCCTGGCCAGCCGGGCCTCGGATTATGTCCAGGGCGCCATCCTGCCGGTCGACGGCGGCTGGCAAGCACGCTGATCTAAGGCTAGCCTTTCGACCATGACTGACAATGCCTCGGGCGGCCGCATCCTCTGCTTCGGCGAGATGCTGCTGCGGTTCTCGCCCAACGACAACGAAATGCTGATGCAGTCCCCCGCCCTGACGATCCGTCCGGCGGGGGCCGAGGCGAACGTCGCCGTGTCCCTGGCCCGCTTCGGCGCAGCCGTAGGCATGGCGACGGTCCTGGCCGACAATGCGTTGGGACGCGGCGTGCGCGACGAGGTGCGCAAGCACGGCGTTGACACCTCGCAGGTCGTGTTCAAGCCGGGCCGGATGGGCCTGTATTTTTTGACGCCTGGCGCCGTGCGTCGCCCGTCGGAAGTGCTTTACGACCGCGCCGGTTCGGCCTTCGTCGAACATGTCGATACCGCCTTCGACTGGGACCAGCTTCTGGACGGAGTCGAGTGGCTGCACGCCTCGGGCGTGACGCCGGCGACGGGGCCGAACGGATCGGTCGCCGCCGTGGCCATCATCGAGGCTGCCGTCAAGAAGGGCGTGAAGGTCAGCTATGACGGCAATTTCCGCGGCAAGCTTTGGGAACAGTGGGACGGCGATCCGCCCGCCACCCTGGGCAAGATGCTGGCCGGCGCCACCGTCGCCTTCGCCGATGACCGGGACTTCGCCCTGGTGCTGAAGACCCGATTCGACAGCGCCGATCCGGCCGTGCGCCGTCGCGAGGCCGCCAAGGCCGCCTTCGCCGCCTTCCCCCGCTTGCAACGCATCGCCTGCACCCTGCGCGTCCAGGACAGCGTCGCCGACCAGGCCCTTTCGGCGGTGATGCTGACCCGCGCCACACCTGAGTCGGGTGACGGCGTGATCGAGACAAACGCCGAGGCCATCCACATGGCGGGCGTCGTTGACCGGGTCGGCGGCGGCGACGCCTTCGCCTCGGGCGTGCTGTTCGGTCTGTGGAGCGGATGGTCGGATCAAGAGGCGCTGAACTTCGGCCTGGCCGCCGCCGGATTGAAACATTCGGTGCCCGGCGACTTCAACCTGTTTACCGCCGACGAGGTGCGCGCGGCCACGGGCGACGGCGGGTTCGATATCCGCCGCTGAGGCTGCAAGCATCGTGATTTGGTGGAGGCCGCGTGGAGAAGTCCATGCGGCCTTTTTTTCATTGGCGACGAAGGACTAGGAAACCGGTGTCAGTCATGCTTGAGTGACGCTTCGAAACGGTCGCGAAGAACCGTCCGAGAGAGGTCACACCAGGAGTTTCCATGTCCGTCACGTCCATGAACCGCCGCGCCCTGCTGGCCGCCGGCGCCGCCGCCACGTTCGTCGCCGCATCCGGCCCCGCCTTCGCCCAGGCCTCTCCCGAGCGCCCCGCCGTCCTGGAAGCCATGAAGCGCGCCGCCCGGTTCATGAGCGAGGAGGCCGCCGTCGAGGGCGGCTATGTCTGGCAGTACCTGCCTGACTTCTCGCGCCGCTGGGGCGAACTGGAAGCCAGCCCGACCATGATCTGGGTCCAGCCGCCCGGAACCGCGACCGTGGGCCACCTGTTCCTGGACGCCTATCACGCCACCGGCGACGAATATTACTACGAGGCCGCCAAGAAGGCCGCCGACGCCCTGGTCAAGGGCCAGCACCCGCTGGGCGGCTGGAACTATGTCATCGACACCGCCGGCGAAGAGTCGCTGAAGCAGTGGTACGGCACGGTCGCCGCCAATGCTTGGCGGCTGGAGGAATTCCACCACTATTACGGCAACGCCACCTTCGACGACGCGGGCACGGCCGAGGCGTCGCAACTGCTGCTGCGGGTCTATCTGGAGAAGAAGGACCGCAAATATCTGGCGCCCCTGAACAAGGCGATCAGCTTCGTGCTGGAAAGCCAGTACGAAAACGGCGGCTGGCCCCAGCGCTATCCATTCGTCGAGAACGGCGGCCTGCACGGGCACGCGGACTACACCCCCTACATCACCTTCAACGACGACGTGGCGGGCGAGAACCTGGAGTTCCTGATCTACGCCTATCATGGCCTGGCGCGGAACGGCCGGGGCGATGCGAAGATTCTGGACGCGATCAACCGCGGCATGGACATCTTCGTGAAGACCCAGCAGCCGCAGCCGCAACCTGCCTGGGGCCTGCAACACTTCCCCGACACGCTGAAGCCGGCCGGCGCGCGGACCATCGAACCCCAAGCCTTCGTCACACATGCGACGGGTACGAACATCAAGTCGATGCTGGGCTTCTATCGCCTGACTGGCGACCGGAAATATCTGGCGCGCCTGCCCGAGGCGATGGATTGGCTGGATCAGGTGGCGACCAAGCCGCCGTTGAACACGCCGGGCCGCACGCATCCGACCTTCGTCCTGGAGGGCGCTAACACGCCGATCTACATCCACCGGCGTGGGTCCAATATCGCCAACGGCCAGTATTACGCCGACGACAACCCCACCAATCTGATCGTCCACTATGGCTCTTTCCGCAATGTGGACACCCCTGCCCTGCGCGCCGAATATGCGCGCTTGTCGGCCCTGCCGGTCGAGGAAGCGACGCAAGGCTCGCCGCTGAAGGCGCGCCCCGGCTCGCTGAACCTGCCGAAATATTTCACGCTTCAGGACGTGGATGTCTGGGACATGTCCAGCGACGCCCGTCGTCCGACCCGACCGCACGCCAATCGCGCCGCCGAGGTGATGGCCGGGCTGAACACGCGGGGCTATTGGCCCACGCCGCTGACCACCACCTCGAACCCCTACAACGGCCCCTCACCCACGGTGGTGACCGGCGGCGAATATCAGATGACCCGCGTCGGCGATCTTTGGGACACCTCGCCTTACAACACCGACTTCCCGGTTGAGGGCGTCTCGACCTCGGTCTTCATCCGCAACATGGGCGACCTGATCGAGGCGTTGGGGGCGTAGGCGCACATATCCCTCTCCCGTTGGGAGAGGGCTTGAGCCTCGGAGAGCCGCAGGCGATCCGTCAGGCGAAAGGGTGAGGGTCGGGTCTGCGACCTAGCCCACCACCTGACCCTCATCCGACCGCTTCGCGGCCACCTTCTCCCAAAGGGAGAAGAAACGAGAGGTCAGAGCGCCAGCATGTCCCGCGTAATCCCGCCAACCGACTTCGCCCCGGTCAAGGTCATGGCCACCCGCATCTCCTTCTCGAACAGGTCGAGCAGATTGCCGACGCCGGCCTCACCGCCTGCCGCCAGGGCGTAGACAAAGGCCCGACCCAGCATGACAGCGTCGGCGCCCAGGGCGATGGCGCGGACCACGTCCAGACCGTTGCGAATGCCGGAATCGACCAGGATCTTCAGATCGCCTTTCACCGCCTCGGCGATGGCCGGAAGCGCCCGGGCTGACGACAGCACCCCATCCAGCTGACGCCCACCATGATTCGACACAACGATGCCATCGGCGCCGAAGCTGACCGCGTCAAGGGCGTCCTGGGCGTCCAGAATGCCCTTGATGATCATCGGCCCGTCCCAGAAATCGCGGATCCATTGCAGGTCCTTCCACGAGATCGACGGATCGAAGTTGTTGGCCAGCCAGCCGATATAGTCGGCCAGGCCCGTCGGCTTGCCCAGATAGGCAGAGACATTGCCCAGATCGTGCGGCCGTCCGTTCAGCCCCACATCCCAGGCCCAGGCTGGGTGCGTCATGGCCTGGACCATGCGGCGGATCTCGGCGTTGGCGCCGCTCATGCCCGAATGGGCGTCGCGGTAGCGGGCGCCGGGCGTCGGCATATCGACGGTGAAGACCAAAGTCTTCACCCCCGCCGCCTTTGCCCGCTCCAGCGCATTCTTCATGAAGCCCCGGTCGCGCAGCACATAGAGCTGAAACCACATGGGCCGGTCGATGGCGGGCGCCACCTCCTCGATCGGACAGACCGAGACGGTGGACAGGGTGAAGGGCACGCCGCGCGACGCCGCCGCCTTGGCCGCCTGCACCTCGCCGCGCCGGGCGTACATTCCGGTCAGGCCGACGGGCGCCAGAATGACCGGCAGACGCAGGGTCTCGTCGAACAGCCGGGTTTCCAGGCTGAGGCTGGTCATGTCCTGCAGCACGCGCTGGCGAAGCGCGATGGCCTGCCAGTCCTCGACGTTGCGGCGCAGGGTCTGCTCGGCGTAGGCCCCGCCGTCGATGTAGTGGAACAGGAAGGGCGGCAGCTTGCGCCGCGCCGCCTCTCGGTAATCGCCCGGCGACGAGATGATCACGGCCCCGTCCTACTGGAAGTTGGCGAAGGCGCCGCCGTCGACCAGCAGGGCCGCGCCGGACATATAGGCCGCCATGTCCGAGGCCAGGAAGGCGACGACCGAGGCGATGTCCTCAGGCTTGCCCAGGCGGCCCAAGGGGATGCGGCCTTCCATATATTCGCGCTTGGCCGGGTCCGCGAGATCGTCCTTGTTGATGTCGGTGGCGATGGTGCCGGGCAGGACCGAGTTGCAGCGGATGCCATGGCGACCCAAGGCGACGGCGCAGGACTGCATCAGGCTGTGCACCCCCGCCTTGGTCGGGGTGTAATGGGTCTGCATCTCGCCGCCAACCAGGGCCGAGATCGAGCTGATGGCGACAATGGAACCACCCTCCCCTTGCTTGACCATCTGGTTCGCGGCCGCCTGGGTCATGAAATAGGCCCCGTGGAGATTGACCTCCATCGTGCGGCGCAGGATCTCGACCGGCATGTCGAGGAAGGCGTGAAAGGGGCAGATGCCGGCGTTGGACACGAAGACGTCCACGCGCCCGAACGCCGCGACGGCCGCGTTCACGAAGGTCGTCGCGCTGTCCGGCAGGGCCACGTCGGCATCGACCACGATGGCCTTTCGGCCCAAGGTCTCGATCTCGGCGACCACCTCGGCGGCGACCGCGTCGTCCTTGTAGGTGTTGATGGCGACGTTCGCGCCCTGGCGTGCGGCCTCGATCGCCGTCGCCCGTCCGATACCCCGCGATGCGCCCGTGATCAGGACGACCTTGTTCTCAAGCAGCATGCGGGCTCCGGCGTTTCACTGTGTTCAGGGTTTCGGCAGCCAACCGAGGTCGGCGCTGATGGCGTTGGCGGCGTCGGTGACGGTCTTGGTCAGTTCCGTCATCCGGGCGTCGGACATGTATTGGGCGGCCGAGGAGACGCTGAGCGCGGCGACGATATGGCCGTCCACCGAGCGGATCGGGGCGGCGACGCAGCGGATCTGGTCCTCGTTCTCTTCCAGGTCGAAGGCGTAGCCCTTCTGGGCATAGCCATGCATCCGCTCCAGCCAGACGGCGCGGGCCGACGAATCAAATGGCGCGCCCTCGGGCGCATAGAAGTCAATCCAATCCGGCTCGGACTTGTCGAGAATCAGCGCCTTGCCCAGACCGGTCGAGGCGATGGGATGCCGCTCCCCCAGCCGAGAGCCGATGTTGATGCGGCGACGACCGGCGACCTTGTCCAGATAAAGCGCATGTCGGCCGTCCAGTACGCCCAGGTGAACCGTGTCGTCGGTCTGGGCCGACAGCTGTTCCAGCCAGGGCCGGGCGACGCGCGGCAGGTGCATCTGCTGGCTGGCGGCATGGCCCAGTTCCAGCAGTTTCGGACCCAGGCTATAGCCCTCGCGCGGGCGGAACGACAGCAGGCGACGATCGACCAGGGCCGAGGCCAGGCGGTGCGTCGTGCTGCGGGTCAGGTCCAGCTTCTCGGACAGCTCGGCCAAAGGCAGCGAGCCTTCCATCAGGGCGTCGATCACGTCCAGGCCGCGCAGCAGGGTCTGACTGCCGGACGCCTTGGCGCCGACCTCTTCTTCCCCATCGACCTGTGCGGTCTTGATTGACGCCACTCGTCCCATTTCGTAATCCTCATTCTCAGAATGTAGCAAACCACGCAAGCTTGTCCGGGGAACTGGGTTGAGTTTGACGCGGCGCACGGAGGAAAGCCAGTGAAATCCCGCATGATGGGAGCAAATCACCAAATGCCGGTGATTTCTCAATGAGCCGCCTACCGAAGATCAAGCACGTCCGCGCCTTCGTCGTGAAGAACGACGGAACCGGGGGCGGCGCCGACTATCATGACCAGGGCGACGGCCACTGGATCGACGATCATATCGCCACGCCGATGGCCAAATACCCCGAATACCGCCAGAGCCGCCGCAGCTTCGGCATCAATGTGCTGGGCACCCTGGTGGTCGAGATCGAGGCCGAGAACGGCGTGGTCGGCTTCGCGGTCACAACCGGCGGCGAACCCGCCGCCTATATCGTCGAGAAACACTTGGCCCGCTTCCTGGAAGGCCGCGATCCGTCCGAGGTCGAGAAGATCTGGGACCAGATGTATTTCTCGACCCAGTACTATGGCCGCAAGGGCCTGGTGGTGAACGCCATCTCCGGCGTCGACCTGGCGCTGTGGGATCTGCTGGGCCGTCTGCGCCAGGAGCCGGTCTTCGCCATGTTGGGCGGGGCGGTGCGCGACGAACTGACCTTCTACGCCACCGGCGCGCGGCCCGACAAAGCCAAGGAACTGGGCTTCATCGGCGGCAAGATGCCCCTGCACCACGGCCCCGCCGAGGGCGAGGAAGGCCTGCACAAGAACCTGGCCGAGCTGGAGGCCATGAGGAACGCCTGCGGCGACGACTTCTGGCTGATGTTCGACTGCTGGATGGCGCTGGACCTGAACTACGCCACCCGCCTCGCCCACGAGGCGCACAAGCTGGGTCTGAAGTGGATCGAGGAGGCGCTGAGCCCCGACGACTACTGGGGCTATCAGGCGCTCAAGAAAGCCGCGCCCAAGGGTATGCTGGTCACGACCGGCGAGCACGAGGCCACCCGCTGGGGCTTCCGCATGCTGCTGGAAATGGAATGCTGCGACATCATCCAGCCGGACGTGGGCTGGTGCGGCGGCGTGACCGAACTGATCAAGATCTCCGCCATGGCCGACGCCAAGGGCGTGCTGATGATCCCACACGGATCCAGCGTCTATTCCTACCACTTCGTCGTGACGCGCCATAACAGCCCGTTCGCGGAGTTCCTGATGATGGCCCCCGGCGCCGACGAGGTCGTGCCCATGTTCCATCCCCAGCTGATCGGCGAACCGGTTCCGGTGAACGGCAAGCTCAAGGTGCCGGATGCGCCCGGCTTCGGCGTCGAGCTGAACCACGACATCGCCCTGCATCGCCCCTACGCGCGCTAAGACGAAAGACACTCAAGAATGAAACTGCTGCGTTACGGCCCAAGGGGCCAGGAAAAGCCGGGCACGCTGGACGCCGAAGGCCGCATCCGCGACCTGTCGGGCGTCGTCGCCGACATCACGCCGGACCAACTGCATGGCGCGGCGCTTGAGGCGCTGAAGGCCATCGACCCGACGACCCTGCCCCTCGTCCAGGGCGAACCCCGCTATGGGGTGCCGGTGAGCGGCAGCCGCAAGTTCATCGCCATCGGCCTGAATTTCGCCGACCATGCCGCCGAATCCAACCTGCCCATCCCGGGCGAGCCCGTCGTCTTCACCAAGGCCATCACCTGCCTGAACGGGCCGAACGACGACGTCATCATTCCGCGCGGTTCGGAAAAGACAGACTGGGAAGTCGAGCTGGGCATCGTGATCGGCAAGCCCGCCACCTACGTGACCCAGGACGAGGCGCTGGATCACGTCGCCGGCTATGTGCTGATCAACGACGTGTCCGAGCGCGCCTTCCAGACCGAGCGCGGCGGCACCTGGGACAAGGGCAAGGGCTGCGACACCTTCGGCCCCGTCGGCCCGTGGATCGTCACGACCGACGAGGTGGGCGACGTCCAGAATCTGGACATGTGGCTGGACCTGAACGGCAAGCGTATGCAGACCGGCAATACGAAGACCATGATCTTCGGCGTCGCCGAGATCGTGTCGTATCTGTCGGAGTTCATGACGCTGGAGCCCGGCGACCTGATCACCACCGGCACGCCTCCGGGCGTTGGTCTGGGCCAGAAGCCGCCCCTCTATCTGAAGGCCGGCGACACGGTTCGCCTGGGCATCCAGAAGCTGGGCGAGCAAGGCCAGACCTTCGTGGAGTGGACGCGATGAGCGCCTATCAAGGGCGTTTCGCGGGCCGAACCGCCGTCGTCACCGGCGGCGCCTCGGGCCTGGGCAAGGCCTCGGCTGCGCGTATCGTCGCCGAGGGCGGCAAGGTCGTGCTGTGGGACCTGAACGCCGACGCGCTGAAGGCGGCTGCCGAGGAAGTCGGCGCGACCCACGTCGTGGCCCTGGACGTGTCCGACGCCGACGCCGTCGCTGCGGCTGCGGAGGAATCGAACAAGGCCCTGGGCGGCATCGACATCCTGATCGCCTCGGCCGGCATCACCGGCGCCACCGTGCCGGTGCACGAGTTCCCGATCGACAGCTGGAAGCGGGTCGTCGACATCAATCTGAACGGCGTCTTCTACTGCTCACGCGCCGTCGTGCCCTTCATGCTCGAGAACGGCTATGGCCGCATCGTCAACGTCGCCTCGGTTGCGGGCAAGGAAGGAAATCCCAACGCCAGCGCCTATTCGGCGTCCAAGGCGGGCGTGATCGGCTTCACCAAGTCGCTGGGCAAGGAACTGGCCGGCAAGGGCGTCATCGCCAACAGCCTGACCCCCGCCACCTTCGAAAGCCCGATCCTGGCGCAACTGCCCCAGAGCCAGGTCGACTACATGCGCTCCAAGATCCCCATGGGCCGCCTGGGCGAGGTCGAGGAAAGCGCCGCCATGGTCTGTTTCATGGCGTCCGAGGAATGCAGCTTCACCACCGCCTCGACGTTCGATACGTCGGGCGGCCGCACGACCTACTGAGGAGCCGACAGGTGGGCAGCGACCTTCGCATCGTCGATAGCCACGTCCACCTGTGGGACCTGTCGCGTGCGCGCTACGGCTGGCTTCAGGACGATCCCCTGCCGAACAATCCGGCAGGGGACATGTCGCCCATCGCGCACAAGAACTATCTTCTGAATGACTACCTCGCCGACACCGCCGGCTGGCGCGTGGACAAGATCGTCCACGTCGAGGCCGGCCAGCCCATCGGCCGGCAACTGGCCGAAACCGATTGGCTCCAGTCGCTGGCGGATGACTACGGCTATCCGCACGCCATCGTCGCCGGCGCCGACCTGCTCGACCCCGACCTCGACGCCCTGCTGGAGGCCCACGCGGCCCGGCCGAACCTGCGCGGCGTGCGCCAGATCGTCTGCTGGCACGAGGATCCGTTGAAGACCTATACTGACCGCGACCTGTTGCGCGATCCGCAGTGGGTCGCGGGGCTGGCCAAGCTGGCGCGGCATGGCCTGTCGTTCGACCTGCAGCTGTATCCGTCGCAGATGGCCACCGCCTCAATCATCGCCGCGCGCCATCCCGACATCCCCATGATCGTCAACCACGCCGGCCTGCCCACCGACCGGAACGAAATCGGCATGGAACGCTGGCGGATAGGATTGCGCCTGCTGGCCGCCCAGCCCCAGGTCTCGATCAAGATTTCCGGCCTGGGCATCACCGACCGGGCTTGGACGCCTGAAACCATCCGCCCGATCATCCTGGAATGCATCGACGCCTTCGGGACCGAGCGCGCCATGTTCGCCTCCGACTTCCCTGTCGAAAGCGTCCACGGGACGTTCGAGGCCTTCTACTCCGCCTTCGACGCGATCACCGCCGACTTCTCGGCTGATGAGCGCGACCGCCTGTTCGCCGCCAACGCCGAGGCGATCTACCGCATCTAACCCCTTTCGCCGAAGCCGCATCAAGACGGCCAGGCCCAGAGAAACCCCAGGAGACTGATCATGGTCATCGAGACCGACGCGGCCCACACCCCCGGCGGCCTCGCCCAATCTTCAGGGGCAAAGCCCGCCGGTTCGCTGAAGGGCCCGCTGGCCTTCGCCATCGCCTGCTTCCTGATCTGGGGCCTGGCCTATGGCCTGCTGGACGTGCTGAACAAGCATTTCCAGGAAACGCTGAGCATCAGCCAGGCCGACAGCGCCTGGCTGCAGATCGCCTATTTCGGCGCCTATCTGCTGCTTTCGATTCCGGCGGGCATGCTGCTGCACGCGCGGGGCTACAAGTTTGGCATCGTATCGGGCCTGGCGGTCACCGCCGTCGGCGCCCTGTTGTTCATACCGGCGGCGGGCGCGGGCGCCTTCCTGCCCTTCGTCGGCTCGATGTTCGTTCTCGCCGCCGGCCTGTGCATCCTGGAGACCAGCGCCGACACCTACGTCAACGTCCTCGGTGACCCGGCCAAGGCCTCCCAGCGGCTGAACCTGGCCCAGTCGTTCAACGCCCTGGGCGTCTTCTTCGGGCCGTTGATCGGCGGGGCGGTCTTCTTCAGTCCGACCACGACCGAAGCCCTGGGCGGCGCGACCCGCTCGATCCAGATCGTCTACGGGCTGATCGCCGTCGGCGTGGTGCTGTTCGCCCTCGCCGTATGGCGCGCCCGCCTGCCCGAGACCGGCCTGTCGGATCACGGCGGCGCAGTCGAAGGTGACGCCCCTGCCCTGCCCCTGTCCAAACAGCCGCACTTCATCGCCGGGGTGATCACCCAGGCTCTCTACATCGGCGCCCAGGTCGGCATCGGCGCCTATTTCATCAATCTGGTGACGCACAACTGGCAGGGCCTGACCTCACAGCAGGGCGCCTTCATGCTGTCGCTGGCGGCCATCGGCTATCTGGTCGGGCGCTTCTTCGCCACCGCCCTGCTGCTCAAGGTCAAGCCTCGCGTCCTGCTGACCACCTATG
Source organism: Brevundimonas sp. G8 (assembly GCF_902506205.1). GTDB lineage: Bacteria > Pseudomonadota > Alphaproteobacteria > Caulobacterales > Caulobacteraceae > Brevundimonas. Next base: position 2,796,463 of record NZ_LR732816.1, on the reverse strand, counting down.
GCGTGATCAATGTGGTCCTGACCCTGGTCGTCGCCGCCGGCATCGACAAGGTCTCGCCCATCGCCCTGCTGGCCGTCTTCTTCTTCATGTCCACCATGTTCGCCACCATCTTCGCCCTGGGCACCACTGGCCTGGGCGCCGGCACCAAGAAGGCCTCGTCCCTGATGGTCATGGCCATCGGCGGCGGCGTGCTGCTGCCCTGGCCCATGGGCAAGATCGCCGACCTCTACGGCGCCAACGTCGCCTTCCTCCTTCCCGCCGTCTGCTTCGCCGTCGTCGCCTGGTATGGCTGGAAGGGCGCCGGCCTTGGACTGAAGAAGGATGCCGCCTGATGCGTCTTCGCACCGCCCTTCTCGCCTTCACCCTGCTGGCCGGCCCCACGGCCGCCTACGCCCAGACGGTGACGCCTGCCGCCGCCGTCGCGCCTGTCGCGCCGATCGACCGTCATGCCCTGGTCACGCGCCACAACGTCAGCCTGACGGCCATCGACCGCCATGCCCCGATCATGCTGGGCAACGGCGACCTGGGCTTCACCGCCGACGTCACGGGGCTCCAGACCTTCCCGGAACAGTATTCGGAACTGTCGCCCCTGCTGACCATGGCCCAGTGGGCCTGGCACAGCTTTCCCAACCCGAACGGCTATACCGAACAGGATGGCCTGATCGACGTGCCCGTGCCGGGTCGGGGCGAACAGCCCTATGCCTGGATGAAGTCCTGGGCGGTCGCCGAGACCCAGCCTGCATATACCTGGCTGCGGGCCAATCCGCATCGGTTCTCCCTCAGCCGCATCGGCCTGACCTTCGCCGACGGCAAGCCGTTGGACTTCGCCAAGGTCGCCGACACGCGCCAGACGCTGGACCTGTGGTCCGGCGCCCTGACCAGCCGCTTCACCTATGACGGCCAGCCGGTCGAGGTCGTGACCCGCGTCCACCCGACGCTCGACATGGTCATGGTCGAGATCGTCTCGCCCCTCGTCGCCGCCAACGGCCTGGGCGTCCAGGTCCGCTATCCGGGCGTGAACCCCGCCATCAATCCCGATCCGACGACGTTCGAGGCCTCTGGCGCGCAAACCCTGAGCATCGTCGCCTCCGACACGGGCGACGTCCACATTCGCCGCACCCTGGACGACACCACCTATTATTCCGGCATCACCGCCTCGGGTAAGATCGAACAGAGCGGCGCCGACGCCTTCCGCGTCGTCTCCTCCGGTCGCGACCGGCTGACCGTCATGGTTCGCTTCGATCAGCAGGCCCAGACGCCCGCGACCCCCGCCTACAGCGCCGGCGTCCAGGCGACCACCGCCCACTGGAACGGCTTCTGGACCCAGGGCGGCGCTGTCGATTTCACGGGCTCCACCGACCCGCGCGCGGCCGAGCTGGAGCGGCGTGTAATCCTGTCGCAGTATCTGTCCGCCGTGAACGGGGCCGGCGAACTGCCGCCCCAGGAAGAAGGTCTGTTCTCCAACAGCTGGTACGGCAAGTTCCACCTGGAAATGCACCCCTGGCACGCCGGCTGGCAGGCCATGTGGGGCCACGCCGACATGCTTGAGCGCAGCCTGCCCTGGTATGTCGGCAATTTGGACAACGCCCGCGCCGAGGCCGCCCGCCACCACGTCAAGGGCGCCTGGTGGCCCAAGATGGTCGGGCCCGAGGGCCGCAACAGCCCCAGCCTGGTCTCGCCCTTCATCATGTGGCAGCAGCCGCACCCGATCCTGCTGGCCGAACTGGTCTGGCGCGCCGAGAAGGATCCGGCGGTGCTGGATCGATACGGCGAAGTCGTCGAGGCGACAGCCGACCTGTTGGCCTCCTGGCCAATCGAACACGACGGCCGGCTAAATCTGGGCGCGCCGATGATCCCCGCGCAGGAGAACTACGATCCCCTGACCACGGTGAACCCGACCTTCGAGGTCGAGTATTTCCGCTGGGCGCTGGAAACCGCGCAACAGTGGCGCGAACGCAAGGGCCAGGCCCGCCGCGCTGATTGGGATCAGGCCCTGGCCAGGATCGCCCCACCCCCGATGAAGGACGGCCTGTACCTGCCGATCGAGAACCTCCCGGATTTCTGGGAGACGGCCATGTCCGACGCGTGCCGCAGGCACGCGGCGGCGGCCCAGTGCAAGAACCGCGACCACCCCTCCTTCCTGATGGCCTATGGCTTCATCCCCGGCGCGCGGATCGATCCCGCCGCCATGCGCCGAACCTTCGACGCGGTGGAGCAGACCTGGGACGTGCGTCAGACCTGGGGCTGGGACTTCCCGATGATGGCCATGACCGCGGCCCGCATCGGCGAACCGGAAAAGGCTGTCGACTGGCTGTTCGCCGATCTGAAGAACAATCAGTGGGGCGTCACCGGCATGACCCCGCGGGTCCACCTGGACGAGCACGCCGACGAACTGGTGCCCGTCTCGGCCGGCGCCGGAGGGGTCGAGATGGCGGTCAATCCCGACGGTCCCGGCTATCGCCGCGCGGCCGAGACCTATTTCCCGTCCAACGGGTCGCTGCTGATGGCCGTTGGTCTGATGGCGGCGGGTTGGGACGGGTCCAGCGGCCACGCCCCAGGCTTTCCCAAGGACGGCTGGACCGTTCGGGTCGAAGGCCTGACGCCCGCGCCGTAATCCAAGAAAACCGAGAGGAACGCCCCCAATGACGACCTCCAGACGCACCGCCCTGAAGGCCCTGTTCGCGGCCCCCGCCGTCGGCGCCTTGGCAACCACGACCGTTCAGGCCCAGCAGGCCACATCCGCAACCCCGCCGGCGCCGGGCCAGACCCCCGTCTGGCCCGCGCCCAACACCGCCCCGCCCTCGACCCAGGAGACGCCGGTCGAGCGGCCGCGCTGGGAAGGCCCCGTGCCGACCGAGTGGGTCGATCCCAAGACCGGCCACCGCATCCGCCGCGTCTCGCCCGATGGCGGCGGTGGAAAGCCCTATTTCTACAAGAACATGTTCCTGCCGCCCAAGACCGGCGCGCCCGACCTGATGGTCATCTCGACGCCCCAGGGTATCTCGACCGTCGATCTGGCGACCTGGACCGTCAACGTCCTGGTCCCCGAGCACGACGCCGACCTGATGTTCGCCGGCCGCAAGGGGCGCAACGTCTATTATTCCGTCACCGCGCCTGGCGAAGGTCAGCTGATGGACCGCGGCAAGACCCTGTTCGTCATCGACGCCGACACCAAACAGCGGCGCGAGATCGGCCGCATCCCGAACGGCCAGATCAACTCGGTCAACGCCGACGAAACCCTGCTGCTGGGCTTCGTCGCCTATGACAGCCAGCCGCTTCAGCCCACCGTGCCCGACCCGCGCAACCGCCGCTTCGACCAAGCCGAATACGAGGCCAACGGTCCAGACGGAAAGCCGCTGAACTTCGCCCGCGCCAAGGGCGTGCGGATGCTTCAGCGCTGGGCCGCCGGCTATCCGATGGAAATCTTCGTCATCGACCTGGCGACAGGCGAGCGGCGCGTGATCCACAAGACCAACGAATGGATCGGCCACACCCAGTTCTCGCCCACCGATCCGCAGCAGATCATCTTCTGCCACGAAGGCCCCTGGCACCGCGTGGACCGGATGTGGGCCATCCGCGCCGACGGCACGGGCCTGAGAAAGACCCACCAGCGGACGATGAACTTCGAGATCTTCGGCCACGAATGGTTCAGCCCAGACGGCAAACAAGTTCTGTATGACCTTCAGACCCCGCGCGGTCAGGTCTTCTGGGTCGCCTCGGTCGATCTGGAGACGGGCCGCCGGGTCTATCGCCGGGTCGAGCAGAACGACTGGTCCGTCCATTACAACGTCTCGCCGGACGGCAGCCTGTTCGCCGGCGACGGCGGCGATGGCGACATGGTCGCCCATGCGCCCGATGGCAAATGGATCGTCCTGCTGCGTCCCGAACCGATCGTCGACGCCGATCCGTCCAGCGACAAGGACGACCAGATTTTCGTCGAGTATATGCGCTCTGAACGGCTGGTGGACCTGTCGAACCACGACTACCGGCTGGAGCCGAATCTGACCTTCACGCCGGACGCCAAATGGATCGTCTTCGTGTCGAACATGCACGGCGCTAATCACGTCTATGCCGTCGAAGTCGAGCGCCGCGCATAGAAACATCGACAATTTGTCGAGACCCAACGCCTGAATTGTCGAGGTTTTGTCGAGAGTTTTCGACAGATTGTCGCGTTCGAAACATCGGCATATTGCAAAATGCGGGAAGCTGTTGCAATAAACGGCACGTCGCCAATCCAACTATGCGCGACAGCGTACCAAAAAATGACACCGGTGCCAAACGGCCGCCGGGATGGGGAGAGAACGAATGCGACGGACCAACACCCGGACTCTGTGCGCCGTTGGCGTATCCCTGGCGGCACTGATGGGCGCTTCGTCGGCGCTGGCTCAGACCGCCCCCGCGCCCGCAACGGAAGAAGCGGCCCAGGAAGAAGGCGCCGCCACGGTTGATGACATCGTCGTCACCGGCTTCCGCTCCAGCCTTCAGCAGGCGCTGAGCATCAAGCGCCGCGAGGCCGGCGCCGTCGACGCCATTCTGGCCGAGGACATGGCCGACTTCCCCGACCAGAATCTGGCCGAGGCCATTCAGCGCCTGCCCGGCGTAACCATCGACCGCGTCAACGGCCAGGGCACGACCATCTCTGTTCGCGGTTTAGGCTCCGACTTCACCCGCACGCGCATCAACGGCCTGGAAGCCCAGGCGGCGTCGGGCGGCAACCGCAACCGCAGCTTCGACTTCTCCATGTTCGCGTCCGAGCTGTTCAACAGCATCAAGGTCCGCAAGACACAGTCGGCCGAGATCGAAGAAGGCTCGCTGGGCGCGACCGTCGATCTGCAAACCGGCCGTCCGCTGGACTTCGGCGGCAGCGGCCTGAACTCCGCCCTGTCGGTACAGGCGTCGTACAACGACTTGTCGGAAAAAACCGTCCCGCGTTTGGCCGGCCTGCTGAGCTGGTCGAACGAGGACCGCACGTTCGGTGCGCTGGTCTCGGTGGCCTATTCGGAACGGTCGCCAATCCTGGGCAGCTTCAACACCACGCGCTGGCAGTCGGGCGCCGTCAACCCTCCGATCCCCGCCGGCAAAACCTTGGCCGACTATCCCAACTATCCGTATGGCCTGGGTCAGAACTTCGCGAGTTGCATCCCCTGCACCACGACAGCGCAACGCGACGCGCTGCTCAGCGCCTACTATCCGCGTATCCCGCGCTACACCCTGGGCAACACCCAGGAGGATCGGCTGGGCATGACCGGGGCGCTCCAATGGCGCCCGAGCGACCGCACCGAAGTGGTGCTGGATCTGCTGTGGTCGCGGTTCAACTCCGAACTCGAAAGCCCCAACATCGAGGCTTGGTCCTTCAGCCGCGCCAACGTCAACAACGTGATCGTGCGCGACTATGCGATCGACGCAGACAAGAACACACTGTCCTACGGTGTCTTCGACAACATGTTGGTGCGGGCCGAGAACGGGTTCACGCGCAACGAAAGCAACTTCTATCAGGCGTCGTTGAACGTGCGTCACGACTTCACCGATCGCCTGCACGGCAATCTGAAGATCGGCGCCAACCGTTCGGAAGCCCGCACGCCGCTGAACGTCGCCTACGCCTTCGAGGCTGCGGGCGTAAACGGCTATAGCTTCGACTTCCGCGAGAACGATCGCGCGCCACGCATCAACTACGGCTTCGACGTCACGTCGGGCCAGCGTTTCACCCTGGTCAATGCGACGCGCAGCACCTCCGGCGGGAACTTCGACAACCAGGTCGGCGCCGGTTCTCTGGCCTATGACTGGTCCGACTCCCTCACCTTCAAGGTCGGCGGCGAATATCGGACCTATGGCTTCGAGACCTTCGGTCTGACGCGGAGCAAGACCAACCCCACAGGCGCAGACCGCCTGACGGGCGTCGACAGCATCGGCCGTGTCGTCAGCATCGGTGACGGGGTAAAGGCCGGGGCCGGTTCCGACCTGACCTTCATCGTTCCCGACATCTCCAAGATCGCCGACTTCCTCAGCTTCTACGACGACCCTCTGGTCGCCAACCAAAGCGAGCGCGAGGTGGACGAGACGGACAAGGGCGTCTTCTTCCAGGCCGACTTCAACACCAACGTGGCGGGCATGGTCCTGCGGGGCAATGCCGGCGTTCGCTACGCCCAGACCGAGGTCGAGGCCAAGGGCTGGCGGGCAGTCAGCTCGGGAACGCCAGCTGTCACGACCTATGAATACCTGACCACCAACAACGACTACGACGACGTTCTGCCGTCGTTCAATCTGGCGCTGGAGCCACGCGAGGACCTCGTTATCCGCCTGGGCGCCGCCAAGGTGATGTCGCGTCCGACCCTGGGCGACCTGACACCCGGCGGCAGCGTATCTCCCACGACGCGGACCGTCTCCTTCGGCAATCCCCTGCTCGATCCGTTCCGCGCCACCAACTACGACTTCTCGGTGGAGTGGTATTTCCAGAACGAAGGTCTGCTGGCCGGCGCCGTCTTCTACAAGGACATCGACAGCTTCATCACCTCAGAGACCGTGGGCATCGCCTACAATCTGCTGGGCCTGCCGAACGAGCTGCTGCAGGGCGCAGCCAACCCGACCGACATCTTCCAGGTCACACGTCGCCTCAACGGCGCAGGCGGGGCGCTGAAAGGTATCGAAATCCAGTACCAGCAGCCCTTCACCTTCCTGCCCGGCCTGTGGTCCAACTTTGGTTTCACCGGCAACGTCACCTGGGTCGATTCAGAAGTCAGCTACGGCACGGCCGGCAAGAACCGGCTGACAGGCCAGTCTAAGAACACCGCCAACGCGACCCTGTATTATGAGGACGGTCCCTTCCAGGCCCGCGTTTCGGTCGCGCACCGCAGCCAGTATCTGCTGTCCTTCCCCGGCGCGAACGGCAACTCGGAAGAGGGCGTCAACGACACGACCAACATCGACGCCTCCATGTCGTACGAGTTCACGCCGAACCTGACCTTCTCGCTCGAAGGCATCAACCTGACCGATGAATATACCGATCGCTATGTCGACGTGGCGGACCGCGTGTCCGACTACCGCCACACCGGCCGAGAGATCGCCGTGGGATTGCGCTGGAAGTACTGATCTTCCCTCCCTGACGCTTTTAGCGCGATAGACTAAAGGCCCGGAGCGAACCGCTCCGGGCCTTCTTTTTGTTTGGTGCTGAAGGTCTGGGGGCGGGTGTCAGGCGACCCGTGGGCGCAGGCCGGTGACGCCCGTCGAGTCCGTCACCTTCGGCCCCTTGCCGTCCAGGGTGTCGATGTTGCAGTCGCGGAAGCGCCAGTTTTCGGCGTTGGCGATGGCGCCTGCGTCCTGCACGTCCCAGTCCAGCCGTTCGAAGGTGAAGTCCTTCAGCGGCGCCTCGGGATAGGCGGCGGCCGCGAATCCGACCTTGCCGCCGACGGCTTTAATGTTCGACAGGCGGACATCGTGGATGCGGGGAATGCCCTGTTCACGCGGGACCTGCGTAGCCAGGGCGCGCCAATAGTCGGGGATGTCGGCGATGCCCGCCGGGATCTGGGCGTAGCTGTAGTTCGGATACCAGTTCAGATTGACCTGCATCAACGTCCGCACGTCCTGCAGATGGATGTCGCGCAGGCGGATATTGGAAATCACGCCGCCGCGCGTGTGGCCCGACTTGAAGAAGATGCCCAGCGGCACGGGATATTCGATCCGCAGGCCCGACACCTCGATGTCGTCGAAGCCGCCCGAGGTTTCCGACCCGAACGTCATCCCAGCCAAAGCGTCGCGGACGATGCAGTCGCGGATCTTCACCTGGCGGCACGGGCGGGCGACGCGCAGACCATCCCAGTCGCGGCCGGCCTTGATGCAGATGGCGTCGTCGTTGACCGACAGGTCGCACTGCTCGACCAACACCCGCTCGGACGAGTCGATGTCTATTCCGTCCGTCGAGGGACCGCGGCCGCCCAGGTTGTTGCGGATGATCAGGTCGGCGACCTTCACGTCGCGCGAATAGCAGATGTGCACGGTCCAGAATCCCGACCGCGCCAGGTTCAGGCCCGAGACTTCGACCTGCTGCGAGTCATAGACATGGATCAGGCGCGGACGGCGGCAGTCGTAGTCGGCGGCCCAGCGCAGGTCGCGCGGGTCATAATCACGACGCATGGCCCAATAGCTGTCCCAGAAGACCTTGCCGTCGCCGTCGACCAGGCCCTCGCCGGTGATCCTGGCGTTCTGCTGCTGATAGATGTTCAGCAGGCCGGCGGGCCAGTCCATCTCCACCCCGGCGACGCGGGTGCGGACCATAGGATAGGCGTCCAAGTTCTGAACCCCGCGCAGGGTCGCGCCTCGGCCGATCGACAGGGTCACGCCCGATTTCAAGAACAGCGAGCCGGAAAGATAGAGGCCGGGCTTCAGCACCACTACGCCCCCGCCCTGCCCCGCCGCCGCATCGATGGCGGCCTGGATCGGGCGGGTGTTGATTGTCACGCCATCGCCGACCGCGCCATAGTCTGCGGCGTCGAAGGTGCGACCGACCGATTGAGCGAAGGCAGGCGCGGCCGAAGCGAGCGCCCCGGTCAGGCCGAGTTGCAGAAGGGAGCGACGATGCATGGGCGTTTTCCTTCGCCGTCTGCGCGGCGTCTCACATTATGCTTACTCGTCCCACGATAATGGACAAGCCATGAGACGCAAGCGCCCGCGTGTAGCACTCGTCAGAGATAGGCCCCCACCTGCCACGGCACGAACTCGTTGTCCCCGACGCCCAGGGCCTCGGACTTTGACGGTTCGCCCGAGGCGACATCGAGCATCTTCTGGAAAATGACGGCGCCGACGTCGGCCAGGCTGGTCCCGGTCAGGACGGGCGAGGCGTCGATGTCCATGTCCTCGTCCATCCAGTTCGCCAGTTTGGCGTTGGAGGCGACCTTGATCGACGGCGCAGGCTTGGCGCCGAAGACCGAGCCCCGGCCCGTGGTGAAAACGATCAGATTGGCGCCCGAGGCGATCTGGCCCGTCGCCGAGCATGGATCGTAGCCGGGGCTGTCCATGAAGCTGAGCCCCTTGGCCTGAAGCGGTTCGGCATAGCCGATCACGTCGTTCAACGGAGTCGAACCGGACTTGGCCACCGCCCCCAAAGACTTCTCCAGGATGGTGGTCAGGCCGCCCTTCAAATTGCCGGGCGAGGGATTGTTGTTCAGCTCCATCTGGTGGCGGTCGGCATAATCACGCCACCACGCCAGACGGGCGTTCAGCTTGTCCGCCACGTCCTGCGACGCCGCACGCCGCAGCAGCAGGTGTTCGGCGCCCCAGATCTCGGGCGTTTCCGACAGCATGGCCGAGCCGCCGTGGGCGACCAGCAGGTCCACCGCCGCGCCCAGGGCAGGATTGGCGGTGACTCCGGACCAGCCGTCCGAACCGCCGCACTGAAGGCCGACCGTCAGGTGGGATGCGGAGACAGGCTGGCGTTCGACCTTCGCCGCCTCGGCGACCAGGTCGCGGACGACCGCGATCCCGGCCTCGATGGCGCGGGCGGTGCCGCCAGCTTCCTGGATGGTCAGGGCGCGAAGGTGCGGACCGGATTCCAGGCCTTCGTTGGCCAGCCAGGCGGGGATTTGGTTGGCTTCACAGCCCAGGCCGACGATCAGGATGGAGTGGAAATTCGGATGTCGGGCATAGCCGGCCAAAGTCCGCTGCAGCAGGGTCACGTCGCTGCTCAGCGAAGAGCCGCCGCAGCCGCCCTGGTGTGTGAAGGCCACGACGCCGTCCACGCCCTTTGGCAGGCCGGAATCCGGGAAGGCGTCGGCGATGCGGCGCGCCACGGTGGCCGAACAGTTCACGCTGGTCAGGACGCCGATGTAGTTGCGCGTGCCGATCCGACCGTCTGCACGGACGATGCCGTTGAACGTCGCGCCCGACAGCGGCGCGGGCGGGCGAAGGTCGGCGCCGACCTCGGCCTCGCGCCCGTCCTCGGCCATGGACAGGTTGTGGACGTGGACGTGGTTCCCGGCGGCGATGGCGGTCCTGGCGCGGCCGATGACCTGGCCATAACGACGGACCAGACCGCCCTCCTCCACCGCATGGCGAGCGATCTTGTGACCGGTGGCGATGTCGGCGCGCGCCGGAGCGTCCAGGCCGTCGGGCGTATCGCCGGTCGCGATGTCGTCCAGGGCGATGGCGACGTCGTCGGCGGGGTTCAGAATCAGGACGCGAGACATGGACTACTCCGCTGCCAGACGCGCGGCCTCGACCGCGCCGTTCTGGCTGAGCGACAGATAGGCGCCCGTGATCGCGACTGCGAACCGGTCGTCGGCGGCGAGCGCGGGCGGGAAGACGGCGGACAGGCTCAGCAGGGCCGAAACCCGCGCCTGGTCGTTGTCGACCCCGGCCAGCAGTTCGGCGGTTTTCGACGCCAGCGGATCGTCGACGACGACGGTCTCACCGCCTTCGGTCACACCCGACTGCCATTTCATCCAGGCGGCGACGCCCAGCGCCATGGCGTCGATATCCTGCCCGGCCGCCAGACGTTCGGCGGCCCCGGCCAGCAGCCGCTGGGGCAGTTTCTGCGACCCGTCCATGGCGATCTGGCGGGTCCTGTGCATCAGGGCCGCGTTCGAGAACCGTGCCATCAGCGCCTCGCGATAGGCGGGGATGTCCAGGCCCGGCGGCGGGTCCAGCGTGGTCTGCGCCTCGTCCCACAGAGCCTCGACATAGGCGCGGAAGGCGGGGACGGCGACGGCCTCGTGGACATGCTCATGACCCGACAGGGCGCCCAGATAGGCGATGGCCGAGTGGGCGCCGTTCAGCAGGCGCAGCTTGGCGTCCTCCCACGGTTCTACTGCGTCGGTCAGTTGCACGCCCAGAGCCGCAAAGTCCGGCCGTTCACCCGCGAACCAGTCCTCGATCACCCACTGGGTGAAGGGTTCGGCCTTGACCATGCCGTGGTCCTCGACGCCGAGCCGGGCGGTCAGACGGGCGATGTCGTCGGGGATGGTCGCCGGAACGATCCGGTCGATCATGGTCTGTGGGAAGGCGCCCTCCGCCTCAATCCAGTCGGCTAACGACGGATCGATGTGGCGGGCCATCGTCAGCACCCCGGCGCGGATGCGCTTGCCGTTGTGGGGAAGGTTGTCGCAACTGATGACGGTGAAGGGCTTCAACCCCGCCGCTTTCCTCGCCCGCAACGCTGCAACGATGAAACCGGGCGCCGTGCGAGGCGAAGCGATGTCGGCCAGGTCGGCGGCGACATCCGCGTCGTCGAGCAGCAAGTCGCCCGTCGCCGGGTCGAGGCGATAGCCCTTCTCGGTCACGGTCAGGGTGACGATGTGGACGTCGGCGTCGGCCATGGCCGCGACCAGAGCGGCGGGGTCTTCCGGCCCGACCATCACGCCGCGACCGGCGCCGATAATGCGCAGATGCTCGTCCGATCCGTCACGCACGACCAGGGTGTAGAGCCCGTCCTGCGGATTCAACTGGTCACGCACGCCCGGCGACCGCAGCGAGACGCCCAGCACGCCCCAACGCAGGTCGCCGCTCGCCAGCGCGTCGTCGAACACGACCGCCTGGTGGGCGCGGTGAAAGGCGCCGATGCCCAGATGGACTACGCCGGTCTTCACCTGGGCGCGGTCGTAAACGGGAACGGCGACGTCGGCGGGCAGGCCCTTCAGGGCCGCATCGGAAAGGCGGGTCACAGCTTGTAGGCCGCCTTGACCAGGCCATAGGTCAGGGCGTGGGCCAATTCGTGGGCCTCGTCCTCTTGCATCCGGTGTTCGACCACCAGCTTGGCCAGGAAGCCGCAGTCCATGCGCCGCGCCACGTCGTGGCGGGCCGGGATCGACAGGAAGGCGCGGGTGTCGTCGTTGAAGCCGACCGTGTTGTAGAAACCGGCCGTCTCGGTGACCTGTTCGCGGAAGCGACGCATGCCCTCGGGGCTGTCGTGGAACCACCAGCTGGGGCCCAGCTTCAGCGCCGGATAGTGGCCGGCCAGGGGCGCCAGTTCGCGGCTGTAGCTGGTCTCGTCCAGCGTGAAGAGGATCAGCGACAGTCGGGTGTCCGACCCGAACCGGTCCAGAAGGGGTTTGAGCGCCCGGACGTAATCCGTCTGGGTCGGGATGTCGCAACCCTTGTCACGGCCGAAACGATCGAAGACGGTGGCGGAGTGGTTGCGGAACGATCCGGGGTGCAGCTGCATCACCAGCCCGTCCTCGACCGACATTGCGGCCATTTCGGTCAGCATCTGACCCCGGAACAGTTCGGCGTCGGCGGCGCTGGCCGCGGCGGTCGAGACGCGGCGGAACAGGGCCTCGGCCTCATGTTTGGGCAGATCGGCGGTGAAGGCGGTCGGGTGGCCGTGATCGGTCGAGGTGGCGCCCATCGCGATGAAGACCGACCGGCGGTCGCGCAGCGCCTGCAGATAGCCGTCCCAGCTCAGCGTATCGCGACCGGTCTGTTCGGCCAGGATCTTCAGATTGTCGCGGAAGCCCTCATAGTCCGGGTCCAGCACCGGGTCAGGGCGATAGGCGGTCAGAACCCGCCCCTTCCAGCCCGAGGCCGCGATGGTCTTGTGATGCTCCAGCGTATCGAGCGGGCTCTCGGTCGTGGTCAGGACCTCGATATTATAGCGGTCGAACAGGGCGCGGGGCCTGAAGGCGTCGGTCTTCAGCGCGGCGTCGATGACGTCGTAGTAGTGGTCCGCCGTCTCGGCCGACAGCCGCACGTCGATACCAAAGGCCTCGGCATAGACCCAGTCATGCCACAGGCGCGACGGCGTGCCCCGGAACAGGTGATAGTTCTCGGCGAACCGGCGCCAGATCTTGCGCGGATCGGTCTCGACCGACCCGCCGTCGGCGCGGGGAACGCCCAGGTCCTCCATCGCCATCCCCTGCGAATGCAGCATGCGGAAGACATAGTGGTCCGGCGTGATCAGCAGTTCGGCCGGATTGGCGAAGGGTTCGTTCAGCGCGAACCAGCTAGGGTCCGTATGGCCGTGCGGGCTGATGATCGGCAGGCCCTTGATCTCTGCATACAGACGACGCGCGACCGCGCGGGTGTCGGCGTCAACCGGAAACAGGCGGTCGGGATTGAGCTTGAGCGGATGAGCCATGACGTCCTTCACTGGTCCTCAATACGGAGACGTTGGATCGTCTCGCGAGTCTGATCCCACCAGATACTATGTCGCGGAGAAAAAGACACCGGTTACCTTGGCGTGCCATTTTGTCCACCTTATGGTACTCCACGGCAAATAATGAAAAGCGCAAGTCTCGGCGCTTCGGAGGACACAGATGGCGTATCGTTCGTTCCGCATGGCCGTAGGCCTGACCGCCGCCCTGATGGCGACCACCCTGCTGACCGGCCCGGTCGCGGCGCAGACGGGCCGTAGCGCGCCCCTGCCCCCCGGCGTCGAGGCGGCTTGGCTGGAGCCGACCCCGCGGCCGACGCTTGATTTCGATCCCAACGTCCTGCCGTCGCGGGCCAAAGCCCTGGCCGCCGCCGAGTATGTAACGGCGTCCCAGATCGCGGCCATGGCGGGCGAGCCCCTGGCCCTGTCGACCGGCAGCAATCTGACGCAGATGTCGTCCAACTGGGTGGCCGCCACCTTCTATGTCGGGGCGGCGCGACTGGCGCGCGTGTCGGACGATCCCGAGACGCTGCGGTTCCTGACCGCTGTGGCCGAACACTATAACTACAGCGTGCGCGGCGCCCGGTCGGGGCCGACCATGCTGAACGCCGACGATATCGCCATCGGCGACCTGTACGAGGAACTCTACGCCCGACGGCGCCAGGAGGGCCTGCTGATGCCGCTGCGCCAGCGGCTGGACTGGCAGGTCCCGCACCTGAACCGCTCGGTCGAGACCCCGGCCCTGGTCTGGTGGTGGGCCGACGCCCTGTTCATGGCCCCACCGGTGCTGGCGCGGATGTCGGCCCTGACCGGCGATCCCAAATATCTGACGGCGGCCGACCGGGAGTGGCGGCGCACCGCCGAGCATCTGTGGGTTCCCGAGCAGCGGCTGTTCTTGCGCGACGAACGGTTCAAGGACCGCACCGAGGCGAACGGCGCGCCGATCTACTGGTCGCGCGCCAACGCCTGGACCATGGCGGGTCTGGCGCGGTGGCTGGAGAGCCTGCCCGCTGACCATGCGAACCGGGCCTATTACGTCGATCTGTTCCAGAAGCTGTCGAGCCGGATCCTGGAACTGCAGCAGGACGACGGCCTGTGGCGCGCCAGCCTGTTGGCGCCCGAGGTCTATCCCGAGGCCGAGACCTCGGGGTCGGGCTTCTATGTCTATGGCTTGGCGTGGGGCATCAACCACGGCCTGCTGGATCGCGAGACCTATCTGCCGGCGGTGACCAAGGGCTGGGCGGCGCTGAACCGCCATGTCCTGCCCAGCGGCCTAATCGGCGCGGCGCAGAAGACCGGCGACCAGCCCGTCTCGACCAAGCCCGAGGAGACCGGCCTCTACGCCACCGGCGCCTATGTGCTGGCGGGGCTGGAGGTCGCGGACCTGAACGGTCCGGTCCAATCCCTGCCGCAGGCCGAGCCCGAGCGTGACACGCCCGAGGTCATCGCCGCAACGACGCCGACGCCTCCGGCGCCCGTCACCGTGGTCGGCGAGGAGGAGCTGCGTCGCCGCGCCGAGGAGATGCGCGCCACCGCCGCCCTGTCCTACGATCCCGCCGGACTGAACCGGCCCTCGACCATCGAGCGCCTGACGCCTCCGACGGCCGAGGAACAGCGCCCCCGGGCCGTCGCCCGTTTCGCGCCGGATCGGTTCGACGACCTGTTGTGGGAGAACGACCGCGTCGCCCACCGCATCTACGGACCCACACTAGAGGGCCGTGAACCGCCGTCCGGATCGGGTATCGACGTCTGGGCCAAGCGCGTCCGCTACCCCTTCATGGACCGCCAGCTGAAGTTCCCCAACTATCATACCGACCGGGGCGAGGGCCTGGACTACTACGACGTCGGTCGCGGTCGCGGCGCAGGCGGCCTGGGCGTCTGGCAGGACAACAAGCTGTGGACCAGCCGCAACTTCAAGACCTATCGCATTGAAGAGACAGGCGGAGACGAGGCGCGCTTCAGCGTCGATTACGCCCCATGGCCCGTCGATGTGAACCGCCGGGTGTGGGAGACGCGCGACTTCTCCCTGCCGATGGGGTCCAATTTCACCCGCATGACCTCGACGCTGAACTCGGACAGCACCGAGCCCCTGATCGTCGGCATCGGCATAACCCGGCGCACCAATGACAACGGCTCCGGCTTCGTCACCCGCGACGCCGCCAACGGCCGCCTGATGTTCTGGGAGCCGGAAAATCCCGAGCACGGCAGCATCGGCGTCGCCATCCTGGTCGATCCGGCCATGGTCGAGGGCTTTACGCAGGACGCCGACAACTATCTGATCCTGCTGCGCGTCACGCCGGGCCAGCCCTTCACCTATTACATGGGATCGGCCTGGGACGGCGGCCTGGACTTCAAGACCCGCGAGGCCTGGGAAAGCTTCGTCGCCAGCTACACGCCGCCAGTTCCCTGGCGTTGACGAGCGATTTGTCCGCCCCGGGGCGCAAGCCCGTCTTGCGTCCCGGCGCGAGGCTGGACATAAGGGCCGAACACCGCACACGCGGGCCGGCTTAGCTCAGTTGGTAGAGCGCCAGTTTTGTAAACTGGATGTCGCGGGTTCGATTCCTGCAGCCGGCACCATCTCTATGCGACCATCGGGGACATGGCCGACACAACCAACAAGCTGGGCCACAAGATCGGTGCGCGCGGTGGGAGAACCCGCCAGGCGATCCTCGACGCGACCCAACGCCTGTTGAACGAGCGGCATTACGGCGAGATCCGCGTCGCCGACTTGGCCTCGGCCGCAGGCGTGTCTCCATCGAATTTCTACACCTATTTCAAGACAGTCGAAGAGCCTGTTCTGGCGCTGTGTGAGGTCGCCGCGACGGATTTTCAGGGTCTGGCGGCGCATTTCCAGGCTGACTGGCCGGGCGACAAGGCCTTCGCCATCGCTCGGGCCTTCATCCTGGACGTGATGGCGATCTGGCGAAACCACGGCCAAGTGCTGCGGGTCGAGCACATGCTGGCGGACAACGGTGACGTGGCCTTCGTCGAGAGCCGGGTGCGCCGCCTGCGCCGCCTGCATTTGGCGATCGAGCGTCGCGTCGCGCAGGCCCACGCCAGCGGCCTGCACCCCAAGGATTACAATCCGCGCCTGGCCTCTTACCAGATCGCCTCGATCGCGGAATCGACGGCGGCCAGTTTCGACCTGCTGCGCCGCGCCGACACGCCCGAAGCCATTCTGGACACGGCCGCCATCATCATCGTCAAGCTGACCACGGGGCGTTAAAGCCCCAGGGGTCCGTATAGCCAGGTCAGCCAGATCCCGACCGCCAGAAACACACCGAACGGCAGCTTCTCGGTTCCGCTGACCGTCCGGCGCACCACCAGCATGCCGAACACCAGGCTGAGCCCGACCGCGCAGGCCCACAGCAGCACGCTGGGCAGACCCATCCAGCCGACCCAGGCCCCTGCCCCCGCGAACAGGAACGGGTCGCCCCCGCCCAGACCTTGGCGCTTGCGGATCACCTGATAGAGCCAGCCGACCAGCCACAGGCCGCCGAACCCGACCACCGCCCCAATCAGATGCGACAGGGCCAGATCCCAGCCGATCATCGCCGCCGCCGCCAGGCCCGTCGCCACCAGAGGCCAGGTCAGGATGTCGGGCAGCCAGAAGTTCTCGCCATCAATGATGGCGATCAGCAGCAGTTGCCAACCCAGGAGCGCCGTCGCCCCCGCCATCAGCCAGGAAGCGCCGCTGAGCCCTGCCCAGACGCCGATGGCCGCCGCAGCCAGTTCGATCAGCGGATAGCGCTGGGAAATGCGCGTCTGGCACCGCGCGCAACGGCCTCGCAGGGCCAGCCAACTGAACAGCGGTATCAGCTCCCACGCGCGCAAGGGCTGATCGCAGCCCCGGCATCGCGAGCGGGCGACGACGATGTCCTCGTCACGCGGCAGGCGCACGCTGACGGCGGCGATGAAACTGCCGAAAATCAGGCCCAGCCCGCCCATGACGGCGGCGGCGATCACAGGGTGCATCGAGACGTCCAGAAGGCGGCGAACGCCTCCGGCTTAGCCGCCCCCGAGCGCCACCGCCACATGATAGGTCACCAGCGACGCCAGATAGGCCAGACCGAACATGTAGCCGATCATGATCCAGGTCCATTTCAGCGAGTTGGTCTCGCGCCGCACCACGCCCAGTGTCGCCACGCACTGGGGCGCGAAGATGTACCAGGCCAGGAAGCTAAGGGCCGTCGCCAGCGACCAGTGCGAGGCCAGGGTCGTGGCCAGAAGTCCGGTCGCATTCTCCGCATCCGCAATGGCGTAGGTGGTCCCCAGCGCCGCCACCGCAACCTCGCGCGCCGCCATGCCGGGGATCAGGGCGATGACCATCTGCCAGTTGAAGCCGATGGGGGCGAAGATCGGCTCAAGCGCCCGGCCCAGCATGCCGGCGAACGAATAGTCGATGGCCGGCAGGGTCGCGTTCTCGGGCGGATAGGGGAAGGTAGCCAGCACCCAAAGGATGATCACGGCCGGCAGAATGATCCGCCCCGCGCGGTTCAGGAATATCTTGGCCCGGAGCCACAGATTGAAGCCCACGCTCTTCAGGTCCGGCGTCTTGTAGGTCGGCAGTTCCATCATGAAGGGCTCGACCGCGCCGCGCCAAAACACCTTGCGGATTACGAGTGACACGAGAAGCGCGCTGACGATGCCGGCGGCGTAGAGGCCAAACATCACCAGTCCCTGCAGATTGGCGAAACCCCAGACCGTCTCGTTGGGAATGAAGGCGGCGATGATCAGCGTATAGACTGGGATCCGCGCCGAGCAGGTCATCAGCGGCGCGACCAGTATGGTGGTCAGGCGATCGCGCTTGGAATCGATCACCCGCGCCGCCATCACGCCGGGAATGGCGCAGGCGAAGCTGGACAACAGCGGAATGAAGGCCCGGCCATGCAGTCCGGCCCCGCCCATGATCTTGTCCATCAGGAAGGCCGCGCGGGCCATATAGCCGAAGTCTTCCAGGGCGATGATGAACAGGAACAGGATCAGGATCTGCGGCAGGAAGACCAGCACGCTGCCGACGCCGGAAATGATCCCGTCCACGATCAGGCTCTGCAACAGGCCATCCGGCAGGACCGTGGCGACCAGACTGCCCAGCCAGCCGATGCCGGCCTCGATACCGTCCATCAGGGGCGCGGCCCAGCTGAACACGGCCTGGAACATGACGAACAGCAAGGCCATCAGGATAAGCAGCCCGCCCAACGGATGCAGCAGCACAGCGTCGATCTTGCCGGTCAGGGTGTCGGGCCGTTCGGGCGGGCGCACACAGGCCTTCATGATCCGCTCGGCCTCGCGCGCGGCGGTGCGCAGTTCGGCGGCGTCCGGGCTATGCCACTGGCTTTCAGTCACGGCGGCGACGGCGGCCCGGTCTTCGATGGCGACGATCAGATCGTCGATGCCGCGCTTGCGCGTGGCGACCGTGGTGATGATCGGCACGCCCAGTTCGGCGCCCAGCCGCTCCAGATCGATCCGCAGTCCCTGACGCTGGGCGATGTCGTACATGTTCAGCGCCAGAACCATCGGCCGGCCGACGGCCTTCAACTCCAGGATCAGACGCAGGACCAGGCGCAGGTTGGTGGCGTCGGCGACGCAGACCACCACATCGGGCGGCGTCTCTCCGGCCAGACGCCCCAGGACGGCGTCACGCGTGACCTCCTCGTCGGGACTGCGGGCGCGCAGGGAATAGGTGCCGGGCAGGTCAAGCACGGACATGGTCCGGCCGGAGGCAGCGCGGATCAGGCCTTCCTTGCGCTCCACTGTGACGCCGGCGTAGTTGGCGACCTTCTGGTGCGCGCCGGTCAGGGCGTTGAACAGGGCCGTCTTGCCGCTGTTGGGATTGCCCACCAAGGCGACGCGGGCGGTCTTCAGGGCGATGTCCATCAGGCGGCGTCCAGCTTGCCAGAGTCGAGCTTGATGGTCAGGCTCTCGGCCTCATGCCGACGCAGGGCCACGCGCATGTCGTCTACCTTCATGGCGATGGGGTCCTGACCGAACAGGCCTTCGTGCAACAGTTCGATCTGCGCGCCCTCGACGAAGCCCAGTTCAAGCAGGCGGCGTTCCAGCTCGACCGCCTCTCCCTGGTGATGACAATGGGCGCCCACCTGGACGATGACGCCGCGATCGCCGCGTCGGGCCTGGCTCAGCTTGATGGTATCGGTCAATTCTACGCTTTCACGAGCGAGGCCGCTCCCCGGCGGCTCCGCGTTTCTTTGACACTGATTATCAGGTGCGAGGCCTCCACGTCCAGCAGGACAGCTTGACCAATTGCCGCGCCGACGCATTTCGCTATCACAGGCTGAACAGGAGCCGTCATGACCCGTTTCGCCCTCGCCGCCCCACTGCTTCTCGCACCCATCCTGGCCTTGGCGGCCTGTGGGGAAGGCGAGCCGTCATCGACGACCCCCGCCAAGCCCGTTCACGTCCTGTCGGAAACGGAGAAGGCGACGCTGCTGGCCTCCCTGCCCGCGCCTTATAATGCCGGCGATCTGGCGAACGGCCGCCGCACCTTCGCGCGCTGCCGGTCGTGTCACACCATCGGCGAGGGTGGCGCGGACATGACAGGGCCGAACCTGCATGGCGTGTTCGGACGCGAGGCCGGCGCGAGGCCGCGCTACAGCTATTCCAACGCCCTGCGGAATGCGAACTTCGTCTGGGACGCCGAGAAGCTGGATCACTGGTTGCAGAACCCGCGCGGTTTCCTGCCCGGCAACAAGATGACCTTCCCCGGCCTGCCAGACGCCACAGACCGCCGCGACGTCATCGCCTTCCTGAAGGTGGAGACGGGCTACAAGCCGGATCCGGCGCCCGCCTCCTGATCCTTCAGCCTTCCGGCAGTTCCTTGGGGCCGCCTTCGCGCATTTCCTGGGCTTCCCACTCCTCGATCTTGCGCGAGGTCCATTCAGGCGACTTGGTGAAGCGCGCCAGGACACCATAGATCACCGGCACCACGAACAGGGTCAGGACGGTAGCGAAGATTGCGCCGGTGAAGATCACCACGCCGATCGTCTGACGGCTGCCGGCGCCCGCCCCCTGCCACAGCACCAGCGGCAAGGCGCCGAAGGCGGTGGCGATCGAGGTCATGATGATCGGACGCAGACGCAGCGACGAGGATTCGATTATCGCCTCGCGGATCGACCGGCCCTGGTCGCGCAGCTGGTTGGCGAACTCGACGATAAGGATGCCGTTCTTGGCTGCGACCCCGATCAGGATGATCAGACCGATCTGGCTGTAGATGTTCAGGCTGGACCCCGCCATCAACAGGCCGAACAGACCGCCTGCCGCCGCCAGCGGCACCGTCAGCATGATGACCGCCGGCGTGATCCAGCTTTCGAACTGGGCCGCCAGCACCAGGAAGACCAGCAGCAGCGCCAGGCCGAAGGCCGCGAGGACCGCACCGCCCGCTTCCTGCTGATCACGCGCCGCGCCGCCCCACTGGGTCACGACGCCGCCTTGCGGCTGTTTGGCCGCCTCGGCGCGCAGGAACTGCACCGCGTCGTCGATGGTCGTGCCGGGGTTCAGGTCGGCTTGCAGCGAGATCGAACGCTGGCGATCCAGACGACGACGGTCCGGCGTGTCGCCGCTGGTCTTGGTCGTCACCACCGCCGACAGCGGCACCAGCTGCCCGCCGCCGGTCGCGACATACAGGGCCTCCAGGTCCGAGACCTCGCGCCGGTTGTCGCGCTCGGTCTGCAGGATGACGTCGTATTCCTGGCCGCCCTTGATGTAGGTCGTGGCGCGGCGGGATCCGAACATGGTCTCCAGCGTTCGTCCGATGGACTGGGACGACACGCCCAGCGCGGCCGCCTTCTGCGGATCGACGTCGACCAGCAGTCGCGGCGAGTTCGGCTCATAGTTCAGGCGCGGGCGCGAGAAGCCGGGATTGGCCTGGGCCGCCGTCAGGATCGGCTGAAGCCAGGCATAGATCTGCTGATAGTCGCTGCCTGTCGCGATCAGTTCGATGGAGTTGGAGTTGCCGCCCCCACGCTGGAAGGCGCCGGGGGTCGAGGCGTTGACCTGGGCGTCCGTCTGTCCGCGCAGCTTGCCGTTCAGCTCCTGCGCGATCTCGGCCGCTGTGCGGTCGCGCTTGGACCAGTCGGCCAAGGTCAGGACGGCGTTGCCGGAGTTGAAGCTGCCGCCGCCGAAGCCGGGCGCCGAGACCAGATAGCTATCCGCCTCTCCGCTCGCCTTGTATTCGGCCAGCAGCGGTTCCAGCCCCAGCATGATCTTGCGGGTATAGTCGAAGCCAGCGCCCTCGGGCCCGGCGACGCGCACCGTCACCCGGCCCCGATCCTCGTCCGGCACCAGTTCGTTAGGCAGGGTCAGGAAGATGCCGCCTGCGCCCGCCGCCACCAGCAGGATCAGGGCGCCGACGCCGATCACGGCGATGCGGCGGCCCAGCATCATGTCCAGCGATCGCGCATAGGAGCGCTTCAGCCGGTCCATGCCCCAGTCCACCCGGCGCGCGACCCACCCGCCGCCGTGCGCTGGTTTCAGAATCTTTGACGCCAGCATCGGCGACAGACTGAGCGCCAGGAAGGCCGAGAAGGCCACGGCGGCCGCGATGGCCGCCGCCAGTTCGACGAACAGACGCCCGACATATCCAGGCAGGAACAGCAGGGGCGCGAACACCGACAGCAGCACCACGGTCGTCGCCACGACAGCGAAGAAGACCTGACGCGCACCACGTTCGGCGGCGACCAATGGCGGCTCGCCCAAGTCCAGACGCCGCTGGATATTCTCGACCACGACGATGGCGTCATCCACCACCAGGCCGATGGCGAGCACCAGGGCCAGCAGGGTCAGAAGGTTCAGCGAGAAGCCCAGCGGCGCCAGGACGATGAAGGTCGCCAGCAGGCAGATGGGCGCCACGATGGACGGGATCAGCGCCGCTCGCAGACTGCCCAGGAAGATGAAGTTGACCAGGGCCACCAGAGCCATCGAAATCCCGATGGTGATCCAGACCTCGTCGATGGCGTGCGAGGTGAAGACCGAGTTGTCGGACCCGATCTCGATGGTCACGCCCGGCGGCAGAGTCGGACGAATCTCGTCGATCATCGCGTGGACGCCGTCCGAGATGGCCAGGTCGTTCGACTGGGCCTGACGCGTCACGGCCAGGCCGATCTGATCCATGCCGTTGCCACGGAACAGGCGGCGATCCTCTTCCGGCGCCTCTTCCACGCGGGCGATGTCGCCCAGACGCGTCACATAGGTGGGCTGGCCCTGGATGATGGCCGACGAGCCGCTGCCCGTCCCGGTGGCGACCGACGCCGAGGCCGAGGCCGAACCGCGCGTGCCGATGGGCAGTTGGCGAAAGTCGTCGGGCCGGGCGTAGGTGCGCGCCACCCGCACGGTGTAGTCCTTGTCCGTCGATTCCAGAGAGCCGGCAGGCAGTTCGACGTTCTGGTTGGTCAGGGCCGTCTCGACGTCGGTGACCGTCAGCCCGCGCGCCGCCATGGCGGCGGAATCCAGCCAGACCCGCATCGAATAGCGCTGCTCGCCATAGATGTTGACCTGAGCCACGCCCGGCACAGTCGCCATCCGGTCGACCAGATAGCGGTCGGCGTAGTCGGTCAGCTGAAGCCGGTTCATGCTGGTCGAGCGCAGGAAAACGATGATGATCGGCTGACTGTCAGAATCGGCCTTGGCGACCTCAGGCGGGTCGGCCTGGTCCGGCAGGCGGCCGACCACGCGGCTGACGCGGTCGCGCACGTCGTTGGCGGCGTCGTCGATGTTGCGGTCCAGCGAGAACTCGATGTTTACGTTCGAACGGCCGTCACGGCTGGTCGAGTTGATGCGCTCGACGCCCTGGATGCCGGCGATCTGCTGCTCGACCGGCTCGGTGATCCGGCTCTCGATCACTTCGGCCGAGGCGCCGGCGTAGGTGGTGTTGACCGAAACGATGGGCGGATCGACGTCCGGCAGTTCGCGAACCGGCAGGAAGAAGAAGGCCGCCGCGCCGATCACGCACAGCACGATGGCGGCGACGGCCGCGAAGACGGGCCGCCGGACCGAAACGTCGGACAGCATCATTGGGCGGCGCCCGACTTGCGGTCGGCAGACGACTTGCGATCCGCGCCCGCAACGCTGACCGGCGCGCCCGGCTGGATGCGGTTCAGGCCCGTACCGACGATGTGGTCGCCGGGTTCGATGCCCGACAGGATTTCGACGAAGCCGTTCTCGACCACGCCGGTCTCGACCTCGACCCGCTGGGCGGTCGAGCCGTTCTGACCGGGCGCGATGCGATAAACGAAGGCGCCCGCGCCCTCATATTGCACGGCTGATTCCGGCGCCGCCGCCGCCTGGCGCTGGCCCTGCTGGACCACGACGCGCAGCAGCATGCCGGGCCGGATGCGGCCGCCGGGATTGGCGAACTCGGCGCGGGCCGTGGCGGCGCGGGTGGTTTCGTTGACGCGGGTGTCGATCAGGGCGATCCGGCCCTGGAAAGGTTCGTCGCCATAGGCGTCGGCCGTCGCCGTCAACTGCGCGCCCGGCTGCAGCAGGTTCAGATAGCGTTCCGGCAGGGGGAAATCGACGCGGATGGTCGAGGTGTCGTCCAGCGTCGCGATCACCGCGCCTGGATTGATCAGGGTGCCCGCCGTCACCGTCGTCAGACCCATGCGACCCGCAAACGGTGCGCGGATGACGCGGTCGCCGCGTCGCGCCTGAGCGGCCTCAAGCGAGGCGCGAGCGGTCTCCAGGCTTGTCTCGGCCTGCTCCAGCAACACCTGGGGCGCAATCCCCCGGTCGGCCAGCACCTTGTAGCGGTCATATTCGCGCTGGGCCTGATTGACGTTGGCGCGGGCCTCAATGATGGCGGCGTCTTCCTCACGCGCCTGAAGCTCGACAAGAGGCGCGCCGGCCGACACCAGCTGGCCATCAGTGAACAGGACGCGCGTGATCAGTTCGGTGGTCGAGGAGGTGATGTTGACCGACCGCTGTCCCCGCGCCACGCCCAGCACCCGGATCTGGTCCGAGAATTGACGCTGGGCCACAACGGCTTGCGACACCTGCTGGCCGCCACGTCGCCCACCGCCGGCGCCCGGCGCCTGGGCGGACTTGTCGTCTCCCATGGAAATCTTGACGATGGCGGCGATGACCATCAGCCCCAGCAGAATGGCTGCGGCGATGATGAAGAAGTGACGTTTGATCACGCGGGGGTCTCTCGATCAGGGGGACGCCGCATGCATTACCGGGTAATGAAGTGCGCGCAATGTTACGTATCAGTAACGTGGCGGATCACATTTTCCGTCGCAGAAATCTTCCCTAAAAACGACGCCAAAGCGCCAGAACCGGCCCACGGGCGATGGCGGCCTCGCGGCCTGCGACGGTTTGCCTCCATCCGGCCTGCACGCTCCAGCCGCCGAAATCGCGCACGACAGAGGTTTCCAGCGACAGCCAGCGCGATCCGCCATCCGCCGCCCCGCCGAACGCCTGGCCCAGCACCATCCAGTCGCGACCGATCCGGGCGCCCGCCGTGGCGTCGATGCGGGTCTCGTCAGGCAGGCCGTCACGCAGGCGACGCGCGGCCTGAAGCTCGACGAACGACCCCTCCATACCCCAGCGCGCGCCCATATCGCCCAGGGATCGGCCAACCGAAACCCGCGCCTCCCAGTCGTGCTCGCCCACGCCCGGCTGGGCGTAACCGGCGTTGCGCCCCTCCCCAGCCCACGTATAGCCGCCATACAGGCTGACGGCGTTGCGATCGTCGCGCCAGACCTGCCAGGTCGCGCCAATCTCGATGGGACCGCGCCCGTTGTAATCGACGAAGGCGTCCTCGCCGTCCTGCCAGTCGGCCTTCAACTGCAGGGTCAGCCGGTTCGATGCGCCGTATTCGGCGAACAGGCCCAGCGCCGCATCGCGACGTTCGCCGGGCAGGTCACGCTCCTCGCCAGAGGCGTCGAACCCGCTATCGGCGCTCAATCGCTCATATTTGACGATCGCCTGACCCTTGCCCTTGGGCTGAACCCAAGCGCCGGCAAAGGCCTGGGCGGGCGCCAGCGCACCCAGCGCCAGAACCGCCCCAGCTCCGGCGAGACCTAGGCGTCGTAACCCGGCGACTTGCGATCCAACTGACGCAGGGCGCCTGGCCAGGCCAGGGCCGAGATGAAGCCGATGCCCCGTCCCTGTTCCCTGGTTTCCGCCTGCGCCTCGTCTGGGGCCAGCAGGATGTGCTGACGCCCGCCCGACAGGGCCGCGACCTGCTGTGCGCAGGCCCTCTCCAGAAAGAAGATGCCGATCCATGCCTGAGCCGCCGTTTCCCCGACCGCCAGCGTGCCGTGGTTTCGCAGCAGCATCAGCGGTTTGTCCCCCAGGTCGGCTACCAGACGTTCGCGTTCGTCATGGTTCAGGGCCAACCCCTCGTACCCATGATACGCAACCTGATACTGTAGTAAACACGCGTTCTGGCTGATCGGCAGCAAACCTTCGGACTGGGCCGCCACGCCGACCCCGTTCACCGTGTGCAGGTGGATGACGAACTTGGCGTCGTCGCGTGCGGCATGGACGGCCGAGTGGATGGTGAAGCCCGCCGGATTGATGAAGTTGGTCGTGTCCTGGACGATGTTCCCCTCCAGATCGACCTTCACCAGCGAAGAGGCCGTGATCTCGTCGAAGTAGAAGCCGTAGGGATTGATCAGGAAATGATGCTCGGGCCCCGGCACGCGCGCCGAAATATGGGTGAAGATCATGTCGTCCCAACCGTTCAGGGCGACCAGCCTGTAAAGGGCCGCCAGCTCGACGCGGACCTGCCATTCGGCCTCGGACACGCGCGATTTGATCGAAGGACTCGTTCCGTCCGCCATGGTTTCCTCCTGCCTCTGAACGGGCTTTGAGGAACCGTCCCCCTGCACGCCAGCGCCGTCAACCCGCCTTGACCGATGTTGACGCGACGTCACAGGACGCTCGTCAGCTTTGCTTAACGCCGTCTTCACGACCGCGCCTTATGGTTAAGCATCGTCGTCGGTTCGGGGAGCCGCTGTGTCTGTCGTTCAATTGGAGCCGCCCCGCGACGCCTGGGACGACCGGACCGTTTCCCAACTGCTGACCCTGGCGCAAAGCCGATCGGCGGAAGATCGCCAGCGCCTGCTGCTGAAGGTCACATCCCTTTGTGAAGCGACGCGGCCGCCGGCCGAGGTCGGCCCGCTGCTCAGCGACATCTTCCTGACCCTGGCGGCCCAGGCCGAGCGGGACATCCGCCTGGCCCTGTCCGAACGCATCGCCGGCGTCGATTGGGCGCCGCCCGCCCTGATCAACATGCTGGCGCTGGACGAGATCGAGATCGCTCGCCCGGTCATCACCTCCAGCCCCCTGCTGAAGGACGCCGACCTGACCCGCCTGCTGATCGAGGCGACGCTGGAACATCAGATCGCGGTGGCGCGACGCCCCCAACTGTCCCGCCCCGTAGCGGACAGCATCATCGACCGAGGCGAGGCCGTCACCATGACGGCCTTGGCGTCGAACCGTTCGGCGGATATCAGCGAGGACGCCATGCGCAAGCTGGTGGAGCATTCGCGTCGCATCGCCGGTCTGCGCGCGCCGCTGACGCGGCATCCCCGGCTGAACGAACAACTGGCCCAGCAACTGTATCAATGGGTCGGCCAGGCCTTGCGCCAGTCGATCGGTGAACGGTTCCGCATCGACGACGCCCAACTGAACGCGGCTGTCCAGCAGGCCGCCGCAAAGGCCGTGGGCAGCCCGGAATGGCGCACCGCACCGACCAGTCGGCTGGCCGAAGACCGCGAACGCTCCGACATGGAACGTCGCCTGGTGGAAAAGTTGCAGGCCGCCGGCCAACTCCGTCCCGGCCTGCTTGTCCGAGCCCTTCGCGAACAGCGCTTCGAACTGTTCGAACAAGCGCTCGCGGCCCTGGGCGGTTTCAGCG
Source organism: Brevundimonas sp. G8 (assembly GCF_902506205.1). Lineage (GTDB taxonomy): Bacteria > Pseudomonadota > Alphaproteobacteria > Caulobacterales > Caulobacteraceae > Brevundimonas. The sequence goes on along the minus strand of NZ_LR732816.1, from coordinate 2,769,512 downwards.
ACGCCCAGGTCCATCACGCCGTGCGCGCCCCGACCGCCGAACCCCTCTATCTGGCCTGTATCGCCGTGGGCGTGGACAAGGCCGTCTTCGCCTCCCTGCTGGTCGAGGTGCGCAAGCTGTCGGGCGGAATGCCTGCCGACGGCGGCTGGACGGCGACGCCGATGAACGCCCATTCGGCCTCTCGCGCCTTCCGCCAGATGGTGGAAAAGCCCGCGATCGTTTGACTTCGCCGTCAAGCTCGGCTCACGTCCCGCCGTGACCCAGCCCAGTTCCTCCTCCATTCCAGCCTTACCCTCGCTGGCCTTCGTCGCCAGCGACCGACCTGAGGCCCAGGCGGCGCGCAAGGCGCTGATCGCCCGCTACGGCGCCGTGTCCGAGCTGGAGGCCGACGTGATCGTGGCCTTGGGCGGCGACGGTCAGATGCTGGAAACGCTGCACGGCAACCTGCGCCAGCGCACGCCCGTCTACGGCATGAACCGCGGCTCGGTCGGCTTCCTGATGAACGACTATGAGGAAGAGGGCCTGCTGGAGCGAATCGCCGCGGCCGAACGCACTGTCATCCACCCCCTACAGATGGACGCCTGGACCGAGAGCGGCGAGGTCCATACCGGCCTGGCCATCAACGAGGTCTCGCTGCTGCGTCAGACGCGCCAGACCGCAAAGCTGCGGATCACGGTCGATGACCGCGTGCGGCTGGAAGAACTGTCCTGCGACGGCTGCCTGGTGGCGACACCGGCGGGATCGACCGCCTATAACCTGTCGGCGCACGGGCCGATCATTCCGCTGGACGCCCGCATCCTGGCCCTGACGCCGATCAGCGCGTTCCGGCCCCGGCGCTGGCGCGGCGCCCTGTTGTCGCACGGCGCCAAGGTGCGGTTCGAAGTGCTGGAGGCCGACAAGCGGCCCGTCTCCGCCACCGCCGACAACTTCGAGGTCAGGCGCGTCGCCCGCGTCGAGGTGCGCGAACGTCGCGACCTCACCTTGACCATGCTGTTCGACGCCGGACGCTCGTTCGACGAACGCGTGATGGCCGAACAGTTCGCCAACTGATCCGGTCACGGGTTCTTAAGCCCAATCCCGTACGTTTGCGTCAAAGTCCTATGGAGCCCGCCATGAGCAATCCGGCGCAGATCACCCCCCCGACCAACGCCCTGCGCATGAAGGTCGGCGGCGGTTTCGGCATCAACGCCGACGCCATCGCCCGCGCCGAAGAGGCGCTGAAGGCCATGTCGGCCCAGTTCGGCCAATGGCTGAACGACGAGATCGTCAAGCTGGACAAGGCCCAGGCTGACATCCGCGAACAAGGCTATAACCCGACCACCGCCGAGGCTCTGTATTTCCGCGCTCACGACCTAAAGGGTCTGGGCACGACCTACGAATATCCGCTGGTGACGCGCATCGCCGGTTCGCTGTGCAAGATGCTGGACGACGCCGACCGCCGCATGGCCGCGCCGGTCGCTGTGCTTGACGCCCACATCGACGCCATTCGCGCCGTGGTCCGCGACCAGATCAAGACGGACGAACACCCAACCGGCCGCGCCCTGGCCGAAACCCTGGAAGCGCGCGTCGCCGACCATCTCGCAGGCTGACCGTCCCCCTCAATCCTGATGCAAAAGGCCCGCCGTTTGGCGGGCCTTTTCTTTTAGGCGGCCTTTGCGGCGCTTAGGGACAATGACGGCGACTGGTCCAGCCGCTCCATCAGATAGGCCAGGTCGTCGCGCAGCACGTTCGGTCGCTGGGTCAGGAACCGCTCCAGCATCTGCTCGCGGAAATAAGCGCTGGACGTATCGATCCCCTCGGACGCCAGCGCCCGCCAGGTGTCGACCCCGGCGCGGAAGGCCTGGAACAGGCGCGGCGGCAGGCCAGCCCGATCATAGATGGCCTTCAGCCCCAGCGGCCCCGCATCATGCACCATCAGCCAGGCCCGGTGATGGGGCGTATTGGCCAGCTCGGCCAAGCCATGTTCGAACATCGCCATCTGACCGCGCGCCAATCCACGCAGCAGCAGCGAAGCGTTCAGGACGCGACGCGCATTCAGATGGGTCATAAAGGCGGCCAGATCCGCACTGACGGCGGCCTGATCGACCAGATCGACTGTCGTGCGCTCGCGCGCATACTGGGCCAAACGGATGGCCGTCTCCGGTGCGACGGCGTGGCGGCTGATCAGATGCTCGCGCACCGCGTCGCTGGCCAGCTGGATCAGGCGCTCGGTCACGCTCAGCGGCAGAACCTGGCGATAGGCCAGAGCCGTCAGCACCTCTGGCGCCTCGGCGAAGCGATCGACAACGGCCGCCAGCGCGGCTTCCGACAGGTCGGCGTTGTCGTTCGCCGACACGGTGCGCACAGCCTGTTCGCAGCCTTCCTCAGCCAGCACGGTCGCGACATCGCGCGAGACCCGCGACCGTCCCGCCACCGCGACCTGGCGCACCGCCGACCCGGCGCGCACGATCTCGATAAGATCCTCGTCGCTGAAGGCCGGAGACGAGGCGATGATCGGCAGGGCGATGCTGTCCAGATCGCCGGCCAGCTTGCGCGCCACATCATTGGGGATCAGGTCCGACGCCTTCAGCGTGACGGCCATGGCGCGCCGCACCAGTTCGGCGGCGTCATTGGCCAGCAGGCGCAGGATCTTCTGCGCCGCCGTCCGGTCGTCCTCGTCGAGGTCGGCGCGTTCCATGTTGCGGCACAGCTTGTGCGCCGCCTCGGCCCGCTCGTCGTCGTCCGTCGCCTTGATGAGGCGTCGAATGTCCACTTCTGTCAGGCGTGCGCGGAAGGCGGTCATGGACGGCTCGTCATGGAATCGGGCGTTGATCCCAGAATGAGACTGCCATGCTTAACGGCTGGTTTACCATCGGTTGCAATGCAACGATTAAGAGCCTGATCGCTTTTTTGACAAACCGCTTCGCGGTTCGGCTGAAGCGTGAATCAGGCTCTCGCTTTTATCTGGAGCCTGATTCACGGCATCAGTGAAGTCGCACAGCGACTTCCCCTCAACCGATCAGGCTCTAGGTCGATTGTTTGCCATTTGGCGAGAAAGCGCCGCCGAAGCCGTTGCTGGACGATCCGTCCTGACCCAGCAACAGGGCCAGCAGCCCCTGGTCCTGCTTCAACCGGTCCATCCGCGCCGCCAGCATCTGGTCCTTGTCGCTCAGATTCGGCACCGCATACTTGGTTTCGCCCGTGCCAGCCGCCGGCGCGCCCTCGCCTGCCGTGCGTTGCAGATTGGCGTGAACCTCGGCGACGGTGGCGGCGCGGCCGCTGCGATAGAAGATGCTGCGGTTGGCCCGAGCGGCGTCAGGGAACAAGGCCACGGCGCTGGCCCCCGGATTGCGATCCATGGCCTGCATCAGGCCCGCCGCTCCTGCAGGCCCCAGGAAGTGGGCGGCATACAGATCGCCGGCCCCCGGCTCCTTGCCGGTGCGCCCCCGCAGATAGGCCGCGTTGGACGCCGTCAGTTCGGCCGCCATGGTCGAGGCGGCTTGGGGGTCGAACCTCAGGTCCAGCACCACGTTGCGCGCCGAACCGTCCACCCGCCAGCGACCGTCGCTGCCCCTTTGGATCAGGTCGGCATACTGGCCATAGCCGTGCTGGGCGCCGTGTTGCTTGACGGTGCCGAGCCAGGTCTGCTCGATGAATTGGAACAGACCGGCCGCCGACGAGGTCGGCGCCTTGGCGGACGGGTTCATGGCGCTTTCGCGACGCGCCGTCTTGATTAGGAAGTCGTAGTCCACGCCCACGGCGTTCGACGCGCGCCGAATGGCCGCCTCTACCCCGCCTGCCGATGGAATCGCTCCGATGCCCATGTGCGGATGGTCGGCGAACGTAGTTAACCAACCCTTAATTCTTAACGCCGCCGTTAACGGATCGACATTGGTCGAACCCCGAAACCTTTGCCGCAAAGCCGCCACAACCTGCGCGCTCAACTTCACCTTACGGGCGCCGCGGGGGTGGTGAACGAGGGAGTGAAGTTATGATGATCCGTGCCGCCGGTGGACCCGGCTTGATCAGCCCCATCGACTTCGGGGAACGCAAGAAACCCATCCCGCGCTGGATGCTGGGCGCCATCGGCGTCTCGGTCGTCCTCCACGTCGCGGCCGGGGTGGTGCTGTATAACCAGCGGTTCGAGCTGAGCGGGATGACGCAACCGGCCGAGCCCGACAAGCCGATCGATGTCTTCTTCCAGACTCCACCCAAGCCCAAGCCGCTTCCGCCCACGGTCACGGCCGCCCCGCCGACGCCGATCCACAAACCGGCGCTGACGGTGCCGATCGATGTGCCGACAATCGCGCTGACCCCGCCGGAAAATCCGACCCATACGGCGCCGCCCGGACAGGTCATCGTCAGCACGGCGCCCACCGGCGTCGAAGGCGGTACGGCCACGGTCGAGACCCCGCCGCGTCCGCCCTCGGTGATCAACAATCCGACCTGGGCCAGCCGCCCGTCGCAGGCGCAGATGGCGCGCGCCTATCCCACCCGCGCGGCGGAAAACGGCACGCCGGGTTCCGCCAGCCTCAGCTGCATCGTGGGCGTGAACGGCGGTCTGACCGGCTGCCGCGTCGTGGGCGAGACCCCCAGCGGCCAAGGCTTCGGCCGCGCCGCCCAGGGTCTGACGCGCGCCTTCCGCATGAACCCGCGCACCGTGGACGGCCGCCCCGTCGACGGCGCCACGGTCAACTTCACCGTCCGCTTCGCGATGGAGGGCTAAAACCGACCGGGGTCGAGGGCGTGGGCGTGCGGCGATGCCGCCCGCCCCTCGATCTCATCGGCGACGACCGCCCCGACCAGCGGCCCCAGCAGCCAGCCGTTGCGACGCGGCGCCAAGGCCATGAACAGACGCTGCCCGCCCGGCACGGCGCCCGCCAGCGGCAGACCGTCCGCCGTCGCGCCGCGCACGCCCGCGCGCCATTCGATGTTTAGAGGCTCCGGCGACCGATCCAGCACGCGCCACACCGCCTGGGTCAGGCGTTCGGACGTCTCCGCATCCGGGACCGTGTCGAGCCGCCCCGGCTCCATCGTCGCCCCGATCACCGCACCCGACGCCATCGGCGTGACATAGGCACCCGGCCCGCGCACGACATGATCCACCAATTCTCGGGCGGCGACGCCGATCTGTCCCCGGATCGGCTGGATGGCGTCGATCAGACCCCGCGCGGCCTCAGGCAGGCCCGAGATCACCTCGCCCACGCCCGTCGCCAGCACCACCGCCTCGGCGTCCAGCATCTGGTCGCCGACAGAGACTCGCCAGCCGTGATCAGTGCGTGCAATCCCCGTCACCCGCCCCACGACAACAGCGTCGCCCAGCGCCTGCCTCAGCGCCGACAGCGCCTGTGCGGGATCAACCTGATAATCCTCGTCGGTCGTGACACAGTCGCCCTCGCGCCTAGCGTCGAAGCCCAGCGCGCGCAGCCTCGCTTCCATCCCGTCCACATCCCCGCCCCGCCATTCGGCCGGCCGGTGCGCCAGAACGATCCCCGCCGCCACCGCGAACGCGGTCCACAGGTCTCGCCCCGCCCGGAACAGCCGGGCGTAATCCGGCGCCACGTCGTCGATGGCCGATTCCATCGCCGGCGCGATCATCCCCGCCGCGATCAGGGAGGCGTTCACCTCGCCCGGATCGACCACCACCACCGCCCGGCCGCGCCGATGCAGTTCGAACGCGGTGCACAGGCCAAGCACGCCGGCGCCGACGATCACGATGGGAGGGCAAGACATCACGGGCCGTCTGATCGACCCGCGACGCCCCTATTGCAAGATGGCTTCAGCCTATTCCGCCGCCATCGAAGCCGCGCCCGCATCGCTCAGGCGCGCGACCAGGGCCGCGTGCTGGTCCCACAGGGCGGTCGGCAGACGGTCGCCGAACTGGTGATAGAAGTCCGGGATCAAGGCCGCCTCCTCGGCCCAGACGCCCGCATCCACATCCAGCAGGATCGACAACTGCGCCGTCGTCAGGTCCAGGCCCGACAAATCCAGCGCCGCCACGGACGGCACTCGCCCGACCGCCGTCTCCACCGCCTCGGCCTCGCCATCGATCCGTTCGCTGATCCACTTCAGCACGCGCGCATTGTCGCCGAATCCGGGCCAGACGAACCGTCCGTCCTGATCCTTCCTGAACCAGTTGACGAAGAAGATGCGCGGCAGTTTCGACGCGTCGCGCCCCTGCCCCATCTTCAGCCAATGCGCGAAATAATCGCCCATGTTGTAGCCGCAGAAGGGCAGCATGGCGAAGGGATCGCGGCGCAGCTCCCCCACCTTGTTCTCCGCCGCCGCCGTGCCTTCGGACGCCACGGTCGAACCCATGAAGACGCCGTGTTCCCAATCGAACGCCTCGGTCACCAGAGGCACCGCGCTGGCGCGACGACCGCCGAACAGTATGGCGTCGATCGGCACGCCCCTGGGGTCTTCCCATTCCGGCGCGATGGCGGGGCATTGGCTGGCGGGTGCGGCGAAGCGGGCGTTGGGATGCGCCGCCGGTTCGCCGGACGCCGGATCGTGCGGCTGGCCCTTCCAGTTCGTCAGGCCTTCCGGCGCCTGTTTCGTCAGCCCCTCCCACCACACGTCGCCATCCGCCGTCAGGGCGGTGTTGGTGAAGATGGTGTTGGTCGCCAGGGTCTCCAGCGCATTGTGGTTGGTGTTGCGGCTGGTGCCGGGCGCGACGCCGAAGAAGCCGGCCTCGGGGTTCACGGCATACAGCCGTCCGTCGTCGCCGAACCGCATCCAGGCGATGTCGTCGCCGATGGTCTCGGCCTTCCAGCCCGGCAGGCTGGATTGCAGCATGGCCAGGTTCGTCTTGCCGCACGCGCTCGGGAAGGCGGCGGCGACATATTTCGCGCGTCCCTTCGGATCGGTCAGCTTCAGGATCAGCATATGCTCGGCCAGCCACCCCTCGTCGCGGGCCATGATCGAGGCGATGCGCAGGGCGTAGCATTTCTTGCCCAGCAGGGCGTTGCCGCCATAGCCCGAGCCATAGGACCAGATCTCCCGCGTCTCCGGGAAATGCACGATCCACTTGTCGTCGTTGCAGGGCCAGGGCACGTCGGCCTGCCCCTGGGCCAACGGCGCGCCCAGCGTATGGACGGCGGGCACGAAGACGCCGCCGTCGCCCAACTGGTCCAGCGCCGGCTTGCCCATGCGGGTCATCACGCCCATCGACAGGGCGACATAGCCGCTGTCGGTGATCTCGACGCCCAGGGCGCTGATGGCCGATCCCAGCGGCCCCATGCAGAAGGGCACGACATACATCGTCCGCCCCGCCATGCAGCCATCGAACAGACCGTCTAGACGCGCGCGCATCTCGATCGGATCGGCCCAGTTGTTGGTGGGCCCGGCGTCGGCCTCGTCGTCCGAACAGATGAACGTCCGGCTCTCAACCCGCGCTACGTCGCGGGGATCGGACGCGGCGTAATAACAGCCCGGCCGCTTGTCCTGATCCAGCGCCCTCAGCGTGCCCTTGGTCAGCAGGTCGGCGGTTATGGCCGCCTTCTCCTCTTGCGACCCGTCGCACCAGTGGACGCGGGCGGGTTTGGTCAGGGCGGCGATCTGCTCGACCCAGGCGACGAGGCCGGCATGGGTGGTCGGCGCCGGATGGAGTCCGGGCGTGGTGGAAATGGGCAAGGGCGTCTCCTGAGCGAACAGGCCCGACGATCTGACGCCGTCGTGACCTTCAGCACGCGACGATCACGCACTGTTACAGGCGAGATGCTCCGGTCTTTCCGCCACGTCAAACCGTGCAAGAAAGCGCCGATGTCCACCGGTGTCCCAGGCAAAAGATCGCAGGCCCAGTCGGCCGCTTCGATGCTAAAAGGACGTGTGCAAACCTTGGATTCCCTCTCCGCCCTACCTGACGGCGCTCTCAGTTCGCCCGCTGCGCGTCGCAACGCGGAGGCGATTCTGCAGGTCCTGCGCGCCCACCTGCCGGCGCGCGGACGCGTGCTTGAGATCGCCTCGGGATCGGGCGAACACGCCACCGCCTTCGCCGCTGCACTGCCCGGCCTGAACTGGACGCCCAGCGATCCCAGCGAACAGGCGCGAGACAGCATCGCCGCCTGGACGCGCCAACTCGCGCTGGCGAACCTGAACCCGCCGCTGGCGCTCGATGCCGCCAATCCGGCGACATGGCCAAAAGGACCTTTCGACGCCCTCTATTGTGCGAACATGACGCACATCAGCCCCTGGTCGGCGACCGAGGGGCTGATGGATTTAGCCGGTCGCGTGCTGCGACGCCCCGGCGGTCTGCTGGCGCTCTACGGCCCCTATCGCGAGGCCGGCGTTGCGCTGGCGGCTTCAAACGCCGCCTTCGACGACAGTCTGAAGGCGCGAAACACTGAATGGGGTCTGCGCGACCGCGAGGCGGTCGAAGCCCTGGCCCGCTCGCATGGCCTTGCGGCCACGTTGCGGGTTCAGATGCCGGCGAACAACCTCATCCTGCTGTTCCGCGCCGTCTGATCAGGCGATCGCGCCGACGATCTTGGACAGTGCGCCGTTGTCGCCCAGCAGCGTCACGGCGCCGTCCTTGAACACTGCGCCATCGGCCTCGGCCGACACGCCGAAGCTTTCGGCCGCCAGGGCCACACCGTCGGCGAAGGCGATGACCGTCAGGCCGTTGGTGCGCGCCAGGTCCAACAGCGACTTGATCGCCGCCAGCGACGCCTCATCCGTCGAACCGCCCGGAACGACCAAGCCCTTCAACCGACCTTCGACGATGTCCTTGGCCGTGGCGGTGGCCAGCACGGTCACGCCGCCGGTGATCAGGCTGGCGTCGCCCGTCGAGATCGGGGCCAGGCCCACGCCTTCCGCCCGCAACGCACCCTCCACGTCGCCCAGCTCGCCGAACGCCATGTCACGCCGCATCACCAGCCCCATGCGCAGACGGGTCGGGACAGGACGGTTGTAACCGGTGCGACGGGGGCCTGCGGAAGATTTGTTTTGAGCGAACAAGACGTCTCCTTGGTATGTTTCAATACTGATCCAGATCCGACAAGCGACGCTGTCGAACCGCCCACGCCATGATCAGAAAAAAGAAAATCGACGGGTCCGACGCATGTCGTCCCGCACTCTGGATCATTTGTGGAATGCTGTCAGATATAGTGGCGATCCCGTCAGGATCAACCTGCCATTTGGAACAGACTGGCCTTCCTGATCCTGAAAACCGCGTCCGGCTTGCTCGCGCGCCCGCCCGGCTCTAGATAGCCGCATCGACTGGACGACGGAATCGCATGGCCTTCACCCGCACCTATGATGGCGACGAACCCGTTCGCGTGAACAAGTGGCTGGGCCAGACCGGCGTCTGTTCGCGGCGCGAGGCCGACACCCTGATCGCCAACGGCCTGGTCTCCATCGACGGCGAAACCATCAGCGATGCGGGCCGCAAGATTCAGCCCGGCGAGACCCTGACCCTGAACGACACCGCCCAGGCGGCCCTGGCGTCGGGCATGACCCTGGTGCTGCACAAGCCGGTCGGTTACGTCTCGGGCCAGCCCGACCCCGGCAAGATTCCCGCCGTGCGCCTGCTGAACAAATCCAACCGCATCGGCGAGGGTGAGATCCCCGCCCGCGACGCCTCCCTGCCCCCCATCGGCCGGCTGGACGAGGATTCTCGCGGCCTCTTGCTGCTGTCGTCCGACGGCGTCGTCGCCAAGGCGGTGATCGGACCCGCGTCGGAGCTCGACAAGGAATATCTGGTCGTCGTCGACGGCTTGATCACCGAGGGCAAGCTCAGCCGCCTGCGGCACGGCATGGAACTGAACGACAAGCCGCTCAAGCCCGCCCGCGTCACCCAGATCGGGCCGCAACGCCTGCGGTTCATCCTGGACGAGGGCAAGTATCGCCAGATCCGCCGCATGTGCGACCTCGTCGGGCTGGAGGTCGTGGACCTGTATCGCATCCGCATCGGCCCGCTGGAACTCGGTGACCTGCCCGAGGGCCGCTGGCGTCACCTGACGAACGAAGAGCGCGCGATGCTGATCGCCCACTCCGCATCCTGAGTTCAGCCCCTAATCCAGGGCTCTGAACCATTGATCCAGCAGTTGCGCCTCGGCGCGGCGCGCCTCGGTGCGTTCGGCGGCCTCGGCGTCCACGCCCCATTGTTCTTCCTGGAACAGCTCGTCGATCCGCGACAGGTCGAACGCCGCGCCGCCGTCCAGCGCGCCCTGCTCCACCGCCAGGGCCAGCACCGCCGACCCCAGCAACGGCACGGCCGTCGCCAACCCCGTCAGGCGAAAGTCGTCCAGCGACAGGGCGTGCGCCTGGACCCGCGCAATGGCGTCCGGCGACTGCGGCCGATGCACGATGCCGGCCACAGGCTCCAGCACCACCCCCATCTCGCGCGCGGCCCAGTCGCGCCACGGCCCCCATTCCCGCGCCTGGCGCTCGACCAGCGGCGTCGGATGTTCGGCCAGGTAGCAGACCACGTCCGACCCGGCGTAGGCGGCGATCTCGTCCGCCACCGGCTCGCGCGCCTGTCCGATCCGGTCGATGGCGGTCGAGGCCAGCCGGGTCGCGGGCATGGTCGAGGGATCGAGGAACTTGCCCTGCGCCGCCCATTCGTCGGCGACCAGCTGAGCTGCGGCCTGCGTCGGCAGGACCAGCGCCGCCTTGTCCGGCGTCTTGGGCGTGCGCCCGTCCAGCAGCACAGCCCAGCCGCCATCGGCATGCGGACCGACGACCGCCTCCTTCCAGAAGCGCGTGATCCGATCCGGCGACTGTTCGACGAAACGCGGGCGATGCGGGGCGGGCTTGTCAGTCATGAAAGGTCCGTTGAAATCAGGCTGGCACGACGTCGAACGCCAGCGTCAGGCGCGACGCCTCGCCGCCGAACGGCTGGGTGCCGTGCCACATATAGGAAGGAAACAGCACCAGCGTGCCCGGCCTGGGCTGCAGGTGATGTTCGGCCGCAAGGGTTGGCAGACCCGGCGGCGCGCCGAATCGCAACCAGCCCTCGCGCCCCTCGCCCGTAACCTCAGGCGGCAGTTCAATATGGCAGGCCGACGACAGCCAGCCGTTCGAATGGATATGGTCGGCGTGAAACCCGTTCGGCCGCAACCGCACCGACCAGCTGCCCTGGATGCGATACGCGCCGGTATTGCGCGCCCTCAGGGGATCGTCGCCCTGGCCCACCGCCGCCATATAGTCGCGGATCGGCTTGTCGATGGCCTGGAAGAAGGCCCGAATGGCTGGATCGTCGCTTTCGCTCAGCGCGGCGGCGGTCTGCGAGCCCCCGCGCAGCGACTGGCCCACCGGATGGGTCTTCAGCGTGTGCAGCTGATGCAGCGCACGCGCCAGATCGACCAGATAGGCCTCCAGCGACGCCCACCCCTGCGGCGCCTCCAGCCGATAGGGACGCACGAAGGCGTCGTAGTCGTACATCCGGCCATAGCGATCATCGCCCAGCATCCGCCAGGCCGTCGCCTGAAAAGCCAGCACATGCTGGTTCAACGGCTCTCGCACACGCAGCGCCTCGATCGGAACCAGCGCCGCCTCGGCCTCGCCCAGGGCCAACAAACATTCGGCTTGGGTCACCATGATCGCCGCGACCTCGCCGCCCGCCAGCGCCGCCGCCCGGTTCGCATGATCCAGCGCCCGGCGCGGATCCAGCGTCAGGCACGCCTGCGCCGCCGCCAGCTCCCCCGGCCCATCCAGCGGCCCAGACACCAGCGTGCGATACGCCCGCTCCGCTTCCCCAGCGTATTCCAGCAGCCGCGCCTTGATCTGACGCGGCATGGGCGCGTCGGACGACGCGGCGATGGCCACGTCCAGCGGCGCGCAGGCGGCCTCGAGATCGGCGTCACGCATCCAGATCAACTGGCTCAGATCCCTCAACGCATCGCCATAGCCGGGCCGTCGCGCCAGCGCCTGACGATAGGCGTCCTCGGCCTCATCGAACCGGCTCTGCGCCTGAAGCGCACGCGCCAGCACCAGCCAGGTTTCCGGCGCATCCCCGCCGATGGCCATGGCTCCGCGACAGGCGGCCTCCGCCTCGGCCCCCCGGCCCAGATCGCCCAGGGCGGAGGCCAGATTGTGCCGCGCCGGCACACTGTGCGGTCGAACCGCGACCAGTCGCTGGGACAGATCCGCGCTGTCCGCCAGACGCCCCGCCCGCTTCAGCAGATCGGCATGCACCGACAGCGCCTGCCACGGCGCATCGGCATTCGCGACCACCGGCGTCAGCACGTCCAACGCCTCATTCAGCCGCCCGACCGCAGCTAAGGCTTTGGCCTGCTCGACCTGTGCCTGCCCGACCGCCGTCACCGGATTCGCTTCACGCCCAGGAAGGGATCGTCCTCCGCCTCGTCCTCCGAGAAGCCGAAGTGGGCGAAGCCGGCCTTCATCTCGGGGCTCAGCGGCGCCGTGACCTTCAGTACGCCGCCGCGCGGGTGGTCCAGTTCGATGCTGCGCGCGTGCAGTTGCAGCTTCAGCGGCCCGGACAGCTCCCTGGACTTCTCGTTGCCGTATTTCGGATCGCCCAGGATCGGGTGGCCGATCCCCGCCATGTGAGCGCGCAACTGGTGGGTCCGTCCGGTGAAGGGCCGCAGCGCCATCCACGACGCCCGGTGCGAGGCGCGGCTGACGGTGCTGAACGCCGTCTCGGCCGGTTCGGCCTTGGGGTCCTTGCGCTCGGCCGGACGCATCATCTCGAAATCGTTGATGCCGGTCTTCTTCAACGGCATGTCGATCTGGCCCGAATAGGGTTTCGGATTGCCGATCACGATGGCCCAATAGGTCTTCTTGGCCTGACGTCGCGCGAAGGCGCCCGCCAGCCGCTTGGCCGCCTCAGGCCCCTTGCCCAGCAACAGGACGCCCGAGGTGTCGCGGTCCAGACGGTGGACCAGACGCGGGCGGTTGACCCCTTCACCCCAGGCCGACAGCAGACGATCGACGTGGCGGCTGGTTTTGGTTCCACCCTGCACCGCCAGGCCGTGCGGCTTGTTGATCGCAATGACCATGTCGTCTTCGTACAGGACCAGCGACTTGACGAACCTAATGTCCTGTTCGGACAGGGTGTGCATGTCCCCGGCCTGACGCGAGGTGTCGTCCGGGATCGGCGGCACGCGCACGGCGGCCCCGGCGGTCAGGCGGCCTTCGGGCTTGATGCGGGCGCCATCGACGCGGATCTGACCGCTGCGCGCCATCTTCTGCACCTGGATATTGGACAGGTGCGGCCAGCGTCGGCGGAACCAGCGGTCCAGACGAATGCCGTCCTCGTCCTCGGCGACATAGATGGTCAGGACTTCGCGCTTCGGGGCGTCCTTTATAGCGTCTTTTTCAGCGTCATGCGGCTCGTCGGCGGGAGAATAGTCGGTCAAAGCGGAGCTCCAAGGGCGCGGCGGGCGATCATCAGGCCGAGGAAAAGGGCCAGGATAGCCAAGACGACCGAGCCGACCACATAGGCGCAGGCCAAACCGATCTGGCGGCGCTCGATCATCTGCACCGCCTCCAGCGAATAGGACGAGAAGGTCGTGAACCCGCCCAGCACGCCGACGGCGGCGAACAGCCTCACCGCCTCGTGCTGCGCCCCGCCCCGGAACGCCAGCCAACCGACCAGCAGGCCCATCATCAGGCCGCCCAGAACGTTGGCCGCGAACGTGCCCAGCGGCCAGCCGGCGTTAGGCGCCAACTGCCCAGCGGCCAACCCCAGGCCATAGCGTGCGACGGAGCCGATGGCCCCGCCTGCCGCGACGAGAAGAAAACGTGTCATCGTGCGGCCTTCTATACGCCGCACGCGCCGAAAGCGATGGTCAGCGCGGGATGGAACCCTGGACCGAGCGCGCATCATAGGCGTTGGGGCGATCCGGCTTCTGGCCCCGACCCAGCACGACTTCCAGCGTGGTCGAAGTCGGCTGCGGACCGCTGAAGTTCAGACCCACGCCCACACCGACGCCGGACGCGGAATAGCCGCCATACCGGCTGCTGCCGCCGCCGATCGAAACGCTGGGCCGAACGCCGCCCGCGCCGCCCGGCCGACCGTCGGTCCAGCTCTGGGTCACCTCGAACCAGTCATAGCCCTGTTCGGTCGTCAGGTCGGCGGCGCGCAACAAGGCCCAGTCGGCGACACGCCCGGCCGCCCCCACGCCGTTATAGCTGACGCGATAGCGGTTGGACTCGATCCTCTGCTCCGAAAACCCCTGCCCGCCCTGTCCCTGCTGGGCGCCATAGGGGGCCAGGCTGGCGCAGGCGCTCAGCGCGAGGGCGGAAAGGCCGGTCAAGGCGATGGCGAGACGCTTCATCATAGGTATCCTTTCAACCACATAGCGTCATAACCGGCACGACGTTCCCTCAAACGCCCAGCAGCAGCGCGGCCAGCGCCAGTCCCGCAGGCAGGGCCTGGATCAGCAGGATCTTTCGACTGACGGTCGCCGCCCCATACAGGCCCGCCACAATGACGCAGGCCAGGAAGAAGACCTTGATCTGAAACCCCGGCTCGGCCAGCCACAGCCCCCAGGCCAGACCGGCGACCAGAAACCCGTTGTAGAGTCCCTGATTGGCGGCCAGCACCTTGGTCAGCTCGGCCTTCTCCACGCTCATGCCGAACGCCTTGCGCCCGCGCGGCGTGGTCCACAGCACCATTTCCAGCACGACGATATAGGCGTGGATCAGGGCGACGATGGCGATCAGGACGGTGGCGACCATAGGGACCTCTCCAGGTTCTAAGATCACTCGACCACGGCCCGATCAGCCCCGCAAGCTCACAGGCCCAGCGCGGTCCGCAGTTTGGCGAAATCCTCGGGCGGCGTCGCCTCGACCGTGGTCGTGCCGCCCTCAGGATGAGGGAAGCTCAGCTTGGCGGCGTGCAGCATCAGGCGCGGCGCTGGCCCGACCGCCGTGGTCAGGGCGCCGCCATACCGCACGTCCCCGATCAACGGCCGACCGATATGGGCCATATGCACCCGCAGCTGGTGCATCCGTCCGGTCAGCGGCTCCAGTTCGACCACCGCCCCCTCCTGTCCCGAGGCCAGAGTCCGGTATTTGCTCTGCGAGCCTTGCGCGCCCGGCGCATCGAAGGCCACGACCCGCATATAGCTTTCGCGGCCGATCTCCTCGCGCCTCAGCGGGGCGTCGATGGTCGCGGACGCCGGTTCGGGCGCGGCCGACAGCAGGGCCAGATACTGTTTCCGAAACCGCCGCATCTGCAGCGCCTTGCCCAAAAAACTCGCCGCCGGCTTGGTCTTTGCCGCCAGGATCACGCCCGAGGTATCGCGGTCCAGCCGATGCACCAGCTCCGGCCGCTTGCCGTTCGACCGCGCGAACGCCCACAGCAGATCGTCCAGCGTATGCGCCTTGATCCGCCCGCCCTGGCTGGACAGGCCCGACGGCTTGGAAAAGGCGATGACATGCGCATCCTCGTGGATTACCCACGAACGGACGGCGGCGATTTCGTCTTGGGACAGGGCGACGGGCTGGCGATCGGTCATCGAGGGCTTCTAGAGGTCAGTCCCCCGCCGCGTCCACAGTGCCGTCCACCGCCATCCGCGCCCGCATCTCGGCCCAGCGATCCAGCCGCGCCTTGACCTTCTCCTCATGCCCCTCGCCCTTGGGCTTGTAGAAGGTGCGGCGCTCCATCCCGTCGGGGAAGAAGTTCGCGCCCGAGAAGCCCTCGGGCGTATCCGGGTCGTATTGGTAGCCCTTGCCGTAGCCGAGCGATTTCATCAGCTTGGTCGGGGCGTTGCGGATATGGGCGGGAGGCATAAGCGAGCCCGTTTCGTACGCCGCCTTCTTGGCCGCCTTGAAGGCCTCATACACCCCCACCGACTTGGGCGCGGTCGCCAGGTGAACCACGGCCTGCGCCAGGGCTAGTTCGCCCTCGGGGCTGCCCAAAAAGTCGTAGGTGTCCTTGGCCGCATTGGCGACCAGGATCGACAGCGGGTCCGCCTCACCGATGTCCTCGACCGCCATCCGCACGATCCGCCGCGCCAGATACAGCGGATCCTCGCCCCCGTTCAGCATCCGCGCCAGCCAATACAGCGCCGCATCGGGATCCGATCCGCGCACCGATTTATGCAGTGCGGATATGAGGTTGTAGTGTTCTTCTCTCGACTTGTCATAAGCCGGCGCCCGCCTTTGAAGCACCCCGGCCAGCCCCTGCACGTCCAACATTTCGCCGTCGGGCAGGTCGAACAGCACCTCCGACATGGTCAGCAGATATCGCCCGTCCCCGTCGGCCAGAGCCAGCATCGCATGCCGCGCCTCGGGCGACAGCGGCAGAGCCTTGTCCATATGCGCCTCGGCCCGCGCCAGCAGCTGATCCAGCGCGGCATCGTCCAGCCGCTTCAGCACATAGACCTGGCTGCGGGACAACAGAGCGCCGTTCAGCTCGAAACTGGGATTCTCCGTCGTGGCCCCCACCAGAGTGACCACCCCCGCCTCGACGAAGGGCAGAAAGCCGTCCTGCTGAGCGCGATTGAAGCGGTGGATTTCGTCCACGAACAACAGCGTCGACTGTCCCGCCGCCCGCCGCATCCGCGCCGCCTCGAACGCCTTCTTCAGATCGGCGACACCGGAAAACACCGCGCTGATCGCCTGATATTCATAGCCCGCCGCCTGGGCCAGCAGCCGCGCGATGGTGGTCTTGCCTGTCCCCGGCGGCCCCCACAGGATCATCGAGCCCAGCCGCCCGGCCTCGATCATGCGCCGGATCGGTCCGCCGGGACCCAGCAGATGGTCCTGCCCCACCACCTCGTCCAGCGTGCGTGGGCGCAGGCGATCGGCCAGAGGGGCGTCGGGGGGCAGAATGCCGGAGGCTTCGAACAGGTCGCTCATGTGTGCGACCTATGTAGTCGTTCGCCAAAGGCTTTTCACGCGTTACTATGCCGACCTGCCACGGAGACCGCCTTCATGACCGACGCCAATCCGCATCAAGGCCCGACCTCGGGCCTGACGCCCCACCTGACGATCCCGTCGCGCGGCGCCTCGGCGGCGGTGGACTTCTACATCATCGCGTTCGGGGCCGAGGTGCTGGCCCGCAATGTCGCCGACGACGGCGAACGCCTGATCCACGCCCACCTGAAGATCAACGGCGCCAGCGTCATGCTGAACGACGAGTTCCCGGAATACAGCGGCGCCCAGGACGTCCGCCCCGCCGGCGTCACGCTCCACCTCCAGGTCGCCGATCCCGACGCCTGGTGGACCCGCGCCATGACCGTCGGCGGGGCCGAACCCGTCATGGACATGGCTGACCAGTTCTGGGGCGACCGCTACGGCCAACTCCGCGACCCCTTCGGCCACACCTGGTCCATCGGCGGGCCGACGAAGGCGCGTTAGCGCGAAGCTTCCCGGTCCAGTCTCGCCTGCAGTCGCCCCCTCGCCCGCTCGGCATAGGCCTGACACGCACGAGGCGCGAGGAAGGGGTTGGGCGTCGCCCCGGCTTCAAGCGCCGCGATCTTGACGTCTCCGCCCGAGTTGTCCGGGTGGGCCGAGATCAGCAGGTCGCAGGTCAGCCCTTCGACACGGTCGATGGACGCGCGCAACTGCGCCGTCACCTCTGGATGTCCGGTATAGGTGAAGCCCCCATTCGCCACGGCGTTCAGGCTGGACGCAAAGACCACATTCCTGCACGTTTCGCCTTCGCACGACCGCCATGTCCAACTGACGCTTCCAGGCGTGTGACCAGGCGTGAACACGGCCGTCACCACCGTATTCCCCAACCGCAGCGCGCCGCCGTCTTCGATCCCTCGGGTATTGGGAACAGGCGGCGATCTGGAAATATTGCTGGCTTGAGGATCATGGGCATCGACCTGACCGGCCTTCAGGGCGGCGGCGCCGATCGGACTGGTGATTACTTCTGCGCCGCTATCGCGCGCCAGCGCCGCCAGACCGCCCGAATGATCGAAATGGGCTTCGGTGTTCAGGATGTAGCGAATGTCCTCAACCCGAAAACCCAGCTGACGGATGTTCGCCTCGGTCGCTGCCGCCGTCTGTGGCAAGGCGCCGTCGATCAAGATCAGGCCGTCCCCCGTATCGATCAGGACGATGCTGATCCCGCCTGTCCCCACAAAATAGGTATTCCCAAACAGCTTCAGCGGCGTCTGCGGCTTCAACCAGTCGGGATTTGCGGGCAACGCAGCCGTCAGGGGATCGTCATGACCCGCGCTCCAGGCTGCACAGAAAAACGCGGCGGCGATGACACAAGATAGATATTTCATGGCCTCATCCCGCACAGAGCAGCCAACACGGTCAAGCTTGTGGAGGACTATGTTGTGACTCGGTCGTGGACAATTATCTCAGCACGCCGCGGATCTGGCGGCCGCCGCGGTTGACGACGACCTCCCACGGGCCGCGACCGGAACTGGCGGCCTCGACGTCGCGGGCGCTGGCGATGGCGCGGCCGTTGATGCTGACGATCAGGTCGTTCTGGCGGAAGCCTGCGCGCGCCGCATAGCCACGGCCCGACACGCCGGTGACGATGACGCCCGTGGCGAAGGGATCACCGGCCAGACGGTCGGCCAGGGCCGGGTTCAGGGCCACGACCTCGGCCCCGGCGAAGGGACCGGCCGCGATGGTGACGCCCTGTTTCGGATCGGCGTCGCCCGGCAAGGTCTGGACCCGCGCGGTCAATGTCTGCGCCCGCCCGTCGCGCAGGATGGCGACCTGGACCTGGTCGTTCGGATTGCGCGAGCCGACGCGGTAGTTCAGCCCGCCCTGGTCGTTGATCTCCTGGCCATCGACGGTGGTGATCACGTCGCCCTGGCGCACGCCCGCGCGGGCGGCTGGGCCGTTAGCGTAGACATCGGTGACCACCAACCCCTGCGGCCGGGTCAGGCCCAGGCTGCCGGCGATGTCGCCAGTAACGGTGTCACCCTTCACCCCCAGCCACGGCCGCACGACCGTCGTCGCCCCGCCCAGCGCCGAATCCACCACCCGCTTGACCATGGCGGCCGGCACGGCGAACCCGACCCCGGCCGAGGATCCGGAGCGCGAGAAGATGGCGGTGTTGATGCCGATCAGGTCGCCGTCCATGTCCACCAGCGCCCCGCCCGAGTTGCCCGGATTGATGGCCGCGTCGGTCTGGATGAATGAGCCGCTGTCGGAAATGCCCGTCTCTGTCCGGTTCAGGGCCGAGATGATACCGTTGGTCACCGTCTGGCCCACGCCGAACGGATTGCCGATGGCCAGGACCAGGTCGCCGACCTGCTGCTCTTCCTGATCGTCGATGGCCAGGACCGGCAGGCGGTCGCTGACGTTTTCCAGCCTCAGCACGGCGATGTCGCTGCGCTCGTCGGCCAGGATGACGGTGGCGGGAAACTCGCGCCGGTCGTTCAGCACGACCTTGATCTGTTGGGCGCCCTGGATGACGTGATTGTTGGTCACCACGATCCCGTCCGAGCGGACGATGACGCCCGACCCGACCGATTCCGCCACCCGCGCCTGGGGGATGCCGCCGCCGAAGAACTGGAAGAAAGGATCGGCCTGGACCCGCTGCACGCTGCGCGCCGAGATATTGACCACGGCGGGCGCGGCGGACCGCACGACCGGCGCAAAGCTGGACTTCATCCCCGCCGAATCGGACGGCGCCGTGCGCGTCGGCTGGGCGAACTCGCCCTCCTGCGCCTTGGAGCTGTTGGGATTGCCGCACGCCGACAGGGCGAAGGCGGCGGCGAGCACGATCGATCGGGTCTTCATGGTCATCCGAGAAAGTCAGGCTTCAAGCGACGCCATACCGCACCCGGTTTCGGGCCGGATCAAGGCGTGTGAGCCTCACCAACGGACAAGCTTTCGCGCCGTTCCAAACCATCATCTCCTCCCCACTTGTGGGGAGGGGGACCGCGAAGCGGTGGTGGGGCTCTCGAAGTCCCACAGGCGGCTGCGATGCGGTGAAGAGCCCCTCCGTCACGGCGCTGAAGGCGCGCCGCGTCTCCCCCATGAAATGGGGAGGAGACGATGCTGAGCCATCACAATGACGCTGGTCCATTCCCAGCGTTTTCAGCCGCTTGCCAAATTATGTCCCCCTTCTCCTGCTCATGGAGTCAAACCGCCGCATAATACACCCGTCCCGTCGCATCGGAGGGCTCGCTTGGCCTGCGACCTTGCGGCGGCGGGAGCGGATGGAACGGGAGCGGGTCTGAAACGGCTCGCGCTGACATCGACTCATGGAGCGGTGCCGGAGGGTCGAGGGGGATACTCGATCGCACTCGGGACGGGGTTCGCAGACCCCGCCGACCCGTCGCAGGCTTATGGGGTTAGGCGATAAGACCGCCACCGCTCGACGCCCCGAGCTTGCAGGCCAACCTTCCGCGCGGAGCGTCATACCCTTCGTCGAAACGGTACTTACAAACTCACACTCCGGGCGAAGGCCCGGCGCTCCGCCCAGCCCTCCACCAACTTCGCTGCGAAAGCGCGAGGCTGATAACCCCTGCGCGCCGCCTTATTTGCTCTCGGGCCTCAGGATCGCTACATCCGCCCCAACTCCCCAATCAGACGAACCCGAAGGGCGCACCGCACCTCATGGCGCAGCAATATATTTTCCAGATGCAGGGTCTGACCAAGACCTTCCCCGGCGGCCGCAAGATCTTCGAGAACATCTGGCTCAGCTTCTACAACGACGCCAAGATCGGCGTCGTCGGCGTTAACGGCTCGGGTAAATCCACCCTGCTGAAGATCATGGCCGGCTTGGACAACGAGTTCACCGGAGAAGCCAAGGCCGCCGACGGCATCAAGCGCGGCTATCTGGAGCAGGAGCCCCAGCTCGATCCCACCCTCAACGTCCGTCAGAACGTCGAATCCTGGTGCGAAGAGAAGCAGTGGGTCAACCGCTTCAACGAAGTCGCCGCCGAACTGGGCGAGAACTACACCGACGAACTGATGGAGGAGATGACCGCCCTTCAGGAGAAGATCGACGCCGGCGACGTCTGGGACATCGACAGCCGTATCGAAATGGCGATGGGCGCCCTGCGCTGCCCCGACGACGACTGGGAAGTCACCAACCTGTCCGGCGGTGAGAAGCGCCGCGTGGCCCTGGCCCGCCTGCTGCTATCAAAGCCCGACATGCTGCTGCTCGACGAACCGACCAACCACCTGGACGCCGAATCCGTCGCCTGGCTGCAGCATCACCTGGAAAACTTCCCCGGCTGCGTCATCCTGGTGACCCACGACCGCTACTTCCTGGATCTCGTCACCAAGTGGACGCTGGAACTGGACCGCGGCAAGGGCCACCCGCACGAGGGCAACTATTCCTCGTGGCTGGAAGCCAAGACCAAGCGCGTTATTCAGGAAAACTCGGAATCCGAAGCCCGCCAGCGCGCCCTCAGCCGCGAACTGGACTGGGTCCGTTCCGGCGCCAAGGCTCGTCAGGCCAAGTCCAAGGCCCGTCTGGCCGCCTACGAACGGATGGTGGACGAGCAGGAATCGATGCGCGGCGCCCAGACCCACGCCCACATCCAGATCCCGCCTGGCCCGCGCCTGGGCAATGTCGTTCTGGAAGTCGAGGGTCTGCAAAAGTCCTATGGCGACAAGACCCTGTTCGACAACCTGACCTTCAAGCTGCCGCCCAACGGCATCGTCGGCGTCATCGGCCCCAACGGCGCCGGCAAGTCGACCATGTTCAAGCTGATCACCGGCCAGGAAACGCCCGACGGCGGCACCGTCAAGGTCGGCGAAACGGTCAAGCTGGCCTATGTTGACCAATCCCGCGACGATCTGAAGCCGGACGAGACCATTTGGCAGGCCATCTCGGGCGGCACCGAAGTGATGATGGTCGGCAAGCGCGAGATCAACACCCGCGCCTACGTCGGCAGTTTCAACTTCAAGGGCGGCGACCAGCAGAAGAAGGTCGGCCAACTGTCCGGCGGTGAGCGCAACCGCGTCCACCTGGCCAAGACCCTGGCCTCGGGCGGCAACCTGATCCTGCTCGATGAACCAACCAACGACCTGGACATCGAAACCCTGCAGAACCTCGAAGAGGCCCTTGAGGGTTTCGCGGGCTGCGCCGTGGTCATCTCCCACGACCGCTGGTTCCTTGACCGTCTGGCGACCCACATCCTCGCCTTCGAAGGCGACGGTCACGTGGAATGGTTCGAAGGCAACTTCGAAGCCTACGAACAGGACAAGATGCGCCGCCTAGGCGCCGACAGCATCATCCCCAAACGCATCCAGCACCAGAAGTTCGGGCGCTGATCGCCTGACCTGAAAAGAGGAGCCGCTGCATGACCCAACGCCCCGCCGTCCTCATCATGCAGCGGCATCTCGCCCCGCTCTCGGGCTTTCTTGAGAGCGCCTACGACGTCTATCGCTTCTGGGAAGGTCCGCCGATCGAGGCCGCTCACGACATCCGCGTCATGGTCGTCGCCGGCGAGGCGACGCTGGACAAGGCGCTGATCGAACGTCTGCCCAACCTCGACCTGCTGGCCTGTTTCACTTCTGGCTATGACGGCATCGACATCGACTGGTGCCGCGAGCGCGGCCTGCCCGTCACCCATGCCCCCGGCGTCAATCACGAGGATGTCGCCGACCATGCCCTAGGGCTGATCCTGGCCGCTCGTCGCCAGATCGCCTCGGGCGACCGTCAGGTCCGTTCCGGCGGCTGGACCGCCGAGACCCGCACGATCACCGCCTCGCTCGGCGGCCAGAAACTGGGCATCGTCGGCCTGGGCCATATTGGCAAGGCCGTCGCCGACCGCGCCGAGGCCTTTCGTATGGCGGTCAGCTGGTGGGGGCCGCGTCCCCACGACGCCGAATGGCCCCGCGCCGAAAGCCTGGAAGCCCTGGCCAAGGCCAGCGACATCCTGGTCGTCGCCTGCAAGGCGGACGAGACAAATCGCGGCCTGATCTCGCGCGACATCCTCGACGCGCTCGGCCCCGACGGCCTGCTGGTCAATGTCTCGCGCGGCCAGGTCGTGGACGAAGACGCCTTGATCGCCGCCCTGAAGTCGGGCGCCCTGGGCCAGGCTGCGCTGGATGTCTTCATCGAGGAGCCGACCGACCCCAACCGCTGGTCCGACGTGCCCAACATCGTCCTGACGCCCCACACCGCCGGCGCCACGACCGCCGGGGTGCAGGGCATGCTGATGCTGCTGATGCAGAACCTTCAGGCGCATTTCGCGGGCGAACCGCTGAAGACACCCGTGGCCTGATCTCAGCGCGGACGCTGCGGCCGCTCGTCGGCCGTCACCACCCCGTCGCCGTTCTTGTCCAGAGCCTTGAACTGGGCGTCCAGACCCACGGTGAACTCCTCGCGCGTCACCCGCCCGTCGCCGTCCGCATCCATCCGCGCCAGCATCCGACCGCCCCGCGCATTGGCCAGTTCGGTCGCATCCACCACGTCGTCGTGATTGGCGTCCAGCCGGTCGAACATCTGAGTCATCCGCGCCTGCATCTGCGCCAGGCTCTCTCGCTCCGGCGGACGCATCCCTTGCATGGGAGGCCCCGACATCTGAGGTATGGGCGGCTCGGGAAAGTCGCTCTGGGCCAGCGCGGGGCCGGCGGCGGCAAGAGCGAAGGCGGCAATCAGCAGGTTACGCATGGGACCACTCCAAAAGGGCTGCGAACCCTTGAACGCACGCACGAACTATTCCCGTCGCAGCCCCGTCGGGGAAGCGATTTCACTTGCCAAATCATATAAGGATATCTTTATATGAACACATGAGCCTGTCCGCCGATCAGACTGTCGAAGCCCTTCGCGCCGCCGGAGAACCCACCCGTCTGCGCGTCCTGTCGCTGCTGGCCGGCGAAGAGCTTTCGGTCATGGAGATGTCGCGCATCCTGGACCAGAGCCAGCCGCGCGTGTCGCGCCATCTGAAGCTGATGACCGACGCCGGGTTGATCGAACGCTTTCCTGACGGCGCCCGCGTCTACTACCGCCTGTCGCACGACGCCCAGGCGCGCCGCCTGATCGACACCGTGCTGGACATCCTGGCCGAGGACGCCGGCGAGGCCGACCACCGCCGCCTCGATGAGGTCCGCAAGGACCGCGAGGAAGCCGCCGTCAGCTATTTCGAACAGGTCGCGCCCCAGTGGGATCGCCTGCGCTCGCTCTATGTCAGCGAGACCGCGGTCGAGGCCGCCCTGGAAAAGGCCGTCGGCCCCGGTCCGTTCGAACGTGTCGTCGATCTGGGCACCGGCTCGGGTCGCATGCTGACCCTGTTCGGCAAGAAGGCCAAGATGTCGGTCGGGCTGGATCTCAGCCAGAACATGCTCAACATCGCCCGCACCAATGTCACCAAGGCCGGGTTGGACAAGGTCGAGCTGCGCCACGGCGACATCTTCGCCACCCGCCTACCCGCCGCCAGCGCCGATCTGGTGATCGTGCACCAGGTTCTGCACTATCTGTCCGACCCGTCCGCCGCCGTCGCCGAGGCCGCTCGTCTGGTCAGCCCGAGCGGCCGCCTGGTCATCATCGACTTCGCCCCCCACGACTTCGAGCACATGCGCGAGGCGCACCAGCATCGCCGCCTCGGTTTCGCCGATAGCGAGATCAACGGCTGGCTGCTCGACGGCGGCCTGACCCCGTCCGCCCCCATCGCCCTGCCGCATGACGCCGAGGGCCTGACCGTGACCATCTGGACGGCGGAACGCCGCGTCCAGGACAGAAAGACCGCCTGATGGCCTCCTTAGCTGCCGCCCGCGCCCTGCTGCTGTCGCCGCTCGGTCCCGTGGCCCGCGCCGGATCCAACCGCGACGACGTGCGCGTCTCGTTCGAGTTCTTCCCGCCCAAGACGGACGAGGCCGAAGCCAATCTGTGGAAGGCGATCCGCCGCCTGGAGCCGCTGAACCCCGCCTTCGTCTCCGTCACCTACGGCGCCGGCGGCTCGACCCGTGAGCGCACGCACCGCACGGTGCAGCGCATCATCGCCGAGACCTCGCTGCGCCCCGCCGCCCACCTGACGTGCGTCGAGGCCAGCCGCGACGAGGTGGATGAAGTCATCGCAGGCTACAAGACCATTGGTGTCGATCACATCGTCGCCCTGCGTGGCGACCCGCCCGGTGGATCCGGCATCGGCGGCGTCTATCAGCCCCGCGCCGACGGCTACGCCAACGCCACGGAACTGACCCAAGCCATCAGCCGCGTCGGCGGTTTCGACGTCACGGTCGGCGCCTATCCCGAACGCCACCCCGAAAGCCCCTCCATCGATCACGACATCGAGGTCCTGAAGGCCAAGGTCGATGCCGGCGCGACCCGCGCGGTCAGCCAGTTTTTCTTCGACATCGACGCCTTCCTGCGCTTCCGCGACCGGGTGCGGGCGGCGGGGGTGACCATTCCCCTGATCCCCGGCGTTATGCCCGTGTCCAACTTCGCCGGCCTGACCCGCATGTGCGGCGCCTGCGGGACCAGCATCCCCGACTGGCTCAAGGCCCATTTCGACGGACTGGACGACGATCCCGAGACCCGCAAGCTGCTGGCCGCCTCGGTCGCCGCCGAGACCTGCGCACGTCTGCAGGAAGAGGGCTTCTCCGACTTCCACTTCTACACCCTTAACCGCGCCGACCTGGTCTATGCGATCTGTCGGGTGCTGGGCGTGCGTGAAACCAAGGCCGTGGCGTAATGACCTTTCCCCTCACCCGCACAGCACGTATCGCCGCCCTGCATCAGGCGGCCAAGGAACGGATCCTGGTCCTAGACGGCAGCTGGGGCGTGATGATCCAGCGTCGCGGCCTGGATGAGGCCGACTTCCGCGCCGATCGCTTCGTCGCCGCCAACGGCTACAATGAGAAGGACCAGATGAAGGGGAACAACGACATCCTCTGCATCACCCGTCCCGACGTCATCGCCGACCTGCACGACCAGTATTTCGCCGCCGGCGCCGACATCAGCGAGACCAACACCTTCTCCGGCACCACCATCGCTCAGGAAGACTACGCCCTGGACGCCCAGGCGGTGTGGGACATCAATCTGGAAGGCGCCAAACTGGCCCGCGCCTCGGCCGATCGCTGGACGGAAAAGGAGCCGCACAAGCCGCGCTTCGCCGCTGGCTCCATCGGCCCGCTGAACAAGATGCTGTCGATGTCGTCCGACGTGAACGACCCCGGCGCGCGTCTGGTCACCTTCGATCAGGTCTATGAGGCCTATCGCCATCAGGTGAAGGCGCTGAACGAGGGCGGGGTCGATCTCTATCTGATCGAAACCATCACCGACACGCTGAACTGCAAGGCCGCGATCAAGGCCATCAAGGACCTGGAAGACGAGGGCATGGACGCCCTGCCCATCTGGATCAGCGGCACCATCACCGACCGGTCGGGCCGCACCCTGTCTGGCCAGACGGCCGAGGCCTTCTGGAACAGCGTGCGCCACGCAAAGCCGTTCGCCGTCGGCTTCAACTGCGCCCTGGGCGCCGACCTGATGCGGCCCTTCATCGCCGAACTGAGCCGCGTCGCCGACACCCTGGTCGCCGCCTATCCCAACGCCGGCCTGCCCAACGCCATGGGCCAGTACGACGAGGAACCTCACGAGACCGCCCACTTCATCGAGGAATGGGCGGCGTCGGGCTTGGTCAACATCGTCGGCGGCTGCTGCGGCACGACCCCGGACCACATCCGCCACGTCGCCGAAGAGGTCGCGCCGTTGAAGCCCCGCGCGATTCCGGAACGGCCGGTGGCCCTGCGACTGTCGGGGCTCGAACCCTTCGAGATGGTGGCGTGATGGCTGCCCTCTTCCGCTCATCCCGGCGAAAGCCGGGACCCAGTTCCTTGGGCGATAGCCATCAGCGCGATGTCATCGCCCTCAAT
This sequence comes from Brevundimonas sp. G8, assembly GCF_902506205.1. Classification (GTDB taxonomy): domain Bacteria; phylum Pseudomonadota; class Alphaproteobacteria; order Caulobacterales; family Caulobacteraceae; genus Brevundimonas. The sequence continues at coordinate 2,742,869 of NZ_LR732816.1, read as the reverse complement.
CCTAAGCACCGTGCGTCCCAAAAGCACTGGGTCCCGGCTTTCGCCGGGATGAGCGGAGTTTTTGCGTGAGACCCACCTTCATCAACGTCGGCGAACGGACCAACGTCACCGGCTCCGCCAAATTCCGCAAGCTGGTGGTCGAGGGCGACTATTCGGCGGCGCTGGACGTCGCCCGCCAGCAGGTCGAGGCTGGCGCCCAGATCATCGACATCAACATGGACGAGGGCCTGCTGGACGGCGTCGTCGCCATGCGGACCTTCCTCAACCTGATCGCGGCCGAGCCCGACATCGCCCGCGTGCCGGTGATGATCGACAGCTCCAAATGGGAGGTGATCGAAGCGGGGCTGAAGTGCGTCCAAGGCAAGCCCATCGTCAATTCGATCAGCATGAAGGAGGGCGAACAGGCCTTCCGCGACCATGCGATCAAATGCCTGCGCTACGGCGCCGCCGTCGTGGTCATGGCCTTCGACGAAGTGGGCCAGGCCGACACCGCCGCCCGCAAGATCGAGATCTGCACCCGCGCCTACAATATCCTGGTCAACGAAGTCGGTTTCCCGCCCGAGGACATCATCTTCGATCCCAACATCTTCGCCGTGGCGACGGGGATCGAGGAGCACGACAACTACGCCGTCGATTTTATCGAGGGCACACGCGAGATCAAGCGCACCCTGCCCTACGCCCGCATCTCGGGCGGGGTGTCCAACGTCTCGTTCAGCTTCCGCGGCAACGAGCCGGTGCGCCGGGCGATCCACAGCGTCTTTCTGTATCACGCCATCGCGGCGGGCATGGACATGGGCATCGTCAATGCCGGCGACCTGCCCGTCTATGACGACATCGACGCCGAACTGCGCGAGGCGGTCGAGGATGTGATCCTGAACCGGCCGCAACGGACCAATGTCTCGAACACCGAGCGGCTGGTGGACATGGCCCCCCGCTACAAGGGCGAGAAGGGTCAGGCCCGCGTCGTCGATTTGAAATGGCGCGAACAGCCGGTCGGCAAGCGGATCGAACACGCCCTGGTCAACGGCATCACCGAGTTCATCGACGCAGACACCGAAGAGGCGCGCCTGTCTTTCGACCGACCGCTGCACGTCATCGAGGGTCCGCTGATGGACGGGATGAACGTCGTAGGCGACCTGTTCGGCTCGGGCAAGATGTTCCTGCCGCAGGTGGTGAAATCCGCACGCGTGATGAAGCAGGCGGTCGCCTGGCTGAACCCCTTCATGGAGGCCGAAAAGGCCGGCAAGCCGCGCGAACAGGCGGGCCGGATCCTGATGGCGACCGTGAAAGGCGACGTCCACGACATCGGCAAGAACATCGTCGGCGTCGTACTTCAGTGCAATAATTACGAGGTCATCGACCTGGGCGTCATGGTCCCGGCCGACCGGATTCTGGACGCCGCCGTCGAGCACAATGTCGATATTATCGGCCTTTCCGGCCTGATCACCCCGTCCCTGGACGAGATGGTCTTCGTTGGAGCCGAGATGGAGCGGCGCGGCTTCGACATTCCCTTGCTCATCGGGGGCGCCACCACCAGTCGGACCCATACGGCGGTCAAGATCGAACCGGCTTACCGCCGCGGTTCGACCACCTATGTCGTTGACGCCTCACGCGCCGTCAGCGTGGTCTCGGGCCTGCTGTCCAAGACCGAACGCACAAAGAACGAGGCCGCCACCCGCGACGAATATATCCGCATCCGCGAGCAATACGCCCGTGGCCAGGAGGTGAAGGCCCGCGCCTCGATCAAACAGGCGCGCGACAACCGCTTCCGCATCGACCCCGCCCAGCCCATGCCGGGCAAGCCGGCCTTCATCGGCGTGAAGGCGTTCGACGCCTGGGACCTTCAGGACCTGGCCGACCACATCGACTGGACGCCCTTCTTCGCCAGTTGGGAGCTGATCGGCCGTTATCCGCTGATCCTGGAAGACGAGATCGTCGGCGAGGCCGCGCGCGATCTGTTCGAGGACGCAAAGGTCATGCTGAAACGGATCATCGACGAGAAGTGGTTCACGGCCAAGGGTGTCGTCGGCTTCTGGCCCGCCCGGGCCGACGGCGACGATGTCGTGGTCTATGCCGACGAGAACCGGGACACGGAAATCGCCCGTTTCTACACCCTGCGCCAGCAGATCAAGAAATCGAACGGCAAGCCCAACCTGGCCCTGTCCGACTTCATCGCTGAAGAAGGCGAGGACTATATCGGCGCGTTTGCGGTCACCGCTGGTCATGGCGAACTGGAGATCGCCAAACGGTTCAAGGACGCCGGCGACGACTATTCCGCCATCCTCGCCACCGCCCTGGCCGACCGCTTGGCCGAGGCTTTCGCCGAGCGGCTGCACAAGGAAGTCCGCACTCAGCTGTGGGGCTATGCCGCCGACGAGACGGCCAATGTCGATGAACTGATCGCCGAACAATACCAGGGCATCCGCCCCGCCCCCGGCTATCCGGCCCAGCCCGACCACACGGAAAAGGCCACCCTGTTCCGCCTGCTCCAGGCCGAGGACAACGCCGGCATGGCCCTGACCGAGAGCTACGCCATGACGCCCCCGGCCTCGGTCTCGGGCCTCTATTTCGGCCATCCGGGCAGCCACTATTTCGGCGTCGGCAAGATCGATCTGGACCAGGTCGAAGACTATGCCCGCCGCAAGGGCTGGGACGTGGCGACCGCCGAACGCTGGCTGGCCCCCATCCTCAACTACGATCCCTATGCCGCCAAACGCGAGACGGCGGCCTGAGCCCAAGCTCAAGCCGCCGTTTTTGGTGACACAGAGCGCGTGAACGCCGACTAGTTGATGCCGACGCTCTCCAGCGTCGCAGGCGGTGCCGTGACATTGTTGCGGATACGCCGTGCAGCATGTTCGCAACGGCCGGGCAGACCGAAGAACAGGCCGAACGACTGGCTGCGCGCTTCGGCGTCGGGGTTGCTCATAAGCGTCGCCCACTGGGCCTTGACGCCAGCGACGGCCTGTTCGGCCTCGCCCTTGGAAGCTGCCGACTGACGCGGCGTTGCAACGGCCAGAGCGCTGCGGAAATCCTGGGCTTCGAGCCGGCCCAGACGCACCAGTTCCACGTCCTCGGGCGCCTTGGTCGGCAGCGTGTCGCCCAGATCCGCATGACCCGTCACCAAGGCGTCGCACCACGCCACCAGCGGATAGTCGGCGCTGGGCGCCCCACGCGGCAGAGGCCGCGCATAGGCGATGGCCTCGCGGGTCTTCAGCGCGTCGGCGGTTTCGCCCGAACGATTGCCCGTGACGATCGGACCGTCCTGGGTTTGAGCGACGACAGAGCCTGCGGCCAGCAGCGACAGGGCCGAGATACCGGGAACGAGGAGTTTGAGCATGGTCTTCCTTCAGGAGCGCCGCGAACGGGCGGCGTTCATTAACGCTCGCTCGCCCCGATGGTTTTTCTACGGCGGCGCTTAAACGAAAAAGGCGGCGGAGCGTTGCTCCGCCGCCTCAGTCTCGTGTCGTTGACCGGCCTTAGAACTTGGCGGTCAGACCGACGTAGTAACGGCGACCCAGCACATCATAGGTGGACGGGTCGGTGTTGGCCTGAACGCCCGGATCGAAGACGTTGGGTTGTTCGTCGGTCAGGTTGTTGACGCCGGCGCGCAAGGCGACGGTGTCGTTCACCGACCAAGAACCGTTCAGATCGAAGTAGTCGATCGAAGGCAGAACCTCGGTGGTATTTGCCACCGTGATTTCGCCGACCCGACGCCAACGTGCGCCGACCGAGAACGGACCACTGGCCCAGGTGACAGAGCTCAGCGCCTTCCATTCTGGGAAGGTTTTACCGAAGTCGCTGTCGATCGTGCCCGTACGGTCGGTAAAGATACCACCCTCAATGACGTTGTCTTCGTAGTTCTCAAGCCAGCTGACGACGGTGTTGAACTTCAGACGACCCCAATCACCACCGCCGATGTCGGCGATATTGAACGCCCAGTCAGCTTGCAGATCGATACCCGAAGTTTTGACCATGCCGAGGTTGGCCTGGTTTTCGATTGCGCCGACAATGTTGCCGGACAGCGGATCCCGGCGAAGCAGTTGGCAATAGAAGTTAGATGCGGCAAGCGTCGGGTTTTCGCCCGTCACGTTGAAGCAACCCGTGAGAGCATCGGCGGCATTGATCGACCCGATCGCATCGGTGATCTCGATGTTGTAGTAATCGATCGAAGCCGAGAAGCCCGACAGCCAAGGCGAAGCGAACTGCGACTGATAGACCAGTCCCATCGACCAGCTGTCGGAGGTTTCTTCAGTCAGATCCGGGTTACCGCCTGTACGGCTTTCGACCTGGTTGTTCGCATAGGTATAGCGGTCGATCGCTATAGGAGAGATGCCTTGGGTCAGGCAGAGTTGCCGAACCGCAGCAGCGGCAGGGTTTGAAGCCTGTCGGAAGCTGCTGCGGATATCGCAAGGATCGCCACCCGTTCCGGTTGCCGAAGGTCTGCCGATGCTCGGGAAGTCGGTGCTAGGTGTGGCGAACAGTTCACCAATCGAGGGTGCACGAACCGATCGGCTGTAACCACCGCGAGCGCGCAAGCCGCCAGCGACCGTCCAATCGAGTTCAGCACGATAGGCTTGGGTGCCGCCAGCGGTGCTGTAGTCGGCGTAGCGATAGCCAAGGTTCAGGTCGAGCTGTTCAACGAAAGGCAGGTCCGAAAGTAGCGGGACCAGGGCTTCGATGAACAGTTCCTTCGAGTTCGTTCCGCCGCTCAACGAAGGCGTCGGGTTGAAGCCCGCGATTTCCGAACCACCGATGTTGCCGCCGTCAGGTTGACCGTTGGCGCCCAGGTGAGGCGTGACTGCGTTTTGTTGAGCCAGAGAGGAATCGGCGCCGAAAGCGAAGTCGTCCTGACGATATTGAGCGCCCAGAGCGACGCGAACTTCACCAGCGGGCAAGTCAAACGCCTTGCCCTGCAGCGAGGCTTCGATGACACGCTGTTCCGTAACCGTCGAGTTACGAGCCGAACGTCCGATGTAGCTGACGCACTCAGCCGAGAGGTTAGTCACACCGTAGAAGTCGAAGCCACCGGAGCAGATCGGCGCAACAGTGACACCGTTAACCACGCCACCCGCTCCACCGAACGGATCGTCCAGCAGACGTTGGACCGATGAACGCGAGGCGTTGCCGGTTTGCGTCGTCGTGTTCGAAACACGACCGTACGAGCCATAGACGTCATAGGTCCACTCGCTCTGCGGCACACGGCCGCGAACACCCGCCGTGATCTGGTAGATGTTGTATTCTTCCGTCGAGTGACGACCGCCAAGCGAAGTGAACCGCTTGTTGAGGGCGAACGAACCGTTCGGATTGGCGCGCGTGTTCAAGAGAGCGCGCAAGTCAGGCGTGATGAACGGGTTCGTCGCAGGAACGCGGAAGCCAGTACCGGAGGCTGCAGGGCTAGCCGCCAGTTCCGTGTCGGCGATGTACTGTGTGAACAGCGCATTCGCGTAAACTTCGGCATTGTCGTTGATCTTGTAGCGACCGCCGCCATAAACATTGTAACGCTCGATCGGCAACTGTAGATAGTTCAGCGGGCCCGTGTTGAACGTGTAATCCGCGCCCGGCGCGGTGTACTCGGGACCAGCACCAGCCGGATTCTTAACGTTCAGCTTGCCGGTATAAGAGAACAGCGAACCGTCATCGTTGAAACCGAAGGCACCGGTTTCCGGCAGGCCGGGGCTGTTAAAGTAAGCCGCGACAGCAGCCGCACTTGGTAGGTTGGTGCTGTCGAAGATGGTCGAACCCAGCGGCGACGTGCCCGACGGACCCGAGACAGCGGAGAACTCACGAGCGGCGTTATAGATGACATCGCGGGTCGAACGGCCCAGCGACAGCACCATGTTGCCGCGGTCGTCGTCGAAGTTGCCGCCGACGGTGACCGAATAGCTTTCGGTCTTGCCATCGCTACGGTCGGTTTCACCGTATTGAGCGTCGAATTGAACGCCCGAGAAGTTCTCGTCGAGGATGAAGTTGGCGACGCCAGCCAGGGCGTCCGAGCCGTAAGCGGCAGAGGCGCCGCCTGAGATGACTTCGATGTTCTTGATCAGAGCGGTAGGGATCAGGTTGACGTCGACCGAGCCGTCCGAGTTCGACGGAACGACGCGACGGCCGTTCATCAGGACCAGCGTACGGTTGGAACCCAGGTTGCGCAGGTTGATGTTAGCCTGGCCGCCGTTCGACGGGTTGTTCGAGGTGGAGGAGATCGACGGCGTGAACTGCGGCAGGTCGTTAATCAGGCTGTCGATGGTGACGGCGCCGGTCGCCTGGAAGTCCTGGGCGGTGACGGTGACGATCGGGCTGGTCGAACGATAGTCCTGACGGGCGATGCGCGAACCGGTGACGACGATCTCGCCGACGTCGGTCGCCTGGTCGTCAGTCGACTGTGCGAACGAGGGCGTGGCGGCCATCGCCAGAGCGGCGCCGCCGATGATCGTGGTCGCCAGAAGGCCGCGACGATATCTGTTGGTGTTCAAGGCTTGTTCTCCCGGGAAGAGCCAAAGTCGTTAAGAAACGAACCGCTCAATCAATAGCCGTTTGCCGACCACGCGATCGGTTGGACGGGAGAGCATACCAACGACCCTGCTAAGTCCAGCGAGAAGGCGACGCTTGAACACATTGGAGACACGCCTGTCGCAAAGACGACACACCACGGTCGCCACAGAGACATCGGGCGCGCCTTGATTTCTAATGATATACTTGGCCGAAGGGCCTATTTAACGAGAATGTAATGACCCATATTAGACGGGAAACCGGATCAAAAATCGCGGTTATGGCGGCAATGGCGACGAGTTTGATCGCTAGCCATGCTGAAGCGCGACAAAATAACGCGCCTGCCGGAAACGACCTTATCGGCACGGTCACTCGCTGCCGTGCGATTGAGGCCGATGTTGCACGATTGGCGTGCTTCGACGCCGCCGCCACCCGATTGGCCGCCGCTGGAGAGGTTGCTGTCGTCAGTCGCCAGGATGTGGAGCAGAATCAGCGGCGGTTGTTCGGTTTCAACGTGTCGGCGCTGAACCCTTTCGAGAATTCGGGTCGGGCAGAAAACCTGCAATCCATCTCCGCGACTATGACATCGGCGAGAAACCTGGGCAGGGGCGAGTGGTCGATCACGCTGGACGACGGATCTGTGTGGCGAAAGACGGATGGCGTGGAAGTGCTGTTCTCAGCCAGCCGTCAGTATCCGGTGACGGTGCGCCGGGCGGCGCTGGGAAGTTATATGATGAAGGTGGCGAACGACCCGCCCTTCCGCGTCCGTCGGGAATAGCGCCGATCAGCGCTGGATCGTCGCTCGCGCCGCATAGGGCGCGGGTTCTGGGGTGCAGGAGGCGGCGATCAGTTGCACCGCGACGAGACAGAGGAAGGCGGTCGCGACGAGCGGGAGCCGATTTGATACAGCGTAGGCGATCGAACGGGCCATGGCGGGCGCTCCAAGCATGATTACCGACGCGTTAACGCAAGCTCTGCGCCAGATGGAGCCCTGGCGATGATCCCTTTCGTTCGGGCGTTCGACTTCGCCTATGGGCGGCGCGATCAGGTGTCTCCGTTGATCCAGCGCGTGATCGCCGACAATCCGGGGCCGTTCACCTTCACCGGGACGGGGACCTATATCGTCGGGCGGCCTGACGCTGAGGCCGAGGTGGCGGTGATCGATCCGGGGCCGCTGGATCAGGCGCACCTGGCGGCGCTGATGGCGGCGGTCGAGGGGCGGCGGGTCAGCCATGTGCTGGTGACGCATACGCATCGGGATCATGCGCCGCTGGCGAGGTCGTTTGCGCAGGCGACTGGGGCAAAGATTTTGGCGGCCCAGCCTCCGATGCGAGAGACCCATGCGTCGGACGCCCTGGACGAGGATGAGGATGCGGAGTTCGCGCCCGATGTCGTGCTGACGGGCTGCGAATTGATCCAGGGCGACGGCTGGACGATCGAAGCGATGTTCACGCCGGGTCATGCGTCAAATCACATGGCCTTCGTCCTGCGCGAGGAGAACGCCCTGTTCTGCGGGGATCACGTCATGGGCTGGTCGACGACGGTCGTGGCGCCGCCCGATGGGAATATGCGCCAGTATCTGGCCAGTCTGGACGCGGTGATTGCGCGGGATTTCGACATGCTGTGGCCGACGCACGGGGCGCCGGTGACGCAAGTGCGGCCGTTTCTGGAGGCGTATCGCGCCCACCGAATGGAGCGGGAAGCGCAGATCGTTCACAGGCTGGCGGCGGGGGATCGGACGGTCGCCGAGATGGTGCCGGTTATGTACGCCGCCGTCGATCAGCGGCTGTGGCCGGCGGCGTCGCTGTCGGTGCTGGCCCATCTGATCAAGCTGGTCGAGAACGGGACGGCCCTAAGCGATATCGAGCCGGACCTGACGGCTCGTTTCCGGCTGGTCTAGCGTTCGGCCTCCAGGTTTTGGGCGATCTTTGCGGCGAGACGGCAGGTCGCGCCGCCGTCGGGGCGTCCGTCGCGGGCGGCGACGCGGATGTCGGTGCGGCCGGGTCGGATGCGGACCACGGCATCGCTGACGAAGCCGAACCAGGCGCCCTCATGCACGGCCTCGACCTGGAAGGTGGTGGCGCGGGTGACGACGAAGCCGGCGTCGACCAGGGCCGAGGTCGCCTGCTGGGCCAGGACCTGGGTCGGGACGGCGCCCAGGTCGGGACAGGTCTCGGCCGTCGATCCGGCATGCAGGGCCGCGACGCGCGAGAAGGCCGGCGGCTCGGCGACATTGGTGGTCACGTCACGCGGGTTCGGCGCGGCGTCCTGGCTCTGACGCCAGACGAAGCCGGCCACCGTCGCGCCGGCCAGGACCAGGGCCGCCAGCGCATAAAGCCCCCTGCCCTTCAGATCGCGCAGCGCCAGCACCGCCGCCGCCAGCGCGCCCGCCAGACCGACCCAGGCCAGGATACGCGCCACCGTCCAGGTCAGCAGGTCGTAGCTGACCGACAGATCGACGCCGCCGAATCGCGTCGCCGCGATGGCCGCCACGATCAGCACCGCCGGCGCCGCCGCGAGCGCCGTCAGCCACGGCAATACGGCGGGGACGGGCTTTCTGATCGGCATTCAGGCTCCGGTTCGGTTCAGGCTGCGGTGGGCAGACGGTAGTCCTTCATCCGCTCGCGCAGAAGCTTCTTGTCGATCTTGCCCGTGGCGCCCAGCGGGATGTCGTCCACAGCGACCACGTCGTCGGGCATCCACCATTTGGCGATCTTGCCGGTCAGGAAGTCGAGATGTTCCTGCTTGTCCAGGGCCTCGCCGTCTCTCAGCTTGAGCAGCAGCACCGGCCGCTCGTCCCATTTGGGGTGGGCGGCGCCAATGACGGCGGCCAGTTCGACCTTGGGATGGCCGACGGCGATGTTCTCGATCTCGATGGAGCTGATCCACTCGCCGCCCGACTTGATCACGTCCTTGGACCTGTCGGTGATCTGCATGAAGCCCCGGTCGTCGACCGTGGCCACGTCCCCGGTGTCGAAGAAGCCTTCGCCATCGATGATGGAGCGCTCTTCCCGGAAATAGGCGGCCGCAACGGTGGGGCCCTTGACCATCAGGTGGCCGACGGCGGCGCCGTCGTGCGCCAGGGTCTGGCCGGCGTCGTCCTTCAGTTTCAACTCAACGCCCAACGGGGGCGTGCCCTGTTTGGTGCGATAGGCCAGTTGTTCCTCGAACGGCAGTTGGGCCAGTTCCGGCGTCATGTTGGACAGGGTGCCGATCGGCGACGTCTCGGTCATGCCCCAGCCCTGCAGCACCTCGATGCCGAAGTCGTCGTGGAAGGCGCGGATCAGGCTTTCGGGCACGGCCGAACCGCCGATCAGCACGCGGGTCACGGTTGACAGCTTCAGATCATGCTCGCGCATATGGGCCAGCAGGCCTTGCCAGACCGTCGGCACGGCGGCCGAGAAGGTAACCTTTTCGCTTTCCAGCAGCTCGTAGATCGAGGCGCCGTCCATCTTGGCGCCCGGCATCACCAGTTTCGCGCCCGAGGCTGGCCCGACGAAGGCGATGCCCCAGGCGTTGGCGTGGAACATCGGCACGACCGGCAGGATGACCTCGGTCGTCTTGGCCCCGACCACGGTGGACTGCATCGCCATGAAGGTGTGCAGGAAGTTGGAGCGGTGCGAATACAGCACCCCCTTGGGATTACCCGTCGTGCCTGAGGTGTAGCAGAGGCCGCCGGCGGTGTTTTCCTCGAAGTCGCCCCAGACGACGTCCGCTGACTGGCCCGCGATGGCGTCCTCATAGGCCTCGGCCTTGGGCAGTTTGGTCTGCGGCATGTGGGCGGCGTCGGTCATGATGATGACGCGCTCGACCTTGGGGATGTGCGGCAGGATGGCTTCCAGCAGCGGCACGAAGGTCAGGTCGACGAAGATGATCCGGTCTTCGGCGTGGTTGATGATGTAGATCAGTTGTTCCGGGAACAGGCGCGGGTTCAGGGTGTGGCATACCCCGCCGATGCCCATGATGCCGTACCAAGCCTCGATATGGTTGGCCGTGTTCCATGCCAGGGTGGCGACGCGGTCGCCCGGCTTGACGCCCCAGGCCTTCAGGGCGCTGGACACGCGTTTGGCGCGCTCGTGGATCTGGCCATAGGTCGTGCGGACGATGGGCCCCTCGACAGAGCGGGTCACCACCTCGCGGTCGCCGTGCCAGTGTTTGGCGTGGTCGATGATCTTGTCGACCGTCAGCGGCCAGTCCTGCATCAAGCCCAGCATGTCGTTTCCTGTTCCTTGGTTGCGTCTGATTGATCCGACGCTTGAACGGACGCTAACATTGGTGATCGGCGATAAGCAACGTGACCTAACGTCAAGTCGGGGATCGGCCAGGGCGCGACAGATCGTCCCCCGTGGCGCCGGCTGCACGACCGCACTAGAAGACCGCCCATGACCATATTGATCGCGATCACGGGGGGCTCCGGCTCCGGCAAGAGCACCCTGGCGGAGGCGTTGGTTTCGGCCCTGCCCCAGGGGTCGGCGGTGCTGGTGCGCGAGGACTCTTATTATCGCGACGCCGCCTCCCTCCCCGGCTTCGACGCGGCGACCTTCGACTTCGACGATGTGGCGGCGCGCGATCACGACCTGATGATCGCGGACCTGAAGGAACTGAAGGCCGGGCGCGCGGTGACGGCCCCGGTCTATTCCTTCATCCACCATGGGCGCGAACCGGGCGGCGAACCGATCGCGGCGGCCGAGGTGGTGATCGTCGAGGGCACCCACGTGCTCTGCACCCCCGACCTGACCGCCCTGTTCGACATCCGGGTCTTCGTGGACACCCCGTCCGACATCCGCTTCATCCGCCGCCTGCTGCGCGACCAGACCGAGCGGGGCCGATCGGCGGATTCGGTCGTGGCGCAATATCTGGCCACCGTGCGGCCGGGCCACGAGCGCCTGACCGAACCGTCACGCACCCACGCCGACTTCATCGTCGCCGACGCCACGGCCGCCGTGCGCTTGGAAGACCCCCAGGCCGTGGTGCGTCTCGCGGCACCGGTCCTGGCTCATCCGCTGCTGCAAGCCTTGCTGGACGATTAGAACCAGAGGTCTCTGACGAGTCTCGGCGCTTCGACCGCGACGGCGGGTTGTTCGTCTGGAGGGCTGTCGGCAAGGTCGCTTGCGTCCTGCGCCTCGGCCTTGCGCATCAAGGCCTTGATGCGCGCGCGTTCTGCGGCCTCGGCCTGCTTCTCGATCAGGATGGCGTCCAGCCGGATGTGTTCGATTTCGATTTCCGCGATGAGTCGCTCAATCTCGGCCTCCTCTTCGGGGGTCGGCTTGTGGGGTGGCGGCAAGCCGCGACCAGGCTTTGGACGACGGGGTTTGGGGTGGGCCATGCGGGTCTCCGGACAGGGGTGATCAGCCTCGCGCTTTCGCTGCGAAGTTTATGGAGGGCTGGGCGGAGCGCCGGGCCTTCGCCCGGAGTGTGAGTTTGTAAGTACCGTTTCGACGAAGGGTATGACGCTCCGCGCGGTTGGTTGGCCTGCAAGCTCGGGGCGTCGAGCGGTGGCGGTCTTATCGCCTAACCCCATAAGCCTGCGACGGGTCGGCGGGGTCTGCGAAACCCCGTCCCGAGTGCGATCGAGTATCCCCCTCGACCCTTCGACACCGCTCCATGAGTCGATGTCAGCGCGAGCCGTTTCAGACCCGCTCCCGTTCCATCCGCTCCCGCCGCCGCAAGGTCGCAGGCCAAGCGAGCCCTCCATGCGACGGGACGGGTGTATTATGCGGCGGTTTGACACCGTGGGCAGGAGAAGGGGGACATAATTCGGCAAGCGATTGGATTCGCTGCGAATGGGCCAGCGGCATTGTGATGGCTCAGCATCGTCTCCTCCCCATTTCATGGGGAGGTGGCGCGGCGCTTCTTCAGCGCCGTGACGGAGGGGCCCTGCGACACATCGCAGCCGCCTGTGGGACTTCGAGAGCCCCTCCACCGCTTCGCGGTCCCCCTCCCCACGATGTGGGGAGGAGACGATTGTCAGATCAGTCCCGCCAGCGGCGACGATGGGTCGGCATACATCCGTTTCGGCATCCGCCCGGCCAGATAGGCGTCGCGGCCGGCGATGACGGCGTGTTTCATGGCGCGGGCCATGCGGATGGGGTCCTTGGCGCCGGCGATGGCGGTGTTCATCAGGACGGCGTCGCAGCCAAGCTCCATCGCCAGGGTCGCGTCCGAGGCCGTGCCGACGCCGGCGTCGACTAGGACCGGCACCTTGGCCTGTTCGACGATCAGGCGGACGTTGATGGGGTTCTGGATGCCCAGGCCTGAGCCAATGGGGGCGGCGGCGGGCATGATGGCGGCGGCGCCGGCGTCTTCCAGCCGCTTGGCCATCACAACGTCGTCGGTGCAATAGACCATGACATCGAACCCGTCCTTGATCAGCAGGTCCAGCGCCCGCAGCGTCTCGATCATGTCGGGATAGAGGTGGGCCGTGTTGGACAGCACCTCCAGCTTGACCAGGCTCCAACCGCCCGCCTCGCGCGCCAGGCGCAAGGTGCGGACCGCGTCCTCGCCGGTGAAACAGCCGGCGGTGTTGGGCAGGAAGGTGAAGCGATCCGGCTTCACATAATCGACCAGCATCGGCTGGTTCGGATCGGTCAGATTCACCCGGCGCACGGCCACGGTGACGATCTCGGCGCCCGCTGCCTCGGCCGCCGCTGCGTTCTGGGCGTAGTCGACGTATTTGCCGGTGCCGACGATCAGGCGCGAGTTGAAGGTGCGGCCGGCGACGGACCAAGTTTCGGAGGCTGTATCGGTCATGGGGCTGACCTAGTCCCCCCAGGGCGTCAGGGAAAGCCGTCGTAGCGGGATTTGATCGCGATCAGCCGCCGCCGACGAACTGAACCAGTTCGATGCGGTCGCCCTGAGCCACGGGGGTGGCGGCGTGCAGGGACTTGGGGACGATCTCAAGATTGCGTTCGACGGCGACCTTGCGGGGGTCCAGCGACAGTTCCTCGACCAGAGCCAGAATGGTGGCGGCCTGGACCTGGCGGGGTTCGCCGTTGAGATGGATCTGGTGCACGCGTCTGGTCTCCGGGCGCTAAGAGGCGGACCTCAGATAGAGGCTGGCGCCACGCGACGCCAGACGGCGTACGGCCTCAGCCGGCCTCGAACAGAAAGGCGCCGATCGCCACGGCCACGGCGGCGAAGGCCGCAACGACGGATCTGATCACGATCTTGGCGTCCTGGCGCATCCTCCGCGCTCCTTCAGCCCTGTCCCGACCAGGGACGAATGAGACGAGGAATGCGAAATTTGCGCCATCCACGATGACTGACCTTGCGTAAGGTTCGATGCGGCGACCGTTTGACCCAGGCCCCGCGTCGGCTAAAAGGCCCCTCTTGTGCTGAATCTCGCCAGTGCGATTCCCGGAAACGATTTTCTTCGCCCCATGTCCGACACGCCCGTCATTCATGTGCTGAACGGTCCAAACCTGAACCTGCTTGGGGTTCGGGAACCGGAAATCTATGGCCGCGACACCTTGGCGGACATCGAACAGCGCTGCGTCAAGGCGGCCGAGGGCGCGACCATCGTGTTCCGCCAGACCAACCACGAGGGCGTGCTGGTGGACTGGATTCAAGAGGCGCGCGAAGGCGTGGACGCCCTGATCATCAATCCGGCCGCCTATGGGCACACGTCAGTGGCGTTGCACGATGCGCTGAAGACGCTGTCGATCCCCGTGGTCGAGCTGCATCTGTCCAATCCGGCGGCGCGCGAGGCGTTTCGCCATCACTCCTATGTGTCTTCCGCGGCGACCGGCGTCATCGCCGGCTTCGGCGCGGTCGGCTATGAACTGGCCGTCCAGGCGGCTCTCACCAAGGTGCGGGAACGCGGCTGAGGCCCGTCCCGTTTACTCAAGACCACGAAAGACAAGGCGCAAATCCAATGGCCGATGACAAGAAACACGCCGAAATCGACGCCGCCCTGGTTCGCCAGCTGGCCGACATCCTGAACGAGACCGACCTGACGGAAGTCGAAGTCGAGCGCGGCGATCTGCGCATCCGCGTCGCACGCGAGATCACGGTCAACGCCGCCCCCGTCGCCTATGCGGCCGCCCCGGTCGCGGCTGCTGCGCCCGCCGCCGCCGCTCCGCCCTCCATGCCGTCCGATCCAGCGACCATCGTCGCCCGCGCCGGCGAAGAGGTGAAGTCGCCGATGGTCGGCACCGCCTATCTGCAGGCCTCGCCGGAAGCGCCCGCCTTCATCAAAAAGGGCGACACGGTCAAGAAGGGCCAGACCCTGCTGATCGTCGAGGCCATGAAGACAATGAACCCGATCCAGGCCCCGCGCGACGGCGTCGTGGCGGACATCCTGGTCGGCGACGCCCAACCGGTCGAGTTCGGCGAACCCCTCGTCCTGCTGGAAGCCTAAGCCGTGTTCACCAAGGTCCTGATCGCCAACCGCGGCGAGATCGCGCTGCGCATCCACCGGGCGTGCAAGGAGATGGGCATCTCCACCGTCGCCGTTCACTCCGAAGCCGACCGCGGCGCCATGTGGGTGCGGCTGGCCGACGAAAGCGTCTGCATCGGCCCCGCCTCGGCCGCCAAGTCGTATCTGAACATCCCGTCGATCATCGCGGCGGCCGAGATCACCGGCGCCCAGGCGATCCATCCCGGCTATGGCTTCCTGTCGGAAAACGCCCGTTTCGCCGAGATCGTCGAAGCCCATGGCATGACCTTCATCGGTCCCAAGCCCGAGCATATCCGGGTCATGGGCGACAAGATCAGCGCCAAGCAGACCGTCATGGACGCCGGCATCCCCGTTGTCCCCGGCTCCAAGGGCGAGGTCGAGACCGTCGAGGCCGCGATCGAGGCGTCCAAGGCCATCGGCTTCCCCCTGATCGTCAAGGCGGCGGCGGGCGGCGGCGGACGCGGCATGAAGGTCGCTCTGACGCCTGACGACCTGGTCGAGGCGGTCCAGACCGCCCAGTCCGAGGCCAAGGCCGCCTTCGGCAACGGCGCCGTCTATATGGAGCGCTATCTCCAGAAGCCGCGCCACATCGAGATCCAGGTCATCGCCGACAGCCACGGCAATGTCGTTCACCTGGGCGAGCGCGACTGCTCGCTGCAACGTCGTCACCAGAAGGTGCTGGAAGAGGCCCCCTCGCCCGCCCTGTCGGCCGAGGGTCGCAAGCAGATCGGCGAGACGGTCAACAAGGCCATCGCCGCCATCGGCTATCTGGGCGTCGGCACCATCGAGTTCCTGTGGGAGGACGGCGAGTTCTTCTTCATCGAGATGAACACCCGCCTGCAGGTCGAACACCCGGTGACCGAAATGATCACCGGCGTCGACCTGGTGCGCGAACAGGTGCGCATCGCCGCCGGCCTGCCGCTGTCGTTCACGCAAGAAGACATCAAGTTCCAGGGCCACGCCATCGAGGTGCGGATCAACGCCGAGAACCCCGAGACCTTCACCCCGTCGCCTGGCAAGATCACCGACTTCCACGCCCCCGGAGGCCTGGGCGTGCGTCTGGATAGCGCCATCTACGCCGGCTATTCGATCCCGCCCTATTACGACAGCCTGATCGGCAAGCTGATCGTCCATGGCCGCGACCGCGAGGAGGCCATCGCCCGCCTGAAGCGGTCGCTGAACGAGATCGTCATCGGCGGCGTCGACACCACCATCCCCCTGTTCCAAAAGCTGTTGCAGGAGCCCGACATCCTGTCGGGCGATTACGACATCCATTGGCTGGAGAAGTGGGCCGCCCGTCAGAAGGGCGACGCCTGACAGACCCCGATTTCAGCGCCAGCGGGCCTTTCGGCGGTTTCGGCCCCGAGGACCTGCTGGCCTGTTACGCCCGGGGCGTGTTTCCGATGGCCGAGGCGCGTGACGATCCACGCGTCTTCATCATCGAGCCGAAACAGCGCGGCGTCGTGCCCCTGGACGCCTTCCACATCCCGTCGCGCCTGCGTCGCACCGTGCGGGGCGAGCCGTTCGAGGTGCGGGTCGATACCGCCTTCGAGGCGGTGCTGGACGGCTGTGCGGCGGCGCAAGGGCCGGATCGCGAGGACACCTGGATCAATGGGCCGATCCGGCGGCTGTACGCGGCCCTGTTCGCCATGGGTTTCGTCCACTCCATCGAATGCTGGCGAGACGAGCGGCTGGTGGGCGGCCTGTATGGGGTGTCGCTGGGCGGGGCCTTCTTCGGCGAGAGCATGTTCAGCCGCGAGCGGGACGCGTCCAAGGTGGCGTTGGTGCATCTGGTCGCGCGGTTGCGCAAGGGCGGCTGGACGCTGTTGGACGCGCAGTTCCTGACGGAGCATCTGAGCCAGTTCGGCGCGGTGGAGACGCCGCAGGCGGCCTATCTTGACCGGCTGTCGCCGGCGCTGACGATCAGGCCGGATCAAGCGGCTTTGAGCGGGGCCCTGACCGGCGTCGAGGCGGTGGCCCTGGCCACGGCATAATGGCCTCCGCCTGATCTGTCCGGACACGATATTGGGCCTGTCCCGACAGGTTCGGATTGGCGTTGGCGCCGGGTCTGGCGGTCAATGGCGGCATGACCCAGACCCCACCCCAAGCCCCGCCCCGCTCGACCGTCCTGAGCGAGATGCGAGAGATCGCCGTGACGCTGGTCGCCGCCTTGATCCTGGCGACGGCGCTCCGCATCCTGCTGTTCCAGCCCTTCACCATTCCGTCGTCGTCGATGGAGCCGGGGCTGGTGACCGGCGACTACATTGTGGTGTCGAAATACGCTTATGGCTGGAGCACGGCGTCGCTGCCGTTCAGCCCGCCCATGACGCCGGGCCGGGTCATGGAGCGCGAGCCCCGGCGCGGGGACGTGGTGGTGTTCCGCCTGCCGCGCGATCCGAAACAGACCTGGATCAAGCGGGTGGTGGGCCTGCCCGGCGACACGGTTCAAGTGCGCGGCGGCATGGTCTTCGTCAACGGCGATGCGGTGCGCCAGACCCGGCTTAATGTCGTCGCCGATCATGACGCGCCCCAGCGCTGGGTGCAGCAGGTGCGCGAGACCCTGGCCTACGGGCGGACCTATGTGACCTATGACGGCGGGCCGGACCTGCCGGGCGACGACACACCCCTGCGCCGCGTGCCTTCGGGCCAGTATCTGATGATGGGCGACAACCGCGACAACTCGCTGGACAGCCGCTGGCCGCCTGAGGTCGGGGTGGGCCTGCTGCCCGCCGAGAACATCATGGGTCGGGCCGAGATCGTGTTGGCGTCGTGGAAGCCGGGCGCGGGCCTGTTCAAGCCCTGGACCTGGCTGAACCTTCAGTGGGACAGGTTCTTGGTCCGCATCCGCTAGCGCACGCGGTATTCGTCGAAGCTGACGATGCCGTCGTGGTTGCGGTCCATCCGATCAAAGGCGGCGCGGGTAGGCGGCGAAGATTGCGCCAACGACGGCGCGGCGACGGCGCCCAGGGCGAGGCCCGCGACGGCGGCGGCCAGCAGCGGACGCCAGCCCAAGCGGGGTGCGCGTCGCGTCGTCGATGTCTGGCTCAGTTCGGCGTCGATGAAGCGGCGGATGGCGTCGCTGGCGGTGCGGCCCTCGGCGCGGCAGCGGGCCATGAAGGCGCTCTTGGTCGCGTGGGGCAGTCGGATCTCGACCGTTTCGCTTTTCTTGAGCGGCTTATCGCGATCCATCCTCAGCCTCCTCGCGGCGTGAAAGGTCAGTTCTTACAGCCCACGATCCAGGCGTCGTAATAGGGGTTCTGGATCCCGCTGACGGAGGGCGACGAGGCGAACATCCAGCCGCGGAAGATCTGGCGCGGCGAGGCCTGCTGGCCGCGCGGCTGAAGCGACACGTCGATATAGGCGATGGCGTCCTCGGTCAGTTCGTCCGGGGTCGTGACCTCACAGGCGCGGGCGGCGAAGATCAGGTTGCGGTTGAAGCGGACGGGCCGACCGCCGACCTCGACCTCGAACTTCATGGACTCGGCCGTGACCTTGTCGATGGCCTGGATGACCGCGAACTTGCGACGCTGGCGCCGCGCCGGGGTGTCAGGCTGTTCGATGGCCTTGGTCGCGACGGGCTTCTCGGCCGCGACCTCCTGTTCGGCCTTTTCCTCGACCGCAGCGTCTTCGGCGATGATGACGGTCGGGGGCGGCGTCACGGCGACAGGCGAGCGCGGCGCCGGAGCGCCCGCAGGCGGGGTCTCGGTCGGCACGGAGGGCGTGGTGCGCAGGATGTCGCCGATCGGATCCTGGACCGGGCGCGCATCGCGCGGCGCGTCCTGAAGCACGCTGGCGGTCACCGCGCCGGCGCTCAGCACACCCACGACGGCCGCTGCGCCCAACAGGATGCGGCGCGCTTTCACTCGGGCGTCCAGGCCTGATAGTCGCCGGTCGCGGCCGGACGCTTGGCCTCGTTGGCCAGCGAACCGGGCGGACGCCAGGCCAGGGGCGTGCCGGTCATGTTGGGCAGGTGATCCTTTTCCCAGACGCGACGCGGCAGCGGCTGCTCGGTCGGCGGCAGGTCGAAGGTGTAGTGCAGCCAGCCGTGCCAGTCGGGCGTCACCTTGGACGCCTCGGCATAGCCGTCATAGATGACCCAGCGACGCTTGCGGCCGTCGTAGCTGACGTTGTCGCGGCTCTCGAAATAGCGATTGCCGTTCTCGTCCTGGCCGACGAAGCGACCGCGCTTGGCGATGGTGAAGCGGGTGCCGATTGTGGCGCCCTCCCACCAGCCGAAAATCTTGCTCAACACGTCGTGGAATCCAACCGTAAGGGTTCGCCGAAAAGGGAGGCGGCGTCTGGTGCGGATCATAGAAACCCGCGCCCCCTTCGTCCAGCGTTCAGAAGGGTCAGGTCGAATCGATATCTTGTGGGCAACATGGCCTGAGCACACCAGATGTATTGGCGAAGGGACGCGCGACCGCCTAGGCTGGGCCGAACCTTTCGGAGAGACGCCGCCATGCGCTTTCAATCCGGCTTCGCCGTTCGCGCCGAACGAGTCGCGATGGAGACCCGCGCCGTCGAGCGCCCGGCCAGCGTGCAGCAAGTGCTGGCGCCCGCGGGCTGGTCCGACGCGCAGATCGAGGCCTGGCTGGACTGGGTCGAGGCTGCAGGATTTACGACGCCCATGTCCGGCGACTGGCTGAACGGTGGGGTCGACGCCTGGGCCGAGCGGCTGGCGGCGACGGGCGTGGCCGAGGGCGTATTCGACCAAGCCGAGGCCCCCGCGTTCGCAAGCGAACTTTCAGGCGCATTCAAGCTGGGCCTGGCGGCGCCGGCGGGATCGGAGCCGGTCGCGGCTGGCGTCGTCGATCTGAACGATCCCGGCGCAGGCGCCAGTCTGAGGACGCACAGCGGCAAGCGGGCCGCAGCACGCTTGGGAGCGCAGGCGGCGCAGGCGCTGGCCGAGGCCTTGGCGGGGGTCGCCGATGTGGTGGACCGTTGCGAAGGCCCGCGCGGCGACTGCGGCGATCCCTCTCGCAATCCGGCGCTTGGGCGTGCGGCGGCGCTGGCGCGACGTTGCGGAGCCAGCGACGCCGACATCCTGAGGGCCGTTGATGGCGAACGGCCCGCCATGGCGCTGGAGCCAATGGTCGAGGGCGCGCCCCTGGTCGCCCTGGCGGACCGGACGCAGATCGCGGCGGGCGCGCCGGAGGCCCTGCTGGCGGCGGAAGCGGCGCTGGACGGCGGGCTGATCGTCGCCTTCGATCCGCGCGATGCTGAGACCGCGACGGCGTCTGCGAGCCGGGCCGTCATCGACCTGGACGCCGTGCTGGCGCTGGACGGCGACGCGGCGGCCGATCTGGCGGAGCTGACGCGGTTGCTGACCGTGGCGCTGGACCTTCAGGCGGCGACGCCGGGGGTGATGGCCCTTGGGCTGGACGGGTTGCTGGAGGCCCTGGCGGCGGACAATGATCGCACGGCTCGGGCGCAGGCGTTCGCGGGACTGGTCGCGGCGACGGCGGCCCATACCTCGGCCGAGTTGGCGAGCGTGCGCGGTCTCTGTCCCGACTGGGACGATCTGAAAGGCGCCGCCGCCGAGACTCAAGCCGCGCGGCGCGATGCGTTGAAAGGGCTGACAGACCCCCTCGCCGCCGTGGCGTCGAAAGCCCTGGCGGTCGCGCCCAAGGCGCGGCGGCACTCGGCCATCGGCCTGTTCGTCGAGGATGCTGAGGCGCGGCTGCGGCTGGGCCTGGGCCGGATCGCGGCGGTCGATGTGTTCCAGACGGCGGACGGCGAGATCGGTCGCCGGCTGCACCCTGCCCTGGCGGCGGCGCTGACGGCGGCAGGTGGCGATGTGGAGGCGGCGGAGCGGTGGACGTTCGGGCGCCGCACCCTGGTCGAGGCGCCGGGCATCGACCATGCGTCGCTGCGCGCGCTGGGCTTTACCGACATCGAACTGGCCGCCATCGAGAACGCCCTGGCCTGGGCCGAGGATTTCGACACGGTGTTCGCCGCCCCGGTGCTGGACCCCGGCTTCATCCGCGACGTGCTGGGTGTGGAGGACGGCGACGGCTTGCTGCTGACCCTGTTGGGGGTGTCCGAAGAGGCCGAGACGGCGGCCACGCGCTGGGTCTTCGGTCATGGCGATCTGAGCGACTGGCACGAGGCGCCGACGTCCGTCGCCGGCCTGCTGGCCGATCCGGCGGCGGTCGCAGCCGACCTGCGGCGCGCCATCGAACCGTTCAGCGACCTGGCCGATATCGCGGTCGAACCGATGGACTGGCGCGCCACCTCGGCCCAGGCCGCGCGTCTGCTGAGCCAGGGCGCATTGGACGGTCGTCGCGCCATCCGCCTGGCCCGCGCTGCGCCGCCAGCCGGTCCGCTGCTGTCCTTGCCGAACATCGAGACGGCGCGGGCCGAGCCTGTGCGCGAACCCCCTCGCCCGGTCCCGGCCGAACGGGTCGTCGAACGCGTGATCGAGCGGGAGCGCGCGCGTCGCAAACTGCCCGACCGTCGCAAGGGCTATATCCAGAAGGCCGCCGTGGGGGGCCACAAGGTCTATATCCACACCGGCGAATACGAAGACGGCGAGTTGGGCGAAATCTTCATCGACATGCACAAGGAAGGCGCCGCCTTCCGCAGCCTGATGAACAACTTCGCCATCGCCATCTCCATCGGCCTGCAATACGGCGTGCCGCTGGACGAGTTCGTGGACGCCTTCGTCTTCACCCGGTTCGAGCCGGCCGGGCGCGTCACCGGCAACGACTCCATCAAGTCCGCGACCTCGATCCTGGACTACATCTTCCGCGAGCTGGGCGTCTCCTATCTGGACCGCGACGAACTGGCCAACGCCGGGACGGACGATCTCAATGCCGATGGCCTCGGTGATGGAAAGCCCGACGCCAACGAGGCCGTGCCCGCCGCCCGGTTCATCTCCAAGGGGTTCGCGCGCGGATCCGCGCCCGACAATCTGGTCGTCCTGCCCTTCGGCAAGAAGGTCGAGCCCGAGCCGCGCCATATGGCTGACAGCGAGGCCGTCGCCTGCCCCGCCTGCGGTGATTTCAGCCTGCAGCAGCGTGGCGCCGCCTGGGTCTGCGACACCTGCGGGGCGGCCCCGGCGCTGAAGGGCGGAGATCAGGGGTAGGTTAAGGGTTATGGCCTAGGGTTTGCTGCAAGACGATCAAACGTCGGAGCCCGGTCCATGAAACGCACACTTTCCGTCGGCCTGATCGCCGCCCTGCTGGCCGTCGCCGCGCCCGCCCTGGCCCAGAACGCGGGCCAGATCGCTAGCGTGAAGCGCGGCGCCGCCTGCCCCGGCTGCAACCTGTTCCAGGGGGACTTCTCGGGGCTGGAGGCGCGGGGCCTGAACCTGTCGGGCGCACGTCTGCGTCAGGCGGACCTGAGCCTGAGCGTCATGAACCGCACGCGGTTTTCCAACACCGACATGCGCGACGTCGAGGCCTATGGCGGGGTCTTCTCCGGCTCGAACTTCTCGCGCGCCAACCTGACCAACGCCAGTTTCGTGGGCGCCTATCTGGAGGGCGCAAGCTTCGCCGGCGCGACCTTGTCGGGAACCAATCTGTCAGGCGCCCAGCTGACGCGGGCCACCGGCCTGACCCAGGGCCAGTTGAACCAGGCGTGCGGCGACGAGTCGACCGTCCTGCCGCGTGGGCTTCGCATTCCCGCCTGCTGAGGGTCGCGGACCTTGCCTGGATTTCATGAAGTTACCTCGATTTAAGTAGGTATGGCAGGGGTTTCGGGGCATTCAGGTCTCGTGAAACAGATCGCTGAACATATCCGGTTCCGACCCGCCCTGGCCCTGCTGGCCCTGGGCGCGGCGCTCGTCGCGTCGCCGGCCTTCGCCGGGGTCGAGATGTCGATGCAGGACCGCGACGTCGCCCGTTCGGTGTCGTTGGGCGGATCGTGCAACCGCTGCGAACTGTCGGGCCGCAACCTGTCGGGCGCCACCTTCACCGGCGCCAGCTTCATGAACGCCACCTTGGTTGGGGCCAATCTACGTGGCGCCGAGATGATGGGCTCCAACTTCACCGGCAGCGACTTCAGCCGCGCCAATCTATCGGGCGTCGAGATCGTCGGCGCCAACTTCACCTCGGCCAACTTCACCAGCGCCGTCCTGGTCGGGGCCGAGGCGCAGGGGTCCTCCTTCGTCCGCGCCAATCTGAGCCGCGCCGACCTGTCGGGCGGCGAGATGCACGGGGTGAACTTCAACGGCGCGACCCTGGCCGGCACCAACTTCTCCAACAGCGAACTGTTCGGGGCGACGATCACCAATGTCCGCGCGGCCGGCGCCAACTTTTCCAACGCCGAGGTCAACGCCTCCAACCTGTCGGGCGGCGACTTCTCGAACGCCGACTTCTCGAACGCCAGCCTGGATGGGGCGCGACTGAGCGGCGCGACCTTCTCCCGCGCCAATTTCAGCAACGCCTCCCTGCGCCGCACAGACATCCGGGGCGCCGACCTGTCGAGCGCGCGCGGCCTGTCCCAGGACCAGATCAGCGAGGCTTGCGGCGACGGCTCGACCCGCCTGCCCGGTCGCCTGACCGCTCAGGCCTGCCGCAGCAGCTCGATCCGCATCATCCGCTCGCCGCCCGCCCCTCCGGCGCCGCCGCGCGTGCGCAACTTCGTCAACGCCGGGAACTGAACGGCGCGTTGACGAGGGCCGTTTCTGCGCCCTGACGCCCGGCTTTCCAAACTCCCCCATCCCCATCCCTCTCCCTTTGGGAGAGGGCTTGAGCGCCCAAGAACGTCAGCGATCGGTCTTGCGCGAAAGGGTGAGGGGTTACGCTGTGCGACGCCTTTCACACCATACCCCCTCATCCGGCTCTACGAGCCACATTCTCCCCATGGGAGAAGGGCAAAGCAAAACGGCCCCCGGATCACTCCGAGGGCCGCTCTGTTACGCTTACTCTTTTGGTCGGCCTATGCTCGCCTCGCGGAGGCTCGCGGCTTGAGGCCGTCTTACTATTCGACGATCTTGGCGACGACGCCGGCGCCGACGGTGCGGCCGCCTTCACGGATGGCGAAGCGCAGGCCCTGGTCCATGGCGATCGGGGTGATCAGCTCGACGTTCAGCTCGGCGTTGTCGCCCGGCATGATCATCTCGACGCCTTCCTTCAAGTGAACGATGCCGGTCACGTCCGTCGTGCGGAAGTAGAACTGCGGGCGATAGTTCGTGAAGAACGGGGTGTGACGACCGCCTTCTTCCTTGGTCAGGATGTAGGCTTCGGCCAGGAACTTGGTGTGCGGCGTGATGGAGCCCGGCTTGCACAGCACTTGGCCGCGCTCGACGTCTTCACGCTTGGTGCCGCGCAGCAGGACGCCGACGTTGTCACCGGCTTGACCCTGGTCCAGCAGCTTGCGGAACATTTCGACGCCCGTGCAGGTCGTCTTCTGGACCGGACGGATGCCGACGATCTCGACTTCCTCACCGACCTTGACGATCCCCTTCTCGACGCGACCCGTAACCACGGTGCCGCGGCCCGAGATCGAGAACACGTCCTCGACCGGCATCAGGAAGGGCAGGTCGAGCGGACGCGCCGGCTGCGGGATGTAGTCGTCCACAGTCTGCATCAGTTCGAGAACGCGCTGTTCGCCGATTTCCGGGTTCACGCCGTCGGTCGCGGCCTTGGCCGAGCCCTTGGTGATCGGAATGTCGTCGCCGGGGAACTGGTACGACGAAAGCAGCTCGCGCACTTCCATCTCGACCAGCTCGAGCAGTTCTTCGTCGTCGACCAGATCGACCTTGTTCATGAAGACCACCAGGGCCGGCACGCCGACCTGACGGGCCAGCAGGATGTGCTCACGCGTCTGCGGCATCGGGCCGTCGGCGGCCGAAACCACCAGGATCGCGCCGTCCATCTGCGCCGCGCCCGTGATCATGTTCTTCACATAGTCGGCGTGGCCGGGGCAGTCGACGTGGGCATAGTGACGGTTGGCCGTCTCATATTCCACGTGCGCGGTGTTGATCGTGATGCCGCGGGCCTTTTCTTCCGGCGCAGCATCGATGTCGGCGTAGTTCATCGCCTTGCCGCCGCTCGCCTTGGCCAGCGCCATCGTGATCGCAGCCGTCAGCGTCGTCTTGCCGTGGTCAACGTGGCCGATCGTGCCGATGTTGCAGTGCGGCTTGTTCCGTTCGAACTTTTCCTTGGCCATGGCCAAACTCCTGATGGCCCGGGTTGAGGGGCGCGATGCTGATCAAAAAACCTGGAGCGGGTAGACGGGATCGAACCGACATCCTCAGCTTGGAAGGCTGCTGCACTACCATTGTGCTATACCCGCGCGGAGACTGCGGAAGTTCTTTGGAACGCCGCAGCCGGTTCCTCTCCGTCGTCCTGATCCGTCGTATCCGTCAAGGCGCGTGGTGGGGGAAGAAGGACTCGAACCTTCGAAGCTTACGCAGGGGATTTACAGTCCCCCCCCTTTGCCACTCGGGACATTCCCCCAGCGCGCCTTGTCGAACCGTCGGACCCCTCGTTTCCGCTATAAAGAAGCGGGACGAAACAAAAGCCTTCGGCTTGTCGCCTCCTCTAGGATAGAGGGTGCGCCCAGACCCGAAAGCCCGTGGGGCTCCAAATCGGAGGGCGTCTTATAGTGTCGTCGAAAACAGAACGCAACGACCGGAGAAGCGGTAAAAAACCGGCCTTCGGAAACCGGCCTGAGGGGCCGCGCGACAAGGGTCAAAAGTCCGCTCCGCAAGGGTTTGGCGGGCGCGACGATGCGCCCCGCCCGCCTCGCGCGCCGGATCGGAGCAAGTCGGACGCCGATAATTTTCTGTGGGGCCGGCACCCGGTCCTGGCCGCTTTGGCGAATCCCGCGCGTCGCGGCACGGGTCGCCTGCTGGCCACGGCCGAGCGCGCCGCCGAGATCGAAGAGGGCAAACTGGCCAACGGCCACAAGATCGAGGTGGTCGAGGTCCAGGCCCTGACCCGGATGCTGCCCCCCGGCGCCGTGCACCAGGGCCTGGCCTTCAAGGTCCAGCCGTTGGAAGGCGTGTCGCTGGATGAGCTGGCCGATCCGGCGCAAGGGATCATCGTCATGCTGGATCAACTGACCGATCCCCAGAACGTCGGCGCCATCTTCCGCTCGGCCCTGGCCTTCGGCGCGCGGGGAATCATCGTCCAGGACCGTCACGCTCCCGCTCTGGCCGGCGCCCTGGCCAAGGCGGCGGTCGGCGCGACCGAACGCCTGCCCCATGCCCGGGTGACCAACCTGTCGCGCGCGCTGGAGCGTCTGGCCGATCTGGGCTGGCGCGCCGTGGGTCTGGACGGAACGGGCGAACAGACATTGGAAGAGGCGCTGGATCGCCAGCCCACCGTACTGGTCATGGGCTCCGAGGGCGACGGCATCCGCCGCCTGGTCGCCGAACATTGCGACGTTCTGGCCAAGATCCCCATGCCGGGCGGATTCGAGAGCCTGAACGTCTCAAACGCCGCCGCCGTCGCGCTTTATGAGGCGGCGCGCGCGCAACGCGGCTGACAGAAGGTCGCACCGGCGTTAGAGAGCGGAAATGGAATTTTTCTCGTCTCCCGAATTCGCCAGCCAGGCCACGGCTCTGGGCCAGGTCCTGCTGATGGATCTGGTCCTCGCCGGCGACAACGCCGTCGCCGTGGGTCTCGCCGCCGCCGCCCTGCCCCAGGACCAGCGCAAGAAGGCCATCCTGATCGGCCTGGCCGCCGCCGTGGTCATGCGCATCGGCTTTGCCCTGATCACCGTCCAGCTTCTGGCTCTGGTCGGCCTGCTGCTGGCGGGCGGCCTCTTGCTGCTGTGGGTCTGCTGGAAGATGTGGCGCGAACTGCAGGAGCAGCGCACGCATAACCAGGCGGAAGCCGAGGCCGAGCTTCAGTTGGCCATGAGCATCGAACACGGCACAGGCCCATCGCCCGAGGAATTGGGCGTCAAGCGCAAGACCTTTGGCGCCGCCCTGCTGCAAATCATGGTCGCCGACATCACCATGTCGCTGGACAATGTGCTGGCTGTCGCCGGAGCCGCGCACGAGCATCCGTGGATCATGGTCTTTGGCCTGATCCTGTCGATCGCTCTGATGGGCGTCGCCGCCACCTATATCGCCAAGCTGCTGCACCGCTTCGCCTGGATCGGCTATATCGGCCTGGTCGTCGTGCTGTATGTCGCCCTGCACATGATCTGGGACGGCGCGCGTCAGGTGGTGGTCCGCACCGGCCATATGGAAGAGTTCAACGCCTCGGCCCCGGCCTTCCTGGAAATCGGTGAGAAGGAAGCCGCCAAGCACCTGGGGCAAAAGCGCACCGAGGACAGCCCGACCCCGGCCCCCGCCGCGCCGACCGCGCCTGCCCCGGCGCCCGCGACATGACGGTCGCCACGGTCACGGTCGAGGAGGCCGCCGCCTGGCTGCAATCGGGCGAGGCGATCCTGATCGACGTGCGCGAGCCGGATGAGTTCGCCGCAGCCCGCATCGACGGCGCGATCCTGGCACCGCTCAGCCAGATGCCCGCCGCCTGGGAGGCGCTGGACCTGCCCGCCGACAGGAAGATCATCGTCCAGTGCCTGAAGGGCGGCCGCAGCCACCAGGTCTGCGCCTTCGTCGGCCCGACCGGCCCCGAAGGACAACCGCTGTTCAACCTGACCGGCGGCATCCAGGCCTGGCACGCGGCTGGCCTGCCAGTGGTGTTCGCCGAATAGGCCTGATCAGAGGCCCCTCAGCCACCCCGTGACGGAAATTCGGTCCGCGGCCGCCGACAGAGCGACCTGGGTCACCGAATGAGGCGTCGGCACCTTCAGCAGGTTCAGGGTGTTGAAGCGCGGCGTGAAGGCCTCGGCCACATTGCCGTCGGTTCCGTGGAAGGCCAGCAGGCCACCCCACTCGATCCGCCAGGCGGGCGTCAGGTTCAGCACATAGGCGAAGAAACGGTTCTTGCCGTCTGCATGGTCGTCATGCTCGGTCAAGAAATGTCCGGCGCGATAGCGTGTCAGTTGGGCGTCGGCCAGGGCGATGCGCGGCTCGCCGGTCACGTCCCGCATCAGGTTCAGGAAGGCCTCGCCGTTCAGGAAGGCCAGCAGATCGGACCACACCGGCGCCGCCTGCCCCGCCTCGACCAGATCGTAGATGGGGTGGTTGTCGTACAGATACTGAAAGTCGGTCTGGGCCGAGACCTGCACCGCCTGCCCCAAGGCCTGTTTCTGTCCCGGCTGCAGCGACGACAGCCAGGCGGCGGGCAGATCGACATGCCCCGTCCCGCGCCGGGTCACGACATTGTAATCGGCGGTCGTCGCCGCCTCATACAGGCCTTGAGCGTCGGCCGGGGCCAGGACGCCGTCGATCTGCGTCCGGCCTGTGCGCGCCAATCGCTCGCGAATCGCGGCGCGACGTTCGTCGTTCGGGGGCGTCAGGGTCGGCGTCATCGCATATCCCCCACCCGCCCGATCAGGCGTCCGCGCCGCCGAAGCGTTCGGACCATTCCGCCACCTGGGCGTCCTCGATCTTGGCGAACAGCACGCCCTGGGCGGCGACCGGCTGACCGACGGTCAGCACGTTCAGCACATCCTCGTCCGCGCCGGGCCAGCTCAGGTCGCTGGCGCCCACCGAGGCGGCGATCTTCTCGGCCGAGAACGGCAGGATCGGCGCCGCCAGACGCGCGAAAAGCGCCACCAGGTTCAGGCCGGTGCGAACGCCCACGGCCGCGCGGTCACGGTCGGTCTTCAGCGCGGTCCAGGGCGCCGCGACCTGCAGATATTCGTTGCCCAGCACCCAGACGGCGCGCAGGGCCTGGGCCGCCTTCCTGAACTCCATGGCCTCGAACTGTTCGGTCGCCTCGGCGATGCCCGCCTTGATGTCGGCCTCAAGCTGGATCTCCACCGGCCCGGCCTCGCCGCCCTCGGGCACGACACCGTCGAACTTCGACTCGGCGAACTTGACGATTCGGTTGACGAAGTTGCCCAGCACATCGGCCAGGTCCTTGTTGGTCGAGGCCTGGAAATCCTCCCACGTGAAGGCCGAATCCGCATGTTCCGGGCCGTAGGCCGTCAGGCGCCAACGCCAGTAGTCGGCCGGCAGCAGCTCCAGCGCCTGATCCATGAAGACGCCGCGCTTCTGGCTGGTCGAGAACTTGCCGCCATACCAGTTCAGCCAGTTGAAGGCCTTCAGTTGGTCCACCGTCTTCCACGGTTCGCCCGAGCCAATGATGGTCGCGGGGAACGACACAGTGTGGAAGGCCACGTTGTCCTTGCCCATGAACTGGACATAACGAACGTCCTCCGCCCCCTCGTCCAGACGCCACCAGTCGCGCCAGGTGTTGCCCGTCGCCTCAGCCCATTCCTCGGTCGCGGCGATATATTCGATGGGGGCGTCGAACCAGACGTAGAAGACCTTGTCCTCCATGCCCAGACGCGGGAATCCGTCCTTCAGCACCGGCACGCCCCAGGCCAGGTCGCGGGTGATGCCCCGGTCGATCAACCCCTCGTCCAGATGCTTGTAGGCGATGGACTTGGCCAGCAGCTGCCAGCCGCTCTTGCCGTCGACCCAGGCGCGAATCTCGGGCTCGATCTTCGTCTGCAACAGATAGAGGTGGCGCGTATCGCGCACCTCCAGATTCCTCGACCCCGACACCGACGAATAGGGATCGATCAGGTCGGTCGGGTCCAGCAGGCGTCCGCAGTTGTCACACTGATCGCCGCGCGCGCCGACATGGCCGCAGTGCGGGCAGGTGCCCTCGACATAGCGATCGGGCAGGAAGCGGGCGTCGTCGATCGAATAGATCATCCGATCCACCCGTTCCTCGATCAGGCCGTTCTTCTCCAGCGCTTCGGCGAAATGCTGCGTCAGGCGATGGTTCTGCGGGTTGGAGGAGCGGCCGAACCAGTCGTAGCTCAGGCCGAACGCCTGACCGGCGGTCTTCTGGATTTCGTGCTGCTCGTCGCAATAGGTCCGCACGTCCTGACCGGCGGCGGCGGCGGCCAGTTCGGCCGGGGTTCCGTGCTCGTCCGTGGCGCAGATATAGAGGACCTCATGACCCTGGGCTCGCTTGAACCGCGCCAAGACGTCGGCCGGCAACATTGAGCCCGCCAGATTCCCCAGGTGCTTGATGCCGTTGATGTAGGGCAGCGCCGAGGTGATGAGGATGCGGGCCATGATCGTCCAGGAGTTCGGGGGAGCGCAGGGATATAGAGCGGCGGCGCCGTTTCCTCAAACACCTTGCGGCAAACGCCGCGCCACCCGCACGAAACGCCCCGTCAGCAGGGTCGAAGACGCCAGACTGGCGATCACCACCGCCCAGACCAGGCCGTCGATGCCCATCTGGTGCGCAAGCACCCAGCCCAGCGGCATCATCACCGCCCCATAGGCGGCGAAATGCATGATAGTGGGCCACCACACATCGCCCGCCGCCCGGTTCGCCTGGGCCGCCACGACCTGGATGCCGTCCGCCACGAAGAACAGGGTCGCCAGAACCAGGGCCGGCGCCGCAATGGCCAACAGGGCCGGGTCGCGGTTGTAGGCCCCGACGATCAGATGCGCGCTGGGCCAGACCAACAGCGCCACGACCAGGGTCATGGCCGTGACCACTCCCAACCCGACCAGACCGGCTCTCAACACCCCTCGCCCGTCGCCGGCGCCATAGCTGCGTCCAACCAGCACCGCCGTCGCCGAAGACAACCCCATGGGCAACATGAAGACGATGGCCGAAACGTTCAGCACCACCGCCCAGGCGGCCGTCTCCGCCGTGCCGATCTGGCCGGCGAAGAAGGTGAAGCCGGAAAAGGCCCCGACTTCGATGAAATAGGACGCACCGGCGCCCAGGCCGACCTTGACCTGTTCGCGCGCCGCCTTGGGGTCGCGCTCGGGCTTGTCGAAAATGCCCAGCGACCGCGCCTCGGGCAGGCGCAGGATGTAGATCACCAGGAAGATCGCCAACGCCGCCCGCGCGCCGAACGTCGCCCAGGCCGAGGCGAAGGCGCCGTCGAAACCGATGCCCAGAAGGTCCGGCACCAGTGCGATGTTCAGCGCCAGATTGACCCCGTTCGCCACCCACATGGCGACCATGCCGGGCTTGGGTCGGCCCAGGGCCTCCAGGAAGAACTGCCCCGTCACCGAGATCAGATAGAAGGGCATGGACAGGGCGAACACGACCAGGGCCGGACCCGCGCCTTCCGCCAGTCCGTCCTCAAGCCCCAGCTTGCCCAGCCCCCAGGGGCCGATGGCGATCAGGGCGATCATGGAAATCACGCCGATCTGAAGCGAATAGGTCATGCCCCGACGCAACACCGAGCCGACGGCGTGCCGACGCCCCTCGCCCAGCATGCGCGCCGTCATCACCTGTACGCCCAGCATCAGGCCCACCGCCGTCGTCACCACGATCGACGTCGGCGCCCAGGCCAGCGAGTGGAACGCCAGTTCCTTGCTGGAGAAGTTGCCCACCACGATGGCGTCGGTCAGACCCATGGTCATGATGCCGATCCGCGCCAGAATCACCGGCCATGCCAGGTTGAGCAGGTCGCGGAAGGCGGAACGGGTCTGGGGGCTGAGCGCGATCATCGGAGGCGGCACAGGCCACGCGGACCCGCCGGGGTCAACTCCCAAAAACTTTGTGGGTTTGGCCCTACCAGGCGCCCAGTTCGCGAAGTTGCCGCACCAGCTCCTCCGGCGCCTCGCCCGCATCCAGCTCGGTCATATCCACCGGCGCATCCTTGGGCTCGAAATAGCGCCAGCCCTGGAACGGGCGTCGCGCCATCGGCGCGGTGCGGACGACCCTGGGCTCCAGCGTGATCTCGCAGCGGCTTTCTTTACCCTCGCCCAGGGTGGCGATGTCCAGCACGCGCTGACGGCAAACGATGGTCCCCTTCACCACCCAATACAGCGACCCGCCGTCCTCGATTTCCGACGCGCGTTTCGGCGTCATTCGCGTGTGGACCACCAGCGGCCCGCCCTTGGCGGCGCGGGTCTCCAGCCATTCGACGTCCGGCACTCCGACGCCCAGTTTGATCATGTGAAGCGGCATTGGCCCCACGTAGTGACCCTTAGGCGCATTGGCCAGATTCTTAATCTACAGGGCCCAGGATGATTGAGCGCCGCCTCCCCTCGTCAGGCGCGACACAGGACCAGCATGTACGGATTGATTACCCGCCTGACGGCCCATTCCGGTCGTCGCGACGAACTTGGGCTGTGCCTGCTGGACCCCAATCTGAAGCGCCCAGGCTGCCACAGTTACGTCCTGGCCCACGACCTGAACGACGCCGACGCCCTGTGGGTCACCGAGGTCTGGATGAGTAAGGCCACGCACGACGCCTGGTCCGCCCAGATCCGCGAAACCCACGAACTGCTGCCGGCCCTCAGCCTGATCGCCACCTTCGGCGACACCGTCTTCACCCGCCCCATCGGCGGCGTGGGGCTTTAGTCGGGCTTCACCACCGCCAGCACGGCCGCCTCGACCACCTGATCGCCCAGCGTCGCCACGCTCTCCACCACGCCATTGAACGGCGCGGTCAGGGCGTGCTCCATCTTCATGGCTTCCAGCACCACGACGGGCTGCCCCTTGGCGACCGTGTCCCCCGCCTTGACCGGCGTGGCGACGATCTTGCCAGGCATGGGCGCCCGAAGGGAGCCGTCGGAGACCGCGCCCGCGCCTGAACCCACGGCTGCGCGATAGGGCGTCACCCTACGCGCCTCGCCATCGACGAACAGGACGAAGCCGTCATCGACGGACTGATAGCCGAACAGCCGATCCCCGGCCTGGACCTGGTCGAAACCGACATGGGCCAGTTCGCCCTGCGGACCGCGCCAGCCGGTCTCGACCGGCGTCACCGCCGCCGATACGCCCTGTCCGTCGATCTGGGCCCAGACAGTCGTCTGCGACGACGCGTTGAGGCGCACGCCATAGGACAGGCCTGGTTGCCCGCCCCACGGGCTGAACCGATCCGCACGCACCTCGACCGCATCCGCGGCAGCTTCTGCGATCAGGGTCAGAGCCGCCAGCGTCGCTTCGTCGGACGGCTGGGGCTGCAAATCCGCCTCCTCAGCCGCGATGAAGCCCGTATCCACGTCGCCCGCGACGAATCGGGGATGCTCCAGGCAGCGTTTCAGGAAACCGGCGTTGGCCTTGACCGGCCAGACCTCGACCTCGCCGGCCGCCTCGGCCAGGCGCGCCGCCGCTTCCTCGCGGGTGTCCTCATACACGATCAGCTTGGCGATCATCGGGTCGTAGAACTGGCTGACCTCGCCGCCCTGCTCCACGCCGGCGTCGACGCGGATGCCGTCCGGCATGACGAAATGCTCCAGCCGACCGATGCTGGGCAGGAAGCCGTTCGCCGGATCCTCGGCATAGAGGCGCGCCTCCATGGCCCAACCGTTCAGTTGGATCTGATCCTGTTTCAGCGGCAGGGGTTCGCCCGCCGCGACGCGGAACTGCCATTCGACCAGATCGACGCCGGTCACGCTCTCGGTCACCGGGTGCTCGACCTGCAGCCGGGTGTTCATCTCCATGAACCAGATGCCGTCCGCCTTCAGCCCGTCCGAGGCGTCGGCGATGAATTCGATGGTTCCGGCCCCGACATAGTTGACCGCCTTGGCCGCCTTGATCGCCGCGCCCGTCACGGCGGCGCGCACGGCCTCGCTCATACCCGGCGCCGGAGCCTCTTCGATCACCTTCTGGTGGCGGCGTTGCAGCGAACAGTCGCGTTCATACAGGTGGACGACATCGCCGTGTTTATCGCCGAACACCTGCACCTCGATGTGGCGCGGGCGAGTGATGTAGCGTTCGATCAGCACCCGGTCGTCGCCGAAGGCCGCCGCGCCCTCGCGCTTGGCGCTGGCCAGGCCAGCGGCGAAATCGGCCGGATCATCGACCCGCTTCATCCCCTTGCCGCCGCCGCCCGCGACCGCCTTGATCAGCACCGGATAGCCGATCCGCGCCGCCTCGGCCGTCAGGGTCGCCTCCGACTGGTCCGCGCCCTGGTAGCCGGGCGTCACAGGCACCCCGGCCTGGATCATCAACTCCTTGGCCGCATCCTTCAGCCCCATGGCCCGGATCGAGGACGGGTCCGGCCCGATCCAGATCAGGCCCGCCGCCGCCACGGCCTCGGCGAACTCGGCGTTTTCAGACAGGAAGCCATAGCCGGGGTGGATCGCCTCCGCCCCCGTCGCCTTGGCCGCCGCCAGCACCTTGGCGCCGTCCAGATAGCTTTCACGCGCCGCCGCCGGGCCGATCAGCACCGCCTCGTCGGCCTCTCGCACATGCAGGGCCTGGGCGTCCGCCTCGGAATAGACGGCGATGGTGCGTAATCCCATCCGCTTGGCGGTACGGAAGACGCGGCAGGCGATTTCGCCGCGATTGGCGACAAGGACGGACTTGAACATGAAGTGTTCTTAGCCGGATCGTGCGAGGCAGGCGAGAGGCTGCGCACGACCCTTCTCAGCCGCCCCCGCAGGCGTTAAGCCAATCCCATGTCCCTGCGCCCCCTCTTCGTCACCCAGGTCTATGAGGCCTCCCTCGCCGAGGGCCGAGGCTGGCCCGACTTCAACGCGCAACTGATCGACGTCATCCGCATGATGGCCGAGGAGGACGCGGCCGGCCGCCAATGGTGCAAGGCCAACGCCTATCGCGGCTATACTTCCTACGGCTCGCTGAACGACCTGCCGCAGCGGTTCCCCGAGTTCGCCGAACTGAAGCGCCACCTGGACCGGCACGCCGTGGCCTACGCCAAGGCGCTGAACTTCGACCTGGCGAGGAAACCGCGTCTCGACAATCTGTGGGTCAATATTCTCAAGCCCGGCGGCGGCCATACCGGCCACATCCACCCGCACGCCTTCCTGTCGGGCACCGTCTATATCGACATCCCGGACGGCGCCTCGTCGTTGAAGCTGGAAGACCCTCGCCTGCCCTTCATGATGGCCCGCCCCTCGGTGACCGAGGAGGCGTCGGAGGCCGAACGGCCGTTCGTCTATCTGCAGCCGAATGCCGGCACGGTGCTGATGTGGGAAAGTTGGCTGCGGCACGAGGTGCCGACCAACCTGGCCAAGGCCGACCGGATTTCGATCAGCTTCAACTACGCCTGAATCTTAAGGCTGAACCGGCCGTCGCGAACGACGGCCGGTTCGGTGGCGATCAGACGGTCCAACTGGCCTTGCGCTTTTCCAGGAAGGCCAGCACGCCCTCGCGGCCTTCGTCGGACACGCGGGCGCGAGCGATGCGTTTGGCGGTCTCGTCCAGCAGGCTGCTGTCGATCTTGTGGTGGGCGATGTCGTTGACCAGGCGCTTGGCCTCGCCCATCGCGCCGGGCGCATTGCCGGTCAGGCTGTCGGTCAGCATCGAGATGAACTCGTCCACCGAACCTTCGGGCAGCACCAGGTCGATCAGGCCTGTGTGGGCGGCGTAGTCGGCGTCGAAGCTGTTTCCGGTCAGGAACAGCTGGCGGGCGCGGCGGGCGCCGATGGCCTCGACGACATAGGGAGCAATGGTCGCCGGGA
This sequence comes from Brevundimonas sp. G8, assembly GCF_902506205.1. Classification (GTDB taxonomy): domain Bacteria; phylum Pseudomonadota; class Alphaproteobacteria; order Caulobacterales; family Caulobacteraceae; genus Brevundimonas. The sequence continues at coordinate 2,707,590 of NZ_LR732816.1, read as the reverse complement.
TCAGGCCCAGCTTGACCTCGGAGAAGGCGAAGCGCGCACCCTCGACCGCCACGGCCATGTCGCAGGCGGCGACAATGCCGGCCCCGCCGCCCATGGCGTTGCCCTCGACCACGGCCACGGTCAGGGCCGGAATGTCGTGCAGCGCCTTCAGCATTTTCGCCAGGCCCATGGCGTCGTCGCGATTGTCGCTCTCGGACCAGCCGGCGGCGTCGCGCATCCAGTTCAGGTCGGCCCCGGCGCTGAAGGTGCCGCCCGCCCCGCGAATGAAGACGGCGCGCACGCGGTCGGCGCCGTGCAGGGTCTCGAACGTCTCGTGAAGCGCGGCGATGGTCGCGGCGTCGAAGGCGTTCTTCTTCTCGGGCCGATTGATGGTGACGAAGACGATGCCGTCGGTGGTCGAATCGATCTGCACCAAATCGTCGTTTGCATCCGGCGCCGGATCGGCCACCAGAGGCTGGGCGATGGAATTGATCTCGGCCGCCTCCGCGTCGGTCACGTCCAGGGCGTCGATGTCCGCCGGGGTATTTTCATTCGCCATGGGGGTCTCCTTGGGGGCAGCGGCGGCTCACGTCTTCGGGGCCATCGCCATAATAGAAGCTGAGCGTCTGTCGGTCGTCGGACAGGATGAGCGTGCGTTGAAGGCGTTCGATCCCATCATAATCCTCGTAATCGACGACGAGGTGGATCGAGTTCGCATCGATGCGGGTCACTTCGACGACGCTGTCTCCCTCCTCGAAATAGGAGATCGAGCTGTCGCTGATGACGAACCGCTCGCCGCTTTCGCGGTTGCCACAGGCTTCCGGCACGCTGCTCCATTCCCCCTGATATTCGGCGGGAATGGTCTTCAGCGCAGTTTGGGCGAAGGCGGGGGCGGCGAACGGGGCGGACAGCATCAGGGCGGCGATGGCGTAAACGGATTTCATCTCATCACATCCTGAACAGGCCGAAGGTCGTCTCGGGGATCGGGGCGTTCAGGCTGGCGCTGATCGCCAGGCCCAGAACGTCCCGCGTCTGGGCCGGGTCGATGACGCCGTCGTCCCACAGGCGGGCGGTGGCGTAATAGGGATTGCCCTCGTCCTCGTACTTCTGACGGATCGGGGCCTTGAAGGCCTCGGCGTCGTCCGCGCTCCAGGTCTCGGCGTCGCGGTGGACGGTGGCCAGGACGCTGGCGGCCTGTTCGCCGCCCATCACGCCGATGCGGCTGTTGGGCCAGGTGAAGAGGAAGCGCGGGGAATAGGCCCGGCCGCACATGCCGTAGTTTCCGGCGCCGAAACTGCCGCCGATCAGGACGGTGAACTTGGGCACTTCTGCGCTGGCGACGGCCGTGACCAGCTTGGCGCCGTCCTTGGCGATGCCGCCGGCCTCATATTTTCCGCCAACCATGAAGCCACTGATGTTCTGCAGGAACAGCAGCGGAATCTTTCGCTTGCAGGCCAGCTCGATGAAGTGGGCGCCCTTCTGGGCGCTCTCGGAGAAGATGACGCCGTTGTTGGCCAGGATGGCGACCGGATAGCCCCAGATGCGGGCGAAGCCGCAGACCAGGGTCGAGCCATACAGGGTCTTGAACTCATCGAACTCGGACCCGTCCACCAGCCGGGCGATGACCTCGCGCACATCATAGGGGGCGCGAACGTCGTCGGGGATCAGGCCGTACAGCTCTTCGGCCGCGAAGGCCGGCGCGCGGGGTTCGCGCACGTCCATGTCGACGGACTTGGTCGTGTTCAGATTGGCGACGATGGACCGAACGATCTCCAGCGCATGCTCGTCGTTCTCGGCCACATGGTCGACCACGCCCGAGCGACGGCCGTGGGTCTCTGCCCCGCCCAACTCCTCGGCCGAGATCACCTCGCCCGTGGCGGCCTTCACCAGGGGCGGGCCGGCCAGGAAGATGGCGCCCTGGTTGCGCACGATGATCGTCTCGTCCGACATGGCCGGCACATAGGCGCCGCCGGCGGTGGACAGGCCCATGACGCAGGCGATCTGGGCGATGCCCTTGGCGCTCATCCGGGCCTGGTTGAAGAAGATGCGGCCGAAATGGTCGCGGTCGGGGAAGACCTCGGCCTGGTGCGGCAGGTTGGCCCCGCCAGAGTCCACCAGATAGACGCACGGCAAGCGGTTCTGCTCGGCGATCTCCTGAGCGCGCAGATGCTTCTTCACCGTCATTGGGAAATAGGCGCCGCCCTTCACCGTCGGGTCGTTGCAGACGATCATGACCTCACGGCCCGAGACCCGGCCGATCCCGGCGATGACGCCGGCGGCCGGGGCCTCGCCGTCATACATCTCATGAGCGGCCAACTGCCCGACCTCCAGGAAGGGCGAACCGGGGTCCAGCAGCCGCTCGACACGGTCGCGCGGCAACAGCTTGCCACGGGCCACATGGCGCTCGCGCGACTTGTCGGAACCGCCTCGCGCGGCCTTGGCCACATGATCGCGCAGTTCGGCGACCAGGGCGCTGTTGTGCGCATGCAGGGACTTGTATTTCGGGCTTTGCGGATCGACCGCTGACGTCAGCTTCGGCATGGAGTTGGTTTAGGCGGGCTGGTTACGACCCACAAGCGCACAGGCGCCTCTCCCTCCCCGTTCGGGGAGGGTGGTCGCGGAGCAACCGGGTGGGGGCGGCCCGGCAGGGTCGCGCCTGCGTCATTAAGACAAGTCTGTGGGGCGTCGCCCTGCCCTCCCCGCCCGACCTCGGCTTCGCCTCGGCCACCCTCCCCGTGCCGGGGAGGGAGAAACGTTGCGTCGCGCCCCCTTTTCCCCTATAGGCCCCGCCTTTCCAGGGCTTCGGTCCTGTCGCGGAACACCAAAGGGTTGGACGTTCGGTCCGGCCGCCGCGCCAGGAGCCATCGTGGGGATCGACTTACCCGGTCGTTTCCACGCCGACGCCCACAAGGGAGAATACCGCATGGCTCTTTACGAGCACACGGTCATGTCGCGCCAGGATATCTCGGCGCAACAGGCCGAAGCGCTGAACGACACCATCAAGGGCTTGATCGAACAAGGCGGCGGTTCCGTCGCCAAGATCGAGTACTGGGGTCTGCGCAACCTGACGTACCGCGTGAAGAAGAACCGCAAGGCTCACTATTCGCTGCTGGCCGTCGATTGCCCCCCGGCCGCCATGGCCGAGGTCGAGCGTCAGCTGTCGATCAACGAAGACGTGCTGCGTTGGCTGACCGTCCGCGTCGAGGAACTCGACCTGGAACTGTCGCCGCTGCTGGCCCGCCGCGAGCGTGAACGCGAGCGTGAGCGCGAGCGCACGCCGCGCGACGACGCCGCTTCCGACGCCGCCGAATAAGGAACCCGGAACATGACCGATACCACCGCCCCGACCCCGGGCGCACCGGCGGGCTCCGGCGCCGCCGGCCGCCGCCCCTTCTATCGTCGCCGCAAGGTCTGCCCGTTCTCGGGCGCCAATGCGCCGAAGATCGACTACAAGGACGTGAAGCTGCTGCAGCGTTACGTCTCCGAACGCGGCAAGATCGTGCCCTCGCGCATCACCGCCGTCTCCCAGAAGAAGCAACGCGAACTGGCCAAGGCCATCAAGCGCGCTCGCTATCTGGCCCTCCTGCCTTACGTGGTGAAGTGAGATGAAGGTCGTTCTGCTTGAACGCGTCGAGAATCTCGGCGCCATCGGCGACGTCGTGTCCGTCAAGGACGGCTTCGCCCGTAACTTCCTTCTGCCGCGCGACAAGGCCCGTCGGGCCACCGCCGCGAACCTGAAGGCGTTCGAACTCGACCGCGTCGCCATCGAGCAACGCAACGACAAGAACAAGGCCGATGCACAGAAGGTCGCCGACAAGATCGACGGCCAGACCTACATCATGATCCGTCAGGCCGGTGAAACCGGTCACCTGTACGGTTCGGTCGCCGGCCGCGACGTCGCCGAGGCCATCCAGGCCGAAGGCGGCAAGGTCGAGCGTTCGCAGGTCGTCCTGAACACGGCGATCAAGAACCTGGGCGTCCACGAAGTGCCGGTCCGCCTGCACGCCGAGGTCCGCGCATCGGTCAAGATCAACATCGCCCGTTCGATGGACGAAGCCGAGCGTCAGGCCAAGGGCGAGGACGTGATCCGCAGCCAGTTCGACGATGAGCGCCAGGCCGCCGAGCAATCGGCCCAGGAACTGATCGAAGGCGGCGCCGGTCAACAAGAAGGCTTCGGCGACGAAGCCTGATTGACCTCGGCTTTCGGGCCGGATCGCCAAGACATCAAGGGCGCGCCCCGCAAGGGACGCGCCCTTTTTGCTGCCTAAAAACCGGTCTGCGACGCGTTTCGCGCGGATCGCGCAATCTATGACAAGTTTACAACAAGGCGAGATCGTTGATTGTCCAAACGATTGGATAGACAACAAGCTTGCTTGACGCCGCTGCTTTGCGGTCACAGCCTCCACTCGCGACCGATTTCGACCTCAACGGCGAAAGATTATTGCGCCAACGGACGAAGCCCGGTCGAGGGGCGACGGCATGGCGGCCTGTCGAGCGCCCGCCCACATGGCCGTCGTGCTTCTGCCGGGGATCATCAATGCAAATCGGACACGGCCGTAAGGTCCTGCTGGCCTTCGCCTCCACCAGCGCGCTTTTCATGGCGTCATCGGCCTTCGCTCAAACGACGCCTTCACCGACCGACGACACCACCGAGGTCGGCGAAATCATCGTCACCGGCACCCGCACTGTCGGACGCAGCCGCCTGGACAGCATCGCGCCCGTCGACGTCATCTCTGGCGAGACCTTGACGCGCAGCGGCACGGGCACAGAGACGGCCACCGCCCTCGCCGCCACCGCTCCATCGATCAACTTTCCTCGCCCCTCGATCTCCGACGGCTCGGACCACGTTCGCCCCGCAACCCTGCGCGGCCTCGCGCCCGATCAGACCCTGGTCTTGATCAATGGTCAGCGCGGCCATGTCAGCGCCTTGGTCAACGTCAACGGCAATCTGGGACGTGGCTCGACCGCTTTCGATCTGAACACCATCCCGTCCGTGACCCTGGGCTCGGTCGAGGTGCTGCGAGACGGCGCGTCGGCCCAATACGGATCGGACGCCATTGCCGGCGTCATCAACCTGCGCCTGCGCGAAGCGCGCGAAGGCGGTGGCCTGACACTCAACTATGGCCGATACGACACCAGCTTCGACACCGCGCGCGGCTCTCAGGACCGCAAGGACGGGACACAGAAGTCGGTTGCGGGCTGGGTGGGTCTGCCGCTTGGCGACGACGGTTTCCTGACCGTGTCGGGCGAGTTGCAAAGTCGTGATCGCACGAACCGCGCCGATTTCGCTGACCCTGGCGCCGTATCCAACGGCGCGACCGATCAGGTGATCGGCCATTATGGCGATCCGGAAGTGGACGCTCAGTCGATCTGGTTCAACGCCGGCAAGCCGCTGGGCGGCGGTTGGGAAGCCTATGGCTTCGCAGGGATCCAGCACAAGGAAACCGTATCAGCGGCGACCGCGCGCGCTTTCAACAACCCTAACAACGTCCTCGCCGTCTATCCAAACGGCTTCATCCCGAAGATCGGCACCGATATCGTCGACTACAATCTATACGGCGGCGTGAAAGGCTCGGCGGCGGGCATCGATTGGGACATTTCGACCAGTTACGGGCGGAACACCATCGACTACCGCGTATTCGACAGCATCAACGCCTCGTACGGAAACCAGGGCGGCATGACCCAGAAGGAGTTTGCTGCGGGCGGGCTGGAGTATGATCAATTTACTCTCGGCATCGATGGGGTGAAGCCGATTTCCCTGGGTCTTTACGAGCCCATCAACCTCGCCTTCGGCGTTGAATACCGCACTGAAAGCTTTGGGCAATCCGCAGGCGAGCCCAAATCTTACGACAAGCTGGCTGGCAGCACTCGGGGCGGCGGCGCACAGGGCTTTCCCGGCTTCTCGCCCGCTAATGTTATCGACGTCGATCGCAACAATTGGAGCGCCTACCTTGATCTGGAAGGCAAGTTGACCGAGGCCCTCTCGGTCGGGCTGGCCGGGCGCTACGAAGATTACTCCGACTTTGGCGATCAGCTGACCGGCAAGTTGTCGGCGCGCTATGACTTTTCGCACAGCTTCGCTCTGCGCGGCGCCATTTCGACCGGCTTCCACGCTCCGGCCTTGCAACAGCAGTACTTCAGCTATGTTGCGACCAACCTGGTCACCACCGGAAATCCGCCGGTGACCAACCTGATCCAGTCCGGAACTTTCCGAGTCGATGATCCAGTGTCGCTGGCGCTCGGTTCCAAACCCCTGGAGCCGGAAACCTCCACCAACTATTCGCTGGGCGCCATATTCCGTTCGGGCGGGTTTGAGTTGACGGTCGACGCCTATCAGATCGAGATCAAGGACCGCATCATCCTCTCCGAGAACCTCGGCCCGTCACGACCCAGCCAGTCCGCACAGACCACCAATGCCGTCCTGGCCATCATTCAGCCGTTGGGCGTCTCGTCCGCCCGGTTCTGGACCAACGGTCTGGACACCACGACCAAGGGCATTGACGTGGTCGGGCGCTATCGATTGCCGACCGACACCATCGGCCGCTTCGACTTCACTGTGGCGGGAAATTACAACGAGACGACCGTGGACAAGGTGCCGGGTATTCCAACCGGGCTGGCTATCCCGGTGTCGCCGAACTTCCTCTTCGACACCGCAAACATACTTTCGTTTGAAAAGGGCACGCCCAAATATAAGGTCGTCGGCAGCGCCGATTGGACATTGGGCGGGTTCGGCGTCACGGCGAAGGCGACATACTACGACTCCGTGCTGGTGCCGAACAACACGACATCCAATAATTACCAGACCGGATCAGGCACTCTGTTCGATCTGGAAGGGCGCTATGCCTTCCCTGGCGGCGTGGGTCTGGCGGTCGGCGTCAACAATCTGACTGACGAATATCCGAACTACACCCCGGCAGCTCTCAACGCGCTGACGGGATCGGTCGGTTTCCCGCAATACTCGCCCTACGGCTTCAACGGGCGGTTCTTCTATGGTCGCCTGAGCTACAGCTTCTAAGACGACCGACACATCCAAGGAACGGGGCGCTCTTCGGAGCGCCCCGCTTTGCGTTGCGATAGATTTTCTACCAGACCGCCGCAGAAAACATGCGCTCCCGCGTCGATTGACCCGCCGCACCTTCGCCCTGATATGGCCATGACCGCCGGGACCTCCCCGACCGTGCGGTTGGAGACGGCGATGACGATTACCCCTTATTTCGTGGCGATGCCGCCCGCCCGTGGGCGATGTTGCGGCTGAGGCCGCACGACACCTGAACTTCAGATCGACTTCAAAGCCCGCCGCCATCAGCGGCGGCGATGCGCGCTCGCGCCAAAAATAAGCCTTAGGAAATCTCTCAATGCGCACTACCCTGAAACGGGCCGCCGTCCCGGCCCTGTTCGCGACCGTTTCGACGCTCGCCCTGCTGACCGCCACTCCCACCTTCGCCCAGACCGCCGAGCCTAGCGCCGAAGAGGCGGCCCAAGTGGACGACATCGTCGTCACCGGCACGCGGGTCCAGAACCGCTCGCGCCTAGACACCCTGGCCCCCGTGGATGTGGTGACGGCGCAGGCGCTTCAGACGCGCGGCACGACCGAGTTCGCCACCGCCTTGGCCCAGGCCGTCCCGTCGCTGACTTTCCAGCGCCCATCCGCCAACGACGGCACCGACTCGATCCGGCCGATCACCCTGCGCGGCCTGTCGCCGGATCAGACGCTGGTGCTGGTGAACGGCACGCGTCGCCACGCCTCAGCCCTGGTCAACGTCAACGGCGTCGTGGGTCGCGGGTCGGCCGCCGTCGACCTGAACACCATCCCGACCGGCGCCCTGGACCGGGTCGAGGTGCTGCGCGACGGCGCATCGGCCCAGTACGGCTCGGACGCGATCGCCGGCGTGGTGAACCTGCGTCTGAAGGAAGCCTCCAGCGGCGGCGGCGCCAGCGTGACCTACGGCCAGTATTTTACCACGGTAAAAACCGCGCGCGGCGAGCGCGACGAACAGGACGGCGGCACGGTGACGGCTTCGGCCTGGCAGGGCTTCTCGCTGGGCGACGACGGCTTCTTGACCCTGTCGGCCGAATATCTGAACCGCGAATCGACCAACCGCTCGGACTATGACCCCCGTGCAGCGGCGAACGGCGCCATCACCGCCCGCTTCGGCGACCCGGACGTGGAGCAATGGACGGTCTTCGCCAACGCCGGCAAGGGCTTGGGCAACGGCTGGGAGGCCTATGGCTGGGCCGGCTATCAGGACCGCGACAGCGAAGGCGCCGCCTTCCCTCGCCTGTCCGACAACGCCAACAATGTCGCCGCCATCTATCCCAATGGCTTCCTGCCCAAGGTGGCGATCAGCTCGAAGGACGCATCCCTGGCCGGCGGCCTGCGCGGCGAACTGGCCGGCTGGAACACGGACGTTAGCCTGACCTACGGCCGCAACGCTCTGGACTTCCGCACCGAGGACTCGCTGAACTCCACCTATGGCGCCGCTTCGCCGACCAGCTTCGATTCCGGCAGCCTGATCTATGACCAGCTGGTTCTGGGCGCCGACTTCAGCCGCGAGTTCGAGGTCGGCCTGTCCGGCGGCCCGCTGAACTTCGCCTGGGGCCTTGAGCAGCGCTGGGAGAACTACAAGATCGAGGCCGGTCAGCCCGAAAGCTACAACCGCGGCCCGCTGGGCGCCAACACCGCCCTGACCGGCGGCGCCCAGGGCTTCGTGGGCTTCCAGCCCTCGAACGCCGTCGATGTCGATCGCAACAACTTCGCCGCATACGCCGACGTGGAAATCCCCCTGACCGACAAGCTGCGCGTCGAGGGCGCCGTGCGGTTCGAGGACTATTCCGATTTCGGCGACACCCAGACAGGCAAGCTGTCGGCCCGCTATGACTTCACGCCCAGTTTCGCCCTGCGGGGATCGGTCTCGACCGGCTTCCGCGCGCCCTCGTTGCAGCAGTCGTATTTCACCTCGACCGCCTCGGTGATCCAGAACGGCGCCGTGGTCGAGACCGGCACCTTCCCCGCCACCAGCGCCGTCGCCGCAGCCCTGGGCGCCCGTCCGCTGAAGGCCGAGACCTCGACCAACTATTCGCTGGGCGCCGTCATCCGCCTGGGCCGGTTCGACCTGACGGTGGACGCCTACAAGATCGACATCGAAGATCAAATCGTACTGTCCGAGCTGATCAACCGGACATTCTCGGGTCAAGTCGCCAGCCTGCTGGATCCGCAAGGCGTCCAGGCGGCGCGCTTCTTCCTGAACGGGGTCTCGACCTCGACGGAGGGGGTGGACATCGTGGGCCGCTATCGTCTGCCCACGGACACGCTCGGCGACTTCGACTTCACGGTAGCGGCCAACTTCAACGATGTGTCGGTGAACAGCGTGCCGACTTCCTCATCCGTGCTGAATCCGGTGCCGACCCTTTTCTCGCGCCAGCGTATCCTGACCATCGAGGACGGCACGCCGGACACCAAGGTCTCGGCGGCGGCGGACTGGAGCCGGGACAAGTGGGGCGCCACCGTGCGCGCCACCTACTATGGCGATGTGCTGCAGGCCGGCTCGACCCCGGCCAACGACTACAGCACGGGCGCCAAGACGGTCGTCGATCTGGAAGGCCGTTTCCAGCTGACGGAACGCGTCGGGGTGGCGATCGGGGTGGACAATGTGTTCGACGAATACCCGGACTTCGTGCCGGCGACGCTGAACTCCAACGGCGTGCTGGGCTTCCCCTACTATTCCCCCTTCGGCTTCAACGGGCGCTACGGCTATGCGCGTCTGAGCGTGAAGTGGTGAGCCAGGGCTGACCAGTTGTTCGGCAAAGGGCGCTTTTCGGAGCGCCCTTTTCTCTAAGCCTCGCTAAACAGGCAGCCGTCAGGCGCTGACCAGCAGCGACAACTGTTTGGCGCCGAACTCGCGGCCGCCTTCCTCGATCTCGCGATCCAGCAGGCGGGTGGGGTAGTCGCCGGTGAAATAGTGGTCGGTGAACTGGGGCGCGGCGTTGTCGCGGCCCGTCTCGCCCATCGCCTGATACAGGCCGTCGATGGACAGGAAGCCGAGCGAATCGACTTCCAGCAGGTCGCGCATCTCTTCCAGAGTCTTGTTGGCGGCCAGCAGCTGGGCGCGCTCCGGCATGTCGATGCCGTAGAAGTCGGGGAACAGTATCTGGGGGCTGGCCGAGCGCAGGTGGACCTCGGTCGCGCCGGCGGCGCGCACGGCCCGAACCAGCTTCAGCGAGGTGGTGCCGCGCACGATGGAATCATCGATCAGCACGACCCGCTTGCCGGCGAGAGCCGACTTGTTGGGGCTGTGCTTCATGCGCACGCCCTTCTGGCGGGCGCCCTGGCTGGGCTGGATGAAGGTGCGGCCCAGATAGTGGCTGCGGATGATGCCCATCTCGTAGGGAATGCCGCTTTCCTGGGCATAGCCAAGAGCCGCCGGCACGCCCGAGTCGGGCACCGGCACGACGATGTCGGCGTCGACGCCCAGTTCGCGGGCCAGACCCCGGCCCATCTCCTTGCGGACCTCATAGACCGAACGGCCGTTCACGACCGAATCCGGGCGCGAGAAATAGACGTATTCGAACAGGCAGGGGCGAGCGACGCGCGCGGGGAAGGGTTTGAGCGAACGCAGGCCGCTGTCGTCGATGACCACGATCTCGCCGTGCTCGACGTCGCGGACGAAGGTCGCGCCCATCATGTCCAGGGCGCAGGTCTCGGACGCCAACACCCAGGCCTCGCCGACCTGACCCAGCACCAGCGGCCGGATGCCCAGCGGGTCACGTGCGCCGATCATCTTGGTGCGCGTCTGGGCGACTAGGGCATAGCCGCCCTCGATCCGAGCCAGGGCGTCGATGAAGCGGTCGACGATCTTGGCCTTACGGCTGCGGGCGATCAGGTGGAGGATGACTTCGGAGTCCGAGGTCGACTGGAAGATGGCGCCTTCGCTGACCAACTGGCTGTGCAGGAACTTGAAGTTGGTCAGGTTGCCGTTGTGCGCCAGGGCGATGCCGCCTTGGTCCAGGTCGGCGAACATCGGCTGGATGTTGCGCAGGAAGCTGCCGCCCGCTGTGGAATAGCGGGTGTGGCCCACGGCCGCGCGGCCGGGCATCCGCGTCATCAGATCGGCGCCGCCGAAGGCCTCGCCCACCAGGCCCTGGTGACGTTCGGTGTGGAACCGCTCGTCCTTGACGCTGGCGATGCCGCAGGCTTCCTGACCGCGGTGCTGAAGGGCGTGCAGGCCAAGGGCGACGATGGCCGAGCCTTCGTCCGCGTCGGCGCCCCAGACGCCGCAGACGCCGCACTCCAGCCGCAGCTGGTCGTCTTCCGGCTCGCGCCAGTGCTCGCGGTGAACGACGGGATCGGCGATATGGTGGCGCATCGTGGGGCTCCGATGACCGGGGAAACTTAAGGGGCGGCTTCGCGGCGCGAGTTAGGCTCTGATTGCGTCTGGGGCAAGGCTTCGTCGTCCGAAAATCCCCTGCGCACGGACGAATCGACCACGGGCGTGATCGCGTCGGCGCCGCGCCCGAGGCTGGGCAGGACAATCTGGATGGCGCGCGCGCCCATGGCGCTGACCGGATAGAGGGCCGCATTGGTCAGCCAACGCGGCGTCCGCTCCCCCGGCAGGGCCGCCACGACGACCAGATGAACGGCTCCGATCAGGACCAGGGCGCGGATGCCGCCGATCAGCAGGCCGAACACGCGGTCGACGCCGCCCAGGTGCGGATTGTCCTTGGCGCTCTTGGAAATCATCGACCCGACCAGGCGCAGGCCGAAATAGACGACGAAGAAGGTCAGGACGGCCGCCAGGATCGACCCGGCCCACTCGGGATCCACGAACGACCGGCCGATACTTGCGGTCCACGGCAGGCTGATCAGCGCCACCAGGGCGGCCAGGGTCGCGCTGAGCAGGGTGATGATCTCGCGCACCCCGCCGCGCACCCAGCCGGCGGCGACGGAAAACAGGATCACCACAATGGCGAAGACGTCGTATCCGGTCACGCGTTCGGGATCCTGCGGTTGCTACGGGGGTCTAATAGCGGTTCTGCGAGATTCGTTCGACCACATCCGTCAGACGCGTCACCGATGTCACCTTCACGCCCTTGGTCTTGGCGGTCAGCGTGGGGCTCAGCACCTGATCGAAGCCCAGCTTCTGCGCCTCGCGCAGGCGGGCCTCGGCGCGGCCGACGCTGCGGACCTCGCCCGACAGGCCGATCTCGCCGAAGACGACGCAGCCCTGGGGCAGGGAGACGCCGGTCGCCGAGCTGATCAGGGCCGCCGCCGCCGCGAGGTCCGCAGCGGGTTCGTTGATGCGCAGGCCGCCCGCAACGTTCAGATAGACGTCCTGATCGCCGAAGCCGAAACCACAGCGGGCCTCCAGCACGGCCAGCACCATGGCCAGGCGCCCGGTCTCCCAGCCGATCACGGCTCGACGCGGGGTGCCATAGGCGGACTTGGACACCAGGGCCTGCATTTCGACCAGCACGGGGCGCGAGCCTTCGATTCCGGCGAAGACGGCGGCGCCGGGCGCACGCTCCTTGCCTTCTCCCAGGAACAGGGCGGACGGATTGGCCACCTCGCGCAGGCCGCTGTCGCCCATTTCGAACACGCCGATCTCGTCGGTGGCGCCGAAGCGGTTCTTGCCGGCGCGCAGGATGCGGAACGGATAGCCGCGCTCGCCCTCGAAGGTCATGACGGCGTCGACCAGGTGTTCGACCACGCGGGGGCCGGCGACCTGGCCGTCCTTGGTGACGTGACCGACCAGTATGACCGCCACGCCGTGAGACTTGGCCAGACGCACCATCTCGCCGGCGCAGGCCCGGACCTGGGTGATCGAGCCGGGGCCGCTTTCATGGACATCGGACCACAGGGTCTGGATCGAATCGACGATGACGATGTCGAAATGCTCGCGCTTCAGCGTGCCCAGGATTTCACGCAGCGCCGTCGCCGCCGCCAGATTGACTGGCGCATCCGCCAGACCCATTCGCTTGGCCCGCGCCCGGATCTGCTCGACGGCTTCCTCGCCGGAGATATAGGCCACGCGCGATCCCTTCAGCGCCGCCTTGGCCGCGACCTCCAGCAACAGGGTGGATTTGCCCACGCCAGGGTCGCCGCTGAGCAGGATGGCGGATCCCGGCACCACGCCGCCGCCGCAGACGCGGTCGAACTCGGCCACGCCCGTGGTGATGCGCGGCGGTTCGGGCGTGTCGGACTGAAGGGTCTCGAACTGAATGCCGCGCGTTCGGGCCGAGGTGGCCGCCGAAGGTTTGATCGCGCCGGGCGGGGCCGAACGGCTTTCCTCGCTCAGGGTGTTCCACTGGCCGCAGGAACTGCACTGGCCCGACCATTTGCCGTGAACCGTGCCGCAGGACTGACAGACATAGAGAGCGGAATCGCGAGCCATGGGCTTCCTTAGCAGATCGGACGGTTTGGGCCGCCTGTTCGACAGCGCATGGCCTGTTTCCACGACAGTTTCGGTCGTACACGCAACCTTTGCCATACCAAGGTATTGAGAACCCGTCGCACGCCCTTGCTTCTTGAGGCGACGCAACGTCAACATTCGACACACATCAATCGCCGAGGCGCGCCATGACCGATCCGACGACCCACTCCCAACCCGCCGTCGATCCCGCCCTGATCGCACGGGTCAAGGGAATCCTGCTTCAGCCCAAGATCGAGTGGCTGCGCATCGACGGCGAGTTCGCCACCAACAAGAGCCTGTTCACGCGCTATGCGATGATCCTGGCCGCCATCGGTCCGGTCGCGACCCTGATCGGCGGCGTGGTGTTCGGCCATGCCTCGATCGTCAGCGCCTTGGTGCTGGCCATCGTCTCCTACGGCTTGGCTTTGGCCAGCGTTTTCATTCTGGGTCTGATCATCAACGCCCTGGCCTCCAGCTTCGGTGGCACGCCGAACCCGGTTCAGGCGATGAAGCTGGCGGTCTATGCCTCGACCGCGTCGTGGATCGCGGGCATCTTCAACCTGATCCCGATGCTGGGCCTGCTGGCCGTCATCGGCGGGATTTACAGCCTGGTTCTGCTGTTCCTGGGCCTGCCGATCCTGATGAAGGTCCCGGAAGACAAGAAGGTGGTCTATTTCATCGTCGTCCTGATCGCCGGTCTCGTCCTGGGCTTCGTCATGGCCGCCATCGTCGGCGCCATCGCCCTGACCTTCGTCGCCTCGACCGCCGGTCTCGCCGCGATGGGCGCTGGCTACTGAGAATAGACGCGCGGCACGCGGGGGGTGATCGAGGTCAGCAGCTCATAGCTGATGGTCCCCGCCGCGGCCGCGGCATCGTCCAATAGCCGGTTCGGGCCGAACAGCTCGACCGGATCGCCGACCGCGACGTCCAGGCCGGTGATGTCCACCGCGCAGACGTCCATCGAGACCCGACCCAGCAGCGGTCGGGTCTCGTTCGCGATCCAGACCTCGCCCTGCGGCGAGTAGGACCGCAGCAATCCATCGGCATAGCCCGCCGCCACCGTCGCGATCCGCATCGGCCGCTCGGCGATGAAACCACGCGAGTAGCCGACGCTCTCGCCCGCCGGCACGTCGCGGACCTGAAGCACCTGGGCCGTCAGCGCAGCCACGGGCGCGATCCTGGGATCGGGCCGCCCCTCGGGCCCGCCGCCGTACAGGCAGATGCCCGGCCGCACGGTGTCGAAGGCGAAATCGGGTCCGAGGAAACAGCCGCTGGAATTGGCGAAGGACCGGATCACGCCCGGATAGCGACCCACCACGCCCGCGAAAGCGTCGCGCTGGCGTCGGTTCATCGGATTGGCCGGTTCGTCGGCGCAGGCCAGGTGGGTCAGGACCAGGGCCAGACCGTCAAAGGCCTCGGGCGCATCCTCGGGCCGGACGCCCAGCCTGTTCATGCCGGTGTCGATCTGCAGACCGCACGTCCCGCCGCCCGCCGCCGCCCAGGCCTGCATCTGCGCCGGATGGTTCAGCACCGGCCGCAGCTCCGCCGCCTTCAGCCTCTCGGCGTCGTCGCCGTGGCATCCGTCGAGCACATAGATGACCGGCCCGCCGTCGCCTTGCGACCCCAGCGCGGCCCGCAGCCGCACCCCCTCGGCCGCCCGCGCCACGAAGAAGGTCCGCGCCCCCTCGGCCATCAGCCGCGTCGCCACCGCCTGCGCCCCCAATCCATAGCCGTCCGCCTTGACCACGGGATGCACCGGCTGGCCGCTGACGGCGCCCAGCGTGTGGTAGTTCCGCGCCAAGGCGCTGAGATCGACGGACAGGACGGCGGGGGTCAACATCCGCTCGTTATGCCCCAAGTTTTCGGCGATGGAAGAGGGGAAGGCTGTTAGGTTTTGGTCATGACGTTCGTTCCGCATCAGCCAAAGCGCAGCCAGCCGTTGTTGATCTGGCTAATCGTGGCCAGCGTAGGCGGTGTGCTGGCGACGGCGCCGGCGGGCGCCATGGCGGCGGCGACGCTCATGGGCTTCGGGACTGATCGTTCTGTCCCGGCGCAGATATTTTTCTGGGCGGTTCTAACGCTTCCCATCGCCATCCTGGTGTCACCGCTTATGGCCTGGATCGCTTATGGACTGAGACAGCCAAGGCTGGCGCTGGGTCTGAGCCTTGCACCATTGCTATGGGCGGCGGTTATAGGTCTGAGCGTTTTCGGTTCTGGGTCGCCCTAGAAGAGACGGAGGCATCGAGCCACCTACTCGTAGCTGACCTCTTCATAGCCGTGCGCCAGGTTGCCGAAGCGGACGGTGTCGGCGTCGAAGGCCAGTTTGACGATGCCGATGGGGCCGTGGCGTTGCTTGCCGATGACGACCTCGGCCTGGCCTTGCAGGCGGTCCATGTCCTGCTGCCATTGCAGGTGTTCTTCGGTGCCCTCGCGCGGTTCGGCGCGGCCCAGGTAGTAGCTCTCGCGATAGACGAACATCACGCAGTCGGCGTCCTGCTCGATCGAGCCGGATTCACGCAGGTCGGACAGTTGAGGGCGTTTGTCCTCGCGCTGCTCGACCTGACGCGACAGCTGCGACAGGGCGATGATCGGCACCGACAATTCCTTGGCCAGGGCCTTCAACCCGCCGGTGATCTCGGACACCTCCTGCACCCGGTTCTTCTGCCCGCCTGTGTTGCCGGTCGTGATCAGTTGCAGATAGTCGACGATGATCAGGTCCAGCCCCTGTTCCGTCCGCTTCAGGCGGCGCGCCCGTGCGGCCAGCTTGGACATGGACAGGCCGCCGGTGTCGTCGATGTAGAGGGGGCTTTCGCCGATCTCGACCGCTGCGTCGCGCAGCTTGCCGAAGTCGGTGGCGTCGATCTCGCCCTTGCGCAGCTTGTCCGAGGACACGCCGGACGCATCGGCCAGGATACGCATGGCCAGCTGTTCGGCGCTCATTTCCAGCGAGTAGAAGGCGACCACCCCGCCGTTGACCGTCTTGCGGCCCTCCGGCGTCGGCTCCCACTGATAGGCGCGGGCCACGTTGAAGGCCATGTTGGTGGCCAGGGCCGTCTTGCCCATCGATGGACGGCCGGCGAGGATTAGAAGGTCGGAGGGGTGCAGGCCGCCCAGTTTCCGGTCCAGATCGTTCAGGCCTGTGGCCAGGCCGGCCAGCTTGCCCTCGCGCTGGTACGCTTCGGCCGCCATCTGAACGGCGCCCGACAAGGCGTGGGAAAAGCTGACGAAACCGGACGACGGCTTGCCCGTCTCGGCCAGCGAATACAGGGTCTGTTCGGCCTGTTCGATCTGTTCGTCGGCGGGCGTCTCGGGGTTGGGCGCCTCCTTGATGATCTCGCCGCCGATGCGGATCAGGTCGCGGCGCAGGGCCAGGTCATAGACGACACGGGCATAGTCGGGGGCGTTGGCGGCGGGCGGCGCCCGGTCCACCAGATCGGCGAGGTAGCGCAGGCCGCCGAACTCCTGAAACGCCGGATCCTGCTTGAACCGCTCCATCAGGATGGTGGGCTCGGCCAGCATGCCCTGGCGGATATGATCCTCGACCGCCTCGAACAGCCGCTGATGGAAGGGTTCGTAGAAGTGCACCCCGCGCAGTCGGTCATTCAGCCGTTCGAACACGGCGTTGTCGAACATCAGCGAGCCCAGCAGCGCCTGCTCGGCTTCCAGATTGTGCGGCATCGAACTGACGCCGCCGTTTTCCATGGGCGAGGACGAGAAGGGCATGGGGGCGAAGGCGTTCATCGATTAACGCTCTAGCCCTCCCACACGCCTACGTCAGACGGGGACGCCGCCTGCGCCGTGGACAGATCGTTGGGGCTGGGGACGAACCGGAATTCCTCAATCGGATTTCGTCCGTCCTGCGAAGGATCGTCGATCCGCCTGGCCCTATCGGCAGGGATACTCCGCCGCCATCCATTCGCGCATCGCCTGGGTCACGCTGATGTTGCGACGCGCGGCGGGAATGGTGTTGAAGCGGGCCAGTATCTGGTCCGGCGAGAAGCCCACCTTTTCCGGCATGCAGGTCGCAGGCGTGCGTCCGGCCGTCGTGGCGGCGGTCTGTTCGGCGCGAACCGTGCGGGCGGCGCCGCGGAACTCGGCCATCAGCCGGCGCGTGTCCGAGCGCAGCAGGGCCGTCGGGTTCTGAGGGATGGCGTTGGCGGTGGTCAGAAACTCCTGCACCGTCATGGCTTGGGCTGCACCGGCGATGAGCGAAAGCGCCAAGGCGCTGGCGGCAATGATCCTGATCTTCATTTCGGTCCCCTTCCGAACACTCGAAGCCGAAGCTTGACCGTTCATGTGTGGCGCAACTGCGGCGCACTTTGTGAAGGCGTGGATCGGGCGAAGCCATCCATGCGATCAACACGCAGCGCCGTTGGCGCGAAGCGGGTATTCGTCGAACACATTGACCCGCCGCGCCGCCACTCCTACCACCCCGGCATGACTGAATCCCTGCCCCTGAAAGACCGTATCGCGCTCGTCGTCGGCGCCTCGCGCGGTATCGGCTATGAGAGCGCGCTGGCTCTGGCCAAGGCGGGCGCGCACGTCATTGCGACCGCTCGCACCCAGGGCGGTCTGGAAGAGCTGGACGACGCCATCTTCGCCGCCACCGGCCGCCACGCGACCCTGATCCCGTTCGACCTAGTGGACGGCGGAGCCATCGACCGGCTGGGCGGCGCCATTTTCGAACGGTTCAAGAAGCTGGACATCTGGGTCCATGCCGCCGCCACCATGGGGCCGTCGGGCCTGACGCCGGTGTCCCACGCCGATCCGCGCGAGTTCGCCAAGATCGAGAAGACCAACTTCACCGCCGTCTATCGCCTGATCCGCTCGCTGGAACCGCTGCTGCGCGCCTCCGACGCCGGCCGCGCCATCCACTTCACCACCAGCGTCGCCAGCGCGCCCAAGGCCTTCTGGGGCATGTACGCCGCGACCAAGGCGGGTGCCGAGGCCCTGGTGAAGGCCTGGGCCGACGAGATCGAGAGCACGCCTGTGCGCGTCAGCATCGTCGACCCCGGCCGGATGCGCACCGCCATGCGCGCCCAGGCCTATCCGGGCGAAGACCCGTCCGGCCTGCCCCACCCCTCTGAGATCGGGCCCCTGGTCGTCGATCTGGTTCGCGGCGACGCCACGCCCCCGCTGACGATCCGCTTCCGCGATTGGAAGGCCGGACCGACGACGGAAGCGCTGGTCTAGGTCGGAGGGTCAGCCCCAGGCGCTGGCGCCCGGTTCCTCGCGGAACGAGAAGTCGCCGTCAGTCGACTGCGACAGGTCGCGCCAGGCCTCCAGCTCCGTCGTCAGCCCCGCGATCTTGCCTTCGATCATACCTACGGCGTCCGTTCCGGCCGCCCATCGCACGGGCGGGTTTTCCGCATTGGCCAAAGCCACCAGCGCCTGTCCCAGCTTGGCAGGATCGCCAGCCTGGTTGTGGCTGCGGGCCTCATAGAAGTCGCGTAGCGCAGCCGAGGTCTCGGCGTAGTCGGCGATGGGATTGGCGGCGTAGACGACCGAGGTCGCGTCCAGGAAGTCGGTGCGGAAGAAGCCCGGCTCGACGATGGTGACGTGGACGCCGAAGGGGCTGACCTCCTGGGCGATCGACTCGCTGAAGCCCTCGATGGCGAACTTGGAGGCGCAATAGATCGCGCCGGATGCCCCGCCGACCATGCCCCCCACGGACGAGACGTTGAACACATGGCCCGAACGCTGGGCGCGCATGACCGGCAAGACGGCGCGGGTCATGTCGAACAGGCCGAAGACATTGGTGTCGAACTGGGTGCGCGCGTCCTGTGCGGTCGTCTCCTCGAAGAGGCCGAGGTGGCCGTAGCCGGCGTTGTTGACCAGCACGTCGATGCGGCCGAATTGGGCCATGGCGGCCTCCACGGCGGCGGCGATGGCGGACGCGTCCGTGACGTCCAGCGCGACGGACAGGACGGTGTCGCTATCGGGGCCAAAGGCCTTGATGAGGGCGTCACGGTTGCGACCGGCGGCGACGACGCGGTCGCCTGCGTCCAGGGCGGCGCGAGCGATGCCGGCGCCCAGGCCACGGGACGCGCCGGTCACGAGCCAGGTCTTTTGGGTGGTGGTTGTCATGGGAAGTCTCCTCTGTCTGACGAGACGGAGAAGACGCCGTTTCAGGCGAATGGCGTTAGGGCGATCCGGGCGAAGTCTTGCACGATCCTGTCAAACCGCCCTCGCCCGCTTGCGCGCACGCACCGACAGGCGTTGGATGCGTCCATGAGCCTCTTGCCCGAACTGACCGACATCGTCGCGCGTCATGCGCCGCCCGATCTGTCGCGCTCGGCTGTGCCGGGCCTGCGCCTGTATGGCAGCGACGCCCCGACGCGGATGGTGGCGGTTCCCTACGATCCCATGCTGTGCCTGGTCGTGTGCGGCGCCAAACAGACGATCCTGGGCGAGACCGTCTATTCCTATCGGGCTGGCGATTGCCTGGTAGTGTCGGCCGAACTACCGGTGTGCGGCAGCATCATCGAGGCGCCGTACCGAGCGCTCAGCTTCGATCTGAACCCTGCGACAATCGCCGGCCTGATGCTGGAGATCGACGCCCCAGACGCCTCGGATCAGCCGCCGCCGACCGGCATCCATGTAACCCGGCTGGAGGACGAACTGCTGGAGCCCATGGCGCGCCTGCTGCGCCTTCTGGACCGACCCAGCGAGATCGCTGTGATGACGCCGATGATCGAGCGCGAACTGGTCTGGCGGCTACTGCACAGCCGGCACGCCGCCACCGTCCGCCAGATCGGCTCAGCCGAAAGCCGCCTGTCGGGCGTCAGCCGCGCCATCAGCTGGATCCGCGCCCACTACGCCGAGCCGATGCGGCTGGAGGCCCTGTCGGACATGGCGGGCATGAGCCTGTCCACCTTCCACCGGCATTTCCGCACCGTGACGACCATGAGCCCGCTACAGTTCCACAAACAGGTGCGATTGCGAGAGGCGCGCGCCCGACTGCTGACCGGCGTCGATGGCGCGGCCGAGACCGGCTTCGCCGTCGGCTATGACAGCCCCTCCCAGTTCAGCCGCGAATACGCCCGCCAGTTCGGCCTGCCTCCGGGCAGGGATGCTGCAAGGATGCGCGAAACCCTGATGGTCGGCTGACCGTTCGTCCCTGACGGCTGCATCCGGTCCCAGGCGCCTTGCTGCAGATCGAGCGCAGCGGTCATGGGCCGGACATGACCCTGTTCCAGCCCTTCCTTGTCCTGCACATCTCGACCGGCATGGCCGCCGTCCTGGTCGGCTTTGGCCCCCTGCTGACCGCCAAGGGTTCGCGCGCGCATCGGCTGTGGGGACGCGCCTTCGTGGTGCTGATGACGACACTGCTGGCCGGCGCCTGGGTGATGACGGCGCTGCGCTTCAACACCTATTTCCTGGCGCTGTCGGCGACCGCGTCGCTGACCCTGTTTTCGGGCGTGCGGGTGCTGGGGCGCAAACGGCCTGATGTCCGACCCCAGGATCGAGCCAGACCGCTGGACTGGGCGGCGACGTTCGGCGCCCTGGGCATCGGCGTCTGGGTGCTGGCCTTGATCGCCATGGGCCGCTCGGACGGCCCGCCCGTGGTGTCTGCGGCCCTGGCCTATGGAGCGTTGTCGGTCGCGGCGTGGGACCTGTGGCGGTTTTCACGTCCGCGCGACTGGCCTTTCTCGCCCGACTTGTGGAGATACGAGCATCTGGTGAAGGTGCTGAGCGCCCACGCAGCGGTGCTCAGCGCCTTTTCCGGCAACTTCCTGACCTTCCTGCCCCAGCCCTGGAGCCAGCTCTGGCCGACCGTCCTGTTCCAGTCGATGGCCGTGATCTGGACGGCGACCCTGATCCTGCGGCGTCGCGCCCGGATTACACGCACAGGGCCGGCATGAGGACGCCGTCGGTCGCCGTCGTCATGACGGGGTTCGCCGCCTATTCCTATGTGGCGACGGTGGCGTCGGTGGCCTGGTATCTGCGGCGGGACCGGCCGGAACTGGACCTTTCGACCTCCCTGCTGTGGGCCGGCCTGACCTATGCGCCGTGGCTGGCCGTCGGCCTGATGGTCTGGCTTGTGATGCAGCGTTGGGGCGCCGGCTGGAAGGCGGCAGGCGTCCTGACCGGACTGATGGTCGCCGTCGTGCCCCTGATCGCCGCGCTCGGCGCGCGGATCGACCTGACCTTCCTGCATCTGGTCGCCACGCCGAGCGACTTGATCGAGCGGATCATCGACCGGCTGCCGGTCGCCCTGCTGCTCTATACCGCGACCGTCGCCGTCGGCCTTGCCGCCGCCCAGTGGCACAAGGCGCGCGATGCTCAAGTTCGCCTCGACCACCTGACCCGCGCCCTGGCCCTTGCCCGGCAGGTTCAGCCCGACGACGCCCGCCTGCTGGTTTCGACCGGCAGAAGCCGCGCCTCGGTCGATCTGCGGGCGGTGGAATGGTTCGCCTCGGCGGGCAACTATGTGGTCGTGAACTGGGACGGGCGCGAGGGCCTGGTCCGCGACACCCTTCAGGCGCTGGAGACGCGTCTGGACACGCGCCTGTTCGCCCGCATCCATCGATCTACCCTGGTCAATCTGGCGCGAGTCGCGGGGGTGCAGCCCCTGTCGGACGGGTCCTGGCGGCTGACGATGCAGAGCGGCGCCGAACTGGTGGTCAGCCGCACCTATCGAGACGCCGTTCTGGTGCGGCTGGGTCGCGCGCCTTAGGGCAGCCGCGCCAGAACCCGCAGCCAACCCTCGGCCTGCGCCAGGTCGATGGCCTCGAACAGCGGGATCGCCAGCAGGAACACCAGGCCGTCGCGGATGGTGGTCAGGAAGAAGGACGGCCGCACCGATAGTTCCGCCTCGTCGCGCCACAGGGCGAGGTTGGGCCAAAAACGCGGCGTGCGCGCCTTGTAAGCCGCATAGTCGACGCCGAAGGTCGCGTCCAGCCAGGCCTCTTCCCGGCGAACGGTCAGATAGAAGACCGCCAGCGACGCCAGGGTGAACAGCACCGCCAGGGTCAGGCTGCCACTCTGGGCGCCGATGCCGAAGGCGCCGAAGAAGCTGAAGATATAGAGCGGGTTGCGGCTGATCGAATAGGGGCCGCGCGAGACGATCTCGGCCTTCTTGCGCCCGCCGATATAGAGCGAACACCAGGCGCGGCCAACGATGGCGAAGACGATGGCGGCCAGACCCACGGCCTCGACGCCTTCATGCAGCGGGCTCTCCAGCCCGGTGACCGATTGTGACACCATGGTCAGCCCGACCAAGGCCAGCAGGGCGACGAGGACGGCGCCCTTGCGGATCTTCTGCACCGCCTGAAGGTCGAACACCTGGGTCGTGGTCATGAATCGCTCCGGATTGATCCCAAATCCAAGCGCCGCTTTCAATGGACGAGCAAGCGGTATGTTTGCGAGCGAAAATCGGTCTCGAAACGCTGGGGACCGACGGTTCAGAGACTCGACAGCAGATCCGCCAGTTCCGCCGGCCAGATCGTCTCGGTCGAAGCGCGGATGTCGGCGAGGCTCCACCAGCGATGCGCCACAAGGACGTCCCGCTCCTCATCGGTCCAGCCGGCGGACGACAGGTCGAAAGCCTCCGTGCGCAGCAGGAAGAACCGCTGATCCACATCGGCCATGCGGCCGTCGGGCAGGCGGAAACTGACGCGGACCTGGGCGACCTGCGGGCCGGGATCGGCGACGACCAGGCCCGTCTCCTCGAACAGTTCGCGACGGGCGGCGTCCTCATAGGTCTCGCCCGGTTCGCAGCCGCCGCCGGGCGTGGCCCAGAAGGCCGTGCCGGCCAGAGGCCCCTGGGAGAAGACGAAATGCAACAGCAGCACCCGCCCCTGCCCGTCCAGGATCAGCCACCGCGAGGTCGGCCGGTCGGGAAGGACGGGCGCGACCTCGGTCACGCCATCACTTCTTGGCGCCGCCCTTTTGGCCCGTACGAATCCGGCCGGAGCGCGAGACCTGACGGGCGCCGCCACGGGCGCCCTTCTGGACCGCGATGGACGAGCCGGCCTTCTTGGAGGCGCTGGATTTCAGCCCGGCCAATATCTTGGGCTGGGCCTTGCGAGTCTTCTTCTGCTCCAGCGCCTTGCCGGGCAGTTTGGACAGCGCCTCTTCCTTCTCGGCCTTCTTGATCACGCGGCGCGGCGCGGTCTTGGCGTCGCCCTTGTAGCGTTCCGGCCCCGACTTGGCGCCGCCCTCGGCATAGGGGTTCACGCCGCTGGACTTGACGTTCAGGCGGATCGGCGTGCCCGGCAGGTCGAAGCTCTCGCGGATCGAGTTGACCAGATAGCGCTTGTAATGCTCGGGCATCGACTCGGCCCGGTTGGCCATCAGCACGAAGGTCGGCGGACGGGCCTTGGTCTGGGCGATGTATTTCGGCTTGATGCGCTTTCCATCCACGGCGGGGGGCGGGTGCCGCTGGGTGGCCATGGACAGCCAGGTGTTCAGGTCCTTGGTCTTCACCTTGACCGACCAGGTGTCATAGGCCTGAAGCACCGCGGGCATCAGGCGTTCGACGCCCCGGCCCGAGTGCGACGACAGCACGACGAAGGGCGAACCCTTCAGCTGGGGCAGCTTGTCCTCGGCCATGCCCTTCAGCTTGGCCATGCGGGCCTGGGGCTCTTCTTCCAGGTCCCATTTGGACGCGACATAGACCAGGGCGCGGCCTTCGCGCTCGACCAGGTCCGCCAGTTGCAGGTCCTGGGTGTCGAAGGCGTCGTCCTTGTCCATCATCAAGATGACGACTTCGGCGAAGGTGATGGCCCGGATGGTGTCGGCGACCGACAGCTTCTCCAGCTTCTCCTGCACCCGCGCCTTGCGACGCATCCCGGCCGTGTCGACCAGGCGGATGTTCTTGCCCTCGAACACCCAGTCGACCGAGATGGAGTCGCGGGTGATGCCCGCTTCCGGCCCCGTCAGCAGACGGTCGTCGCCGATCAAGCGGTTGATCAGGGTGGACTTGCCCGCGTTCGGACGGCCGATGACGGCGATGCGGATCGGCTTGTCCGGCTCGTCGATCTCTTCGACGAAGATGTCCTCGGACGCCGCGCGGATGGCCTTGTACAGGTCGGCCATGCCCTCGCCGTGCTCGGCGGAGATGGCGACGGGCTCGCCGAAGCCCAGGGCGTGCGCCTCGCCGACGCCGCCGCCGCTCTCGCGGCTCTCGGACTTGTTGGCCAGCAGGATGATCGGCTTGTGCACCTTGCGCAGGCGCTCGGCGAAGATCCGGTCCAGCGAGGTGACGCCTTCGCGGGCGTCCATCATGAACATGACCAGTTCGGCGTCGTCCAGCGCCGCCTCGGTCTGCTCGCGCATCCGGGCTTCCAGGCTGTCGTCGGTGACATCCTCGTAGCCGGCCGTATCGATCAGCGTCAGATCCATGTCGCCGATGTTGCCGTCGGCATAGCGCCGGTCGCGGGTCACGCCGGGGCGATCGTCGACCAGCGCGAGGCGCTTGCCGACGAGGCGGTTGAACAGTGTCGATTTGCCCACATTGGGGCGGCCGACGATGGCGACCTTCAGAGCCATGTCGGCTTTCTAGCTTAGTTCGGGCTGAAAATCAGCGGATGCAGATCAGCTGACCATTATCGGTCAGCACGTACAGGGCGCCGTTGTAAGCGGCAGGCGCGATATAGGCGGGCGCACCCAGCTTCAAGGTCGTCTGCGCGGCGCCAGTCTTGGGATCGAAGGCCACGGCCTCGCCGAAGGAATTGACCATCACCAGGCGGTTGGAGGCCAGCAGCGGCCCCGACCATTGCGGCGTCAGTTCACGGTCGAACAGGCCGAAGAAGCCGCCTTCCTTGCGGACGCGTCCCTCGTTCAGCTCGCGGGTCCAGTAGATCTGGCCCGTGTCGCGGTTGACGGTGATCAGCTGACCCGACTTGGACACCACGTAGACGGCGTCGCCGACCGGCAGGGGCGCATTCACGCCCGTCACCGGCAGCTGCCACTTGGCCTGGCCCGAACGCAGGTCCAGCGCCGACAGCACGCCGGAGTGGCTGACGCCATAGACCATGCCGCGGCTGATGACCGGACGGCCCGCCACGTCGCGAACCTCGGACAGGGCGCTGGTGCGGCTGGTGCGCGACAGGGTTTCTTCCCACACGGCCTGACCGTTCAGGGCGCTCAGCGCGACCAGTTGGCCGGATGCGAAGGGCGCGACGACGGTGTTGCCGCTGACGGCCGGGCTGGAGGCGCGCATGACGCGCGCCGGCTCGGCGATGCCGCGATAGGTCCAGTCCTGGGCGCCGGTCGCGGCGTCGAAGGCGAACAACTGGCTGTCCACATCGACCACGAAGACGCGGTTGCCCGACACGGTCGGGGCGCCATGGATCGGGGCGTCCACCTGCTGGGTCCAGACCACCGCGCCGGTGTTGGCGTCCAGCGCCGACATCGAACGATAGCCCGAGGAGACGAACACCTTACCGCCGCCCACGGCGACACCGCCGCCGAAGCCGCCGTTGCGATCACGGTCAGCGTTCTTGACGTTGGCCTTCCACAGGACTTCGCCGGTGTCGGCCGACACGGCCGAAACGGTCGATTCGCCGTCCAGCACGAAAATCTTGCCGTCGGCGGCCACAATGGGCGCCATGACGTTGCCGACGTGGGCCGAACCCTCGCCGATGTTACGCTTCCAGGCGATCTGGAAGTTCGGCGCGGCGATGACGTGCTCGACCAGGTTCTCGGACGTGCCGCCAGGCTGGGTCCAGGCCGTGATCGCCTGGGGACCGGGCAGGAAGAAGTCGCGGCCCGACAGGGCGGCCGACGGCGTCAGGCTCTGTTCGAACTCCAGCACCGAAATCCGCTGCCCGGCCGAGGCTGTCGCGCCAACCTCTTCCTTGCCGCCCAGGCCGAACGGCAGGTTGCGGCGCACGGTGCCGCAGGACGCGACCGTCACGGCGACGCCGCAGATCAGCGCGACTTTCAGAACTCGGTTCATCTGGGGCGTCCTGTAAGGGGTCGTCACTATTGGGCAGCCGGCGCAGCGGCGGGAGCCGCCGCAGCAGGCGCCGAAGGGGTCATCGCATTCGCGGCGCCGGGCGCCGGCGGCGTGGCCTTGGCGGCGGCGTCGATGATGGGTTTGATCGCGGCTGCGGTGCCGGCGTCGATGGATTCCACGGCGATCTGGGCGCGCTGACGGATCGAGTCCGGCACATCCTGACCCAGTTGCAGCAGGACGAAGGCCTCGCGGGCCTCCTTGGTCTTGCCGTGTTGGAGGCGCGCCAGGGCCAGGGCTTCCTGGGCGAAGGCGTGCAGCGGACGGTCATCCTCGGCCAGCGGCGTCAGGCGGGCCTCGATATCGGCCAGGGGCGCGGTGTCCATGATCAGGAAGGCGGCCTTCAGCGCAGGCGGATCCGACAGCAGCGGATCGCTGGAGGCCTTGGCGGCTTCGTCGAACAGGCGGACGGCGTCGGGGAACTTGTTGGCGCTGACGGCCAAGCCGGCCTGCTGTTGCAGGGCCAGGACCTTGTAGGCCCCGTTGCCTTCCTTGACCGCTTCCTCGAAGGCGGCGCGGGCGTCCATCGGCTTGTCGGCCCTCAGGGCCTCCATGCCGCGATCATAGGCCTCTGCGCCCTTGCCGGCCTTGTTCGTGTTCAGGCTGTCCCAGCCCCACCAGCCAAGCGCGCCGATCAGGGCGACAACCAGCACCACGCCGAAAACGGGCAGCCAGGTCTTGGCCAGACGCTTCACCTTTTCGGAGCGAAGCTCCTCCTCGACCTGCTCGAAGACATCAACCACTGAAACGTCGCCCCAAAATCGCTAAAAGCAAACCGGCGCGGACCCTAGAAGGTCGGCACCTCGCCCGCAACGTCGTCCGTTACTGCGAAGCCGGCTTTTTCGAGAAGTAGGTCTCGACTTCGGCAGGAAAACGGCGGGTTTTCACATCGGCGGCGAAAGCGGCGGCCGCGCGGTCGATCTCTGTGCGCAGATCGGCGTATTTCCGCACGAACCGCGGCGTCCAGTCGAACATGCCCAGCATGTCGTTGATCACCAGCACCTGACCGTCGCAGGCCGCCGAGGCGCCGATGCCTATGGTCGGGGTGTCGATCGTTTCGGTGATCTCGCGCGCCAGCGATTCGGCGACGCCTTCGATGACGATGCAGAAGGCGCCCGCCTCTGCCGTGGCCTTGGCCTCGGCCATGACCCGTTCACGCTCGTAGTCGGTGCGACCCTTGGCCTTGAAGCCGCCCTCGGCCAGGATCGCCTGGGGCCGCAGACCGACGTGGCCCATGACCGGAATGCCGCGCTTGACCAGGAAGGCGACGATCTCGGCCAGTTCGATGCTGGTCTCCAGCTTCACCGCCTGGGCGCCCGTTTCCTGCATCACCCGCACGCAGTTGGCGTAGGCCACCTCCTTGCCGCCCTCGTACGAGCCGAACGGCATGTCCACGACCACCATGGCCCGCTTGGCGCCCCGCATGACCGCCTGCCCGTGCAGGATCATCATCTCCAAGGTGACGCCCACCGTATTGGGCAGGCCGTGAACCGCCATCCCCAGGCTGTCGCCGACTAGCAGCACGTCGCAGTGCGGGTCCAGCAAGGCCGCCATCGGCGCGTCATAGGCGGTCAGGCAGACGATGGGCTCGCCGCCCTTGCGACCCGCGATATCGGGCACGGAGATCCGCTTCACGGTCTCCTGGGTTTGAATGGACATCCGGCGGGCCTCCTGTCTGAACGCGGTTCAGATAGGCCCACCCGCCGGCGAAGTCACCTTCACACGTCCTGCGACAACCGCGCCGCACCCGCCGCCAGCACCGCAGCCATGGCCCCGGCCACGATCCAGAAGGCCAGAACGCCCGTGCCGCTGGACAGATCGACCGAGCCCACACCCAACCCGTCCAGTCCCGATTGGGCCGCACCCTGCGCCGTCGCCGCCGCCGCGCGCAGTCCCTGGTCCAGCGTCGTCTCGCCGCCTGAGGCGAAGTTCACGGTGAGGCCCTCGCGAATCGCCAGCACGCCGCCGACCAGCCCGGCCGCCGTCAACGCCAACACCCGCCAGCGCGACCGCTTCTCCATCCGCGCCTGCAACGTCGCAAGGAACAGGACCTCGTCGGCCAGTCGCGGGCTTTGCGCGAACAACCGCTCGATCGCGGGATCGAATTCATCAGCCGACATGGATCGACCTCCCGTCGCCCTGCGCCGGTTGAAGCCGCGCGCGAAGTTTATCCAGACCACGTTTGACATGGGATTTCACCGTTCCGAGCGGCAAATTCATGGCCGCCGCGATTTCGGGATGTGACATCCCCGCGCCGTGGCACAGGGACACGCACACCCGCTCGGTCTCGTTGAGCGTCTTCAGCGCCTCGTCCAGATCCATCAGGCCGCCGCGATCGACCACGACATCCGCCTGATCCGTCTCGACCTCGGCGACATAGCGGGCCTCCTTGGCGACTCGCTTCAGATAGAGCCGCGCGGCGATCTTCTTGATCCAGCCCGCAAAAGTCCCCTGCCCGCGAAACTCCGAGCAGCGCTGGAACCCTTGCAGGAAGGCGTCCTGCGCCACGTCGTCGGACAGGGACGGCGTGGCCCCCATCCGTCGCAGCAGCCCCCGCACCGCCGACCCGTGCCGACGGACCAGTTCGCCATACTCACGCCGCCCGCCTGCCGCCGCCTGGGCGGCCAGCTCGACATCGTGGAAGTCTCTGAGTGTTTTGATCATGACGTTTCCCCCTTCCGGCGGACGTCAGTCTTTGTTCGGGTTGAAGAAGCCCAGGATGATGAAGGCGACGCCGATGGCGGCCGGAATGCAGGCCAGGCCCAGCAGAGGCCCCTCGCCGTTTCCACCCCACTGACTGGTGAAACCGCCAACCGTGAGCGCGAACCCGGCGATGCCCACACCGCTTGCCAGGCTGAGCACGCCCTTGCGCATGTCCTTGGTTCGCGATGGCAGTCCTTTCTGAACATCCTTGGTCATGGCGTCGATCAGCTCTGGCGGTAGCGTCTGACCCTTGTCCACTGCGTGACGAACGGTCAGCTGCATCTCGCGACGCTCGCGGTTCTTCAGGAACGACGGGCCAATAATGACGGCCACGATCGAGGCGAAAATGATGAAAACGACGACGACAGGGGTCATGGTGTAATCTCTTCTGTGATCCTGCAGCAGCCTGATGCGGCGGCCTTCTGATCACAAGAGGCTGCGGGATGCGTCCACGGATGCGCTTTGTTACGTGAAATCTTCGTAAGGTCGCCGTTCCAGCCGCCGCCTGTTCGGTCTAGGGTCCGATCATCAACCTCAGGAGCGCGTCCCATGGCCCATGTCACCTATCGCATCGTCGAACACGACGGCGGCTGGGCCTATACGTCCGGCGGCACCTATTCCGAGACCTTCGCCACCCATGACGACGCCAAGGCGGCCGCCGTCCGCGTCGCGCGCGAGCAGCGGGTGCCCGACGAGACCGCCGCCATCGAATACGAGACCGCCGACGGCAAGTGGGTGACCGAGAGCGCCGACGGCCACGACCGCCCCAGCACGGACGTCGAGGGCTGACCACGGCGTGATCCAGCGCCGCACCCTGCTGGCCGCCGCCGCCTTCGCGCCGCTGGCGGCCTGCGCCACGACCCCGGCGGCCCACACCACCGCCGGGCTAAGGCTCGTCACCTTCAACATCTGGCATAATCTCGGCGACTGGACCGCCCGCCGCCCGCTGCTGATCGCGGCGCTGAAGGCCCAGGACGCCGACGTCATCGCCCTTCAGGAAGTGCTGGAGGACGCCGATGTCGGGCTGGAGAACCAGGCCCGCATGCTGGCGCGCGAGCTGGGCGGCTATCACGTCGCCTTCGTCTCGACCGACCCGGAGGGGGCGCCGCGCCGATACGGCAACGCCCTGCTGACCCGCCTGCCGGTGCTGGCCGAGGATTCGATCAAGCTGGAGCCGCTGGACGACTTCCGCACCACGCTCCGTCTTCGGGTTTCGGTTAAGGGACGCCCGGTCGATGTCGTCGTCACCCACCTGGCCTGGCAGCCCGATGCCGGCCCGGTGCGCGCGCGTCAGATCTCGTCCCTGCTCAGCTGGCTGCCGCAGGAGGGCGTGCCGCTGATCGTCATGGGCGACTTCAATGCGACCCAGGAGGATTCAGGCCTGGCGACCCTGACCGGCCCGCGCTTCCTCAGCGCCCTGCCCCGCGGCTCGGTCGCCACCACCCTGAACCCGGCCAAGGGTCACCCCGACCGCGTCATCGACCACATCTTCGTCGAGCCGGAGTTCTTCACCCCCGTCGAGGCCCACATCTTCGGCGACACGCCGACCAATGGCGAATACCCCTCCGACCACTTCGGCGTCGCCGCGACCGTCCTGCTCAAGTGAGCGCGGCGGCATAGACCTCGGGCTTGAACCCCACCAGCCGCCGATCCCCCAGGTCCAGCACCGGCCGCTTGATCATCGACGGCTGCGCCAACATCAGCGCGATCGCCTTGGCCTTGTCGATGCCCGCCTTGTCCGCATCCGGCAGCTTCTTGAACGTCGTCCCGGCCCGGTTCAGCACCGTCTCCCACCCATGCTCGTCGATCCACAGCCCCAGCAGCCCCGCATCGGCCCCGGCCTTCTTATAGTCATGGAAGACATACTCGACCCCCTGCTGCTCCAGCCAGACCCGCGCCTTCTTGACCGTGTCGCAGTTGGGAATGCCGTATAGGGTGTAGGTCATTGTTCCTCGGCGGAGGTCGGTTTGTGTTGGGGAGCCCTTAGCGCAAATCGACCCTTTGCGGACGTCACATGCAATCGATCCATGACGGGGCGTGCAGATTGCTTCATTAAGCGCTCGGCAAGCGCCTTCACTGGCCGGTTGATTGGTCGCCTTAGCGGCCAGCTGAAGCTATAGTGACGCACAATCTAGGAGTGCGCGCGTTATGATGGAACTGCTGTTCGCGATGGTCCTCGCAGCGCAAGAGCCTGAGCGGACCCTGCCGCTGGCGGAGGTTAAACAAGCCGATCCTCTGGTGCTGGCGCCGAAGGTGCTGCCACCTGAGACGGCGGAGCGGATCACCGGCGGATGGGTGAGACGCTATTGGGTCCCGGGGCAGGTCTACCGGGCGCTGTTCTGGGAAAAGTCCCAGCCCGAGCGAGACGGAATCTGCGCCCGGCGGGTGCATGTGGTCTCGGCCGGCGATCCAAGCGCGCCCGGCAATCCCGACAATCCGGAGACCATGTTGACGGTCAGCGATCTGAGCTCGGGGATGCAGTATGGGCCGTCTTATCCCGAGCCGGCGACTGAGGCGCGGTGCGCCGAGTTGACCGGCTATATCGGCGGGTCCGAGGGGCAAATGGACGGCCAGTTGGGGACACTCGGCCGACTGACCGAGGCAATGCGGCTGGCGGCTGGGACGGATGAGCTGCCGTTCGCCGTCGAGTGTGATCCGCAAGAGTCGGCCACGGCCTGTGACGATCCGAGGCGGGTCCTGGCGGAGCTGCCCTTGGACAAGCTGTTGAGGGTTCAACCAAGCCGCCCCTTGCCGCCGCGCGACGCCTCGACGCCGCCGGGACCTCGGTTGTTCGTGCAAACGGACGCGCCCCGGAATTGGAACGCCGCCGAGGTCGAGTTCGACATCTCGGGGCACGGGGCCAGGTCTTGGATCGTGACCTTGACCGGCGATAAGCAGGTTGAAACCGTGCGGCTTCGGTCGGCGATGATAATCCGTCACTGACTCGGTCGCCAGATCATTTCTGGGCGCAGGATAGGACCTTAGCCGGCGCCAATATCCGCCCCCTAACGGGAGACGGCGACAGCCGCTTTTTGGCCTCACGGCCACGATCGGTTCAGGCTAAACTTAAGCATCCGCCGAAGCCGCTCCAAGCCGGCCATCCTATCCGACCGAAAAATCTTCGGCATTTACAGCGACCTGACCGCCATCAGCGTCAATCGACCATACAGGCCGCGACGTGCAGTATGATGTCGGACGATCTTTGAAATTCGGGCGCTCGCAAATTGCACTGTCTTGCACTTTGCACTCATTTCCGGGGTGCAGTGCAATTTCGTCCGCCGCCGATTTCAGACGAAGTGCACAGATTGCACCCTGTTTTTCGGGGTGGTCCGCCTAGGCCGCCACCCCGGCGATCACACCGATCACGATCACTATGACCGTCCCCAAGGCCCCCGACAGGCCTATCGCCGCGAACAGGATCAGGGCCTTACCGACACCCGGCAAGACGCCGCGATACCACCGTCCCCGCCCCATGCGCAGGAAGGCGGCGAAGCCCAGCACGGCCATCAGCAGGCTGGCGATCAGGGCGGCCGGCCCCTTCCCGAACACGAACCAGGACAGCGGCAGCATCGGCACGGTCCAGGCGTTCAGATAGGCGAAGGACGCCCGGAACCCCCGGCGCAGGCCCAGGTCTTCGGCGTCCCACAATCGAAACAGCGGCATGGCCGCCAGGGCGTAGAGCGGCGCCATCACCGGTATGGTCAGGAAGGACATCCATCCGTCGGCGTCCGCCATGAAGGCGTCGCGCGACTTGCCGGCCTGTTCCAACAGGGGGTTCAGCATCTCCGCCGGCATGCTGTCCAGATAGCCGCTCAGCCCGCCCTTGAGAAAAACGATCAGCATGATGATCGCGTTCAGCGTCAGATACAGCTTCAACGGCTTGGCGTAGCGCCCGCCCCCGGTCGGCCCCTCGATCATCCAGGCCTGAAGCACCAGGCGCGGGCGGACCAGCAGGTCGCGCGCCGTGCGCACCTCGACCCCGCCGAAGCCCAGCGTATCCTCGGAAAGGTCCCGGATCGCCTGTTTGCGCGTCGTCTCGCCGTCGGTCATCGGATTCTCCCCAGGGGGATGCATACACCGCCCGGTTGACCGTGCAAGCCGACGATCAGAACCGCTTCGTCAGGCCGACGCTGAACACCCGCCCGCGCGGATCCGCCACGACCGGATCGTAACCCAGGGCGAACTGCGCCAGCGGCGGCGCCTTGTCGGCGACATTCACCACCCCGACCGCCAGATCGAGATCGGCGCCGAGGGAGCGGCTGTAGAGCAGATCGACCGTCGTCTGGCTGGCGATGCTGGCGTCCGTGATCCCGCTGCGGTCGTTGGCGTATCCATCCGTGTAATGAACCAGCGCGGTGACGGCGTTCGCCCCGCCGCTCCAGCCCAGGGCGAACTCCCCGCGATTGCGCGGCAGGGACCGGCCGATGTTGTTCAGATTGGTTGAGCCGACACCGGAAACTTCCGCCGCTGACGCATTCAGCCGGATGTCATAGGCGTCCACATAGGTCCAGGTCGCCGAGGCCGACGCCTCCCCGCCCCAAAGGCCGTGGCGATAGCTGGCCGACAAATCCAGCCCTTGCGTCTCGATCGACGAGGCGTTGATGAAATAGAGCTGGACGAAGGTCAGGGCGCCGCTGGGTGAGCGGGTGATTCGGCCCTGCGCGTCCGTGCCGCTCCGGCCCGCCGCCATATCCGCCGCCGCCTGATCGATGATGGCCTGCGCCGATTCCTTGACCACCTGGTCCGTATAGTCGAACCGCCAGGCGTCCAGGCCCAGCTCCAGCCCGGCGATCGGTTTCCACAGCGCGCCCAGGCTGAGGCTCTCGGACTTCTCGGGCTTCAGATCGGCCCGGCCCGAGGTCAGGGTGTTGACGAAGACGAAGGCGCCCCGGTGGAACACCGACGGCTGCGACGCCTGGGCGCCGGACTGGGCGTAGACCGACGGGGCGCGGAACCCCTGTCCCCAAGAGGCGCGCAGGGCCAAGGCGTCGCTGATGTCCCAGCGGACGGCGGCCTTCGGGCTGAACCGGCCCTCGTCGCCGTCATAGGATTCGTAGCGCCCGGCCAGCTGCGCCTCGATCCGGTCGCCCAAATGGAGGCGCGCCTCGGCGAAGGCAGCCAGCGCCTCCTGATCGCCCTCGAAGTCGGGCGACACGCCCGCCGTCAGCAGGTCGCCCGCATTGACCAGATCGCTCCAGTCGTGACGGAAGGCGCTGCGGCGATACTGGGCGCCGACCGCGACATCGACCGACCCGCCGTTCCAGGCGAAGGCCTCGCCGCTGGTCGAGGCGTCTGCGGTCGTCAGGGTCGAGGCGCCCCGCAGGCCGGTCGAGCCGATCAGGCTGTCGATCAACGCGGCGCTGTTGGCCGTGCCGGTCCCCAGATAGGCGCTGCCGAACGGGTTGAAATACTGGCAGGCGCCGACGCCGGGCGCGCCGGTCGCCGGGTTGCAGCCGGCTCCGCCAAGGCCGTTCAGGGCGTTCTGCAGGGCGCTGCCGATGGTGTCGGGCTTGTCATAGGCGACGTGCTGACGGCTGCTGGTCGCGCTCAGGTTCCAGGTCCAGCTGTTGGCGAAACGCCCGTCCAGACCGCCGGCGATGCGCCAAGTGTGATAGTCGAAGTCGGCCTGCGACGCCCCCACCTCGGCGCCCAGCAGACGCCCCCGGAACAGGACCGCCTCACCGAACGGATTGTCAGGATGCGACGCCGGCACCGTCAGCGACCGCGCCAGGATCGGCAGCGACGGCGACTGGCGTGCGATGGTGTTCGTCGCCGACCAGGCGCCTTGCAGCGACAGGGTCATGTCGCCCACAGGCCGACGATAGCCGGCGAACAGCTGCGTCCGCGTCTCCTCCGGCGTCAGGTCGAAGAAGTCGGAATAGTCCAGCCGGCAGAACGTGTCGGTCGGCGCGTTCAGATAAGCGCTGGCGAACGCCGGATTGCCGCACGCCGGGTCGGGCGAGAACCCGTTGCGGCTGGGCCGGAAATAGGATCCCGGCTGGCCATAGCTGGTCACGGCGGTCCAGGCGGCGCGGCCATAGCGTTCGGCCTGGGTGAAGTCCCGCTCGTCCGATCCCAGAGCCGAACGATGGAAATGCGAAGCCGCCAGCGTCAGGTCGCCGCCCAGCAGTTTCAGCCCGCCGATAGCCTCGATCACGCTCTCTTCCGACCCGTCGGCGACGGCGTATTTGGCGCTGACCTCGGGCCGGTCCACACCGCGCCGGGTGATGAAGTTCACCACGCCCGCCACCGCGTCCGAGCCATAGACGGCCGAGGCGCCGTCCTTGACGACCTCGACCCGCTGCAGCGCGATCATGGGCACGAGCGAGTTGATATCGACGAAGCCCGAACCGTCCGTCGCAACCACGGCGCTGTTGGTCCAGCGCTGACCGTCCACCAGCACCAGCGTCGAACCCAGGCCCAGATTACGCAGGTTGAACTGGGCCGTGCCAGAGCTCTGCGGCTGGTTCAGTTGATCCACCTGGGCTTCCGAGCCGGAGTTGGCGGTGACCAGGCGAACCAGTTGCGACGCGTCAGCCATCCCTGCGGCGGCGATGGTCTGGCGACCTACCGTCTGGACCGGCGCAATCCGATCACCGCCCGCGATCCGCGAGCCGGTGACGACGATGTCGTCCACGCGCGAAGCCTCTTGCGCCTGCACGGCCCCGGCAATGGTCAGCCACGCCAACGAAGCCGTCGTCATCAGGATTTTGCGATGCATCAT
Organism: Brevundimonas sp. G8; assembly: GCF_902506205.1. GTDB lineage: Bacteria > Pseudomonadota > Alphaproteobacteria > Caulobacterales > Caulobacteraceae > Brevundimonas. The sequence continues at coordinate 2,671,814 of NZ_LR732816.1, read as the reverse complement.
GTCGTGGTCCCCGCGATCTGTGGCGGGCTTCTATCCAGCGGCGCCGTTTTGCAAAAGCGTAATTTTGCAGTTTTGCAAATTGACTCCCGCCGTCGGCGGGTGAAAGTCGAATCGGCCGATCGGTCTGGAGGACGCGATGCAACTCTACGCCCACCCCTTCTCCTCCTTCTGTCAGAAGGCGTTGACCGCCTTCTACGAGAACGACATCGCCTTCGAATACCGCACGCTGGAAGACCCGTCGGCCAATGCGGAACTGCTCGCCCTGTGGCCTCTCAAGCGGTTCCCGGTTTTGCAGGACGGCGAGACCACGGTGCTCGAATCCTCGTCCATCATCGAATATCTGCAAGCCTATTACCCCGGCCCGATCTGCCTGATCCCCGACGACGCCGCAGCCGCCGTCGAGGTGCGAATGATGGATCGGGTGTTCGACAACTATGTCTCGACGCCCCAGGGCCGGATCGTCTTCAACTCGATGCGCGCCGAGACCGACCGCGACCCGTTGGGCGACGCCGAGGCGCGGAAAATGCTGGAGACGACCTACGCCTGGCTGGATCAGCGTCTGGCCGGACGCGAATGGGCTACCGATCATGGGTTCAGCCTGGCCGACTGCGCCGCCGCGCCTGCCCTGTTCTACGCCGACTGGACCCACCCGATCCCTGAACGGTTCGAGACGCTGAAGGCCTATCGCGCTCGGCTGCTGGCGCGCCCTTCCATCGCCCGTTGCGTGGACGATGCCCGCCCCTATCGCGACTATTTCCCGCTCGGCGCGCCAGATCGCGACTGATCGCGACTGAGACGTCTCGCGCCATTGATCCTGCGATGTAACCGGTTACGGTGCGGCAAAACAGAAACGGATCAGGGAAGCAGGAAGCATGGCGAACGTCCGTCTGGTCGACGTGAAGAAGGCGTTCGGCGCCGTAGAGGTGCTGAAGGGCGTCGATCTGGAAATCGCCGACGGCGAGTTCATCGTCTTCGTCGGCCCATCAGGCTGCGGCAAGTCCACCCTGCTGCGCACCATCGCGGGTCTGGAAGAGGCGACGACAGGCCAGATCTTCATTGGCGACCGCGTGGTCAACGACCTGTCGCCGTCGGACCGGGGCATCGCCATGGTGTTCCAGTCTTATGCGCTTTATCCGCACATGACGGCCTATGAGAACATGGCCTTCGGCCTGAAGCTGGCCAAGACGGACAAGGGCGAGATCGACCGCCGCGTCCGCGCCGCCGCCGAGGCGCTGAGCATCACCGACTATCTGGACCGCAAGCCCAAGGCCATGTCGGGCGGCCAGCGCCAGCGCGTCGCCATCGGCCGCGCCATCGTGCGCGAGCCCGAGGTCTTCCTGTTCGACGAACCCCTGTCCAACTTGGACGCGGCCCTGCGGGTGCGGATGCGCTACGAGTTCGCGCGGCTGCACGCCGAACTGAAGACCACCATGATCTACGTCACCCACGACCAGGTCGAGGCCATGACCCTGGCCGACCGGATCGTGGTGCTGAACGGCGGCCGGATCGAACAGGTCGGGGCCCCGATGGACCTGTACGACCATCCCGCTAACCTGTTCGTCGCCGGCTTCATCGGCAGCCCGAAGATGAATCTGCTGAGCGCCGAGATCGTGGAAGCCTCGGCTGCTGGCGCGACGGTGAAGACATCCGCAGGCGAGACAATCCGGGTCGCCGTGGACGCCGCAGCCGCCAAGCCCGGCGACGGCGTGACCCTGGGCGTCCGCCCCGAACACCTGACCACGACCGGCGACGGCAACGTACTGAACGCCGAGGTCATGTTCGTGGAAACTCTGGGCGCGACGACCATGGCGCACCTGAAGCATCCGGCGTCCGAAGACACATTGACGGTTCAGCTGTCGGGCGAACTCCGCGCCAAAGCCGGCGAGCGGCTGACGCTGCACGTGCCCGCCCGACAGGCGCACCTGTTCGACGCGAACGGCAAAGCGTTTCAGCGCCTCTGATCACCCTCTCCCATGGGGAGAAGGCTGGAGCGCACGAGTGCGTTAGCGATCGTCCTTGCGCGAAAGGGTGAGGGGTCAGCGCAGCTCCACCCGCCTCGCACCCGCCGGAATGATCAGTTCGTCGCCTGCCCACGTCGCCGCGCGGCCGTCGATCCGCACCCGCTCCGGCCGCCCCTGCCCCGCCGGCCATTGCAACACGAACCCACCCGGCGGCGTCGCCCCGTCGCCCAGGGTCAGCACATATCCCTGCCGTTCCTTGCGATAGCCATAGGTCAGCGGGCCATAGGCGGTGCGCAGATCCCGCACCCCAACGCCCTCATCCGTATCCAGCCAGGCCTCCGGCACGCCCGCCGCCAGCACCAGGGCATGGTCGCGATCCCGCTCATAGGCGAACAGGTCAAGCGCCGAACGGATATAGTCCGAACTGATCCAGGCGTGCGGCATGTCGCCGATAAAGCGCGGCTCGCGCTTCTCGCGCCCCACGACCTCGGCCCAGCCGTTCCAGGCCTCGGGCCGGCGGTCGGCCATCAGGAAGTCCAGCACTTCCAGCGCCTGATCCTTCTGGCCCAGCCGCACGAAGGCGCCGACCAGCCGCCATTCGTAGGGGGTATAGTCCTTCCACGCCGTGTGATTGGTCAACCGCTTCTGGAAGTTTTCCCAATACCGGTGGAAGGTTCGCGCCATCAGCTCGGGCGGCAGATTATCCTGCTCGCCCGCCGGCGACAGGGCGATGGTGGTCGAGGTGGCGTCGAAATCGCCCCGGTCGGCCGCGCCCGCGATCCAGTCGATGTCGTGATGCTGGGCCGTCGCGACGATGGAGGCGCGGATGTCGGCGGAGAACTGATCGCGCGCCTGCGCATAGCGCGCGGCGGCGTCCGCATAGCCAAGAGTCTCGGCGATGAAGACCGCGTCCTTGTAGCCCAGCAGCCCCCAGAAATCGTCCCAATACGAATAGGCCGCCTTGTCCGAATAGCCCTCGTGGCTGATCGTCGGCGGCAGCAGGCCGTACAGGTGGCGCTGGTCCGGCGTCTGGAACGCCGCCGTCCGGGTCGAGGCGCGCAACTCGTCCATATAGGCGATGGCCTTCTGCACCTGAGGCCAGACCTGACGCAGCAGGGCCTCGTCTTTGGTGTAGCGGTAGGTCTCGGCGGCCAGGAAGACGAACTCGCCGTGGCTGTCGTTCTCGGGCACAGGGTCGGCTCCACGCGCATCGACGCAACACGGCACCTTACCGTTGTCGAAGACATAGGGAGCGTACCAACGCAGATAGTCGGCCGAATGCTCGGCCATCCCCAGCCGGTTCAGGCCCTCGGCCATCATGGCCCCGTCACGGATCCAGGAACGGTTGTAGCTGCGGGTGCCGGGCTGAAGGATCGGCCCCTGACGCGACATCAGCATATGAGCCAGGGAGGATTTCAACGCGTCCTCGATCCGTTGGGCGGCGGGCGGCAGGGTCAGCTCGACCCGGTCCAGCTTTTCACGCCATTCGGCGGCCAGCCGTGTCTCCACCGTGTCCAGAACCGCAGCCGCCTGTCCCATCGGCTCGGGCGCCAAATCCTCGCCGGACAGTTGCGAGACCCAACCCACCGTGCGGGTCTCGCCGGGCTGCAAGGTCACATCATAGGTCAAGGCGCCGGCGGCCAGACCTGTGGCGTCGGTCGTCGTCATGACCTCGGCAGCCGGCCGTTGCACGGACGGCAGGATCAGGGATTGCGGATCGCTGCCGGCGTCGAAGGTCGCCAACGCCACACGGTCGGGCGTCGTCAGCGGCTGCACACGAGCCGTGTCGTTCAGCCTCAGTTCCGCGCCGTTCCAGGCGATGGTCTCGACCGAGCTGACGCCCCCGGGAATGGCCAGGAACTGACGCGGCGCATTCACCTGCATCGGTCGCGCGGCCAAGGCCAGTGTCAGGGAGCGCGGCCGGCTGGAGGTGTTGGTCAGGTCGTAACGCCCCCACAGCTGCGCCTGATCGGCCTGGCCGTCGGCGAAACTGGTGATCTTCAGCGTCCAATCGTCGGCGGTCCAGGTCACCGACGGAATCGGCAGATCGCCGTCCTTCAGCCCCTGTTCGATACTGACGTCGGCCCAGGTGATCAGCCGCCCGTTGTCGACCACGAAGGGTTCGATACTGGGTCCGGCGCGGCGTAGTTCGATGGCGCCGTCCTCGCCGATCAGGCCGCTCTCCCCGCCCCCATCGACCCCGACCAGGGTCCAGTAGGATTGCTCGCCGGAGAAGCCGCGCGGATAGAGGCCGCGCCGATTTTCCTTGGCCACCGCCTCGACGAAGACCGTGGCGTCAGCGCCGAAGGCCAGCGGTTCGACCTCGATCTCGTTCAAGGCATAGGTCGTCGCCTGGGTCGCGCCCAGCCGCTGGCCCGCGCCGGAAGAACCAACCACGTCCGGCGCCGGAACGGGCCGCAGCGGCTCCAGCTTCAGCCAACGCGCCGTCGCCTCGGGCGTGCGCAACCAATCGACACCGCCGTTGCCGCCCTGGACCGCAACCAGTTCACGCCAGTCTCGTCCGTCGGTCGAGGCCGAAACCCGATAATCCGCCGCCGCGCCCCGCTCGCCCCAGCGCAGGGTCAGGCCGCCGAATTCGCGCTCATAACCCAGGTCCAGCGTCAGGGCTGACGCCTCACCCACCGGCGGGGTCCAGGCGGTTTTCGGATCGAGATCGACGGCGTTGGCGGCGGTCGTTTGCGCCCGCCCATCGCTAGCGACCGGCTGAGGCGGGACCGGCGGATCCACCGGCAGGGCGCGCAGGGTCAATTGATCGATCTCGATCGCACCCTTGCCGCCGTCAGCCGCGACCACGACGAACTCGACCCGCTCAGCGCGGCGCAGGATGGTTTCGGGGCTGGGCCCCCAGGCCTTGGACACCTGGCGGCGCTTGATCACGAACCGGGTCCAGCCGTCGGGGAAGTCATAGCGCGCGGTCTGCTTCCACCAGACATTGTCCGCCGAGGCGTCCGTCAGCTTGACCTCGAAGGTGTTGGTCGGCCCGGCGCCGCGCACCCAGAAACTGATCTCGTAGTTGTCGGGCAGGTCGAACGGCAGCGGCCGACCGAGCACCGCATAACCGGCCTTGCCGTCGAAATCGTAATCGAGCCGCACCGCCCGTCTATCATGCCCGGCGACGGCGGACACGGCGGCGTGAACGTCGGTCGAGGCGCTGGCCTCCCACCGCGCCGCGTCGTCCATGCTGTCGAGCACGCGCGTCTCCTGCGCGACGGCGGGCGCGGCCATCAAGGCGGCGCTGAGCGCCAGGATGGAGGTCAGGATACGCATTCGGATTACTCCAATGAGCCTCTCCCCCCATCGTCATCCTAGGCCTTGTGCCTAGGATCCAGAGACTCCGTCGAAACGGGGGACGCACGTCCGCCACCGGGAGTCTGGATCCTCGCCACAAGGGCGAGGATGACGATTATTGAGGGGTAGGTCGTTTCAGATTCAGCCCTTCACGCTGCCCGCGAGCATGCCGCGGATGTAGTAGCGTTGCAGGGCGAGGAAGAGGATCAGCACGGGCGCGACCGTGACGACGGCGCCGGCCATCATCAGTTCGATATCCTGCACATGCTCGCGCGACAGGGCCGCCAGAGCCACCGGCAGGGTGTAGTTCGACTGGTCCGTCAGGATGATCAACGGCCAAAGGAAGTCATTCCAGCTGCCCAGGAAGACGAACAGGCCCAGGGTGACGATGATCGGCTGCAGCGTCGGCAGAACGATGCGGCGGAAGATCTGCCCTTCGCTGGCGCCGTCGATCCGGGCGGCCTCCAGCATCTCGTCGGGAATGCTCAGCGCATACTGGCGCACCAGGAACAGGCCGAAGATTGAGGCCAGCCATGGCACCAGCGCCCCGGCATAGGTGTTCACCAGCCCCATCCCCTTCAGCATCAAAAACAGCGGCAGGGTGCCGATCTGGGCCGGCACCACAAGGGCGGCGACCAGGAACTGGAACAACCGCTCGCGCCCGGCGAATTTCAGTTTGGCGAAGGCGTATCCGGCCGGGACGGTGAAGCTGAGCGCCAGGATCGTCGCCAGTGTCGCCAGGGCGAAGCTGTTCCACAGATACCGCCCCATGCCCTGGTTCAGGAACAGGTCGCGGTAGTGCTCCAGCGTCCAATGTGACGGCAGCAGCGGCGGCGGGAAGACGGCCGCCTCGCCGGTCGCCATGAAGCTGACCGACACCATCCAGACCAGCGGGAACAGAACGACCAAGGCGATGAGAGCGACGGCGAGGTTGAGGAAGACGGATCGCAGTTTCACAGCCCTTCCTCACTTCCCGTCATCCTAGGGCTTGTCCCTAGGATCCAGACTCCCTGTGTTCGACGGGATTGCAGACTGCGGACGCACCGGGAGTCTGGATCCTCGCCACAAGGGCGAGGATGACGGTCTTTAGAGGACATTTTCACTGATACGCCCCCACGCGCTTCGCCACCGCCAACTGGACCAGGGTAATCGCCAGGATGCACAGGAACAGGACGAAGGCGACCGCGCTGGCGGAACCCAGGTTCCACCATTTGAAGCCCTCTTCATACATGAAGTAGAGCACCGTCACCGTGCTCTGGGCCGGGCCGCCCTGCGTCATCACATAGGGTTCGGCGAACAGCTGGAAGAAGCTGGCGACCGAGATGATCGAGACCAGCAGCATCGTCGGTGCGATGGCCGGCAGGGTCACATGGCGGAACTGCTTCCACGGCCCGGCGCCGTCGATGCGGGCGGCCTCATAGAGGTCGTCCGGCACGGTCTGAAGCACCGCCAGGAAGATCAGCATATTGTAGCCGAAGATCTTCCAGACCACGAACATCAGGATGGCGGGGATCGAGGTCGAGGGGTCGCCCAACCAATCCACAGCGGGCAGGCCGATGCTCGTTAGCCCCCAGTTGATGACCCCATAGCGGGTGTGCAGCAGATAGCGCCACACCACCGCCGTCGCGACCAGGGTGGTGACATAGGGGGCGAAGAACATCACCCGCCAGATCGGCCGCCACTTCACAACCCGCGCGTTCAGGATCACCGCCGCCGCCAAGGACGCGGCGATGGACAAGGGCACGCCGAGAACCGCGAACGTAAGGGTGTTCTTCATCGCCCCCCAGAACAGGGGATTGGTTAGCAGCCGCTCATAATTCTGCAGGCCGACGAAACGCAGATTGTCCAGGTTCGCCAAAGCGTAGATGTCGAAGTCGGTCAGGCTGAGCAGCAGGGCCGCGATCACCGGAATGGCGAAGAACAGGCCGATGGCGATCATCGCCGGGGCGACGAAGGCCCAGGCGGCGCGTTCGCGTGCGCCGCGTCCCCGCGACGGCCTGACCTTCGCGAGAGTGGGATCGACGACGGTCATACGGCCCTGCCTTGTTCGATCATCCAGCGGCGCTTTTCCAGCAGCCGGTCGGCGCGGCGGTCGATCTCGGCGGCAGCGGTCTCAGGGCTGTATTCGCCGCGTACCATCCGTTCGGCGACGATCTGCATCTCCGTCACGATCCGTTCCCATTCCGGCACCTTGGGCACCGCCTTGGCGCGCGACAGCTGCCCCCGGAAGGGCGCCAACATCGGATCGCGCTCGACCCCGGCGATGTCCCAGGCGCTCTGGCGCGCGGGCAGGTCGCCGACGATGGTGTTGAACCGGGCCTGCACCGCCGGTTCTGACAGATAGCGGACCAGGGCCCAGGCCGCGTCCTGATGCGGCGAGGACTTGAACACCGCCAGGCTGGATCCGCCCGGAGCCGAGGCGCCCAGGCCGTTCGGCCCCGGCACGCCGGTCGTGGCCCAGTTCGGCTGGAAAGACGCGGGCAGCTTGTCCCGGAAATCGCCCACGCTCCACGGGCCGGAGAAGTAGAAGCTGAAATACCCCTTGGCGAACTCCGTCCACACGTTGGAAATCTGCGTCGCCGAGGCCAGGGGCGCCAGCCCTTCCGCAAACAGGCTGCGATAGAAGGCCAGGGCCGCAACGAAGCCGGGGCTGGAGAAGTTTCCCCGCGTATCCCGATCACGCAGCAGCGGCGCGTCGATCTGAAGCCCGAAGGTCAGAAGCTGCTCAAACTCGTTCAGCGGCAGCAGGATGGCGAAGTTCCCCTCGCCCGCCACGCGCTTGATCCCATGCATGGCCCGCTTCCACTCGGCCCAGTCCTCGGGCGGGGCGCCGAACCCGGCTCGCGCCAGCAGGTCCTTGCGATAGAACAGCAGCCGGGTGTCCACATACCAGGGCGTGGTCATGGCCCGGCCGGCGATCTCGTTCGTCTCCAGCACCGCCGGAAACTGATCGGTCAGCAGGTTCGCCGCCTCGGGCGGGGTCGGCGACAGGGCGCCGATGGCGCTCAGTTCCGCCACCCAGGTATTGCCGATCTGGCTGACGTCCGGCAGCGACGCCCCGGCATAGGCGGTCAGCAGTTTCTCGTGCGCCGCCGTCCACGGCAGGGGCTGGACCGAGACCCGAACCCCCGGATTGCGCCGCTCGAACTCGGGCATCAGTTGCCCGACGGTCCCGCCCTCATTGCCCATGGCCCAGAAGCGCAACACAGTCTCGCCCGACCGACGCGGGGTGCAGGCCGCAGCCGCACCTCCCACCATCAGGGCCAAGGCGGCGCGCCTATGGGCGGTCTGCGTCATGCGTTCAGCCATCCGCCGGTGAAGCCCGAAATCTCAAGCCCGCGACGGATATTGGGCTCGCCGCGCATATAGCGCCAGACGAAGTCGGACCTGTGGTTCTCGGTCATGATGACGATCGGCCCCTGGTCGATGCCCAGATAGTCGCCGTCCACCCAGCCGACGCCGTCCACGATCTTGCCGTGCTGCAACGGCCCGTCGCGCACCGTCAGGGTGGGGTTGAAGCTGTCGAGGAAACCCCACTCGGTATAGATGCCCGCCCCGTATTTCTGCTTCATCGCCTTGACGCAGGGCACGACGATCTCGGGCGCGAAGGCGATGGAGCTGGCCGCCGCCGTAGGGGCGATGGTGCCGTCGTCGCGCTCTCCCGGCCCGCGCGCGGAATAGCTGAAGAACTCGCGTTCCTTGCCGTCGATCACCTGTTTGAAGTCGCCCGGCCCGTCGCAGGCCGTCAGGCCCCAGACCTCGGACGAATAGCCCGCCCAGCCCGCGACATTGTCGTGGGCGTATTTCTGCTGGGCATAGACGGCGCGGCGGCTGTTCTCGAAATAGTCCAGTTGCTCGCCCAGTTGGGCCGACTGCCCCCGCATCCAGGCGTCCTGAATGCCGCGGAAGTCGATGAACATATGGCTGTACTGATGCCCAAAGATGGGCGCGAAGTTCAGGTGCCAGCTGCCCCAGCGGTCAGTCCAGCTCTCGTCGTAGCTGGCGGCCCATTCGTGCCAGACATTGACCGACACCGGATGGGTCGGGCTGCCCACGGCCAGCAGCAGCACCAGCATGCCTTCGTTATAGACGTGCCAGTCCGAGGGAATGAAGCCACTCTCGGGATGCCAGCCCATTGTGATGCGGTTGTCGCGGATCACGGCCCACGGCCACTCGATCCGCTCATAGATGGCCTGGGCCTTCTGACGGATTTCCGCCTCGTCGGCATGGCGGCCGTCGAAATAGCGGGCGGCGAACAACATGCCGCCGATCAGCAGGGCCGTATCGACCGTGGACAGCTCGTTCTGCGCGAACCGCAGCCCGGTCTGCATGTCCAGGAAATGATAGAAGAAGCCCTTGTGGCCCGCCGTGCCGGTCGCTTCCGGCCCCTGCGGCAAGTCATGGAAGAATCGCAGCGTGGTCAGCGTCCGCTCGCGCGCCTCGGCCCGGCTCATCCAGCCGCGCTCCACGCCCACCGGCCAGCAGGTCAGGGCAAACCCGACCGCCGCCACCGAACAGAAGGACGGCGTCGGCCAGCGATCCGGTGTCAGGCCCGTGCGCCGATCCGTCACCTTCTCGAACCAACGGAACGTGCGTTCCTGAAGCTCGGCGATCTCGCGATCCAGCCTCAAGGGCCGCCGCTCCGTCCCATTCACCGCCCCCGTCACCGCCGAATTCACCGCCTGCTGCGCCGAGGCCATTACGGGAAAGCCGACGGCCAAAGCCGCAGCGCCTGTGGTGGTCCGCATCAGGAAGTTTCGGCGATTCATGGGCACGCTCACTGGGTCTGTATCGAAAAAGAAAGGCCGCCTTCCGACAAGCGAAAGGCGGCCCAGGCTCAGGGTCTTAGAAGGAGTAGCGCAGGCCGACCTGGAAGCTACGGGTCGGCAGGAAGACTCCGGTTCCCGCGCCGTAGCGTGGGCTGTTGAAGCCGGTGTCGAACGCGTTGAAGTTGGTGAAGTTGAAGATGTTGATCGCGTCGGCGATGAACTCGACCCGCTGTCCGCCGAAGACGTCGAAGCCCTTGGTGAGGCGCAGATCGACTTGGCGATAGGCGAAGTTCAGGCCCGGCAGGAAGGCGCGTTTTTCAGGATTGCCGGCGTTGAAGCAGATGTTGGGGCCGCCGGCCGGTGCGTTCGGGCAGTCGTTGATGTTGTAAGGCAGACCCGAACCCAGGGTGACGATGCCCGACAGCAGGAAGTCGGCGGGCAGGCCCAGGGTGCCGGACGCCACGACGCGGTGACGCTCGTCCGTGGACGACCGGTACTCAGGCGACAGTTCCGGCGTGTTGTAGTCGAAGTCGAACGCGCCGTAGCCGTTGTCGCGGCTGCCGTTCTGTGTCGCGTCCATATAGGTGTAGGCGAGATTGAAGCCCCAGCGATCTTCGGCGTTGTAGGGCTTGTCGGCCGTGAAATAGATCGCCTTGTAGTCCCGTTCCTTGTCCGTGTTCTGGAAGAAGATGGTGTTGCGGAACTGCGCGAAGCCGACCGATCCCGGCGTCGGGCCGTTGAACCGACCGCCAGTTTCCGTCAGGGCGTTGGCGATATACCAGGCGGATTCACCCTCGGTGTGACCGGCGGCCAAGGTCAGAGCCGTCTGCCAGCGCCCGAACTTTTGACGCACGCCGATGTTGAACTGGTCCGTGCGGGGCGGCTCGAAGTCGTTCTTGACCAGGAAGACCTCGCCGGCGCCGGGGCTGGCCGCCAACAGAGGGTCGAGACCGGCGGGTGTGAGATATGACGCATTCCAAGCGACTGTATTGGTGAAGATCGGATTGCCCGCTCCATCCGATCCCGTTTGGATCGGCGTGCCATTTCGCGTAAAGTAAACGGTCTTGTTGAACTGGAATGGCTTGAAGCGTTCATCAAACGCAAAGTTGAAGCCGACCCGATCATAATAACGACCGGCCCCACCGAAGATAACCGTCCGCTCGTCCCCAAACACGTCATACGAGAAGCCGAAGCGCGGCTGGAACGCGCCCTTAAATGCCTTGCGATCACCGTCTGAAACATAGTCAGCGGGGTTGAAGTATGATGGGAAATCATACCCCGGAAGATTTTGGATCGCCGCCAGCATATTTCGGATCGAGTCCGGCGTGCGGTAATCGTTGTTCACCGCATTATCCTCATAATCCCAGCGAATTCCGAGGTTTATCTCAAGCTTGTCTGTGATCTGCCAGTCATCCTGAATATACAGGCCAATGACATTGTTATCGACGTCCGCTGGCGGAACAGCCACTCCGAGATCCACGGCGACGGGGATTTCTCGACTTCCGTTGATTTCGGGCCTTGCTTCGATGTCATACGTGAAGGTCGGGTTGCGTCCGAAATCCTTCTGCACAAAATAGTTTTGCATCGAATACTTTGCACCCATCTTGATGGTGTGCGTACCCATCCACGCCAGATCTGGAATGGTCAGGTCGTTGCGAATGGTCGTGCTTTTTTGTTCCAGGAACTGTGCATCGGCCCGCCCGCCAGCAGTGAACACGGTCGAGTTGCGATTGTTAACATTATATTGGAAACCAAGGCTGGCCGGATTACTCGCGACGTCAGGGATATTATCGTTGAATATCACATAGCTTCTGCCGTAGTCGCCGCCATTGATCACCGACTGCTGATAGCTCGACTTGAGATAGTCGATCGCGAACTCGTTCAGGAAATGTTGACCCTGGAACTGGTGCCGCAGGTTGAAGGCTTGGGTCTCGCCATTGTTGCGGGCGGCGCGGCTGGGGGCGTTCTGGCCGCTGGCGCCGCGAATGTCCTCTTCCGTCTTGTATTCGGTGCTGAACTCCAGACGTTGACGGTCGTCGATCTGCCACGACAGCTTGCCGAAGAAGACGTCCTGCTCGTAGGGCGTCGAAACCGTGCCCAGGTCCGCCGCGAAGAAGTCGTTGTATTCGGTGCGGTTCAGGAAGGATTGGGCGATCCGGTCTTCATCCTTGCGCTCGTAGGCGCCGAAGAAGTGCAGGCGGTCCTGGATGATCGGTCCACCCAGGCTGGCGCCGTACTGCAGGCGACGCACCGGGGCCTTCTCGGCGCCGCGGCGCTCGGAAATCTGATCTTGGGCGACCCAATCCGGGTCTTGGTAGAAGACGAAGGCGTCGCCGTGGAACTCGTTGGTGCCCGAGCGGGTGACGGCGGTGACGATCGCCGAACCAGCCTGTTCATACTCGGCCTTGAAGTTCTGGCTGATGACCCGGAACTCCTGCACCGCGCCCTGCGGGAAGGGCGTGCCGCGGCTGTCGTCCTGACCGGCGACGCCGCCGTCGCTGATCAGCGACTTGCGGTTCTGACCATCGATGAAGACGTTGATCGCCTGGGCGGTCTGGCCGCCGGCGGAGATCGTGCGCTCGCTGTCGTCCTCGGTCACGCGCAGGCCCGGAGCCAAAGCGGCGAAATTCAGGAAGTTGCGGCTGATCTGCGGCAGGTTGTTGATCTGCTGCTGCGTCACATTGGTGGCGACTTCGGGCGTGCGAACCTCGAAGACGCGACGGCCGGTGACGACGATCTCGCCCAGTTCGGTCGCGCCATCAGCAGCTGCGCCGGTCGCGGCGGTCGAGGCGACATCAAGGTTCAGCGTGCCGACCTGACCCAACGAAAGGGTGACGGTCTCTTGCGCCGTCTGACCGTCTGCGCTGGTCACCTGCACCCGATAGGTGCCGGGACGCAGGCCCGAAAGAACATAACGGCCGTCTGCGCCGACGCGCGAACGGGTCGCGTAGCCGGTGGAGACTTCGGTAGCGACGACCGTCGCACCGGCTTCTACGGTCTGGCCGTCATAGACCGCGCCACGCAGCGTCGTCGTTGCGTTCTGTGCCTGGGCGGCGCCGACGAACGCCATGCTGATGGCGATAGCCGATGCGGCGGCCAGGGCGGCCTTACGCGTGTTGAACTGGTTCATCCTGAGCTCTCCCCTCCTGATGGGATCGGTTTTCAGCGACATGGCTGGCCTACCCTTTGTTGAACCTGGCGGACGATGCCGCCGCGGTGGATTGGCGTTCGACCAAGATCGGCCGAACGATTTCGCAAGCGGTGTCCGGGGTCTCGGCGTTCTGGCCGGCCTGGACGAGACCGATCAGGCGTTCGACACCTCGACGGCCGATTTCCGCGATATTGACGCGCATGGTGGTCAGCGCGGGCCGCATCAGGGCGGCGATCGGCACGTCGTCGAAGCCGACGACGGCGATATCTTCCGGGCAGCGCACGCCGGCTTCCTGAAAGGCCAACAGGGCGCCAACGGCCATCATGTCGTTGGCCGCGAAGACGGCGTCGGGACGCTCCGCCATGGCCAGCAGCTGGGTCGCGGCGCGGTGGCCCGAGGCCTGGGAAAAGTCACCCTCGACGATGATCGGGTCATGGCCGTCCAGCGCCGCAGAATAGCCGGCCGCGCGCGTGTCGGCCTCGATGTTGCCAGCGGCGCCGCGGATGTGGGCGATGCGACGACGTCCCGTGGCGATCAGGTGTTCGACGGCGCAGACGGCGCCGCCGTGGTTGTCGATCATGATGGCGGCGCGTCCCGCCTCGGCCGTGCCGCCGTTCATCAGCAGCACGGGCATGCGGCCAGCGAACTCGGACGCCAGGTTCGCCGCGCCGAGATGTGGCGACAGCACGATCATGCCGTCTACCCGTCCCCGCATCGACCGAACGGCCGCCAGGGTGTCGTCGGCGCCGTCATGCGAGCTGGAGACGATCAGGTGTTTGCCATGGGCGCGGGCGGCCAAGTCCATGCCCCGGATCAGCTCCGAGAAGAACTCGCCGAACAGGTCGGGCAGGATGACGCCGATGGTGTCGTTCTTGCTGGTCGACAGGCTGCGGGCGCCGAAGTGCGGCACGTAACGCAGGTGCTCGACGGCATCTAGAACGCGCTGGCGCGTTGCGTCGGAGGTCACGCCCAAGCCGTTCAGCACGCGGGAGACGGACGCCACCGACACCTGGGCGCGTTCGGCCACGTCGCGCATGGTGGCGGCCTTTGCGAAAGGCGAACCCTCATGCGTCGCAGACGGCGCTGCGGTTGGCGCGGCCATATCCAATCGGTCTCTCCCTGCTCCCTACCGCCCCGGCCCCTTCTCGAAGATCCGTCGATAGATGATGTAAGCGGTTACATGACACGGGAGTAATGTGCGCCGCAAGCCACGTTTGGCCGCATTTCAGGCTATTTTTCAGCGACGCTTGGTCTTCAAATACGCCGACTGAAAAGCGACTGTCTGACAACTCATTGCAGACACGAGGTTTTTCTGGAGAAGACCTCAAATGCTGCGTAAACGGCCCGACCCTCCAGGCGCGCGGCTTGGTCGCACGAGCTGGCCTCAGTTCGACTCGATCGGCCAGGCATGAAAAAACCCACACCGTCGAAACGGTGCGGGCTTTGGAATCGCGTGATGCGCGTCAGGCGGGATTCAGATCCGACAACCGCCCGCGCAGCATCTGCAGCATGGCCGAGAAGTCGAGTCCGCCGTGGCCCATGCCATCGAACAAGGCGTACAAGGCCTCGGCCTGAGCGCCGAGGGGCGTGGAGGCGCCCGATTTTGCCGCCGCATCCTGGGCCAGCTTCAGGTCCTTCAGCATCATGGCCGTGGCGAAACCACCCTGATAGCCGCGGTTGGACGGGGCGGTCGGCACCGGGCCGGGCCAAGGGAAATAGCTGTTCACACTCCAGCACTGACCCGTAGATTGAGATGTGATTTCGAAGAAGCGCTCCGGGTCGAGACCCAGCTTTTCCGCCAAGGCGATGGCTTCGCATGTGCCCAGCATGGAAATGCCCAGCAGCATGTTGTTGCAAATCTTGGCCGCCTGCCCCGCCCCGTGGTCGCCCGCGCGGATGACGACCCGGCTCATCGGCGCCAGCGCCGCCTCGACGCGCGCGAAGTCGCCTTCGTCGCAGCCGACCATGAAGGCCAGAGTGCCTGCATCCGCCGCCGTCGTGCCGCCCGACACCGGCGCGTCTGCAAAGGCGTAGCCGGCGGCCTTGGCCAGACCGGCGACCTTGCGCGCGGTTTCTACGTCGATGGTCGAGCAATCCAGGAGCAGGGCCGAAGAAGGCGCAGCGCCGATGATCTGTTCCGAATAGACCTTCAGCACATGCGGCCCGGCGGGCAGCATGGTGATGACGACCTCGGCGTCCTTGACGGCCTCGGCGACCGAAGCGGCCGAGCCGCAACCCGCCGCGCTGGCCCGCTCCAGCGCCTGCGCCGACAGGTCGAAGGCGGCGACCGCATGGCCTGCCTTGGCCTGGTTCGCGGCCATGCCGCCGCCCATATTGCCCAGGCCGATGAAGGCGATCTTGGTCATGGTCTCTCTCCCTTTGTCGGCGCCGAGGTCAGGCCAGCGGCGTCCATTTTTCATTGTCTGGCAAAGGCGCGAACAGCGCGTCTAGAGTCTCGTCGGCAACGCCCGACAGGTCCGCGGGGGACCATTGGGGCTGATTGTCCTTGTCCACGATCACGGCCCGCACGCCTTCCTGGAAGTCGTGGGTGGCGCCGATCCGGCCGCTGACGGCGTATTCCACGGCCATGTTGTCGTCGAACGACGCGGCCTTCGCCCCCTCGCGAATGTGGCGCAGCGTGACCTTCAGCGAGGTCGGCGACTTGGTCTTCAGCGCCGCCAGTTGAGCCAAGGCCCAGTCGGACCCGTCGGCTTCCAGCGCCGCGAAGATGTCCTCGACCGTGTCGAAAGCGAACAGCCGGTCGATGGCCTCGCGATGGGGGGCCAGAGGCGCAGGTCCGGCGTCCTTCGCATAACGAGCCGCGACCGCAGCCGGATCGGCGGCATCGGCCAGCAGATCGGCCTTCAAGGCCTCAACGCCGTCGCTCGATACGAAATGGGTATGGATGCCCAAGGCCACCGTATCCGCCGCCTTCAGCCGCGCGCCCGTCAGCCCGATCCAGACGCCCGTCTGGCCCGGCAGACGCGGCAGGAACCACCCGCCCCCGACCTCGGGATACAGGCCGATGCCCGTCTCCGGCATGGCGTAGGTTGTGCGTTCGGTGGCGATGCGGACGTCCGCCGGTTCCGAAATCCCGACGCCGCCACCCATGACGATGCCGTCCACAATGGCCGTGATCGGCTTGGGATAGCCGAACATCAGGGCGTTCAGCTGGTACTCGGCCAGGAAGAAGGCCTTGGCGTCCACGCCGTCGCCCGCGCCTGAATCCGCGATCATGCGGATGTCGCCGCCCGCACAGAACCCGCGCTCGCCTGCGTGATCGACAAGTATGGAGGAGACGGAGGGATTCGAACGCCAGTCCAGCAGCGCCGCGATCACCGTCTCGCACATCGCCCTGTTCAGCGCGTGGATCGCCTTGGGCCGGTTCAGGGTGATGCGACCGACGCCGTTTTCGATGCGGATCAGGACTTCAACTTCGCTCATTTTTTGGTTCCTGAACACGTTGCAGCTAAAGCCTTCAACGCTTGGGCCTCGCCAAGATGCCAGGGCTCATCCATCTCGTTGGGTGCATCGAACTCCACCCACTGGCCGCGTTGCAAGGCGGCGATCCCAGCCGCATCGATGGCATATTCCGCGACGCCTGTTCGACGCATTTCAAAAGCGGCTCCGTCAACAAAGAGACTGGTCTTCGGAGCGTCTCGCGGCACGACGTCGTCACCGTAATAGTCGACGATGACCTCTCGGTTTCTGCACGTAGCGCGCAGGATCACCGACGAAAAGTCCCAGGTCAGAAAGGAGGCGACTGGGTCTCGGTCCTGAATACGCCCCGTGACCCATTGGGGTTCATTCCCGGCCTGCACCGCCGCCATCAGAGCAAGCAGCGCAATCATCCCCGCGCCATCTCCCGAGCGACGATCACCCGCATGATCTCGTTGGTGCCTTCCAGGATGCGGTGGACCCGCAGATCGCGCACGATCCGCTCCAGCGGATAGTCCTTCAGATAGCCGTAACCGCCGTGCAGTTGCAGCGCCTCGTCGGCGATCTGGAAACAGGCGTCGGTGGCAAGGCGCTTGGCCATGGCGCACCATTTGGTCTTTTCCGGGTGGTCATTGTCGATGGCCCAGGCGCCGCGCAGCACCATCAGCCGCGCCGCCTCCAAGTCCGTCGCCATGTCAGCCAGGCGGAACTGCAGCGCCTGGAACTCGCCGATCGGACGGCCGAACTGTTTGCGGGTCGCCACGTAATCCTGGGCGGTCTCCAGCGCCAGCCGCGCACCGCCCAGCGAACAGGCGGCGATGTTCAGCCGTCCGCCGTCCAGTCCGGCCATGGCGTAGCGGAAACCCGCACCTTCCTCGCCAAGCAGATTTGCAACCGGCACACGGCAGTCGTCGAACTGGACGATGGCGGTCGGCTGGGCGTTCCAGCCCATCTTCTTCTCCTGCGCGCCGAACGACAGGCCGGGCGTCCCGGCCTCGACCACAATGGCGCTGACACCCTTCGCCCCCTCCCCGCCCGTGCGGACCATGACGACATACAGGTCGCTGGTCCCCGCGCCCGAGATGAAGGCCTTGGACCCGTTCAGCACATAGCGGTCGCCGTCACGCACCGCCGTGGTCCGCAGCGCCGCCGCATCCGACCCCGAACCCGGCTCGGTCAGGCAGTAGCTCGCGATCTTGTCCATGCCGACCAGAGGCGGCACGAACCGCCCGCGCAACTCGTCCGACCCGAACCGGTCGATCATCCACGTCGCCATATTGTGGATCGAGATGAAGGCCGCTGTCGCCACGTCGCCGCGCGACAGCTCTTCGAAGATGACCGCCGCCTCGACCCGGCCCAGCGCCATGCCGCCGTGTTCCTCGCCGGTGTAGATGCCGCAGAAGCCCATCTCGGCCGCCTGCTTCATCACATCGACGGGGAAATGCTTGTCCTCGTCCCAGCGCGCCGAATGAGGCGCCAGTTCGGCGTCGGAAAAGGCACGGGCCGCATCCTGAATGGCGCGCTGGTCGTCGGTAAGGGCGAAATCCATGGCGACCTCAGCGCATCGTCGGAATGACGAACGAACTGTCAGAATGCTCCAGCGCGCTGTCCGGCCAGCGGGCGGTAACGGTCTTGGTCTTGGTCCAGAAGCGGACGCCCTCCATGCCGTGCTGGTTGATGTCGCCGAACGCCGATCGCTTCCAGCCGCCGAAGGTGTGATAGGCGACCGGCACCGGGATCGGCACATTAATGCCAACCATGCCGACATTGACCCGGGCGGCGAAGTCGCGCGCCGCGCGGCCGTTCTGGGTGAAGATGGCGACGCCGTTGCCGTACTGGTGGTTCGACGGCAGGGCCAGGGCCTCCTCGAAGGTCTCGGCGCGGACGATCTGCAATACAGGACCGAAGATTTCCTCCTGATAGGACGACATCTCGGGCTTCACATGGTCGAACAGCGACGGGCCGATGAAATAGCCCTTCTCGTGCCCCTGCAGGCTGAAGTCGCGGCCATCGACGACCAGTTCGGCGCCTTCCTGCACGCCCTTCTCGATCCAGCCGGCGATACGGTCGCGATGCTGGGCCGTGACGACGGGGCCATAGTGGGCGCCCGCGTCGGTGGAGACGCCGACCCGCATCGACGGGATTTCCGCCACCATCCGCTCGCGCAGTTCGTCCGCCGTCTTCTTGCCGACCGGCACCACGACCGGCAGGGCCATGCAGCGTTCGCCGGCAGAGCCGTACGCCGCGCCCGCCAGATCCTTGATCACCTGATCCATGTCGGCGTCAGGCAGGACGATGCCGTGGTTCTTGGCCCCGCCCATGGCCTGGACCCGCTTATGGTTGGCGGCGCCGGTTTGATAGACATAGTGGGCGATGTCGGACGAGCCGACGAAGCTGACGGCGTGAACCAGCGGATGGGTCAGGATGGCGTCCACCGCCGTCTTGTCCCCGTGGACCACGTTCAGCACACCGTTCGGCGCGCCCGCTTCCAGCATCAGCTCGGCCAGGCGCACCGGCAAGGACGGGTCCCGTTCCGACGGCTTCAGAACGAAGGTGTTGCCCACCGCGATGGCCACGCCGAACATCCACATCGGGATCATGCCGGGGAAGTTGAACGGGGTGATGCCCGCCACCACGCCCAGCGGCTGGCGCATCGAATAGACGTCGATGCCGGGACCGGCGCCTTGCGTATATTCGCCCTTCAGCGCGTGCGGGATGCCGCAGGCGAACTCGATCACCTCCAGCCCGCGCTGGATGTCGCCCTTGGAGTCGGCGATGACCTTGCCGTGCTCGCTGGACAGCAGCTCGGCCAGTTCGTCCATCCGCGCCTCGACCAGGCGTTTGAAGTCGAACATGACGCGGGCGCGGCGCTGGGGATTGGTCGAGGCCCAGCCGTCGAAGGCGTTCTGCGCCGCCTGAACCGCCCGGTCGACCTCGCCAGTCGTGGCCAGTTGCACGCGCGCCTGGACCTCGCCGGTGTTGGGATCGAACACGTCGCCGAAACGCCCGGACGCGCCGTCGAAGGCCGCACCGTCGATGAAGTGGCGGATGTCGCGCATGGCCTGGATCTCCCTGATCGTTCTTTTGTTCGCCTATGGCTATCACCCCACACCCCAGGTGCGATAATGCAAAGTTGCAGCCAGCTTTCTGCATTTTTGCATGACCGGATGATCCGCCGATGTTCGATTGGGACGACCTTCGCATCTTCATCGCCGCAGCGCGGGCGGGCTCGCTGGGCGGCGCGGCCGTGCGCTTGGGCGTCGATGCCGCCACCGTCGGGCGACGCGTGGCGCGGCTGGAAAGCACGCTGAAGTCCACCCTCGTCGTCCGATCCACCACCGGCCTTCAGCTGACGGCGGCGGGCGCCCAGTTGCTCGACATGGGGCTGGAGGCCGAAAGCGCGATGGAGGCCGCCGCCCGCGTGACCCAGGCCGACACCTTGGCCGGCGTCGTGCGCATCAGCGCCTCGGAAGGGTTCGGCGTCAGTATCGTGGCTCCCGCCCTGCCCGCCTTGCGCCGCGCCAGCCCCGGCCTGCGGATCGAACTGGCGGCCACGTCCGGCTTCCTGTCGCCGACCCGACGCGAGGTGGACATGGCGATCACCCTGGCCGCGCCCGACGCCGCGCGCCTGATCGTAGAGCCGCTGACGCCCTATCAGCTGGCTCTCTACGCCTCGCCCGACCACGTGGCGCAGCACGGCGCGCCCCAGACTGTCGACGACCTGACCGCTTTCGACATCGTCGGCTATATCGACGACCTGATCTATGCGCCCGAGCTGCGCTATCTAGACGAGGTGCGCCCCGGCCTGACGCCCCACGTCGCCTCGTCCTCGATCCGCGCCCAGAAGGAGATCATCGCGGCCGGCGGCGGCATCGGCGTCCTGCCCTGCTTCCTGGCCGAGGGTCTGGTGCGCGTCCTGCCGTCCATCCTGATCGAGCGCCGCTTCTGGCTGGCCACCCACCGCGACGTTCACGACACCGCCCGTATGCGCACGGTTCGAACTTGGCTGAAGAGGCTGTGCGAAACCCGCCAGGCCAGTCTCAAACCGTTCTGAGCGCAGCGTACGGATAGCGGTGTGTTTTTTCTGACGCATCTGGCCGAGTTTTCCAGATTTCAGGGAACGGAGGTCGGGCGCAAATCTTAATAGAAGGCGAACGAGGCCTGCCATGACCCTGACCCTCAGCCTGACCCTGATCACCACGTTGCTGAGCGCTCCGAGTGCGCCCATGCTCAAGGACGCCGCCTTGTACGCCGCGCCCAAGCCTGCCGTGGAGCAGACGGTCGCACTGCAGACCTCCACCGAGCGTTTCAGCGTTCGTCTGCGCTGCACCGCGCTGGCGTCGGGCCATGTGACGGACTGCGTTGTTTTGGAAGAAACGCGCCCGGGTCTGGGCTTTGGAGAAGCGGCTTTGGCTTTGATGGACGGCGCGGAAGTCACGCCGATCCTGGAACGAGGTCGAGCGGTCGACGCGCCCTTCGAGCGCACCATCGACTTCACGCCCTGAACAGGCGGACCTCACCCTTACACATGCCGGCGGCGTTCGCTGTCTGAACGACGCTTCCAGCTAGCAACTTGCGCCGAAACCAACGGCTCACCCAAACGCAGGGGTGAGCCGTTTTCCGTTCAGCGTGCCGGGGCGATGCGCCAAACGGTATTGGACAGGTCGTCGGCGACCAGCAGGACGCGCTTGTTAGGGTCGAAGGCGACTCCGACCGGGCGGCCGCGCGCCTCGCCGTTCTTCAGGAAGCCGGTGGCGAAATCGACCGGCGGGCCGGCGGGGCGACCACCGTTGAAGGGCACCCAGGCGACCTTGTAGCCAGACGGATCTTGTCGGTTCCAGCTGCCGTGCATGCCGATGAAAGCGCCGTTGGAAAACGCACCGCCGAAGCCGCCGTTGCGCGCGAAGTCGATGCCCAGCGCCGCGACGTGCGATCCCAGGGCGTAGTCCGGCGCGATGGCCTTGGCCACCATCTCCGGGTTTTGCGGCATCACGCGCGGATCGCGGTTCTGGCCCCAATAGCTGTAGGGCCAGCCGTAGAAAGCGCCATCCTTCACCTGGGTCAGATAGTCCGGCACCAGTTGCGGGCCCAGCTCGTCGCGCTCGTTGACCACCGACCACAACAGGCTGGTCGTCGGTTCGATCGCCAGGGCGGTCGGGTTGCGGATGCCGGTGGCGATTGTCCGGCGCGCGCCGGTCGCGCGGTCGATTTCCCAGACCACGGCGCGCTCTTCCTCCACGGCCATGCCGCGCTCGCCGATGTTGGAGTTGGAGCCGATGCCGACATAGAGCTTTGTCCCGTCGGCGCTGACGGTCAGGGACTTGGTCCAGTGGTGGTTGATGCGCGAAGGCAGTTCGGTGACGCGCTCGGCCGGCGTCGCGATGCCGGTCTGCCCGGGCTGGAAGGCGAAGCGGACCAGCGCGCCCTGTTCGGCGACGTAAAGGGAACCGTCGACATAGGCCAGGCCGTAGGGCGCATCCAGGTTCTCGACCAGGACGGTGCGCAGTTCGGGGATGCCGTCGTTATTGGCGTCGCGCAGCAGGGTGATGCGGTTGCCGCCGGCGATCTTGGTGTTGCCCTGTTTCTTGATCACGCCGGCGATGACGTCCTTGGGCCGCATGGCCGGGGCATGGCCGCCACGCCCCTCAGCGATCAGGACGTCGCCGTTGGGCAGGACCAGCATCTGGCGCGGAATCTTAAGGTCGGTGGCGAAGGCGCTGACGGTGAAGCCTGCAGGCACGGTCGGCGTCTCGCCGTTCCAGCCGGCGGGCGGGCTGATCTTCATCGCCGGGACCAGGGTCTCGTTGACCTGGGGCAGGTCGGGCGTGGCGCCGGTCTGATTTAGTTTGGGATCGCTGGCGTTGCCGCACGAGGCGACGGTCAGGGCCATGGCGAGGGTTGCGGCGCTGGCTGCGAGCAGGTTCTTGTTCATCGGACGCTCTCCCGCGCGGCATAGGCGGTCCAGCCGGCGACCAGGACCAGGATTGTGCAGAGGATGGACAGGATCAGGCCAAAGGCGCCGACCGAGCTCCAGGCGTCCTGGCTATGCTTGAAGGCGTTCACCAGGCCCAGCACCCAGGCCAGGGCCAGGGCGACGACATGGATCAGCGCACGACGCGACCGGCCGAGCACGAAATCGATAATCGAGAAGACGCCAGCCAACCCGCCGAACACTAGCGCCCCAGTGATCAGCCAGGCCGAGAAGTTGGTCCACTGAACCTCGGCCGTCTTCAGATAGGCGATGTCGGTGAACAGGGCGAAGGTGAACAGGGCGATTGGAAACGCCAGCAAAAGGCCGTGCAGGGGTCGCACGACCGCGCCTGATAGTCCGTGGGTGTTCATCTGGGCCCTTCCCTAAGGTCTGGCTTGGCTAACCGTCTGATCGCCGAATGGTTCACGGCTTATTTGCGGCGCAGCTGCGTCATTTGCGCAGGTCAGGTCGGGATCAGCAGCGACGGACCTGGAAGACGACTCCTATCCTGCGCAGCAGACCGCCGGCGACGGCCAGCAACAGCCCGAAGGTGTGGATTTCATCAGGTTTGGCTTTTCAACGTGCAGAGAATGGCCATGGCGACCAGGATAATCAGACAAATCAGTCTAAAAACCAGTCCAGCATCCGCACTGGAAAGCCTATGTCGCTGCTGCGTTGCGAGGCCCATAGCGGAGCAATCCGCAATGGACATATTCTGGACGATGCGAAAAGACGTCGATCCGCAGCCTTGCAGATCGACGCCTCAATGCATGTCGATCAGAACCGCTTGGTCAGCTGCACGCCGTAGGTGCGCGGTTCGTTGACGAAGGCGGTCAAGTTGTTGAAATCGATGCCGCCGATCACGTTCTCTTCGTCAGTGATGTTGCGGACATAGGCGGCCGCCTCGATGCCGCGGTTCAGGTCGCGCCAGCCTGCGCGCAGGCCGCCTTCGAACGCCGTGTCCTGCATGAACTCGACCGATTCATACAGGAACAGGTTGAAGTCCTTCTGCATGACCCAGTCGGTCGAGGCGAAGAGCTCGGTGTCGTTGCCCAGCGACCGGACATAGTTCAGCGTCAGGTTGGCGGTGTATTCCGGCGCCTGCGGGAAGGGGTTGCCGTCGATGTTGGCGCGACGGGTCGTGCCCACGGTCACGATCGGATCGGTGACGGTGCAGTTGGCGCCGCAGATGGCCACCAGCAGGTCGCTGTCCTTGATCTCGGTGTGGTTCCAGGCGGCGCCGGCCGACAGGCTGAAGCCCGCGCCCAGATAGATGTCGCCATCCAGTTCCAGGCCGTAACCCTCGCCCTTGTCGGCGTTGATCAGGCGGTTCGAGTTGTCCGCGCCGCCGATGGCGGTGAACTGCATGTCGCTGACCTCATAGACATAGGCCGTCGCGTTGAAGCGTGCGCGGCCGTCCAGCAGGCGGGCCTTCAGGCCGGTCTCGTACGACATGACCGTCTCGGAATCGGCCGTCGTCAGGACGGGCAGGTTGCGGCCCTGGATCGACGGACCGCGATAACCCTTGGCCGCGCGCGCAAACAGGTTGAGGCTGTCGTTGACCTGATAGAGGGCGCTGACGTCCCAGCTGACCTGCTCGTCGCCGACGGAGACGGCGCCCGTGCCGCCAGCGCCCGTCCCAAACACGATCCGCCCGTTGTAGTCGCGGTTGTCGTCGGTGTAGCGCACGCCCGCCGTCACCTTCAAAGCGTCCGTCAGCTTGTAGCTGCCTTGTCCGAACACCGACCAGGAATCCGACTTCTGCACGATGTCGGTCACCCGCGTCGGCGCGGGGTTGCCCGTGCCGTTGAAGGTGCCGGAGACCAGGTTGATCCGCTCGTCCCAATAGAAGGCGCCGACCTGCCAGCCGACCCGGCCGTCGCCGTTCGACGCCAGGCGCAGCTCATAGGTGTTCTGCAGCAGGTCGCTGGAGAGGGTGCCGGTCTCGGAGTTGAACGGGGTCTTGAAAGGCGCCGTCGCCGGAGCCGTGGCCACGCCGCCGTCGATGTCGCCGTCGCCCTGGGACCAGCCCTGGTACGAACCGACGATGCCGGTCAGGGTGGCGGGGCCGAAATCATAGGCGACCTGAATCGACTGCGAGGTGGTCTTCTGCTTCTGGAAGTTGTTGCGGCCGCCGTCATAATAGACGGTGTCACGGTCGAAGTTTCCGTTCAGTTCGTTCGACCCCTTGGTCAGGGCGTTGGCGCGGTTCATCGTGCCCGTGCCGTCATAGTCGCGAGCCTGAAGCGTCAGCAGGGTCGAGAGACGATCGGTGGGGGTCCAGGCGACGTGAACGCGCGCGGCCAGATCGTTGAAGCCGCCCAGATCATCCTTGTCCGCATTGGCGAAGGACGGGTTGAAGGCGTTGTTCACCCAGTCGTCGCGGTGGTTCCACAGGATGGCGCCGCGCACCTGAAGCGTGTCAGACGCCGGCAGGGTGACGGCCGCCTCGGCCCGGGCGGAACCCAGGTTGCCGTAGGTTAGCGAGCCAAACCCGGTGAAGTCGTCCGACGGCTTGACGGTGTCGATCTTGACGACGCCAGCGGGGGTGTTGCGGCCGAACAGCGTGCCTTGCGGACCACGCAGGACTTCCAACTGCTGCACGTCGAAGAGTGGGAAGCCCTTCAGATAGACGCTCTCCAGCACGACATTGTCCAGCACCACCGAAACCGGCTGCGAGGCGGTGAAGTCGAAGTCCACATTGCCCAGGCCGCGGATGTAGAAGCGCGGGGCGTAGCGGCCGTTCGAGCTCTCGACCTGAAGGCTGGGCACGCGCGCCGACAGCGACAGGATGTCGGCGCCGCCGGCCGAGATGTCCTGCAGGGTCTGGGTGTTCAGGGCGGTGACGGCGAACGGCACCTCGCGGATGTTTTCGCTGCGGCGCTGGGCGGTGACGACGATGTCGTCGACGCCGGCGGCTTCGACATTGGTGTCCGTCGTCTGGGCGAGAACCGAGCCGGCGCTCAACAGGGCGATGCCGCTGACGGTGGCGGCCAGAAGGGCTTGGCGAAGCATGGGCGGGGATTTCCTTGGCGACAGTGGGGAGGACTTGTCGCGCGACGCCGTAGAGCTTCGCAGCGACGGCCGCCAGCGCAGAGCGCGCATGTTTCTTGAACCTTTAAAGACGCAGCCACACCCATGTGACAATCTGTCCTGCGCAGAGCTGCACAGCGCCGGCCGGCATTGTGCCGATAGGGCCGAAATGCGATGCTTAAAAGGTGCGTGAGTCCGCTCCGCACGCCTCCAAGACATTGTTTGGATTGCGTATGCCTCTCGTCACGCCCTCCCGTCGCCGGCTCCTGCAACTCGCCGGGGCGACGGCTTTCGCGCCGGGGCTGATCGGCATGAAACGGGCGGATGTGATCGGCCGAGTGCTGGCCGTCTCCGACATGCATTCCGCCTATGAGCGGACCGCCCAGTTGCTGGCCGCCTTCGAGACCGAAGTCCGCTCCAACCCCGTGCCGCACGTCATCGCCATCGACGGCGACATCTTCGAGCACGGCAATGTCGTCGCCGTGCGGTCGGGCGGCGTGGTGGACTGGGCCTTCCTGGCGGCCTTGCCGAAGATCGCCCCGACGGTGTTCAACCTGGGCAATCACGACAACGACTTGACCCCCGACCTGGCCCAGGTCGTCGCTCGGATGAAGAGCCTGGGCGTTCATGTCGTCAGCACCATCGGTGATACGCGCACGGGCGCCGGCTATGCAGACCCGTCCACGACCCTGCCCTTCGGTCGCCGTTCGCTGCGGGTCGTGGGCATGGCGACCAATTCTCTGACCACCTACCCCAAGGCCTCGCGCGACCAACTGTCGATCCCGTCCGCCGCCGACTGGGCCAGCGCCAATCTGGACGACAACCTCGCCGGCGCAGATCTCGTCATGATCATGAGCCACGCAGGCGTCACCGCCGACGGGGACATCCTGCCGCTGCTACCCGACGGCAGCCTGATGATCGGCGGTCATAACCACCTGCTGTTCCAGCATCGCCAGGGCCGCAGCGCCTATGTCCACACCGGCTCCTGGACCGCCGCCTATACGGCGGCTGAGTTCCTGTCGGACGGCTCGGTCACAGCCGAATCCCGCGCGGTCGCGCTGGACGCCCCCGCCTCTCCTGCGCTGGCGGACCTGATCGCCGTGACCCTCGCCGCCAATCTGACCGACGAGGAGCGGACCATCCTGGGGACCAGCCCTCGCGCCCTGTCGCTGGGCGACACCGGACAGCGTGTCGCAGCCGGCCTGGCCCAGGCGGCCGGCGCCGACGCCGGCTTCATCGGCCACACCACCCTGGGCACGGGCGTCCCCGCCGGGCCGGTCAGCCGCTACGTCTTCGATTCCATTGTCCGCTTCGACGGCAAGCTGATGGTCGCAACCGTCTCGCGCGCCCAGTTCGACGACTTCATGGCCCGCGCCAACCAAGACCGCCCGATGCCCCTGGCCGACCGCAGCGGCGACTTCCTCTATGCCTCAGGCGCTTCACCGAAAGGCGATCAAGTCCGCATCGTCACCACCGACTGGTGCGCCACGAACCAGCGGGAGTATTTCGGAACGACGGGCCTCATTTTCGAACAGGCGTCAGACCTGATGGTCAAGCTTGTGGCCGCCAAGGCTCTGCTGGAGAGGTAGAAGTGCCTTGGGCATTCGTTAAAAGGGAACGAGCACAACATACCCATACGCACTCCGAGCGACGTACCGTCCATCCAAAGTCTCTGACTTCGCTTGGGGCGAAAGGCAGAGCTTACTGCGTGGCTTAGTCCGGCGGGAGGTGAAAATTCTCGTGTTCGCTGCCCCATTCGATGTTCATAAAGGTGAAGGTCGCACGCAGTAAGCAGAGCCGTCCTGAAACGAGATCGCCATTCATGAGCAAGCCTGTGACGCCACGACTGCTGGACACGACGGTGGGCGCGGGGTCAGGTCTACGGTCTCGGATCGTCGAGCGGCCAGGCCTGGCGCTGTCGCCGGCCGATCTCGCGATGCTGGTCGAGGATGTCAGGTCCATCGCCCGCAGCGTTCTGGCGGACCGCGACCTGACCTACGGCATCTTCTCCGGCGATCCAGAGACCCTGTCCCGCACCGTGCTGACCGTTGTCTATGAGAAGCGGGGCGGACGGCCGGTCGCGTTCAACGCCCTGGCCATTCTGGATGCCGACCTGGGCGGACGGTCGGTGGAAATCCTGCATCTGGGTCTGGTCATGGTGCGTCCCGATGTGCGTGGAAGCGGTCTGTCCGCCACCCTCTATGGCCTGACCTGCGTCCTGCTGTTCGTGCGCCGGCAATGCCGGGCCGTCTGGGTGTCCAGCGTGACCCAGGTTCCGGCCGTCGTCGGCATGGTCGCCGAGACCTTTTCCGACGTCTATCCCGGCAGGCCGACGGCCCGACGCTCCTTCCAACACGAGCGATTGGCCCGCCAGATTATGGAGAACTGGCGTCACGCCTTCGGGGTCGGCGACGAGGCCGGTTTCGACGCGGATCGGTTCGTGATCACCGACGCCTATACCGGCGGTTCAGACGAGTTGAAAAAGACCTTCGAGAGCGCCGCCAAACATCGCGACGCGATCTACAACGCCCTCTGCGCTGCAGAGCTGGACTATGGCCGGGGCGACGACCTGCTGCAGATCGGTCAGATCGATATGCGCGCCGCCAGCCGTTATCTGGCCAAGGTGGCCCCGCCTGACACCGTCCCCGGCCTGCTCGGCCGGTTTACCCTGCTGATGATCCAGGCGGCCCTGCTGCCGCTGGTGCATTGGCTCGACCACACTCAACCCTGGGGAAGTTTGCGCGCATGGAAGACGTGACGGCCTTCGACTATGCCGAGTTCACCACCCGCAATCTGGGCTTCGTCACCGAGGCGGAACAGGCGGCCCTGAAAGGCGGCGCCGTATTCGTCGCGGGCGTGGGCGGCATGGGCGGCGCCTGTTTCCTGGCGCTGGTCCGCGCGGGCGTCGGGCGGTTCGCCGTCTGCGACATCGACGTGTTCGAAACGTCCAACATGAACCGCCAGGTCTTCGCCTTCACGGACACCGTCGGCCATGACAAGGCCGAGGTCGCCTGCGCGGCGGCGCGGCGCATCAACCCCGAGGTCGAGATCGAGCGGCTGGGCGCAGAGTGGGTGGATCAGGTCGCGGACCTGGCGGCGCGCTATCCGGTGATCGTCAACGGAACCGATGACATCGCCGCAAGCATAGCCCTGTATCGCGCCGCCAAGGCGGCCGGCGCGACCGTGATCGACGCCTATGCCTCGCCCCTGCCCTCGGTGATCGTGGTGCGTCCCTCCGACCCGCGCCCGGAGGAGCGTCTGAGGTATCCGACGCGCGGCAAGGCGCTGGATGCGATCCGGCCCGAAGACCTGCGAGCCAGCTTCATGAAGGAGCTCGAATACGTCATGGTCCATTCGTCGTCGGCCCGTCACGTCGATCTGGACGCGGCTGCCGCCCTCGCCGCCGGGACGGCCAAGCGGATGTCCTTCGCGCCGATGGTGATCTCGACCGGCTGCCTGATGGCCTATGAGGCGCTGTGGCTGCTGATGGGCCGCAGATCCAGGACCGATTGCCGAGGCTGGTTCCTCAACGCCTTCGCGGGCCGGACCGAACGGCCGTTGTGGGCGCCCGTCGCCGCCATAAAGGGGCTGGTCGTGCGCGCCTTCATGGCCCGATTGCTGAAAGACGCCGCATGATCCGGGTCGAGACCCAGGCCCTGCTCGACGGGTTCGCGGCGGCGGGACTGGCGGCCTATGTCGTCGCCCTGCTCGTGCGCCGCGCCGGGGGTCCGTTGACGCCGCGCCTGGTCTTCCTATTCGGGGCCATGTCGGTGTTCTATGGCGTGCGAAGTCTGGCCGTCCGAACGGGCCTGCCGATCTTCGAGGGCGCGACCTACGCCGCCATATCGCTCGCCCCCCTTGCGGCCCTGCTGCTGGCCGAAGGGCTGCTTCGCCGTCATGCGCCGCGCGCGATGAAGATCGCCGTCTTCGCAGCGTCCGCCCTGGGTCTGGGTTTCGCCCTGTTTACGACCAGCCATGTCGCCTTCGGCTCCCGTAGCGCGCTGGCCGTCATCATCCTTTCTTCCCTGGTCGCCATCCTGATCCTGTTGTGGGCGAGGGACCGCAAGGCCCTGTCGCGCGCAGAGAACGGCGCCGTTCGCCGTCTCGCCGTCGGCCTGGCCATCGTCATTCCGTTGATCGGCACTGACTTTTCCGAACTGGTGGCCGCGCCCATCGGGTTCAGCCCCATCGCCGCCCTCGTGATCGTCCTGCTGGCCCTGTCGAACGGGGTCAGCGATGCGCGCGACGTCTGGATCGACGCCGCCGTGATCGTGGCGACGACCCTGGCCCTGACCTGCGGCCTGATCGAACAACTGGATGTCGGCGCGCTCGACGACCGGGTTCGCCTGTTCGCCCTGATCGGCGCGGCCCTGATCACCATGACCCTGGTCGTCCGCATCCAGCCGTTCGGCGCCGCCGGACGGCGCACCAGTCTGCGCCAGCGCATGGCCTCGGCGAACACTCGATCCCTCGACGGCTTCCTGGGCGACCTGACCAAAGAGCCGATGCTGAAGGATCTGTCGGTCCTGTCCGAACACGATCTCGCCGACTATCGCCCCGAGGCGATGGCGCAGACGCTGGAGCGCCAGCCTCTGTGGAGCGCCGCCGCCCTGCAGGCCGGTACGGGGACGATCGACGAGACCGAACGCGAGCCGCTGCTGGATCTTCTGGCGCGATCCGACGCCACCCACGTCGGACTGTTGAGCCGGTCGCCGGTTCGGATCGGCCTGGTTCGATTGCCGGATCTGTTGCGCAACACCGAGGCCGAGATCGATCTGGGCCTCGCCTTCCGAATGGCGCGGCTGACGACGGAGAGGCCCGCATGACCGCTGCCGCCGTGACCCTTCGCGAGGGCGATCTGGAAGGCTTCTTCCGGGTTCCGTTGGAAATCTATCCCGCCGACAGCCCCTATGTGACGCCGATGCGCGCGGATCTGGAACGGTATTTGGATCCGTCGCGCAACCCTCTGATGCGCGACGACGGCGGCCGCCTGACCTTTTTCACCGCCTGGCGCGACGGGCGTCCGGTCGGACGGCTGACGGCCCACACCCATCCGTCCTCGAATGCGCGTCACGACACGCGACGCTGTCAGTTCGGCTATTTCGACGGCGAGGACAGCGTCGAAACCGCGCGACTTCTGTTCGACGCGGCCGAGACCTTCGCGCGCGCCGAAGGCTGTGATGAACTGGTCGGCGCTTTCAACCTGACGGCCATGCAGCAGGCGGGGGTCCTGACCGAGGGGTTCGAAAACCCGCCCTATACCGACATGATCTGGGGCGCCGCGCATCTGCCGCGCCTGCTGGAGGCCTGCGGCTACGCACCCGTGTTTCCGATGTCGACCTTCGAGTTCGATGTCGGACCGACGACTGCCGAAGCCCTGCTGGGCGACAAGCAGCGCGCGGTGCTGTCGAACCCCGACTGGACCTGGAAGCCCATCAGCCGCAGCGCCTTCAAGGCTCGGTTCGAGGAGGCCCGGCAATGCCTCAACGACGGCTTCAGCGACAATCCGATGTTCGTGCCCCTGACCCCGGCCGAGTTCGACTTTCAGGCGGGTGAGATGATGTGGATCGTGGATCCTCGCATCGCCTGCGTCGTCCACTACAGGGGCGAGCCCGCCGGGGTGGTGATCTGCATCCCCGACCTGAACCCGTTCCAGAAGGCGACGCGCGGTCGGATGGGGCCGATGACCATGGTCCATTTCATCCGCGAGCGGCTGAGGCGGCGACGCGCGGTGATCATCTTCTATTCGGTCAAGCGCGCCCTGCACGGACAGGGGCTGAACGGCGCCATGCTGCACCGGGTGATCAAGGCCCTGTTCGCGGGCGGCTACAAACAGTGCGGCGTGACCTGGATCGCGGACGAGAACACCGCCTCGCTGCGCCAGATGGAAAAGCTGGGCGCGCGGCGGCTTCAGCGACTGAACCTGTTCAGGAAAGATCTGCGATGACGCTGGATGCACAGACGTTCCGGGCGCTGGTAGGCGAAGCCGCCCTTTCCCCCAGCGTCCATAACACGCAGCCGACGCGGTGGCGGCTGATGCCCGACGGCCGGGTGCAGGTGCTGGAGGACGAAAGCCGCAGGCTGCCCGTCGGCGATCCCGAAGGCCGCGACCTGAACGTCAGCCATGGCTCGGCGGTGGAGGGCTTCTGCCTCGCCGCCGGACGGCGCGGCCTGAGGGTCGATGTCGGGCACGACGGCGTCAGCATCGCAGAACTGACCATTCGCCCTGGCGAGGTTTCCGATCCGCTGGCGGCACATCTAACCCAGCGGCGCACCTATCGCGGAAAGTTCGAAGGCGGCGCTGACGCCCAGGCGGCGCTGGCCCGATTGGAGCGCAGCGAGGACCTGATCGTCGTTCAAACCCCGGAGCCCATCGCTGAACTGGCACGCCTTTACGATGAGGCTAGCCTCCGCTGGTTCCGCAACGCCCCCTATCGTGCGGAGCTGGTGTCGTGGATGCGGCTGTCGCGACGCCATCCGTCCTGGTCTCTCGATGGGCTGAACGCCGAGGCCATGGAAATGTCCGGGATCGAGGCCGCCGGGGCCGGGGTCGTGCTGAGGCCCGGCGTGTTCGAGACGCTGGACCGGATCGGCCTGTCCGGCGCCCTGGTCGCCGAGGCGGCGGTGGTGCGCAGCGCCTCGGCCATCGCCCTGCTCCATCGCCCCGCGAACGAAGCGCCGTTCGACACAGGACGACGGTTTCATCGCGCCTGGCTCGGCTTCACCCAGGCCGGACTGTCGGCCGCGCCCATGGCGGTTCTGGCTGACGATGTCGAAGCGCGCGAACGCGTGAGTGCGGATTTCGACATCGGCGGCGACCGTCGCCTGATCACCGCCTTCCGGCTGGGGGTCGCGCCGGTTCGCGACCTGCCGCCCAAGCCTCGCCTCGGCCTGGACGCCTTGATCGTCTGAGCTAGAGGCCCTTCAGATATTCGATCAGGTCCCGGCGCTCGGCGACCGTCAGGCCTTCGACCTCGGCTTCATGACCGCGATTGGATCGGCCGGGCATACGGGTGTCGAACACGGCCGGCTGCGACCAAGGCCTATAGCCGGTGGGATAGACACGGACCCCGCCCTGGTCCCGCCCCGCGATGCCGACGGCCTCGAAATCCAGTCGATGACCCCCGACGAGAAACCGTTCGGATCGCGGTTCGAGCAACAGGAACTGCGCCAGCGTCGGCACGGACCCATTGTGCATATAGGGCGCGGTCGCCCACAGGCCGGACAGCAGGGTAGCGGCGTATTCGCCGGTCGGACGGGCGTCCAGAATCTTGTTATAACCGCCGTTGGCGGCGTAGCGCGTCAGGTCGTTTGTGAAGGCCGCCGCCCGCGCGGGGTCGGACCCGACATGACCATGCCAGTTCGGAAATCGCTCAAGCCGCGGGCGCTCCACCGGCCCGGAATAGACGCCGTGGCAGGACGAACAGGCGCGGGCATAGACCACCGCCCCTCTCGCCGCGCCGGCCCGATCGACCGGCCCCGGAAACGCTTGGGGGCGACGTGTCTCCAGCCAGGTGAAGGCGCGTTCCGCAGCCGGAATCTGACGATGGGCGCCGCGCGGCGACTGACCCATGCTGGGCACGGTGAAGAAGCTGGTGATGGCCGCCAAGCGGTTGCGATTCTCCGGCGTCAGATCCTCACGCCCCATCGACCGCCAGCGCGGCTGGCCCTGCGGCGCATAGGCGCCGTCGTACAGCAGGGTCGAACGGAAGTTGCGATCGGCGAGGTCGGGGATGGAGGTGAAGCCGGCCTCCTCCGCGCTGGACAAGGTGTGGCCTTGCAGCTTCAACGCCGCGATCCCGTTCGTCAGGCCGGGCGAGCCGTTGACGAACGGCAGGGGACTGCCCCCGTCGGGAACCTCGGCCAGCCGCCGCCGCGCCAGCGGAAGGACTGCCCAGCGCAGGCTGGCCATCTCCCACGCATCGGTCTCGGGAAACAGGGTTCGAACCGCCGCAAGAAGCGCGGGCGTATCGCCGCCCTGGCGTTTGAGGGCTTCCGTTACGGCTCGGGTGTAGGCTTCCAGATCCAGGCTGGTGTTGGGTGATCCCAGCCAGGCGGTCGTCGGTCGCGGCGACCCGTCGGCGGCATAGGCCGGCCCCGCATGGCAGGAGGCGCAGCCCAGGTTGGCGACCGTCACCTTGACCGGCGGCAGGCCCGGCGTGACTTCGCCGACGCTGATGCCTAACGGATGATTGCGGCTGGGCATGATCGGCGCATCGGCGCCTTCGATCCGCTCGGGCCACAGGAAGCCGAAGGTCTGGAGCCGCGCCCTGAGATGCGCCTGACTGACCTCGCCCCCCTGCCGATCGTCCAGCACCAGCGCCGCCGCGACCAGCTTCCACGGCACGGCCACCGTGTCCAGGGCCCTGAAGTTCACGGCCCCGAAATCGTGCCGCGCGAACGCCTCGGCCCCACCGACCGGCGTCCGCTCCAGCGGCGCCGACGCCGCCAGCACGAGGAGCCCCAGGCTCAGACCGATGCGGCGTTTCATTCCGGCCTCGACGCATTCAGCTCCGTCAAGCGCGCCTGGAACTCAGCCGTCAGCGCAGGATCGGCATCCGCATGCTCGCGCAGGAAGAGTGTCAGGGCCTCTCGGTACTCGGTTCGGAACTCACGATTGGCGGGGCTGGCGCGCACCCGGCGCTCGGCGATATCGACAGGCGCACGCCACTCGGCCAACAGACGCCGTCGTCCAGACGGCGTCTCATCCGTCAGGATGACGAAGTTTCGCGCGAAGCCGGGGACAAACTTGGCCGCAAACCGTTCCCCCAGCGGCGGCACCAGAATCTCGTTCCGTATCGGCCAAAGGGTTGCCGAAAGAGTGGAGAAGCGCGCCCGCTGATCGGGCCCGTCTTGCGTCCGGACCACGGCCTCATATCGCCAGACCGGCATGTCGTTGAGTCGCGACGCTGTCTCTTGGGCATCCGTGATCACCCCTTCGCCCCGCGTTCCGACAGCGTTGAGGAAGGCGGCGTTCAGAAACTGGCCCGTGAAGACATTGATCATGCCCACCACAAACACCGCCAGGGCGAAGATCAGCCCCCGACTGCCGCCTCTGCGAAGGGCGCGAAAAAGCATGATCGCGACCGTCCCGACCAAAGCGGCGATCATCACAAGCACAGGATGATAGGCCAGACAGTAGAAGACGAAAGACAATGCGCTCATGCAAACGACCTAGCACTGCTCGCGTGCTGGATCGATACGTGCGGTCCGAACTGAGGCGCTCAAGCCATCGCAGAACGGGCTTGCGGCCTATTCCGCCGCTTCCTAGGTTTGTCTTTTTAAGGCGCGACGTTGTGAAACGTTTGAACTCTTCAGATGCGAAATCGTCCACGGCGACCACCTTGGCCACGGCGACGTCGGCGGCTTCCAGCCGCCTCCGAACGCAGCCTCTGATCCACGGCCGTTCTTCAGTCCCGGATCTTCAATACCTTCAGGCGATCATGGATAGGCTAAGTTTCGACCACGTTTAGGGCCTCAAACCCCGCCGTCCAGTCGTGAACGACGAACCAGTCCATGATCTTCACCGAACATGTCTTTGCTGCGGTTCCCCAATCAGCCGTTCGATCGCCAGACAGAACGGGCTGATTGAGCCAGCCTGACCGGGACCGATCAACGCAACTCAAAAGTGGCGTGCAAGGCAGCTTGAGAATCGCCGCCGATCCAGATGTCGAACAGGCCTGGATCGACCACCCATTTACGCTCGGCGCCGCTCCAGTATTTCAGCTCCGCGTCGCCCAAGGTGAATGTCAGCGTGCGGCGTTCGCCGCGGGCCAGGGTGAAGCGCTGAAAACACTTCAGTTCGCGGATCGGACGAGCCGTACGCCCTGCCCGCTGATGGATGTGGAGCTGAGCCGTCTCGTCTCCTGTGCGTGCCCCGGTGTTGGCTACGGCGACGCGAGCGGTGCCGACGGGATTTCGGTCGACGGGGTCGAGGAACCCGAACTGACTCAGCAAATCGCCTCGGTCACACCCCACGACGGCGTCATCCGCACCGGCGCGATGCGGGACGCCTCAGGGCGCGGGTTTGCGTCTATCCTCTACAGGCTGCGTGGGCCTCAGGACGTATTCCGGGTCGAGTATGAGGATGGCGCCGGGCGACATGCCCGCGATCTGCCGGGCGTACCGGCGAGCGCCCGGCCGCAGTCGGCGCCCGAGGGTCCTTCCCTGCCAACGCTGGAATGGCTCGATGACAACACTGCCTATCTGGCCGTGCCGACCTTCAGCAACCGGCGGATAAGGGCGGCCGGAACCACCTTCGCCGACGCCATTCACGCGATCTTCCAGGATCTCGAACAGAGGGGCGCACGCGATCTGATCCTCGACCTGCGCGAGAACGGGGGCGGATCTGAACCGAACAAAGCCGTACTGTTTTCTTACCTCGTTGAGCGGCCTTTGCATCGCTATGCGAAGGTCGAGGCGCGCGGCCAGCACATCTCGGTCAGGAGCCTGAGCGGCCGGACGTTCGAAACGGACGTCTTCGAGGCGGAGGGTCTGCCCCGACAAAGACGGCTCTGGAACAGGCGCCTGACCCGCCGCAACGCCCCGCCCCTAGGCCTGATGTCACGCTGGACGCCGTCGTCGCCGGTGTTCAAGGGTCGACTGGTGGTGTTGGCAGGCGGAAGTACATTGTCGGGCGGGGCCGAGCTGGCCTCAATACTCTACCATGTCCGACGCGGCGTGTCGTCGGCGAGGAGGTCGGCGGCGCCCATGAGGGCAATAAGAGCGGCTATAGCTGGGATCTCGAACTGCCGAACAGCCACATGGACCTCAAGATCCCGTTGCTGCTGTTTCGGATGAACCGGCCCGGCCTACCCCGGGATAGAGGCGTTCAGCCGGATTGCCCGGCACCGCCCTTGGCGCTCGAACAGGACCAGCGCCGCGACCGGGCATGGCGGATAGCGCGTGACCTTCTGACTGAGGATTGGCGTTCGCCGACCGAAGCGGTGTGCCCGCTCTCCAATTAAGGTGTCTCAGGCTTGCCAGCGGTAGAGTGCTGTGCGCTTCCGCGCATACCGAAAAGCGCACATCCTGAACATCTCACATGAGTCAGAATCGGACCTTCCGCCCGTTCACGAGGCCGACGGTCCCGCTCCCCTGTAACCCCCAGGCGAAATGTCGGTTTTGACCCGCTCTCGCGCAGCCCTTACCTCATCACAATGCGCCGTTGCCGCAAGGCTGTCGTCTCCTGTGACGACAGCGGCAACAAGCTCATCGCGTTTTTCAGATAGTCGTCCAGCGGACCGGAAAACGGCCAGTCGGAACCCGGCACGAAGCGGCCGATGCTGACGCTCCGCATGACATCGACCAGTCGAGCGCGGTTGTCGGGCGACGTATCGGAGTCGAAGACCTGGGCTAGGTCGAAGAACAGGTTGGGCGCAGTGTTAGGCCGTTCCGCCAGGACTTCTCGAAATCCCTCCAGCGCGTTCCAGGTGTTATCGTCCAAGCCGCCCCAGCCGCCGGAATGAGCGATGACGACGGGGATGTTGCGGGCGTGGGGCAGAACCTGTTCGACGAAGATTCGAACATCGGGCGCGCCGTAGTCTTCCGCTCGAGTGCGCATGTGGATCATGATGGTCAGCCGGGCGTCCGATGCGGCCTCGAAAACGACCGCCAGGCGACGGACGTGGTCGGGATTGCGCAGATCGACACCCGAGTTGGTCAGGTGCAGCTTCAATCCCTGGGCGTAGGGGGCGTCCTTCCACGCCCGAATTTCCGCCAGAGCATCGGGCGCCAGCGGATTGACCGAGACGAAAGCGACCAACCGCCCCGGATGCGCCGCCGCCGTGGCGACGGTGAAGGCGTTGGCGTCGTGAACCCGCGTCGCGGCGTCGGCCAGCGCAGGAACCATCATCGGGCTTTCGGCCAGATAGGCGGTGGACATCATCCAGGCCGTCTGGACGCCCGCCTCGTCCATGTCCGCCAGCAGATCATCGGCCGTCAGCGGCTCGACGAAGGCCGGATCGCAGGCGCCGATACGCCCCGGACTGCTGCAATAGGCCGGCAGGATCTCCAGAATCGCGGGCGAATGGACGTGGACGTGATGGTCGGTGTGAACCGGCGTGCGGCTCTGCGCCATCACGGGCGCGGCAAGGAGCGCGGCCGAAACCGCGCTCGCCGCGACGATGCGTTTGAAGGTCATGAACGGTTTTCTGAACGGCGCCGGTCGGGGCTCAGCGCGCGGCGTCGCCCAGCAAGGTCTGTTTCCAGAACAACAGGCTGGTCCAGAAATAGTAGTCCTCGTTTTCCTTCTTGTGGAAACCGTGACCCTCGTTCTGCGCCAGCAGGTGCCAGGCCGTGCCGCCGTTGCTGCGGACCGCGCTGACGATCTGATCGGCTTCGGACGCGGGAACGCG
This sequence comes from Brevundimonas sp. G8, assembly GCF_902506205.1. Classification (GTDB taxonomy): domain Bacteria; phylum Pseudomonadota; class Alphaproteobacteria; order Caulobacterales; family Caulobacteraceae; genus Brevundimonas. The sequence goes on along the minus strand of NZ_LR732816.1, from coordinate 2,633,826 downwards.
GGGGTCGTTGCCGCCTGTGGCGACCAGCAGGGGAATGGTGATCTTGTCAACGCTGGTCAGGGGCGAGATCGCCTGAAGCTGGGCGCGCTGGGCCGGATCACGCTCGTCGCCGTATTCGACGCGTCGCAGGTCGCGCCGATACGACTGGGTGTTTTCCAAGAAGGTGACGAAGTTGGAGATGGCGACGTAGCAGTTCGCCCCCTTCAGCCGGTCGCTGTAATGCACCGCCGTGGCGTAGCACATATAGCCGCCGTAAGAGACGCCGGTCACGGCGAACCGTGAGGCGTCGAGATTGGGATCCACCTCCAGCGCGTCGAGGAAGGCGCCTACGTCCTTGACCGAATTCTCGCGCTGGAACGGGCCGTTGTCCAAGTTGACGAAGCGCGTGCCGTAGCCCGAGGACCCCCGTACATTGGGGAAGAAGATCGCCACGCCGAGCTCATTCAGCAGATAGTTCTGCGAGCCCAGGAAGTCGGGTCGGGTCTGGCCTTCCGGGCCGCCGTGAATGTCGACGATCAGGGGGCGCTTGCCGGGGAATTTGGCGGGGTCAGGTTGATAGAGGAAGCCGGAAACGGTCTCGCCGTCGAAGCTTTTCACCTCCACCAGCTTGGGTTCGATGTTGATCGCGGGGTCCAGGCCGCCGGTCTCGCTGTGGGTCCATTGGGTGACGGCCAGCGTCGTGGGATCGATTGAGAAGGCGTCGCCCGACACGCGAGCGGACGACAGGCTCAGCCCGATCGCCCCCCATGGCGCGATGTCGATGGACGGGCCGATGCTGTAGGGGATGACGCCGTCAGGCAGGCCGGAGACGACGCGGACCGCCCCCGTGGCGACATCCATGACCTTGAGCCGAGAGACGCCCGCCTCGTTCACGGCGTAGGCGATGAAGCTGTCGTCCGGCGCCAGGGCGTAGTCGCTGACATCCCACCGGGTCTCGGTGCTGACGGGCGCGAAACCGCCCTGCCCGATCCGTCCCAGGCGCAAGAAGTCGGAATCCTTGTTGGACGTCGCCCAGACCGTGCCGTCGGCCGCATATTTGGGATCGACATAGGAGACCTGGGCCGCCGGATCGGTCAGCGGGGTCATGCGGCCGGACGCCAAGTCCAGCTCATAGACCACGGCGTTGTTTATCGACATCCGGTTCAGGACCAGGGCCTTGGTCCCGTCCCTGGAGAAGTCGGCGATGTTCCAGCCGCCGCCGGACACCTGCGCCACCAGACGGTCGGTCGAGGGATTTTCAGGATCGACGACATACAGATCCATGTCCGCGCCGTTGCGGCGCGACGAGGCATAGCCGACGCGTTTGCCGTCCGGGCTCCAGGCGCCGAACCAGTTGCGGCTCTTGCCGTCGGTGATGCGGGTCAGGCGGCCGCCGGTCAGGGTGTAGAGCTGGTAGAACTCGTCCCCGCCATTGTCCTTCTGGACCAACAGGGTCTGGCCGGACGGCGACAGGGCGCCGGCCAGGATCGGCTCCGCCTCGAAACTGATCTGGGTGCGTGCGCCGTCGGGACCGGCGACGACGTGAAGCTGGTCCGTAGCGCCGAACCGGGTCTTGACCAGCATGGATCGGTCGGCGGCGTTCCACCCCAGGAAGGCGGCGCGGCGCGCCTGAAGATAGGGTTGGGTCGCGGCGACCAGATCGTCCGGCACCGCCGGCAGGCCATCGGCCACAATCGCAGCCGGTTTGGGCGCTTCGGCGAAGGCGGCGGGCGCTGCGGAAATGGCGAGCGCGAGGGCCAGCGGGAGACGAGAGATCATCATTCAGACCGTGAACTGGGGGAAAGAAGAAGGGGTCGCCGGCTCCCGATCGGGAGAACGAAGCCGGCGACCGGGAGCGCGCTACCCGAACTAGAAGCGGTAACGCGCGCCTACCGTGACGTACCGACCGACGACGTCGTAGTACGGAGAGAAGAGCGACCCATCCGGAGGCGACTTGTCGAACAGGTTGGTCGCATTGGCGTAGAGCTCGACGCCGTCGGCGCCGTAGTGGGCCAGATCGGCCGTCAGCCCAAGATCGACGTAAGTGAAGGCGTCGATGTCGTTGTTCACGATCTTGACGGTGCTGTTGTAGACGCCTTCCGAGATGTAGCGAGCGCGCAGGTTTGCGCCGAACACCTCGCCCTGCCAGCCCAGGCTGGCGTTGACCCGCAGTTCCGGCACGCCCAGGCCGAAGGCGTAACCCTGCGACTTGACGTATTCGATCTCGGAGATGCCGTCGTCCGTCGTCAGGCTGTTCACCCAGGTCCCGACCAGGCGCATCTTCACCCGTCCGGTCGCGCCCGGAACCCACAGGTCCGCCGGCGACGAATAGGACACTTCGGCGTCGATGCCATCGGTCTGATACTCGGCCAGGTTCACATAGGTGGACCGGGTGCGGATCAGATTGCCCGAGGCGTCACGGTCGACATTGGCGCAAAGTGCGGTGTTCCCGTTGAAGCAGCGGCTGACCAGATCCTGCGGTGCGATCGTGGTGATCACGTCGTCGATCTTGATGTTGTAGTAGTCGACCGACATGTTCAGGCCGGGGATCGACGGGGGCGAATAGGTCAGTCCCAGCGTCAGGGTGTCCGCCGTTTCCGGCGCCAGGTTCGGGTTACCCCCGCCGTTGTTCAGCGTGTAGACGGTCTGGCCCTTCAGCGGGTCGTTGATGTTGTTATAGCCGGTCGTGGTGGTGGTGTAGAGCTCGGTCAGGTTGGCCGAACGGATGTCGCGCGACTGGGTGATGCGCCCCCGGAAACCCGGGAAGAACTCGTTGGTCGCGCCGACCTTCCACGACCAGATCGAGCCCGTGGTGTCGTAGTCAGAGATGCGGGCAGCGGCGTTGAACTCAAGATTGTTCAGGACCGGCAGGTCGCGAACGATCGGCACCAGGATCTCACCGAAGGCTTCCTTGACGGTGAACTCGCCCGACATGGCCGAGAAGCTGAAGGTCTGGAAGGCCTTGGCCGCGTCCAGTTCACCCACGCGCTGATCGGTCTGCTCCTTGCGGGCCTCCAGACCGACGGCGATCGACACATCCCCCGCAGGTAGGCTGAAGGGCTCGCCGCGCAGGCTGACGCCGGCGACATCCAGCTTGGTGGTCGTGCGCTGCTGGGGCGTGCCGGTGACGTAGTCGATGGCTTCCTGAGACGGCGCGCCCAGGCCGAAGAGGTTGATCGGCACGCAGCCGGAGTTGGCGTTGGTCAGGGTCACGCGGCAGACGGGCTGATTGGTGACGGGGCTGATGACCGAGTCGACCGCCTGGGCGTAGTTGGTGGTCAGCAGGAAGCCGGGCGTGTCGATATTATTCTCGTATTCGCCGTGGCTGTAATAGGCGCCCCAGCGCCAGTTGTCGCCGAACTCGCCGTCCAGGGCGATGGTCGCCTGGGTCGTGACCCGCTCGAAGTCGATGGTCGAATAGGACAGGTCGGAGTTGAAGCGGCCCATGGTGAACGAGGTCTGGCCCGCCGCCGCCATCTGCTGCTTGATCGCCGTCGACAGGAAGGCGTTGTCGTTCTTGATCGTCAGATTGCCGCGGTTGTGGTCGCCGAACCAGATGTAGTTGTTCCACATCCGCGAATGACGGACATCGGCGGTCAGGCGCAGTTTGTCGGAAAGCTCGTAGGTGGCGCTGGCCAGACCAGTGTAACGCCGCTGGGGCGTGACCAGGGGGCTGAGGTCATCGTTCGACGGTCCTTCGCCGCCAACCGTATTCGTGCCGACCACCGTGCCATAGTTGAAGGCGCGCAGCGTGCCGTCGGGGTTGAACACCTTGCCGGCGTTCACGCCGGACATGATCAGACCGCCGTAGGCCGCGTTGGAGAAGCCGACGTTGGGAACAGTGACGAATCCGCCCGCGCCATTCGAGACCTGGGCCCAGCGACCGATGGACGGACGCGAGGTCTTGGGGACGACACCGTCATTGTCCAGATATTCGCCTCCGATGACGAAATGACCGCGGTCGTTGGCGAACGGCGTGCCCCATGCGGCCTCGAAACGTTGCTGTTCGGCGTCATCGAAGGACGAGATGCCGTATTCGGCGCCCAGCTTGCCGCCCGTGAAGAAGCGGTCGATGCCGATGTTCACCACGCCGGCGACAGCGCCTGATCCCCAGGCTGCGGATGCGCCGCCGGTGACGACGTCCACGCTCTTCACCAGAACGGACGGAATGCTGTTGAGGTCGTTCTCGCTCGACGCCCGGCGCCCGTCGATCAGGACCAGCGTGCGGTTGATCCCCAAGCCGCGCAGGTCGACCGGTGCATTGCCCGCGCCGGTGTTTGTGCCGGTGGTTTGGGGCGAGCTGCTGGCCTTGAACTGAGGCATGTCGTTCAGCGCAGCCGCGATGTTGGAGCGTGCGCCGACCGAAAGATCCTCGGCCGTCAGATGGATGGTGGGCGTGGGCGCCTGGAAGCCGGCCCGGTCGATCCGGGACGCGGTGACGACGATGTCGTCCACCGAGGCGGCGGCTTCTTGAGCCGTTTGGGCGTCCTGTGCGTGAGCGATGCCGGCGCACGAGAGAAGGGCGATGGCGCTGCAGCAGGTGGTCAGATGGCGGTTGAGACGAGACAAGGCGATGGTCCTCATAAAGATGACGCCCCTCCCCAGGGGTGTCTGACGCGAGCGACGCTCTGCGGCGCCGTTTCGCCCCCGCTGTCATCAGGCCTGAGAGCTTCGGGGCCTTGCGACCCGTTTCTCCTTCGGCGAGGGCGGATCCCCCGGACCCGTCCTTCTCTCCAGCGTTCCTTCAGCAAGACGGTCCGTTTGCCTGAGCGTTTCCGGGGCGGTTGCGCCTTCGGCGTCGGCCGGAGCCGATCTCTCCCGCCTTGCTGAAGCTGAGTAAGATCGACCCCAGGCGCGGTGTCAAATAGGTGAAAACCGCAATTTTATTGCCGTTCGAAGCGCTCCGTTCGCATTTCGTTGCTCTCCGGGATCAAGTGCAGTCACTTATGGCCGCGCTAGAACGGCGGCTCGAGCGGCCGTGACGGCAGCGTGACAGAAAGGCGGGTTTCGGACTTTGTGGACTTATCCACAGAAACGCTTAGGGCGCGGCAGGATCCGAGGGCGCCCTGACGCCCAGACGCATCGCTGCGTCCCAACGCGTCAGCAGGCCCGCACGCCGGGCCTGATCCAGATTGGCCAACAGGGCCGGACCCACACGGATAGGCCGAACGCCAGGCGACGCGGGACGCAGAGGCGCATCGACATCGTCGCGGACAGGCCGAACACCCAGCGCCCCGATCACCCGCTGGCCTTCGCGCGACAGGAGGAAGTCCAGAAACAGTCGCGCCGCGTTCGGATGGGCGGCGTTGCGAGGAATGAAGGCCACGCGCGACACGGACAGATGATAGTCGTCAGGCGTGATCAACCCGATCTGGGGAACACGCTCGGCCCAGGATTCGCCGTAGGATCGGTTCATATTGTAGGCGAACACCATCCGCCCATCGGCGATCTGGCCCATCATCCTCTGCCCCGAGGTGTCCAGGCGCGGACGCTGGGCGCCCAGCGCCTCCATCAATGGCCAGGCGTCGGGATAGATCTGCACGTCCGCCGACAGCTGCATCAGGGCCACGCCGCTGCGTTCGGCGTCATAGAGGGTGACGCGGCCGTCGAAGATCTCCGGTCGGGCCCTCAGCAACCCAAGCAGATCCGCGTGACTGCGCGGCACGTCAGGGCCCGAAAGCTGGCCCTTGTTATAGGCGAACACGATCGGCTCGGCGGTCAGCCCATACCCCTGATCGCGCCACACCGACCCGTCGGGCATCGCCGACCGGTGCGGGGACTTGTAGGCTTGGGCATAGCCGTCGTTGATCAGCTTGACCTGCACATCCATCGCCGTGCTCCAGACCAGGTCCGGCCCATCCTGCCCGGCGTCCGCAAGCGCGCGAACCTGTTCGGCGATCCGCGTGGAGTTGATGTCTTCCAGATGTACTCTGATCCCGGGCCAGCGACGACCGAAGGCCTCCAGGACCGGCCCCATCAGGCTGGTGTTGGTCAGGATGTGCAGCTCCCCTTCACGGCGCGCCAGCCAACGCACCCGCTGCGCCGTGCCCGCCCCCTTCGGCTCCGAGGAGCAGGCGGCGGCGCCCAATCCCGCCAGGCCTCCCGCCAGACCCATCAGCAGATGTCGTCGATCCGTCTTCACCGCTCCGGCTTTCTGGTTATGGTGTCGCTCATGATCCGTCGCCCCGTCCTGTCGCCATGAGAATACTCGTCGTCGAAGATGACAAGGCGCTGCGGCATTCGCTCGAGGCCAGTCTTCACGAGGCGGGGTTCGAGGCAAGCTGTATCGACAGCGGCGAACAGGCCTTGCAGCTCGAAAGCGCCGAGGTCTTCGACGCCGCCATCCTGGACATAGGCCTGCCCGACATCGACGGCTTCGAGGTGCTCCGAACCCTGAGACGTCGAGGATCAACTACGCCGGTGCTGATGCTGACGGCGCGCGACGCCCTCGGCGATCGCGTCGCGGGCCTGGACCTCGGGGCCGACGACTACCTGGTCAAGCCGTTCGCCCCATCGGAACTAGTTGCCCGCCTTCGCGCCATCGTGCGCCGGCGTCAGGGACAGGCCGCCGGCGCGGTCGTGGTCGGAACCCTCTTCTGCGACTGGCGCACCGGGCGCGCCCTGGTCAACGACCGCGACCTCGCTTTACGTCCCCGCGAATGGGCCGCCTTGCGCGTCCTGGCGTCCCGGCCGGGACAGGTGGTGGACCGCGACCTGCTGGCCGCCGAGGTGTTTCCGCAGGACGAGGCGCCGTCCCTCAATGCGCTGGAAATCCATGTCGGCCGCCTGCGTCGCAAGCTTCAGCCCGACGGCCCCGCCGTGACCAATATCCGCGGTCGCGGGTATCGCCTCGATCCATGAGCCTCGCTCGGCCCGCCCGTTCCCACAGCCTGGTCATACGTCTGTTGATCGCACAGGTGGTTCCGCTGGCGATCTTCGCCGTCGTCGTTCTGGCGGTCGGCGCCTGGACCGCCCAGCGGGTGGTGGCGAACAATGCGGACCGACTGCTAGCCGGCGCGCTTCAGACCATTCGTGAGACGGTATCGGTCGCGAATGATCGCATCACCGTCGACGTCGCGCCCTGGGCCCTGGCCTTACTGGACGGTCCTGAGCGTGACGCCGTCTTCTACAGCGTCCGCGAAGGCGACCGGCTCGTCACCGGCTATCCCGACCTGCCCAACCTCCCGCAGGCCCAGGCCGATCGGCCGGTCTTCGCAGATTTGTCCGTCAGGGGCGTTTCGGTGCGGATGGCGCAACAGACCCTGATCATTCCCGGTCGCAACGCCCCCGTCCGCGTCTCGGTCGCCCAGAGCCTGGACTCTCGCCGCGCCAGCCTGCGCGAGCTTTATCGCAGCATGCTGCTCCTTCCCGGCCTTCTTGTCGTGCTCGCTGGCCTTCTGGTCTGGCCCGCCCTGCAATGGGGCCTGAACTCGCTCAAACGTCTGATCGACGATCTGACGCGCCGCCCCAGCCCCTCTGCCGATTTCGCCCCGACCAATGTCGATCTCGCGCCGCGCGAATTCTGGCCGGTTCTGAACGCATTCAACCATCTGCTTGCGCGACTGGAAACCTCGACCTCCGGCATTCAGCGGTTCGCGGCCGACGCCTCGCACCAACTGCGTACGCCGCTTTCGGTGGTATCCGCCAATCTCGAGATTCTGGAAGGCTCGTCACGACCCTGGACGCCCCAGGAACGGCGACTGATCGCCGATTCCCGCGACGCGGTCGGGGGTATGACACGCCTCGTCGGGCAACTACTGTCCACGGCCCGCGCCGACGGCGCTCGGATATCGTCTTCCGCGGATCTGGGCCGCGCCGTTCGCCGGGCTTGTCAGGCCGCCCGCGAGCGCCGGGCCTTCCCCGCCGGCGCTCTGCGCCTCCGTCTTCCGGCCGAACCGGTGATCGTCCTCGGCGCCGAAGAGCTCATCACCGAACAGATTCTCAACCTCATCGACAACGCCTTCCACCACGGCGCCCCGCCTGTGATCGTGCATGTGCACACGACAGGTGCGGTCTGCGTCTGGGATCACGGGCCAGGCGTCGACGAAGCCACGCTTCCCCACCTCACCGACCGATTCTTCCGCGCCAGCTCATCCCAAGCGTCCGGTTCAGGTCTAGGCTTGGCGATCGTTCACACCCTGGCCGACGCCCAGGGCGCGCAGTTCGAACTGTATAACCGAGGCGTGGAGCGAACCGGCCTAGTCGGGAAGATTGCTTTTCAACTTGGCTAAAAAGTGCGGCCAAAAAACAGACATCTTCAACTTCCGATTTGAGTTAGGCTCGGACCTTCAGCCGCTAGTGGCTCCGCGGATTTCAAGCACGCGCGTGTCTGACGGGTTGGGCTCCAGCCTACAGTGTATACCGTCAAAAATACCGTCAGCGATAAATTGCTGGAAACTCTTTTCACTCAAACTTGGCGAGTTTTGGTGTTATTTTTCGACCACTTAGAAAGCAGAACAGCTGGTTAGGTTGCGTCACGTAATTAAGCGATCTACCATATTGGTTTATATCGGTTATTTTCTCACCCCTTACTCCCACTCAATCGTCCCGGGCGGCTTGGACGTCACGTCATAAACCACCCGGTTCACGCCCCGGACCTCATTAATGATGCGCGTCGCGGTCTTGCCCAGCACATCCCAGGGGAACTGGTAGAAGTCGGCGGTCATGCCGTCGGTGGATGAGACGGCGCGCAGGGCAAGGACTTTTTCGTAGGTGCGGGCGTCGCCCATGACGCCGACGGTCTTGACCGGCAGCAGGACGGCGAAGGCTTGCCAGATCTGGTCGTACAGGCCGGCTTTGCGGATCTCGTCCAGATAGATGGCGTCGGCCTGTTGCAGGGTCTCGACGGCCTCGGGCGTGATCTCGCCGGGGATGCGGATGGCCAGGCCCGGTCCGGGAAACGGGTGACGGCCCACGAAGGCGTCCGTCAGGCCCAGCTCGCGGCCCAGGGCGCGGACCTCGTCCTTGAACAGTTCGCGCAGGGGCTCGACCAGTTTCAGCTTCATATAGTCGGGCAGGCCGCCGACATTGTGGTGGCTCTTGATCACGTGGGCCTTGCCGCTGGACGAGGAGACGCTCTCGATCACGTCGGGATAGAGGGTGCCCTGGGCCAGGAATTCGGCGCCCTCGATCTTGCTGGCCTCCCGGTCGAAGATTTCGATGAAGACGCGGCCGATGATCTTGCGCTTGGTCTCGGGGTCCGACTGGCCCGCCAGTTCGCCGAGGAATTCCTTCGACGCATCAACATGCACCAGCGGGATGTTGTAGTGCTCTCGGAACAGGGTGGTGACCTGGGTCGCCTCGTCCTTGCGCAGCAGGCCGGTGTCGACGAAGACGCAGGTCAGCTGGTCGCCGATCGCCTCGTGGATCAGCACGGCCGCCACCGAGCTGTCGACGCCGCCGGACAGGCCACAGATCACCTTGGCGTCGCCGACCTGTTCGCGGATCTGGGCGATCTTCTCGTCGCGATAGGCGGCCATGGTCCAGTCGCCCTTCAAGCCCGCGATGCCGTGGGTGAAGTTCTTCAGCATCTGGTGGCCGCGCGGGGTGTGCATCACCTCCGGATGAAACTGCACGCCGTAGAAGCGGCGGGCCTCGTCGGCGATCACGGCATAGGGCGAGCCGGCCGAAGAGGCGACGACATCGAACCCCTCGGGGATGGCGACGATCTTGTCGCCGTGGCTCATCCAGACGGTCTCTTCCCCACCGACCGGGGCCAGGTCTGCCAGCAGGGGCGAGGTCTTCTCGACGGTGATCTCGGCGCGGCCGAACTCGCGGGTGTGGCCGCCCTCGACCTTGCCGCCCAGTTGTTCGCACATGGTCATCTCGCCGTAGCAGATGCCCAGCACCGGCACGCCGGCCTCGAACACGGCCTGGGGCGCGCGGGGGCTGCCCTCTTCATGCACGCTCTCGGGACCGCCCGACAGGATGATGGCCGCCGGGTTCATCGCCGCCAGGGCGCTTTCCGCCTTCTGGAACGGATGGATCTCGCAATAGACGCTGGCCTCGCGCAGGCGGCGCGCGATCAGCTGCGTCACCTGGCTGCCGAAATCGACGATGAGAACCTTCTGGTGCGGCGTGGTCATGACGTGATCGAATCCGGGGAGAGATGGGCGGGGTCTTGGCCTTGTGAGGCCGGGATTTCAAGAGCGGCGAGGCCGTCGGCCTCCAGCACCGCGACCAGACGGTCCAGGGCGGCGGCCAGGTTCTCGTCCACGTGGTGCAGGGTGGAGGTCCAGTCCTCCAGCGCCTTCAGCTCGGCGCGGCCGTCAGATACGCCACGTAGGGCGACCAGGGGCACGCCGAAGGTCTGCGCCGACCGGACCAGGGCCCAGGTCTCCATGTCCACCATCTCGGCGTCGATGGCGTCATAGGCGGCGCCGGACACGACGTTTGCGCCCGTAGACAGGGTGGATGTCGGCACGCCGGGGATCGGGCACGGCAGCGGCAGGACCGCAGGCTGGTCCAGCAACGGCGTCACGCCCTTAGGAAAGCCCAGGGCGCTGGCGTCCATGTCGCGATAGGCGACCGACGACGCCTGATAGACGCAGGCGTGCTCCAGCACCCGCGACCCGCACGAGCCCAACGACACGATCAGGTCCGGCAGGTCGCCGGCCGCCTCCAGCCGCGCCAGGGCGGCGGTCAGGGCGATGGCGGCCTCGACCGGGCCGACGCCGGTCATCAGCGGCTGGATGCGGGCTTGAAGATGCAGGCCATATTCGGCGGGCGCAGCCATGACATAGAGGACCAACACCTCGCCATGCCGCACCAGCCCAGCCCCCATCAGGCGGCGCGCTCGTACACGGCGGCGAAGAAGCCGTCGGTGTCGGCCGAGGCCGGCGAAAGGCGAAGACGCGCGCCGGACGCTAGTTCGGCGAACCTGGCGCGGGCGGCGTCGGTCAGTTGCGGCGCCGACAGGACATCGGCGACCGAGACCGGGCGGAAGTCGGGATTGGCGGCCTCGAAGGCGTCGGCGCTGGCCTCGTTCTCGCGCGCCAGCATCGAGCAGGTGACATAGACCAGACGGCCGCCCGGCTTCACCAGCTTGCCGGCCTGGCCCAGGATGCGGACCTGAAGCGCGTGCACCTTGTCGACCTCTTCGGCCGTCAGACGCCAGGCGTCCTCGGGGCGACGACGCCAGGTGCCCGAACCCGAACAGGGCGCGTCGACGAAGACCAGGTCGGCCTGGCCGTTGACGGCTTCCAACCCACCGCCGTTCTGACCGATCAGGACCAGGTCCGCCTCGACGCCCGCGCGTTTCAGGCGCGGGCGGATATTCTCCAGCCGCTTGTTGACCACGTCGGCGGCGATCAGCTTGCCCCCATTCTGGCTTCCTGGCCCGCTCATGGACTGCGCCAGACCCAGGGTCTTGCCGCCGCCGCCGGCGCAATAGTCCACCACAGTCGTGCCGGGTTGAGCTCCGGCCAGCCAGCAAACGACCTGGCTGCCCTCGTCCTGAATCTCGAACTTGCCGGCCTTGAAGCCGTCCAGCGCCTGGATGTTGGGCGGCGGCTCCGACGGGACGCGCAGGCCCAGCGTGGACCAGGGCGTGCGCGAAACCTCAAGACCGGCGGCCTTCAGCTCTGCCTCGACCTCGTCCAAGGTGGCCTTGGCGTCATTGACGCGCAGATCGATGGGCGCGCGCGGCGCCATCAGGGCGTGGGCTTCGTCGGTCCAACGCTCGCCGAAGGTCGCCTTGAAATCCTCGACCACGAACTCGGGCAGGCCAGCCGCGACCCAGCCGGGCAGTTCGCCTTGCCCGCCCGTGATACGGCTGCGCTCCTGTTTCGACAGCGGGCGCGGGCCATAGCCGTCGCCGGCGTGCAGGGCCTCGATCTCTTCCACCGACAGGCCGTCGAGCGCGTGCAGCGAGCCGATCACCAGGGCCCGGCCGTCCTCGCGCCCGCCCATGATCCACGACAGGCGGCCGCGCGCGCGGAGCACCTTGTACACCCGGTCGGCGATGGCGCGCCGGTCCTTGGACCCGGCGTAGCGGTTGGCGGTCCCCCAGGCCTTCATCACGGCCTCGGCCGGTTGGCGGCCCTGGGCGATGGAGTCCAGGACGGAGGCGGCGGCGGCGAGGCGGGCGGCTGGGGTCAATTCAGGCTTTCAGGAAAAACAGGGACGCCAGGACCATGACCAGTCCCGCAAGCGAGACCACCCAGACCAGCGACCGGACATAGGGAACGCCAAAGGCGTAGAGCGGCACATAGACGACGCGCGCCCAGAAATAGAGCGCCGTCCCCCACACGGTCAGCGGACCGGCCGCGCCGATCACATGGGCGATCAGCACGGCGCCGATGAACAGCGGCAGGGTCTCATACAGGTTGGCCTCGGCGCGTTCCAGGCGGCCGGTCAGCGGCTTCGTCGAGGCCGGCGTCTCGTCGCGCGCACCCGCATTCCACTTCGAGCCGAACTCGACCGTTCGCGCCCCGGCCGGCAGGAAGACCTGCACCAGCGCCAGGATCAACGTCAGGGCCAGATAGGTCAGTTCGGTCGTCATGCCTTATCCCTGTCTGTAGTTCGGCGCCTCGCGCGTGATCATCACGTCGTGGACGTGGCTCTCCCGCAGGCCCGCGCCGGTGATGCGCACGAAGCGCGCACGCTCCTGGAAGTCGGAGATGGTGCCGGCGCCCACATAGCCCATCGAGGCGCGAAGCCCCCCGACCATCTGGTGCAGGACCGGGCTGATCGGCCCCTTGTACGGCGTCTGGCCCTCGATGCCCTCGGGCACCAGCTTCTCGGACGAGACTTCCTTCTGGAAGTAGCGATCCGCCGAGCCGCGCGCCATCGCGCCGACCGAACCCATGCCGCGATACGACTTGTAGCTGCGGCCCTGATACAGGAAGACCTCGCCGGGGCTTTCGTCGGTGCCGGCGAACATCGAACCCATCATGGCTACGTTCGCGCCGGCCGCGATGGCCTTGGCCAGGTCGCCCGAATATTTGATGCCGCCGTCCGCGATGACCGAGGCGCCCGTGCCGCGCGCGGCCCGCGCCGAGTCCATCACGGCGGTCAGTTGCGGCACGCCCACGCCCGCGACGATGCGGGTGGTGCAGATGGAGCCGGGGCCGATGCCGACCTTCACCGCATCGGCGCCCGCATCGATCAGGGCCCGCGTCGCATCATAGGTGGCGACGTTGCCGGCGATGATCTGCAGCCGGTTGTTCTCGCGCTTGATACGCTCGACCACCTGGGCGACCGAGGCCGAGTGACCGTGGGCGGTGTCGATCACCACCACGTCGCAACCTGCCTCAGCCAAGGCCATGGCACGCTCATAGCCGGCGTCGCCGACCGTCGAGGCCGCTCCGACCAGCAGACGACCCTGGTCGTCCTTGGCGGCGTTCGGGAAGGCCTGGGCCTTCTCGATGTCCTTCATGGTGATCAGGCCGACGGCCCGATAATCCTCGTCCACCACGACGACGCGCTCGATCTTGCGGGTCTTCAGCAGGTCGCGCGCTTCGTCGCGACCGGCGCTCTCGCGCACCGTGATCAGGTCGCCCGTGGTCATCAGCGAGGCCGCCGTGACGTTCAGGTCGCTCTCGAACCGCATGTCGCGATGGGTCAGCATGCCGACCAGCTTGCCGGTCGCCGGATCGACGACGGGGAAGCCGGTGATCTTCTTGGCGGCGACGATCTGGCGAACCTCGCCCAGCGTCGTCTGCGGGCCGACGGTGACCGGGTTCACCACCATCCCGCTCTCATAGCGTTTGACGGCGCGGACCTCGTCGGCCTGCTCCTCGATCGTCATGTTGCGGTGCAGAACGCCCAGTCCACCGGACTGGGCCATGGCGATGGCCAGGCGGCTTTCTGTCACCGTGTCCATGGCGGACGACAGCAGCGGGATGTTCAGTCTGATGTCGCGTGTCAGCTGGGTCGAGACATCGACCATCGCCGGCATGAACTCGGACGGGCCGGGTTCCAGCAAAACATCGTCGAAGGTCAGTCCTTCGCGTATCTCCATAGGGAGTCTCCGTTTTGCGGGCCGCGTATAACGGTCAGGAGGGGTCAACGGCAAGGGTCTTGCAGCTTATGGACCCAATAGATTTTATTGCTTTGCAACCCGCCGGGCCGACCACCATTCTTTTCACATGGTCGGCGTCATCCTCAGCACCGCGCGCAAACTGGCTCTGAAGATCGCCAGCTATGGCGTCATGCACCTGATCGTGGCGATCCTGGTGGCCTTCGCCATCACGCGCGATTGGCGCATCGCCCTGGCCATCGGCATGGTCGAGCCGATCTTCCAGACCATCGCCTACACCGTCCACGACCGCGTGTGGCACAAGGTCGAGCGCCGCCGCATGGCCTCCAACATCGAAGAGGCGACGGAAGCCTTTACCGCCCGCCTCGACATCATGTCGCTCGAGGAACAGCAGCGTTCGCACGACGCCCACGGCCATCGCGGCCACAGCCACGCCCTGCCCCGCTCGTTCAAACAGGTCGCGCTGAAGACGGTGACCTATGGCGTCATGCACTTCACCGTCGCCGTCACGGTCGCCTATGTCCTGACCAACGACATCCGCACGGCCCTCGCTATCGGCATGATCGAGCCTTTGGTTCAGACGGTCTTCTTCACCCTGCACGACCGTATCTGGACAAGAATCGAGGATCGCAAGGCCCGCGCCGCCGTCGCGACGGCCTAAGCCTTCCAGTCGATCTCGGCGCCATGCGGCTGGCAGATCGCCAGCCTTTGCGTCTCGCCGCCCGGCCAGATCGTCAGGTCCAGCGCGGGTCGCCGGTCCACGCTGCCCGAAGCCGCCTCAAAACTCAGCCAGGCCAGGGGAGCGGCCTCGGTCGCTTTCGCCCCCACAGCCTCGATATGCGCCCGGATCCGCGCCTGGCTGTCGGCCGGAAAATACTGATAGGCGATGGTGTGCATGACGACGCGACAGAGGCCCGGCTCGGGCGTCGGCGACAGTTTCGCCTCCAGCCAGTCCGCCGCATCCGCCTTGTCGATCACGGCCGGATCGCCCGCCGCCAGATCCAGAGCCGCCTCCAGCCGCGCCAGACGCGCCCGCTGATCGGCCCAGACATAGGCGCTTAACCGCTCCCGCGTCGCCGGATTGCGCACGTCCAGCGGGTTGCGATCGACGCCGGCACGACGCGCCACCGTTACGCCCGCCGACGGCGGCGATGCGCCCGTCCAGAGCGGCTCTAGCCGAACGGGCGATCCAGCCACGCCCGCCTCGGTCTCGCCCAGCCGATAGGCGTAGCGATCCAGCACGGTGTTCAGCCCAGCGCTGGCGCCCAGCTCATGCAAGGCGAACGGCAGGCCGAACCGATCCCCCAGCACCAGCAGTCCCGCCATCACGGCCGCCGACCGCCCGACCTCGTTGGTCTGAGGCGGCCCGTCCAGCCAAGGCGAAAAAAACTCGGTATCTTCGACCAGAACCCGCGCCACGACCGACCATAAGGCTTCGTCGTCATCCGGCGCCGCCCCTGGTGGATAAAGGGCCGACAGCGCCTCATCTCGACCCGACCGCACCAAGGCGTGCAGCCCGCCCATCAGCCGCAGCGGCAGGGCGTCGCCCTGGTGCGACGGCACGCCGTCCCAATCCAACACCCGCCGCCCGATCTCGCCCTCGCCCGTCAGCCGCTCCCCGACCAGCCGACAAACCCGCCCGGTGAAGGGCGCGCCCGCCGCGGTGCAGATCACAGCCTGATCCAGAAACGCCTGCCGGACCGCCGCCTCGCTCATCGTTTGTTCAGCGCCACCAGGAAGACCTCGGCGCTGTTCTTTCGGCTCGATTCCGGCTTGACGTATTTCACTGTCTCGAACTCCTCGCGCAGTCGCGCCAGAACCCCGCCGGCGTCGCCGCCCTGGAAGTTCTTGGACACGAAATTCCCGCCCGGCCTCAATGTCCGAATGGCGAAGTCGGCGGCGATCTCGATCAGGGCGATGATCTTCAGGTGGTCGGTCTGACGGTGGCCGACCGTGTTGTGCGCCATGTCCGACAGCACCAGGTCCGGCGCCCCGCCGATGGCGTCGATCAGTTGTTGGTCCACGCCCGGATGGGTGAAGTCGGCCTGCAACAGGGTCGAACCGGGAATCGGCTCGATCATCAGCAGGTCCACGCCCGCCACCGCGCCCGCCCCGCGGTTGACCGCCACCTGGATCCAGCCGCCCGGCGCCGCACCCAGGTCGATGACCTTACTGCCGCGCTTGATCAGGTGAAACTTGTCGTCGATCTCGATCAGCTTGAAGGCCGCGCGCGAGCGCCAGCCCTCGGCCCGCGCCTTCTCCGACCATTTGTCAGCTAGCTGGCGCTTGATCCACTGCTGGCTCGACATAGACTTGGTGTCGGCCGTCTTCATCTTGGTGCCCATGCCGCGCCCGGCGGCGGTGCCGCCCGTGGGCGGTTTGACCATGCGGCGGCGTTCTTGGGGCTTTTCGTCTT
Organism: Brevundimonas sp. G8; assembly: GCF_902506205.1. GTDB lineage: Bacteria > Pseudomonadota > Alphaproteobacteria > Caulobacterales > Caulobacteraceae > Brevundimonas. The sequence continues at coordinate 2,617,450 of NZ_LR732816.1, read as the reverse complement.
CACTCATCGTTCCCACATAGCCCCGACCGGCGTTGCGGGCTATGTCCCGCCTCAAATCAACCCCCAAGAGGACGACCGAAATGGCCGACACCCTGACCTTCACCCTGGACACCGGCGACGGCGAAGCCCGCGACGTGGTCATCAAACTGCGCTCGGACCTGGCCCCCGGCCACGTCGAACGCATCACCGAACTGGCTTCGGAAGGCTTCTATGACGGCGTGGTCTTCCACCGCGTGATCCCGGGCTTCATGGCCCAGGGCGGCGATCCCACCGGCACCGGCACCTCGGGCTCCAAGAAGCCCAACCTGAAGGCCGAGTTCTCGGCCGAGCCGCACGTGCGCGGCGTCTGCTCGATGGCCCGCACCTCGGATCCCAACAGCGCCAACTCGCAGTTCTTCATCTGCCTGGACGACGCCACCTTCCTGGACCGCCAGTACACCGTCTGGGGCGAAGTCGAATCGGGCATGGACCACGTCGACGCCCTGCCCAAGGGCGAGCCGCCGCGCGCGCCCGGCAAGATCGTCAAGGCCGTCGTTGCCTAAAACACAATCTTGACGTTTCTCGACGATGGCTTTCAGTTGCAAGACTGAGCCATCGTCGGGGGACGACATCCTTGCGTATCCTTCTGGTCATCGAGCCGTCCGGCGGCGGCTCGGGGCGTCATGTGGTCGATCTGGCCAGCGCTTTGACCGAGAGCGGCCATCAGGTTTCCCTGATCTATTCCGCGCGACGCGCAGACGCCTGGTTTCAGACCGAGGTCGCCGCCCTCCCCTTGCACGCCCTCGAACGCTTGCCGATGCGACGCGGCGTCGGTCCGTGGGACATCGCCCGTCTTCACGCGCTCAACCGCCTGATCGCGCGTCTCGGCCCGTTCGAGATCGTGCACGGCCATAGCGCCAAGGCCGGCGCTCTCGTACGACTGGCTCACGCCCCCGGCGCCGCCCGCATTTATACCCCTCACGCCTTGTCCATGATGGGTCCGCCCCGCCTGTCGAAGACCGTCGCCGGCATCGCGGAGTTCCTGCTGGGCCGGACAAACGGGGACCCCATCATCGCGGTGTCGGAAGAGGAAGCCGCCGTCGCACGCCGCTGGGGCCTGCCCCCACATCGCCTCCATGTCGTCCCCAACGGCGTGGCCGCCCTGCCGTCCACAGATCGTCAGGCGGCCCGACGGGCGCTGGACCTCCCCGACGACGCCCTCGCGGTCGGTTTCGTCGGCCGCCTTTGCGCGCAGAAGGACCCCGTCCGCTTCGCCCAGGCCGTGCGTCTGGCTCACGCCGCCGACCCGCGCGTCATCGGCGTCCTGATCGGCGACGGCGACCTGGCTCCGGCGGTCCAGGCTGCGGGCGGCAAGGCCGTCCGGCTGATGGGCGGACGCGACGCCCGATGTCTGATGGCCGGTTTCGACCTGTTCGCGATGACCAGCCGCTACGAAGCCGGCGCCTACGCCATGATCGAGGCCGCCGCCCTGGGCCTGCCGATCATGACCACCGATGTCGGCGGCGTCGCTCACCTGATCCAGGCCGGCGCCCGCATCGACCGCCTGCCCCAGGACGCCGCGCCGGACGATCTGGCCCAGGCGATGCTCACGGCGCTCCAAAGCCGAGTCGCTCCCCTCCCCGTCGCAAGGACCGCCCTGTGCGCGTCGCGCATGGCCGAACAAACGGTCCAGATCTATCGCGACGCCTTCGCCCTGAAGCGCCTGGGTGGCTGAGCCCCTCTTCATCAACGGCCGCTTCCTGACCCAGCCCATGAGCGGAGTGCAACGCTATGCCCGCGAGATCGTCCGCGCCCTGGACCACCGGCCCGGCGCCGCCGGCCGCTACGTCCTGCTGACGCCCGTCGGCGCCGACGATCTCAAGCTCACGAACATCCCGGTCCAGAGCGTGCCGGGCGGACGCGGCCATCTGTGGGAACAGACCGCCCTGGTCTGGGCCGCGCGCCACGGCCGCCTCTTGTCGCTGGGCGGTTCAGGCCCCGTTCTGCATCCCCGCCAGGTCGTCGTCATTCACGACGCCGCCGTCTTCCGCCATCCCGACCGTTTCCGCCGGGGTTACGCCGCCTTCCACCGCATCCTCGGCCGACTGCTGGCGCGGCAGGCTCGACTAGCGACCGTGTCCGAGTTTTCCCGCCGAGAACTGGCGACCGTCCTGAACCTGTCGCCCTCCGACATCGCCGTGGCCCCGAACAGCGCCGACCATCTTCGCGGCATCACGCCAGACCCCGCCGTCATCGACAAGCTAGACCTGACGGGCCGCCCCTATTTCGTGGCCCTCGGCAATCTGACCCCGAACAAGAACCTCGCCGTCGCGATCCGCGCCCTCGCCCGCCTAGCCGATCCCTCCATCCGACTGGTCCTGATCGGCGCGCGCCCGTACACGATCTTCGATCACCCCCCCATCCAGACCGACCCGCGGCTGATCTTCGCCGGGCGGCGTTCCGACGCCGAGATCGCAGCCCTGCTCGACGGCGCACACGGCCTCATATTCCCCAGCCTCTACGAAGGTTTCGGCATCCCCCCGCTTGAAGCCTTCGTCCACGGCTGCCCGGTCGTCGCCTCGAACATCCCCGCGACGAGAGAGGTCTGCGCCGACGCCGCCCTCTATTTCTATCCCCACGACGACGCGACCCTGGCCGACCACATGGCTCGCCTTTTGACCGAAACAGACCCCGCCCGCCGCGACGCCGGTCTGCGCCGCGCCGCGCTCTATTCCTGGTCCCGCTCGGCCGAAGTCCTGGACGATCTTCTGACCAGCACCTGCCGATAGATCGCCCTGTGGGCGTCTATGATGGAGGCCTCGGTCCACATCGGCGCCCCGCCCCCTGCGAACCGCCAACGCTCCGGCGCCGCCAGCACCTCGCCCATGGCCCGCGCCAGCGCGCCCTCGTCGCCCGGCTCCACCTGGGTCGCCGTTCCCGCCCCGCTAGCCGCCTCAGGCAGACCGCCGATGCTTGACGCGATCACGCCCCGCCCCTGCTGCACCGCCTCGACCACGACCCGCCCGAACGGCTCGGCCCACACGGACGGCGCGACCAACACATCGACCGTGGGCCAGAAGTCCGCCGCCTCCACCTGCCCCAGCCAGACGATGCGCGGATCGGCATAGCCCCGCCTCAGCCGCTGCACATAGGCGGGCTCGCCCCGCCCCGCGATCCTCAGCCGCCAGTCCCCCTCCAGCCGCGTCGTCGCGCGCAACAGGACTTCGATCCCCTTCTCCGGCTCGACCCGCCCCATGAAGCCGAAGGTCACGACCGGATCGTCCGCCAGCGACGGCCGAGCAGAAACCACCGCCTCCGCCGCGGCATTGCCGATCACCGACGCCGCAGCGTCCCGAAAATATCCGGCGGCCATATGAGCCTTCAGGACAGGCTGGCTCAGCCCGATCACATGATCCACCGCCTGCACGCGTTTCGCCGCCGTCAGGACCACGCAAGACCCGCAACGCCGCTCGCAGCGCCGTTCGCGCCGGAACATCGACGCCCGCGCACACATCATCGACCAGTCCCTCAGCGTCTGCACCAGCGGCAGGTCCCGCCGCTCCGCCGCCCGATAGACCGACAGCGAAAACCCCGTCGTCAGATGCAGATGGATCAGGTCGGGCCGAACACGCTCCACCACCCGATCGACCGCCCCATCCATCCACGGATTGGCGGCCTCCAGCCCATGCCACACGGCTCGCCGCACGGCCGACCGACGCTGGCCGTCATAGGGCCAATAGAAATTGTTCAGCGGCAGGCGATGCACCGCAACGCCCTCGTCCACCGCCTCGACAGTCTCCCGCCCCGACTGAAGCGTCAGCACCGACGCCTCCGTCCCCGCCCGCGCCAACCCTTGCGCCAACTGCGCCACGCTGCGTTCCGCGCCTCCGACCTGAGCCGGCGGATACAGGGTGTTTACGATCAGCACCCTCACGGCGCCACCGGCCTTCGCCACGCCAGCGCCGCGACCAGGCACGACAGAAAGACGAACCCCGCGCCCTGCGTCAGGTCCTCACTGAATAAAGTCATAAGCAGATAGACCGACAGCGGCGTCAAAACGTCCAACCGCGCCACCGACCACAGATGCAGCCCCAGCATGACCAGGGCCGCGATCATCCCCACAGTCCGCGCCATGAACAGATAGCCATTATGGCTGACCGACAGCGCTCGAAACGCCCCCATCTCGTCCGCCGACACCCAGCCCGCGCCCATCGGCCGTTCCAGCACCAGATCGACTGTTCGCCGCCACGTCGCCATCCGCCCCGTCAGGTTCTCCTCCAGCGCCGCCCGGTCGAACCGCCCCGCAAACCGCGCCTCGTCGATCCCGGCCTGCGCACCCAGAACTGCGACGCCTACGACGCACACCGCCAGCACTACCCTCAGCGGCCTGATACGCTCACGCCACCGCAATCCCACGACGATGCGAGCCAGAACCGCAAGAACGCCTGCCGCAATCCCGCCCCGCGACAGGGTGCTGACGAACCCCATTATCGCCAGGGCGCCTCCGCCCCACGTCGTCGTTCCTGCCATCCAACGCCGCCCCGCCAGGATCACCCCGGCCGGAACCGCCAGTCCGATCATCGCCATGGCCGCATTCGGATGCTCGGCCAGGGTCGTGATCCGAACTTGAGCGCCAACCGTGGTGACGACCGCCCGCGGCGACGCAAGGCCAATTCCCTTCAGCGTCTCCAGTCCGACCAGGAAGGTCAGACCATAGGTCGCCAGATGCCCCGCCGCCCCGATCAGGATCGCCGCAAACAACAACCGCCGCCGCGCCGCATCCCTCAGGATCAGGCTCGCCACAGCTGGCGCGACTGCAGCCGACGCGATCCAGCGAAACCAGAAGGTCGCGTCCGACGCATTCAACCGCTCGCCGACCCGCGACGCCTGCAACAACAGCGTAACCGTCAGAAAGAAGACTGCGACCGCCCCCGCCGCCTTCAGCACAGCCGTCATCCGCCGCCATTCCACGCCGATCAGCGGCAGGGCGAGCAGCAGCGCCAGATCGCCCAAACGCGGCCCGCTGACATGACCTGGTGTCAGAAAGATCGGCAGCGTCACCCCCAGCCCCAGCAGGACCAGCACCGCCCGCTGATAGGCCGCACTCACCTGGGACCATCGCAGGCCCGTGCGCCGCCCCGGCCCTAGGACGGCGTGCAATGCTCGACCTTCGGATCGAACCGCGCCCCGTCCACGACCCCCGCCATCAGCACACCGGCCTTGCGCCACCGCCCCTGCAACGCCAGCCGACCGGCGATCCGCAAACGCGACGCGACATAGCGCAGAGCCGACGCCGGCCCCTCATGCCGTCGCTTGGCCAGGATGATGTTGCGGGTCAGATAGCGATGCAGCCGCTCGCGCCCCGGATCGGCCTCGGTCTCAATGGTCAGATGCCCCGGCGCGGCGCGCACATGCACGACCCGGCTGGCGGCGACCAGATAACCCGGCCCGTCCCGCGTCAGCCGCAGCGTATATTCCGTATCGTCGCCCCAGATGAACATGGGCGCCAGCGGCAGGCCGTGCCGCCCCACCGCCGCCCGGCCGACCATCACCGACACGAAGGTCGCCTGCCGCACCGGGATCAATCCCTGCTCCAGCCGCTCGCCCCATGCCGGATAGCCAAGGGCATTCCGTCGGTGGTCGATCTCCGGCGCATTGGTCAGATGCCCATCCGGCGAGCGCACGCTGGAACACAGGAAGGCCGGCGTCACGCCCTCGCCTTCCAGCATCGTCTCGGCGCGCAACAGCGCCTCCAGCGCATCGGGTGCGGCCATCACATCGTCGTCCATCAGCCAGACCCTGTCAGCCCCAGCCTCGACCGCCGCGCGGATCCCGGCGTTGAACCCGCCCGCCCCGCCGGTGTTGACCGGCATCCGCACCACCAGCGCCTTGCCCGCCCAGGCGTCGGCCAGCATCTCGGCCGTGCCGTCGTCGCTGGCGTTGTCGACCACCACCACCCCGTCGCACTGACGCGTCTGCGCGATCAGATGCGCCAGACAGCGCTCCAGCAGCGCGCGCCGGTTCCACGTCACCACGACGGCCCAGACCGAGCGTTTCACGCCGCCATCCTGGCCACGGCCGGCGCCAGTGATTTCTCGACCAGGCTCAGCGCCCGACCCACCGCCTGGTCCATGTTGTAATACTGGAAATCCGCCAGCCGCCCGGCGAACCAGACCTCGCCCGCCAGCGTCGCCGCCATCGCCCGATACTGCGCCGCCAAACTGCGAGAGGCCTCGGACAGGACCGGATAGTAAGGCTGGTTCACCCCGACCTCATGCGCGACCGGATATTCGGTCACGGTCGCCGTCGTCGCGCCCCGCTCGCCGGTCAGATGGCGAAAGTCGGTGATGCGCGTGAAATCGAACTCATTGGGATAGTTGACGGTCCCGACCGGAAGGCCGTCCTCCACATTGACGACCTGATGCTCGAACCGCACGCTGCGATAGGGCAAGTCCCCCGCCGACCGTCCGAAATAGTCGTCCAGCGCCCCGCAATAAACCATGCGTTCCCACGTCTGCGCCTCGACCTGATCCATGCCGGTGTTCAGCGACACATGGATGTTCGGGTGGTCCAGCAGCCGCTCGAACAAGGCCCCATAACCCTCGCGCGGCATGGCCTGGTATCGGTCGGTGAAATAGCGGTCGTCGCGGCTGATCGCGATCGGCACGCGCGCCAGGACCGACGCGTCCAAGGCATCGGCGGCCACCCCCCACTGTTTGGCGGTGTAGTTCGCGAACAGCTTGCCGAACACATAGTCCGCCAGGACCTTCAGGTCCGCATCGTCCGCCGCCTGCCTCAGGTCATGGATGCTGGGCCGCGCGCCGAAACCGAACCTCTGGACCAAGGTGTCCGACAGCCGTTCCGCCATCCGTTCGGGAAACAGCAGCCGCATCGAATCCAGGTTGAACGGCACGGGAACCAGCCGCCCGTCCACATGCCCCCTGACCCGATGGAAATAGGGCCGCCAGGCCGTGAACTGGCTCAGATAGTCGAAGATCCGCCCGCTGTTGGTATGAAACACATGCGGCCCATACGGGTGGATCAGCCGCCCGCCCTCGTCGCGCCGGTCGTGCGCATTGCCGCCGACATGATCGCGCCGGTCGATCACCAGCACGGTCTTATCCAGCCCGCGCGCCAGCCGCTCAGCGACCACCGCGCCGGTAAAGCCCGCCCCGACGATCAGCCAGTCATACCGCCTGGACATCACGCCTCCCGCCGCCCTGGAACAGCGACGCCCAATGCGCCTTCAGACAGACCAGACAGGCGACCACCACCGCCGCCTCTCCCATGATCCGCGCCCACGCCATGCCAGCGGCGCCATAGGTCGGCGTCAGCATAACCGCCGGTCCCAGCGTCGCGACGCACCCCACCCCCACGATCAGGGCGAACCGTCGATCCATGCGAAGCGGCGTCATCAGCTGAAGCCCCAGCACCTGGCTGATCGCCACCAGAGGCAGAACCCAGGCCAGCAACCTCAGCACCTCGACCGCCGGCGCAAACCCCTCCCCGAACAGCAGCCGCACCAGAACCGGCGCTCCCAGCGTCAGACCCGCCGCCAAGACAACGAACCCCGCTGCCGACAGCCCCAACACCCAGCGCGCCGTGCGAAACGCCGCTCCCGCATCCTCGACCAGCAGCCCCGCGATCCGCGGCGCGATCAGTCCGGCCAGCGGCCGCATCAACGATCCCGACGCCGACACTAGCCGGTCCGCCACGCCATACAGCGCCGCCTGCACAGGCCCGGCCAGGGCCGCGACCATCAGAACCCCCGCTCCCGTATAGGCCACGACTGCCGCCCGGCTGGCGAACAGAGGCGCCCCCTCGACCAGCGCCCGCCGCACGAACCCGCGCTCCGGCGCCGTCATCTCATGGCGCAGGAACAACAGCACTGCGCTTGCGGCTACCCCGCCCAGGACGCCCGCCGCCTGAACCGCCATCACCCCGCCGACCGTCAGGCTGGGCCATGCCAGCACTGCGACCGTCGCCGCCAACGCAAATCCGACCTCCAGCATCGCCGCCTTCGCCGGGTCACGGATCCCCTGAAAGAACCACAATAGGCTGGCGCCCTGCCCCACACCCAGCAGGATCGCCATCGCCACGACAAAGCCCGCGCCGTCGAGAACGGGATTGATCATCGCCAGACCGACGCCGAGCACGACGGCCGGCGCCGCCAGCACCCCGCGCATCGCCAGCGCCTGACCAACGATTGCGCCCCGCCCCTCGACCGTCCCGGCGATGTCGCGCGGCCCCGACAGCGACAGCCCGTAATCGACGACCACCGCCACGATCAGCGCCAGCGCGATCCCCGCCGCATAGACCCCGAACCCGTCCAACCCCAGGCGGCGCGTCAGGACCGGATAGAGCACCAAGGGCGAAACATACCGGGCCACATGGGCGCCATACAGCCAGCCGGCGTCGGCCACGCCACGCGCAGACAGCAATCGGTGACCGCCTTCTCCCAACTGCCGCCCCCGCGCTCAACTCAGGGGTGACGTTTAGACACGCATAACCATGTTCGCAAGCACGACATCAGGTCGCCTGGGTCAGCCGAAACGGCCCTCGGCCCAGCGCGCGGCGAAATAGCCGCCCGTCGCGGACACCATCGTCAAGGTCGTGCCCCAGATCAGGTCGATGATCGTCAGCTTGGTCTGCCAAACCGCCAGCGTCGCCTGATTGGTCAGGTCGTAGGTGGCGTAGGCGACGAAGCCCAGGACCGCCCCGTTGATCGCCGCCCGCGTCCAGTTCCCTTCCTTCAGGGCCGGGGCGATGGCCAGGAAGACCGTCCCCGCGATGGAAATTAGATAGAAGGCCACCGCCGCCTTCATGTCCGGCTTGTCCAGCATGATCGGCCCCAGCACCGGCTTATACAGCCGGTCGGTCATGGTCGTCAGCCAGACGAAATCGATGGCGGCGAACGTCAGGCCCGCCCCGAGGTATGCCGCGACATATTTGATCATGCTCGTGTCCTCATTCGGGTTTCAGGCGGCCGGTTTCAGGCGATAGTGGCTGACCGCCCAGGTGCGGCCCTCGTCGTTGCCGAACAGACCGGCGGTCGCCAGGTAGAAGCGCCGCCAGCGCCGGGTCCAGAGTTTGGCGTCGTCGCCATAGGTCTCGCGCATCAACACCGCGACCCGCTCGGCGTTCCGGTCCATGTTCGCCAGCCAGTCATTGGCCGTCCTGGCGTAATGGCCGCCGTTCCAGGTCCATTCCTGCTCGACTGCGAACAGGTCGGGGAACTGACGGATCAGGCCGTGGCTGGGCATCACCCCGCCGGTGAAGAAATGCTGGGCGATGAAGTCGCCGCTGTCGGTGTGATCGAACCGGTAGGGCGCGTCGCGGTGCGTGAAGACGTGGATGAACATCCGCCCATCGTCCTTCAGCCAGCCCCGCGCCTTGGTCAGCAGGGCGCGCCAGTTGGCCATATGCTCGAACATCTCCACCGAGACGATGCGGTCGAAGCGTTGCTCGGTCTCGAAGGCGTTCATGTCGCGCGTGATGACCGTCAGGTTGGTCAGGCCCCGCTGCGCCGCCTGGGCCTCGATATGGCCGCGCTGGCCATGGCTGTTCGACACCGCCGTGATCTTCGAATTGGGATATTTCTCGGCCATCCACAGCGACAGCGAGCCCCAGCCGCAACCCATCTCCAGGATCGTCTGCCCGTCGCTCAGCTCGGCATGGGCGCAGGTCTCGGCCAGCGCCGCCTCCTCCGCCTGATCCAGCGTCTCGCGCCCCGTCGGATAAAGGCAGCACGAGTATTTCAGCCGCTTGCCCAGACACAGCTGAAAGAACTCGGGCGGCAGTTCGTAATGCTGCTCATTGGCCGCATCGGTGTGTTCGGCGATGGCCCGCTGGGCCATCTCGTGCGCGAACGCCGCTTCGTCGTGCGGCCCGTCGCGATCCAGCCGTTTGCGCGCCTCGCTCACCAGGCTGTCGATCGCCGGGCGGGTCACGAAATCGGGGAAGGGCGCGTCCTGAAGCTGGCGAATGGCGACATTGGTCAGGTTCATCAGGGCGTCCTTGGCGATCAGGCGGAGCTTGCAGGTGTCATGGAATACGCCGTCCCGCCCCATGCGGATGCATCCGCCCTTGAACACGGCGCCGACGATGCCGACATCAGGTCCGAGCCTGCATGATTTCAGACGAAGTGCACACTTTGCACACTGTTTTTTCGACCCCGAGCCGGAAGGTAATTCGGACGAAGTGCACACTTTGCACCCTGTTTTTCACGGGGTGCGTCTGAAAATCGCGACGTCCGAGGGACGCCGCGACTTGCCCCCCGCCTGCCCCCGCGTTAGGCGTGGTCAAAGCGCCGATATTCATCAGGCAATGAAAAAAGGGAGAGCATGGGAAAGATCTACGCTGACGTCACGTCCGCGCTGGAGGGGCTGACCTTCGACGGCATGACGGTCATGTCCGGGGGCTTCGGCCTGTGCGGCATCCCCGAGAACCTGATCGCCGCCCTGCGCGACAGCGGCGTCAAGGGCCTGACGGTCATCTCCAACAACGCCGGCGTCGACGGCTTCGGCCTGGGCCAACTGCTCGGCACCCGCCAGATCGCCAAGATGATCTCGTCCTACGTCGGCGAGAACAAGGAGTTCGAGCGCCAGTATCTGGCCGGCGAGCTGCAGCTTGAGTTCAACCCGCAGGGCACTTTAGCCGAGCGTATCCGCGCCGGCGGCGCCGGCATCCCCGCCTTCTTCACCGCCACCGGCGTCGGCACCTTGGTCGCCGAGGGCAAGGAAGTCCGCAACTTCGACGGCCGCGACTACGTCATGGAAACCGGCCTGACCGCCGACCTGTCCATCGTCAAGGCGTGGAAGGCCGACGAGCGCGGCAACCTGGTCTTCCGCAAGACCGCCCGCAACTTCAACCCGATGATGGCCACAGCCGGCAAGGTCACGGTCGTCGAGGTCGAGGAGATCGTCCCCGTCGGCTCGCTCGATCCCGACCACATCCACACGCCGGGCATCTACGTCGACCGCCTGGTCCAGACCGTGTCCGAGAAGCGCATCGAACAGCGCACTGTCCGTCAACGCGCCGCCGGCGCCGCCGCTGGCTCGGAGGTCTGATCATGCCCCGCACCCGCGAACAACTCGCCGAACGCGCCGCCCAGGAACTGCAGGACGGCTTCTACGTGAACCTGGGAATCGGCATTCCAACCCTGGTCGCCAACTACATCCCCGCCGGCATGACCGTGACCCTCCAGTCCGAGAACGGCATGCTGGGCATGGGCCCCTTCCCCTATGAGGGCGACGAGGATCCCGACCTGATCAACGCCGGCAAGCAGACGATCACCGAGATACCGGAGTCGTCCTACTTCAGCAGCGCCGACAGCTTCGCCATGATCCGCGGCGGGCACATCAACCTGTCGATCCTGGGCGCCATGGAAGTGGCCCAGAACGGCGACATCGCTAACTGGATGATCCCCGGCAAGCTGGTGAAGGGCATGGGCGGCGCCATGGACCTGGTCGCAGGCGTCAAGCGCGTGGTCGTGGTCATGGAACACGCCAACAAGCACGGCCAGTCCAAGGTCTTGAAGGAATGTAGTCTGCCCCTGACCGGCACGGGCGTGGTCAGCCGCATCATCACCGACCTGGCGACCTTCGACGTCAAGCCGGACGGCGCGGGGCTTGAGCTGGTCGAACTGGCCGACGGCGTCACCTTGGACGAGGTCGCCGCCAAGACCGAGGCCGCCTACACCGTAGCGGCAGGGCTGGCCTAAGTTCGGGCCTTTGCGGCCTTCAACAGGTTCAATGCGGCGGCAGCCTGGATCAAGGCCCGGAACGCCGCCGCATCGACCGTCTCTCCCTCTCGGATGTCGATGGCGCGGCGGACATTGCCCTCCAGGCTGGCGTTGAACAGGCCTGCCGGGTCGTCCAGCGCCGCGCCATTGGGGAAGGTCAGCTTCACCACCGCCTTGTAGGTCTCGCCGGTGCAGAGGATGCCGTGGCGTTCCCACACCGGCACGCCGCGCCATTTCCAGGTCTCGACCACTTCCGGCTCGGCCTCGTGGATCAGCGCGCGCATCCGCGCCAGCGTATCGCCGCGCCAGTCGCCCAACCCCGCGATCCGCTCGTCGATCAGCACCTCTGGGTTCGTCATGTCGCTATCCCGGTCCAAGGGACCGACAGGATGATCCCGTCAAGCGCCGACCTCAACCCTGTACGTCGAGCCGGCGATAGGCGGCGCCGACGAAGGCCAGGGTCAGCGGCGCCTGAAAGGCCGTCAGCACGACGGCGAAAACGACCCAGCCCGCCGTACCCGACAGCAGCCCCGCGCCCCACAGCAACACCAGCCCGATCTTGGGCGCCGACGTCACCATCAGGCCGACCAGCAAGGGCCAAAAGGCGCCGCGCGCGATGCTCATGCTTTGCAGCGACACCATTTGGCCACGCCCGATGGTCGCCGGCGCGAACAGGGACAGCCGCACGCTAAAGGCGACGACGGCGAACAGGGCGAAGACCGTGACCGCCGCCAACAGTACCAGCTTCCAGACCGGGCCGACCGCGCTCCACTGGCGCAGTTCGATGGCCTGGGCGTCCAGCTCGGCCATGCCGAACAGGGCCAGCAGCACTAGGGCGACGACCGACAGGATCATGGCTAGGAAGACCGCACACAACAGGCCAGCGCACAGCAGGCGCAGCTCTGGCCGGCCGAACTGAAGCCCCGCTGGCCCCAGGCCCAGCCGCCGCGCCTGCGGCAAGTCCTCCGTGATGGCGATCCGGCCGAGCGCCCCCACAAGCACCAACGTCGCGACCAGGCCGACCGCCGCCCAGATGAGGCTCGCCGCGCCCGCCGCCAGCGGTTGGATGCTCCAGACCACGGCGGCGGCCAGGATCGCGCCCCAAGCGCCGCGCCATAGCCGAGGCAGGATCGCGAAGGCCGCCCACAGCGTCTCGCCCAGTCGCAGAACCCGATGCCCGTTCAAATCTCGCCCCTGATTACCGGCGGCGGATATAGCAGGGGACCATGACACCGCGCCACCCGCCCGCTAGAAGGCCGCGATGAGCGCTTCCTCCTCCCCCGACTTCGGCCCCTCCCCCATCCACGTCATCGGCGGCGGCCTGGCTGGCTCCGAGGCCGCCTGGCAGATCGCCAACGCCGGCGTGCCCGTCATCCTGCACGAGATGCGTGGCGTGCCCGGAGTCAAGACCGACGCCCACCACACCGATGGCTTGGCCGAGCTGGTCTGCTCCAACTCCTTCCGGTCGGACGACTGGGAGCACAATGCCGTGGGCCTGCTGCATGCCGAGATGCGCGCGCTGGATTCAATCATCATGGCCTGCGGCGACATCAATCAGGTGCCGGCCGGCGGGGCCCTGGCCGTGGACCGCGACGCCTTCTCCCAGGCCGTGACCGCAAAGCTGTCGGCCCATCCCCTGATCACCATCGTGCGGGAAGAGATCGCCGGCCTGCCGCCGGAGGACTGGGACAATGTCATCGTCGCCACCGGCCCCCTGACCTCGCCCGCATTGGCCGAGGCCATCCTGAAGGCGACGGGCGAGGAAAGCCTCAGCTTCTTCGACGCCATCGCCCCCATCGTCCACGCCGACTCGATCGACTTCGACATCGCCTGGCGTCAGTCGCGCTATGACAAGGAAGGCCCCGGCGGCGACGCCGCCGCCTACGTCAACTGCCCGATGGACAAGGCGCAATACAGCGCCTTCATCGACGCCCTGATCGACGGCCCAAAAGCCGAGTTCAAGGAATGGGAGAACGTCCCCTATTTCGACGGCTGCCTGCCCATCGAGGTTATGGCCGAGCGGGGTCGCGAGACCCTGCGCCACGGCCCGATGAAACCCGTCGGCTTGACCAATCCGCGCGACCCGCTGGTCAAGGCCTACGCCATCGTGCAACTGCGCCAGGACAATGCGCTGGGCACCCTGTTCAACATGGTCGGCTTCCAGACCAAGCTGAAGCACGGGGCGCAGGCCGAGACCTTCCGCATGATCCCCGGCCTGCAGAACGCCCAGTTCGCGCGTCTGGGCGGCCTGCACCGCAACACCTATCTGAACAGCCCGCACCTGCTGGACCGCCAGTTGCGCCTCAAGGCCATGCCGCGCCTGCGTTTCGCAGGCCAGGTGACGGGTGTGGAAGGCTATGTCGAAAGCGCCGCCATGGGCCTGTTGACCGGTCGTCTCGCCGCCGCCCAGGCGCTGGGGCGCAACCTGTCGCCGCCGCCGCCCGAGACCGCCATGGGCGCCCTGGTCGAGCACATCACCGGCGGGCACCTGGCAGGTTCGAAGTTCCAGCCGATGAACATCAACTACGGCCTGCTGCCCCCGTTGGAGGCGCCCAAGGTCGACGAGGCCGGCGTCAAAATCCCGCTCAAGGAACGGGGCCGGGCCAAGAAACGGCTGATGAGCATCCGGGCGATGGAAAGCCTTAAAGCTTGGCGAGACGCGGGCTGATCTCCCAGGCCGGGGCTTAGCGCAGCTTGGGCAGGCCCGGCCGGAACCCCAGCGTCATCACGCCCAGCAGGATCACGCCGACGCCCATCAGCACCCAGGCCTGGGTCAGGTCGGCCATGTGGTCGCGCAACAGGCCGGCGCCCAGCGGCGACAGGCTGGCGATGATGTATCCGCCCCCCTGGACGAAGGCGAGCAGGTCACCGGACCGCGCGGGATCGTCGATCTGATCCATCGCCAGGATCAGGCTGAGCGGGAATACGGCTCCGATCCCCAGGCCGAGGACCAGCACCACCGGCGCCGCCAGGCTGACCGGCGCGACCACCAGTCCGGCCAGACCAAGCAGGGCCAACACCAGCGCCGTCAGGATCGGTCCGCGCCGATCCGGGAACCGCCCGATGGTCATCGACACCAGCAACCCCGCCATGACCTCGGCGCCGGTCATTCCGCTGAGCAGATAGCCGGCCGTCGCCCTCGGCTGACCCAGGTCGATATAGAAGGGCGGCAGCCAGGCCAGCACCAGCGTATAGGCCGACGTGCCCAGCCCCATGATCAGGATCAGACGCCAGGCCCGGCCCTGACGCCAGAAGGGAATCTCCGGGTCCGTCGCCTCGACCACGGCGGCGCGGTTCGGCTCTTCGGCCGCCGGATCGCGTGACGCCGCCAGCCAGATGATCGCGGCCGCAAAGGCAGGCACGCTCCACAGCGCCAGAGTTCCTGCCCAACCGACCGCATCAGCCAGGCCCGCAGCCGTCGCCGCCGCAATGGCCGCACCGCCCATGATGCCGGTGGTGTAGAGCGCCATGACCGTGCCGAACTGAGCCGGAAAGGCCCGCTTGATGACGACCGGAGCCAAGGCCTGGATCAGCGCCACGCCGACGCCGACAACCGCCGCGCTGGCGATCAGACCCGCCGCATCGCTCAGCACCGCCCGCACCAGACAGGCCCCGCCGATCAGCACCGCGCCCAGCAAGACCCCGCGCCGCTCGCCCAGCCGCCGACGCAACGGCCGGATCGACAGGGCGCCCAGACCGATCATCAGCACAGGCAAGGTGGTCAGCAGGCTGGCAGCGGTCGAGCCCATGCCCGTCGCGCCTTCGATCAGGTCCAGCAGCGGCCCGACCGCCGCCATCGCCGGACGCAGGTTCAGCGCCAGGGCGACGATGGCCGCCAGTAACAGCAATGCCGCGCCACGCGTCGGCGCGGCGTCAGATCGTGCGGTCATGGTGAGGACTCCCACTGAAAATCGCGCTAGTCTCTCGACCTCAAGTATCTCGATGTCAAGATAACCATGCCCGACAGAGCCTCTCGCGCCGCAGCCCAATGGGCCGTCCAACGCCCCGACCTGGACATGTTGCCGATGGAGGTTCTGGGCCGCCTGAACGAGGCGTCGCAGCTGGTGATCCGCGAGCGCCAGACGCCGTTGTTCGCGCGCTATGGCTTGCAGCATGGCGAGTTCGATGTGCTGGCGACGCTGCGTCGTGCAAGCGAGCGAGACGGGCTGACCCCGACGGCGCTGTTCGAGGCGGCGATGATGTCGTCAGGCGGCATGACCGCCCGCATCGACCGCCTGGAAAAGGCGGGTCTGGTCGAGCGCCGCCCGCATCCGAGCGACCGCCGGGCGACGCTGGTCCGCCTGACCGACAAGGGGTTCGACCTGATCGATTCGATCATGCCCAGCCATCAGGACACGGCGCGAGAGGCGCTGTCCGGCCTGTCGTCTGAGGAACAGAAGACGCTGAACACCTTGCTGGCGCGCCTGATCGGAGGCCTGACTGACTAGGTCAGATCCGGCCGCGCAGCACGGCCCACAGCAGACGCAACCGCTTCAGCGGCTCGGGCCGCTCACGATCGGTCAGGGCAGCGTAGGCGACGGCGGGAAAGCCAATGGGCGGCAGGCGCTTCAGCGCCGCATTGGCTGCGGATCGCAGGTCCGCCGCCTCTTGCGTCCTGCCGGTCTGCGCCAGTGCCCAGACGCGGCCCGCGTCGGCGACGGCCGCATCATGGCCCTCGCCGGCCAGGATCCGCACCGCGACCTGCATCGGGCCGACATAGAATGCTTCCAGGTCGTGCGGTTCTTCGCGCACACGGCCGATATGGGCCTCGATCAGGGCGTCGAAAGGCGCGCGGTTCAGGTTATGGCGTGCGACGAGGTCGGTCAGGGCCTCCAGCACGGGATGGCCCTTGCGCGGCACGCCCGCGAAGACGCCGTCCATCTGTTCCGCCCACCAGGTGTAGCGCATCTCGGCCAGCAGCGGCTGGGTCACGCGCGTGGGGATGGTCATCAACTCGGCCTCGAAGGCGTAGAGCGTGATCAGGTCGGCGCGAGCACGCGCATCCGCGACCAGGCGGCTGGACAGCCAGCGGTCGAGGTCGGCGGTGCGAACCTGTTGGTCGAGCGTATCCGCAGCCTCGGTCAAGCTGCGCGCGACACCGCGAAATCGGCCAGGTCTTCCAGCGCGATGCGCCAGTCGCTGAGCGGCAGGACCGACAGGGCCGCCTTGGCCTGATCGGCATAGTCGCCGGCCAGATCCAGGGTCGCGCCGATGGCGCCCGAGCCGATGATCAGTTCGCGGGCGCGGGTGAAGTCCTCGGGCGTACGCTCGCCCTTGGTCACGGTGCGCTCCCAGAAGGCTTCTTCACGACCCTTGGTGCGGGCGACGGCGAGCAGCAGCGGCAGGGTCGCCTTGCCCTCGTTGAAGTCGTCGCCGGCGTTCTTGCCCAAGGCCTCGGTCGTCGCACCATAGTCCAGGGCGTCGTCAGCCAGTTGGAAGGCGATCCCCAGGGCCATGCCGTAATCGCGCAGGGCCTTGATCGCGACCGGATCGGCGCCGGCGCCCACCGCGCCGGCCTCGGCGGCAGCGGCGAACAGTTCGGCGGTCTTGGCCGACACGATCTGAAGATAGGTGGCTTGGTCCAGGTTCAGGTCGTGCGCGCGGGTCAGTTGCAGCACCTCCCCCTCGGAGATCACGCGCGACGCCTCGGCCAGAATGCCCAGGGCGCGCATCGAATCGGTCTCGACCATCAGTTCGAAGGCGCGGGCGAACAGGAAGTCGCCGACCAGGACGCTGGTGGGGGCGCCCCAGATCAGGTGGGCCGCGACCTTGCCACGACGCAGCTCGGACGCATCCACGATGTCGTCATGCAACAGGGTGGCGGTGTGAATGAACTCGACCGCAGCGGCCAGCTTCAGCGGCGCGGCGATGTCGCCCGTCGCGCCGGTGGCGCGGGCGGCGGCGACGGTCATCAGCGGGCGCAGACGCTTACCGCCAGCGGACACCAGATGCTCGGCCAGCTTGGGGATGATCGGGACGTCCGACTGCATCCGGTCCAGGATCAGGGCGTCGACGGCCGCCATATCGACCTCGGCCAGCCGGACAAGGGCGTTGACATCCCCCTTCGGGCGGGGAGAGGCGGCGATGGCGACGTCCAAACGGATACTCTTTCACTGGCGCGGCGGACCGCGTCGAAGGATTTTGCAGACGGGCCGTCTTGCCCCCGCGAGTTGCGGCGCACAATGATGTTCGACCCCTTGAGGGTCAAGGAGATTGAGGCTTGGACGCAGTCAAAACCCTGCCGCACGACATCGTCGAGAACGGTGTGCTGAACGGCCGGGTGCGCCTGCGTCAACCCGCGCGCGGCTATCGCGCCGGCATGGACGCGGCCCTGCTGGCGGCGGCGGTTCCGGCCGAGGCGGGCCAGCGCGTGATCGAGGCCGGATGCGGCGCCGGCGCCGTCCTGATGCAGATCGCGGCGCGCCGGCCGGGCATCATGCTGATGGGGCTGGAGCGCGATCCGGCCATGGCGGCGCTGGCGGTCGAGAACGCGGCGCTGAACGGCGTCGCCGCGACCACCGCGATTCGACAGGGCGACGTGGCGGCGGGGTTCAGGGTGCTGGGCGTCGAACCGGCGGACTGGGCCGTGTCAAATCCGCCCTTCTTCGACGACGCAGGGGCTCTACGCGCGCCGGCCGAGGGCAAGCGCGGGGCCTGGATGGCCGACGACGGGCTGAAGGCCTGGACCGACTTCCTGCTGAAGGCGGTGAAGGAAGGCGGGCGGATCGTGGTCGTTCACCGGACCGATCGGCTGGCGGACCTGCTGGCGCTGCTGGGAGAGAAGGCCGGATCTTTCGCCATACGACCCATCCATCCCTTCGCCGACGAGCCGGCCAAACGGGTGCTGGTCCACGCCATCAAGACCGGGCGGGCGCCGCTGCGACTGCTGCCGCCGCTGGTGCTGCACGACCGTGATGGCGCCAAACATACGGATCAGGCCGAGGCCATCCTGCGCGGCGAGGCGACGCTGGACTGGTGATCCGGCGCGGCGCTCGGGTGGTCAATCGCCGCCGGAACGCCTAAATGCCGCCTCCTGACGAAAACGAGCGCGACCCGTGTCAACCGATGACCTCCCGCATGATCTTCAGGACGGCCTGACCGCCGTCGGCGAGGCCGCGCGCGATCTGCGCGACCCGTGGTGGATCTTCGGCGGGGCGGCGATGGCCCTTTATGGCCTGACCGACCTGCATGTGCCCGACATCGACATCCTGTGTTCCCCCCGCGACGCCCGCGCCCTGCTGGCCGCGCTGGACGGCGAGGTGGTGGCCGATCCGGGCGAAGGCCTGTTCCGCTCGGCCGTCTTCGGTCGTGCGCCAGACCAGCCGATCCTGGTCGAGGTCATGGCTGATCTGGAGACCCGCGACGGCGCCGAATGGCAGGCCGTCGGCTTTACTTCGCGGCGTCGGGTCTTCATCGACGACGTCCCGCTGTTCGTGCCCGACATCCGGGACCATATCGCCCTGTACCGCCTGTTCGGCCGCCCCAAGGATCTGGTGCGGGTCGAGCAGCTTGAACGACTGATCGCCTGAATGCCCTTCCCCTTCGACATTTCCGCCACCGAAGGCCGCGCCCGCACCGGGGTGCTGAAGACCGCGCGCGGCGACATCCGCACCCCCGCCTTCATGCCCGTCGGCACGGCCGCGACGGTCAAGGCGATGACGGTGGATCAGGTCAAGGCGACGGGCGCCGACATCCTGCTGGGCAACACCTATCACCTGATGCTGCGCCCCGGCCCCGAGCGGATGGAACGGCTGGGCGGGCTGCACAAATTCATGGGCTGGGACAAGCCGATCCTGACAGACAGCGGCGGCTTCCAGGTCATGTCCCTGGCCGGGATTTCGAAGGTCAAGGAGGAGGCCGTGACCTTCTCCAGCCACATCGACGGCTCCAAACACGTCCTAACGCCGGAACGGTCGATCGAGATCCAGGCCGACCGGATCGGCGCCGACATCTCGATGCAGCTGGACCAGTGCGTCGCCTATCCCGCCGAGAAGGATGCGGCCAAAAAGGCGATGGAGCTTTCGATCCGCTGGGGCGCCCGGTCCAAGGCCCGGTTCGGCGAGCGTGATACACAGGCCCTGTTCGGCATCCAGCAGGGTTCGACCTTCGAGGACCTGCGTCGCCAGTCGTCGGAGCAACTGCAAGAGATCGGCTTCGACGGCTACGCCATCGGCGGCCTGGCCGTGGGCGAAGGCCATCAGGCCATGTGCGAGGTGCTGGACTATGCGCCCGAATTCCTGCCCAAGCACCGCCCCCGTTATTTGATGGGGGTGGGCAAGCCGGTCGATCTGGTCGAGGCCGTGTATCGGGGCGTGGACATGTTCGACTGCGTTCTGCCGACCCGCGCCGGGCGTCACGGCCAGGCCTGGACCTGGGACGGCCCGCTGAACCTGAAGAACGCCCGCTTCGCCGAGGATCAGGACCCGCTGGACCCGACCATCGAAGGGCCATCATCCAGCTATTCGAAGGCCTATCTGCACCACCTGATCCGCGCCGACGAAATCCTCGGCAAGGTCCTGCTGAGCTGGCACAATATCGCCTTCTACCAGGCGCTGACGGCGGCCATGCGCGCCTCGATCTCGGAGGGCCGGTTCGAAGCCTTCCGCCGCGACTTCCACGCCCGCCACACGTCGAACTGACATGCGCATCGAGAAGTCAGGCTTCCACGCCTACAACACCTACCTTGAGGAGCCGCCCCGCGACGAGGGGAACGAGACGGCACTCCACCGCCACGTCATCATCATCGGTGGCGACAAATATGCGTTCTTCGCCCACTGGTCCGGCAAGTTCGCGCACAAGGGCGAGCGCATCTCGTTCGACTGGGACTGGGACAGAACCGGCGAGTTCAGGAACATCGACAAAGCGTCATTCGAAGCCTTCGCCAAGGACGGCACGGTCCACATAAGGGGCGACCGTCGCGACAGGCGACGCACCTTCGGCCGCTAAATCCGCCCGAGGCTCAGACCATCAATGCTGCGACCGCCCGGTCGGGCGGAACCAGCTCGGCGCCGCCGGCGGGGCGCAGTTCCTCTGCATCCCCATGCCCTTCAGAAAGGCGCGGCGCATCCGGCCGGACTGGATGGCGGACTGGACGTGGCGGCTGTGCTGCTCGGCGCCGCTCAGACGGCGAATCCAGCTGCGGCCGGGAATGAAGTCGGTCGTGGTGTCGCGGATGGCGTTCAGCGCCGCCTTCGCCGCCGCATCGGCGGCGCGCTCGCTAAGGAACGAGCCGTCCTGACGCGGCGGCTCGTCGGTGTCCGGCCCCAGGGCCTCGTCCAGCCGCGCCACCTCGGCGCCGATGGTGGTGCATTGGTTCAGGTTGCGCAGGTCGTAGGGATTGGCTTCGGCCTGCAACAAGACCGTCGGGATGGTCTGGCGACGCAGGTTGAAATCCTCCAGCGGCGCGGACGCCGCCGCCGCGAACCCCGCCCCCACCTGCTCTGCCCCACCGACGGCCGACCGCCCGGCGTTGCAACCCGATAGGGCGAGCAGGAGGACGGCGGACAGGAAAACAGGCTTCATGGGGCGGGCTTAAACCATGCCACGCCCTGCAATCAAAGCTTGGCTATTTAGCATATCGGTAACAAAGAATTCTCTGATCGATGCCATTCTGAGCGCCGTCGTTGGAGTCCCCCGTGCCCTATGTCGCCAAGAGCCTCGAAGCCCTGAACGCACCCGCAGGCCCGTTTCAGCGCCTTACGGAACTGGCGTGCCGGCTGTTCGATACGCCGACGGCCGTCGTCACCCTGATCACCGGCGCCAACGCCATGCTCTGGTGCAGCGACTGCACGATCGTCCAGACGACGCCGCGCGAAAAAACCTTGGGCGACCGCCTCGTGCAGCAGGGCGCGGGCGCCGTCATGGTGGTGGAGGACGGCCTGGCCGATCCCGTCGCCCGCAATCATTTCCTGGTCGACCCGCCCCACAATCTGCGTTTCTACGCCGGTGTGACGATCTGCGGACCGGACGGGCAGCCTATCGGCGCCTTCGGCGTGATGGACCGCCAGCCCCGCGCGCATCCATCGGACGCGGACATGGCCACGCTGAAGACGCTGGGCCGGATGGCCGAAGACATCATCGCCGCTCTGGACGTCAGCCGGATCAGTGAGGAGCGGTACGGCGCCCTGCAGATGGTCGAACAGATGGCCGAAGTCGGAAATTGGCGACTGGATCTAGCCAGCGGCGCCGTTCACTGGTCGGACGCGGTGTTTCGCATTCACGGGCTCGACCGTGACAGCTTCGATCCTCACCTCGACAACGCCGTCGATTTTTACCATCCCGAAGATCGCGCCGAATTGCTGGCCGCCATCGAGAACACCGCAGCGACGGGCGAAGGCTGTGATCGCCGCCTTCGGCTGATCCGCGCGGACGGCGAAGAGCGGACTGTCCTGACCCAGGCACGGGCTGAGCGCGACGATGCGGGCGTCGTGAGCGCGCTCTATGGCGTCTTCCAGGACATCACCGACCAACAGAACCAGATCGCCCAGGCCAAGCGTAACGAGGCGCGCTATCGGCTGCTGGCCGACAATATCGGCGACGTCATCACCCGCATCCGCCCTGACGGCAGCAGCAAATACATCTCGCCGGCCATCGAGGCTCTCCTGGGCTGGACATACGAGGAGATGAGCGGCACGGCGCTGGACTATATCCACCCCGACGATCAGGAGCGGGTGGCCCGGTCGGTGCTGGAAACCATGCACACCGGCAAGCAATGCCGGTTGGAACACCGCGCGGTCCACCGCGACGGCTCCACCGTCTGGGTCGAATGCACCTTCCGCGCATTGGCCGCGAAGCCGGGTGAACCTTCGGAAGCCGTCGCCGTCATCCGCGACATGACCGACCGCAAGGTTCTGGCCGACGAACTGCTGGAAGCCAGGGATCGCGCCGAGGCGGCGGCGGCGGCCAAGAGCGAGTTCCTGGCCAACATGAGCCATGAGCTGCGCACACCCCTGACCAGCGTTATCGGTTTTTCCAACCTGCTGAAGGCCAGCCAGGCCCTGCCTGACGAGGAACGCGGCTATGTCGCACGGATCGCCACCGCCAGCGAGGCGCTGTTGTCGGTAATCAACGACGTGCTGGATTATTCCAAGTTGGAGGCCGGCGCAATCGAGCTGGAGCCCCAGCCGTTCGATCCGGTCGCCCTGGCGCGGGAGACGGCCCAGATGATGGAGGCGCAATGCCTCGCCAAGGGCTTGTCGCTCCAGGTCGAGCTGGCGCCGGACCTGCCGTCGTGCCTGATGGGCGACGAGGCGCGGTTGCGGCAGATTCTGCTGAACCTGCTGGGCAACGCCGTGAAGTTTACCTCCAAGGGCTCGGTGGGCCTGTCGCTGGGCGGCGATCAGGGCGATGACGGCGTGTGGCGGTTGACGGCGGCGGTGACGGACACGGGCATCGGCATGAGCCCGGAAAACGTGGCCCATCTGTTCGAACGCTTCTCGCAGGCGGACCGCTCGACGACGCGGCTGTATGGCGGCACGGGCCTGGGACTGGCGATCTCGCGCAGGCTGGCGCGGGCGATGGGCGGCGATATCCTGGTTTCCAGCCAGCCGGGCCAGGGCTCGACCTTCCATCTGACGGCTCCCCTCCTGATCGCGGATGGGGAGACGCAGACGGAAAGCTCGCAACTCTCCGCCATGCCCGAAGGTCGGATCCTGGTGGCGGACGATTCGCCGGCCAACCGCGAGCTGATCAATGTCATCCTCAGCGGCCTGGGACTTGAGGTGACGACCGCCTGTGATGGCGCCGAGGCCGTTCATGCGGTTCAGTCCAAGACCTACGACGTGGTCCTGATGGACATGCAGATGCCGGTCATGGACGGGCTGACGGCGACGCGGGAGATCAGGCGCCTGGAACAGGGAACCGGCCGTCGCCTCGCGATCATCGCCCTGTCCGCCAACGTCCAGCCGGACCAGATCGCCCTGTGCCGCGAGGCCGGCATGGACGATCACCTGGCCAAGCCGCTGCAACTGCCCGCCCTGGTCGCGGCCCTGTCGAAACATCTCGCGGCGGCCGAGGTCGGCGCCAAAGCCGATCCGGCCGGGGCGATGCGCGATTCCCTGAACTGACGTCCGGCTCCAGACAGCAAAAAGCCCGCCGAAGCGGGCTTTAAATGGTACGCCCTCTCGGGCTCGAACCGAGGACCCTCTGATTAAAAGTCAGATGCTCTAACCAACTGAGCTAAGGGCGCACCGCGCGACGTCCGGGCTGGCCCGAGCCGTCGAAGGGCGCCTTCTGTTGTAATCCGGCCTTCCGGTCAAGACCCGGTCTGCTACTCATGTGGCATGCAACCGTTAAATGGCGTCCGTATCATCGAATTCGACGGCCTGGGGCCGGTCACCTTCGCCGGGATGATGCTGGCGGACCTGGGGGCGGAGGTGGTGCGGTTGACGCGCGACGCCTCGGCAGGGGCTGCGGTGTTCGACGAGGTGGGCGGTGCGGTGCTGCATCGGGGGCGGATCGCCGTGCCGGTCGATCTGAAATCGCCTGACGATCGCGAGCGTATTCTGACGCTGATCGATGGGGCGGATGCCGTGATCGAAGGGTTCAGGCCCGGCGTGATGGAGCGGCTGGGCTATGGGCCGGAGTTGTTGCAGGCGAGGAAGCCCGCACTGGTGTTCGGTCGAGTGACGGGCTGGGGCCAGACGGGACCGCTGGCGAATGCGGTGGGGCATGACCTGAATTACATCGGACTGTCCGGCGTGCTGCACGCCATGGGCGAGGCGGATCGTCCGCCCTCCCCGCCGCTGAACCTGGTTGGAGACTATGGCGGCGGGGCCATGCTGCTGGTGGTCGGCGTGCTGGCGACGCTGGTGGAGGCCAGGACCACCGGGCGGGGTCGCGTGGTGGATGCGGCAATGACCGACGGCGCGGCCCTGCTGGGCGGACTGTTCCAGGCGCTGCGCGGTCAGGGGATGTGGAGCGAGCGGCGCGGGGCCAATCTGCTGGACGGGGGCGCACCCTTCTATCGCTGCTACGCCTGTCGCGACGGCGGCTTCGTGGCGGTGGCGGCGCTGGAGCCGCGCTTCTATGCCGCCCTGCTAGCCGGGCTGGATATCGATCCGGGCGAGGCGGTTCAGTATGATATCACCGCCTGGTCAACCTTGCAGGGCCGGTTCTCCGCTCTGTTCGCGACGCGCGACCGCGACGACTGGAGCGCCCATTTCGCTGGAACCGAGGCCTGTGTCACGCCGGTGCTCAGCCTGGCCGAGGCGCCCGACCATCCGCACAATCAGGCCAGAGGGACGTTTCAGGACGGCCTGCCGCGACCGGCGCCTCTGTTCGACGGCAAGGCGGCGGAGCCCGGCCCCAAGTCTGAGCTGACGCTGAAGCAAATGGTCACAAAATGGTCCGATCACGCGGGATGACCGGCGGAGTTTTCAGCGCTAAGGGAACGGCTTAGCGCCACAGGCGTTGCATCGGCGAAGACCCGGGGACTTTCCATGACACGCTCGACATTCGTTCTGGCCGCCGCTGCGTTGAGCGTGCTTGCGCTCTCGGCCTGCGACGATCGGCCGTCGCGGTCGGACGACGATTATCGTGAGATGCCGGTCGAGACGGCGCCGCCTCCCGTCAAGGAAGAAGTCCCCCCGCCTCCGCCTGAGGTGCATGACACGACCCCCACGCCCCCGCCGTCCAGCAGCCTTCCGCCCGATGAACGCACGTCGGAACAGACGGTCCAACCCGAGAGCGAGACCCTGTTCTACTAAGAGGGTCAGGTTTGCCGGGGGGCGTAGTTTTGACGAGAGATCGAGTTTGACGTTCAGGCCTAACCTGCTGGTCGCGACCCTTGCGGCCTTTTCGGCCTGCGCCCATGCGGCGGCGGCGGACCCCCGCGCCCAGATCCGGGGCGACATGGACGCCGAACTGCGCCGCATGCTGGAGCGGGCCGTGGGCGAGGTCGATGGGACGCCGGCCAGCCGGTTCGAGGCCCGCCGTCGTGCCGAAAGCGCAGTGACCTCGGCCACCGCCCTGCTGCGCTCGGAAGCCTATTACCAGCCGGTCGTGGAAGACATCGTCGAGGGCGAGGAGACCCCGATCGCCATCGTCTCGGTCCAACCGGGTCGCCGCTTCCTGCTGACCGATCCGACCATTCAGTGGGTCGACCCCGCGCCCGAAGCCGAGGCGGCGGACAAGGCCAAGACCGCCATCGCCCTGAAGGCCGGCGATCCCGGCCGCGCGGTGGATGTCATCTCGGGCGAAGGACGGTTGGTCGCGGCCCTGGTGCGCGACGGCTACGCCGACGCCAAGGCCAATCCGCGCCGGGTCGTGGTGGACCATGCCGCCTTCACCGTCGCGCCGGAATATCGCATTGATTCGGGCGCTCTGGTGCGGCTGGACGGCGTTCGCCTGTCCACGCGCGGTCGGACCAATCCCGACTGGGTCGCGGGCCTGGCGCCCTGGAAAGAAGGCGACCGCTTCGACCCCGATCAGGTCGCCGAGTTGGAGCGCCGGCTGCTGGACACCGGCGTCTATGACGGCATCGGCGTGGCCCTGTCGCCCCAGGATCAGATTACGGCAGACGGCCTGCGTCCCGTGATCGTCAGCCTGCAAGACCGGCCGCGCCGCGTGCTGGAAGCGGGCGCCACCTGGTCCACGGCCGAAGGCGCCGGGGTGGACGTGATCCAGACGCGCTACAACCGGTTCGGACGGGCCGACACCCTGCGGCTGGAAGCGCGGCTGGCGGACATCGACAGCCGGATCGGCGCCGACCTGTCCCTGCCCCATTGGCGCCGGCCCGGCCGGACGCTGAAGCTGGGCGCGGCGGTGGTTAACGAGGATACCGACGCCTATCTGCGCACCGCCCTAGTCCTCTATGCCGACCTGCAGCAGCGGATCGGCAAGACCTCCTATTTCAACTACGGCATCGGGCTGGATGCGGGGCGCTACAGCGAGACGCGCTACGACTTCACCACCCTGCCCCCACAACGCGTAACCTTCGACCGCGACCTGGCGATCATCACCGCGCGGACCAGCGCCTATATCGATCATTCCAACGATCCGCTGAACCCGACCAAGGGCTGGCGCGTCAATCTGGCGGTGCAGCCGACGGCGGTGACGGGTGAGAGCAACATCTTGTTCCTGCGCACCGAAACGCAAGGGACGGCCTATTTCCCGGTGGCCGGTGACCGCACCATTCTGGCTGGACGCATGAAGATCGGGTCCATCGTCGGCGGCAGCGAGCTGAACGTGCCGGCGGACCGCCTGTTCTATTCCGGCGGCGGCGGGTCGGTGCGAGGCTACTCCTATCAGGGCGTCAATCCGCAGCTACCGGACGGAACGCCGCGTGGGGGTCTGTCGCTGTTCGAGACCTCGTTCGAGGTGCGCCAGTCGATCGGCCAGAGCTTCCAGGCCGTCGCCTTCGTGGACGCCGGCTCGGTGGGCTTTCAGGAGACGCCGAACCTGACCAACATGCGCTACGGTGCGGGCGTGGGCGTGCGCTACATGCTGCCGTTCGGGCCGATCCGGGCGGACGTGGCGATGCCCCTGAACAAGAGTGAAGGCGACTCGGCCTTCCAGATCTACATCAGCATCGGGCAGGCGTTTTGACCGACACACCGCCTGAAGCCACGCCGCCCGAAACCACGTCGCAAGAGACGACGCCGACCAAGGCCGCGCGGCCCGCAAAACCGCGTCGTGGGCTGGTCAAACGCATCGCCCTGATCGCGGGCGCGATCCTCGCGGGTCTGCTGGTGCTGATCGCCGCCGCTCTGGTGGGCGGGCGCTACTACATCGCCTCGGACGGCGGTCGCGAGATGGTGCTGCAACGGCTGCAGGACCTGAAGATAAGCCGCTATGGTCGGCTGAAGGTCTATGGGCTTAAGGGCGATCTGCTGAGTGATTTCAGCATCGACCGCATCACCCTGGCCGATAGCCAAGGGGTCTGGCTGGAGGCGAACAACCTCAGCATGGATTGGTCCTATCTGGCGCTGGTGGGTCGCAGCTTCCACGCCAACGACATCAAGGCCGAGACCGTCCGCGTCCTGCGCCGGCCCGTGGTCGAACCGCCCAGCGGCGAACCGCCCAGCCCGCAGCCGATCTCGGTTCGGATCGACAAGTTCTCGGCCAATATCGAACTGATGGAAGGCTTCTCCAAAGAGTACGGCCGCTGGAGCCTGTCGGGCGACGCCAGCCTGCCGCGCACCGGGGCAAAGAGTGCGACCGTCAACGCCGACAGCCTGAACCGGCCCGGCGACTATCTGCGCCTGGCCGCGACCTTCGGCGGCAAGCTGGAAGACACGCGCCTGAACCTGCGCGCCAATGAGGTGCAGGGCGGGCCGCTGGCTGGCGCCTTGGGCTATTCGCCCGACCAGCCGTTCTCGGCGGTCGCGGTGCTGAACGCCGATGTCGTCAACGCCCGCGTCCAAACGGGGCAATTCGTCCCCCTGATCGTCCAAGGCCATTTCGGCGACAAGGGATCACGCGTCGCGGGCTTCGCCGACTTCAGCGGCTCGGACCTGCTGGAACCGTTCGTCACCCGCATCGGCCGCACAGCGCGGTTTGGCTTCGCCATGGTTCCGACGCCTGACAAGGCCAGCCAGGGCGTGGCTTGGAAGCTGATCTCCGACAACGTCCAGTCCGAAGCGCGCGGACTGATCCGCAACTCGGATCGGAGTTCGCCGGATGGGATCACCTTGAACATCCAGACCGCGTCGCTGAGCCGACTGGTGGGGTCCGACGTCGCCGGGCCGGCCGCCTATTCCGGCCTGTTCAAGGGCGACGCCCAGACCTGGAGCCTGAACGGTCAGGCCACGTTGCTGAACGCCAACCTCGCCAGCTATCGCGCGACCCGTATCGCCGGGCCGCTGAACGTCGCTGTCAAGAACGGCCGCATGGACTTCGACGGCGACATCCGCGCCAACGGCGGGTCGGGTGAAGGCATCATCGGCGGCCTGCTGGGTTCGGCGCCGCGCGTGCAGATGCAGGCGGCGCGGATGAAGGACGGCGCCATACTGCTGGAGAAGGTCGATCTTCAGGGCCAGGGCCTGACGCTGAACGGATCGGGCTCGCGCAACCTGCTGGGCGGGATGAGCTTCCGCGGGACCGCGCAACTGACCGACGCCTCGCGCGTGCTGCCCGAGGCGCGCGGCGCCTTCGGCGGGCCAATCCGGGCGTCGTCTGCGCGGACAGGCGCCCCCTGGGTGCTGAACTTCGACGGGCGGGGCCGGAACCTGACCATCGGCATGGCCGAGCTGGATCGCCTGCTGGGCAAGACGCCCCGCCTGCAACTGGCCGGCCAGTTGAACGGCGGCCGGATCGAGATCGAGCGCGGCGAACTGACCGGCGCGGCCGGTCGCGCAGGCGCCAAGGGCATCATCGAGACGGCGGGCGATCTGAGGCTGGCGCTGGACTGGAACGCGCGGGGGCCGTTCGCGGCCGGGCCGGTCGAGATCGGCGGCGACATGAACGGACGCGGCGCACTGACCGGCACCCTGTCCCAGCCGCGCGTCGATCTGACCGCCGGCTTCCAGCAGGTGACGGCCGGCGCGCTGACGCTGAATAATGCAGACCTGACGCTGAGCTTCCGCAAGGGCGCGGACGCTTCGGACGGCCGGATCACGGTCGTCAGCGGCTCGAACTATGGCCCCGCACGCGCCTCGGGCAACTTCTTCCTGGGCGGCAAGCGCATCCGTCTGAGTGATCTGGACGTGGATGCAGGCGGCGTGACGGCCAAGGGCGCCGTCGCCCTGTCGGACAATATCCCGTCCAGCGCGGACCTGACGTTCACGGCGCGCGCCGGGGCCTTCCTGGCCTCGGGCGAGGCCAATGGGCGGGTCCGGCTGACGGACAGCGGCGGATCGGACAGCGCCATCCTGGACGTCAGCGGGCGCAATGTGCGGCTGGCGGGCCAGAGCTGGATCATCCGTACCCTGGACCTGGACGGACGCGGCACGCTGAACAACCTGCCCTTCACCCTGGCGCTGGACGTGGGCGGGCCGACGCCGGCCCAGTTCAACGGCACGGGCGTCTATTCGCGCCAGAACGAGACGCACGGCCTGACGCTGCGCGGCGGCGGTCGGGTGCGCGAGGTGGCCTTCACGACCCGTAGCCCGGCCTCGATCACCCTGAACGGCGCGAACCGCACGGCCCATCTGGACCTGGGCGTCGGCGGCGGCGTGCTGCTGGCCGACCTGCGCCAGGATGCGCGCACAGTCGCGGTCCAAGCCGACCTGACGCAGGTGGACCTGGGGTCGATCTCGCCGGAACTGCGGGGCAGCGTGACGGGCCAGGTGGCCATGCGCGGCGCTGGAAGCGACCTGTCGGGAACGGCGAACGTCGCCCTGCAGAACGTGCGCAGTATCGATGCGCCGCGCGGCCTGGCCGTGGACGGACGGGTGGACGCCACCCTGGCTGGCGACCGGCTGACCATCAAGGCGACGGCCGTGGACGAGGGGGCGGTTCAAGCCTCGGCCGATGTGGTCCTGCCGGTCGAGGCCTCGGCCGCGCCGCTGCGCCTGGCTATCGCCCGGACCCGCGAGATGTCGGGCCGGGTGTCGATCAACGGCCAGATCCAGCCGATCTGGGACCTGTTCCTGGGCGGCGAACGCAGCCTGGCGGGTCAAGTCAACGGTCAGGCGACCCTCGCCGGCACCCTGAACGCGCCGCGCCTGAACGGCCGGTTCGACCTGAGCCAGGGCAGCTATCGCGAGAATGCGGTGGGGCTGGTGCTGGGCGACATGACCCTGCGGACCCGGTTCGACGACACGACCGCGCAAATCGAGACCTTCACGGCCAACGACGGGTCGGGCGGCACGGTGTCCGGCCAGGGCCGCATCGGCCTGCGCCAGGGATCGGGATCGAATGCGCAGCTCACGCTGAGCCGCTTCCGCGTCATCGACAACGATATCGCCGAGGCGCGGGCTTCGGGCCCGATCACCATCGTTCGAGGTGCGGACGGCAATATCCAGTTGGGCGGCCGGATCGACATCGACGAGGCCAAGATCGAGCCGGAATTGCCCGGCGCCACCGGCATCGTTTCCATGGACGTGGTCGAGATCAACCGACCCGGCGGCGACCCCGTCGAGACCGAGCAGAAGGCGCGCGGCCCGCAGATCGGCATGGACATCGCCCTGCGGTCGACCGGCGGCAAGGTGCGGGTCAACGGGCGTGGTCTGAACGTGGTGCTGGACGTCAATGCGCGGGTGCGCGGTACGATCGCCCAGCCGCAACTGACCGGCACGGCCAATGTGGTGCGTGGCGACTATGAGTTCGCGGGCAAGCGGTTCGTGTTCGACGACACCGGACGCGTGACCCTGTCCACCGATCCGAAGCAGATCCGGCTGAACCTGGCGGCGACGCGCGAGGATGCGGCCCTGACCGCCTCCATCAACGTGACGGGCACGGCGGCCGAGCCGAAGATCGCCCTGACTTCGACCCCCTCCCTGCCCCAGGACGAAATCCTGTCGCAGGTGCTGTTCGGGCGGTCGGCGTCGCAGCTTTCTGCCTTCGAGGCGGCGCAGCTGGCGGCCGGGGTTGCGGCCCTGGCGGGCGGCGGCGGGTTCGACGTGATCGGCAACCTGCGAGAACTGGCGGGCCTGGACCGGCTGTCCTTCGGCGGCGACGCCTCGGCGGTCACGGTCGCGGGCGGGCGCTACATCACCGACGACGTCTATCTGGAGGTCATCGGCGGCGGTCAGAACGGCGCGGCGGTCAAGGTCGAGTGGCAGCCCCGGCGCAACATCGCCGTGGCCTCGCAGTTCGGCGGTCAGGGCGACACCAGCCTGTCCATCCGCTGGCGCCACGAAAGCCGCGAAGCGGGCGACCGTCGTCCGAACCGGGGCCGTCGCACCCGCTAGGGCGCGGCGGCGGCTAGAGAACCTCCAGCACCCGCTGCGGCGGGCGGCCGATGACGGCGCCCTTGTCGGTCTCGACGATGGGCCGTTCGATCAGGATCGGCTGGGCGATGGCGGCGGCTAGGATGGCGTCGTCGTCGGCGCCGGCGTCCAGCAGGGCCTCGGCGTCGGCCTCCTTCTTGCGCAGCAGGCCCGCCAGGCCGACGCCGGTCCGGGTCGCCAGTCGCTCCAGCGTCGCGCGATCCCAGCCGGTCTTCAGGTATTCGACCACAGTCGGTTCGACGCCCTGCTCGCGCAGCAGAGCCAGGGCGTTGCGCGAGGTGCCGCATTTCGGATTGTGGAAGATGACGACGGTCATTCAGGGCTCGTTCCTGAGGCGGTGCAGCAGCATGGCGCCCTGCAGGGACGCGACGTAGATGACGGCCGAGACGGCGGCGGCCGGCCAAGTGGTCAAGAGCATCCACAGCGGCAGTTCCGGCGTCGGCATCGTGCCCAGAAACCGCATGCCCATATTGGCCACGAGACTATAGGCCATCAGGGCCAGCATGATGATCGGGATGGCGCGCGTCATCATCCGCCATTGGACCACCGCAAGAACGCCATAGAGCAGGACGGAAAAGATCGCACCGAAGCCGATGGCATAGGGCCAGATCACCTTCATGAACTCGCGCTGCATCGCGACCTGATCCGACGACAGACCCATGCGGGCGTATTCGGCGCTCATCGCCGTTTCGAACCAGCCCGAGGTGAACATCCACCAGGTCGGGATCAAGCCGACGATCAGGGCGATGCCCAGGCCGATCACCATGGACCGCGCCGAGCGCTGAGCCTCGGCCATGCCGCGCGGCAAGATCAGTGGGTTCATGGCCCGAAGCCATAGATCGATCGTCGTGCGTGTCATGTCGCGTCCCTGTTCGCGCGGAAACTAGCGGTGATCGGCGATGACTTACAGACCCCGACCTTCACCTTTCTGGTCGGGGCGTCTAGGGTCCGGCCGATGCGGATTCTGACCTCTGACCAGGCCGTCCTCGATCACGTCGCCGCGCGACGCGAGGCCATCATCGGGCGCACCATCGACTGGGCCAACATCAACTCCGGCAGCCGAAACGCCGCCGGTTTGAACGCCGTGCTGGATGCGCTGGAGGCCGAGGCGCGCGCGCTGCCCGCCACAGTCGAGCGTATCCCGACGCAGGGCTCGACCAGTGTCGCCGACGACGGATCGGTGCGGACCGAGGCCCATGCCGACGCCCTGAAGATCACTGCGCGACCCAGTGCGCCGATCCAAGTCGTGCTGACCGGCCATTACGATACGGTCTTTCCCGCCGACAGCCGGTTCCAGACCGTGACGACGCGGTCGGACGGCGCCCTGAACGGTCCCGGCGTGGCAGACATGAAGGGCGGGATCAGCGTTCTGCTAGCCGCGCTGGAGGCATTCGAGACCCATCCCGACAAACACGGGGTCGGCTGGACCGTGCTGCTGAGCCCCGACGAGGAGATCGGCTCGCCGGCCTCGGCCCCGCTGCTGGCGGAGCTGGGTGCGCGGGGTCATGTGGGGCTGACCTATGAGCCCGCGCTGGCGGACGGGACGCTGGCGGGAGCCAGAAAGGGCAGCGGCAACTATCATCTGATCGTGACGGGCCGCGCGGCCCACGCCGGGCGGGCGTTCGAAGAGGGCCGCAATGCGGTGGCGGGCGCGGCCATCATCGCCGCCGCCCTGCATGGGCTGAACGGTCAACATAACGGCGTCACCGTCAATGTGGCCAAGATTTCCGGCGGTGGGGCCCTGAACGTCGTCGCCGACAATGCGGTGGTGCGGTTCAATGTGCGCGTCCCGGACAAGGCCGCTGCGGACTGGATCGACGCCTCGGTGCGGGCCATCGCCGCCGCGCCGCCGTTCGAGGGGCTGAGCCTGGACCTGCACGGCGGCTTCAGCCGTGCGCCCAAGCCGATGGACGCGGCCCAGACCGCCCTATTCGAGGCGGTTAAGGAAGCCGGCGCCCTGCTGGGCCAGCCGATCGCCTGGAAGCCGTCGGGCGGAGTTTGCGAGGGCAACAATCTGCATGCCGCCGGCCTGCCCAATATCGACACCCTGGGGGTGCGGGGCGGCGAGATCCATTCGGACCAGGAGTTCGCCTGGCCCGACAGCTTCGTCGAACGCGCCCAGCTGAGCGCCCTGATCCTGTGCAAGATCGCCTCGGGCGAAATCGACGCGGCCAAACTGAAATCCCTGCGGATGGAAACTCTCTAGAATGCTCGTCGTCCGTCCTGCCGGCCCTGCCGATCTCGATCACCTGCTGGAGCTGGCCATTCTGTCAGGCCCCGGCTTCACCAGCCTGCCCGAAGACCCCGACGCCCTGTCCGACCGACTGGAACTGAGCCAGACCAGTTTCCGGGGCCAGGTCACGCCGCAGGAGGCCTGGTACACACTGATGCTGGAAGACGGCGACACCGGCGACATCGACGGGGTCGGGTCGGTCAAGGCGACGGTGGGGCTGAAGCGACCGTTCTTCTCGTTCCGGGTGGTCCACAATACGGCGTCGTCGCCGTCGCTGGGGGTCAAGCTGGATCACCAGACCCTGGTGCTGGTCAATGAATGCACGGGCTGGACCGAGGTCGGATCGCTGTTCCTGAAGGCAGATCGGAGAAAGGGCGGCGCGGGCCGGCTGCTGAGCCAGTCGCGCTATATGTTGATCGGAGCCCAGCCCGAACTGTTCGCCGAGAATGTGCTGGCCGAGTTGCGCGGGGTCTTCACGCCCGACGGCGCCTGCCCCTTCTGGGACCATGTGGCGCACAAATTCTTCCCGATGGAGTTCGACCACGCCGACCGGATGAGCGGATCGACCGACAAGCAGTTCATCCTGGACCTGGCGCCGCGCCACCCGATCTATACCGAGCTGCTGCCCGAACCCGCCCGCGCGGTGATCGGCAAGGTGCACCCACAAGGGGTGCCCGCCATGGCCCTGCTGGAGAGCGAGGGCTTTCGGCCCAACGGGTTGGTGGACATCTTCGACGCCGGGCCGACCGTCTCATGCGGGCGCGACAACATCCGCACGGTGCGCGATGCGCGTCGGCTGACGGTCGAGATCGTCGGATCGGTCGAGGCCGAACTGCCGGCCCTGATCTCGACCGACAGCATCGCCGCCTTCCGGGCCGTGCGGGCGAAAGCCGACATCGAAGGCGACATCGTGCGCCTGACCGCCGAAACCGCCGCCGCGCTGAAGATCAAGGCCGGCGCCACCGTCCGCGTGAAATCATGACCACATTCAAATCCACCGACCCCGCCACCGAAGCCACCAACTGGGAGGGCGAAGCCGCCAGTCCGGCCCAGGTCCAGGCCGCCGTGGACGCCGCCCGCGCCGCCTTCCCCGCCTGGGCAGATGCGCCGCGCGCCGAGCGGATCGAGGGCGTCAAACGCTATCAGGCCGTCTTGAAAGACCGCGCGCCCCAGATCGCTGAGGCCATCGCCCGCGAGACCGGCAAGCCGCTGTGGGAGACCAGGACCGAGGCCGCCGCCATGATCGGCAAGGTCGACATCTCCATCCGCGCCTATGACGAGCGCACCGGCGAGCGGTCGACCGACACAGCCTTTGGCCGCGCGACCCTGCGTCACCGCCCGCACGGGGTGGCGGCGGTGCTGGGCCCGTTCAACTTCCCCGGACACCTGCCGAACGGCCATATCGTCCCGGCCCTGCTGGCGGGCGACACCGTGGTGTTCAAGCCGTCGGAAGAGACGCCCCTGGTCGGCCAGGTGATGGCCGAGGCCTTCGCCGCCGCCGACCTGCCGACCGGCGTGGTCAATGTGGTTCAGGGCGGACGCGAGACGGGGGCGGCCCTGCTGGACGCCGGGATCGACGCCCTGATGTTCACCGGTTCGGGCGCGGCAGGCGCACATTTCCGCAGGAAGTTCGCCGACGATCCGCACGTCATCCTGGCGCTGGAACTGGGCGGCAACAATCCGCTGGTGGTCTGGGATGCGGCGAACGCTGAGGCTGCGGCCGGGATCGCGGTTCAGTCCGCCTTCATCACCACCGGCCAACGCTGTTCCTGCGCCCGTCGCCTGATCGTGCGGGAAGGGCCGCAAGGCGACGCCATCATCGAAGCTATCGCCGCCCTGTCCGACCGGCTGGTGTTCGGTCCGTGGGACAGCGACCCCGAACCCTATGCCGGGCCGCTGATCTCGGCGCGTGCGGCGGAGGCGGCGCTGAAGGCGTTGCAGAAACGGATCGACATGGGGGCCAAGGTCATCCGCGCCTCGGGTCCGGTGGCCAACCTGCCCGGCGCCTTCGTCAAGCCGGCCATCATCGACGTGACCGGCATCGACGTGCCGGACGAGGAGATGTTCGCGCCCTTCCTGTCGGTGACGCGCGTCGCGAGTTTCGACGCCGCGATCCAAGCGGCCAATGCGACCCGCTATGGTTTGTCGGCGGGCCTGGTCAGCCACGATCCGGCCAACTGGGACCACTTCATCCGCCGCATCCGCGCGGGCGTGGTCAACTTCAACCGGCCGACCACGGGTGCAGCGGGCGACATGCCGTTCGGCGGCCTGGGAGCCAGCGGGAACCACCGGCCAAGCGCCTACTATGCGGCAGACTACTGCGCCTACCCGGTGGCGAGCTTCGAGGCCGATGCGGTCGCGAACATCGAGGGCGAGATCAAGGGACTGAGATCATGACCCTCTCCCAGAGGGAGAGGGAGAACGCGTACGGCGGCGCAGCCGTCGTTCTGGCGCGGTCGGGTGAGGGGTTACGGTGTCCGACGGGACGCACCGCACCCCCTCACCCTTTCGGCAAGCGCATCGCTGCGGTCTGCGAGCCTCAAGCCCTCTCCCTCTGGGAGAGGGAAGCGTGAAAGCCGTCGAAGCCAACGCCGACGGCCTGATCGGGCCGACCCACTCCTACGCCGGTCTGTCGCCGGGCAATCTGGCGTCCAGCCTGAGCAAGGGCGAGGCGTCGAATCCGCGGGCGGCCGTGCTGCAGGGGCTCGACAAGATGAAGACCCTGGCGGACCTGGGCCTGCCCCAGTT
Organism: Brevundimonas sp. G8; assembly: GCF_902506205.1. Lineage (GTDB taxonomy): Bacteria > Pseudomonadota > Alphaproteobacteria > Caulobacterales > Caulobacteraceae > Brevundimonas. Next base: position 2,580,915 of record NZ_LR732816.1, on the reverse strand, counting down.
TGTCCTGCCGCCGCACGAGCGGCCGAACATCCCCTTTCTGCGGAGCCTGGGCTTCACCGGATCGGACGCCCATGTGCTGGAGCGGGCGTGGAAGGATGCGCCGAGCTTCGCCGCCGCCGCCTGTTCGGCCTCGCCCATGTGGGCCGCCAACGCCGCGACGGTGACGCCCAGCGCGGACGCGGCCGACGGCCGGGTGCATTTCACGCCCGCCAATCTGATCACCAACCTGCATCGGTCGCTTGAGCATCAGCAGACGAAGCGGGCGCTGGACGCCCTGTTTCCCGACACGTCGCGGTTCGCGGTTCACGACGCCCTGCCCTCGGTCGCGCATTTAGCCGACGAGGGCGCGGCCAACCATGTGCGGCTGTGCGCGGAACATGGCGCGGCGGGCGTCAATCTGCTGGTCTGGGGGCGGGAGGCGTTCGAGCCTTGGGACGGCCTCTATCCGGCGCGTCAGACGCGCGAGGCGTCGCAGGCGATCGCGCGCCGCCATGAGGCGTCGGGCGTGGTCCTGGCCCAGCAGTCCAAGGCCGCCATCGCCGGCGGCACCTTCCACAACGACGTCGTCTGCGTCGGGGCGCTGGAGACCCTGTTCTTCCACGACCTGGTGTTCGAGGACACTGGAGGGACGCAGGACGCCATCCGCCGTGCGGCGGACGGTCTGTTCGAGCCGATCTTCGTCGAGGTGTCGTCTGCCGACCTGCCGCTGGGCGACGCGATCAGCAGCTATCTGTTCAACTCCATGCTGATCCAGATACCGGGCGAAGACCGTCTGACCCTGATCTGTCCGACCGAGACCCGCGACAATTCCCGCAGTCATGCGGTGGCGCAAGACCTGGCCGCCTCGAACGGTCCCATCGGGCGGGTCCAGTATGTCGATGTGCGCCAGTCGATGCGGAACGGCGGCGGGCCGGCCTGTTTGCGTCTGCGGGTCGTGCTGAACGAGGCTGAACTGGCGGCGACCAATCCCGCCATGCGGCTGACCGGCGCCTTGCATGCGCGGCTGTCGGACTGGGCCGGACGCTGGTACCGCGACGCACTGCGGCCGACCGATCTGGCCGATCCCGAACTGCTGAGCGAAAGCCGGGGCGCGCTGGACGAACTGACGACGATTCTGAAGCTTGGGACCGACTTCTATCCCTTCCAGAGAGTGTAATGCGCCGATGACCGATGCGCCCATGAGCCCCACCCGCCGCCTGAGAAACATCGTCGGCGGGTCCGCCGGCAATCTGGTGGAGTGGTTCGACTGGTACGCCTATGCGGCCTTCACCCTGTATTTCGCGCCGGTCTTCTTCCCCAGCGAGAACCCCACCGCCCAGTTGCTGAGCGCCGCCGCCGTGTTTGCGGTGGGCTTCCTGATGCGGCCGATCGGGGCGTGGATCATGGGGGTCTATGCCGACCGCAAGGGACGCAAGGCGGGGCTGACCCTGTCGGTGACGCTGATGTGCACCGGCTCGCTGATTATCGGCGTGACGCCGGGCTATGCCACCATCGGCTTGGCGGCGCCGGCCCTGCTGCTGTTCGCGCGGCTGTTGCAGGGGCTCAGCGTCGGCGGGGAATATGGGTCCAGCGCCACCTATCTTTCGGAAATGGCCGAGCCGCATCGACGCGGCTTCTGGTCCAGTTTCCAGTACGTCACCCTGATCTCGGGCCAACTGATCGCCCTGCTGCTGTTGATCGTGCTGCAGAATACGCTCAGCGAGACAGCTTTGGCCTCGTGGGGCTGGCGGATTCCGTTCTTCGTCGGGGCGGCTTTGGCTGTGATCGTTTTCTGGCTGCGTCGCCGGCTGGACGAGACGCACAAGGCATCCGACGTCAAAGACGCACCGAAATCCAGCGCTACGCAGCTGATCCTGAAACACCCCAAGGAGGCGTTGATGGTGCTGGGCCTGACGGCCGGCGGCACCTTGGCCTTCTATACCTATACGACCTACCTGCAGAAGTTCCTGGTCAACACGACCGGCTTTCCCAAGAACACGGCGACTGAGATCAGCGCGGCGGCCCTGTTCCTGTTCATGCTGCTGCAGCCGGCGGTGGGCGCGCTTTCGGACCGGGTGGGCCGGCGGCCGGTAATGATCGCTTTCGGCGTCTTGGGGGTGCTGTGCACCGTACCGATCATGACGGCGCTGTCGACGGTCGAGAGCCCGTTCATCGCGTTCCTGCTGGCGCTGGCGGGACTGGTGATCGTGTCCGGCTATACGGCGATCAATGCGGTGGTGAAAGCCGAACTGTTTCCCGCCCATATCCGCGCGCTGGGCGTCGCCCTGCCCTACGCCATCGCCAATGCGGTGTTCGGCGGGACGGCGGAATATGTGGCGCTGTGGCTGAAGGGCGCGGGCGTCGAAAGCATCTTCTTCTGGTACGTCACCGGCATGATCGGGCTGTCGTTGCTGACCTTCATGCGCATGCGCGACACCAAGCACAACAGCCTGATTACGCACACCTGACGGCGATCAGGCCGCGAACCGCCCGCCGCGTTGGGCGTAGGCCTGGGTGCCGCGGGTGAAGACCTGATCGGACGGCAGGACGGTTTCGATGGGCAAATCGTCCTGGCCCTTCAGCGCCGCATAGACCGGGCCGAAGTCTTTCAGCGTCTCGTCCTTCAGCGCTTCCAGGCTGTCGATGACGAAATAGACCTGCTGGAAGTCGTCGATCCGGTAGAGGGTGCGCATCACCCGTTCCAGATCGAAGCCCAGGCGATTGGGCGACGGGTCGTCCAGCGCAAAGACGCTCTCGGTCGCCGAGGAAACGATGCCGGCGCCATAGATGCGCAGGCCGTCTGTATCCTGCATCAGGCCGAACTCGACCGTGTACCAATACAGCCGCGCCAGGTTCGGCAACATGCCCAGGCCGGCCGCGCGCTGTCCGCCCTTGCCATAAGCCTCCATATAGGCGGCGAAGTCGGGGTCGGTCAGCATCGGCACATGGCCGAAGACGTCGTGGAAGATGTCGGGTTCCTGCAGGTAGTCCAGTTGGTCCGGCTTCCTGATGAACTGACCCGAGACAAAGCGGCAATTGGCCAGGTGGTCGAAGAAGACCTCGTCCGGCACCAGGCCCGGCACGCAGACCACGGTCCAGCCGGTCAGGGCCTGAAGCTTGGGATTGATCACGTCGAAGTCCGGTATGCCGCCAGCGTTCAGGTCCAGGGCGTCCAGGCCGCGCAGGAAGGCGTCGCAGGCGCGGCCCGGCAGGATCTTCATCTGGCGGGCGTACAGGGTGTCCCAGGTCTGGTGTTCGACCTCGGTATAGGCCGCCCAGTTCTGGGGAATGGTCCAGTCGGCGGCCGCGCCCTCGGGCGGTTGTTCGAAGACGTGTTCGAAGTCGGACATGGAGCGCTCCTCTTTTGCCGCCATCCTAGCCCGGCCCGGCCGCGCCTTCCAACCGTCAGTGCAGTTGTTCGTCCAGAGGCGCGTGGTGGCCCAAGCCGTCGGTCGTGAACCAGCGATCGGCGTCGTCGGGCAACAGGACGGATTGACCGTCTTCGAGCACGCCCTCGGCCGCATAAGCGACGAAACCCCCGTCGTCCCCCAAGGCATAGACGCGGTAGAAGGGCTGGTCCGCGGCGACCAGGCCGGTCTCGCCGGCCGGGCCATCATAGGCGTGGTCGACATCCATCACCACGCCGCGAAAGGCGTCGTCGCGATGGCGGACGATCTGACCGATGGCGAAACGTGCTGTGTAAACCTGGGTCATGATGGGGTGATACGACCCGGCGCATGAGCCGGACCCCATCACTCCCGTTCATCTTCCTGACAGAATGGCTTGGCGCGGACGATCTTCGCGGGTTAGGCTGATCGGGACGGGCGCCGTTTTGGACCGCCCACATCGGAATGACGGCCCATGCCGGAGACCCACGGCGCGCCCAGGCGGCGCGACGAGCGGTCCCAGCCTTCCCGTTCACGGGATGCGTCGGGTCGAGATGCGCCGCTGTATGGCGCGCTCGATCTGGGGACCAACAATTGTCGGCTGCTGATCGCGCGGCCGTCGCGCGAAGGCTTTCGCGTCGTCGACAGCTTCAGCCGCATCGTGCGGCTGGGCGAAGGCCTGTCGCGCACGGGCCTGCTGGACCCGCGCGCCATGGACCGGGCCTATGACGCCCTGGCTCTGTGCGCCGAACGGATCGTCAGAAAGGGCGTGGACTCGGCCCGCCTGAGCGCCGTCGCCACCCAGGCCTGTCGCGCGGCCGAGAACGGCGCCGAGTTCATCGACCGGGTGCGCAAGGGAACGGGTCTGCGGTTGCGGATCATCGATCCGGCCGAAGAGGCGCGCCTGGCCGTCGAGGGCTGTCTGAACCTGATCGACCCTCAGGCGGAGGCGGTGCTGGTCATCGACGTGGGCGGGGGCTCGACCGAGATGTCGTGGCTGAAGCGCAGCGGAAACGACTGGACCACCAGCGCCTGGATGTCGGCGCCTGTGGGGGTCGTGACCTTGGCCGAGCGACACCCGGAGCCTGTGAACTCGGGCGAGGCCTGGTACGAGGCCATGGTCGCGGACATGGGCGAGGCCATTGCGGCCGGCGGCATCGTCGACGCCCCCATGCTGGAGCTGTTCCACCAAGACCGGGCGCATCTGGTCGGCACGTCCGGGGCGATCACCAGCCTTGCGGGCATTCACCTGAACCTGCCGCGCTACAATCGTGATCGGGTCGATGGATTGTGGATGACGCGCGGCGATTGCGAGGCGGCGGCGGATCGGCTGAAGGCCCTGGGGCCGGACGGCCGAGCGCGCGAGGCTTGCATCGGTCCCGACCGAGCGGATCTGGTGCTGGCGGGCGCCGCCATTCTGGAAGCGGTCCAGCGGGCTTGGCCGTCCGCGCGGGTCCGGGTCGCGGACCGGGGACTGCGAGAAGGGCTGCTGCTGCAGCAGATGAGAGAAGACAAGAAACCGGCGAAGAGCCGCAGGCGTCGGCGCGGTCGGGGCAGAGGGACGGCGACGAGCTGAAGCAACCTGTCTCCTCCCCATTTCATGGGGAGGTGGCGCGGCGCGTCTTCAGCGCCGTGACGGAGGGGTTCTTCACCGCATCACAGCCGTCAGTGAGACTTCGAGAGCCCCTCCACCACGCTTCGCGCGTTCCCCCTCCCCGCAAAGCGGGGAGGAGACGGTCAGACTGGGGGCGTGATCCGCACCGGCAGTTCGATGTCGCACACTGAGAAGTCCGCGCCGCGCGCCTGACGCGCTTGCTGCACCAGCGTCTGGAAGGTGGCGGAGTTGGTGTTCAGCACCGACGCCGTCGGGCGCTCTGCGACGGGCAGGTCCGATGCGACGCGGACGCGGGTCATCTGGTCCGGTCCCTGAACCAGGCCGTCTGGCGTGCCGCTGGCCTTCAACGACCGCACCACGTCCAGACCGGACACGACGCGGCCCCAGACGGTGTAGCGCTTGTCAAGCGCCGGATAGGCCTGGCGCATCAGGAAGAACTGGCTGTTGGCGGTGTCGGCGCCCTCGTCACGGGCCATGCCGGCGACGCCGGGGCAATAGAGCGCCCAGCCGTGGACCTTGTTGTCGCCGGTGCCCGACATCAGCGCGTCGGGCTGGGTCTGGACGGGGATGGAGTCGATGAAGCCGACCAGGGCGCCGACCGGGGCCGCGACCGGGGTGAAGGCCATGTCCGAGCCGCGCCGGAAGGTGAACTCCCCCTTCAGATCGGGATACCAGCTCTGCCCCTCGCCGGTGCCCAGCGGGTCGCCGGTCTGGGCCATGAACCAGTCGATCACCCGGTGCCAGACCAGGTTGTCGTAGAAGCCGCGCGAGGCCAGCAGCTTGATCCGTTCGACATGGGCCGGAGCGATCTGGGGCGCCAGTTCGACCAGGACCTGACCCTTGCTGGTGTCAATGACCAACAGGTTCTCGGGCGCGACGGTGCGCCACTCTGCCGGAGGCGGCGGGGGCGCAGGCACGGCGGTCGCGTCCTGGGCCTGGCCGGCCCCGGCCGTCGCGGTCAGCACCGCAGCCGCGATCATCAGACTACGCATCGTCATCGTCCCCTCCCCCGTCGTCTTGAAAGCGTCAGCCGCCGACGACCTCGGCCACCGGCTGAACGTCGCAGATGCTGAAGCCGTTACCGCGCGTGGCGCGGGTGGCGGCGATCCGCTCAGCGAATGCGGCGCTGCTTGCTTTCAGGACGCGCACGGTCGGACGGCCGGCTTCCGGCATCGCCGAGGCCATGCGGACTTGGGTCATGGTGTCGGGGTCGGTGACCTTGCCGTCCTCGGCGTCCGAGCCCTTCTTCAGCTTGCCGACGACATCCAGACCGGAAACTACTCGACCGAAGGCCGTATAGACGCCGTCCAGTTGGTCGCGGGCGCCCATCATCAGGAAGAACTGGCTGTTGGCGCTGTCAGGCGCCCCCGAGCGCGCCATGCCCAAAACGCCGGGGCAGAACAGGCCGTGGGCGTCGACCTTGAAGTCTGCAGTGACCATCATCTGGGCGTCGGGCTGGGTCTGGACCGGAAGATCGCCGACCAGGCCGCGCACGCCGGGGCCGACACTAGGCACGGCGACGAAGCCGGCGTCACGACCGCGCCGGAAGCTGAACTCGGCTTTCAGGTCGGGCAGCTCGCTGCCGCCCTCGCCCGTGCCTTGCGGGTCGCCGGTTTGCGCCATGAATTCAGGGATGACGCGGTGGAACTTCAGACCGTCATAGAAGCCCTGGTTGGCCAGGGTGCGGATGCGTTCGGCATGGTTGGAAGCGGCGGCGGGGACCAGTTCGACCAGCACCCGGCCCTTGGACGTGTCGATGACCAGCAGGTTTTCCGGCGCGACGGTGCGCCAGTCGGAGGCCGCCGGAACGGTCTGAGCCACAGCCGTGGCCGAAACCTGGGCCTGGGCCGCGCCGGACGCCAGAAGGGCGGCGACGGTCGCCGTGATGATCGCCTTACGCATAGTCTATCAAATCCCGTTCTTGACCTTGGCCCGCACGCGCTCGGCGATGGCGGGGCTGACGAAACTGTCGATCGCGCCGTCCAGACGGGCGATCTCCTTGACCAGACGCGAGGCGATGGCCTGGTGGCGCGGATCGGCCATCAGGAATACGGTCTCGATGTCCTGATTGAGGCGCTGGTTCATGGCCGTCATCTGGAACTCGTATTCGAAGTCGGCGACGGCGCGCAGACCCCGGATGATGACGTTGGCGTCCAGCTCTTCCGCGAAATGCATCAGCAGGGTCGAAAAGGGCTGGACCACGATGTCGCCGCCGAAGCCCGCGACCTCGGCCTTGAGCATCTCGACGCGCTCGGCGGTAGAGAACAGCGGGCCCTTGTCGTCGTTCTGGGCCACGCCGATGACCAGCCGGTCCACCAGCTTCAGCGCCCGCTTGATGATGTCGGTATGCCCGTTCGTCACCGGGTCGAAGGTGCCCGGATAAAGCCCGATGCGCATGCGTGTCTCCCCAGCCTGTCGCGTGCCGTTGCGGTCGTTTAGCAGGTGCGAAATCAGCGGCCTAGCCGGCTGACGCCATCGTCATCGTCGCGGGCGTCATCGTCGCTGGGCTCGATGGGCTGCGGCGGCTGGGCGGACCAGGCGGCCTCGATCCGGTCCAGAAGGGCGGTATCGTTGGCGAAGGCGACGTCGTCGATGGCCGTGATGGGACAGACCGGCGTGGCGCTGTTGCACAGGAAGGCGGCGTCGAAGGTGGCGATTTCGGAAAGGGAGACCAGGTGGGTTTCCGAGGCCAGGCCCACCTGGGCCAGACCGCGCTGGATCACCGCCTGGGTCACACCCGCCAGCATCGGCGCCTGGGGCCAGACGATGCGGTCGCCCTGGATGAAGCCGATGTTCCACAGCGTCCCTTCGGACACCCGCCCTTGCCCGTCCACAAACAGGGCGTCGTCGAGACCGGCGGCCTGTGCAGCGCGCCGCGCGCGGGTCAGGCCGAAGGTCGCGAGGTGTTTCAGGTGCGGGGCTTCGCGCTCGTAGGAAACGGCGGTGACGCGCACGCTGCTCGCCAACGGCGGCGGCGGAGGCGAGACGACCGTCATCACCTTGGGCCAGCCGACGAAGGACGGGTTGCGATGGCCGATCTCGGGCGAGAACAGGCTGACGCGGAGCCAGCAGGCGTCGCGACCGGCGACGGCGAGCGCCATCAGGCGGCGGAACTTGGCCTCGCCGGGGGTTTCACCGAACAGTTCGACGGCGGCCTCGTCCAAACGGGCGAGGTGGAGGTCGAGGCCGCGAGCGGCGCCGTTTTCGACGCGGAAGGAGGTGTAGGCGCCGTAGTTGACCAGGGCCTGATGGGCCAGGTCTTCAGGCGTGGCGGGGTGGCCGTCGATCAGGATGTCCAACCAAAACCTCCGCAATATTCCTTCCTTCTCCCTGAGGGAGAAGGTGCCCGAAGGGCCGGATGAAGGGTTACGGTGCTGATCGCGTCGCACAGCCTAACCCCTCACCCTTTCGCACAAGAACGACGGCTCTCGCCGCCGTGTGCTCAAGCCCTCTCCCGCAGGGAGAGGGTCTTGGTTTTAGGCTTCGGTCTCGCCGCCCTCATCTGCGATGTCCGCCTCATCCGAACCGCCGCTGTCGGGCAGGCGTTCGACCGAGACGACCTTTTCGTCCTTGCCGGTGCGGAAGATGGTGACGCCCTGGCTGGAGCGGCCGACGATGCGGACCTGGTCGATACGGGTGCGGATCATCTGACCGCCCGAGGTGACCAGCAGCAGGTCGTCGGTCTCCTCGACCGGGAAGGCCGCAGCCAGGCGCGTGCCCGCGCGACCGCCCAGGCCGTGAGCCGTCAGGCCCTGGCCGCCGCGACCGGTACGACGATACTCGTAGGCCGAGGAGCGCTTGCCGAAGCCGGTCTCGGTGACCGTCAGGATGAACTGTTCGGCGGCGCCCAGTTGGGCGATCCGTTCGACGGTCAGAGCCGCGTCGGCGACGTCTTCCTCAACCTCGGCCGGAGCCGCGACATCCTCTTCCGCATCCGCACCGGCCAGAGCCTTGCGCATGGCGTTGGCGTGTTTGACGTAGGCCGAGCGTTCTTCCGGCGTCGCATCGACCCGGCCCAGGATAGCCATGGAGATGACCTCGTCGCCGTCCTGCAGGCGCACGCCGCGGACGCCGGTCGAATCCCGGCCCTTGAACACCCGCACGTCGTCGGCCTTGAACCGGATCGCGCGGCCAAGCGCCGTGGTCAGCAGGATGTCGTCGTCGGCGGTGCACAGGCCGACGCCGACCATACGGTCGTCGCCTTCCAGCTTCATCGCGATCTTGCCGGCGCGGTTGACCGTGGCGAAGTCCGACAGTTTGTTGCGACGAACGTCGCCCGCCTGGGTGGCGAACATGATGTCGTAGTCGCCCCAGGTCGTCTCGTCCTCGGGCAGGGGCAGGACGTTCATGATGCTGTCGCCCGGCTCGATGGGCAGCAGGTTGACGAAGGCCTTGCCGCGCGACTGCGGATTGCCCAGCGGCAGGCGCCAGGTCTTCAGCTTGTAGGCCTTGCCGTTGGTGGCGAAGAACAGAACGGGCGTGTGGGTCGAGGCGCTGAACACGCCGGTGATGGCGTCCTCGTCCTTCATCGTCATGCCGGACTTGCCCTTGCCGCCGCGATGCTGGGTCCGATAGGCGTTCAGGGCAACACGCTTGACGTAGCCGCCGTGGGTGACGGTGACGACCATGTCCTCGCGCGGGATCAGGTCCTCGTCCTCCATCTCGCCGTCGCCTTCCCCGATCAGGGTGCGACGCGGCACGGCGAACTTTTCCCTCACGTCGATAAGGTCGTCGCGAATGATGGCCAGGACGTTCTTGCGGTCCGACAGAATGGTCAGGTGGCCCTGGATGGTGTCGGCCAGGCCGTTCGCCTCGCCGAAGATGTCGTCACGACCCAGGCCGGTCAGGCGCGACAGGGTCAGGGCCAGAATGGCGCGGGCCTGTTCGTCGGTCAGTTGCAAGCTGTCGCCGTTGATGACGACGCTGCGCGGGTCGGCGATCAGTTCGACCAGGGCCATCATGTCGCCGACGGGCCAGGGCTTGGACTGCAGCCGCTCGCGCGCCTCGGTCGGATCGGCCGAGGAACGGATGATGTGGATCACCTCGTCGATATTGGCGACGGCGACGGCGAGACCGACCAGGACGTGGCCGCGGTCGCGGGCCTTGTTCAACTCGAACTTGACGCGGCGGACGACGACCTCCTCGCGGAAGTCGAGGAAGATCTGCAGCAGGTCGCGCAGCCCCATCTGCTCGGGCCGGCCGTGGTTCAGCGCCAGCATGTTGACGCCGAACGACGACTGCATGGCGGTGTAGCGCCACAGCTGGTTCAGGATCACGTCGCCGGAGGCGTCGCGCTTCAGCTCGATGACGATCCGCATGCCCTGACGGTCGGATTCGTCGCGAACGTCGGAGATGCCTTCCAGACGTTTCTCGCGCACCATTTCGGCGATGCGTTCGATCAGGGTTTGTTTGTTGACCTGGAACGGCAGTTCGGTGACGACGATGGCCTCGCGATCCTTGCGGATTTCCTCGACAGAGGCGCGACCGCGCACGATGACCGAGCCGCGGCCGTCGCGCAGCGCATTGCGCGGCGCGGTGCGGCCCATGATCTCGCCGCCCGTCGGGAAGTCGGGACCGGGCACGATGTCCAGCAAGGCGTCGTCGGTGACGTTGGGATCATCCAGCAGGGCCAGGGCCGCATCGACAACCTCGCCCAGGTTATGCGGCGGGATATTGGTCGCCATGCCGACGGCGATGCCGCCCGCGCCGTTGACCAGCAGGTTCGGGATCCGGGCGGGCAGAACGACCGGCTCCAGCTCTTTCTCGTCGTAGTTCGGCTGGAAATCGACGGTGTCCTTGTCGATGTCGGCCATCAGGGCGACGGCGGCCGGGGCCATCTTGGCCTCGGTGTAACGCATCGAGGCGGGCATATCGCCGTCGACGGAGCCGAAGTTGCCCTGGCCGTCGACCAGCATCAGCCCCATCGAGAAGGGCTGCGCCATTCGCACCAAGGCCATATAAACCGAGGCGTCGCCGTGGGGGTGGAACCGGCCCAGCACGTCGCCGACCACGCGGGCGCATTTCGAATAGCTGCGCTCGGGGGTCATGTTCAGGTCGTGCATCGAATACAGGATGCGACGATGAACCGGCTTCAGGCCGTCACGGGCGTCCGGCAGGGCGCGCGAGACGATCACGCTCATGGCGTAGTCGAGGTACGAACGCTTCAGTTCGTCCTCGATCGTGATCGTGGAAATGTCGGAGCCGCCGCCTCGACCGTTGATCGGAGATGCGGCGTTTTCGTAGCTGTCGTCGGTCAATGAAGCGTGGCTTTATGCGGCCGGAATCGGAACGTGATCCGCTGTGACGATTTCTAGCATTCCAGGGGCTCGGTGGCAAAGCGACGTCGCCGTGAAAGCCCGTCTCTGAAAGGACTTTCCTTATGCGCCTCCACACCCTCGCCGCCGCCCTCGCGATCGCCTCGCCACTGGCCCTGACCACGGCCTGCGCCGCGACCGGCAACGCCCCGCAAACCCACGTCGAACGCGCGCCTGTCGGCGCAACGGGGCAGGCGGTCCTGATCAATGCCTCGGGCGCCAATATCGGCCGCGTCGACCTGCGCCAGGGGCCGACCGGCCTAGTGATCAAGATCGAGGCCTCGGGCCTGACGCCCGGTTGGCACGGCATCCACATCCATGCGACCGGCGAATGCGCCGCGCCCTTCACCTCATCCGGGGCGCACATCAATCACGGCGAACCCAAGGCCCCGCATGGCCTGCTGAACGCGGCCGGCCCGGACGACGGCGACCTGCCCAACATCTATGCCGGTGCAGACGGCAAGGTGAACGCCGAACTGTTCACCCCGCGCGCCCGCATCTCGTCGGAGGGTCCAGGACAGTGGCTGTGGGACGCGGACGGCTCGGCCATCATCATCCACGCCAATCCCGACGATCACTCGGCCCAGCCCATCGGCGGCGCCGGCGACCGTGTGGCCTGCGCAGCGCTCAGCGCGAGCTGAGCCTTCCCTAAACGTTGAAGATGGCCCGCTGAACGCCGTTCAGCGGGCTTCTTTTTGCGCCAGAAGATGACGGATCAGCTCCGTCTGCTCCTCTTGGCGTGCGGTCAGGTGCTCGACCTTTTCCAGCAGGGCCATGATTTCGATCTCGGCCTTCAGGTTGACCTGATAGTCGTTGCCGGCGTCCAGACGGTCCTTCTGCGCCTGACGGTTCTGGCTCATCATGATGATGGGCGCCTGGGCCGCTGCGATCATCGACAGCATCAGGTTCAGGAAGATGAAGGGATAGGGGTCGAAGGCGTCGCGCCTCAGGACCAGGTTCAGGACCGTCCAGACCACCAGGAACAGGCCGAACGCGATCAGGAAGGTCCAGGACCCACCGAACGTCGCCACCTTGTCCGCCAGCCGCTCGCCGAAGGTCTGGCGGTCGTCGAAGGTCTCGTTGATATCCTCGGAGATCGGACGGCGTTCAGCGGCGCTGCGCACCACGCTGGCCTCGTTTGCGGGCAGGTCATGCGTCGCCTTTCCCAGCCAGCGGCGGGAGACGTGGTCGGCGTCGAGGGGGGCGTGGGGCATGAGAGGGTCTCCTGAATCGCGCTCAGGAACAGATCAAGCCTTGGCGGCCCCCGCGCGCAAGCCCCGTTCGGCCAGAGCAACCAGCGCCACCCCGCCCATGGCGATGGCCGAACCCGTCAGGATCTGCGGCGTCAGGATGTCGCCCATGAAGCCCCAGCCGATCAGCATCGACACCACCGGCGTCACCAGCAGATAGGGCGTCACCCGCCCCGCCTCGCGCCGCTGGACCAGCCAGAACAGCAGGGTCGTCGCCAGCACCGAAGACACGATCCCGGCCCAAAGCAGCGAGGCCCAGACCATGGGCGTGGCGGTCTTCACCGCCTCCCACTGCCCATGCTCGAATACGGCCGAGCCGAAGGCCATGACCGGAAAGGCGCCCAGCGCCAGCAGGCCCTGCATCTTCAGCGGCGGGATGGAGGTGGTCCGACGCGCCACCACCGTGGTCACGCCCCAGGCCGCGCCGGCCGCGATGGCGACCAGTATGGCCTTCCAGTCCTGAAGCGCGTGGGCGTCCAACGTCATCCAGGCTACGCCGACGAAGGCCACGCCCATGCCGACCAGGGCCGCCTTGGACAGCCGCTCGCCCAGGATCAGGAAGGCGAACAGGGTGGTGAAGGGAATCCACAGCTGGTTGGCGACCGTCACCGGACTGACGTCGGTCGCCAACCAATAGGCGGTGTAGGCCAGGCCATACTGGATCGGCCCGCCGACGATGACGATCAGCATCAGGCTCTTCCAGTCTGGGAACGGCGGCCGCACGAAGGCGATCAGACAGGCGCTGGCGATGCCGAACCGGATCGCCCCGACAAGCAAGGGCGACAGATGCTCGGTCGCCAGCTTGGCCCCGGCGTTGTTGATGCCCCACACCACAATGATCGCCACGATGGCGCCGATCTCCAGCCCGGTCAGGGCATGAGGCTTGGCGGGAAATGGCGCGGGCGCGGGCCCAACTTCAGGATTGGCGTCGGTCATAGATCGCCTATGCCACGGCGAGAGCCTCGCGTCGGCTCACTTTGGATGACCCCAGGTTTCGGCTCAGAACGTCGGCTTGGCGACCATCAGCCAGTAGATGGCTAGGACGCCAGCGAAGGCGGGCCAGCCCAGGGCGAACCACCAGCGGAATAGGCGATGATAGGCGGGCGGCAAGGCCGCGCCCTGCCCGGCCGCCTGTTCGGCCAGCTTCATCATCCGGTACTGGATCCACACGACCGGCAGCCAGCAGACGCCGATCAGGACATAGAGGCCATAGGCGGCCAGCAGCCAAGAACTGGTCAAGGACCAGCCTTGCAGATGGATCAGGGCCAGACCGCTGATCGGCTGTATCACGACGGCGGTCGCGGTGAAGACGAAGTCGGCCAGAACGACGATGCGACCGACCTCGGCGACCGTCTTCGCGTCTTTGGTGGCGTGGGCGCGCAGCATGAAGAAGGCGATGCCCGCGCCCGTGCCGAACAGCACGGCGCCGGACAGGATGTGGACGATCTTCAGCAGAACATACAGGCTCATCGGCGCGCGTCCGTCGCCGCCACGAACAGGCACAGGGCCATCATCGGCACCACCTTGAGCCACGGCCCCAGCGGGTCGACCCAGAAGTGCGGCAGGCTGAGCGTCGCGGCCGTCAGATAGCCGACGGTGGCCAGGCACATGAAGATCGCCACCCGTGCCGTCCACGGCCGCACGAACAGCATCAGCCCCAGGAACACGTCCAGCAGTGCGCCCCACCAGGCAATGGGTCCGGCCATGCGGCCATAACCGCCCTCGCGCAGGATGGCGACGGCGCGGTCCCAGCCTGGCCCGAAGCTGATCAGGCCGGTGATCAGCCAGAACAGGCCCAGGGTCACGATGGAGACCGGCCGCACGAACCACAGCCGCGCGTGCCAGACATCCTGAACCGAGGCCGGCGTGTCGGCCAGGAAACGGGTGAAGCCGCGCGACGAAACGCCCAGCGCCTGGGCCCAACCGCTGTCGTGACCCGACACGTCATGGTCCATCTGTTTGATCGCGGTCGTGCGGATCGGTGAGGACCAGCCCAGCCGACCCAGCAGGTCGCCAATGGCCAGCGCAGGCGAAGCAAGTGCACGGGGCACACGAACGACCGGCGCCGGGCTCAATCCCATCCAGCCGCGATACAGGCGGACCGTCTCGACCATGGTCACCGGCTCTGGTCCCGGCATGTCGAACGATTGGCGCGACGGGGCGGCGGGTTTCAACGCCGCCACGACGGCGGCGGACAGGTCGCCCAGCGGGATCGGACGGAAGGTCTGGTCGCCACCCACCACCGGGCTGAACAACGGAAAGGCCGCCAGCGCGCGGATCAAACCCGTGCCGCCAAAGGCCGCGCGATCCACCACCAGCGACGGCCGCAGGATCAGCCAGTCGAGCGCGCTGGCCTCGATCAAGCGTTCGGTCTGCGCCTTCGTGCGGGCGTAGTCGGTGCCGGCGTCATCGTCCGCGCCGACGGCGGAAATGTGCACCAGCCGCCGCACGCCCGTCGACTCGCAGGCTTCGATCAGGGCGCGCGGGCCGTCGACGTGGGCGGCGCGGGTGCTGTCGCCCGCGCCGTTCTGGAGCACGCCGACACAGTTCACCACCGCATCGACACCGACCAACAGGGACGTCCAGGCCTCGGCCGTCGTCAGCTTGGCGAAGTCGGCGACGACCCAGTCGAACGTCGGCGCGCGACGGGACGGTTCGGCGATGCGCCGCGCGCCAGCGCGCACGGACCAGCCCGCAGACGACAGGGCCGCAGCGACGTGCGAGCCGATGAAGCCGTTGGCGCCCAGCACCAGCACACGTCCGCTCATCCCAGCACCCGGTCCGTCAGATCCACCCCTTGCGGGGGCGTGGCGCACCAGGTCGCGCCGGGAAACCGGCGACGACGACGCGCGATGAAATCATAGAGGGTGTCGCGCACGATCCTCGGCACGATCCGCCCGCCGACCGCCAGACGGTAGGGCGGCGGCAGCAGGGCCGCGATCCCCAGGACGCCGTCCGAGCGCTGTCGCGCCACACCGTCCTGGATCAGCAGCATCGTATAGGGATCGTGGGGATCAACGCCGTAGTGGACCAAAAGCGCCCGCCCCAAAGGCGACTGCGTCGGCGCCAGACGGATGCGCCCCGCCCGGTCGTGCTTCAGGATCTTGCGCGCCGAGCCCGAGCAGAGCGCGCAATCGCCGTCGAACAGAACCAGGGGCCGGTCGTCCGGGAAGGCCGGAACGGCGGGATCCTCACGATAGCTGTAAGGCCCCCGCCCCATATTCGTTTCGAATCGGCCTTAGAACGGAATGTCGTCGTTCAGGTCGTAGCTTTCCTTGGGGCCGCTCGGCTTGTTGGCGCCGCCGGTGGAGAAGCCCGAGGAATAGTCGTCGTCGCCGCGACCACCACCGCCGCCGGCATAGCCGCCGCCTTGCGATCCGCCTTCCGAACGGCCGCCCAGCATGGTCAGTTCACCCTTGAAGCGGCTGACCACGATCTCGGTCGAATATTTCTCGACGCCTTGCTGGTCAGTCCATTTGCGGGTCTGGAGCGCGCCCTCGATATAGACGGTCGAGCCCTTCTTCACATAGTTCTCGACCACCTTGACGATGTTGTCGTTGAAGATGACGACGCGGTGCCACTCGGTCTTTTCCTTGCGCTCGCCCGAGGACTTGTCGCGCCAGGTTTCCGAGGTCGCGATCGACAGGTTGGCGATACGGTCGCCGTTCGGCATGGACCGGATTTCGGGGTCGCGACCCAGGTTGCCGACCAGAATGACCTTGTTGACGCTGCCCGCCATGGAAACTTCCTTCTCGTGTGGAGCGACGAGTCCCTCGCCCGCCCCTTCAATTCAGTCCGATGTCTGACCGGGGCGACGCGTCACCGCCAGCCGCTTTCGACATCCGACCCGCCAAAACGGTGGATAATCGTTAACCGAATGTTCCATCTTTGTTCACGTCACGCAAGTCTTACTTGGCGGCGGGGTCCGCCGCGATGGCGATGGGACGGCCGGTCTCGTCGCGCTGGATGGCGCCGGGGATGGCCAGACGGCCGTCCCCGGTGCGGGCCATGGCGAAGAAGCGGCTGCCGTTCAGGCTCTTGCCGATCTTGACCCCCTCGCGGTCGATGAAGATGAACCGGCCCTGATAGGCGCCCGCGAGTTCCTGGTTCGAGCCGCCCATGCGCAGGAAGCGCAGACGCATCTCTTCCAGGCGCGCCGCGCACTGTTCCAGCTGGGGCTGATCATCAGCGATCTTCTGTAGACGCGGCGGCGCATTGTCCGGCGTCGCCACGAAATAGCAGGCGCCCTCGGCGAACTCGTACTTGGGCTCGTTGGAGCAGGCGCCCAGAAGGGCCGTTCCAGCGAGGGCGGCGAGAACGACAAGACGCATCAGTTCATCCCGGGAAATTGGCAGTTGCGATCCTGCTCCGCCAGAGTGCGGAAACGTGAGTTGTCGCCCGACTGTTCCACCCGGCGCGGCACCAGACGCAGCGTCGTGTCGCCCCAACGGCCGTACTGGGCGTCGCCCGGCCCGACGCAGGTTCCCGAATACAGGGCCTGAACGCAGGCGTTCAGGCTCATGTTCGGCGATAGGGTGCGCCAGTCCGAACCGCTGTGGCGCAGGCAGGGACTGCCGTTGGCGACCGGCGTAGGTCGGGGCGCTGGGGTCTGGTCGACATAGGCCGGCGGCGCGGTCTCGACCATCTCGACGGCCGGCAGTTCCGGCGGCGGAGCGAAGGCAGCGGTGGGCGCAGCGGCCAGGGCGCCCGTGGCGTCCAGACCTACGTCAAGGGCGTCGGTCGCCAGGCCGTTGCGTTGGGCGCAGACGGCCAGGGTCGCCATACCGACGAACTGACCATCGACGAAGCAGCGCAGCTCGCGCGTCGGCTCCAGCGAGGGGGCGTCGGCTAGATTGACCACCAGCCCGCCCTTGGACGCAGGCGAATCCTCCGGCGTCTTGTCGCCGCCGCCGGTGAAGATCAGGGCCAGCACGACGGCGGCGATGATCACCAGACCAGCGCCGACCACGATGATGACGCGGTTGTCTTTCGGAAGGGCCATGAAGGGGCTTTCGCGGATGAGGAGGTCAATAACTCCGACCGGGCGCCGGGCGTCAACCGCGAAGGACGGCCATGACGGCGATCAGGCGAGAAGGCGGTTCAGCGCAGCCTGATAATTGGCCAACTGCGTCTGCTGATAGCTGGTCGAGGAGCCGTTGCCGGTTTGGGTGTTGGTGATGCCGCCTGTCGAGGGAGCCAGCGACCGGTATGAGGATCGCACCGCCGTCATGGCCTGAGCCAGCGATTCGATCGCCGCCTTGATCGCCGCCGGGTCGTTAAGGCTCAGCTTGTTCGACAGGTTCAACCCATAGGTCTTGGTCGCGTCCTTGTCCGGCTTGACCGGGCCGACGAAGCCGGACGTCAGGCCCAACGCGCCGAGCGCATCCTTGCCGACGGCCCCGGAAGAGATGATGGCGCCGTCCTTGTTCGCCGCCGTCTTGATCTCCAGGCGTTGGACGACAGGCCTGGCCTTCAGATCAGTGACGACCTTGGCTTCCAACTGGCGGCCCGAGGCGGCGTTGATCTTCTTGGCCAGGCTCTCCAGCGTGTCCTTGGCGTCGATAGTAACGGTGACGGCGCGACCGCCGGCGGCAGGGGTGATCGAGAACTGATCCCCGACCCGCGCCGAGGTGGCGACGGTCAGCAGTTTGGAATCCGCCTGCATGATCTGCCCTTGCGGTAGGCCCAGCCGGTCCAGCACGCTGGCGCCGCCCGAGGCGATGCTGAGGCTGGTCGGCTTGGCCTGGTCGCCGTCGGCGCGCCAGGTCCGGTTGGATTGGACCGCACCCGTGGCGAGATCGATCTGGGCCAGATAGCCCGAGGTGGGATCGTCCTTGCCGGCGCCCTCGGCCCGGTTCGTGCCGGTGATCCAGACCTTGCCGTCCTTGATGGCGACATCCGCGGCGGTGTCCGCGCCCGCCCCGCCGAAATAGGTCAGGCGGTCATCGCCCGAGGCTTGAAGATCATCGGACAGGGTGGCGATGAAGACGTCGCTGCCGCCCGCATGGGCGTTCGTCACCGTGCCGATATCCAAAGCCGCGTTCTCGGTATGGCCCGTCACCACGACCTTGCCGTTCTCGACGGAAATACCAGCTATGGCGCCGCTGGCGTAGCCAAGGTCGCGGCTGGAGGCCAGGGTCGGCACGCCCTGCGCGTCCAGAGTGAAGCGGCGCACGACCGCCTTCCCGTTCTCGACGCCCGCAGTATAGAGATCGTTGCCCGATACCGTCATGGCCTGGACGGAATCGTCTCCGGCGCTGCCGAACTGAAGAGTCGAGACATTCACGCCGACGTCCGGGCCGTTGATCTTGATCGGCTTCTCCTGGAAGGTCTGGAGATAGGAATCCCAGCCGCCTAAGGCTGCGTTTCCCGGCATGGCGGATTTCGAACGGCCCGCGACATAGACCATCCCGTCTGCGCCGAACCGAACCTCGGTCGCCTCATCGGCCGCCTTTGCACCGCGACGCTGGGTCCACAGCTCCTTGCCGGAGTTGTCGAACACAGTGACGAAACTGTCGGCGGTGGCGGCGTTGTCGCCGCTCTTGCCCGGCTCCAGCGCGCCGGTCACGGACCCGGCCAGGGCGACCCTGCCGTCATCGTCGATGGCGATGGAGAAGCCGTTTGCGCTGGATGCGGCTCCCAGCAACTTGGTCTGCATCAGATTGCCGGCGGAATCGTATTTCATCAGGGCGACGTCGCGCGCGCCCTTGATCGGCTGGTCCCCCTCGCCGGCCGTCAGATCGGCGACGACCCAAACTGAGCCGTCGGGCGCGACGGCGCTGGCTCGAACAGCCGCGACACCATCAGGCAGGTTGGTGTGCCCCACCCGGCCCTCGACCCAGAACGGATCGTCCACGCCCTGTTGCGCGGCGGGCGCGGCGCCGCCCTCAGTCTGGAATTTGAGCAGCTGGCCCGCCGTGCCGGTCTTGCCGACGCCCTGTGTCACATAGACGGCGTCGGAGGTGTCGACGGCCTGGAAGCTGATCGCCTCGCCGGTTCCGCCATTGACCTTCAGCGCCCATTGATCCGGCCCGGCTGGCAGGGTGATGGTCTTGGCGCCGCTCTTGATTGTCTTGGGTTCAGCCGGGATCATCTGGACGCCCATGCGCGTCGCGACGCCCGCGTCTTCCAGTTTGCCGTTCATATAGGCGATGACATTGCCCATCGACCGATCGGTTGCGCCCATCTCGGACAGGTCCATCTCGACCGCCTGGGTTCCCGCCGCGGTCTTGACCGTCATGGAGAACTTCACGTCGCCCTCGAACGCCTTGACCGTCGCCGTCGGGTCACCGTCATGCAGCGGCGCGGTGAGGAAGCTCGTCGGCGCCCGTTCCAGCGCATAGGTGCTCTTGACCGAGGTCTGGGCCACGCCCTGAACCAGCCGCATGTCCTCGAAGCTGGCGGTGCTGAGATAGGTGGACATCTCGGCCATGCCTTCGCCGAACCGTTTGGACAGCAGGGCTGCTTCGGACGCGGTGAGACCCTTGACCCCGGCCCGGTCGGCCAGGGCGCTGAGCGTGTTGAGGCCCTGATACAGGGCGAACATCTTGCGGTAGTCGCTGGAGGCGCCGGCCAGATCCAGGCTGACGGCGCCCTCGTCGATCAGGCGGCGGCCGCCCAGGGCCGCGCGCACCATGTCGCTGGCCTTCGCCGGCGTCGCGGTGGAAGACCATGGCGCGGTCGGCTGCGTCTTCTTGGTTTTCGCCGCCGTGCTCGCACCGATCAGCGACGACGACGTGTCCGTCGTCACCCCGTACAGACCCAGCAGATAGCTGTTGTTGATCATTCAGACGGCTCCGATCCTATCGTGCGCCTGCGCCCGATAACGAACCGTTAAGCTGTGCGATCAGCCCTTGAAGAGCGACAGGATGATCTGCGGCGCCTGGTTGGCGATCGACAGGGCCTGGACGCCAAGCTGTTGCTGAACCTGCAAGGCTTGAAGGCGCGCGCTTTCCTTGGCCAGGTCGGCGTCCACCAGATTGCCGATGCCGGCCTCCAGCGCGTCCGACAGTTTGCCGACATAGGTGGTGTGGCGCTCGATCTGCTTGGATTGGGCGCCCAGTTCGGCCAGACGCGCCGTGCTGGTGGAGATGGCGGTGTTGATCCGCGTCAGGGCGTCATCCGCCTTGGCCTTGGTCAACAGGTCCGGCGCCGCCGGCGTCGTGCTCAGGCCCAGCCCCGCCAGCGTCAGGTCTTGACGGTTCAGGGTGATGGTTTCGGCGCCGTCGGCGCTGGCCAAGAAGTTGATGCCCGCCGTTGCAGAGCCGTCCAGGATGTTCGATCCGTCGAAGATCGCATTGTCCGCGAACGACTGGATCGACTTCAGCAGCGCCTGGAACTCGTCGTTGTAGGAGGTCCGCATCGCCAAGGTGGCGCTCTCGTCGGAAGCGGCTGTGGCCTTGCCCTTCAACTCGATCAGCAGGTCCGAGATCTGTTCGCCCGCCGCCAGCGAAACGTCCGCGATCGAAGTGGCGCGGTTCAGGCTGGTGGCGACAGCCTCCAGCGAACCACGATCCGCACGCTGTCCCTGGGCGACCGCCCAGACGGCGGCGTTGTCTCTGGCGCCCTGAACCTTCAGTCCCGTGTTCACCCGGCTCTGCGTCGACGCCAACTGGTCGTTGGTGCGGTTCAGATTCTGCAGGGCGATCATCGCCGAGGTGTTGGTGTGGATGCTGGTGGTCACGGCTTCAAGCCCCCGAACGTTCTGTTGGGTACAGGATTAACCATGAGTCGTAATCACATGGTTAACGGCGTCGAAACCATGATTGCGCCGTCCGGCGAGCCGGCGGCGCTGGATAATCGGGGCGACGACCGCTTTCAGACGGCGGTGTCGACCAATCTTCCTCCGCGATACGTCGGATCGCTATGCAGCTTTTCGACGTCTTCACGCGGCAGCTGACGGATCACCTCCCCCGTCACCCGGTCCAGAACCTTGTAGACAAAGCGGTTGCCACCCAACGACTCGATCGTCAGCCGGAAGCGGCTGGCGTCGTTGTTGTCGTTTCGCGGCGTCGGCGAGACCGACGGGTTGGCTGCAACAGCGATGATTGGGTTCGGCTGGGGTACGCTTACTGATCTCGCAACATTGTCTGTCATGGCTCCATGCGCGGGTTGACCCACGCCCTCTAAAGAAAAGAACGATCAGCCGGAGCGGTCGTGAGACCGCTCCGGCCGCGCGTCTTAGCGGAACAGGCCCAGCAGGATCGAGCTGCCCTGATTGGCGATCGACAGCGCCTGCACACCCAGCTGTTGCTTGGTTTGCAGAGCCGTCAGCTTGGCGCTTTCCTTGGCCAGGTCGGCGTCCACCAGATTGCCCACGCCGGCTTCAAGAGCGTCCTGAAGCTTGTTGACGAAGGTGATCTGACGACCCAGCGACTTGGACTGGGTGCCCAGCGTGGCCAGGGCGCCGGTGACGGTGCCGATGGCCGTATCCACCGCAGCAGAGGTGGCGGCGCCAGCGGCAAGGTTGCCGGCCGTCAAGGTGGACAGGCTGGCCAACGGCGTCGTCAGGCTGTTGACACTGTCGAACGAGGCGCCGGTGATGGCAGAGCCAATCTCGGTCCCCAAGGCGTTGAAGTCGGCCAGATAAGCCGTTTGCGCCGAGCCGGTCGACGAGGCGATGTTCACCGCAAGCGACTTCATCTCTTCAAGCGCCGAAGTGATGCTGTCACCGGCGGCCAAGGCCACGTCGGTGATCGACTGGGTGCGTTGCAGGCCGGCGCGAACGGCGTCCTGCGAGGCGGCGGTGGCGCGTTGCGACGTTGCGATCGCGAAGATCGCTCCGTTGTCCTTCGCCGACGACACCTTCATCCCGGTGCTGATCCGGTTTTGGGTCGTTTCCAGCTGTTGGCTGGTCTTGTTCAGGCTCTGCAGAGCGACTGCGGCGCCGTAGTTCGTATTGATGCTGGTAGCCATTTTGGCGTTCCTTTTTCACTTCGTGAGATCCGCCGCCATTTTGGCGACGGGAGCATTTTGCTCGGGGGTTCAAGGCCACGACCCAGCCGCCAAAGCGGCGTGGTCTCCGGGCTTTAGCGGAAGAGGCTCAGCAGGATCGAGCTGCCTTGGTTGGCGATCGACAGCGCCTGCACACCCAGTTGTTGCTTGGTTTGCAGAGCCGTCAGCTTGGCGCTTTCCTTGGCCAGATCTGCATCGACCAGGTTGCCGACACCGGCCTCCATGGCGTCCTGCAGCTTGTTGACGAAGGTGATGCTGCGTCCCAGCGACTTCGACTTGGTGCCGAGATCGGCCAGCACCGTGGTGAAGGCCGTGATGGCCCCATCCACAGTCGCCGACAGTCCCGCCGCGTCGGCGGCGGCAGCCGTCGTCGTGGTCGCCACGGTCGTTGCGGCCGCACTTGCCGCCTTCAGAGTGTAGGTCGATCCAGGCGCGGTCTGCGCCGTGATCGCTCCCGTCGCCGAGGTCGCTGCGAACAGATTGGCGCCGTCAAAGCTCGCACCCGACAGGGCGCTCGCGATTTCGGTTCCCAGAGCGTTGTAGTCGGCCAGGTAGGCCGTCTGCGCCGAACCGGTGGACGAGGCGATGTTCACCGCCAAGGCCTTCTGCTCCTCCAGAGCGGACGTGATCGTATCGCCGGCGGCCAGAGCCACATCGACGATGGATTGAGCACGCTGCAAGGAGTTGCGGACCGCGTCTTGAGCACCAGCGTTGGCGCGCTGTTGCGTGGCGATGGCGAAGATGGCGCCATTGTCCTTGGCCGAAGAAACCTTCATCCCGGTGCTGATCCGGTTCTGGGTCGTTTCCAGCTGTTGGCTGGTCTTGTTCAGGCTCTGCAGAGCGACTGCGGCGCCGTAGTTCGTATTGATGCTGGGCATTTCTAGCCCTCCTTTTCACTTCGTGAGGTCCGTCGGCCTTTTGCCGACGGGAGCATTTTGCTCGGGGTTCAAGGCCACGACCCAGCCGCCGAGACGGCCGGGTCTCCGGGCCTTAGCGGAAGAGGCTCAGCAGGATCGAGCTGCCTTGGTTGGCGATCGACAGCGCCTGTACACCCAGCTGTTGCTTGGTTTGCAGGGCGGTCAACTTGGCGCTTTCCTTGGCCAGATCAGCGTCCACCAGATTGCCCACGCCAGCTTCCATCGCGTCCTGAAGCTTGTTGACGAAGGTGACCTGACGGCCGACCGACTTGGACTGGGTGCCCAGGGTGGCCAGAGCGCTGGTCACGCCCGTGATCGCCAGATCGACGTTCGCGGAGGTGTAGTTGGCGACATCGGGCGTTCCCGCCGTGAACATCGCCAACTGCGTGTTGGCGCTGACGGCCGCAGTCGTACCCAGGCGATAGGTGCCCGAACCCGTCTGAAGATCGGTCGTCGTGCCCGCCGCCGTATTCAACAGGTTGACCCCGTCAAAAGTGGCGCCGGACAGCGCGCTGTTGATTTCCTTGCCCAGGGCGGTGAAATCGGCCTCGTATGCCGTTTTCGCCGAACCGGTGGACGAGGCGATGTTCACCGCAAGCGACTTCATCTCTTCCAAAGCGGAAGTGATGGTGTCGCCGGCAGCCAGGGCCACGTCGACGATGGACTGACCACGTTGCAGCGAGCTGCGAACCGCATCTTGCGAGGCGGCGTTGGCGCGTTGTTGCGTGGCGATGGCGAAGATGGCGCCATTGTCCTTGGCCGAGGAGACCTTCATCCCGGTGCTGATGCGGTTCTGGGTCGTTTCCAGCTGGGCGCTGGTCTTGTTCAGGCTTTGCAGGGCGACGGCAGCGCCGTAGTTCGTGTTGATGCTGGGCATTTCTAGCCCTCCTTTTTCACTTCGTGAGATCCCCTGGCATTTTGCCGGGGTGAGCATTTTGCTCAGGTCCGGCCGCCGGAAACCGACGACCGATCAGGTGCGGCTTTGGCCAGACCGCCTTAGCGGTCTGGCCTTCGGCCTTAGCGGAACAGGCTCAGCAGGATCGAGCTGCCCTGATTGGCGATCGACAGCGCCTGCACGCCCAGCTGTTGCTTGGTTTGCAGGGCGGTCAGCTTGGCGCTTTCCTTGGCCAGATCCGCATCGACCAGGTTGCCGACACCGGCCTCCATGGCGTCCTGCAGCTTGTTGACGAAGGTGATCTGACGACCCAGCGACTTGGACTGGGTGCCCAGCGTGGCCAGCGACGACGTGACCGTGCTGATGGCCGTGTCGACTGCAGTCGTCGTGGCGGCGGCGCGAGCGACCGCGCCGCCGGTCAGGCCGGTGACGGCCGCGACGCCCAAGGGTGTCGTCAAGCTGTTGGCCCCATCGAACGAGGCGCCGGAGACCGCCGAGGCGATTTCCGTACCCAGAGCGTTGAAGTCTTTAAGATAGGCGACTTCCGCGTCCGAACCGGCCACCGAAGACTGGATGCTGACGGCAAGCGACTTCATCTCTTCCAAGGCGGAAGTGATGGTGTCGCCGGCAGCCAGGGCCACATCGGTGATCGATTGACTGCGTTGCAGCGTGTTGCGCGTGGCGTCTTGCGAGGCGGCGTTCGCGCGCTGCTGGGTGGCGATGGCGAAGATGGCGCCATTGTCCTTGGCCGAGGAGACCTTCATCCCGGTGCTGATCCGGTTCTGGGTCGTCTCCAGCTGGGCGCTGGTCTTGTTCAAGCTCTGCAGAGCGACTGCGGCGCCGTAGTTCGTGTTGATGCTGGTAGCCATTTTGGCTGTTCCTTTTTCACTTCAGTGATTTCCAACGGCATTTTGCCGCGGGGAGCTTTTTGCTCGGTAGGTAAGAAGCAATTGCCGGGCCATTTTAGGCACGCACAATTTGCGATAACTAACTGTTTTTACTTGTTTACCTTTGATTGACCCTCCTTCCGACCCGGCAAGTGCTGCCGGGCTGGCCCACGCACCAGGCAAGATTTGCCGAGTGCGCGGCGAGTTCTGTCGGCGCCCGCGGCGCGTGACCGCGCGGCGAAAGGCGAAGCGTTCAGCCCTGAGGGCTTAGTTGCGGAACAGGCTCAGCAGGATCGAGCTGCCCTGATTGGCGATCGACAGCGCCTGTACGCCCAGCTGTTGCTTGGTTTGCAGGGCGGTCAGCTTGGCGCTTTCCTTGGCCAGGTCGGCGTCCACCAGATTGCCGATACCGGCTTCGGTGGAGTCTTGCAGCTTGTTGAGGAAGGTCATCTGACGACCGACCGACTTCGACTGGGTGCCAATGGTCGCCAGATCGGCGGTGATCGTCGTGATGGCGGCGTCGACAATGGTGGTCGTTGCGCCAGCGCGGGCAGCGGTGCCCGCCGAGACAGCCACGACGGAGGCGGCGGCGGCCTTATCGACCGTGCCGAAGCCAATCTGATAGGTCCCGCCGCTCACATTGGTGGTGATGGCCGTCGCTGTGGTAGTATTCCACAGATTGACGCCGTCGAAGGTCGCACCCTTCAGCGCCGCATCGATTTCCTTACCCAAGGCGTTGAAATCGGTCAGATACGAGGTTTCAGCGGCCGATCCGGCGACCGAAGACTGGATGCTGACCGCCAGCGATTTCATTTCTTCCAGGGCGGCGGTGATGGTGTCGCCTGCGGCCAGGGCCACATCGACGATCGACTGTCCGCGCTGAAGCGAATTCCGGACCGCATCCATGGCGCCCATGTTGGCGCGCTGGGTCGTCGCGATGGCGTAGATCGCGCCGTTGTCCTTGGCCGAGCCCACTTTCAGGCCCGTGCTGACACGGTTTTGCGTGCGCTCCAACATAGCGTTGGTCGCATTGAGGTTCTGCAGGGCGACAGCTGCGCCGTAGTTCGTATTGATGCTCGTAGCCATTTTGGCTTTCCTGTTCACTTCGTGTGATGTCCGGCGCCATTTTAGCGCCAGGAGCGTTTTGCTCGGTCTCTCTAAGAGCAAGGGTGGGGCCAGCCCGAAACGGGGCGACAGCAAGGCGCCTCGATTGTTTTCATTGAACTTATGCCGACGTTCGGCGAGACGACCCGGCAAGCCTGCCCCTCGGGCGGCAGAAGTTGCCGAGTCGTTTTTGCAGGGCGTCAGTCCGGCTGACGCTTCAGGCCATATTGCGCGTCCTGCATCGCCCGTTCGGCCAGCAGCGTCTCGACCGCCAGACGCCGCGCTGCGTCGCAGGCGACGATCTGGGCGCCGCGCAGCACATAGGCCGCGTCCAGATCGCCGGCCGTGGGCTCAGCCGGCAGGACCGCCAAGGCGCACGGCCGCTTCGCCGCTTCCGGCAACGTCAGCCGCGCCGGCGCAGCCGTCGAGATCGGGGGCGAGGCGGCACAGTTCGTCATCATGGCCGCGCAGACGATCAGCGCGGCGGTCTTCCAAGGGATGGTCGGCGTCATCGGCGCTCCTGGCCTGTGCGACGGCGGTCGCGGTCGCCCGCTCGACCGCCGTCGTTGTGTGTTGATAGTGATCGACGCGTTTGGCCTGAGCCGCCGCGCCTGCTGTCTCGATGCGCCGGGCTTCGGCTTGCGCCTGGGCCGACGAGGCGGCGTCGCGCGCCTGAGACCTAGCGGCCGCCAAACGCTTCTGCTGAAGGTTCAGCGGATCCCAGCGAAAACCGAGCCCGCCCAACAGGGCGAACCCCAGCACCAAGGCAACAGCGCCCGTCGCCAGCCAGCCCAGGGGCGTCAGCGCGCGCAGGATCGAGCCCGCGCTCATGGAAAGGCCTTTCGATCCAGCTCGAAATGCGGGCCGTCGCGCAGCGTCTTCCAATCGCCGCCCCAGATCAGAGGGGTTTTCAGGTCGAGCGCCGCCGCCTTGAACGCCTCGGCGATCCGGCCGTACAGCGGCCAGTCCCACCGCACCTGCCCGTCAACCAGTGCGGCGACATCGACGGCATGGCCGGTCAGGTGGCGCGAGCGCGTCGTGCGGCTGGCCCCGGCCTTGACTAGCGCCGCCTGACGGGCGGCCGTGCGCACCCCTTCCGTGATCATGAAGTCCACGGGCGTGCGGACGATGGCCGCCTCGACCACCGCCGTCAGCGCCGGGTGCACGCCCTCAAGCCGCGTGCGCGACCGGCTGGACAGCCGAAAGCTCATGGCCGGCCTCCCGTGATCTTCAGGCGGGCGTTGGCGATCAGGGCGACCAGTTGCTGGGCGGTGGGCGCCACCAGATAGAGGACCAGGATCAGGGCTAGCAGCCCCATCAGCCCGTCCGTCATCTTCGGCAGCATCTCGGGCGGCATGCGCCCGACCGTTCGCATCAGCAGCACCCACAACCCTGCGCTGACGGCGAAGGCGTAGAGCCGACGAAACAGCCAGCGCCCTTCCGCCAGCGGCTCAATCGTCGGTCGGGTCATTGTTCGTCCTCCTTGTCATAGGTTTCCACGACGCAGCGCCCGTCCCAGCCGGACTGGGCGCGCCATTCGCCGTCGCTGAGGCTGTCGGGCGCTTCCCACGCCTCGGCCTCCAGCACTTCGACCGGCTCGGCCGGATGTCGCCGCCGGCTCATCCGACGGCCGTGATGCGAACGGCGCCCGCAGCGCCTGGACCGCCCAGGCCGCCGACGGTCAGGCCTGCGCCACCTCCGCCACCGCCTGCACCGAAGGTCGCACCCGCACCGCCGGCGCTGCCGGCCCCGTTCACCGAGGCGTTTCCACCCCCGCCACCGCCGCCGACCATCGACAGAGACGCCTTCGCAGCAGCTTGCCCCGCAGCGCCTGGGACGCCCCCTGCCGCGCGAAGGCTCGACCAGGCGCTGCGGGGCAAGCTGCTGCGAAGGCGTCTCTGTCGATGGGGGGGATACTCGATCGCACTCGGGACGGGGTTCGCAGACCCCGCCGACCCGTCGCAGGCTTATGGGGTTAGGCGATAAGACCGCCACCGCTCGACGCCCCGAGCTTGCAGGCCAACCTTCCGCGCGGGGCGTCATACCCTTCGTCGAAACGGTACTTACAAACTGACACTCCGGGCGAAGGCCCGGCGCTCCGCCCAGCCCTCCACCAACTTCGCTGCGAAAGCGCGAAGGCGCCTTCGCACGTCCAAACACCCGTTTCACCCGCGCTGGAATCTCGCCTACAACCCCATCATGGCCACGCTTCGTCCCGACACGCTGGCGGCATCGCTCGCGCGCATTTTCGAAGGTCGGATGATCGACCGGGCCAGCTGGTTCGCCCTGACCGGGGGCGAGCCGCTGTTTTCCGAGGGCGACCCGGCCGACACGCTGTATCTGGTCCGCTCGGGTCGTCTGGGCGTCTTTCGGATGGAGGCGGACCAGCCCGCCCATCTGCTGGGCGTGGTCAAGACGGGCGAGCCGGTGGGCGAGATGGCCATGCTGGCCGGCACGCCCCACACCGCCACCGTCGTCGCCCTGAGGGACAGCGAGATCCTGGCCCTGCCGCGCGAGGCCTTCTTCGAGGCCGCCCGCACCGAGCCGGATCTGATGGTCGAGCTATCGCGCCTGATGATCCACCGCGCCCGCGAACGCACCGCCGGCGCGTCGGAGCCCAGCGTCTTCGGTTTCGTCTCGGCCCGCCCCCGCCCGATCCGCGCCTTCGTCGAGCGCGTCGCCGCCGCCATCCAGGCCATGGGCTTCACCTGCCAGGTCATCGATCAGTCGGCCCTCAGTTCGGCGCTGGACTGGTTCAACCGCGTCGAGGGCGACCACGACTATGTCCTCTATGTCGCCGAACAGGATCAGCCGACCTGGGCCAATCTGTGCGCGCGCCAGGTGGACCGGATGTTCATCGTCGGCAGCGGGCTTCTGGCGCCGCCGTCCGCCGTGCCGCGTCGCAACGGTTTCGGCGACGGACGCCGGCTGACCGACCTGATCCTGCTGCGCGACCCGCGCATGCATCACCCGGCCAACACCCGTGTCTGGCTGGATGCGCTGCAGCCCGACCGCTGGTTCCACTGCGTCGAGGGCCAGGCCGGCGACGCCGAACGCATCGCCCGCGTCGTCACCGGCGCCTCCATCGGCCTTGTCCTGTCGGGCGGCGGCGCGCGCGCCTATTGCCACATCGGCGCGATCAAGGCGCTGGAAGAGGCCAAGGTCCCCATCGACTTCGCCGGCGGATCGTCGATGGGCGCGGTCGTCGCCGCCGGTCCCGCTCTGGGCTGGAGTTCCGAACGGCTGGATTTCGAGATCCGCCGCGCCTTCGTCGATTCCGACCCGCTGTCGGACCTGGCGGTGCCGATCATCGCCATGTCGCGCGCCCGCAAGGTCGCCGGCCTGCTGGAGCGGGCCTATGGCGACATCGATCTGGCGGACCTGGCTCTGCCCTTCTTCGCCGTCTCGTCCAATCTGACCTCGGGTCGGATCGAGGTGCATCGCACCGGCCTGATGCGCCGCGCCATGCGCGCCTCGATCGCCATTCCCGGCGTCCTGCCGCCCGTCGTCATCGACGGTCAGGTGCTGGTGGACGGCGCCGTGCTGAAGAACTTCCCCACCAGCGTGATGCGCCAGCTGAACAGCGGCCCGATCATCGGCGTGGACATGTCCCAGACGCGCGGCGTCGACGCCCGCTCGCTGGAGAACCCGCCGTCCTGGTGGAAATGGATCCTGTCGGGCGCCTGGAAGGCCGGCCCGCCCATCGTCTCGATCCTGATGCGCTCGGCCACCATCACCACCGACGCCGAAATGGAGCAGTCGCGCGCCGACGCCGACGTCCTGATCCTGCCCCGGCTGGACAGCACCGACATCCGCGACTGGAAGACCTACGACGGCCCCGTCGCCACGGGCTACGAGGCGACCAGGGCGGCGCTCGCCGACCTGCCCTGCCCCGTCACCCACATGCGGCACTGTCCGACCGAAAAGCCCAAGCCGTCAGCCGAACCGGATGCCTAAAGCGGAGCGCAAGCCCGTTCCAGCCAGGCCTTGGCCTCGCCATCCATCAACGGCCCGACCTTGGCCAGGGTCTCGGCGTGATAGGCGTCCACATAGGCCCGCTCGTCCGGCGTCAGCATCCCGACCGCGATCAGCTTGCGATCGATGGGCGCGAACGTCAGCTGTTCGAACCCGTGCATCGGTCGCTCGCCGCCTTCGGGAACCACGGCCGGCGTCACCACCTGCAGGGTCTCGATGCGGATGCCCCAATGGCCTTCGCGGTAATAGCCCGGCTCGTTGGACAGGATCATCCCCTCCAGCAGCGGCTGTGCCGTGCCCCATTTGGCGATCCGCTGCGGCCCCTCGTGCACACCCAGATACGAACCCACGCCGTGGCCGGTGCCGTGATCGTAATCCAGCCCCGCCGCCCACATCGGGGCCCGCGCGATGGCGTCCAGCGCCATGCCGCTGGTCCCCGCCGGGAAGCGGATCGTCGCCATGGCGATATGCGCCTTCAGCACCAGGGTGAACTTGTGACGCTGGTCCGCCGTCGGCTCGCCCACCGCCATGGTGCGCGTCACGTCGGTCGTGCCGTCCAGATACTGGCCCCCGCCGTCCACCAGCAGCAGCGAGCCCTTCTCGACGTTGCGGATCGTGGCGCCGACCGGCTTGTAATGCGGCAACGCCCCGTTTGGCCCGGCCCCGGCGATGGTGTCGAAACTCAGGTCCTTCAGCGCCCCGGTCTCCTCGCGGAACCGCTCCAGCGCCTCGACCACCTCACGCTCGTTCGGCAAGGTCTCCTGAACCCCCGTATCGACCCAGTGCAGGAACCGGCTCAACGCAGCGCCGTCGCGAATATGCGCCTGGCGGCTGCCTTCGATCTCGACCGCATTCTTGGCTGCGCGGGGAATGGCGCAGGGATCCATCGCCCGCACCACCGTCGCCCCGGCGCTCTCCAGCCGGTCGAAATACCAGGCCGAGGACAGCGACGGATCGATCATGACCTTCTGGCCCGACAGCCCGTCCAGAGCATCCGCCAACTGCTCGGTCGCCTCGATCCGAACGTCGTCGCCCAGCCAGCCGGGCAGCGCGTTCGTCACCTTGGCCGGATCCAGAAACAGTCGCGCCTTGCCGTCCGCCGCCAATACGGCCTGGCCGATGGGCAACGGCGAACGGATCACGTCCCCGCCGCGCACATTGAACAGCCAGGCGATCGACATCGGCGCCGTCAGCACCACGGCGTCAGCGCCCGCGTCGGCCACGGCCTTGCCGATCCGCGCCCGCTTGGACGCATGGCTCTCGCCGGAATAGACATCTTCGTGCGGAACGACGGGCGCTGTCGGCTGGGCCGGACGATCCGCGCCCCAGGCCAGGTCCAGCGGATTGGCGTCCACGGCCTTCAGCGTCGCCCCCGCCTTCTGCGCCGCCGCCTTGAAGGCGACCAGGGCGTCGGGGCTGTGCAAGCGAGGATCGTAACCGATCACCGCCCCCTTCGCCGCCGTCTCCAGATAGGCGGCGACCTCCGTCAGATCGCGCCGCTCCAACAGCGCCGGATCGGTCTGGGCCTTCACCTGAACCGTATAGCGGCCGTCGGTGAACATGCTGGCCCGATCCTGGAACACCACCGCCGCCCCGGCCGAACCGGTGAAGCCCGTCGCCCAGGCCAGCCGTTCGTTGGCGTCCGGCAGATACTCGTTCTGATGCTCGTCCTCGTGCGGGATCAGAAAGCCGTCCAGCCCCTGCTTGGCCATCTCGGCGCGCAACAGAGGCAGATGCTTGGCCCCAAAGGCCGGATCGGTCGTTTCATCGAAGGTCTGGCGCATGATCGTCCTTGTCCCTCAGCCCTTGCGCAATTGCAGCGCGCTCCAGGCGTCGTGATGAATGGTCTGTTCGACCACGAACCCCAGCGGCAGATAGGCCTCCAGCACCCGCTCTTCCTGCGTGCGCAGCAGCCCCGACAGGATGGCGACCCCGCCGGTCTTCAGCGCGGCGCCGATCTCGGGCGCCAGTTCGACCAGGGGCGCGGCCAGGATATTGGCGAACACCAGATCGTACGGCAGGTGCTGGGCGATGCGCGGATCGCTCAGGCCGTCGGCGAAATAGAAGTCGCATTTGGCGTCGTTGATCTCGGCGTTCTCGTTGGCGATCCGCGCCGAGGGCTCGTCGATGTCGGTGCCGACCGCTATGGGCGTGCCCGTCTTGGCCGCCGCGATCGCCAGCACGCCCGTGCCGCAACCGACGTCCAGCACCTTCTCGAAGGTTTCGGTTTTGAGCAGAGTGTCGAACGCCTCCAGGCAGCCGACCGTCGTGCCGTGATGGCCCGTGCCGAAGGCGGCGCCGGCGTCGATCTTCAGCGTCACCCGGCCTTCGGGCACCTTGCCCTGATCGTGCGCGCCATAGACGAAGAACCGCCCGGCTTCGACCGGCGGCAGGCCCGACAGCGACATGGCCAGCCAGTCGGCGTCCGCCAGCTTCTCGACCAGGACCGTGACCGGATGATCGGCCAGCACGGCCTTCAGTCCCTCGACCTCGTCCTCGGTCGTGGGGAAGGCGTCGATGCGCCACACGCCCTTGTCCTCATCCTCTTCCAGGATGGAATAGGTCGCGCCTTCCAATCGGGGATCGGCGTCGATTGCCTCGGCGGCGGCTTCTGCGGCGGCGCGGGGGCCCCGTGCGATTATCTGAAGAGCGGACTCGGACATTTCTCAAACACCGGTAATATGGCGAATCGTAGCGATCCGGCGTTGTCTGCCCGTCGCCGCCGCGTTTTTATCAAACCGAGGGGTCGGGGAATACATGGCCAAGTCACCGTCTACGTCTAAACCAGCGTCGCCAAAGCCGGCGACCGCCGCTTCCAAGCCTAAAGCCGCGCCGAAGTCGAGCGCCGTGAAGCCCGCCGCCGCGAAAACCGCAGCGCCCAAGGCCGTCACCAAGCCCGCTGCGACGCCCAAGCCTGCAGCAGCAAAGGCTGTCACACCCAAGGCTGCAGCGCCCAAGCCCGCCGCCGCCAAAGCCGTAGTTCCCAAGGCCGCCGCCAAGCCGAAGGCCGCACCGGCCGCCAAGGCTCCGGTCGCCGCCAAGGCCGCCGCGCCGAAAGCGGCGCCCAAGGCCGCCTTCGCCAAGACGGCCGCACCGAAGGCTGCTGCACCCAAGGCTGCTGCACCGAAAGCCGCCGCGCCCAAGGCCGCCGCTCCGAAACCGGCTGCAACGCCCAAGGCCGCTCCGGTCGCCAAACCCGCCGCCACTGTCGCTGCACCCAAGCCCGCAGAACCGGTCGCCGCGCCCAAGCCGGTGACCGCACCCGCACCCACGGCCGCTGCTCCGGCTTCCAAGCCGGTCGAGGCTCCAAAGCTCGCCGCCGCACCAGCCGCCGCCAAGCCCGAGGAAAAGGGCTTCTTCGCCAAGCTGGGCGACATGATCTTCGGCAAGCGCTGATCGCACCTCACGTCTGATCTTGCAGATCGCCGGACGGTTCGCCCGTCCGGCGATTTTCGTTTGAGGTCGCCTCAGCGCAGCCGTTCGGCCAGATAGTCGACGAACACCCGCACCCGCGCCGGCATGTTTGCGCCGCCGACGAAGACCGCATGGATCGGCTCGCGGTCCCCCGGATTGAAATCCTCCAGCAGCGGGACCAGCCGCCCCTCGGCGATGGCGTCGCCCACGCTGAAATGCCCCACGCGCGTCACCCCCACGCCGGCCAGCGCCAACTGCGTCAGGGTCTCGCCATTGTTCGCTTCCACCGATCCGCGCACCGTCAGCGCATAGTCGCGCCCATCTCTGCGGAACGGCCAGATCGGCTCCTGACGCCGAAAGTTGAAGTTCAGGCAGTCGTGATCGTGCAGGTCCTCCGGCACGCGCGGCACACCGCGTTGCGCCAGATAGTCAGGCGACGCCACGATGGTGCGTCCCGTATCGCCCAGTCGCCTAGCGGTTAGCGGACTGTCGGCCAACGGCCCGAACCGGATCGCCACATCCGCCTGCCCCGCCGCCACATCGACCACCACGTCGGTCAGATTGATGTCGACCAGAATATGCGGATAGCGGCGCACGAACTCGCCCAGCAGCGGCACGACCTGCTGGCGACCGTGGGCAAGGGAGGCGCTGACCCTCAACCGCCCGCGCGGCGCCCCCTGATCGGCGATCGCCTGCTCCGCGTCGTCCATCTCGGTCAGAATCCGTCGCGCGGCGCCCAGATAGGCCTGCCCCTCGGGCGTCAGCGTCAGCACCCGCGTCGTGCGCAGCATCAATCGCACGCCCAGACGCGCCTCGATCCGGTCGATGGTTCGACTGATGGCTGAGGGCGTCAGACCCAGCGCCCGCCCCGCCGCCGAAAAGTTGCCGCTCTGGATCACGGCGACGAAGACTTCCATCTCGCGCGCCCGATCCGCACCGATCATCGTCTGCATCTTTGCGCCCAGATCAAAAATGTTTGGCCTGACACCTGCCTACCGCCGCCGCACGCCGGCGTCCATCTGTGCATCCGAACACGAACGCCGCCACGGGGACAGTCATGGAATATCGTCAACTTGGAGCATCGGGCCTGCGTGTGCCGGTCCTCAGCTTCGGCACGGGCACCTTCGGCGGCTCAGGCCCCCTGTTCGGGGCCTGGGGAACCAGCGACGTCAACGAGGCGCGCCGCCTGATCGACATCTGCCTGGAAGCCGGGGTCAATCTGTTCGACACCGCAGACGTCTATTCCGACGGCGCCTCTGAACAGGTGCTGGGCCAGGCCATTAAGGGCCGCCGCGATCAGGTGCTGATCTCGACCAAGACCGGCCTGCCCACCGGCGACGGTCCCGGTAATTGGGGCGTGTCGCGCGGCCGACTGATCGGCGCGGTCGAGGGCGCCCTGCGTCGCCTCGACACCGACCATATCGACCTGCTGCAACTGCATGCCTTCGACGCCTCGACCCCGGCGGATGAACTCCTGGCGACGCTCGACACGCTCGTGACCTCGGGCAAGGTCCGCTACACCGGCGTCTCCAACTATCCCGGCTGGGCATTGATGAAGGCGCAAGGGATCGCCGAGCGCGACGCCCGCCCTCGCTTCGTCGCCCACCAGGTCTATTATTCCCTGATCGGCCGCGCCTATGAGGCGGACCTGATGCCGCTCGCCGCCGACCAGGGCGTCGGCGCCTTGGTGTGGAGCCCGCTGGGCTGGGGCCGCCTGACCGGCAAGATCCGCCGCGACGCGCCGATCCCCGAAGGCAGCCGCCTGCACCAGACCGCCGCCTTCGCCCCGCCCGTCGAGGACGAGCACCTGTACCGCGTCGTCGATGCCCTGGACGCCATTGCGACAGAGACCGGCAAGACCGTGCCCCAGATCGCCATCAACTGGCTGCTGCAACGTCCGACCATCTCCTCGGTCATTATCGGCGCGCGCAACGAAGAACAGCTGCGCCAGAACCTGGGCGCCGTCGGTTGGAGCCTGACGCCCGGCCAGATCGCCGTCCTCGACGCCGCCAGCGATGTCCTGCCGCCCTATCCCCACACCCCCTATCGCCAGCAGGAAGGGTTCGCTCGCCTGAACCCGCCGCTGGTCTGAGCCTCGAAGATTTCCTCCCCATGAAACTCAATCCTCCCCTTCTCGCCCTCGCGGCCGGCGCCTTCGGCATCGGCGTGACCGAGTTCGCACCGATGGGCCTGCTACCCGTCATCGCCACCGACCTGGGCGTCTCCATTCCCACGGCCGGCCTGTTGATCAGCGCCTATGCCCTGGGCGTCATGCTCGGCGCCCCCCTGATGATCCTGACCACCGGCCGCGTGCCGCGTCGGACGCTGCTGATCGGCCTCGCCGCCATCTTCACCGTCGGCAACCTGCTGTCGGCGATCTCGACCGACTATTCGATGCTGCTGATCGCGCGGGTCATCACCTCGCTGAACCACGGGGCCTTCTTCGGCGTCGGCTCGATCGTAGCCGCCAGCTTGGTCGCGCCGAACCGTCAGGCGGGCGCCGTCGCGGCCATGTTCATGGGCCTGACCATCGCCAATGTCGTCGGCGTGCCCCTGGCGACCTGGGCCGGAGACGCTCTGGGCTGGCGCGCCAGCTTCTGGGGCATCGCCGCCATCGGCGTAGGGGTCATGGCCGCCCTGCGCCTGACCCTGCCCAACCTGCCCGCCCCGACGGGCGGAAACGTGGCCGCCGAACTGCGCGTCCTCGGTCGAGGGCCTGTGCTGGCGGCACTGGCCCTGACGGTGATCGGCTCCAGCGCCATGTTCACGGTCTTCACCTATATCGCCCCGATCCTGCGCGAGCAGACCCACGCCTCGCTCGGCTTCGTCACCGCCATGCTCGTCACCTATGGCCTGGGTCTGACGCTGGGCAACTGGCTGGGCGGCAAGTTCGCGGACAGGTCGGTCGACCGCACCCTGATCGTGACCCTGGCCTCGCTGTCGGCCATCCTGGTCGCCTTCGCCTTCGCCATGCCCTTCGCCGTTCCAACCTCGATCCTCGTCTTCCTTTGGGGGATCGCCAGCTTCGCCCTGGTGCCGCCGCTGCAGGTGCGGGTCATGGCCGCCGCCGGCGACGCGCCCAACCTGGCCTCGGCCATGAACATCGGCGCCTTCAACCTGGGCAACGCCATCGGCGCGGCCGTGGGCGGCGCGGTCATCGCCGGCGGCCTGGGCTATCCTGCCGTCTCCATGGCCGGGGCGGTCGCCTCGGGCCTTGGCCTGTTGCTGGTCCTCTTCCTGACCCGCAAGCGGTCGCCCGTGACGGTCCCCGCCATCGGCTGATCCCGCCTCAGTGAAAGTCGCGCGACCCCGGCAGAATGCGGACGTCGCGCGGATGCCGGCCGGTCGGGCTGCGTGGACCTTGCGGATATTTCACCGCATCCGCTCGCGACAGCTCGACCTCCAGATCATAGTCCTCAGACAGCCGGCTCAGTTCGGCCGAACGGTCCACCACCTTGCGCACCATGATGTGCAGCACGCCCTCGACACTTTTCTCGACCGTGCCCTCCACCTCCATCAGCCGCGCCGCCATCACCTCGCGCCTAAAGGTCTCGAACAGTCGCGCCCATAACAGGGCGTTCACCACCCCCGTCTCGTCCTCCATCGTCACGAAGATGGCGTTGCCCGTGCCCGGCCTTTGCCGCACCAGCACCACCCCGGCCGTGCGCACCAGCCGCCCGTGCTTTTGGGCCATGACCTCTGCCGCGCTCAGCACCCCCTCCGCCCGGAACACCGACCGCAACATCCCCATCGGATGCCCCTTCAGCGACAGGCGCGTCGTCTGATAGTCGGTGGCGACATGTTCCTTCAGCGGCATCAGCGGCAGGTTCGCCGCCGCCTCGGCGCCCAGCTCCCGCGCCCGCGCGGCTTGAAACAGCGGTAACGGCTCATCGTCCGGCAACCGCCTGACCGCCCACAACCCCTCGCGCCGGTCCAGCCCGATCGACCGAAACGCATCCGCATCCGCCAGTTTCCGCATCGCCGCCGCCTCCAGCCCGGTCCGTCGCGCCATCTCCTCGACGTCGGTGAAGGGCGCGTCACGCGCCCCGGCCAGTGTCCTCGCCCAATCCTCCCTGAACCCGTCGATCTGACGCAGGCCCAGCCGCAGCGCCAGCCCGCGCTCGCCAGGTTCCAGCGTGTTGTCCCAGACGCTGTGGTTCACATCGATCGCCCGCACCTCGACCTTCTGCGGACTCTCCTGAGCATCCCGCACCAGCTGCGCCGGCGCATAGAACCCCATCGGCTGACTGTTCAGCAGCGCACAGGCGAACACCGCCGGATGATGGCATTTGATCCACGACGAGATGTAGACCAGCTTGGCGAACGACACGGCATGGCTTTCCGGAAAACCGTAGGAGCCGAAGCCCTTGATCTGTTCGAAACAGTTGCGCGCGAATGTTGGATCGTAGCCGCGCTCGATCATGCGGCCGACCATCCGTTCCTCATATTTCCAAAGCGTCCCGTCGCCTCGGAACGTCCCCATCGCCTTGCGCAGGCCGTTGGCCTCACCGGATGTGAACTCGGCCGCGACCATGGCCACCTTCATCGCGTGTTCCTGAAACAGGGGGACACCGAGAGTCTTCCAAAGCACAGCCTTCAACTCGTTGGGATCGTGCGGGGGCTTGGGTCCGGCGTAGTCGGGCTCCTCCAGGCCCTGGCGTCTCCGAAGGTAGGGATGGACCATGTTGCCTTGAATCGGCCCAGGCCGGACGATCGCGACCTGGATTGCAAGATCGTAGAATTCGGCAGGTCTCAGCCTCGGCAGCATGTTGATCTGCGCTCGGCTCTCCACCTGAAAGACGCCGATAGAGCGACCCTCTTGGAGCATTTGGTAAACCTCCGGATCTTCCTCTTCGAAGCAGTCCAGTTCCAAGCGTTGAGCGTCCTGATCGTGGATCAGATCGAACGCCTTTCGGATGCAGGTCAGCATCCCGAGCGCCAGCACATCGACCTTCATCAGCCGCAGCGCGTCGATGTCGTCTTTGTCCCATTCGATGAAGGTTCGGTTCGGCATGGCCGCATTGCCGATAGGGACCAGTTCGTCCAACCGATCCTGGGTCAGGACAAAGCCGCCGACGTGCTGGGACAGATGTCGCGGAAACTCCAGCAGCCGCCGGGTCATGGCGACGGCACGTGTCACTGTCAGATTGCCGACCTCAAGCCCGGCCTGCTCCAGATGACGGTCGGGAATGTCCGATCCGAAACTGCCCCATTGGCTTCCGGCCAGTCGCGCCGTCACATCCTCGGTCAGCCCCATGACCTTTCCGACCTCTCGGATGGCGCTGCGTGGGCGGTAGCGGATTACGGTCGCGGCGATGCCGGCCCGGTGGCGACCGTATCTTTCATAGATGTGCTGAATGACCTCCTCGCGCCGCTCGTGCTCGAAATCGACGTCTATGTCTGGCGGCTCGTTCCGATCCGTCGACAGGAATCGTTCGAACAGCACATCGTGCACACCGGGATCGACCGAGGTGATCCCCAAAACATAACAGACGGCCGAGTTCGCCGCTGAGCCGCGACCTTGGCAGAGGATGCGCTTCTTGTTCGCATAGCGGACGATATCGTGGATGGTCAGGAAATAGTGGGCCAGCTTGCTGGCGGCGATGAAGGTCAATTCCTTGTCGAGGATATCCCGCACCTTCGTCGGCACGCCTTGCGGATATTTCCGCGCCTCGTAGGTCGCCACCAGCTCGACCAGACGATCCTGCGCCGTCATCCCCGGCGGCACCGGCTCTTCGGGGTAGTTGTAGCTCAGATCCCCCAGATCGAACGCCACCCGCGCCAGCACGTCCTGCGTCTCCGCCACGGCCTGCGGCGCATCCACGAACAGGCGGCTCATTTCGGCGGGCGGCTTCAGATAACGTTCTGCGTTCTGGTCCAGGCGAAGGCCCGCCCCCTCCAGCGTCACCCCCTCGCGAATACAGGTCACGACATCCTGCAGGTCGCGCTGTTCGGCATCGTGATAGAGAACGTCGTTGACCGCCAGCAACGGCGCGCCCGTCGTGGCGCTCAGCGTCTTCAGCCGCGCCAGACGACGGCGGTCGTCCCCCATCCGGCCCATGGCGGCGCCCAGCGAGACGGCGCCGGGTGCGGCGTCGTTCACCTGACGCAGCACGACCTCCAACCCCTCCAGCCGACGGGGCGGCATGACGATCAGCAGCAGGCCTTCGGGGGCGCGCGTCAGGTCGCGCAGGCCGATCTCGCACTGGCCCTTCTTAGCCCTGCTGTTACCCAGGGTCAGCAGGCGGCACAGGCGGCCCCAACCCTGGCGATCCTCGGGATAGGCCAGGATGTCCGGCGTCCCGTCGTTGAACCGCAGCCGCGCGCCCAGGATCAGCTTGAAGGCCTTGGCCCGCGCCTTGATCACCTCCGGGTCGATGTCGACAGGAAACGAATCCTCCACCAGCACCGTCTCGCCAGGACTGCCGCCTTGGCGTACCCGATCCGGCGGCGACCAGCCTTCCTCGCGCAGGGTCTTCAACGCGCTCCACGCCCGCACCACCCCAGCCAGGGTGTTGCGGTCGGCCAGCCCCATGCCGGTATGCCCGCGCAGGATGGCGCTCAGCACCAGATGCTTCGGATGCGACGCCCCCTCCAGGAAGGAAAAGTTACTGCGCGTCGCCAGCTCGGCATAGGCGGTCACGCGAAGACCCCGTGCACGAACCAGCGCGGCGCTGGATCCTCGCCGTAAAAGCCGGAGCGGAACAGCCAGAAGCGACGCCCCTCCTGATCCTCGACGCGATAGTAGTCTCGCGTAGGCTCCAGCGGACGTTTCAGGGTGAGCCACCATTCGGGCGCGATGCGTTCGGGCCCTTCGACGCGGACCAGACGGTGATCCACCCGCCGCCAGATGAAACGATTAGGCGGATGATCCGGCACCTCCGCCGTGGCCAGGACTGGTTGGGGCGGATCGAACATCTGGAGCGGCCGCAACGGCGGGTCGGCAGGATCGGGGTCGAGCCATTCACCGTCTTCACCGGACGCAAGGGCGGCGGGCGTCAGGCGGACGGCGCGCTCAGGCCAGTGCGACGCTACTGGCTCGAACCGGCTGACCGCCTCTGGCCCCAGTCGCGCGGTCAGGCGATCCACCAGCCGGCCCAGGTCCTCGGCGCCCGGCGGGGTGCGGTCGAAGCCGCGCTGGCGCGAGGCCAGCCGATCCGCCACCGGCACGGACAGCCGCACCTGATCGAAGCCGAACCCGGGATCCAGCGGTCGCGCCAGCGCCGCCAGCCGTTCGCGAAACAGGCGCGCCACTCCCACGGCGTCGCGACTGGGCCGCCCGGTGCGGACGGTGATATGGCGCACCTCTCCGTCCAAGCGGAAGAAGCCGGCCTGAAAGGCGCGCCCGCCCTGACCGCGCAGGTCCAGCCGGTCCATGGCCTCGACCAGCAGGTCGACGATCACCGCCTCGACGTCTACCGTTTCGGTGATCGGCTCGACCAGTATACGATCAACCGAAATCAGCGGGATCGGCCGTTCGGGCCGGATCCTCGCATCCTCTCGCCCCAGCACCCGGTTCAGCCGCGTCGCCGCCGCCGCGCCGAAACGGGCGGCGATGGGAGCCGTCGGGCGGTCGGCCAGATGCGCCAGGGTCTTCAGCCCGGCGCGCGACAAGGCCTGCGTCTCCTTGTCCGACAGCTCCAGCGCCGCGACCGGCAGGCGGCGCAGCGCCTGGCTCTGCCCCTCACCCTCGTAAAGTCCACCGCGCCCAAACCGCGCCAGGGCGCGCGCCGCCTCAGGCGTGCCGGCCATGGCTAGACGCACCGCCAGCCCGACGCCCCGCGCCCGCGCCGCGACCGCCTCCGCCATTCCCGCCTCGCCCCCGAACAGATGCGCGCAGCCGGTCATGTCCAGCGCCAAACCGTCCGGCCCGTCGGTCGCCGCCATCGGCGTGAACCGACCGAAATCCAGCAGCACCCGCTTCAACAGGGCCGCATCCGCCTCGGGCCGGTGGGCGACCACCCGGATGTCCGGCGCCCGGGCCCGCGCATCAGCCAGGGTCATGCCGGGCGACAGGCCAAGCGCCAGCGCCTGCCCATTTGCGGCCGCCAGACGCAGCGCCCCCTTCACCTTCTCGACCAGAACGGTGGCAGGCTCAGCCGAAGCGTCGGAGCGCCCCTCCTCGCGCCGCAACCGATCCGTCGGCAGCAGGGGAAACCAGACCGCCAGGTAGCGCCGGTCGTTGCAACTGTTGATGTTCGGCATTCTGCCCGCCTTGCTGGAAGACTCCGCGCTCACGATCCCACTCCAGGGTCCAGGCCATCGGCTGCGCGCCCAGTCGATGCCGCAACAGTTCGACCCCATAGGTCGGATGACCCGGCGCCTCGGCCTCCAGCGCCTGCGACAGCGTCGTCTTGACCCGCCACCGCGTCTCGGCCGCGCTGGGCTGAGGCTGGGCCGCCAGCCGGATCAGGATCGCCGTCGCCCGCCCCTGCCCCGCCGCCATCGATAACCGCCGCGTCGCCGTCAGGCTCAACATCTTGCTCTCGCCCCAGGCCGTCAGCAGCACCGCCCCCACCGCGCCGCACGCCAAGGCCTCCTCGCCCGCCGCCAGAAGATCCTTCGTCTCCTTGACCCGCACCAGCACCACCTGGCCGGGATCCAGCCCCATCTCGCGCAGGCCCGGTCCATGAATCTGGCCGGCCTCCAGACCCGCCATGGCCTGGACGCCCCACACCACAGGCCGATCGCCCGCCGCTCGCTGAACCAGCCCCAGGGCGAACCCCAGGGCCGCCGTCGCATCCGGCGTCGTCGCGGCATAGATTTCATGCAAGGCATGGGTCGCCAGCCCACCCAGATGCCGATCCGCTTGCGCGTGCCCCAGGTCGAAGCGAGCGCCGTCGGTCGAACAACCGTCCGTCTCCATCGCTTTCAGGCGCTCGCGCAAGGCTTCTATGTCGCGGTCGAGCCGCACATTTGTTCTCCCTTTGTTCACACATATGCCGCCTCCTACGCCCCAGGAGTCAAGCGCTTCGAACCTTGGCCATGGGAATTTATTCCGCTGAGCGTCGGATCACCGAAAACCGGGAATAGTTGACTTTTTCGCAGGGACTTCTATATGCCCCCCAGCCTCGGGACAGGTCTGCGATCCGCGCCGCCCGCTCGCCCAAAGAGGGGCGGTTCCGTCGCTGCTATGCACGCAGACGCTTTCTCTCCCAAGGATTCATGACCGAATTTTCCCAACTGGGCCTTTCGCCCACGACCCTGCAGGCCGTCGCCGACACAGGCTACACGACCGCCACCCCCATTCAGGAACAGGCGATCCCGGTCGCCCTCGCCGGCCGCGACGTGCTGGGCATCGCCCAGACCGGCACCGGCAAGACGGCGGCTTTCACCCTGCCGCTGGTCGATCGCCTGTCCACCGGCCGCGCCCGCGCCCGCATGCCGCGCGCCATCGTCCTGGCGCCGACCCGCGAACTGGCCGACCAGGTCGCCGAAAGCTTCGCCAAATACGCCAAGGGCACCAAACTGACCTGGGTGCTGCTGATCGGCGGCGTCTCCATGGGCGATCAGGTCGCGGCCCTGAACAAGGGCGTCGATGTCCTGATCGCCACGCCGGGCCGCCTGCTGGACCTGTTCGAGCGCGGCAAGATGATGCTGAACGGCGTCGAGATCATGGTCGTGGACGAGGCCGACCGCATGCTCGACATGGGCTTCATTCCCGACATCGAGAAAATCTTCAAACTGACCCCGCCGCGTCGCCAGACCCTGTTCTTCTCGGCCACCATGCCGCCCGAGATCACCCGCCTGACGACCGCCTTCCTCAAGGATCCGACCCGGATCGAGGCCTCGCGTCCGGCGATGACCGCCGACACCATCACCCAGTACGTCGTCCGCATCCCGACCTCGGACCCCAAGGCCAAGCGCACCGCCCTGCGTGCCCTGGTCGGCCGTGAGGATGTGCGCAACGGCATCGTCTTCTGTAATCGCAAGTCCGAAGTCGATATCGTCGCCAAGTCGCTGAAGCAGCACGGCTTCGACGCCGCGCCGATCCACGGCGACCTGGACC
Source organism: Brevundimonas sp. G8 (assembly GCF_902506205.1). GTDB lineage: Bacteria > Pseudomonadota > Alphaproteobacteria > Caulobacterales > Caulobacteraceae > Brevundimonas. The sequence goes on along the minus strand of NZ_LR732816.1, from coordinate 2,537,216 downwards.
AGTCGCAACGCACCAAGACCCTTGCGGACTTCCGCTCAGGCGCGCTGAAGATCCTGGTGGCCTCCGACGTCGCCGCGCGCGGCCTGGACATCCCGGACGTCAGCCACGTCTTCAACTACGATGTCTCGCACCACGCCGACGACTACGTTCACCGCATCGGCCGCACCGGCCGGGCCGGAAAGCTGGGCCAGGCCTTCATGATCGTGACCCCAGCCGACGACAAGTCGCTGGATAAGGTGCTGAAGCTGATCAAGATGGACCCGCAGGAGCTGGTTCTGGACGGCATCGACTTCGCCGCCATCAAGGACGGCCCCGCCCGCGACGACAAACGCTCCGGAGGACGCGAACGCTCGGGCGAGCGCAGCCGCAGCCGGTCGCGCAGCAGTGCACCTGCCGCCGAGCCGACCGAGACCGTCGCCGTCGCCGCCGCACCCCAAGCTCCTCAGGCTCAGGAAACCGAAGCCCCCCGCAGCCGCAGCCGCCGCAAGGCCCGTCCGGAAGCCGCCGTCGAAGTCGCCGCGCCCGCTCCGGTCATGGCCGAAGCCGTCGAGACGGTCGAAGCGGTCGAGACGCCCCGCGCCCCGCGCCCCGACCGTGCGGATCGCCCCGACCGTGCAGAGCGCCCGGATCGTGCCGACCGCGAGCCTCACCTGCTGCAATCCGACCGTCGCGGCGACCGCAAGGCCGCCAAGGACGAGCCTCAGCGTCAGGGCGTGCGCGGCTTCGGCGACGACATCCCGGCCTTCCTGCGCCGTCCAGTCGTCGTCCGCGCCTGAATTCGTACATAACGGCGCGGTGAAATCCCGCGCCGTTTACTCTGCATTACGGAACACTCCTTAGTGTCCGCCCCGATACGGTTCCAGAACAGGAACCAAGGGGAAGAAGAATGTCCAAACAGGTCGAGACGTCGCTCCGGGGTCCACAAGCCTATGCCTTGGCGCGCAACGTCATCGCCGAAATGGAAAAGGCAGGTGTCTGGCCGACGCCGCTGAACTTCGAACTCTGGCTGCACTATCTCAGCGATCCTGATGGCGCCCTGGCCCAGGAAATCCGACGCCTTCTCGCCCAGTCCACGGTCATCACCGACAAGACGTCGGAAATGCTGGCCGCCGAATTCCTGCCGCGCGGGCGTCTGCCGGATCAGATCCGCGATGTCGGCGCCGTGCTCGACCGCGAACTGGCCAGCGTCGCCAGCGCCATCGCAATGGCCCACAAGACCCAAGCCGACTATGGCCACACCCTCGCCGACGCCTCCCACTCCATGGAAACTGTCGAGGATCCGTCCTCGCTGAAGGATCTGGTCGGCGGCCTGTCGACCGCGACCAACCGCGTGCGCCGCGAGACCGCGATCCTGGAAAAACGCCTGGAGAAATCCAACAAAGAAGTCATCCGCCTGCGCGAGAACCTTGAACAGGTGCGCCGCGACGCCATGACGGACGCCCTGACCAACCTGGCCAACCGCAAGGCCTTCGACGAACGGCTGGAGGCCGCCTGCGCCGAGGACGACGGATCGCCGCTCAGCCTGGCCATCCTCGACATCGACCATTTCAAGCGGTTCAACGACACCTGGGGCCACCAGACTGGTGATCAGGTGCTGCGCTATGTCTCCACCGTCCTGTCCAACATCTGCGGCAAGACCCGCTTCGCCGCCCGGTTCGGCGGCGAGGAGTTCGCGATCATCTTCCCCGGCGAAGGCGCGGGCGTGGTCATGGCGGCGCTGGAAAGCATCCGCACCGACGTGGCCTCGCGCGCCCTGCGCCGTCGCTCGACCAACGATGACCTGGGCTCGGTGACCATATCCGCCGGCTTCGCCCAGCGGCAGAAGGGTGAAACCGCCGCCAGCCTGCTGGAACGCGCCGACGCCGCTCTCTACGAATCCAAGCGCGCCGGTCGAAACTGCGTCACCGCCGCGACCACGCTGGAAAAAGCGGCGTAAGCGGCCTGACAAGGCCAAGCTTTCTGCCATAGTCGCCCCATGCGCAGTTTCGCCTTCAATATCGCCTACTGGATCCTGTCGATCGGCTACGGGCTGACGGCCGCCTTTGCGGCGCTCGCGCCCGGCCGTGGCCCTGCCAGCTGGGTCATCCGCCGCTATGTGAAGCGAATGGTCCAGGCCATGGCGATCTTCGCCGGCATCCGGCTGGATGTGCGCGGCAAGGACCGGTTGCCCGAGGGCGCCTTCATCATCGCCTCGAAGCACCAGAGCTGGGGCGACGGCTTCGCCACCTATGACCAGTTCGACGACATCGCCTTCGTCACTGGCGACCATCTGGAGAAGTTCCCCCTGCTGAGCGGGGTGCTGAAGAAGCTGGGCGCCATCGTCGTCAACAGTTGCGGTGGCCATGAAGCCCGCAAGGCCCTGGCCATGCGGGCCGCCGAGGCCCGCGCCGAGAACCGCAAGATCCTGATCTATCCCGAGGGCCATTTGGCGCCGGTCGGCCAGAAGTTCAAATATCGGTCCGGCGTCTGGCACATGTACCGCGACTTCGACGTGCCTGTCGTGCCGCTCGCCACCAACCTCGGCGTCTTCTGGCCCGAGGAAAAATACGAAAAACACCCCGGCACGGCGACGCTGGAGTTCCTCGCCCCCATCCCCGTCGGCCTGCCCAAGGACGAGTTCCTGGCTCGCCTGGAGGCTGTCATTGAAACGCGAACCGCCGAACTGGTCGCCCAAGCGACGGGTCTGCCGGTCACGCCGGCCGTGCTGGTGGAAGCGCCGACTAAGTAGCGGACTTGGGCTTCTTTCCAGACGCCTTCTTCACCGCCACGTCCAGCGACCGCCGCGCCCAGGCGACCGCCTCGTCGGGGTCGTCCAGCGCCGTCTCCGGCAGGGTCCAATAGCCCATGCTCATCGTCCGCCCGTCCTTGGTCGGATAGGTGAACTGACGCGAACCGGCCTCCACGAACGCCTCGCCCAACGCTTCGTCGCCTTTCAACCAGACCACGCCGTCATCCAGCAGGGCGAACATGACGCCGGCGGCATAGACCCCCGCCCCGCCGAACATCCGCTTGATCTCCAGCCGGCCGAGCGCATGGAAATGCTCGCGCGCCCATTCGCCAAAGTCGGCGTCGTAAGCCATCTCAGACGGCGGCGACCGGCACGATGGTGACGCTCTCGCCGCAACCGCAGGCGTCGGTCTGGTTCGGATTGTTGAACACGAACTTGGACGCCAGACGCGTCGTCTCGTAGCCGATCTCGGTGCCGATCAGGAACAGCACGGCCTTGGGCTCGATCAGGATGGTGACGCCCTTATCCTCGACCACCTCGTCCAGCGGTCCGACCTCGTCGGCATAGGCGAAGGTGTATTCCTGCCCCGCACAGCCGCCATTCTTGATCCCGATCTTCAGACCGATGTGATCGTTCTCGGCATTGTCCAAAATCTCGCGCACGCGCTCGGCGGCAGCGTCGGTCAGCGTGACGGCCTTGGGGCGCGGGCGGCGCGGACGGGATGTGGTTTGAAGTTCGGTCATCAGAACATATCCATCAGAACATATTCAGGGCCAGCTTGGCCTCGTCGCTCATTTTGGAACTGTCCCACGGCGGGTCGAACACCAGATTGGCCTTGGCGCTGCGCACGCCCTCGACCTTTTCCACCGCCGTCTCGACCCACCCCGGCATCTCGCCGGCGACCGGACAGCCCGGCGCCGTCAGGGTCATGTCCACGACCACGTCGCGGTCGTCATTGACGTCCACGCGATAGATCAGGCCCAGCTCATAGATGTCGACTGGGATTTCGGGGTCATAGACCGACTTCAACGCCTCGATCAGCTGATCGGTCAGCGTATCCAGCTCGGCTTGCGACAGGGCGCTCTTCTGGGGTTCGTCCCAGGCGTCCTTGAAGGCGTCGCTGTCTTGAATAGGTTGATCTGTCATCAGCTTACACGAAGAAGTTCCGCGCCTTGATCAGCGCATCCACGAAGGCGTCGGCATCCTCCACGGTGTTATATAGGGCGAAGGATGCGCGGGTGCTCGACGTCACCCCCATTCTTTTCGCCAGCGGCTCGGCGCAATGCAGCCCGGCCCGCACGGCGACGCCGTATCGGTCCATGATCTGGGCCACGTCATGAGCATGGGCACCCTCGACGGCGAAGGTCAGGATCGCGCCCTTACCCTCGGCCTGGCCCAGGATCCGCAACCAGCCCTCGCCGTCCAACCGATCCACGGCCCGTTGATACAGGGCGTGCTCGTGCGCCTGCACCGCCGCGCGGTCGTATTGCGCCAGCCATTCCAGCGCCACGCCCAGGCCGATGGCCTCGAGGATCGGCGGCGTGCCCGCCTCGAACCGGTGCGGCGGCTTGGCGTAGGTCACGCGGTCCCGCTCGACCGTCTCGATCATCTCGCCCCCGCCCTGATAGGGCGGCAGCGCCTCCAGCGCCTCGGCCTTGCCGTACAGGGTGCCGATGCCGGTGGGCGCAAACAGCTTGTGGCCGGTCAAGACATAGAAGTCGCAACCGATGGCCTGCACATCCGGCGTCGCATGGACCGCCCCCTGGCACCCGTCGATCAGCACTTGAGCGCCGGCCGCATGCGCCAGTCGCGTGATCTCGGCGACCGGATTGATGGTCCCCAGCACGTTCGACATATGGGTGACCGCGACCATCCGCGTCTTGGGCCCCAGCAGGTCGGCATAGGCAGCCATGTCCAGCGACCCGTCGTCAAGCACCGGGATCCACTTGATCACCGCCCCGCGCCGCTCGCGCAGCAGATGCCAGGGCACGATGTTGGAATGGTGCTCCATCTCCGAGACGATGATCTCGTCGCCCGGCTCGATGCTCAGCCCCAGCCCGTTGGCCACCAGATTGATCGCCTCGGTCCCGCCCTTGGTCCAGACGACCTGCTCGGGGCTTTCGGCGTTCAGGAAGCGGGCGACGATCTCGCGCGCCTTCTCGAAGGCCTCGGTCGCTTCGTTCGACAGGGTGTGCAGGCCGCGGTGGACGTTGGCGTAACCGCCCTCCATCGTCGCGACCAGGGCGTCGATCACCGCACGCGGCTTCTGGGCCGAGGCCGCATTGTCCAGATAGACCAGCGGCTTGCCGTTCACCTGTCGCGACAGGATCGGGAACTGCGCCCGCACGGCATAGGGATCGAACTTGCTCACAACCGCGCCGTCAGCCATTCCCGCGCCACCTCTCTCGCGCCCTCGTGCTCGATCCGGTCGATGACCTCGATCAGGAAGGCCTGGGTCAGCAGGGCGCGGGCCTCGTCGGCCGGAATACCGCGCTGCTGCATGTAGAACAGGGCGCTCTCGTCCAGCGTCCCCACCGTATTGCCGTGCGCGCACTGCACGTCGTCGGCATAGATGATCAGTTCCGGCTTGGCGTCGATCTCGGCCCGCTCGCTGGCGATCAGGGCGTGATGGCCCATCCGCGCATCGGTGCCGTCGGCCCCGCGCTCGACCACGATCTTGCCCTGGAAGACGCCACGCGCCGTGTCGCGGGCCACGCCCTTGATCAACTGGCTGGTCGCGCCGTCATGCTCGACGTGGCGCACCACGCTGGTCAGGTCGGTGTGGCGCGATCCGTTCAGCAGATACAGGCCATCGGCCTGCACGTGCGCGCCTTGCGCGAAATGCGTGATGCGGGTCTCGATCCGCTGCAGCTTGGCGCCGGTCGTGATGATGGTCTGGCGATAGACGCCGCCCGCCTCGACCTTCACATGGGCCTCGGCGATGGAGATGGCGTCCTCCGGCTCCTCGACCAGCACGACGCGCGTCACCTCGGCCCCGGCCGCCACGTCCAGCTCCAGCGTATTGTGAGCGACATAGGCCGAGCCCGCGCCCTCGTGCGTCTCCAGCAGCAGCAGCTTGGCGCCCGCCCGCGCCGAGACCCGCGCCCCGGCCGTATGGCCCGTCCCGACTGCGTCGGAGATATAGCGCAGCCGCAGCGTCTGCTCGCCCGAGGCGATGAAGTCGGTCACCCCCACGGCGCGCCCGTTGGCGAAGACGATCGCCTCCCCGCCCAGATCATAGAACGGCCCCGGCGGCCCGACCTCGGCCGTTCCAGACGGCTCCGGCGCCTCGCGAAGCCAGCGCTTCAGGTCGCTGTATTTCCACGCCTCCGTCCGCCGCGACGGAAAGGTTTCGGCGTCGGTCAGGTCGATGGCGAAAGCCGCGCTCATGCCGGTTCCAGAAGATACTTGTCGTACCCTTCCGCCTCCAACTGATGCGCCAGTTCCGGCCCGCCCGAGGCCACGATCCGACCGCCGGCCAGCACATGGACCCGGTCCGGTTTGATGTAGTCGAGCAGGCGCTGATAGTGGGTGATGACCAGCATGGCCCGGTCGGGACGGCGCAGGGCGTTCACCCCTTCCGACACGATGCGCAGGGCGTCGATGTCGAGGCCGGAATCGGTCTCGTCCAGGATCAGCAGCGACGGCTCCAGCAGCGCCATCTGCAGGATCTCCATCCGCTTTTTCTCACCGCCGGAGAAGCCGACGTTCAGCGGCCGCTTCAGCATGTCGAAGTCCATCTTCAGCGCCTTGGACGCTTCGCGCACCAGCTTCAGGAAGGCCGGCGCCGCCACCTCCTCCTCGCCCCGCGCACGCTTCTGTGCATTCAGCGCCGTCCGCACGAAGGTCAGGGCCGGCACGCCGGGGATCTCGATCGGATACTGGAACGACAGGAAGACGCCCTTGGCCGCCCGTTCGGCCGGATCCAGCGCCAGCAGATCCTCGCCCGCCCATTCGACCGACCCTTCCGTCGCTTCATAGCCCGGCCGCCCCGACAGAGCATAACCCAGCGTCGACTTCCCGGCCCCGTTCGGCCCCATGATGGCGTGCACCTCGCCGGCGGGAACGTCGAGCGTCAGCCCCTTGAGGATCGGCTTTTCGCCGACGGAGACGTGGAGGTTGGAAATGGAGAGCATCAGTTGGACTCGGGAACAGGTTGGACGCCGGCCAAATCCTGGCGGGCGTCGTAGAATGAGATGATAATCACTTCGTCACCGAGCACTTGAAACACGATGATCTTGCGCCATCGGACGAGGCTTGCTTCGCGCAGACCGCGCCATCGCGACGGTCGAAAGCGAAACGGGCCTGCACCGGCGCGTGATGACAACGCCTCGCTTTCCGCCAATGCGCGATCGGTCAAACGCGGATCGATCCCTTCCAGATGATCCAACCAGTCCCGCTGCGCGTCGCGCGCTTCTTTCGACCATCGGACCTGCCTCACCGCTTGAAGCGAGCTTTAAGCTCGGTGAAAACGTCATCGTGGCTGAATGTCCGCCCCGCTGCGGCGTCCTGCAGACCGCGCTCAATGGACGCCTTTTGATCAGCCGAAAGTGCAGCGCTCGCGTTCTCGATATCGGTCACGAACTGCTCAGCAGCCGAAGCGATGAACTCCGCCAAAGGCATGCCGATTTCCGCAGCGGCTCGCTTGAGTCGATCGGCGGCATCGGCTTCCAGAGGGACAGAAATCGTTTCCATGATTTCGCTCAACCCACGCTCCCCTCGAGGCTGATCGCCACCAGCTTCTGCGCCTCGACGGCGAACTCCATCGGCAGCTTCTGCATCACGTCGCGGACGAAGCCGTTGACCAGCAGGGCCACCGCCTCCTCCTGCGACAGGCCGCGCTGCTGGGCGTAGAACATCTGATCGTCCGACAGGCGCGTCGTCGTCGCCTCGTGCTCCAGCTGGGCCGAGCCGTTGCGGGCCTCGATGTAGGGGATCGTGTGCGAGCCGCACTCCTTGCCGATCAACAGACTGTCGCACTGGGTGAAGTTGCGCACGCCGGTCGCCTTTGGGTGCACCGAGACCAGGCCGCGATAGGTCGAGTCCGACTTGCCCGCCGACACCGCCTTGGCGATGATCCGCGACTTCGAATTCTTGCCCAGGTGGATCATCTTGGTGCCGGTGTCGGCCTGCTGATGTCCGTTGGTGATGGCGATGGAGTAGAACTCGCCCGAGCTTTCCTCGCCCTTCAGGATGCAGGACGGATATTTCCAGGTGACGGCCGAACCCGTCTCCACTTGGGTCCAGGACACCTTCGAGCGATCACCCCTGCAGTCGGCGCGCTTGGTGACGAAGTTGTAGATGCCGCCCTTGCCCTCGGCGTCGCCCGGATACCAGTTCTGGACGGTGGAGTATTTCACCTCGGCGTCATCCAGAGCCACGATCTCGACCACCGCGGCATGCAGTTGGTTCTCGTCGCGCATCGGCGCGGTGCAGCCCTCCAGATAGGAGCAGTAGCTACCCTTGTCGGCGATGATCAGGGTCCGCTCGAACTGGCCCGTCTGGCTCGCATTGATGCGGAAATAGGTCGACAGCTCCATTGGGCACCGTACGCCCGGCGGGATGTAGACGAACGACCCGTCCGAAAAGACCGCGCTGTTCAGGGCCGCGAAATAGTTGTCGGAGACCGGCACCACCGACCCCAGATATTGCCGTACCAGTTCAGGATATTCGCGCAAGGCCTCGGAAATCGGCATGAAAATCACGCCGACCTTGGCCAGTTCCTCCTTGAAGGTGGTGACCACCGACACGCTGTCGAACACGGCGTCCACGGCCACGCGCGGCGCGCCCTGCACCCCCGCCAGCACTTCCTGCTCCTTCAGCGGGATGCCCAGCTTCTTGTAGATTTCCAGAATCTCGGGATCGACCTCGTCCAGCGACTTGGGCCCCTCCTTCTGCTTGGGCGCCGCATAGTAGAATAGCGACTGGTAGTCGACCGGCTCATACTTCACCGCCGCCCAGGTCGGCTCTTCCATCGCCAACCAGCGCTCATAGGCGGCGAGGCGCCATTCCAGCATCCACTCCGGCTCGCCCTTCTTCTCGGAGATGAAGCGCACGATCTCGGCGCTCAGGCCTCGCGGGGCGTATTCCGTCTCGATGTCCGAGGTGAAGCCGTGCTCGTACTTCTCCAGCGCGGCGACGGCGTCGATGGTTTCCTTGACGGCGGCCATCAGGCGACCTCTCTCACGCGCTCGGCGGCGCGTGTCTTATGCTTGTTGTAGGCGGCGACCCAGGCGTCGGCGAACCGCACCCAATCGCCTTCGATCGTGCCCCAGCCGCCGGAAACGCGCACGCCCCCGGTCGCCAGCGTATTCAGCCCCATCGCGCTGATGGTCTTGGACGGCTTGACCTTGCCCGACGAACAGGCCGAGCCCGCCGACACCATGACCCCGGCCAGATCGAGGGTAATCAGCTGCTGCGGACTGTCCCAGCCCTCGACCGCCATGAACAGGGTGTTGGGCAAACGCGCCACAGCGCCGCCGATGATGGTCGCCCCGGCGGCCTTCACCCTGGCCTCGACGGCGTCACGCCAGCCGACGTGCGAGGCCATCGTCTCCAGATCCCGCGCGGCGCTGTCGGCCGCAACGCCAAATCCGGCGATGCCCGGCACGTTCTCGGTCCCAGCGCGCAGACCACGCTCCTGCCCCGCGCCGTGCAGGATGCGCACGCCCGACACACCTTCCTTGAAGATCAAGGCCCCGACGCCCTGCGGCCCGCCCATCTTGTGCGCCGACAGGGTCAGACTGTCCGCGTCCAGCACACGCATATCGACCGGGATCTTGCCCGCCGACTGGATCGCATCGACGTGCAGCCAGCCGCCGGCCGCGCGCACCAGCTTCGCCGCCTCGACCACGGGCTGGATCACGCCGCTTTCGTTGTTCGCATGATGGATGGCGACCACGGCCCGCCCCGGACGGCTCAGCGCCTCCGCCAGCCACTCCAGATCGACCACGCCGTTCGCATCGACCGGCAGCACCTCGACCGGCGCACCCGCATTCGCCGCCGTCTCGGCCACGCACGGATGTTCGGTCGCCGAGACGATCAGTCGGTCGCACCCGGCGGCCAGGGCGCTGGCGATGCCCTGCGCATTGGCTTCCGTCCCGCCACTGTTGAACACCACCGCCGTCGGATCGGCCCCGACCAGATCCCCGACCTGAGCCCGGGCCGTCTCGACCCGCGCCCGCGCCCGCCGCCCGGCCGCATGGACCGCCGACGGATTGCCGTTGTCGGCCAAAGCCCGCGTCATGATCTCCAGCACTTCCGGCCGCACCAGGCCCGACGCGTTGTAATCCAGATAGATACCGCTCATGCCGCCACCCCGACAGCTTGCGGCTGTTCGACATTGCGACGACGCTGGCCCGTGCGGTTCATCACCACGTCTTCCAGCGAAACCCCAGCCAGATAGCGATGAATCTCGTCGCCCAGGTCTTCCCACAGGTTATGGGTGATGCAGCGTTCGCCGGCCAGCATGCAGCCCTTGGGCGACCCGTGCGCCACGCACCGCGTCGCGCGAATCGGCTCGTCCACCGCCAGCACGATCTCGGCCACCACCGTCTCGTGCGCCCCCTTGGCCAGACGGTATCCGCCACCGGGTCCACGCACACTCTTGACCAGCTCGCTCTTGCGCAACCGGGCGAACAACTGCTCCAGATAACTCAGCGAAATCTCCTGGCGCGCAGCGATCTCGGCCAGCGAAACCGCCCGGATTTCACCGCTCTCGCCGCGTCCGTTTTTCGCCAGATCGGCCATCGCCATCACGGCGTATCGTCCCTTGGTCGACAGACGCATATCGCACCTTCAAAAATTGCGCGCTTTTCGGGTCTCTTGTGCTAGAACCCGCGCCTTCGCGAAGGCGGCCCGCTTGCGTGGGACTTAGAAAGTCCTACCTCTGCGGTCAAGTATTACGCACTCGCGAAATGACAGTTGAACGGATTCCAGAGCCCCTATGCCTGAAGTCATCCTGCCCGGCGCCTCCGGTCGCATCGAAGGCCGCTATTCCCCGGGCAAGCGCCCGAACGCACCGATCGCCCTGATCCTGCACCCGCACCCCAAGGCGGGCGGGCACATGAACAACCCGGTCACGGTCACCCTGCACCAGCTGTTCCAGCAGCGCGGCTTCGCCACCCTGCGTTACAACTCGCGCGGCGTCGGCAAGTCGCAGGGCGAGTTCGATTCGGGCATCGGCGAGCTGGCTGATGCCGCCACCGCCCTCGACTGGCTCCAGTCGAACAACCCCGGCGCCAGCCAGACCTGGGTCGGCGGCTATCAGTTCGGCGCCTACATCGGCATGCAGCTCCTGATGCGCCGCCCGGAAACGGACGGCTTCATCTCGGTCTCGCCGCCGTCGAACATGTACGACTTCTCCTTCCTGGCCCCCTGCCCGGCGTCGGGCCTGTTCCTGCACGGCACGGCCGACACCGTCGTGCCGCCGGTCGAGGTCGAGCGCGTGGTCAACAAGCTGCGCACCCAGAAGGGCATCATCATCGACTACGAACTGGAAGAAGGCGCGAGCCACTTCTGGCAGGACCACATGAGCGCCGTCGACCGCCGCGTCGGCGCCTATCTGGACAAGCGTCTGGAAGAAAAGCCGGCCTGACCCTAGATTCGGGTCGCCTTCAGGAGACCCGGATGCAGCACGACATCGTCATCATCGGCGGCGGCGCCGGCGGGCTTGAGCTCGCCGCCCGCCTGGGGCGTCGGTTCGGGCCGCGCGAGGGGCGTCGGCGCGTCCTGCTGATCGATCGGTCGATCTTCCACCTTTGGAAGCCCAGCCTGCACGAGGTCGCGGCCGGGTCGCTAGACAGCCATCAGGAGGGCCTGTCCTATCCGGTGCTGGCGCGGCGCAATCATTTCAGCTTCGCCTTCGGCGATCTGACAGGCCTCGCCCCGGCCAACAAGACCCTGACCCTCGGCGAAATCCGAGATCAGGACGGCGCCGTTCTCGTCGCGCCACGTACCCTGTCGTTCAACACCTTGATCTTGGCCATCGGCAGCGGCTCCAACCTGTTCGGCACGCCGGGCGCGGCCGAGCACGCCCGTCTTCTGGAAGACGTCGCCGATGCGGAAAGTTTCAACAAGCGCCTGACCTCGGCCTTCCTCGCCGCCGCCTATTCGGACGAGCGCACTCTGAACATCGCCATCGTCGGCGCGGGCGCGACTGGCGTCGAACTGTCCACCGAACTGATCGAGGGTCACGACGAACTGTCCGCCGGCCTGTCGCCGGACCAGCGTTTCGACCTCGCCGTCACCATCGTCGAGGCCGCGCCACGCATCCTGGGCGGCCTGCCCGAGCGCGTCTCGGCCAAGGCGGCCAAGGCCTTGGAGGCCAAGGGCGTGCGCCTGCTGACCGACGCCAAGGTCAACGCCGTCCACGCCGACCGCCTCGACACATCCAGGGGCGAAGTCCCCGCCGACCTCATCGTCTGGGCGGCGGGCGTGAAGGCGGCCGACACCAATCGCGACCTGGGCCTGACCACCGGCCGCATCAATCAGTTCGTGGTGGACGACCATCTGCGCACTTCGGCGCCCCACATCTACGCCATGGGCGACTGCGCCGAGGCGCCCGGTCCCGAGGGTCGCCCCGTCCCGGCCCGCGCCCAGGCGGCGGCGCAACAGGCGGCCTATCTGGCCAAGGCCTTATCGGACCCGACGCGCGATCACGGGCCCTATGTCTATCACGACAAGGGATCGCTGGTGTCCCTGGGCGGCGACAAGGGCGTCGGCTCGCTGATGGGCGGGCTGGGCGGTCCCAACTTTCTGATCGAGGGCCTGATCGCCAAATGGGCCTATATGGCGCTGCACCTGGATCACCACCGCGCGATCCTGGGCGTGCGCCGCACCGGGCTGCTGGCCCTGTCGCGCCTGCTGCACCGCCGCGTCTCCGGGCGGCTCAAACTACACTGACACCCGCGATTAAGGCCTGGGCGGCATGATCGGGCGACATTTGATCCCGAGACACCCCATGCGCCTGCTCCTTTCCGCCGTCCTGATCGCCTCGACCCTCGCCGTCACCGCGCCGGTCCTGGCCCAGGATGCGTCTTCAGCCCCGCGCGACTTCTGCGCCGACCGACCCGGCAAGGGGACGCCGACCTGCGTCCTCGACCAAGGCCGCTGGCAGGTCGAACTGGGCCTGTTCGATGGCGCGCGCCAGACCGACGGCGCGACCAAAACCGAAACCTGGGACGCCGGCGACCTGTTCGTCCGCTATGGCCTGACCGGCCTAACCGAGCTTCAACTGGGCCTCACGACCTGGAACCGCGAACGCACCACCGATCGCGTGACCGGCGACCGCGACACGGCCGAAGGTGTCGGCGACCTCAGCCTCGGCCTGCGTCATTCGCTGAAGAACCCCGATGGTTCCGGCTTGTCGGTCGCCATTTCGGGCTTCGTCACCGCCCCGACCGGCGCCCGCGCCATTCGCGCCGACGGCTTCGAGGGCGGGATCATCCTGCCCGTCTCCATCCCCCTGAACGACGACTGGAGCTTCAGCCTGTCGCCAGAGGTCGACTGGGTCTCGAACGCCGACGGCGACGGCCGCCACGCCGCCTATACGATGGTCGCCGGCATCGGGCGCGGCTTCGGCCAATGGGATCTGGGCGCCGAACTTTGGATCAGCCGCGACGACGACCCCGTCGAGGCGACCACCCAGTCCACCTTCGACCTGACCGCCGTCTGGTCGCCGCCCTCAATGCCCAACGCCCAGCTCGACTTCGGCCTCAACTTCGGCCTGAACGACGACAGCCCGGATGTAGAGTTCGGCGTCGGCGTCGCGCGGCGGTTCTGAACCGTTCGCTCAGGCGAACATTGTCACGACGGATAATCTCTCGAAGGAGCGGCCCGATCCCATGGTTTCTGCAATCCTCGCCGCCCTCATCATCCAGACCCTTTCCAAATCCGACCTGGTCGCCGGAGGCGAGACCGTGGGCCGTCTGGGTGAGCGGACGGCGGTGTGCAGACGGCTTGGCTATCCCGTCGATGAACTGATCGCCGAGGACGCGGCGAACCGTTTCGCCCGACAGGCCGCCACGGCAGGCTGGGATCAGGACGCGATCATTCAAGTCATTCAGGCCGGCGTCGATCTGGAGCAGGCGAGCCTGCCGTTCTCGGAGCCGATTACGGACCTGCCCGCCGACGAGCTTCCATTCCATGCCACGCGGCTGGCGTCCGACGCCAAACAGTTGTGCCGCCAGTTCGCCCAAGCTCATCCCGGTGTGATCACCGATCTGGCGCAGGGCGAACAGGCGATCGACGACCGGTTCGCCGCCGCCCTCCGCGCCCGCTGACGACCATCCATGACGACGGGAAAGACCGGTCGCATCCTGCCTTGGCTCAAGCGCAGGATCACGCTGTGGAACTATCTGCTGCTGACCTTGCCGATGTTCGGGATCGCACTTGGTCTGCGCGCCGTCACCCATTCCGACCTGCCCTATTACGTCTGGGCCTTACTGTGGGCGATTCCGCTGCTGGTGGTGCTCGCGGCGCGCTGGGTCTATTTCGTCGTCACCCTGGCCTGGGCGATCCTGGTCGAGATCGTGCGGGCCGTGCGAAGCGCGGTCGCACGGCCCAGATAGCTTACGCCGCCTCGACAACCTCTTCCGCCGGGACCGTGCGGATCATGTAGTCGAAGGCCGACAGACCCGCCTTCGACCCCTCGCCCATGGCGATGACGATCTGTTTGAACGGCACGGTGGTCACGTCGCCGGCGGCGAAGATGCCCGGCTGCGAGGTCTCGCCGCGATGATCCACCTCGATCTCGCCGCGCTGGGTCAGGCCGACCGCGCCGCGCAGCCATTCGGTGTTCGGCACCAGGCCGATCTGGACGAAGATGCCTTCCAGATCGACGTCGTGATGGGCGTCTGAGTTGCGATCCTTGTAGGACAGGCCCGTCACCTTCTCGCCGTCGCCGCGGACCTGGGTCGTCAGGGCCGAGGTGACGATCCGTACGTTGGGCAGGGTCGCCAGCTTCCTTTGCAGCACCGCATCGGCCCGCAGTTCGCTGTCGTATTCGATCAGGGTCACATGGGCCACGATGCCCGCCAGGTCGATGGCCGCCTCGACGCCCGAGTTGCCGCCGCCGATCACCGCGACCCGCTTACCCTTGAACAGCGGCCCGTCGCAGTGCGGGCAATAGGCCACGCCCTTGTTCTTGTACTGCTCCTCGCCCGGCACGTTCATCTGGCGCCAACGCGCGCCGGTGGACAGGATGACGGTGCGCGACTTCAGCGACGCGCCATTCTCCAGCACAACCTCATGCAGACCGCCCGGAACCCTGGACGGCGCCAGCTTGACGGCTTTCTGCAGGTTCATCAGGTCCACCTCGTATTCGCGGACATGCTGTTCCAGGTGGGCCGCCAGTTTCGGCCCTTCTGTATGCCGCACCGAGATGAAGTTCTCGATCGACATGGTGTCCAGCACCTGGCCGCCGAACCGCTCGGCCGCGATGCCGGTGCGAATGCCCTTGCGCGCGGTATAGATGGCCGCCGCCGCGCCGGCCGGGCCGCCGCCGATCACCAGCACGTCGAACGGCGCCTTGGTCCTGATCTTCTCGGCTGCGCGGGCCTCGGCGCCGCTGTCGATCTTGGCGACGATCTGCTCCAGCTCCATCCGGCCCTGGCCGAACAGTTCGCCGTTCAGGAAGACCGTCGGCACGGCCATGATCTTGCGTTCATCCACCTCGTCCTTGAACAGGCCGCCCTCGATGGCGACGTGTTTGATGCGCGGGTTGATGACGCTCATCAGGTTCAGGGCCTGGACCACGTCGGGGCAGTTCTGGCACGACAGCGAGAAATAGGTCTCGAACACATAGTCGCCGTCCAGGTCCTTGATCTGCTGGATCACCTCCTGCGCCGCCTTGGACGGATGGCCGCCGACGTGCAGCAGGGCCAGCACCAGCGAGGTGAACTCGTGGCCCAGCGGAATGCCCGCGAACCGCACGCCGATGTCGGTGCCCTTCCTGCGAATCAGGAAGCTGGGCTGGCGCTCGTCGTCATAGTCGCGGCCCATCTCGACCTTGCCATGCGAGACCGAGACGATCTCCTCCAGCAGGGTCTTCAGCTCGATCGACTTGGGGCCCGCGCCCAGCGAGGCGACCAGTTCGACGGGATGGACGATGTTCTTGAGGTAGCCCTCAAGCTGAGATTTCAGATTGGCGTCCAGCATGGGGCAGTCCTCGAATTTCGGGGGTGGCGCGCCGCCTTCGAGCCGATCCCGGCGAGGCTTGCGCAATAGCATCCGGCCCCCACGAGACAGGGAGGCGGCCGGGTGGGTCCGACCCGAAGGCCGGACCCGATAGGCGTCAGTCTTAGATCTTGCCGACGAGGTCGAGCGACGGCGCCAGGGTGGCTTCGCCTTCTTCCCACTTGGCCGGGCAGACTTCACCCGGGTGCGAACGCACATACTGGGCGGCCTTGACCTTGCGCAGCAGCTCGGCGGCGTTGCGGCCGATGCCTTCCGACGTGGTTTCGGTGAACTGGATCACGCCGTCCGGATCGACCAGGAAGGTCGAACGGTCGGCCAGGCCAACGCCCGGACGCATGGCGTCGAAGTTGTTGGTCACCTGGCCCGAGGGGTCGCCCAGCATGGTGTAGTTGATCTTGCCGATGGCCGGCGACGAGTCGTGCCAAGCCTTGTGCGAGAAGTGGGTGTCGGTCGACACCGAATAGATCTCGACGCCCAGCTTCTGGAACGCGTCATAGTGATCGGCCAGGTCTTCCAGCTCGGTCGGGCACACGAAGGTGAAGTCGGCCGGATAGAAGAAGAAGATCGCCCACTTGCCCGCGACATCGGCGTCCGTGACCGTCAGGAACTTGCCGTTCTTGTAGGCCTCGGCCGTGAAGGGTTTGATGGTCGTGTTGATCAGGGCCATGCGGAAAATCCAATGCAGGGTGGTTGGGAGACGCTCTCCCTACCGCACCGCAACAAATAAGCCCAATCACTTATTTGCAGATGCACAATAGATTTTGGTTATACCAATCGCACGTCCACCCCCCGTCATCCTCGGGCTTGACCCGAGGACCGGACTATCCGCCGCTTTGCATCCGATCAGGCGCACCATCGCTGTCGCATCCGATCCTCGGGTCAAGCCCGAGGATGACGAAAACCCACGTCAATACAGCAGGAACGGCCGTCGGGTCTCTTCCCACGCCGCCTCGTCCGGCGTCGTCGCCGCATCCAGATCGGCCGGCGTCGCACCCACATCCACCCATTCGCGCAACCCCTGCCCGCCGTTGATCACGTCGATGGGCAGCTTGCCGAACGCATACTCATACGGAAAATCACGCCACAGGTCGTAGTCGGGATACAACCGACGGATCGCCTTGAACCCCAGCGCCTGCACCCGCCACGGCCTGAAGGCTGCATGGTCATAGGCCGGGTGGTCCATATGGATCTGCACGCCGCTGCACAGCTGTCCGACATGCTTATGGAAGGTCGGCTCGAACCACATGTCGCGCAGGATGCAGCCCTCCAGCCACTGCGGCGCCAGCGCACGCATCTCGGCAATCACCGCCCGCGCGTCGATGTCGGGCGCCCCGAACAGCTCCAGCGGCCGGGTCGTGCCGCGCCCCTCCGACAGGGTCGTCCCCTCCAGCATCACCGTGCCGGCATAGGCCCGCGCCATCGACAGGTTCGGCGCATTAGGGCTGGGGTTGATCCACGCCCGTTCGCCCAGCGGCCAGCCGAAGCCCGGCCCCTGTTCGGGCGCCCAGCCCTGCATCTCCAGCACCCGATAATCCACATCCAGCTTGAACTGGTCGATGAACCACAGGCCCAGTTCGCCCATGGTCATTCCGTGCCGCATCGGTATCGGCCCCGCCCCGACGAAACTCTCCCAGCCGGGCTTCAGCGTCTGCCCCTCGACCGGTCGTCCCGCCGGATTGGGCCGGTCCAGCACCCACACCGACTTGCCGTGTTTCGCCGCCGCCTCCAGCACGTACAGAAGCGTCGTCACATAGGTGTAGATGCGGCAGCCCAAGTCCTGCAGGTCGATCAGGACGACGTCGAACGTCTCCATCCATTCGTCCCTTGGCCGCCGCACCTCGCCGTACAGGCTGAAGACCGGGAAGCCGTGCACCGGATCGCGATAATCCGGGCTCTCCATCATATTGTCCTGAAGGTCGCCCTTCATCCCGTGCTGCGGCCCGAAGGCGGCGGTCAGCGTGATCTCGGGACAGGCGGCCAGCGCATCCACCGCATGGCGCAGATCCTTGGTCACCGACGCCGGATGCGCCAGAAGCGCCACGCGCCGCCCCTTCAGCTGCGCCCTCAGGGCGTCGTCGGACAGCAGGCGGTCGAGACCGAAGTTCATGTGCGGCTCCTGAGACTTTCGACGCAGCCATGCCCGACGACAGCGCCGCTCACAACCCGCCCCAGCTCTTCTCTCCCCGTCATCCTAGGCCTTGTGCCTAGGATCCAGAATCCAGGTTTAAGGGCCGTGGGCGACCTGCTGACACCGAGCGTATGGATCCTGGGCACAAGGCCTAGGATGACGACCTAAAGCATGAGCGCGAACGAGTCGGGATGATGAAAGTCCGGCTTATCCGATGGATGCACCAGCGCCCAATAGGCGATCGCCCCGTCCAGCCCCTCGATCACCGCCGTCAGCCCGACGCCGCCCGTCGCATCCTCCGGCAGTTCCACATCGAGCGTCAGCACGAACTGTCCAGGCGCCGCCCGCGTGACGATGAAGGGCGGCGCGATGTCCAGCACCCGCATCCCCTCGCGATAGCCGTCGAACCGATAGGCCGCCCACGCCCCCGACGGCGACAGATTATATTCGACATAGCCGCCCGCCGTCTGCACGAAGGCCTCAAAACAGGTCGCCCGCCATAGGTCGTCCGTCCGCGCCCGCGCCGCTGCATCAGGCCAACGCACCATCTCGACCGGTCCTGTCAGCACATATTCCAGGCTCAGCACCCGCCCCGCCCGCCGCGTCTCGACCTCCAGCGTCAGCCCGGCGTGGGGCGAGGTCGGGTGCGGGATCAAGGGCAGACGCATCCCGCCTTCGTATCGCACGCCCCGCGCCGGTCAACGCGCGTCAGCAACAACCTGAATGGCGGGGTTGCGAAATGCGCAGCCCCCATTCAACCGTTGCATGTGCTCAGCACCTCCGACATCATCGGCGCATGCCCCAGTCGTCCCCGTATGGTCCGCAAATGACATGGCGCGAAAGACGTCAGACGTTGAAAGACCGCTATTATCTTATCGTCGGGCCGATGCTGCTCGTCCTGAGCGTCAGCGCCGCGTCATCCGAACCCTCGTCCGTCGCCCTGACTTGGGTCGCAGGCGCTCTGTTCGCTGGCCTGACGATCAATCGCATCATCCCGTGATGACCCTCCAAGCATCAGCCATGTCGGGGCTACACTCTAGATGAAGAAGATCATTGCGTATTCTGGACTGACGTTTGTCTACGTCTTCATCCTTCTGATGTTGGCGGAAGGGGTGACCCTGCCCTGGCCGCACCTGCTGACGGTGGCCTTATGCGGCGCCGTCGGGGCGTCGCTGGCGAATCTCACCCGCTGGCTGATCGAGCGAAACACGCGTCGAACGCCCACGCTCTAGATCAAGGGTCGGGCTGCGGTTACCGTCCACATCGACCATATTTCAAGATGCGTTGTCCTTTGCAAACAACGCCTAAAGCCAACGCACGACCGACTTACCTAACACCCCTCCAAACGGCCTTATAATGGCGGCCAACACATCTGGAGGAGGCTCGCCCAATTGCACTTTCTTGCACCTTGCACTGTTTTCACGCGTGCAGTGCAACTTCGCCCCGACGCGATTTCAGACGTTTCAGACGATTGAGACTCTGTTTTCGCCCCTGACCGTCTGAATCGCCTCCCGCCCCAACCGCCAGCCTAGAAGGGGAAGACGACCGTCGGCATCCCTGCTAACGGAGCCTCCGCCATGACCGAACACGCATACAAGTCCGACTTCCTCCGCACGCTTCAGGCGCGCGGCTACATTCATCAGATCACCCACCCCGTCGAACTCGACGAGGCGGCCGCCACGGGCGTGGTGCCGGGCTATATCGGCTTCGACGCCACGGCGCCGTCGCTGCACGTCGGCAGCCTGATCCAGATCATGATGCTGCGCCGCCTCCAGCAGGCCGGCGGCAAGCCCATCGTCCTGATGGGCGGCGGTACGACCAAGGTCGGCGACCCGACCGGCAAGGACACCTCGCGTCCGCAGCTGACCGAAGGAACCATCCAGTCGAACATCGATACGATCAAGACGGTCTTCGCCAAATTCCTGACCTTCGGCGACGGCCCGACCGATGCGGTCATGGTCAACAACGACGACTGGCTGTCGGGCTACGGCTACATCCAGTTCCTGCACGACTTCGGCACGCACTTCACCATCAACCGCATGCTGAGCTTCGACTCGGTCAAGCTGCGCCTTGAGCGTGAGCAGCCGATGACCTTCCTTGAATTCAACTACATGCTGATGCAGTCGGTGGACTTCCTGGAGCTGAACCGCAGCCACAAGGTCACCCTTCAGATGGGCGGGTCGGACCAGTGGGGCAACATCACCTCGGGCGTCGATCTGGTGCGTCGCGTCGATCAAAAGGCCGCCTTCGGCCTGACCACGCCGCTGCTGACCACGGCCTCGGGCGGCAAGATGGGCAAGACGGCCCAAGGCGCGATCTGGCTGAACGCCGAACAACTGTCGCCCTATGACTACTGGCAGTTCTGGCGCAACGCCGAGGACGCGGATGTCGGCCGCTTCATGCGCCTGTTCACCGACCTCTCGCTGGACGAGATCGCCGGCTACGAAGCGCTGGAAGGCGCCGCCATCAACGACGCCAAGAAGGCCCTCGCCGACGCCGCCACGACAATGCTGCACGGCGCAGACGAAGCCGCCAAGGCACGCGCCGCCGCCGAGACCGCCTTCGAAAAGGGTCAGGTCTCCGCCGACCTGCCGACCGTTGAACTGCCCTCGGCCGAGGTTTACGGCGCCATGATCGCCGCCGTCGTCACCAAGGCCGGCCTGACCGCCTCCAACGGCGAGGCCCGGCGCCTGGCCCAGGGCGGCGGCCTTCGCCTGAACGACGCCGCCGTGTCCGACGGCGCCCAGCTGCTGACCGAGGCCGACCTCAAGGACGGCGTGATCAAGCTGGCCGCCGGCAAGAAGAAGATCGTTCTGGTTCGCCCCATATAGCACCCCGTCACCCTCGGACTTGATCCGAGGGCCGGACCTTCCGCCGCTCGTGCGAACGGGCGGCGCGCTGCACGACCACCATCCGATCCTCGGGTCGAGCCCGAGGATGACGGCAGGAGAAATGCCCATGTCCGCAACGGAAGGCCAGCCCGCCCCTGCCCTAGACCTGCCCACGGACGGTGGCGGCCGCATCACCCTCGCCGCCCTCAAGGGCAAGCCCGCCGTCGTCTATTTCTACCCCAAGGACGACACCACCGGCTGCACGCGCGAGGCCCAGGACTTCACCGCCCTCGCGCCCGACTTCGCCGCCCTGGGCGTGCCGGTCATCGGCGTGTCCAGGGACACGGTGAAGAAGCACGACCGGTTCAAGGCCAAATACGACCTGGCCGTCACCCTGGCCTCGGACGAGGACGGCGCGGCCTGCGAGGCCTGGGGCGTCTGGGTGCAGAAGAAGCTCTACGGCCGCGAATATATGGGCATCGAACGCGCCACCTTCCTGATCGACGCCCAGGGCCGCATCGCCCGCGCCTGGCGCAACGTGAAGGTAGCGAACCACGCCGCCGCCGTGCTGGAGGCGGTGAAGGTTTTGTGATCGACGACCACGGTTCGGAAGCCGTGCTTGACCTCAGGCCCTCGCCCACGGCCTAGTGGCCTTCAGGGCTACTAGGGGCTTGGCCGGCCTTGGCTGGCAGATGCGGAGCGCACCATGTTCACCAAGAGCAAATCCTACGACAGCGGATCGACCGGGCTGGGCATTCCGCCTGCGCCTGAACCGACGCCGTCGCCGACCCCCAACCTGCCGGCGGCGACGCCCGCCGCCCGCGCGCCTGAACCGGCCCGCCCGGCGACCCGGTCCAGCAACCTGTCCACCCTGGCGGCCGGGGTGAAATACGAAGGCAATATCTCCGGCGCCGGCGAGCTTCAGGTCGAAGGCAATCTGAAGGGCGACGTCCGCGTGGCCCGCGTCGTCATCGGCGAAGGCGGCGCGGTCGAAGGCACCGTCCACGCCGACGTGCTGGACGTGCGCGGCCGCATCACGGGCGCTATCGTGGCCAAACAGGTCAAGCTCTACGCCACCGCCCGCGTCGAGGGCGACATCACCCAGGAGCAGCTGTCCATCGACCAAGGCGCCTGGTTCCAGGGTCGCTGCAACCAGGCCAAGCGCGACACCCCCGGCGCCGCCATGCTGGAAGCCCCCGAGAAGCCCGCCAAGGCGGACAAGCCCGAGGCCAAGACCCCGGCCTGACAGGCAGGCCGGAAGGCCGATACCCAACAAACAAAGGGGCGGCCCAGCGGGCCGCCCCTTTTTCTTAGTCCGTGCTGGACCCGCGCGTTTCGCCGACACGCTGGGCCAGGGCCGCGCCCATGAAGGCGTCCAGGTCGCCGTCCAGAACCCCTTGCGTGTCCGACGTCTCCACCTCGGTCCGCAGGTCCTTCACCATCTGATACGGCTGCAGGACATAGGACCGGATCTGGTGACCCCAGCCGATGTCCGTCTTGGCGTCGGCCAGGGCCTGGGCCACGGCCTCGCGCTTCTGCAGTTCCAGTTCGTACAGGCGCGCCCGCAGCATCTTCCACGCCTGTTCGCGGTTCTGGTGCTGCGACCGGCCGGCCTGGCAGGCCACGACGGTGTTGGTCGGCACGTGGGTCAGGCGCACGGCCGAGTCGGTCTTGTTGATGTGCTGACCGCCCGCGCCCGAGGCCCGATAGGTGTCGGTGCGCACGTCCGACGGATTGATGTCGATCTCGATGGCGTCGTCGACGACCGGCGACACCCCGATGGAAGCGAAGCTGGTGTGCCGCTTGGCCGCCGCGTCATAGGGGCTGATGCGCACCAGCCGGTGAACGCCCGATTCCGATTTCAGCCAGCCATAGGCGTTCGGGCCGGAGATCAGGATGGTGGCCGACTTGACCCCCGCCTGTTCGCCCTCTTCGTGCGCCTCGATCGTGACCTCGTAGCTGTGCGCCTTGGCCCAGCGCGAATACATCCGCAGCAGCATACCAGCCCAGTCGTTCGACTCGGTGCCGCCCGCGCCGGAGTTCACTTCCAGGTAGGCGTCATTGCCGTCGGCCTCGCCGGACAGCAGGGCTTCCAGCTCGGCGCGCGCGGCCCGTTCCTTGATGCCGCGCAGCGACGCGCGCGCGTCTTCCAGCGCGCCCTCGTCGCCTTCCTCGTCCGCCATCTCGGCCAGCATCACCCCGTCGTCGAGGTCCTGCTCCATGGCCTTGACGGTATTGATCTTGGCTTCCAGCTGCGAGCGATCGCGGCTGACGGCCTGGGCCTGTTCGGGTTTGTCCCACAGCGTCGGGTCCTCGACCCGCGCGTTCAGCTCATCGAGCTTTCTTAGAGCGACATCCCAGTCAAAGACGCCTCCTGAGCAGAGCGACGCTCTGCTCGATGTCGGCCTTCATGGCCTCGACATCCGGTCTCATCGCATTCTCCAGCGACACAACGCCCTCAAGTAGCGAGGCCCGCAGGCCGCGCGATAGGGCAGGATTAAAGGAAAACGGCGCGCCACGAGGACGTGCCGTTCGAAAGGTCTACCTAGAGCCTCAGTACAATCCGCTCAAGTCCTCGGCCGGCGCCTTCTTGGGCGGCGGCGGTGCTGTTGGCGCCGGCGCGGCGGCGGGGGCGCCGCTGGCGGCCTCCTGCTCGCGTCGGATGACCTCGTAGTAGTTCTGCGGCCCGACAGGCTGAGCCGGCCCGGTCGGCGCAGGCGGCGGGGCCTGACGCTCGGTGCCGGGACGGAAGGCTTCTTCGATGCCATTCACGGTGCGGAAAATGGCGTTCTTGGGCCGCACGAACGGACGAGCGGGCCGTTCCTTCAGCGCCGTCTGCATGAACTCCGTGAAGACCGGCACGGCGGCCGAGGCCCCCGCCTCGCCGGAACCCAGAGAACGGTTGTCATCGAAGCCGATGAAGACGCCGACCACGATGTCAGTGGTGAAGCCCACGAACCAGGCCGAGCGATACTCGTTGGTCGTGCCGGTCTTGCCGGCGACCCACGGACCCAGGCCCCGAGCGCTGGCGGCGGTGCCGCGCTGGACGACGCCTTCCAGCATCGAGCTCATCTGATAGGCGGTGATCGGGTCGATGACCTGGGTTCCGCGCTGTTGCAGGCGGGGCGATTCCTGGCCCGAGAAACCGCGTCCGCATTCGCGGCAGTTGCGGCCGTCGGCGCGGAAGATGGTCTCGCCGTCGCGGTCCTGGACGTAGTCGATCAGATAGGGCGTCACCCGCCGCCCGCCGTTGGCGAAGGCGGAATAGGCGGCCGTGATCTCCAGCGGCGTCACCTCGCCGGCGCCCAGCGACACCGACAGGTTCGGCGTAAGGCCGGGAATGCCCATCCTGGCCGACTGATCCACGATCTTCTTCATGCCGACCGACTGGGCCAGCCGCACCGTCATGACGTTGCGCGACAGTTCCAGCCCGCGTCGCAGCGTCTGCGGACCATAATACTGGCGGCTGTAGTTCTCGGGCGTCCAGCGTTGACCATTGGCCCCGCCGGCGAAGCTGATCGGCGCATCCAGCACGATGGAGGCCGGGGTGAAGTCGCCTTCCAGCGCCGTCGCATAGACGAAGGGCTTGAACGCCGAGCCGGGCTGACGCCGCGCCTGGGTGGCGCGATTGAAGCTGGACAGGGCATAGGAGTAGCCGCCGACCATGGCCAGCACGCGCCCGGACTGCGGCTCGATGGCCACCAGAGCGCCGTTGACGCGCGGCACCTGTTTCAGGGCGTACTGGCCGCCCTTGGGCTCCACGAAGATCAGTTCGCCGCGCTTCAATTGACGGTTGGCGTTGGCCCAGGCCGCGTCCGCCGCCAGCAGCGTGCCGGTCTTGTCGTCGCGGGCCGTGCGGATACGGACGGTATTGCCGCTGACGCTTTCGATGGCGGCCGACTGCCAGCTGCGCCGTTCGGGCGGAACCTGCCCCTTCAGAGCGACCGCCTGCCAGCCGTCAGCGAAGTCGGTGGTGCCCCAGCCGCCACGCCAGCCGTGACGTCGATCATAGTTCTCCAGCCCCTGCATCAGCGCCTGACGGGCCGCCGTCTGCAAGGTCGGGTCTAGCGTCGTGCGCATGTAGAAGCCGCCGGCGCGGAGTTGCTCGCCGAACTGGGGATTGGCGGCGGCCTGACGACGCGCCTCCTCCACGAAGAAGTCCGCGTCCTTGTAGTCCGAACGCTGGGGCGCATCGCGCGTGACCAAGGGCTTGGCCCGCGCCTGGACCAGTTGTTCCGGCGTCAGCCAGCCGCTCTGTTCCATCTCGCCCAGTACCCAGTCCCGACGGCCCTTGGCCGCGCCGGGGTGGCGTTTGGGGTGATAGTTGTTCGGCCCCTTGGGCAGGGACGCCAGGAAGGCCGCCTCGTCCGGCGTCAACTGGCCCAGCGACTTGCCGAAATAGTTGTAGGCCGCCGAGGCGATGCCGAACGAACGATAGCCCAGGAAGATCTCGTTCAGATACAGTTCGAGGATCTGCTCCTTGGACAGGGTCGCCTCCAGGCGATTGGCCAGGATGGCTTCCTTCAGCTTGCGGTTCAGGCTGGATTCGTTGGTCAGCAGGACGTTCTTGGCGACCTGCTGAGTGATGGTCGAGCCGCCCTCCAGCCGGCGACCCTGCGCCAGGTTGAAGACGTTCTTGATCGACGCGCGACCGATGCCGCCCACGTCGATGCCGCCGTGCTGGAAGAAGTTGCGATCCTCGGCGGCCAGGAAGGCCTGCACGACCGTCGTCGGGATCTGGTCGTAGGAGACATAGATTCGGCGCTCGTCCGAGAACTCGCCGATCAGAGTGCCGTCGCCGGCATAGACGCGCGTCGCGGTCGGCGGACGATAGTCCGCCAGCTCCGACGCATCGGGCAGGTCGTGGAACAGCCACGCCGCATAGACGGCGACCACAAGCCCCGCTAGGGCGATGCCGCCCAGCAGAACCATGCCCGCCCACACGAACCAGCGTTCGGCAATCTTCACTGCGTACTCCGACGACGCGCCCCGAACAGGTGCTTTAGCCCGCGTCGCCGGTCGATTGCTAGAGCGAGGATGCAACGTCCCCTTCCCGTCTTCCGTTAAGCCCCCATCTCAAGCATTCCCAACCCAAGGAGCCTGCCATGGAAGTTCTGTATCGCGCCCAGTCCACCGCCTCCGGCGGAGGCCGCGAAGACGGCCGCTCGGCCACCGACGACGGCAAGATCGACGTCAAACTGTCCACGCCCAAGGAAATGGGCGGCAAGGGCGGCGACGGCACCAACCCCGAGCAACTCTTCGCCACCGGATACGCCGCCTGCTACCTCGGCGCGTTGCGCCTGGTCAGCGGCAAGGCCGGCACGCCCGTCGGCCCCGACACCAAGGTCACGGCCGGCGTCGGCTTCGGCAAGAACACCAAGGGCGAGGGCTTCAACCTCGACGTGGACCTGACCGTCACCGACCACGGTCTGGACCAGGCCGTCATCGACGACCTGATCGAAAAGGCTCATCAGGTCTGCCCCTACTCCAACGCCACGCGCGGCAACGTGGATGTGCGATTGGCGGCGAACTGATCCTGGCCCATTCCGTTCATCCGGCGCCTGTCGGATGAACGGAAGCTCGCCATGGAACCCGTTCTGATCATAGGCGCAGGGCCGGTCGGACTGGCCGCTGCGCTGTTCATGACCCGTCGCGGGGTCGATGTGCGGATCCTCGACGCCGATCCCGCGCCGCGCCAGACGTCGCGTGCGCTTGGCGTCAACCCGCGCACCCTGTCGCTTCTGGAAGAGACTGGCGTCACCGCCGCGATTCTGGCCGAGGCCCAGCCGATCCGCGCCCTCAGCTTGCATCACCACGGCAGGCCGCTGGCGAAAATTCCTCTCGATACGGCCGCCCTTGGCGGCGCTCATCCCATGGTCATCCTGCCTCAGGCACGATCCGAGGCCCACCTGACCAAAGCGCTGACTGCGCTGGGCATTCACATCGAACGCGACCGGTCAGCAGCCTCCGTCAGCCAGACCAAGACAACGGCGTCGGTCGTTCTGGCGGACGGCGAGACCCTGACCGCCCCATTGATCTTCGCCGCCGACGGCGCCCATTCCATCGCCCGCCACGCTCTCGGCGTCGCCTTCACCGGCGACGGCTGGCCCGAACCGTGGCATCTGATGGACGTCGATCTGGACGGCCCGCCTGGGGACGAGGGCTGGATCGACTTTCAGCCGGACGGCGGCTTCATCTGTCTGCCCTTCTCGGGCCAGACTTTCCGCCTGTTCTCCTTTGGCCGCCCTCTGTTGGAACGGATTCCAGCCGACTGGCGCATCGGCGCCGTGCGCTGGCAAAGCGACTTCAAGGTCTCACATCGCATCGCCGAACGCCTGTCGGTCGGACGCATCGCCCTGGGTGGAGACGCCGCTCACATCCACTCGCCGGTCGGCGCGCGCGGCATGAACCTGGGCATTGAGGACGCCTATGTCTTCGCCGCCTGCGCTGCTGATTTCCTGGCCGGCGAGACTGGCCGCCTCGACGACTATCATCGCCTGCGACATCGTGTGGACGCCGCCGTCGTCCGCAATGTTCGCACCCTGACCCGCTTCGTACGCAACACCGGCCCGGTCGCCGATCTGGCCAAGCGAACGCTTCCGCCGATCGCCGCCCGCCTGCCGCTTTTGAGGAACCGCGCGCTTCGTATCGGCATGGGTCTCGACCACCCGGTCAGCCTGCGCTAATCGCACTGCCATGACCTCCCCGCTCGACGCCTCCCCCGATCCCCTGCTGACGCTCGAACCGCACCGCCGCGTGACCCTGCGCGAGGCGTTCGGCGTGGACAGCGACATGACCGTGCCATGCTTTGCCGAGCGCGACAGCCATGTGCCCGAGATCGACGAGGCCTATCGATTCGATCCGCAGACCACGATCGCCATCTGCGCCGGCTTCGCCTTTGACCGTCGCGTCATGGTCCAGGGCTATCACGGCACCGGCAAGTCGACCCACATCGAACAGGTAGCCGCCCGCCTGAACTGGCCCCTGGTGCGCGTGAACCTGGACAGCCACGTCAGCCGCATCGACCTGATCGGCAAGGACGCCATCGTCCTTAAGGACGGCAAGCAGATCACCGAGTTCCGCGAGGGCATCCTGCCCTGGTCGCTGCAACGCCCCATCGCCCTGGTGTTCGACGAATACGACGCCGGCCGTCCCGATGTGATGTTCGTCATCCAACGCGTGCTGGAGGCCCAGGGGCGTCTGACCCTGCTGGACCAGAACCGCGTCATCCGCCCCAACAAGCATTTCCGCCTGTTCGCCACCACCAACACCATTGGTCTGGGCGACACCACGGGCCTGTATCATGGCGCGCAACAGATCAATCAGGCCCAGTTGGACCGCTGGAACATCGTCACGACGCTGAACTACCTCGACCACGACGTGGAGGCCGAGATCGTCGCCGCCAAGGCGCCCGAGTACGCCACGGCGGAAGGCCGGCGTCAGATCGCCGCCATGGTCCGCGTCGCCGACATGACCCGCAACGCCTTCATGAACGGCGACATCTCCACCGTCATGTCGCCCCGCACGGTCATCACCTGGGCCCAGAACGCAATCATCTTCAACGGCGACCTGGCGCTCAGCTTCCGCCTGACCTTCCTGAACAAGTGCGACGAACTCGAACGCCCGAGCATCGCCGAATTCTACCAACGCGCGTTCGGTGAAGACCTGCCCGAAGCGGCGACGCGGGTGAAGGTCGGCTGACGACACGCTCCGATTGAGGGCTCATTAAGCTTCGCCATGTATGGCCAAGCTAGGTGAGTAGGGACGGCTTTGCGTGATCCAGAACGCTGATTATGTGCGGGCGTATGCGGATCGGTACCGGGACATGTTCCCGGTGCGGCTGGCGAGCATCGCCGCCATCGTCCTTGTCGCCTGGTGGATTTTAGGTTGGGCCTGGGCCGCCAACTTCGCCTTCTTCCAGTTCGGTCTGTACATGCTGCTGTGGCGGGTGGTGCAGACGGCCCGCGATCATTCAGAAGCACCGGATGCAGTCTGGCGTCTGCACCGCTGGACCGAACTGATCACCCTGGCTCTGGCGACGCACAACGCTCTCTACGTATTAGTGGTCTGGCGGATCGAGCCCAACTATCTAAAGCACCTTCTGCTGCTGCTCGCGGGCAATCTCATGGTCGGGGCCCTACAGGTCCACGCCAGTCGCAAAGGCTTCATCGCCGCGGTCCTGCCGCCCTCCATCGCCATGGGCATCATCACATTCGCCGAAGCCAGTTGGGACAAGGCGCTTCAGGTCAGCGTCTGCGTCTTCGTTCTGGCTGTGATCGGCACGGCATGGCGTCAATGGCGCAGCGACCGCGAGACCGTGGAACTGATGGTGGCGGTGACCGAGCGTTCACGCGAGATCCACACCGCCCTGGCCCAGGCTGAGACCGACCGCGCCGCCGCCGAACGCGCCAACCAGGCCAAGTCCCGGTTCCTGGCCATGATCAGCCATGAGGTCCGCACGCCTCTGAACGTCATCCTGGGCCTGACCGAGGTGCTGCGCGGACGTCCACGACCAGAATCTGAAGCGGTTGTCGTCGCCGACATGGCGGACGCGGGCGGCATGTTGCTGCGGCTGTTGAACGGCGCCCTGGACATCTCGAAGATCGAATCCGGCCAAACCGACCTCCAACTCGCCCCCGTCGATCTCGCCGAACGGCTGGACGCCGTCGCCCGCGTCTGGCGCTCGCGCGTCGAGGAACTGGGCCTGACGCTGGAGATCGAACGCCAGGGCGCGCCCGAGCACTTCGTCGTCATGACCGATGAGGCGCGGGTCGAACAGGTGCTGATCAACTATCTGTCCAACGCCTTGAAGCTGACGCCAAACGGCACGATCCGCATAATGGCCCGCGCCCTGCCCGCCTCCGATGGCCGCATCGATCTGGACTTCGAGGTCCACGACCAGGGGCCGGGCGTGCCGGAGGATCAACGCGAGCGCATATTCCAGCCCTTCGAACAGCTTGACGCCGGACGTGCAGCCGGCGGCTCGGGACTGGGTCTGGCCCTGTGCCGCGCCAGTGTCGAGGCGCTGGGCGGCGCGCTGGGCGTTCGGTCGGCGCGGCCGCAAGGCGCCGTCTTCTGGTTCCGCTTCACCGCCGACCGCGCGGCGCCGGCGTCGATACCGTCGTTTTCCATCGCCCCCGCGCTGATCGCACCTGATCAGGCCCCTCGGATTCTGGCCGCCGAAGACCACCCCGCCAATCGCAAGCTGCTGACCCTGCTGCTCGAACCGTTCGGCGTCGATCTGACCCTGGTCGAGAACGGACAGGAGGCGGTCGCCGCCGTGCGCGACCAAACGTTCGACCTGGTGCTGATGGACGTGATGATGCCGGTCATGGATGGCGTGGAAGCCTTGATCGCCATCCGCGCCGAACAGGCCGCATCCGGTCGCCCTCCCACGCCGATCCACATGCTGACGGCCAATGTCTTCGACGAGGATGTCGCGCGCTACAGAGCGGCCGGCGCCGACGGGGTGCTGAAGAAACCGATCGAGATCGCCGCCCTTCAAAGCGTCATCATGGACGCCGTGGCGGTTGACGCCTAGCGTCGCGCCTCTTCGCCGCCGCCGATGAAGGCCCCGGCGATCCAGCTGACCACGCCGGTCACGATGGCTGCGCCGATGCCGGCCCACAGGTCCTCGACCCGGAATCCATCCAGGAAGATGGACGTCAGCCCGATCATGGCGGCGTTCACCACCAGCAGGAACAGGCCCAGGGTCACCACGGTGATCGGGAAGGTCAGCACCACCAGGATCGGCCGCACGAAGGCGTTGACCAACCCCAGGATGATGGCCGCCGCGATCAGCGATCCCGTGCTGGTGAAGTCGACGCCCGGCACGAAACGGGCGGACAGCCACAGGCCCGCCATGGTGACCAGCGCCTGGATGATGAAACGGATCATGTCGTGCCTCGTTGCGTTCAAGCGTGACCATAATGCATCGCGCGGGCGAAGGCTCCCCCTTCGCGCTCGCCGCTGCTATTCCCAAGGCCGACACCGCACGGAGACCGCCCATGAGCCTGCACGGCGCCTATGACCCGAACAACATCTTCGCCAAGATCCTGCGCGGCGAAATCCCCTCGGTAAAAATATGGGAGGACGATCACGTCCTGGCCTTCATGGACGTGTTTCCGCAGTCGGAAGGCCACGTCCTGATCATCGCCAAACAGTCACAGGCCCGCAATCTGCTGGAGGTCGAGCCGGAGGTTCTGGCCCGCATGACCGCCGCCCTTCAACGCACGGCCAAGGCGGTCGAGAAGGCGCTGCAGCCCGAGGGTCTGGCGATCCTTCAGTTCAACGGCGACGCGGGCGGACAGACGGTGTTCCACCTGCATTTCCACATCGTGCCGCGTTGGGCCGATCGTGAGATGAAGGGTCACGGCCATGCGCCGATGGCCGACACGGCGACCTTGCAGGCTCTGGCCGACCGGATCGCGGCCGCGCTGGATTAGGTCACGCGCCGCTTTTCCAGCTTTCGCGCCAGGGTGCGACGGTGCATGCCCAGGCGCCGCGCGGCCTCGGAGATGTTGAAGTCGGTCTCCACCAGCGTCTCGTGGATCCGCTCCCACTCCAGCGTCTTGATCGAGGTCGGGCGCGTGCCCAGCGGCGTCTCGGCGTCGCCGTCCGCCCGCCCGAACGCGGTCTCGATGTCGTCTGAACTGGCGGGCTTGGCCAGATAGTGTCGCGCGCCCAGCTTGATGGCCTCGACCGCCGTGGCGATGCTGGCGAAGCCGGTCAGGACGACGATGTTCATCTCGGGATCGAAGGCGTGCAGGGCCTCCACGCAGGTCAGGCCGGAGTGACCGCCCAGCTTCAGGTCCACGACCGCATAGCCGGGACGATGCGTCTTCAGCACCTCGGTCATCTGGTCGGGACTGGCGGCGCTGACGACGGCATAACCGCGCCGTTCGAACGACCGGCGAAGGGTGGTCGAGAAAGATTCGTCGTCCTCGACGATCAGCAGCAGTCTGGCCTCATCGATCATGGAGCGATCTCGTCCTTGGGCGCCAGCGCCGACAGCGGCAACGTCAGCCGCACCTCTGCGCCCCCGGCCGGGGGATTGGAAGCCTCGACCCGGCCGCCCAGCGACCGGATCACGTTCATCAGCAGGAACAGCCCCAGGCCGGCGCCCGCGCGGGGCTTGGTCGAGTTGTAGGGCTTACCCCAGGCCTGAAGGATGGCGGCTGGGAACCCCGGTCCGTCGTCTCTCACGGCGATGCCGAGCGTGTCATCCGTCCGCGTCGTGGTGACGACGATGCGCCCAGCGCCGGCCTCGACCGCATTGTCGAACAGCACGCCCAGCACCTGACGCAGGGCCGGGTCGGCGATGATGGACGGGTTCTGGGCCAGTTCGTCATGGATCTGCACGGCAACGCCGTCGCCATTCCAACTGGCGACGACATCGGCGACGAAGGCCCGCAGGGTGGTGCGCTCGGGCGCCTGTCCCCTCGCCTCGCCGGCCGACATCAGGATGCCGGTGACGATGGCCTTGCAGCGCTCGACCTCGGCCCGCATCACCGTCATGTCCTGCGCCAGATCGGGATCCTGGGTCAGGGCCGGCATCCGCTTCCAGTCGCTGAGGATCACGGACAGTGACGCCAGCGGCGTGCCCAGTTCATGCGCGGCCCCCGACGCCAGCAGGCCCATGCGGACGATGTGATCGTGCTCGGCGGTCTGCTGACGCATGGCGGCGACGGAGGCGTCGCGCTCGCGCAGGTTCTGGCTGATCCGGGTGACGAACAGCACCAGCAGCACCGCCATCAGGACGAAACATATCAAACTGCCTTGCAGATAAAGGCCGAGCAGCGAATCCTCTCGCGCCGGCGGCAGATTCAACGGCTGTGAATGCAGGCCCAGCCCGGCGAAACACAGGCTGGTGATGGCGATCAGAGCCCAGGCATAGACCGGCGCCAGCAGCACGGCCCCCAGCACCACCTGAAGCAGATAAAGCGCCACGAAGGGATTGGCCGCACCCCCCGTCAGGAACAGCAGCCAGGTCAAGGCCGCCACATCCGCCAGCAGGGCGATCATCAGCGCCTGATCCTCGACCTCCTCGCGGCGTGCGGTCAGCGGCGCGCTGATCAGATTGACCAGCACCAGTCCCACGGGCGCGGCCAGCAGCCACAGCACCGGCAGCGGGATACGCATCACATACTGAACCAGCAGGATCGTCGCCATCTGCCCGGCGACGGCCAGCCAGCGCAGCTGGATCAGCAGCAGCATGTTGCGCCGGTTGGCCCCGCCGTGCGAGGCGACGCCGCCGCTGAGCCCGCCCAGCCCCAGCAGCCTTTGAAGGCCCGAGGTCATGGCCGCCTGCGCCGGCCGTCTCGCAGGAACAGCCAAAGGCCGACCAGCGTCAGCAACGCCATGCCGAACCAGGTCAGGGCATAAACCAGATGACTGTTGGCGAACCGGATCACGGTCAGTCCGCCCAGCGGCCAGCCCCCCGGATTGGGCGTCGCGTCCGCATCGATGAAATAGGGCGCGACGTTCGTCAGGCCGCGCCGCGCCGCGATCGCCGCCACGTCGCGCGACCGCCAGCGGTCGCCAGCGGCGTCGTTGGCGCGCAGAAAGCCGCCCTTGGGTTCCGTGATCCTGAGCAGGCCCACGACGGTCTGCGGCCCCATGACCTGTCCATCTGCGCGCGCGGCCGGATCGCGCCGTCCGGCAGGCACGAAGCCGCGGTTGATCAGGACGGTGAAGCCGCGCGCATCGACCAGCGGCGTCATGACCCAGAAGCCGCCGCCCGCATCGGTCACGGCCTGAACCAGGGTTTCCTTGTCGTGCTCGAAGACCCCCTGCACGACCATGCGACGATACTGGTCGTCCTGTCGTGTGACGGTCGGCCATTGTCTCGGCCCCGGCCCGGGTTCAGCCGGCGCATGGACGCGGGCGTCGACCTGGGCGATCAGGTCGGTCTTCCAGGCCAGGCGCTGAATCTGCCAGCCGCCCAAGGCCAGAAAGCCGACGAACAGCGCCACCCCCACGACCGATACGACGATGCGGATCGGTCGCGAGGGCTTGGCCTTATCCGGGGCTGGAGACGTGTCCGTGATCTCGACCTCAGCCGCCCATGTTCGTCATGTCGTGTGTCATGGGCATCATGTTGGTGTTCAGGTGGTACATGACCCACAGCGAACCCGACAGGGCGATGACGACGACGATGATGGTGAAGATCAGCGCCAGCATGATCCAGCCGCCCTCCGACTTGGAGTTCATGTGCAGGAAGTAGATCATGTGGACCACGATCTGCACCACGGCGAAGCCCATGACGATCAAGGCCGTCGCCTGGGTCGGCAGGACGCCGGTCATCACCAGGGCGAACGGGATCGCCG
Organism: Brevundimonas sp. G8; assembly: GCF_902506205.1. GTDB lineage: Bacteria > Pseudomonadota > Alphaproteobacteria > Caulobacterales > Caulobacteraceae > Brevundimonas. Next base: position 2,503,004 of record NZ_LR732816.1, on the reverse strand, counting down.
TCAGGATCACCGACAGCACGAACCCGATCATATAGCTCTTGTAGGAGCCGTGATTGTGCGCCTCGTGGCCCAGGTCGTCGGTCTCGTGGGACTCAGGCGAATGGTCGTTCTTGTCGGCGCTCATCGCAGCATGCCCAGCAGATAGACGAAGGTGAAGACGCCGATCCAGATGACGTCCAGGAAGTGCCAGAACATCGACAGGCACATCAGGCGGCGTTTGTTGGCGGGGATCAGGCCCTTCATGCTGACCTGAACCATCAGCGTCACCAACCAGATGATGCCGAAGGTGACGTGCAGCCCGTGGGTGCCCACCAGGGTGAAGAAGGCCGACAGGAAGGCGCTGCGTTGCGGCGTCGCGCCCTCGTGGATCAGGTGCGCGAACTCGTAGAGTTCGATCCCCAGGAAGGCCAGGCCGAACAGGCCCGTGACCGCCAGCCAGATCAGGGTCTGACGCTGGTTGTTCTTGTCCATCGCCAGCATGGCGAAGCCGTAGGTGATCGACGAGAACAGCAGCATGGCGGTGTTGATCGCCACCAGCTCCAGATCGAACAGTTCCTTGGGTCCAGGCCCGGCGGCGTAGTTGCCGCCCAGCACGCCGAACACGGCGAACAGCATCGCGAAGATGAGGCAGTCGCTCATCAGATAGAGCCAGAAGCCCAGCATGGTGCTGGAGCCTTCCTCGTGGTGCGGCTCCTCTTCCAGGTGGAAGACGGTCGGGTCGTCGAGCTTGATCGTGGTCGCGCTCATGGATCAGGCCTCCGTTCCGGCCAGGGCGCGCGTGCGCGCCTCTTCGGTCGCACGCACCTCATCCTCGGGGATGTAGTAGTCGCGCTTGTAGTTGAAGGTGTGCCCGATCGAGACGGCCAGCACCCCGATGAAGCTGATCGCAGCCAGCCACCAGATGTACCAGATCAGCGCCAGACCCATCACCAGGCACAGGCCCGAGATGATGACGCCCGTTCCGGTGTTCGACGGCATGTGGATCGCCTTGTAGCCGGTCAGCGGGCGCTGATAGTTCTTCTTCTTCATGTCCCACCAGGCGTCGGCGTCATGGATGACCGGCGTGGCGGCGAAGTTGTAGGCCGGCGGCGGCGAGGACGTCGCCCACTCCAGCGTGCGGCCTCCCCACGGATCGCCCGTGGTGTCGCGCAGCTTGTCGCGGTTGATGATCGACACGGCGAACTGGATGAACATGGCCGCGATGCCCAGGGCGATCACGCCCGCACCAATGGCGGCGATCACGAACCAGATCTGCAAGGACGGATCGTCGAACACCCGCATCCGGCGCGTCACGCCCATCAGGCCGAGCACGTACAGCGGCAGGAAGGCCAGCCAGAAGCCGGGCACCCAGCACCAGAAGCTGATCAGGCCCCACTTCTTGTCCAGCTTGAAACCGAAGGCCTTGGGCCACCAGAAGTTGATGGCCGCGAACAGGCCGAACAGCACGCCGCCGATGATGACGTTGTGGAAGTGGGCCACCAGGAACAGCGAGTTGTGCAGCACGAAATCGGCCGGCGGCACCGCCAGCAGCACGCCCGTCATCCCGCCGATCACGAAGGTCAGCATGAAGGCGATCAGCCACATCATCGGCAGTTCGAACCGGATGCGTCCGCGGTACATCGTGAACAGCCAGTTGAAGATCTTGGCCCCGGTCGGGATCGAGATGATCATCGTGGTGATGCCGAAGAAGCTGTTGACCGAGGCGCCAGAGCCCATGGTGAAGAAGTGGTGCAGCCAAACCAGGTACGACAGGACCGTAATGACGACCGTGGCGTAGACCATGGAGGTATAGCCGAACAGCTTCTTGCCCGAGAAGGTCGAGGCGATCTCCGAAAAGACGCCGAACAGCGGCAGGATCAGGATGTAGACCTCGGGGTGACCCCAGATCCAGATCAGGTTCACGTACATCATCGGGTTGCCGCCGAAGTCGTTCGTGAAGAAGTTGGTGCCGACGTAACGGTCCAGCGTCAGCAGGGCCAGGACGGCGGTCAGAACCGGGAAGGACGCCACGATCAGCACGTTGGTGCACAGCGAGGTCCAGGTGAAGACCGGCATCTTCATCATGCCCATGCCGGGCGCGCGCATCTTCACGATGGTCGCGATCAGGTTGATGCCGGACAGCGTCGTCCCCACCCCCGCGATCTGCAGCGCCCATATGTAATAGTCGACCCCGACGCCGGGGCTGTATCCGATGCCCGACAGCGGCGGATACGCCAGCCAGCCGGTGCGCGCGAACTCGCCCACGAACAGCGAGGCCATGACGATGATGGCGCCGGCCGTGGTCATCCAGAAGCTGAAGTTGTTCAGGAAGGGGAAGGACACGTCGCGCGCGCCGATCTGCAGCGGCACGACATAGTTCATGATCCCCGTCACCAGCGGCATGGCCACGAAGAAGATCATGATCACGCCGTGGGCGGTGAATATCTGGTCGTAGTGGTGGGCGTTCAGATAGCCCTCGGACCCGCCGAAGGCCATGGCCTGCTGGATGCGCATCATGATGGCGTCGGCGAACCCGCGCACGAACATGATCAGACCCAGGATCATGTACATGATCCCGATCTTCTTGTGGTCCACGGTGGTGAACCACTCCTTCCAGAGATATCCCCACAGCTTGAAATAGGTCAGGGCGCCGAACAGGGCGAGACCGCCCAGCAGCACCACGCACATGGTCACGACCAGGATCGGCTCGTGCAGAGGCAGGGCCTCCCACGTGAGGCGCCCGAAGATAAGCGGAATGAGTTGGTCAGCGTTCATCGACTGTGTTCGCTCAGGCGTTGGGGGCGGAACGGATGTCGGTCGGAACCGGCCCCGTAGCGAAGGGATTGGCGAGGGTCGTCAGCGAGGCCATGGGCGTGCGCTTGGGCGACAGTCCCTGCCCCGTCAGGCGCTCCAGGCTGGTGGGGCCGGCGACGACATCCAGCTCGGCCTGACGCATCCGGTCGGCGGCGCGCGCCTCGGCCTGCAACGGCGTGCAGATGGTCATGACGTAGCTTTCGTTGGAGCCGAAATAGGCCGGCGACTTACCGCGCCCGGCGTATTTGTCGTAAACCAGCGGCATGGTGTTGCGTATCGACGCCATGGACAGGCCGCCCTGTTTGTCGATGGCCATCATCTCGCCCATGCACATCTTGCCCGGCTCGACGCACATATTCAGGATCGCGTCCCACAGCGCGCCGTCGACAGCGCCGAAGTGCAGGACCGGCACCTTCTCGCTGGGCTTTTCCAGCTCCAGATACTGATCGCGATCCAGCGTCTGGCCGCCCTGACGCACGCCCGACACCCACTGGTCGAAGCCGGCCTGATCCAGACCGTGGAAGGCGAAGCGCATGTTGGAGAAGCCGTCGCCGGAATAGTTGGCCGAGAAGCCTTCGTATTCGCCCGGACGGTTGATCACGGCGTGCAGCTTCGTCTCCATGCCCGGCATGGCGTAAATCTGACCGGCCAGGGCGGGAATGTAGAAGCTGTTCATCACCGAGGACGAGGTGATGTGGAAGCGGATCGGACGATCGACCGGCGCCGCCAGTTCATTGACTGTGGCGATACCGTACTGCGGGTAGATGAACATCCACTTCCAGTCGAGCGCGACCACATTGACCTGAAGTGGTTCGACGCCCTCCTCGACAGCCTGTCCTGGCTTGATCCGGTCGATCGGACGATAGGGGTCCAGCAGGTGGGTGCCCGCCCAGGTCAGCGCGCCCAGGCAGATGATGATCATCAGCGGCGCGGCCCAGATGACCAGTTCCAGCGACGTGGAGTGGTCCCAGTCTGGCTGATATTCGGCCTCGGCCTCCTTGTTCGACGCCCGGTACTTCCAGGCGAAGAAGACGATCAGCGCCATCACCGGCACGATGATGATCAGCATCAACAGCGTGGAGATCATCAGCAGGTCGCCCTGCTGGGCGGCGACGTCGCCGGCAGGGTTCAGCACGACCAGATTGCAGGCCGACAGCAGGGCCACGAGGGGCGCGAGCAGGAGTAGGCGCAGACGGCGCAAAGCGGATCCAATCGAAAAGCGTCGGGCAAGGGGGAGGCGCCGCGACGGTTGGCGTTCGTAGGCGGCGGGATAGTCAGCTTCGATCTGGAACGACATTGGACAATCTGTCCTATCCTCTTGAGGCCGCTTTCATCGCAAAGGGCGCCCGGTCATAATGCGGCGACCTGCCGTACGCCCAGATTACCATCTCACACGGAGCGACCTAGCCCATGTCCGCCTCGACGACCCCTTCGTCAGAGTCGCTGGAACGCGACGCCGCCGCTCTTCATAAGGGGCATGGCAAGGTTGACGCCGGCGAAATCGCCATCGGCGTCATTATCGGCCGAACTTCCGAGTTTTTCGACTTCTTTGTTTACGCCATCGCCTCGGTGGTCGTCTTCCCGCAACTGATCTTCCCCTATGCGGGCGCTGTCGGCGGCACACTGCTGTCGTTTGCGATCTTCGCCCTCGCCTTCCTGTTCCGCCCGCTGGGCACGGTCCTGTTCATCGCCATCGACCGCAAGTTCGGACGGGGCGCCAAGCTGACGACCGCCCTGTTGCTGCTGGGCACCTCGACCGTCTCCGTCGCCTTCATCCCCGGTTTCGAAAGCATCGGCATGTGGGCGCCGGTGCTGCTGGCCCTCACCCGCATCGGCCAGGGCGTCGCCCTGGGCGGCACCTGGGATGGTCTGGCCTCGCTGCTGGCGCTGAATGCCCCCGAGGGCAAGCGCGGCTGGTACGCCATGATCCCGCAGCTGGGCGCGCCCATCGGCCTGCTGGTCGCCTCGGCCCTGTTCGCCTTCTTCCTGAACACCCTGTCGGCGCCCGACTTCCTCGATTGGGGCTGGCGCTATCCGTTCTTCGTGGCCTTCGCCATCAACGTGGTGGCCCTGTTCGCCCGCCTGCGCATCGTGGTGACGCCCGCCTTCCAGAAACTGTTCGAGACCCGCGAGCTTCAGCCGACCCCGGTGTCGCAGGCCCTGCGCGCCGAAGGCCCCAAGATCGCCATCGGCGCCTTCGCTCCCCTGGCCAGCTTCGCCATGTTCCACATGGTCACGGTCTTCCCCCTGTCGTGGGTCTTCCTGTTCACCAACGAGACCCCGGTCCGCTTCCTGCTGATCGAGATGGTGGGCGCGGTCTTCGGCCTGATGGCCATCCTGGCTTCGGGCGTTTTGGCCGACCGCTACGGCCGCCGCACCCTGCTGGCGATCACTGCCGCCGGCATCGCCGCCTTCTCGGGTTTTGCGCCACAACTGCTGAACGGCGGCACGGCGGGCGAGCTGACCTTTATGATCTCCGGCTTCATCCTGCTGGGCCTGTCGTTCGGCCAAGCCTCGGGGCCGGTGGCGTCCAGCTTCAGCCTGACCAACCGCTACACCTCATCGGCTCTGACATCCGACTTGGCCTGGCTGTTCGGCGCAGGCTTCGCCCCGCTGGCGGCCCTGTGGATCTCCAGCCAGTTCGGCCTGATCGCCGCCGGCGCCTATCTGCTGTCGGGCGCCGTCTGCACCCTGCTGGCCCTGTGGCTGAACCGCGAACTGGCCCGCAGCTCCTCGGACAAGGACCGCGCCAAGCCAGTCTGATCCACCGCATTCACCGCACACAAAAAGACACGGCCCGCAGTCGCCTGCGGGCCGTATTGCGTTTGAACCTAGGACCGCTTCAGACTTCCGTCAGGTCGCCTTGCGGAGAGACGGCGAAGGTCTTCACCTTCTTAAGCTCATAGGGTTTGGCGGCGATGGTCGACACGGCCCACAGCTCGCCGACGACTTGGTCTCGCGTGACGTTCAGCAGCACATACCCCTTGGACGTCTGGTCACAGAACTTGACCTCGGGATTGGCCGCCGACAGCGCCACGCCCAGCGGCAGGCCGCCGACATGGTCGCCCGGCGACGGGCTGGAGATCGAGGAGGTGCCGAACTCCACCGCCCGGCGTGCGCCCGCCTTGTCATGCAGTTCGTTGACCCAGAAGGCATGGCTGTCGCCCGCCAGGACGATGGGCGCCACGTCCGCCGCAGCAAAGGTTTCGTACAGACGCTCGCGCCCGGCCGGATAGCCGTCCCAGCTGTCGAGATTGAACGGCAGGCCCAGCTTGAACAACTGGATCGCCGCCTCGACCTGAGGCCGGACGTCGGCCGGCAGTGACGCGACCATCTGCTGGATCTGCTCCGGCGGCATCATGCGTGAGATGTCCGGTCCCTTGACCTTGGCCATCACCACCTGATTGCCCAGGATCTGCCACGGACGCCCCGCGGCCTTGGAGCGGCTCAGCGTCTCACCGATCCACTGACGCTGACGCTCGCCCAGCAGGTCGCGATCCGACGCCTGACGCAGCGCCTCGAACGCCGCGACATCCGGCGCACCCTCCGCCGTCTTGGGGATGTCGGCGAAGGTCATCTGCTCGCCACGCGCCAGCAGCCGGGTCTCGACCATCGTCAGGGTGGCCAGGTCGCCGAAGTCGAAGCTGCGGTTGATCGCCTCGTTCAGCGCACCCGCCTTGGGCTCACGGATCGGCATCCATTCGTAATAGGCGCGCAGGGCTGCCGCCTTGCGTGTCGCGAAGTCGCCCTCGGTCTCGGGCTGGTGGTTTTCGGCGCCCATCATCCAGGCGTCGTTGGCCACCTCGTGATCGTCCCACACGCAGATGAAGGGCGCACGGGCATGGGCGGCCTGAAGGTCGGGATCGATCTTGTATTGCGCGTGACGCATCCGATAGTCAGCCAGGCTGACGATCTCGTGCGGCGGCTGGGGAATGCGCCCCAGGGCCACGCCCGCGCTCATGCCATAGTCGGACGGCTCGGCCCCATATTCGTAGATGTAGTCGCCCAGGTGAACGACGGCGTCCAGCCGATCCAGCCTGGACAGGGCGTCATAGGCGTTGAACAGGCCGCCCGGATAGAGCTGGCACGACACCACGGCCAGGGCCAGATCGGCCGTCGCGCCCTCGGGCAGGGTCCGCACCCGCCCGACCGGCGAGGTCACGCCATTGGCGACGAAGCGATAGAAATACTCGCCCCCCGGCTCCAGGCCCTGTCCATCCAGGTCGTGCTTGACGGTGAAGTCCCGCTCGGCCCGCGCGCGCAGCCCGGTCGAGCGACGCACGATGTCGCCGAACCCGGCGTCATGTGCGACTTCCAGCACCACCGCGACGTCCCCGACCGCCGGATCGGCCGGGGTGACGCGGGTCCAGAAGACGGCCGAGCGCGTGTCGGGATCGCCGCTGGCCACCCCGTGCAGGAAGGCGACCGATCCGGTGTTGGTCCCCTGCGCCACGGCAGGCGACGCCGCCCCCGCACCGAGGAGCCCCAGAAGACTGCGGCGATCCATTTTCATCGTCAGATCCTCAGAGCTTCAGCTTGAACACGAGGCCGTACGACGCAGGCCGACCGGCGATGAAGGTCGGCATCCCCAGGCCGTCGCCCGTATTGCCGGCGTCCTTGATATATTCCTCGTCCAGCACGTTCTCGCCGAAGGCCTCGACGCCCCAGGCTCCGGAGTCCGGGATGTAGCGGACGCGCAGGTTCAGTAGGCCATAGGCGTCCTGAGATTCGTCTTGGATCAGGTCCGCAACGATCGCGCCACGCGCCGTCGTTTGCAGGTCCGGGCGGTCGTTGTCGTCGCTGAAGAAGACCTTGGACTGCCAGGTGTAGGTCGGCTGCACCACGACCGCGCCCCCAGCGACCGGCAGACGCCAGGTTGCGCCGATCGAGGCGGCGTTATCCGGCGACAGGCGGAACTGGTTGCCGTCATAGATGCCGTTCTCGAACCGCGAGTGGTTGTAGGCATAGGTGGCGAACAGGTCGAAGTTCGACGCGACGGCGAAGTTGGCCTGGGTCTCGAAGCCATACGACTTGGCTTCGCCGGCGTTTGTGACGACGAAGGTCGTGCCCTGCTGGATCGTCGTCTGGAAGTTTTCGTAGTTGTACAGGAACACCGCGCCATCGACGCGCAGGCGGCCGTCCAGCAGTGACGACTTGGCGCCGACCTCATAGCTGTCGACCGTCTCGGCTTCCACCGGGGCGAACCGGGGCGCGCCCAGCGGCGCCGACGGGCCCGATGCGCTGATCACTTCCGGGCGGCGACCGCGCGCATAGTTGGCATAGACGTTCGTATCGTCCGTCAGCGCATAGCGCGCGGTCAGACGCCAGGTCACGCCGTCATCCTTGGAGTCGAAATAGGCGAAGTCGCCGTTGTTTGCGGTCGGCTGCGAGATCAGGCCGAACAGCGGGAAGGCGCTGGCGGGAATGGCCAGATAGGCGGGGTTGGCCAAGGCGCCGAGGAAGGTCGGAACCTGCGCCGCGGGAATGGCGCCCGCTTGCAGCGCCAGCAGGGCGCCGAGCACAGAACGGCTCTGTACCGAACTGGCGTATCCGGTGGTCTTGTCGTCGCGAGTGTAGCGCACGCCCGCCGACATCTCGAACCGGTCGGTGAAGGCATATGTGGCGTCGGCGAAGACATCGTAGGACGTCAGTTCCGAGCTGTTGGTCGGCGTCTCGATGTGCGCCGACTTCAGATTGGCGGCGATAGGCGTAGCGAAGGCGCCGGCGCCGAGCGGCGTCAGCAGGCCACCGAGTGCGAGCTGCGCGATGGCCGGATAGGCGGTCAGCGGCAGGGTCCGATCACTGACCGTCGCAGGCGAACCGTCCAGCAGGCCGGACAGCTGCGCCAGGATCAGGCGCTCGTCGAACTGGGTCGGGGTGCGCTGATAGCCCTCTTCATGGAACCAACCCGCGCCGACGAAGCCCGTCAGGCGGCCGCCGTTGTCGAAGCCCAAACGCAGGTCCTGGCTCCACTGTTCGCCATGCGTATCCTCGGCGGCCGTCAGCAGCGGCAAGGACACGCCATCGGCGTCAAAGGTCTCGTAGTTGGTGAACTCGCGATAGGCCGTGGTCGAATTCAGCGTCCAGGCGGCGTTCAGGTCGATGCGGGCCAGACCCGTCACGCCCCAGACTTCGCGGTCCAGACCCAGCGACTTGCCGCCGTCAAACGCGGCGCCCGGCGTCAGGGCCGCACCTTCCCAGGGCTCCTTGCCGCCCAGCACGGCGCCGGTGTTCGGATCGGCCGGCGCATAGGCGATCGACTTGAACGACGTCCCCGAGGCGTTGTCCTTCTGATAGTTGCCGATCACGTCGAACCGCATGGCGTCCGACGGTGTCCAGGCGCCGGATAGACGGAAAGCCCGGGTCTCGATGGCGTTGAAATCCTCGCCGCCCAGCAGGTTCTCGACCGAGCCGTCGCGGGTCTTCAGGCGCGTGGCCAGGCGCAGGCCGGCGGTCTCGCCGACCGGCAGGTTCAGCGCGCCCTCAACCATGCGATAGCCTTCGTTGCCCGCCTCGATATTGGCATAGGCTTCGGTCTCGCCGGGACGCGCGCGGTTCTGAACAAGATTGACCGCGCCGATCAGGGCGCCGCGCCCGTAAAGCGTCGATTGCGGCCCCTTGGCGATCTCGACGCGCTCAAGGTCGAACAACTCGACATAGGAACCGCGCGACTTGGAGATCGACACCCCGTCCTGGAACACCGAAACGCGGGCCTCGGAGGTCGCGGCGCCGGAATCGGAGGTGATGCCGCGCATCACGAAGCCCGGATTGTTAGGCGACTGGTTCTGCACCAGGAAGCCCGGCACGAAGGCCGACAGCTGTTCGAACTCCTGAATGCCCAGGTCTTCCAGGAACTGGCCCGAATAGGCCGTCAGGGCGAACGGCACGTCGATGGTCTTCTGTTCGCGCAGCTGCGCGGTGACGATGACGTCTTCGACGCTGTTGACCGGCGCCTGTTCCTGCGCCCAGGCGACCGATCCGGCCGTCATGACGCCCGTTAGGGTGGCGGCGGCCAGCAGGCGCGTCTTCAATGTGGTCTTGGACATCTGATCCCCCAGATTCGACTAAGCTGGGAGGTGCCCTACGACGGACCGGTGTCGAGGCGACGACACCCCCGCATCGTCTTGACGACGACGCCAAGACGATGCGGCGACGATTGATCCGTCTACCGACGGATGGCGCCGATCAGTTGGCGCGCTGATCGATGGAGGGTCGGAAATCCTCGTCGAAATGACAGCCGTCATCATAGCGTGACGCCGCAGCCTGACACAGCGTCGCCACGTCGCCAGGCGTCGGTTTCACGCCCTCGTCCAGCCAGCGCATCATGGCCTGGAACAGCCCCACATACTCGGGTGGAGACAGGCGGCTGTGCTCAGACTCGTCCGTAAAGGTCTGGACCAGCAGGCCCGACCGTCCAGCGGCGGCGACCGTCTCGCGATACAGCGCATCGTTGGAGACGAAGGCGGTCGCGTCGTTCTTGGCGTGGATCGTCAAGGTCGGCGCCACGATCAGACCGCTGAGATCGGCGTCATAGGCCAGGCGCGCCAAGCCCATGGGGTCGACGGCGAAGCGTTGAACGCCTGCATTCAAAGCCGCGTCGTCGTGAGAACCTTGATAAACGGTCTGGCTGTTGTCGAACGGGTTCAGCCCGTCCAGCCGCCGCTGAACCATGTCGCGGAACAGGAAGGTCGCCCAGGCTAGGTGCGGAGCCAACTGCTCCTCATTTACGCCTGTCACAGCCAGGATATCCGCCAGATTGCGCTTCTGTTCGGCTGAGCGTCGCGCCTCAGGCAAGCCTGCCCCGGTGCAGGTCTGGACACGTTCGGTCAGTTGCGCGCGGGTCAGATGGCTGTCCAACGGCAAGCCCTGCCACAGTGGATATTGAGGTTCGTCCGTGCGCGGATGATTGTTGCAATAGAACTGATAGACGGCCCGCAGATCGGCCCGGAACTGATAGGTCCGCGTGCCGCCGCCGATGACGCCGTTGGTCAGGACGACGCCGTCCCACACCACCTGCCCCTCGGCGTCGCGGCCATACAACTCGGCGGTCTTCGCCGCGACATTGCCGCCCCACGACTGTCCGTGCACCAAGGTGCGCTTGGGCTTTCCGAACGCCTCCCAGAAAATCCGGCGCAGGTCGTCCGTATCCTGCGCCGCCATCCGCACGCCATAGCCGCCGCGGCGATAGGTCGAGCCCGCCCAGGCGAACCCTTCCCGCACCGTCATGGAGAACCGCTCCAGGTCCTCCAGCGGGTCTTCAGCCTTAGGCGCGCTGGTGCGCGGACCGCCATGCGCGTGGACGACCAGAGCGCCGTTCCAATCCTTGGGCACGGCGATCCAGTAATAGCCGCCCTTGGCCGCCCGGCCCGACCAGCACCGCGTCTCCTGCGGCACATAGTCGGGACAGGCCGCTGCGACTGGCGCCTCCGCCGTCGTCGTTCTTGCCTCCTGAGCCTGGGCGAGCGGCGCGATCCCCATGGACGTGAGAACCAGCACAGCGAGGCATCCGACGGAGCGAACGGTCATGGCCCTATCCTTCTCAGAACGTCTTGGACACGTTGACGTACCAGTAGCGACCCCATGGGCTGTGGACCGTGCCGCGATACCCGTTGTCGGCCAAAGGCGGACCCTCGTTCGTCAGATCGCGCCCACCCAGCCGCACCCGTGTTTCGTCAGGGAAGGCGTAGTCGATGTAGCCGTTTATCGTGCGACGAGAATCGACGACAAACGGATTGCCGGACACTCCCAGCAGGCCGGGTTGTTCGAAGTCGCTGATATACTGGCTGGACAGGCCCGATCGCCACGGCCCCTTGCGCCACGTCAGACTGGCGTTGACCCGCCATTCAGGACGTCCGTTCTGGCCGATCAACTGCGATGGATCCGGCAGGGTTGTGCCGGCGTTGATCGTGCCGTCCGCACGCGCCGCAAACAGCGCGTTGACGATGTCGCCCGGATCGCGCGTGAATTCTTCCAGCTTCGAAGCATTCACGTTCAAGGTGAAGGTGCCATAGCGGGTCCGCCGCAGCGACCAGTTCATCGCCAGGTCCAGGCCGGAAACGGTCTGAGGCTGCAGGTTGATGAAGCGATCATTGATCGACGTCACCTCGCCGGCAGGCGTCAGGCCCGTGCCTTGGAACAGCAAGATATCTTCAGGCGTCGGCGCGCGACGATTGACCAGCGGGTTCGACCCGCCCTGAACGCGGTTCAGATAATCCAGAGCAAGAGCCGTCTGAGAGCCCAACAGGCCGACGATCTTCTCCTGTTCGATCCGCCAACGATCGATCGTGAAGGTGAAAGAGCCAAAGCGTTCAGGAATGAAATGCGGCTGAAGCACCAGGCCATAGGAGGTGTTGGTGCTTTCTTCCGGCTCCAGATCAGGATTGCCCGCCACCAGCAACGACACACTGGACGTGTTCTGCGAGCATTGCGCGAAGTTGGAAATCCTGCCCGCGCGCAGATCGGCCTCGCACCGCACATAGTCGATGCCGGTCGCCAGACGGCCGTATTCCGTGGCGTTGGTCTGTTCGAGGTTCGGCGCACGGAAGCCTTCGGAGTATGAACCGCGCACCCTGACGCCGGGCACGATGTCCCAGGCCGCCGCGATCTTGGGCTTGGCCACCGATCCGAAGTCCGAATAATGCTCGTATCGGCCCGCCAACTGCACATCGATGCGATTGACCAAGGGGATGTTCATCTCGGGCGAGACCAGCGGCACGGCGAACTCCAGATAGGTCGAGAAGACCTCGCGGCTTCCCTTCGTATCCGGGTTGGGGCTGACGGCCGAAACGTTGGAAGCGTTCCTTTCGCCCGTCACCATGTCGGTGAAGGTGAAGGTGCCGTCTATATTCTCGTCGCGGTCGTCGCTTTGGGTTTCACGGCGGGCTTCGAGGCCGAAAGCCACCCCGACCGGACCAGCCGGCAAGGTGAACAGGTCCCCTCGCGACAGTTTGAGGTCCGCCATGGCCAAGGTCGTGCGAGATATACGGCGCATATCGAACACGATGGCGTCGATCGCCGCCTGGGAGCTGGGCGAGCAGTCGCCGAAGCTTGGCGTGGCCACGCAGCCGCCGCTGAAGGGATTGTAGGCGTCGGGAGTCGACAGAGCCAGCTGCCGCTGCAAGGCGGTCATATTGATGTTGGGAGACGAATCTTCAGCCTCGGCCTCTGAGTAGCTGACAGCCGTCTCCCAGTTGAAGCCGCGCCATTCGCCCCGCAGGCCGCCTAGCAGACGCGCCTGATAGTTGTCGACCTTGACCACCTGGAAGCCGGCATCGACGAAGCGATAGTTGGTCATCAGGACAGGCAGGCCGGCCGTGGACACGCCGGTCAGGTTGGGCAGGCGGTTCGGATTCAGCGAACCATCTACAAAGCGGACCGGGCCGAAAGGATTGTAGTAGTTGCTGGCTGGAATCCAGATCTGGTTCAGATTGACGACCGGCGGCTGAACGGCGCGGCTGTGGGCGGTGTAATAGCCGATCTCACCAAAGGCCTCGATGTCCGGCGTCAGGTCGTAACGGCCCGTCAAAAACAGGTTCGCACGTTCAACCGACGGCCGCACCGTCGTATCCACACGGGTGTCGTACCGCATGTCCCTGTTGGTCGTGTTGAAGTTGTGGTTGCCGCTGGCGATGCAGATGTCGCCCCCGACGTTGACCCCACACCCAAAGCTGGTCGGCTGAAAACGGAAAGCGCCCGCAGTATTGGTGACCGCCACCCCGTTGGAGCGGATCACACCCCGAGATCCGACCGAAAGACGCGCCCAAGGCGTATTTGACGAGCGACCATCCAGCGATTGAACGTTGGCGAAATCAGGGTCGTCGGCGAACAGCGGACGTATGTCGTCCGAACGGGTGAAATCCTGATCGGACGCCCACAGGGCGGTGCGCGAGGCGTAGTTGGAGAACAGCGAGATATTGCCGCGTTCGAAGTTTCGACCGGCGAACAGGTTGGTCTCGAAATCCCGCATCTGCGTGCCTTCCGCGCCGCCGTAGCGTGCGCTGATCGTCAGGCCGTCGATGTTGTCACGCAGCACAGTGTTGACCACACCCGCCACGGCGTCCGCGCCATAGATGGCCGCCGCGCCGTCCAGCAGGACTTCCAACCGCTCCAGACCCGCAACGGGGATGGCGTTGGAGTTATAGCTCAGCACCGGCACCGTGCCGGTATCCGATGTACCCTGGCTGGTCGGGTGCTGAATCACGCGACGCCCGTTCAGCAGCACGAGCGTGTTGCCTACACCCAGTGAACGAAGATTGACGGAGTTGACGTCGCCACGTGCGGAGTTGGATGTCTGCGCCCCGCTGGAGCTGTCGAACTGGACATCGCCCATCTGTGGAATGGTGCGAAGTAACTCATCGCCAGTTGTGGCGCCGGTGGCGTCGATCTGCTCACGATCGGCGACGATCACAGGCAGGGCGGTCGTAGTTCGCGCACCGCGGATGTTGGTCCCGACGACGACGATGTCCTCGACCTGGGTGGAGTTGTCTTCAGCCGCCGCCGGCAGCGATTCTTGGGCCTGCACGGCTCCGGTGAGCAGAACCGCCGAAGCGGTCGTCGCCAACAACACGAATTTCGAGCGTCTGGTCATTATGGTTTCCTCTCCCAGGCCGTCGTTGATCGACGGTCCTTGCTAAAAACAGTTTCGGCGGATCAGTCCTTGGCCAGGATCAGATCATCTCCTGGTCCTGCCGCCGGATCGGGCAGAGCCACCACCGGCAACGGTTGTCCATCCAACGCGGCCTTCAAGGCGTCACGGTCCAACTCACCTTCCCAGCGGGCCACGACGATGGTGGCCACGGCGTTGCCGATGAAGTTGGTCAGGGCCCGGCACTCGCTCATGAAGCGGTCGATGCCCAGGATCAGCGCCATGCCGGCGACCGGCACGTCCGGCACGACCGACAGGGTCGCCGCCAGGGTGATGAAGCCCGCGCCCGTAATGCCGGCCGCGCCCTTGGAGCTGAGCATGGCGACCAGCAGAAGCGTGATCTGCTGCCAGATCGTCAGGTCGATGTTCAGCGCCTGGGCGATGAACAGGGCCGCCATCGTCATATAGATGTTGGTGCCGTCCAGATTGAACGAATAGCCGGTCGGCACGACCAGGCCGACCACCGACTTGGCGGCGCCCGCGCGCTCCATCTTGGAGATCAGGCTAGGCAGGGCCGCCTCGGAGCTGGAGGTGCCCAGCACCAGCAGCAGTTCTTCTTTCAGATAGCGGATCAGCTTGAGGATATTGAAGCCGTTGGCGATCCCCACAAGCCCCAGCACACCCACCACGAAAATGATGGCGGTGACGTAGAAGGTCACGATCAGCGCCGCCAGATTGGCGATGGAGGCGATGCCATAGGCGCCGATGGTGAAGGCAAAGGCCCCGAAGGCGCCGATCGGCGCGGCCTTCATCACGATGGCCACCAGCTTGAAGACGGCCAGGCTGAGGGTCTCGAACAGGTCGACCACCGGCTGGGCGCGCTCGCCCACCAGCGCAAGGGCCAGACCGAACAGAATGGAGACGAACAGAACCTGCAGGATGTTGCCGGTCGAGAAGGCGCTGACCAGAGTGTCCGGAATGACGCCCATCAGGAAACCGACGATGGTGCTCTCGTGCGCGGCGGTGGCGTATTGCTCCACGGCGCCGGCGTTCAGCGTCGCCGGGTCGATGTTCAGCCCATCGCCGGGACGCACGATATTGGCGATGATCAGGCCCACGATCAGAGCCAAAGTCGAGAAGACCAGGAAATAGGCGAAGGCCTTGGCGGCGACACGACCCACGCTGCCCAGGTCGCGCATGCCGGCGATGCCGGTCACGATGGTCAGGAAGATCACCGGCGCGATGACCATCTTCACCAGCTTGATGAATCCATCGCCCAGCGGCTTCAGGCTTTCGCCGAAGTCAGGCCAGAAATGACCGATCAACGCGCCGAGCGCGATGGCGATCAACACCTGGAAATACAGGTGGCGATAGAACGGCCGGCGAACGACCGGCGCGGCCTCTGATGGGACTGAAATCACGAAAGGCTCCTGATTTGCGAGGGCGATCCTCGCAGTCTCCTCGATGGGCGCGATCTTCGTCACGCTCCGTTCGACAGACCTTCGATGACTAAGGTCGCTTTGAAAAGCGAATGCGACATCCAGTCTATCGTAATGAAATCACGTCGCTTTTCTTACCGACACACCCTCACCCCGAGACCATCGTGCGATTTTTCGCGCAAGCATCTATCGGCATAGTGCGATTATCCGCACAATGTCCCTATGCGCAGGACATCGTTCACGGACTCGGATCGCAGACCTTGGCGCCGCAGTTGGCTGGTCGTCGCGGCGGCGTGGATCATTCTGGCCGTCGTCGCGGCTATCGGCGCCGGCGAGGCCGCCCGGCGAGACGCCCAAGCCGAACTGGTTCGACAGGCCGAGGCCGCCGCCGCCCTTCACGCCGCCGTCTTGCGCAGCGAGCTGGAGAAACATCGCTCCCTACCGCTGGCCTTGGCAGGCGATCCCGACATCGCCGCTTTGCTGGGCGCCCCGCCGACGGTTCAGGGCGGCCCTGTCAGCCTCAAGCTGGAAAACTTGGCGCGTCAGACCCGCGCCGCCGCCATCTATATCATCGACGCCAACGGCCGAACCCGCGCCGCCAGCAACTGGCGCCTGCCGACCAGCTTCGTCGGCGCCGACTACGGTTTTCGACCCTATTTCATCAACGCCATGCGCAGCGGCCAGGCGGAGTTCTTCGCCCTTGGCACCGTGTCGGGTCGCCCCGGCCTTTATCTGGCGCGGCGCGTGGATCGCCCGGACGGTGCGCCTCTTGGCGTCGTCGTCGTTAAAGTCGAGTTTGCAGATCTTGAGGCCGAATGGCGCGCGTCGGGGGAGCCGGCATATGTCGTCGACCCCGGCGGCGTCGTTCTGATCACCAGCGTGCCGGAATGGCGGTTCCGCACCACCGAGCCGCTGGACGAACGGCGGCGACGCCTGACCCTCACAGACCAAACGCTTCAGCCTGAAGCCTTGAGGCCCCTGCCCTTCGTCACCCCCTCCGGCGACCGCCCCAGTCTGGTCCAGGCGCCCGTGAGCGGCCATGAGCAACGCTGGATGCATGCTGCCGTCCCGACCGAAACGCCCGGCTGGACGTTGCATCTGCTGTCACCCGGACGCGGCGCCATAGAGGCCGCCGTCACCACCGCCCGCGCCCTGGCGGCTCTGATCGTCACCCTGTTGGCGGGGGTCGTCGCCGTCCTGCTGCGTCGTCGCCAACAGGCCCTGGCCCGCGCGCGCGCCGAAGAGGAGGCGCGGCACGAACTGGAACGGCGGATCGACGAAGGCACCCGCGAACTGCGCGACGCCAACGCCGCCCTGAACCGCCAGATCGAGGAACGTCGCCGCGCCGAAACCGCCCGCGAACTGCTGCGCGACGAACTGGTCCAGGCCAGCAAGCTGGCCGCCCTCGGCCAGATCGTGGCCAGCGTGGCGCACGAGATCAACCAACCCGTCGCCGCCATCCAGACCCAGGCCGAAACCGCCGGTGTCCTGCTGGACCGCCAAGACCCGGACAAGGCGCGGGGCGCACTGGCGCGCATCGGCGACCTGACCCAGCGTATC
This sequence comes from Brevundimonas sp. G8, assembly GCF_902506205.1. Classification (GTDB taxonomy): domain Bacteria; phylum Pseudomonadota; class Alphaproteobacteria; order Caulobacterales; family Caulobacteraceae; genus Brevundimonas. The sequence continues at coordinate 2,485,628 of NZ_LR732816.1, read as the reverse complement.
GGCGCCATCACCGAAGGCCTGCGGGTCTTCTCTCGAAAGTCGGACCCGAAGATCGGCGTCGTGCGACTGGAAGACGCCATCCACGGCGCCCTGCTGCTGACGCGGGGACGGCTGGACGAAGGCGGCGTCGCGCTGATCCGGGAAGGTGACGCCGACGTCACGGTGCGCGCCGACCGTTTCCGGCTGGAACAGGTGATCGTCAACCTGGTCAAGAACGCCGCCGAGGCGCTGGAGGGGCGGGACCGCCCACGGCTGACGCTGAAGGTCACGCGCGAGAGCGACCGTGTCCGCCTTATCGTTTCCGACAACGGCCCAGGCGTGCCGCCCGCTGTGCGCGCCCAGTTGTTCACCCCCTTCGTCACCACCCGCGCCAATGGCCTGGGGCTGGGCCTGGTCATCTGCCGCGATTTGATCGCCGGGTTCGGCGGCGAGCTTGACCTGATCGACGAGGACGACGGCGCGACCTTCGTCGCCACCTTGAGGATTGTCTGATGGAGTTCGCCCGCCCCAACGCCGTCGCCCTGATCGAGGACGACGCCGACTTCCGCCAGGCTCTGGTCGAACGGCTGACACTGGAAGGTTATGACGTGCGCGCTTTCTCCAGCGCCGAACCTGCGCTGAAGGCGATCGACGCCGACTTCCCCGGCGTGGTCGTCACTGACCTGCGCATGCCCGGCCTTGACGGGCGCCAATTGCTCAGCCGGCTTCAGGCGCTGGACCCCGCCCTGCCGGTCATCATGATCACCGGCCATGGCGACATCGCGGACGCCGTCGCGGCCATGAAGGACGGCGCCTATGACTTCGTGGCCAAGCCCTTCCCGTTCGAACGCCTTCATGACAGCCTGAACCGGGCGTTGGAGAAACGCGGCTTGGTGCTGGAGAACCGCCGCCTGCTGGCCATGGCCTCGGATGGCGGCCAGGAGTTGCCGCTAGCAGGATCCTCGCGCGCCATCACCGCCCTTCGCGCCACCATCGCCCAGATCGCCGACGCCCGCATGGATGTGCTGATCGAAGGCGAGACCGGGACCGGCAAGGAGGCCGTCGCCCGCGCCCTGCACAATGGCGGCCGACGCCGGCTGGCCCCCTTCGTCGCGGTCAACTGCGGCGCCCTGCCCGACGGATTGATCGAAAGCGAACTGTTCGGCCACGAATTGGGAGCCTTCGCCGGGGCCCTACGTCGCCGCGTCGGCCATGTCGAGCGGGCGCACAACGGCTCGCTGTTCCTGGACGAGGTCGAGAGCATGCCCCTGGCCGTCCAGGTCAAGATGCTGCGGGTGCTGGAGGAACGCGAGGTCCACCCCATCGGCGCCAACGAACCCCGCGCCTTGGACTTGCGCATACTGGCCTCGTCGAAAATCGACCTGGGCGAAGCCGCGCGCACCGGCGTCTTCCGCGAAGACCTCTATTACCGGCTGAACGTGGTGCGATTACGCGTGCCGCCCTTGCGCGAACGACGCGAGGACATCCCCCTGCTGTTCGCCCACTTCCTGCGCCGCGCCGCTGACCGCCACGGCATCGAACCGCCGCCCTTCGGCGACGGCGTGCGACGCCGCCTGATTGAAGCCGACTGGCCCGGAAACATCCGCGAACTGGCCCACTTCGCCGAACGCGTGGCCCTGTCGCTGGAGGAAACCATACGCCCCATCGACGCCGGCCTCAGCCTGCCGGACCGCCTCAACCGCTTCGAGGCCGAACTCCTCCGCGACGCTCTCCAGTCCCACCGCGGCGACATCACCGCCGTCCTCGCCGAAATGCAGGTTCCGAGGAAAACCCTATACGACAAGCTCCAGCGGCACGGCTTGAAGCCGGCGGCGTTCAGGTGATCAACCGGCGACTTCGTCAAATGTCGGGAAAAGGTGGCGGAGACGGAGGGATTCGAACCCTCGGTACCCCTTACGGGGTACGACGATTTAGCAAACCGTTGCCTTCAGCCACTCGGCCACGTCTCCTGCGACGGCGTCGATAGCGGAGGCTGATGCGTCGCGCAATCCGGTTCGGGCGAAACTGTCCACGTTAACGCGACATAGAGGCGATACCGGCAGTATCGCGGCCGTTCTTCGCCTCTGGATCGCCCTTTGCTCGACCGCCCCGCCAGTCTCGCCGCCGACGCGCCGCCCAAGGGCCGCGCCGCGCGTGGCCCGTTCCGGCCCGAGGTGTGGCTGAATGCGCGCGAACGCTCGGCCGTGCGGCTGTCGGCCCATTATTTCAGGCTGGTCGATGTGCTGGTCGTCGTCGGTCTGGCGCTGGGCGCGATCCTGGCGATCCAGCCGATGGGCTTAGCCGACATCACCGTCGGAGATGCAGCGCCCGTAATCGGAGGCGCAGTGCTGGTTCTCGCGTCGATGCGGGCGCTGCAGCTTTATCGATTCGGTCGCGACACGCCCTGGGTCCTGCATCTGTTCGGCGTCGCGGGCGTCGGCTTGGTCTCGGCCGGCGTCGCCCTGATCCTGGGATGGCTGCTGGACCGACCGGCTCTGGACGTGGTCGCACCCTGGGCGCTGACGACGACGGCGGCCCTGATTGTGCTGCATGGGCTGTGGCTGGCGGTGATCGCGCGCTGGCGGCGTCTGGGCGCCCTGTCGCCCAATATCGTCCTCGTCGGCGCCACCCGGAACGCCAGGATCCTGATCGAGCGGGCGCTGGAGCGGCGCGACATGAATGTGCTGGGCGTGTTCGACGATCGTCTGGCCCGTTCGCCCGACAGCGTCGCCGGCGTGCCGGTGCTGGGCGACGCCAACGCCCTGCTGACCCATCGCATGACCCCCTATGTGGACCGGATCGTCCTGGCCATCGATCCCAACGCGGGCCAGCGGGTGCGCGACCTGACCCAGAGACTGAACGCCCTGCCCAATCCGCTGACGGTGCTGGTCGATTCGGAACTGGGCGGCGACGGGGTGCTGAACCGGCTGGGCAATGCGCCTCTGGCGTCGCTGGACGGGCCGGTCGACCCGGATCGTCGGGCTTTCAACAAGCGGATGCAGGACCTGTTGGTCGGCGCGGTCGCCCTGGTGGTCGCCGCCCCCGTCATGGCCCTGGTCGCCCTGGCGGTGCGTCTGGACAGCCCCGGCCCCGTCTTCTTCCGCCAGCGTCGCCACGGATTCAACCATGAGACCATCGTGGTGTGGAAGTTCCGCTCGATGCGCCACGAGGCCGCCGACGCCACCGCCAGCCGCCAGGTCTGTCCCGGCGACGACCGCGTCACCCGCGTCGGCCGCTTCATCCGCGCCACAAGCCTGGATGAGTTGCCCCAAATATTCAACGTCCTGTCGGGCGAGATGTCTCTGGTCGGCCCGCGCCCCCACGCCATCGGCATGAAGACCGGCGAGACCGAATCCGCCCTGCTGGTCGCCGAATACGCCCACCGCCATCGCATCAAGCCCGGCATGACCGGCTGGGCCGCAATCAAGGGCTCGCGCGGTCCGGTGGACACCGAGGCTCAGGTGCGAGAGCGCGTTCAGCTGGACATCGAATACATTGAGCGCCAGTCCTTCTGGCTGGATCTGTGGGTCATCGCCGTCACCATCCCCGTCCTGCTGGGCGACCGGGCGGCCGTGCGTTGAGCGAGAAGCGCATGTTCTGGCGCGGCGTCTGGGGCTATCTGCCGGCCCAGATCGTTCAGGGCGCGGTCGGCTTCCTGACCATCTTCGTCTTCACGCGCCTGCTCAGCGCCGACGACTTCGGCCACTACGCCCTGGCCTTTTCGGTCACCACCTTGGCCCACACCGTGACCTTCAGCTGGCTGGAGGCGTCGATGGCCCGCTTCTGGGCGACCGAACGCACGCCCGAGGGCTTGGCCGCCCATTTCGCCAGCCTGTACCGCACCTCCTTCGCCATCATCGCCGTCTTCACGCCCATCGCCGCCCTGGTGGTGTGGCTGGCGCCCCTGCCGCCCGCGCTCAAGATCGCCGTCGCCTTCGGCCTGGCCGGCGCGCCGGTGCGCAACCTGGCCAAGCTGGCGCAGGAGCGGTTCCGAGCGGCGGGCGAAGTGTCGAAAGCGGCCCGCGTCGACATCGGCGTCTCCATCCTGGGCTTTCTGGTCGGCGCCGGGTTCGCCGTCGCCGGGGCCGGCGCGGCCTCACCCCTGCTGGGCCTGGCCATCGCCCCCCTGTTCGCCCTGCCCTTCATCCTGCCCGGCGAGTTGCGCCAGGCGACCGGCGCCGCCGTGGATCGGGCGCGGCTCAAGGCCTATGCCGCCTACGGCTATCCGATCGCGGCGTCGCTGACGCTGGCCGTGGTGCTGGCCTCGACGGACCGGTTCCTGCTGGCCGCCTTCATGGATGCAGGGGCGGTCGGCGCCTATCACGCCAGCTATAGCCTGGCGAACCGGACCCTGGACGTGATCTTCATCTGGCTAGGGGCGGCCGGTGCGCCGGCCATGGTCATGGCGCTGGAGCGCGGTGGCCGCGAGGCCCTGCGCCAGACCGCGTTGGAGCAGGGTTCGACCCTGATCCTGATCGGCCTGCCCGCCGCCGTCGGCCTGTCGATGGTCGCGCGGCCGATGGCGGAACTGATGATCGGCCAGGACCTGCGCGCCGCCGCCGCCGTGGTCACGCCCTGGATCGCGGCCTCGTCCTTCCTGTCCGGCATGATCGCCTATTATTTCGGCTTCGGCTTCACCCTGGGCAAGAAGACCGGCTTGCTGCTGGTCACCATGGCCATTCCGGCCCTGTGCAACGTCGCTTTGAACCTAGTTCTGATCCCCCGGCTGGGCGTCGTCGGAGCGGCCGTCTCGACCACCGCCAGCTTCGCCATCGGCCTGATCGCCTGCCTCCTGCTCAGCCGCCGCGCCATCGCCCTGCCCATGCCGTGGGAGGCGCTGATCCGCTGTGGCATCGCGTCGGCCGTCATGGCCGGGGTCGTCTGGATGTTGCCCCCCATCGGCGGGTTCGTGGAGCTGATGCTGGACGCCGGCGTGGGCGGCCTCGTCTATGCGGCCGTGGCCCTGACGCTGAACGCCGCCGGCGTCCGTGACGTGCTGCTGCGCTTGATCCGCGCGCGTCGGAGCGTGCCGGCATGAGCGCCCATATCCACGACAACGCCGCCTGGTCGCAGGCGAGGCCGACGATCTCGGTCCTGATCCCCTTCCTGCGCGACGATCCCCAGGCCCTGCTGCGCCAACTGGAGACCGAGGCCCCTGCCCTGTCCGGCGCGGTCGAGCTGATCCTGCTGGACGACGGCACCGCCGACGCCGCTCTGACGGCGCGCCTTCAGGCGACCCTCGACGCCCTGCAACTGCCCGTCCGCCTGATCAGCCTGGCCGCTAACGAGGGTCGGGCCAGGGGTCGCAATCGCCTGACCACCGCCGCCCGGGGCGAGGCCTATCTGTTCCTAGACAGCGACATGCGGCCCGACACGCCTGTCTTCCTCCAAACCTGGCTGCGCCTCGTCGCCCACGACGCCCCCGCCGTGGCCTTCGGCGGCTTCTCTCTCGATCAAGCCCCGACCGACGCCCGCTTCGCCGTCCACCGCGCCCTGTCCGGCGCCTCGGAATGCCTGCCGGCGTCCCAGCGCGCCCTGACGCCCGAGAAATACGTCTACACCTCCAACCTCCTGGTGCGCCGTGACGTCTTCGCCGCCGAATCCTTCGATCCCGGTTTCAGCGGCTGGGGCTGGGAGGACGTAGAGTGGGCCATGCGCGTCTCGCGCCGGTTTCCAGTCGTCCATATCGACAATCCGGCCACCCATATGGGCCTGGACACCGTCGAGGACCTGGCGCGCAAGTTCGACCAGGGCGCCGGCAACTTCGCCCGCGTCGTCGCCCTGCACCCCGCCATCGTCCAGACCTACCCCAGCTACAAGGCCGCGCGCGCCCTGAAACGCCTGCCCGGCCTGCCCCTGGCGCGCCGCCTGATGAAACAGGCCGCCCTGACGACGGTCCTGCCGGTCAAGGCCCGCGCCTTCGCCCTGCGGCTCTACCGCGCCGCCGTCTATGCGGACGCCGTCTGACCATGCGCGATGTCGCCGTCATCATCCCCACACTGCGTCGCCCCGAAAGCCTGGAGCGCGCCCTGCGATCCGTCTTCGCCCAGACCGGATCGCTGCACCGCGTCGCCGCCATCGTCATCGCGGACAATGATCCGCAAGGCTCCGCCGCCGTCCTGATAGAGCGCCTGCGCGCCGAGGCGCCCGTCTCCCTGACCTACGCCCACGCCCCCGTCCCCGGCGTGGCGACGGCGCGCAACATCGGCTTGTCTGCAACCAACGCGCCCCTGATCGCCTTCCTGGACGACGATGAGGCCGCCTCGCCCGGCTGGCTCGCTGCCCTGCTGGACGCGCAAGTCCAGACCGGCGCCGATGTCGTCTTCGGCCCCATTCACGGGCGTGTGCCGCAAAACACCGGCTGGACCACCACCTATCTGGAGCGATTCTTCGGCCGCGACGGCCCGAACGAGACCGGCCTGACCGAAACCATCCACGGCTGCGGCAACAGTCTGATGGTGCGCGCGACCGCCCTGCCCGGCGACGCGCCCTTCGATGTCGCCATGAACGAGACGGGCGGCGAGGACGACCGGCTGTTCACCGCCCTGTCGGCGCGCGGCGGCCGGTTCGGCTGGGCCGCCGAGGCCTGGGCGGACGAGTTCGCCCCGCCCCACCGCGCCACCCTGAACTACGCCCTGACCCGCGCCTTCGCCTATGGCCAGAGCCCGACCCAGATGGCCGCCGCCCGCCGCGACTGGCCCGGCGTCGTCAAATGGATGCTGGTCGGCCTGGCCCAGACCGGCGTCTGGGGCGCCCTGTCGCTGGCGTCCGCCCTCCTGCGCCGCCCCGACCGCGCCCACACCTACGACCGCTGCGCCCGAGGCCTCGGCAAAGTCTTCTGGACCAAGGGCTTCGAGCCGAAACTCTACGGCGCGGCGATGATCAGACGCACCGACGCCTGACCCGGTGGCTCAGTGAATCGGCGTGTAATGGCAGGCGAAGTTTGGATCGCCGATCAGCAGGCTCGGCTTAAGGTGAATATGTAGGCGTACGGCATGAGCGGCGTCGTCCAGCGCAAAGGCCTGCTCTGCCTCATACATTTCGTCGCGATGCGCGTCGGTCCATCCCGTCGCCTGTTTGATGGCGCGCGCCTTGGCCGCAGGCAGGCTGTCGGCGACGACGAAGACATTCCGATGCTGCTCGGCGAAGGCCACGCCATCATAGCCGCCGAGGTTTACGTAATAGAGTTTTTCCTTGCCCTCGTAAGGCTCGGGCAGAAGGCTGATCTCATAGCCGTCCGCTTGCGAAATCTCCGACCAGCAGTCGATGTGCAGCGTCCCCTCGCGACCCCACCACTGGGCGAGCAAGGTCTCATGCGTCGCCTCGATAGAGGGGGCGGCGACGAACCGCATGTCATGCACCTCGATGTTCGCGGCCGGATGCTCCCCGCCGATGTAGATCGCAAACAGTCTCATTTACCCTCACTTCAGGCCGCCGTTTCGGCGAGATCGACCGCAGGCTTTGCGGTATCCAGGATCAACGCCAGTCGCCGACCGACGATCCCACCCATTTCGTGTGAACTGGTGATCCCCTGTGCGAAGGGATGACGCCCCATGAGAAACGGCAGGCTCAGACAGAACAGCCTGTCTATGGGCAGAGGTGCGTTGACCGGCCGAAACGAGTCATCGACGGCGATCCCCCTGACGACATCGGGCGCATCATTCGCGACTTCGTCTCGAACGATTCCCTGTTCCAACAGTGACAGGAACGGGAACTGAATGCCGCTCAACGCCGCCTGACCCGTCGCCTCGATAAAGACCGGGAAATGTCTGGTCGCGCCCTCGACCGTCAAGCGGGCCCCGCCCTCGGGACAATGGGCGTCGACTTCATAATCGTCGCCAAGGGCCAGGACTTCCAGCTTGCCGGCTGCGTGCAAGGCCAGCATTCGCTCGATCGATTCATGCGGCACGCCGGCATAGATGTCGACGAAGATCGGTTTGAAGGCGCGGTTGAAACGGTCGAACTGCTCTGTATCCAAATGGGGCACGATGGCAGCGACAACTTCGTGCATCCGAAGGATGGCGTCGCGCCAAGCCACCGTCACCTTTGCAGCGTGGTTCGCCCGCGCCTCCTCCAGGTTGGCGACGGCCCAGACGAAGGGATCGACCGCTGCGCGCCGGGCGAAATAGGCCTCGGCGAAGGTCTCTAGCGTGGCGTCCTGCAATCCCGTTTCGGCGGCGTAGTCGGGATCCAGATCAATCAGCTCACGTCGAAAAAGATCGAAGACCGCATCCAGCAGTCCGACCCGCCCTCGGTCCATGGCGGCGGCGACCGCCTGCGGAGTGCAATACGCAAGCGGCGGATGCGGCAGCGGGAAATAGAAGTCGGCCTCCGGAAGCAGGCCCTTCCGCGACATCATGGTGATGCGAAAGCCCTCAGTATCCGGCCCAGGCTGATAGACCAGTTGCTCGTCACGTTGGACGAACGCTCCATGTGACGTGGCGAGTGCGACCGCCGTGTCGATGGCCGTCAGCGACGAACCCCGTATGCCGACGTTCGTTGCTGAAATGTGCGCCAGGACTGAAGCTGGCCACGGGCTGAGAAGATAGCCGGGCTGGGTTTGCTGGCGCGACGGCCATTGGTGACCGGTGGCCAGGACGACGTGGTCGAACACGGCCTTCGTCACGCGCTGCGACGGCGGCGACATGAAGGTTAGCTCCAAACCTTCATTTCTGTTGGCGGCGTCGATGACGCGGCATCCCGTTCTGACTTCAATGTTCAAACCGGCGGCGCGGGCCTGGTCCACCATGATCGCGAACTGGCTTTCGAAGTACCGGCCCAGGGCGATGCGTGGAACGAAGGTCCGCTCGTCGAGAGACGCACGATCGACATCCATCGCCTCAAGCTCTGGCGTGGTCCGTGTAGCGAGCCAATCCGCCAACGTCTCGCGCAGCGGAGGAATCTCGATGCTGGCGATGTTCGAAAGCATCGCCCTGTCGTTCCAATCCGAACTGTAGGGGCTGCCGCATCCGGCGGTCTGGCTCGCCTCGAAGACCGTGATCTGCGCCGCGCCGGCGCCTCGCGAGAGAAGGGCATGAAGCGCATAAAGGGTTGTCGGTCCCGCTCCGACGAATGCGACTGACTTTGTCATGGCCGCACAATGCGCGACGTGCGTAAAGGTGTCGCAGCTGAGCCCATTTCCAGCTCAACCCCCTCATTTTCTAAGCGAATGTCCGAAATCGGACAGCGAAATCACCGCATTTGGAAGCGGGTCAGCCCGTCAGTCGCTGCAAAAAGCTTGGCGGCTTGTAGGTCGAGCGGTTCATCACGACCCCGGCGATCCGACCGCCCACGGCCTCGATCTCGTCGCGTAGGATGACCGGGGCGCTGGCCGCCGTACTCTCGGCCGCGACGACCAACACCGTCATGTCCACGAAGGGCGCCAGGATGATCGCCATGTCGTTGCGGTCGGCTGCAGGGGCGTCGATGACGATGGTGTCGGCATGAGGCCGCAGCGCCTCCCAATAGCGAGGCTCTCCGACCGCCTCGACCCGGTGTCCGGACCGCAGCGCCTCCATATGGAAATGCGTCACCCACAACCGTCCGCCCAGGCACGACCGCGCCGTCAACAGTCGCGAATCCGGCACCGGCTTGCCGTCGCGCCCCGTCACGCGCGGCGTCACGGCGTAGAAGCTGGATCCGTCGGGCGAGGCCTGGGCCGCCTTGCCGACCTGTCCGAACCGATCCGGCTCGGCCGAGACCGTCTCCAGCTGCCCCTGCTGGGCCAGGTCGCCGTCGATCAGCCAGACGGGCTTTCTCGCCCGCACGGCCGCCAGACGCGCAAACTCGCGCGCCACGGTTGAGACGCCCTCGCCTGTCGCGGCCGACGCGAACTGGATGACGCGCGCGCGATGCGCCGGCGCCGGTCCCAGCGCCGCCCAAAGGCCCGCCATTTCTGAAGTCAGATCGACCATCGAATCGCCAAGGCGCTCCCTAAGCCCTCAGCCTAGCACGACTGTCGCTACGCCGCCTTGGCGGGCGCGACGGCCAGAACCGGCATGTCCAGCGTCCGGCTCATCGAGGCCGGCGTCGTGAAGCCGCGACGCGTGAACACCCGCAACAGGCCCACGCACAGGGCGGTGAAGCCCGCGAACAGGAAGACCGCCGCCAGCAGCGGGATCTTCAGGCTCTTGCCCGTCGACGGCGGCTGGGCGCGTTCGATGACGGTGACATTGTCGGCGCCGGCGGCGACCAGGGCGTTGTCGGCCCGGCTCTGGGTCTCGCGCTGCTGGAACTCGCGGATCGAGGCGCTCAGCACCTCGCGATTGCCGGCCAGGGTCGTGTTCTCGGATTCCAGCGCGGTCAACCGCGTCTGGCGGGCGCGAATATCGTTCAGTTGGCGATCCAGGACCGACAGGCGCGCCGCCAGCGAATCTCGCTCGGCCCGCGTATTGATCCGCGTCGTCTCCAACTCGGTCCAGACGGGGTTCGGCCCGGTACGGACCTCCTTTGGTCCCACGGCGGTTCCGGTCGAGACATAGGCCTGAAGCTGGCCGATGCGCGCCTCAATGTCCTTTACCGGCTGGGCGTCGGGCTGATAGCGCGACAGCAGTTGCTCGCGTTCGGTGCGCAGTTGCAGCACCTGATCCTGGGCCGAAATGTTCAGATCCTGTTGCAGCGCCACCTCCGCCGGGGTCCCCGCCTGCTGCGCCACCAGGGTGTTCAGCCTTTGGGCGGTCTGGTTCAACAGGCTCTGCGTCGACATCCGGTCGGTGAAGACCGTCTGATAGGTCGCCGCCAGCGTCGCCTTGGCCGCGGCGAAATCACCGATGTCGTTGGACGACAGGAAGGTCTCGTAGGCCCGATCCGCATTGCCCAACTCGTCCTCGAAGGCGACCCTCTGGGTGGCGATGGCCGGCGTCTTGTCGCGGAACACTTCGCGGCGATAGACCAGATACTGTTCGATCACGGCGTTCAGAACCCGCGCCGCCCTTTCAGGGTCATCGGCCTTGTAGCTGAGATGGATCACCGCACTGCCCGGCGCCGTGGCGACGGCCAGGCTGGTCCCGATCACTCGCCGCGCGGCCGCCTCGGCCTTCTGCGGCCCGCCCTTGGTCTGTTCGCCCAGGATGGCGGCAGGGCCCAGGGCCTCGACCACCTTCTGGCGCACCGCGCCCGACCCCAGGATGGCGGCTTCGGAGTTGGCGACCTCGTCGCCCTGCGGCGCCTGGCCCCGCTCGGCCGTGCCGACGCGCGGCTGATAGACGTATTCCTGGCCCACCCCGGCGAAGACCGATCCGGTGGCGGTATAGCTCTTCTTCAGCGTCATCGCCGCCGCGAACCCCAGCGCCAGGATCACCACGAAGACCACGACCATCAGCAACAGCTCGCGGAACAGCAGGCCGATGACGTCCAGCACGCCGTAGCGTGGTCTTGCCGTGACGTGTGCCGTGGAACGCATCGAGCGGGCCGAATCCCTTGAAAGGCTTGTTCCAGCCACCCTTCGCCCACCGGCGTTAACCGATGATTACCCATGATCGGCGACGTTGGCTCAAATCTCTCGTCGAGGCCGACCGATTCTCATGCTGTCAGATCGCCGTCTGTTCCTGCTGACCCTGGGTTCAGCCTCCCTCGCCGCCTCGTTGGCGGCGTGCGCCAGCGGTCCGCAGCGCGTCGAACGCCCCATGAACGGAGACTTCCCCGGCATTCCCTTCGCCGACTGGACGGACCAGGAGCCGGAATATCTGCTCTACCCCGGCGACGAGATCGAGGTGGCCACCCCTACGGCCTCGGAACTGACGCGCACGGTCAAGATCGGCCCCGACGGCCGCATCGCCCTGCCCCTGATCGGTTCGGTCATGGCGGCGGATCGCACCCTGCCCCAGCTTCAGTCAGTGGTGTCCACGGCCTATGCGCCGCAACTGGTGCGGCCGACGGTCGAGGTGACCTTGCGCCAGGCCGGCCCGATCCGCGTCTGGGTCGATGGCGAGGTCCGCACGCCGGGCGTCTTCGAAATGATCGGCGATCTGGACGCCTATCAGGCGGTCATCCAGGCCGGCGGCTTCGCGCCCACGTCACGCCAGGACAGCGTGGCCCTGATCCGTCGCGGTCCGGGCGGGTCGCGCATGATGCGCGTCGTTGACCTGCGTCCGCGTCGCGGCGAGGTCGTTTCCCTGCGCCGGGGCGACATCATCTTCGTGCCGCGCTCGACGCTGGGCGAACTGGCGGCCTTCTTCACCCAGGTGCGCGCCGCCCTGCCCATCGGCTTCAGCTATTCGATCAACGGATCGAACGGCAGCGGCTTCGCACAGTTCTGAACCGGTCGGCTCAGGCGACCAGCTGAACCACGCCCATGTCGATGTAGCGCCGTGCGGCCTTCTGGGCCTCGGCGATCTCCTCGCGCTCCATCTCCATGCTCATCTCGCGGCGGTAAACGCGCGCCTCGATCGAGCCCTTCATGGCCGCCAGGTTGAAGATCATATGGGCCGACACCCGGTCCATCGGGCAACCGCCCGAACCGGCCGAATACATCATGCCCAGTTTGAACAGGTCGTCGCCGGACATGTCCGGGGTCGGCAGCGGCAGACCGTCTTGCGGGGCCTGCAGGTCGTGCGCCAATTCTTGCGCGGTCATCACCGTATCTCCTGATCGGGCGCCATTCTGGGCCCGCCTCTGAGACGCCATCAAATACCGCCGGTTTGAAGTTAAAGTTAACGCCGAACGCCGTCGCACCGACTTTTCAGTAAAGCAGAGATGAATACTTCCGGCGCGATTCAGCACTCGGAAATCTCTGCGAAATCTCTCGTTCACACCTCGCTCGCGCGTTCCACGCAGCGTCGAGACCGCTTTCGGAACCTGACACAGCTGTTCAGCACGCGTTCAGGCGGCCGGACCGAACTTCAGCATCATTAACGGGTCGGTTCGGCATGTCCGTCGTCGGCCCAGAATGGAGCACGAAGATGAACCGCCTCACCAAGGCCGCCGTCGTCGCCATCGCCCTGTCGACCACGGCCGTGCCGATGCTCGTCCAGGCGCAGGACCGCGACCGCCGCGAATATCGTCAGGACCGTCGCGACGACCGCCGCGATTTCCGTCAGGAACGTCGCAACGATAACCGCGACTGGCGCAACGGCCGTTACGACAACCGCCAGGACTATCGTCAGGACCGCCGCGACGACCGTCATGACTACCGGGCCGAACGCCGTGACGATCGCCGCGACTGGCGCAACGACCGCTGGGACCGCAACAATCGCGACTGGTGGCGCGGGCGCTCCGATTTCCGAGGCTACAACGGTCCGCGCGCGGGCTACTGGTATGCGCCCAGCTACGGCTATTACCGGGTCGAGCCGCGCTACAGCAGCTATCGCTGGCGCACGGGCGGCTATCTGCCCAACCAGTATCGCAGCTACTATGTGCGCGACCCCTATGTTTATGGCCTACGCGAAGCCCCGCGCGGCTATCGCTATGTCCACGCCGGCAACGACATCCTGCTGATCGCCGTCGCCAGCGGCCTGATCGCCAGCGTCCTGTCGGGCGTCTACTAACCCCCGTCACAGATCGACCTTTCGGACCCCGCAGGCCTTGTCTGCGGGGTTCTGTTTTTCCGGACAGTCCGTTGATTGCGAACAATGTTCAGCCTGGGTTCATCGACACGCCCGCATCATCGTTTCAAGCCGCCGGAGAACCGGCGTGCAGGAACCAAAGACCATGAAACGCCTCTTGATGGCTTTCACCGCCATCGCCGCCGTCTCCGGCCCGCTCGCGGCGCCCGTTCAGGCCCTGGCCCAGGACCAGGCTCAGCAGGAACAGCCGCGTCGCGAAGGCCGCGCCCGTGGCATGAACCGCCCGGAACGCCCCCAGATGGGCCGCGAGGACGCCCCCCGCCAACCGCGTGCTGAACGCCCCAGCCGACCGGAAAACAACACGCCCCGCCCCGAACGGCCGTCCGGCGGAGAGCGTCCCGACCGCCCCAGTAACGGCGGACAGCGCCCGGATCGTCCCGAAGGCGGCTGGAACCGGCCTGATCGTCCCAACACTGGCGGCCAACGCCCAGACCGTCCCGAAGGCGGCGGAAGCAGGCCCGACCGTCCCAACACCGGGGGCCAACGCCCAGACCGTCCCGAAGGCGGCTGGAACCGGCCCGACCGTCCCAACACCGGGGGGCAACGTCCCGAACGACCCGAGAGCGGCTGGAACCGGCCTGACCGTCCCAATACCGGCGGCCAGCGCCCTGACCGTCCCGAAGGCGGCTGGAATCGTCCTGACCGCCCCAGCACCGGCGGCCAACGCCCGGATCGTCCCGGCAATGGCTGGAACCGCCCCGACCGTCCGAACGCCGGCGGTCAACGCCCCAACCGCCCCGGCTCAGGCTGGAACAACGGTCGCGACCGCGACCGCCAGCACCGCGAGTTCCGCCAGCGTTTCAATGGCGATCAGTGGCGGCGGGACTTCTATCGCAACCACCGCTCGGACTGGTGGAGGAACGACAACCGCTTCAGAGGCTACAGCGGCGTCCGCGCCGGCTTCTATTTCGCGCCGGGCTGGGGCTACTACAGCGTCCCGCGCTCGTATTGGAACCGCACATGGTCGGTCGGCCAGTATCTGCCGGACACCTTCTGGCGTTATCAGCTAAACGACTGGCGCACCTACGGCCTGGGCTATCCGCCCGAGGGCACGCGCTGGGTTTCTGTCGACAACACCATCTATCTGATCGACGAATACGACGGCTATATTGTCGACGTCATCCGTGACGCTTGGCGCTGGTGACCGCCTGACGATTTAGAAGCTTCAGCCCGACGGCCCCCGGCCGTCGGGCTTTTTCTTACCTTTGGCGCGTCTCCGAACGCCAAACCATGGCCCTGCCGTGACCTTGGAAGGCCGCGTCGCGATCTCATGCGCGACTGCATCGGCATGTATCCACGCCCCACATGAACGCGTTTTGCCAAATGATCGCAAGACGATTTCCAGCATCGCGTCCCCCGAACTACTCCACGGACCGGGGACGAAAAACGGCCTCGTTGGGCTCCGACCTTGCTCGTCGTCGCCATCCCCGACGACGCCCGAACGCCTTCAAGACGCCGTTTCTCGTAAAGGATATTTCCCCATGAAGATCGCCTTGACCGCCTTGGCCTCCTCGCTGTTGCTGGCCGGCGCCGCGACGGCCCAACAAGCCCCAACCGCGCCTCCCCCGCCGCCCCCGCCGGTCGACCAGCAGACGCCGCCCCCGCCTCCCCCGCCCGGCCCATCGGCACAGGCGGTTTCGCCACCCGTCGCCGCCGTCGTTGTGATCGACGAACCGCCGCCGGGATTGGCGGCGCGTAGGCCCAGTCCGCCGGCGCCACCCACACCCGCGCTGGATGTTCCCGTGGCTCCAGCGGCCCCGCCCGTCGCGCGTAACAGGACGGTCCCGCCCGACGCGACCCGGCTCTCGCCACCCGCGGCACCGCCTAAGCCGCCCGTCCCGACAGTGATCGCCAGGGCGTCGTCCAGGTCTTCGATGGACCAGAGGCCGTGCGTCAGACCGCCTGCCCCGCCTCCGCCGCCGCCGAAGCGAGCGGTTCCAGCCGGTCCGGCCAGACCGGCGCCGCCCCCTCCTCCACCGCCCACGCAGGCGACCTCGACCCAGCGCGCCCAAGGTGGCGTAGCGTACTCACCGTCGCTGGTGAACAGGGTCGTCTCGCGCCTGACCGCGCCGTGGTCGAAGGCCATGCGGCCCGTCGCGCGGTCCACGCGGAATACCTGTCGCCACGTCCCGGCGTCGTCACAGGCCTTGAGACCCAGATCGTCCTCGCCGATCAGGCCCAGTTCGGCGCGGGCGGCGTATCCGGTCTGGAACAGCAGCGACAGGACATCGCCCGCCGCCTCCTTGTTCAGCGTCAGACGCAGATCGCCGTCGCCGCCCTCCTCCACACCGCGCGCGGTGAACAGGGCGGCATTGATCTTGGCCGCCAGGGGGTTGGCGTCATCGGCGGTCGTGCCCAGGCCCAGCCGCGCCAGGTCCTGCACCTCGCCCAGCCGTTCGCCTAACGATACCCAGCCCGCGTCGGCCCGCACTACGACGGCGCCTTCGTCCAGCACCACGGCAATCAGGCCGTCGGGCGTCGGCACGACGGTCCAGCCGCCACCCTCGAACCGTATCAAGGTTCCAGCCGCCCGCCCGGCCCAGGCCGCGCCCTCTGCATCGTCCGGCAGGATATAGAGGTCGCCGTCGGACGCATCGCCCGGCTGAACCGCCGTTGTCCGGCTGACCACCGCCGTCTGCAACAGGGCGTCCAGCCGAGTCAGGGCGGTGTTCAGGGTCACATGCTTCTGCATCTGCCCCGCCGCCAGATAAGGCAGGGCCAGACGCGCGCTGAAATCGTCGCTCATTCTTCTCTCCGTTGTCGTCGGAGATCAGTTTGGGCGCGGCGTTACCTCAGGCCGGAAGACGGTCGATGCCGTCGATCAGGCCTTTGATTTCATGCGATTTCGTTTCGGCGAATGCGATGGCTGGGGCCGCTCAGCCCGCGCATCTCAGTCGTGCAGATAGACGATCCGCTTCAGTGTCTGGTCGTTTTCCACCCGCGCCTCGTGCATCTCATGATCGCCGCTGGCGCGCGCATTGGCCTCCGTGTCCTCGACCCAGTGGGTGCTTTCGATGTGCTTCTGCAGCGCCCGCGCCGCCATCAGCTGGCCGGGAAAGAAGGTGTCCACGATGTCGCCGGCGATGGGTACCGTACCGGTCGCCGTATCGAAGGCCATGTATGCCCCCATCCGCGCCAGGGTCGCCGGCGTCGCCTTGGCCCGCACGGCCTGAAGCATTAGCCAGCCGCCCGTCCCGACCGTATAGACCGTGCCCACCACCGGCACCCAGGTCAGCAGGGCGTCCAGGCCCATGCCGAACGGGCCGATGCCAATCACCCGGTCGGACAGCTTCTTGACGCCCTCGACATTGGACCAGATGTTCTCGATATCCCGGATGGACCGTCTGGCCATGTCGCCCTCCAAAGCGTCGCCTTAACGCGGCGCGACGCTTCCTGTTCAATCCGAGAGGCACGTCTTAGATGACCCTGATCAAGTTGGCGGCGAATGTGACGGCAGGCGCCCTGCTGCTGGGACTGGCGACGTTCGGCGTGGCGGCACTCAGCGGGATCGGACATCGCTGGACCGACATCCTGGCCCAGTTCACGTCGCCGGTGCTGCTGGCGGCCGTCGGCGTGACTGTGGTTTGCCTCGTCTTGCGACTATGGCCGGCCTCGATCATCGGCGGGCTGACCTGTCTGGTGCTCGCTGTCGCAGTCTGGCCCCAGTGGACGCCGACGAAGGGCGTCCCTGTTCCCGACCAGCCCATCGTACGAGTCTATTCCGCCAATCTGTGGGTGTTCAACACGGACGTGGCGGCCATGCGCCGGTCCATCATCGCCGCCGACGCCGACATCCTGGTGCTGGTCGAGGTGGGCGAGGCGCCTGCCGCGCGGATCGACGAGCTGCTGGCCAGCTATCCCCACCGCACCGCCATCGGCCGGACGCGCGGCCCCGGCGACCATGCGCGCTCGATCATCGCCTCGCGCTACCCGATCCTGCAGCGCCTGCCCGATCGAAACGACGGCCTCAGCGCCGTAGGCGCTGCGATCCAGACGCCCATCGGCCCGATCAACGTCTTCGGCGTCCACCTGACCCGCCCTTGGCCGTATCAGTATCAGTGGGGCCAGATCAGCCAAGTCATGGCCCTGACCGCGCGTCGCAAGGCCGCGCCGAACCACCCCGTCATCGCCGCCGGCGATTTCAACAGCGTCTCGACCGCCCGCATCGGTCGCCAGATCCAGGCGGACATGGGCCTGATCCCCGCGCCTGGTTGGCCCGCCACCTGGCCCAGCCAAGCCCCGGCCTTCGCCGGCATCACCATCGATCAGGTCTATCGCTCGCCCGACCTGGCCCTGATCACGCGACGGTTGGGCCAGCCGACGGGGTCCGACCATCGCCCGGTCGTCACAGAGTTCACCCGCGCGCAGTCGCCGCGATAAGCGCCTTCAACCGCGCCTCGTGCGCGTCGGTCGGGAAGTCGTCGGCGACCCAGCCGTCCTCGAACGCCTTGATTAGGCGGCCGGTCTCAGGCCCCGCGGCGAGTCCCAGCCGCGCCAGATCGCGCCCGCCGACCGGCATCTTCGGCGGGGTCCAGTCGGCGGCCAGCGAACGCAGCCGCGCGCCGTCGCCCTCGCCTGTCGCCTCGGCGCGCGTCAGCCGATCCTCGAACACCCTGCGCCCCAGCCGATAGATCGCCGCCCGCGCCTCGGCGTCGCTCATGCGCGGCGACACAGCCGGCCCGTCCCCCACGGCTGCCGCCAGTCGGTCCCGCACCGCGTTCGACAGGCGTAGAGCGCTCGCGATCCCGACCACTGCCGCCGCATCGGCGGGCAGAAGCGCCGACAGCCGCATCACTGGATCGTCGGTCAGACCGCACATCGCCTCGAACAGCGGCAAGGGCTGCACCTGCGGCAGCACCTGAGCCAGCACGCCCGTTTCGGCCATCGCCCGCACCGCCGCACGCGGATCGCGCGCCTCCAGCAGTTTCAGCAGTTCCTTGGACACCCGCTCGGCCGACAACTGCGCCATGCCTCCCTTCAACGTCGCACAGGCCGCCAGCCCGACCGCGTCCGGCGCACCCCGCCCATACCAGGCGAAAAACCGGAAGAAGCGCAGGATGCGCAGATAGTCCTCGCGGATGCGCGTCTCCGCCTCGCCGACGAAGACGATCCGCCCCGCCGCTGCGTCGTCCAACCCGCCGCCGGTCGGGTCGAACACCGTCCCGGCCGCATCGGCATAGAGGGCGTTCAGGCGAAAATCGCGCCGCGCCGCATCCTCGACCCAGTCCTCGGTGAAGGCGACGACCGCGCGACGCCCATCCGTCTCGACATCACGGCGAAGGGTCGTGATCTCATAAGGTCGCCGTTCCGACACCCCTGTCACCGTTCCGTGCTCGACGCCCGTCGGCACGGCCTTCAGCCCCGCCCCCTTCAGCGCCGCGATGGTCTCTTCAGGCCGCAAGCGCGTGGCGATGTCGATGTCATCGACCGACTGGCCCAGCACGCTGTTGCGCACGCAGCCGCCGACGAACCGCGCACAGCCCGGACCGCCCGCCGCCTCCAGCGCCGCCATCACCGCCCGCGTCGCCTGGCTTTCCAACCACGGCTGTCCCGCCATGGAGACGCTCATGCGGCATCCTCGTCCGCCGCGACTTCGGGCGCCGCCTCGTCGCCGTACAGCCGCACGTGCAGCGCTTTCAGGATACCCGCCGTCACGCCCCAGATATAGCGCTCGCCCCAGGGCATGGCCCAGAACCAGCGCCGCAGCCCCTCGTCCATGTCGTAGAAGTCGCGCCTGTGGTTGGCGGCGTCCATCAGGAAGTCCCAAGGCGTCTCGAAGACCTCGGCCACCTCGTCCGGCGACGGCGTCGTCACCGGCGCCTCGCGCAACCAGCCGATCACCGGCGTGACTAGAAAGCCCGTGCCGGTCTCATAGGCGTCGGACAGGCCCAGCACCTCGACCGCAGCCGGGTTCAACGCCACCTCCTCGTCCGCCTCGCGCAGGGCCGCCTGAACCGCGTTCTCGCCCGGATCCAGCCGTCCGCCCGGAAAGGCGATCTGACCCGTGTGCCGCGCCAGCGTATCCGCCCGCCGCGTCAGCAGCACCGTCGCCCCCTCTGGTCGCGCCACGATGGGGATCAGCACCGCCGCGGGCCGAAGCTCTTTGGCCGTCCGTGTCGCCTGGGGGTTCAGGTCGAAGTCCGACCGCGCCGCCACCAGTTCCGGCCGCCAGGTCTCGACCGGCGCCAGCCGTTCGACCAGCCGGGTTCTCAGCGTCTCCAGACTCACATCACGGCTCCCAACGAGAAAACCTGACCGCCTGATCGAACGACCAGCCACCCATCGACCTCTTCAGCCATCTCGACCAGTTCGTAGAAGACCGATCGCGCGATACGCGCCCACAGGTCGCGTCGCACATGGATGCGCGGTGCCGGCTCGCCCGTCGTCGGATCGGTCTCGACCACGATGGAATCGGCCTCACTCGCTCTGACCTCATCCCCGACATCGGTCATGAACATCAGGTCGTCGCCGTTACGCGTCACCGCCACGGCCTGGAACGGCAGATCCTCGACCTGGATTTTCAGCTTCTCGACCGGCGTGACCAAGTGATAGCCGTCCGGGTCCTTGCGCAACACGGTCGAGAACAGCCGCACCAGCTCCTTGCGGCCGATGGGCGAGCCTTCGTGCATCCAGACGCCATCCGCGCGGATGACAATGTCGATCTCGCCGCAATGCTCGGGATGCCACAGGTGAACCGGCGGCAGTCCCCGTCCGGGCGCCTGTTTCGCCGCCTCGGCGACGGCGTTCAGTCCTGACTTGGGATTATCCATCCCACTGACTTAGGCCCCGCGAACCGTGCGGGAAAGGTCAGCCGATGCGAACCGGACCCGAAACCTGATCCACGCCCGTCGCCAGCCACAGCACGCGGCGACGATCCACCGGCCCCGGCAGGATCACCTCGGGCGCATGGGCAAAGCCGAACCGCTCGAAATAGGCGCTGTCGCCGACCAGCAGCACCCCGCCGACATCCAGCGTCCGCGCCTGGTCCAAACAGGCCTGCACCAGTTCGGCGCCCAGACCGTCGCTACGTCGGCCGGCGTCCACCGCGATGGGACCGAGGAACAGGGCCGCAGTTTCACCGACCATGACCGGCCACAGCCGCACCGAGCCGATCACCCGCCCGTCCAGCCGCACGACAAAGCCCACAGCAGCGCGGGACCCTTCACGCAGACGCTCGGCCGTCTTGGCGAACCGCCCCGGCCCGAAGGCGGCCATGACCAAGGCCTCCACGCCTTCGGCGTCGGCAAGGGTCTCGGCTTCGATCCGGCTCAGGGCCGCAGGTATGGCGAGGGCGTGCGGCATCGGCGCTCCAGTAGGCGCGGGCACCTAGAAGCAAAGCTGCGCCAAATCAAGGCGCGGTTCGATGACAGTCAGCCCGCCTTGGAAAAGTCCGGCGCGCGCTTTTGCGTAAAGGCCATGAACGCCTCCATCGCCTCGGGGCTCTTCATCTGCGAACCGAACGCCTCGCCCTCGCGCTGCATCAGCGCCCACAGGCCCTCTGCGTCACGCATCAGCCGCTTGGTCTTGCGGATGGAGTTTGGCGCGCGCCCCGCCACCTTGGCCGCCAGGTCCGCCGCCGTCGCCTCGACCTGATCGGCCGGGACCGCGCGGTTGGCGATGCCCCAGGCCAGGGCCGTCTTGCCGTCCAACGGCTCGCCCAGCGCAAACAGTTCGAAGGCTCGCTGATGACCGATCACGGCGGGCAGCAGCAGGCTGGACGCCGCTTCGGGCGCCAGGGCCAGGTTGACGAACGGCACGGACAACAACGCATCCTCGGCCACCACCACCAGGTCGCAGTGCAGCAGCATGGTCAGGCCGATCCCGACCGCCCGGCCCTTCACCGCCGCCACGGCCGGCTTGTCCAGGTCCGCCAGCGCCTTCAGGAACCGGAACACCGGCATCTCACCCGGTCCCGCGCCCTGCGATCCCAGGGCGATGAAGTCCTGAATGTCGTTGCCGGCCGAAAAGCTGTCGCCCTCGGCGCGCAGCAGCAGCACACGCACTGCATCGTCGGTCCGCGCCCGCTCGGTCGCCTCGGCCAGGGCCGAATACATGGCCTGGGTGATGGCGTTCTTCTTGTCGGCGCGGTCCAACGTGACGTTCAGGACGCCGTCGATCAGTTCGCTGCGGATATGTTCGCTCACGTCGTTTCCTCGTCCTGTTCGACGGCGGTCCACCAGTCGATGCCGTTCTCGTCGCGCGTCCGCGTGGCGCGGCCGCGTCTCTCCAGATAGTTCAGATGCGCTTGGGCCTCGCCCGTGGCCATGCCCAAAACCCCGTCCCCGACCGCCCGACCGAACACGGCTGGGAAGCCGTCGACGACCCTAGACGGTTGACGCAACGTCCGCTCAAGCCGTTTCAGCGCTGTCTCGTGTCCGCGCTTCAAGGCGTCGAGCCGGGCGTGGACGCCATAGAAGGGTTCGCCATGTGCCGGCAGGACGAACAGACCCTCCGGAAGCAAGGCCCGCAGCTTGGCCAGCGAGTCCATCCAGTCACCCAACGGGTCGGCGTCAGGCTCCGTCGACCAGACCGACACGTTCGACGATATGCGCGGCAGGATCTGGTCGCCGGCGATGAAAACGTCGTCCGAGCGACGCCACAGGCAGACATGCTCCGGGCTGTGGCCCGAGCCGATCACCACGGTCCAGTCGTCGCCGTCGATGCTCAGGGCGTCACCCTCCGACAGTCGGCGATAGCTGCGCGGCATGGGGCTGACACCCTTGGCGAACCCGCCGTAATCCGCTCGCCAGCGTTCGATCTGCGCCTCGTCCCACCCTGCGGCGCGATAGAAGACCTCGCCGTCGGCCGGCGCATCGCCCGCCTGCTCGGCCATCAGCATCCGGCCGGTGATGTATTCGATCTGCGACATCAGCAGCGGCGCGCCCGTCCGTTCGCACAGCCACCCCGCCAGACCGATATGGTCGGGGTGCATGTGGGTGCAGATCAGCCGCGTCACCGGCCTGCCGCCCAACGCGCCGTCCAACG
This sequence comes from Brevundimonas sp. G8, assembly GCF_902506205.1. GTDB lineage: Bacteria > Pseudomonadota > Alphaproteobacteria > Caulobacterales > Caulobacteraceae > Brevundimonas. The sequence goes on along the minus strand of NZ_LR732816.1, from coordinate 2,463,102 downwards.
CCGTCTCCCAGGCGGCGATGGTCGCCGATGTCTTCAATCCCGTATCGACGACAACCCAGCCGTCGCCATCCCGGATCGCATAGATGTTCACATGATCCAGCTGGAACGGCAGGGCGAACCTTAGCCAAAAAAACCCGCGCGCGACCTCGATCGCCTCGCCCGGGGCCGGCACGACGTCGAGCGGATAGGTCAGGCCCCGCGCGTCCTTCGCCACTGTCGTTCGCGTGCTGCCGTCGGCCAAGTCAGTCTCCAATCGAAACGCGCAGACACTAGCCTCAGTCCGGCCTCAGCGTCCACACTCGCCTTGACCCGGCCCAAATACACCGCCACGAAGCCAGCCTGCATTCAGAAACCCAGGGTGTTTTCATGAAGTCCCGCCTCGCCGCCGCCCTTGCGGCGCTTCTGTTCAGCGCCTTCGCCGTCGCGCCCGCCATGGCGCAAGAGCGTCAGCAATCGCAACAACAGCGCAACGCTGACGATGAACCTGCCGTGACCCAAGGCCCCACGTCTCGTGCGGCAGCCGGCCGCCAGCGTCGCGAACGCGCGCCCGCCGCCCCCACGGCCGAGCAAATCTTGGCCTCGGCCCAAGAGCAGATGAACCTCACGACGACCGGCTGCCAGGTCAGCGAGGCCAAGCTGATGGGCAAGACCGCCGCCGACACGACGGTCTATGAAGTCGCTTGCGGCGCCGCGCCGGGCTACATCGTCGAAACCAAGACGCCGCCGGAAGCCTCAAGCTGCATCATCCTGGCCCATTCGGCCGAGGTCGCCCGCGCGGCTAACCCGACGGCGCCTCCCGCCGCGCAGTGCACGATCGCCGCCAACATCGACATCCAGAAGTTCCTGCGCCAGTACGCTGTAGACGCCGGCGTCGCCTGCACCGTGGATCAGGCCAAACTTCGCGGACAGTCCAGCGACGGCGCCGTCATCTATGAAGTTGGCTGTTCGGATGGTCCTGGTTACTGGATCAAGCAACAGGCCGCGACCTGGACCAAAACCCCATGCATTCAAGTCCTCGCGGAACAAGGCACGTGTGAGTTCACCACCACCGCCGAGAACGCCGCCTTCGTGAAGACCCTGCTTGTCGGTTCCGAAGCCGCATCCTGCGACGTGACCGAAGCCCGCCTGATGGGCCGCAACGCCAACGGCGTCTTCTATGAAGCCAAGTGCGCCGGCGCCGACGGCGTCATCGCCCGCCTGAACGCTGAAAATGCGGTTCAGCAGGTCTATCCCTGCGCTACCGCCCAGGCCATAGGCGGCGGCTGCAAGCTGACGACGGCTGCGGCTGCACCGGCCGGCGGTCGCCCGTAAGCGACGTCACAGACCAAACGAAGGGCCGTCGGAGCGATCCGGCGGCCCTTTTGTTTTGCGCGCCCTCTTTTCCAGAACCGAGACGCAGCCTAGCGTCGCCGTCATGCGCATCGCCACCTGGAACGTGAACTCCGTCAACGCCCGCCTGCCTACCGTGTTGGCGTGGCTGGAGCAGGCCGCTCCCGACGTCGCCTGTTTTCAGGAGATCAAATGCGTGGACGAGAAATTCCCGCGCGAGGCCTTCGAGAGCCTGGGCTACAATGTCGAGACCCACGGCCAGAAGAGCTACAACGGCGTCGCCCTGCTGTCGAAATACCCACTGTCCGATATCCGGCGCGGCCTGCCCGGCGACGATGCGGACGAACAGGCCCGCTATATCGAGGCTCTGGTCGAGGCGCCCCGGCCCATCCGCGTCGGCGCCATCTATCTGCCCAACGGCAATCCGATCGGGACCGAGAAGTTCGCCTACAAGCTGGCCTGGTTCGAACGTCTGAACCGCCACGCCCGCGACCTGATGGCGTTCGAGGAGCCGCTGGCCCTGTGCGGCGACTACAACGTCATTCCCGAGGCCGAGGACGCCAAGAACCCCGCCGCCTGGACCGAAGACGCCCTGTTCCAGCCCCAGAGCCGACAGGCCTTCCGGGCGCTCAAGAACCTGGGCCTCGCCGACGCGCATGAGATCGGCGGCGAACCGGCCGGAACCTACAGCTTCTGGGACTATCAGGCCGGGGCCTGGCAACGCGACCACGGCATCCGCATCGACTTCGCCCTGCTGTCGCCACAGGCCGCCGACCGGTTCCGGGGCATCGAGACGCATCGCGACGCTCGCGACATGGAAAAGCCCAGTGACCACGTCCCCGTCGTGGTCGATCTCGATCTAGAGGCCTGACGCCCATGGCCGACGCCTTGCGGGTGGTTCTGCTGATCGCCCTGGCGGCGGCCCTGCTGACGACGCTGGCCCTGGCCCTGTCGTGGTGGATGGAGCCGCCGCGTCGCCTGCACCGCGCCATGCTCAAGACCCTGGGCGCCGCGCCCGAGGTCGAGGCCCTGTCGCCGGGCGAAGGCCGCGCCTGCGCGCTGAACTTCGACATCGAACAGGTGGTGGTTCTGTGGGCCAACGGCGCCCACGGCCTGGTCTATGCCTTCGACGAGGTGGACGGCGGCGAGATCATCGTCGATGGCCATGTGGTGGCCCGCGTTCGCCGGGGCGAGGCCCGCAAGTCTCTGGATGTCCTGGCCCCCGACGCAGAGCAGGTGGTGCTGCGCCTGATGTTCGCCGACGCCCGACACCCCGAGTTCGAACTGGCCCTGTGGGACGCCGCCCTGCCCGTCCAGACCGGTTCACCCGGCGAGGCGCTTCGGCTGGGCCGGCGCTGGCTGTCGCATCTGGAAGCCCTGCTGAAGGGATGAGACGCGACAGGGGCCTTTCGGTCGCCGCGATGGAGCGGTAGAAGCCCCGCTCATTCCTAACGACACGCCTTTATCAAGGAGGCCGCCTTGGCCCGCCTTTTCGACGCCTATATCGTCGCCGACTGGACCGCCGCCGAAACCAAGAAGCTCGGCGACACGTCGCTGTGGATCGGTGTGGCCAAGCGCGACGTGCGGTTCCGTCTCTATACCGAGACGCACAATGTCGCGACCCGCGCCGAGGGCGAAGCCTTGCTGGCCTCCATCCTGGCGGACCACAGAAAGCGCGGCGACCGGGTGCTGGTCGGGCTGGATTTCAACTTCGGCTATCCTGTCGGCACGGCCGCCCGGCTGAAGCTGGACGGCACACCATGGCAATCGATGTGGAAGTTCATCGCGTCGAACGTCGTGGACAAGGCTGACAACACCAACAACCGCTATCAGGTCGCGGCCAAGATGAACCGGCTGATGACGGATGAGGCCTGGCCCCTGTGGGGCGCGCCGGCCAAACAGGCGCAGCGTTGGCTGACCACCACCAAGCCTCCCGTTGGTTCAGGCGCTGATATCCCCGAGTTCCGCGAGACTGAAAACAAGGCCCGCAAGGGCCGGCTTCAGCCCAAGAGCGTCTGGCAGATGCATGGCGCCGGCGCCGTGGGCGGCCAGACCCTGGTCGGCATCCCGGCCGTGCGGCGGCTGCTGGAAAGCCTTGGCCCTTCCGGCGCCGTCTGGCCCTTCGGCACCGGCTGGCGCGCCCTGACGCCCGAAGATGTCGAGCCGCTGTCGGCCCTGGTCGTCGAGGTCTGGCCCTCGATGCACGAGACCAAGCCGAATGAGGGCGAGTTCAAGGACCAGGCCCAGGTCCGCTCGACTGCCGAGGCCCTGGCCCGAATGGACGAGACCGGCGACCTGGCCAAGGCCTTTGGCCCGCCCAAGGACGCCTCGCCCGAACTCATCGCACAGGTCGAGCAGGAAGAAGGCTGGATTCTGGGGGTCTAAGACCTGGTCATCAGCCGATCAGCGCCCGCGCCGCCGCCCGCGCCTCGTCGGTGATTTCGGCGCCGGACAGCATCCGGGCGATCTCTTCCTGGCGGCGCTGGTCGTCCAGGGTGACGACCGTGGTGGTGGTCAGGCCGTCACGGTCGGCCTTCATCACCTTCCAGTGGGCATGACCGCGCGACGCCACCTGGGGGCTGTGCGTGACCACCAGAACCTGGGCCCCGTTCGACAGGCGTTTCAGGCGCGAGCCGACGGCCTCGGCCACGGCCCCGCCCACGCCCTGATCCACCTCGTCGAAGATCATGACCGGCTGACGCATGTCCTCGCGGCTGGCCAGGGCCGCCTTCATCGCCAAGGCGAAGCGGGCCAGTTCGCCCCCTGACGCAATGGCGTCCAACGGCCCGAAGTCGTTGCCGGCGTTGGTGGCGATCTGGAACCGCACGGTCTCGACCCCGTCTGGGCCGCGCCGGCCCTCGATCGGCTCCAGCGCCACGCGGAACCGCGCCCGCTCCAGCTTCAGCGGGCCCAGTTCCCCCATGACGGCGGCGGTCAGGCGGTCGGCCGCAGCCTCGCGCGCCGAAGTCAAGAATTCGGCCGCCAGATCGTAGGATTCGGCCGCTTCCGCCGCCTCGCGCCCGGCATTGGTCAGGGCCTCCTCGCCGTCCTCAATCAGCCGCAACTGCTCGCGCAGCCGGATGCGTAGGGTCGGCAGGGCGTCGACCGTGGTGTTCAGCTTTCGGGCGGCGGCGCGCAGGGCGAACAGCCGCTCTTCCGCCTTGTCCAGCCGACCCGGCTCATAGTCGAAGGCGGCGGCGGCGGCGTCCACGGCGGCGACGGCTTCGGCCGCCTCGACCATGGTGCGGTCGATGGCGTCCACGGCGGCGGACAGTTTCAGGATGACGGGGTGGTCGCCCTCGGCCCCCGCCTGTCCCGCCCGCTGGCGTGCGTGTTCGACGGCGCGCAGGGCCGCGCCCAGTTTCTGGCTCAGCTTGTCGCCGCCCAGTTGGGTGCGGGCGTCGGCCAGATCGGCGATGGCCTTTTCCGCCGCGCCCAGCAGCGCCCGTTCGCCCGCCAGTTCCGTCTCCTCGTCGGCGCGCGGATCCAGCGCGTCCAGTTCGGACAGGTTCAGGCTGATCTCTTCCAGTCGTGCGGCCGCATCGGCGGCCTGGGCTTTCAGCTCCGCCAGCTTGGCCTCGGCGGCCTTCAGCTTGGTCGAAGCCGTTGCGACCGCAAGCAGTTGCGGCTGAAGACCGCCATAGGCGTCCAGCGAACCCCGATGGGTGCGCCAGTCCAGCAGGCCGACTGTCTCGTGCTGTCCATGCACCTCGACCAGGGCCGCGCCGATCTCGCGCAACGCCGTCACTCCGGCAGGCTGATCGTTGACATAGGCCCGGCTGCGACCGTCGGCGCCCAGTACCCGGCGCAGGATCAGATCCTCGCCAGGCCTGACCTCGAACCCCTTCTCGGCGACGAGGGCCAGAAGATCGGGATCGTTGGGCGCGGAGAAGATGGCCGTCGCGACCGCCTGTTTCGCGCCATTCCTGACCAGACCCGCATCACCCCGTCCGCCCAGCGCCAGGCCCAGGGCGTCCAGAATGATCGACTTGCCGGCCCCGGTCTCACCGGTCAGCACAGTCAAGCCGCTCTCGACCTCAAGATCGAGCACGTCCACCAAGACGACATCGCGAATGGAAAGGGCGGTCAGCATCGCTTCAAGCGCCGGGAGAACGAATCATGACCGACAGAATCCCGACACTGGCCGCATTTCACAAGCCGTTGCGTGATCAGCCCGGAATGATCCGTTGCAGCCAGCTCTCGCGCTTGCCCTCAGGCGCCTTGTCCGGCGTCTGGCCGTTCTCGGTCAGCAGGGCGTAGGCCTCGGCGTACCAGGGGCTGCCGGGGAAGTTGTAGCCAAGCACAGCGCCGTTACGGGTCGCCTCTTCCTTCAGGCCAAGCTGCAGGTTCACCTCGACCAGACGGTACAGGGCCTCGGGCGTATGCGAGGTGCGCTGGAAGTCCGGGTTGGCGATGACCGACTTGTAGCGGTTGACGGCCGCCAATGGCTGGTTGGCGCGCTGATAGTAGCGGCCGATATTCATTTCCTTGCCAGCCAACTGGTCGTTGACCATGTCGATCTTGACGGCGGCGTCCGACGCATAAGGCGTGCCCGGATAACGGCGGGATACGTCCTTCAGACCCGCGAGGGCGGCGGTGGCGTAACCCTGGTCGCGACCCACGTCGGTGATCTGTTCGAAGTTGCAGACCGCCTTCATGTAGAAGGCATAGGCCGCCGACGGATTGCCGGGGAACAGTTGGATGAACCGGTCCGACGCCGCGATGGCGTCAGCATAGGCGTTGTTCTGATAGTAGGCGTAGACCTGCATCAGGATCGCGCGGCGCGCCCAGTCCGAATAGGGGTGCTGGCGTTCGACTTCCTGGAAATAATCGACGGCGTCGGACCAGCGGCGCTGCTGCAGGCGCTCATAGCCAGTGTTGTACAGGGCCTCGACGGGACGCTCTTCGTAGGCGAGGCGCGGGCGCTCTTTGCCGGCGCAGCCTGAAATCGTCACTGCGGCGATCGCCGCGGCCATCAGCACCATGCCGGAACGGAACTTAGAAGCGGACAAGAACGACCCCATGACGTGTGGAGAAAGGCCCTAAGCCATTCCCCCGGAAACCAACGCGGCGACCTCTAGCACCCGCAACCGAGCCGCGCCATGCCAAGGAAATCTCAGCATACGACTTGCCCTGCCCGGCTCCACTGGTAAAGAGCGCGCCAACCGACCGTCGTTCATGGGGGGCGGATGACGGCGAAAGGATGACCGGCCGATGAAGCTGCTCTCAGGCAACTCCAACCGCGCACTGTCCCAGGCGATCGCCGACCATCTGGATGCGCCCCTCACCAAGGCCCAGGTCAAGCGTTTCGCCGACAACGAAGTCTTCGCCATCATCGAAGAAAACGTGCGCGGCGAGGATGTCTTCATCCTGCAGTCGACCTCCTATCCGGCGAACGACAATCTGATGGAGCTGCTGATCATCACCGACGCCTTGGTGCGAGCCTCGGCGCGGCGGATCACGGCCGTCATCCCGTATTTCGGCTATGCCCGTCAGGATCGTAAGACCGGCGGCCGCACGCCGATCTCGGCCAAGTTGGTCGCCAATCTGATCACCCGCGCCGGCGCAGACCGCGTCTTGACGATGGATCTGCATGCCGGTCAGATCCAGGGCTTCTTCGACATTCCGACCGACAATCTGGTGGCCACGCCCGTGCTGGCGCAGGACATCAAGGAACGATACGCCCGCGGCGACGACCTGATGATCGTCTCGCCCGACGTCGGCGGCGTGGTGCGCGCCCGTTCGCTGGCCAGCCGCCTCGACGCCGACCTGGCCATCGTCGACAAGCGTCGGCCCAAGGCGGGCGAGAGCGAAGTCATGAACATCATCGGCGACGTTCAGGGCCGCCGCTGCATTCTGTTCGACGACATCGTCGATTCGGGCGGCACCCTGGTCAACGCCGCCAAGGCCCTGATCGACCAGGGCGCGACCGAGGTCTCGGCCTATATCAGCCACGGCGTCCTGTCCGGCCCGGCCGTCCAGCGGATCACCGACGGACCGCTGAAGGAGTTGGTGATCACCAACTCCATCGAGCAACCCCACGAAGTTTTGAACTGCCCGAAAATACGAACGGTTTCCGTGGCTCCGCTGGTTGGCGAAGCTATCCGACGGATCGCGAACGAGGAATCGGTTTCAAAGCTGTTCGATTAACCTTCGGATAACCATAAGGCCCGCCTTATAAGCGCCAACAGTGTTGGCGCTTTGTGCGCGCGTGATCGCCTGAGGAAGTCTTCATGAAATCGGCCCTACTGAGCCGCGGCCTCTCCGCCGCCGCCCTCGCCGCCGCCGTCCTGCTCGCCAGCTGCGAGAGCGGACCGTCGAAGGCTGAGCTGGAAGCGCAACGTCTTGCCGCCGAACTGGCGGCTCGCCAGCCGCCGCCCATTTCGCTGAACAAGGACGTGGCGGACGCCGCCTCCATCTACGTCGCCTTCCTGCGCGAGGCCCGCACGATCCAGCCGGGCGGCTTCCCAGACGCCGAATCGATCCAGGTCGCTCTGCGAAAGGGCGCGTCCTATGATCCCAACCAGCTGTCGCGCGGCCTGATCGCCTATGGCTCGATCATCGCCCTTCAGTCGCCCGAGTTCGTCGCCGGCGTGCGCCAGTTCGCCATCGATCCGGTCCAGCGCCAGCAGATGGTGGCCCAGATCGTCGCCGACCCGGCCTATGCCGCCACCCTGCCCGGCGCCGACGCCGCCGCCGGCCTGATCTCCAGCACCATCGGCAAGGACGCCGTGGCCATGCGCGGAATCGCCGAGGCAATCGAGCAGGACGCCTACACCATCCAAGGCCGCAGCGACCCGCGCCGCAGTTGGGCCGTCGTGCCGATCCCGCATCGCGAAGTCCGTCTGGAAAGCGCCAAAACTCTGTCGGAAGTGGACATGCTGCCCTCGGCCGACGAAGCCAACCTGCTATTCGCCGCCGCCAACAGCGGCACGGGCCTGGCCATCGAACCGTCGCGCAAGGCGCCGCCCTACACCCCCGCCGTGGTTCGTTCACTGGCCATCGCCGCTCTGGCCGCCCTGGGTTCCGGCGGCGACGAGGCGCGCGTAAATACGGAGGCCCTGACGCACGAGCCGAACAGCGAGTTCTGCCTGAACATGTCCAAGCTGATGCTGTTCCAGTGCCTGGCCGCCTCACGCCCCAGCTATGAGGATGTCTTCTGCCTGGGCCGCCACGTCACCCGCGACCTGGCCACCTGCACGACCGAAGCGACCCAGATCACCACCATCATCGTCGGCGATCCCCAGGAAACCGGCGCCGCCCCGGCGCGCACACCCATCTCGGTCTCGGTTCCCCAAACACCGGTTCCGGCCGCCGCCAGCACGGCGACCCAGTCGCTGAACACGACGCCGTCCGGCCCGCGCTAAACCGCGTCCAGCACGACAAAAGGCCCGCCCCGAGCGATCGGAGCGGGCCTTTTTCTTTGGTCGGACGACCTATTCGTAGCCGTGAGCCGCCTCGTTGATCACCTGGGACGGCATGGACGAGAAGTCCACGGCGACCGGCGTTGCGGTCTTGGCCTGATAGGTTCGCAGCACATGCGTCATGCGGCGGCGCACCTCTCGCTCGGCCTCCGTGCCGGTGTCGAGCGCCAGGGGCGCCAGGCAGAAGTCGATGATGGCTTCGGTTCGGGTCAGAGGTTCCATTTTTGCGGGTTCCTTTTCTGATTAAGCCGCGTGGGTGAACTGGGCGGTCTCGGTCGAGTCCTTCAGCGCCGTCGTGGACGACTGACCGTTGGAGATGACCGTGGCGACCTGGTCGAAATATCCGGTGCCGACTTCGCGCTGGTGGCGCGTGGCGGTGTAGCCGATGGCCTCGTTGGCGAACTCGCGCTGTTGCAGCTCCGAATAGGCCGCCATGCCGCGATCGCGATAACCGTCCGCCAGCTCGAACATGGAGTTGTTCAGGCTGTGGAAGCCCGCCAGGGTCACGAACTGGAACTTGTAGCCCATGGCCCCCAGCTCGCGCTGGAACTTGGCGATGGTGGCGTCATCCAGCTTGGCCTTCCAGTTGAAGGACGGCGAGCAGTTATAGGCCATCAGCTTGCCCGGATGCTCCTTCTGCACGGCCTCCGCGAACTTCTTCGCGTCGTTCAGATCCGGGTGCGACGTCTCCCACCACAGCAGGTCGGCGATATTGGCGTAGGACAGGCCGCGCGCGATGCAGTGGTCCAGGCCCGTGCCTTCCTTAAGACGGAAGAAGCCCTCCGGCGTGCGGTTGTCGCGGTCGATGAAGGGCTGGTCGCGCTCGTCGATGTCCGAGGTGATCAGTTGGGCGCTCTCGGCGTCCGTCCGCGCGACCGTGATGGTCGGCGTGCCCATGACGTCGGCGGCCAGACGCGCGGCGACCAGATTGCGCTCATGCGCCTGGGTGGGGATCAGAACCTTGCCGCCCAGGTGGCCGCACTTCTTCTCGGACGCCAGTTGGTCCTCGAAGTGGACACCGGCGGCGCCCGCCTCGATGAAAGCCTTCATGATCTCGAAGCTGTTCAGCGGCCCGCCGAAGCCGGCCTCTGCGTCGGCGACGATGGGCACGAACCAGTCGCGCTTGGCCCCGCCTTCGGCGTGTTCGATCTGGTCGGCGCGTTGCAGGGTGCGGTTGATGCGGCGGCACAGTTCCGGCGCGGCGTTGGCCGGGTACAGCGATTGGTCGGGATACATGGCGCCGGCCGTATTAGCGTCGGCCGCGACCTGCCAACCCGACAGATAGATGGCCTTCAGGCCCGCACGGACCATCTGCATGGCCTGGTTGCCAGTGACGGCGCCCAGGGCGTTGATGAAGGGCTCGTCGTGCAGCAACTGCCACAGGCGGTTGGCCCCGCGTTCGGCCAGCGTATGGGTGACCGGCACCGAGCCGCGCAGGCGCAGGACGTCCTCAGGCGTGTAGGGGCGCTCGATGCCGTCGAAACGGCCGGTGGGCGAAGGCACCAGATCGGCAAAGGTGGTCATGATCGAACTCGGTCTCTGAAGGGCGCGGCCGCAGCCGCCGTCTCGGAGACAAGAACACGCCGAAGTCACGAATAACACAGCGACAGGCACATCATTTATGTCATTTTGTCATATCATGACTTTGCAATGCAAGTCACATCATGACATTATACAGTCATGGACGCCGCCGCTGACCGCAAACTCTTCCTCGGCGCCCGGCTAAAGCGGCTGCGGCGCGACCTGGCCCTGACCCAAACGGCTATGGCCGCCGACTTGGGTGTTTCCCCCAGCTATCTCAACCACATAGAGCGCAACCAGCGCCCCGTCTCGGCCCAGCTGCTGCTACGCCTCGCCGACACCTACGACGTCGATCTGCGCAGCCTGAACCAGGGCGGCGCCGCCGACGAAGCTCGCCTGACCGAGATCCTGGCCGATCCCCTGTTCAAGGGCCTGTCCGCCCCGCGTCACGAATTGGTGCAGTTGCTCGAAGAGGCGCCCGGCGTGGCCGACGCCATGCTGCGCCTGTATCAGGCCTTCGACGACGGCCGCACCCGTTCGCGCGCCGCCGCCGAAAACGGCGAGGGCCTGGTCGAAACCAGCCCCGCCGAATGGGTGCGCGAATACATCCAGTCGCGCGGCAACCACTTCCCCGAACTGGACCAGTTGGGCGAGGCCCTGTCCGAAGCCCTGACGGCAGAGGCCCCCGTACACGCTGACGGCTTCGAGCCCGCCGCCCGCCACCGGCTGGCGGCGAAACATGACCTGGGCGTCCGCACCCTGCCCGCCGAGGTCATGGTCGAATGGACCCGCCGCTTCGACCTGCACCGCCGTCGCCTGCTGCTGTCCGAGACGCTGGGCCCGTCCTCGCGCGCCTTCGCCATCGCCTATCAGCTGGCCCTGGTCGAACACGGACAGGCGCTGAACGACTTGGTTCAGGCCGCGAACGCCCCCGACGACGCGACGCGCTCCCTACTGAAGGTCGCCCTGACCAACACCCTCGCCGCCGCGACCCTGATGCCCTACGCCGCATTCCAGCGCACGGCGGAGGAGACCGGTTACGACCTTGCCAGGCTCCAGGCCCGGTTCGGCGTCAGCTACGAACAGGCCGCCCATCGGCTGACCACCCTGTCGCGCCCCACGGCGCGCGGTGTGCCCTTCTTCCTGATGCGCGTCGATCAGGCCGGAAACATCTCCAAACGCTATGCGGCGGGCGCCTTTCCCTTCTCGCGCTTCGGCGGGGCCTGCCCGCGCTGGCGGCTGCATTCCGCCTTCCGCACGCCGGGCCGGATCGTCACCCAGATCATTGAGACGCCCGGCCAGGACGGAAAGCCGGGGGGTCGCTGGTTTACCTTCGCCCGCACGGTCGAGCGCCAGGGCCACGACGGTTTCGGCGAGACCCACGACCTGGCTGTCGGCCTGGGCTGCGAACTACGCCACGCCCACCGCCTGGCCTATGCGCTCGGCCTGGATCTGGAACGCCCCGACGTCACTCCCATCGGCCCCGCCTGCCGCCTGTGCCACCGCCACCCCTGCGCCGAACGCGCCGCCGCCCCCATCGACCGCCCGCTGGCCGTCGACGACTGGTCCAAGTCCGTCAGCCCCTACCCGTTCGCAGCGGCCTGAGACCTACCTCCGCTGATCGGCCGTGCGGTCGCGGATGGCGTTGAACTCGGCCGTCGGCTTCCACGCCGGCCAGCTCTCGCTGTCGGCTACCGTCAGCCCCAACCGATACAGCAGATCGAGGTTTTGCAGCGCCGCCGTGAAGTCGTAGTCGGCGCGCCATTCGTCCGTCAGCTTGTGATAATACCGCGCCATCTGCCCCTCGTAGTAGGGCTTGCCCGCCTCGATCCCACCCGCGACGAAATCGCGGCCCGTCCACGGCATCAGAGCAGGCACCCCGCCCGCCGCGAAGTTGAAGTGGTCCGAGCGATAGTAGAATCCCTCTTCGGGATAGCCGTCTCCCGTCACCGTCCGCCCCTGCACGGCGGCGAACCGGCCCAGGATGTCCTCCAGCTCGGACTTGCCCACCCCGAACACCGCCACGTCCCGCGTCGCAGGCGTGAATGGCAGCATGTCGATGTTGATGTCCGCCGCCGTCTTCGCCAGCGGATAGACCGGATCGGCGGCATAGGCTTCGGACCCCAACAGCCCCTGTTCCTCGGCCGTGACATGCAGGAAGACCACGGTGCGTTTCGGCGCCGGGCCTGCCTTGAACGCCCGCGCCATTTCGATCAGGCCCGCCGTCCCCGACGCATTGTCCCAGGCGCCGTTGAAGATGTCGTCGCCCTCGGCGTTCGGCGTCTTCGCCTTGCCGACGTGGTCCCAGTGGGCGGAGTAGAAGACATATTCATCCCGCCGTTCCGTGCCGGGAATCTTGGCCAGCAGGTTGTTGGAATGAATGACCTCGGTGGTCTCGGCGATGTCGACGCTGAGGCGCGCGCCTAGATCGACGATGCCACTCAGGGCGTTGGCTTTGGCGCGCTCGACCGCGCCTTCCATGGCCGCGCCGCCGATCGCAGTCGCCGTCGCCATGTTGATGGCGCCGCTGAAGCGCGGGTCTTGCGCGCCCTTGACCGTCATCTGCGGCCGGGTCGCCCCACCTACAGCGCGCCGCCAACGGTTGTCCTGATCCTGAAGCGTAATGACCCCCACGGCCCCGCGCTTCAGCGCTTCTTGGGTCTTATGGGTCGTCGAGCCGTAAAAGTTTGGATCCTCGCCCATCACGGTCGGCTGACCACGCAGGATGACCACGACTTTTCCGGTCAGGTCCGCATCGCCATAGTCGTCCCAGGTCGGCGCCGAAATGCCGTAGCCCGCAAAGACAAGCGGCGCCTCAGCCTTCACAACCGGATCCGCCGAGCCGGCGCGCAGGGTGATGTCCGTCCCCGAAACCAGCGGATGCGCCGCCCCGTCCTCCCCGGCCCAGGACGCCGTCGGCGCCCGCTGCGGCGTGAACCGCACCAGATCGACCGGCTGCAGCCACGATCCGTCGCGACCGCCCGGCTCCAACCCCATCGCCTCATACTGGGCCTGCAGATAGGCCAGGGTCAGACCCTCGCCGACCAGACCGGGAAACCGTCCCTCCATCTCGTCCGACGCCAGATATTTGATATGGTCCGACAGGCGCTGGGCGCTGAACTGCGGCGTCGCGGCCGAGGCGACGGCGAAGGCGTCAACCTTTGGAGCGGGACCTGCGACCGGGGCGGTCGCACAGGCGGCCAGGGCAAGCGCCGCAAGGGCGACGAAGGACGAACGGCGAAGGATCATTCAGGCGCACTCGAAACGTGGAAACGCGAAAGGGCGGGGATGCCTCCCCGCCCCTCGTTGGTCAATAAGGGTTAGCGGCGTTCCGACGCGGTGGTCGCCCGCACAGGGCCGAACTCTGATCCCGTCTTCCATTCCGGCCAGTCGCGACCGTTCGCCAGGGCGCGGCCGACATCATAGAAGACCGTCAGATCCTCGATCATGCCGCGATAGTCCCAATCCGGCGACCATTCGTCCGCCGCCTGGTGATAGCGTTTGGCGCCGTATTCCGCCCGCGCCGCCTCGCGCTCGGCGATCGGAGCATCCCGGAACTCGCCCCGGCTGCCGGCATAGGCCATCGGCACGCCACGCTTGGCCAGGGGGAAATGGTCCGAGCGATAATAGGTGCCCGCCGCATTCTCATGATCGGGAACCAGGGTGCGGCCCTGCGGCTGGATAGCCGCCGCCAGGCGCTCGTCGAAGTCTGACTGACCATAGCCGGTGACGCCCAGGCCGGTGACACGACCATAGACGTTCATCGAATCCATGTTGAACCCGCCCACCGTCTTGGCCAGCGGATAGACCGGATTGACGGCATAGTATTCCGAGCCCAGCAGGCCGCTTTCCTCGCCGGTGAAGCTGATTATCACCACCGACCGCTCATTGCGCGGGCCGCCGCCGAACATGCGCGCCAACTCCAGCAGGCCCGCCGTGCCCGACGCATTGTCCACCGCGCCGTTGAAGATGCGGTCACCCGTCGCGTCCGGCTCGCCCATGCCGATGTGGTCCCAGTGGGCGGTATAGAGGACGGTTTCGTCGGGGTGGGTCGTACCCGGCAGTCGGGCGATGACATTGTGGCTGGTGACCTGATTGGTCGCCACGTCGAACTCGGTCGAGAAGGACGCGCCGGTCAAGGAGACGGGCTGGAAGTCACGGCTGCGCGCCTGAACCTTCAGCGCCTCGAAATCCAGCCCGGCGCGGCGGAACAGATCGACCGCCACGTCACGCTGGATCCAGCCCTCCATCGGCACACGCTCCGCCGCCGCATTCTGGCGCAAGATGTCGAACTGCGACACGCCCCACGAGTTGGCGACCGTCTGCCAGCCATAGGAGGCGGGCGCCGTCTCGTGCACGATCAACACGCCCGCCGCGCCCTGTTTGGCCGCCTCTTCGTATTTGTAGGTCCAGCGGCCGTAGTAGGTCATGGCCTTGCCGCCGAAGGTGTTCAGCGCCGGCTCCTCGAAATCCGCGTCGTTGACCAGAACGACCAGGATCTTGCCGCGCAGGTCCTGCCCTTTGAAGTCGTTCCACTGGCGCTCGGGCGCATTGATGCCATAGCCGACGAAGACCAGGGGCGCGTCCTTCAGGCTGACATGCTCGGCGGGACGGCGGGTGGAGATGGCGACTTCGCGCCCTTGGGTCATCGGCAGCGTCCAGTCGCCCAGCTTCAACGAGGCCTGGACATTGGACTGGGTGAAACGGTTCAGGATCACGTCCTGCGTCCACTGACCGTTCGGCCCGCCCGGCTCGAACCCGGCGGCGGCATAGCCCTCGCTCAGATAACGCACGACCTTCTCTTCCGCCGGGGTGGCGATGCCGCGTCCCTCATAGCTGTCGTCCGACAGGGTCTTGATGTCCTGCGAGATCCGCGCGGCGTCGAACACCGGGACCCTATGGACGGCGCCGGGGTTGGGTGCGGTCGCGGTTGAAGTAGCGCAGGCGGACAGGGAGGCGCTGGCCAAAAGGACAGCCGCGAAAGAAGAGACAAGACGCATGAACAGTGGCCCCACAGCCGAAAACGATAGGCGACCCTAGGCGGCGAAACCTACCATGTCGATTCCGTGTCACGGACCATTCGTCGCAAACGAAAAACCCGCCGAAGCAAGCTTCGACGGGCTGATGTTTCGGCGGTCGGAAGACGCTTAGTGGGCGACGCCCTTCCAGATGCGGCGGTAGGCGACGTAGGTGATGCCGGCGAAGATGAACAGGTAGATCAGCACGCCCAGGCCGGCCTGCTTGCGCTCGACCATCTTGGGTTCCGACGTCCAGGCGATGAAGGCCGCGACGTCCTTGGCGTATTGATCCACCGTCTGGGGCGAACCGTCGTCATAGGTCACCTGGCCGTTCTGCAACGGCGGCGGCATGGCGATGAAGCCGCCGGGGGGCACGTCGTGATGGTCGCCCGTCCAGAACGGCGTCAGGTCGCCGGCCATATATGGGTTGTAGTGCTGGCCTTCGCGGATCGTCAGGCCCGCCGGCGCGGCCTTGTAGCCCGACAGCAGCGAATAGATGTAGTTGGCGCCGTCGTGACGGGCCTTGGCCATGACCGACAGGTCGGGCGGCGCCGCGCCGCCATTGCCCGCCGCCGCCGCCGTGGCGTTGGGATAGGGCGAATGGAACTTGTCGGCCGGGGTGGCGTCGCGCTGGATCGCTTCGCCGGTCTCGCTGTCAATGTCCGGCGCCTGGTTCTCGGCGGCCAGCGCCTTGACCACCGGGTTGTCGTTCGGGTTCGGATACTTCGGATTCCAGAACGGCCCATGACGGTCGCCCAGGTTTCGATAGTGCATCAGGTTCATGCCGTGACAGGCGGCGCAGACCTCGTGATAGACCTTGTAGCCGCGTTGCAGCTGGCCCTGGTCGTAGGTTCCGAACGGCCCCTCGAAGCTGAAACCGCCCGAGCGCGGGTGGGCGGCGACGCCCGCCGCCATGGCAGGCGCGGCGGCGCTCATCAGGCCCAGCGCAATGGCGGCCGAGGCGATGATCTTTTTGATCGACACGGTCTTCATTCCAATCGTCATGACCCTCAGCCCTTCTGCTCGACGGCGTCCGCGCCGGTCAGGACCGGTTCGGAGATCGTCGCCGGGATCGGCAGCGGCTGCTCCTTCAATCCGACCAGCGGCATGATGATCAGGAAGAAGATGAAGTAGTAGGCCGTCAGAACGCGCGTCAGCCACAGGTACGAGTTCAGGTCGCCGTCAACCAGGGTGAAGGTCTTGAACGACCCCAGCACCGGCGCGTCCGGCAGCTGACCGCCGCACCAGCCCAGACCAAAGCCCACCACCAGGAAGATGATGAAGAAGGTCCGCATCGTCGGGCGATAGCGCATCGAGCGCACCTTGGACGTATCCAGCCAGGGCAGGACGAACAGCACGCCGATGGCGCTGAACATCGCCACTACGCCGCCGAACTTGTCCGGGATGGCGCGCAGGATGGCGTAGAAGGGCAGCATGTACCACTCGGGCACGATGTGCGCCGGCGTCACCAGCGGGTTGGCCGGGATGTAGTTGTCGGCGTGGCCCAGGGCGTTCGGCTGATAGAAGACGAAGATCGCGAACAGGATCAGGAACAGGATGATCGCGAACCCGTCCTTGACCGTGAAATACGGATGGAAGGGCAGCATGTCCTTTTTCTCGCGATCCTTGGGGATCAGGATGCCGACCGGGTTGTTCTGACCGGCGGAATGCAGCGCCCAAAGGTGCAGCACGACGCAGCCCAGGATGGCGAAGGGCAGCAGATAGTGCAGCGAGAAGAAGCGGTTCAGCGTCGCATTGTCGATCGCCGGTCCGCCGCGCAGCCAGACCAGGATCGGTTCGCCCAGGACCGGGATGGCGCCGATCAGGTTGGTGATGACCTCCGCGCCCCAGAACGACATTTGGCCCCAGGGCAGGACATAGCCCAGGAAGGCGGTGGCGATCATCAGGAAGAAGATCACGCAGCCGATGATCCAGATCATCTCGCGCGGCGCCTTGTAGGAGCCGTAGTAGAGGCCGCGCAGCATGTGCAGATAGACGGCGATGAAGAACATCGACGCGCCGTTGGCGTGGACATAGCGGATCAGCCAGCCGCCGTTCACGTCGCGCATGATGCGCTCGACCGAGGCGAAGGCCAGGTCGACGTTGGGCGTATAGTGCATGGCCAGAACGATGCCGGTGACGATCTGCGTCATCAGGCACAGGGCCAGGATGCCGCCGAAGGTCCACCAGTAGTTCAGGTTCCGCGGCGTCGGCAGGGACATATAGTCCGCGCCGAAACGGATGATCGGCAGCCGGGTATCCAGCCACTTCTCGACGCCCGTCTTCGGGACGTAGGTGCTCTCGTGATCGCTCATGATCCCCCCTTGGTCCTCAACCGATCTTGACGCGGGTGTCGGACAGGTAATCGTAGTCCGGCACAACAAGGTTCAGGGGCGCAGGCCCCTTACGAATACGCCCGGACGCGTCGTAGTGCGAGCCGTGGCAGGGGCAGAACCAGCCGCCGTAATCGCCCGCGCCGAACGTCGGAACACAGCCCAGGTGGGTGCAGGAACCGACGACGACCAGATATTTCTCGTGACCCGGCTTGGTCCGCTCGGCGTCCGTCTGGGGCTGCTTCAGGTCCGGCGCGTGATCGTCGGCGATGACCTTCTGCAGCTCGGCCGGGGTGCGGTAACGCACGAACACCGGCTTGCCCTGCCATTTGATGACGACCTGCTGGCCTTCCTGAACCTTGGTCAGATCGAACTCGATCGACGCCAGGGCCAGGGTGTCGGCCGCAGGGTTCATCTGGTTGATCAACGGCCAGGCGATCATCGCCCCCGCGCCGACCGCCGCAGCGCCCGCTGCGATGTAGATGAAGTCACGACGATTGGGATCACCGCCCTCGGGGCTGTGAGTGTCTTCCGTATGCACGACCGATTCGGCCACGTTTCCACCTCTCGAACGCCGCGGAAGAAGCCCAGGAGCCTCTCCCAGCCACGGCACGAACCAACAAAAGACGCCGGAAATCCCCGACGGCCCGACACTTGCGCCCATTTCGCGCAAGCTGCTGACGTTTCTTGCGAAACGCTCGCAAACAGACCGCGACAAACCCCCTCGCCGCGCGTATGTCAGGCCTTAGAATGCGTCTCGCCCTTTTTCAACCTGACATTCCTCAGAACGTCGGAGCGTGCATCAGATTGTCGGCCTGTTTCGGCGTCGATCTGCATGTGATCGAGCCGACCGGCTTTCGTTTCGACGACCGCGCCATGAAGCGCGCGGCCCTCGATTACGGCCCCCTGTCGCACATGACCCGCCATGCCGATTGGGACGCATTCCAGTCCGACCGCCCCGCCGGCCGGCTGGTGCTGTTCACCACGCGCGGCGCCACGCCCCTGCCCGACTTCGTCTTCCAGCCCGACGACGTGCTTCTGTTCGGCAAGGAGAGCGCCGGCGCCCCCGATTACGTCCACGCCGCCGCCGACGCCCGCGTCGTCGTGCCGCTGCGCCCCCAGGCCCGCTCGCTGAACCTGTCGGTCACCGCCGGCATCGCCCTGTGGGAAGGCCTGCGCCAGACCGGCGGGATCGGTCAGTCCTGAGCCGCAGGTTCCAGCCGCGCCATCGACGGCCGCTCGCCGGCCTTTGACGCCGCCACGGCCTCGACGGACCGCATGACCCGCAACAGGTTCTCGCCGGCGATCTTGCGGATGTCCGCCTCGGTCCAGCCGGCCTGCATCAGGGCCGCCAGGATGCGGGGATAGGCATCCACCCCGCCCATGCCCTCGGGCAGGCTGCCGATGCCGTCGAAATCGGCGCCTAGGCCGACATGGTCGATGCCTGCGACTTCACGCACATGCTGGATGTGCGCCACAACGTCGGCCAGGGTCGCTTGCGGCGTCGGATTGGCGGTGGTCCAGGCGGTCAGACCGGCCTCCACCGCGCCGGGATCGCCGGGGTTGAGGGTCTTGAGCCGCGCCTCCTCCCCGGCCTTGGCGCCGTTCCAGGCCCGCACCGCCTCAGACACGAAGCCCGGCGCCAGGTTGATCATCACGATCCCGCCGTCCTGGGGCATCATCCGTAGCACCCGATCCGGCACGTTTCGCGGATGGTCCGTCACCGCCCGCGCCGACGAGTGGGAAAAGATCACCGGCGCATCGGATACGCGCATGGCGTCCAGCATGGTCTCCTCGGACACGTGGCTCAGGTCCACCATCATGCCCAGCCGGTTCATCTCCTTGACCACCTCTTCTCCGAAAGAATTCAGACCGCCCCATTTCGGCGCGTCCGTCGCGCTGTCGGCCCAGGTTGTGGTCTTGGAGTGGGTCAGGGTCATGTAGCGGGCGCCGGCTCGATAGAATTCTCGCAACAGGGCCAGGGAATCGTCGATCGAATAGCCGCCCTCCATCCCGATCAGGCTGGCGATCCGGCCCGACTTGAACACCGCATCCACCTCGTCCGCCGTGATCGCCAGGCCGAAGGTCTCGGGATGGGCGGCGATGATCCGCTTGGCCGTGTCGATCTGTTCGAAGGTTTCCTCGACGGCCTCCAGCGGCGTCAGGCTGGCGGGCACATAGACGGACCAGAATTGACCACCGACGCCACCGGCCCTCAGCCGCGCGATGTCGGTATGCAGCTTGGTGGAGGCCGCCAAGTTCTTGGTCAGATCAACAGCGTAGACGTCGTTTCCATACTGCTGGCGCAGCGCCCACGGCAGGTCGTTGTGCCCGTCGATCAGCGGCGTAGTCTTCAGGATCTCCAACACCCGCGCCTCATCGGCCTGTTGGGCATGGGCCGCGCCTCCCAGCCCGAGTGAGACCACAGCGACGGACACAAGACGACGGATCATGGGCGGGCTTCCTGAAAACGGCAGGCGGCCATTAGCGCCTGCGATTCCTCTTATGACAACCTGTCCGGATGACGCCGCCGCCGCGACGTGGTTCAAGCGCGCCATGAGCGACGCCGTCTTCTCCGATCCGCTCGACCTGAAGAAGGTCGAGACCCGCGCCTGGTTCGAACAGTTGCGCGACCGTATCCACGCCGCCTTCGAGGCGCTGGAGGATTCAGCGCCCGTGGACCTGTTTCCCGGCGAGCCCGGCCGTTTCGTCCGCACCGCCTGGGAGCGGCCCGAAGGCGGTGGCGGCGTCATGGGGATGATGCACGGTCGCCTGTTCGAGAAAGTCGGCGTCCATGTCTCGACCGTCCACGGCAGCTTTCCCGCCGACTACGCCAGGACCGTGCCCGGCGCCGACGTCGATCCCCGCTTCTTCGCCACAGGCGTCAGCCTGATCTGCCACCCGGTCAGCCCGCGCGTCCCGGCGGTACATATGAACACCCGCTTCATCGCCACGACCAAGAGCTGGTTCGGCGGCGGCGGCGACCTGACGCCGGTGCTGATGGCGGACCGCCGCCAGGATCATCCCGACACGGTCGCCTTTCACGCCGCCATGCAGACCGCCTGCGACGCCCACGACCCGACCTGGCACGCCAAATACAAGGCCTGGTGCGACGAGTATTTCTACCTGCCCCACCGCAATGAGCCGCGCGGCACTGGCGGCGTCTTCTACGATCATCACGACAGCGACGATTACGACCGCGATTTCGCCTTCACTCGCGACATCGGCCTAGCCTTCCTGGACGTCTATCCCCGCATCGTCGCCGCCCGCATGGCCGAGCCCTGGACGGAAGAAGAGCGCGAGGAACAGCTGATCCGGCGCGGCCGCTACGTCGAGTTCAACCTCCTCTACGACCGCGGCACCATGTTCGGCCTGAAGACCGGCGGGAATGTGGAGTCCATCCTCAGTTCCATGCCGCCCTCGGTGAAGTGGCCCTAGCCCATCGCCTCCACGAACACGTCGCCGGCCCGGCTGCGATACCGTTCCCGGTGTCGTAACAGCCGGAACGGCCGCTCGGGCAGGGTGAAGGGCGCCGTCACCAGCCGCCCGGCCGCCACGGACGCATAGGCCACGCTTTCCGACAGGGCCGTGGCCCCCGCCCCCGCCTCGGCCGCCGCCAGCACGGCCTCGTTCGACGGCAGGGTCATCGACACAGACAGGGTCGCGGGATCCACGCCCATATCGTGCACCGCCGCCTCCAGCGTCGAACGCGTGCCTGACCCCACCTCGCGCAACACCCAGGGCTGGTCCGCCAGATCACGCGCCTCCAGCCGCCGCCGCGTCGCCCAGGGATGGTCCGGCGTCACCAGCACCGCCAGCCGGTCCGAACCCACCTGGACCTGCGACAGGGCCGGCTCGTCAACCGCCCCCTCGACCAGGCCGATCTCGGCGGCGCCGCTCAGCACCGCCTGCGCCGCCTCGCGCGTGTTGCCGATCTCGACCGCCAGTTCGACGCCGGGATAGGCCTTGTGGAAATCCACCAGCCGGCGCGGCAGCCAGTAGCTGGCGATGGTCTGGCTGGCGAACACCGCCAGTCGCCCGCGCCGCAGGGCGCTCATGTCCGCCAGCGCGGCCTCCGCCGCCTGCGCCCGCGCCAGCACGGCCCGCGCCTCGGGCAGAAAGGCCTGGCCGGTCTCGTTCAAGACGACGCCCCGCCCGACCCGGTCGAACAGCCGCACGTCGTGCTCCGCCTCCAGCGCCGCCAGGGCGTTGGACACCGCCGACTGCGTCAGGTTCAGCGCCCGCGCGGCCGCCGTCACATGGTCGCGTTCGGCCACGGCAACGAAGATGCGCAGGCGTTCCAGGGTCACGATTGATCTCCAAATCGGATTGAAACGACAATAACTATCCGTTGGACTGCCGTCGAGAGCCGGCGCATCACCCGCTTATGAAGTCCGCCGCCCTGCCCGCGCCCGCCAATACGCCCAGCCTGGCGTCGGCGACGGCGTTCGGGCGCAAGATCCGGCCCGGCGTCATGCTGTGCCTGCTGGTGACCCTGGCGGCCATCGGCCTGACCAGCATCGAGCGCGACGTGATCGGCCGTGTCTGGCTGGAGCCACTGGTGCTAGCCATCCTGCTGGGCGCCGCCGTCCGCACCGCCTGGACCCCGGATGTGCGGTTCAAGGCCGGCATCGACTTCTCGGCCAAGACTCTGTTGGAGGTTGCGGTGGTTTTGCTCGGCGCCTCGGTGAGCGCCGCGACCCTATCGTCGCTGGGCGTCGGCTTCGTCCTGAGCATCTTCGCCCTCGTCGCCCTGGCCATCGTGGCCGGTTTCGGCATCGGCCGCGCCCTGGGCCTGAACCCGCGCATGGCCCTGCTGGTCGCCTGCGGCAACGCCATCTGCGGCAACTCCGCCATCGCCGCCGTCGCTCCCGTCATCGACGCCGATGGCGAGGAGGTCGCGGCTTCCATCGCCTTCACCGCCGTGCTCGGCGTGATCGTTGTTCTGGCCCTGCCCCTGCTAGGCGGCCTGATCCATTTAAACGGCCTCCAGTACGGAGCCCTCGCCGGCCTGACTGTCTATGCCGTGCCGCAAGTCCTGGCGGCCGCCGCCCCGTTCGGCGTCGTCGCCACCCAGACCGGCACGGTGGTCAAGCTGGTGCGGGTGTTGATGCTGGGGCCGGTCATCCTGGCGCTGTCGCTGATCTTCCGCGACCGCGCACCGACGGCGATCAGGCCGGGCCTTTCCCGCCTGCTGCCCTGGTTCATCGTCGGCTTCCTGGTCATGATCGCCCTGCGCTCGCTGGATTTGATCCCGCAGGCGACCCTCGCGCCGATGGCCGCCGCGTCCGGCCTACTGACCGTCGTCGCCATGGCCGCCCTGGGCCTCCAGACCGACATTCGAGCCGTCGCCCGCGCCGGCGGCCGTGTCGTCGCCGCCGTCATCCTGTCGCTGGGCGCCCTGGTGTTGCTGGCGCTGGTGCTGATCCGGCTGCTCGGGCTCTAGATCCCGCTGCCGTAGTCCTCGACCGGAGGCGGGGTCAGCAGCAGGAAGGCGCGGATCCAGGCCGTCAGCACGGCCCGGTCATTGGGCCGTTTCAGACTGTCGATCGCCTCGTCCGCCAGGTCGTGCGGGATACGCGTTCCCCGACGTCCCTCGATCAGGGCCGCCGCATAGTCGGGCTGAAACTCCGGGTGGCACTGGAACGAAATCGCGTCTTGGCCCCAGGCCAGACCGGCATAGGGCGTGAACCCGCTGGAAGCGATCACCCGCGCATCATCCGAGATCGCCGTCACCTGATCCTGGTGCGAAACGGGGATCGAGATCGTCCGCGCGCGCGGATGCATCCACGGTTCGTCTGCCTGCACCTCGTAGCGATGCAACCCCACGCCCCAGCCCTTGTCCGACTTCTCGACCACGCCGCCGAAAGCATGGGCCAGGGCCTGATGCCCGAAGCAGATACCCACCAGTCGGGTCCGTCCTCGCGCCGCCCTCAGCCAGTCCACCAGCTGCGGGATCCACGGCAGGTCGTCATAGACGCCCGCCGCCGACCCGGTGACGATGGCCCCCTGAAACGCCGACGGATCCTCAGGCAGATAACCGGATTGCACGTCGAACCGCGTCGTCGCCACGCCTTCGCCCAGCAGCGCCCGGAACCGCGCCGGATAGTCGTCGAAGTCGTCCTTCAGATGCTCCGGCGGGTGGCCGGTTTCCAGAATGGCGATGCGCGTCATGCGACCAACCTAGTGACTGCGGTCAGAAGGTCCAGACCTCGGCCCGCCCGCCCGTTTCGCCCAACGCCCCGGCGACCCAGCCGCAGACTTCGTTCGCGGCGGCTTGTGTCCCGTCAGGCGGATTGACCACCACCAGGGCGCAGCCGTTCATCTTCATCGGATTGGTTAGCGGCCTCAGCCGCGCTTCGGCGACCAAGGTCGGGCCGGCCTTGCCCTGCAGCCGCCGGATGAAGCCGTCGAAGGTCTCCAGATCCTTCAACGGGGTCCAGATCGCCACCGTCGCCGTCGGATCGCGCTTCACCACGGCGATAGCCGTCTCGGCCGAGCGGACATAATCGTCGGGCTTCTCGAACGGTGGGTCGATCAGCACCAGCGGCCCGCGCACCTTCGCCGCGTCTGCGACCACCGCCGCATAGCCGTCGCCCTCGCGCGCCTGTGCATTGGACCGTCCCGCCAGCGCCTCGGCCAGCATGGCCCGAACCGGCGGGTTCAGCTCGAACCCGACATAGCGCCCGCCGTCCTTGAGGGCGTCGGCGATCAGCAGGGGCGAGCCCGGATAATATCGCACGCCGCCGTCAGGATTGATCGCTGCCACCTCAGCCGCCAGCGCATCCATCAGCGGCGTCCGACCCTCGGCCGTCATCAGCCGCGCGACGCCGGCCTCGGCCTCCCTGGATCGCGTCCCGTCCCCCGACAGGTCATACAACCCCGACCCCGCATGGGTGTCGAACACCGTCAGCGGCCCCGCCCCCTGCCGCGTCTTCACCAGCCACAGCACCAGAGCGTGTTTGAGCAGGTCGGCGAAGTTTCCGGCGTGAAAGCTGTGGCGATAGTTCATGCCGCCTCGTCTCGCGCCCCGTTCGCGCGGTCAAGCGGAACTCGCCGCCCAGGCCCCGCGTTCGTCCCTCGTCTTCGGCAAGCGGCTGAAAGACCCGTGAAAAGGAAACGCGGCGGATGGCCGACGGATCGCACGCCTTCGACATCGCCGCCGAGGTTCCGCAAGGGCTCAGCTACTGCAGCGACGAGTTCGCGGGCCTGAGCCGTCGTCGCGCCGGCAAGGGCTGGTCCTATCGCGACGCGAAGGGCAAGGCGATCAACGACGCCAAGGTAGTGGCCCGCATCCGCGCCCTGGCCATCCCGCCGGCCTGGACCGACGTCTGGATCTGCCCCAAGGCCAACGGTCACATCCAGGCGACCGGCCGCGATGTGAAGGGCCGCAAACAGTACCGCTATCATAACGACTGGAGCACAGCCCGGTCCGAGAACAAGTTCGACAAGCTGCCCGCCTTCTCGCGCGCCCTGCCCAAACTGCGCGACAAGGTCGAACACGATCTGGCCCTGCGCGGCGTGTGCCGGGACAAGGTGCTGGCCACCGCCGTGCGCCTGCTGGAGATCACCCTCATCCGCGTCGGCAACTCCATCTACGCCAAGCAGAACCGCAGCTACGGCCTGACCACCCTGCACAAGCGCCACCTGGAGGTCGACGGCTCGGCCCTGACGTTCGAGTTTCGCGGCAAGAGCGGCAAGGACCATAGCGTCAGCGTCAAGGACCGCCGTCTCGCCCGCGTCGTGCGTGAACTGGAAGGCCTGCCGGGCCAGCAACTCTTCAAATACCGCACGGCGGACGGCACGCTGTGCCCCGTCGATTCCGACGACGTGAACGCCTACATCCGCGAGGCGATGGGCGAGCAGTTCTCGGCCAAGGACTTCCGCACCTGGGCCGGCACCGTCTCGGCGGCGCGAGCGCTGCGCGACACGGAGGCTGCAACCTCGCCCACCGACGCCAAGCGAAAGATCACCGTCTGCGTCAAGGCCGTCGCCGGCCTGCTCGGCAACACCCCCACCGTCTGCCGTGCCTCTTACGTCCACCCCAAGGTCTTCGCCCTGTTCGAGAGCGGCGCCATCGCCGATGTCCTTCCGGGTTCGGAGACCAAGGGTTTCGAAAAGGCGCTGATCAAACAGTTGCTTGCCGTCTGACCTCAGAGCTTCTCAAGACTAGCGTTAGAAATCCCCATTTGATCGGTAGGATTTAAAACCCTTCTCTTCCCCCTCGGCGCATCACGTCGCCGGAGGGGGACCACGATGACATCCACAACCGCCCGACGCCTGCTGTCCGCCACGGCCATCCTCGCCTGCCTCGGCGCGCCCGCAGCGGCCTTCGCCGCGCCTGACGAGGTCGTCGAACCTCAGGTGAACGCACCCAGCGTCGCCAGCGTCGGCGACATCGTCGTCACCGCCCGGCGGCGGGACGAGCGGGCGCAGGACGTGCCCATCGCCCTGACGGTCGTGAACGAAGAACTGCTGGACCGCACCGGCGCCTACAACATCGGCCAGATCACCCAGCTAGCGCCCAGCGTCCAATTGCTTAGCCCCAACGCCCGAAACACCGCCATCACCATCCGGGGCTTGGGCGCCAGCTACGGCCTGGCCAACGACGGGCTGGAACAGGGCGTCGGCATCTATATCGATCAGGTCTATTACAGCCGTCCGGCGACGGCGACGCTGGACTTCGTCGACATCGAACGGATCGAGATCCTGCGTGGGCCGCAGGGGACGCTGTTCGGCAAGAACACCACCGCGGGCGCCCTGAACATCATCACCCGCCCACCCAGCTTCACGCCCGAGGCGCAGGGGGAGGTCAGCATCGGCGACTATGGCTTCTTGCAGGCCAAGGCGTCGGTGTCGGGTCCGCTGATCACCGACAAGCTTGCCGCACGCCTGTCCTTCGTCTCGACCCGCCGCGACGGCATCGTGGACAATGTCACGGTCGGCCGCAAGCAGAACGCCCAGGACTCCATCAGCCTGCGCGGCCAACTGTTGTTCCAGCCGACGGACAAGCTGACCATCCGCCTGTTCGCAGACTATTCGGACCAGACGCCCGACTGCTGCACCCAACTGTATGTCCGCGTCGGCGATACGGCCAAGCCGGTCAATCTGCGGTTCCCCGCCCTCGCCGCCGGTCTGGGCTATACGCCCGGCAGCACAAATCCCTATGACAGGGTCGCAGATGTCGACGGCGCGATCGCCGCCGACCAGATCCAGCGCGGCTTCTCGGCTATCGTCGACTATGATTTCGGCTGGGCCACCCTAACCTCGGTCTCGGCCTGGCGGGCCTGGGACTGGCGTCCGGCCAACGACCGCGACTATACGGCGCTCGACATCACGCGGCAGTCCGCCAACCCGTCTGACCAGGACCAGTGGAGCCAGGAGCTCCGCCTTTCCTCCAACGGCGCCAACCGCATCGACTGGACCGTCGGCGCCTACGCCTTCCATCAGGCGGTCGAAACTCACGGCGTCACGGAATACGGCCGCAACGCCTCCTACTGGCTGACGACCGTGCGCGATCCGGTCACCAACGCTTTGGTCCCAGGGACAAACCCCGGCCTGCTCGAAGGCTACACGGTGTTCAACGACTCGCGGATCGAAACCGACTCGCTGGCGGTCTTCGGCCAGCTGACCTGGAACATCACCGACCGGCTGCATCTGACGCCCGGCCTGCGATACACCCATGAAGAGAAAGACGGCGCCTATGTCTCGACCGTCACCGGCGGCGGCCCCGGCAGCGCCGCTGATCTGACCCGCCGCCTCGGCGTCGCCCGGCCCCAGGCCTATGCCGCCGACATCTCCGACGGCGATCTCTCGGGCCAGGTCGCCCTGTCCTACGACATCTCCGACACGGTCCTCGTCTATGGCTCCCTGGCGCGGGGCTACAAGTCGGGCGGCATCAACATGGCCGGCATCCCGAACCTGCCCGACGGCACGCCTGCCCTGACCAACGCCGTGGTCGAGCCCGAGGTAGTCACCACCTATGAGCTGGGCCTCAAGACCCAGTTGTTCGACAAGCGGGTGACCGCCAACCTGGCCGCCTATCGCACCGACGTCGAAGACTATCAGGCGAATGTCGTCGACACCGGCCCCGGCGCCCTGCGCGGCTACCTCGCAAATGCGGACAAGGTGGAAATCCAGGGCATCGAGCTCGACGCCTTCGCACGGCCGACGCCGTGGCTGGACGCCTATGCCAACATCGCCTGGACGGACGCCAAATACGCCAGCTTCACCAACGGCCCCTGCCCGCTGGAATCGATCGGTACCTCCACCCTGGCCTGCGACCTGTCGGGCAAGGATCTGCCGGGCGTCTCGCCCTGGGCCGGATCGATCGGCGGCGAACTGCACCGTGACGTGCAAGGCCTGGGTCAAGCCGGAGAGGCCTATTTCGGCGCCGACGCCAGCTATCGCTTGACCTACAACGCCGACGCTGCGGTCTCGCGTCATACCGAGATCGAGGGCTACAGCATCGTCAACCTGCGCGCCGGCTTCCGGTCCGACAACGGCTGGGAGGCCTTCATCTTCGTCAAGAACGCCTTCGACGAAGACTATCTCCAACTGCTGACAGTCCAGGCCGGCAACTCGGGCTTGGTGCTAGGCACGCCCGGCGACCCATGCACGGTGGGGATCACGCTGAGAGCGCGGTACTGATCATGAAAAGAGGGGGGGGCCGACCGGCCGCCCCTCTTGATCTCCACTGTCCTGATCTCAGGCCGCCTTGTCCCAGTCCAGCACCACCTTGCCCGACTGTCCCGACTTCATCGCCTCGAAGCCTTCGCGGTAGTCTGCATAGCCCAGTCGGTGGGTGATCAGCGGGCTGAGGTCCAGACCCGCCTTCAGCAAACCCAGCATCTTGCGCCAGGTGGTGAACATCTCGCGGCCATAGACGCCCTTGATGGTCAGGGCCTTCAGGATGATCGCGCCCCAGTCCGTCTCCATCGGCTTGGACGGAATACCCAGCATCGCCATGCCGCCGCCCATGATCAGGGTATCGACGCACTGTTTGAAGGCGATGGGCGAACCCGACATCTCCAGCGCCACGTCAAAGCCGACCTTGAGGCCCAACTCCTTCATCACGTCATGGATGTCTTCCTTGGTGGTGTTCACGGTGCGAACGCCCGGCGCCACCTTCTGCGCCAGTTCCAGCCGGAAGTCGTTGATGTCCGTCAGGACCACGGTGCGCGCGCCCGCATGACGGGCCACGGCGGCGGCCATCATGCCGATGGGGCCGGCGCCGGTAACAAGCACGTCCTCGCCCAGCAGGTCGAACTGCTGCGCCGTGTGCACCGCATTGCCGAACGGATCCAGGATCGAACCGATCTCATAGGGCACGTCGTCGGGCAGTTCGATCACGTTGAAGGCCGGGGCCACCACAAACTCGGCGAAGGCGCCCTGACGGTTCACGCCGATGCCGCGCGTCTTGGGGTCCAGGTGGAAGTGACCGGCGCGGGCCGCCTCGGAGTTCAGGTCGATGACGTGGCCCTCGGCCGAGACGCGCTGACCGATCTTCAGCGGGCGATCCACGTCCTTGCCGATGGCGACGATCTCGCCGGCGAATTCGTGGCCAGTGATCATCGGGGTCGGGACGTTCTTCTGGGACCACTCGTCCCAATTCCAGATGTGGATGTCGGTGCCGCAGACGGCGGTGCGATGCACCCGGATCAGCACGTCCTCTGGCCCGGCCTCGGGGACCGGGGCGTCGATCAGTTCGAGGCCGACGCCGGGTGCGGTCTTGGCCAGGGCTTTCATTGTTTCAGCCATGATGGCGTCTCCTGAAAAACTCTAAGATCGTCATCCTAGGCCTTGTGCCTAGGATCCATAAACTCCGTCGAGGACGGTGCGCACCGGCGAAAACCGGGAGTATGGATCCTCGGGACAAGCCCGAGGATGACGGGAATAATGTGGCGACGGTGACAGAGGAAGGCGTCAGATAACGCCCAGTTCCTTGCCCGCCGTCGTGAACGCCTCGACCGTTCGATCGATCTGGTCAAAGCTATGCGCCGCCGACATCTGGGTGCGGATGCGGGCCTGGCCGCGCGGCACCACCGGGAAGCTGAAGCCGATCACATAGACGCCCAGTTCCAGCGCGCGCGCCGCGAAATCCTGAGCCAGTTTGGCGTCGCCCAGCATGACCGGGATGATCGGGTGTTCGCCGTCCAGCAGGGTGAAGCCGGCGTCGGCCATGGCGCCTCGATAGCGGTGGGCGTTGGCGGACAAGCGGGTGCGAAGGGCGTCGCCCTCGGCGCCTTGGGCGATGCGGATGGCTTCCAGGCTGGAACCGCAGACGGCGGGCGCCAGGGCGTTGGAGAACAGATAGGGGCGCGCGCGCTGCTTCAGCAGTTCGACGACCGACTTCTTCGCGCAGATGAAGCCGCCCATGGCGCCGCCCAAGGCCTTGCCGAAGGTGCCGGTGACGAAGTCCACCTCGACCCCGTGATGGGCGAACGACCCCTTGCCCTGCGGGCCCAGAAAGCCAGTCGCATGACAGTCGTCCACCATGATCAGGGCGTCGTATTTGTCGGCCAGCGCCCGGATCTCGTCCAGCTTGGCGATGTAGCCGTCCATCGAGAAGGCGCCGTCGGTGGCGATGATGATGTCGCGAGCGCCGGCGGCGCGGGCCTCCTTCAGGCGGCTTTCCAGCTCGTCCATGTCGGAGTTGGCGAACCGATAGCGCTTGGCCTTGCACAACCGCACGCCGTCGATGATCGAGGCATGATTCAGGCTGTCGGAGACGATGGCGTCGTTCTCGCCCAGCAGGGGTTCGAACAGGCCGCCGTTGGCGTCGAAGGCGGCGGCGAACAGGATGGCGTCCTCGAAACCGAGATAGCCGGCGATGGCGGCCTCAAGCTCCTTGTGGATTTCCAGGGTGCCGCAGATGAAGCGGACTGAGGCCGTGCCGGCGCCCCATTTGTTCTGCGCGGCGATCCCGGCCTGGGTGACGCGCTCGTCGCCGGCCAGGCCGAGGTAGTTGTTGGCGCAGAAGTTCAGCACGTCACGGCCGGCGACCTGGATCACCGGTCCCTGACGCGAGGCGATGATGCGTTCTGGCTTGGTCAGGCCCTGGGCGTCGATGTCGGTCAGCTCGGCGGAGACGCGGTCATAGAATGTCTGAGTCATGGTCGCGACCTACGCCGATTTCCGATCCGTTTCCACCCGCATCAGGTCGCCGGTTGAGGGTCCGCCTCGGCGCGGATGGGGCTGACGCGGATCTTGCCGCCGCACGGCTGGAACTCGAACGGCAGGCTGACGGCGGCGGTGTCGCCCGGCGCGGTCACACGCAGGGTCGCCACGCTGGGGCAGGACGTCTGCATCGTCTCGTCCGGAACCACATTCCAGGCCGTTTCGAAATAGGCCTTAGATTGCGGTGCGATCTCGACAGGCGTCGGCGCCTGGCCCTGACGGAAATAGCTGCCGGGGCTCTGGTCGGCGCGGATCGAGGTCACGGCGCGGCCCCGCGCATCCTGTAACGTCACGCCGGGATAGCCGGTCAGGCTGCAGGCCTGCGTCCCGACGTTCTCGAGGCTGAAGTTGCGCACCCGATTGCCCGCGCCCGCGTCGCCGCCCTCGGCCGCCAATTTCAGTTGCGGACCCTTGCAGGGCATGGAGGCAGGCAGCACCCCGCCCGGCGCGGGCGTCGGGGTCTGACCCGGCGTCGGCATCGGTCCCGGCGTCATGCCCGGCTCCACGGCCGCCACCGGACGCGAGCAGCGCTCGAGCACCGCAACGCCGGTCGTGCCGTCGGGGCCCAGGCGGCTCAGCGTGCCGCTCTCCTGCCCGTCGCGGGTCGCCGTCCACCATTCCACGCCTGCCCCGACATAGCGGGCGCCGCTGGCGGCCTGAACCGAGCGCAGGGCGTAGGTCTGGGTCTTGTAGGCCAGCTTCGCGGTGTCGCTGTCGGCATACTGAACCTGCAGCGTCGCGCCGCTTTCGCAGGCGTAGCCGACCGACGGCGCGCTGGACGCCGACGCCGGTTGCGGCTCGACCGGCGCTGCGGGCTGCTCCGGTTCACCCTGCGAACAGGCGGATACGCCGGTCAGGGCGGCGATGGCGACGAAAGCGGTCAGGCGGCGCATCATGATGAGGACTCTCCCGTTTCGTCCTCAACGGCCCAAGCCGTTGAAAGGCTCCGCTTGGCGCCGATCAGTGGTCGCCCTTCGGCGTTTCCATCAGCTCGATCAACACCCCGCCCATATCGCGCGGGTGAAGGAAGACGACCGGCGTCCCGTGGGCGCCGATGCGCGGCTCGCCCGTGCCCAGGATGGTCACGCCCTTGGCCCGCATCTCGGCGATGGCGGCGTGGATGTCGGCGACCTCGAAACAGAGGTGGTGCTGACCGCCCTTGGGGTTCTTGGCCAGGAAGCCGACGATGGGGCTGGTCTCGTCATAGGGTTCGATCAGCTCGATCTGGGCCGTCGGGGTGTCGACGAAACAGACCTTCACCCCTTGCGCGGGTAGGTCGAAGGGCTCGCCGATCTTCGTCGCGCCCAGGATATCGCGATACAGTTTGATCGAGTCCGCGATGGAGGGCGTGGCGACCCCGACATGGTTCAGGGCGCCGATCATGGTTTGTCCTCAGTCTTTGCCTGGGCAGGCGCAGGCTGGGCGTAACCCAGACGCTGGTTCAGCTTTTCGATCAGGTCCACCGCCGTGTCGGCGATGGCCGAACCGGGTAGATAGACGGCCGCGGCGCCCATATCGAGCAGGGGCTGGACGTCGGATGGCGGGATGACGCCGCCGACCACGATCATGATGTCGGGGCGGCCCAGCCGTTCCAGTTCGGCCTTCAGCTCGGGGACCAGGGTCAGGTGGCCGGCCGCCAGGGACGAGGCGCCGACCGCATGGACGCCCTTCGCCACCGCGTCACGGGCGGCTTCGGACGGGGTCTGGAACAGGCTGCCGGCTGTGACGTCGAAGCCCAGATCGCCGTAGCCGGTGGCGACGACTTTCTGACCCCGGTCGTGGCCGTCCTGGCCCAGTTTGGCGATCAGGATCCGCGGCGGGCCGCCGTCGTTCTCGACGAAGGTGGCGACCATCTCGCGGGCGCGGGCGAAGCGGGGATCGGCGCCCGCCTCCTTGGCGTAGACGCCAGACACGGTCTGGACCGTGGCCACATGACGGCCGAAGGCGGCCTCCAGCGCGTCGGAGATCTCGCCCACCGTGGCCTTGGCGCGAGCGGCCTGGACCGCCAGCTCCAGCAGGTTGGCGTTTCCGCGTGCGCCGTCGGTCAGGGCCTGAAGCGCCGCATCGGTCGCCGCCGGGTCCCGTTCGGCCCGCAACCGTTTCAGCTTGTCGATCTGGGCGGCCAGCACCGCCGCATTGTCGACCTTCAGCATCGGAATGTCGTCGACGACGGGGTTCAGATATTTGTTCACCCCCACCACCGTCTGCTGGCCGGTGTCGATCCGAGCCTGGGTCTTGGCGGCGGATTCCTCGATCCGCAGCTTGGGGATGCCGGCCTCGATGGCCTTGGCCATGCCGCCCAGGGCCTCGACCTCGGCCATGTGGGCTCGCGCCCGTTCGGCCAGTTCGTGCGTCAGCCGCTCGACATAGAAGCTGCCGCCCCATGGGTCGATGACGCGAGTCAGGCCCGTCTCCGACTGCAGCAGGATCTGGGTATTCCGCGCGATCCGGGCCGAAAAGTCGGTCGGCAGGGCCAGGGCCTCGTCCAGGGCATTGGTGTGCAGGCTCTGCGTCTGGCCGCCCGCCGCCGCCATGGCCTCGACCATGGTGCGAGGGACGTTGTTGAAGACGTCCTGGGCGGCGAGGCTCCAACCGGAGGTCTGGCAGTGAGCGCGAAGGGACAGGGATTTGGGGTTCTCGCCGCCCTCTTTCCGCACCGCCTCGGCCCACAGCAGGCGGCCCGCCCGCATCTTGGCCACCTCCATGAAATAGTTCATGCCGATGGCCCAGAAGAAGCTCAGCCGCGGCGCGAACCGGTCGATCGGCATGCCCGCCGCCACGCCCGCCCGCAGATATTCGATCCCATCCGCCAGCGTATAGGCCAGCTCGATATCCGCCGAGGCCCCCGCCTCCTGCATGTGATAGCCGCTGATCGAGATCGAGTTGAACTTCGGCGTCTCCTGCGCCGTCCAGGCGAAGATGTCGGCGATGATCCGCATCGAGGGCTCGGGCGGATAGATGTAGGTGTTGCGAACCATGAACTCCTTCAGAATGTCGTTCTGAATGGTCCCGGTCAGCTTGGCGTGGGGCACGCCCTGCTCTTCCGCCGCGACGACATACAGGGCCAGGATCGGCAGCACCGCCCCGTTCATGGTCATCGACACCGACATCTGATCCAGCGGGATCCCGTCGAACAGGGTGCGCATGTCATAGATGCTGTCGATGGCCACGCCGGCCATGCCGACGTCGCCCCTCACCCGGGGGTGGTCCGAGTCATAGCCCCGGTGCGTCGCCAGATCGAAGGCGATGCTCAACCCCTTCTGCCCCGCCGCCAGATTGCGACGATAGAAGGCGTTCGACTCCTCGGCGGTCGAGAAGCCGGCGTACTGGCGGATGGTCCAGGGATTGCCCGCATACATGGTCGGATAGGGCCCGCGCACGAAGGGCGCGAAGCCCGGCAGGCCGTGCGGGTGTTCCAGCGCGTCAGTGCTGTCGGGACCATATGCTGTCTCGACCGTCAGTCCCTCGGGAGTCAGCCACGGATCACGCGTCGGCCCTTGCCCCGTCGGGTCGAGGTTCAGGGCGATCTTGCTGAAGTCGGGGAAACTCATTGGGCCGCCTCCTCGAAGGCCGCAGTGAAACGGATCGGCGTAAGGGGTTCGCACACCCGCTCGACAGGCGACGGCGCGGCGTCGGCCGCCTCGACCGGGGCGGAACGCACGTCCGCATCGACATATTTGGTCACGCCGATGATCTGGGCCGCGCCGTTCGCCAACGCAGCCTCGCGGACAGCGCGGGCACGGGCGATGCGGGGCTGAATCACCGAACCCTTCAGGGCCTCGACCAGCCCCCCCTCAGCCTCGATCATCTGGAACTCGACCCAGCCGGCCTCGGCCAGATCCCGCGTCCGGGCGTCCAGATACCAGGAACCTGCGGCGGGATCGTCCACCCGGCCCAGATTAGCTTCCTCCATAAGCACCAGCTGGGTGTTGCGTGCCTGCCGCCGGGCAAAGGCGTCGGACCGCCCGGTCGCCCGGGTGAAACCGTCCAGCACCACCACGTCCGCGCCCCCCACGGCGCCCGCAAACCCCGCCGCCGTCAACCGCAGCAGATTGGGCCAGGGGTCACGCGCCGCCAACATCCGCCGCGACGACCGCGCCTCGATCACGGCCGGCGCCTCGACGCCGAACGCCCGCGTCAGGCTGGACCAGATCAGACGCATGGCTCGCAACTTGGCCAGGCTGTCGAAATATTCGGCATCGACCGACAGGCCGACGACCGTGCCGCGCAGCGCCACCTCGACCGA
This sequence comes from Brevundimonas sp. G8, assembly GCF_902506205.1. Lineage (GTDB taxonomy): Bacteria > Pseudomonadota > Alphaproteobacteria > Caulobacterales > Caulobacteraceae > Brevundimonas. The sequence goes on along the minus strand of NZ_LR732816.1, from coordinate 2,428,052 downwards.
CATCCCGGCTTCCACGGCCGCCTTTACATGGGCCACCGCGCTGGCGGCCGCGAAGGCCAATTCCTGCGCCGCCGATCCGCCCGCCTCGTGCGCCACGCGCCCGCTCGCCATGAAGAAGGTCGCGTCGGGATAGGCGCCCGCATGGCGCGCCGCCGTATTGGCCGCCAGGCTCAGATGTTCCTCGACCTGGCGCGGCGATCCGCCTGCCTCGGCGAAGGTCGAGACCGGGTCCATGTGGAACCGCAGCTGGGCGCGCGGCGAACCCTTCGCCACGACCGCCAAGGCGTTGGCCGCATCCGGCCCGTCGATCCCCGCGTCCAGCGCGACCGGCGCCAGCTCCAGCGCCACGCCTTCCAGCGCCCGCCCTAGCGGCGCGGAATCCGCCAGCACCCCGCCCTTCAGCACCACCGAGGCCGCGCCGTTCTCCAGATCAGTCAGCACCGCTTCATTCACCGCCTCGGCGTCGTCCCCCTCGATCAGGGTCCGCAGGTCCCAGGCCCGGCCTTCGGAGTCGGACGGACGCGGCGCGAAGATCGCCTGCACCCCGCTCGCCCCGGCGTACAGCGGCCGCGTCACCAGCTGGTCCGCGTCGAGGGACATCAACGACTCGATCGGCCGATCCTTCAACGCCTTCTGGGCGGCCTCGCGCCATTCAAGGGGTGTGGGGGTGGGGAAGGTCATGCGGCCATACCGCCTGTGCGGCGTGAAGAGCCCCTCCACCGCTTCGCGGCCCCCCTCCCCACTGCGTGGGGAGGAGACAGATCAACGCCCTGCCTCCTCCCCATGAAATGGGGAGGTGGGTCGACGCGCAGCGGCGAGACGGAGGGGCTCTGCCGCATCACCCGAACTCCACCAGCACGTCGTCCGCCGCCACCGGATCCCCGTCCTTGGCCCCGACGGCCTTCACCACCCCATCGCGTTCGGCCTTCAAGATGTTCTGCATCTTCATGGCCTCGATGATCGCCACCGTCTCGCCGGTCTTGACCTCCTGGCCCACCACCACCGGGATCGAGACCACCAGCCCCGGCATCGGCGACAGCACCAGTTTCGACGTGTCCGCCGCCGCCTTCTCTGGCAGGCGCGCATACAGTTCGGCGACGTGGGGCCGCAACACCCGCACTCGCGCCAGCGCCGCGCGGTGGCGGATGTCGAAGCCGTCGGCGACGCGCTTGACCTCGGCGGTGAAGGCCTCGCCGTCCAGCTCGGCCTTGAACTGGGCCAGGCCGGGCCGCCAGTCGATGTCCGACAGGCGGATGTCGCCCCCGCCCGTCAGGGTCAGGATCATCTCCTCGTCCTCGTCATAGGACAGGCCGACGCCGTGCGGCGTCTTATCGATCATAACGATCCAGTCGGTGCGGTCCGACGGGTCGCCGTCCTGTTCGGCGATGACCTCGTGCATGGCCAGGGCCGAGGCGATCAGGATTCGCTCCTGCTCCACCGTCGGGCGCAGGCCGTGGAAGCCGTCCGGGAATTCGTCCTTGATATAGCTGGTCGACAGTTCGCCCGACTTGAACCGGTCCTGGTCCATCACCGCCGCCAGGAAGGGCACATTGTGGCCCAGGCCCGACAGGTGGGTGTCCTCCAGCGCGCGGGCCATGCCCGTCACCGCGTCCTCGCGCGTCTCGCCCCAGGCGCACAGTTTGGCGATCATGGGGTCGTAGAACATGCTGATCTCGTCGCCCTCGCGGACGCCGGAATCGTTGCGAACGGTGTAGTCGCCCTGATCGCCTTCCTCCGGCTGCTCATAGCGGACCAGCCGTCCGATGGAGGGCAGGAAGCCGCGATAGGGATCCTCGGCATAGATGCGGCTCTCGATAGCCCAGCCGTTGATCGACAGGTCCTTCTGTTCGAAGGCCAGGGCCTCGCCCCAGGCCGACCGGATCATCTGTTCGACCAGGTCGACGCCGGTGATCAGCTCCGTCACCGGATGCTCGACCTGCAGCCGGGTGTTCATCTCCAGGAAGAAGAAGCTCTTGTCCTGACCCGCGACGAACTCGACCGTGCCCGCCGAGTCATAGTTCACCGCCTGGGCCAGGGCGACGGCCTGGGCCCCCATGGCGGCGCGGGTGGCCTCGTCCAGCAGGGGCGACGGCGCCTCTTCGATGACCTTCTGGTTGCGGCGCTGGATCGAACATTCGCGCTCGAACAGGTGGACCACATGGCCGTGCTTGTCGCCCAGCACCTGGATCTCGATGTGGCGCGGATCGATGATGAACTTTTCCAGGAAGACCCGGTCGTCGCCGAAGGCGTTCAGCGCCTCGGCCTTCACCGCCGCGAACCCCTCGGCCATGTCGGCGTCCGAATGGGCCACGCGGATGCCCTTGCCGCCGCCGCCGGCCGAGGCCTTGATCATGATGGGATAGCCGATCTGGTTGGCGATCCTGACCGCCTCGTCCGGCGTCTCGATCAGGCCCATATGGCCCGGCACGGTCGAGACCCCCGCCTCGGCCGCCAGCTTCTTGGAGCTGATCTTGTCGCCCATGGCCTCGATGGCCTCGGGGTTCGGGCCGATGAAGGCGATCCCCTCGTCCCTCAGCCGCCGCGCGAACCCGGCGTTCTCGCTCAAGAACCCAAAGCCCGGATGCACGGCCTGCGCCCCCGTCTGGCGCACCGCCTCGACGATCTTGTCGGCCAGCAGATACGACTGCGCCGCCGGCGCCGGCCCGATCAGCACCGCCTCGTCAGCCATCTCGACCGCCAGCGACCCGGCGTCAGCCTCCGAATAGACCTGCACCGTCTGGATGCCCATGCGGCGGCAGGTCTTGATGATCCGAACCGCGATCTCGCCCCGGTTGGCGATGAGGATTTTCTTGAACATTTCAGTCCCTGCAACCTTCGTCAAAACCGTGAGGTTCCGGCTGCGCCCATTGGGCGCTTTAATGAAATCCACTCATAGAAACGGCGTCACCTTCGCCTTCAGCAACGCCACGAGTTCGGGCTGCATGAAGGCATAGTCATCGGGAATATCGAGGCAGACGACGCGGGCTTGTTTGAGTTGCGGCTTGAACCGCCGCGCCAGCTTCGCCCGATGCTGCTTCTCCATCACGAAGATGAAGTCAGCGTCCTCGACCATCTCGCCCGTCAGCACCTCATCGGCATCCGGCGCCAGCCCCGCAGAAGCGACTTCGATATTCGGCCAGTTGGCGAACACCTGTTCGGCTGTGGGGCTGCGCAGACGATTGCGTGAGCAGATGAAGAGGACGTGTTTCATCACCTATAGCGGAATATTGTCATGCTTCTTCCAGGGGTTCTCCTGGACCTTGTTCTTCAGCGTCCGCAGCGCCTTCACCAGCCGCCGCCGCGTCCCATGCGGCATGATGACGTCGTCGATGTAGCCCAGCCCCGCCGCCACGAACGGATTGGCGAACCGGTCCTTGTACTCAGCCTCGCGCGCCGCCAGGGCCGCCGGGTCGCCGGCCTCCTTGCGGAAGATGATCTCGACCGCCCCCTTGGCGCCCATGACCGCGATCTCGGCGGTGGGCCAGGCGTAGTTGACGTCGCCGCGCAGGTGTTTCGAACTCATCACATCATAGGCGCCGCCATAGGCCTTGCGCGTGATCAGGGTCAGTTTCGGCACGGTCGCCTCGGCATAGGCGAACAGCAGCTTGGCCCCGTGTTTGATCAGGGCGCCATACTCCTGCTTGGTCCCCGGCATGAAGCCCGGCACGTCCACCAAGGTCACCAGCGCAATGTCGAAGGCGTCGCAGAAGCGCACGAACCGCGCGGCCTTGCGGCTTGAATCGATGTCCAGCACCCCCGCCAGCACCTGGGGCTGGTTGGCGACGATCCCGACCGTCTGGCCGTCCAGCCGGCCGAAGCCGCAGATGATGTTCTTGGCGAAGTCGGCGCCGATCTCGAAGAAGTCGGCTTCGTCGATCACCTTCAGGATCAGCTCCTTCATATCATAGGGCTGGTTCGGATTGGCCGGGATCAAGGTGTCCAGCGACGGCTCGTCCCGCTCGGGCTCGTCATAGCTTTCGCGCACCGGCGGCTTTTCGCGGTTCGACAGGGGCAAAAAGCCGATCAGGCGGCGCACCTCCGACAGGGCCTCCAGATCATTCTCGAACGCCCCGTCCGCCACGCCCGACTTGCCGGCATGCACCCGCGCGCCGCCCAGATCCTCGTGGCTGACGACTTCGTTGGTGACCGTCTTCACGACGTCGGGGCCGGTCACGTACATATAGCTCGTGTCCTTCACCATGAAGATGAAGTCGGTGATGGCCGGCGAATAGACGTCGCCGCCCGCGCACGGCCCCATGATCACGCTGATCTGGGGAATGACGCCGCTGGCCAGGGTGTTCTGCAGGAAGATGTCGGCGTAGCCGGCCAGGCTCTCCACCCCCTCCTGAATTCGCGCTCCGCCGGCGTCGAACAGGCCGATGATCGGGGCGCCGGTGGTCAGGGCCATCTTCTGCAGCTTGACGATCTTGGCCGCATGGGCGCCCGACAGCGACCCGCCAAACACAGTGAAATCCTTGGAGAAGACATAGACCAGCCGCCCGCCGATGGTGCCGCGCCCCGTCACCACGCCGTCGCCGGGGATGCGCTGGTCCTGCATGCCGAAGTCGTGGCTGCGGTGTTCCACGAACATGTCGGTCTCCTCGAAGGAGCCTTCGTCCAGCAGCACGTCGATGCGTTCGCGCGCCGTCAGCTTGCCCTTGGCGTGCTGGGCGGCGATACGCTTTTCCCCACCGCCCAGTTTGGCGGCGGCGCGACGGCGCTCCAGTTCTTCAAGGATGGCTTGAGTCATGATGGATCTTCGCCTCTCGTTCGCGCAAGGCGTGGCGCCTTCATCGCAAATAGGCAAACGCAACTTTGCAAAAAGTGTGGAACTGCGCGGGCTTGCAAAGGATGGCGATATGATCTGCAAAGTTGCGAATGGCTGAGAAGCTTTTCCTGGGCGCCAAACTGCGCAAGCTGCGCGAGGCGCGTGGCTGGACGCTGGAGGCGTGCGCCGAGCGCCTGGGCCTGTCGCCGTCCTATCTTTCGCAGATCGAAACCAACCAAAGGCCTGCCACTGCGCGGGTGCTGATCGCCCTGACGCGCGCCTTTCACGTGGACGCCAGCCTGTTCGATCTGGAGGGCGACGCCCGCCTGATCGCCGACCTGCGCGAGGCCACCACCGACATCGCCGGTCAGGCCGAGCCGCCCACGGCCGCCGAGCTGAAACAGGCGGTCGCCAACACGCCCCGCCTGGCCCGCCAGTTCCTGGCCCTGCATCAGACCTTCCGCCGCCTGGACGAGCGGGTGAAGGCGCTGGACGACACGCTTGGCCGCGACGAGCGCGGCGCCAGCGTCGCCCTGCTGCCCTATGAAGAGGTGCGCGACTTCTTCCACTATCGCGACAACTATATCGACGCCCTGGACACGGCGGCCGAGGCGCTGGCGACCACCCTGGCTCAGGACGGCCAGATCGAACGGGCGCTGGAGACGGTGCTGGCCGATCTGCACGGCGTGCGCGTGGTCAATGTCGCGGGACAGGAGGCGCTGCGCCGCTACGACCCCGCCAGCCGGGTGCTGACCCTGGACGCCTGGCAGCCCGGCGCAACCCGGTCGTTCCAGCTGGCGCACCAACTGGCCCTGCTGTCCTTCCGCGACCTGATCGAGGCCGAACTGGACCAGGCCGCCTTCCGCACCCAGGCCGCGCGCGACGTGGCCCGTGTCGGTCTGGCCAACTACGCCGCCGGCGCGCTTCTGCTGCCCTACCGCGCGTTCCTGGAGGCGGCGCGGGAGGAGAAGCACGACATCGACCGGCTTCGCACCCGCTTCCAGGTCAGTTTCGAACAGGTCTGCCACCGGCTCTCGACCCTGCAACGGCCCGGCTGGCGCGGGGTGCCCTTCTATTTCGCCCGCGTGGACATGGCCGGCAACATCACCAAGCGCCACAGCGCCACCCGCTTCCAGTTCGCCCGCTTCGGCGGCGCCTGCCCCCTGTGGAACGTGCACGAGGCCTTCGCCGCGCCCGACCGGATCGGGGTGCAGCTGGCCCAGATGCCGGACGGCTCGCGCTACATCTCCATCGCCCGCAGCGTGTCCAAGCCCAGCGGTTCCTATCTGGCCAACGACCGTCGCTACGCCCTGTCGCTGGGGTGCGAGGTCGAGCATGCGGGCGCTCTGGTCTATGCCGCCGGACTGGATCTGAATGGCCCGGCGACGCGGATCGGCGTCAGTTGCCGCATCTGCGAGCGCACCGACTGCACCCAGCGCGCCTTCCCGCCCATCGACCGCACCCTGCATGTGCCCGAAAACGAGCGTGGCGTGGTGCCCTATGTGCTGGATGGGCCGCGCCCGGACCGCTATTGATCGGGGGTATGACCTCACACGATCGAATCGGCGTCGCCGTCGTCGGCTATGGACTGGCGGGCCAGACCTTCCACGCGCCCCTCATCGCCGCCACGCCCGGCCTGACCCTGACCGCCGTCGTCTCGTCGCGGCCCGAGGCGGTGCATGCCGACCTGTCCGACGTGGAAATCCTGCCCGATCTGGACACCGCCTTTGCGCGCGAGGACATCCGCCTGATGGTCGTCGCCACGCCGGACGCCCTGCACGCCGAACAGTCGATCGCCGCGCTGAAGGCCGGCAAGTCGGTGGTGGTGGATAAGCCGTTCGCCGCGACCCTGACGGACGCCGAAGCCGTCGCCGCTGTCGCGGCTCAAGCGCCCGGCGTGTTGAGCGTCTTCCAGAACCGCCGCTGGGACGCCGACTTCCTGACCCTGCGCCGCCTGATCGACCAGGGCGAACTGGGCGAGATCGCCGTGTTCGAAAGTCACTACGACCGCTTCCGCCCGACCGTCACCGACCGCTGGAAGGACCAGCGCGACGGCGGCGTCTGGGCCGACCTGGGGCCGCACCTGATCGACCAGGCGGTGCAACTTTTCGGTACACCCATAGGCGTCTACGCCGACCTGCAGGCCCAGCGTCAGGGCGCGACGGCCATCGACTACGCCCACGTCCTGCTGCGCTACGACCGGCTGCGGGTCATCCTGAACGCCGGGCATCTGGCCGCCGAATCCAGCCTGCGCTACGTCGTCCACGGCACGGGCGGCAGCTTCGTCAAGCACGGCCTGGACGCCCAGGAAGGCCAGTCCAAGGCGGGCCTGCGGCCCGGCGACGCCAAATGGGGTATCGATCCCTCGCCCGGCGTCCTGACCAAACAGGTCGGTGATGAAACGATCCGCACCACGCCCACACCCGAACGCGGCGACTATCCCGCCTTCTACGCCGCCATGCGCGACGCAATCCTGGGCAAGGGTCCGCCGCCGGTGACGGCGGATCAGGCCCTGACGGTCATGCGGATCATCGACGCCGGCAGACGCAGTGCGGCCGAGCGTCGAGAGATCGCCCTCTAGCTCTTCTTACGGCCCTTCAACGCCGCCGCCGGCGCATGGGCCAGCCGCAGCAGGTTGGCCGCGCCCGGCGCCCCAAACGGCGTGCCGGCCAGGATCAGGATGCGCTGCCCCGGTTCGGCCAGGCCGTATTTGACCGCGCTGTTGACGGCATCGTCGGTGACGGCCTCCAGCGAATCCGGCTGTTCGCCGAGGCGCGGTTCCAGTCCCCACACCAGGGCCAGACGGCGTGCGGTGTTGGGATTGGGCGTCAGCACCAGGATCGGCTTCAACGGGCGTTCCCGCGCCATCCGCCGCGCCGTTCCGCCCAAGGTCGTGAACACCACCAGACAGCCGGTCGAGGGCGCGCTGGCCGCCATGCCCGCCGCTCCGACCAGGGCGTCCACGTCATGTTCGTCCATGCCGGCGTGCTCGGCGCCCATCAGGCTGGGCCACATCGGGTCGCTTTCGACGCGCTCGATGATCCGGCTCATCATGCCGACGGATTCCAGCGGATAGTCGCCCGACGCCGTCTCGGCCGACAGCATCAGGGCGTCTGCGCCTTCGTACACAGCGTTCGCCACGTCGGTCGCCTCGGCGCGTGTCGGGGCCGGGGCGCTGGTCATGGATTCCAGCATCTGGGTCGCCACGATCACCGGCACGCCACGATTGCGGGCCGCGCGCACGATCTGTTTCTGCGCCACCGGCACATCTTCTGGATCCAATTCGACGCCTAGGTCGCCGCGCGCCACCATGACCCCGTCGCAATAGTCCAGGACGGCCTCCAGATCGGCCAGGGCCGCCGGCTTCTCGATCTTGGCCAGGCAAGCGGCCTGCCCGTTCACAATCCGCTTCAGTTCAGCCATGTCCTCGGGCTTCTGAACGAAGCTGAGCGCCACCCAATCCACGCCCATCCGCAGGGCGAAGGCCAGGTCCTCGCGGTCCTTGGGCGTCAGGGCCGAGACCGGGATCACCGCTTCCGGCACCGCCACGCCCTTGCGATCCGACAGTTTGGAGCCGCTCTCGACCGTCACATCCGCCCACTCGTCGGCGCGCTCCCCGACGCGAAGCCGCACCCGGCCGTCATCCAGCAACAGCAGCATGCCCTTGCGCAGGGCCTTGAAGATTTCCGGGTGCGGCATCTGCACCCGCGTCTCGTCGCCGGGCGTCGGGTCCAAATCGAAGCGCATGGTGTGGCCCGGCTTGACCGAGATCTCTACGTCCTTGAACCGGCCCAGCCGCAACTTGGGCCCCTGCAGATCAGCCAGCACGCCCAGCGGGCGCTGCAAGGCTGCCTCGGCGCCGCGCACGGCCTTCAGGGCGGCGGCGTGATCCTCATGCGAGCCATGGCTGAAGTTCAGGCGGAACACGTCCACCCCGGCCTGGGCCAGCGCCTTGACCATACCGGGCGCACGGCTTGCGGGCCCCAGGGTCGCGACGATGCGGGCGCGGCGGGCTCTGTTCATGGACGTTTCCTGTTGGCTTTGACGCCATCCGTATGGATGGCTTGGGCGCTTTGCTCCCTTCTGCCAACGAAACCTTTTCCACGTAAGGCCGTAGCCCCGCCGGGAAACACGAGTTTACGACCTCGAAACAGGAGTTTATCGCGCCGCGGCCTCGACCGTCGGCGCGCAGGCGGCCACGGCAAACCCGTTCAAGTCCATGCAACGGCCCTCGACCTGGGGGGCCGGCACGCCGATGACGTGGGCCAGGGTCGGGGCGATATCGACCGTGCGGATGGGCAGGAACCGCTCTTCGCCATGGGCGCCGGGCCACCAGAAGATGATCGGCACGCGACGGTCGTATTCCCACGGCGTGCCGTGACCGGCCAAGGTCGAGCCGACGCGGCCGCCGGCCGTGGTGTTCTGGGTCCAGGCGAACTGGATGTCGGGCGAGCGCTCGGCCACGGTCGACAGGCGCATGCGTTCGCGCACCGTCATCATCTCGGGTTGGCGGCTGTCGGGCAGAGGCTCGGTCAGCAGCCGGTCGCGCGTCTCGGCGAAGGCCACGTCCGGCAAGGCGCGTAACATCTCGACCGCCGCCTCCGCGACTTGGGTGCGCAGCGGATCGGGCAGCGACTTGTGCTCGGCGTCGGCGACCATCAGGCCGCTGCCGCCGGACTGAAGCGGATCGGCGTCCAGGTTGAAGCGCGTCTTCAGCGCGGCATTGACACCCTTGATCGCATCCATGTCGGCGCGGTGCGCCTGGGGATAGCCGTGCTCATGCATCCGCTCGACGAAGTCTGACCCGCCATGATCGGCCGTCAGCACCACCAGCGCCCCGCCCGGAACTTGGGCCAACTTGTCCAGGAAGGCGCCCATCGCTGCGTCCAGCCGGTGCATCTGCTCGCACATCTCCGGCCCTTGGGTGCCGTACATATGGCCGATCCGGTCCGTCGCCGACAGGCTGACGCCCAGCATATCGGTGGTCGCCCCCTGCCCCAGCTTCTGGCTGTCCAGTAGATATTCCGCCGCCTTCAGGGTCTGCTCGTCTAGCTGCGGCGAGGTGTCGAACTTCAGCCCCGCAGGCGGCAGCATCGAGTGGAAGGTCTGTCCGCGAATGGTCCAGTCGCCGGCCAGCGCCCGACACTCTTCGTTCTGATAGTCCCAGGCTGTCGGCGTCGCCGCCATCCAGGCGTTGAAATCGGCGTTGAAGGCCGCGACCGGGGCCAGCTTGGCCTGCGCCGTCTGGCCCGGCTCGACATAGGTCGTCAGGCCGAACCCGTCGGTGAACCAGAAGGCTTGGCCCTGATGGCCGGCCAGGTTGATGGCGCCGCGATCCTTGCCCGACACCGCTATGACCTTGCTGTCGGGGCTGACGGCCTTCAGCCAGTCGCCCAGCGTCGTGGCGCGCAGTTGATCCGGCCCCACCGGCCCGTTGTCTGTGTCGTCGCGACCGTGCGCCAGATGGTTCTGCGGCGCGGCCAGGCAATAGACCTCCTTGCCGGTCTGGGCGTCGATCCAGTCGTTGGCCGGGATGCCCGTCTCGACAGGATGCATGCCCGTCAGAATGGTCGAGTGGCCAGGGCAGGTCTCGGTCAGGCCATGGGTTTGATAGCCGTTGGTCGACACCAGCCCCTGGTCCGCCAGGCGGCGCAGGCCGCCGCTGTAACGGCTGCGATACTGGTTGAAGAGGTTGGCGCTGAACTGGTCCACCACAATGGTCACGATCAGTTTCGGCGGCGTCAGGGCGGCGACGGAAGCCTGAGGGGCGACCTGCTGAACCGGGGTCTCGGAGACGGAGGCGCAGGCGGCGCCCGCCATCGACAGGGCGGCCAGGAAAGCAGCGGCGGCGTGACGCGACAGGGACATGCGAAGAACTCCAACAACAGGCGACCGGCCTCTAGCCGCCGCGGATTGCATCCGCGTGACAGCGCGCCGTCGCTCCTAGTGTGATTCCTTGGCCCGCAGCTTCCCGACCTGATGTACGACCAGAACGACCAGCCCGCCGACGATCAGGCCGATCACGGCCGAGGCCACGGCGGTCGTCAGCCAGCTCATCACCCCCGCCAGCGGCCCGAACACCTGTCCGACCGCGTGCGCCAGATGCTCCAGCGGCACGGCCGGCCAGTGCAAACCCAGTGTATGAGAGCCATGGAGCAGAATGCCTCCACCGACCCACAGCATGGCGGCGGTGCCGATGACCGACAGCGCGCTCATCACCACGGGCATGCCCTTGACCAATCCACGCCCCAAGGCGCGCACGCCGCCATTGTCGCGCTTCGCCAGGCTCAGGCCGATATCGTCCATCTTCACGATCAGGCCAACCGCGCCATAGACGACGATGGTCATGGCGATCCCGACCACGGCCAGCACGGCCGCCTGGGTCAGGATCGGCTGGGCCGCCACATCCGCCAGGGCGATGGCCATGATCTCGCCCGACAGGATCAGGTCGGTCCGCACCGCCCCCGCCACCGTCGTCTTCTCCAGCGCCGCCGCGTCGCCCGTGATCGGCGCCGCCGTCTCGTGCCCGCCGTGGCCAAGGGCCTCCAGCAGCTTCTCCGCCCCCTCGAAGCACAGATAAGTCCCGCCGCACATCAGGATCGGCGTGATGGCCCAGGGCGCAAAGGCGCTCAGCACCAGGGCCGCCGGCAGGATGAAGATCAGCTTGTTGCGAAACGACCCCAGGGCGATCTTGCCGATAATCGGCAGCTCGCGGCTGGGCGACAGTCCCATGACATAGCGCGGCGTCACCGCCGCATCGTCCACCACGACCCCGGCCGCCTTGGTCGAGGCCTTGCCCGCCGCCGCGCCCACGTCATCCAGCGAGGCGGCGGCCAGCTTTGCGATGCCCGCGACATCGTCCAGCAGCGCGATCAATCCGGACGGCATTCTCAGTCTTCCCGGCTGGGCGGCACGTTGACGCCCTGTGATTTCAGATAGGATTTGATGTTGCGGGCGGCCTGGCGGATGCGCTGCTCGTTCTCGACCATGGCGATGCGGACGAAGCCCTCGCCGTTCTCGCCGTATCCGACGCCCGCCGCGACCGCGACCTTGGCGTGGGTCAGCAACTGCTTCGAGAACTCAAGGCTGCCCATATGCGCCAGCGCCGGCGGCAGCGGCGCCCAGGCGAACATGGAGGCGGCGGGTTTGGGGACGTCCCAACCCGCGCGGCCGAAGCTGTCGATCAGCACGTCGCGCCGGCGGTGATAGAGTTTGCGGTTCTGCTCGACGATATCCTGCGGCCCGTTCAGCGCCGCGCAGGCCGCCGCCTGGATGGGCGTGAAGGCGCCGTAGTCGAGGTAGGATTTCACCCGCGTCATGGCCGCGATCAGCTTCTTGTTGCCGACCGCGAACCCCATCCGCCAGCCAGCCATGCTGTAGGTCTTCGACAGGGAGGTGAACTCGATCGCCACGTCCTTGGCCCCCGGCACCTGCAGGATCGAGACCGTCGGCTTGCCGTCGTAATACAGCTCCGAATAGGCCAGGTCGCTGATGATCCACAGGTCGTTCGACTTGGCGAAGTCCACGACGCGTTCGTAGAAGGCCAGGTCCACCGTCTCGGCCGTCGGGTTCGACGGATAGTTCATCACCAGGATCTTGGGACGCGGCACGGTGAAGGCCATGGCCCGTTCCAGCGCCTCGAAATACTTCTCGTCCGGCGTGGTCGGCACGCTGCGGATGGCGGCGCCGGCGATGATGAAGCCGAAGGTGTGGATCGGATAGGAGGGGTTTGGCGCCAGGATCACGTCGCCCGGCTCGGTGATGGCGGTCGCCAGGCTGGCCAGACCCTCCTTGGAGCCCATGGTGACGATCACCTCGGTCTCGGGATCCAGATCGACGCCGAAGCGGCGGCCGTAATAGTTGGCCTGGGCGCGGCGCAGGCCGGGAATGCCCCGCGACGCCGAATAGCCGTGCGCGTCGGGCTTGCGCGCCACCTCGATCAGCTTGTCGATCACATGCTGGGGCGGCGGCAGGTCGGGGTTGCCCATCCCCAGGTCGATCACGTCTTCGCCCGCCGCACGGGCCGCCGCACGCATCGCATTGGTCTCGGCGATGACATAGGGCGGCAACCGCTTCATGCGGTAGAATTCTTCGGACATGACAGGCTCGTCGTTCGGGGTCTTGGGCCGGGGGTCGGCCTTCTCTAGCGATTAGCGCGCCTGCGGCTCCGCGCAACAGCGTTGAAGGTCATTTTCACCCGCTGGACGGTCGAAATCTGTGCGTCGCGCAAAAACGCGGTCGGAAAAGGCGTTTCGAGTTGCAATCAATAGCTCAGACGGAACCCCGCACTGACGGTTCGCGGCGGGCCGTAACCAGCGACACCCGTCCCCGTTTCCGACACCTCGACATCGGTGTCGAGCAGGTTGTCGGCCGCAAGCCAAAGGGTCGTGCGCGGGTTCAGCGCCCACTCTCCCCGTGCGTCCAGCGTCACGGTGGCATCCAGCACGCGGCTGTTCAGGTCGTCGTCGAACCGGCTGGATTCATAACGCGCCGCCAGCGCCAAAGTCAGACGATCCGTCGCGCGCCAGTCCAGCCCGGCGGTCGCGCTCCATTCCGGGGCCTGAGCGGGACGCAGGCCCGTCAATTGCGCGGCGGCCGATCGGCCGTCGATCTCCGCGTCGGTCCACGATACGGCGGCGTTCAGCGACACCGCGGACGACAGGTCCACGGAGCCGTTCAGCTCCACGCCCCAGGCGTCGATGGTCCCGGCGTTCTGGCGCTGACGCAGAACACCGCCCGCCGGCACGAACCCGGCGCGGGGGAAGGTCGCGGGTCCGGTCCCGATGGTCACATTGACGATGGCGTCCTCGATCTGGTTCCAGAACACAGTTGCGCCCCAGCGCACGCCGTCGCGGTCGAACGCCAGCCCGGTCTCGATCCCCTTCAGCGTCTCGGGCGTCAGGGCGGCGTTGGCCTCGGTGATGTCGTTGCCGACGCGGAACGGCCGGTGCAGTTCGTTCAGCGTGGCGGGCCTGAACCCGGAATAGGCCGCCGCCCGCGCCGCATAGCCGCCGCCCAGATCACGCCGCACGGCCAGACGCGCGCTGACCACCTCGCCCGACCGGTCTGGGTCGTTCTCATTCAGCAGAACAGCGCCGGTCGCTAGGTCGAACTCGTTGCGGAACCCGTTCTTGTTCTCCCACCGGTCGACGCGCAACCCTCCGGCGACCAGCCAGTCGTCGGCCGTCCACGACGCATCGACATAGACGCCGGCCACCTTCGTCTCGCCGCCCGCACGCCGTCCCTTTTTGAAGCCCGTGACAGGTGGAGGATTGCTGAACAGCTCATTGGTCTCGCCGTCGTTGAAGCGAGCATCCGCGCCCACCTCCCACTCCAGCCGACCACCAAAGAAATCGGCCATCCGGCGACGCAGGGCCGCGTTCAGCCCCCATCCAGTGGCGGGCGTCTTGAACTGATCGTTGGCCGGGGTCGTGGTCGCCCGGTTGTCAGAGACCGAAGCCGAGCTGTTGGCCAGGTTGCTGTCGATCCGCCACGCCTGCAGCCGCCAGCCATAGCCGTCCGCCGTCGGCGCCTGGGCGGCCGTGGCGCTGAGGCTGTGACCGCTGGCGTTGGCGCGGGTTCCGGCCAGGCCCGATCCGCGATCTTCCTCCCAGGTCGCGGCGCGCACCGACAGGTTCGCCTGCCCCAAGGCCGTATCGACCCGCAGGGCCGCGCTGCGGCTGTCGAGGTCCAGCGGCGTGTCCGCCGCACCCGCCGCCGGTCCGCGCACCGGCACATAGCCGTCGCTGATCTCGCGCAGGCCGCTCAACGTCACCGCCACCGGCCCCAGACGCGTGGACGCCGAGCCCGCCGCCCGCACCCCGCCACGTTCGGCCGCCGAGACATCCAGCACCCCGTCCAGACCCTCGTTGTTTGGCCCCCTTTCGCGCAGCGTGATCGTGCCGGTAAGTGCGCCCGCTCCATAAGGCCCAGACCCAGCGCCCCGGATCACGTCCAGGCTTTCCAGCGATTCCGGCGTCGCCTGGGACCAGATGACCCAGCCTCCGAACGGATCGTTCAGCGGCACGCCGTCCAGCAGCACCAGCGTCCGCCCCGCCCCCGACGGCGCGATGGCCCTCAACGATATGCCCTGGGTCGTCGGATTGGCCGCCGCGCTCGTGGTGCGTCGAAACAGCGACACCGCCGGCACGGACCGCAGCGCTTCGTCCAGCCGGGACGATCGGGACAACACCGTCTGATCGATCCTCACCACCGAAAACGCGGCGTCGGCCGCCGCCGGCGGCAGGCGCGCGGCGGTGACGACGATCTCGGGCAAAGCGACGGGGGCGACGACGGGGGGAGGAGCGTCCTGGATCATGCGCCGTCACTAGGGGCTGGCGCGGGCTCCGCAAAGCTTGGCTTTGCAATAAAGCCCGGCCAGATCGCCAATCTGGCGATTGGCAGATCATCCGTCGCTCGATAACAACCCTGTGGGCAATCCGAGGGGAAGCGCGTGGTTCTGGGAACGGTCGTAAGGGCGCTGATCTTCGGCAAGGACGCCGACCGCAAGCGACGGTCCGCCAAGGCCACACGCATCCGCAGCCTGCCGGACCGGCGCGTGATGGCCGACAGCTATATTCCCGCCCTGGCGACAGACGGCGGTCGCATCCTGTGGGTCGGGTGCCGCGAATATACGCTGGACGACTATGCCGCACTGGAAGCCCACGGCGGCGAGGTCTGGACGACCGACATCGACGCGTCGGCGGAACGCTGGGGCCGCGAGGGCCGGCACCGCACCGGCGACGTCTGCGAGGCGGATCGGATCTTCTCCGACATGACCTTCGACGCCATCGTCTGCAACGGCGTGTTGGGCTACGGCGTCGACAGTCCGGAACAGCAGAAAAAGGCGTTGAAGGCGCTGGCCGCCATCCTGCGTCCTGGCGGGCGCCTGTTGCTGGGCTGGAACACCGACAAGATCGACGATCCGGTCGCGGCTGGCCTGACCGATGCGGACTTCGAGCCGACGCCGTTGGGCGATCAAGCGACACGCGTCCGGTTCGACGCGGTGACCCACGTCTACGACAGCTTCGTCCGTAGGGCTTGAGCGCCTATCCCTGCAGTCTGGGCTGCGACCCATGTCGCGGCAGAAACCACGGCCAGTGAACCTTGGACGCCGCACGGTTCGACAGCGACCGATCAGCCAGGGCCTCGCGCAGGGCGTCCAATTCGGCGGCGCGGGCGACGGGGGAATGGACCCGCTCCACGAAATCCTGACCGCCGCGCGCCAGGGCCAGCCGTTCCGCCGGATCCTCGACCAGTCGGTTCATCGCCGCCGTCAGGGGCGCCGCGTCCTCGACCTCGACATAGACCGCGTGTTCGCCGCTCGCTTCACGCAGACCGCCTCGCCCCGACGAGATCAGAGCCGCGCCCGCCGCATGGGCCTCCAGCGCCGCCAGTCCCAGGGCCTCGCGAACGCGTGACGGCGTCACAGCGATGGCGGCGCGACGCGTCACGTCTCGCACTTCGGCCAGCGACGCCGACTTGTGGATTTCGACCCGGTCGCCGAACCGATCCAGCGCCTGAACCAGAGGCTCTGCCCAGGCTTGATGCTTCTCCCAATCGCCCAGCATCAGCGCGCCACGCCAGTCGTGATGACGATCCAGCGTCTCGGACAAGGCCGCGCAGAACAGGTCCAGCCCCTTGTCCCGCATCGCGCGGCCGGAGAACAGGATCAGGTTTTCGCGGGCTTCCGGCGATGCGCGCCAGCCCTCGACCTCGATGGGATTGCACACCGACGAGACCCGACCCGCCAGACGTGGATAGTCCGTCGCGAACTCTTGTCCCGCCGCCTGGCTGACGAACACCAGCCGGTCGAACCGCGCCAGACGGCGACCGTAACGGAAGGCCTCGATTGGGTTCTTCGCCGGCTTGATGCGGGTGTGGCGATACAGGACGTGGGTCGCGTTCGGAAACTGGCGCGCCAGTTCGGACGCGGCCTTCAACTGCTGATGATATTCGACGATATCGGGCGACAGCGCCTTGAGGATGGTCGCCACCGCTTCGTTGCGCGCCTTGCGGCCCAGGCCGGCCGGCACCGTCAGCATGTTCAGGTCCGCACGCGGCGTCGCGCCCGCATCGCAGATCAGAGTGACCGAACGGTTCAGCCGGCTGTGCGCCGACAGGGTTCGCACCACCGTCTCCATCGAGTTGGCCTTGTCGGGGCAGTAGCTGCAGCCACGGGGCAGAACGACGGCGATACGCATGGTCTAGCCTTCCTTGCGAACGGAAGCGGTCGAGAAAATCCCGGGGTGGACGGCGGCGCCCGTGGCGCGACGACCGCGCGGGCCATTCAGGCCCAACAGCCGCCGCGCCTTGAACCCTGCCTTAATCCAGGGCTCCGCCGGCGACTGCCGGATGCCCTTCACATCGATGAAAGTGACGTCGCCATGGCCCGACAGGGTGTGCAGACCATCGGCGAACCCTTCGATCAGATCGCCCGCCTCGAAACGCTTCACCACCGAGGCCGAGAAAGTCTCCGGCGTTAGGGCGTCGATCCGCAGCAGGTTGATGGCCGCGCCATAGGTCTCTGCGCAGTCCTGGACCGGCAGATGCAGGGCGCCGTCGTGCACGAAGGCCGAACCACCCGGCCGCGAGGTGTGAAACCCGCTCATCACCGGATTGCACGAGTGCACTGTCCACGGTCCAGTCAGGCTGTCGGCCCAGGCAACGTGCAGTTCGCGCATCGCCCGGTCATCCGGCCCCGGCAGGGCGTGGAACATCCACCACCGGCCGTCGTGCTTCACCACCGTCGCATCGATTGCCGCCGCCTCGCCGACGCGCGCGACCGCCTCCCACTGGTCCGGGAAACGCACGCAACGATACAGGATCAGCCCGCCGCTCTTGTAGCCCTCGGGCAGCATGTAGAGTTCGCCGCCGTCCTCGATCAGGGTCGGATAGGACAGGTGCCAGGGCTCGGTCAGGGCGACGCCCTGGCCCACCAGCCGGTCGTCGGCATCGTACTGGCGGTAGTGAATCTCGCCTCGGCGCACATGATAGTCGAACGCCTCGACGAAGACGGTCAGCACCCCGTCGCGCGTGATCCCGAACGGATCCGCCACATAGGCATGCGACCCGCAGTCCGGTAACCATACCACCTCGTCCGCGCGCGGGGCGTGATCAACAAAGCTGCTTAAGGGACGGCGGATGAAGCCCGAGCGCCAGATGTCGAACATGACGACGCCCTAGCCGACCAAAAAGGCCGGAGCCGCTGTGCCGTCGTGTCCTGCAAACGCGCGCATCTGGGTCCTGCTCGTCGCCGCTGCACGGCGGCTTCATGACAAGGACGCCGCCGACCGGGCCTTGCCTCAGGAAAATCGTCACGGCATTGAGGGTCACGGCCTGCCTTGGCCGAACGAGAGGATTTCGCCCGTTTGACCGCGCCCGCCGCGCATCCCCTGGTCGCCGCCTATCTTGAGCAGCGCGAGGATCTGGCCCGGTTCTGCCGGGCGCGGCTGGGCGGCGCATCCGGCGATGTCGATGACGTGCTGCAGGACGTCTACATCAAGGTATCGGCGCTCGATCCAGATCCGCCGCCCGACAATCCGCGCGCCTTCCTTTTCCGACTGACGTCCAATCTGCTGATGGACCGTTGGCGCTCCACCCAGCGGGCGACCAACCGCGACACCCAATGGCGTCAAATCAATCACGAGGTCAGCGCGGCGGAAGATCTGGACGCCGCCCCCTCCCCCGAGGCCGTCGTGGCGGGTCGCGAACGGCTGGCCCGCCTGGTCGTAGCTCTGGAGACCCTGCCGCCCAAGACCCAGACGGTCTTTCGCCTGCACAAGTTTGACGGCGTCAGCTACGCCGACATCGCCGCCCAGATGGGCGTTTCGCGCAGCTCAGTCGAGAAACACATGATGGACGCCCTTCGCGTTCTGGCCCGAAAGGTTCAGCCATGAAGACGGCCTTTTTCACCTTTTTGGGGAATCAATCTGGAGGTGCGGCCTTCGCGGCGACGTCTGGTTATCAGGAAGTCCGTTGCACGGCGGAACTCCAGGCTGGGATCGGATGACAGCAGAGACCGACATCAAGGAAAAGGCGCTGCATTGGTTCGTCACCCTGCGTGACGAGACGGCGCCCGAATCCGCGTGGCTCGATTTCCAGTCCTGGCTGGAGGTCTCGCCCGCCCATGCGCACGCCTATGACGCCGTCGAACGGCTTTGGGTTGATCTGGATGCAGCAAACGTAGCCCCGATCCCGGCTGCGCCCGTCGTCGACCTGTCCGCCGCCCGCGAACGCCGCGCCCGCCGTCGCGTGCCTTGGCTAGGCGCAGGCCTGGGCATCGCCGCCAGCGTCACCTTGGCGGTCGGCCTGTGGCTTTGGATGACACCTAACGGCCAAACCTACGCCACCACCGACGCACCGCTTTCGGTCGCTCTGGAGGACGGTTCGCACGTCTATCTGAACCGCCATTCCACGCTGAACGTCCGCTTCGACGACAACAGGCGGTCGGTCTCCCTGGCCGAAGGCGAAGCCGCCTTCGACATCGCCCACGATCCTGCCCATCCCTTCGTGGTCGCCGCCGGCGATCATCAGGTCCAGGTGCTGGGCACCGCCTTCAACGTGTTGAACCATGGCGGCAACTTCGCCGTCGCGGTCCAGCGCGGTGTTGTCGCCGTGACCCCCGCCAACGCCGCGACGCCCGTGCGCCTGACCGCAGGCCAGGCCCTGGAACAGCGGGGCCAAGCGGCGCCGCGCATGAGCAACGTCTCACCGGATCGCGCCTCGGCCTGGCGCAGCGGCGTACTGGTCTATCGTGACCGTCCGTTGAGCGATGTGGCCGACGATCTTTCGCGTTATCTCGACAAGCCAGTCGTGCTATCGACGCCCGTTCAGGCGCTGCGTTTCACCGGCGCCCTGCGTGTAGGCGACGAGGCCGTGATGTTGCAGCAGCTCCAGGATTTCGCACCCTTTCGCGTCGAGGCCTCGACGTCCGAAGTTCGCCTCAGCGCGCGTGGCGCCCGCTGAGGCCAGGCGGCCTCCAAAATCCGGCCTTCCCCGGTCACGCGCCGCCGCCCTGATCCCCAGCCTTGGGCTGCTTTTGACGACGGCCCTGTCGGCGCCGGCGCAGGCTGCCGACGGCCGAACGCTAGACTTCTACGTCCCCCGCCAATCCGTCGATGGCGCACTGCTCGACCTGGCGCTCCAGGCGCGCGTGTCTCTGGGCGGCAGTCTGAGCGCCTGCGCGGGAACCAGCCCGGCGCTTCATGGCCGCATGTCGCTGGATACCGCCCTGACCCGCATCCTGGCAGGATCGGGATGTCGCCATATCATCCGGGCCGACGGCGCCGTGATCATCAGCCGTGCGCCGTCCCGCGCCTCCTCACCAACGACCCCGCCGCCCGCGCGAAGCACACCCCCTCGCCTCGCACCCACCGAAGACGTGGCTCAGGTCAGCGAAGTCATCGTCACCGCCCCTCGCCGGCCGGAGCTGATTCAGGATTCATCGTCGGCCATGACGGCGGTCGCCTCCGATCGCATCGCCCGTTCCGGCGTCACCGGCATGCAGGGCCTAGACAGCCTGGTATCGGGCATGACGGTGACCAACCTCGGCCCCGGCCGTAACAAGATCCTGCTGCGGGGCGTATCCGATGGAGTCTTCACCGGCCTGACCCAATCGACCGTGGGCCTGTATCTTGACCTGACGCCCGTCACCTACAGCGCACCGGACCCCGATCTGAAACTGATCGACATCGACCGGGTCGAGGTTTTGCGCGGCCCGCAGGGCACGCTCTATGGCACCGGCCCCATTGGCGGCGTCGTCCGCATCGTGACGCGAGCGCCCGAGTTCGGTCAGGAAGACCTGTCCGTCGCCCTCTCCCGCTCCCACACCAGGGGCGGAGGGTCGAACTCCGACTACTCGTTGATCGCCAACCTGCCGCTGGCGGGGGATCGCGCGGCGATCCGGGCGGCTATCTATGGCGAGACCTACAGCGGCTATATCAACGACGTCGAACTGAAGCTGCGTCGGGTCAACGACGGCACGCGACGTGGCGGACGTGTATCGGCGGCGCTGGCGATCGCGCCCGGCTGGACCGCGCGAGCGGGCGTCGTTCACCAGTCGATCGTGACCGAGGACACCCACTATGTGTATCGCGGCCTGGGCCCGCTGCGCCGCGCGAACCTGGTGCGCGAACCCCACCAGAACCGCTTCGATCAGGCCTCGCTGACGCTGGAAGGTCGAGGCGCCTGGGGGCATATGAACGCCTCGCTCGCGGTGGTCGAACATGGGTTCAAGAGCCGATACGACGCCTCCAGCGCTCTGCGCCGTTTCGGCTCGCCCTGGCGGATCGGCGCCCTGGACGAGAACAAGGACATTCATCTGGTCGTCGGCGAAGCCAACTTCGCCTCGCCCGACGTAGGTCGCTGGCGCTGGCTGGCCGGCGGCCTGGTGTCGTCCAGCACCACCCGCACCAACCCCATCCTAGCCGCCCTGACACCGGAGCCCCGCGCCGTCTATTCCGAAGCTCGCCGCGACAGCTTGGACGAGGCCGCCGTCTATGGCGAGGCGTCGCTGGACCTGACGCAAAAACTGACCCTGACCGCCGGCGCCCGTTATTACGCCCTCGACTATGAGACGACCTCGGAGGTGCGCCAGGGTTCACGCAAGCGCGCCTTCGACGGGCGTGGAGTCTCCTCCGGCCTGACGCCCAAGATCGGTCTCGCCTGGCAGCCCAGCGAACGTCTGAACCTGTCGGCCCAGATCAGCCAGGGTCACCGCGCCGGGGGCTTCAACACAGCAGGCGTCATCGGCCAGGACTTCAGCGGCCTGGCGGACTCACCGGCGCGCGAATACCAGCGGGACTCGCTGTGGAACCTGGAGTTCGGCGCCAAATATCGCTCAGCCGGGGGACGCGCCCGCGTCCGCGCCGCCGTCTACGCCGCGCGTTGGCGCGACGTGCAGAGCGATCAGTTCCTGCCCAGCGGTCTGGCCTATGTCGTCAACGTCGGCGACGGCGCCGATCTGGGGTTCGAGATCGAGGCGAACTGGAAACCGACCGAGACGTTGGAGTTGTTCGCCAACGGCCTCGTCGCCGATCCCCGCATCACCGATCCAAGCGATCAGTTCGATTCCCGGCGCGACGCCGGTCTGCCCGGCGTGCCCAAGGCTTCGGCCAACCTGGGCTTCACCTGGCGTCATCCTCTGGGGGATCGCCTGCATCTGCTCGCCGACGGCGGCCTGTCCTACGTCGGCTCATCGCGTCTGACCTTCGACGGACGCCAGCAACACCGCATGGGCGACTATGGCACGGGCCGATTGGCTCTGGGCGTGGCGGCCTCGCCCTGGACCGCGACCCTGTTTGTCGACAACCTGTTCGACACCGAGGCCAACACCTTCGCCTACAGCGACCCCTTCCGCCTGCCCGACGCTCAGGCCGTCACCCCCCTGCGCCCCCGCACCATCGGCGTCACGCTGAGGTGGACGCCTCAATATCGACGCCCGCCGGTTCTCAGTTCGACGCAGGACTGACGGCCGTGCGCGTGCAGTCGGCCAGGTCCCTGACCACGTGCCGACCGATGCAGAACATGTCCTCATAGCTGGGCTTGGCGGCGGCCAGACATTGGAACAGGTTCAGCTTGGACATCTGCAGGCAGAAGGTCGCGTTCGGATCCTGCAGCACGCCGTCACCCCCGTCATCCGTCACGCTTTCGCCCAGCAAGGCCCGCGCAGCGATGCTCAAGGACCGCGTCACCGCCGGCGTATAGGGCGCCGACCGAAGCGAGGCGGGCGTGCGAGACGGCTCGGCATGGGCGGCCGTCAGCAACAGGGCGCTCTCGTCTTGGGACGCCGGTCGAGACGCCTCAGACGCCAGTTTCGCCCGCTCCAACCGCCCCGGCCGATCCGCCACGGGCTGGCCCGCCCAGCGACGGCGCGGGTCGTTGCGTTCCTGGATCGTATAGGCGTCACCTTCGACCCGGTCCGACGCGGCCTCGATGGCGACGGCGGCCTCTTCCATAACCTCGACGACCAGGCCCGCCGCCGCATCGGCGCCGGGAAATGTCGCGGCATAGGCGGGGTCGGCCGCCAGGCGACCCAGAATTTCGCGTCGTTGCGCCGGGTCGGCTGCATAGGCTCGCACACCCGCGACGAAATCAGGCGACTGCATCGCCAGCACCGCACCATAGGCCACAAGGCCACGCGCCAGCTGGTCGGCGTTATAGGTCGCGCCGCGCTGCAACGCCGCCTGCACCGCATCGGCGTCGGCGAAACCGCCGTCGAACGTCGCTGCGTCGCGCATGAAAACCAGATAGACCGACGCCGCCTGCGCCACGCTGTCGTCCAGTCGGATCGAGGGCGGCGGGGGCGGTGGCGGCGCAGGCGGTTCGGCCGGCTTGGCGCACCCCACGGCCAGCGCGATCAAGCTCGCCGCCGCCGCGATCCGCGCCCAGCGCAGGCTAGCGCTGCTCACAGCATGGCCACAATGAACGCGCCGCAGGCGGCGAGCACTGCAACGTTCACGGCGGTCATGGCGGCGACGAAGATCTGGTGGGCGTTGAATTTCATCGGCTCTCAAAATCGGCTTCGGGATCGACGCCGCTTCGCACGTCGCCGTGGGGCGTTCGTGTGGACTTCATGGAGAAATCATGGAGACACCCCATCTAGGCTGGACCGCCGCCCTTTGCCGCGCGATGTCGTGGAGACCTAATGAGCGCCTTGGTCATCATCGCCGAAGACGAGCCCGAGATCGCCGCCGTGCTCGACGCCTATTTCGTGCGCGAGGGGTTTCGCACCGTGCGCGCCATGGACGGCCAGATCGCTCTGGACCTGCACGCCACCCTTCGGCCTGACCTGGTGCTGCTGGACGTGCGCATGCCGCGCGTCGATGGCTGGAGCGTCCTGGGCGAACTGAGGCGCAGGGGCGAGACGCCGGTCATCATGATCACCGCCCTGGACCAGGACATCGACAAGCTCCAGGCGCTGCGCATCGGGGCCGACGACTATGTCGTCAAACCCTTCAATCCGGTCGAGGTCGTGGCCCGCGCCCAGGCCATCCTGCGGCGCAGCGGCGGTTCGGGCCAGGGCGGGGTCATTCGCCTGGGACCGCTTGAGATCGATCTGGAGGCCCATATCGTCCAGTGGCGAGGGGCCGAAGGCACGCAACGCATTCCCCTGACCCTGACCGAGTTCCGCATGCTGGCCCACATGGCCCGCTATCCGATGCGGGTCTTCTCGCGCGCCGAACTGGCCGACGCCTGCCTGAATGGCGACGAGGTGCTGGACCGGACGGTGGACAGCCATCTCAGCAAGCTGAGGCTCAAGTTGCGCAAGGCCGGCGGCGGCGATGTCCTCGTCGGCGTACGCGGCGTGGGCTATCGCCTTGAGGCTGTACCATGAGGGCCGCCCGCGCCCTGGGTCCCCGCATCGCCGTGCGCATGGCCCTGGTCACCCTGGCCGTGCTGGGCCTCAGCGCCGCCGGCGCCTTTGCGCTCTACGGCTGGGTGTTCGAGAACTACCCCGATGCGGTGGCCTCGCCCCAGGCCTGGCATCCCCAGCCGGTGGACTATGTCGCCCTGGCCTCGGCCGCAGTCCTGGCCCTGATCGGCGCGGCCTTCGCTGGGTTGCAGTTAGCCCGGCGCATCGTCCTGCCCCTCGCCTCCCTGTCCGGCGCCGCCCGCGCCATCGCCGACGGCGACCTGTCCGCCCGCGCCGCAGCCGGCGATCGCTCCATGTCCGAGACCGCCGACCTAGTGGACGACTTCAACCTGATGGCCCAGCGGCTGGAGGCTCTGGCCGCCGACATGACGACCTGGAACGCCTCCATCGCGCACGAGCTGCGAACGCCCGTCACCATCGTGAAGGGCCGTCTGCAAGCGGCCGCCGACGGCGTGCTGCCGCTGGACCGCGAGATGATCCTGACCCTGCTCAAGCCGGTGGACGCCCTGGGTCGCCTGATCGAGGATCTGCGCGTCGTCAGCCTGGCCGACAGCGGCCGACTGCAACTGCGCCTGACGCCACAGGACCTGGGCAAGCGGCTGGAAGACGTCCGCGCCCTGGTCGGCGCCGAAGCCGAGGCCGAGGGTTACCCCATCACCTGGACGACGCCGTCCACTCCGGTCGTCTGCGACGGCGACCGTATCCAGCAGGCTGTTCTGGCCTTGCTCGAAAACGTCCGCCGCCACGCCGATCCCGGGCCTGTCGCCGTCAGCGTGACTGTCGATGACCGCTTCGCCATCATTACCGTCGAGGACAGCGGCCCCGGTCTGCCCGACCCCATGACCCAATCCGTCTTCACCGCCTTCAAGCACGGCTCGGACGACACCGGCGGCACGGGCCTGGGCCTAGCGGTCGTGCGCGCCATCGCCGAGGCCCACGGCGGATCGGCTTATTACGGGGCGGCGATCGGGCGAGGGTCAGTTGTGGAAATCCGGCTTCCCGGCAATCTGCACGACTAGCGTTGGGGAATTTCACATTTCATTGAGTGCTGTCCGCGCCGCAGCGTCATCTGCGGTGATTGTCTAATGCTAATCGCGGTTTTGTTGCGTCCCGGCATCTATTGGTGCTCGACGCGATCTTGGCCTGGTTCGGCGAGCGTCCTCGGACCACAAACGACGACACCCCCGGCGCTTTCGCGACGGGGGTGTTGTGATCGTTGGGTGCGGGAACACGCACCGGCCGCAGTAGTATATTTGGCATGATCGATGTTCGGGGCATCACCGTAAGGCGCCAGGAGCGGAAGTTGAACTCGCAACAGAAAGGCGACATCCGACTTCGACTAGCCGTTGATCTCCAGCGAATGGAAGGCGGGTCTCTATCCGGATTCAGCGGCTAACCGACCCGAACCCTACGCTGAAGACGGCGATCATCGTCTCCAACACAGACGCGAGATCCGAAGATTTGCACAGCCCGCCGGAAACGTCGTCGATCCGGCCTGTTTGGGCCAGTCCATGGGTCAGGCTGGAGGAGACGAGATCGAAGAACCAGTAGATGCGCTCCGGCGGCGCGTCGGGCGCCAGGGCCTTCAGCATGCCGATGAAGCGCTGGACGATGGGATCGAAGTTCTCGGCCATCACGTCCTTGCCGCCAAAGTGCGAGGCGTTGGCGTGGCCGACGATGGCGGCGAAATAGACCCAGCCCTCGCCCTTCTCGATCACCATTTCATAGATGGGACGCAGGAAGACATCGAGGACGCCTTCGATCGTAGTCGCCTCACCGACCCGCGCCTCATAGGCGTCCATGGCCGCGATCCGCGCGGCATTCACCTCGCCTGCGCGGCGGGCGAACACCGCCCGGAAGACCCCATCCTTGTCCCCGAAATAGTAGTGGATCAGCGCCGTATCGACACTGGCGGCCGTCGCGATCGCCTTGAGCGTAACCCCGTCGCGACCGTGTAGGGCGAAGAGTTTTTCGGCGGCGTCCAGGATCGTGTTCGTCGTTTCCTCGCGCCGTTCCGATTGCGGACGCCGGCGCGGCCGCTTCGTCGGCTTGAGGTTCGACCTTGATGTCGAAGACGGGGAGAGGATGTCAGTCATGGTGCGCCGGTTGAAATCCGACCTTTCTGATACTGCCATCGCGGCTCCGACGCTATATGGATCACTTCTTTATTTTATCGCCAATAAAGTTTGTTGACGGCGGAAATGGCCTCGGTCTTAATCCCCACGTTCGGTCAACGGACACAGATGAGCCGGCGACAAGCTGGCCGCTTACATAGGGAAAGGGGACCGCGATGCGGCAAACCATCATGATGGGCGCAAGTGCGCTCGCGCTGGCCTTCGCCGCTGCGCCGGCCCTGGCCCAAACGGCCGAACCACAAACTGAACCGGGAGCGACCACGCTCGACGAAGTCGTCGTCACCGCCCGTCGCACTGAGGAAAACATCCAGAAGGTGCCCGTCGCCGTCACCGCCTTCAGCCAGGAGGGCTTGCGTCAGCGTGGCATCGAGACCGGCACCGATCTGCAGAACTTCACCCCCTCACTCAGCGTCGTGGGCAATACCAACCGCAACCAGGAAAACTACACGATCCGCGGCATCGGCGGCATCGGCAGCCTGGGCACTGGCGGCGGACCGGGCGTCGTCGCCTATTTCGCCGAGGTGCCCTCAACCGCCAGCGGTCCCGGCCTTCTGTTCGACCTACAGTCCATCCAGGTCCTGAAAGGTCCGCAAGGCACCCTGTTCGGCCGCAACACCACCGGCGGCGCCGTGCTGCTCGATCCGGTCAAGCCGGGCTTTGCGCCGGACGGCTATATCGAAGCGACGGTCGGCGACCTTGAGCGCCGCTCGGCCCGCGCCGCCGTGACCCTTCCGCTCAGCGAGACACTGTCTCTTCGGCTCGCCGGCCAGTTCGACAAGCGTGAAGGCTTCGTCACCGACGTCAACACCGGCAAGGACTATAACGACCGCAACAACTTCAGTCTGCGCGCCGGTCTGCTGTTCCAGCCCAACGACCGCATCAGCAGCTATACCGCCGTCAACTATGTGGACATCGACGAGAACGGACCTGGGACGGTGCTGCTCGCCGTCAACCCCGCCGGCCCGGCGGCCGCATTGCTCAATCCGCTGCTCGCGGCCCAGCAGGCCCGTGGCAACGACCGTATCGCGCTGAGCGCCGACACCAAAAACGTCAGCCGGACTTTGCTGGCTTTGAACAACACGACGTTCCGGCTCAACGACAGCGTCACCCTCAAGAACGTCGTCAGCTACACCCGAACCCGTGCCGACTTCGGCTCCGACGGGGACGCTTCGGTTCTGGTGATCAATGACCTGAACGGCGCCATTCCCGGCCGCTGGAATGTCGATAACGAGACCTGGACGGAAGAACTGCAGGCCCGCATCGAGCTGGGTCGTCTGACCTTCCAGACCGGGCTCTTCTATTCCGACACCTCCACAGTCACCCCCCTGACGTTCGTCCAGCGCGCCAATCTTGGAGCCGTCAGCCTGGTTCAGGACAGCGCCCATGCCAATGATCGCTCCAAGGCGGTCTACGGCCAGTTCACCTATGCGATCACGGATACGCTGACCGCCAACGCCGGCTATCGCTATACCTGGGACGAATTCGGCGGCGACATCAGCATCTACATCCCCCAACTCGGCAACGCCTGCGGGACCAACCCCGGCTTCGCCTTCCCCAACTGCAGCCGCGCCTTCGACGGCGAGAGCGACGGCGACACCTGGCAGATCGGCCTGGACTGGCAGGCCACGCCGGACACCCTGATCTATGGCGTCAGCCGCCACGGCTACAAGAGCGGCGGGATCAACCCGTCCGTCCTGCTGGTCAGCGCCACAAGCCCCCTGTTCCGGGTCCGGCCCGAGACCGTCACCGACGGCGAGATCGGCCTGAAGCACGACTGGTCGAGCTCCGGGATCAAGGCCCGCACGAACCTGTCCGCCTTCTACATGAAGTATGAGGATATCCAGCGCAGCGACTACGCCCTGATCGGCGGGTTCAATACCCAGCTGATCACCAACGCTGCCGAGGCCACGGTCAAGGGCTTCGAGTTCGAGGGCGTCATCCAGCCCATCGCGCCCCTAACGCTTACGGCGACCTATTCCTACAATGACGCGACCTACGACAAATACATCGACGGCCTCGGCGTCGATCGCAGCGGCTTCCCGTTCCAGTATGTGCCCAAGAACAAATACAGCCTCGACGCCAAGCTCTATCTGCCGGTTCCCTCGACGATCGGCGACGTCAGCCTGCGCGCCTCCTATGCCTGGCAGGATGACCAGCAGGTCGCTTCGGACCTGCAACCCTTCGGCGTGATCCCGGCCTATGGCCTGCTCAATGTTCGCGTGGACTGGGAACATATCGCGGGGTCGGACGTCGCCCTTTCGCTCTATGGGACCAATGTCACCGACGAGGAATATCGGGTCACCTCGAACGCCACCTACAACACGACGGGTCTCGTCGGTGCGGCCTACGGCGATCCGCGCCAATACGGCGTGACCCTGCGCTACAGCTGGTAGGAGAGACCGCCATGACGATGACGCCCAAGCTCGGTCGAAGCGGGAGCGCGCTTGCGGTCCTTGCGTTCGCCGCCCTGCTGTCGGGCGCCGCCTGCAGCACCCCGGCCAACGCCGACCTGCAGCCGGCCCAGGCCGCCTTCGCCGCTCGCGCCACGGCCCAGCAGGCGACGGACGTCGATGTCCGGACGCTTGACGACGGCGGCTTCACCGTCAACGGCCGGCTGGACGGCGATCATTTCGCCATGGCCGTGCCGTCCAACTGGAATGGCCAGGCCCTGGTCTTCGCTCACGGATATTCCGTGCCCGGCAGCGCGATCGCCGTGTCGAAGGACCCGGTCGAGAAGGACCCCTCCGGAGGCCTGATGACGGGCGCCTACGCCCAGGGCTTCGCCGTCGCCCACAGCGATTTCGACAAGGCCGGTGTGGGCGTGGAATCCGCCGTGGAGAACACGCTTCGCTTGCGGGCCTTCCTCGGTCGCATGGGCGTCACCGACGCCTATGTGGCCGGCGGCTCCATGGGCGGCAATATCGTCATGGCGATCATCGAGACGCAACCCACCGCCTTCAAGGGCGCCCTGTCGGGATGCGGACTGGTCGACAACTGGAGCGACGAGGTCGGCCTGCTGATCGATCTGCGCGCGCTCTACAACTTCTACACCCACGGCACAGAATACGCCTTGCCGGGAGAGACGGACATCCAACGTTCCGCCCTCTCGACCACCACGGCCGGCGCCATCGGCGCGCTGGGCGATCCCTATCGTTTCCTGCAAATGAAGCGGATTGCAGACCCGATCGCCGCCCTGTTCAAGGCGGCGCGCGAGACCCCTGGCGGGCGTGAAGACCAGATCATCGCCAAGATCGCCTCGATCACCGGCGTGACGCCCGAGCCGGCGTCCTTGATCGTCCCGATCATGACCGTCAGCCTCGGCATGGACGACATGAACGCCACCTTCGGCGGCTTCATCTACGACAACTCGACCAAGGTCTACGCCAGTCCGCTCCTGTCGTCCGAGGAGAGCCAGCGGCTGAACCGTGAGATCGCCCGTATCAAGGCGGATCCCGCAGCCGTCGCCTATGCCGATCGCTGGCGGCGTTCGACAGGGCGCTTCAGCACGCCTCTGGTCGCGCTTCACAATCGCGTCGATTCCCTCGTTCCCTACAGCCAGTTCGAAGGCCTCGTCCGAAAGACGGAGGCTGCTGGGAACGCCGATCGCCTGCTTGCCATCACTGTTCCGGAGATCAAAACGCCCCTGCCGGGAACCGGCCTCGAAGGGATCGCGCACTGCGGCTTCACCCCGGCCCAGTTGGGGGCCGCCTTCGACGCTTTGCAGACCTGGACCACGACCGGGCAACGGCCCACGCAGGTCATGCCGCCCCCCGCTCCGGCGCCCTGATCCATGGCGCTTCGCTTCGCCCATCCGGCGCCGGAGGCCTACGCCTATCCGCTGCTGATCCGGCATCTGCTGCACAGCGCCCTGGACGCCCGGAGCGGTCAGGAGATCGTCGGGTCCGACGGGCGCCGCCACGGATATGAGGCGCTGTCGCATCGCGTCGGACGCCTGGCGGCCGTCCTCGCCGAACACGGGGTCGAGCCGGGCGATGTCGTCGCCGTCATGGACTGGGACAGCCATCGCTACCTTGAGGCCTATTTCGCCATCCCCATGATGGGGGCCGTCCTGCAGACCGTGAACGTGCGGCTGTCACGCGACCAGATCGCCTACACCCTCAGCGACACTCGGCCCCGCGCCCTAATCGTCCACGCGGACTTCGTCGCCGAACTTGAAGCGTTGCGAACGGCGCTGCCGGGAGACTGTGTCGTCATCACCTGCCATGACGGCACGGCCGCCTCCGTCGAAGACAGCCTCGGCGACTACGAGGCGCTTCTGGCCTCGGGGGACGACACCTACGACTTCGTCGATTTCGACGAGAACGCCCTGGCCACCACCTTCCACACCACCGGAACGACAGGCCTGCCCAAGGCCGTGACCTTCAGCCATCGGCAACTGGTCCTCCATACCCTGGCGGTCGGGTTGGCCATGGGCCAACAGCCTTGCGAACAGGGTCTGTGGCGCGGGTCGGTCTATATGCCGGTGACACCGATGTTCCATGTCCATGCCTGGGGTCTGCCCTATGTCGCGACCCTGCTGGGGCTGAAACAGGTCTATCCCGGCCGCTACGCCCCGGCGCGCTTGCTGGCCCTGAAGCGGGACGAAGGTGTCACCTATTCGCACTGCGTGCCGACGATCCTGCAGATGATCCTGGACGAGGCCGGACCCGACGCTCGGCTCGGTCCTTGGACCGTCATCATCGGCGGATCGGCCCTGCCGGAATCGCTGCTCCGCGCGGCGGACGCCGTCGGGATCACCGCCGTGGCGGGCTACGGAATGTCGGAGACCGGTCCGGTGCTGACGCTCTCGCGCCACGAGGACGATGACGCTCGCGCGCCTGAGCAGGTCCGCCGCTGGGCCGGCCGTCCCATCCCGCTGGTCCAGGTCCACTTACAGGACGAGAACGGCGAAAACGTCTCGGACGAATCCGGCGCCCAGGGCGAGGTTGTGGTGCGCGCGCCGTGGCTCACCCAAACCTATCCGAACAGCGCCGAAGCCGGCGCCGCTCTCTGGTCGGGCGGCTGGCTCCATACCCAGGACGTCGCCACCCGTGAGGCGGCGGGCGACCTCGTCATCCGGGACCGACTGAAGGACGTGATCAAGACCGGAGGCGAGTGGGTCTCGTCGGCCGAAATCGAAGATCTGGCCCTGCGGGACCCCGACATCGCCGAGGCTGCCGTCGTCGGCGCCCCGGACCACCGTTGGGGCGAACGGCCTGTGGTGTTCGCCGTCGCCAGAGAAGGCCGCACGCCGCGGCTGCAAACCCTCAAGGATCACATGACCCCTCTCGTCGCGGCGGGACAGCTCAGTCGCTGGGCCGCGCCCGACCGCCTCATCCTGATCGACGCCCTGCCCCGGACCAGCGTCGGCAAGATCGACAAGAAGGCGTTGCGTCTTCGCCTCGGAGACGATGTCCTCGACAGCAGGAGCTTCTGATGCGCTCACTCAACCGACGCGCCGTTCTGGCGGCCGGAACCCTCGCGGCGGCCTTCGCCCCCCGAACCGGCGCTGCCGCGACCGCCGTCGCACCGACGCGCGACGCCCGCCGCGCGAACGCCGCACCCTTTCTGTGGGGAGCGGCCACGGCGGGCCACCAGGTCGAGGGCAACAATGTCGCCAGCGACATCTGGCTGCTGGAGCAGGTCAAACCCACCCTGTTCAGCGAACCGTCAGGCGACGCCTGCGACAGCTTCGAACGCTGGCGTGAAGACGTGGAGATCGTTCGCTCCCTGGGCCTCAATGCCTACCGTTTCTCCGTCGAATGGTCGCGCGTCGAGCCGGCCGAGGGCCAGGTGTCCCTGGCCGCGCTCGAGCATTACCGCCGTATTGTGACCGCCTGTCGCGAGGCGGGCCTGGCGCCGGTGGTGACTCTGAGCCACTTCACCTCGCCCCGCTGGTTCGCCGCAAAGGGGGGCTGGTTCCATCCGGACGCACCCGCGACCTTCGCCCGCCACTGCGAGCGGGTGGTCCGGCACATGGGCGACCAGATCAGCCACGTCGTCACCTTCAACGAACCCAATCTCCAGCTTCTGGGCGAATGGGGAAAGACGCCCGACCCCGCCGTGCGTTCGATCATGGACGCCATGCTGGCGGAGGCGGCCAAGGCCAGCGGCTCGGACCGGTTCTCGCTGATGAACGCCGGGCACGCCGCCGCCATGGTCGCGCCCGTGCTCGAGGCGCACCGCCTGGTCCGCCAGGCCATCAAGACGGTGCGATCGGATCTGCCGGTGGGCCTGTCGCTGGCGATCCCGGACGATCAGGCGGTCGGCCCCGGCAGTCAGATCGAAGACAAGCGCGCCGCCGTCTACGCGCCCTTTTTCGCCGAGGCGCGCCACGACGACTTCCTCGGCGTCCAGACCTATGGCCGCAGCCTGATCGGCGCCGAGGGGCCCTTGCCGACGCCCAAAGACACGGAACAGACCCAGACGGGCGACGAGTTCTATCCGCAGGCGATCGGGGCGACGATCCGTTACGCTCATGAGAGCACCGGCGTGCCGATCCTGGTGACCGAGAACGGGTTGGCGACGAACGACGACGCCCAACGCGCCCGCTTCATCCCCGCAGCCACGGCGGCCGTCCTGACGGCGCGGGCCGACGGCGTGCCGGTGATCGGCTACCTGCATTGGTCCCTGTTGGACAATTTCGAATGGTTCTCGGGCTATGGTCCCAAGTTCGGCCTGGTCTCGGTGGATCGCACGACGTTCAAGCGGACGATCAAGCCCAGCGCACACGTTCTGGCCCGCATCGCACGGTCGGACCTGTCCCGATAAAGGAGTAGATGTCGCCATGTTGATCCGCACCTGTTGCGCCGCCCTGGCGCTGCTGATGACGACCTCGCCGGCCGTGGCGCAGACCACCGCTGTCCTCGACGACCCGTCCACCGCGCGTCTCCCCCCGATCGTTCTGCCCTATTCCAACTTCGCCAGCCCGGAGGCGCGAGTTCTCGCCGGTCGGTTGATGCACGAGCCGCCTTTCGTGTTCGGCGACGATATCGCCAAGGCGCGCGACCACTACGGCCGCTACAATGACGCACGCCTGGCCGAGGTGAGAGCCCTCTACGCCACCCGCGAGGACCGTCAGACCTTGGGCGGCGTGCCGGTCGATATCGTCGTCCCCAAGCAAGGCGTGTCAGAGCAAAACGCGGATCGCGTCCTGATCAATGTCCACGGCGGGGCCTGGATGTGGGGATCGGGCAGCGGCGCCTTGGTCGAGGCCATTCCAATCGCCTCCGTCGGACGGATCAAGGTGGTGGCCGTCGATTATCGCCTCGCGCCTGAGCACCGCTATCCCGCAGCGTCCGAAGATGTCGCAGCCGTCTATCGCGAACTCTTGAAAACCTACCGCCCGGAAAACATCGGCCTGTACGGCTGCTCCGCCGGCGGCGTCGTCGTCGCCCAGGCCACGGCCTGGTTCCAGACTCACGACCTGCCGACGCCCGGCGCCATCGGCACCTTCTGCGGCACCGGCTCGGGCTATGGCGGGGACAGCGTCTTTCTGGGCCAGGCGACGACCGGCGGAACCGCCCCGCCACCGTCCGCCGTCGATAACATCGGCATCCCCAATCCCTATATGGACGGCGTCCAACTGGACAACGCAGAGGCCTACCCGGTGACCGACGACGCCGTCATCGCGCGCTTTCCCCCTACCCTCCTGCTGGCCGGCGGGCGCGACTTCGCGGCCTCGACCCTGACCACCATGCACCGGCGTCTGGCCGCTGTGGGCGTCGAGTCCGAGCTCTTCCTGTTCGACGGTCTGGGGCACGCCTTCTTTGTCTGGCCTGAGTTGCCGGAATCGAAGGAGGCCTACGGCCTGATCGCCCGCTTCTTCGACCGCCATCTCGGCTCCCCCCGACAAGCGCCTCCCCCCGCCTCCTGAGCCTCGCCCTTCATTCGTCTCCTGTCGAACGGAGGGCGTCTTTTCCGTTCAGAAACCTGGCGTTCTTGCCCGCAAATTGGAGATCTCGACGATGCGTTTCGCGAAACCCCCATTTGGACGCCTGCTGCTGGTCGCCCTGGCCGCCTCAAGTCTTGCGGCGCGTGCACCCGATCAGACCCCGGCCGATCTCTACGGTCCGCTGTTCGAGGCGGTTCAGTCGCAGAGGATTTTCCCGGACGGGAAGACCTTCGTCGACGCCGTGCCCCGCATGCCTGTCGACCGGATCATGGCCGATTACGCCGCTTCGCCGCCGACCGACGCCACGGCGCTGAAGGCCTTCGTCGAGGCCCGCTTCGTCATCCCCGGAGACACGCCCGCGCCGGACACGCCGCCCGTGCCGCAAGGCCTGGTTATGAAGGCGCACATCGCCGCTCTTTGGCCCATTCTCACCAGGCCGGCGTTGACGCCCGAGCCGGGCTCCTCGGCCCTGGCCATGCCGGCGCCCTATGTCGTTCCCGGCGGCCGCTTCCGCGAAATCTATTATTGGGACAGCTATTTCACCATGCTGGGCCTGAAAGCCGACGGCCAGCAGCCGCTCATCGAGTCCATGCTGGAGAACTTCGAGGCCCTGATCGCCGCCCACGGCCACATCCCGAACGGCGCGCGAACCTATTATCTGAGCCGGTCGCAACCGCCCTTCTTCGCCCTCATGGTCGGACTGTCCAACCGAAAGGACGCTGAAAGCCGCCGGGCCCAGCTGATGGCCCTGCAGGGTGAATACGCTTTCTGGATGAAGGGCGCCGACTGCGTCGAGGCGACCGGCGCGTGCGACCACGTCGTGCGGATGCCGGACGGAGCCCTGCTCAACCGCTACTGGGACGCCCGCGACACGCCTCGTGACGAAAGCTGGGCCGAGGACGTCGCCACGGCCCGCGAGGCTGAGGGGCGGCCCGCCGCGCAGGTTTATCGCGACCTGCGCTCAGGCGCCGAGAGCGGCTGGGATTTCAGCTCACGCTGGTTCGACGACCCGCAGAACCTCGCCACCCTCCACACGACCGAGATCGTGCCGATCGACCTGAACAGCCTGCTGTGGACCCTGGAGCGGACCATCGCCGCTCACTGCCGGGCGCTGGCCGAGCGCGCCTGCGTGCGCGACTTCGATCGCCGCGCGGGAGCCCGCAAACGCGCCATGAACCGCTACCTTTGGAGCGCTTCGGAACGCCGCTTCGGAGATTGGGATCGCCGGACCGGCCGGATGACGTCGAGCGTCTCGGCAGCGGGCCTCTATCCCCTGTTCACGGGCTGGGCGAGCCGCGACCAGGCCGGTGCAACGGCGCGCCAGGCCGAGGCCGTCCTGATCGCCCCCGGCGGCTTGCGCGCGACCGCCCTCAACACCGGCCAGCAATGGGACGCCCCCAATGGCTGGGCGCCGCTCCAGTGGGTCGCGATTTCGGGGCTCGACGATTACCGGCATCGCGCCACGGCCCAGACCATCGCCACGCGCTGGCTCGGAACGGTTGACTGTGTCTACCGCGAGACCGGCAAGATGCTCGAGAAATACGACGTCGAGGAACAACGTCCGGGCGGCGGAGGGGAATATCCGCTGCAGGACGGTTTTGGCTGGACGAACGGGGTCACCCGCGCTCTGCTGGACCGCTACCCGAACGCCCTGTCCGAAGCGGCGCCGATGGCGCCCTGAAACCATGTTTTGCCCCACAGGTCGCCTGCATCTGACTGGAGAGCCCCATGATCGCCACGCCCGGCAATGACACCATCCCCTCGGCCAGCCGCCCGAGGGGGAACGTCGGCTATCTGCAGTGGTTCGTCTTCGGCCTGTTCTTCATCTTCGGCGGCATCACCAGTCTCAATGACGTGCTGGTGCCCAAGCTGAAGGAACTGTTTGAGCTCAACTATTTCCAGGCAATGCTGATCCAGACGGCCTTCTTCGCCGCCTATTTCATTGTCTCCCTGCCCGCCGCCGCCCTCGTCCAGAAGGTTGGCTATATGCGCGGGGCCGTCGTCGGCCTGGTGATCATGATGGCTGGCTGTCTGCTGTTCATTCCGGCGGCGGGGTCCGGGCTTTTCGCGGCCTTCCTCGGCGCCCTGTTTGTGCTCGCCTCTGGGGTGACGCTGGTCCAGGTCGTGGCCAATCCTCTGATCTCCATGCTGGGAGAGCCGCGGACGGCGCCAAGCCGCCTGACCTTCGCCCAGGCCTTCAATTCGCTCGGCACCACTATCTTCCCGTGGGTCGGGGCCACTTTCATCCTAGGATCGCTGGCGACGGTGAGCGCGTCTGACCTGAGCGGACCAGCCTTGACCGCCTACCGCGCCGTGGAGTCCGCCGTCATCACCAACGCCTATATTGGCATCGCCGTGGCCCTGGCCGTCGTCGCAGGCGTGGTCTGGCTCAATCGCAACCGGCTTATCGAGGGACGGGCGCCGACCATCGGCTTCCTCAGCGCCTTCAACCTGCTGAGGCGACCACGCTTCGCTTTTGGCGCTCTTGGTATCTTCGTCTACGTCGGCGCCGAGGTCGCCGTCGCTAGCCTGATGACTAACTACCTGATGCAGGCCGACACCCTGGCGCTCCCAGCCCAAGGTGCTGGCGAGCGTCTAGCCCTCTATTGGGGCGGCGCCCTCATCGGCCGGTTCTTCGGCGCCTGGGTCATGCGGTTTATCGCCCCGTGGAAAGTCCTGGCGAGCGTCGCACTCGGCGCGGTTCTGTTGATCGCGCTGTCGGTGTTCACGACCGGCGCCCTGTCCGGCTATGCGCTACTCGCCGTCGGCCTGGTCAACGCCGTGATGTTCCCGACCATATTCACCCTGGCCTCCGCCGATCTGGGCAAGCGGGCGGCCGAAGGCTCCGGGATTATATGCATGGCCATCGTCGGCGGGGCGATCATCCCGCCGCTCACCGGCTTCGTTGCGGACATCTCGACGCTGCGAATCGCGCTCGTCATCCCGGTGGTCTGCTATCTCGTGATCGCCCTGTATGCTCGATTCTGCAGGCCTTGATCCTGACGGGTTCCAACAAGACTGATGTCGTCGCGTATTCAATTCATGCCAAAGATGAACGTCTTGCACGACGGTCTGCCGCCAACCCGCGACAGCCCTAAAATTATCTCAAGGAATGACAGAACGAACCTGCAAGGATCGGGCAGGCTGACCATGGCTAAGGCTCAATGCGCCTGTGGCCCTCTGCTTGTTGGAAGCGGAGAACTCTCATCTGCCGATCCGACGACGAGAGCGACAGCAGCCGCTGTTTAAGACCCAAGCCTCAGCTCAGCGCTTTCTGACCACCCACGCGGCGATCTAAAATACCTTCTACACGTGGAGACATCTCATCAGCAGATCTACGCTCCGACGCTGTCGCGCCCGAGCCGACGCGGCGTGGGTTGTCGTCGTCGCATAATATTTCGTCGGGCTGGGGAAGTTGCCGCTCACCGCCGTTAGCGTGACAGCGCTCATTGACCCAACTGACCCTCAAGCCGGCGTGAGCAACATCAAGGTCTGGAACACGACGCCGATCCCCCCCAGCAGACCACCGGCTACCCCTAGCCGGAGGCCGAAGGCGCGAGTTTCGTCCGTGGGCTTCGTTCGCAGCCAGACGATGCAACGCCAGCACAGACCGGCGATGGCGATCAGGCAGATCAGGCTGAAGCCCAGCCCCGCCCCGTTCCACGCCCCGGCGTCGTCACGCGCCACGTCGCTGGTGCTCGACAGCAGATACAGGCCCAGGAAATGGGCGGCCCAGATCAGCAGGCCGCCCAGCATCAGCAGCCAGAACCTCATGCGCCCACGCCGGGGAACAGGCGGATCAGCAGGGTCGTCGCCGCTCCCTGAACCGCCGTGAAGGCCACGAACAGGGCGACCACTTCAAAGGTCGCCGGATGACGGGGCGACACCAGTCCGCACAACCAACGCAGCAGGACGAACGGCCCCATCAAAAGCGAGATACCGACGAACGTCCCCTGCCAGGCCAATAGTGCATAGACGGTCGCGCCCTGGCTGGACGCGTCGGGACGCAGGCCCCAGTTCCACCAGGCCGAGGCCTCCGCCGCAAAGGCGCCGCCCGCCGCCAAGGTTGCGACCAGCATCAGAACCGCGGCGATGCCGGCGCTGCGCGGCCGACCCAGCTTCAGCGCGCCTTGCGAAGCCCATGCGCCGATCCCGGCGGCAGCGAGCAGGCCCAGCGTCAGCGGCAGCGAGCCGATCTCCGGCGGCGCCTGCCACAGATCCGGCCGCCGGCTCCACAGGAAGACGTAGGAGAAACAGGCCATGATCGCGACCATGCCCGACACGATCAGGGTGATGACCATGGCCCACCAGCCATGACTGCTGGGGCCGGAGACATAGGTCGGCAACCGCACGCCGCCGCCCACATCCACCGTCGCCGGGCCGCTGGGCCGATCCAGTCCCCAGCACCATTTGAGAATGCAGTAGATGGCCAGAACGCCGCTGATGACCGACACCAGATAGGCCTGGATCGTCAGGATCAGGAAGAAACCGGCCGTGAAGATCGCGCCCCAGACATACCAGCTGGACGGCCGAGGCATGCGTTGCAGATATTGCGGCTCGGCGTTGATCGGACTGGTGATCATCGTCTCGCGCTCGCCGCGCGGCGCGCCTGGCAGGAAGTAGCGCCCGGCCTCGACATCGCGCGCCAGCTCGGGCTGGTCCCAGACGGGATACAGGCTCTTGATCACCGGGACAGAGCGCAGCGAATAGCGTCCGGAGGGCAGCCACTCCAGCCCCGGCCCGCCGAAGACATTGCCCGCGTCCTTGTTTCCGAAGGGACGGAAGTTGCGGATCATGTCGACGACCCACAGCAGGACCGCCACGCCGAACATGAAGGAGCCGACGGTCGAGATCATGTTGGGCAGGTCCCAGCCCCGATCCGGCAGATAGGTATACACCCGGCGCGGCATGCCCATCAGGCCGGTCAGGTGCATGGGCATGAAGGTCACGTTGTGGCCGACGAACATCAACCAGAAGATCCACTTGCCCCACCGCTCGCTCAGCGGTCGGCTGCTGGACATCGGGGTCCAGTAGTAGATGGCGGCGAACAGGGGGAAGACCATCCCGCCGATCAGGACGTAGTGCAGGTGGGCGACAATGAAATAGCTGTCGTGGGCCTGCCAGTCGAACGGCACCATGGCGACCATCACCCCGGTCAGCCCGCCCATGACGAAGATCACCAGCCCCCCGACCGCGAACAGGCCGGGCGTGTTGAACCGCATCCTTCCCGCCGCCAGGGTGGCGATCCAGGCGAAGACCTGCACCCCCGCCGGTACGCTGACGGCCATCGAGGCGGCGCTGAAATAGTTGATCGAGATCTGCGGCATGCCCGTGGTGAACATGTGGTGCGCCCAGACGCCGAAGCTGATGAAGCCCGTCGCCAGCATGGCCAGGACCACCAGCCGATAACCGACCAGCTTGGTCTGGGCGACGGCCGGAATCAGGGTCGACATCGCCCCCGCCGCCGGCAGGAAGATGATGTAGACTTCCGGATGGCCGAAGAACCAGAACAGATGCTGCCACAGCATGGGGTCGCCCCCCTTGGCCGCATCGAAGAAGGGCCAGCCCAGGGCGCGTTCCAGCTCCAGCAGCAGGGTCGACAGGATGATCGACGGGAAGGCGATGATGATCATGCAGGCGAAGATCAGCATGGCCCAGGCGAAGATCGGCAGCTTGTCCAGCGTCATGCCCGGCGCGCGGGTCTTCAGCACCCCGACGATGATCTCGATGGCGCCGGCGATGGCCGAAATCTCGATAAAGCCGATGCCCAGCAGCCAGAAATCGGCGTTGATCCCCGGCGAATAGGTGGTCGAGGTCAGTGGCGGATACATGAACCAACCGCCGTTGGGCGCCAGACCGAAGAACAGCGAGGCGAAGAAGCACAGCCCCCCGACCAGATAGGCCCAGAAGGCGTAGGCGCTCAGCCTCGGGAATGGCAGGTCGCGCGCGCCCAGCATCTGGGGCAACAGCAGCACCCCCAGCGCCTCGACCGCCGGGACGGCGAACAGGAACATCATCACCGTGCCGTGCATGGTGAAGATCTGGTTGTAGGTCTCCTGCGCCAGGAAGCCCGTCATCGGCAGGGCCAGTTGGGTCCGCATCAGCAGGGCCAGCACCCCCGCCAGCACGAAGAACAGCATGGCCGCGCCGACGTAATAGACGCCGATGTAGTTGTTGTTGATCGCGGTGATCCACTCCCACGGACGACGCGGGCCGCACCAGACTTCTTCGAGCTGCTCCAACTCGCCCTCGGGCCGGGGCTCGGTCGTGGGGAAGCGTTTGTAGAGTTCGGGATCGAACCCGGTTTCCGAACTCATTTCAGGCTTTCCAGATAGGCGGCGACGGCGCGCACGTCCTGGCCCGACAGGACGGCATAGGAAGGCATCCGGTTGCCGGGCTTCAGGCTCTGGCTGTCCGAAATCCAGCCGGCCATCGTCCCCTGATTGTTCGGCAGGATGCCGGCGCCCAGCGTCTGACGCGATCCGACATGTGTCAGGTCCGGGCCGGCCAGGCCGTTCGCCTCGGTGCCGCGAATGGTGTGGCAGGCGGCGCAGCCCGAGGCGGCGAAGACGTTGCGCCCTTGGTCGATCAGCGTCAGCGGTCCCTGGGCCGACGGCACGGCGGCGGCCGGCCGCGACTGTCGCTCAAGCCAGGCGGCGTAGTCGTCCGGCGCATGGGCCACGACCACCAGCCCCATCAGGGCGTGCGGCCCGCCGCAATATTCGGCGCACTGTCCGCCGTAAGTTCCAGGCGCATCGGCCTGCAGCCGCATGAAGTTGCGGCGACCGGGGATCATGTCGGTCTTTCCGCCCAGGCGCGGCACCCAGAAGCTGTGGATAACGTCTGCGCTTTCCAGCTCGAACACCACGGGCTGACCGGCTGGGATGTGCACCTCGTTGGCGTCCTGGACGATCTCGCGACCCTGGCCGTCCAGATAGGCGACGCGCCACCACCACATCTCGCCCGTGACCCGCACGCGCATCTCGCCCGGCTTGGGCGCATCAGCCACCCGCGCCGTCGTCGTCAGCCCGTAGATCAACAGGCCCGTCAGCACGACCACTGGAAAGACCAGGCCGGCGATCCAGATCAGCCGCTCACCCCCGACCCGCCGCTTCCACTTGCGCGGCCCGAACAGGGCGATGCCCAGCGCGACCAGCACCACCACCATGACCACCGCAGCCATGACGAACAGCACCCAGGCCACGGTCTGGATCGGCCCGGCGAAGGGGCCGGCCGGATCGAGCACGGGCGGGGGCCAGCCGGCGATTCCGGGAGGGGCTTCAGTCTTCATCGAGCGTATACAGATAGGCCGCGACATCGCGGGCTTGGTCTTGCGTCAGGGGCATGGGCGGCATGGCGGTTCCGGGGTCCATCGACGGGGCGTCGATCAACCAGCGGATCAGGACATCGGGCTGGTTCGGGAGGCGTCCGGCGATCAGGGGCCGCGCGCCGAAACCGGCAAGGTTCGAGCCCGACCGTCCCTGGGGCCAGGCGACGCCGGGAATCTTGTGACAGGCGGCGCAACCGACCTCTTCGATCACCGCCAGTCCGGCGGCCGGATCGGCTTGGACCACCGGCCGCGGCAGGTCGGCCTTGTCCACGCAGGCGCACAGGGCGAGCGCCAGCGCGCTGATCGTCGCCCGCCGCCCCATCGCCTCGCCCGTCGTCCGAAAACCCATCCGCCCCCCAAAGCTTCGCCTGACCAATCCGCTTGCCGGACGGAGGTTCCCAACTGCGACATTGAGCTCGGTCACGACGCCCTGCGGAACCTCCGCCATAAGCAGGTGTTGCATCGCCGTGCGCGCGCCCCTTTCCGCCCTACTTCTGCTGACCGGCCTGGCGGCCTGCGACTCCACGCCAGGTCAGACGGATCGCGCCTTCACAGCTAATGGCCAGGTGATCGCCATGAGCGGCGGGGCCGGCGGAGCGGCCAACGCCTGTTTCACCTGCCATGGACTGGACGGCGGCGGAGACGGAGTGGCGGCGCCCCGGCTGGCGAGCCTGGACGCCGGCTATCTGCAGAAACAGATGGAAGACTACGCCTCAGGCCTGCGCCCCGACGACGCCATGACCCGTATCGCCAAGGCGCTGGACCAGAAGGGTCGGCGCGAAGTCGCGGCCTACTATGCGTCCCTGCCCCTTCCACAAAAGCCGTCGCCGGCCGCTTCCCCCGCGCCGGCGATCTATCTGAATGGCGACGCCTCGCGGGGCATCGTCGCCTGCGCCTCTTGCCATGGTGTGGACGGTCAAGGATCGGGTCAGGGCGGCAACCCCCAGATCGCGGGTCAATCCGCCGCCTATATCCTGGAAC
Source organism: Brevundimonas sp. G8 (assembly GCF_902506205.1). Classification (GTDB taxonomy): domain Bacteria; phylum Pseudomonadota; class Alphaproteobacteria; order Caulobacterales; family Caulobacteraceae; genus Brevundimonas. The sequence goes on along the minus strand of NZ_LR732816.1, from coordinate 2,385,569 downwards.
AGATCGATCGCTGGAAGTCAGGCAAGCGCCGCAACGATCCGCGCGGGGTCATGGCCGCCGCCGTCAAATCGCTTTCGGACCCAGAAGCCCGCGCAATAGCGTCCTGGCTGTCGACGCAACCCGCTTCTCCAGCGCCCGCCAGCGCCGCTGCCACCGGGTCCGCTTCCGTTGACGCAGCGGCACGACCGGCAGCATCGCGTGAAACACGTCGTCCCTATCGATCAGATGGTGCTTAAGCGCCGCGCCCGCGTGGATCGGGATCATCAGCAGCAGGGTCACGACCAGGCCCCAGTGCATCCATTCCGCCGCCGCCTCGATCGCCCATAGCTGGGTGTTCGACAAATCCTGAAGCGGTAGCAGCGGCCATTTGATGAAGCCCAGGGTATCTAGCTGCCGCGTCCGATCCGTCGCCGAAATCATCGCCCAACCGGACAAAGGCAAGCCGAACAGGCAGATGTAGAAGACGTAGTGGGTCACATGCGCGGCCATGCTCTCCCACCCCGGCTTGTCCGCATCATTGATCAGATTGGGCGCCAACAACCGCCACGACAGCCGCCCGGTCACCAGAATCAGCATCAGCACCCCGACCGCGAAATGCAGATCATAGGCAGCCATCATCGCCCCGCCGACCGGTTGACGGCCCATCCACCAGCCCCAGCCGAGCTGGAAGATCACCAGGCCCGCCATAACCCAGTGAAACCCGATGCCGACGGGCGAGTACCGCCCCTCGTCATGGTGCCCCGCCGCCCATTCGAGCAGTTGCCTGAAAAGCTTCTCGATCACGCCGTCCGCGCCTCGACATCAGGCCCGATCATCCGACCAAGCCGCCACAGCGCCGCGAACAGATAGAGCGCCGCCGCCGGCGCCCACATGATCAGCCCGGCCGCCTGCTGGTCCTCCAGCGGCGTCATGCCCCAGGCAAGGGTGGTATAGGCATGCGGCGCATAGACGGCCTGACCCGCAAACGTCAGCACCGCGCCCAGCAAGCCCATCGCGAGCATGGCCGCTAACAGCGCCACGACCGCCGCCGGTGCCGTGGCCGTTCGCGCTGCTGCCCAGAACCAGACCGCGCTGACCAACAGGCTGATCTGCATCACCCAATAAACCAGGTCATTGGACAGGGCGGCGGCATAGGCCCCCGGCGCGTGCCAGGCCCAGAAGACGACCGCCTGAACCGCCGTCGCCAGCACCAGCGATCCATATCGCCGAACCGGCAGGGCGCCGGCCAACAGAGGCGCGGCCGCACCCACCAGCAAGACGTGATGCACAGTCCGCGCCGAAAACAGCGCCGAACTCAACGCGCACAAGGGCGAAACAAACCCCACCGTCAGCACAGCCATCGCCGTCAGACCAAAGGCGCGTCGTCGCCCTTCAAGGCGCAGCGCGATCAGGCCTGTGGCGACGGCCAAGACCATCAACAACACCGGATCCAAGTTCCAGCGCCATTCGCCGAAATCAGGCGCAACGCCACAATAAGGCGTCCATATCTGTCCCGTGATCATGATCGCATCGTCTCAACCTTCACGCGCGTCCCCTCAAGCTCGCCGACATGGAAGGCTTAGTGCGCCGACGAGGTTCCAGTTTCAGGCCGGAAACAGGAGATGGGAGACCAATCCGCCCGACGACGTCAAATCTGCCGCCGGGGACGTGTATACGTTCGCAAAGCAGCACCTAAGGCTTACTGGCTGGGGGAATGACCAACAGTCTTTTGCTAGGAGCACGCTGGTCCCGCGCATAAAGCCGGGCATGGCAGTCTACGAACAATTGAAGAAGGACATCTTCTTCTAAAGCCTCGGGCCTCTCGACCGAGCAGAGCATCGTCCGCAAGCCGACTTTTCGAAGGTCAGCTATGAGTCAAACTCAGACATTGCCGACTGAGGAGACCTCAATGTCGCTTCGTGACTCATCCGAGACGTTCGGAACGTCCGCTATCGGGGAGTCGGTGTGTTCGAGCGTGAGCCATCCGCAAAGCAGACCTCCCGAACCGCCATTTGGGGTGGGAAGCGGACATTGACCTGCCACTGCTTAGCTCTAACCTCGCCGCATGAGACTGCTCACCGTACTTTTGAACGACGATGAAATCGGCCATGTCGATGCTGGCGAACAGCCTTGCGAAATCAAGTCATCGCGGCCCATTCAGCCCGGCGCAATCATCGAGTTCGTGGACGCAGAGGGAAAGCGCCATGTTCACTCGATGGCTGAGTTATCGGGTTGGGCTCACATATCCGTTCGAGTTCATGACGGTCTCGCCTGCCAAGCTGATTGCGCCGTAACCGGAAAAGAAGCTTACGATCCCGATGAGCTACTGACCGGCAAGGGTCATGGTATTCGTTTTCAACCGTTCTTCCTTCCCGGCTCTAAAGGCGACCCGAATGATCTGGTGGGGCAGGGGCTATTCCGACGGGGGATGCATTTCAGTGGCACGGTAACGCCCGGTTCGGTTCGGCTGTCCTGCGAGTGTGATAGCTGCGCCCAGTCGTTTCACGTACAGTCGTTTCATGCAGGCTTCAGCAGCATGGGCTACATGTATTCTGGCTCAGGGGCATACACGTTGATCATCAACGAATGGGTGCCGGGAGCGCCGCCGGCCATGGGTAAGCCCGATGACGCCGCCTTAGCAAAACTGGAGGCGAACTTACCGGAAGCCCCCGACGGGACGCGCTTTCGGTACATGAACCCGCTCCGGTGCCCACACTGTCAACAGCCATACATCAACTTCCAAGCTAATCCAGGGCTTCGCGAAGGCGAGTATTACGGCAACTGTCTCTTCGGGGTTCCTCCCCAGCGGTACGAACAGCCGAAGCCCCCTCAGAAGACGCCTCGACCAAGTTTGTTTCGAACTCTGTTTAAGCGTTAATGCACAGGCGCGGCGCAGCATGTGTCCGACAAGCCGACCTCTCCGACGTCCGCCATGGGTCATTTCAGTTTTGGGCTTCACCGCCGAAAGAGGACGTTGGCCTACATGCCGGAAACCGGTCGCAGTCGATGTCAGCTAGGGGCGGGGAGCGGACGTCATCGCACCGGCGTTTCAGCGATTACGGCCGCTAGGTCCTCTTCGACGTGGGCTTCAAGTTGCCGTCGGACCGGCAGAGCAAAGCAAGCTTGCCAAGGCTGCGTCTGCGGTGCTGTCAGTCTAACGCTAACTTGTCTCCACTTCAGGGCCGCCTAAGGGTCTGATCGGAGATTGCATTTCGTGAAGCCACTCTCGTTTAAGCGCCATCGCTTCCCCGCGGCGATGATCCGGCAGGCCGTGTGGCTCTACTTTCGCTTCAGCCTCAGCTTTCGCGACGTCGAAGAGCTGATGGCCGCGCGGGTGATTGACGTCAGCTATGAGACCATCCGCTGCTGGACGATCAAGTTTGGGTCGCAGATCGCACGGCGGCTGAAGACGCTTTGCCCTCAGCTTCACCCCGTTGGCATATCGACGAGGTCGTCTGCTCGATCGGGGGAAAGCGCATGTACCTGTGGCGCGCCGTCGATGACGAAGGCGAGGTGTTGGACCTCGTTGTCCAGCGCCGGCGAGACACAGAAGCCGCCCTGAAGTTGTTGAAGCGATTGCTCCGAAATCAGCTCGTGGACCCGGAAAGGATCGTGACCGACGGTCTCGGGTCGTATCCAGCGGCACTGGACCACCTTGGCATGCGTCACCTACATTCACCCGGCGACTGCGAGAAAACAATCGGGCTGAGAACTCTCACCTCCCGATCCGCCGACGAGAGCGGCAGCAGCAGGTCTTCAAATCCCAGGCTTCAGCCCAGCGCTTCCTCACCACTCACGCCGCGATCTACAACACCTTCTACACCCAAAGACATCTCGTCAGCCGACCAACTCTCCGCCGTTTTCGCGCCGGGGCGGATGCGACTTGGGCGGTCGCTGTCGCCTGAGATTTCGTCTGGCTGGGCAAGGTTCGGCCAATGCCGTTTAACCTGACAGTGCTGTCGAGCGCCCGCCGTAGCGAGCTTCGGCCGAACGCGTTGAATGGCCTGACCGGGACCGAGACCGGGACCGATCAACGCAACTCAAAGGTGGCGTGTAAAGCGGCTTGGGAATCGCCGCCGATCCAGATGTCGAACAGGCCTGGATCAATCACCCATTTACGCTCGGCGCCGCTCCAGTATCTCAACTCCGCCTCGCCCAGGGTGAATGTCAGTGTGCGACGTTCGCCGGGGGCCAGGGTGACACGTTGAAAGCCCTTCAGTTCACGTACAGGCCGCGTCGCACGTCCTGCGCGCTGGTGGATGTAGAGCTGCGCCGTCTCGTCGCCTGCACGTGCCCCGGTGTTGGCGACGACGACGGAAACGGTGACCGTACCGTCACGGTCGATGGCAGGTCGGTCCACAACGATGTCGGAGAACGAAAAGTCCGTGTAGCTCAGGCCATAGCCGAACGGATAGAGCGGTCCCGCCGCACCATCCCAGTAGCGGGTCGCCGCCCCTGCCGAATCCTTTGTCGTGTTGTGCGCATAATAGAGCGGAATCTGACCGACATCGCGCGGCCAGGTGATTGGCAGCTTTCCGCCGGGGTTCACGTCGCCCAACAGGACATTGGCGACCGCCGCCCCGCCCTCCGATCCCGGATGCCAGGCTTCCAGGATGGCCGGCACCTGCGTCGACGCTTGACGAATATCCAGCGGACGGCCGTTGATCATGACCAGGATCACAGGCTTGCCCAGGGCCGTGACAGCATCGATCAGCTTTTGCTGCTCGCCCGGTAGGGACAACGACAGGCGCGAAGCTTGTTCGCCGCTCATATAGTAGTCTTCGCCGACCGTAAGGATGATCAGGTCGGAACGTTGGGCCAGTTCCAGAGCACGGGCGTATTCCGCCTCGACCCTTGCCGTATCCCAGCGAGGCGGCATCGGTCGCATGGCCGAGAACATGGAGGCGGTGCCGCGACGCAACTGGATTCCGGGCGCCGTTTCGACCTGAGCCACGCCTTCCAGCTTGGCCTTCAGGCCCTTGAAGACAGTGATTGTGTCCTCGGGTTTGTCGGCAAATGACCATGGCCCGACGGTATCGATAGGCGAATCCGCCAGGGGACCAATCACGGCGACCCGCTGGTGTGCGCCGCGTTCCAGCGGCAGGACCCCGTCCTTGTTCTGAAGCAAAACCATCGCCTGTTCCGCCGCCTGGCGCGCCAGCACGCGGTGATCCGGCGCTTCGAGTATGGCCTCCGTCTTCGAAACGTCGACGTACGGATCTTCGAACAGGCCCATCTTGAACTTGGCGATCAGCACCCGGCGCACCGCCCGGTTCACGACGGCCTCTTCTAGCCGACCATCCCGGACAGCGCCGACCAGATTGCCGAAGGCACCCGCGCCCAGCGCCATTTCCATGTCATTGCCGGCGCGGATTGAGCGCGCGGCGGCGTCAGCGGCGTCCGTGGCGAAATGCTGCGGGATCAAGCTGCGGACGGCGTTTGCGTCCGAGACGACGAAGCCGTCAAAGCCCAGTTCATCGCGCAACAAGCCGTTGAGCAACCTGTCATTGGCCACCGCCGGGATGTCGTTCAGCTCCATATAGGCGCTCATGACATTGACGGCCCCGGCCTCGATCGCGGCGATGAAGGGCGGCAGATAGACGTTATAGAGCTGGGTGTCGGACAGGTTGACGCTATCATAGTCACGCCCGCCTTCGGACGCGCCATAGCCTAAGAAGTGCTTTGGACCGGCCAGCAGATGACCGGCCTGGCCGATGGTCTCGCCCTGGAAACCCCGCACCTGGGCGCGGGCCAGAACCGATGCCAGATAAGGATCCTCGCCTGGCCCCTCGACAATGCGGCCCCATCTGGGATCGCGCGTGACATCCAGCATGGGGGCGAACGTCCAGTGGATGCCGACCGCACGGGCTTCCTGCGCCGCCACGCTCTGGGAACGTTCGACCAGATCAGGATCCCAGGTCGCCGCCATCGCCAGCGGCGTCGGGAAGATGGTGCGGAACCCGTGGATGACGTCATAACCGAACAGCAGCGGTATCCCCAGCCGGGTCTCCTCTACCGCCATCTTCTGAAGCCGGTTGACGACTTCCGGATCACGAACGAACAACAGTGACCCCAGCTGACCGGCTTTCACGCGCGCCTCGACAGGCCCAGCGCTGCCCAGCACGAACTGCTGGCTGATCTGGCCGACCTTTTCCTCCAGTGTCATCCGCGCAATGAGAGCGTCCGCGCGCGCCTCGGGCGACGCAGCGGCCACCGCTAGACGGCCCCCCGAAGACGGCGCGGCGTCGGGATAGGCGGCCACCGAGGTCCCGGTTAGGCACGCCACGGCGACACCGACGAGCAGCCGGCTCAAGACACAAGGAATCAAGAAACGCGATTTCATCCAGGACACCAAAAAAAATGGCCGATGCGGAGGCTGATCCGCATCGGCCAGTCAGCAAGTCGGGCAGGAGAGTACAGCCCGGCTCAGGATCAGAACGTCTTGCGGATCCCGACCGAGACCATGCGGCCCAGTGTCGATCCGTTCGCAGTGCCGCCCGCAGCGTTGTAGTAGGGCGGCTCTTCGTCGAAGACGTTGTCGATATTCAGCGTCAGCGAAGTGTCCGTGAACACGCCGCCCAGCGACAGGTCGTAGGCGCCAAACAGATTGACGGTCGTGAAACTGTCGATTTTCGACTGGCCGACCACGCCGGTTACATCGGCGGACGCGCTATGGTTCACCGTTAGTTCGCCCATGAACTGTCCGTGGACCAGGCCCGCCGTCCCGACCAGGGAGTAGCGGCTGGCGCCATTGTCGAACTCGTCGGTCTTGGGCGCACCCGCAATCGCGCGGCTTTCGCGATTGAGATTGTAGGTGCCCGCCAGACCGACGCTCCACAGCCCGAACGCGGCCGGACGGCTGTACTGAAGATTGAAGTCCAGGCCATCGACATCCAGCGTGCCCAGGTTGTTGCGGCGCGCATCGATGAAGACGGCGGGGGTCAGGAACCCGCTGTAGAGAGCGGCGATGCTCGGCGCGCCATCGACAGCCAGACCCGCAGTCAGGGCCGTCGCCTGCGCCAGCGTCGGATTCAGGACGAAGAACCTGGCGTAGCTCGGATCTGCGAAGAAGGGCGCGCCGCGCAGGAAGGGGGCGAGGCCGATCGCGTCTTCGAACGCCACATTGAAATAGGTCAGGCTGGCGGTGACGCCTTCGAGCGCGCCGCTCGGACGCCAGTCGAGGCCCAGCGACCAGGTGTCGGCGGTCTCGGGCTTCAGATTGTCGTTGCCGCCCGCCAGAAGCAGGGTCGGTCGAAACAGATCGGTGAAGGGCGCGCCTGCGGGAAGCCAAGGGCTGACGCTGATCACCTGAACGCGGGAGTCCACACCGGCGCCCATGTCGGCCAGGCTGGGCGCGTGGAAAGAGGTGCCCCAGTTGCCGCGCACCGTCAGGGAGGGGTTCGGCCGATAGTTGAAGCCGATCTTGGGATTGGTCGTGTCGCCTACATCGCTGTAGGCGTCGTAGCGCACCGAGGCCGACAGATCGAACGAACCGAAGGCTGCGCTGTCGAACACCGGCGCGAGAACTTCGCCGAACACCGAGGTCACGTCCCGCTTGGTCGAGGATCTGTTCAACGCCAAGGCGGACGGCGCGCCGTTGCCCTGTTGCGCCTCTATCATTTCCTCATGGTATTCAACGCCGACAGCCAGCTTCACGTCGCCGGCAGGCAAGGCGAACAATTTGCCGTCAGCGACGGCGCGGGCTTCGCGGATTTCCTGAACCGAGTGTCCATAGCTCTGGAAGTCGATGATCCTGTTGAGCACAGCGGCGTCGGTTGCGCCGACATTATAGGGATTCAGCGCCGTCGCGGTCGTCGTGCCGGCGAGAGCGGCAGCCTCGGCCGCCGTATCGATCTGCCAGGTGCGGACCTCGTTGGTGCTTCGCCCCCAGTTCAACGAGGTCTTCAAACGCCAGTCATCGTTCAGTTCATAGGTCAGCGACGGCGTCACGCCCGCCGAGGTGAACCGGCTTGTGTTCTTCGGCGCGGCGGCGCCCCAGGCGTCGGAATAGTTGAACGTCACCGTATGACCCAACTCTGCGCCGATCGGACGGAAATAGGGGTTCAACACGGTGATCGCACCGCCACCCCGGATGCCCGTGCCTTCGGCGGCGGACATGCCGCGACGGTCGGTTTCACGCTGCGAATAATAGGCCGTCGCGTCGAACGTCAGGCGCTCGTTAAGGGCTTGGGACACGCTGGCGAACAGGCTGTGGCGCTGTTCTTGCGGATAGAAGTCGATGGCCTTGGCTTCGTCGCACAGGTTCGTGCCCGGTGTGCGCCCTGGCAGCGCATAATCCACCCCCGGCAACAGCGGCGAGAACGGGTTCGGGGTGGTGATCGTGCCGGGCGAACACGCCTTGGACCGAAAGTCCGTGCCGCCCCTGGCGCGCAAATCCTGAGTGAAATAGTCCCGATCCGCGCCCTCGATATTGCTGTGCTCGGCATAGGCATAGGAGATGATGGCCGAACCGCCGTCCCAGATCCTTCCGGCGGTCAGATTGACGTCAAACTGGTCGTAGCCGTCGGCGACCCCGTAACGAGCCGTCGCCTCGACGCCATCGAACGTCTTGCGGGTGATGAAGTTGACCACGCCGCCGATGGCGTCCGAGCCATAGATGGACGAGCCGCCGTCAGGAATGACCTCGACGCGCTCCAGCATGCCCGGCGGAATGATGGTGGGATCAGGCGATGTCTGCAGAATGCCTGCGCCGACCAGCCGGTTGCCGTTCAGCAGCACCAGGGTGGTCGATCCCCCCGAGGCCCCCAGGTTACGGATATTGGGACGGTTGATCGGAAGACCGATCGTTCCGCCGGGTTGAGGGGCTGTGTTGAAAGCACTTGAGATTTGGGGGATGCGGGCGAGCAGATCGTTTGACGACGCCACACCGGAGGCGATGACGTCCTGACGATCGACACTGACCACATTGGTGCCGGTGGGGGCCACGCCGCGCAGTAGCGTGCCGGTGACGACGATGTCGTCGACCTTGGCGACCTCCGGCTCGGCGGCTTGGTTCGCGGTCGTTGTCGTCTGGGCCGCCGCTGCGCCCGCGACGGAGAGGCCGAGCACGACCAGCGCAGATGTCGCCAACAGCCTCGTGTTCAAGGATGGATTTCGCATTGTGTTTCCCCCCAGGCCTGACGGCCTGCCCGCTTGCAGCGGGTGTTCCTGGACATTCGTGCGACTGGCCGCGCCAATCACTTCGACCCTCCCGGCGACGGTTTAGCCCGTCGTCCCAGATCGTGAATGGAGGTTCCGTTATTTCAAATATGCCGTCAACAGATATTTGAGCGATTGCATAACCAAATGACCTGGCGTTAGCTTGGCGACGCGATATGCGGTCTGAAATGGCCTCGCCCCATGCCCCTCTGCCGCCGACAAGGATCGATCCTGATGCCTTCCATCCTCGCTCATCTCGGCCTCGCGGTCCTTGTCGCCGCTGCGTTCGGCGCCCCTGTCCAGGCTCAGACCTTCGATGTGTGGCCAGGCGTCGCGCCCGGGTCGGAGCAAGCCCGTCAAACCGAAGTGGTCAGCAAATTCCCCGGTGGTCCTGTTGAAGTCGTACGAAACGTCACCCGACCGACGCTGGAGGTCTTTCAGCCCGAAGCGGGTACGGCGACCGGCGCCGCCGTCATCATCGCCCCCGGTGGAGGTTTTCGGTATTTGACGATGCAGGCCGAAGGGTCCGAAGTGGCGCTCGCGCTGGCCGCCCACGGCGTCACCGCCTTCGTGCTGAAATACCGTACGCTGGAAACACCCGCCGACGATCGCACGCACTGGCGGGACTTCTTCGTCTTCATGGCGGGGGCGGCCCGCGCAAATGGCGTTTTAAATCTGGATGAGGCCGCCGTACCGGGGATCGCCGACGGTCTTCAGGCTCTGACGCTGGTGCGACGGCGCGCGAGCGAATGGAACATCGATCCGGCCCGCGTCGGCATGGTCGGATTTTCCGCCGGGGCCAAGGTCACGTCCGGCGCTCTTCTGGCTTCGGACCCTGGGGCGCGGCCGGCGTTCGCGGGCCTGATCTATGGCGCGACCTTCAATGACGACGCCCTGCCCGCCGGCCTTCCGCCTGTGTTCCTGGCTGTCGCCGGAGATGACCATCTGGCTGCGCCGACCGTCATGAAGTTCTACGCCGACGCCGTCTCGACGGGGCAGCAGCCGGAACTGCACATCTACGCCAAGGGCGGCCATGGCTTCGGCATGAATCGTCAAGGCACCAGCAGCGATTTCTGGATCGACGACTTCCTGAACTGGCTGCAAACGCAACGGCTCGCCACCCCCTGAAGCGATCCCATCTGCGGAAATCGAGGAGCGGCCCGACAATGCGTTGACCGCTCCTGTCTGGCCCGTCAGGCCGTTACCCTCTCGGCCAACGCGGTCTTGAGCACCTTGCCCAGACCATTTCGCGGCAGCTCGTCGACGAAGACGACCGACGACACCCGCTGAAGCGAACCAAGCCGCTCATTGACCCAGACACGCAGGGCCTCCGCGTCGATCTGCGATCCAGACCGAAGAACCACGAAGGCCACAGGCGTCTCGCCCCATTTGCGATCGGGCGCCCCGATGACGGCGCTTTCGATGACTTCGGGATGGGCGTCGATCTCGATTTCCAGATCGATCGGGTAGATGTTGACCCCCCCCTGAAATGATCATGTCCTTCTTGCGCCCGACGATCTGCAGAAAGCCGTCGGCGTCGAAGCGGCCAAGGTCACCGGTGCGGATGAAGGCGCGCCCGTCCGACGCCGTCCAGAACCCAGCCTGCGTTGCATCTGGACGATTATTGTAACGCAGCATCATCTGCGCGGAATAGCTGACGATCTCGCCGATCTCGCCGATCGGCTGTTCGACGCCCTCGTCGTCGATGATACGCATGTCGGCGCCGGGCGCGGGCATGCCGACGGTATGCAGCTTGTTCGGAAACAGATGCGCGGGCAGGAAGCAGACACCGCCGCCTTCCGTCATGCCGAAGATCTCCAGCAGTCCGCCCGGCCAGCGACGCAGAACCTCTGACTTCAGCTCCACGGAGAAGGGCGCGCTCGTGCAGAACTTCATCTGAAAGGCCGACAGATCGGCGTCGTCGAATGTCGCCTCGGCCATCAGGCGCTGGTATTGGACCGGCACAAGCATGGTGTGGGTGACGCCGTGCTGTTGCGACACTTGAAGGAAAACCTTGGTGTCGAACTTGCGCATGATCAGGACCGAGCCGCCCGCGAACAGCGTGGGCAGCATCGTCACCAACGTAGTGTTGGAATAGAGGGGTGTCGCCAGAAGCGTGATCGACAGCGGCGAGAACAGGCCGGACAATCCCGCCGTCTGACCTTCGCGCATCCGGTGCGAATGGATGATGCCCTTGGGCGTCCCCGTCGTGCCAGACGAATAGATGATATTGAACGCGGTATCCGGTCCAACGGGCTGGACCGTAGGCTTGGCGTCTTCGGGCGCAAGCCAGTCCAGCCACGGCTTGCCGCCCGTGGACCCGTCCAGAGTGACGATGGCGGGCACATCGACTAAGGCGTTGCAACGCGCCGACTGGCTGGCGTCGCAGAAGACCAGACGGGGCTGTGCGTCCACAAGCATGGACCGGAGCGTGTCGTCCGTGACGCCGGGCGCCAGAGGAACCGGCGTCACTCCCGCGCGCACGGCGGCAAGGAAGGCGACGGCGTATTCCACGGTCGGTTCCCCCAGAAGAGCGATGCGATCGCCAACCGACAGCCCCTCGCGCTGCAGCGCGGCGGTCGCCCGGTTCAGCAGCACGTCGAGCGCGCCATAACTCACGACCACATCGCCCTGACTCAGGGCGGGTCGATCGGCAGCCGTCAGGGCATGTCGGGTGATGGCTTCCGAAAGAGAAGAGAGGGTCACGGTCGGATCGTCGCTTATCTTGGCGTGAAAATGAAAGTCGTCGCGCCTGGGGCCGCGGCGTAGACGGCATGCCCGTTTTCGGCGCGCAGGAAGCGCGCGCCTCGCGGCCCACGCTTCAGACGCTCTCCGCCGTTGGGCAGCCAGACCTCTGCGCGCGTCGCGCCGGGAACGACAACGTCGAGCACGGCCGCCTCCCCCTCCCTGCGCCAGGCCGATCTGACCTCGCCGCGCGGCGTGTCCACCCGGCCCGTCGCGTGATCAAGCCCCGTCGGCAGGGCGGGGCGAATGATCAGATCGGCATAACCGGGCGAGTCCGGCCGGATGCCGGCCAATCCCTCGTAGAACCAGTCGCTGATCAGGGCGAAGTAGTGGTGGTTCCAGGAGCGAGAATTCAGCCCCCACCCCTCCAGCATCGAGTTGATGTCATTGGCCAGCCAGAAGCCCCAGCTGGGCTGAGTCACCTTCGTGGCCACGCGATAGACGGTGTCGACGTGGCCATAGTCCGTCAGCAGGGTCAGGCCATACCGAAGCGGATAGACGCCCATGGTCAGCGTATAGTCGTTGGCCTCCAGATCGGCGGCGACAGCGTCGGCGACCTTCTGCTGCTCGCCGTCGGGCACGATTCCGAAGGCCAGAGGCAGGATGTTCTGGGTCTGGCTGAACGGTGGCGGCGGTCCGTTCTCGATGGCGCGCGTGACGTAGCGATGGGTCTGCGCATCCCAGTATTTGCGATTATAGGCGTCGCGCACCTGAGCTGCGAGCGCCGCATAGCGAGCGGCGTCGGCGCTCTTCCCAAGTGTCGCCGCGTTCCGCGACAACATGGAGACCATGTAGAAATAATAGGCCGAGGCCGTGGCGTCGACCGGACCGAACGGCCCCTTGCCCGCGTAGTCGCCCAGACCCTTGGCATAGGTGAAGTCGGGCGCGGTGACGAAGGTCGAGGTATAGTCCACCAGCCGCTTCTGCGCCTCGTACATCGAAGCGATGATCCGCGCGTCGCCGTAGTGGCGCAGCATGTCGTCGGAGATGACGAACATCGCCGCATCCCATGACGGGGTCGGACCCCAGATATAGGACCAGCCCGGCGTCTGGTCGAAGCCGTAATAGGGCGTGGACGGCACGATCTCGGGAAGCTCCCCGCTGGGCGCCTGGGCGTCGCGGAAATCGGCCAGCCATTTGCTCCAAACCCGGGCCATGCCGAAGTTGACGCCCGCCGCCGCCGCAGAGGCCTGGGCGTCTCCCGTCCAGCCATTCTTCTCCAGGCTTGGGGTGTCGCTCATCATGCCGTGCATATTGTTCAACAGCGCGTTCTGCGACGCCTGCTGAATGCGATTGAGCAGATCGCTGCCGCTTTCGAAGGCGCCTATAGGGGCCACGTCCGAATGGATGATCTCGGCAGTGACGAAGTCCTCACCCGGCGTCGCCCCAAGTCCCTCGACCTGCATGTAGCGGAAGCCGGCATAGCTGAAGCGTGGCGCCCAGTGTTCGACGACGCCCCCCTTGAACGTGTACTGATAGGTCTGGAGCTGAGCATCGATCAGCCCGCTGGCAACCAGGGCCGAGCCGTCTTCGGCTTTCTTCTCGGTCAGGACCAGGGTGACTGTACGGCCTGCCGGGCCCGTCATCGTCAGCTGAGGCCGCCCTGTGAGAATGCGCCCGAAGTCGAACACCCAGACGCCGGGACGCACCTCGATCCGGGCGACAGGCTGCACCTGCGAGATGGGACGGATCGGCTCTGCGGCCGCGGCGACGAGCCGGCCCGCAGGCGCGACCGCCTCGCGCGCCGGAGACCAGCCCTGGTCCGCAAACCGCACGGACCGCCAACCCACCGGCTCGCGGCGCGCGTCATAACGTTCTCCGGCATAGATGGAGTCGCGCAGGGTCGGCCCGTCCGTGGTGGTCCAGCTCTGGTCCGTCATCACCACCTCGTGGCGACCGTCTTCGTAGGTAATCTCCAGCTGGGCGCGCAGCGACGGCTCGGCATGCCAGGACGCCTTGTGGAAATACCACTCGTTCGGCTCGGTCACGCCGTACCAACCCCGGCCCAGCTCGGCGGCCAGCACATTCTCGCCTGGAGTGAGCAGACCGGCGACATCGTAGGTCTGGTACAGGACGCGCTTGCTGTAGTCGGTCCAGCCCGGCGCCATCGGCAGCTCCGACACGGCGTCCCCGTTGACCGTCAGATCGGCCCATCCCCCCGCTGCGACGTACAGACGCGCGGAGGTGACCTTCCCGCCGGCAACCGTGAAACTACGACGCAGCAGAGGTGCGGGATGAGACAGGGGGACGACCAGGTCCTTGGTCGGCACGCCTGACGCGAGGATCAGACCGTCAGGTCCGACACTGCCGCCCGTCAACGGGTTTTCACCATTGGCGAACGTGGTCTCGAACGGCGCGCCTTCGGTTGGAACGACGGACAGACGATGGATGACGGCGGCGTCGGGTGCGGCGGACATCAGCCCCACCGTGCCCCGCGTTTGGCTGGCGTCGCGCCTCTCATCGATCAACCGACCGTCCAGATGGGTTACGATTCGATCGCCGACAGCTTCGATGCTCAGGGTGTGGCGGCCTTGGCGCAAAGCGTCCGCCGTCATGCCGAGAGGAATCTTTCCCAGCGTCGTCTGGTTGACCACCGCCCGTGCGCCACCCGGATAATGACGGACTTGAGCCGTCAGGACGGCTTGCCCCTCATCCTCCCCGACGCGCCAGACATAGGCCTCACCATAGGTCTTGCCCTCGGGCGAAGCGCGGAAGAGCACATCGAACTGGCGGCCCACCAACGTGAAATCGACGGTCAGGGTCGCATCGGACCAGCCCCTAGGCGCTTCGGCGTTGCGTTGGATCCAGGTTGCGGTCCAGTCCGACGGCTGCAGAAGGCCCATTTCCCAAGAGGCGGTGTTGCTCCACGGCGAGGCGCGGCCCCGCCCGTCCCAGGTCCGGACCTGCCACACCCTGCGCTCACGCGACGACAAGATCGGGCCTTGATAGAGGGCGGCAGCGTCGGTCGATGAGGCGACGCGCCCGCTGTCCCAGGTGACCTGTCCGGCGACCAGGGCGCGCTCGGACACGCCGACGCGCAGTTGGTACGCGCTCTGCGCCCTCGCGGCCGGGGGCCGCCACGACAGGCGCGGCTGAGGCGTATCGATGCCAATGGGATTGGCCGCGTCATTCGCCACCAGGCCCCAGGGGCGATCCGTCGCTTCGACATCACTGGCGTGCGAGGCGCTTGCGGCGAGCGTCAGAATGACGAAACCCGCCATAGCCAGCTTGAGCATCGACATGGCGGGCTCCCCCCGGAGTTCGCCGCCCAAGCGGCGGTCGTTACGGACGGACGGGGCGAGGTTCCGCCCCGTCAGTGCAAATGACGCCTAGGCGCCGGGTGCGGCCGGAATGGCGGCCAGAAGCGCATTCAGCTCCGCCAGAGCGGCATCATCCAGATTGGCCTGCGGAAACTCCGCTAGCTGGCGCGGCGACAGGCCGGCGATCATCTCTGCCAGACCGGCGGTCTCTTCCGGCGTCATCGGCGGAGCGCCTGCGGCGATGCGGCGTTTTT
This sequence comes from Brevundimonas sp. G8, assembly GCF_902506205.1. Lineage (GTDB taxonomy): Bacteria > Pseudomonadota > Alphaproteobacteria > Caulobacterales > Caulobacteraceae > Brevundimonas. The sequence goes on along the minus strand of NZ_LR732816.1, from coordinate 2,370,172 downwards.
CGAAGAACTGGCCCACGACGACCTTGGCTTGAGGATCGGAGGTCAGCTCGCCCATGGGCGTGTCGATCGAGAACTTCGCCGCAGCCGTCGTGGCCGCAGGCGGAGCGGCGGGCGGAGCGGCAGGCGTCTGGGCCAGAGCGGGGGCGGCAGCCGCGGTCAGGGCGAAGGCGGCGGTAAGGGCGAAGGCGGCGGTAAGGGCGAGTTGACGGATCATGGTCGTTTCCTGTGTTTTTGTTGGGTGTGGAGTGGAAGAGAAAACTGTCAGCGAACAAGGACCTTCATCAGCGCGTCGGCGTGCGCCTCGATCACGTCGGGATCGGAGGGGTCGATGTTCCAGACGCGCCGGACTTCGGGTGCCAGCGCATAGAAGGTCTGGGCCGCGCCGACGAAAATATAGACCAGGGCGGGCGTCGATACGTCGGGCAGTATGCCCTCACGCTTGCACATTTCCATGAACCTGCCCGAGACGCGGCTGATGTCGACAATGAAGGTGTCCGCAGCCCAGTTCAGGCGCTCATTGTCGCGCATGCTCTCCTGGACCATCAGGCGCGCATGCTCGGGATGCTTGGCGTAATACAGCACCACGGCGCGGATGACCGCGCGAGCATAGGCCTTGAAGTCAGCATGGACCGGGTCGTCGTACCGCGGCATGGCCAGTTCCTGGGCCTGCCGCTCGAACAGGAAGGCCACAGCCGCGCGCCAAAGGGCGTCCTTGCTGGAGAAATGGTATTTGATCAGCGCATTGTGCGCGCCGGCCAGCGCCGCAATCTCTCGCGTCGAGGCGCCGTCGAAGCCCTTTTCTGAGAACACTTCCAGCGCCGCCTGAAGCAGGTTGGCCTGGGTGGCTTCGCGTTGCTGGACCCTGAGATTTACCTTGGCCAAAACCTTGCACCTGAAGACTGCGTCATACTCTGAGCGAGCGCCGAGCTCTCGCCGACCCTGATTGGCGCTTTAGGTTGGGTCGACATCGAAATCTTCCGACATCTCTCCGCCAAAGGCTGCTCGACATTCGTTATGCATCTGCATAGCGTATTGTGCAAGCGATCCGAACAAGCAGCGGAAGTCATCCGTCGCGCCGATCAGGGAGACATATCAGATGGTTCAGACATCTCATCCGTCGAATGCCCGTACCCTCCTCACGATTGCCTGTTTGGGGCTGACCTTGACCACGGCTTCAGCCTGCGCCCTGCCGCCGATCCCTGCGGGGGCCCCGCCCGGTCCCTCGATCGAGATGCGCATCGCGCAGGGGCAGATCCTGGGTGTGGATGAGGGCGCGGTCCTGTCGTTCAAGGACATTCCGTACGCGGCCCCGCCGGTCGGTGGGTTGCGCTGGCGCGCACCGCAGCCCGCGCCGCACTGGACCGAAGTTCGCAACACCACGGCCTACGGCGACGATTGCATCCAGTCGCGACCGGCCTGGGACGACAGCCAGTCGCGCCAGCCAGTCAGCGAAGACTGCCTGACGCTCAACGTCTGGACGCCCAAGGCCCGGCCCGGCGGCCCCGCTCCCGTGATCGTCTGGATCCACGGCGGCGGCTTCGTCATGGGGTCCGGCAGCCAGCCGATTTTCGACGGCGAGCGCCTTGCCGAGCGTGGCGCGGTCGTCGTGACCTTCAACTATCGCCTCGGCCGGTTCGGCTTCTTCGCCCACCCTGCCCTGTCGGCTGAGACCGGCGACGCCCCTACGGGCAATTTCGGCCTGATGGATCAGGTGGCGGCGCTAAAATGGGTGCACGAGAATATCGCGACCCTGGGCGGCGATCCTTCTCGCGTGACCATCATGGGCCAATCGGCGGGCGGCGGCTCTGTCTTGCAACTGATGACCATCCCGCAGGCTCAAGGCCTGTTCCAACGCGCCGCCGTGCAGTCTGGCGGCGGACGCGATCATTGGCCCGCGCTGCGCGAGGCCGGCGACAAACGCTCGGCCGAGAGCGTGGGCGTCGCCTTTGCGACAGCGCAAAATCTGACGAACGCCTCTGTCGCCCAACTGCGCGCCATTCCGGCCGACAAGGTCCGAGGACGTCTGGATCTGCTGACGCCCGAAAAGGACACCTACTCCGGCCCCATGATCGACGGGCGGTTCGTCTCCACCCAGGTCATGGAAGCCTTCGCGAGGGGCGCGCAGTCGAACGTGCCGCTGATCATCGGGGCGACCGATCTTGAGCTGGGCGCTGTTCCCGCCGTGTTTCGCGGCATGCTGGCGGATCGCACGCTGCAGGATGTGGGCGTCTCTCGCGAGGCCCTGCTAACCATCTATGGCGACCGCGACAGGCTCAACGCGCTCATGCCCTCCGAACTCACCTTTATTGAGCCGGCGCGGCGTCTCGCCGCGCTTGCCGCCACCGATGGCCGTCCCGTCTGGCTCTACAGCTTTGGTTATGTGCCCGACGGCAAACGCCACGATACGGCCGGCGCCGCCCACGCTACCGACGTCGCCTATGGCTTCGACACCTTGGGTCGCCTCAAGGACGCGCCAACAGAAGCAGATCAGCACATCGCCACCGCCATGGCCGACTACTGGGTCGCCTTCGCCCGTGACGGTCGCCCGGATGAGGCCAACCAGCCCGCCTGGACGCGCTATGATCCCCGGCGCGATCAGGCCCTGCTGATCCGCAACACGGGCATTTCGATGGGAACATCGCCGCAGGCCCCGCGCCTTGATACTCTCGGCCGGATGCGCGACGAGACGCCTGTGCGCTAGGGAACGGGGGCTGCCTCCCCTTATTTCGCGTCCGATTTGGCGTGAGAGGACGTCAGGACGATCTTGAGCAATCCGCCTTCTGACGCCTTCACGCGCACGGTCTGCGCCTTGACGTCATGCGTCGCGGCCGCCTTCACCCCGCTCGTGGCGATATCGACGCCGTGCGGATAGCGCCAGTTCGGCACGAAGATTTCGGTAGCGTCTCCGATGGCGGCGTCCACCTTGATGACCGCGTCCAGACACGCATCGCCAGCGTCAAAGGCCATTGAAACGATCAGGCCCTGCGCGCGCTGCACGTAGGGGCGCGAGAAGCCCGCCAGAGCGCGACTGCCCGAAGCCGGATCGTCGACCGAAGTCACCTGATCGACCGAATAGATCGAGAGGTCTTCCTGGTTCCAGCCATCGCCGATCCGCAGATCGTTTCGGTTGGTGGCGGAATAGTTCCACTGGGTCGAGGACAGCAGCAAGGCGTCCAGAGTGTCGTACATGGCGCCCAAGGCCTTGGCGTGCGCACGCCAGACCTGCTCGCCGCGTTCGCCTGTCGCCCAGCGGTCATAGGCCTCGCCATTGTTCAGGTCGTAGGGGATGCCGAACTCGCCAATCAGGGTCGGCGCGCCTTCGTCGCGCATGGTCAGGCCCATGGCGCGGATATAACCGAGCTGAAAGGCGTAACGCTGGCGGTCCGCCTCTTGATCGGCCTCTGGGTCAAACCGTTTGGTCCCCAGAATGTCCATGTCGTACCAGTGACTGGCGTTGACCGTGCGGGGCGGCATCGGCTTGGGGAAGGTCTTTCCCTGAAGCATCAGATAGGGGCACATCTCGCCGAACAGCAGCCAATCTTCCCGCACGCTGCGCAGGGTCGCGGCCACCTTTCCAAAGAAGGGCTGCATGAAGTCGTATTCGTGATCAAATGCCCGGCCGTCGCGCGTGCGGAAGAAGTCCTCGTCCCCGACCACTGCCTGCCCATCCACCAGTGACCAGGCGCCGGCCGCCTCGAATGGGTCCGGGCCGTCGTTCAGCCAGATCGACACCTTGCCTGGATTGAGCGTGATCTCGCCCGTCGCCTTCAACTGCCTGTCTTGGCCGCGTTCGAACACAGGCAGGCGCACCTTCAGCCCACGCGCCGCCTTCAGCGCGTCCAGCGGCGTCCACGACGGCCCCGGCCAGATGGGCGTGGCGTTGGCCCCGTCCGGGCCGGCGCGACGCTCCGAAACCTTCTGTCCGATCCAGCCCAGTCCCGGCTCGTTCAGACTGTCGAAGCCGATGACGTTCGGCAGGTGCTTGAGGCGTTCGGCGACCGCCCGCACGGCACCGAAATAATTGTCTTGCAGGAAGTCCTGCACGGTCTTGCCCGCGACCTTCCAATCGGGCGTCAGGGTGGCGCCGGCGAAAAACGCCGTCCACATCACACCATTGACCGGCATCTGGTAATTGCGCGGCCAACTCATCATCGGATAGCGTTCTTCCTGACGATGCTCGGTAGAAGCGTAGTCGTACCGCTGCTGCATGACGTGAACCGCGTCGGCCGCGTCGAAGGCGGCGAGGTTCAGGCCCACGGCCTCGAACGTCCAGCCGGGAGCCCCGTCGCCGCCGCTCATTCGGCTCCAGACGTCCTGGTGAAAGTCGATGAAGACGGCCAGCCCATGCTCTCCGGCCTTGGCGCAGACCGCCGTCAGATAGTCGAGATAGTCCTGGTCATACTGGCCCTGCCCCGCGTGTTCGACGGCTTCCCAAGTCGTCAGCAGCCGCAGCACATTGAAGCCCCAGCTTCGAATTCGCCCCAAATGCTCGTCCGCCTCATCCAGCGGGAAAGGGCGTCCGACGAAACTGACCTCACGGTGATCGGAAAAGTCCCGCGGCGGATTGAGGCCGGCATGGCTCAACGGAATCTTGGCGTCGCCGCCGAGGTTCACGCCTCTCAGAATGACGTGCCGCCCCTGGGCATCGACAAACCGTGGGCCGTCGATGTCATACATCAGTTGCTGCATTCGCCTATCGACCTCGCCTGAATTTTCGTTATACGTTCGCACAATAAGAATAGGTCTGGGCTCAGTCCAGCCGTAAAAACATGGGGCTGGAGACGATGGGGAACGCTGGAACCGGATCGGCGGCCGCGCCACTGCGTATATCGACGACGCGCAAGCTGGCGATCGGCGTTGGCGATTTCGGCTGCAACCTATACTGGCAGACGACCCAACTCTATCTGCTGTTCTTCTATACAGACGTCATCGGTCTGCCCGCGACGACAGCGGGCCTGATCTATATGGCGGCCCTGATCTGGGACGCCGCCATGGACCCGATCGTTGGTTTGATCGCTGATCGCACGCGAAGCCGTTGGGGCCGTTATCGTCCCTATCTGGTCTTGGGCGGTCTCGCCTTGGCCCCGGCCTTCGTCGTCTTGTTCATGGGACCGAGCAGCCATGTGGCGGGGGCTGTGGCCTTCGCCCTCCTCAGCCAACTGGCCTTCCGCACCCTCTATGCCGTGGTCGCCATACCCTATGCGTCCCTCTTCGCCCGCGTCACCCACGACAGCGCCCAGCGCGGTGACCTGACCGGGTTTCGCATGGTCTGCGGCGCCCTGGCCGCCATCGCCGTCGCCGCCCTCACCCTGCCGCTCGCCACGGCCTTGAGCGATGGAGCTGGCGGACGCCAGGGCTGGATCATTGTCGGCGCGGCGTACGGCGCGATCGCCACCCTGTGTTTGATGCTCACGGCTTGGGGGAGCCGCGGTCTGGACGTGCCCAATGAAGCGCCCTCGGCCAGACGCCCCTTCGCCGATGTGTGCAAGAGCCTGGCGTCGAACCGCGCGCTCCAGCTGTTGCTGACCGCCATCGTGATCAGCTCTTTCTCGAGCACGATGTTCTCCAAGAACCTGCTCTACTATTTCAAATATGTCGTGGGCGACGCTGAACTGGGCAGTATCGCTCTCGCCGTCATGGCCCTCACGATCGTCTTGACGACGCCGCTTTGGGCCGTGGCGCTACGCGTGATCGGCAAGCGCAACGCCTGGCTGGTCGGCGCGGTGCCAGCCATCATGGGTCTGGTGTTCTGGCATCTGGCCGACGGCGAGGAGATCGGCCTGCTGTTCGCCGCTCTAGTTCTGCAGGCGATCGGCGCCGCCGCCTATGTGGTCTGCTTCTGGTCCATGCTGCCCGACACTGTCGAATACGGCGAGTGGCGAAGCGGCGTGCGCACCGAATCCTTGGTGTTCGGCCTGACCGTGTTGGCGCAGAAGCTGGCCCTAGGCCTCGGCGCGGGCGTGTTGGGGTTTGCCCTGACCCGTTTCGGCTATCTTCCGAACGTCGCTCAGAGCCCGCAGACCCTGGCCGACATCAAGGCCCTGATGTTCTGGGCGCCTCTGGTCGGCGTCCTGACGTCGGCAAGCCTGATCGTCTTCTATCCGATCAATCGGCGCACCCATGCCGCGATGGTCGACGAAATCGCAGCCCGCACGATGGTCGCGTCCGCAACGCCTTCTCATCCCGCCTGAGACCCTGATCATGATCCTCCGAAACAGCCTGGCGACCGCGACGGCGATCGCAGCCCTGACGACAGCCTTCGCCGCCAACGCACAATCCTCGCCTTCCACGCCTTCATCCCCCGCCACCGGCGTCGACCCGGCCTGCGCCAGACTGATGACCGTGCGTGTCGAAAATACCCGCGTGGACAGCACCGTCGCCATGAAGACCGGCGATCGCCAGCCCATCGACGCCTTCGGCGTTCCCGCCCTTCCGGCCGAAACCGCCTACTGCCGGGTTTCGCTGACGCTGACGCCGGCGCCGGGCTCGGAAATCCATTCCGAGATCTGGTTGCCGCTGACCGCCAGTTGGAACGGCAAGTTTACGGCTGTGGGGAACGCCGGGTTCGGCGGCTCGCTCGGCCCGCCCCGGCTGGCCATGCGGCCCACGATCACACAGGGCTATGCCGTCGCCGCCACCGATATGGGCCATACCGAACCCGGCGCGGACGGCAAGGACGCCTCCTGGGCGCTCAATCAGCCCGAGCAGATCATCGACTTCGGTCATCGCGCCAACCATGTGACGGCTGTCGCCGCCAAGGCTTTGATCGAGGCCTATTACGGTCGGCGTCCTTCGCGTTCCTATTTCCAGGGCTGTTCGGACGGCGGGCGCGAGGCCCTGATGGCCGCTCAACGCTATCCAGACGACTTCGACGGCATCGTCGCGGGCGCGCCAGGCGCCTCCTGGACGCGGCTGATGACCACCTTCGCCTGGTCGTGGAAGGTCGCCCATGAAAATCCCGACAGCATCCTCAAGGCGCCGAACCTCGCCCGCATACAGGCCGCGGCCCTCGCGGCCTGCGACGACTTGGACGGCGTCAAGGACGGCGTGATCGAAGACCCCCGCCAATGCCATTTCGACCCGAGCACCATCCTTTGCAGCAAGGACGCGACCGAGGGCTGCCTCAGCGACGAGCAACTGACGGCGCTGAAATCTCTCTATGGCGGCCCGCGCCGCGGCATGACCGGGGCGTCCCTCTACCCCGGCTTCGCGCCTGGTGGAGAAGCGCAGCGCGGCGGCTGGAATCTGTGGATCACCGACCCCACGGCCCAGCATCCCGATTTCGCCCGCTCCTTCTTCGCCAACTTCGTCTTCAACGACGCCAACTGGTCGCTGGGTCAGTTCGATTTCGATGCAAGCTTCGACACGGCGCAGGCCCGCATGGCTGGCATCGTCGATTCCGACAGTCCCGATATGGCGGCTTTCAAGGCGTCTGGCGGTAAACTTCTGATCTATCACGGCTGGAGCGACGCCGCCCTCCCCGCAGAAGGCACGATCCGCTACTTCAATAGGGTACGCGATGTCATGGGCGCAGACGAGGTCGATCAGTTCGCGCGGCTCTTCATGGTCCCGGCAATGGGCCATTGCCTTGGCGGCCCCGGTCCAAACGCCTTCGACATCCTTGGCGAACTGGACAAGTGGGTTGAGGGCGGACCTGCGCCGGAAAGGATCATCGCCAGCAAATACGCCAATGACCTGGCGCTCCTATTGAACATGCCGACCGGCCAGGCCCTCAGCACCCGTCCGCTGTGCGCCTATCCCAAGGTGGCCCGATGGGCCGGCGAGGGCGCGACAAACGATGCAGAGAACTTTCAATGCATCCTTCCTCCCGAACCGGGCATCTAGACGACGGCCGAATACACAGCCCGAAGACCCGCGTGCCCAACCACGTGCAGCTAAAACACGCGACCTTAGTTAGCTTCACAGTTTTAAAATGGACGCCCGCATGAAAAAGTACCCTTTGCTCCTGATCGCCATCGGGCTGTTCTGTCTTCTGGTGGGCGGTGTAATGAAAGTCACCGCTGGTCCCCCAAGCGCCGATCCGACTCTGGCAGCCCAGTGCCGACAGAACGTGACGGAGCGCGGCGGCGATAGCGCTCTGATGGTCCAATGCGACGAGGCGGCCTTCGCCACGGCTTTGACGGCGACAGATGCAGAGCAAGCCGCTCAGGCCATCAGCGCAGCGAATCAGAATGAGATCGGCGGCGGCATGATCTCCATGTTCCTGATCGGCATCGGCCTCGCCTTGCTGGCCGGCGGACTGTTTCTCCGTTTCGGAAAACGCCCTGATGCCGTGCGATTGTAGGACGGCTTTCAACGTTAGAGCCTCGCCCACTGACTCGGCAGCGGCGGCCTAAAGTTGAAACATCCGGGGTTGGTCGAGATGTCGCGCAAGTGCGCCAGCCGTGTCACTACGCGCAATGCAGAGTTCAGCGCCCCTCGCGCCACAGGCGGTCGAGGCCGTCTATCGTGTCAGGCAGACCAAGCGCCGCGCCGTCTGTCGACAGCCAGGCCTCGAACGTCCGTCCGCCGGCCAAGGCCTGGGCGATGTCGGCGAAGACCGTGGCGCGTCCGGTCTTGTCGGTGAGGAAGTCCACGAACCCTCTGGCCTGGATATAGAACAGCCGCTCCTGGGCTGCCGCGCTGGGAGCGCCGCCCGCCGGGGTATAGACCAGTGCGATCCCACCGCCAGCCGGCAGGTTGGGCGGGTTCATCTGAACACGGGCGAGTGCAGGATGCGCCCGTGACAGGAAGCCCTTCAGATCGATCAGGGTGTCCCGTCCCGCGACGGGACCGATCGTCGGGACCACCTCGCCTCGCAACAGTTGCTGCATCTGCGCGCGACGGCGATCGGTGGTCGGTGCATCCTCCAGAAGGACCGCCGCCAGCTCGTCCAGCCAGTCGGGGCCGGGGCCGCCGTAATGGCTCACGCCCTCATCGCCTTGGTCGACCCTCGGCCAGAAGGCCTGGGTGAACCACAGGTGGCCCAGCTCATGGGGCAGCATGCCGGCGTCCAGCGCGGCCTTGCCGCCCTCTGCGCCGCCGTTGACCAAGGCCCTGGCCACCATCTGATCCGCCTGGGCGGCGCCCAGGCCCTGTGACGATGCGAACTGGCGTGCCGCCGTCTCGATGCCCTGTCGTCTGGCCCGGTCGAAGGCCTCAGGGTCCGGCCAGGGCAGGACGTGGACGAACCCCGCCGTCTCAAGCGCGCCGCGGTCCAGCGGGGTCGGAGACGAGGTCACGGCATAGGGCGCGATGTCGCGTGCGAAATAGGTCTGGAACCGCGCCTCTCCGGCCGAGGCGTGGCGCGCCAGGGCGTCCGCATTGGCCCGATCCATCGCCAGGGCCACGCCGTGCGGCGTCTCGGTGCAGACGGAATAGGCAGGCGCGGCGGCCAGGGCGCGTTGGCAAAGGCCGGACTGAACATCGGCGGGTTCCTGCAGCACGGCAGCAAGGGCGATGGCGATCATGAAGCGGCTCCAGAAAGTTCCGCTTCAGGTTTGGCCGATCGTGTATCGGCATGATGTCGAATCCCGCGCGGCTCGGGCTATTCCGACACATGATCGATACATGGGTTCGGGATGGTCGGCGGATGGACGCTCACAGCACAGTGCGGATCGCGGACATCCTGATCGTCGATGACGATCCGGGGGTGCGCCGGGCCTTGCTGGATTACCTGACGGGTCCCGAGTTCTCGGTACGCGGGGTCGAGGGCGGCGTCGCCATGGATGCGGCGCTGGCCGTCCGTGTGCCGGACCTGATCATTCTGGATGTGATGATGCCGGGCGAAAGCGGGCTTTCGATCTGTCGCAGGGTCAGCGGTCGTGCGCCCGTGCTGATGCTCAGTGCGGCCGGCGAGACGACGGATCGCATCGTGGGCCTCGAACTGGGCGCCGCCGACTATCTGGCCAAGCCCTTCGAGCCACGCGAACTGCTGGCGCGTATTCGCGCCATCCTGCGTCGGCCCGCCATCGCGCGCGAGACCACGCCGCAGGACGGTCGATACGGATTTTCCGGCTGGCGTCTGGATTGGGCGGCGCGGACGCTGCACGATCCTGAGGGTCAGCCGCTCAGCCTGACCTCCGGCGAGTTCTCGCTCCTGCTGGCCTTCGTCGAAAGGCCGGGTCGCATCCTCAGCCGGGATCAGCTGCTGGCGCTGACCCACGGTCCTCTCGCCGAGAACTTCGACCGGGCCGTAGACCTTGCGGTCAGCCGGCTGCGCCGCAAGCTGGAATGGGAGGGGCGACCGCCGTTGATCGAGACCGTCAGGGGGCTGGGTTATCGCTTCTCTTCCGAGGTGGGTCGCCCGTGATGCGGTGGTCCCTGCGGCTTCAGGTGGCGGTGTTCACGGTCTTGGGAATCCTGGTCTGTTTCAGCGTCAGCTTCGTCGTCGCCCTGTGGTTCCCCACGCCCGAACCGCGACGGGTTTCGGTGGCCGAGGCCGTCCAGGCGCTACAGGCTCCAGAGATCCTGCCGGGTTGGCGCCGATCAGTGATCGACGCCCCGCCATTCCAGACGGCGGCGCAGGGACAGGACATCGTCATTCGCGCCGGTCTCGCGTCCGAACTGGGCCTGTCGCCGGATCAGGTGCAGGTGCGATCGCTTCGCCAATCGAGACCACAGGCCCCGCCCGCCCTGGCGACACGGTCGAGCGCCGGGGGCGTCCTGTCGGAGCGCGCCACCCAGTTCATCGCCCGCCTCGCCCTGTCCCCCGGCACGCGCTTCGGCCTGTTCTCGACGGCCGTTCAGCAACGGGATGGATCCTGGCTTTATCTACAGCCCAACACCGCATTTGTGACCCCGGAGCGTCTGCGCATGCTCACGGCCCTGGCCGTAGCCGCCGCTGTGATCATTCCACTGGCGTTGTGGGGATGTTCCATTCTGACCGCACCATTCCGACGTCTCGAACAGGCGGCGGCGGACGATACGCGGCTGGACAGCGCGAAATGGGTCGGGGGGCCGGTCGAGGCGCAAGGGGCGGCGAAGGCGATGGACGCCATGCGCCACCGCCTTCTGGATCATCTTCGAAGTCGCACGGCAATGATGGCCGCCATCGCCCACGACCTGCGAACGCCCCTGACAGGCCTTCGCCTGCGCGTCGAAGGCCTGACCGGCGCGCCGCGTGACGAAGCCGTCGCCGACATCGCCCGCATGGAGCGGATGATCGCCCAGCTGCTGACCTATGTGCGCGGCGAGGAGGTGGTCTGGACCACCGAACCCGTCGATCTCGCCGATGTGCTGAAAGACTGTGTGTCGCGTCAGCGCCTGCTAGGCCATGACGTGTCCTTGACGGCGACAGGCGAGCATCTCGTGCTCGCCGACCGGGACCAGATCGACCGGGCGCTGTCCAACCTGATCGACAACGCCGTCGTCCACGGCGGCCGAGCCCAAATCGGCGTCGTCACCCAGGACGGCTTCGTGACGTGCACGATCGACGACGACGGCCCCGGCCTGACGCCCGACCAGATCGACGCCGTCTTCACGCCCTTCCACCGCCTCGACCCCTCCCGTAACCGCAACACGGGCGGAGCCGGATTGGGCCTTCCCATCGCAAAGGCGATCCTCACCCGCGCCAAGGGTGAAATTGAACTCAGGAACCGTACCGCAGGCGGTCTGCGCGCCATAGTTGAACTACCAGCCTTGGAAACGGAGCAAGACGGACCTCTGCTCGCAGTGACACTTCCGTAAATGGCGTTTAGACGCAAAGCGACGTCCCCTCCCCTGCTCCGGATCGTCCGTAACGCGCCATATGCAGACATGGGGGCACTGCCGGGAAGCGGACCTTCCGTGGATTGCCCAACATACCTCGTCGCCGACGACACCACTGACATATGGCGATTAGGGGTGACGCTCGGCAATAGCTTTGTTGCTCAGCTTAGGGCAATTCTACTGGCCTTGAGAAGTGCAGCGAAGCCGTCGAGACTGCGAATGCAGGCTCGGAGGAAGATTGACGCGTTCGTTGTTTGGGTCTCCACCTGATCGCGAGGCAGAAGGTGCCCCCCGCTGTAGGCTAGCGCTTGGGCTGCTCACTAGAACGGCATCGGCCGGATTGGGTCTGACCCTGCCTGAATCAGTGACACGAAAGCGAACATCTGATGTATTCATCGGGTTAAGCCCCCGAAAAGCAAAGGCAGGTAGCCCTACCAGTCCCTGCCATCGCATAACCTTCAGCGAACGACTTCAAAACCTGTCTGCAGCGCGGCATTTGAATCTCCGCCTACCCAGACATCGAACTTGGCAGCATCTACGACCCAGTCTCTGTCGGCCGCGCTCCAATATCGCAGCTCAGCCTCGCGCAGGGTGAAGGTCACGGTGCGGCTTTCGCCCGGCGCGAGGGTCACACGCTGGAAGCCTTTAAGTTCGCGAACCGGCCGGGTCGCTCGGCCTGATTTCTGGTGGATGTACAGCTGCGCCACCTCGTCGCCGACGCGATCACCAGTGTTGGTCACCGTCGCCGTGATCTCGACAGGCTGTCCGAGACCGAAGGTGGGGCGGGACACCTTCAGATCGGAGAAGGCGAAGGTCGTGTAGCTGATGCCATGGCCGAAGACGTACAGCGGCGTCGACGCCACGTCCCAATAGCGTTTGGCCGCGTCCTCCGGCGCCTTGGTCGTGGCCTGGGAATAGTAGACCGGGATCTGACCCACGCTGCGCGGCCAGGTCATCGGCAGCTTGCCGCCCGGATTGACGTCGCCGAACAGGGCGTCCGCCACGGCCGCTCCACCCTGGGTGCCGGGGTACCAGGCCTCCAGGATCGCCGGGACTTTTTCGGCGGCGTCGGCGATGTCGAGCGGACGTCCGTTCATCAGGACGACGACCACCCGTTTGCCGAGCGCCGTCACCGCATCCAGCAGGCGTTGCTGATCGCCCGGCAGAGCGAGGTCCGTCCGAGAGGCCTGCTCGCCGCTCATCAGCTGGTTTTCACCCAGCACCATCACGACCACGTCGGAGTTGCGCGCCAGTTCGACGGCGCGATCGAACTCCTGAGCATCCTGCGCTTCGGGCCAGGCGGCCGCTCGCGGACGCAGCTTGGCCAGATCGGGCATGATCTCGAACAAGGACGGGTAGGTCCGTTTGATCTGCACGCCCGGGGCGGTCTGAACCACGCCGTTCGCCCCGACCCGGTCGCGGATGCCTTCGTAGATGGTGATGGTTTCGTTGGGATCGTGCGCAAAGACCCAGGAGCCAAGGGTGTCGTCCTTGGAATCCGCCATGGGCCCGATCACCGCGATCCGTTGGCTCGCAGCCGGGTTCAACGGAAGGGCGGCGTCGTCGTTCTTCATCAGCACCAGCGAGCGGGCGGCGGCCGACCGGGCCTCCGTGCGGTGCGCCGGATCGGCCAGGACGCCCGCCGTCAGGGAGGCGTCGACGTAGGGGTTCTCGAACAGGCCCATCCTGAACTTGGCGACCAGGATGCGACGCACGGAATCATCCAGGACCGTCACGGGCACCTTGCCGTCATTGACCGCCTGGACGAGGTTGGCATAGGCGGCGTCCCCCAGCGCCATTTCCATGTCGTTGCCGGCGTTCATGGCGCGAACCGCGGCGTCCGCTTCATCGACGGCGAAGCCTTGGGTCGTCAGGCTTTTCACGCCGTTCGCATCGCTGACCACGAAACCCTTGAAGCCAAGCTGGTCGCGCAGGACGTCGGTCAGCAGCCATTTGTTGGCGGCGGCAGGGACGTCGTTGATCTCCATATAGGCGCTCATGACATTGCCGGCTCCGGCCTCGATCGCGGCCGCGAACGGCGGCAGATAGACGTTGTAGAACTGACTGTCCGACACGTGGACGGCGTCATAGTCCCGCCCGCCTTCGGAGGCGCCATAGGTGGCGAAATGCTTCGGCCCGGAAATGATGTGCCCCGGCGCGCCGATTGTTTCACCCTGGAAGCCGCGCACCTGAGCCCGCGCCAGGGCCGAGGCCAGATAGGGATCTTCTCCCGGTCCCTCGACGATACGGCCCCAGCGGGGATCGCGCGTGACATCCAGCATCGGCGCGAAGGTCCAATGGATGCCGCTGGCGCGCGCCTCGTTGGCGGCGACAGCCTGTGCCCGTTCCGCCGCCGAGGGATCCCAGGACGCCGCCATGCCGATCGGCATGGGGAAGATGGTCCGCAGGCCGTGGATCACGTCGAACCCGAACAGCAACGGAATGCCCAGTCGGCTCTCTTCGACCGCGACGCGCTGCAACCTGTTGATCACATTGACATCGGTCACGAAAAGCAGCGAGCCCGCGCCGGCCCGGACCTTGGGTTCGAAAGTCGCAGGGTCGCCGAACATGAAGAACTGGCTGACCTGGGCCGCCTTCTCCTCAAGCGTCATGCGGGCCAGAAGCGCGTTCGCCCGCGTCGTGGCGTCGGTCTCGCTGACCGGCGTCGCAGCGGCGCTCGACGGGGCGACAGACGACGCCGATGCACTGGCTGCAGCGGCCGATAGCGTCAGGACGCAGGCGGCCAGCACGACCATTTTGGACTTTTTGGAGTAACGCATCGGTTTCCTAACCTGGGTTGCGGAGCGTGGAGGATAGAGAGATCAGCCGGTTCGGCTTTCGTCGTGGATGAGTTCCGTCAGGCGCGCGAGATTGACGGACGACGCCGTCCACTGGGCCGACAAAAGACCGCCGCGCCCGAACAGCGCCGCAGCGATCTCCTTGGCGCCGGCCTGCCGCCACAAGTTGGCGAGCCGATTTGCGAGGGGATCGACCACCGGGCCATGGTCTCCGCGGATGAAGACCACCCAGGCCGCCAGCGCGTCGAGCGTGGCCGGGCAGGGTCGATCGGCCGCCTGATGATGCGCGAGCACCGGCAGCCAACGCTGAACGATCTTCTCCGACCCATCCCTAGCGATCTGATCCAGACGGTGATTGAGCGCGGGATTGGCGAACCGCTCGATCAACCGATCGGCGTAGGTTTGCAGATCCTGGCCGGGCGTCGGAGACAGGCTCGTCGCGGCCTCCTTTCGCATCAGGCGTTCGACGCGATCACCGATGCGGGGATCGCGGATCGCCTCATGGACGAACACCCAACCCTCACGCACCCCTATATAGGCCAGGGCCGAATGGGCGCCATTCAGCATTCGCAGCTTGGCGGTCTCGTAAGGTGCCACGTCGCCGACGAATTGGGCGCCGCCGGCGTCCCAACGCGGGCGGTCGCCAACGAAGGCGTCCTCGACCACCCATTGCGAAAAGGGTTCGGTGAAGACGGCGGCGTGGTCGTCGACGCCCAACCGGGTCGTCAACGCGTCACGGTCAGCCGCCGTGGTCGCAGGGACGATGCGATCCACCATGCTGGACGGAAACCGGCATTCGGCGCGCGTCCAGGCCGCGAGTTCGGGATCGGCGGCGAGCAGAAACTGATCGAGCCAAGCCTCCAACCGCGTGCCGTTGGCGGCCAGATTATCGCAGGACAGAAGGGTTAATCCACGCCGTCCTTCGGCCTTTCGCTCGTGAAGCGCGCGGCGCAGGAAGCCGTATATGCTGAGCGGCGCGCCCTCCCCCTTCAGGTCTGCGGCCACTGCCGGCGAAGCGAGGTCGAGGTCTCCCGACGGTCCGGCGAGATAGCCCGTCTCGGTCACCGTCAGGGTCACCAACCCCGTGGTTTCAGCCGCCAGCGCGTCGATCACGTCGCGCAGCGATTGGGGGGCGAACAGGACGTCGTTGACGGATCGGACAAGTCGCGTGACCGCCCCCTCGCCCGACCTTTCCGTGACGGAGAACAAACCGTCCTGGGGCGCCAGTTGGTCTCGCACGGTCTGAGAACGCAAGGACACGCCCAGGATGGCGCCCGCCAAATCCCCATGCTCAAGCGCCGCATCCGCATAAACGGCCTGGTGTGCGCGATTGAAGGCGCCCGTGCCCAGATGAACCACGCCAGGCGTCTGCGGCCGATCATAGACGGACCGCAATATGCGGGCGTCCAGCATCTCGGTGGAAGCATTGCTGAGGCGCGTCACATCACAATCCTTCAGGCTTCAGACATCGAAAAAGCAGCCCGACCCCAGAGGGGCCGGGCAGTCTCAGGATAAGTCGCTTAGAAGCGCGCGCGGGCGCGAATGCCGAAGTAGCGCTGCGATGCGCGCGGCAGGATTTGCGACACGGCGTCGGCTACAGTGTATCCGCCGCCCAGCGCCGTGGTGGAGGCGCCCGTGGAGGGGCTGATCGTGGTCGCATAGTGCTGGTCGAACAGGTTGTTGACGAAGACCGTCACGCGGTAACGCGAATCCGGCGAGCTCTCGAAGCTGACGTTGCCGTTGAAGACGCCATAGCCTTCCTGTTCCTGACGCGGATTGTCGCCCAGGGCGAAGTTCACTGCGGTCCGGTATGCCCACTCGCCGGAAATCGCGGCGTTGAACGGCAGGTTCGGCAGATCCAGGTCATAGGTCCCCGCGATCGAATATTTGAACTTGGGCGAGTTGGTCAGGCGTTTGCCGGCAAGATCCTGCACCCCGGTCAGAACCGTCGGGCTTGGGTTGAGGTCTCGGCAGCCTTCGGCCGCCGTCTGGCCGTTGTAGCAGGGCGCATTGGGGAAGTCGGTAACCTCGGCGTCGATATAGGCGGCGGACACGTCGAACCGCAGATTTTCCGTCACCCGCGCTGCGCCGTCCACTTCCACGCCCCGGCTTCTGACGCTGCCGACGTTGCGCAGGCGCGCGACGAAGGTGCCCGGCGCGGCGGGATCTTCTTCGATGCTCTGGGTTTGGAAGTCCGAATAGTCGGTCCAGAAGCCGGCGATGTTCGCCTGGACCCGGCCATCGAGGAAACGCCCCTTCATGCCGACTTCATAGGCGTCCGAGGTTTCAGCATTGACCGGCCGCGCGGCCTGAGCCGGGGTGAAGCCGCTGCTGACGTCGAAGCCCTGGCCCTTGTAGCCCGTGGCGAAGGAAGCGTAGGCCATGATGTCGTTGGTCAGATCGTGCCGCAGCGCAACCTTGTAGGTGGTGCGCTCCTCGCTCGCGTCCCCGCTGCAGGTGAACTGGCAAGTGGTCGCCGTGGCGAGCCGGTTGGTGAAGTCGACGCTGATCTCTTCCGAATTCCAGCGCAGGCCCACATCCACATGGGTTCGCGGCGAGAAATCATAGGTGAACTGGCCGAACGCCGCGTAGGTCGTATTGGTGACGCCCGCCGCGAAGTTGGTCGGGAAGGTCGGGCCGCGCACCAGGGTTCTGTCCGTCTCGGAGTCCGAATAGAACAGGCCGAGCAGATAGTGGAAACGATCACCGCCCGTGGACGCCAGACGAAGCTCCTGCGCCAGGCTGGTGGTGTGGAAGCTGGACCGCTGGATAATGCCGTCCGGCACAGGCGCGCTGTTGGGGTTGTTGGCGTCCGTCAGCGTCGGCGTGGCGATATTGTCGAAGTCCTCGCTGAAATCGTACTTCCAGTCCTGATAGCTGGTGATCGACGTCAGGGTCGCTGCGCCGAAATCATACGATCCCTTGACCGCGAAGACTTCCGACTCGCTGTGGTTCAGGGGCTCGAAGTTGATACGGACCTTGTAGTTATCCGGGCCGAGCTGAATTCCGGCAAGATTGCCGGACAGCGGTGCGCCGACGATCCGAGCGCCCGGCGTGGCCTCGCGGAAGGATCGGACGTTGCCGTTAACGTCGGATTCCGAATGGCTCGCCGTCAGCGACAGTGAAAGCTGGTCCGTGGGCTGAAGGTCCAGACGCGCGCGGATACCCCACGCATCCTCGCCATTCAGCAGATTGCCGGTGGTCAGGTTCTTGAGATAGCCGTCACGCTCGGACGCATAGGCGTTCAACCGGAAGCCGGCGCGCTCGCCCAGCGGCCCGGCGATCGATCCTTCCAGCCGGGTCTCCTTGTCGGTGGTGGCGGCCGCCGTCAGCGAACCGCTGAGATTTGCAGTCGGACCCTGGGTCACGATGTTGATGGCGCCGGCCGAGGCGTTCTTGCCGAACAGGGTGCCTTGCGGGCCGCGCAGCACCTCGATGCGGGCGATGTCGGCCAGCGGAGAGAAGGCCTGCGCCTGTTGGACCAGCGACACGTCGTCCACGACGGCGGCGACGGCGGACTCGATGCCGATACTGAAGGCCGAGGTCCCGATGCCGCGAATATTGATGCTGTTATTGGTGGCCTGACCAGATTCGGTCACCGTCAGGCTGGGCGCCAACCGCGCCACATCCGCCACTTCCGTCACGTTGCGGTTTTCCAAGGTCTCGGCCGTCAGCGCCGTCACCGCGACCGGAACGTCCTGAAGCCGCTGCTGCCGCTTCTGAGCGGTGACGACAACCTCATCCAGGGCATAGACCGTGGAATCGTTTGTCTGGGTCGGAGCAGCAGCGGTTTCCTGAGCAAAGACCGGAGCCGCCAGGCCCGAGAGGGCCACCGACGCAAGGAGCATGGATGTGTAGCGCATATTGGTAACCCTCCCGTGTGCATTTGTGCACTTATTGGTATGACCAGTTAATCTGGTTTGGTGCGGCCTGTCCAGGTTAGGCCGCAATCATTTTTTCACGATCTCTATGGCCGAAACCAAGGCGTCGCCGCGCGTCGGCGCGAAGGACAGGACGATCCGACCGTCTTGCGCCGTCGCCTCGAACTTGCGTTTGACGACCTTCAGAACCCCGCCGGCTTCGGTGTTCACGTCGAACCCGGCCAGGACCGTGTCGCCATTGGCGCGAACGTCGAACAACCGCTCGCCTGGTCCCGCCGTAGGCTCCAGGAAGGTCAATGTGACCTCATAGGTCCCCGCATCGACCGGCACGGCGTAGTCGAAGGTCCCAGTCCGATAAGTTTTGATCAGCGCCGGATCATCGCCTTCGACATCTACGGGTGTGGCGGGTCTGAAACCGACCGGCGCCGGATCAGCGGAACCGGCGCGACCGCCGCTGAAGAAGTTGTCCGAACCGAACCGGCCCGACACGCTCGGCGCAGCCAGGATGGCGCCGCTGTCGATCCGCACCGCGCGAGCGACGTCCTCACCCAACGTCCAGCGAACATCGTCGCGGACCTCGCCGTCTGCGAACCGCCCAACGGCCTCTACCGTATTCACGCCCTCTGAGAGTTTGACGGGCCAGACGCAGATGCGCATGGGGCAATCGGCCTGCGCCGCCAGCGTCTGGCCGTTCAAGACCAGCGCCGTCGATGCGGCGTTCGAATAGACCCTGACCTCGGCGTGCTGATAGGCCCTGTCGGTGTAGCGCGAAGCCGTGACGTGGACCGTCGGATTGGACGACCAGTTGGCTCGGTAGAAGAAGTAGGCGTCCTTCTTGATCTTGCGGTCGTAGGTGATCAGCCCCTTGGTATTGATGTCGTCGGCGTCTCCCTCTCGCCGGATGGTCGTCGCGAAATCGAAGCCGTTCCACAGCCACGTGCCCCAAAGATAATCGCGCGGCGCGAGGATCGACCAGGCCTGTTCGTGGATATAGCTTTCGTACTCCTCGGGCTGCGCCCGCCCCCGCGAGTCGATGGGACCGCCCAGGGGGTTGTCGGTGTGCATCGTGGTCGCCCCGCCTGCGCCGTATTCCGTAATCGCCAGCGGCTGTTCGGGGCGGCGCTGACGGACTGAATCCAGAGCGGCGGCAAGATCGGAAGGCCCATCATAGTACCAGCCGTAGTAGAGGTTCATCCCCCCGAGATCCGCAGCGACGGCCGTCGCGGGAACGGTCACGCCCTCTGCGAAATGGCGTGCTTCGCAACAGGTGGCGAGGGTCGTGTGGCGGCTGGGATCCAGTTTCTTGGCCAGAGCGTCCAACTCGTGGAGCAGCGGCAGAGGATCGGGCAGCGACGAGGCGTCGCCCGTCAGGAAGATCGGCAGGGAGTTTCCAAAATCGACCTCATTGGCGATGCCCCAGACCGAGACGGAGGCATGGTTGCGATTCTGCTGGATCAGCTCCGTGAGCTGCTGTCGGGCATTGGCTCTCAGACCTTCGCTGGGGTCCTTGGCGCCGCCCAGCGTCCACACGCTGACCAACGGGATTTCGTCCCAGACGATCAGACCATATCGGTCCGCCAGATCGTGGACCGTCTGCCCGTGCTGATAGTGGGTCAGTCGCAGCGTGTTCACGCCCATGTCGCGCAGCATGGCGACATCTTCCTCGATGTCGGCCGGAGTAACGGCCCAGCCCTTGCCCTCTCGATCCTGGTGATAGCCAGTGCCGACCAGCCGCACCTTCTGGCCGTTCAGCAGGAAGCCCTGTTCGGGATCGACCACGATTTGCCGCACGCCGTAGGGCTGATCGACACGGTCGATTACCGCGCCGGTAGGATCCATCACCTCCGTTCGCAGCGTATAGAGATAGGGATCCGCCACGCCCTGCCACAGGCGAGGCCGGGCGACCGTGATCATGCCCTTGAACACGTCTGACGCATTCGCCGTCAGCAACTGCCGGCGATCCACCTCGCCTTGAACCCGCCCCTCGGCGTCCACCAGGGCGATCCGCACGGTCGTCGCCTGGTCGCGGACGCCGTCGTTGCGCAGACGAACCTCGACATCGATCTGCGCCTGATCCGCCGTGATCGAACGCGTCGTGGCGTAGGCGCCGCTGCCGCCGGAATCCATCATATCGATATGGACGGAATTCGTGGCGATCAGGCTGACCGGACGATACAGGCCGCCGTGCACGAAGAAGTCCCCGGCGAGCGGCAGGCTGTCCGCCGTCGCGGCGCCGGCCTGGGGCTTGCTGTTGTCCGTCTTGACCACCAGAACATTGTCCTGACCGGGTTTCAGCGCCGCCGTGGCATCCAGCCGGAACCGCGAGAAGGCGCCGTCATGCGCCCCCAGACGCTGCCCGTTCAACCAGACCTCGGCGGTGCGGCTCGCTGCATCGAACTGCAGCCAGGCCTTGGCGCCCTCGAACGAGTCCGGCGCGGTGAAATGCAGCCGATACCAGCCGACGCCCTGTTCCCGGTTCACCGTCTCGGGGGTGTGGATACGGTCCTCGTGATTGTTCAGATAATAGCCCACGCGGTTCCAGGTGTGGGGCACCTCGACCGCCTGCCAACCGCTGTCGTCGAAAGCATCGCCGACGACGCTTTCCGGCGCCTCTCCGAACTGGAAACGCCATCCGGTGGCGAGAGGGATCACATCGCGTTGCTCGGCCTGTGCGGCCGCCGAAGCCTCAGCCAGGACCGGTGAAGCCAGGGGCAGGACGAGCAGTCCCGCAGCGATCGCACTGTACCGTTTCATGGACGTGTCCCTCTGTTTTATTGGAAGCCGTTGCTCATGCCGCGCGAGCGCGCGCCGTTCGTCAGACCTTGGCCTGTTCGTATTTCGGCGTGATCAGGTGGATGACCAGCAGGGCGATCAGATAGGCCGAGGCGGCGACGATGAAGATGGGCGTATAGGTGCCGATCTTCTCCAGGACGTAGCCGGCGTATTTGGCCATGGCCATGCCGCCGATGGCGCCCAACATGCCGCCGATGCCGACGACCGAGCCCACCGCAGAGCGCGGAAAGACATCGCCGGGAAGCGCATAGAGGTTGGCTGAGAAGCCCTGGTGCGCCGCCGTCGCCAGACCGATGATGCCGACCGCGACCCACAGGTTGGACGCTTCTGCGGCGAAGGCCACCGGCACGGCGCATAGGGCGCAGATCAGCATGGTGATCTTGCGAGCCTTGTTGACACTCATGCCGCGATGCATGAACCGCGAGGACAGCCAGCCGCCGCCGACCGAGCCCACGTCCGACAGCAGATAGATGGCGACCAACGGCGGGCCGAAGGTCTTCAGATCCAGGCCGTAGGTCTTGCCCAGGAAGTCCGGAAGCCAGAACAGAAACATCCACCAGATCGGGTCGATCAGGAACTTGCCCAGGGCATAGGCCCAGGTCTCCTTGACCGTCAGCAGCTTGGTCCATTTGACCTTCTCGACGACGTCGGCCGGGTCCTGCTCGATGTAGGCCAGTTCGGTCGCAGACAGGTTCTTCTGCTCGCGCGGACGGCGATAGACCAGAAGCCAGATCGGCAGCCAGACCAGGCCCAGAACACCGGTGATGACGAAGGCCATCTGCCAGCCGAAGGCCAGGACCAGGCCCGGCACGATCAGGGGGGTGACGATGGCGCCGATGTTGGTGCCGGCGTTGAACAGGCCGGTGGCAAGGGCGCGTTCCTTCTTGGGGAACCACTCGGCGACCGCCTTGATGCCACCGGGGAAGCCGCCGGCCTCTCCGACGCCCAACACCATCCGCGCCATCATGAAGTGCGAAAGGTCACGCGCCGCGCCGTGCAGGATATGGCCGATCTGCCAGATGCCGAAGGCGACGCCCAGGCCCCAGCGCGCCCCGACCTTGTCCATGATCCGGCCCCACAACAGGTAGGCCACGGCGTAGGACGCCTGGAACCAGAAGACGATGTCGGCATAGTCGGTCTCGGACCAGCCGAACTCAGCCGACAGGGTCGGCTTGAGGAAACCGATCATCTGACGATCGACGTAGTTGATGACCATGGCTGCAAACAGCAGCCACATGATCACCCACCGGTACTTGCCCGGTGACGGCGCCTTGATCTGAATCGGGCTCGTCTGAACGCTCATTTTTGGCCTCCCCTGATGCGCCCGGTCTTGTCGCCGGATCACGCGAGATGACCAAAGATAGATTAATGGTCAGGCCAATTGCAATGGCTTTAGCATCAAAGGGAAACGGCACGGCCGAACCGCTCGCGAGTCGAAGCGACCGACTGCCTTGCGTTTTCCATCGCTTTCTCTTCCGTCGCGAACAGCAGATGCTCGATCACCTGACCCAGGTGGGCGCGCATGGCGGCTCGCGCTCTTTGCGGATCGCGCGTCTTCAAGGCCTCGACGATTTCCTGATGCTCTTCCACCACCGGGCGCACATTGGCGGTTCGGGCCTTTTCATGAAGAAGGGCGCACGCTGGCGAGGCGGAACGCATACGCCACAGCTCTTCGACCATGTGAACAATCGCAGAATTGCGCGTCGCCGATGCGATGACGCGATGGAATTCGCGATCGGCGCGTTCGCTCACGCCCGGCAATCTATTTTCGTCAGCGATCTCATTAACGAGCTGTTGCAACAGACTTATTTCATCATCTGAAATCGTGGTGGCGGCCAGGGCGGCGGCCTCGCCCTCCACCAGAAGACGGGCCTCAGTCAATTCGAAAGCAGTCACGCCGAAGCCTGGCTGGTCCTGCACGCCCGGCACACGCACCACATAGGCCCCCGAGCCGATCCGAACCTCGACGAAGCCTTGGACCTCCAAGGCGATCATCGCTTCGCGAACCGCTGGGCGGCTGACTCCATAGTCGCTCGCCAGCTCACGCTCCGCAGGCAGGCGATCACCAATCTTGAACTTGCCCTGCACTAGGTCGTCGAAAAGCATCTTGGCCAGCTTCTGGTAGAGCCGGTCCTGCGATACGGAGACTGCGGACGAAGTCGCCAAGGGTTCGATTTTTGGATTTCCCATCAGCGCGCTCCCGAGGTTGCAAAAATGGCCTTACCAATCTATTCCTGATTGGAAATGACCGTGCTATCCCATGGTCATAACAGTGAGAAGTCCGAGCCGCCATGAAGATCGTATCCGCCAAAGTCATAGTCACCTGCCCGGGGCGTAACTTCGTGACCTTGAAGATCCAGACGGATCAAGGGGTTTACGGCATCGGCGATGCGACCCTGAACGGGCGCGAACTGGCCGTCGTCTCCTATCTGGAGGACCACGTCGTCCCTTGTCTGATCGGCATGGACCCCCGGCGGATCGAGGACATCTGGCAGTATCTTTACCGTGGCGCCTATTGGCGTCGGGGCCCGGTCACGATGCGCGCTGTGGCTGCAGTGGATGTGGCCCTGTGGGACATCAAGGCCAAGATGGCCGGCATGCCTTTGTACGATCTACTGGGCGGACGCAGCCGCGACGGCGTCATGGTCTATGGCCATGCCAATGGGTCCGACATCGCCGAGACCGTCGATGCGGTCGGACAATATATCGACCTGGGTTATAAGGCCATTCGCGCCCAGACTGGGGTGCCCGGCGTCAAAGACGCCTATGGCGTGGGGCGGGGCAAGCTGTTCTACGAACCGGCCGACGCCGCCCTGCCCTCGCTCACGGGCTGGGACACCCGCAAGGCCCTGAACTACGTCCCCAAACTGTTCGAGACGCTGCGCGACACCTACGGGTTCGACCATCACCTGCTGCATGACGGCCACCATCGCTATACGCCCACGGAGGCCGCCCAACTCGGCAAGGCGCTGGAGCCCTACAGCCTGTTCTGGCTCGAAGACGTGACCCAGGCCGAAAACCAGGAAGCCTTCAAACTGATCCGCCAGCATACGACCACGCCGCTGGCGGTGGGCGAGATCTTCAACTCGATCTGGGACGCCAAGGACCTGATCCAGAACCAGCTGATCGACTACATCCGCGCGACGATCGTCGGCGCGGGCGGCGTCACCCATCTGCGGCGGATCGCCGACCTGGCCAGCCTGTACCAGATCCGCACCGGCTGCCACGGCGCGACCGATCTCTCGCCCGTGACCATGGGAACGGCGCTGCACTTCGACACCTGGGTGCCCAACTTCGGCATCCAGGAATATATGCGCCACACGCCCGAGACGGACGCCGTCTTCCCGCACGACTACGACTTCGAGGACGGCTTCCTGCATGTCGGCGACACGCCCGGCCACGGCGTCGACATCGACGAGGCCGTGGCGGCGAAATATCCCTACAAGCCTGCCTATCTGCCGGTGGCCCGCCTCGAGGACGGGACGATGTGGAACTGGTGACGGGGCTCCCTTCGCCCAATCGCCGCATCCTCTGCTTCGGCGAGATGCTGCTGCGGTTCTCGCCCAACGACAACGAACTGCTGATGCAGTCCCCCGCCTTGACGATCCGTCCGGCGGGGGCCGAGGCGAACGTCGCCGTGTCCTTGGCCAACTTCGGCGCAGCCGTAGGCATGGCGACGGTCCTGGCCGACAACGCCCTGGGCCGGGGCGTGCGGGACGAGGTGCGCAAGCGCGGCGTCGACACCTCGCAGGTCGTGTTCATGCCGGGCCGCATGGGCCTGTATTTCCTGACGCCCGGCGCCGTGCGTCGTCCGTCGGAAGTGCTTTACGACCGCGCCGGTTCGGCCTTCGTCGAACATGTCGATACCGCCTTCGACTGGGACCAGCTTCTGGACGGAGTCGAGTGGCTGCACGCCTCGGGCGTGACGCCGGCGACGGGGCCGAACGGATCGGCCGCCGCCGTCGCCATCATCGAGGCCGCCGTCAGGAAGGGCGTGAAGGTCAGCTACGACGGCAACTTCCGCGGCAAGCTTTGGGAACAGTGGGACGGCAATCCGCCCGCGACCCTGGGCAAGATGCTGTCCGGCGCTACGGTCGCCTTCGCCGACGACCGCGACTTCGCCCTGGTGCTGAAGACCCGATTCGACAGCGCCGATCCGGCCGTGCGCCGTCGCGAGGCCGCCAAGGCCGCCTTCGCCGCCTTCCCCCGCCTGCAACGCATCGCCTGCACCCTGCGCGTCCAGGAAAGCGTCGCCGACCAGGCTTTGTCGGCGGTGATGCTGACCCGCGCCACACCTGAGTCGGGTGACGGCGTGATCGAGACAAACGCCGAGGCCATTCACATGGCAGGCGTGGTGGACCGCGTCGGCGGCGGCGACGCCTTCGCCTCTGGCGTGCTGTTCAGTCTGTGGAGCGGATGGTCGGATCAGGAGGCGCTGAACTTCGGCCTGGCCGCCGCCGGATTGAAACATTCGGTGCCCGGCGACTTCAACCTGTTCTCGGCCGACGAGGTGCGCGCGGCCATGGGCGACGGCGGGTTCGATATCCGGCGATAAATCGACGCTTCATGCCTCAACTCAGGGACGTTGAGCCTGCTCGGCCCGACGCCCTTCTCGCCTCACAGCTTGTAGGCCGCCTTGACCAGGCCATAGGTCAGGGCGTGGGCCAGTTCGTGGGCCTCGTCCTCTTGCATCCGGTGTTCGACCACCAGCTTGGCCAGGAAGCCGCAGTCCATGCGCCGCGCCACGTCGTGACGGGCCGGGATCGACAGGAAGGCGCGGGTGTCGTCGTTGAAGCCGACGGTGTTGTAGAATCCCGCCGTCTCGGTGACCTGCTCTCGGAAGCGACGCATCCCCTCGGGGCTGTCGTGGAACCACCAGCTGGGGCCCAGCTTCAGCGCCGGATAGTGACCGGCCAGGGGCGCCAGTTCGCGGCTGTAGCTGGTCTCGTCCAGCGTGAAGAGGATCAGCGACAGGCGGCTGTCCGACCCGAACCGGTCCAGCAGCGGCTTCAGCGCCCGGACGTAATCCGTCTGGGTCGGGATGTCGCAACCCTTGTCGCGGCCGAAACGATCGAAGACGGTGGCGGAGTGGTTGCGGAACGATCCGGGGTGCAGCTGCATCACCAGCCCGTCCTCGACCGACATTGCGGCCATTTCGGTCAGCATCTGACCCCGGAACAGTTCGGCGTCGGCGGCGCTGGCCGCGGCGGTCGAGACGCGGCGGAACAGGGCCTCGGCCTCATGTTTGGGCAGATCGGCGGTGAAGGCGGTCGGGTGGCCGTGATCGGTCGAGGTGGCGCCCATCGCGATGAAAAAGGCGCGGCGGTCGCGCAGGGCCTGCAGATAGCCGTCCCAGCTCAGCGTATCGCGACCGGTCTGTTCGGCCAGGATCTTCAGATTGTCGCGGAAGCCCTCATAGTCCGGGTCCAGCACCGGGTCAGGGCGATAGGCGGTCAGGACCCGCCCCTTCCAGCCCGAGGCCGCGATGGTCTTGTGATGCTCCAGCGTATCGAGCGGGCTCTCGGTCGTGGTCAGAACCTCGATATTGTAGCGGTCGAACAGGGCGCGGGGCCTGAAGGCGTCGGTCTTCAGCG
The DNA here is from genome assembly GCF_902506205.1 of Brevundimonas sp. G8. Taxonomy (GTDB): domain Bacteria; phylum Pseudomonadota; class Alphaproteobacteria; order Caulobacterales; family Caulobacteraceae; genus Brevundimonas. The sequence continues at coordinate 2,343,397 of NZ_LR732816.1, read as the reverse complement.
CGGCGTCGATGACGTCGTAGTAGTGGTCCGCCGTCTCGGCCGACAGCCGCACGTCGATGCCAAAGGCCTCGGCATAGACCCAGTCATGCCACAGGCGCGACGGCGTGCCCCGGAACAGATGATAGTTCTCGGCGAACCGGCGCCAGATCTTGCGCGGATCGGTCTCGACCGGCCCGCCGTCGGCGCGGGGAACGCCCAGGTCCTCCATCGCCATTCCCTGCGAATGCAGCATGCGGAAGACATAGTGGTCGGGCGTGATCAGCAGTTCGGCCGGATTGGCGAAGGCTTCGTTCAGCGCGAACCAGCTGGGGTCCGTATGGCCGTGCGGACTGATGATCGGCAGGCCCTTGATCTCTGCATACAGACGCCGCGCGACCGCGCGGGTGTCGGCGTCGGCCGGAAACAGGCGGTCGGGATTGAGCTTGAGCGGATGAGCCATGAGACGCCTATAATTGGTCTTACCATTTAAAGCGTGTAGGTCGAGTGAGTTCTGACCTCAACTGGAATTTGCTAACAGCCGCGTTACCGGGAGCCAGTCATCAAGGCGGCAGGTATCCGCTAAGCATTTGGCCGTGCCGCATCAGAACTGCCGTCGTCGCCCAGCCTCTCAGCATCGTGATCCAAACCCCCGCTGTGCCCCTGGGTTTGCGCGCCGGGTGCTTCCAAGAGGCTTCCACGGGTGGATTTGGGGTGCTGAATTTGGTCAAAGAAAAACCCGCTATCCTATTGGAATAGCGGGCTAAATCTTGGGTGCGGGAGTAGGATTTGAACCTACGACCTTCAGGTTATGAGCCTGACGAGCTACCGGGCTGCTCCATCCCGCGGCAAACGGTAGTGTCGTGAAGGAAGAACGGTTCGAGANCCGCCCCCGGCGCGTGCGCCGCCACGCCCGCCGTCCACCGCCCCACCCAAAGCCTGAACCAGACCTCAAGCCCGCGCCGGCCTCCGCACCCGCGCGTCTTTCTTGTTCTGATTTCAGGATCATCATGTCTTTCAAGACCACCGCAGCGCCGTGCGCGCTGCTGCTCGCCGCACTGACGAGCGCTGGATGGGCCAGTCCCGCCTTCGCCCAGCCCCCCCCCGAGCCCGCCGTGCTCGACAGCGTCATCGTCACCGGCCGTCGCAACGTTGAAGACGCTGCCGTCGTCGCAGACGCCCGCGCCCTGCTGTCGCGCACCCCCGGCGCCGTGGCCGTAGTGGCGTCGGAAACCTATCAGGACCGCTATGCGCTCAGCTTCGCCGATACGCTGCGCGGCGTGCCTGGCGTTTTCGCCCAGCGCCGCTGGGGCGAGGAGGTGCGGCTTTCGATTCGAGGGTCGGGTATCGGCAACGGCGCCCACTTGCGCGGCGTGCTGCTGGCCCAGGACGGCGTGCCGTTCACTGCGCCCGACGGGTTCGGCGAGTTCCAGGAGATCGACCCTCTGATCGCGCGCCATATCGACGTGTACAAGGGAGGCAACGCCCTGCGTTTCGGCGGTGCAGCCCTGGGCGGCGCGATCAATGTCGTCACTCCGACAGGCCGTACGGCGGCCAGCCGCAACCTGATCCGCGTCGAGGGCGGATCGTTCGACACCCAACGTGGCCATGTCGCCATTGCCCGTGACTGGGACGACTGGGACCTGTACGCCGCCGCCACCGTGGCCAGTTCGGATGGGTTCCGGGACAATCAGAGTTCGGACAGCAAACGGCTGACGCTCAATCTGGGTCGCTCGTTCGGGGAGGGGCGCGAGTTGCGGCTAATCGTTCAGGGCAACGACCTAGACCAATCGGTGTCGTCCGCCGTCACTCGTCAGCAGGCCCTGACCGATCCGACCGCCGTGCCAGCGAACAACGCGACCCTGGGCTTTGCGCGCGACGTGAAATCCGTGAGGAGCACCATCCTGGGCCGCTGGCGCGTGGACGACGGCTTGGCTTTCGAGGGAGCCGTCTATGTGGTGGATAAGGACCTGTACCACCCCATCTCCCTCGTCATCGATCAGAACAGTCTGCAGTGGGGCAGCTATGGCCGTCTGGATTGGAACGGTCGGCTGGGCGGCATGAGGGCTGATGCCTATGCGGGAATCAGCTATCGCGGCGGCACGACGGACGCTTTCACCTTCGTTGCAACAGGCGGGGCGCGTTTCGGCGCGAAGATCGGCGATTCGCTTCAGGACGCGACCAGCATCGACGTCTTCGCCGAGGGACGTCTGTTCGTCACGGACCGTCTGGCGCTGGTCGCGGGCGGCAGCTACGGCCGTGCGGAGCGGGACTACACAAACAATCTGGCCCCAGCCAACAATGCCGAGAAGACCTTCGACTGGTTCGCGCCGCGCATCGGCCTGCTGTGGGAAGACGAAACGGGAGCCCAAGTCTATGCCAATCTGACCCGCTCTGTGGAGGCCCCCAGCTATGGAGCCTTAGTTCAGGGCAGCGTGCCGCAGTTCGTTCCCGTCCATATCCAGGATGCCTGGACTGCTGAAATCGGCGCCCGCGGCCGCCGAGGTCCGTTCACCTACGATGTCTCGGCCTATCGCGCCCAGATCGAGGGTGAACTGCTGAACTACAGCGTCAATCCGGCCCTAAACATTCCGGCCGCGACGTTCAATGCGGACGACACAGTCCATCAGGGCATCGAGGCGGGGCTGGACTGGCGGATAATCGACAGCGCCGACGGTCGCCTGACCCTGCGCCAGACCTATGCCTGGTCCGACTTCTTCTTCCAGAACGACCGCGTCTATGGCGACAACCGTCTGCCCGTCGTGCCGGAGCATTTGTACCGGGCCGAGCTGAAATATGCCCACCCCGCCGGATGGTTCGTGGCGCCCAGCGTGGAATGGTCCCCGACGGACGTGTTGATCGACTATGCCAACACGCGCAGCGCTGCAGATGCGACGCCCCTGACGGCGCCGAACTACGCCACTCTGTCCCTGAATGCGGGCTGGAGTTTGCGTGGAGGGGTGTCCCTGTTCCTGGATGCCCGCAACCTGACCGACGAACGATATATTTCGACCGTCAACGCCGTGACGGACGCCAATCGCGTCGCGACTTCCGTCTTTGTACCCGGCGAGGGACGTTCGGCCTATGTGGGGGTGCGTTATGCGTTCTGAATTTGGCGACACCTCACTCTCGGACGCCTATCGCGCCGTGTGGCGGTGGCACTTCTATGCAGGCGTGTTCGTCATGCCGGTGCTGATGCTGCTGGCCCTGACCGGTGGCCTCTATCTGTTCAAGGACGAGATCGACGGCTTTCTCTATCGCGACATGATCAATGTCCCGACCGTGCAGACCCAGGTCGCGCCGGAAACCTGGTTGGCCAACGCGTCCACGGCCGCCGGCGGCGGACGGGTCGCTAATCTGGTCCTGCCCGCCGGCGCCGATCAGGCCGTCAGGCTTCGGGTGGACCGCAGCGACGGCGTGCAGAAGACCGTCTTCGTCGATCCCCACACCGGGCGCGCGACGGGCGTCATCCCGGCCGGCGGGTTCATGGAACTGGTCAAGAAAACGCACAGCCTGACACTGCTGGGTCGGCCGTTCAACATTCTGGTCGAAATCGTCGCCGGCTGGACCATCATCCTGTTCGCCACCGGTCTCTATCTGTGGTGGCCGCGCGGAAGAGCCGTCGCGAACTTCACGCCCAAGATGACCGACAGCCGTCGTCGGCCGTTCTGGCGCGACCTGCACGCCCTGACAGGCTTCTACGTCGGGGGCGTCGTCCTGTTCCTGGCGGTCACGGGCATGTCGTGGTCGGCGGTCTGGGGTGATCGGGTCATGGGTCTGGTCAAGGAGACGGGCTTGGGGCGACCGCCCGCGCCCGTCGCCGGCGCTTGGCAACGCGCCCAGCACCATGACGAACCGGTCGGCGCCGGTTGGACGATGGAGGGCATGGTGATGACGCGCGACCACGCCGGCCACGGTGGTATGGCGCAGGTGCTACGCATTGCGGACCAGGCGGGTCTGCCGCGACCGTATGCCGTGAACATCCCCAAGGCCGAGGGCACGGCCTATACGCTGACGACCCAGGCCCGCCGTGTTCAGGACAGTCGCTCGCTCTATATCGACGGGACATCCGGGCGGCTGCTGGGCGACATCGGCTACGATCAGTTCGGCGCGGGCGCGAAAGCCATCGAACTGGGCATCTACACCCACCAGGGCACGCAGTTCGGACAGGCCAACCGCATCGTCATGCTGCTGGGCTGTATCGGCGTCTGGCTGCTGGCGATCAGCGGCCTGGTCATGTGGTGGAAGCGCCGTCCGCCGAACCTGTCGCGCCGCCGCCTGGGCGCCCCGCCTGCCCCGCCCGGACCGCGCGTGCGCGCCGCCGTGCTGGGTATCGTCCTGCCACTCGCCATCCTCTATCCTCTGACGGGACTGAGCCTTGTCGCGGCCGTGTTGCTCGATCGAGCCATACGACCGATGATCCGCCGTTCCGCCGCCTCGTGAAAGACCCGACACCATGAAAGCCAAACTCGCCCTCGCCGCCGTCGCGCTGTCTTTGGCGGCCTGCAACCAACCCGAATCGGCCAAGGCACCCGCAGCGGATGCGGCCGGTCCCGTCGCAGCCGCCACCCTGGTCGCAACCGGGGCCTGGTGCCGTCCATCGCCGAACGGGGCCAAGGCCGGCGGCTGCTACGTCACCCTCAAGGCGACGACCAACGACCGTCTGACGGGCGGTTCGACGCCCGCCGCCGGGTCGCTGCAGGTCCACGAGATGACGATGGAGGACGGCATGATGAAGATGGGCGAGATGACGCAAGGCCTGCCCCTGCCGGCCGGTCAGGCGGTGGCCTTGGCGCCGGGCGGCAACCACCTGATGCTGATTGGCCTGACCGCGCCGCTGGTGGAAGGTTCGACCGTCCCGTTGACGCTTCAGTTCGCCTCGGCGCCGGCCGTCACGGTGCAGGCGGCGGTGCGTCAGCCGGAGATGGCGGGCATGGATCACGGCGCACATTGAACCCAGTTGAAGCGCGAGCCTGACAAACCGGTTCGAACCGGGTAAAGGCTCGCGCCTCACGAGGAATACCATGGCTCTTAAAGTCGCGATCGTCGGCCTGCCCAACGTCGGCAAGTCCACTCTGTTCAACGCCCTGACCAAGACGGCGGCGGCCCAGGCGGCCAACTACCCGTTCTGCACCATCGAGCCGAACACCGGCGACGTGGCGGTGCCGGAGCCGCGTCTGGAAGCCTTGGCCGAGATCGCCGGCTCAAAGGAGATCATTCCATCGCGTATCACTTTTGTGGACATCGCCGGTCTGGTGCGGGGCGCGTCCAAGGGCGAGGGCCTGGGCAACCAGTTTCTGGCCAATATCCGCGACTGCGACGCCGTGGCCTTCGTGGCCCGCTGCTTCGTCGATGACGACATCACCCACGTCGAAGACCGCATCGATCCGATCGCCGATCTGGAGATCATCGAGACCGAACTGATGCTGGCCGACATGGAGAGCCTGGAGCGCCGTCGGCCCCAACTCGAAAAACGCGCCAAGGGCGGCGACAAGGAATCCGGTCTGACGCTGAAGCTGGTCGATCTGGCCCTGGCCCAGTTGAACGCCGGCAAGCCCGCCCGCACCGCCGAGGTGTCCAAGGACGACGCCAAGGCCTGGCATATGCTGCAACTGCTGACCGCCCTCCCCGCCCTCTATGTCTCGAACGTCGAGGAAGGTTCGGCCGACAAGGGCAACGACCTGTCCGACAAGGTCGCGGCGCGCGCCGCCCAGGACAACGCCAACTCGGTCGTCATCTCGGCCCAGATCGAATCCGAGATCGCCGTGCTGGATGACGAGGAGCAGAAGGAGTTCCTCGAAACCCTGGGTCTCGAAGAACCCGGCCTGAACCGCTTGATCCGCGAAGCCTACAAGCTGCTGGGTCTGCAGACCTATTTCACGGTCGGTCCCAAGGAGGCTCGCGCCTGGACCATCCCCGTCGGCGCCACCGGCCCCCAGGCGGCCGGCGTGATCCACACCGACTTCGAGAAGGGCTTCATCCGCGCCGAAACCATCGCCTATGACGACTTCGTCTCCCTGCGGGGAGAAGCCAAGGCACGCGAGGCCGGCAAGCTGCGCGCCGAAGGCAAGACCTATGTCGTCAAGGACGGCGACGTGATGAACTTCCTGTTCAACTAGGCGGCTCTGCTGGCGGGGTCTCGGCCCCCTCCGGCTTCATCATCTTTTCCAGCGGATTGGCGGGATCGGGCGCACGCGGCGAACCGGGGCAGCGCGCCAGTTTCACCGTCGTCATGTCCCGGTCGATGTAGGTCAGGTTCATCACGTCGCCGGTGGTCCCCATATGCACCCGCTCGGTCTTGGCCTGCCCTGAAGTCGCGCACCGCAAGGCCGCGACATAGCCCGAGCCCGTCTCGTCGATGCTGGCGATGTCGCAGTTGTGCCCATAGGCGTCGAACCGCAGCGGCGTCAGGGTGATCGGGCTGCGCTCGCGCTGAGGCCGGGCGCACCATTGCGGGTTGGCAGCCCACACTCCCACGAAACTGCGTGGCCCCCGCATGGCCAACGACGACGGCCCCGGCGGCTCGACCTGCTGCATCGCCTCGGGCGTGCGTAGCGGTGCGGCCGGCTCGTTGGGCGGATTGACCTGATGATCGCCGCAGGCGGCCAGGGCGGCGATGGCGGCCACCATCGGGAACAGGGCTGTTTTCATCACGCCACAACGTCACGGCCAAGGTTCAGGTTCAAAACCGCACAGTCATTGCGGTTGATTCTGATAATCGTTCGCACTAATACGCCTGCCTGTCATCAAGCGGGGCCATTCATGCGTAACCTTCTCCTCCTCTCCACCGCCGCAGCCGCCGTCGGTTCGGCCCTGATCGTCCAGCCCGCGCGCGCCGAAACGCTTGCCGCGGCGCCGGCGGCCGAAGTCGATCCCGTCGTGGTCATCGGCACGCGCTCGCAGCGTCTGGCCTCCAATACGCCGGCGACCGTCAGCGTCATCGACGCCGCCCAGATCGAGACGATGCTGGCGACCGACATCAAGGACCTGATCCGGTTCGAGCCGGGCGTCAGCGTTCCCACCTCCCCTGCGCGTTTCAGCCTGGCCCTGTCCGGCGCGGGCCGCGACGCCAACTCTGGCTTCACCATTCGCGGCATGGGCGGCGACCGCGTGTTGATCATCAACGACGGCGTGCGTGTGCCCAACGGCTTCTCCTTCGGGGCCCAGGCGGTCGGTCGTGGCGGCTACAACGACCTGGATCTGGTCAAGTCGGTTGAGATCCTGCGCGGCCCGGCCTCGGCGCTTTACGGCTCTGACGGCGTCGCCGGCGCCGTGGCCTTCACGACCAAGGATCCGTCCGACTTCCTGATCGGCGACCAGATCTTCGGCGCGCGCGGTCGCGCGGCGTATAACTCCGCCGACGAAGGCTGGACCGAAGGCGTGGCCTTCGCCGGTCGGTCGGGATCGCTCTCGGGCCTGTTGGCCTATACGCGTCGCGATTCGCAGGAGACCGAGAACAAGGGCTCGGTCGGCGGTGTCGGCGCAACCCGCACCGAACCGAACCCCCAAGACTTCAGCTCGAACGCCATCCTGGGCAAGCTGGTATGGGAAGTGAACCCGACCCACACGCTGCGCCTGACCTACGATCATCTGGATTCAGAGATGGACGGCGACGCGTTGAGCAGCCGCTCGGCGACCGTCCTGGCCGTCACCGCCCACGACGAGACCCAGCGTGACCGCGTCAGCGCGGACTGGCGCTTCCAGGACTTCGCCGGCCTCAGCGACGGTTCGGTGTCGTTGTATTGGCAGGACGCCACCACGCGTCAGTACACGTTCGAGGACCGTATCCCGGCCGTCGACCGCGTCCGCGACACCACCTTCGACAACACCGTCTATGGCTTCGCGGCCCAAGGCGCCCGTATCTTCGGCGAGGGCAGCGCCATTCAGCACCGCGTCACCGTTGGCGGCGACTGGTCGATGACCAAGCAGGAAGGCATCCGCGACGGCGTCACCCCGCCGGTGGGCGAGACCTTCCCCATCCGCGCCTTCCCCAAGACCGAGTTCCAGTTGGCCGGCCTGTTCGTGCAGGACGAGATCGAACTGCTGGACGGCGCGCTGAGCATCATCCCGGCCGTGCGCTATGACTGGTATGACCTGTCGCCCAAGGTCGACGCCCGTTTCCCCGCAGCGGCTTCCGGCCAGAGCGACGATCACATCTCACCCAAGCTGGGCGTGGTCTATTGGACCGGGGCGCACCTGGGCGTCTTCGCCAACTATAGCCTGGGCTTCCGCGCGCCGTCGCCGATGCAGGTGAACAACTTCTTCGAGAACCCCGTCTTCGGGTATCGCTCGATCCCGAACCCGAACCTGTCGCCCGAGACCAGCGAGAGTTTCGAGGCCGGTTTTCGTCTGCGCGACATCGATGTGGCTGGCGGCAAGATGCGACTGAACACCACCGCCTTCGCCACCCACTATGACGACTTCATCGATCAGGTAGTGGTCAGCGGCACGGGCGTCCCCGGCGTCGATCCGCTGGTCTATCAGTACGTCAACCTGACCGAGGTGGACATCAGGGGCCTGGAAGCGCGCGCCGACATCTACTGGGACAATGGCTTCAGCCTGATCGGCTCGGCCGCCTACGCCGAGGGCGAACAGACGACCGACGGACGTCGCTCCGAGCTGGGCAGCATCGATCCGGTCAAGGTGGTCGCTGGCGTGAACTATGCCGCTCAGTCGGGCGTCTGGGGCGGTTCGGCGACGGTGACGTGGTCGGGCAAGAAGGATGCTGCGACCTATGGCGGCCTGTCGTGCGGATCGGCCTGCTATCTGGGCGACAGCTTCACCCTGCTGGACCTGACGGCCTATTGGAACGTGACGGAGCGGGCGACGCTGCGGGCCGGCGCCTTCAACGTCTTTGACGAGACCTACGGCTGGTGGAGCGACGTGCGCGGCCTGTCCGCCACATCGACCGTCAAGGACGCCTACACCCAGCCGGGCCGCAACTTCGGCGTCTCCCTGACCCTGCGCCTGTAGGCGACCATGAGATCTTCCCACACTTCAAGGAGCCGCCCGATGCGCGCCATATTGATTGCCGCCGCCCTGCTGACGACGACGGCTCCGGCCGCCCTGGCCCAGCAGACAACCGCCCCGACCACGGCGACGGCGCCCGCCAGCGCCTTCGAACGGGATCGCCAGTCGATCCTGGCCCAGGCGGGCCAGTACCGCGTCCATTTCGACATGCGCGAGAACGTCAGCTTCCGCGCCGACTACGACCCGCTGGAGGAGAAGCTGTCGGGCGGCAGCGAGATCGTCCGCGTCGTCTATGACAAGGGCGACCGCATCAGCCTTCAGCACATCCTGGTCATGGAGCATGAGGGCCAGGTCATGGTCATCAAACACTGGCGTCACGACTGGGTCTATCAGCCCCAAACGGTCCTGACCTATGCCGGGCCGAACCAGTGGACCCTTACGGCGGTGCCCGAAGCCGAGCGCACAGGCGCCTGGTCCCAGACGGTGTGGCAGACCGACGATTCGCCCCGTTACGGCGGCGTTGGCCGCTGGACCTATGACAACGGCCTGTCGGCCTGGACTTCCAACCCGACGTGGCGGCCGCTGGCGCGTCGCGATGCGGTTCGCAATCCGGTCTATGACCGCTATCTGGGCACGAACCGCCACATCCTGACGCCGGACGGCTGGGTCCATATCCAGGACAATATGAAGATGTCGGGCAAGGCCGGCGGCGAGCCCATCGCCATCGTCCAGGAAGACGTCATCAACACCTATGACCGGTCCACCAGCTATTCGCCCCAGGCCGGCGACGACTACTGGACCAAGACGCAGGGCTTCTGGTCCGCCGTGCGCGAGGCCTGGGAGGCCGCCATCGCCGCCCATAACGGCATCCATCTGCAGGAGATCGGCGAAACCGGCTCGGTCACCGGCACGCCGCTGATGGACCTGGCGCAACAGATCGCGGACGGCGAAACGACCGAAGCCGAGGCCGTCGCCAAGGCGCGCGTCCTGATCACCGAGGCCACGACACCGCGCTGATTATCCCCCAGCGCGGAGCGTTAGACGGCGGCTGGTTCATCCGGCCGCCGTTTCTCGTTTCAGCTCAGGACGATGCGACCATTGTCGAGGCGGAAGGCCACGCCCGTGCGCTGAAACAGACGCGCGATCACGGCGGACGGATCGGCCGCGCCCTGATCAAGCAGCCGCTCCATATCCCCGCGCAGCGACGGATCGCGCGATGTCCGCGTCAGGGCCGTCAGCCATTCTTCACGGCTCAGCACGCCGTCCGGCTGGCGCAGCAGGGGTTTCAGGAAGTCGAGCCAGTCGCCGCCCGTCCGCTGTTTCTGCGCGCCCTCGGCCGTCATGGCGAAGACGGCGCCGCACGCATAGTAGGCGCGGTGCTCGCCCCGCGCACCCGCCTGGGCCACCGGTTGCTTTGCCAGGTTCACGCAGTCGTCCACTTCGGACTGCAACTCTTTGCGGTCATCATAGGCGGGGTCCAGACGCTTCAGCGCTCGCACCGCCATTAGGTCCGCTCCACCCTCGGTGATCCAGGCTTCGTCGGCGAACTGATAGCGGACGGTCTGACCCAGCCAGAAATGCGCCGCCTCATGGCCGATGAACCAGCGCGACCGACCCGTGATGTCGGGGTGGGCGGTGGTAACTCCGCGACCCTCGAACGACATGACGATCAGGCCGGGCAGGACGCTGCCGCTCATGCTGGTCATGCGCTCGGTCGGGCCGTTCCAGGCCACCATGACGATGGGAGTGTCGCCCCCGGATCCCGGCGCGCCCAGCCTGTCGCGATAATATTGGCCGACCTGAGGCGCGAAGCCGCGAATCTCCTCGCCGATCCAGGGCGGCAGGTTCGGGTCGATCACGGTCGACAATCCTTCGCCCGGCGTCACCGTCGCCTCGCCCAGCAGGACATAGCTGCGCTCGTCCATCGTGGTCAGTTGGTCATGCCGGCGCCCATTGAACAGCACCGGCCCATTGTCGTCGCGCCAGGTCACGCGCGACGATCCGCCGTCCAGCGTCACCCGATTCAGGTCGTCCGGCACCTCCTCCGCCGCCTGGGCCGAAGGCAGGGCGAAAACGTCCATCTGTCGCGTGGGCAGGGCGACCGCGCCATTTGAGAACAGCAGGGTCCGATATTCGGCCTCCAGGTCCACGGCCTTCGGTTTGACCCGGAACCGCACCTCACGTGGCACGGGGCCGCCATCCGTGCTGCGGATGATGTCGTAGTGACCGCGCCGCTCCATCACGACGCCCGGCGTCTGCACCGTCCACTGGCGAGGCCGCCAGGGCTGACGCGAGTCCGTTTCCAGCGCCGAGTCCATGAAGGCCCAGACCGGCACGTCGCGTTCGAACCGATAATCGACGTTCAGGTGGTCGCCGTCGCGGGTCACGGTCACCTGGGGTGCGCTTTCATCCAGAACGGCTTGCCGCGAAACGGTCGGACCGGCCGCGCAGGCTCCTCCCATAAGAAGAACAACGGCGATGGCGGACGAAGCGAAGGCGTGGACGCGCAAGGGCGATCTCCTGCAGGATGGTCGGCGCGAAGCCTAGCGGTGCTGAACGCGCCGCGTCAGCTTACGGTTTCGTCACGCTGACGCCCGTTCCAAGGCGCGCCCCGCCGCCGCCAGCTCCCCAGCCATGACGGCCTTCAGCCGTTCGGGCGCCAGGATCTGAGCCTGCTCGCCCCAGGTGAACAGGTGCCAGGCCAGTTCTCGCATACCCGAGGCCCGGAACCGCACCACGACCGCGCCGTCCGCCTGATCCTCGAAACTCTGAGTCGGATGCCAGCGCCAGCTCTTCGCCTCGGCCGCGCCCTGGGGCGTGATCCGCAGCACGACATCCTCGATCTCGTCCTGATAGATGCCGAAGGACTGGCTGGCGAAGACGCCCAGGTCGAAATCGGCGGGCGGGACGGCCAGCCCCTCCTGCGGTGCGACATGGCTCATCCGATCCAGGCGGAAGGTCTGGATGCGACCGGTCTCGCGGTCTGCGGCGACCAGATAGTTGGCGCGGCCGAACATGACGCCGCATGGGGCGACGCTGCGCCGACGCGGCTCGGCGCCCGGTCGGGAATAAGTAAAGCCCAGCGGCTGCTGCGCCAGCACCGCCCCGCGAATGGCCGTCAGCATGGCCTCGTCCGCCGAGGGGCGCGGCCCGGCCTGGACAGCGATGGTCTCGGCCCGGACCAGGGCCTCCAGGTCCGGCGCCATCCGGTTCAGTGTGGTGGACCGCATTGCGGCCTTCAGCTTGCGCTCCAGCCCCTCCAACGCCGTCGCCCGCGCCGGTTCTCCGGCGGCGCGCAGAGCCGATGCCGCCTTGGACAGTTCCAGCATCTCGGTCGCCGTCGGCGCCTGCTCGAAGGCCGAAAGGCCGCCGCGAATGCGCCAGCGTTTCGACGGCGGGTCCGACACCTCGTCCACCTGGGGGAACAGCATCATCACCGCGTCGCGCATCCGTTCGGCGGTGCGGCGGCCCACCCGCATGTCGCGCGCCATTTCGTCGATGGACAGGCCTTCGGCGCTGGCGGCCATGCGCCGCGCCAGTTCGATCACCATCGCCGCCTTGTCGTGTCTCAACGCCGCTCCTTATGCCTACGTCCGTTTCTGACGCAACACTGCGCCATAACACAATCATCGACAAGAGGCCGTCGCTTCAGGAGATCACACCATGGCTCGTTTCCAACCTACCCAGACGATCAACGCCAGCCGCTACATCATCGTGCCCTGCGAGGCCGACGGCTCGTCCGACCTCGCCGTGATCTGGGATCGGCTGGAGGAACAGGTGATCGACGTCATCTCGGCCGCCGCCAGCAGCCGTTACTCGGACGAGGACATGCTGTGGGACGAGGGCCGCGCGACCGATATGGCGTCGGAATGGCGTATGGCGGCCTGAGGCTCAGGCCGCTTTCGGCTTGGTCCAGCGGTCGATCATCCGCTGCGCAGGCTGTTCGACCAGTCTGTGCGCGACGACCGCGACCACCACGATGAAGCCGAACATGGCGACGGCGAACAGGTCGTTCAGCCAGACCGAGCCGAAATCGATCCGCCGCACCGGCACCAGGTCTAGCTTCCGAGCCACGATCATCATCACGGTCAGGATGAACATGTGGACCATGTAGATGGCGAACGACCATCGCCCCAGGGTGACCAGCGCCGGACGATCCAGCACGCGGGACAGGGCGCCGTCCTCGCCCGCGAAGACCCAGATCAGGACCACGAAGACCAGGGTGACGGCCACGGTGATCGGCCCCTGAGCATAGCCGATGAAGACGCAGGCCACGACGATGGCCGCGACCTCCAGCACCGTTGCGGCGGCGCCCTTAAGCCGAGGAATGCGCGTCCACAGCCCCTGCAGCAGACAGCCCAGGAAGAAGCCATAGACCGCGCGCGGCACGGCGAAGTCATAGGTCGTGTTCATCCAGCGCCGGGCGTAGCTGACCACCAGCACGCCCCCGATGATCGCCAGAACCAGGCCGATCCAACGGAACCGTTTCGGCGCAGCCAGAACCAGCCCGGCGAAGATCAGATAGCAGGCCCATTCGGCGCTGAGCGTCCAGGCCGGCCCGTTCCAGGTCAGATACGGATGCACATGCCAGGCCTGGATCAGCGCCAGGTTGGCGAAGATCGCCTCGATCGACCGGTCCCGCGTGAACGGCGGCGCACTGTCGAACTGAAACGTCAGCCGCGCCAACTCCAGCCCGACGAAGGCCGCCAGCATCAGTAGATGCAGCGGCCAGATCCGCCCGAGCCGCCGCACCATGAACCGCCCGGCGTCCCGCCCCAACTTCAGCCGGTCGGCATAGGCATGGGCGATGACGAAGCCCGACAGGACGAAGAAATAATCGACGAACAGATAGGAATGCTGAATGAAACCCCAATCACGCCAGTGGCTTGCCACCGGCATGTGGAACATCACCACAAGGATGGCGCACACCCCGCGCAGGGAATCCAAGGCTTCAAATCGTTGGTGTCCGGAGGTCTTCACGAGCGCGTGATAACGGGTCTGGAAGCGCTGCGATAGTGGGCTGATGCAAGGCTCTAGGCGCCCCTTCGACCCAACCTATGGCGCGTCCGCCACCGTCTCTACTAAACGCCACTCGCCGTCGCGAAAATGGAAGCGCGCATAGCCTCTCCACGGAATCTTCGACAACGGGTGGGTTGTCGATCCGCCGCCGACGGCTTCGTAGACGCCATCCGGTCGCAGGGACGCGGCAGGCGTCAAGACCGAGAAGCCGAGAGGCGTTTGGCCATAGACGACATGGCGCAACATCACGCATCGCCGCCCCTCGGCTTCGATGGACCAGAGAGGCGCCGCTGCGTCGTTGGCCTCATAGACGGTCAGTTCATTGACGCAGGCCTTTCGCCCATCGTCGAACGTCACCTCGGGGCGGTCGAGGCCGCCTGCCAGTGTGAAGGTCATCATCGCCGAACACGCCGACAGGCCCATGAGACCGGACAGGCCGACGAGCAAAGCAAAACGCGGCGTCACAGCCCCTTCACGATCCCCTCGACCATCTTCTTGGCGTCGGCGAACAGCATCATGGTGTTGTCGCGGAAGAAGAGTTCGTTCTCGACGCCGGCATAGCCCGAGCCCATGCCGCGCTTGATGAACAGGACGGTGCCGGCCTTTTCCACATCAAGAATCGGCATGCCGTAGATGGCGCTGGTGGGGTCGGTCTTGGCGGCGGGGTTGGTGACGTCGTTGGCGCCGATGACGAAGGCGACGTCGGCGGTGGCGAACTCGGCGTTGATGTCCTCCAGCTCGAACACCTCGTCATAGGGGACGTTGGCCTCGGCCAGCAGGACGTTCATGTGGCCCGGCATCCGGCCGGCGACGGGGTGGATGGCGTATTTCACCTCGACGCCCTCTTCCTTCAGCTTGTCGGCCATCTCGCGAAGGGCGTGCTGGGCCTGGGCCACGGCCATGCCGTAGCCGGGCACGATAATGACCTTGGACGCATTCTTCATGATGAAGGCGGCGTCCTCGGCCGAGCCCTGTTTGACCGGGCGCGTCTCTTTTGCCCCCGCCGGGCCGGCCGCCGCATCGCCGCCGCCGAACCCGCCCAGGATGACGCTGATGAAGCTGCGGTTCATGCCCTTGCACATGATGTAGCTGAGGATCGCGCCCGACGACCCGACCAAGGCGCCGGTGATGATCAGGGCGATGTTCTCCAGCGTGAAGCCCAGGGCCGCCGCCGCCCAGCCGGAATAGGAGTTCAGCATCGAGACGACGACCGGCATGTCGGCCCCGCCGATGGGAATAATCAGGGTCGCGCCCAGGATCAGGGCGATCAGGAAGACGCCCCAGAAGGCCCAGGTCGCGGCGCCGTTGGTGCCGATCAGGATGCCGATCAAAAAGACCAGGCCCAGGGCCAGGCCGACATTGATCAGGTGCCGCGCGGGCAGGATGATCGGCGCGCCGCTCATATTGCCGTTCAGCTTGGCGAAGGCGATGACCGAGCCGGTGAAGGTGATGGCCCCGATGGCGACGCCGAGCGACAGTTCGATGATCGACAGGGTCTTGATGCCCGTCCCGTCGTCCGAAAGGATGCCGAAGGCCTCGGGTGCATAGACGGCGCCGATGGCGACCAGGCAGGCGGCCATGCCGACCAGGCTGTGGAAGGCGGCGACCAGTTGCGGCATGTCGGTCATGGCGACGCGCTTGGCGATCAGGGCGCCGGTCCCGCCGCCAACGATGACGCCGCCCGCGATCAGGGCCAGAGTCACGGTGTCCAACGCGCCCGTCGTGCCGAGCGTCAGCAGGGTCACGCCTATGGCCAGGGCCATGCCGATCATGCCGAAGGTGTTGCCCTGGCGGCTGGTCTCGGGGCTGGACAGCCCGCGCAGCGACAGGATGAACAGGACGCCCGAAACCAGATAGGCCAGTGCGGCCAGCGATGCGTTCATCACGCCCCTCCCCTCAAGACGTGCGCGCCAGCCGCCACAGGGCGGCGGCGATGAACAGCGGGCCGATGAAGAACAGGGCCCATTCGAAGACGCCCAGCGGCCGGTCCTGCGTCACGACGCGAACCAGTATGGCCGAGAAGACCAGGGCGATGCCGCAGTCGTGCAGCCGCTGGCGCTTGATCGGAATCTTGGTCCCGAACCAGCCGTACAGCCACAGGCCGAACCCGACGCCAGTGGCGACCCACGAACCGGTGATGGCGATCTGCGCGGCGTCCGTCACGAAGACGCCTCGGGAGCGGGCTTAGGCGCCGGCCGCTCCTTCTTCTTGTACATGGCCAGCATGCGCCGGGTGACCATGAAGCCGCCGAAGATGTTGACGCTGGCCAGGGTGACGGCGACCACGCCGGCGCCCTTGGCGATCCAGGCGCTAGGGCCGGTCACGTCGCCCGACACGGCCGCCGCCGCGATCAGGCCACCGACGATGATGACGCTGGAAATGGCGTTAGTCACGGCCATCAACGGCGTATGCAGGGCCGGCGTCACGCTCCAGACGACGTAATAGCCGACGAAGATCGCCAGCACGAAGATGGCCAGGCGGAAGACGGTGGGATCGACGTGTTCCATTAGTTTGCTCCCTTAAGCCCTTCATGCACCACGGTGCCACGATCGGTGACCACCGCCGCCTTCAGGATCTCGTCTTCCAGATCCACCGCCATGACCCCGTCCTTGATCAGCAGGCCGACGAAGGCCGACAGGTTGCGGGCGTAAAGGGCGCTGGCGTCGGCGGCGATGCGGCCGGGCAGATTGGCCCAGCCGACGATGGTGACGCCGTTCGCCGTGGTCACCACCTCGTTCAGCTTCGAACCCTCGACATTGCCGCCCGCCTCGACCGCCAGGTCGATGATGACAGAGCCCGGCTTCATCGAGGCGACATGGGCCGCCGTCAGCAGCACCGGGGCGGCGCGGCCGGGGATCAGGGCGGTGGTGATGACGATGTCCTGTTTGACCACATGGCTGGCGGTCAGTTCGGCCTGTTTGGCCTGATACTCGGGCGACATCGGCTTGGCGTAGCCGCCGGCGGTCTGGGCGTTCTTGAACTCCTCGTCCTCGACAGCCAGGAATTTGGCGCCCAGGCTCTCGACCTGTTCCTTGGTGGCGGGGCGGACGTCGGTGGCGGTGACGACGGCGCCCAGGCGGCGCGCGGTGGCGATGGCCTGAAGCCCGGCGACGCCCACGCCCATGATGAAGACCTTTGCCGGGGCGACCGTGCCGGCCGCCGTCATCATCATCGGGAAACCCTTGCCAAAGGCATAGGCCGCCTCGATCACCGCGCGGTATCCGGCCAGGTTCGCCTGAGACGACAGCACGTCCATGACCTGGGCGCGGGTGATGCGAGGCACGAACTCCATGGCGAAGGCGGTAGCGTTCGCGCCGGTCAGGGCCTCGACCGTGGCCTTGTCGCGCCAGGCGTCCAGCATGGCGATGACGATGGCGCCGGGTTTCAGCGCGCTGGTCTCCTGGGCCGTGGGACCGCGCACCTTCAGCACGATGTCGGCGCCGTCCAGCACCGCGCGGGTGTCCGGTTTCACCGTCGCGCCGGCGGCGACATAGTCGGCGTCGGGAATAGAGGAGCCAAGGCCAGTCCCGGCCTCGACCGTGACGGTCGCGCCCAGGGCGATCAACTTCTTGACGGTCTCGGGCGTGACGGCGCAGCGCGTCTCGCCTTCGCGGCGTTCTCTCGTGACGGCGATAGCGACGGCCAAGCGAATCCCCTCGTTCTTTTCGTTGAACGAAGGTTAGGCCGTTCCGGCGCAAGCCGTCAAAGCACGGTTATGCCAAAGCTTGGCAAGGTTGCGTGATTTCAGACCGCCGCAGCGGCAAACGGCGCAACCGATGCAGGGATCAGTGCGCGGCGCCCGGCTTGGACTTCAGCGCCACGAAGCCTGCGCCGCCCAGAACGGCCGCGCCGATGACAGCGGCGATGAAGCTGCCGCCCGGATGGAACCACAGGGTCAGGAAGACCAGCAAAACCGCAATACCCAGGCTGCCCCACTTGGCCAGGTTCAGGAACAGGCTGTAGGTCGAGACCTGCTCGCGCACTTCCATATGGCCGTGCAGATAGGCTTGCGCATCGGCGTCGGCAGGTGCGTTGGCGGTGTCGTGCAGGTCGGCCATGGCGAAAATCCCCTCGTCGTTATCGCGGACTTACACCGAGGCGCCCGCCCCGCTCAAGCCCGCAGTCATCCCAAAGCCCTAGGCCAGCGCCTCGAACTGATCCACCAGACGCTCCAGCCTCTGGCAGCCTACGCTCCAGAAGGCCGGGTCGCGCGGGTCCAGACCGAACGGCTTCAACGCCTCGACATAGGTCCGCGATCCGCCGCCGGCCAACAGCTCGCGATACAGCGGCGTGAAGCCCGCCGGATCATTGCGCCGCGCCTCCATCAGGGCCGCGACCAGCAGGTCCCCGAACGCATAGGCGTAAACATAGAAGGGCGAATGGACGAAGTGGCTGACGTAGGCCCACCAGTGTTCATAGCCGGGGTTCAGCTTGACCGACGGTCCCAGCGAGGCGGCCATTTCCTCCAGCCACAGCTGGTTGATCCGTTGCTGCGACACCTCGCCCTGCAGGCGTTCGTCATGGAATCGGGTCTCGAAACGGTGGAAGGCGATCTGGCGCACGACCGTGTTCAGCCCGTCCTCGATCCGGCCGGCCAGCAGGCCGCGCTGCTCTGACTTCGGCGCCGTCGCCAAGAGGCGGTCGAACGTCAGCCCCTCTGCGAAGATGGAGGCGGTCTCGGCCAAGGTCAGCGGCGTGTCGGCCAGAAGCGTGCCTTGATCCGCCGCTAGGGTCTGGTGGACGCCGTGCCCCAGCTCGTGCGCCAGGGTCAGGACGTCGCGCCGCTCGCCCATCCAGTTCAGGAAGACATAGGGGTGGCGGTCGGCGGTGACGGGGTGGGCATAGGCGCCCGACTGCTTGCCCGCCCGCGCACGGCCGTCGATCCACGGCTTGTCGAAAAAGCCGCCCGCCCGGTCGGCGAAGTCGCCGCCAAGGTCCAAGAAACTGTCCAGCACGATCTCGCGCCCCTGGGTCCAGGTGAAGGCGCGCGGGGTCGTGGTCTCGATGGGAGCATTGCGGTCCCAGTGGTCCAGCCGCGCCTTGCCCATCGCCTTGGCCTTCAGCGCGTAATAGCGGTGCGAAAGGCGCGGATAGGCGGCGGCGACGGCCTCGGCCATGGCGTCCACCGCCTCGCCGTCCACTTCGTTGCCCAGGTGGCGGCTGTCGGCGGGACGTTTGAAACCGCGCCAGCGATCCTCCATCGCCTTGTCGGCGGCGACGGTGTTCAGCACCAGGGCCAGGGTCGGGGCGCGGGCGGCCAGGGCTTCCGACAGGCCCTCGGCGGCGGCCTTGCGGCGCGCGGGCTTGGCGTCCGACAGGCGGTTCAGCGCCTCGGCCAGGGTCAGGCTCTCGCTCCCCGCCTTGGCGCGCAGGGCAGCCAGCTGCTCGTCGAACAGGCGCGGCCATTGGGCGGTGATCGGCCCACGCTCGGCGATGAAGGTCTCCAGCTCGGACGACAGTTCGTGCGGCTTCATCGCCCGCACCCGCCGCAACCACGGCCGCCAGCGCGCCGCGCCGTCGTCGGCGGTCAGGGCGGCCTCCAGCGCCGCGTCGTCGATCTGATTGATCTCCAGCGTCAGCCAGACGGTGGGGGTGGCGATGGCGGTGATCTTCTCGCGCACATCGGCCTCGAACCCCTGCGCGCCCGCATCGTCGCGCGCGGTCGAGGCCGACAGGAAGGCGTAGGCGCCCAGAGCCCCCAGCACGTCCGACGCCTGCTCATACAGATGAATGGCCCGATCAAGCACGGCGCCCAGGCCGGCGGCGTCCTGTTCGGCGGCCAGTTTCCCCTTCAGGCCATTCAGCGAATCCACCAGGCCCCGCGCCTTTTCCAGGTCGGCCGCGACCCTGGCGTCGTCGCGCGAGGCATAGAGGTCGGTCAGGTCCCACAGCGGGGCATCGGTGCTGGGCGTCTTGAAAGGAGCGTTCATGACCCCTGTTCTGGGGATGTCGGACGACAGTCGCAACCTTCCGTCACGCTTTCTCGACGGCGCCGGCCGTGCGATCCTGTATTTTGGAGACACGTGAATGACCGAGACGACGCATCAAGACACCGGCCGCACAGGCCTGGGCGGGGCGTCGGGCCTGTTCGCTATTCGGTTGGCGACCGGCCTGGTTCAGGGACTGGCGCTTTATCTGCTGTATCTGGCGGCGGACAATCATGCCTGGCCCGCAACCCAGCCTGCCCTGTTCGGCGCCCTGGCCCTGGCGGCGGGTTATGGTCCCGTGGTGGTGCTGGCGGCGGCGGGACGGATCAAGCCGCTTGCCCTGGCCCTTTGGACGGGCTTGGCTGCGGTGGTTCTGGCCTTGCTGGGCGCGCATGACGTGGCGCGTCAGTCGGCGGAAGCCTTCCGTCAGGCGCCCTTCCTCAGCTTCCCCGTTCTGGCGTTCGGCGCGGCGGCGCTGTTCATCGCCCACCACCTGATCGTCCCGGCGGTGCGCGAACGGCGCTGGATCGTCGACTATCCCGAATATTTCGACGTGGCCTGGAAGGCGGGGGTGCAACTGGCCCTGTCTCTGGGCTTCACCGGCGCCTTCTGGCTGCTGCTGCATCTGGGCGCGGCCCTGTTCAAGATGATCGGCCTCAGCTTCCTTGAGGACATCCTCGGCGAAGCCTGGTTTTCCATCCCCGTCACGGTCCTGATCTTCGCCACGGCGGTCCAACTGACCGATGTGCGCGACGGTCTGATCCGGGGCGTGCGGACCGTGGCCCTGATGCTGCTGTCCTGGCTGCTGCTGGTGATCACCGTGCTGGTCGGCGGCTTCCTGGCGGCCCTGCCCTTCACCGGCCTGGACGGTCTTTGGGAGACGCGCAGCGCGACGGCCCTGGTCCTGTCGGCCGCCGCCGCCCTGATCGTGCTGATCAACACGGCCTATCAGGACGGGCGGCCCGACAATGTGCCGCCGGTCGTGCTGAAATACGGCGTACGCATCGCCTCGGTGCTGATCGCGCCCCTGGTCGTCCTGGCCCTGTGGGGGCTGGGCCTGCGGATCGGCCAGCACGGCCTGACGCCCGACCGGATCATCGCCGCAGCCTGCGCCCTGGTCGGGGCGGTCTATGGGGCGGGTTATCTGCTGGCGGCGGCGAAGCCGGGAGGCTGGATGAAGCCGCTGGAGCGGACCAATGTCGTCGCCGCCGTCCTGTCGGTCCTGGTCATCCTGGCCCTGTTCAGCCCCCTGGCCGATCCCGCGCGGATATCGGTGAAGGATCAGATCGCACGGCTGGAACGCGGCGCGGTCTCGGCCCAAGACTTCGACTATGATTTCCTGAGGTTCGAGAGCGGCAAGGTCGGGGCAGCCGCGCTGGAGACATTGACGCGATCCAGCGACGCCGAGACCGCGCGCCTGGCCCGCGCGGCCAAGGTCAGAACCTACCGGTCCGGCGATACGCCCAAGGCGCGTAGGGATCGGGTGGCGGCCGTTCGTCTGCAAGCCGTTGCAGGTCAGACCATTCCCGCCAGCTTCCAAACACAGATTGAAAGCCAGGCCGATGTTCTGTTTGGCTGCTCCGCGGCCAGTCCGTGCACCGTGCGGACGCTGGATCTGAACGGCGACGGCCGAGAAGACTTGCTGGTTGCGATGGCGCGGACGGTCCTGGCGTTCGAGCAGAATGACGACGACGGACAGTGGCGCAAGGTTGGGCAGTATCAGGCCGCATGCAGCCGCAATGCCGAGGCCCTGGACGGAGACCTTTCGACAGGCGTGACCACGGCTCCGGCCGCCCTGCCGGACCTGATCGTCGGCGGCCAGAAACTGCAGGCGTCTCCCGAGATTCGCTGCGACGATACTCGCCGTCGTTAACGCGGCGGACACCATGCCCTATCACTCGATTTTCACCTCGACTTCTTAGAAATCGTCCCGAAACGATCCATCCGCGACGGGGGTGGGCGACAGCACAAGGGGCTTTCATGGCCAAGACCATTCTGGTCGTTGACGACGATCCGACCCAGCGCCGGCTGATCCAGGCGGTGCTGGAGCGGGACGGCAACGCCGTGGTCCATGCCGCCAGCGGCGGCGAGGCCATCGACCGGATGGTGCGCGGCGGCGGGGCCGACCTGATCCTGCTGGACATGGTCATGCCCGAGATGTCGGGGCTGGAGTGCCTGGCCGAACTGCGCAGCGCCGGCATCAACGAGCCGGTCATCGTGCTGACGGCTAACGGCGGCATCGACATGGTGGTCAAGGCCATGCAGGCCGGGGCCCAGGACTTCTTCGTCAAGCCGGTCGGACCGGAACGCTTGCTGGTCGGGGTTCGCAACGCCATGCAGATGAAGCGTCTGACGGCCGAGGTCGGACGCCTGACCAAGCGCGTCCAGGGCCGCACCAGTTTCGACGACATCGTGGGCGACAGCGCCCCGATGCGGATGGTCAAGGCGCTGGGCGCCCGGGCCGCCAAATCCTCGATCCCCGTCCTGATCACCGGCGAAAGCGGCGTGGGCAAGGAGGTCATCGCACGCGCTCTGCACGGCGCCAGCGACCGGGCCGGCAAACCCTTCATCGCCGTCAACTGCGGCGCCCTACCCGCCAATCTGATCGAATCCATCCTGTTCGGACACGAGAAGGGCGCCTTCACCGGCGCCGTGGACAAGACGCTGGGCAAGTTCCGCGAGGCGGACGGCGGCACCCTGTTCCTGGACGAGATCGGCGAACTTCCGCTGGACATGCAGGTCAAGCTTCTGCGCGCCCTGCAGGAAGGCGAGATCGACCCTGTTGGCGGCAAGCGGCCGGTCAAGATCGACGTGCGCATCGTCTCGGCGACCAATCGCGACCCGGCCCAGCAGGTCAAGGACGGCGCCTTCCGCGAGGACCTGTTCTATCGCCTGAACGTGTTTCCGATCGAGGCCCCGTCGCTGCGCGAACGGCGCGAGGACATCGCGCCCCTGGTCGATCATTTCATCGCCCGCTTCAACGCCGAGGAAGGCAAGCGGATCGCCGGCTGCGCGCCCGAGACTCTGGCCCTGCTGCAAGGGTTCGACTGGCCCGGCAATGTGCGCCAGCTGGAGAATGCGGTGTTCCGCGCCATCGTCCTGGCCGATGCGCCCTTCCTGCAGCCGCACGATTTCCCCGCCGTCTCGGGCGTCGCCGCCCCCATGCCGGACGCCCAGCCGCTGTATGCCGCCACGGCCGCCAGCGCCCAGGCCGATCACGCCAGTCAGGCGGACCAGCCGATCCGCATCCTGGACGACCGCGGGCATCTGCGGACGCTGGAAGACATCGAACGCGACCTGATCCAGCACGCCATCGAGGTCTATGCCGGCCATATGAGCGAGATCGCCCGACGCCTGGGGATCGGCCGCTCGACCCTGTACCGCAAGGTCCGCGAACAGGGCCTGGAAGGTCAGCTGAAGGAAGCGGGCTGAGGCTTATGCGCCTGATTCCAGCCTTTTAAGAAATGAAGCGACACTCCCCTCTTCGTCATCCTCGGGCTTGACCCGAGGATCAGGCGTCCAGCCGCATAGACTGGGATAGAGATCGACCCATCCAGGGTTTGTCCGTTCGATCAGCTCCAGTTTCCAGACGCGATTCCAGCGCTTCAACGCCTTTTCCCGCCGGATTGCAGTCGTGGCCAATTCAAACTGCTCGTACCAGACCAGCAGCCCGCAGCCATATCGACTGGCGAAGCCTTCGAAAGCCCCGGTCCTGTGCTGATGGCCGCGTTCGAAGAGATTCGACGTCATGCCGATGTAAATGACGCCGTGCGGTCGGCTCGCTTGGATATAGGTGGCGATGAAAGGTCGGCGCTCGCTCATAAACGCTGAGTTGTGGATGGCCCGATCCTCGGGTCAAGCCCGAGGATGACGAAAGGTTATGGCTCTTTCGGCTTCCTGCCCCACCGCCGCTTCGGTTCTTCGCCGTTGGCCTTGGCGGTGATTTCCTTGAGTTTGCGGCCTTGCATGGCCGACAGCGCCTGGCCGGGCGCGCCTTTTTCGGGGTCGGCGAAGGCACGGCCGTGGGTCTTCACCCGCTCGCTGACGGAATCGATGAACTCGCCCTCCCATTCGGACAGCGAAACGCCCGCCTTCTCTGCCGAGCGGCGGGCGCGTTTCAAAGCGTTGAGAGCAGCGCGTTTGGCGGCCTCGCGCTGTTGCTCAAATGGACTTGGGATAGGCTTCTTGGCGAAGCCATCGCCTTTCGGACTGCCTGATCGCGACAGCCCGCCTCCTGGCTTGAAGGGGGTGCGCTTCAAGCCGGGTCAGCCTCAGATCTCGCCAAGGGCCGACAGATAGAGGTCCAGGATGGCGTCCTCTTCCTGACGCTTGGCCTTGTCCTGCTTACGGATGCGGATGACCTTGCGCAGGATCTTGACGTCGTAGCCCTCGCCCTTGGCCTCGGCGAAGACTTCCTTCATGTCGGTCATGACGGCCTGCTTGTCCTCTTCGAGGCGTTCCAGTCGCTCGATGATGGTTCGCAGGCGGCCCTGGGCCGTCGCGTTGAGAATGTCGGGACCACCGTCGAAGGACGCGTCGTCAGCCATGAGTGATACTCCAGAAATCAGGCGCGGACGCTAACCATGCGATGGATGCGACTCAACCGCGAACACGAAAAAGGCCGCGGACAAACATCCGCAGCCTGTGGATCGTAAGGGCTTTTCGCCGCGCTATCGCCCTTTGGGCTATTTGAGCGCGACCCAACGTGTGCACGCCGCCGAGGCGGCGTGCAGCAAACGCTGCTTAGCCCTGCTTCGCCTTGAAGCGCGGGTCGGTCTTGTTGATGACGAAGACGACGCCCTTGCGACGCACGACCTTGCAGTCGCGGTGGCGGGTCTTCAGGGACTTGAGCGAGCTACGGACCTTCATGGTCGGACGTCCTGAGAGAAACCAATAAGAAAGCCGCTGACCCGGTCGGATCGCGGCGGAGGCGGTCGTATAGAGAGAGGGGTTCAGAAGGTCAACCCGCCAAAGGCCAAAACCGCAGAAAAGCCAGGCCACGCCTGCCCCAGCCGTCGCAACAGTCGCCCACGCCCAACGTGCTCAAGGGCGATAGCACGCTCAAAAAAGATGGAGGCCTGACCTCCGAGTCGAACGGAGGGTTTACGGGGTTGCACGCCCGCCGCGTCGCCACTCCGCCATCAGGCCGTCAGAGCTTGTGCGTCATTACGCCACACACGCTTAAGTCGTCCAATATAAAGGTGGTTAATACAGTGCATTGCACCACAGCCGCGAGAAGCAAGGCAACGCTTTCGCCTCACAAGCGCTTTATGGCCGTGAAAAGGACATTCGCGCGGATGTCATTTCACGTCTGACCTCGGGGGCTTTAGTTTGAATCTCATGCGCTTTTCCTATCGCCTTCTTCTCATCGGCTGCGTCTCGGCCTGCGCCCCCATGTTGCCCGAGCCGCAGGTGGGCCTGCCGACGCCCCAGCCCCAGCCGCAACCGGGCGCGCCCGCCACGACCCCTGCTCCCGCGCCGCAGACGCCGCCCCTTGCCGCCTATGACCAGCAAGGGTTCGAGGGCTGGAAACAGGGATTCCTGGCGCGCAAGGGCGGCGCCCGCCGCGCCGACTACGCCCGCGAACTGGACGGCCTGGCGCCCGATCCGACGGTGATCCGCCTGGACCGCAACCAGCCGGAATTCTCCAAGCCCGCCGGGGCCTATATCCAGAACGCCGTGACGCCGGTGCGAATCGCCCAGGCCAAGCAGCGAATCGACCGGGTGCCGTGGTCGGTGGTCCAGCGGTTCGGCGTGCCGAGCGAAATCCTGGTCGGGGTCTGGGCGCAGGAGAGCGCCTTCGGTCAGGTCCAGGGCGACTATGACGTCATCCGCTCGCTGGCGACCCTGGCGTATGACGGCCGCCGGCGCGACTGGGCCGAGGGCCAGCTGAAGGACGCGTTGGACATCGTCGTGGACGGCCGACGCGAGCGCGCGGGCCTGAAGGGCAGTTGGGCCGGGGCCATGGGCCAGACCCAGTTCATGCCCGACAATTATCTGCGCCTGGGCGTGGATCAGGACGGCGACGGCAAGGTCGACATCTGGGCCGACGACGCCGACGCCCTGGCGTCCGCCGCCAACCTGCTGGCCCAGGCCGGCTGGAAGCGCGGCCAGGGCTGGGGATACGAAGTCGCCCTGCCCTCCGGCTTCGACTATGCCGAGGCGGAAGGGCCGAAACACAACTGGGCCTATTGGGCGGCCAAGGGCGTTCGCCTGGCCCAGGGCGGCACGCCGAACGGGGCCGAAGCCTTGGAAGAGGCGACCATCCTGCTGCCGCAGGGTGCGAACGGCCCGGCCTTTCTGGCCCTGCCGAACCATTATGTGATCCGCCGCTACAACAACTCGGTCAGCTACGCTCTGGCCATCGGCCTGACGGCGGACGGGATCATGGGCAAGCCGACCCTGAGCAAGGCCTGGCCCAACGACCCGTCGATGTCGCGCGAGCAGCGGATCGGAGCGCAGCGGGCGCTGACCCAACTGGGTTACGACACCCAGGGCGTCGACGGCGTGATCGGGTCCAACACCCGCGCGGCCCTGCGCCGCTGGCAGGTGGCGACAGGCCGGACCGCCGACGGATATCTGACGCCGACGCTGGCGGACGAGCTTATCCGCCGCTCAAACTAAATCTGGCTCCTCCCCATTTTATGGGGAGGAGACGATGCGTCTCAGCCCTTCATCCGCCAGGTGGCGCCTTCGGGGCCGTCCATAACGACGACGTTCAGTGCGTTGAGGCGGTCACGGATGCGGTCGGCCTCGGGCCAGTTCTTTGCGGCGCGGGCGCTAGCGCGTTGTTCCAGCAAGGCCTCGACCTCAGCCTTCAGGGCGGGATCGCCGCCCTCAAACCAGGCGTCCGGCGTCAGCGAAAGCACGCCGAGCAGGCTGGCGGCTTCGGCCAGGCTCCAGCGAGCCATGGCGACGTCGTTGATGTCCGCCTCGGCGTCGTTCAGCAGATCGCGAAGGGCGTTTCCCAGCCCGAACAGCTGGGCGATGGCGCCCGGCGTGTTGAGGTCGTCCTCCAGCGCGTCCAGCACCGGGTCCAAGGCGTTCTCGGCCAGCTCCATCTCGGCCTCGTCCAACGTGGCGGAGTCGAAATCGGCCAGGGCCGCGTCGGCGTCGCGCAGAACGCCATAAAGACGATCCAGGTTCTTGCGGCTCTGCTCCAGCAGCCCCTGGTTCCAATCCAGCGGCTGGCGATAGTGGGCGCTCAGCAGCGCCCAGCGGACGACCTCGCCCGGCATGGCCTGGACCAGGTCGTGCAGCAGCAGGACGTTGCCGATGGACTTGGACATCTTCTCGGCATCCACGGTCAGGAAGCCGTTGTGCATCCAGTAGCGGGCGTATTCGTCGTGCGCCTGATCGTCATGAGCATGGCCGTGGGCGCAGACGCCCTGGGCGATCTCGTTCTCGTGGTGGGGGAAGACCAGGTCGATGCCGCCGCCGTGGATGTCGATGGGCAGGCCCAGGGCCTGTTCGATCATGGCCGAGCATTCGATGTGCCAGCCGGGACGCCCCTCGCCCCAGGGCGACGGCCAGGACGGTTCGTCGGTCTTGGACGGTTTCCACAGGACGAAGTCGTGGGGGTTCTTCTTGTAGGGGGCGACCTCGACGCGGGCGCCGGCGATCATGTCGTCCAGGTTCCGGCCCGACAGCGCGCCGTATGACTTGTAGGACGAGACGTCGAACAGGACATGGCCTTCCGCCGCATAGGCGCAGCCGGCGTCGACGATGGCCTGAATCTGATCGACGATGGCCGGGATATAGTCGGTGACGTGCGGGGCCAGGTCAGGCGGCGACACGTTCAGCAGGCCCATGTCGGCGAGATAGGCGGCCTCGTAGCGGGCCGTGACATCGCCGATCGGCACGCCTTCGCGGGCGGCCTTCTGGTTGATCTTGTCGTCCACGTCGGTGACGTTGCGAGCGTAGACGACCTTGTCCGCCCCGTAGGTCCGGCGCAGCAGCCGTACCAGAACGTCGAACACCACCGGCGGGCGGGCGTTGCCGATATGGGCGTAGTCATAGACCGTCGGGCCGCAGACATAGAGGGTCACCCGGTTCGGATCGCGCGGTTCGAACAGGCGCTTTTCACGGCGCAGGGTGTCGTGGATGTGCAGCGGCATAAGAGAGGTGGACTTCGTTTTCTTGCAGGACGGAGGGTCCGTCCCATATAGCGGCCTGACATATAGTCTATCGTTTATAGAGGCGCCTGCCTCAACGGATCGAGTTCATGAGCGTCATCCCCGCCAAGCCCGTCCTCGTCAGCGACGAAACCCCCAAGCCTGCTGAAGTTGCACGCCCGTCGCGCGAACAGGCGCTGGAGGCCGTGCGGACCCTGATCGCCTGGGCCGGCGACAATCCGAGCCGTCCAGGCCTGATCGACACGCCCAAACGAGTGGTGGACGCTTACGGTGAATGGTTCGACGGCTATGACGCCGACGCGGGCAAGGAGCTGAGCCGCACCTTCGAGGACGTGACCGGCTATGACGACATGGTCATCCTGCGCGACATCGAGGTGGAGAGCCATTGCGAGCACCACATGGCCCCCTTCCTGGGCAAGGCCTATGTCGCCTATCTGCCCGGCGAGAAGGTGGTCGGCATCTCCAAGCTGGCGCGAGTGGTCGAGATCTATGCGCGGCGCCTGCAGAACCAGGAAACCCTGACCAACGACATCATCGACGCCATCGAATCGCACCTGCAGCCGCGCGGCGTGGCGGTTCTGGTGGACGCCGAGCATCAGTGCATGACCACGCGGGGGGTGCATCATCGGCACGTTTCGACCATCACGACCCGCTTCACCGGCGCCTTCAAGGACGATCCTGCCCTGGCGGACCGTTTTTTGAAGCTGGCCAAGGCCTGAAGCCCGATCTGGCCCCCGCCCACCGTGGGACTGTCGCGTATAATTGACGTTCGGGAACGCCGGATCGTTTAGAACCGCTTTACAAGCCCGCATCGGGACGCCAAGAACCGAACAAGCCTTCGGGCGATCCATAGGGAAATGCCGGCGCGGATTGCAGCCGGCGAGTAACGGAGACGAGCATGGCTGCGAAGATCGGCGGTTCCGGTGGGGACAAGCACACGATCGAACAGACGGCGGATATCAACATCACGCCGTTCATCGACATTCTGCTGGTGCTCATGATCATCTTCATGGTCGCCGCGCCGATGGCGACCGTCTCGATCCGTCTGGACCTGCCGCCGGCACAGCCGCCCACCAATCCGACCGAGGAAAAGGAACCGGTGTACATCACCATTCAGGACACCGGTCAGCTGTTCATCGCCGAGAAGCAAACCTCGATCGACAACCTGGCGGCTGACGTCTGCACGGCCCTGGGCGGCGGTTCCTGCCAGGAAGAGCGCGTCTTCGTCCGCGCTCAGCCGGAAGTGAAATACTCGCAGTTCATGGAAGTCATGAACAAGATGCAGGAGAACGGCTTCTTCAAGGTCGGTCTGCTGAACGAAGACATCAGCTGAGTTCACGCTCACGCGAAACTATCAGGGCCGCGTTCCGAAAGGGACGCGGCCTTTTTCTTTGTCGTAAGGCTTGCGGGACAGGCCGGACATCCCCTTGATGCCGCATCGGTTGTTCGAGGATTTCGCCCATGCGTCGTCGCACCTTCCTGTCCGCCCTTCCCGTCGGGATGCTGGCCACGACCGCAGCCCAGGCGCAGCAGCCCGCGCCGGCGTCGGTAGCCCCTGCCCCTGCCCCTGCCCGTCCGGCCGATCCCTATGCGGGCGTCGGCATCGGCGACCGGATCAGCGGGCCGAGGTTCATGGGCCGTTCCACCGTCTGGGGCGCAAACGGGGCGGCGGCGACGGCGCATCCAGCGGCCAGCCTCATCGGCATCGACACCCTGAGGCGCGGCGGTTCGGCCATCGACGCGGCCATCGCCATCAACGCTGCTTTGGGTTTCCTGGAGCCTGTGGCCAACGGCATCGGCGGCGACGCCTATTGCATGCTGTGGGACCCAAAGCAGAAGAAGGTCGTCGGGCTGAACGGCTCGGGCGCCAGTCCGCGCAGCCTCAGCCTTGAGACGGCGCGCTCCAAGGCCATCGACGGCTACCTGCCCCGCTATGGCGCGGTGACGGTCAATGTGCCGGGTACGGTGGACGCTTGGTGGAGCGCGCATCAGCGCTATGGAAAACTGCCGTGGAAGGACGTGCTGCTGCCGGTCGCCGAACTGTGCGAGCAGGGCGTGCCCGTGCCCCAGGTCATCGCCTACTACCTGGAACGCAACATGGCCGCCTTCGACCGGGGCCAGATCCCGATCGAGGAGAACGACAACAGGAAGCGCATCTGGGCCGCCGGCGGCGCGACACCCAAGGTGGGCGAGGTTTTCGCCAACCCCTATCTGGGCAAGACCCTGAGACTGATCGCCGAGGGCGGGCGCGACGCCTTCTACGAGGGGCCGATCGCGGATCAGATCGAGGCCTATTTCAAGCGAATCGGCGGCTGGATGACCCGCGCCGATCTGGCGGCCCACCACACCGAATGGGTCGAGCCGATCCAGACCAACTATCGCGGCGTGGATGTCTTCGGCCTGGGGCCGAACACCCAAGGCTTGTCGACCAATCAGATCCTGAACATCTGCGAACAGTTCGACCTGAAATCCATGGGCTTCCAGTCCGCCGCCTCGCTGCACGTCCAGGCCGAGGCCAAGCGGCTGGCGTTCGAGGACCGGGCGCGCTGGTTCGCCGACGACCGCTTCTCCAAGACCCCGGTCGAATGGCTGAACTCCAAGGCATACGCCGCCGAACGCGCCAAGCTGATCCGGCCGGACCGGGTGATGGACCGGGTCATGCCGGGCGACGCGCCGCACCACGGCGACACCACCTATTTCAGCGTCGCAGACGCCGACGGGATGATGGTCAGCTGGATCCAGTCCAACTATCGCGGCATGGGCTCAGGCCTGGCGCCGGACAATGGTTCGGAGCCGCTGGGCTTCATGTTCCAGGATCGGGGCGAGCTGTTCGCCCTGACCGACGGCCATCCCAATATCTATGCGCCCGGTAAGCGGCCGTTCCAGACCATCATCCCCGGTTTCGCGGTCAAGGACGGCGAGCCCTGGCTGGCGTTCGGCGTCATGGGCGGCGCCATGCAGCCCCAGGGCCAGGCCCAGATCATCATCAACATGGTGGACTACGGGCTGGAGCCCCAGGCGGCCGGCGACGCCCCGCGCTGGCAGCATTATGGCTCGTCAGAACCGACGGGCCAGCCGCAGGAAGGGACCGGCGTCCTACATCTGGAGAGCGGCGTGCCCGAGGCGACCAAGGCCCAGCTGCGCGCCATGGGCTGGACCCTGGGCGAGCCCGACGGCGGGTTCGGCGGCTATCAGAACGTGATGATGCAGCAGAACCCCGGCGGCCGCTGGACCTATGGCGCGGCGACCGAGATGCGCAAGGACGGGATCGCGTTGGCCTATTGAAGGCTGGACGCCGGGTCGCGCGGCGGTAAGGTGAGGCGGGGCTCTTGCCCCGTCAGAGGTCGTCTTGGCGCGACGCCCGGTCACGGGCGCGGTCAGCCGCAAAGGGACGCCTCACGTGTTTGGTCACAAGAAGGACGCCCGGCGCCGGCCGAAAGGCAAGCCGTGGACGGGCCATGCGGGCTTCGCGCCCCCGCCCTTCCGCCGCGGCGCCGGGCATCCCGATCGGAGGATGCATGTTCGATTCCTGGGGTCTGTCGGCCGTCGCCGTCGTCGTGGCAGTCGCTGTCGCCGTGGCGCTGCTGAGCGGCCGTCGGCGCATCAGGATCAACGCCTGGCAGCGCGGCGCCCTCTATGTGGACGGCGTCTATGAGCGTCTGCTGGATCCCGGCGTTCACTGGCTGTGGAAGACCGGCCGCAATCTGCATGTCCAGCCCGTCACCTTGGATCGCCAAGTGTACATGATCCGCGCCGACGTGATGTCGTCCGAACGCATGGCCCTGAGGTTGGCCGCCGCCGTCATCTATCGGATCGAGGACGCCGAACGGTCGATCCGGGAGCCGGTCGAACCCCAGATCGACCTGGCCGCCGGCGTCGCCCTGACGCGGTTGGCGGGCGAAATGACGCTGGAGGCCCTGCTGGCGCAGTCGCCAGACGCCAGCGCCGCCTTCGCCGCCCTGCTGGGCGACACGGTCGGCGCCGCACGCATCGAACAGGCCCAGATCACGGCCGTCATCCTGCCACCCGAACTGCGCCGCCTGATGACCGAGGTCGAACGCGCGCGTCTGGAAGGTCTCGCCGCCCTGGAACGCGCCCGTGGCGAACAGGCCTCCCTGCGCTCACTGGCCAATGCGGCGCGCTTGCTGAAGGACAATCCCGAACTGGCCCAGTTGCGCCTGCTCAAGACGGTCGAGAACGCCAAGGCCGCGACCGTCGTGCTGGGCGACGACCGCCGCCGATGACCCACGATGAGGTCCGCGCCCTGCTGCTGTCGTTCCCCAGCGTGGAGGACGGCGTGTCCTATGGCGAGGCGTCGTACAAGGTTGCGGGGAAGTTCTTCACCTGGCTGAGGCCTGCGCTGGACGACAGCATCGTGGTGCATCTGGACAATCGCGATGAGCGCGACCTGCTGATCGAAATGGACCCGGCGACGTTTCATTTCACCGACCACTATCGCGACTATCCGATCGTCCTGGCGCGGATCGCGACGGTCGATCCCGTCTGGTTGAAGGCGGCGCTGGACAGGCGATGGCGCAAGGTCGCGCCGAAAAGTCTGTCGAAACAGCATCTGCGTCTTACCTGAACGAGGTCGGGCGCCTAATTACACGCTCCCTGAACGCAGCGAAGGCGCGCCCCATGGCCTATGGCGACCAACCCACCATCACCGTCGACGACGTGGAAATCCCCCTGCTCGGTTTCGGCACCTGGCAGCTGGAGCCCGACGATGCGCGGCGCATGGTCGCCGAGGCGTTGCGGATCGGGTATCGCCACATCGACACCGCCTGGATCTACAAAAACGAGCAGGCGGTGGGCGAAGGCATTCGCGATTCGGGCGTGGCGCGCGAAGACCTGTTTCTGACCACCAAAATCTGGGTCGAGCATTTCGCCCATGACGCCCTGCTGAAACAGGCCGAGGAATCGGCGGCCAGCCTGGGCACGACGCCGGACCTGCTGCTGCTGCACTGGCCCAAGACGACGCCGTCGTTCGAGGAAACGCTGGGCGCCCTGAACGCCGCCAAGGACGCGGGGCTGACGAAGTCGATCGGCCTGTCCAACTTCCCGTCCAAGGAGTTTCGTCAGGCGCAGGGCCTGTCCAAGGCGCGTCTGCTGACCGATCAGGTCGAGCACCATCCCTATCTCGGCATCGACCAGCTGGTCGCCACGGCGGCCGAGCTGGGCTCGTCGATCACCGCCTGGTCGCCGCTGGCCCAGGGCAAGATCGCCGACGACGCCACCATCAGCGAACTGGCCAAGGCGCACGGCAAGACCAACGGCCAGATCACCCTGCGTTGGCTGATCCAGCACGGCATCATCGCCATTCCTCGCACCACCAAGGAAAGCCGGGCGCGCGAGAACTTCGACATCTTCGATTTCGCCCTGACGGACGAGGAGATGCAGCGGATGGATGCGCTGGATCGCGGCGAAAGACTGGGCGACTGGCTGGACCCGGCGTTCGAATGGGACAAGACTGGCGCCTGATCGACGACGGAGGCGCCCGTGCTGCGTGCAAGAGACCGGCCCAGGCTGTGGCGTTCAACCTTTGCGGTCGTCGGCTGGGCTGCACTGGCGCTTCAATATATCCTGATGGTCGGGCCTGAACCGCTCAAGGCGATGCCGGGCCTGACCGTCAACTTCTTCAGCTATTTCACCATATTGACCAATGTTCTGGCGGCGCTGGCCCTGACCGCGCCGCTGGTTCGGCCCGAGAGCCGGCTGGGGCGATGGGCGGCCAGCGAGGGCGTACGCGCGGCTCTCGCCATGTATATCGCCGTAGTCGGCCTGACCTATCATTTCCTGCTGTCGCACGTCTGGGATCCGCAAGGGTTGGCTTGGGCGGCCAACGGCCTGCTGCACTATGTGATGCCGATCGCGGTGGTGCTGGACTGGCTGATGTTCACGCCCAAGGGCCTGTTGCGGTGGCGCGATCCGGTGAAGTGGCTGGCGTTTCCCGTCATCTACACCGGCTGGACGGTGATCCACGGCTTCGCCTCGGGCTGGTGGCCCTACTGGTTCATGAACGTGCCCGTGCTGGGCTGGGCCAAGACCGGCTTCTGGGCCGTGGCCATGCTGGGTCTGTTCCTGGTGGTGGGGCTGGCGCTGGTGGGGGTGGATCGGGTGATGGGACGCGCAGCGCGTGACAGCGGGCCGCGTCCCGCCTAAGCGTCCCGGCATGGCCTACAAATCCCTGCGTGACTTCATCGACCAGCTGGAAGCCAAGGGCGAGCTGGTGCGGGTGTCCGAACCCGTCTCCACCGTGCTGGAGATGACCGAGATCCAGACCCGGCTGCTGCGGAACGGCGGGCCGGCGGTGCTGTTCGAAAAGCCGGTCATGCCGGACGGCACGATCAGCCCCATCCCCTGCCTGGCCAATCTGTTCGGCACGGTGAAGCGGGTCGCCATGGGCGTGACGCTGGAGGGCAAGGACCGGACGACGGCAGGCGAGCTGCGCGAGGTCGGGGAGCTGCTGGCCTTCCTGCGCAATCCGACGCCGCCGCGCGGCCTGGGCGACGCGATGGAGATGCTGCCGTTGATGCAGACCGTCATGTCGATGCGGCCCAAGGTGGTGAAGAAGGCACCGGTGCAGGAGGTGGTGCTGAAGGGTGACCAGATCGACCTGACCGCCCTGCCCGTCCAGTCGTGCTGGCCCGGCGAGCCGGCGCCCCTGATCACTTGGGGCCTGGTCGTCACCAAGGGACCGAGCGACGACCGCGAGGACGACTTCAACCTGGGCATCTATCGGATGCAGGTGCTGGGCAAGGACAAGGCCATCATGCGCTGGCTGGCCCACCGGGGCGGGGCCCAACACTATGCCCGGCACAAGAAGGCCGGAAAGCGCGAGCCCCTGCCCTGCGCCGTGGTGTTGGGGGCCGATCCGGGCACGATCCTGGCGGCGGTGACGCCGGTGCCGGACACCCTGTCGGAATATCAGTTCGCGGGCCTCATGCGCGGCGCCAAGGCCGAGCTGGTGCCGTGCAAGACCGTGCCGCTGATGGTGCCGGCCCAGGCCGAGATCGTGCTGGAGGGCCATGTCCTGCTGGACGAGTTCGAGGACGAAGGTCCGTATGGCGACCACACCGGCTATTACAACTCGGTAGAGAAATTTCCGGTATTTCAGGTCAGCGCCATCACCATGCGCCGCGACCCCATCTATCTGACCACCTTCACCGGTCGGCCGCCGGACGAGCCGAGCGTGCTGGGCGAGGCGCTGAACGAGGTGTTCATTCCCCTGCTGCGCCATCAGTTTCCGGAGATCACGGACTTCTGGCTGCCGCCAGAGGGGTGCAGTTACCGCATCGCCGTGGTGTCGATGAAGAAGGCCTATCCGGGCCACGCCAAGCGGGTGATGCTGGGCGTCTGGAGCTATTTGCGCCAGTTCATGTACACCAAGTGGGTCATCGTCGTGGACGACGACATCGACGCCCGGGACTGGAAGGACGTCATGTGGGCCATCTCGACCAAGATGGACCCGGCGCGGGACATCACCGTGATCGAATCGACGCCCATCGACTACCTCGACTTCGCCAGCCCCGAGAGCGGCCTGGGATCCAAGATCGGCCTGGACGCCACGGACAAGTGGCCCCCCGAGACGAAGCGCGAATGGGGCGAGGAAATCCGCATGGACGAGGCCGTGATCGAGCGGGTTTCCGACATGTGGGACCGACTGGGCCTGCCCGGCGACAGCGCCCCGATCTGGAAATAGATCAGGCGGGACCGGCCGCCGCCCCGAGGACGCCCAGGATGGCCACGGCGGCGGCGACATAGTTGATCCGCGACCGGGTGTAGGACCGCACCCGGTCCTTGCCCCTGATCAGCCGCACAACGAAATAGACGAGGGTGTGAACCGCGTAGAAGACGATCACCGGACCCACGAACAGCGCACCGAGCGCCCCGCCCCAATAGCCGACCGAAACCATCTTGGCGGCGGCGACGCCATTAAGCAGCAGGGCGATGAGGAGGGTGACAGCGAGGGCAATGATCTGGTGCATGACGGGTCCGAAGCTGACGGCGATGGAGAAACAATGCGGTCAAGCTTGATTGGCTCCCGACAATCCAAAGGCGAATTTTCGGCGGCCTGAAAACCGTGGCCAGTCAACCACTTGCGATTTACTCGCACTTAATTGGCGGTTTCCCGAGAACCTGACCTTGGCCGTAGCGTTCTCCTTGTCCACTCCGGCCAAGCTGAACCTTGGCCGGTCCAGGAAGGGAAAATCACATGAAGTCTCGGACAGCTGTTAGCGCCATGGCCTTGGTCTGCGCGATGACGATGGGCCTTGCGGCCTGCGGACAGGGCGACGCCAAAGGCGGGGCCGATGGGAAACCTCAGTCGGTCAGCGCCGCGACGGGCAATGAGGCCACGCAGCAGAAGCAGGGTCTCTATACCGAAGGCTTCAACAAGCTGATCGACGAACACTGGGGCGTGCCGGAAAACTTCGACAGCTATCAGAAGCTGGATATCCCGAACGCCAGCACGACCAGCTCGATCTCTTTCCCCGAGAACATCACCACGCTGGAAACGGCCATCGAGAAGCTGAAGGAAGGCAAGGCGCTGTCAGGCGGTAACCAGAGCCAACGCACCGATGCGGCGGTCGACAAGCTGCTGCCGCAACTGGAAGCCCTGCTGGCTCAGTGGAAGACGCTGGACCCCTATTATGAATCCCGCGCCTATCGCGAAGACGGTCTGGCCAAGGGCAAGGCGGCCCACGCCGCGCTGATGACGGCCTATCAGGGCGCGATCGCGGGGATCAGCGAATTGGATGCGGCCCTGAGCGAGTATCAGCGCGCCAGCAATGCGGCCAAGATCGAGGCCCTGACCAAGTCAGGCCACCCCGCCGAGGCCAGCCTGATCGACGCCATGCAGAAGGCCGACCACTTCACCACCGCCGTGATCGAGGACAATGCGGCCGAAGCGGATCGCCTGCTTCCCGAATTCGTCGCCGCAGCCGCCAAGCTGCGCACGGCCGAAGCCGGCCTGCCTGCAGACGATGAGAACAAGTCGGAGTTCGGCTCCATCGCCGGCTATGTCGACTCGATGATCGGCTCGTGGCGCGACTACAAGCAGAGCCAGAGCGACTATGAGCGCGAAAGCATCGTGGACGACTACAATCGCGCCATCGATCGCATGAACGACGTCGAAATGCCCGCCTGATGAGATCGCCGCCTCCGTCGCTCGCAAGCGATGGAGGCGGCGGACTGGCGATGCGGCGCCAAACGGTCTAGCTATCGCCCCCTGACATCGGGGGATGGCTGTGAGCGCATTCGAATTCTTCTTCAGTTTTTATGGCCTGCTGCTGGGCCTGTCGGTCGCCGAACTGGTGGGCGGGTTCGCGCGGGTCCTGCATGAGAAGCAGCGGATTCGGTTCGGCTGGCTGACGCCGATGCTGGCCCTGTTCGTGGCCATCGACATCGCCACCTTCTGGAACCAGGCCTGGGTCATCTTCCGGGGCGCGCCGTTCAACACCTTCGTGCTGCTGATCTCGCTCAGCATCGCCGCGACCTTCTATGTCGCCGCCAGCGTGACCTTCCCGCGCGTTTCGGCTGAGGGCGGCGACGAGCGGATGGACCTGGACGACCATTTCTGGGCCAACCGGCGGCTGGTGTTCAGCTGTATCCTGGCGGCCAATCTGATCGTCGCCGTGGTTGTGGTTATCCTGGCCCAGCTCGATCCCGGCTTCGCCCAGATCGCCAGTTCGGTGCGCCTGTGGGTCGGCGTCGCCATCTTCGTGATCGGCACGGCGACGGCGGCGTTCGCACCCTGGCGCAGGGTGGCTGTCGGAGCTCTGGCCGTCGTGCTGCTCTACAGCCTTTGGCAGATGGGGAACTCGGCGGCGCTGCTGCTCAAGGCCGGTGGGTGGGCGCCCGCGCTGGGCGGCGGCGGTTGAAACCTTGCCCAGCCCCTTGTCAGCCGCCTTCTTGTAAGCCGGGCGCAATCGGCTCACGAAAGGCCATGCAGTCCCCTCTTCTGGTTTCGGCCTTCCTTGCCGCCCTTGCCTGTAGCGTGAGCCCCGCCATGTCCCAGACGCTTCCCAACACCGCCCCCTGGGACCAGGCCTTCCTGCCGCCCGCGCCGGCCTGGGATGGGGCGTCCAAGGCCCTGTTGCGCGACGCGAGCGACCCGTGGGTCACAGCGTTCGAGGCCGATCCGGCGCATGATTTCAGCCCCGACTACGTCGATACCCGCGCCTGGTTCGACCGTCTGGATCAGGCCAGCGACCTGATCCGCATCGAGCAGTTCGGCGTCTCGCCCGAGGGGCGGCCCATCTATGCGGTAATCGCCTCCAAGGACGGCGCTGCGTTCGATCCGGCCAAGCCGGTGCTGATGATCCAGGCCGGCATCCATCCCGGCGAGATCGACGGCAAGGACGCGGGCATGATGCTGCTGCGCGACATCGCCTTTTACGGCAAGGACGCCCTGCTGGACCGGGTCAACCTGATCCTAATCCCGATCCTGAGCGTTGATGGCCATGAGCGGGCCAGCGCCTATTCCCGCCCCAACCAGCGCGGGCCGCGTATCCAGGGCTGGCGTAACACGGCGACCAACCAGAACCTGAACCGCGACTATCTGAAACTGGACCAGCCCGAGATGCGGGCGGTTCGCGGCCTGATCCTGAAATACCGGCCGGACCTGTATGTGGACGTCCACGTCACCGACGGCATGGATTACCAGTACGACGTCACCTACGGCTTCAACGGCGAGGACGGGGCGTTCAGCCGCTCGCCCAACGGCTCGGCCTGGCTGGATTCGATCTTCAAGCCGGCGATGAACACGGCGCTGGAGCGCGAGGGCCATATCCCCGGCGAACTGGTGTTCGGCATGGATGACGACGAGCCCAGGAAGGGTCTGTCGGACGGCGGCCTGGGCGAGCGGTTCTCGAACGGCTGGGGCTCGGCGGCGCATGTGCCGACCATTCTGATCGAGAACCACAGCCTGAAGCCGCACGAGCAGCGGGTGCTGGGCACCTATGTCTTCATCGAGGAGGCGATGCGGTTGCTGGCCGATCAGGGGGCGGATCTGAGGGCCGCGACCGATCAGGACGAGGCCCTGCGCCCCGCGCAGATCCCCGCCAACTTCGAGGCCGACGAGACGCCGTCCTCCACCCGGCCGTTCAAGGGCATCCTGTACGAGATGTACGACAGCCCCGCCTCGGGCCGGAAAGAAATCCGCTGGCTGGGACAACCGGATCCCGAGCTGTGGCAGATGCCTTTCTATGGCTCAAAGCCGACCCTGACACTGACGCGGCCGACCGCCTATTGGGTGCCGGGCTATCGCACCGACATCATCGAACGGCTGAAGACGCACGGGATCGCGATGGAGACGGTCGAGGCGCCGCGCACAGTCAATTTGTCGATGTTGCGGCTGGTCGAGCCCAAGCTGGCGACCCGGACCAACGAGGGTCACGTCCAGGCCTCGGTGAAAGCGGTCGAGGTCGAGAAGCGCGACTGGACCTTCCCCACCGGTTCGGTCCGGGTGCCGACGGATCAGCCGCTGGGCGACATCGTCGTCTTGTTGCTTGAGCCGCAGTCCAGCGAGAGCTTCTTCGCCTGGGGCATGTTCCCCGAGGTCATGAGCCGGGTCGAATATATCGAGGCCTACGCCATCGCGCCGCTGGCGGACAAGATGATGACGGCCGACCCCGCGCTGAAGGCCGAGTTCGAGGCTAAGGTCGCTGGCGATGCGGCGTTCGCGGCCGATCCGCAGGCGCGTCTGGCCTGGTTCTACGAACGCACGCCCTTCTACGACGACCACTATCTGCTCTACCCCGTCGGGCGCGAGAACTGATCCATGACCACACCGCTGATGTACGCCGTCCAGGCCGCCGCCCTGTGGAGCGGCCTGCTGATCCTGATGATGCTGGTGCTGTCGGGCATCGTGGTCAGCGGACGGCGCAAGCACATGGTGTCGTTCGGGGACGGCGGAAACTCGGACCTGATGGCCGCCAGCCGGGCCTTCGGCAATCTGGTGGAATATGCGACGCCGGGCATGATCGCCATGCTGCTGCTGGCCGCCGTCGGCGCGCCCGCCTGGATGGTTCACGGCGTTGGCGCGACCCTGCTGGTCGGACGGATTGTCCATGCCCTGGGCCTGCTGTTCCAGACCGGGCCGTCGCTGGGTCGGGTGATCGGCATGTTGCTGACCTGGGTGGCCTTACTGACGGCGGCCGTGGGCCTGATCGCCTTCGCCGTCGTCTGACGCGGTTGCGGTGCAGCAAGCCGTCCGCCATATCGGGGCATGACTGAAACCCTGGCTGCGCCCGTTTCCACCGATCTTCTCAACGACATCGTCCAGGCGGCCTTAAGGGCCGGCGCCGACGCCGCCGAGGCGGTCAGCGCCGATCGCCGGTCCCTGTCGGTCGGGGTGCGCAACGGCAAGCTGGAAGACGTCGAACGTGAGGAATCGCGCGACCTGGGCCTGAGGGTCTTCGTGGGCCAGCGCCAGGCGTCGGTCTCGGCCTCCGATCTTTCGCCCGCGACCCAGGCGCGACTGGTCGAACGGGCCGTGGCCATGGCGCGTCTGGCGCCGGAAGATCCCCATGCCGGTTTCGCCCCCGAGGATCGGTTGGCGCGCGGGCCGTTCGTCGATCTAGACCTGTTCGATCCCAGCGAGCGCAGCGCTCAAGTCCTGGAACAGGTCTCGGCCGAAGCCGAAGCGGCGGCCTTGGCCGTGACGGGCGTGGCGCGGTCGGAGGGCGGCCATGCCGGCTGGTCCTCCACCCGCTGGCGTCTGGTGACCTCGCACGGGTTCGATGGCGCCTATGAAGGTTCGGCCTTCTCGCTGGGCGTCGGCGTCATCGCGGAAAAGGACGGCGCGATGGAGCGCGGCGGCGAGAGCCGTTCGACCCGTCACCTGTCCGACCTGCCGGCCCCCGAGCTGATAGGGCGCACGGCGGGCGAGCGCGCGGTCGCCCGCGTGGGGCCGCGCAAGATCGCCTCGACCACGGCCCCGGTCATCTTCGACAACCGCATGTCGGGCCAGATCGTGTCGCCGGCCATCGGCGCCATTTCCGGCCCATCCATCGCGCGCGGCACCTCCTTCCTGAAGGAGCGGCTGGGCCAGCGGGTGTTCGCCGAGGGCGTAACCCTGATCGACGATCCATTCCGCCCGCGCGGCATGGGATCCACCCCGTTCGACGACGAGGGCGTGGCGGTCGAGAAGCGCGCCCTGTTCGAGGATGGGGTGCTGAACACCTGGCTGTTGAACAGCGCCGCCGCTCGCCAGTTGGGTCTGGAATCGACCGGCCATGCGGCGCGCGGTCTGGCCGGGCCGTCCGGCGTCTCGACCCACAATCTGCACATGGAGCCGGGCGAGCGGGATCTGGCGGGCCTGATGGCGGACGCCGGGACCGGCCTGCTGGTCACCTCCATGTTCGGGCCGTCGCTGAACGGAAATACCGGCGACTGGTCCGCCGGTGTGTCCGGCTTCTGGTTCGAAAACGGCGTGATCGCCTATCCGGTCAGCGAGGTCACGGTGGCGGGCAAGCTGACCGACCTGTATCTGCGCATTCAGCGCGGATCGGACCTGGAGTTCCGGGGCGGGTTCAACGTGCCCAGCCTGATGTTCGACGCGGTGGCCATCGCGGGAAAATGATGGATCTGGACGCCGACCTCGACCTGATCCGCCAGGCGGCCATCGACGCCGGGACGTTGGCTATCGCCGAACGCGAGGCGGGGCTGAAGATCGAATCCAAGGTCGGCGGCTCGCCCGTCACCAGCGGCGACCTGAAGGTGGACGCCATGCTGAAGGACCGGCTGCTGTCGGCGCGGCCGGACTATGGCTGGCTGTCGGAGGAGACGGCGGATTCGCCCGAGCGGCTGTCGAAGCGGCGCATCTTCATCGTCGACCCCATCGACGGGACGGTCGCCTATATGAAGCGGACGCCGTGGTGGTGCGTGCCCATCGCCGTAGTCGAGGACGGCGAGGTCGTCGCCGCCGTCATCCATGCGCCCGAAGTCGAGGAGACCTATGTGGCTGTGCGCGGCGGCGGGGCGCGACGCAACGGCCGGCCGATCCACGCCTCGGATGTCGATACCCTGGAGGACGCCTCCATCCTGGGCGATGCGCGACTGATCGAAGCGCCCTATTTCGACGACGAGCCCTGGCCGCCGATGCGGTTCTCCAAGCGCAACGCCCTGGCCTATCGGATGGCGCTGGTCGCCGCCGGCGCCTTCGACGCCGCCCTGGCCCTGACGCCGAAGTGGGACTGGGATGTCGCCGCCGGCTGCCTGATCGCGCAGGAGGCGGGCGCCAAGGTCAGCGATCACCACGGGCGGCCGTGGGCGTTCAACCGGCCGGATCCACGTCAGGCCAGCCTGGTCTGCGCGGCCCCGCTGATCCAGCCGATGATCGTGCGGCGGTGTAAAAACGTGCCTTTATCGACCTAAGGCGAGGGCGGAAAAACCCCGACCCACATTGATCCGAGGGCGTTCTCGGCCTATGCCGCGCGCAAACCTCCTCCCCCTGCCTTCGGGCCCAGCCTTCAGGATTTTCGATGACCGATCAGAACGCCGTCCCGCCGCAAC
Source organism: Brevundimonas sp. G8 (assembly GCF_902506205.1). GTDB lineage: Bacteria > Pseudomonadota > Alphaproteobacteria > Caulobacterales > Caulobacteraceae > Brevundimonas. The sequence goes on along the minus strand of NZ_LR732816.1, from coordinate 2,300,853 downwards.
TTCTGCACATCGTCATCGGCGGCGAGCTTCGTCACCTGGGCGAGCCGACGTTCCGCGATCTGTCGCAAGTCGAATTCGTCGGCGCCTTCGGCAGCTATGACGAGGCCAAGAAGGCCTGGAAGGCCCGCGCCCAGGCGACCGTGGACAATGCCCACATGCGCTATTTCATCCTGCACGCCCACAAGCTGATCGATCCGCGCGGCGACGCGGCCTAAAAATCGGGCCTGAGTGCGACATCGGGGAGCCGAACCGGCTCCCCGATCCAGACGTTAGGCGTGGATGCGAGGACGATCATGAACCTGGAACCGCAACAGACCTTTCAACTGGTCAGCCTGCTGGCGGTGCTGGGGCTGTTCTGCTTTTCGCTGCGCGACAAGATGAACTATGCGCGGTGGTTCAAGCGTTGGGAGGCTGATCGCAAGGCGCGGCGCGACGCCGAACTGGCGGCCGAGGCGCGCGCGAACGGCGAAGGCGGCGAGGAACCTAAGGCTGGCCCCTGGGGCTGAGCTCCCTACTCCCGCCGCAGCAGCTTGTCAGTCAGCAGCGTGCCCCACCAGCCGGCCTTGAACTCGGCGCGGATGGCCTTGGGGTCGTAGTCGGGGCTGTCGACCCAGTCGATGAAGCTGATGCCTCGAGGTTCGATCTCGGCGACGTATTTCTCCAGCGTATAGTCGAGCACGCCAGTCAGACCTTCGCGCGAGTGGAGGTATTTCTTGGACAGCTGTTTCATGGCGATGGAGATCGGCTCGCCCAGGTGGAAGTGGCGATAAAAGACCGCCATCATCCCGGCCCGATCCGCCCCGGACTTGCAGTGGATCAACACCGGATACTGGATCGTCTTGAACAGCTCACGCGCGCGGTGGATGCGCACCGTCTCGGGCGGATCGCGCGAATCGAGCGGGGCGTCGATCAGGGTCAGGCCCAGCCGTTCGCAGGCCTCGCGCTCCAGCCAGTAATAGCCCTCATCCCGCTCGCCGCGCAGGTTGATGACCGTCTTGACGCCCCTGGATTTCCAGTAGGCCAGCTGGCGCGGCGAGGGCTGGTTGGTGCGCACAAGGTCCGGCCCCAGCCAGTGGGCATTGGAAAACGCCAGGCGCAGAAACGCGTGGTCGGCCCAGAAATAATGCCAATGCGCCCGAAAACGGCCCATCGCGGTCGAGAGGTCGAAGCGCGCCATGCCCGCCAGATAGCGATCCTGAGCCGCCGCGTCACCTGTCCCGGCTTGACTTGAACCGCAAGCCGTCCGACCGAGAGCCGATGACCGTCGCCGCCTCAGAGACCATGCCCCTGCGCGCCCTGCTGGCGCGGATCTGGCGCGACTATCTGTCCAAGCACAAGGGATCGCTGATCCTGTCGGTGCTGTGCGCGGCGGCGACCGGCCTGCTGACGGCGGCCTTGTTGAAGCTGCTGCAGCCGGCGATCAATGGGCTGTTCCTCAACGGGACTGAGCCGATCAGCCTGTTCGGCGTCGTCAGCTTTTCGCCGGACAAGGCGCTGATCTGGATCCCCGCCGCGATTCTGACGGTGGCCCTGGTGCGCACGCTGGCGGCCTTGGGGCAGGCCGCCTTGGTCAACCGTTTGGGCCACAGCATCGTCGGCGACATCCAGATCCGGCTGTTCGGGGCCATGATCCGCGCCGACTTGGCCCGGCTGCGCAGCCAGCATTCCGGCGGCTTCGTTTCGTCTGTGCTGTTCGACGCTAATATGGTGCGCGAGGCCTTCACCTCGGGCTTGGTCAACTACACCCAGAACCTGCTGACCCTGATCGCGGTGCTGACCTTTATGGTCTTCATCGACTGGCAGCTGACCATGGTCGTGCTGCTGGGGGTGCCGCTGGTGGCGCTGGTGCTGCGCCGGTTCGGTCGCAAGACACGCAAGGCCGCGGTGGGCGCCATGGCCGAGACTGAGAACCTGTCCACCGCCCTGATGGAGAACCTGGACGGGGTTCGCCTGATCAAGATCGAGAACCGCGAGGCGGCCGAACAGGACCGTGTCGCCGAGGTGGTGGCGCGACGCCAGCGCCATGTGATCAAGGGCGCCAACGCCCGCGCCTTCGCCGGTCCGTCCAGCGATATGGTCGCCTATGTCGTCGTCGCCGCCGTCATGGCCTATGCCGGATGGCGCGCACAGTCGGACGAGATGACCGTGGGCGGGTTCGCCGCCTTCATCGGCATGCTGCTGGCCGCGGGGCAAGCCCTGCGCCAGGTGACCAATCTGGCGACGGTGATGAGCGAGGGCTTAACCGCCGCGCGTCGCCTGTTCGGCGCCCTGGACATAGAGGCCGAGATCCGTGAAGCCCCCGACGCTGCGCCCCTAGCCGCCGGGCCGGTCGAGGTGGTGCTGGATCAGGTGTCGTTCGCCTACGCCCCCGGCGGGGAGCCGACGCTGAGCGCCGTGTCGCTTCGTGTCGCGCCGGGCGAGACGGTGGCCCTGGTCGGGCCGTCGGGCGGGGGCAAGAGCACGATCCTGAGCCTGCTGCCGCGCTTCTATGATGTGACGGGCGGGGCGGTGACGATCAACGGCGCCGACGTGCGAAGCCTGCGCATCCACGACCTGCGCGACCATATCGCCCTGGTGACGCAGGAGCCCTTCCTGTTCGACGACACCATCGCCGCCAACATCGCCTATGGCCGGCCGGGCGCGACTCAAGCCCAGATCGAAGAGGCCGCAAGGTCCGCCGCCGCCCACGACTTCATCACCGCCTTGCCGCAAGGCTACGATACCCGCGCCGGCGAGGCGGGCCTGCGCCTGTCGGGCGGTCAGCGCCAGCGGATCGCCATCGCCCGCGCCTTCGTCAAGGACGCGCCCATCCTGTTGCTGGACGAGGCGACCAGCGCGCTCGACACCGAGAGCGAGGCCCTGGTCCAGGCGGCGCTGGAGCGGCTGATGCAGGGCCGCGCCACCCTGATGATCGCCCACCGTCTGTCGACCGTTCGCAACGCCGACCGCATCTATGTGATCGAGGCCGGCCGCGTGGTCGAGGAAGGGTCGCACGACGCCCTGGTCGCCAAGGGCGGCCTCTATTCCCGCCTGGCCCGCCAGCAGTCGCTGGACGGCGCCTCGCCCACGGTCGAGACCGTCGCGTGAGGCCGTTTCGCAATCCCGTCGTCCAGTCCGCCTTGGCCTGGACCCTGGCGCAGTGGATGCGGTTCTGCATCAAGACCATCCGTTGGACGCACGAGAACCAACCGGTCGCAGAAAAGGTGTGGGATCAGGGGGGCGGCGTTCTGTGCGTCTTCTGGCATTCGCGCATCGCCCTGGCCCCGGCGTGCTGGCCGCTGGTTAGGGCGCAACCGGCCAAGGCCCTGATCTCCCTGTCCGCAGACGGCGAGTTCATCGCCAAGGCCGTGGCGCGTCAGGGTTTCCCCGCGGTGCGCGGGTCGTCCGCCAACAAGGACAAGGCCGCTGCGGCCAAGGGCGGAGCGCAGGCCCTGCGGGACGGGCTGAAACAGTTGAAGGTCGGCGCCCTGGCCATCACGCCCGATGGGCCGCGCGGCCCCGTGAACGTCATGGCCGAGGGCCTGCCGCTGATGGCGAAACTGTCCAAGGCGCCGGCGCTGTTCATCGGCATGTCGTGCAGCCCGGCGATCCGGCTGAAGAGCTGGGATCGGGCTTTGCTGCCTCTCCCGTTCGGCAAGGGCGCCGTCGTCTGGGACCGCGCCGACTATCCCGAGGGTGCCGACATGGCCGCCGTCCTCGCCGACTGGACCGCGCGACTGAACGCCGTCGAGGCGCGGGCCGATGCGATCACGGGCCTGAAACCGTGACGCCTTTGCCGCTGATCGCCTATCGGCTCGCGACCCGCGCGCTGGAGCCGCTGGCGCCCCGCCTGCTGGACGCGCGCGCGCGGCGGGGCAAGGAAGACCCGGTGCGCGTGGACGAAAGGATGGGCTTCACCCGCGCCGAACGACCGGCCGGCGATCTGGTCTGGCTGCACGGCGTCAGCGTGGGCGAGAGCCTGTCGCTGCTGCCTGTGGTCGAGCGGTTCGTGAAGGCGCGGCCGGACCTGACCGTGCTGGTCACCTCCAGCACCGTGACCTCGGCGCACATCCTGGCCGAGCGACTGCCGGTGGGGGTGATCCATCAGTATGCGCCGGTCGATGCGCCGGGCGTGGTCGCACGGTTTCTGGATCACTGGCGGCCAAGTCTTGCGGTGTTCGTCGAGAGCGAGCTGTGGCCCAATCTGTTGCTGGAGGCGCAGCGGCGCGGCGTGAAACTGGCTCTGGTCAGCGCGCGGATCACCGAGAAGACGGTCGAGGGCTGGGCGCGGTTTCCGGCCTCGGCGCGGGCGCTGACCGGCGCCTTCGATCTGGTCCTGCCCCAGGATGGGGCCTCGGCCCAACGGTTGGAGAGCATGGGCGCGCGCATCGACGGCCTGGTGAACCTGAAGCTGTCGGGCGAGCCTTTGCCGCATGACCCGGCGGCCTTCAGCCGCGTGTCCGCCGCCATCGGCGACCGGCCGGTGATCGTCGCCGCCAGCACCCATGAGGGCGAGGAAGTCGCCATCGTGCGGGCGCTGGACCGGCTGGGCGACCGCGTCTGTCTGATCCTGACGCCGCGCCATCCCGAGCGGGGGCCGCACATCGCCCAGGCCCTGCAGCGCGAGGGATACGCCTTCGCCATGCGCTCGCGCGGCGAGACCATCGGGCCGGACACCGACATCTATCTGGCCGATACGCTGAACGAGATGGGCCTGTTCCTACGGCTGGCGGACGTGGTCGTGATGGGCGGCTCGTTTGCGCCCGCCATCGGCCTGCCGCCGGTCGGGGGGCACAATCCGCTGGAGCCGGCGCGACTGGGACGACCAACGATCACAGGGCCGGATGCGTCGAACTGGGCTCCGGTGACCTCCGCACTGTCCGAAGCGGGCGGGCTGGTGCTGGTTCAAGCGCCGTCGGACCTGCCGGGCGTGATCGAGCCGCTGCTGGCGGACCTGAACGTGGCCAAGGCCATGGGCGAGCGCGGACGCCGTGCGGCGGTCGAGGCCGGGGGCGGGCTGGAGCGGCTGTGGGCGCTGCTGTCCCCGCTGACGCCGCAGAGGCAGGCCCGGGGATGAAGCTGAACACCCCGCGCTGGTGGTACATCCGCGACAGCAATCACGCCCGGATGACGCGCACGGCGTTGAAACCGCTGGGCTGGATCTGGGCCGCCGTGACGGCGCGCCGGATCACGCGGACGGTTCCGGTCGATCCCGGCTGTGCGGTGATCTCGGTCGGCAATCTGACGGTGGGTGGATCGGGCAAGACGCCGGTGGCGCGCGAGACCCTGCGGCTGCTGCGCGCAGCGGGGGTTGAGGCGCAAGGCCTGTCGCGCGGCTATGGCGGGCGGCTGGAAGGTCCCGTGCGGGTCGATTCTCAAATCCATACGGCCGAGGATGTCGGGGACGAGCCGCTGATGCTGGCGCAGGCGTCGCCGGTCTGGATCGCGCGGGATCGCGTGGCGGGCGCCCGGTCTGCGGTCGCGGGCGGGGCGCAGGCTCTGGTGCTGGACGACGGCCATCAGAACCCGGCCCTGAAGAAAACCGTCAGCCTGATCGTCGTGGACGGCGAGACGCGCGGCGACGAATGGCCGTTCGGGGACGGATCGGTCTTCCCCTCAGGCCCGATGCGCGAGCCGTTGAAGGCGGGGCTGGCGCGCGCCGACGCCGTGGTGGTCATGCTGCCGACCGATGTCGAGGACGCCGATCCCGAACTGCTGGCGGTGTTCGACGCCCTGCCCATCTTCGTCGCGCGCCTGACGCCCGAGGGTTCGCCGCCGTCGGGGCCTCAGGTCGGGTTCGCCGGTATCGCCAAGCCGTGGAAGGTCGAGCGGTCGTTGAAGGCGGCGGGTTGCGACCTAGCGGATTTCGTCCCCTTCCCCGACCATGCGGCCTACAGCGCGGGAGACATGAAGTTCCTAACCGAACGCGCTGCCGTTTTTGATGCCGGCCTAGTCACCACGGAAAAGGATTGGGTCCGGTTGACGCCCGGCCAGCGCGCGCATGTCACGGCCTGGCCGGTCGTCGCCCGGTTTGAGGATGAGGCGGCTTTCGCCGCATTCCTGACCTCTAGGATTCAGTCGGCGCGATAGACCACGCCGGACTTCATCACGAACTTCATCCGCTCCAGCTCGGTCACGTCCGACAGCGGATCGCCCGTCACGGCGACGATGTCGGCGGGCATGCCCGGTGCGATCTTGCCGGCCTCGTTCGAAATCCTCAGGTGTTCGGCGGCGCCGACCGTGGCGGCCTGGATGGCTTCCAGTGGCGTCAGGCCGGCGCGGACCAGAAGCGCGAACTCCTGAGCGTTGTCGCCGTGGGCCGAGACGCCCGAGTCGGTGCCGAAGGCGATCTTCACTCCGCCCTCATGCGCGCGACGCGCCATATCTAGCATCTTGGGACCGGCCTCCAGCGCCTTGGCCGTCTGGGCGGGGGTGAAGAAGTTGTCCGGACCGGAGGCGACGCGGGCGACGAAATCGCCAGCCAGCAGCGTCGGGATCAGCCAGGCGCCGTTCGACTTGAACAGGCGGATCGACTGGTCGTCCAGATAGGTGCCGTGCTCGATGGAATCGCCGCCCGCCCGCAGGAAGGCGTTGATGCCGTCGACGCCGTGGGCATGCGCCGTCACCTGACGACCCATGCGGTGGGCGCTCTCGACGATGGCGGTCAGTTCGGGATCGCTGAACTGCTGGTTCAGGCCGGCGGCGGTGTTGGACAGGACGCCGCCCGTCGCGGTGATCTTGATGATGTCGGCGCCCGCGCGAACCTGGGTGCGGACGGCGCGCATGCAGTCCTCTGGCCCCGAACAGATGCTCTCGGACGAGAGCAGATGCATGACGTCTTCGCGATAGCCGTTGATGTCGCCATGACCGCCGTGGATCGAGACCGACGATCCCGCCGCAATGATGCGCGGTCCGGGCACGTCGCCGGTCTTCACCGCATTTCTGAGAGCGAAAATCGCTTCGTTCGAGGCGCCCAGGTCGGCCACGGTCGTGAAGCCGGCCATCAGGGTGCGGCGGGCGTAGCGAGCGCCGACCATGGCCTTGTCCGCATCGGACAGGGTGACCTGTTCCAGCCGCCCATTCGGATTCTGCTGGCTGGTCAGATGGACGTGGCTGTCGATCAGTCCCGGCAGTACGAAGGCCTGTCGCAGGTCAACGATAGTGCCCTGAGATGCGTCGCCGACGAAGCCGTCGCGCACTTCGACGACCTGGTTCCCTCTGATCACGAGAGTTTTATCGCGCTGCACAACGCCGTTCGACGGGTCGGCCAGCAACCTTCCGGCCTCGACGAACGTTGTCGTGGGTTCGGACGAAACCCCAACGCCTGTGGGGCTTTGCTGGGCCTCAGCGCTCATGGCCGACGCCATCAGCGCCGCCAATGCGATTCCGAAACGCTTCATCGTTTTCTCCCCGCGACACGTTGGCCGCAAAAATGCCCCACAAGGCTCAGGTTGCCTCGCCCGTAACCAACTGAAACAAACACGCCTCAAGACCAACCGCAACGAGGGCGTCGCATGCGGCTATCGAGACGAGGGCTAATTCTGGGTGGATCGGCCATGCTGGCGGGATGCGCCAGCGCAAGCGCCACGGCGCCGCTGACCACGGCTCAGACCGGAGCCCCAATCGCGATGCCGCAGGTCGGATTGCCGACGATCCAGACCGCTGCCCTGACGCCTCCGCCGCTGGATCCCCGCGGTCACGTGCGCAAGGAACTGATGGAGCGCGCCATGACCGCGCTGGACACCCATCACCGCCACCTGCCGCTGCGCGACCGGATGTATCTGGTCGATTTCAAGAAATTCTCGGGCGAGGAACGCCTGTACGAAGTCGATCTGGTCGCCGGCGAGGTCAAGGTCCTGCGCACCTGCCACGGTCGCGGGTCCGATCCGGCCCACACCGGCTTTGCCCAGCGATTCTCGAACACGCCGGATTCCAACATGTCCTCGGTCGGCGCCTACGCCACCGCCGGCGCCAACTGGGGTTCACAGCAGGGGCCGAACGTCCTGCTGGACGGACTGGAATACTCCAACGACAAGGCGCGCGAGCGGGCCATCATCATCCACGGCGCTGACTATGCCGACCCGGACTTCCTTGCGCGCGAAGGCAAGCTGGGCCGCAGCTACGGATGCTTCTCGGTCGCCCACACCGACCTGCCAGGCTTGCGCGAACGCATGGGCGAAGGCCGGCTGCTGTTCGCGGCGGCGTAAAGTTTAACGCTCAGGCCGTCGGGCTGAATGGCGGATGGTGACGACCTCCACCCGATCCGGCAGGATTGCGTAGCGGATCAGGTAAGGCTTCACGAGGGTCAGCTCGCGCGTTCCATGAATGGCGGGCCGCCCTCTGTCTGCAAAATGCGCCAGGCTCTCGGCAGCGGCCTTCAATCGAATGAAAAAACGCGCTGCGGCGGCGGGGTTGAAGTCGGCGATATAGAGGCTGATGTCCTCAAGATCGCTCAGCGCCTGGTCCGTCCAGACGACTAGCCGCATTTCGGCCGGGGCAGCGGATTGGCCGTCGACCATGACTCGACCCAACGCATGACGGTTTCGTTGTCGACGACCCGTCCTGCCGCTGCGTCCGCCAGACCCCGCAAGGTTGCGGCCTCGTCCGCCGCGTCATCAGGCGTCGAGAACAGGTCTTCGTCGTCGTGATCGATTGCAGGATCAGCCATGGATTAACTCCTACCACACCCCGCCGATACGGTCAGCCCCGCTCCAGCGCGCGCCAGCCGATGTCGGAGCGGTTGAAGCCGCCGGGCCAGTCGATCTTGCGGATCGCGTCATAGGCGCGCTCGCGGGCCTGGGCGATGTCGTCGCCCTCGGCGCAGACGTTCAGGACGCGACCGCCCGAGGCGGCCAGAAGCCCGTCGTCGCGACGCTTGGTCCCGGCGTGGAAGACCTGGACGTGAGGGCCGAAATCCTGATCGGCGCCGCGGATGATCGAACCTTCCAGCGGGCTGTCGGGATAGCCCTTGGCGGCCATGACCACGCAGATCACCGTTTGAGGCTTGAAGGCCGGCGAGGCCAGGCCAGCGACATCGCCGCGCGCGCAGCCCAGCAGATAGGGGACGATGTCGCCCGCCATCCGCATCATCAGCACCTGGCATTCCGGGTCGCCGAAACGGGCGTTGAACTCGACCACCTTGGGGCCTTCGTCGGTCGCCATCAGACCGGCATAGAGGACGCCGCGATAGGGCGCGCCCTCCTCGGCCATCTTGCGGATGGTCGGCTGGACGATCAGGTCGTCGGCCTGCTGCACCAGGTCGGGCGTGAAGACGGGAGCGGGCGAATAGGCGCCCATGCCGCCGGTGTTCGGCCCCAGATCGCCGTCGAAGGCGCGCTTGTGGTCCTGAGCGCCGCCGAACAGCAGGGCGCGCTGACCGTCGCACAGGGCGAACAGCGACCCCTCCTCGCCGTCCATGAACTCCTCGATCACGACGGGGGCGCCGGCCGCGCCGAAACGGCCGCCCAGCATGCGCTCGATCTCGGCCTCGGCGTCGGGGCGGTCGGGGCTGATGGCCACACCCTTGCCGGCGGCCAGGCCGTCGGCCTTGATGACATAGGGCGGCTTGAACACGTCCAGCGCGGCCTTGGCGTCCTTGACGGTGTCATAGACGCCGTAACCGGCGGTGGGGATTTCGTGGCGTTCGAGGAAGGCCTTGGAGAAGGCCTTGGAGGTTTCCAGCTGCGCCGCCTTGGCCGTGGGGCCGAAGCAGGGGATGCTCGCCGAGGCCAGACGGTCAGCCAGACCAGCGGCCAGCGCCACCTCGGGTCCGACCACGACCAGGTCGGCCTTGATCTCACGCGCCAGTGCCGCCAGGCCGTCGGCGTCATCGACCTTGATGGCGCGAAGCTCGCACAGCTTCTCGATGCCGGGGTTGCCGGGCGCGGCGACCAGGCGCGTGACGAGCGGCGACTGGGCGATCTTCCAGGCCAGGGCGTGTTCGCGGCCGCCCGATCCGACGAGAAGAATGTTCATGAGACCGGGCAATGACCGGCCGTCGCCGGCCGGTCAAGCACCCGTCAGATTTAACGCTGCATTCAACGTGCGGGTGGGGTCCAGGCCGGCAGGGCCTGAAGCTGGCCCGGCGTCAGATCGGTGACCAGATCCCTGTCGCCGTTACGGTCGATAGGGGCCACGTCGGCGACCGGCACCAGCACCTTCATGTCGCCCGGCCCCTCAAGCTCGACCACAAGATGGGTCAGGGCGCCAGAGGCGTCCAGCACCAGGGTTTCGACATCGCCCAGATCGGCGTTGGCGTGCGAATACAGGTCCGCGTCCTCCAACTGGTCGCGGTTCATGTTGAAGGCCAGGGCGGCGTTCGTCGCCGCCGTGTCGGCCTGCTGTTCCGGCAGGGCGACCGGGGCCGCGCCCGGCGCGGGGGCCTGAACGAAATCGTCGTCGCGATCCGAACAGGCGGCGACGGCGCCCAGGCAGAGGACGGTGGCAAGGGAGACAAGACGGTTCATACGTTTCCTGACGAACTAGAGCAGGGCCGAGAGGACATAGACGCCCAGACCCAACAGAATGATGCAGCCGATGATCAACCACGGGCTCATGGCGCCGCCGCCTCCGGCACGGCGCGAGAGATCGCGCTCATGCGGGTCCTGGTCGGACGGATCGGTTCCTTGCGGGTCGGCGGCCATGAAAGTCGAACGGCGCGGCGCGCACGGCGTTCCCGCGCGGATCGACGCAGGCTAAGGTGAACCCATGAGCGACGACTCCTATGTGTTCGAGGGACCGGCAGAGGCCCCTGCCCCGCGCGACAACAATCCGCCCCTGTCGATCTCGGAGCTGTCCTTTGCGCTGAAGCGCACGCTGGAGGACCGGTTCGGCCATGTGCGGCTGCGCGGCGAGATCTCCAAGGTCAACCGCCACGCCTCGGGCCACATCTATCTGACGCTGAAGGACGACAAGTCCGCCATCGACGGCGTGGTGTGGAAGGGATCGGCGCGGGGCCTGGGCGTGCAGCCCGAGGCCGGGCTGGAGGTCATCGTCACCGGCAAGATCACTTCCTATCCGGCGCGGTCGTCCTATCAGATCGTGATCGAGAGCATGGAGGCGGCCGGCGCCGGCGCCCTGCTGGCCCAGTTGGAGCGGCTGAAGCTTCGGCTACGCGAAGAAGGCCTGTTCGAGCCGGGCCGCAAGAAGGCCCTGCCCGCCTTCCCCGCCGTCATCGGCGTGATTACCAGCCCGACCGGCGCCGTGATCCGCGACGTGCTGCACCGGATCGCCGAACGCTGGCCCTGCCGCGTGATCGTCTGGCCGGCGGTGGTCCAGGGCGAGGCGGCGTGCGGCCAGGTGTCGAACGCCATTCGCGGCTTCGACGCAATGACGCCGGACGGGCCGATCCCGCGCCCGGACCTGCTGATCGTCGCGCGGGGCGGCGGGTCGGTCGAGGACCTGTGGTGTTTCAACGACGAAGGCCTGGCCCGCACGGTGGCGGCGGCGCGCATCCCCATCATCTCGGCCGTGGGGCACGAGACGGACACGACCCTGATCGACTTCGTCTCGGATCGCAGGGCGCCGACGCCGACCGGCGCGGCGGAAATGGCGACGCCGGTTCTGGCGGACCTGCGCTACGCCGTCGCCGACATGGACCGGCGCATGGTTCAGGCAGGCGGTCGGCTGATCGAGGATCGGCGCACGCGCCTGCGGGCCGTGGCGCGCGGCCTGCCGGCGCGGCCGGAGGATCTGCTGGCCCTGGCGCAGCAGCGGCTGGATCACGCGGCCAGCCGCCTCGGATCGGGCCTGCAACGCAACGTCGCCTTGCACGAGCGGCATCTGGCGGTGACGGGCGGCAAACTGAGCCCGGCCCTGCTGCGCACACGGATCGAGCGGGGTCAGGATCGGTTGCGCGGCGCGGGCGATAGGCTGGGAGCGGCCCTTCAAGCCGGCGTGGCAAGGGGCGAGCGGCGGCTGCTTCAGGTCTCCGCCCGCCTGTCGCCCGAACCGCTGCACCGGCGGCTGGATCAGCGCGAGGCTCGGCTTGCGGCCGTCGGCGCGCGGCTTGACGGCGTCATGCCGCGTCGGCTGGAGCGGGACGCCGACCGTCTGGCGGCTCTGTCGCGGGCGCTGACGACGCTGGATCCCGGCCGGCCCAAGCCCGGCTTCGCCCGCGTCGAGGATTCGGACGGCGGCTGGATCACCTCGGCCCGGGCGCTGGAGGCGGGTCAGGCCGTCCGGCTGGTGTTCGGCGACGGGTCTCAACCCGCAACCATCGACGGCGGCGAACCCCGCCCGGCGTCGCCGCGTCCGATCGTCAAGCCAAAGCCGCCGGCGGCCGGTCAGGGCAGTCTGTTCTGAAGCGCGCCGTTTTCCGCTTCGCCCCGGCGCCGCTTCCTGCTAACCGCGCCCCATGAAGATCACGCGCCTCGCCGTCACCGCCTATGTGTTCGCCCTCCTGATCATCGTCCTGGATCAGTTGACCAAGGCCTGGATCATCAGCGGCGTGATGCTGCACGAGGTCGGGCGCGTCCCCGTCCTGCCGCCGATCCTGAACTTCAGCTGGGTCGAGAACACCGGCGTCAGCTTTGGCCTGTTCGGCGGGGGCGAAGCGCGCTGGGGCCTGGCGATCTTTTCCATCGTCGTCTCGGCAGGCCTGGCCTGGTGGGCTACGCAGTCGAACCGTCGCCTGCTGATCACCGCCATCGGCTTCGTCATGGGCGGGGCGCTGGGCAATGTGATCGACCGTATCCGCTTCGGCTATGTCGTCGACTTCATCGACTTCTCGGGCACGGGCGTCTTCCCTTGGGTGTTCAACGTCGCCGACAGCGCCATCACCATCGGCGTGGTCCTGTTGATTCTGGACAGCCTGCTGTCAGACAAGCCCGCGAAAGCCTGAACCGGCTTTCCATTTTTCGAGCCTGATTCACGGCCTCGGCGGGATCGCCGCCTCGGCCGATCAGGCTCCGAGGTTGGCGTAGCCCCTGAAAAGTCGTAATCACCCCGTCTTCACTATGCCAACAACGCCGTTGCGGCGTTTCGTGCATCAGCCGACCAGAGCCTGAAACCATGCGTATCCGCAGTGTCGCCGTCCTGACCCTCGTCGCCTCCTCCGCCCTGGCCGTCTCGGCCTGCGGCAGCCTGAAACAGGGCATCGGCCTGACCAAGGTCGTGCCGGACGAGTTCGTCACCGTCTCCACCGCCCCGCTCAGCATCCCGCCCGAGTACGGCCTGCGTCCGCCCGCACCCGGCCAGCCGCGCCCGCAGGAACTGGCCCCGGAAAGCGCCGCGCGTCAGATCCTTCTGGGTCAGCGCCAGGCCGTCACCCGCACGCCGGGCGAGCAGGTTCTGGTGGCCCAGGCCGGCGGCGAACAGGCCGATCCCCTGGCCCGCTATGTCGTCGACGACGAGTTCGGCGACCTGGCGCACAAGGACGAAAGCTTCGCCAACCGCCTGATGTTCTGGCGCAAGGACGACGCCTCGACCCAAGCCCCCACCACGCGTCAGACCGCCGAAGGCCAGAAGACTATCGACGCCACGACCGAGGCCGCCCGCCTCCAGGCCCTGACCGGCGGCCAGCAGGCCATCACGATCCAGCCGCGCCGCAGCGGCGGCTTCAAACTGCCCGGCCTGTAAGACCGCAGACGACGGACGCTTGCCACAGCAGCGTCCGTCCTTATTGTAAACGGACCTGATCAGGAGCCGTTTGCATGACCGACACGCTCGATATCGCCGCCATGTCCGGGGTCGAGCAGCTTCGCCTGGGCCTGACCGGCGGCTTCATCGCGCCCATCGCCCGCACCGTCGGTTTCGAACTGACCGAGGTCGAGGAAGGCCGTGTCGTCTTCGAGGCCATCCCCACCACGGCCGTCTATAATCCGCTGGGCAGCGTGCACGGCGGCTGGATCGCCACCGTGCTGGATTCGGCCTGCGGCTGCGTGGTCCATTCGACGCTGCGGCCAGGCCAGACCTATACGACGCTTGAGCTGAAGACCGTCTTTCACAAGGCGCTGAGCGCAGGCACGCCCGTTCGGGCCGAGGGGCGGATCGTTCAGGCCGGCCGCCGCGCCGCCTTCGCCGAGGCCGATCTGCGCGGGCTGGATGGCAAGCTGTACGCCACCGCGACCTCGACCTGTCTGGTGATGGAGCGCTGACAGGCCAGCAAGCGTTTGCCGCGCCTCGCTTTAGCCGCTATCAGCGGCGAGCGTTGATGATCGGCCGCCGATCATCGTGCGCCCTCTCTCGCTGTCGGAAAAATAAGCTGATGCGTCGCGTGTTCACCGCCCTGGCCGCCCTCTCGATTGCGGCCTCCGTCCTGCCTGTCGCCGCCGAGGCTCAAACGTCTCAACGCCAGCGCGGCGGACAACAACAGCCGGCCTCGGGCGAGCAAGCCGCTCCCAGCCGCGCGCCGCGCATCGCCCCCTTGCGTCGCCGCGCCAACGCCGGCCCCTGCCCCTATGTGAAGATCCTCTACGACGCCGCCCGCTACGTCGAGCTGGAGGGCGGCCGCGCCGCCATTTCCAACGTCGGCTACACCGGCGAGATCGAAGGCATTTCGTCGGACTGCGAATATCGCGAGGCCGATCCGATTCGCGTGGACATTGGCATGCTGTTCCAACTGGGCCGCGGGCCTCAGGCGACCAGCGACCAGCGCACCTATCGCTACTGGGTCGCCGTGACCGAGCGCAACAGCGCCATCCTGTCCAAGGAATATTTCGACCTGCCGGTGAACTTCGCCGGTCAGCGCACCGCCTCGGTCAACGAGGAACGCACCATCGTCATCCCCCGCGCCGGCGTGGACACCAGCGGCGGCAACTTCGAGATCCTGGTCGGTTTCGACGTGACGCCGGAGATGGCCGAGTTCAACCGCTCGGGCAGCCGCTTCCGCGTCAACGCCGGCACGACGCCCGCCGCGCCCGCACCCGCCGCCGCACCGAGCGAATAAATGGCTGATTTGAAGACCGTCCTCAGCGAAGCGGTCGCCGCCGCCTTCGCCGCCGAAGGCGTGGATGCGGCCCTGGCGCGCGTCACGCCGTCGGACCGCCCCGACCTGGCCGACTTCCAGTCGAACGGCGCCTTGGCCGCCGCCAAGGCGCTGAAGGCCAATCCGCGCGAACTGGCGACGAAGATCGCCGACCGCCTGACGGCCGATCCGCGCTTCACCTCGGTCGAGGTGGCGGGGCCAGGCTTCATCAATCTGAAGCTCTCTGACGCGCTTCTGTCCGAACGCGCCGCCGAGGTCTCGGCCGACGCCGAGCACGCCGGCGCCGCCGCCGTCGCCGATCCGCGCAAGGTGGTGATTGATTTCGGCGGTCCGAACGTGGCCAAGCCGATGCACGTCGGCCACCTGCGCAGCGCCATCATTGGCGAGAGCCTGAAGCGGCTGTTCCGCTTCCGGGGCGACCACGTCACCGGCGACGCCCACTTCGGCGACTGGGGCTTCCAGATGGGCCTGCTGATCACAGCCTGCGGCGACGAAGGCCTGGCTGAAGGCTTCATGGCCGAGAGCGACGGTCCCTTCCCGGCCGACAGTCCCGTGACCCTGGCCGACCTGGACCGGCTGTATCCGCTGGCGGCAGGCAAGGCCAAGGAAGACCCCGCCTTCCGCGACCGCGCCCGCAAGGCGACGGCGGAGCTGCAGAACGGGCGTCCCGGCTACCGCGCGCTTTGGCAGCATTTCGTGGCCGTCAGCCGCGAGGCGCTGAAGCGTGAATACGGCGACCTTTCGGTCGATTTCGACCTGTGGAACGGCGAGAGCGACGCCGACCCCCAGATGCCGGAAATGCTGGCGCATTTGAAGGCGACCGGCCTGCTGGTCGAGGACGACGGCGCCCAGGTGGTCCATGTCGCCAAGCCGGGCGAAACCCGCAAGAAGAAGCTGGCCGACGGCTCGGTGATCGAGGCGCCGTCGCCTCCGCCTCTGCTGGTCATCAGCTCGGAAGGCTCGGCCATGTACGGCACGACCGACCTGGCCACGATCCTGGACCGCAAGAAGGCTCTGTCGCCCGACCTGGCCCTCTATGTCGTCGACGAACGCCAGGCCGAGCATTTCGAACAGGTGTTCCGCGCCGCTTACCTGGCCGGCTACGCCGAACCGGGCGCGCTTGAGCATCTGGGCTTCGGCACCATGAACGGCCAGGACGGCAAACCCTTCAAGACCCGCGCGGGCGGGGTGCTGAAACTGCGCGACCTGATCGATCAGGCGACGGACAAGGCGCGCGAGCGTCTGCACGAGGCCAAGCTTGGCGACGACCTGTCGCCTCAAGAATTCGAAGCTATCGCGCACAAGGTGGCCATCGCCGCCCTCAAGTTCGCCGACCTGTCGAACGCGCGCACCACCAGCTACGTCTTCGACCTCGACCGGTTCATGAGCTTCGAGGGCAAGACCGGCCCCTATCTGCTGTACCAGTCGGTCCGCATCAAATCCCTGCTGCGCAAGGGCGCCGAACAGGGACTGACGCCCGGCGCCATCGTGATCGCCGAACCGGCCGAACGCGACCTGGCCCTGACGCTGGACGCATTCAGCACCGCCGTGTCCGACGCCTACGACAAGCGGATGCCGCACCTGGTGGCCGAGCACGCCTATCGCGTGGCGCAGTCGTTCTCGAAATTCTACGCCGCCTGCCCCGTCCTGATCGCGCCTGACGAGGCGACCAAACGTTCGCGTCTGGCCCTGTCGGCGGCGGCGCTGCGCCAGCTGGAAATCGCGCTGAACCTACTGGGAATCGACACGCCGGAGCGGATGTAGGTTAGACTGGGCGATGTCCTCCCGGAGATCGCCCATGTCGCTCGACACCTATATCGCCGGCCTGCCCAAGGCTGAACTGCACCTGCACATCGAAGGCTCGCTGGAGCCGGAACTGATGTTCGAACTGGCGCAGCGCAACGGTGTGTCCATCCCCTACGACAGCGTCGAGGCGGTCCGGGCCGCCTATGATTTCTCGAACCTGCAAGACTTCCTGGACATCTACTACGCCGGGGCCGCCGTCCTGCTGACCCGCAAGGATTTCGAGGATCTGGCCTTCGCCTATTTCCAGCGGGCGGCCGCCGACAATGTGCGGCACGCCGAGATCTTCTTCGATCCCCAGACCCATACCGACCGGGGCGTGCCGTTCGGCGTCGTGGTCGAGGGGCTGATCGCGGGCATGGACCGGGCCAAGGCGGAACTGGGCGTCAGTTCAGGCCTGATTCTCAGCTTCCTGCGTCACCTGACCGAGGACGAGGCTTTCGCGACGCTGGAGGCGGCCAAGCCCTATCTGCATCATTTCATCGGCGTGGGGCTGGATTCGTCGGAGGTCGGTCATCCGCCGTCCAAGTTCCAGCGCGTCTTCGCCGCCGCCCGCGACCTGGGCCTGAAACTGTGCGCCCACGCCGGCGAGGAGGGTCCGCCGGCCTATGTCCACGAGGCGCTGGACCTGCTGAACATCGACCGGATGGACCACGGCAATCGGTCTATGGAGGACGAGGCCCTGGTCGAGCGGCTGGCGCGCGAGCAGATGACCCTGACCGTCTGCCCGCTGTCGAATTTGAAACTGTGTGTCGTCGACGATCTGAAGGATCACCCCGTGCCCGAAATGCTGCGCCGGGGCCTGCACGTCACCCTGAACTCGGACGACCCGTCCTATTTCGGCGGATACGTGAACGACAACTACAGCCGGCTGGCGGCGGCGGTCGGCCTGACGAAGGATCAGGTGACGCTGCTGGCGCGCAACAGTTTCGAGGGGTCGTTCCTGAGCGAGGCGGAGAAGGCTGCTCGGGTCGCCGAGGTGGAAGCCTACGCTGCCGCCCACTAATTCTACTTTCGTCATCCTCCGGCAAGCCGCGCGGCGGCGCTGACCGGCGGAGCCAGCGGCGCCGAAGGCGATGCGTCCGCCGCACGATGTGTGGAGCGTCTCGTTCGCGCTCACGCGCGCCCCTAGATCCCCCGGTCTCGCTGCGCTCGCCGGAGGATGACGAAAAGGGAGGTCAGCCTAACAGGCTATCCGCCTCGATCTCCACCACCCCCAGCGCCCGGAAACTGTCCCGCGCCGCCGCTTCGGTCTGTGGCGCAATGGCCCGGCTGGCGTCGGAGATCACCACGGCCTCGAAGCCTTCGCGCACCGCGTCCTCGGCTGTGAAGCGGACGCAGTAGTCGAAGGCGAGGCCCGCGAGGAAGACACGCGTCACGCCCAGTTCACGCAGCAGGCCGCCCAGGCCGGTCGGCGTGCGATGGTCGTTCTCGAAGAAGCCGGAATAGGAATCGACCGCCGGATTGTAGCCCTTGCGGATCACGGCCAGGGCTTTGCGCAACGTCGGTGCGACGTCGGGATGGAAGTCGGCGCCG
Organism: Brevundimonas sp. G8; assembly: GCF_902506205.1. Taxonomy (GTDB): domain Bacteria; phylum Pseudomonadota; class Alphaproteobacteria; order Caulobacterales; family Caulobacteraceae; genus Brevundimonas. Next base: position 2,282,609 of record NZ_LR732816.1, on the reverse strand, counting down.
GGCGTGCCTTGAAGGCAATGATCCGGCCAAAGCATCTGGCGACCGTAGGCGACTTCGATCTCGGTGAAGGGGGCCGCGCCGAGGTGGTTGGAGGCGAACGAAATCTGGTCCGGCGTGTGCCAGTCCTGTGTCAGGATCACCCGGCCGAACCGGTCCGCCAGCCGGTTGATCAGCGGCATGATCCCCGCCCCGCCCGCGACCGCCAGACTGCCGCCCTCGCAGAAGTCGTTCTGCGGGTCGATGACCAGAAGGGCGTCTGTCGCCGCGATCTGCATCACACGCCCGCGTAGGCGTCGATCTCGTTGGCCGAGCCAAGCGCCACCGGAATGCGCTGGTGCAGATGTTCCGGCTGCACATCCAGGATCGCCTGCACGCCGTCCGTCGTCGCCTTGCCGCCAGCCTGTTCGACCAGGAAGGCCATCGGATTGCCTTCGTACATCAGGCGCAGCTTGCCGGGCTTGGTCGGTTCGCGCCTGTCCCACGGATAGAGAAACACCCCGCCGCGCATCAGGATGCGGTGAACGTCTGCGACCATGGCCGCAACCCAGCGCATGTTGAAGTTCTTAGCCCGCGGACCGTCCTCGCCCTTCAACAGGTCGCCGACATAGGTCTGCACCGGCTCGGCCCAGTGGCGCAGGTTCGACATGTTGATGGCGAACTCCTTGGTGTCCGGCGAAATGGCGATGTCGTCGTGGGTCAGGATCCAGTCGCCGTCGTTCGACAGGGTGAAGCCCTTCACGCCCGCGCCTGTCGTCAGGACCAGCATCGTCTGCGGCCCATAGACGGCATAGACGGCGGCGACCTGATTGCGGCCGGGTTGCAGGAAGTCGGTCTCGGTCGGCGTCGCGGTGGCGGACTTCAACACCGAGACGATGGTGCCGACGGGGGCGTTGATGTCGATGTTGGACGAGCCGTCCAGCGGGTCGAACAGGACCAGATAGGCGCCGGTCGAATGGGACGCCGGCTGAACCTCGTCCATCTCTTCCGACGCGACGCCGGCGACGGCGGGGCTGGCCAGCAGGGGGTCGGTCAGCATGTCGTTGGTCATGACGTCGAGCTTCTTCTGCTCCTCGTCCTGGACGTTGATCTGGCCCGAGGCGCCCAGAGCCCCCGCGAGAGCGCCGCCGGCGACGACCTTGCTGATCTCTGAACAGGTCGCGGCGACGACGGTCAGGACCGTCTTCAGACCCTCGGCCACATCCAGGGCGGCGATATGGGCGTCGAGGCTGGTGCGGGTCATGCGGTCGATCCGGTTCTGAAGGTCGCCCGTTCTTGGCGGGCGAGACGCGCCACCGCAAGACAGAAACCCTCTCCATCTCCTCCCGCCGTCATCCCAGGCCTTGTGCCTGGGATCCATACGCTCCGTCGACGACGCGGCGCACCGGCGAGCACCGAGAGTATGGACCCTCGCCACAAGGGCGAGGGTGACGGGAATGATTTTGGAGGATCAGATCGGCAGGATCGCCGTGCCGAACGCGCGCTTCAGCTCATGCGCAGCGAAGGTCTGGGCCGCAGCCGCGTCCGGCACGACTGTCGCCATACCGAAGAACTCGTGCGTCGAACCGTGGAAGGTCTTGTGACGCACGTCCACGCCCGCCTGTTCCAACTTCTCGGCCAGCAGTTCGCCTTCGGTGCGCAGGGGGTCGATCTCGGCACAGATGACGGTCGAGGACGGCAGGCCGGCCAGGTTCGCCTTCTCCACGATATTGATGCGCGGGTCCTGGGCGTCGGCCTCGTTGGCGAAGATGTTCTTCACGAACCACTTCATCATCGGCTTGTTCAGCGGCTTGGCGTCGGCGTTCTCGACGTAGGACTCATTGTCCATGTCCACCCCGGCGACCGGATAGACCAGCACTTGATGTTTCGGCGCCGGCAGGCCGGCGTCGCGGGCCATCATCGACACGCCGATGGCCAGGTTACCGCCTGCGCTTTCGCCCATCACCGCCACCTTCTGCGGGTCGCCGTTAAAGCTCTGGGCGTTGTCCAGCACCCAGCGATAGGCGGCCAGGGCGTCGTCGTGTGCGGCGGGGAAATGGTGTTCCGGGGCCTGGCGATAATGGACCGAGACGACGATCACATCGGCCATCTTGGACACGCCGCGTGGGCCGCCGTCATAGACGTCCAGATCGGCGATCACGAAGCCGCCGCCGTGGAAATAGACCACGACCGGATGCAGCTTGTCCTCGGAATGGTCGTGCGGCTTGTAGATGCGGGCTTGGATCGGGCCGGCGGCGCCGGGAATGGTGATGTCGGTCGTCTTGACCCCCAGGTCGTCGCTGGGGTCCTTGCCGTCCTTGCGAAGCAGGGATTTCACGGCGTCGGTCGGGGTCGGTTGCTGACGGGCCTCGGCCGGCGACAGGGTCTCGATCGGCTTGCCCCTGAGAGACGCCAGTTCGTCCAGCACCTTCTGCATCGGGCCGTCGGCCTTGGCGGGGGTGTCACGCGGCTTGTCGTTGTCGCCGAACAGCTTGTCTATAATCGACATTTTAGAATTCCTGGGTTTCGAACGGGGGTTCTTAACGACAACCCGCCCCACGCATCCTTGTTCCCCGACCGCTTGACTTGGGGCCAGAGTCGATGCCTTAGGTCGAGCGCTCTCGCGGGAGAGTTCGGAGTCTGGAAACAGGCCTCGACGCCGAAGGCGCAACCGCCCCGGAAACGCTCAGGCAAACGGACCGCGACAGCATACGGACGCTGGAAAGTCGCTCTCGATGGGCGCGCCGACGGAGCAAGGCGACATGATTTGGTCGCCGGAATCTCTCAGGCTTCAGGACAGCGGGGGCGCGAGGACGGCGGAGCTCCGCCACAACACGCGACCGTGAAAGCCTGAACCATGACCGATCAAGCCCTGAAGACCACGCCCCTGAACGCCGCGCACCGCGCGCTGGGGGCCCGCATGGTGGGTTTCGGCGGCTATGACATGCCGGTCCAGTATGAGGGCGTCCTGGCCGAACACCGCTGGACCCGCGAACACGCCGGACTGTTCGACGTGTCGCACATGGGCCAGTGCAAGATCACCGGCGAGGACGCCACCGCCCAGTTCGAACGTTTCGTGCCCGGCGACTATGCGATCCTGAAGGCCGGCAAGCAGAAATATTCGCTGCTGCTGAACAAGGACGGCGGCATCATCGACGACCTGATGGCCGGCCGCCCCGACCACGACGGCCTGTTCGTCGTCGTCAACGCCGGCAACAAGGACGAGGACTTCGCCTTCTGGGAGGCGAACCTTGAAGGCGACGCCAAACTGACCGTGCTGGACCGGGCCCTGATCGCCATTCAGGGCCCGGAAGCCGCCGAGGTCATGGCCGCGCACGAGCCGATCCTGGCCGAGATGGGCTTCATGGAATGCGCCCGCCTGATGCTGTTCGGGGCCGACTGCTATGTCTCGCGCTCGGGCTACACCGGCGAGGACGGCTACGAGATCTCGGTGCCGGCGGATCAGGCCGAGCGCGTCTGGAACACCATCCTGGAAGACGCCCGCGTCAAGCCGATCGGCCTGGGCGCCCGCGACAGCTTGCGTCTGGAAGCCGGCCTGCCCCTGCACGGCCATGACATCGACCCGACGACCAGCCCGGTCGAAGGCGCGCTGACCTTCGCCCTGTCCAAGTCGCGCAAGGAACGCGCCGACTTCGCCGGCGCCGAGCGGATCATGCACGAATTGGCCGACGGCCCCACGCGCGTCCGCGTCGGCCTGATCGTCAAGGAAGGCGCCCCGGCCCGCGAAGGCGCCGAGATCGCCGACATGGACGGTAACGTCATCGGCAAGGTCACCTCGGGCGGCCCCTCCCCTACGCTGGGCAAGAACGTCGCCATGGGCTTCGTTCCCCCCGCGTTTTTCGCGTTGGGCGCGGACCTGAAGGTCATCGTGCGCGGCAAGACCGCCGCCGCCGAAGTCGTCGCCATGCCCTTCGTGGCGCAACGCTATTACCGGAAGCCGAAGGCGTAACATTCACTCCCGTCACCCTCGGGCTTGACCGGAGGGCCGGGCGATCAACCGCTCGTGCGAAGACATCGGCGCACGGACCGCACAACATCCGATCCTCGGGTCAAGCCCGAGGATGACGAGACAGGAGAAGCAAAATGAAGTTCACCAAGGATCACGAGTGGGTCAGCCTGGACGGCGACATCGCCACCGTCGGCATCTCCAAACACGCCGCCGACGCCTTGGGTGACGTGGTGTTCGTCGAGGTGCCTGAGGTCGGCAAGACCGTCGCCAAGGGCGACAGCTTCGCCGTCGTCGAGAGCGTCAAGGCCGCCTCCGACGTCTACGCCCCCGTCTCGGGCGAAGTGGTCGAGGCCAACGACGCCCTGTCGACCGCCCCGGAAACCGTCAACTCGGCCGCCGAAGCCGACGGCTGGTTCGCCAAGATCAAGGTCTCGGACGCCTCGCAACTGGACGCCCTGATGGACCAGGCGGCCTACGACGCCTTCCTCGCCACCCTTTAATTTCAACCTCCGTCACCCTCGGGCTTGACCCGAGGGCCGGACGATCAACCACTCGTGCGAAGCCTTTGACGCACGAGCCGCACAACATCCGGTCCTCGGGTCAATCCCGAGGATGAAGGGTGAAGGAAACCGGCAATGCGTTATCTCCCCCTGACGCCCGACGACCGCACGGCGATGCTCGCCGCCATCGGCGCGAAATCGATCGACGACCTGTTCGTGGACGTGCCTCAGTCGGCGCGGCTGGACGGCCCCGTGGACCTGCCCCGCGTGGCCGGCGAGCTGGAGGTCGAACGCGCCCTGTCCGCCATGGCGGCCAAGAACGCCACGGCCGGCGCCGTGCCCTTCTTCTGCGGCGCAGGGGCCTACAAGCACCACGTTCCGGCGACGGTGGATCACGTGATCCAACGCTCGGAGTTCCTGACCAGCTACACCCCCTATCAGCCGGAAATCGCCCAAGGGACCCTGCAGTATCTGTACGAGTTCCAGACCCAGGTCGCGAACCTGACCGGCATGCCGGTCGCCAACGCCAGCCTGTACGACGGTTCGACCGCCATGGCCGAAGGCGTGCTGATGGCGACCCGCGTGACCCGCCGCAACAAGGCGGTGATCAGCGGCGGCGTTCACCCCCACTACGTCAAGGCGACCGAGACCGTGGTCCACGCCGTCGGCGTCGAGACCCTGGCCCTGCCCGCCGCAATCGACGCCGAGGCCGCCGTGATCGACCAGATCGGTCCTGACACCGCCTGCGTCGTCGTCCAGACCCCAAACGTCTTCGGCACCGCCACCGACGTGACCAAGATCGCCGAGGCCGCCCACGCCGCCGGCGCCCTGCTGATCGTCGTGGTCACCGAGGCCGTGTCCATGGGCCTGCTGAAATCGCCCGGCGAAATGGGCGCCGACATCGTCGCGGCCGAGGGCCAGTCGATCGGCAACGCCCTGAACTTCGGCGGCCCCTATGTCGGCCTGTTCGCCACGCGCGAGAAGCTGATCCGTCAGATGCCCGGCCGCCTGACCGGCGAGACCGTGGACGCCGACGGCGAGCGCGGCTTCGTCCTGACGCTGTCGACGCGCGAGCAGCACATACGCCGCGACAAGGCGACCTCGAACATCTGCACCAACTCGGGCCTCTGCACCCTGGCCTTCACCATCCACATGAGCCTGCTGGGCGAGACGGGCCTGCGCAAACTGGCCCTGCTGAACCATGAAAAGGCCGTCGCCACCCGCGACGCCCTGGCGGCCATCCCCGGCGTCGAAATCCTGACCGACCGCTTCTTCAACGAGTTCGCGGTGCGCCTGCCCAGGAATGCGGCCGAGGTCGTGGATGCGCTGGCCGGTCACCACATCCTGGCCGGCGTGCCCTACAGCCGCCTCGCCCCCGACGCCGGCATGGACGACGTCCTGCTGGTCGCCGCGACCGAGACGACGCTGGATGCCGACATCCAGATCCTCGCCAAGTCGCTCTCCAAAGTCCTCGGCGCGTAAGGGATAACGACCATGAGCACCATGAACACCGTCGGCCGCCCGACCGCCCCGAACGAAGTCGCTTCAAAGCCCGCCACCCTGACCGGCGGCCGGGGCCTGTTGCAGAACGAAGCCCTGATCTTCGAGGGCGACGGCTGGGGTAAGACCGGCGTCGATCTGCCGGAACCCAAGACGGACGGCTCCGACCTGGGCGACCTGGTCCGCAAGGATCCGATCGGCCTGCCTGGCCTGTCGGAGCCGGAGACCATGCGTCACTATGTGCGCCTGAGCCAAAAGAACCACGCCATCGACCTGGCCATCTATCCGCTGGGCTCGTGCACGATGAAGCACAACCCGCGCCTGAACGAGAAGATGGCGCGTCTGGCCGGCTTCTCGGACATCCACCCGCTGCAGCCGATCTCGACGGTTCAGGGCGCGCTGGAACTGATGGACACCTTGGCCCACTGGCTGAAGACCCTGACCGGCATGCCCGCCGTCGCCCTGTCGCCCAAGGCGGGCGCGCACGGCGAACTGTGCGGCCTGATGGCCATCCGCGCTGCGCACGAGGCCTCGGGTCAGCATGAGAAGCGCCGCAAGGTGCTGGTGCCCACCAGCGCCCATGGCACCAACCCGGCCACGGCCGCCTTCGTCGGCTACACCGTCGTAGAGGTCGCCCAGACCGAGGACGGCCGCGTGGATGTCGCCGACCTGGCGTCCAAGCTGGGTGACGACGTCGCCGCCATCATGGTGACCAACCCCAACACCTGCGGCCTGTTCGAGCGCGACATCCTGGAGATCAGCCGCCTGACGCACGAGGCCGGCGCATACTTCTACTGTGACGGCGCCAACTTCAACGCCATCGTCGGCCGGGTTCGTCCGGGCGACCTCGGCGTCGACGCCATGCACATCAACCTCCACAAGACCTTTTCCACGCCGCACGGCGGCGGCGGTCCGGGCGCGGGTCCGGTGGTGCTGTCCGAAGCCCTGGCGGCCTTCGCCCCGGCCCCCTGGGTCGTGCATGACAACAATGGCTATCGCCTGATCGAGCGCGAAGAAGACGAGGCCGTTCAGGCCTTCGGTCGCCTGTGCGCCTTCCAGGGCCAGATGGGCATGTATGTGCGCGCCCTGTCCTACATGATGTCGCACGGCGCCGACGGCCTGCGTCAGGTGGCCGAGGACGCCGTCCTGAACGCCAACTACATCAAGGCTCGCCTGTCGGACCTGATGTCGGCCGCCTTCCCCGACGGCCCCTGTATGCACGAGGCCCTGTTCGACGACGAATGGCTGAAGGGCACGGACATCACCACGCTCGACTTCGCCAAGGCGATGATCGACGAGGGCTTCCACCCAATGACCATGTATTTCCCGCTGGTCGTCCACGGCGCCATGCTGATCGAGCCTACGGAAACCGAGTCCAAGGCCGAACTGGACCGCTTCATCCACGCCATGCGCTTGCTGGCCGAGGCGGCGAAGGCCGGCGACGTCGACCGCTTCAAGGGCGCGCCCTTCCACGCGCCGCTGAAACGCCTGGACGAAACCCGCGCCGCCCGCTCGCCCGTCCTGCGCTGGTCGACGCCGGCAGGATCGAACCAGGCGGCGTAAATCTAAGCCCCGTCATCCTAGGGCTTGTCCCTAGGATCCAGACTCCCGGTGTTCGACCAGCGCGTTCGCTGCGGACGCATCGGGAGTCTGGATCCTCGCCACAAGGGCGAGGATGACGGCGGTTAAACAGCGATCTCTAGCCCGCCGCCCGTCTCAGCGCCGCGAAGGCCGCGCGTCCGAACGTCTCGGGCGGCGCGTCGGGATGGGCCAGCCACGCGTCCAGCGACAGCTTCATGATGCTGACCGCCGTCCCGGCGACGACGCGGCAGGCGATGTCGTCGGACGCCAGGCCCTTGCGCGCCGCCAGGGCTTCGGCCAGCAGCCGCTCGACCTGTTCGTATTTCGCCTGGTCGCCTGCCCTCAGCGAGGGGGTGCCGTGGATCAGGATGGCGACCGCCTTGGTCTCCTCGGACTGGGGCTGCTGCGCCAGATCGACGAAAGCGTTCTCCACCATATCCAGCAACGGCTCGTCTGCCGGCCGTGCGGCGATGGCGTCCGCGACCATCTGCGGAAATCCCGCCTTGGCCGAAAAGACGATCTCTTCCTTTGACCCGAAATAGTTCAGCAGGGTTCGGCGCGACACGTCCGCCGCCTGCGCCACCTCGTCCAGGGTCGTCGCCTCGAACCCCCTGTCGAGGAACAGGCGCATGCCCTCGGCCTGGATACGAGCATGCGTCTCCACCCGTTTGCGCTCACGCAGTCCCTGATCGTTGACGGAAATCTTTTCTTGCACTTCTTGCATATTTGCACCGGATGCAGATATGCAAGCCGGAACCCTTCGAGACACCATATTTCAGCGACAGGATAGCGAAATGACGACCTGGACCACAGCCGATATTCCCGACCAGAGCGGCAAGCTGGTCATCATCACCGGCGCGACCGGCGGTCTGGGCCTGGAAACCGCCCTGGTGCTGGCCGCGAAGGGCGCCGAGGTGGTGCTGGCGGCCCGCAATCCGACCAAGGGGGCCGAGGCCGAGCGGTTGATCCGCGCACGACATCCCGGCGCCGATGTACGGTTCGACCTTCTGGACCTGGGTGACCTGGCGTCCGTGGCCGCCTTCGCAGATCGCCAGCTGACGGCAGGACGGCCCATCGACATCCTGATCAACAACGCCGGGGTGATGGCCCTACCGACACGGCAGACCACGGCCGATGGGTTCGAGATGCAGTTCGGCACCAACTACCTGTCGCATTTCGCCCTGACGGGCCGCCTGCTGCCCCTGCTGACCCAAGCCCAGGCACGCGTCGTCCAACTGTCCAGTATGGCCCACCGCGGTGGTCGTATCCTGCTGGACGACCTCAACTACGAAAAGACGGCCTACAAGCCGTGGCCGGTCTATCAGCAGTCCAAACTGGCCATGCTGATGTTCGCCATCGAACTGGACCGGCGCAGCCAGGCTCAGGGGTGGAACCTGACTAGCGCGGCGGCCCACCCCGGCTTCGCAAGGACCGACCTGATCGCCAATGGTCCGGCCCAGTCGGGCGCCGGTGGGTTGATGATGGCGGCGGGGCGGCTGCTTCAGCCCTGGATCAGCCATTCCGCCGCGGACGGCGCCCTGCCGACCGTGATGGCCGCCACCCTGCCCCAGGTGAGGGGCGGCGACTACTACGGGCCCCAGGGCGTCATGGAGATGAAGGGACCGCCCGGCCCTGCCGAGATCAAGCCTCAGGCCCACGATGCCGAAGTCGCGCGCCGGCTTTGGGCCGAATCCGAGCGGCTGACCAGCGTCCGCTACGGCTGATCCGTGTTGCGTCGGCCACAGCCGGCGAACGACTGGGGTTCATGACCAAAGCTTCATTCGCCGGACACCGATCCGCCATCGACGCAGAGCCTTAAAAGGGTTGTGGCAAGGTCGTCACGGTCGCCTTTTCCTTTCCCGACGAGGGATCGGGCGGTCGTGGCGACCGTTGTCATGACGGCCTCCCCTCCCCATCTGGCGCATCCGTGACCACACTCCCCGTCCTCTTCGTCCAGCCTTCGAAACCGCGTAGCCGCATGCTGCGCGTGGTCAAACGCTGGGCGCTGATGATCGGCGGCCTGTTCGTGGTGCTGCTGGGCATCCTGATCGCGCCCCTGCCGGGGCCCGGCGGCATTCCAGTGATCGCCGTCGGCCTGATGCTGATCCTGAAGAGCTCGTTCTGGGCCAAACGTCAGTTCATCCGCGCGCAGTATGCCCGACCCAAATGGATCTATCCGTTCCGCCGCCTGATGCGGAAGAAGCCCGAGTTCGCGCCGGTCTTCTGGCAACAGGCCCTCCGCGCCGAAAAGGTCGTGACCAGACGGTCTGGTCGTCGCCTGTCGCGTGGCCGCAAACAGGTGCGGCGCTATTTCCGCAAGCTGTTCCGCTAGTTAGCGGACATTATTGCGGTTGCGTTGCTGCAACCGCTAACCACAGGAACGTGAACACGTCGCTTCCCAGTCAGGCGTATCCTGTCTGCGCGTTATCAGAGAACCACTCATGCGTTGGGAGGCGCTAAGGTCATGATGTCACGCGTACAAAAGGGTCTGATCGCCGGGTTTGCGGCGACCATGGCCGTATCCTTGCTCGAAATACCCAATATGTTCCTCAACTGGTTCGATCCCTTCCAGGGGGTAATCGCCAGCATGATGGGCATGCCGGGAAATCTGGCCGCCGGGTGGGTGGTCCACGTCATCAGCGGCGTCTTCATCCTGGGGCCGCTGTTCGCCATCCTGTGTCCCCGACTGCCGACCGATACGCCTGAAACCAAGGGCATCGTCTTCGCCGTCGGCGCCTGGGTATTGATGATGGCCGCCATCGTCATGTTCGGAAACTACCGGACCTTCACGGCCGGCGCCGGCTTCGGCACCTTCGCCTGGCTGCTGATCACCCACGCCGTGTTCGGCATCGTGCTGGGCAATGTCTATGCCCGGCTGGTGGCGCGCGACAAGCGGATGGGAGCGCCAATGATCGGCGGCGCACACGCCCACTGACCACGGCTTAATCGCCCAAGAAAAAGGCCCCCGACGGCGACGTCGGGGGCCTTGTTTTATTCAGCGTCACGCCGATCAGTTCAGGCGATCGCCGATCTGGGCGATGGCGCTGTCCAGCAGCGGATCCTTGGCGCCGCTGGCGATGCGGGCGGTCAGGATCTGTTCGGCGGTCTTGGCGGCCAAATCTGCAGCGGCCGCCTTCACCTCGGCCGAGGCCTGGGCCTCGGCCTGGGCGATGCGGGTCTCGGCCATCTTCTGACGACGGGCCAGGGTCTCTTCCAGCTTGGCCTTGGTCTCGACTTCCAGACGACGGGCGTCGGCTTCCGCCTGGGCCATCATCTCGGCAGCCTGCGCCTCGGCCTCGGCCTTCTCCTTGCGGATCTGGGCCAGCAGGGCTTCGGCCTCGGCGCGCAGGCGAGCAGCCTCGTCCAGGTCCGCCTGGATCTTGGCGGCCTTGGCGTCCAGGGCCTTGGCGGCGATCCTGGGCACGCCGGCGGCGACCAGGATGCCGAAGAACAGGATCAGGCCGATCCCGACCCAGATCTCCGCATTGGCGAAGCTCCAGATGCCGTGTTCGAAGATCAGGTTCATCAGGCGGCTCCCTTGACGGCGGCCAGCTCGGCTGCGGTGGCGGCCTTGCCGGTCAGACGCTCGACCATGGCGGCGGTCGTGTCGGAGGCGATGGTGGAGACATTGGCCATGGCGGCGTCGCGCGTCTTGCCGATCGAGGCCTCGGCCTCGGCGATGCGGGCGTTGACGATCGCTTCTTCCGCGGCCTGGCGGGCGTTGGCGTCCTCGGTCACGCGAGCCTTGGCGGCGGCGGCCATTGAACGGGCGTCGGCGCGCGCCTTGGCGACTTCGGCCTGAGCGAGGGCTGCCTGTTCGGCGGCCTCGGCCTGGACCTGACGCGCGGTGGCGACGGCGGTGGAAATGGTGTCGGCCCGTTCGTCCATCACCTTGCGAAGGCGCGGCGCGAAGACCTTGGAGACCAGCAGATACAGGACGACGAACAGGATCAGCAGATAGCCGATCTGGCCCGCCCAGTGCTCGAACTGGAATTGCGGCAGGCCGCCCGAGCCGTGCTCGGCGGTGGTCGCCGTCTCGGCGTGCAGGTCCGCTTCGACCGAAGGCGGGACCGCGTCGATGGTGTGGGTGCTGGCCATGAACCGTCTACTGCAGGATCAGATGAAGCGGCGCGCGGGCGAACCCCGCGCGCCGTAATCGGCTGATATCAGCCGAAGATCATCAGGATGCCGAGCACGAAGGCCAAGATGCCCAGGGCTTCGGCAAGGGCGGCGCCCACGAACAGGTTGCCGACTTGGCCGGCGGCAGCAGACGGGTTGCGCAGGGCGCCGGCCAGGAACTGACCGAAGATGTTGCCCACGCCCAGAGCCGAACCGATCATGCCGAGGGTGGCAAGGCCGGCGCCGATGTATTTTGCGGCTTCAGCGTCCATGATTGTATTCCTAGATTAAAGTCGTTGGTGGTTGGGGTGAAGAGACTGGTCCGGCCCTTAGTGGGCGTGGTCCAGGTTGACCACATCATTCAGATAGATGCAGGCCAGAACGGCGAAGACGAAGGCCTGGAGGAAGGCCACGAGAAACTCCAGCGCGGTCAGGGCGACGACCATGCCCAGCGACAGGGCCGCGACCGGGAAGGCCAGCAGACCGATGCCGCCGCTCATGCCCAGAAGGCCCAGCGACACCACGAAGCCGGCGAAGATCTTCAGCGCGACGTGACCGCCCAGCATGTTGCCGAACAGACGAAGCGCCAGAGTGACCGGGCGGAGCAGGAAGGAGACGAACTCGATCAGGCCGACGACCGGGCGCAGCGCCAGCGGCGCGCCCATGGGCCAGAACAGCTTGAAGAAGCCCAGGCCGTTCTTGGCGAAGCCGACGACCAGGACCAGGCCGAAGGTGATCAGGGCGAAGGTGACCGTGATGGCCAGCTGCGAGGTCGCCGTGAAGGTCAGGAACAGACCCAGGATGTTCATGCCCAGGATCAGCATGAACAGGGTGAAGACGAACGGGAAATACTTGCGGCCTTCGTGACCGATGATGGAATCGGCCAGGTTGTCGATCAGGCCGAACATGCCCTCGCCCGCCGACTGCAGTCGGCCCGGCACGATCTTGGCGTTCGACGTCACGGCGGCCAGGAAGCCGACGATCACGACGAAGGCCGCCGTCATGGCGATGTGCGAGTTGGTGATCGCCAGATCGACCGTGCCCAGCACAGGCAGGGTCACGTCAGGAAGGTCGATGACCTTCTGAATCTGAAACTGATGAATCGGATCGGCCATGAAGCCCTATCGTTCCCCGTCTTCGTCGGCCTCGACGTAGGGTTCGGCCGGAGCCGACGTTCCCAACGCCTTGGCCTGCGCCATCAGCCGGTTGGCTGTGCGACGCGCCATGTAAATCGACAAGGCGAAGCCCAGAAGGACCCCGCCGATCAAACCCCACGGACGGATCCCAAGGACCCAATCCGCGATCGCCCCGAACGCCAGACCCACCAGGACGCCGCCGAGAAGCTCGGCGATGATCTTGTAGGCCTGTCCCGACACCTGATGGCCGGTCAGCTCGGCGGATTTCTCCGCCGTAGTCCGCGCCTCCAATGCGGATGCGCTGTCTTGGAGGCGTTTGATCGCCTCTTCGCGCGATTCCGGCATGGGGGATAGGACCTGTGCGCTCAGCGTCCAGACGGTGCGTCCGAACGGGTCTGAATTCGGCGCGGAAACTAATCGTGAGCGGCCCATAGGTCAAGGCGTCGTGATCACGCTCTAAACCGTTGTAGAGCCTAGACTTTCGTCGCCTGTGGACAAGCCGTGACGATGCGCCGCTGTTCACGGCGACAGAATCCCGCCCCTCGCGACACGGGTCAGATGGCGATCGGCGCCGCAAACGACTAGGTTCACGGCCATGAATGCGCATGTTCCTCCCCCCGCCGCTCCGCTTCGCCCGATTTCGGTGCGGTTGGCGACGCCGCGCGGCTTTTGCGCCGGGGTGGACCGGGCGATCCAGATCGTCGAGCGCGCCATCGAGAAGTTCGGCGCGCCCGTCTATGTGCGCCACGAAATCGTCCATAACCGCCATGTCGTCGAGCGGCTGAAGGCCATGGGCGCGGTGTTCGTCAAGGAACTGGACGAATGCCCCGACGATCGGCCGGTCGTCTTCTCGGCCCACGGGGTGCCCAAGTCGGTGCCCGCCACCGCCCGGGCGCGCGAGCTGGTGTTCCTGGACGCCACCTGCCCCCTGGTGTCCAAGGTCCATGTCGAGGCCGAGCGTCACCATGCCGCTGGCAAGCACATCATCCTGATCGGCCATGCGGGCCACCCCGAGGTGATCGGCACCATGGGTCAGTTGCCGCAGGGCGCCATCAGCCTGGTCGAGACCGAGGCCGACGCCGAATCGTTCCAACGCCCCGGCGACGCCCCCCTGGCCTATGCGACCCAGACCACCCTGTCGGTCGACGACACCGCCGGTATCCTCAAGGTGCTGAAGCGCCGCTTCCCCGAACTGCCCGATCCGCACAAGGAAGACATCTGCTACGCCACCACCAACCGCCAGGACGCGGTCAAGGTGCTGGGCGAGGGCTGCGAGCTGGTGCTGGTGGTCGGGTCCAAGAACTCGTCCAACTCGGTCCGGCTGGTCGAGGTGGCGATGCGCGCCGGCGCCGGCGCTTCCTATCTCGTGGACGATGCGTCTCAGGTGGACTGGTCTTGGTTCGAAGGGGTCCAGACGGTCGGCGTCACCGCCGGCGCCTCTGCGCCCGAGCCTTTGATCGAGGCTCTGGTGGACGCCATCCGCGCGCGATTCGACGCCACGGTGACCGAGGACGGCGGCGCACGCGAGACCGTGACCTTCAAACTGCCGCGCCTGCTGACGGCCTAAACCACGGCTTCCAGCGGCAGGGCGACACGGAAAGTGCTGCCGACGCCGGGTTCGGTCACGACCTCGATCCTGCCGCCCATCAACGCGGCCAGGCCGTGCGCCGCCGTCAGGCCCAGCCCCAGGCCCTCGGCGGTGCGCGTGCTGCTCTCGTCGCCCTGGGTGAAGGCGTCGAAAAGGCGCGTCGCCGCCTCTGGCTCCATGCCGGGGCCGGTATCTTCCACCTCCAGCACCAGTTGATCGCCAGCGACGGCCCTCAGGATGACCTGGCCCGTCCGGGTGAAGCGCACGGCGTTGTCGCTCAGCGCCGCCATCAGCTTCTCGACATGGACCGGATCGCCCAGCCATTCGCCCTCGGCGGCCTCGACGTCGATCTTCAAGCCCTTGGCCTGCGCCGCGCCGCTGAGATCATTGGCGACACGTCGCAGCAGATTGTCAGGCCGGAACGGCCGTTCCTCCAGCGTCACCGCCCCGTCGCGCAGCCGCACCACGTCCAGCAACTCCTCAACCAGCCTCAGCTGCTGACGCCCCGACGCCTTCAGGATTTCCAGCCTGTCGCGCTGCTGCGGCGTGACCAGGTCCGCCCCGATCACCTCGGCCATGCCCAGCACCCCGTTCAGCGGCGTGCGCAGTTCGTGGCTGACGTTCGACAGGAACCGCGTCTTGGCCTGGTTCGCCGCCTCGGCCCGCTCCAACGCTGCCGACAGGGCGACTTCGGACGCCCGTAGACGGCGCACATCGGCGGTCGTGTTCCAGAACAGGAACGCCGTGCCGACGATCAGCACGACCATCAGCAGCAGCAGCAGCGGCCCGGCCCGCGTCAGGATCTGATAGCCCGGCCGTTCCGGCGCCCAGACAACGCGGCCCAAAAGGGCGCTGCCAGCGTCGCGCACATCGACGCCGATCATGCCCTGGGGCGGCGCGGCCTCACCGGGCTGGAAATGCACTTCGGTCAACGCCAGCCGCGTGCGGAGTATGTCCAACTCACTCAGGAAGGGTTTGAACGACGCGACCACTGGATCAGACGCCGGCGTCGCTCCCGTTTCCGTGTGGCGAACTACGGTTGAGGCGCCCAGGACATAGATGGTGTCGTCAACACGCACGAAGGCCGACCTCAGGCGGACAGCGGCATCCGAACGATCACGCGCCAACGCCTCGGCGCGCAACCGATCGACCAAGGGTCGGGCAGCGCGCGCGAATGGATCGCCGGCTTCGGCGCTGGCCGGTCGGGTCTCGGTGCTGATGCGGAACAGCCGACCCGTCGCGTCATAGCCCAGGGTGAAATGGTGTTTGTGCTGGACGGCGTAGAAGGCGCCCATGGTGCGATCGTACCAGGCCACATCGCCGGTCGTCATGTGATCGACGGCCTCGTCCCAGACCGAGGCCGTGGTCAGGTTCTCGCCGATGATTTCCAGCGCCCGCGTCAGCCGCAACTTGACCAACGCCTCTTCCTTGCGCGCCTGGTGCGCATCGATGCCCTGGCTGACCGTGCCCAGAACGCCCGCCATGCCGATGATCGACGACAACATCAGGATCACCGCGATCCTGAACGTGCTCCACGCCCGCCAACCCGTCTTCGATGTCACGCCACTCATAAAGTCCAGCTTAGATGGCGCTGACTAAGACGGCGTGAACGTGACGCGACGTCAGCGTGTCTCGCCGACGAAATCCTGGGCGAACTCAGGCGCATCGTCGTCGATGGGCAGGCTGCCGTCCTCGTCGTCGGCTTCCGAGGCGCGACTGGGATCGGGGACTTCGAACCCGACCGGCAGCGACAGGTCCAGCAGGCCCGCCGCCTTCATCTCCTGCACGCCCGGCAGGTCGTACAGGGTCGCCAGGCCGAAATGCTCCAGGAACCGATCCGTGGTCGCATAGGTGACGGGCCGCCCCGGCGTGCGCCGGCGCCCCCGCAACCGCACGAACCCCATCTCGAGCAACAGGTCCAGCGTCCCCTTTGAGATGGTCACCCCGCGCACGCTCTCGATCTCGGCGCGGGTGACGGGCTGGTGGTAGGCGATGATGGCCAGGGTCTCCAGCGCGGCCTTGGACAGGCGACGCGGCTCCTCGCGCTCCTGCGTCATCATGAAGGCCAGGTCCGGCGCGGTGCGGAACCGCCAGCGGTCGGCGACGCACTCCAGCTCCACCCCGCGGCCCTCATAGCGGGCGCGCAGGCCCGATATGGCGCGCGCGACATTGCAGTTCTCGGGCAGGCGCGCGGCGATCTCGGCGGCGGTCAGCGGCCCGGCGGCCGCGAACAGCAGGGCTTCGACCCGCCGCTCGATCTCGGCCTCGTCGGGTTGGAAAGCGAGGTCGCTCACGGCGTCAGCTCCAGCGGCTGACCCTGCCCGCGCCGTTTCAGGAACAGCTCGGCGAACGCCTGCGTCTGTCGAATGTCCATCGCCCCCTCCTTGACCAGCTCCAGACTGGCCGACAGGGTCGAGGCCGTAAAGCTGGCTTGGCTGGGTCCGTGCTCGCCTTCGCGATGCGGCGCCACCTGGTCCAGCGGGGTCCAGTCGGCCAGCTTCGGCATGATCTCGCGCAGCCAGTCGCGCGCGGCCTCCAACGCAAAGGCCTCGACCCGCTGGCCGGGCGCATAGCGCCTGGCCTCCTCGCGCCGCCGCTGCACCACATAGGCGCTCATCAGTTCATACAGGCTGGCGTCGATCCGGTCGGACGGCACGATCACCGTCGCCTCGGGGTCGCCGCGCGTGAAGACGTCGCGCTTCAACTGCGGCCGGGCCATCAACTGCTCGACCGACCGGCGCATGGCTTCCAGCTTCTGCAGGCGGAAGGCCAGGGCGGCGGCCATCTGCTCGGCCGGCGGCTCCTCGCCCTTGTCTTTCTCGGTGCGCGGCAACAGCAGCCGCGACTTCAGATAGGCCAGCCACGACGCCATCACGAGGTAGTCCGCCGCCAGGGCGAAGTTCCGACGCCGCGCCTCATGCACGAAGGCCAGATACTGTTCCGCCAACTGGGTGATCGACAGCTTCAGCAGATCGACCTTCTGGTTCCGCGCCAACGCCAACAACACATGCAGCGGCCCCTCATACCCGTCCAGATCGACCACGAACGCCTCGCGATCCTCGACCTCGGCGACGGCCGTAAAATCAAGATTGGGCTGGAAAGCTTCGCTCATACGGGATCAGGCCTGCGCCTCCCCCACGTCCGGCCCCTTGGCGACATCCAGCCGGCCGCCCATGGCCTCGAAGAACCGCGCATGGGCCGCCACGGGATCCAGCGGTTCGGGAACGCGAACGATCCGCGCCATCGCCGCCTCGGCCCGGGCCTTCGCCCTGCCCTTAAGCTTGCCGGTCGCCTCGGCCACCGCTTGCATCTCGGCCATGTCGCCGTTGCAGTGCAGGACCACGTCGCAGCCAGCCTTCAGCGACAGATGCGCCCGCTCGCCCAGCGATCCGCTCAGCGCCTGCATCGACAGGTCGTCGGTCATGATCAGGCCGGAGAAGCCCAGATGCTCGCGCATCATCTTCACGGCCTTCTTCGACTGGGTCGCCGGCCGTTTCCGATCGATGGCGGTGAAAACGATATGCGCCGTCATCGCCCACGGCATGTCCGACATCGCCTTGAACGGCGCGAAGTCCCAGCCGTCCAGGGTCTCGAAATCGGCATGGACCGTCGGCAGGTCCTCATGGCTGTCGGCGAAGGCGCGGCCATGGCCTGGCATATGTTTTATGCAGGGCAGCACCCCGCCCGCCAGCAACCCTTCCGCCGCCGCCCGCCCCAGCAGGCTCACGGTCTGCGGATCCTGACCATAGGCGCGGTCGCCGACGATGTCGTGGGCGCCGGGCACCGGCACGTCCAGCACCGGCAGCAGGTCGACGTTGATCCCGACCTCGCGCAGGTCGTGCGCCATCAACCGCGCGCCCAGCCGCGCCAGCTCGCGCGCCGCCAGCGGATCGTCGGTCGCCTTCAGATAGGCGTTCCCCGGCGGATATTTGGGCCAGTGTGGCGGCCCCATCCGCTGGACCCGACCGCCCTCCTGGTCGATCAGGATCGGCGCCTCAGGATCTCCAATCGACGCCCGCAACGCGTCGGTCAGCGCTCGCACCTGCTCCGGCGTGTCGATGTTGCGCCGGAACAGGATGAAGCCCCAAGGCCGCGCCTCGGCGAAGAAGGCCCGTTCGTCCTCCGTCAGCCGATGACCGGCGCAGCCGTAGATCGCGGCCGATGTCACCGAACGATGCAGTCCCGCCCGGCGGCCTTCAGCGCGTTGCAGAAGGCGACCGCCCGCTCGCGCGACAAGCCCGAGAAGGCCGTGCGGTACAGCGTCGAACCGCTGGACGAGGTCACTTCGGTCACGCGCTTTTCGGCGCCGGAGGCGAACGACCCGAACCGGCCGGCGACGGCGGCGTATTCGCGATCCGCGATCTCGGTCGAGGAGAAGGCGCCGATCTGCACCGAGGCCGATCCGCCCGCAGCGGCCGGAGCCTTGGTCGCCGGAGCGGCGACAGGCGGCGCGGTCGTCGGACGCGGCGTCGGCGCGGCGGGCGTCGCGGCCTTGGCGGGCGGCAGACCCTGGCCTGTAGGGGCGGCGGTCGGCGGCGCGGCCGGACGCGGCTGGGGCGTCTCGGGCGGCGGGGTGAAGGTCACGGGCGCGTCGGTCGTCTCGCCCTCGTCGCGATAGACGCGCACGCCGGCCGCCGGATCGATCGGCTGGGCGTCGATGGGCGGGGCGGTCTTCATGTCGCCTACGGGCTGGCCCACGGCGGGCGGCGCGTCGGTCGAGGCGCGCATGCCCGAGCGATAGAAGAAGATCACGGCCACGATCAGCAGCAGCAGGACCACCGCACTGATGATCAGGGTGACCGGCGGCGCCTTGCCCCCGCCCGAGCCGACATTGCGGCCGCTGCGCGGATCATAGGAATTGCGACGGAACGGCAGGTCGTCATCGGTCGGGGGCGTATAGGCGCCCCGGCCCGGCTTGTTGTCGTCTTCAAAGGACATGGTCGCGCTCCGCCGTCTGTCAGGCGCGCGAATCGGCGCGCCGAACGATCACTCTACGCCCCCGCGTGCATCTTTCGAATCACAGATCGAGGGCGAGGTCGAGGCTGAACAGTTTCTGGTGCACTTCTATGGCGTAACGGTCGGTCATGCCGGCGATATAGTCGCAGACCGCCCGCGCCCGCTGCGTCCGGTCGCGGGTCAGGGCGGGCGTGCTCCATTCCGGCGGCATCACCTCCGGCTCGGCCATGAACAGCTCGAACAGTTGCGACAGCACCCGCCGCGCCTGGCTGCGCGTGCGGTTGACCCGGTAGTGGCGATACATCCGCTCGAACAGGAACTTCCTCAGGATGGCCAGGTCGGCGTGCATCTCAGACGAGAAATCCACCATCGTCCGTTTCGCCGTGCGCACGTCCTCGGTCGTGACGATCCGGTCGTCTTCCAGCCGCCGCGCCGTCTCGGCCAGCACGTCCTCGACCATGACGCCGATCATCCGACGCACGGCCTCGATCCTCAGCATCCGGTCGTCGATATCGGGATAGTCGCTGCGCACCTGCGCCAGCATCGGCCCGATCAGCGGCACCTGATCCAGGTCCTGCAGGGTGATCAACCCCGCCTGCACCCCGTCGTCCACATCGTGATTGTTATAGGCGATGTCGTCGGCGACGGCCGCGCACTGGGCCTCCAGCGAGGCGAACGTGCCCAGACGCAGGTCCCAGCCCGCCTCCCCGCCCGTCCGGTACGGCCGCACCACCGACCAGGCGGGTTCGTCCAGCCGGTGCGACACCGGTCCATTGTGCTTGATGACCCCCTCGACCGTCTCCCAGCTCAGGTTCAGCCCGTCGAACTGCGGATACCGGTTCTCCAGCTCGGTCACGACCCGGAAGCTCTGGACATTGTGGTCGAAGCCGCCGTGCCCGGCCATCTGCACCACCAGCTCGTCCTCGCCCGCGTGGGCGAAGGGCGGGTGGCCCAGGTCGTGGGCCAGGGCGATGGTCTCGGCCAGATCATCATCCAGCCTCAGCGCATGGGCCAGCGATCGCGCGATCTGCGCCACCTCCAGCGAATGAGTCAGCCGGGTGCGATAATGATCGCCCTCGTGCGCCACGAAGACTTGGGTCTTCTCCTTCAGCCGCCGAAACGCCGTCGCATGGATGATCCGGTCGCGGTCGCGTGCAAAGGCCGTCCGCGTGCGGCTGGCCGGCTCGGGAACGCGGCGGCCCAGGGTCAGGTCGGCGCGTTCGGCGTAGGTGGCGAGGTCTGTGTGGCTCAAGTCATCAACTTTGAAGCGGCGGGGCCTTTGCGAACGCCCTTGCGCGCCTCATATAGACAGCCGTGACCACCGTCCAATCCACAGAACCGTCCACACCCGCCTTCAGCGTCGCCACGCGCGCGCCGGAGGGCATCGTCCTGGCCGCCAGCGCCGCCAAGCGCCTGGCCAAGCTGGGCGCGGTCGAGGGCAAGACCCTGATGCTGCGCGTTGCGGTGGACGGCGGCGGCTGTTCGGGCTTCCAGTATCGGTTCGAACTGGTCGAGACCGCCGAGGACGACGACCTGCGCATCCAGGCCGACGGCCAGGCCGCCCTGATCGACCCCGTCTCGGTCCCGTTCCTGAAAAACTCCGAGATCGCCTACGTCGATGAGCTGGCCGGCGCCCAGTTCGTCGTCAGGAACCCCAACGCCGCTTCCAGCTGCGGCTGCGGCGTCAGCTTCTCGATCGGATAAGCGCCCAGGCCGTCACGACGACGGTCGAGGCCAGCAGGGCCGAGAACACCCCGTCCCAAGCTCCGTCCTGCAACAGCGCGCCGATCAGGCCGATCAGACTGAGGCCGAACAGAACGACAGGCACGCGGAAGATGCCCCACAGGCTCAGGTCCTTGCGATTGTGATGATGGCGGCTCACGACTTCCGCCTCCCCTTGCCCAGCCACAGGTAGAGACCCGATCCCAGGATCACGATGGTGGCGATGTCCAGCAGCGCCCACAGGATCTTCAGCGCCAGCCCGCCATAGTCTCCGAAATGCAGCGGCTGCGACAGCGACAGCGTCTTCACGTACCAGGGCATCTGCGCCACCGCCGCCAGTTCTCCTGTCCGCGCATCGATCAGGGCCGGCGTGGTCATGTGCGTCGTCAGCGGCGTGTCGCCGTGGAAGAAGACGGCATAGTGATGATCGGTCGAATAGTCGGTTCCTGGAAACGCCACGAACTGTAGCTGCATCCCCGGCAGAGCCGCCTTGGCCCGCTCCACCGCCGCGTCCAGCGAGGCTCTCTGGCCCGCCGGCGCCGGGGCGTCATAGGCGACCGTCAGCTCCTTCAGCGCCGTATCCTTCCAATAGGCCAGGATCGGCGTCGCCAGGGTGTTGACCACGCCCGTCACCCCGACCACCAGCAGCCAGGCCACGGTCACCACGCCCAGCAGGTTGTGATAGTCCAACCACCGCGTCCGCGCGGCCTTCTTCACCCGCACCGTGCCGAACGGCAGCCGCCGCATAAAGGGAGCATACAGCACCACCCCCGACACCACCGCCACGACCAGCAGCAGGCCCATCGCGCCCAGGAACAGCATTCCCGGCAGGCCCAGGAACATGTCGGTGTGAAGCTGTAGCAGGAACTCCATCACCGGATGGCCGGCGACCAGAGGCGCCACCTCGCCGCTGGTCCGGTCGATGGGTTCGAAACTGTATTTTCCCGCCGGGGCGTCAGGCCCGCGGCTGGTGACATTCACCACCGGCCGGTCCTCGTCGAAGCTCATGAAGGCCGGAACCTCGCCCGGATGTCGCGCCAGGCCGGCCGCCAGAACCTCGTCCAGGGTCAGCAATCGGCCGTAGGTGTTCTTCGGCTCCCACGGTTCGTGCAGCAGCACTTCGTTCAGCTCATGGCTGAACACCAGCGGCAGGCCGGTGATGCACAGCATCAGCAGGAACAGGGTCGAGATTAGGCTCGACCACTTGTGCGTCCAGGACCAGGCGCGGATGGTTCGGGCGTGCATCAGCCGGCGCGGATCAGAACTCGGTCGAGACCGACAGGCGGAACGTGCGCGGCGCGCCCAGCGTCAGATAGTTCGATCCCGGAAAACCACCGACCGCGACCCACTGATCCTCGTCCGCGACATTCTCGACCCGCGCGCGCAGCGTCACCGGCTTGTCGCCCGCGACAAAGGCGTAGCGAACGCCCGCATCGAACCGCGTCCAGCTTTCCAGTTCCACCGTATTGGCGCCGTTCGCCGGCTGCGATCCGGTATGAACGACCCGGCCTTCCAGCGTGAGGCCATCGATGGCGCGCACATCCCATTCGACATTCAGATTGGCCTGGAAGTCCGGCACGCCGATGGCGGACTTGCCGTCCAGCGAGGCATCCAGCGCACGCGTGATCTCCGCATCCAGCCAGGTCGCGCCGCCCAGGACGCGCAGACCCTGGACGGGCTCGCCGAAGACCGACAGCTCGACGCCCCGGTTCTCCTGTTCGCCGCCGGCCGAATAGGTCGTGCCGTCAAACAACTCGCTAGGCAGGGTCGTGCGGAAGACGCTCAGCGTGCCGCCGAACGATCCGCCGTCATATTTGACCCCGACTTCGGCCTGTTCACCTCGGAACGGCTCCAGCACCTCGCCCGCATTCGACACCGGGGCGCCATTGATCACCGTCGGCGCCGTCTTGCCGGGGATCAGGGCCTCGGAATAGTTGGCGTAAAGCGACACCGCGTCGATCGGTCGATAGACCACGGCGAAGACCGGCGTGACCGCGTCGCTGGCATAGCCGCCGTTCCTGACGTTTGTGTTGTAGTCATACGACCGAGTGTCGATCTCCTGATACCGCGCGCCGACCGTGGCGATCAGCCGGTCGTCCAGGAAGGACAGCATGTCGGCGACGGCGAAGCTGGTCGTCTTGACCCGCCCTACGATGCCCGGATCGGTTAGCGAGCCAGAACCGGCGACCGCCGGGGCTGGCACATACAGCGGATCGTTCAGCGTGCCGGCCGCATAGCCGCTGGAGAAGGCGAAGGCGTTCTTCTCGCGCGATTGCACCTGGGCGGCCGAGGCCACCAGCCGGTGCCCGACCGGCCCCGTGTCGAAGTCCGCTCGCACGCCGACATCCGCCGAGAAGACCTGATCGCGACGTCCGTTGTCGAACCGGCTGCCGCTCAGCGTGCCATCCGCATTTGCTCGCGGATTGGCCAGGCTGTTGCGTTCCTTGCCGTCGCGCGCGCCGAATGCGGCCCAGACGGACACGGTGTCGGTCACGTCGAACTCGCCCCGGACCGCGCCGAACAGCTGTTCCTCGTCCGTATAGGTCCACGGCTGGGCGAAGTTCCTGTCCGCCGAGGGCGGTGTCGGGATGGCGCCGTTCGGCGTCACCTGCGGACGCGGATCGTCCAGCCGGTTCGACTGCCAGCCCAGATCGGCCGAGAACCGGGCGCGGTCGCCGCGGTGATCCAGCCCCAGGCCGACGACGCGCATCTCGCGCTGCTCGTGCTCGACCGCGCTCTCGCCATCGCGGCTGGCGACATTCAGGCGCAGGCCCCAGGCGTCGTCCTGACCAAAGCGACGCGACACGTCGGCGGCGGCGTAGATCTCGTCGCGCCCTTCCCAACCCGCCGTCAGCCGCGTCAGGGGCGCCTCGCCCGCACGCTTGGGCACCAGGTTCACCGCCCCGCCCACGCCGCTGCCGCCCGGCGCAGCGCCGTTCAGGAAGGCGGTCGCGCCACGGAAGACCTCGACCCGCTCCAGCAGTTCCGCCGCCACGAACTGACGCGGCAGCACGCCGTACAGACCATTATAGGTCATGTCGTCCGAGAAGACCGGGAAGCCACGGATGACATACAGCTCCTGGAAATTGCCGAATCCCTTGGACACCCGGACCGACGGATCGTTTTGCAACACCTCCGACACGCTGCGCGCCTGCTGATTGCGGATCAGCTCTTCGGTATAGCTGCTGGTCGAGAACGGCGTATCCATCACGCCCAGGTTTCCAAGCAGGCCGACCCGACCGCCGCGCGCCACCTGTCCGCCCGCCGCCGGCGCGGGCAACCGCACCTGCGACCCCGTCACTACGATCTCGCCCAGCTCCGTCGCCTGCTGAGCCAAGGCCGGCGTGGCCGCAGTCAGAGCCAGAAGGCTGGCGGCGCAGACGAAATGACGGGTAGAGCGAACCATAGTTTGCAACATATTCTCAAGTGCAGAAGATCGCGCCTCATACGCGGGTTTGCGACAGAGTTGCAATGGCGCCGGCGGATCGAGGCGGGCGTGATTTCGCCGCATACCACCTTGCATTTAGCCATGCTCCTAATTAGGGATATCCCTATGAACACCCTATTCAAGGCTCTGTCGCATCCGGTGCGTCGTCGTATCATCGCCATGCTGCGCGCCGGTCCGCTGGCGTCCGGCGACATCGCCGCTGCCTTCGACATGAGCTGGCCCACCATCACAGGCCACCTCAACGGCCTAAAGGAGGCCGGCCTGGTCAGTCCCGAGCGCGAGGGCCAGACCATCCGCTATCGGCTGGAAATCTCGGCGGTCGAGGAGGCCATGGCCTTCCTGATGGACATCGTCGGAACCGGCGAAGCGACCGAAGCCCTGCCCCACGCGCAAAAGGAGCCCCGTCGATGAAGGACCGCCTGTCTCTGCTGGACTATCTGACCGTCGCCGTCTTCAGCGTCCAGGCGGCCTTCGCCCTCTACATTGGCTTCAACGGCCCAACCACGCCGATGCCGATGCACTGGAACGCGAACTGGCAGGTCGATCGCTGGGGCGACCGGGTCGAGTTCGCGACCTTCTTCGGCGGCCTGACCCTGATCGGTTTCATCACCGCCGCCGGCCTGGGCCTGGCCGCTCTGCGCGCCGAAGCCCAAGGCGACGCCTCGCGTCGTCGCTCGATGCGGATCGGCCAGGGGCTGACCCTGTTCACCGTCGCCGCCATCGGCCTGACCATCGCCTGGGCCAGCCTGGGGCACGCGACCGTCGACAGCGGACCCGCCGTCATGACGGGCGGCCTGTCGCTGATCCTGCTGGTCACCGGCGCTTTCATTGGCCGGGTCGCGCCCAATCCCCTGATCGGCGTCCGTACGCCCTGGAACTACAAGAGCCGACTGGCCTGGGATCGCTCCAACCGGCTGGCCGGCCGGCTGTTCAGCCTGGTCGGTCTGATCGGCCTGATCGCCTCGCCCTTCGCGTCTCAGCCTTATGGCGTCACAGCCCTGACCGTCGCCGTCGTTGTCGTTACAGCCCTCTCGGTCTTCGAAAGCTGGCGCGTCTGGCGCGCCGATCCCGACCGCCAACCCTTCTGACCTCGCCGCCAAGGAGACCGCCATGTCGATGCTGACCCCCGCGCTTCTCGCCGCCGCCCTGCTCGCCGGCCCCGTCTCGACCGAGATCGCCCTGCCCGCTCTTCCCGCGCCCCTGCACGGAACCCTGCTGGCGCCCGACGCGCCCACCGCCGTCGCCGTCATCCTGCCCGGCTCCGGTCCGACGGATCGGGATGGGAACAGCCCGCTGGGCGTCGCCGCCTCCACCTATCGCCTGCTGGCCGAAGGTCTGGCGGAACAAGGCATCGCCACCATCCGCATCGACAAGCGCGGCATCGCCGCCAGCGCGGCGGCGGGGCCGTCCGAGGCCGATCTGCGCTTCGACGCCTATGCCGCCGACGCCCGCGCCTGGGCGACTGAGGCCGCCTCGCGCGCGGGTCTTCCCTGCACCTGGCTGATCGGCCACAGCGAGGGCGCCCTTGTCGCGCTGAAGGCGGTCGAGGGTGGTGGCGACAAGGTTTGCGGCCTGATCCTGCTGGCCGGCGCCGGCCGCCCGGCGGGCGTGGTGATCCGCGAACAGTTGGAAAACGGCCTGCCCGATCCGCTGAAGGCCCAAGCCTTTGCGGTTCTGTCCGAGCTTGAGGCCGGCCGCACCGTCGCCGACACGCCGCCCGCGCTTGCGGCCCTGTTCCGCCCCTCGGTCCAGCCCTATCTGATCTCGTGGCTGCCGCTGGACCCCGCCGCTCTGCTCGCCGCCTGCGACGGCCCGGTCTTCATCGGCCAGGGAACCACCGACCTCCAGATCGGCGTCACGGACGCCCAAGCCCTCGCCGCCGCCGACCCCAAGGCCACGCTGAAACTCTGGGACGGCGTCAACCACCTCCTCAAGACCGCCTCCGCCGACCGCGCCGCCAACATGGCCACCTATGCCGATCCGGCGTTGCCGCTCGCGCCGGGCGTCGGGGAGGATGTGGGGGCGTTTATTCGCGCGAATGGGATGTGATGGAAGCAACGACCGGGTAGTCACTAGTCCCGCACGTCCAACCCCTCACTTGGCGTGCGCGCACATCGTATAGACCAGAAGCGAATAGGAATTTTGAGCTATCGAGCGAAAACTTATCCTGATCCGCACGGAGCAAATGACGCCCCGCAGGGTAGTCCTCATTCGATGCACCTCGATAGAGACGAACACTGACTTTGGAGGTATCGGACCCAAGCCAAGGGCCGCTCACCATCCAAAGCAACCCTCGAATGTCATTCGCCCAGAACCAGGAAGTTGGCCGCCAACCATAGTATCGCGACGGCCAGCGTTCGACCGAGCCGATGCACGGGTCTTGTTCAAGCGCCCGATCAATCTCATCGGCTAAATCGCGGCTTGGGGGACGTGTGATCGTAAGACTTAATGTCAGTAAGCCGACAATGATCAAAGCTGCTGTGACGATCAGCGCACGTTTCGTATTTCGTTTGATGAGTGCAGCCATGGCTTGACCATACCGATGGTCGCTTAATCTGCAACGCCTACCTCCCCCGCGCCTCATCCGCCAGGGCGAAGAACCGCTCCCGCACCTCGGCCGCAAACGGGTTTTCGCGTTCGATGGCGCGGAAGACGGCGGGGCTGTCGTGGCGGACCATGTCGACGGCCTGCATCAGCCGGTCGAAGCTGGCGGTGGTCATGCGCGTCGGCAGGGGCTCCATGGCCATCAGGACGCGGGCGATCAAATGGGTCAGGCCCTGGACGGTGGCGGCCTCGCGGTCGTGATCCTCGGGACTGACTGAAAAGACCTTCAGCCCCAGCGCCCGGCGGCAGAAGGCGGCGACGCGGCGGGCGTCCTTTCCGCCTCGCACTTCGCAGACGGCGATGCGCAGGCCGGCGATGCCGTCCTTGCCGCTCTGCGGACCGAAAAGCGGGTGGGTTCCGACGATCCGCACGCCGGGCGGCAGGAGGTCGGCCATAGCCTGCGCCGGCTTCACCTTCACCGAGCCCACGTCGATGACCAGGGCAGCGGGCGCCAGGTGCGGGCGGATGGCGGTCAGCGTCGCCTCCAGCGCCTCGACCGGCACGGCCAGCACCACCGTGGGACAGGCGGCGGCGGTCGCCAGGTCGGTCACGGTCGCGACGCCCTCGCCGTCCCCGACTCCAGGCGTCGCCGCCGGATCATGGGCGAGGATGTCGAACCAGGGCGACAAATGTCGCGCCGTCAGCCGCCCGAAGGCGCCGAAGCCGATCAGGCCGAGCTGTTCCCTCACCACCGTCACACCCGGCGCCTTCCCACCAACTTCCGTCATCCTCGGGCTTGACCCGAGGACCGGGTGCGGATCGGGCTGTGCGTTCGCCGCCGACGCAATGCGGCGGACCTTCCGGTCCTCGGGGCAAGCCCGAGGATGACGGAGTGGAGGTGGAGAACGGAGCGAAGCGACCTCACAGCGTCTCCATGAACCGCACCGGCCGCCCGTGCGCCGATCCGATCAGTTCGCCGTCCTGCATCACCACCCGGCCCCGCACGATGGTCGCCATCGGCCAGCCGGTCGCTTCGACGCCGTCGAACGGGGTCCAGCCGCAGCGCGTCGCCTGCTGGTCATGCGTGATGGTCTTCTTGGCCTTGAGATCCACGATGGTCAGGTCGGCGTCATAGCTGACGGCCATCCGCCCCTTGTTGGCCGTGCTGAACACCCGCTGCGCCCCCGCCGAGGTCAGGTCGATGAACCGCTCCAGGCTCAACCGCCCGTTCGCCACATGCGTCAGCATCAGCGGCACCAGGGTCTGCACCCCCGGCATCCCCGACGGCGAGGCCGGATAGGGTTTGGCCTTTTCTTCCTTGGTATGCGGCGCGTGGTCGGACCCCAGCACGTCGGCGACGCCCTGCTGCATGCCCCACAGCCACAGGGCGTCCACATGCTCCTGCGACCGGATCGGCGGGTTCATCTGGGCGTAGCTGCCCAGCCGCTCATAGGCCTCGGGCGCGACCAGCGTCAGGTGCTGGGGTGTGATCTCGACGGTGGCGACATCCTTGTGCAAGCGCAGATATTCCATCTCGTCCCGGGTCGTGACGTGCAGCACATGGATGCGCGCGCCGGTCTCCTGGGCCAGGCCGACCAGGCGTCGGGTCGAGCGGATGGCGCTCTCGGCGTCGCGGACCACGGGGTGGCTGGTCCAGTCGCCGGTGCGGGCCAGGCCCCGCCGCTCGACCAGCCGGTATTCGTCCTCGGAATGGAAGGTGGCGCGGCGGCGCACGTTCGACAGGACCTTCCTCACCCCCTCGTCGTCGGCGATCAGCAGGTCGCCGGTCGAGGCGCCCATGAAGACCTTGACCCCGCAGCAGCCCGGCAACCGCTCCAGCTCGCCCAGATAGTCCGCGTTCTCGTGCGTGCCGCCGACGTAGAAGGCGTGGTCGGTCCACATCCGGTCCTTCGCCCTTGCCAGCTTGTCTGCCATGGTGTCCGGGTCGGTGGTGTTGGGATTGGTGTTCGGCATCTCGAACACGGCGACGACGCCGCCCAGGGCTGCCGCGCGCGACCCGGTCTCCAGGTCTTCCTTCCACTCCAGCCCCGGCTCGCGGAAATGGACCTGGGTGTCGATCACGCCGGGCAGAACCGTCAGGCCCGTCGCGTCGAAGGTCTCGCCGGCCGAGGCCTGGGACAGGTCGCCGATGAAGGCGATCTTGCCGTCGATCACCCCGACGTCGGCCAGGCCGCGCCCCGCATGATTGGCCACCTCGCCGCCACGGACGATCAGGTCATAGGTCTGGGTCATGGGGCTGGCTCCTGCGAACGTTTCCGAGGTTCTAGCGGAAGCAGCATCCTTCGCGAAAGCGGCTAAAGCTTCTCCCTCCCCATTCGGGGAGCGGGGTCGAGCCGCAGGCGAGACCGGGTGGGGAGGGCCAGGCAATACGGCACAGGTCTGTCGCGCGATCACCGGCCGCCCCCACCCGGCCGCTTCGCGCCCCCCTCCCCGAACGGGGAGGGAGATCGGGTTCAGCCCCGCGCCTTCAACAGACGCATCGACGCCTTCATCACCCGTTCCCACGGCAGATCCATCATATGCTGGATCGCCTGGTTCAGGCGCGGGTCCAGTTTCCTGAACTCTTCATAGGTGCGCGGCCCCCGCACGGCCTCGCCCTTCCACGGCCCGCGCACGGCCTCGTCCGACGGGCCGAACACCGCCACCACCGGCACGCCCGAGGCCACCGCCAGCTGGGTCCAGATCGAATCCGCCCCGACATACAGCGCCGATTTCGACAGGGCCGCTGCCGTCTGCAGCCGTGTCAGCTTACCCTGCAGCTCGATCACCCGCGCGCGCGGCACGGCGTAGCGGATGGTGTGCGCCGCCTCGCGGTCGATCTCCTCGCCCACGATCATCAGCCGGCCACCGGCCAGCGGCCCGTCGTCGGCCAGCAGCTTGGCCGCCACCTTGGCGTAACGTTCGGCGGGCCAGCGCTTGCCCATCCATTCCACCCCCGGCCCGACCGCTAGGATGGGTCCGTCCCCGCCCATCGTCGGCATCAGCGCCTGAACCTGAGCCATCGTCTCGTCGGACACGAACAGCTTCGGCCCCGGAATCTCCTCCGGCTCCAGCTTCAGCACCGCCGCCGCCGCCTCGACCGCGTGCAGACCCGGCGCATCCTTGCCCCGCACCGCCCGCTTGTGCCGCCTCAGCTTGCCCGACAGGTCCGAGCCGCGCATGTCCACGACCAGACCCCATTTGGTCCCTCGCACCTGGTTCCACAGGGCGATCCATTCGAAATGACCCTCGCGCTCCAGCACGATCAGCCTGGTCAGGCGCGGCGTATCGGCGAACAGCGGCGCGCTGGCGGCCGAGCCGACGATGGTGAAGGTCGCATGCGGCAGGCTCTCGACCAGATGCGCCAGCACGCCCGAGGACAGCACGGCGTCCTCGGCGTCCGCCTCGGCGATATACAGGATGGGAAACCGCCCGATCATCCGTCAACGGATACAGGGATTCTATCGGGGGTTCAGCGTCAAACGCAGGTTTCCACAGGCAGGCGCCATAGGCTAAAAGCCGCGCCCATGATCCAGACGCCCGATCCAGCCGCCTCCGCCGCCCTCGAACGCTTCAAGGCCCAGCGCGTCACGGCCATCTATCGGCTGGACCTGATCGCCAAGGGCGCGACCATTTCCTACGAGGACGGCACGCCCATCGACATGGCCTCCGAAAAGGCCCGGCTCGAAGGCGTCGTCACCGACATGGACCGCCGCATCGCTCAGCTCGAACGTGCGCTCGGATAAGCGCGACATGACCAAGGCTTAACTTGCCGCCCGCGTCGCGGCGTGGCCCTCCTTGAGGTCGGAGGACGCCCATGTTCGCACTCGCCACGGCCCTGATGCTCGCCGCCACGGAACCGTCTTGCCTGGCGCTTGAGCGCGGCGATGGAGACAGCCCGGTCATCCAGGCGCGCGTCAACGGACAGGGGCCTTTCGCCTTCGTGCTGGACACGGCGTCCAGCGGCACCACACTGGACGCCCCGCGTATCGCCCTGTTGCTTCCGCCGCGCGAGCCGTCGCCGGATCAGGCCCAAGGCATGGGCGGCGCGGTGCAGGTCGATCTCTATCGCATTGCCGCCTTCGAGGCCGGACCGATCCAGATGCGCGATTTCGTCTCGCCCGAGATCGAGCCCCCGGGCTTCGACAGCCACGACATCGCGGGCCTGGCCGGCGTCGATCTGTTCGGCGAGGCCATGGCCGTCTGGCGGCCGGCGCAGGCCTGCGTGTCCGTCCGCGCCAGCGGCGCCGTCGAGGCGGGCTGGACGCCGGTCGAGACGGAATGGCAGCGCCCCTGGCGCATCCTGCTGCCGGTCCGCATCGGCGATACGACCGGCTGGGGCCTGCTGGACACCGGCGCCCAGCACACCACCCTGAACCCCGCCTTCGCCGCCGCCCTGGCCATCAAGGCGGACGCCCTGCCCTCGGGCGGTCAGATCACCGGCATCGACGGCGAACCGCTGGATCTGGGTCAGGCGCAGATCGAGGATGTGGAGATCGGCCGATGGCGCTGGCCGACGACGCCGGTCAAGGTCGGCGCTCTGCCCGTATTCGACCGCCTGGGCTCAGCCGACACGCCCCTGGCCATCATCGGCATCGACTGGCTGGGCGACAGGGGCTTCGCCATCGACTATGGAGCGCGAAAGGTCTGGCAGACGCCGGACTGACGATCCGGCGCGATGACCTCACTTCCCCTCCTCCCCGGCCGGACCTGCGGCGGTTGCGTCGAATGCTGCCGGGTCATTCCGCTGGACCTGCCGGAACTGGCCAAGCCGACCGGCGAGCTGTGCGCCTATTGCGTCGACGGCGCCGGCTGTTCGGTCCACGCGATCCGGCCCAACACCTGCCGCATCTGGTTCTGCCTGTGGCGCGTTGTCGAGCTGTCGGACGACTGGCGGCCGGACCTCAGCGGCGTCATCGTCCGCCCCGACGGGGTCGAGGACGGGATCATCACCCTGTATGTCCTGCGCCGCTCGGATTTCCTGGCCTCGCCCGACTTCTTCATGACCGTCGCCGGCTGGGTCGCCGAGGGGATTGAGGTCGCCCTCAGCATTCCCGGCCCGGTCGGCGCCTATCCCGCCCGCGCCGTCGTCACCGAATGGCTGCGCCCGGCGATCGAGGACGGCGATCCTGCCGCCTTCCTGGCCCGCGTCCTGCGCTCGCTCGATACGCTGGCCGAGCATGATTTTCAGCCAGACGGCGTCGTCGCGCGATACGCCGTGACAACCCAGGATGATCCCACAGCTTAGCTGAAGCTTAAGTCCTTGCGGCTATTCTGAAATCCGTAACGTCGCCGCTTTGAGAGACACGCCGGAAATGCAGGCCTGGGACGCGCTTCGACGCCCGATCTGGATGTTCGATCCGTCCGCCATGCGAGGCGTCTATGCGAACGCCGCCGCCCTGGATCTGTGGGGCTCCGACAGCCTCGACGCCCTGCTGGCCCGCGACTTCAGCCAGATGTCCCCCGCCGTCCTGGCCCGCACCGAACGCCTGGCGCGCGAGACGGCGAACGGCGAGACCCTGTCCGAACACTGGACCTTCTATCCCAACGGCCGGCCGTTGACGGTGACGGCGATCATCTCGACCCATTGGCTGGACGACGGCACACCGGTCCTGCTGTTCGAGGCCGCCCCCATCGAGGTCGAGAGCGAGGAGCGTCGCGCGGTCGAGGCCCTGCGTCACACCTCCACCCTGATCTCCCTGTTCGACAGCGAAGGCCGGCCGCTGTTCTCCAACCCCGCGGCCTTCGCGGCCTATGGCTCGACCACCCATCCCTTCGAGGCCCGGTTCGCGGAACCCGAGCGCGCACAGCCCATGCTGGCCGCAGCCCTGTCAGGCGACCTGTCCTCGGACGTCTGCGAGATCATCACCCGCGAGGGCCTGCGCTGGCACCACCTCGACATCCGCCCGGTCATCGATCCGGTCACGGGCCAGCTGGGCGTCATGCTGAACGAGATCGACGTGACCGAACGGGTCGAGGCCGAACAGGCCCGCGTCGCCGCCGAGCAGAAGACCGCCATGGCCGAGGCGCGGCAGAAGTTCCTGACCGACATGTCGCACGAACTGCGCACACCGCTGAACGCCGTCATCGGCTTCTCGGACCTGTTGTCCAAGGCCGGCCTGGTTAAGGAACACGCCGACCACGCCGCCCGCATCAATGGCGCGGGCCAGCGTCTGTTGTCCGTAGTCAACGACATGATCGACCTGTCGGCCGACAACGTCATTCCCCTGCCGACGCCCGATACAGTCATCGAAGAACCCGCGCCCGCCAACGAAGACGCCGCCGCCCTGCGCGTTCTCTATGTCGACGATCACGACAGCAACCGCGCCCTGGTCATGGCCGTCATGTCCGCCCAGGGCATCCTCTGCGCCACCGCTAACGACGGCGCGCAAGGGGTCGATGCCGCCCGCGACGGCGACTGGGACGTGATCCTGATGGATATTCAGATGCCGGTGATGGACGGCGTCGATGCCACCCGCGCCATCCGCGCCCTGCCGGGTCCGGTCGGCCGCACGCCGATCCTGGCCCTGACCGCCAACACCCTGCCGGAACAGCTGATCCAGTACGAAGAGGCCGGCATGGACGACTGTATCGCCAAGCCGATGAACATCGTCGATCTGGTCACCCGCGTCTCGGCCTGGGGCGCCAGCGACTGGCGCAACTTCGATCCCCTGTTCAATCCTGAGGCCGCCGCCGTCGTGGCGTGAGGCGAGATCGCCTAAGATTTAACGGGTCTTTGCCGCAAATGGCGACCAACAGACCAGCAGACGAGGCTGGCAAAACCCGACCCCACTGCGCCGCAAACCAACACCCTTACAATATCTGGACCGCCGATCTGCATGGCTTTTGTTCCCAGCAGAAGAGCGAGAACAAAGACAAACGTCAGCGCAATTTCGAGCAGAACTTTCATGTCCAGATTGTAGCATATTCACCCGAGACCCCACAACAGATCGCCGGCCGGTGCATGATCCGTCAGGACCGCACCATCATGATTGATTACGTCAGCCCACGCTTTTCTTATTTGTCATCTTCTGAAGCCGCCGCCCGCGCCCTATCTTGCGCCCATGCCCATCGCCCGTCTCGACAGCCGCGCCCTCATCTCGATCACGGGCGAGGACGCGAAACCCTTCCTGCACAATCTGCTGACCCAGGATGTGGAGACGCTGGCGGAAGGCGAACTGCGCTTCGGCGCGCTGTTGTCGCCGCCCGGCCGGCTGCTGTTCGACATGTTCATCCTGGGTCAGGCCGACGGCGTCCTGCTGGATGTCGCGACGGAGCGCCGCGACGCCCTGCTTCAGCGCCTGTCGATGTACAGGCTCCGCGCCAAGGTCCAGGTCGCCGCCGACGACCGCGCCATCTTCGCCGCCTGGCCGGAGGTCGTCGCCGGCTTCATCCCCGACCCGCGCACCCCGCTGATGGGCGGCCGTCTCTATGGCGAGGCGACGCCAGACGCCGCTCAGGCCGACTACGACGCCCACCGCCTTTCCATCGGCCTGCCCGACCCGACCGCCGACGCCCCCCAGGACAAGACCTATCCGATCGAGGCCGACTTCGACCTGCTGAACGGCATCGACTTCCAGAAGGGCTGTTTCGTCGGCCAGGAGACGACCTCGCGCATGAAACGCCGGGGAACGATCAAGAACCGGATGCTGCCGCTGGACTTCGACGGCCCGCCCCCCGCCTTCGGCGCCGAGGTGCTGAAGGGCGAACTGCGCGCGGGCGAGATCCTGTCCGGCCAAAACGGATCGGTCATGGCCCTGCTGCGGATCGACCGCCTCGACGGCGACCTGACCGTGGACGGCCGCCCTGTGCGCTTGCGCAAACCCGCCTGGATGGGCGAGGACGTCCTCCCCTCCTCCAACGCTTGAGTCCCCCATGAAGATCGCCGACCAGATCGTCCTCGTCACAGGCGGCGCGCGCGGCGTCGGCGCGGCCGCCGTTCGCGCCTTCGCCAACGAAGGCGCCCGCCTGATCATCAACTGGCGCGCCAGCGGCGAGGCGGCGAAAGCCCTGGCCGCCGAGATCGGCGACCGCGCTGTCGCCCTCCAGGCCGACGTGACCGACCGCGCCGCCGTCGACGCCATGGTCGCCGCCGCGCAAGCCCATTTCGGCGCGCCCGTCACCACCGTGGTCAACAACGCCCTGGACTACAGCTTCAACGGCGACGCCCGGTCCCAGATGACGGACATCGGGTGGGACGAACTGGCGGCCCAGTTCTCGACCGTCGTGCGCGGCGCCCTGAACGTCATCCAGGCGACCGCCCCCGGCATGGCCGCGGCCCGGTTCGGCCGCGTCGTCAACATCGGCACCAACCTGTTCCAGAATCCGGTCGTGCCCTATCACGACTACACCGCCGCCAAGGCCGCCCTGCTGTCGCTGACCCGCACCGCCGCCGGCGACCTCGGCCCCGACGGGATCACCGTCAACATGGTCTCGGGCGGCCTTCTGCGCACCACCGACGCCAGCGCCGCCACCCCCGAGGCCGTCTTCGACTTCATCGCCGGCATGACGCCGCTGCGCTCGGTGACCACCCCCGAAGAATTCGCCGACGCCGTCCTCTTCTTCGCCTCTCCGTGGAGCCGTGCGGTGACGGGGCAGAACCTGGTGGTGGACGGCGGATTGGTGCGTGACTGAATGACGACCGGTCTCCTCCCCACCTCGTGGGGAGGTGGCGCGGCGCTTCTTCAGCGCCGTGACGGAGGGGGTCTTCACCGCATCACCGCCGCCCGTGGGACTTCAAGAGCCCCTCCACCGCTTCGAGGTCCTCCTCCCCATTTCATGGGAAGGAGACGGTCTCCATCCTATTCTCTGAGGACATTCGTCCAGATTTCAGAGCCTTACCAACCACCAGCGTCAATCGACCAACCCCTCCTCCAACCGCCCTTACAATGCGCGGGTTTAGGGCCGGAGGAGACGAAAACTTGGACTCGTTGGACTGTTTTTTCGCAGTCCAACTTCGCCCCGCCAAATTGCACTGTCTTGCACTTTGCACGCGTTTCGCGGGTGCAGTGCAATTCACCTCTCCGCCCGAACTCAGACAATTGAGACTATTCAGACGGTCTTTTTTCCACTGCCGAGTCTCAAATCCCGCCCTTCCCCTCACCAGAACAGACTGGCAACCTCCCGCCATGACCGACTCACACGCAGAAGGCCGCTGCGGCTGGTGCGGGACCACAGACCCGCTCTACATCGCCTATCACGACACCGAATGGGGCGTGCCGGAACGCGACCCGCGCGCCCTGTGGGAGAAGCTGGTCCTCGACGGCTTCCAGGCCGGTCTCGCCTGGATCACCATCCTGAGAAAGCGCGAGGGCATCCGCGACGCCTTCGACGGTTTCGACCCCGAGATCGTCGCCCGCTACGGCGAGGACGACATCCAGCGCCTGCTGGGGGACGCCCGCATCATCCGCTCGCGCGCCAAGATCAACGCGGCCATCCGGGGCGCCCAGATCTGGCTGGAAATGCGCGACAATGGCGAAGACTTCTCCGCTTGGCTCTGGTCCTTCGTTGACGGCGAACCGATCCAGACCACCCACGCCGACTTTCGCCAGGCCCCGACCCAGACCGAACAATCCGTCGCCATGGCCAAGACCTTGAAGAAGCGCGGCTTCAACTTCTGCGGCCCGGTGATCGTCTATGCCTTCATGCAGGCCGTGGGCATGGTCAACGATCACCAGACGACCTGCTTCCGTCACGCCCAGGTTCGTGCGATGGCGGGCCATGGCTAAAGCCCCTGCAAACCCCAAGGCCTTCCCGACCCTCGCGCTGGAGACGGTGCTGATCCAGCGCGTCAACGGGCACGTCTGCGGCGTGGACGAGGCGGGGCGCGGACCGTGGGCCGGCCCGGTGTCGGCCGGAGCGGTCATCCTGAACCCTGACGACCTGCCCCTTGGCATAGACGATTCCAAGGCCCTGACGGAAAAGCGCCGCGCCGCACTGGAGCCCGAGATCAAGGCGCGCGCCATCGCCTGGGGCGTCGGCTTCGCTTCGGTGGAGGAGATCGAGGAACTCAACATCCTGCACGCTACGGGCCTGGCCATGTGCCGCGCCATCGAGGCGCTTCAGGTCCAGCCGGTCGCGGCCCTGGTCGATGGCAACTACCGCTTCAAACTGCCGTGTGAGATCCAGACGGTGGTCGGCGGCGACGGCCTGTCGCTGTCGATCGCGGCGGCCTCAATCCTGGCCAAGACGGCGCGGGATCGGCTGATGATCGATCTGGACGCGCAATATCCCGGCTACGGCTTCGCCAGCCACAAGGGCTATAACGCGCCGATCCACCAGAACGCCTTGAAAACATTGGGCCCCTGCCCCGCCCACCGGCGCAGCTGGTCACCGATCAAGGCCCTGCTTCAGGACGCCTGAAGCCGCCTCAGATGTGCATGAAGCCGCCCAGCAGCGCGCCCATCAGGGCGGCCACGGCGGCGCCGGCCAGCGCCATCATCCAGCGCGGCGGCGGGCTCAGTTCGGGTTCGAGATCGACATGCTCGACCGGCTGCGTCGCCTCGGACGGCCGGCTGTAGCGGGCGGCGTTGTGAGTGAAGGTCGGCCGCGCATCGGCGGCCGGCGCGTCCCGGCCCCAGTCGGCCTCGGCGACATGCGGCACCCACGAACGCGGTTCCACCGCCGGCCGGACGCGGTAATCGTCGGTGCGATCAGTGGTCGGATAGGTGTGCGGGCGCGGTTGCATAGTCCCACAACGACACGCCGCGATTCGCGTTCCGCAACTTGCGACTGTTGTTTTCGCTGCGCTTATGCGGCCACAGGCAGCTCGACCGGCCGATCCGTGACCACGAACAGGTGTTCGACGTTCCTCAGCCGCCCCACCTGACCGACCTTCTCGCCCTTGGGATTGTGAATGCCGATCCGGGCGCCGACGTAACGCGGGTGCGCCACCTCCAGCACCTGGACATGGCCCCGCGCCGACAGCATCTCGACCAGCTCGGCCCGGCTCAGATAGCCTTCGTCGTTGAAGCTGACGATCAGATTGGGCGCCTTGACCCGCTCGATCACGGTCCTCAGCGCCGGGCCGATCCCGGGCCGGCTGTTGAAGGCGCTCTTGCGCGTCCTGACGTCCACCCGCTTGTTGGCGATCCCATAGGTCTCGGGCCGGTCCCACAGCACCAGGCTCTCCCAGCAGTGGTAGTTGGCCAGATAGGAATGCTGGTTATAGGGCGGGTCCAGATAGACGAGGTCGGCCTCGACCTGTTCGGCGATCTCGATCGCATCGCCCTGCGTCGCCCGGCACGGCCCGCCTTTCATCGCCGGAACCATGTCCGGCGTCCTCAGCTCCAGCGTCTTCAACGCCCGGGGCGCCCACTGTTTCATATAGGCCATCTGAACCCCGGCCGTGGAATCCACCCGGTCCGCCGCCTCCATCAGACTGACCAGGACGATGGCCTTCAGCTCCGGCTCCAACCCCATGGCCTCGATCCGGTCGCGCATGGCGTCGATGCGTGCGCCGTTGTCAGGATGGAAGTAGCGGGCGTCCTGGCAAAAGGCCTGGGTGAACCATCCCGCCTGCGGCGTCACCGTCCGCAACTCGGCCAGCACGATCTCGACCCGGTCGATCCACCGCTCTCGATCCACTTGGACATAGGTGGTCGCCAGGGCGTGGGCATAGGCGTTGTAGTCGTTCGACCAGACCTGAAACCCCTGCTTCTTCAACGCATGACCGACCCTCGCCGTGCCCGAGAACAGGTCGCACACCCGCCCGCCCTGGGGCAGGACGCCGGCGACGGCGCCCGTCACATGGCCCAGCAAGGCGCGCTTGGAGCCGATGTATTTGATCATGACGCGGCCCGACTCATCGCCCCACCATAGCCGCTTCGCGTGCGACAGGGAGAGGCCGCACGAAGCCGAATGCTGTTCGGCGCATTTCCAGACAAGACGCGGTGTGCTGGTGTGCGCATCGTGGCGTGAAACCCTTCAAGGAGCCGAACATGGCGATGACCGTCGCAGACCTGCTGGCGAAGACCCTGGCCTCGGCCGGCGTGCGCCGGATATGGGGCGTCACGGGCGACAGCCTGAACGGGCTGAACGACAGCCTGCGCCGCTTCGACGACATCCAATGGATGCATGTCCGCCACGAGGAGACGGCCGCCTTCGCTGCGGGCGCAGAGGCGGCGATCACCGGCGAACTGGCGGTCTGCGCCGGCAGTTGCGGGCCGGGAAACCTGCATCTGATCAACGGCCTGTTCGACTGTCATCGCAACCGGGTTCCGGTGTTGGCCATCGCCGCCCACATCCCCTCCTCCGAGATCGGCCTGGGCTATTTCCAGGAGACCCATCCGCAGGAGCTGTTCCGCGAGTGCAGCGACTTCTGCGAACTGGTGTCCAATCCGGCCCAGATGCCGGGCGTCCTGGCGCGCGCCCTCAACACCGCCGTCGGCAAGGGCGGGGTGGCGGTGATCGTCCTTCCCGGCGATGTGGCCCTGGCCCAGGCGCCCGACGGGGCCTCGCCCGACTGGAGCCCGCCGGGCAAGCCCCGCATCAGCCCTGCTCTGGCCGATGTGGCGCGTGCGGCCGAACTGCTGAACGGCGCCGACAAGGTCACCATCCTGGCCGGCAGCGGCTGCGCCGGCGCCCACGATCAGGTCCTGGCTCTGGCCGAGGCGCTTCAGGCCCCGGTCGTCCACGCCCTGCGCGGCAAGGAGCATGTCGAATGGGACAATCCCTATGACGTCGGCATGACCGGCCTGATCGGCTTCTCGTCCGGCTATCACGCCATGATAAACTGCGACGCCCTGGTCATGCTGGGCACTGACTTCCCCTATCGCAACTTCTATCCGTCCTATGCCAAGATCATCCAGATCGACCATGACCCGTCCAGCCTGGGCAAGCGCGCCCACCTGGCCCAGGGGGTGGTCGGGGACGTGGCCGAAACCGTCGCCGCCCTTCTCCCGCAACTGAAGCCTGAGCGGTCGTCGCGCTTCCTCGACGCCGCGCGCAAACACTATGGCGAGGCGCGAAAAGGCCTGGACGACCTGGCCCGCCCCTCGTCCAGAGGCCGTCCCATCCACCCGCAATATGTGGCCGAGGTCGTCAGCCGCCTGGCCTCCGACGATGCGATCTTCACCGCCGACGTTGGCACCCCGACCGTCTGGGCGGCGCGCTATCTGAAGATGAACGGTCGGCGGCGGTTGCTGGGGTCGTTCAACCACGGCTCCATGGCCAATGCGATGCTGCAAGGCATCGGCGCCCAGGCCGCCGCGCCGGATCGGCAAGTGATCTCCCTGTCGGGCGACGGCGGTTTCACCATGATGATGGGCGATTTCATCAGCCTGACCCAGTTGGGTCTGCCGTTGAAGGTGATCGTCTTCAACAACGGCTCGCTGGGCTTCGTCGCCATGGAGATGAAGGCCGCCGGCTTCCTGGACACCGGCACCGACCTTCAGAACCCCGACTTCGCCGCCATGGCGACGGCCATGGACGTCAAGGCCTTCCGCGTCGAGGAGTCTGACCAGTTAGAGGACGCGATCGCCCAAGCTATGGCCCACCCCGGCCCCGCCCTGGTCGATGTCGTCACCGCCAGCCAGGAACTCGTCATCCCGCCCAAGATCAAGCTGGAACAGGCCAAGGGCTTCAGCCTCTTCATGCTCAAGGCCATCATGAACGGCCGCGGCGACGAGGTCCTCGAACTGGCCCGCACCAACCTTTAGGAAGCTGGTGCGGGCGGCCGACACGCTTCGCCGCGGCCGAATCCAAGCTTTCGCATCAAGCTAAGACATCTTGGATAACTAGCCGTAAGCCGCATTTGACGCAGCAGCGCTGACAGCCTGCTCAGGCGATTTCGTTTAGAGCGCGGGTCCGTTGTGCGACTTCATGGGTGTACTGGGCGGATCCGGCTTCAGGCACGCGCTCATTGTCCCGACTGCCGATCCGGCCCCACAAGCCCTCGATCTGGTCCGCAGAGTCGGAGCGTTCTCCCACGAAGATCCCCTGCGTCATGGTGATATGCGCCTGTTCGAAGGCGCCGGAACCCGCCAGCAAGATGGTCTTGGTCGGCGCGTTCGCGCTGGCGAGCGCGACCACTCCGGGGCTGACCAGATCGGTCGACAGCCCCTTGAGGTCCTCCTCGGAGTAGAGGCCCTCGGTCATCTGCGTCGCGGCGCTTGGCGCCAGGCAGTTGACGCGGATGTCGAATTTTTGACCTTCGAGCGCCAGGGTCTGCATCAGTCCGACCAACGCCATCTTGGCGGCCCCGTAGTTCGACTGGCCGAAGTTCCCGTAAAGACCGGAGGACGAGGTGGTGAAGATCACTCGCCCGTAGCCCTTGTCGCGCATGTGCGCCCATGCGGCCTTCGTCAGATTGACCGATCCCATCAGGTGGACGTCGAGCACCAGCGCGAAGTCATCCAGATCCATTTTGGCGAAAGTGCGATCGCGTAGAATCCCGGCATTGTTCACCAGGATGTCGACCCCGCCCCATTGGTGGATCACCCCCTCGACCATCGCTACCACACCGTCGCGATCTGTCACGCTGCAGGTCCACGGCAAAGCCTCGCCGCCAAAGGCTTGGATCTCGGCCGCCACGCTCTCGCACGCCGCCGCCGCCAGATCATTGACCACCACCCGCGCGCCATGACGCGCCAGCGCCAGGGCATGGCTGCGGCCCAGGCCTCCGCCCGCGCCGGTGACGATGGCAACGCGGCCCGTGAGATCGATGGTCATGACTGTCTCCCCTGTGGCGGAAATTGCCGCGATCGCCCTGTCTGGACGCGCGCACTCTGATCATCCTGGCCAAAAGGTCAATGTTCACTAGCCGACGAGTTAGTATTGACGTGGGCCACGATCGGTGAGACCGTCCCCGTCATGGCGCCGTCAGAGCGCCGCGGGAAACATCGAGGGAGGAAGACCATGGGGCGCAAGCTCTGGCTGACCACATCCGCCGCCGTCCTGTTGTGGGCCGGAGCCGCCGAGGCTCAGGACGCAACGTCACGACAGACTGACGACCAGCAGGCCACATCGGTGGGCGATGTCGTGGTGACCGCCGAACGGCGGACGACCAATCTGCAGGAGACCGCCGTCGCCGCGACCGTCCTGTCCGGCGACAGCCTGGACGACCGGGGCGTCTTTTCGCTGGAGCAACTGCAGTTCGTGGCGCCGTCCACGACGGTCCAGAACTTCGGCCAAGGCAACTTTTTCAACGTGCGCGGCATCGGTAAGTCCGAGCCCACCACGGCCATCGGCGTGGGGGTGACCACATATCGCGACGGCGTTCCGGTCTTCCCGGGATATTTCCAGGCTGAACCTTATTACGACATCGGCAGCGTCGAACTCCTGCGTGGTCCACAGGGCACCTTCGCCGGCACCAACGCCACGGG
The DNA here is from genome assembly GCF_902506205.1 of Brevundimonas sp. G8. GTDB lineage: Bacteria > Pseudomonadota > Alphaproteobacteria > Caulobacterales > Caulobacteraceae > Brevundimonas. The sequence goes on along the minus strand of NZ_LR732816.1, from coordinate 2,240,246 downwards.
CGGTGCGGTTTTCATCACCTCGCGCAACCCCGACTTCACGAGCGTGAACGGCTATGTGATGGGCCAGGTCGGCAACTACGACAATGTGAAGCTCCAGGGCGCGGTGAACGTCCCGCTGACCGACACCCTGGCGGTTCGCCTGGCTGCGAACAGCGAGCGGCGCAGCAGCTTCCACGACATCACCGGCCCCTATAGCGGCGATCCCGGCGACATCGAGATGAACAGCGTCCGGGCCAGCGTCCTGTGGGCGCCGACGCCGGCTCTACGCGTGCTGCTGAAGGGCGACTACAACAACCAGGACTTCGGCGGCTATCCCGCCGATCCGGCGCTGGCGACCAACGATCCGTTCAAGGTCACCGCCAACGGCCCGCACTCGGGCAAGGACGAGACCGCCCGCCTGTCGCTGAACGTCAGCTATGTCTTCGACAACGGGATCACCCTGCGTTCGATCACCGGCTACCAGGATGGGGTCAGCGAGTTCTCGACCGATCTGGACGGCACCAGTGCGCTCAACAACACCTTCTATGACCGGGTCGAAGAGACCGTCTGGTCCCAGGAGATCAACCTGGTGTCGCCAGACAACCAGCGCCTGACCTGGCTGCTGGGGGCCTTCTGGCAGCAGGACGACGTGACCTTCCCCGTCACGACCTTCCCGCAAGGCGCCTATCACATCGGTTTCCCCGAGGGCGTCTTCGACTACTACATCTTCGGCGACACGCCGAAGGAGACGACCGCCGTCTTCGGCCAGATCAGCTATGACCTTTCGGATCGGCTTCAGATCCAGGTCGGCGCCCGTTGGTCCGAGAGCAGCTCGCGCAACGAGAACGTCTATACGACCTATCCGGCGCTCGGCCTGCAGCTGCTGCAGAACGACGAGGTCACCGCAGACAAGACCACTGGCAAGGTGAGCATCAACTACAAGGTCGACGACAACAACTTCCTCTACGGATTCGTCGCCACCGGCTTCAAGATGGGCGGCCTGAACGCACCGAATTTCTACGTCCCGGCCAGTTCGTTCGGCCCGGAGGATGTGGTCGACTACGAGCTGGGCTGGAAGTCGACGATGCTCGGTGGGCGTATCCGCACCCAGTTGGGCGCCTACTACATGACCTATGAGGGCTTCCAGGTCGTGGTCGGCGATCCGGCCGTTCCTCTGTTCAGCTCGATCGTCAATGTCGCCGACGAGACTGTGCTGATGGGCCTGGAGGCTTCCGCTCAAGTGCGGCTCAACGCCTGGACCGTGGACGTCGGCGCCGCTGTCTCCAACTCTGAACTGGGCGAGTTCTATGCCGCCGATCCGCGTATCGCGCGCAGCGGCACGTGCAACGCCGCCACCGGCCCCGCAACAGCCAACTGCCTGAATCTGGATGGAAACACCCAGGGGTATGCGCCGGAGCTGACGTTCAACATCGGCGTCCAGTATGACTTCCACCTGCCGAACGGCGCGACCCTGTCGCCTCGGGTCGACTACGCTCACATCGGCAAGGCCTGGACGAGCATCTTCAACAACGAAGCGCTCGGCGATCGGTTGGAAGCCCGAAACCTGGTCAACCTGCTGCTGAGCTACAAGACGAATGACTGGACGTTGGCCGCCTATGCGCTGAACGCCACCGACCAGACCTATATCGCCGCCATCAACGCGGGCCTGCGCTACGCCGGACCGCCGCGACAGTTCGGCGTGAACCTGACGAAGACCTTCTGAACCCAGCCGGGGACGATGGCCTGACGGTCGTCGTTCCCGCGCCCTCGCCGGTCCGCCGGCATCGACAACAGTCTGGACCTCTGCCCGGTATGATCGGCTCGCCCCCCGGCCCCATGCAAGACTACGCGTTGACCGTGGATCGCTTCCTGGATCACGGCGCCAAATGGCATGGCGAAGGGCGTGTCATCACGGCAGGCGGAGACGGTCGCGACACCCTGATCGGCTATGCCGGGCTCCGAGACCGCGCAAACTGTCTATCCGGCGCCCTTCTCGATCTTGGCCTGACGCCCGGCGACCGCGTCGCGACTCTGGCCTGGAACACCCAGCATCACGTCGAGATCTGGTACGCCGCCATGGGAGTCGGCCTTGTCTGCCACACCCTGAACCCGCGCCTGACCGTCGCGCACCTGGCCGCGATGATCACCCAAGCCGATGATCGTGTGCTGGCGGTCGGCGCAGGCTTGCAGGAAATGGCCGAGGCCCTGCTTGCCGCTTGTCCGCGCCTCGAGCGCCTGATCCTGCTGGACAACGTCGGACCCGACGTGACGCATGTCGATCTCGAAGCCCTGTTGGATACGCACGGACGGCCCACCGCCTGGGGCCGGTTCGAGGAGACCGCGCTCGCGGGCCTCTGTTTCACCTCCGGCACCACCGGCGCTCCAAAGGGCGTGGCCTATACGCACCGCTCGAACTACCTGCACACCCTGCGCGCGCTACAGGCGGACTCCATCGCCCTGACAAACGCCGACGCCGTGCTGGTCGCCGTGCCGATGTTCCATGCCAATGCCTGGGGCCTGCCATTTGCGGCGCCGGCGGTCGGGGCGGATCTTGTCCTGCCAAATCGCGTCACGGATGGGGCCAGTCTGGCCCGGCTTATCGACCACCATCAGGTGACGGTGGCCGTTGGCGTGCCGACGGTCTGGTTGGGTCTTCTGGACCACCTCGACGCTGTTGGCGGCGAGACCGAAAGCCTGGAGCGCATCATCATCGGCGGCTCCAGCTGCCCCGACAGCCTGCTGCGGCGCATGGAGGACCGGTTCGGCGCCACGGTGCAGACCAGCTGGGGGATGACGGAGCTGTCGCCGCTGGGCGCCATATCCCCCCGCAGCGACAAGCCCGGAGCGGCGCGAGGGTCGGGCCGGCCGCCCCTTGGGTTGGACCTCCAGCTGACCGACGCCGACGGTGCCCCCCTGCCCGAGCAACGCAATGCGGTAGGCCACCTGAAGGTGAAGGGTCAGAGCGTCATCGAGCGCTATTTCGACGCTACCAAGACCGCCCTGGACCCGGACGGCTGGTTCGACACAGGGGACCTGGCCATCCTGGACGACGCGGGAAATCTGACGCTGGCGGGCCGGTCCAAGGATCTGATCAAGTCGGGCGGCGAGTGGATCAATCCCGTCGAGATCGAAGAGATCGTCGGCGCCCTGCCCTCCATCGGTCTGGTCGCGGTGATCGGGCGGGCGGACCCCAAATGGGGCGAACGGCCCCTGATGGTGGTCGAGCCGGCGCGGGGGCATGACATCGACGACGCAGCGTTAAAGGCGACGCTGAAGGGGCGGGTCGCCGACTGGTGGATTCCCGATCGGATCGTGCGGGTCGAGACCATGCCGCTCGCCGCCACGGGCAAGATCAACAAGACCCTGCTTCGCGCCAGCTACGGGGGTGCTTAGGATGGACACCATCTCCGTCATCGAGTCGGCGTTTCACCCTTGGGGCGCGCCGGACCGTCATGAGGTTCTGGCCATGAACACCCCGTCTCCGAAACCGCGTCGCAAGGCTGAACAACGGGCCGAAAGCCTGGAGCAACTTCTTGACGCCGCCGAGGAGCTGTTCTCGCAGCACGGCTTCTACGGGGTGACCATCAAGGACATCGCCGAAAAGGTCGGCGTGCATAAGTCGCTGGTCCACTACTATTTCACCGATAAGCAGGAGGTGTTCGACCGGGTCATGGCGCGACGCGCGCCCATCACCAGCGGACGCCGCATGGAGGCGCTCGACGCCTACAAAAACGCCGTGGGCGGAGAGCCGACGGTCGAGGGCGCCCTGCGCGCCTTCCTGGACACTGATCTGGACACCTATTCGACCGGCGGCGACGGCTGGCGGCATTTCGGCGCCCTCAGCGCCCAGATCAACAACACGCCCGCCTGGGGCGCCGAGGTCATGGACCGGCTGTACGACCCCGTCGTGTTGCGCCTCATCGACCTGTTGAAACAGGCGATGCCCGACGCGGCCGAGGAAGACATCTTCTGGGGCTATCACTTCGTCACGGGCGCCTTGACGCTGAGCCTGGCGCGCACTGGACGGATCGATCACCTGTCGGGCGGCAAATGTCGGTCCGACGACTTCGAGGCGATCAAGGAGCGGATGGCGGCCTTCATGGCCCACGGCTTCATCGGCGTCTGCCGCGACCGTGCGCAAGAGCGGCTGCGGAGCGCACGCGAATGACCCTGGGCGGCCTTCCTTTCGCGCCTTCGCCCGAGGCGCTGGGTTTTGACGCTGACCGCCTCGGCGCGCTCGACGGCTATATGTCAGGCATGGTCGAGGCCGGGATGGTGGCGGGAACGTCGACCCTGCTGATGCGTCATGGACAGATCGTCGCCTTCAACACCTTCGGCAAGGCGCGTCTTGGCGATGAGGCCGCGCTGGCGCGAGACGCCATCTTCCGCATCTACTCGATGACCAAACCGGTCACGGGCGTGGCCATGATGATCCTGTTCGAGGAGGGCCGCTGGCGTCTCGACGATCCGGTCACCGATGTTCTGCCGGAATTGGCCGGCCAGAAGGTCTTCGCCGGCCTGGCGCCGGACGGAACGATGCTGACGCAGGACGCCATTCGACCGCCGACCATGCGCGAACTGATGAGCCACACGACCGGCCTCGGCTACGGCCTGTTCGACGTCCACCCCATCGAACGCGCCTATCGCGAGGCGGGCGTCATGATGGCGAACAGCCACGAAGATCTGGTCCGACGCGCCGCCACGATCCCGCTGATGTTCCAGCCCGGAACCGAATGGTTCTACTCCATCGCCACCGACCTTCAGGCCCTGGTGGTTGAGCGTCTGTCCGGCCAGACGTTCGGCGACTTCCTGCACACCCGGATCTTCACGCCGCTGGGCATGGTCGACACCGGCTTTCATGTCCCGGCCAATCAGGTTCACCGGCTGACGGAGATGTACAGCGGCGACGGCAAGGGCGGGCTGAAGGTCGCAACCGAAGCCTTCGACATGCCGATCAACGACTATACGCGCCCGCCCCGGTTCGAGGGCGGCGGCGGGGGCCTGGTCTCGACGGCGATCGATTATGCACGGTTCTGCCAGATGATCCTCAACAAGGGCGAACTGGACGGCGTCCGTGTCGTGTCGTCCGCCAGCATCGACCTGATGGCGACCAACGTCATTCCCGACGCCGTGTTGAACACCGCCAATCCGCTGCGCCTTCTGCCGTTCAACCCCGCCTTCGGCTTCGGTCTGGACTTCGCCATCATGATCGATCCCCAGGCGCTCGGCGCGGTCGAGGGCAAGGGCACGCTCAGCTGGGGCGGCGGCGGCGGGACCTGGTTCTGGATAGACCCTGAGAATGACCTGATCTTCGTCGGCATGATCCAGCGGATGGCCGATCCCGTCAGCAGCGAGTTCCGCGCCAGGGCCCGCACCCTCACCTACGCCGCCCTGACCCAACCCGAAAAATAGACGGGCCATCAGGCCCGCATCCCGAGGAAACGACCGATGAGTGCGACGCCAATCGAACCCGCAGACCCGCCCGCCGTCGCCAGACCTTCGGTCGGGCGAAACGCCTGGGTCGCCCTGGGCGTCCTGTGGTTCATCTATGTGCTGAACTTCCTGGACCGGCAGCTGCTGTCGATCCTGGCCAAGCCGATCCAGGACGCCCTGAATATCACCGACGGACAGTTGGGCCTGCTCGGCGGGCTGTATTTCGCATTCTTCTACTGCTTCATCGCCATACCCGTCGGCTGGCTGGCCGACCGGACCAACCGGGTTAGGGTCGTGTCGATCGCCTGCGGCATATGGAGTGCGGCGACCATCGCCTGCGGCCTGTCGCGCAACTTTGGCCAGTTGGCCATGTCGCGGATGACAGTCGGCTTCGGCGAGGCCGGGGGCGTGCCGCCGTCCTACGCGATCATCACCGACTATTTCCCGCCCGGTCGTCGCGGCATGGCGTTGGGCATCTTCAATCTGGGTCCGCCCGTCGGCGCGGCGCTCGGCATCGCCTTCGGCGCCTCGGTGGCGGCCGCCTTCAGCTGGCGCGACGCCTTCATCGCCATCGGCGTCGTCGGCCTGGTCGTCGCGCTCGTGACGCCGTTCCTGGTCAAGGAGCCAAGGCGGGGCGGGCTGGACGCGGCCAAAACTGCGGCCCCTGCCGCCTCACCGGTCCGCGCCGGCTTCTGGGACACGGTGAAGATGTTCTTCTCCAACCCCGTCCTGGTGCTGGCGTCCCTGGGCAGCGGCGTGACCCAGATCGTCACCTATGGCCTGGGCAATTTCGCCGTCCTGTTCCTGATGCGTGAAAAGGGGATGGAGCTGGGCGACGTGGCGCTTTGGTACGCCCTGGTCGTGGCCATCGGAATGGGGGGCGGTATCTTCGCTTCCGGCTGGCTGATCGACAAATACACCAAGCGCACGCGCAAGGCCTATGCCCTGTTGCCGGCCGTCTCGTTGTCCCTCGCCCTGCCCTTCTACATCGCATTCGTCTGGGCGCCGTCGTGGCCGCTGGCCTTGGCGCTGATGCTGGGGCCGAACTTCCTGAACTACTTCTACCTGTCGTCTTCGGTGGCGCTGGTGCAGGAAGAGGTGAAGCCGAACCAGCGGGTCATGTCGGGCGCCCTGCTGCTGCTGGTGATGAACTTCATCGGCATGGGCGTCGGCCCGACCTACGTCGGCGCGGCCAGCGACTTCTTCCGCGCGGCCCATCCCGAAAACTCGCTGCAGATCGCGCTCTACACCCTTATCCCGGTCTATCTCGTCGCCATCGGCCTGTTCCTGTGGCTGGCCCGAGTACTGGGACGCAAGACCTCGAAACCTGGAGCCGCCTGATGCGCCGTTTCTTCCCTTCCTTCGCCGCCGGCGCCGCCCTGGCGTTGATGGCCTGTGTCTCAGCGCCATCAGCTCAGACCGCACCCGTCGTGACCGCTGCCGCAGGCGCAGTTCGCGGCCAGGCCGATGGCGACATCCTCAGCTTCAAGGGCATTCCTTACGCCGCCCCGCCCGTCGGCGAGATGCGCTGGCGCCCACCCGCCCCTGCGGCGACGTGGAACGGCGTGCGTGACGCCACCGGCTTCGGCCCCGCCTGTGTTCAGCCCACGCCTGTCGTTCAGTCGATCTATTCCTCCGACCTGGGGAGGACCAGCGAGGACTGCCTGACCTTGAACGTCTGGACCCCCGGAACCACCACCAAGGCGCCGGTGATGGTCTGGATCCATGGCGGCGCCCTGGTCGCCGGATCCAGCAAGGAAACACTGTATGACGGCGCCCGAATGGCTCGCGAGGGTGTGGTCGTGGTGTCGATCAACTATCGCCTGGGCGTGCTGGGCTGGCTGGCCCATCCGGACCTCAGCGCGGAATCGCCCGCCGGCATCTCGGGCAACTACGGCTTGATGGATCAGGTCGCGGCGCTGGAGTGGGTAAAGCGCAACATTGCAGCCTTTGGCGGCGATCCGGACCAGGTGACCATCGCCGGCGAGTCCGCCGGCGGACTAAGCGTACTCTACCTCATGACCTCCCCGCTGGCGCGAGGCCTGTTCGACCGAGCCATCGCTCAGAGCGCTTATATGATTTCAACGCCAGAGCTGAAGGCGGCCCGTTTCGGCGCCCCTTCCGCGGAAGACGCTGGCGCCGCCCTGTCCAGAACCTTGCAAGCTCCTGGTCTGCGCGTGTTGCGCGGCATGGATCCGCAAACCTTGACGGACCGCGCGGCCATGGGCGGCTTCTCGCCGTTCGGTGCGATCGACGGCAAGGTCCTTCCGGGCCAACTGATCAATGTCTTCGATCAGGGGCGGCAGGCCAAGGTCCCGGTTCTGGCCGGCTTCAACAGCGGTGAGATCCGATCGCTGCGGATGCTGGCGCCGCCGACGCCGGCCAGCGCCGCAGATTATGAGCGGACGATCCGCGACCGCTACGGCGACCTCGCCGACGCCTTCCTGCAACTCTATCCGTCGTCGGACATGGGCGAGAGCATCTTGGCGAACAGTCGCGACGCGCTTTACGGCTGGACGTCAGAGCGGCTGGTGCGCTCCCAGACGGCGGCGGGCCAGCCGTCCTTCCTCTATCTGTTCGACCACGGCTATCCGGCGGCGGACGACGCCAATCTCCATGCCTTCCACGCCGCCGAACTGCCCTACGTCTTTGGGACGTTGGATCGCACGCCGCCGCGCTGGCCGCGGATCCCGCAAACCGAGCGCGAAACCCGTCTGTCAGACGCCATGGTCAGCTACTGGGCCGCCTTCGTGCGTGATGCCCGGCCCCGCGCAAACGCGGCGCCGGTTTGGGAGCCCTACGGGTCCGACGCCATGTTCATGCACTTCGCAGATGTAGCCACTGCCCAGCACGACCTGTTCCCGGGCATGGTCGAGTTGCACGAAGAGGCCGTCCGTCGACGGGCGGCCGCCAACCAGCCTTGGAACTGGAATACAGGGCTGGCGTCGCCGCCGCTTTCCGCCCCTCGAAAGTAGCGTCGGAGCACGCTTCCCAGCCCCATGCGTTTCTAGGTCGCGTAAAACGACGTTTTGGTACAACGCGCCAAGCCCGCATCGGATCGCCAGTAGCAGACATCGAGGGTACGCGCGAATTGTCGAGCTTTCTCTGCGGCTTATACCACCCTAAGGCTACAGGTCGCCCCGTTTCAACCTGACCGCTGAGTCTCTGTCGTCAACGAAATCCCCTCGTCAGAACAGCATCCGGATCCCTGCTACTCCTCACTCCCGCTCTATTGGGAATAGACCATAAAATTTGAGCAATCTCCGCCGTCTAATCGGCGGACTAACCACGCTACTGGCTCTGCAAGGCGCAGCCATCGCGATCCCTGAGCCGCTTTTATACCGACGAATTCATCCGACATATTGGCAATCGTGTTGAGACGATACCGTCATCTCAATGATCGCCTAACATTGGCAATGGGCCAGAGGACAATCATCTCTGGCATTAAAGGGGTCGAAGATCCCCTCCCTGTAAACCGCGAAGCGCAAACTGTGCCTAAGACACGCAAGAGCCGGTGCGAGCGGCAATATGTGTAATGGGAAGGTCTAGCGAAGGGGTGAGGCAAGACAGGGATTTGCGTCGGAGGGGCCTGGTGTATTCGCGCGTTCACCTGCGGGTTAAAGCAGGCGCTCCGAGCACGGCGGTCTCGACCTCAGCCGCCGATACATTGGCGTTGTCCCCCGGCGTGGTCATCGCCAAGGCGCCGTGCGCCGTGGCGAGATCCACGGCTCGCTGCGGCGTCCCGCCCTCAAGCAGCCCTTCGATCATGCCAGAAGCGAAAGCGTCTCCGCCGCCGACACGGTCAAGCAGCTCCACGCTCGGCCGTAGTGTCGAGACCCAACGCGCCGATCGGCCTTCCAGTACGCCCTGCCACGCGTTCACCGAGGCGGACTTGGGCTCGCGCAACGTATAGGCCACGGCTCTTAACTGCGGGAATGTCTCGAAAACGGCCCGAGCGGCCGCGTGAGGCGGTCCGTCGTCCATGGGCGTTCGTCGTGGCTCCAGCGTGCTGAGATCCATGCCGAGACAGGCGGCCAGACCAAACTCATCACCAAACAGCAGATCGCATTCCGCGACGATGGCTTGGTTGATCCGACGCGCGGCGTCTGGCGACGGATGGCTGTCCCATAGGCTGGCCCGGTAGTTGAGATCATAGGACACCATGACGCCATGGCGACGGGCCGACTGCACGGCTACCACAGCGGCCTCGGCCGTCTTCTCGGAAAGGGCTGCGAATATGCCCCCTGTGTGAAGCCACCGCGCGCCGCCGGCGCCGAACAAACGATCCCAATCGAAATCGTCGGGCGCGATCTGCGACGCGGCCGAGTTTGCCCGGTCCGACACACCCAGCGCGCCGCGAAGCCCAAAGCCCCGTTCGGTGAAGTTCAAGCCGAGACGTGTCGATCGACCAATGCCGTCATAGGTCCGCCAAAGGATTTCTGAAGCGTCCACCCCGCCCTGTCCAATCAGGTCGAGGGCCAGGGCGCCGAGTTCGTTGTCGGGCAAGGCCGTGAGCACACCTGTCCGGCGACCGAACGTCTTTCTCAGCCCTCGGGCGACATTGTATTCGCCGCCGCCCTCCCAGACCCTAAAGTTGCGAGCGCTGCGCACGCGGTCTTCTCCCGGATCGAATCTGAGCATCACCTCTCCGAGAGCCAGACAATCCCAACGCCGACCTTCGGCGGGAAGAATGGGCCAGGCCTCTACAGCCCCGATCATTTCGGGCTGCAGCCGAAGACCGATAGATCGACCGCCTCGGACATCAGGGCGTAGCCAGCGTCATTGGGATGCAGCCGGTCGTCGCGGCTGGCGCCCGCCAGAAAACCTTCCGGCTTTGCCGGGTCGCGCACGGCGGCGTCGAAGTCGATGACGGCGTCGAATACGCCGCCGGTTCGGATGAAGCGGTTCAAGGACTGGCGCGTCGCCTCGGAGACGGGCTCGTAGCGTTCCGATCCCTCGAACGGCGTCAGGCTGCCGCCCACGACCTTGATCCCGTGGTCATGCAGTCGCGCCACGATCTGCCGATAGCCGAGTTCCATGTCTGCAGCATCACGGCCTGGGCGCATCAGGGGGGCGCCGCTGTGGCGGATGTCATTGATGCCTTCGAGCAGGATGACGAAATCGACCTCAGGCTGAGCGAGGACATCACGGTCGAGCCGCGCCAAGGCGCTGTGGCTGCGGCCATGATCCATGAGGCGGTTGCCGCTGATGCCCTGATTGAGCACCACGACCTGTCCCGGACAGGTCTCATCAAAGCGTCGCGCGAGCACCGATGGCCAGTCGAGATGCGCGCCGAGGGTGGCCGTCGCGCCTTCGGTGATCGAATCGCCGAGCGCGACAACGATGGTCGGGGCCGCCTCCCGCGCTCCGTAGACGGCGGAGACCACATTCTGACGACGAGTCAGCCGGGCTTCGTCGCCCACGTCGACAAGGCCTGCGACGACCCGAACCGGCGTGCGCCGGACAGCCGGCCGCGTCGGCTCGGGGAAATACAGGCTCATGGCCACGTCGGCGAAAGCCGGAACAGCCAGGGCCACCGGGTCGCTGATCAGCGCCGCTCCGACGGGGACGACGATGTCGGACCGGCCGTTGAACAGGACGGGAAGCCCGTTTCCGTCCTCACCCTTCTTTCGGACGGCGAGATGGGACACATGCAGGGGCGCATCCCCCAGTTCATTGCTGATCCGGAACCGAAGCGCGTTCGCAGAGGCACCGAGTCGCATGTCCTGACGCACCGTCTCGGCGTTGAACTGAAGCGGAGCTTCAGGTGTGCCGTCCCGGCGATCCGGAGCAGGCGATGCGGTCCACAGGGGAACCCATACCTCGGCCGCCGTCCCCCCCGTCGCGGTCAGAACGGCGGCGGTGCAGATGCTCGCAAACAGGTGTTTCAGCATGGGTGCCCTCCAGCAGGCGGATCAGGAAAACGACGCGCCGCCGTTCACATCGATGTTGGCGCCGGTGATGTAACCGGCCGCGTCGGAGGCCAGGAAGACGGCAGTCTCTGCCGCTTCCTGCGGACGACCTTCGCGGCGAAGCGGAACGCTTCCGGCCACAGCCTGGCGCACTTCGGGCTTGGTGAAGTCGTCGTGGAAGCGCGTCGAGATCATGCCGCAGCACAGGGCGTTCACGCGGATGCCCTTAGGGCCCAACTCCTTGGCCATGGCGCGCGTAAAGGTCATGACGGCCGCCTTGGAGGTGGCGTAGATGGCGGCGCCAGGTCCGCCGCCGTCGCGCCCGGCGAGGGAGGCGAAGTTCACGATGGCAGCGCCCTCGCCCATGTGCGGCACGACCGCCCGCGTCGTCAGGAAGACCGAGGTCATGTTCAGGTTCATGACGGTGTGGAAGAAGGTCTCGTCGATATCCGCGAGCGGTTTGCGCGCGACCATGCCGCCGGCCGTGTTGATCAGAATGTCGATCGTGTCTCCGAAGGCAGCCTGGGTGGCGGCGACCAGGCCGTCCACCGCCGTCGCATCGGTCACATCTGCCTTGTGAACGATCGCCGTGCCGCCAGCCGCCTCGATCAGGCGCAGGGTCTCTTCGGCGCTGGCTGAATCATTGGCGTAGTTGATGCAGACCTTGGCGCCTTCTGCAGCCAGCTTCAGCGAGACCGCGCGGCCGATGTCGCGGCCGCCGCCGGTGACGATGGCCACCTTATTGTTCAGGGTCATGGTCGTCTTGTCCTTTGGAACGGGAGAGGTTGAAAAGTCAGGCTTGGTCATCGACGACCTTGGCGACAGGTCCATCGACCTTTTCGATCCGGCCGGTGACGAACCAAATCGCCGCCAGCGACAGCGGCACAAGCGCCGCCACCAGGATGAAGATCGGGGCGTAGGAGACCTTGGTCATGACGGGCACGAGCCAGGTTGTGATCAGGGTGCCGGCGACCGCCGCCATGCCGCCGATGCCGGCTAGGGACCCGACGGACTTGCCGTGAAAGACATCGCCGGGAAGGGTCTGGATATTGCCGATGGCGATCTGGAACCCGAACAGGACGCCGGCGATCGTGAGCACCGCTACGGTCGGATCAGAAGCCAGAACTGCACCGAGCAGCGCGGGCCCCATGATCACGCAGCCCAGAGTGATGGTCCACTTACGGGCGCGGTCGATGCTCCAGCCGGAACCGATGAGTTTTCCTGAGAGCCATCCGCCGAACAGGCTGCCGAACATGGCGCCGACGAACGGCACCCAGGCGAAGATGCCGATCTGCTTGATGTCGAAGGCGAAGGTTTCCGCCAGATAGATCGGCAGCCAGGAGACGAACAACCACCAGATCGGGTCCAGGAAGAAGCGCGAGATGACGATGCCCCAGGACTGGCGGTGCGACATCATCTGTTTGAGGGTGGGCGTATAAGCGGCCGCCGCAGCCTGCCCCGTCTCTTCCGGCGCATCCAGAATAAGCGCGCGTTCCGCAGCGTTGACCCAGGGGTGGCGATCGGGACCCGCGCGGTAGATGATCAGCCACGGCAAGACCCAGACGAAGCCGAGGCCGCCGATCAGGAGGAAGGTGCCCTTCCATCCCAGCGACAGAAAAAGGAAGGCGATCAACGGTGCAGAGATGATGGCCCCGATGGAGGCCCCGGCGTTGAAGATGCCCTGGGCGAAGGCGCGTTCCCGAGGCGGAAACCATTCCGCGTTGGCCTTGACCGCGCCCGGCCACGCGCCGGCCTCGCTGATCCCCAGCATGGCACGGAAGATGCTGAACGAAGCGATGGAGCCGGCCACCGAATGCAGGGCGATGGAGATCGACCAGACGCCGATCGACCAGGCGAACCCCAGGCGGGTGCCGATCCGATCGAACAGCCGGCCAAAGGCGAACTGGCCCGCCGCGTAGAAGAGCATGAAGATGGTGACGAGAAGGGCGTAGTCCTCCTTGGTCGCGCCGATCTCGCCGGCGATCTCCGGCCACATCACCGCGAGCGCGTTGCGGTCGATGTAGTTGATCACCGTCGCCACTGCGATCAGGGCGATGATGGCCCACCGGATGGCGGATGGTTTCTGCATAGTCCTCACTCCCATGTCTCGGGCCCATGTCTCGGGTCGGTCGCGATGCGCCGGCCTCTATCGATCCAGGCGCGCCCAGGCGCCGGTCCACTGGTAGGTCTGACCATCGGCCGAAACGGTGTGCGAGCGACCCTCCGCCGGGTCGTCGGCGACGCCGAGCACGAGCCGCTTGCCCGACGGCAGGGTCAGCACCACCACGGTCGCGTCGTCGCCACGCACCTGTCGGATCGACTGCACGCCGCTGGCCGCCCCGGTGACGGTTTCGGCCGTTCCGTCGTAGAGGCCGTGCGGCTCCAGGACGCCGACGAAGCTGACATCCTTCTGACCATCCACACGCTGGATCAGGGACGGTTCGCGCCTCAGGTTGAAGTCCGGGTCATTGGCGCCGCTCTCGGCCAGAATGGCGCGCGACGGGGCGTCGGCCGCGAACCGATAGGTGTAGAACCGTCCGTCCAGAAGCCAAGTAAGGCTGCGCGCCTCCGTCGTCGGCTCGGAGGACGCATCGACCCAGAGATGCTGATAGCCGTTGGCGGCGCCGAGGACCGGACGGGAGGCCACGGCGCGTTGCGCCTCGAACCCGACCGTCATGATGTGACCGTTGTAGTGCAGCGGCAGGTCGTACCGGGCAGGCCGGTCGCCGCTGACACGCAGCAGATCGACGACCACGGACCGACCGAGTTCGGGATGACGCACGAGCGCCTGGGTGCGGGTGAAGACGACGCCATCATAGGCGCCCGTCTGCCGCGCCGACACAATCTGGGTGTCTTCGTCCGTGTCGAACACCAACCGCTCGGGCGGGCGCGCCTCGCCGACGCGCCAGTCGCCGCCGAAATGGCTGGCTTCGTTCACGATCAGGGTGTTGTGGGCGACGGTCTGTTTCGCCCAGGAGGTGTTCTCGGGCAGATAGATTCCGCCTGCCTTGGCTTCGATGTTCAGGAACCGGGCCGCGCCATAGTCGGACACCACCGTCCGACCGTTGTTGTAGAAGAGCCAGTTCAGCTTGTCGAAATGACCATGGCCCATGCCCTGGGCCGTGGCCTTGAACACCAACGCCTGCCCATCCGGACCGCCGGACCGCAGGATGCCCAGTCCGCCGCTTTCTCCGTCCGGGCCGTCGCGCAGCATGACCGATCTGAAGGCGAAAGGCTCCGGCGCGCCCTCGGCCAACCCCTGGGCGACCTTCAACCCGTCCGGAGACAGCAGGGTGCGCCCCTGCGCCTCGGCGATCGAAAGAAGACCGCGCTCTCCGGTGCGGGCATAGGCGACCGCGACCCCGGCCACGAGTTCCTCGGTGTCCAGACCCTTGTCGAGAATGGCGTCGTTGATGGGTATGAAATAGCCGGCGTAGCTGGACTGTATCAGCGTATCGACCGCTTTCAGAAGCACGCCGTCCCGGTGACGGAAGATGCCGCGTTCGGGTTCGTTCTGATCGATGGCGCGTGCGAAGATGATGAAGGGCGCCATGGCGTAGCGCTGATAATAGGGCCCTTCCTCGTAGTAGCCGTCAGGCGAGAACAGTTGGTCGATCTGGCGTAGGAAGCCCGCCTCACCGGTCTTGGCCAGACCGGTCAGCGCCTTTTCCGTCAAGTCTCGATCCCGCAGGACGTAGCCCGTCATGCCAACACCGGCGACGGCCCAAGTCGCATGGTTGTGGATACGGTCGAAGTTCTGCGGCGTCTCGTCCGACAGGAAGCGCGCCATGCGTCGGAAGACGTCGTCGTCGATGGTCTTGCGATCTTCGGCCGACAGGGTGTCGCGAATGGCGTCGTATCCTTGGCTCGCATAGACCAGCCAGACGGAGTCATTCAGCGTCTGCCAGAACAGGCGACCGGGGATCTGGCCTCGCCCTGCCGGGTGGGCGCCGAGCGTCGGATAGAGTTTGGCGTATTCCAGCAGCACGTCCCGCGCATGGTCTGCATAGGCCTTTTCGCCGGTCAGGCGGTAGAGGGCGCCGGCGTTGTAGACGGCCTGATAGTTCCGCTTGTGCTGTTCGTGAGTGAAACCGCCGCCAGGGTCTTTGGGGATCGGCACATTGATTGGTCGCGCCATGGCGGTGCGGACAGCGCGTTCGACGCGCGCCTGTTCGGCGGCGAACAGCGGATAGCGCGCGCCAGTCTCGGCCATGGTCCGCCAGTCGGACGGCGAAACGAGCACGGGGCCTGCGTCGTCGGCGGACGCGGTCTGGACGGCGCTGGACAGGACGACGGTCGTCGGAACCTGCGCCAAGGCGGCGGACGCCATCGCGCCGAAGCCGACGCCGACAGTCAAGATGAAGGCGAGTGAGCGGCCAGGAATCATCGGGCGGTCTCCGCAGCAAGGTCGGATTGGAGGTCAGGCGTGCGCACAAACTGGTTGTCTGAAACCAGAAGGACGGGATCGCCGACCGTATGGGTGAAGCGGACGGGGCCGCTGTCGATCAGGCGGTTGCCACGCAGTTCGGCGTGCTGGACGCCCCGCATCAGAACAGCGGGGCTGTCTGGCGAACCCACGTGATCGAACAGAGCGTCCCACACCTTGAGTGTCGGGCCGAAGGTGCTTTCGTCGGTTCCGCCGCGATAGAGGTCGACGACGCCGCCGCCGACCTGCCGGAACACGCCGCCTTCGATCTCGACCCGCTCGGCGTTATAGGCGCCCTTGTCGTCGGTCTCTGCGGCCGCCGAGACGACGGCGCCGGACACATCGGAAATCGTCATCCGCCGCAGCGCGATCAGGGCGGCCATGCTTCCCTTTCCCGTCGAGACGACGTTGAAGCCCCGGTTGACGGTCAGCCCGTCGATGCGGCTGTCTTCCAGGATCAGCTCATAGTTGGCGGCGTTCGATCCCGGCCGCACGCGGATCACGGCGTTGCCGACCTCGTCCGGCGCGTTCCGGCCGGACACAGTCACCCGCGACAGTCTCAGCGAGCCCCCGGCCTCGATCTGAAACAACGCGGGCCGACTGAAGGCGATTTCGGCCACGCCATTCACCGGTCCCTGAACCGTCAACGGCGCGTCCAGGCTGAGGGTCCGATCGACCTCGTACCGACCCGCTACAAGCTCCAGCCGGTCACCGGGCGCCGCAGCCTCGGCCGCCGCAGCCAGCGTCCCCTCCCCCGGCCGCACCGCGACGGCGTTTCCGCTGTCGAGCCGAACCATCGCTGCGTCCTTCGAGTACCAACTCACGCCGACTTCGGTTCTGGCGATCGGACGGAGACGGACGTCCGCCCCGACGCCGACCGTCTCTTCCGGCATCATCAGGCCGGTAGGGCCAGAGACAAGACGCACCTGCCGTCCCGTCACCCCGTCGGCCAAAATCGCCGAAGCCGTCGGGCTCTGGATATTGCCCGAGAACGCGAAACCCGACAGATCGCCCTGGCCTCGCACGGGGTCCGCCCCCTCGGCGGTCGCGACGATGAGATTGCTCGCAAAACGCGTCTGGCGCGGCGCGGCGGAACGCTCTTCATCCATGCCGGCGCCGAGAAGGACGCTGCGTACATCGATGAGGGTATTGTTCTCGATCACCGCCCCGACGACGGGGTGATAGCGGTTGATCGGAGACTCCGGCACGCCATACATGACGCTCAGTGCCGCAGCGAAGCCGTCTCCGGCCAAGCCTTGCATATAGTTGTTTCGGACGGTCTGGTCGCGATTGATGATGCGGACGCCGCCGGTATGGGGTTTGCCCCCGCCGATGAAGACGTTGTTTTCGACCAGATTGCCGTCACCGTGACGCAGAACCAGTGCGCCGCGCGAGTGGAAGAAGACATTGCCGCGATAGATATTGCCGCCGGACTTGTTGGAGACGATCTCGACTTCGCCATCGCAACCTTCGAACCAGTTGTTCTCCACGAGTGTACGAGAGGCCGACAGCGAATCTGCGCTGGTTCCCACCCGCAGGGTCTCGCCGCCGTTGGAGCCGAGATTGGGCCGCGGGCCGAAATAGTTGTGGTCGATGCGGTGGCGGTTTTCGAGCCCCTGCGTCGCGTCGCGCACCACCACCAAAGTCGTGCCGAGGTTGGTCTTGCCGACGAGATGATTGTGATCGAAGCGATTGTCTTGGCCGTACATCGCCACCCAGTTGTCGGAGGCGGCGCGATCCGGCTTGTTGAAGCCGTCGATCACCACGCCGGTCACCCGGCTTTCGATCGCCCTGCGGTCGCGGGACCGCCTGAAGGAGACGACCTCTCCGGTCGGCGACCAGCCGTCGCGAAACACCAGATTGGAAACGACGAGTTGGCGGCCGGACAGACGCAGGTTGGACTGGCCGGACAGGATCACACGCCCCGGCGTCTGCGCCGTGAGCGTTATGGGACGATCCGGCCGCCCTTCGCCCTCGAACAGAATCTGGAAGTCGCGCCACTCGCCGTCTGCGAGACGGATGGTGTCGCCCGGCTGCGCGGCGCGGACCGCGCGCTGATACTCAGCCGGCGTCTTCACCAGGGTCGAGGTTTCCGCCGCCGCGGCGCCGGACCAGAACAGGACGGCAGTCGCCGCCAGCCTTGCCAACATGGTCGTCTCCCACGGTCCGGCTTGTCCCGCCGAACTCCTTCAGACCTTTCCGGTCGAGGAAGACGCTACCAGTGAACCCCTAGAAGTCCAACCATTTGGTGTGGTGATTTGCGATTATTTTCATACCAATTGGTCCGGCAAATTATCCTCGCGTGCTGATCATGAATCGTTCGCGGCTGGCGGCCATCTGACGTTCCAGTTCCTGCATCGCCGAAGCCGCGCTTGCGTCCAGCATGACCGACAGCAGCCGGTTGAAGTGGTTGCGCATGGCGCGCCGGGCCGCCGCGCCGTCGTGGGCCTTCAGGGCGTCGAGGATGGCCGTGTGTTCGGCGACCCGCGAGGAATCGTCGATCTCACAGACCGCCTTGTGCGCGGCCCTCACGTGCGGCTGCTCGGTCCTCATCCGCCAGAGATTCTCGATGGTGTGGAGCACGGCGGCGTTGTTGGCCGACGCGGCGATGACGTGATGGAATTCGCGATCCGCCGTGTCGGGATCCAGATCCGGATTGCTGCCGTCCATCGCCTGGACGAGATAGTCGAGACGCGCCAGGGCCTCGTCCTGGATGACCGCCGCCGCCAGGGCGGCGGCTTCGGACTCGAACAGCGAGCGGGCTTCCGTCACCTCGAAGGCGCTCACTGTCGGCAATCCGTCCGAACGGGTTTGGTTCGCACAGACGAAGACGCCCGAACCGGTCTTGATCGAGAGCTTGCCCTGAGCCTGCAAGGCCAACTCGGCCTCGCGCACGGTGACCCGGCTGACGCCGAAACGATCGGCCAGTTCACGCTCGCCCGGCAGCTTCGCACCTGGCCCGAGACCTTCGGTCGCGATCAACTGGACGATCTGTTCGGCCACGGAATGGAATAGACGGCTCTGTCTCATGACCCGAGCTTAGCCGAACCAGGGCGTCGGGCCAATCGGTCCGACGCCCCCATGATCAGAAGCGATAACGCAGGCTGGCATAGTATTTCGCGCCATAGGCGTAGTAGCCGCGCGTGCTGCCCCAGACCGGCATGTCCTCGATGCGCGGCTCATCGGTGATATTCACCGCCTCGACTTGGACGCGAGCGTTGCGGTTGATGGCGTAGCTGGCGCGAAGGTCGGTCGTGCCGACGCCGTGGACATAGCGAAGCTGTGCGTTTCCACCCACAAAGTCCTGATAATAGTCGGACCGGTATTTGTAGATGGCCTGCAGATCGAGCTTGCCGATCTGATAGTAGAGCTGCGCCGCCAGCACATGTTTGGACATGCCGGACAGACCCGCCGGAGGAATGATCCCCTCGGTGACTTCGCCCGTGGCGGCGTCGACGATGTCGCCCAAACGGACGTCCTGATTTTCGAAATCGAGATCGGCGTAGCTGTAGCTGATCTTGGTTCCCAGGCCGTCGAACGGCGCGGGCAGATTCGAGAACCTGTGAGCTGCGGTGATTTCGAAGCCCAACAGGGTGCTTTCGTCGTCGCTGTTCTCCGTCTGGGTCACGGGAACGACGACGGTCTGACCATCGATCGTGAAGCTCTCGTCATAGGCGACCGGCTGGAAGCCGCCGGTGAATTGCTTGGCGTAGAGCGCCAAGCTGTAGAGCGAGTCCTTGTTGGCGTAATATTCCAGCGACAGGTCGGCGTTCCACGACATCAGCGGCTCAAGGCGCGGGCTGCCGTTGGCGGTGATGTTGCGCACCGCGTCCTCGACGCTGGCGTAGTCCGTCCCGGTATCCACGGTGATGATCCGTCCCGCACCCAGGGCACTCGGCGCAGGCCGCGACATGGCGCGGAAGACCCCTGCGCGCAGAAGCAGGTCCTCCTTCAGTTCGAAGGTCAGGTTGAGGCTCGGCAGCCAGCGCGTCGTGCCGGCCTCGATGACCACCTCGTCGAACGCACCGGTGGGGACGAGACTGATCGTTCCGTCCGGATTGTTGACGACATCCAGGTCAGCGCGCAGGCCCTTGGACGTCACCTGGGTATCGACGACGCGAACGCCGACATTGCCGCGGAGCGGCAAGGCGCCCAGCGAGGTTTCGAAACTGGCCATGCCGTAGGCGGCCAGGACGTCCTCGGCGACGTCACGGTTCTCCACCGCGCGGATGTCGAGCGGCAGGCCCGTGTCGGGCGTGCCCGCATAGGACTCGAACAGGCAGACCGCGTCGAACGATGCCCAGCTGTTGATGCTGTTGGACTCGGAAATCTTCAGAAAGTCGCGCTGCGGGAAGGCGCGGCGGCAGGCCAGGTTCGCAGCCCGGTCGACCGCGCGATCATCCTGGGTGAACTCCACGCGGTTGTCGAAGTCGGTGAAGGTCATCTCGGAGTAGCGAACGCCGGCGTCGAAGGCGGTGAACAACCCGCCGGTCGGCTGATAGGTGGCGTCGAAGCGCGCCGCCATGATCTCGTGGTCCCTCTGGCTCTGGTCGCGCCGGATGCGCGCGTCGTCGCTGAACAGATCGTGGTTGTTGATATCGAACCGCGGATCGATGGTGAAGGTCGGCACAGATCCGTTACGCAGATCCATGGTGTAGGGCACACGCTGATTGTTCAGGGCCGTTCGGTTACCGTAGATGTCCAGCGGGTCGGACCTGAGGCGGACGTTGCGATCCGTCTCGTTCCGGAGCGTATGCGACCACGAGACGTCCGCCTTGATCGTCAGCGCGTCGGTGACATCGTATTCGATGTTGAGCCCCGCGCCCTCATAGGTCTCCGAGCGGTTCTTGAAGGTCGAATTGACCTCTATCGAACTGTTGCCGCTGACCGCCTCCAGGACGTGGTCCGCGTTCACCACCCGATTGGTCAGGCCGTAGCGGGCCTCGGAGATTCCCAGTTCGGAGCGGCGCTCGTTGTAGGATCGGTCCGAGTATTGATAGTCGAGGTTGATGTTCAGTCGGTCGTTCGGACGCCATTGCAACGCGCCGAACCAGGCGTCGCGCGTGTCATCCTCCTGAATCTGGCGGAAGATGTAGCTCCCAGGCACAAGATAGAAGGGCGTCCCCGCCGCGGCCTGGCCGCGGGTCACTTCGGCGCAGTTTCCAGCCGCAGTCTGAGCGTCATTACAAGCGTACCAGGTGCTGCTGGCGTTATAGACTTCCTCCGGGTTCGTAACGTCATTGCGCTGGAAACCCAGCGACAGACCGACCCGTCCGAGCGATCCCGCATCGAACTGATCGACATAGCTGACCGTCCCCCGGTAGCCGGGACCATTGGGCTGCAGTAGCCGGTCATCATAGGGATTGAAGTTAAGCTTGCCTTCGACCTGGATCCGCCTGCGATTGAAATCCAACGGCCGAAGCGTGCCCAGTTCCACAAGACCGGAGACGCCGCCCTCCACCAGGTCGGCCTGCTGGGTCTTGTAAACCTTGATCTGATTGATCAGTTCGGACGGAAACTGGTTGAAATTGACCGAGCGATCGCCGCTGCCGTTCGTGGCTTCACGACCGTTGAAGGTCGAGGCTCCAAGGAAGGGTCCCAGACCGCGGATCGACACCTCGGACGCACCGCCCTTTTCGCGGTGCGACGCCGCCCCGGTGATGGTCTCGATCGCTTCGCCGACGGACAGGGCCGGCAAGTCCCCGATCTCATCCGCCGTCAGGGCGTCCACAATGGTCGCCGATCCGCGCTTGGTCTCGATAGAGGTCTGAACGGTACGTCGCGTCCCGGTCACCACAACCTCGTCGACGGACGTCGCACCTGCGCCAACGTCCTGCGCCATGGCGGCGCCTGCAAACGACAGGGCCGAAACGCCGCCCATCATCATGTATTTTCCGCCACGCACCAGACATGCGGATCCACTCGTCACGAACGAACGCTTCATCCCGGGCCTCCCAGAGCCTCATTTTTGTTACGGGACCGTCGCTCGGATTAGACCAAGATGTCAACAATATTAATAGACCAATTTTGCCTCAAGGCCGCAAAATAACAGAACCAATTGGTATGCTCGCCTCGCTGCCCTGCGTGGTCTGCTCACTGTGAGTGCCGGCCAACTGAGGCTTTGGTTGCTGGGTTGGGACGCCCGCAAAATAAGCCTCCACCCGCACTCGACTCTGCATGTCGCGCAGGCGCAAAGCTTCTTGCTCTCCCCTGCTCTGGAGCCCTAACGCGCTACACGACATTAGGCTGACGCCGAAAGCTGCCGTTGAGCAGCACTGTTTTTGCTCTCGGGGATCTAATTGCATCGCTTTTTGCATCGCTTTTTTCGCGTCGAATCTGAGGCAGGCGGTTCTCGATGGCACGGCGCCCGAGGCCCTCTCGCTTTACGCGATCATACATCGCGGCCTGACTCTCACTTGGGATGAACAACAGGCGATGTTCGCAGCCAGACCCGGTGGGCGAGCCCTGATCCGGTCTGTTTCCCTGATCCAAAATTGACGCTCTGTGGTCGGGGCGATTATTTTCTCTGTTAAAATTCTGAACCTGCTTTATCGAATGAAGCTTGGGTCACCGGGCTTCTGGCTAATTTGACGCGCAGGTTGAACAAGTGCGTCTGATCAGATTTCCCTGTATTTTCTCGTAAGCACGAACGGCCGAAACTGGACTAGTCTCTAAAAACGGGAGACTGGCACTAGGCTGATGAGATTTTGGGGACGGCTGACGACGCGCAGAGACGCACTCTGAGCTGAGCCCAAGGTAATAACGCGCCGGAATGTCGGGTGTATTTCCTTGCTCTCGCAGACTTGTCGTTTAGCGTAGGATGGAGCGGCGGCAAGAGAGTTTATTTTTCAATATCTCAGACTGGTTCAGACCCATTCACCGCATTTCGTCCGAGCTCAAAAATTTTGGGGTGGGGTGGCAATGAATTTCCCGTCCGCATAACTCAGCAATAACCCGAATCTTGCTGCTTGAGATGGCGGGCTGGATGGCGAGTGAGAATTTCGGCGGCCTGAAATCGTTGGCCTATTGTCTCTTCAGAGATGGAATTCAAACTAGCGCCTCCACGAGTGGGCGGGTCTGCATCGCCGTCCGGTGGTTCTACGGTTTAATCGACTACTCTACGCCAGAAGGCGGGCTTTTGCTCCGTCCGATCATCTTGTTCCGGCGCTCTCGATCTACAGCCAATCCTGTCTCCACCTCAGCCCGCCGATGCCGTGGGTGCGGCATCCGGCGACGTGAGCTACGCAGCGGTATCCGGGCTCCGTAGCTCACGTCGGTTTTCGTTACTTAGTCGGCAAGAAGCCTGTCGAAATCCAGGGAACCGCTGCAACGACGATCAGGCCGATGACCAGGGCGCCCAGATAAGGCCAGATCTTTTTCAGACCCGCGTCCGGATCGACCTTCGCAATGGCGCAGGCCGAATAATAGCCGACGCCGAACGGTGGAGCGAAGAGCCCGATCCCCATCGAGAGAATGACCACCATGGCGTAGTGCACGTCATTGATTTCCATGGCGCGGGCGACCGGGAAGAGCAGCGGGCCGAATAGGACGATGGCTGGGATGCCTTCGAGGATGCTTCCAAGGATAATGAACATGATGATGGACATGGCCAGGAAGCCAAACTTACCCCCTGGCAGATTGGACATCATGTGCGTGAGATCGGCAGAGAAGCCCGAGGTCGTCAGGGACCAGGCCATCGAACTGGCCGCGCCGATGATCAGCAGAATGGCCCCGGAAAGCGCCGCTGTGCTGGCCAGCATCGGGATGATCCGGCGGTAATCGAACTTGCGGTAGATGAACAGTCCGGCGATCACGCCATAGGCGATCGCCAGCGTCGAGACCTCCGTCGCCGTGGCTACGCCTTCGGCGACGAAGAAGCGGATAGCGACAGGGAGCAGCAGAGCCGGCAAGGCGATGACGAAGGCGCGCCAAATTATCTTGCGGGTCGGTCGGACGACCTTGCTCATGTCCTCCTTGCGTGAGCGCCGCCAAGAGATAACGCCCAGGGCGATGGCGAGAACGAAGGCCGGCAGCAGCCCGCCGATGAACAGGGAGGCGATTGAAACGCCCGCCACCGAGCCGATAGCGATGAGGACGATGGACGGCGGAATGGTCTCGGACATGGCGCCCGAGGCCGACAGCAGGGAGATCATCTCACCCTCATCCCCGCCCCGCTTCTTCATTTCCGGGAACAGGATCGGCGCCACCGCCGCCATATCGGCGGCTTTGGAGCCTGAGATGCCCGAAACCAGATACATGGCGCCGAGCAGCACGTAATTCAGACCGCCTCGAACGTGACCCAGAAGCGAGGCGAGGAACCCGACCATCGCCGCCGCCATGCCGGTCATTTCGATCAAGGCGCCAAGGAAGACGAAGAGCGGCACCGCCAGCAGGATCAGCGAACTCATGCCCTCGTCCATCCGGCTGGTCATGACCAAGATCGGCACGTCCGTCATCGTCAGAAGATAGGCCGCCGTGGCGAGGGCGAAGGCGAACGCGATTGGCACGCCCAGCACCACACCGCCCAGCAAGAGCACAATGAAGAACAGGATCAGGCTCATGTGGCCCAGCTCGATCAACACCGGTGACAGGGCCCACAGACCCAGGGCGCCGATCGCAAGCAGTGCGCCGGTCACGCCTATGGCCTTCAACGAGTGCCGAGGCAGCTGCATCAGAGCCACCAACAGCATCAATCCCAGGCCCACCGGCAAGGCGGCGGCGCGGATTCCCAATGACCAGCCCAGAGCGGGCGTGGTGATCATCGACTCCTCATAAGCGTAAAAAATGGCTTGCGGCAGCATGAGCGCCAGGACCAACGCCGGCGCCATGACGGCAAGCGCCTCAAGGATCGGTCGGACCCTGGGAGAGGATCGCGTGACGACGGTCGTTAGCCGCATATGTTGACCGCGCAGCAGCGCAAGGACCGCCCCCAACATGCCCATCCAGATGAACAAGGTCGAAGCCAACTCGTCGGCCCAGACGATGGGATTGTGCAGGAAGAAGCGGAAGATCACGCTGGTTAGCAGCAGCACGATTTCGACAAGCACGATAATGGCCGCTGGAATAGCCACGGCCTTCTCGAAGTAGTGCGCGAACTTGCCGCGCGGGTGATGGGGAGGTGCCACGCCCTCCGCAATGACGGCGTTCTCCACGGCGGCGGTGCTCATGCCAACCCTCCCACATAGCTCTCAAGGGTGCGCCAGGAACTCTCCCCCAGCTGCGATCGCCAGTGGGCGTAGAACCCCTTGTCGCGCAAATGCTGGCGGAAGACTTGCGTGTCCGGTCGATTGAGGATCAGCCCTTCGTCCTGCATTTTCTTCGGCAGGGTTTCCGCGAGGACCGCCAGATCCTCGCGCTGCCGTTCGGCGGCGCCAGAGAATTCGAACTGGATAAGGTCACGCAGATCGCTGGGCAGACGGCTCAACGCCTTCTCGTTTTGAATCAGCCAGAAGCCGTCCCACATGTGGTTGGTCAGGGCGCAGTAGTGCTGCACCTCGTAGAGTTTGCCCGTATCCACGACGGCCAGCGGGTTTTCCTGTCCCTCCACGACGCGCGTCTGAAGCGCGGAATAGACCTCGCTGAAATTGATCGACGTCGGCGCGGCGCCGAAGGCGCGGAACATGGAGGTCCAGAGAGCGCCGAGCGGTACGCGGATCTTCATGCCGGCGAGGTCGGCCGGCGAATTGATCGGTCGGCTGCTCGTGGTGATCTGACGGAAGCCGCTCTCGAACACTTTCGGCGTCGCGATGAGATGGTGCTGGGCGAGCGCAGCCTTGATTTCGGCTCCCAAGGCGCCGTCCATCGCATTGAAGAGCTGCTGGCGGTCCTGGAACGCGAAGCCGATCCCGCTCAGCGCGGTCTGCTGCACCAGAATCGACATGATCAGGCCGGAGATCGAGAGCATCTGAATCGCGCCGGCGCGCACCTGGGCCAGCATGTCTGCGTCGGTCCCGAGCTGTGCGCTGGGATACACCTCGATGAACAGGCGATGGCCAGATTTCTCGTAAACTCGCCCGGCGGCTTCCTTCATTCGCGCACTCAGAGGGTGGCTGATGGGCAGATTGGTGCCGAGCCGCCAAACGATTTCGGCGTCCGGCCCCTTGCCGCAGGCCGCCAGGGCGGCGGGCGCGACAAGCCCTCCGGCCAGCAGCATACGGCGATTGAGATTAGTCATGCCTCTTCCTGTCCTTTCCTTCAGCGGCCCGCTCTTTGGCGGCAGGTCCGTCGGTGTTTGCGCCGCAAAGCTGCGGCGCGTGGATATGCCTTAGGCTGCGTGTTGCTCCGCAGACTCGATGATCTCTTCGATGACGATCTCCGCCGTGACGCAGATCAGGTTGCGGCCGGGCGTGAAACGGCCGGCCCAGACGGCTCCGGTCGTCTCGCCGACGACGCCAGAGACGCCGACCGATGCCGCGTCGTCCGCCAAAGCGATCTCGCCCGAAAGCGTCAGGATCTCGACCGCAGGTCCTTGCAGCACCTTCGTGCGCCCCTCTGCATTCTCGATCACGGCGTCGTTGAGACTGCCCAGGCCGCTACGCACAAGCGCGCGTTCGAAGCCGAGCTCAGCGGCCGCCTGCTGCAATCCCTCGACCAAATCCTGGTTCGGGCCAAGGCGGACCGTCGCGAGGCGGCCGGTCCGAATATCAGTGCGGTTCGTAAGGGGCATCATTCAACTCTGAAACGGGGAAGAAGGTGGAAAATCGCGTTTCCGGATCGGCCGCCTGGCGAAAACCCGAACCCGCCATCAGATGGACGTGAACCCCGCCTACGCCGGCGATGCAGCGCTCGACGTTGAGGTGGCCGCCGTGCCCTTGTCCCTGAGCGTCGGCTAGGGCGCCGTGAAGGTGCAAAAGGGGTTTTCCGTCGACTGAGGGACCAAACGATCCCGAGGCTGCAACGACGAGCGCCTCGCCGTCGATGACGATGGCCGCCCCGTATTCAACCGCCCGGGCACTGTCGGATCTGGGCCCGGCCACATGATAATAGGCCTGGGCAAGCCGCCCGCCGATAAGCCGGAACCCGCCGGCGGTCGCGCCCATCTCAAGGAACAGTCTTTCTACGCCGCCCTGAATCGTTTCGCCGGGCTGAATGAACCCCAGGGCTTGGCGCGAATGTTCACCCACGGCAGTCAGGACGCGCCCGAAGCGCGATGCGCCCGGATGACGGACGCGCCGCGCCTGGATAAGCGGGGCGCTCAAGCCGCCACCTCTTTGAAACTCGCCCTAAGTCGATCAGTCATCATCATCTCCCAAGGGTCCATATATTGGACCTCGTGTTTCTGTATTGTCATTATTACCGCGCTCACTAAGACAAGCAAGCTATCACGACTAGGAAATAGTGACACACCGTAGGTCCATATTACGGACCAACTGTGTTTTTTGGAGAAAACCATGACAAGACGCTTAGAGGATCATGTTGTGCTGGTGACCGGCGGTTTGTCCGGCATAGGCGCGGCGATCTGCAGCAAACTGGTCTCGGAAGGCGCTAAGGTTATCGCCGGGGATCTGTCGACGACGGCGACCACGCTGAGCGACGCCGCCATTTCACCGCTGCATCTGGACGTCTCCGATCAGACGTCCGTAGACTCTGCAATCAAGACCATAGTCGATCGTCACGGACGCCTTGACGGCCTGGTCAACAGCGCAGGCGTGGCGCGTGAACAACCTTTCCTGGACACGCCTGTCGAGGCGTTCGACGCCATAATCGCTGTAAATCTGCGCGGCAGCTTCCTCGTAGGACAGGCGGCGGCGAGGGCCATGAAGGCGGGCGGCGGCGGGGCGATCATCAATATTGCAAGTGTCTCTGGCGTGCTCGGCAACGCAGATCGAAGCGCCTACGGGGCGTCCAAGGGCGGCGTCATAACCTTGTCGAAGGTGATGGCGGTGGACCTTGCTCAGTTCGGAATACGCGTGAACGTCATTGCACCCGGCCCTGTCGAGACCCCTCTCGTGGCCCAGGTTCATTCGGCCGACACACGTGAAGAATGGGGACGTCGCGTGCCGCTGAAGCGTTACGGCTCACCTGATGAGATGGCAGGGGCTGCGGTCTTCCTGCTGTCCGATGAGGCCAGCTATGTGACGGGCCACGTCCTGACCGTGGACGGCGGCTTTCTGGCTCAGGGCCTGGCGGCCCCGCCCGCCGCCTGAAGGCTTGTCAGACCCATTCCGCGCGGCGAGAGGTCTTTCCGATGCCCGGATTCAGACAGTTGCACGGATCCAGCCTCTTGAAGTGAGCGGTCTGGGCCGGGCTGGCCTGATAGAGATGGCCGACATTGTGCTCGGCGGGATAGGCGGCTCGCCTCTGATCAAGCAGTCGCCACATCCGATGCTCCAAGGCGATCGGGTCATGACCTTTGGCGACAATGTAGTCCTGGTGAAAGACGTGGCAGAAAAAGTGCCCGTAATAGAGACTCTTCAAAATCGGGCGCCGCACGTCGTCCGGCAAAACCTCCATCCAGTCCTGGTCGTTGCGGCGCAGCGCGATGTCCAATGCGACGATATCTGAAACCTGGCGATGGTGGACGGCGCGATAACGCACCGCCGCCCCCGCCGCGGCGAACCGGTGCAGGAAGGCGCGCGAGCCCTCGTCCGGCGTGCACTCGAAGAAGGCGGACGTCTCGCCGGTCAAGGTGCGCGCGAGATATGTCCGCGCCTCCTCCACGCCCTCGCCTGACATCTTCAGCATCAGATGGTGTTCAAACCGGTCGCGATACTGATTCATTCGCTCCGGGAGATGTTCGGGAAACAGGCTGCTGACGACCTGCAGCAGGCGATCGCCGAAGAACTTGGGCATAATGCCCAGGCTCTCAACCACCGCGTCGAACTGTGATTTCATTGCGAAGAGCCGGCCGATGCGTCCCGTGCCTAGCGAACGGATGGCCAGGAACGTGTCCTTCCCGTATTTCCGCGCGATGTCGTAGCAGTCGCGATGCATGTATTCGCCCGCTGTCGGCAGATGGGCGAACCCCCCGAGAATATCGCGTCGCATGCGGGTCAGCACGGCCGGGTCATTCGTGCCGATATAAAAAACGGCGCTGTGGTCGATGGCCGGGAAAGTATCCAGCCGAACAGCGAAAACCACCGCCTTGCCTGCGCTGCCGGACGCCTCAAACAGGCGATCCGGATCGGCATTGTATCGCGCAGGCGTATCCGCCTCGATGTCGCGAAGGCGCGCCACGTAATCCTGATCGGAAGCGACGTAATCGGGATCGTCGTCGATGTCGCCGTCAGCGAAGTCACCGGCCTCGATCCGGGCCAGGACGGTTTCCGGATCGCCGTCAACAGCGACGCCCAGATGATTGACGAGCTCCAGCCGACCCGTCTCATCGATGCGCCCGAACAGCGCCAGCTGGGTGAAAGCCGGGCCACGCTGGATCAGGGAACCGCCGGAGTTGTTGCAGACGCCTCCGATCACCGAAGCGCCGATACACGACGAGCCGATCACAGAATGCGGCTCGCGCCCCAGGGGCCTCAGCAAGGTCTCAAGCTGATAAAGCGTCGCGCCGGGCAAGCAGATGACCTGGCGGCCGCCTCGGATCAGATGCGCCTTTTCCATTCGCGTCGTCGACAGAATGACGACCTCGCGGTCATAGGCGCCGTCGGGCGTCGAGCCGCCGGTCAGACCCGTGTTCGCGGCCTGCATGATGAGGATGCGACCCGCCTCTATGCAGGCCTTGGCGACGCGCCACTGCTCGACCAGGGTGCCCGGACGCACCACCGCAAGCGCGGAGCCTTCGCCAAACCGATAGCCCTTACGAAATCGTCGCGTCCTGCCGTCACCTGTCAGAACGTGCCGAGAGCCGACAATGCCGCAAAGCGTGTCCAACAGGGCGGAGGCGCTCGACAGCGACCTCATGACGTTGGCCGCAGGTCGCGGACCATACGCTTCCAGTTGGCCACATAGTTGTCCGCCGAGGCGGTCAGGGCGGCGACCTGTTCAGGCCCGACCTCACGGACCACCTTGCCGGGAGCACCCATCACGACCGAGTTGTCGGGAATGACCTTTCCTTCGGTGATCAATGCGCCGGCGCCGATCAAGCAGTTGCGGCCGATCACGGCCCGGCCCATCACGACGGCGCCGATGCCGATCAGACTATTGTCGCCGATGGTGCAGCCATGCAGCATCGCCATGTGCCCGACCGTCACGTCGCGCCCGATGGTGAGCGGCTCGCCGGCATCGACGTGAAGGACACAACGGTCCTGAACGTTGGAGTTCTCACCGATCGTGATCGTATCGTTGTCGGCGCGCACGACGGTTCCGAACCACAGACTCGCGCCTGATTTCATAACGAGGTCGCCGATGACCATCACGTCTGGAGCGATCCAGAAATCACCCTCATCGGGCAGGCGGGGGGCGACGTCGCCCAAGGCGTATATCGGCATAAAAAGGCTCAACGAATTAGGGTCAGGAACACGGAAATGGTCACAACCGAGAGAAGCGTCGTGGCGAGAATGGTCTGAGACGCGACCACGCCGCGCCGGCCGTACACCTTGGCCAGCATGAAGGGACCGGCGCCGGTCGGCATCATGGCCATCAACACGGCCATCTGCACCACCTGCAGCGGGGCGTGCAGGATCGGTCCGGCGATCAGCCAGGCGATGAGCGGCTGAACCACCAGCTTCACCGCTGTCAGCGGCGCCCAGCTCCAGTCGCCGAACCCGGCTGTGGCGTTCTCGGCCAAAAACAGGCCCAAGGCGACAAGGGCGCAAGGAATGGCCGCGCCGGCCAGCAGCTCGAGCAGAGTGGTCACCCCCTCGGGGGGCTTGAGCCCCAGGGTGGAGAAGACCGCCCCGACGGCCGGAGCGATCATCATCGGATTACGCACCACCGCCCCGCCGGCCTTCAGCAGGGCCTTGCCCAGCCCATGCCCCCTCGCCTGCGCCATCTCCAGACCGATCAAACCCAGGGCGTAGAGGACGCAAGCGGTCAGGATGACCGACACGCCCGAGAATGGCAGCGACCCGTCGCCGAAAACGAGCAGGCCCAACGGAATGCCCAGAAAGCCATTGTTCGCGTAGGCGGCGCTCTGGGCGTCCACCACCGCGTCGCCCGCGCCCATCCTGCGCCAGGTCAGGGCCAGGACCAGGACAAAGGTCCCAACCAAGGCCCCGGCCATGGCCAGGGTGAAGTCCAGGCGATAGCTGGACCAATGAGCATTGGCGGTGATGCCGAACAGCAGCGCAGGCTGGGCCAGCCAGACCACGAACCGGTTGATCTCCGTGACCGCCGACGGTCCCAGCACATTCACTCGCCGGCACAGATAACCCAACGCGATCAGCGCAAAGACCGGCAGGACGACGTTCAACAAAGCAGTCATGGCGACAGGTCGGTCATGGCGGCGGGGCGATCATGAAAATCCGATCAGGCGCAGCGCGCGGTCAGGCCGCCGTCGACCACGATCTGGGTGGCGTTGACGTATTTCGCCTCGTCCGACGCCAGGAACAGGGAGGCGTAGGCCACGTCCCAGGCGTCGCCCATCTTGCCGGTCGGCGATTGGGCGTCGCGCCGGGCCACCATGTCGTCGAAAGACCCCTCGTAGCCGGCTGTCAGCGCCCCCTTGATCAGCGGCGTGTTCATCAGGCCGGGCAGGACGCAGTTGGCGCGGATGCCTTCGTGCGCATGCTGAAGCGCGATATTCTGGGTCAGTCCCATGACCGCCGCCTTCGTCGCCGTGTAGGCCGCATAGGGGAAGCCGATCCAGCGCGTACCGGCGACCGAGCCGACGTTGACGATGGCGCCCTTCTGTTGGGCCACCATGTGCGGCAGCACGTATTTGCACGTCAGGAAGACGCTGGTCTGGTTGATGGCGATCAGCCTGTGCCAGCTCTCTTCGGAGGCGTCCACGGCGCCCCCCGTCTCGGAGATGCCGACGTTGTTGTGCAGCACGTCGATGCGGCCGAAGGCGTCGATGCAGGCCTGGACCATGGCCTGCACCTGATCCGACTTCGACACGTCGCAGGCGAAGGTCTGGCACACGCCGTCCTCCTCTTCGATCAGGGCCTTGGTCTCGTCGGCGGCTTCGATCCGCAGGTCGATGGCGAAGACCTTGGCGCCTTCCCGGGCGTAGAGCACCGCCGCAGCCTTGCCGTTGCCCCACCCCGGCCCGGACGATCCCGCGCCAGTGACCAGGACGACCTTATCCTTCATTCTCTCGCCCATCGGTGTCTCCTCGCGTGGTTCAGTCGTCGGAAAGGAACGCGAGGCCGCTTTGCGACCGCGCCCGCGCCCGTATTCGCCGTGATCAGGTTTAGGCGGCGGCCTTCTGGCTGCGCGCGTATTCAACCAAGGCGTCGTCTGAGACCGGCTCGATGGGGGTGAAATCCGTGTGGGCGATATATTCAGCCCGCGTCGGCTTGGTGATCGCGTTCGAAACCGCCGAAAGGGTCAGATAGACGATCTTGCGCGGATAGGGCGTGATGTTGCCAGCCGAGCCATGGACCAGATTGCCGTGGAACATCAGCAGCCCGCCGGCCTTCCCGGTCGGGGCGACGATGCCGCCCTGCTCAACAAGCCTCGCCACCGTATCATTGTCCAAAGTCCACAACGGATAGGCGGTCGTCTCGGTGTCGTGCCCGGCCTCGATCGCTCCGCTCTCGTGGCTGCGAGGAACCAGCATCAGCGGACCGTTGATCGGCAGGACGTCGTCCAGGAAGACAGCGATGTTCATGGCCCGCGGCTCAGGCATGCCGTCGTCGTTGTGCCAGGTCACAAAGTCCTGGTGCCACTGCCAGACGTCACCGGTGAAGGCCGCCTTCGCG
The DNA here is from genome assembly GCF_902506205.1 of Brevundimonas sp. G8. Classification (GTDB taxonomy): domain Bacteria; phylum Pseudomonadota; class Alphaproteobacteria; order Caulobacterales; family Caulobacteraceae; genus Brevundimonas. Next base: position 2,207,739 of record NZ_LR732816.1, on the reverse strand, counting down.
TTGATCTTGAACTGGTGCATGTACACCGGCTCTTCGAAAGCCTGCGCCACCGGCTCCACCAGTTTCGGGTGTTTGCCCAGCAACTCGCAGGCCTTGTTGTAGGTGTGGCAAGCGAACGCCGTGCGCGGAACACCCGACTTCTCGCGCCAGATCTCTGGTCGTTCGGGGGCGAAGACGTCTGCTGCCGCTTCGCGCAGCACCTCCACCTCTTCAGGCGTGAAGGCCTCGGGAATGAAAATGTAGCCTTCCGTGCGGAAGTGCTCGAGTTGTTCCTGGGTCAGTTTCATGGTCGTTCTCCTATGTTCTGAGGCGCCGGTCTTCACGCCGGACTGGTCTGTCGAAGTCTCTGCTCGGTTTCGGAGCCGGCGTTGGCCGCATGGCTCCAGGCGGCCGAGGCCGCGCCTTCCACATCCCCCGCCCGGACCAGGCGCACGATCTCGGCGTGCTCGCGCCAGGCGCGGGTGCGGATTTCATCGACGGCCATAACCGCATTCATGGCGCGCTGGATGTGCGGCCACAGCGGAGCCAGCGTCTCCTCGATGGTCGGATTGCAGCACAGGCCGTAAATGACCTGGTGAAAGGCGACGTCCAGGGCCGCCCGCTCGGCCAGAGGCGTCTTCGGTCGAATGGCGTCGCCCGCAACCAGCGCCGCGTCCAGGCGCTGCGCCTCTGCGTCCGATACTCGGCCGTCCGCAAATCTCTGAGCGAGCAACCGCGACGCGAGAGAATCGAGCGCCGCTCGGATCTGATAGACATCGCGCAGCTGATCGGGATCCAGAGGCGCGATCTCGACCCCGCGACGCCCGGATTCGATCACCAGGCCCTGATGCTTCAACAGATGCAACGCGTGGCTGATCGGGGCGCGCGAGACGCCCAGATTTTCCGCAAGCTCCCCCTGACGGACCCGCTGGCCGGGAGCCAGTGAGCCGTCCGTGATCGCCGCCCGCAGCCGTTGATAGACCTGCTCCACGAGCATGGGGGCGGCGCTGATCGAGTCCATCGCATAGGTCATGATGGAATACGGAATACCGTAATCGAAAACACACGACAACTCGAAAGTTGAGATTTTTATTCTAATGGTCCACTATTTGGACCTTTTAATTTTCTTCAAATGCCCATTTGACAGGGAAAATAAGTCCGTTCAGTTTCTAGTCCAGAAATACCTATATAAGAGTCCAATATATGGACCATTTGGGAGTTTGAGATGACGGATCAAGAAATCAAGGCTGACGGCGCACAAGCGCTGGATCGCGCGCTTGGAATTCTGCGCCTGGTGGGCTCGCGCTCGAAGGACGGCGTGCGTCTCGCCGACATCGTCAGCCAGTCCAATCTGGCCAAACCGACCGTTCACAGAATGCTGAAAGCGCTGGAGCGGAACGGCTTCATCGAACAGAGCGCCGAGGATCGCCTCTATCACCTGGGTCCAGAGGCTTTCGTCCTGGGCGTCCTGGCGACAGAGCGGTTCGGCATCCACCGTCTGGCTTCGGGTGCGCTGCAGCGCCTGTCCGCTTCCAGCCAGGACACGGTTTTCCTGTCGGTGCCGCGCGACGGCCACGCCGTTTGCCTGGAACGTCTAGACGGCGCCTTCCCGATCCGCACTCACGTCCTTCAGGCGGGCGACCGCCATCCGCTGGGCGTGGGCGCCGGCAGCCTGGCCATGCTGGCGGCCATGAGCGACGACGAGGTCGAGCGGATTCTCGAATCCATCGCCCCCGAACTGGCCTCCGCCTATCCGACCTATACGGCCGACTTCCTGCGCGACGCCGTCGCCGAAACTCGCGCCAATGGTTTCGCCTTCAATCCCGGACGTCTGCTGGCCGGGAGCTGGGCGATCGGTGTCGCCGTGATTGGCCCCGAGGGCGACTGCGTCGGCGCCTTGTCGATCTCAGCCATCGAGAGCCGACTGGGCGAAGCCCGCCGCGCCGAACTGGCTCCGATTGTTCAGCACGAAGCGCAGAAACTGTCGCTGCGCCTCGCCCGTCCGGAAATCACCTCCCCCGCGCCCGAACCTGCGCGCTCCCCTGTACGTTTGAGGAAAATCTCATGACTGAAGCCGCCATCGTTGGATGGGCCCACAGCCCGTTCGGAAAACTTCATGATGCACCCGACGTCGAAAGCCTGATCGAGATGGTCGCCGCCCAGGCGATCGCCGACGCCGGCATTCAGCAGGACGAGGTCGACGGCGTCTTCGTCGGCGTGTTCAACGCCGGCTTCTCCAAGCAGGACTTCCCCTCCTCCCTGGCCATGCACAGTGTGCCGGGCCTGCGCTTCAAGCCAGCGACACGCGTGGAGAACGCCTGCGCCTCGGGCGCCGCCGCCGTCTTCCAGGCGCGCGACTTCATCGCTGCCGGACGGGGCCGTTTCGCCCTGGTCGTCGGCGCCGAGAAGATGACCCACACCACCAGCGCCGTGGCTGGCGACGTCCTGCTTGGCGCCAGCTATCGCAAGGAAGAGGGCGACATCCCCGCCGGTTTCGCGGGCGCCTTTGGCCGCATCGCAGAAATGTATTTCCAGAAGTACGGCGACCAGTCGGATGCGCTGGCCACCATAGCGGCCAAGAACCACAAGAACGGCGTCGACAATCCGTTCGCCCAGATGCGCAAGGACCTGGGTTTCGACTTCTGCCGCAACGAGTCGGAAAAGAACCCCTTCGTCGCCGGTCCGCTGAAGCGCACCGATTGTTCGCTGATCTCGGATGGCGCCGCCGCCCTGATCCTGACGGATGAAGACACCGCCAGGTCGATGAAGAAGGCGATCCGCTGGCGCGCGGCCGTCCATCTGAACGACTATCTGCCGCTGTCGCGTCGCGACCCGACCCATTTCGAGGCGGGCGCCCAGGCCTGGGCCAAGGCGCTGGAGATCGCTGATCTGAAGCTGGGCGACCTGTCCTTTGTCGAAACCCACGATTGTTTCACCATCGCCGAATTGATCGAGTACGAGGCCATGGGCCTGACGCCGCAGGGCCAGGGCGCGCGCGCCGCGCTTGAGGGCTGGACGCAGGCCGACGGCCGCCTGCCCATCAATCGCTCGGGCGGACTGAAGGCCAAGGGCCACCCGGTCGGCGCCACCGGGGTCTCCATGCACGTCATCTCGGCCATGCAGCTGGCCGGCGAGGCGGGCGACATGCAACTGCCCAAGGCCGACGTCGCAGGCGTCTTCAACATGGGCGGCGCCGCCGTCGCCAACTACGTCTCCATTCTGGAGCCGATCAAAGCATGACGCTGCCTACCAGCAACCTGGCCTCCATGCTGGTTCATGCCGCCCAGCATTTTGGCGACCGCCCCGGTTTGATCCAGGATGACCGCGTCTGGACCTGGACCGAGATCAACGACCGCGTCACCCGCGCCGCCTCGGCCCTGGCCAAGCGTGGCGTCAAACAGGGCGACCGTGTCCTGGTCCATTCTCGCAACTGCAACGCCATGTTCGAGACCCAGTGGGCGTGCTGGCGGTTGGGCGCGGTCTGGGTGCCGACGAACTTCCGCCTGACGCCGCCGGAAGTGGCCTATCTGGCCTCCTCCTCGCGCGCCACGACCCACATCTTCGACACCGGCTTTCCCGATCACGCGGCGGCGGCGAAAGACGCCAACACGGCTTGCGAGAGGGTCTTCTGGATCGGGGCAGACGCGCCGGGCGAAGATTGGGAAGCGCTGGTCGCCGACACCTCGGCCCCGCACGTCGAACTGGCCGATGTGGATCGCGACGACGTCTGCTGGTTCTTCTACACCTCAGGCACCACCGGCCGTCCCAAGGCGGGGATGCTGACCCACGGCCAGATGGCCTTCGTCACCGTGAACCACCTGTGCGACCTGATGCCGGACACGACGGAGAACGACGTCTCCCTGGTCGTCGCACCGCTTTCGCACGGCTCGGGCATCCACGCCGTGACCCAGGTCGCCAAGGGCGCCGCCAGCGTGCTGCTGTCCACCGAACGGCTGGATTGCGAAGAGGCCTGGCGACTGGTCGAGACGCACAAGGTGACGAACATGTTCACCGTGCCCACCATCCTGACCATGCTGACACAGCATGAGGCGGTAGACCGCTACGATCACTCCTCGCTGCGTTACGTCATCTATGCAGGCGCGCCCATGTACCGGGCCGACCAGCAGCATGCGTTGCGCAAGATCGGCAAGGTTCTGGTCCAGTATTTCGGCCTGGGCGAGGTCACGGGCAACATCACCGTCCTGCCGCCGCGTCTACATACGATCGAGGACGACGCGTCCTATCCGATCGGCTCATGCGGCCTGCCCCGCACGGGCATGGACATCGCCATTCTGTCGGACGACGGCAAGCGCCTGTCGGCCAATGAAACGGGCGAAATCTGCGTGCGCGGCCCGGCCGTCTTCCTCGGCTATTTCGAGAACGACGAGGCGAACGAGAAGTCGTTCAAGGACGGCTGGTTCCACACCGGCGACCTCGGCCACCTGGACGACAGGGGCTTCCTCTACATCACCGGCCGGGCGTCGGACATGTTCATCTCGGGCGGTTCCAACGTCTATCCGCGTGAGATCGAGGAAGCGATCCTGACCCACCCGGCCATCTCCGAAGCCTGCGTCGTCGGCATGCCCCACGACAAGTGGGGAGAATGCGGCGTCGCCGTTCTGGTCGCGCGCGAAGGCCAGGCGGCCGACCCCCAGGCGGTCCTGTCCCACCTCGACGGCAAGCTTAGCCGCTACAAGATCCCGACCGACATCCTGTTCTGGGATGCGCTTCCCAAGTCCGGCTACGGCAAGGTCGCCAAGGCCGAGGTCAAGAAGCTTCTCCAGGCGCAGGCCGCATCGCAAGCCGCCTGAGCAGACAGGCCGGCGCGGGTTCCAGGCCTTCCGCGCCGGCTCAAATCCAAGAGCGCCGCAAAGGCGCTGGCCGATCTTCATGCATTGGGAGGAACAATCGCATGACCAACACCCGTTCCGTCGCCTTGTACGGCGGCGCTCTCGCCGCCGCCCTGTTCGCCGCGGGTTCCGTGCAGGCGCAGACCGCGCCGTCCGTTCCGACCAACGCTCCCCCTCAGGCTGTGACCCAGCAGGCCGCCGCAACCCAGCCCGGCCTGTGGGACCGCCCCGCGCTTACCGGCGACTGGGGCGGCGCGCGAACGCGCCTGAAAGACAATGGCGTGACCTTCACCCTGAACGAGGTCGTGGACGCCGTTCACAACTTCAACGGCGGCGTGCGTGACGAAAGCCGCGCGGCTGGCCAGCTGTTCCTGGGGGTGACGATCGACACCGAAAAAGCCTGGGGCCTGCCCGGCGGCAAGGTTCAGGCCACCCTCTTTAATCGCCACGGCAACAGCCTGGCCAATGATGCAGGCCTCGACCTGCTCCAGCCCGTTCAGACCATCTATGGCCGCGGCACGATCTGGCGTCTGGGCCAGCTTTGGTACGAGCAGAGCTTCAACGACGGCGCCACCGCGCTCAAGCTCGGCCGCGTCACCCACGGCGAGGACTTCGGGGCCACGCCGTGCGGCAATATGATGAACCTGATCCTGTGCGGTCCGGCGTCCAGCCAGATCGTGAGCGGCTATCTCTACAACATGCCCGTCAGTTCCTGGGGCGCCCGGCTTCGCCAACGCATCACGCCGGAGCTGCACGTCAATCTGGGCGTCATCGAATCCAATCCCGAAAACCTGCGCGAGGATCGCGGCTTCTATCTGGGGACGCAGGGCGCGACCGGCACGATCTACGCCGGCGAGCTGCAGTGGACGCCCAGGTTCGGCGCGAACGGCGACCTGCCGGGAACCTACAAGATCGGCGCCTGGTACGACTCCAGCGATTCCAACAACATCGTCTATGACGTCAACGGCGACTATCAGGCTGTGACCGGCCTGACCTTTTCACGCGAGGGTCACCATTCCGGCGTCCACGCCAACGTCCAGCAGCAGTTGATCGCCCCCCAGGCGGACGGCGCCCACGGCCTGTCGGTCGTCGGCAACCTCGCCATCGCAGATCGTGCGACCAACAAGCTGCGTAGCAAGGGGGCGGTCATCGTGACCTACACCGGCCTGGTCCCCGGCCGGGCCAAGGACGACGTCACCTTCGGCGTCGGCGCGGCCATCGTGAACGGGCGCGTCACCGACGCCCAGCACGCCCAGAACGACGCGGGCCTGCGCGTCGGCGATCCGCAGGATACCGAATACGCCGTCGAGCTGAACTATGGCTACCGTCTGACCCCTGCCATCACCGTGCGTCCCGGCGTGCAGTACATCCACAATCCTGGCGGGCGGTCCGATCGCGACGGCATCGTCGTCGGCGGGCTCAAGCTGGTGCTTACGCTCTGAGGCCACCTGAGCGCGCCTTAGGCAAGCCTATTCGCCGCAAGATTTTCGGCGAATAGGCTTCGTGATCACCGCAGACACTTGCTACGCCCCCCGTCTCTTAGGGGGTGCTGTCAGTCTAACGCTAACCTGTCTCCACTTAAGCCCCCCCCTAAACGCCTGATTGGAGATCGCATTTCGTGAAGCCGCTATCGTTCAAGCGCCATCGCTTCCCAGCGGCGGTGATCCGCCAGGCCGTGTGGCTCTACTTTCGCTTCGGCCTAATCCTTCGTGACGTTGAGGAGCTGATGGCCGCGCGAGGAATCGATGTGAGCTACGAGACGATCCGCTGCTGGACGATCAAGTTTGGACCTCAGATAGCCCGACGGCTGAAGAAGCTCCCCCCTTCTGCTGCTGCTTTTCAAATCCCAAGCGTCAGCCCAACGCTTTCTCACCACCCACGCTGCGATCTACAACACCTTCTACGCCCAGAGGCATCTCGTCAGCCGACCCGGCCTCCGTCCGCCGGGGCTGAGGCGGCTGGGTTGGCGGCCGCTGCCTGAGATTTCGTAGGGTTGGGACAGCTGTGGCCCGCCTCCATTAACCTGACAGCGCTAGGCCGCCTACTTGCTACCGCGCTTGGCACTTCGAGAGGCGCTGCTGCGGCGCTCTCAATGGCTTGGGCGACGATGTCCCAAGCCTGATCTTGGTTCGCCCAGGTAGTCAGCGCTTTGCCGTCGGTCGGCGTGGCGAGCAGGTCTGACAAGCTCGTGAGCTTCCATCGGCACGGTTTTGCGATGGTCGGCACGACTCGCGTTGATCCTTGCTGGCGGCGCCGGATCGCCTCCTCCCTCGCGACATTCATACAGTAATCGGAATCTAGGAAGCGTGCGGTCACCACCAACGCTGCAATGAAATCGGATTCAGCGAGCGCTTCGCGCACCTTGCGGTCGAACTCGTCGCCAAGAATCAGATAGTTGTCAAACTAGGACGTAATGACGCCAGCGCGTTCGAATGTGCGAAGATGGGCCCTCAACTCCCCATTAGATCGGCACCGTGGTGGGTGTAAGAGGTGAAGGGTTTGCGCGCCATTAGCTCCCTAAGTCGGAAAGCGTCCGAGCCAGTCGCGCGCACGCGGGCGGTCGATCAATCCACTTTGTCCCCCTCAATCTTTGGCTTTTGGTTTCAGCGTGTTGTTTGACGTCCTCACTCAGCGATCTGGACTGGTCATCCGCGTCGCTCCAGATCCCTTCCTCATTTCGACGTTGATAGCGCTTATCGGCTTCATGAGGCTGGTTCAGTTCCCGCTCTGGCATGGCTCGCACCTCCATCGTATGGCCATGACAGTCAATTAGTCGTTCGCACTCCGTTCCGGCGTCGCTTGCTGTTTCCGTGGGAGGCGATGCGCCAACACGAGACATTGGCAACCGCCGAAAAACGGACAGGAGCAGTAATTGCTGGACTGGTGCGGGCGGCCGGGCTTGAACCGGCAAGGACTTTCGTCCGGCAGATTTTAAGTCTGCTGCGTCTACCAGTTTCGCCACGCCCGCGACCGGACCGGCTGTATAGCCAGCCAGCCGGTCGGGGCCAAGCGGGCTTAGCGAGCGGCGGGAGCCGCCGGCTTCATCGCCCGGAAATCCACGTCGGAATCGGCGATCAGCCACAAGAGGCCGGCCCAGGCGGCGACGTTCTGGTTCAGTTGCGCCGGGTCGATCTTGTCCAGGGTGTCGTTGGCGGTGTGGTGCAGGTCGAAATAGCGCGTGCCGTCCTGGGCCAGACCGAAGAAGGGCACGCCCAGCGGGCCCATCGGCCCCACATCGACGCCGCCTTCTGTCTCGATACGATCCGAGGCCAGAACGCCGATCGGGTAGAGAACGCGGGTCGCGGCCTTCTGGAAGTCGGAGCCCTGGGCGCCGGCGGGCAGGCGCAGGGCATAGACGCGGTCGGCGCCGAAATCGCTTTCGCCGGCGATGATGTGCTTGTCCAGGGCCGCACTTTGGCCGCGCGCATAGACGCCGCCGCCGTTGCCGGTCTGGGGCGTGGGTTGGGAGACCTCCTCCGACCCGTAGAAGATGACGCGCAGGGTTCGGGCCGGGCGGCGGCCGCTGTCGGCTATAGCCTTGGCCGCCGCGACGGTGATGGCGCCCCCTGCCCCGTCGTCGATGGCGCCGGTCCCCAGGTCCCAGCTGTCCATGTGCGAACCCAGGACGATGATCTCGTCAGGGCGACTGGCGCCGGGCAGATCGCCGATGACGTTCTGGCTGGTGGTCCGATAGGTGTGGGCGGTGGAGGTCAGGCGCATCCGCACCGGCTGACCCAGAGCGACCAGGCGGCTGACCTGATCGGCGTCGGGCGCGGCCAGGGCGAAGGCCGGGATGGTCGGCTTGCCGTCCACATAGCGGGTCGTGCCGGTGTGGGGCATGCGGTCCTCATCCGAGCCGACCGAACGCATCACGAAGGCCGATGCGCCCTTGGCCGCCGCCACGCCGGGGCCGGCGCCGCGTACGCGGGTCTGGGGACCATAGCCGGAGCCGTCCTGCATGGGGTGCATCTGGCCCAGGTCGATATAGACGATCTTGCCGCGCACGGCGGCCTCAGGCGCGGCCTGTAGATCCTCGAAGGTGGAGAACCGCACGATCTCGGCTTCGACGCCATTGCGCGGCGTGGCGGGCGAATGGCCCAACGCTGCGGCGACCAAGGCCTGGGCGTTGTCGCCGATGATGGCGGCCGAGCTTTCGCCGCGTTCCCAGCCGACCAGAGGGAACTCCTCAATGCGGACGTTCTGGAAGCCGTTGGCGCGCAGATAGTCGGCGGCCCAGGCGGCGGCCTGCTGTTCCGAGCGCGAGCCGGCCGGGCGCGCGCCGAACCGGGTCGTCAGCTGAGTGACATAGTCCATCGCGATGTTGGAGCGCATCGCCGCGTCGCGCACGACGATAGCCTGCTCCACCGTCGCGGCGTCCTGAGCATTCGCGACAGGGACGAAGGCGACGAGACCCAGCGCAACGGCGCTGGCGGTCAGCAGGCGAATGGACATGGGCAGGCTCCGAGCTCTGAGAAGAGCCGGAACCTAGGTAGGTTCAGTCGTTCTGGAAATAGGGTTCGACCGTGCCCTGCAGTTTGACGGTCAGGGCCTTGCCCTTGCGATCGACGCGGTTGCCCAGGGCCAGGCGCACCCAGCCCTCCGAGACGCAATATTCCTCGACATTGGTCTTTTCCTCGCCCTTGAAGCGGATGCCGACGCCGCGTTGCAGCATTTCGGCGTCGTGATGGGGGCTGGACGGATCGACCGAGAGGCGATCGGGAGGCGTGTCGGACATGATCTTCGAGCGGGCTCAGATTTTCGGCAAGGCGCGGTGATAGACGCGCACGCGCCTCATGCCAATGCGAAACCGAGCGGCGGCGTGCTTATGGCAGCAGATGATAGTGCTGGGCCACGGCGGCGATCATCACGGTTCCCGCCGTCGGAACGGCCAGGATGATGGCGCGGCGCAGGCGATGCGCGACGTAAAGCAGTTCGCCGACCATGGCGTTATCCTCGATGCAATCGCTCTCTCACGGAGCGTTCGAAGATCATTGGTCGAACTGATGATCCTGTCGAGACGAAACGTCCGATGAGGGATCACACTTAAGGTTACTGCACAGTTTGGCGCGGCTGGGCGTTGGGGGCGGCCGACGGCTGATAGGCCTGGGGACCGGCGGGCGGCGTGGCGGCGGGTGTCGTCGGACGACGTGCAGGCGTCGCAGCCGGTCGACGGGCGGGCGTGGAAGCAGGACGAGAGGCGGCCGGGCGGGGCGTCGGACGGACCGCAGGCGGTGTTACGGTCGCGGCGGCCGGCTGAGCGACCGGGGTCGGCGCAGGCGTTGCGGCGGCGGGCGTCGCAACGGGCGGAGGCGTGACTTCGGCGGCGGCGGCGCGGGCGGCCATCTGCTGGGCCTGGAAGCGGGCGGCCAGCTTCTCGGTCAGTTCCTTGGCCTGGGGCGCCGTCATCTGGGCCATGATGGCGGCCAGGGTGCGCGGGCGCATGGCGGCGGCGACGGGCAGGCGCACCCGGTCTTCCAGCGAGGCCATAACCGGGGCGGCCTCCTTGGGACGCATGGCGGAATAGACCTGGACCAGACGGTCGATCTCGGCCTTCTCGCGCTCGTCCACCTGACCCAGCATCTGCTTCATCTCGGCCTTAAGAGCCGCCAGCGCCTGGATCTTGGCCTCCAGCTTCTGTTCGGCGGCGACCATCAGCGGCAGGGCGGTGGCGAAATCCTGATCGCGGGCGTCCAGCGCCGCGCGGCGTTGCGACAGCGACTGGATGATCTTCAGTTCTGCGGGGGAGATGCCGGCCTGCTGGGCCAGTTGCTCGGGCGACAGGGCGGAGCAAGTGCCCGGCAGGACAGGCTTGACCGGCGCGCCGGCTGCGGCAGGCGCCGCCTCCTCGGCCCAGGCCTTGGCGCCGTCGAACAGGCCGGGCGCCACGCCGATGGCGCGCACGGCGACCACCCCGCCGATGGCGATGGCGATCAGGGGCAGAAGGCGGGGTAGACGGGCCATGAAATGGGGTTCCGAACTCAGGCGGCGAACAAGTCGTCGTCGAGATTACGACGCGCGGCGTTGAGGCTTTGTTTGGCGGAATGGTTAGCGGAGCGTCCGGCCGTCAGCGCCTGAACGATGGCGGCGACATTGTCGCGACCGGCCGGGGCGGCGCTCGCGGCGGCGCGACGGCTGGTCGAGGGGCTGGCCAGACCCTGGATACGCTCGGCCAAAGCCGCCATGCGCTCGGCGCGTTCCTCGTCCTCGGTCGCAGTGACGGCTGGGGCGGCGACGGCGGCAGGCGCGCGGCGAACCGGCTCGTCCTCGACGACGCGAACGGGCGCGACGGCGGGCGCGCGGGCGATCAGGGCTTCGAGTTGTGCCTTCACCTCGCGCGCCTTGATGATACGGTCATGCAGCAGGTCCGTCTCCTGGCCCGAGGCGCGCAGGGTCGCCAGGGCGTTCTCGGCGCGACCGGCGGCATTGTTCAGCTCGCTCACCGCCTGGGCGAAGGCCAGTTGTCCGGCGCGCAGGGCGGCCAGCTTGCGTTCCAGCTTGATGCCGTAGCCAACCGCCGCGACCAGCAGCAGCATCAGCACCGCGTCCATGATCATTCCGACCATCAGACATTCACTCCCAGGCGGGCGGCGGCTTCGGGATTGACCGGCCCTTCGACGCGTATGGCGATGTGCTGACCCTTGCGGCCCATGCGGCCGGTGGTCAGGGGTATGGAGCCGGCGCGGATCGAGACCTCGGAATCCGGCGTCGCGTTCAGCATCAGGGTATCGCCGACCTTGAGGTTCAGCACGGCCGAGAGCGGCATCTGCTGTTCGTCCAGCACGGCGCGGACCTCGGTCTCGGTCGTCCAGATCTCGGTGGCCAAGTGGCCTTCCCAGATGTTGTCGCGGCCGAACTTCTCGCCCATGAACTGCTGCAGCAGCATCTTGCGGATCGGCTCCAGCGTCGCATAGGGCAGCAGCAGCTCTATGCGGCCGCCGCGATCTTCCATGTCGATGCGCAGCTTGATCAGGATGGCGGCGTTGGCCGGGCGCGCGATGGCGGCGAAGCGGGGATTGGTCTCCAGCCGGTCCAGGTTGAAATGGACGGGCGTCAGCGGCTCGAACGCCTGGCGGGCGTCGTTCAGCACGACCTCCACCATCCGCTGCACCAGCACGCGTTCGATGGTGGTGTAGGGCCTGCCCTCGATCCGCAGCGCCGCCGTGCCGCGACGGCCGCCCAGCAGCACGTCCACGATCGAATAGATCAGGTTGGAATCGACCGTCAGCAGGCCGTAGTTGTCCAGCTCCTCTGCCCGGAACACCGCCAGAATGGCCGGCAGCGGGATCGAGTTCAGATAGTCGCCGAACCGGATAGACGAGATGTTGTCCAGGCTGACTTCGACGTTGTCGGAGGTGAAGTTACGCAGGCTGGTCGTCATCAACCGCACCAGGCGGTCGAACACGATCTCCAGCATCGGCAGCCGCTCGTAGCTGACGAGCGCGGAGTTGATGATGGCCCGGATGCCCGAGCGTTCGGAGCCGTCATCGTCGCCCAGGTCGAAGCCCAGCAGGCTGTCGATCTCATCCTGGTTCAGGACGCGTTCGGACAGGGCGTCGCCGGGATCGCCGAGACCACCGAACGGGTCGAGCTGGGCTGCGTCGGTCATGCCTATTGCACCAGCATTTCTTCGATCAGCACGGCGTCGATCTTGCCCGGCGCGGCGATCAGATTGACGCGGCGCAGGATCTCCGCCCGCAGCTGATAGGTGCCGGCCGAACCGCTCAGGTCCTCGGGGCGCAGCTCACGCACGAAGCCGGTGAACATGTCCTGCAGGCGCGGCATCTCTTCCTGCAGATGCGTCGCCACCTCGGCGTCGTGCATCTCCAGCGTCAACTTCAGCTTCAGGAAGGTCGGACGACCGTCGGGCGACTGAATGTTCATGACCATGTCCGGCAGGGTGTAGAAGGTGACGCCGTCAGGTCCCGGCGCAATGACGCCCAGAGACGGGTCCGCCGCACCGCCTTCTGCGCCGCCGCCGTGACCGCCGGCTTCCTTCTTCTCTTCCTTGCCGTGTTCGGCCTTTTTGTCCGCCTTCTCTTCGCCGTGACCCGCTTCGGCCTCGGCGCCGTGCGCCTCTGCGGGCTTGGGCTTCAGCATGAAGAAGGCGGCGGCCCCGCCGCCGCCCAGCACTAAAAGCGCGACCGGCGCGATGATGAACAGCAGCGGCAGCTTCTTTTTCTTGGGTGCGGCGGCGTCGTCGCCTTCGACGGCGGTCTCGCCCTCCTTCACGGCAGGCAGATTGGCGTCCGCAGCCGGATCGCCCTTCTTCTTGCCAAACTTGAACATGCGCGCGCCCCGGAGACTCTCTCATGACGAGGATCGTCGGGTTTGGTTAACGCGACGTTTACAATGGGCAGGATTTGCCGGGTCATCTGAGGGTCGATGGCGCTCAAACCCGCATTCCGCCTGGATTAACCCTGTTGGCACGGCCGTTGCGAGAGACGAGAGCGAAGGAGCACGCCACTCGTGGAAAACGCCGCCTATATTGGACTGTCACGCCAGATGACGCTGCGCCGCGAGCTGGACATCGTGGCCAACAACGTCGCCAACGCCAACACGACCGGTTTCAAGGTCGAGCAGTTGATGCTGGGGACCGAGATCGGCCAGCGCGCTCGCAACGACTCCATCCGTCCCTCGGCCAGCTTCGTGCTGGACAACGGCGTGGGCCGCGATTTCGGCCAGGGGTCGATGCAGCAGACCGGCCGCGCCCTGGACTTCGCCATCGCCGGCGAAGGCGCCTTCTTCACCGTGCGCGACGGCGCGAACGGCGAGGCCTACACCCGCGACGGCGCCTTCACCATGGACCCGGAAGGCCGCCTGACCACCAAGCAAGGCCAGGCTGTCCTGGGCGGCGGGGCCGAGATCGTTCTGGACCCCAACCTGGGCGCACCCAGCGTCGGCGCCGACGGCACCATCACCCAGGAAGGCCAGGTCACCGGCCGTCTGTCGGTCGTACGATTCGAGGCGCTGGGCGTCCTGGAGAAGGGCGGCGACAGCCTGTACCGCAACAACTCCAACACCCAGCCGATCGAGGCGGCGGACGCCCAGGTCCATCAGGGGTCGTTGGAATCGTCCAACGTCAACTCCTTGATCGAAATCACCAATCTCGTCGAGATCAGCCGCGCCTACGAGAGCATTTCGCGCATGATCGAAAACACCAACGACCTTAGCCGTCGCGCCGTCGAGCGCCTCGGCAAGGCCGCTTAAGGGAGCCCCGGACAATGCGCGCACTTCGCACCGCCGCCTCGGGCATGGCCGCCCAGCAGTTGAACGTGGAGGTCATCTCCAACAACATCGCCAACATGAACACGGTGGGCTTCAAGAAGCAGCGCGCCGAGTTCCAGGACCTGCTCTACCAGAACGTCGAACGCATGGGGGCCCAGTCCTCGTCCGCCGGCACCGTGGTTCCGACGGGCATCCAGATCGGCGCGGGCGTCAAGGCCGGCGCGGTTTACCGGGTCACCGAACAGGGCACGCCCCAGGCGACCGGCAACCCCTACGACATGGCCATCGACGGCAAGGGTTATTTCCAGATCACCCTGCCCTCGGGCGAGATCGGCTATACCCGCGCCGGCAACCTGCAGGTCAGCCCGGAAGGCCAGATCGTCACCGACGACGGCTATCTGCTGGAACCGGCCATCACCATCCCACAGGACACCACCAAGCTGTCGATCTCCAAGACCGGCCTGGTTCAGGTGACGCAGGACGGCCAGACGGCCCCGACCACGGTCGGCCAAATCGAACTGGCCAACTTCTTCAACGAAGCCGGCCTGGAAGCCATCGGCGACAACCTGCTGCTGGAAACCGCCGCCTCGGGTCCGGCCATCGTCGGCACGCCCGGCGACATCGGTTTCGGCCAGGTCATGCAGGCCTATACGGAGTCTTCGAACGTGGACGCCGTATCGGAGATCAGCGCCCTGATCGTGGCCCAACGCGCCTACGAGATGAACTCCAAGGTCATCAGCACCGCCGACCAGATGCTGTCGGTCGCCTCGCAAGTGAAGGGCTGAGCCATGACTCTGATCCGCTCTCTCCTGCTCACCGCCGCCGTCAGCGCCGTCTCCAGCGCCGCATTCGCCAGCCCCGTCGTCCTGCGCGCCAATCCCGTCGATGACGACGGCCGGGTCACCCTGGGCGACCTGTTCGAAGGCGCGGGCGCCGCCGCCGATGTCGCCGTCGCCGAGCGCGTTGGCCCCTCGGTCGTGCTGGAAGCCGGCCAGCTTCAGGCCCTGGCCCGCCAGGCTGGTCTCGACTGGAGCAACCCCAACGGCCTGCGCCGCGTCGCCGTGCGTCGCGCCGCCGGTCCAGTCCAGACGGCGTCGGACGCGGCGTTCCAACCTGTGGCGCAATCCGCAGTCCAGCCTATCGCCCGCGCCGCCTATCGCCCCGGCGCCGCGTCCCAGGTCATCGCCCGCAATGACATGGTCCGCGTCACCTATCAGGTCGGCGGCGTGAACCTCGCCGTCATGGGCAAGGCCATGCGCAGCGCGGCTCTGGGCGAGCCCGTCGCCATCATGAACACCACCTCCAACCGCGTCATCGACGCGGTCGCCTCCGGTCCCGGCCAGGCCATCGCCGGCCCCGCCGGCGATGCCGCCCGCGCCAATCCCCAACAGTTCGCCGCCCGCTAGGGAATCCTCGTCATGCGTAAAGCCATCCTGATCCTCGCCGTCCTAGCCCCGCTGGCCGCCTGCTCGACCGTCGCCGAGACGGTGCGCGGTCCTGAACTGGCCCCCATCGGCTATCCCGCCGCCCTGATCCCGGCGCAGCAGGCCTATCTGCCAGCGCGCGAGACCGCGCCCGCCAGCGCCAACAGCCTGTGGCGCACCGGCGCCCGCACATTCTTCGGCGACCAGCGCGCGCGCCACATCGGCGACATCCTGACGGTCAAGATCGACATCGACGACCGGGCCCAGACCCAGAACTCGACACAACGTTCGCGCTCCAACAACATCACCAGCGGCGTCTCCAACCTGTTCGGCCTGGAAAGCAGCCTGGGTCGCGCCTTCCCCGGCGGTTTCGATCCTTCCGCCATGGTCGGCATGGAGGGCGACCTGAAATCGGCAGGCTCCGGTACGGTCAATCGCGCTGAAAAAGTGTCGCTGACCATCGCCGCCGTCGTCACGGACGTCCTGGCCAACGGCAATCTGGTGATCCAGGGTCGGCAGGAAGTGCGCACCAACCGCGAGGTCCGCGAACTGACCGTCGCCGGCATCGTGCGGCCCGAGGACATTTCGTCCGCCAACGCCATCAATCACACCCAGATCGCCGAGGCCCGCATCTCCTACGGCGGTCGCGGCGACGTCAGCCGCGTCCAGGCCCCGCCGGTGGGTCAGGCCTTGGTGGAGCGGTTCAGCCCGTTCTGATCCACTGTCGTGAACCGTTGACGGATAACCGCGTTCAGCCTTGATGCGTCGGTCTGGTCTATTGCGGTTACAGCCGGGTCTGACGACATTAAGGGCGACGCGACGATGCGCGTTGTCGGCGGGGGCTGACACATGATGCTTATTCTTTCCGCCGCGATGGCGGTCGGCATGCAGGCGGCGCCAACGGCCGGCTGGACCTGGAGCCTGTACGAAGGCGACGGGCCCTTGGTGCTGGCAAACGAGATTCCCGACACCGCTGAGCTGCGCGCAACCTTACAGTGCCAGCCGGGGTCCGGCGCCGTCTCGGTCGCGGTCTATGGCGAGGATGCGACGGCCGGTTTCGCCCGCATCACCGCCGGCGGCGTGACCGCCACCAGCGAGGCCCGCGTCGGGCGCGGCGGCAAACTGGAGACCGCCATCCCGGTCGATCATCCCGCCTTTTCCGCCTTCGTCGCAGACGGCCGCATGACAATCATGGTCGGCGGCGACGCCGACACGATCACCGTCGAACGCCCTCACCTGGCCAAGCTTCGTCGCTTTGCCGACCGCTGCGCCGGATAGGAAGCCCATGCGTCTGTCTCGCCTGATCCTGCCCCTGATCGCCCTGTCCGCCCTGGCCGCCTGCGCCACCAACGCGCCAGCCCCGGTCGCGAATCTGGAGGCGGCGTCTTCGGCCCCTGCCCCCATGCCCGGCTACGACTGGTTCCTGAACCGCGACGGGCAGGAGGCGATCCTGGCTTACGGCGTCGCCAATAGCGACGAGGTCAAACTGCACCTGCTCTGCCAGGCCGGCTCCGGCGCCTTAGAGCTGACGGCGGCCAGCGAGAAGCCCGGCCGCGAGATCCATCTCGAATCCGGCGGCGACACCGAACGCTATCGCGCCTCGTCCGAACCGGCGGGCGTCCATGACGGCGAACTTCTGACCGCCAGAGCCACGACCAAGGATCCGGTTTTCCAGCGTTTCCGCCGCCTGGGCTGGATCGCCTCCTGGTCGGACGAGGAACGCCACATCTACGCCGCCCATCCGGCAGCCAAGGCGGGAATCGAGCAGTTCTTCACCGTCTGCGGTTGACGCATCGGTCACGCTCGGCTTGCGTGCGCCCCCTAACAGGAGGGGCGTGATGAAGTTTTCCCATTTGGCCGTTGCGGCCTTGCTCGCGAGTACGTCGCCGCTGGTCGCCGTGGCGCAGACGCCGCCCGCTGCCGTCGCGTCCACGGCGGCGGACACGGCGTTGAACACTCTGATCGTCGATTACGAAGCCTATCTGAAGTCCGTCGATCCCTTCTCGGCCAGCGGCGAAGGCGATGTGGAGGCGATGGGCCGGGTTCCGGACCTGTCGCGCACGTTCGAACTGGCCCAGCGCGCGCCGCTGGAAGGCTTCGTTCGGCGGCTGAACGCCATCGACCCGGCAAGTCTTTCCCACGCCGGCGGCATCAACCACGCCTTCCTGCTCTACACCCTGAACCGCAGCCTCGAAGGGCTGGATTACGACACCAGCCGCCTGGCCTTCGACGCCGAGGGCGGCCCCGGAACCTGGGCGCTGTATGTCGGCGGTAGCACCCGCCTGAACTCGGTGGCGGAGGCCGAGGCCTATATCAAACGCATCCGGGGCTTCGGAACCATCTACGCCCAGACGACGGCCAACGCCCGGCGCGGCCTGGACACCGGCCTGATTCAGGCCCGGTCCGTGACAGAGAGCGCCCTGACGCTGGCGCGCAACGATGTGGCGATCAAGCCGGACGCCGAGCCGCTGCTGAAACCCCTGACAACCCTGCCCTCGACAGCACCCCAGGCCGAGAAGGATCGTCTAACCGCAGCGGCGACGGCGGCGGTTTCGGAGGCGATATTGCCTGCTCGCCAGGCTTGGCTGGCCTTCCTAGAGACCGACTATCTGCCCAAGGCGCCGGTCGAGCCAGGCATCGGCAATCGGCCCGGCGGCAAGGCGCTATACGCCTATCTGGTGCGCGGCCACACGACCACCGACCTGACGCCGGACCAGATTCATCAGATCGGCCTGGACGAAGTCGCCCGCATTCGCGCGCGCATGGAGGTGGAGATGAAGGCGTCGGGCTGGACCGGCGACTTCGCCGGCTTCCTGAACTTCCTGCGCACCGATCCACAGTTCTATGCGACCAGCCGCGAGGCCCTGCTGCAACAGGCGTCAGAGATGGCCAAGCGCGCCGACGGCGGCCTGCCGCCCCTGTTCGCCACCCTGCCCCGCCTGACCTATGACGTGCAGCCCGTGCCGCCGCAGATCGAGGAAAACTACACCACCGGCCGCTATAACGGCGGTTCGATGCAGAACGGCGTCGCCGCCCATTATATCGTCAACACGTCCAAGCTGGACCAGCGCCCGCTATATGAACTGCCGGCCCTGACCCTGCACGAGGCCGTGCCCGGCCACCACCTCCAGATCGCCCTGCAGCAAGAGGCGCCCGGCCAACCCTATTTCCGGCGTCAGGCCAATGTCAGCGCCTATACCGAGGGCTGGGGGCTTTACGCCGAATATCTGGGCGAGGAGATGGGCTTCTACCGCACGCCCTACGAACGGTTCGGCCGCCTGTCCTACGAGATGTGGCGCGCCTGCCGTCTGGTGGCCGACACCGGCCTGCACTGGATGGGCTGGACCGAGGAGGAGGCCCGCGCCTGCTTCCGCGACAATTCGGCTCTGGCGCCGCACAATATCGAGACCGAGCTTCAGCGCTATATCGGCTGGCCCGGACAGGCCACGGCCTACAAGATCGGCGAGATCCGTCTGCGCGAGATTGGGGCGCGGGCCGAGCGGGAACTGGGGCCGAAGTTCAACGTGCGAACCTTCCACGACGCTCTGCTGGTCGAAGGCCCGCTGCCGCTGGCGCTGCTGGACCAGCGCATGGATGCGTGGATCGCGGAGCAGAAGGCGAAGTAACCAACCTGTCTCCTCCCTGCGAAGCGGGGAGGTGGCGCGGCGCTCCTTCAGCGCCGCGACGGAGGGGTTCTGCACCGCATCACCGGTTTCAGTGGGACTTGAAGAGCTCCTCCACCGCTTCGCGGTCCCCCTCCCCATTTCATGGGGAGGAGACGATGCGTTTACGCCCAGTTCGGAACCGGCAGCCCCCTCGACCGCAGGAATTCCGGGTTGAACAGCTTGGACGCATAGCGCGAGCCCGGATCGCACAGGCAGGTGACGATGGTCTTGCCCGGCCCGATCTCATTGGCCAACCGCAGGGCGCCGGCGACGTTGACCCCGGCCGAGCCGCCCAGCGACAGACCTTCATATTTCACCAGGTCGAACAGGATCGGCAGGAACTCCGCATCCTCGATCCGATAGGCGTGATCGGGCCGGAAGCCCTCCAGGTTGCCGGTGATCCTAGCGACCCCGATGCCCTCAGTGATGGACGAACCCTCGCCCGTCATCTCCCCATTGTTAAACCAGTTGAACATGGCCGCGCCGGCCGGGTCGGCCAGGGCGATGGTCACGTCCGGCTTCTGTTCGCGCAGATAGGCCGCGACGCCGGAAATCGTGCCGCCTGACCCGACGGCCGAGACGAAGGCGTCGACCTTGCCGTCGGTCTGAGCCCAAATCTCCGGGCCCGTAGTCGTGTAGTGGGCCTCGCGGTTGGCGGTATTGTCGAACTGGTTGGCCCAGATCGCGCCGGCCTCTTCGCTGTCGTTCAGCTCAGACGCCAGACGCCCGGAATAATGGACGAAATGGTTGGGGCTGGAGAAGGGGGCGGCGTCCACCTCGACCAGGCGCGCGCCCAGCGACCGGATAGCCGACTTCTTCTCTTCCGACTGGGTGCGCGGGATCACGATGACCACCGGATGGCCCAGGGCCGCGCCGACCAGAGCCAGGCCGATACCCGTGTTGCCGGCCGTCCCCTCGACGATGGTCCCGCCGGGCTTCAGAGCACCGGACGCCCGCGCGCCTTGGACGATCGACAGGGCGGCGCGGTCCTTGATCGAGCCGCCGGGGTTCATGAACTCGGCCTTGCCCAGGATTTCGCAGCCCGTCGCGTCGGACAGGCGATTCAGGCGCACCAGCGGCGTATTGCCGATCAGGTCGATGACGGACTTGGTGACGGACACGTTTCAGCTTTCAGGCGAGGTCGAAGGGGAGAAGATCAGGCCGCGACCTGACGCCTGCCTAGGTGGATGCCGCACTCGACCTTGTCCATCCCCGACCAGCGCCCGGCGCGCGTATCTTCGCCGTCCTGAACCGCGCGGGTGCAGGGCCAGCAGCCGATCGAGCGATAGCCCTGCTCGACCAGCGGGTGACGCGGCAGGTCGTTCTCGTCCAGCCAGGCCTCGACGTCGTCGGCGTCCCAGTCCGCCAGCGGATTGATCCGCAGCACCCCGTCCAGCACCTCGAACGGTTTCAGCTTGGCCCGCGTCGCGGCCTGATAGCGTTTTCGGCCGGTGATGACGGCGTTGAACCCGGCCGTCGCCCGCGCCAGGGGTCGCACCTTGCGCAGGTCGCAGCAGGCGTCGGCGTTCGTTTTCCAAAGATCGTCGCGCGCATCCAGCGTCGCCTTCTCGCCCGCATCCGGCGTGACCAGCCGCACGTCGGTCAGGCCCAGGGCCTTGGTCAGTTGGGTGCGATAGGACAGGGTCTGCAGGAAATGCTGGCCGGTTTCCAGGAAGACCACCGGCACGGCCTTGTCCTCGCTGGCGATGATGTCCAGTAAGGCGGCGGACTCTGCCCCGAAGGACGAGATGGCGCCGACCCGCAGACCCAGCGCGGGGTCCAGCGCCGTCTTCACGATTTCGGACGCGTCCTTGCCCGCTGTCTCGCGGTTCAGCCGATCAGCCAACGCGTCCAGATCGCGGTCGTTGGACGCCGCACGCCGACGCTGCCAGATGGTGGGCGCGGGATCGACGGCGGGCTGATAGGATCCGCTGAACGCCTGATCCATCCGGTCCCAGGCCGAGGCGTCGGCTCCGGGCGCCAATTCCACCGCGTCGAAGCCCGAACGCCGCAGATGCCGCGCCTGATCCGGCAGCACCTTGCCCGCCGCGATCAGACGTCCGGCATAGCCCCGCTCGCGCAGCACGGCCGCCAGCGAGAAGCCGCGCCCGTCGCGGAAGGCCTCGAACTCCAGCACCAGAGTGTCTTCATTGACGGCGGCCGCCTCGACCTCTTCCAGCGAGGTCGTCACCGACAGGCGCAGCCCGTTCTGAATGCCTTCAAGCCGTTGCATTGAGCGTCTCGTATATGGCGTCGCGGAAGGGATCGGGACCGACGCGGCGCACCGTGTCGATGAACCGTTCCCCGTCGGCGCGGATTTGCAGGTAGCGGTCCAGGGTGCGCTGGATCGCGGGCGCGACCTCGTCGGCGGGCAGGCTCTTGCCGACGATGTCGCCCAGGGCGGCCTGTTCGTCGGGCGAACCACCGACGGTGATCTGGTAATACTCCTCGCCCTTGCGATCGACGCCCAGCACGCCGATGTGGCCGACGTGGTGGTGACCGCAGGCGTTGATGCAGCCGCTCATATTGATCCGGACCGGACCCAGCCGTTCCTGATAGTCCATGTCCGCCAGCCGCTTCGACAGGGCCTGGGCGACCGGGATCGACCGGGCGTTGGCCAGGCTGCAATAGTCCAGTCCCGGACAGGCGATGACGTCGGTCGCGAGGTCGGCGTTGGCTGTCGCCAGGCCCACTTCGCGCAGCGCCCGCCACAGCGCCGGCACGTCGTCCAGCTTCACATGCGGCAGGACCAGGTTCTGCTCATAGGCGGCGCGCAGTTCGTCGAACGAATAGCGCTCGGCCAGGCCCGCAACCGCGTCCATCTGGTCCGCCGTGATGTCGCCCGGCACCCCGCCGACCGGCTTCAGCGACACCACCACCGAGGCGTAGCCCGCCTGGCGATGACGCCGCACATTGTTGCGGGCGAACCGGGCGAAGTCGGGATCGGCCAGCAGGGCGCGGTCGAACCGCGCGCTGGCCTTGAGCAGGGCCTCGAACGGCGGAGGCGCGAAATAGGTCTGGATCCGGGCGGCCTCGTCCTCGGGGATGCGTAGATCCTCGTGGCGCAGGGTGGCGTAGTGTTTGTCCACCTCTTCGCGGAAGGCCTCGATGCCCAGCGAAGCGACCAGGATCTTTATCCGCGCCTTGTGGATGTTGTCGCGTCGCCCCAGCAGGTTCCAGGCCCGCAGAATGGCGGTCAGATAGGCCAGCAGGTCCGCCGCCGGAATGGTCGACGCGATCTCCTGCGCGATGTGCGGTAGACGCCCCTGGCCCCCGCCGACGAAGACGCGGAAGGCGGTTCCGCCATCCTCGCCTTTCACGATCTGCAGACCGACGTCATGGGTGCGGATCGCCGCCCGGTCCTTCTCGGCGCCGATCACCGCGATCTTGAACTTGCGCGGCAGGAAGGAGAATTCGGGGTGGATGGTGGACCACTGGCGGATGATCTCGCACCAAGGGCGCGGATCCCCGATCTCGTCGTCGGCGGCTCCGGCGAAGACGTCCGTCGTAGTGTTGCGGATGCAGTTGCCGCTGGTCTGGATGGCGTGCATCTCGACCTCGGCCAGATCGCGCAGCATGGCCGGCAGGTCGGTCAGGGCGGGCCAGTTGTACTGGATGTTCGTGCGCGTGGTGAAGTGGCCGTAGCCCTTGTCATAGGTGCGCGCGATATGGCCCAACCGGCGCATCTGGCGGCTGTTGAACGTTCCATAGGGAATGGCGACCCGCAGCATATAGGCGTGCAGTTGAAGATAGACGCCGTTCATCAGCCGCAGCGGTTTGAACTCGTCCTCGCTCAGGGCGCCGGACGCGCGCCGCGCCACCTGGTCGGAAAACTCCTCGACCCGTTCGCGCACCAGGGCATGGTCGAACTCGTCATAGCGATACATCAGGCGACGCCTCCCGCGACGCTGTGGCCCACGGTCGGCCCGGCCGAACGGATGCGCTCCTTCAGCCGATCTCGGCCCGAGGGCGTATGGCCCTCCACTTCGACGGCGTAGGGATTGACGAACACATCGGGCCGTCCGGCGACCTCGGCCAGCACGATGTCTGTCGTTGCCTCGTCCAGCACCGAGGCCTGATCGATGCGCTCGACCGGCTGGTTGTCGACGCCCGCATAGATGACGCGGCCGTCCGACAGACGGTTTGCGGTGACGATCTTCACGCCGCGACCTCCGCTCGAACGTCCAACTGGGCCGCAGAGAAGGCCGCGGTCTCGCCGACGAACAACAGGGCCGGCCCCGTCAGATTGGCGCCGCGCACCAGGGCGCCCAGCCCGTCCAGTCGGCCGGTCAGAACCCGCTCGTCCGGTCGGCTGCCGTTCTCGACGATGGCGACGGGGGTCGAGCCCAGTCGCCCGGCCGCGATCAGCTTGTCCGCCGTCTCCTCGGCCCGGTCCGACCCCATGTAGATGGCCAGGGTGTGGTTCGGCCCCGCCAGCCGCGTCCAGTCGGCGTCAACCCCGCCCGGCTTGGCCTGGGCCGTTACGAAGGTCACCGCCTGGGCGTGGTCGCGATGGGTCAGGGGAATGCCCGCCGAGGCCGCGCAGGCCAGGGCCGCCGTCACGCCGGGTACGACGAAGACCGGGACGCCGGCCGCCCGCATGGCATCCAGTTCCTCGCCGCCGCGACCGAAGACGAAGGGATCGCCGCCCTTCAGCCGCACGACCCGGTGTCCGGCCTTGGCCTCCTCTATCATCAGGGCCTCGATCTGGTCCTGCGGCACCGAATGTTCGCCACGCGCCTTGCCGACATACAGCCGCTTGGCGTCGCGGCGCGCCCGCTCCAGCACCGCCTCGGGCACCAGACGGTCATGGATGATCACATCGGCGTCCTGCAAAACCCGCAACGCCTTCAGCGTCAGCAGTTCAGGATCGCCCGGTCCCGCGCCGACGATATGGACCACACCCTGTTCCGGCGCAGCCGAGTTCAGTAGGCGCAGCATCTCGCGCCGCGCCTCGGCCGTCCGACCTTCGGCCGCCAGCGTCGCGGCCGGACCCCGGAAGGCCTTTTCCCAAAACCGGCGGCGCGCCATGAAGTCCGGCACGCTGGCCTTGACCGTGTCGCGCAACTCGCGCGCCAGCCGCGCCACATTGGCCAGACCGGCGGGCAGCACGCCCTCGATCGCCGTGCGGATGTCGCGCGCCAGGATGGGGGCCGATCCGCCAGTGGCGACCCCGATCACCACCTCGTCGCGGTCGATCAGGGCCGGGGTCTGGAAATCGCTCAGATGCGGCTTGTCCACCACATTGACCTGGGCGCCCGCCGCCCGCGCCAGCGCGCCCAGCCGCGTCAGTTCGTCCGCATCGTCCAGCGCCATGAAGACCAGCCGCGCGCCCGCCAGGTCGCCAGCCTGCGGCGCGTGCAGCACTGGCTCGGGCGCCGTCAACGGCGTCTCGATCTTCGGGGGCGCGCCGTCGGGCGCAAACCACACCACCTCGGCCGGGGTGTTGAGGAACAGTCGCAGCTTGGCCAGAGCGGGCTCGCCGCCGCCGATGATCACGATCTTTGCGGCCTCCAGCGGAATGGAGGCGAGGAATACACGCATCGTCTTGCTTTCAGGGCCGTCGGGAGAGGAAACAGGGACGACGGCAGGTCACGAACCTTCGGCTTCCGCGTCCAGAGCCGCAAACCAGATTGCCTTTGTCTCGTTGATAGGATTTCTATCCGCGATGGTCCGATCCCTGCTCCCGCTCAACGCCCTGCGCGCCTTCGAGGCTGCTGCGCGGCATCTGAACTTCTCGCGCGCCGCCGACGAACTGTCGGTGACGCCCGGCGCGGTCAGCCAGCAGATACGTCTGCTGGAGGACATCGTCGGCGGGCCGTTGTTCGTGCGCGAGGCGCGCGGGCTTCAACTGACCGATCTAGGCCGATCCTCCGTGCCGCTGCTGCGCGAGGGGTTCGAACGGCTGATGGACGCCTCGGCCCTGCTGCGCGAGCCGCCGCGCCGCAAACAGGTGTCGATCAGCGTGGCGCCCGGCTTCGCCTCCAAATGGCTGATGCCGCGCATGGACGACTTCCACACCGCTCACCCGGAAATCGAGCTGTGGATCTCGGCCGACATGGAGCCGGCCGACCTGACCGAGGGCAAGGTGGACTTAGCCGTCCGCTATGGCCCCGGCGACTATCCGGGCCTGACAGTCGATCGGCTGATGACGGAAACAGTGCTGCCTGTCTGCGCCCCATCGCTGATGGACGGCGACAAGCCGATCCGCAAGCCGGGCGACCTGATCGGCCATACCCTGCTGCACGACATGTCCAACGACGGCGATCCCAGCCGACCGGACTGGGCCATGTGGCTGAAGGCGCGCGGCATTCGCCATCCCGATCCGCGTCGGGGCTCACGCTTCAACCAGTCGGGCCTGCTGATCGAAGCCGCCATATCGGGACGCGGCGTGGCCCTGGCCAAACGCACCCTGGCCCAGGCGGACCTGGCGTCGGGGCGGCTGGTGGCGCCCTTCCCGGACGGCTCAGAAGCTGTCGGGTTCGCCTATTATGTCGTCCAGCCGCGCGACCGGCCGCCGTCGCCCAGTGCGACCGCCTTCGTCGGCTGGCTGAAGAAACAGGCCGTGGATCACGACAATACGATGGGTCAGTTGTAGGCTCAGGCCTCATATTAAAAGGAGATCCGCCATGGCTGACGACAAGGCCCCTCGCCTCGCGGTCCTGATCGACGCGGAGAACGCCTCCGCCAGGATCGCAGAGGCGCTGTTCAGCGAGATCGCCACCCTGGGCGAGGCCTCGGCGCGGCGCATCTACGGCGACTTCGCCAGCCCGCAAATCGCCGGCTGGACGCGGGTGCTGGCCCGTTTCGCCATCCAGCCCCAGCAGAATTTCGCCAATACAAAGGGCAAGAACTCGGGCGACATCGCCCTGGTCATCGACGCGATGGACCTGCTGCATTCGGGGCGGTTCGACGGCTTCTGCCTAGTGTCTTCCGACGCCGATTTCACCCGGTTGGCGGCGCGCATCCGCGAGGAGGGCGTCGACGTCTATGGGTTCGGCGAGCAGAAGACGCCCGAAAGCTTCCGCCAGGCCTGCACCCGCTTCATCTATACCGAGAACCTGATCGCGCCGGTTCCGGTCGACGCCGGCGCCAAGTCGGCGGTCGCCGAAGCGCCTGCGACCAAGCGAAAGCCGTCCGAGGCGGCGCGACTGATCGCGGCCATCATCGCCGACATGGACGAGGACGGCGACGGCTGGGTGGCGGTGGGCGGCATCGGCAATCGGTTGCGCAACGCCCACCCCGACTTCGATCAGCGCACCTATGGCTACGCCAAACTTTCGGACCTGATCCGGGCGACCGGCCGGTTCGAGGTGGAGACCGGCGAGCGCGGCGCGATGCGGATTCGTGACCGCGCCTGAGGACGTTAGGCGCGGACAGCCTGACTGGCGGACACGCCCAAAGCTTGAAGCGCGGCGGCGGCTATGTGTTCGGCGTTCAGACCGGCCTGAGCGTACATGGCCATCGGCGCATCCTGATCCTGGAAGACGTCGGGCAGGTTGAGGGTGCGGATCTTGAGCCCGCCATCCAGCGCGCCCTTCTCGGCCAGCAGTTGCAGCACGAAGGCGCCGAAGCCGCCCATGGCGCCCTCCTCGACCGTGATCAACGCCTCATGCTCACGCGCCAGACGCAGGATCAGGTCGGCGTCCAGCGGCTTGGCGAAACGGGCGTCCGCCACCGTCGCCGACACGCCCCGGGCTGCCAGCATGTCGGCCGCCTTCAATGATTCCTGTAGTCGGGTGCCCAGGCTGAGGATCGCGACGGAGGTTCCCTCGCGCACGATCCGACCCTTGCCGATCTCCAGCGGCGCGGCCAGTTCAGGGATCTCCACGCCCAAGCCGTCCCCGCGCGGATAGCGGAAGGCGCTGGGCCGGTCGTCGATGGACAGGCTGGTCGAAATCATCGCCGCCAGTTCCGCCTCGTCGGCTGCGGCCATCAGCACCATGCCGGGCAACGCCCCCATGAAGCCGATGTCGAACGACCCGGCATGGGTCGCCCCGTCCGATCCGACCAGACCTGCGCGGTCCATGGCGAACCGCACCGGCAGCGACTGGATCGCCACATCGTGCACCACCTGGTCGTAACCGCGTTGCAGGAAGGTAGAATAGATGGCGCAGACCGGCTTCATCCCGTCCGCCGCCAGCCCGGCCGCGAACGTCACCGCATGCTGTTCGGCGATGCCGACGTCATAGGTCCGCTCGGGGAAGGCCTGGCCGAATAGGTCCAGCCCCGTGCCCGACGGCATGGCCGCCGTGATCGCCACGATCGACGGGTCGACCTTGGCGTGTTTGATCAGCTCGGTCCCGAACACCTTGGTGTAGCTGGGCGTGTTGGAGATGGCCTTGGCCTGTTTGCCCGACACCACGTCGAACTTGACCACCGCGTGCAGCTTGTCGGCGCTGCTTTCGGCGGGGACATAGCCCTTGCCCTTCTGCGTCACGACGTGAACCAGCACGGGCCGGTCCTCGATGGCGGCCGCCTTCTTCAGGATCGGCACCAGATTGTCCATGTCGTGGCCGTCGATGGGGCCGACGTAATAGAAGCCCAGCTCCTCGAAGAAGGTGCCGCCGGTGACCATGCCGCGCGCATATTCCTCGGCCTTTTTGGCCGCCTTGCGGAACGGGCGCGGCAGATGCTGGGCGACGGATTTTCCCAGCCTACGCACGTTCTGATACGCCCCGCCCGACACCAGGCCGGCCAGATAGGCGCTCATCCCGCCCACCGGGGGCGCGATGGACATGTCGTTGTCGTTCAGGACGACCATCAGTTGGCCGCTGGTTGCCTCGGCGGCGTTGTTCATCGCCTCATAAGCCATGCCGGCGGACATGGAGCCGTCGCCGATCACCGCCACGACGCGATTCTTCTCGCCCTTCTGATCGCGCGCGGCGGCGAAGCCCAGGGCGGCGCTGATCGAGGTCGAGGCGTGGGCGGCGCCGAATGGATCGTATTCGCTCTCGCTGCGCTTGGTGAAGCCCGACAGGCCGCCGCCCTGGCGCAGGGTGCGGATGCGGTCGCGTCGCCCGGTCAGGATCTTGTGCGGATAGCACTGATGGCCGACGTCCCAGATCAGGATGTCCTTGGGCGTCTCGAACACATGGTGAAGCGCCGTGGTCAGCTCGACCACGCCCAGGCCCGCGCCCAGATGGCCGCCGGTGACGGACACCGCATCGATCGTTTCGGCGCGCACTTCCTGCGCCAGCTGTTTCAGCTGGGCGATGTCGAAGGCCCGAGTGTCGGCCGGGAAATTGACGGTGTCGAGAAGCGGGGTGTCGGGCATCAGCCGAAAAACCTTGGAAAGTCTGATTGATCAACCCGCAGGTCGCGTCAACGTTTCGTATCAGGACCGGCGCTTTAGCACAAAGTCCACGCTGGCCCTGAGGATTTCGGCCTCGTCGCCGAACGGCTCCAGGTGCGACCGGGCCTGGTTGGCGAGATGCGCGACCCTGTGTCGCGCTGCTTCCAGGCCCAGCAGGGTGACGAAGTTGGTCTTGCCCAGGGCCGCGTCCTTGCCGCCCGCCGCCTTGCCCATCTCCTCGGCCGAGCCTTCGGCGTCCAGCAGGTCGTCGACGATCTGATAGGCCAGGCCGACATCGTGAGCGAAGCTGATTAGGGCGTGCTGCTGCGACATGGAGGCGTCGGCGATGATCAGCGGGATTTCGAACGCATAGGCGAACAGGGCGCCGGTCTTCAGCCGCTGCATCCGCGCGACGCCGCCCAGGTCGTCGCGCACGCCCAGCAGATCGATCATCTGACCACCCGCCATGCCCCTTGCGCCGGACGCCAGCGACAGCCGCGCCGCCAGTTCGCAGCGCACGGCCGCATCGTCATGGGTGTCCTCGTGCAGGATAATGTCGAAGGCGGCGGTCTGAAGCGCATCCCCGGCCAGCACCGCCGTCGCCTCGTCATAGGCGCGGTGAACGGTGGGTCGGCCCCGGCGCATGTCGTCGTCGTCCATGCACGGCAGGTCGTCGTGAACCAGGCTGTAGGCGTGGACGCATTCCAGGGCGCAGGCAGCGCGCAGCACCGACCGCTCGTCGATGTCGAACAGACGTGCGGCCTCCAGCGCAAAGAACGGCCGCAACCTTTTGCCGGGGCCGAGCGCCGCATAACGCATCGCCTCGGTCAGGCGCGATTCGGGGCCTTCGGCGCGTGGCAGCAGTTCATCCAGAGCGACCGTGACCAGATCAGCGACCTCGGCCACACGATCGATCACCGCCTGCTCGGGCGAGTTGGCGGCGATGACGCGGTTCACGAAGAGCGACCGTTCATTCGAACGACGCCGCCTCGACACCCTTGGCCTGGCCATCGGGGCCGACGACGATCTTTTCGACGCGCAGCTGGGCCGCCTTCAGGCGCGCCTCGCAGTGGGCCTTCAGCTTGGCGCCCTCTTCATACAAGGCGATGGATTCTTCCAGCGGCGCCTGGCCGGATTCCAGGCGGGACACGATGGTCTCCAGGCGCTGCAGGGCGTCTTCGAAGCTGAGATCGGCGGGGATGGCGGCGGCGGTGTCGGTCATGGCGCGGACCCTAATCGGGCGCACTCGCCGCATCAACGTCAGAAGCAGCTATCGCTTCTCGTAACGACGCTGAGACCAGTATTTGAAGCCCTGGTTGTGGACCAGTTTCCAGCCGTCGCCCTTCAGCGCACGACCGACCATATGGTTGAAATAGCCGTGGGCGAAGACCAGCACGTCCTGGCCGCTCTCGGCCCGCGCGATCAGCTTCTGCGCCGCCTGATCGGCCCGCGCCTCGGCCTGGGCGCGCGTTTCCTGGCCGTCGTGATGGTCGAAGGCGTGCCACCAGAAGCGCGACACCACGCCCCACCATTTGGGCGACAGCTTGATCCATTCCGGGATAGGCGGCGGCGGCAGGGGCGCCTCGATGAACATCACGTCGGCCATGACCTCGCGCCCGGCGGCGGCGGCGGCGGCGGTTTCCTGGGCGCGCTGGCGGGTGGAGGCGTAGATGGCGCCGGCGCCTTGGGCGGCGGCGACCAGTTCGGGCGGCGGCGTCTGACCGGCCAGAAGGCCGCCGATCTCGTATTTCGCCCACCACTCCCCGTACTGGCGCGCCGTGATCATGCATTTGCGCGACAGGGCCGGCTCGCCGTGGCGCGTCAGGATGATGGCGCCGGGACGCAGGGCCACGAGCGCGCCGACGGATGGCGCGGCATCAGGCGGGGACACGGACGGTTCGGTCGAATCGAGGGACAGGGCGGGGGCTGACATGACAAACGGACGGGCCTTTGGTTTCAAGGCGTTATGCGTCCTCAGTCCTCCCCGAGTGCGGCGACGTGGGCGACCGCAGAGCGGCCTAGTCCTTCAAGGTCGTAACCGCCCTCAAGCGCCGACACAACCTTGCCCGAACACGTCCGGCGCGCCACCTCCAGAATTGCACGTGTCGCCCAGGCGAAATCCTCGGCCTCCAGCGACTGATGCGCCAGCGGATCGCGCCTGTGGGCGTCGAAACCGGCCGAGATCAGGATCAGGTCCGGCCGAAACGATTCCAGCGCCGGCATCAGACCGCCGGCGAAGGTCGCGCGCCAGCTTTCACGCGCCGCATGGGGCGCCACCGGGGCGTTGACGATATTGCCGACGCCCGTTTCAGACGCCGCGCCCGTGCCGGGATAGAGCGGCATCTGGTGGATAGAGGCCAGGAACAGGCTATCGTCGTCTTCGAACGCCGCCTGGGTGCCGTTGCCGTGGTGAACATCGAAATCCACCACCGCCACCCGCGCCATCCCTTCGGATTGAGCCACCCGCGCCGCGACAGCGACGGAGGAGAACAGGCAGAACCCCATGGCCCGATCCGGCTCGGCATGGTGGCCCGGCGGGCGCACGGCGGCGAAGGCGCGGTTCATCTCGCCCCGCGCCACGGCCCGCACCGCGTCGATCGCCGCCCCCGCCGCCAGCCGCGCGGCCGGCACGCTTCCGGGCGAAAGCACGGTGTCGGCGTCCAGCTGGATCATGCCCTCGACCGGCGACGCCTCCAACAAGCGTGCGACATAGGCGGCCGGATGCACCCGCTCCAGATCCGCGACCTCGGCCGAGTTGGCGGCGCGTCGGTCGCCGGCGAGCCCGGCGTCGGCTAAGGCGTCCAGCACCGCCTTCAGCCGCTCGGGACTTTCGGGATGTCCCGCGCCGGGCGCGTGAGACAGCATCGACGGGTGGGTGAAGATTGGCAGGTGCGTCATGGCAGGTTCGTCATTTCTTGGATGCGCCTTGCGGCCAGCCTATCGCAAGCCGATTTGCAAGGCGACGAAACAAACCCGAGGAGATCGTCATGAAGGCCATTGGCACGACCGGCCCCCGCCCCGCGACCGACCCCGCCGCCCTAGTCGCCTTCGACGCGCCCGAACCGAGCCTTCGCCCGCGCGACCTGCTGGTTCAGGTCAAGGCCGTCAGCCTGAACCCCGTGGACACCAAGGTGCGCGGCAGCAGACAGCCCGAGGAAGGCCAGACCAGCATCCTGGGCTATGATGCGGCCGGGGTGGTGATCGACGTCGGCGACGAAGCCAGCCTGTTCAAAGTCGGAGACGAGGTCTTCTATGCCGGCCAGATCGACCGTCCCGGGTCCAACGCAGAACGCCAGGCTGTGGACGAACGGATCGTCGGCCCCAAGCCCAGGTCCCTGACATTTGCAGAGGCCGCCGCCCTGCCCCTGACGGTGATCACGGCCTGGGAGCTTCTGTTCGACCGGCTGAAGGCCGGCAAGGACGAGGACGAGACCCTGCTGGTCGTTGGGGGCGCAGGCGGCGTCGGCTCGGCCCTGATCCAGATCGCCCGCGCCGTCACCAGCTTGCGGGTCGTCGCCACCGCGTCGCGTCCCGACACCCGCCAATGGTGCCTGGACCTGGGCGCCCACGCGGTGATCGATCACTCCGGCCCGATCGATGAAGCCTTGACGGCCGCCGGTGAACGCGCCCCGAAATATATCGCATCCTTGACCCACACCCAGGCCCATTTCGAAGCCTTGGCCCGCGCGGTGGCGGTGCAGGGCGTGATCGGCGCCATCGATGACTTCAAGGGGCTGCCGGTCGAACTGTTGAAGCAGAAGGCGGCGGGCTTCGTGTGGGAGTTCATGTTCGCCCGACCGTTGCAGCAGACCCCGGACATGATCGAACAGCACCGGTTGCTGACGGAGGTTTCGCGCCTGGTGGACGCTGGCGCCATCCGCACCACCCTGACCAAAAACCTGGGCGCGCTGTCGGTCGAAGATCTGCTTGAGGGTCACCGCCAGCTGGAAAGCGGCGCGACCATCGGCAAGATCGCGC
Source organism: Brevundimonas sp. G8 (assembly GCF_902506205.1). Classification (GTDB taxonomy): domain Bacteria; phylum Pseudomonadota; class Alphaproteobacteria; order Caulobacterales; family Caulobacteraceae; genus Brevundimonas. Next base: position 2,175,323 of record NZ_LR732816.1, on the reverse strand, counting down.
TGGACGGCTTTTGATCTCTGCCTCTATGGGCGGATCATGACCGAGATCGTGATCCGCCCTGCCCGCCCCGAAGACGCCGCCGCCTTGGGCGCACTGGGCCGCCAGACCTTCATCGATACCTTCGTCGAGGGGTTCGGCATCCCCTATCCCCAGACCGATCTGAACGCCTTCCTCGACGCCAGTTTCAATGTGGAACCGACGCTGAAGAAGCTGGCCGAGCTGGGCGCCGCCTGGTGGGTGGCGGAACGGGACGGCGAACTGCTGGCCTTCTCAAACGCCGGCCCCAACGGCCTGCCTCACCCCGAGGCCCGGCCCGAACATATGGAGCTTCGCCGCCTCTATGTGTCGAAGACCGCCCAAGGGCTTGGGTTGGGGACAACACTGCTGACCCTGTCGCTGGATTGGATGGAAACCAACACCGACGGCCCGCTGTGGATCGGCGTCTGGAGCGGCAACGACAAGGCTCAGCGCCTCTACGCCGCATACGGCTTCGAGAAGGCGGGCGAATACGAGTATCCCGTCGGCGCCTGGCGCGACCACGAGTTCATCTTGCGGCGTGGATAGACTATATTGCCCGCATGACCCGCGCCGAACTGCTGGAAAAACTGCGCGACCTGAAGCCCTGGCTCGAAGAGCAGGGCATCGTCAACCTGCGCCTGTTCGGCAGCTACGCCCGCGACGAAGCGGGGCCGGACAGCGATGTGGACCTGCTGGTGGATACATCCCGGCCCATGGGCATCGAGTTTCTGACCACGGAACGCCTCCTGGCTGAGCGACTGGAAACGCCGGTCGAGTTCTGTTCTTGGGAAGTCATGCGGCCCTATGTACGGACCAAGGTGGAGAAAGACCTGATCCTTGTCTGACGAGGCCGACGCGAACCTGATCGCCGAAATCCTAGACGCCGCCGGTCGTGTGAAATCCTACATCGCGACCGAAGGCCGGGAGGGCTTCATGCGTCAGACGCAGGTCTATGACGCTGTCTGCATGAACCTGTTGCGGACAGGAGAATGCGCACGCTTCCTGAGCGACGGCATAAAGACGCGCCTGCCGGACATTCCGTGGCTAGACATCGTCAATCTACGCAATCGTGTAGCGCACAGCTACGAGACGCTGAAGCCAGACGTGCTGTGGCTGATCGCCAGCATTAGCCTGCCGGAGTTGGATCAGGCCCTCCGCAGCCTGGACGACGTCTGATGCTCCTGCCCTTCTTCACCGCCCTGCGCGACGCCAAGGTTCCGGTGTCGATGAAGGAATGGCTCCATCTGATGGAGGCGATGGATCGCGATCTGGCGGGGCGCGAGGTCGAGACCTTCTATCATCTGTCGCGCGCGGTCCTGGTCAAGGACGAGAAACACTATGACCGGTTCGACCAAGTGTTCGGGACCGTGTTCGAGGGCGTGGAATCAGTTGGCGCGGGCGAGGACCTGACGACCGACATTCCAGAGGACTGGCTGCGGCTGCTGAACGAGAAATATCTGACCGACGATGAGAAGGCTCAGATCGAGGCGTTGGGCGGGTTCGACAAGCTGATGGAGACGCTGAAACAGCGGCTGGAGGAACAGCACGAACGGCATTCCGGCGGCTCGAAATGGATCGGCACGGGCGGGACCAGCCCATTCGGCCATGGCGGCTACAATTCCGAAGGCGTGCGCATTGGCGGGCCAGGAAAACACGGCCGGGCGGTCAAGGTGTGGGAGAAGCGCGAGTTCCGGAACCTGGACGACACGGTCGAACTGGGCACACGCAACATCAAGGTGGCGCTTCGTCGTCTGCGCCGCTTCGCGCGACTGGGCGCGGCCGAGGAACTGGACATCGACGGCACCATCGACGGCACGGCGCGCCAGGGCTGGCTGGACATCCGCATGCGGCCCGAGCGTCGCAACACGATCAAGGTCCTGCTGTTCCTCGACATCGGCGGCTCGATGGACGGGCACATCAAGCTGGTGGAGGAACTGTTCTCCGCCGCCAAGACCGAGTTCAAGAACCTGGAGTTCTTCTACTTCCACAACTGCCTCTACGAGGGTGTCTGGAAGGACAACCGGCGTCGGCACACCGAGCGGATCGCGACCTGGGACCTGCTGCACAAATACCCCGGCGACTGGCGGGCCATCTTCGTCGGCGACGCGACCATGTCCCCCTATGAGATCACCATGCCGGGCGGTTCGGTCGAGCACTGGAACGAGGAGGCCGGCGCGGTCTGGATGAAGCGGGCGCGGCAGCAGTGGGACAAGTCGGTCTGGCTGAACCCAGTGCAGGAACGCTACTGGAGCTACACCGCCTCGGTCGGCCTGCTGCGCGAGGTGATGGAGGAGCGGATGTTCCCCCTGACGCTGGAAGGTCTCGACAAGGCGATGCGCGCCCTGACAAGGTAGATTTCGCGTCACGGGCGAGTTCCTGCCCTGCGACCACATCGAGGGGCTTTGTCCATGATCGCTGCCGCCTTCGCCCTACTTTTGTTGCAACAACCCGCACCAACCGTGGTGTGGGAGACGCCCGCGCCGGAGCCGGTGGTCGAGACGCCCGTGCCTGCGGTGCAACATTCCGTTCCGGCCTGGGGCCTGGCCGATCCCTTCGGGTTCGAGCGCGCGCGGTGCAGTCCGCTGGTGCGCGGCGCGCAGTCCATGGAGGTCTGCCAGACCGAGGTGCGCGAACAGCTGGCCCTGGCCATGGGGGCTGACCTGCCCGAGGCCCTACGTCCCAGTGGGATGGCGGGCGACTGTCAGATGATCCAGGCCAACGCCGGCGGTTCGGCCTATGCCGTTCAGTGCGGGCCGCAGTCGCGAGCGGCCAGCGCGCCGTCGGCCTTGCGGGAAATGGACTGCCGCCCCCGTCCGGTCGAAGGCGGCTTCAGTTCGGAATGCCGCCCCGTCGATGCGACGGACGGTAAGGGCCTGTCGATCAAGCTCTGGGGCGACAAGGATTGATCGAAACGCAGAAACGCCGCCCGCTTTCGCGGGCGGCGTTTCGTATCTTCGCGCAATTCTGGTGAGACTTAGGCCTTGTCGCGGAGGCTGTCCTTGACGCCGCCGACCGTATTCTGGACCTTGCCTTCAACTTGGTCGGCCTTGCCCTCGGCCTGCAGTTTGCTGTCGCCGGTCACCTTGCCGGCGGCTTCCTTGATCTTGCCGCCGATGTTCTTGGCGGCGCCTTCGACACGATCGTGATCAGCCATCTGGACTCTCCGTTTTCAATAGCCGCGACAGGGCGTTGCGGGTTGAAAAGTAAACGGCGCAGCCTTGCGCCCGTTCCGTAAGGCTCAGCTTGCGCGACGCAGCCACACGGCAACCGCCCAGGCATGGGAATCGTGTCTCAACCGGGACAGGGCGAAGGTCGGATCTAGCCACACCAGAGTGTGGTCGTCCTCGCATTTCGCATGCGGGTTTTCGGCGGTGACGGTCGCGGTCCAGAAGCCGCCGACATTGTTCACCGGCTCTGAGGTGGAACGCACGAAATACTGGCTGGCCTCGGCGATGCGGTTCAGCGGCGCGATGGCTAGGCCCGTCTCCTCGACGAACTCGCGCTTAAGGGCCTGGACCTCGGTCTCCTCGACATCGATACCGCCGCCGGGAAGGTCGAAATAGGGACCGGCCTGGCGCTCCACGCGGACACAGGCGATCAGACCGTCGCGTTCGACGATGCCGAACGCGGTGGCGCGGTGACGATAATCGGAAGCGGGTTTGCGGACGCCGAACTGCAACATGACGGATACCGACCCTAGAGGTCGAACGACAGCCTGGCGCGCACGCCCTTGTGGGCGCCGTCGAACTCGACGACCGAGCGCAGGCCCGAGGCCATCGCCGAAATGATCTTGCCGCCCAGGCCCGTACCCTTGGGAGTGCCGTCGCCCATGCCGGGGCCGTCGTCCTCGACCATCAATGCGACCTTGTTGTCACCTTCGCGGCGCAGATGGATGCGGATTTCACCGCCCTGCCCCGGCGCATAGGCGTATTTGACGGCGTTGGTGACCAGTTCAGTGACGATGACGCCGATGGACACCGCCTGATCGGTCGTGACCGACAGGGGTTCGGCATCCAGCACCAGACGTGGCGACCCCTCGTCCGGCCCGATGGACTTGGACAGTTCGTCCATCAGCCCCACCAGATATTCGTCCATGGCGACGGTGCTCATGTCGCCTGAGGTGTAGAGGCGGCGGTGAACATGGGCGACGGCTTCGATCCGCGCCTGCGATTCCCGCAGCGCATCCTTGGCGCCCTGGTCGGTGATGTGTCGCATCTGCAGCGACATGAAGCTGGACACCAGCTGCAGCGAGTTGCCGACGCGGTGGTTGACCTCGCGCAGCATGGCCTCGGCCCGGTCGCGCCCCAGCCTGATTTCTTCCTGGGCCAGGTCGTTCTCGCGCTGCAGCCGGCGACGTAGCAGCGCGTCTTCCAGCGCCGAACGCAGCAGGGAGGTGAAATCCTCGGACACGTCCTTGATGACATAGTCGGCGGCGCCCGCGCGAAGAGCCGCCACGGCGATCCGCCCGTCCTGTGCGCCCGTCACATAGACCACCGGCGGTGGCGCGCTGAGGGTCATGATGTCAGGCAGGACGTCCAGCCCGTCGCGCGTCGGCATATAGTGGTCCAGCGCGCAGACGTCGTATTCATGCTGCTGCAACAACTCCAGCCCCGCATCCCCATCGGGGGCGCAGGTGACGGCATAGCCGTGACGCCCCAACTCCTTCTCGACCAGCCGGGACAGGCCCCGGTCGTCGTCGATATAGAGCAGGCGGATAGGCTGCGGCGTCTCGATCGTCAGATCTCCGGCGCCTGGATGACCGACAGGAACAGGCCCAACTGGCGGATGGCGCCGGCGAAGGATTCATAATCCACCGGCTTGGTGATGTAGACGTTACAGCCCAAGTCGTAGCAGCGCTGAATCTCAACCTTGTCGTCCGTGGTGGTCAGTACGACGACCGGCGCGCGCTTCAGACGGTCGTTGCCCTTCACCTTCTCCAGAATATCAGTTCCAGACATATCGGGCAGGTTGAGGTCCAGCAGGATCAGCAGCGGGCCATTGGTCAGGATTTCGTCGCTGAACAGATAGTCCAGCGCCGCGCCGCCCTCGTCGAAATGCTTGATCTCGTTGTTGATGTTGGCCCGGCGGATGTTCTTTTCGATCAGCTTGGCGTGGCCGTGGTCGTCTTCGACCATGATGATTTTGACGGGTTGCGTCACAGCGCGCCTCCGGGTTCAGCTAGGATCAGTCGTTTGGGGAATTTCAGCAGGAAAGTCGAGCCTTTGCCAAGCTCGGACTCGAGGTCGATCGTCCCGCCAATCCGTCGCACGCTGTTGCGCACAAAGGCCAGACCCAGGCCCTCGCCCGACCTGTCCTGTTTGCCGGAGCGGCGGAACAGTTCGAAGATCCGTTCGTGGTCGCGCGGCGCGATGCCTCGGCCGTTGTCGGCGACCCGATAGACGACCCAGCCACCCGGCACGTCCTCGCCCGACACGATGATCTCACCGGGTCGGCTAGCGTCCAGATATTTGACGGCGTTGTCGATCAGATTGCCGACAATCTGCTCCATCGAAATACGATCGCTTTCGATTTCCGGCAGAGGCTGGACCTCGATTCGCGCGCCCGAGGCCTCGGTCTGGTGGTGGACGCTGTCGGCGATGTTCTGGGCCATGGCGGTCATGTCCAGCGTCTCGGGCGTAAGGTTGCGGCGGCCCTCGCGCGACAGCTTCAGAATGGCGTTGATCAGCCGGTCCATCTTCTCGGTCGAGGCGCGAATGAAGCCGATGGCCTCTGGCATGTCCTCGCGGATCGCCATGATCACGTCGGCATCGACTGCGCGCGTCTTCTCGGCGTCGGCGATGGCCTTGTCGACGACCCTGCCTGCCTGCTCCAGTTCGGAAGTGTAGCCCATGACGTTGACCAAGGGCGCGCGGAGGTCATGGCTGACGATATAGGCGAAGCGCTGGATTTCCTCGTTGGCGCGCATCAGGTCGCCGGTGCGTTCGCGGACCTTGTCTTCCAGACCGGCATTGGCCGCATCCAGCGTGGCGCGGGCGGCCTGAAGTTCAGAGACGTAGCGCCGCACCATCCAGGCCGACAACAGCGCCAGCACGATAACCAGCAGGCCGGCGATGGCGTTCATCGTCACCGTCAGGACGCCGAAACGGTCGGAGGCTTTCCTTCGTTCTGCGATGCGGGCGGACTTGAGGGCGTCGAAGTCCTCAACCGCGGCCCGCAGCTCGTCCATGTAGCGCTTGCCCTCACCCGAGCGGACAGCTTGGATCGACTGACCGATCCGCCCTTGCTGGGCCAGGGTCACGGTCCGTTCCATCTCAGCCCATTTCAGGTCCGCCAGGCGATGGATGCGATCGACCGGCGCCTTCAGCGTCGGATCCTGCGCGGCGCCTTCGTCGAGGAAGGCGACGGCCGGCTTCATCTCTTCCTGCGCCTGGCGATAGGGCTGAAGGAAATCGCTGCGGCCGGTCAGCAGAAAGCCCCGCTGCGCCGTCTCGGCGTTCAGCATGGAAATCAAGGTGGTGCGCGACGCGCGACGCATCTGTTGCGCATGTTCGATGGTGCGGTTCACCGACGCTGTGCGCTGGATCATCACGAAGGTGGTCGCATTGACGACGATCAGCAGGCCGAAAACCAGGATCAGCATGGCCGACATCGACCGCGCGAGCGACGACGTGCGGGTGAAGTCGCGCAATCGCGACCATTGGGTCCGGGGGCTTGGGATCATGACGGTGGAGCTTTAACGGCGTGCTGCGCCGCGTCAAACATCAAACTGATTCCGTCGATTTTACAGATCGTTGTCAGACCTGGCCCAGCGTACGCAAACGTGCCTTGGGATGGATTTCGTTCTGGCTCATCACCACGGTCTGCCCCCGGAAGCGCTCGATGATGGAACGAACATAAGGTCGGGTCATCGGCCCGGTCAGCAGCACCGGATTCTCGCCCGTCATGGCGATCCGCTCAAAGGTATCGCGAACCGCACGGATGAAGTCCTGAAGCCGCGAGGGGGCCATGGCCAACTGCTTGTCCTCGCCCTGACCGATCAGGCTTTCGGCGAAGGCGTTCTCCCATTCCGGCGACAAGGTGACGATGGGCAGAGCGCCCTCGCCATCCTTGTTCTGCCAGCACAGCTGGCGGCCCAGGCGTGCGCGGACGTGTTCGACCAGGGTGGTGACGCTGGAGCTGTGCGGTGCCGCCTCGGCCAGGCCTTCCAGGATCGCCGGCAAGTCGCGGATCGACACCTTCTCACGCAGCAGCGATTGCAGCACCCGTTGCAGGGTGGTGACCGTGACCACGCTGGGGACCAGTTCCTCGACCAGTTTCTTTTCCTCGGCGCCGAGCTCCTTCAGCAGCTTCTGAACCTCTGCGTAGGAAAGCAGGTCCGCCATGTTGTCTTTCAATATCTCGGTCAGATGGGTAGTCAGGACCGTCGATGGATCGACCAGGGTGTAGCCCCGGAACGTCGCCTCCTCGCGCATCCCCTCTTCGATCCAGGTGGCGGGCAGACCGAAGGCCGGCTCGCGCATGTGCTCGCCAGGCAGTTCGACCTGACGCCCCGACGGGTCCATCGCCATCAGATGCCCTAGCCGAACCTCGCCCGCGCCGCTCTCCATCTCCTTGATGCGAATGGCGTAGCCCTGACTCGGCAGGCGCATGTTGTCGAGGATGCGCACCTGGGGAATGACGAAGCCGTATTCCTGGGCCAGGGACCGGCGCAGGGCGCGAATCTGATCGGTCAGGCGGCGGCCTTCCAGATCGTTGATCAGGCTGAGCAGCGAATAGCCCAGTTCGATCTTCACCTCGTCGATGGTCAGGATGTTGGAGATCGGTTCTTCGACATCTTCCTTGGGCTTGGCGGCGGCGGCGGTCGCAGCGATCTCGGCCTCGGTCGGTTGCGGCTTCAGCCGGTTGCGCCCCAGCTTCCAGGCCATGAAGCCCGACCCCAGGGCCAGGGCCGCGAACGGGATCAGCGGCATGCCGGGGATCAGGCCGATCAGGCCGGCCGCACCCGACACCACGCCCAGCGACACCGGGTTGGTGGCCAGTTGGGTGACCATGGCCTTGTCCGCCGTGCCCTCGACGCCCGCCTTGGACACTAGGAAGCCGGCGGCGATGGAGATGATGATGGCCGGAACCTGCGTCACTAGGCCGTCGCCGATGGTCAGCTGGACATAGGTGTTGGCGGCCTCCATCGCCGGCATGCCGTGCTGCAGCGTGCCGATCAGGATGCCGCCGATGGCGTTGATGAAGGTGATGATCAGGCCTGCGACGGCGTCGCCGCGCACGAACTTGGACGCGCCGTCCATGGCGCCGAAGAAGGTCGATTCCTGCTCCAGCTCCTTGCGACGCAGCTTGGCCTGCTCCTCGGTGATCAGGCCGCTGGACAGATCGGCGTCGATGGCCATCTGCTTGCCCGGCATGGAGTCCAGGGTGAAGCGGGCGGACACTTCGGCGATCCGGGTCGAACCCTTGGTGATGACGACGAAGTTCACCACCAGGATGATGGCGAAGATGATCACCCCGATGATGAAGTTGCCGCCCATCATCAGCTGACCGAAGGCGTTGATGACTTGCCCTGCCGCGTCGTGGCCTTCCTGGCCGTGCGTCAGGATCAGACGCGTCGAGGCCAGGTTCAGACCCAGGCGGAACAGGGTCGAGACCAGCAGCACCGTGGGGAAGATGGCGAAGTCCAGCGGCCGCTTCATCATCACGGCGGTCATAAGGATCAGCACGGACGAGACCAGCGAGATCGCCAGCAGCAGGTCCAGAAGCATCTTCGGGACCGGCAGGATCAGCAGCATGATCACGCCGATCACGCCGACGGCCATCAGCACTTCGCCGCGGTTGACCCAGCCCAGGACGTCGCGCCCGGTGGGGCGCGCCATGCCGTCCTTCATCATGGTGGGCGTGTCAGTCACGCCCCAGCGCCTTAAGGGCCCGACGCGTCGCCTCGGCAATCACGGCGTCGCGCTGATCGTCGGTCGCCTCGGGCGCGCCGGTGAAATAGGCGGCCAGCAGGACCGGCGAACCCGACAGCGGCGTCAACATGCCGATGTCGTTGGTCGCGCCATTGGCGCCGGTCCCGGTCTTGTGCGCGACGGTCCAGCCCTCGGGCGCCCCCGCCTTGATGCGGTTCGCACCCGTAGGCGAAGCGATCATCCAGCCGCTGATCAACTGATCATGCGCCGGCGTCAGCCGATCGCTGAAGGCCAGCTCGCGGATGTTGGCGATGGTCTGGTCCGGCAGGCAGGTGTCGCGCGGATCGTTGGGCAGGGCGGTGTTCAGGTCCGGCTCCAGGCGCGAGATGACGGTGGTGGTGTCGCCGAACGTCGGCCACCACGAACGCCATACGGCGATTCCGCCCATTTCGCGGATCAGGATATTGGCCGCCGGATTGTCACTGACCTCGACCGCCGCCTGCATCAGTTCGCGGATCGTCAGGGTGCGGCCGATGGCTTTTTCGGTGACCGGCGCATGGGGGATCATGTCCGCCCGCGTGACGGCGACGGCGCGGTCCAACTGCTCTTCCTCACGCTGCACCCGCTCCAGCGTGGCGACGGCGAGGAAGGCCTTGAAGGTCGAGCAGAAGGCGAACCGTTCCTGTCCGCGCCAGGACACCCGGCGCTGGCTGCCGACATCCAGGGCCGCCACGCCCAGCCGTCCGCCGTTGAGCTCTTCCAGGTCGTTCAGCAGAAAGGGTTGCGGAGCCTCGTCGGCCTTGGGTTCGTCGCGTCGCGGATAGCAACCGACAAGCGCCAGCGCGCCCGCCCCGCCGATCAGCGTCCTGCGATCGAACCGGGTCGCCATCCTCAGGCCGCGTAGCCCGAGGCCGAGACGCCGCTCATGGGCGCCGGGATGGCCGTGCCCTCATCGGAATATTCGTTCAGCTTGTTGCGCAGGGTGCGGATCGAGATGCCCAGGATGTTGGCGGCATGGGTGCGATTGCCCAGGCAGTGGGTCAGGGTGTCCAGGATCAGCGTCTTTTCCATCGCAGCCACCGTCTGGCCGACGAAACTGCGGGTCACGGCGTCGGCGGCCTGGGCGGCCCGGGCGGCGATGCCCCCCTGTCCGCCATCATAGGCATGGCCCGTCATCGCGCCGCCTTGCCCCGACAGCGGCTGGCCGTCCGGCAGGCGGATGGCGTCCACATCGATCTCGGAACCGGTCGCCAGCAGCACCGCGCGGTGCATGGCGTTTTCCAGCTCGCGCACGTTGCCGGGCCAGCGATGGGCGGCGATGGCCTGACGCGCCGTGGCCGAGATCGGGCGCACCGGCACGCCGTTGGCGGCGGCGTATTTCTTGATGAAGTGGTCGGCCAGAACGACGATGTCGCCCGGACGTTCGCGCAAAGACGGCAGGCGCAGGTTCACCACGTTCAGGCGATACAGCAGGTCCTCGCGGAACACGCCCTCCGCCACCGCCTTGGCCAGATCGCGGTTCGAGGTGGCGATGATGCGGATGTTGACCGAGACGGGCTTGGAACCCCCCACGCGGTCGATGACCCGTTCCTGGATGGCGCGCAGCAGCTTGGCCTGAAGCCGGGCGTCCATCTCCGAGATTTCGTCCAGCAACAGGGTGCCGCCGTCGGCCTCTTCGAACTTGCCGATGCGGCGCGCGACGGCGCCGGTGAAGGCGCCCTTCTCGTGGCCGAACAGTTCGGATTCCAGCAGATTGTCGGGAATGGCGGCGCAGTTAACACTGATGAAGGGGCGTTCGGCGCGGCGCGAATGCTCGTGCAGATACCGGGCCATCACCTCCTTGCCGACGCCGCTTTCGCCGGTGATCAGGATCGAGGCTTCCGAGCGCGCGACCTGGTCGGCCAGTTGCAGCACCGCCTTCATCGACGGGTCGGCCGAGATCATCGGCTTTTCATCGTCGGCGACGGCCGACAGGACGGCGGCGATCAGTTCGGCATCGGGCGGAAGCGGAATGAACTCCTTGGCGCCGGCCTTGATGGCGGCAGCGGCCTCGCGGGCATCGGCGTCGATGCCGAAGGCCACAACCGGAATGGTGATCCGCTCGGCCTCGTTGGCGGCGATCAGGGCGGCGATGTCCAGCTGGTAATCGACCATCAGCAGGTCCGCCCCCTGCCCCCGGCGCAGTTGCTCGGTCGCCTGGTCGGCGCGCTCGACGTGGGTGACCTTGGCGCCGTGCGCCATGGCCATCTTCACCGCCGAAGCGAGCTGCCCACTCAGTCTGCCTACCACCAGAAGACGCATCGTTCTTCTCCTCTAATCTCTAAAATCGGTCGCCGATCAGGCGCCCGAATCCTCGGTCTTGATGATTTCCGTCATGGTCACGCCCAACCGGTCGTCGACGACGACGACCTCGCCGCGCGCGATCAGGCGGTTGTTGACGAAGATGTCGATCGCCTCGCCGACCTTGCGGTCCAGCTCCAGCACCGATCCCTTGTTCAGCTTCAGCAGCTGGGCCACCGACATGTGCGACTTGCCCAGCACGGCAGAGATGTTGACCGGCACGTCGAAGACGGTGGCCAGGTCTGCGGCGGTCTTGTCGCCGTGATCGTCGATCGGCGGCGGGCCGGAAAGGGTGGAGAATTCCTCCAGCGCCAGGTCGTCGGATGCCATCAGAACATGCTCCTGTCGACGGAAAGGGTTTCGGCGTGACCGGCCTCGGCCGCCAGGGCGGCCGTCAGCGCCTCGGCGACACGATCGGCGGACCCTTTGGGATCATGATCGGCGCGCCCGTCGGCCCATTCCAGCTGGAAGGCCGTCTGCGCCATGCCCGGTTCGTCGCGGAAGGCGACCACGCCGGTGAAGCCGCTGTCGGCGCAGGCCTGCTGGATAAGGGCGCGCGCCTCGTCGTCCAGGCCCGAGGTCCGCACCACCAGGCGCGGCGAGGCGTCGATCTCCTGCGCCAGCATCTCGAGCGCGGCCTTCAGCGGCGCCTGCGGGAAACGCTCCAGTGCGGCCCCGCCGATGGCGCGCGCGGCCGCCAGGGCCAGGTCGGCGGACTGTTCGCGATGCGCCTGGGCCACAGCCTTCAGCGTCGGCATGGCCGAGGCCACCGACTGGGCGATGTTGCCCAGGGCCATGGCGCGGATGTTCTCGATCTCGCCCAGCGCCTGCTGGCGGGCTTCCAGCCGGCCTTGCGCCACCAGGGCCTCGACCTCGGCCGGCAGATACGAGCGTTTGGCGGGCGTCCAGGCGCCGGGGCGCACCACCGTGCCGTCCGCGTCGAACTCGGTGTCGAAGGCGAAGAGGTGACGGATTTCGGGGGAATGGGTCATATCAGTAGATCAGCTCGTCGTCGGCGCCCTGGCCGGCCAGCATGATGTCGCCCTTGGCGGCCAGGTCCTTGGCGACCTGAACCATGGCCATCTGCGCCGCATCGACGTCCTTCAGACGCACGGGGCCCATCGACTCCATGTCTTCGCGCATGATCTTGGAGGCCCGTTCGGACATGTTGGAGAAGAACATCTCGCGCAGCCCCTCCGAGGCGCCCTTCAGCGCCAGGCCCAGCGAATCCTTGTCCACGCCGCGCAGCAGGGTCTGGACGCCGCCGGGATCCAGCTTGGACAGATCCTCGAATACGAACATCAGGGCGCGGATGCGCTCGGCCGACTCGCGATTGCGCTCTTCCAAGGCGCCGATGAAGCGGGCTTCGGTCTGGCGGTCGAAGCTGTTGAAGATGTCGGCCATCATCTCGTGGCTGTCGCGCTTGGACGTACGCGCCAGGTTCGACATGAATTCGGTGCGCAACGTGGCCTCGATCTTGTCCAGGATCTCGCGCTGCACCGGTTCCATCCGCAGCATCCGCTGCACGCATTCCAGGGCGAAATCTTCGGGCAGGCTGGTCAGCACGCGGGCGGCGTGGTCCGAGCGCACCTTGGACAGGATGACGGCGACCGTCTGGGGGTATTCGTTCTTCAGATAGTTGGCGAGGACGGCCTCGTTCACATTACCCAGCTTGTCCCACATGGTGCGACCGGCCGGACCCCGGATCTCCTCCATCAGGCCGTCGACGCGATCCTTGGGCAGGAAGGCGGCCAGCAGCTTCTGGGTCTGTTCATAGCTGCCCATGACCGAGCCCGAGCCCGACAGGCCCGAGACGAACTCGATCATCAGGGCCTCAACGGCCTCGGCGCTGACATTGCCCAGCGTCGCCATGGCCTGCGAGATTTCCTTGACCTCGTCGTCGTCCAGACGCTCCCACAGGGCCGTGTGCTCTTCGCCCAGCGCCAGCAGGATGACGGCGGCCTTCTCCGGCCCCGTCAGCTTGTTGGGGTCGTCGATCGCAGCCTTCTTGTTGACCAGCTTCGCCATCAGCCTTCCGCCACCCAGGTGCGCAGGATGCCGGCGGCGTCATCAGGATGCGCCTGGACGAAGTCGGCGACCTTCTTGACCGAGGACGCCTTCACCTGACCCTCGATGCGGGCGATGTCGATCTTCTGATCCATCTCAGTCGGGGCCGGCAGCTGAACCAGTTGCGGCTGACCGTCCGCGCCGATCACCGTCGTCGCCACCGTCGTCACCGGCATGCCGTTGGCGCCGATGACGGCCGGCAGGTTCGTGCCGCCCGAGGCCGTCTTCAGCAGCGGGCGCAGCACGAAGAAGATCAGCAGCAGGGCGACGACCGTCAGTATGCCCAGCTCGACGAAGCGCATGACGTCGTTCTTGGAGAAGTCCAGCAGCGACGACTTGCCCTCCAGGCCGCCGGCGATGCCGGTGTCGTGGTTGAAGCGGACGTTGATGACCTCGATCTTGTCGCCGCGCGTCTCGTCGATGCCGGCGGCGGCGGCGACCAGCGACTTGATCTGGGCGATCTCCTCGGCTGTGCGCGGCGCATAGGTCGGCTCACCCTTGCCGTCGGCAGCGGGCGTCCACTTGCCGTCCACGGCGACCGCGACGGCCAGCTTCTTGACCTCGCCAGGCTCCTTGGTCGTGGTCGTGGTGGTCTTGGAGATTTCGTAGTTGGTGGTTTCGGCGTTCTCGGTGTTGGTCGAACCGGCCGCCGCCGCGCCGGGCGCCGCGCCGCCGGGGATATTGTTCGTGGCGGTGACGCCGCCGTCGGGCTGGGCCGTGTTGTCGGCGGATTGCGAGCCGTTGGTAGTGGTCGAACGGACGACCTGACCATCCGGATCGAACTTCTCTTCCTGGGTGGTGGCGCGGCTCTGATCGATGTCGGCCGTGACCTGAACCCTAGCGGATCCGACTCCGACGACGCCTTCGACGATGTCCTTGATGCGCGCCTGAAGCTGGCTTTCCGTATTACCCTTGGCTTCGGCGGCGGTAGCTGAGGAGAAGGTCCCGTCGTCGCTGCCGGCGGCCAGGGTCCGGTTGGTCTGGTCCGCGACCGTGACCCGGTCGGGCTTCAGGTTCGGCACGGACGAGGCGACCAGGTTGCGGATCGCCCGCACCTGATCCGAGCTGAGATCACGCCCGCCCAGCCCCACCAGAACGGCGGCCGTCGGCTCGGCGGCGGCGGATGTGAACATTTCGCGGCGCGGCATGGTGATGTGGACGCGGGCGGCGGTGATGCCGCGCATCGACATGATGGTGCGCGACAGTTCGCCCTGCAGCGCGCGCTGCTCGTTCAACTGCTGCTGGAACTCCGTCTGGCCCAAGACGGACTGGTTGTCGAACAACTCGTAGCCAACCGAACCGGACGTGACCAAGCCCTTACCCGCCACCAGCATCCGCGCTGTGCCGACCTCGTCGCGGTTGACCATGATGGTCGAACCGTCGCCCTTGGATGAATATCTGATGCCGGCCTGATCCAGGGCGGCGCTGATCTCGCTGGCTTCACGCAGATCCAGGTTGGAATAGAGCAGCGCGTCGGGCGCCTGGCCCATGCGCAGCATGACGGCGACCAGCACGGCGGCGACGCCCGCGGCGACGCCGAGGACAGCGGCCAGACGGCCGATCCCGAACTTCTGCAACGCCGCTGTGAAGCCGCCCACGCGTCCCCGCCCCAAACTCGCGGGAGACACTAACGCCCCGCTAGGCAGAAAATGCCGCCTGGATGGTAAACGTCGCGTTAAGAGAGGTTACGGAACCCCGAAGCCTTGCGGTCAAGCTGCGGCAGGACGGCCGGCGCGCCCGAAGGCAGGGCCGCCTTGGGATCCTTCAGCCACGACACGACGTCGCGATAGACGATCTCGGCGTCCAGATCGCGGTTCAGCAGATGCCAGCCGTTCGGATACCAGGCCGTGCGCAACGTGCCGCCCTCGGCCTCGGCGCGTTGCAAGGCCAGTCGCATCGGCCCGCGCTTCACCACCTCGTCGTGGGCCCCGTACATCAGTATAGCGTCACCGCGGATACGACCCAGGCTGCGCGACGAGGTCTCCATCAGATCGACCAGCCCATAGACGGTGTCGAACCGAGTCGCGAGAATGCTCATGGGATCACGCCCGTTGCGGATCAGCTCCAGCGTATTGGACGAGGCGTGAATATCGCGCGTGATGAACTCGGGCGGCTCCAGCGCCACGTCGCCCAGCGCCCGCGCCGCGATGTTCAGCGCCGTGCTGTTCAGCGGCCCTTGCGTCGACCAGCCCCAGACGCCGGGCGCCAGCAGCACGACCCGGTCCGCATCGGGCGGATTGTCCGAGCCGAAGGCCGCCGCCGTCACCGACCCGCCCATGCTCTCGCCCACCACGGCGATTACGGCGTGGGGGTAGCGGGCGCGAGCCATGGCCGTAATCTCGCGCAGGTCGTCGGTCATACGTTGTTCGCCGGCCCACTCGCCTCGCCCCGGCGCGGCGCCGAAACCGCGTTGGTCATACGACCAGGTCTCGATCCCCTGCTCAGCCCACCATGGCCCGGCCAGACGGAAGCTGGCGTCGTGGTCATTCATGCCGTGCAGCGCCACGATCACCGCCCAAGGCGCCCGATCCGTCGGCCCCCAGCGCAGATAGGGCAGACGCGCCCCGTCCGACATGACCAGGGCGCGATCCTCGACATGAGCCCCGGCGAACCCCACGGGCGGCGTCAAAGGCGGCTGAATATAGGGCGTGGCGCAGGCGGACAGGGCCAGCGCGGCCGCAAGCGGGATCAGTCTGGAGAAGTTCACGACCATTCGTCCCCTACGACCTCACGACAGAACTGGATCGCGGCGTTCGCGAGACTTCAGCGGAAGTCAGAATGCCCCGAACCCGTTCCCGCAGATAAGGGACAACCTCCGCCTCGAACCACGGGTTCTTCCTCAGCCAGGCCGTGTTGCGCCAGGAGGGGTGCGGCAGCACCAGCAGGCTAGGCGCAAAGTCGCGCCACGCCCGCACCGTCTCGGTCATGTTCCGCTTGGCTCGATCTCCCAGCGCCCAAGCCTGGGCATAGCCGCCCACCAGCAGCGTCAGCTCCATCTGCGGCAAGGCGTCCAGCAACTGCGGACGCCACAGGTCAGCACATCGTGTCGGCGGCGGATAGTCCCCGCCCTTGGGCGCCGTGCCGGGATAGCAGAAGGCTTGGGCCGCCACCCCAATGCGGTGATCGGCGTAGAAGGTCTCGTAGTCCACGCCCATCCAGTCGCGCAGCCGGTCGCCCGATGGATCGGTGAAAGGCAGACCGCTTTCGTGCACCCGCCGCCCCGGCGCCTGGCCGCAGATCAGCAGCCGCGTCTCTGGAAACACCCGCACCACCGGACGCGGCGTGTGCGGCAGCAAGCCCGCGCAGGCGCGACAGGCGCGGATGTCGCTCAGGACCTCGTCGAGATCAGTCGTCATCGCCCTCGGCGACCGGCGGACGACGGCTCAGCGCCAGGGCCGTCTCTTCCTCCGTGGCCTGACGCAGGCGCGTCACGCCGCGGACGTGGTCCGGGTCGACCGGCTTGCCCTTCTTGGTGATGGTCAGCTTGCCCTGGCGCATCAGGCTCAGCGCGATGGCGCGGACCTTGGGCAGCATGCGCTGCCATTGCTCCGGCTGTAGCTCTTTGGCCACTTCGGCGGGCTCAATGCTCTTGCCGGGCTCAAGCGCGGCGATTTTGTTCAGGATTGCGGTTTCGATCGGATCGCTCATTGCGCCTATATGCTGCAACGCACGCCCATAAGTAAGGCCAAGTCTGCATGCCCAAGAAAATCACCATCACCGAGGGCGAGTTCGCCGGCTGGCAGACCTACGATCTGCACGACACCTTCGACACCGTCGTCGGCCCGTTCTACGGCAAACCCGATCCCGACGGGCACATGCGCTGCGCGTTCCGCGCCGAGCAGAAGCACATGAACGCCGGCGGCCGGATGCACGGCGGCTGCCTAATGACCTTCGCCGACATCGCCATGTTCCAGATCGCCTATCAGGAGATGGAGGGCGCCTCGGGCGTCACGGTCCAATTGGACTCCACCTTCATCGACGGCGGCTATGTCGGCGAACTGATCGAAGCGACGGGCCAGGTGACCAAGGCGGGCAAGAGCCTGATCTTCGTGCGAGGCCAGATAAACACCGGCGAGCGCCTGCTGATGACCTTCTCCGGCGTGATCCGCAAGTTCACGCCCCGGTGACGGACTACAGCCGCAGTTTCGGCGGTGCGGCGCTAGGCGCACGTTTGCGCCGCGCGTCCGAACGCATCGACCGTGACGGCACGCGCGTCTATGCGGCCCAAGGCATAGAGTTCGAGCAGCGCTGGTACGGCATCCTGCGCCAGTTGGTCGAACACAACCGGCCCATGGCGGTGGGCGAGATCGCCGCCATCTTGAAGATCACTCACGCCTCCGTCAGCGAGGCCAGCCGCTCAATGGACAAGGCCGGCCTGATCGCATCCACCACCGCCCCCGAGGACGCCCGCCGCCGCTTGCTGCATCTCACGGCCAAGGGGCACGCTCTTGCGGCCGAACTGGCCCCCCTCTGGGCCGCCTTCAATAGTGCGGCGATGGAGCTGAACGCCGAGGCCGGAGACCTGGTCGATTTGCTCGACCGTCTCGATGACGCCTTGGACCGCCGCTCCATGTTCGACCGAATCCTGTCCAAAATTTCACTGGACCCAAACGAGGCCGAAGACGAATAGGTAGGTCCCTACACATTCTTGGGATGGAGCCTGAGGCCATGATCATTTCCCGTCGCCTGCTGCTGGGTGCAGCCGCCGCCTCCTCGGTCTCGGCCTGTGCGGGCTTGCCCCGTCCCTCGACCGTGGACGCTACGCAAGTTTATCGCGACGCCATCGTGATCAACGGCAATCTTGTCCTGCCGATCGATCCCGAAACGCCGCTGGACCAGGAGACGCGCGACATCATCAAGGCGTCGGGCCTGACAGCGGCCAAACTGACCATTGGCGGATCCGGAGGCGAGACACGGGCCGAAACCGCCGCCTCCATCGCCGTCATCGACAAGACCGTGGCGCTGAACCCCGACATCTACATGAAGATCGCCTCGACGGCCGACTTCGCCCGCGCCAAGGCGGCCGGCAAGCTGGGCATCATCTATTCGTTCGAAGCGGCCGAAATGCTGGAGGGCGACATAAACGCCATCGACCAGTTCCGCGCCGCCGGCGTTCTGGTGATGGGCCTGAGCTACAACCTGACCACCCCCTTCGCCTCGGGCACGATGTCGCCGACCTCCACAGGCCTGACGGACTTGGGCCACGACGCGGTGGCCCGCATGAACGCCCGTGGCGTAGCCATCGACGTCAGCCACAGCGACGAACTGTCCAGCCTCGGCGCCATCACCGCCTCGACCAAGCCCGTTCTGATCACTCATGCCGGCGCCAGCGCCGTGCACGCCCATCCGCGCAACAAGTCCGACCGGCTGATGCGCGCCCTGGCCCTGGGCGGCGGCGTCATGGGCATCTACGAACTCAGCTATCTGACGACCGCGCCCGCTCAGCCGTCGCTAGACGTCTATTTCGCCCACCTGACCCACGCCCTGGAAATTTGTGGCGAGGATCATGTCGGGATCGGCAGCGACGCCCTGCTGTGGCCGTTCGACACCTCGCCCGAGAGCGTGGCCCAGTGGAACGCGAGCCTGGAACAGCGAAAAGCCTCAGGCGTCGCCGCGCCCGGCGAAGGGCCGCCGCCGTTCGTCACGGGACTGAACCGCCCCGACCGCTGCGCCGTCATCGCCGACGGCCTGGCCAAACGCGGCTATCGCGCCCGAACCATCGACAAGATCCTGGGCGGCAACTTCCAGCGCGTCTTCGCCGAGACCTGGACGGCCTGAGGCCGCCAAAGCCGTGTTCGATCAGCCGAACACGACCGCCGGCATGACCCCGACGATGGCCGCGCTCATGGCCGTGGCCATGAAGCCGGCGAACAGCGCTTTCCAGATCAGGCCCAGCACTTCTTCGCGCCGTTCGGGCATCAGCACCGACAGGCCGGTCACGGTGATGCCGACAGAACCGATGTTGGCGAAACCGCACAGGGCGTAGGTCATCAGCATCCGGGTGCGCTCGCTCATGGCGTCGGCGGGGATCTTGCCCAGGTCGATGAAGGCCACGAACTCGGTCAGGGCCAGTTTGACGCCGAGCAGCCAGCCCGCCTGCCCCGCCTCGCGCGCATCGACGCCGATCAGCCAGGCCAGGGGCGTCAGCAGGACCCCCAAGATACGCTCGACCGTCAGCGGCTCGCCGAAGACGATGAAGCCGCCCAGCATGACGTTGACCAGGGCCACCAGGGCCACGAAGACGATCAGCACCGCCGAGATGTTCAGCACCACCATCAGGCCGTCCGACGTGCCTTTGGAAATGGCGTCGATGGCGCTGTCGTATTTCAGGGCCGAGTCGTAGCTGATCGACTGGGCGGCTTCCTTATTGGGTTCCGGGACCATGATCCGGGCCAGCAGCACGCCCGCCGGGGCAGAGACGATGGAGGCCACCAGCACGTGGCCGGCGGCGTTGGGCAGGGTCTGCGACAGGATGCTGGCGTAGGCGACCATGGTCGAACCGGCCACCGTCGCCAGGCCCACGGTCATCATCAGGAAGATCTCGGACCGGCTCAACTTGTCCAGATAGGCCTTGATGACGATCGGGCTTTCGATGGTGCCCAAAAAGATGTTGGCCGCGACCGCCAGGGCAGAGGCGCCGCCCAGGCCCATGGTGCGCTGGAACAGCAGGCCAAAGCCGCGGATCAGCCACTTCAGGATTTTCCAGTGCCACAGCAGGGCCGACAGGGCCGAAATCACCATGATCAACGGCAGGACGTTGAAGGCGAAGGTGAACAGGGCCCCTTCGTTCTGGACCGCATAGGGCTGATCCCCGCCGCCCAGATAGCCGAACACGAACCGCGTCCCCTGCGACGTCGCCACAGCCAGGCCGTCGATGGCGCCCGTCACGGCCGTTAGGACGGCGCGCGATCCCGGAATGGCGAACAGGGCCAGGACCAGACCGGCCTGAACCAGCACGGCGCCGATCGCCAGCTTCCATGGAAACACACGACGGTTCTCGGAGAACGCCCAGCAGATGGCGACGATGACGACCAGGCCGAACAGGCTCTGGAGGTTCAGCAGACTGAACATGAAAGACGATCCCCGTATCCGGCGGGTCCGCCGGTCTCACCCCGCTTCAAGGACAAAGTGACGCGGCTGGCAAGAGGCCCGGGTGGATCAGTCGATCTTCAGCAACCGATCCAGGCTGATGGCGCCTGGCCCCCGCGAGATCAAATAGGCCAGCGGGCCGGCCCAGAGCAGGTGCGTCGGCCAGCCGCCCGGCTCGATGAACACCTGGATCACCAGGGTCATGAACAGCAAGGCCGCCGCCGCCGGGCGGGTCACCAGACCCAGCACGATCAGAATCGGGAACAGGTGCTCGGAATAGGTCGCCATATGGGCCGCCACGTCGGGCGACAGCAGGGGCACGCGATATTCCTCAGCGAACAGATACTGGGTCGAGGGCGTGATGGTCAGCAGCCCCTCGACCTTGGTCCGGCCCGACAGGAAAAAGGGCGCGGCGATCCCGAGGCGCAACAGCAGGGCCAGCCCCGCCTCCGGCACGGCGGCGGTGATCCTCTGGTGGATTTGGGCGACGGGGTTCATGGTCGGACCTTGGTGCTCGGGGTTGAATCGAAGACGCCGCGCGCCAGCAGGCCGGCGAACAGGGCGGGAAGATCGGTATCGGGCCGGGCGTCCTTGGCCGCCGCTGCAGCGACGCCGAACGGCCGCCCCTTGCGGCAGGCGTCCAGGAAGGCCCATTCGGCCCGCGTCACCCGATCCGCCTCGACCACCCTGCCCGGCCGGCGAACCAGCAAGCCCTCAGGCTCGGCGCGCCAATCGAGCGGAACCTCAGTCTGGGGATATCGGTGCGCCAGCCACAGCGATGGGGCGGTCCAATCGAACCAGAACAGCCGAACCGAAGGATGCAGCCGTCCTGTCATCCCGGCCAGCCCAAGTCCCAGGGCGCCGGCCTGTCGCGCATCCAGCGGCGCGGCGTCCTCGGCCAGATGCGCCTCGGTCCAGGCCCTATCCAGCCGCGCGCAGGGGGCCAGATAGGCCATGTCCCGCGCCGGCTCGAACCGCGCCAGCCAATCGGGGAAGTTCGCCCCGTAGTCCGCCATAACCGGCGCGTCGCCGGGCTGTTGTTCTACGAAGTCGCGGGCGGCTGCGCGGAACCATTCCTCGCCGACCATCTGCAACACGGTCGGATAGTTGGCCTCCAGGGCGTCGATTCGTCCCTTGAGCGCGGTGTTGCGATAGACGGCCAGGGCGCCCAGCGTCCGGTCGCCCGGCTCCAGGTGGGGCCACAAGGCGTCGCAATCCCCGCTCAGGGCCGCATCGAAGGCAGCGTGAAAGGCGGTCATGACAGGATCTCCACGGCGGCCAGCGCCTGGGCGGCGCGCGCCTGTTCGGCCAGCAGCACCGAGAATTCGGGAATGTCGCCGTCACGCTCGACCAGGGTCGGCCGGGCGCCGATGCGTGACACCAATCGGTCGTGCAGCGCCCAGACGGCCTCGGACACCGGGGCGTCATGGCTGTCGATCAACAGGGCCTCGCCCCAAACCGGATCTGGGCGATGGCCCGCCAGATGGATTTCACCGACCAACTCGCCCGGCACGGCGTCCAGCCAGGCCTCGGCCAAAAAACCCATGTTGGAGGCGCTGACATGGACATTGTTCACGTCGATCAGCAGGCCGCAGCCTGTGCGGCGAGCGATCTCGACCAGGAAATCCACCTCGTCCCAGTCATGATCGGCCAGGGCCAGATAGGCGGATGGGTTCTCGATCAACAAGGGCCGTCCCAGGGCGCGCTGCGCCTCGTCCACATGGTCGCACACCAGGGTCAGCATCTCGCGGCTGCGCGGCACGGGCAGAAGATCGGGGTGATAGACCCCGCCGCGTCGCGACCAGGCCAGATGCTCGGACACCACGAAGGGTTCGAACCGGTCTATAAGGGCGCGGAAGCGGGCCAGATGTTCGACATCAGGCCTTTCGTCGCCGGCCAGGGACAGTCCCACCCCGTGCAGCGACAGCGGCCGCGCAGCGCGCACCGTCTCCAGCCACGACAGGCGAGGACCGCCTGCGACCATGTAGTTCTCGGGATGAACCTCGAACCACAGGCCGCTCTGGGCTCCGACCGCCGGACAGGCCGCGGCCTCCGAATAGTGCTGGGGCTTCAGACCCAGTCCAGCGGTCGGAAACGGGGACATCAGCGGTTCGGGATCGCGGTCAGCGAACCATTGCCCTTGGGCGTCTGGATCGAGGCGCAGGTGCCCTTGGCGACCAGCTTCCAGGAGTTGCCCTGATAGTCGCGAACCGACGTGGCTGCGCAGGTCGTGCCGGGACCGGCGGCGCAATCGTTCTGACCGGCCTTGGCCACGCCGTAGCATTTTTCCATCGCGTTCTCTTGTTGCGCGGTAGGACGGTTTTGCGCGGCGGCGGCGTTTGCGCCGAGAGCCAGCAAGGCGCCTGCGCCGATCATCATCTTGAGAGGGGTGTTCATGGGATCGTTTCCTGTGTGAGGGTCAATCCGTGGCGGATCGGCCTGACAGGAAAGGGTTCGATGTCGATGCGGCGAAGGTTACCGAAAATATTTCGACCGATTTTCACGCCGACCCTGTAACCTCCGTCCTGTCCGGCGCGAATGGGGAACTGCGTGGTCGACAAGGAAGCCGAGCTCAAACGTCTGATGTTGCGGGGCCTCGATGGAGATCCCGTGGCCTGGCGCGCCCTTCTGTCCGAAATGCGCGGCGCTCTGACGCCCTTTTTCAAACGTCGCCTGATCGGCCATGAAGCCGATGCGGAGGATCTTGTGCAGGACTGCCTGATCGCCATTCACGCCAAGCGCGCGACCTATGATCGGTCGCTGCCGTTTACGGCCTGGGCCTATGCGATCGCCCGCTACAAGCTGATCGACCACTTCCGTCGCCAGGGTCGCCGCCACGATGTGCCGCTGGAGGAGGCGTCGGTTCTGCTGGCCGAGCATACCGTCGAAGACGGCGTGGTCCGGCGCGATCTGAAGAAGGTTCTGTCCATCCTGCCGCTGCGCCAGCGCCGCCTGGTCGAAGACGTCCGCATCGGCGGCTTCAGCCTGGCCGAGGCCGCCGCGCGCAACGGCTTCACCGAGGGCGCGGCCAAGGTCAGCGTCCACCGTTCCATGAAGACGCTGGTCGCCAGCGTGGACTCCCATGAAGACTGACGACCTCATCGACGCCCTGGCTGCGGGTCTTGAGCCGGCCAAGCCCGCTCGACCCAACCCCGCCCTGCTGGCGGTGTCCGGCCTTGCAGCCGTCACGGCGGTGATCCTGCTGCTGGGCGTGCGCCCCGACCTGGGTCAGGCGCTTCAGGCCGCAACGCCGTGGTTGAAGGCGATCTACACGGCGGCGCTCACTGGAACCGCGATCTGGTTGGCGACGCGCCTGGGCCGACCCGGCGTCGATCCGCGCCCGGCAGCCGTCGCCTTGATGTCTATCGTCGGCGTCGTGGTTCTGTGGGGCGGGATCGAAATGAGCCTGACGCCGCCCGACCAACGCCTGGCGAGTTGGCTGGGCCAGACCTGGACCATCTGCGGGCGCAACATTCTGCTGGTCTCGGCCTTCGCCGCGCCGCTGGTCTTCCTGTCCGTGCGCAAGCTTGCGCCGACACGTCCTGCGGCGGCCGGACTGGCCCTGGGCGTGACGGCGGGCGGTATCGCCGCCACAGCCTACGGCCTGCTGCATTGCGGAGAAGCCACCGCCGCCTTCGTCGCCACTTGGTATACGCTGGGCGTCGCGACGGCGGGCCTGATCGGCGCCGCCGTCGGCCGCTTCGCCCTGCGTTGGTAGAGCCTTAGAGCTGGCCGCGCACCAGCTTGCCGTAGTGGTCCATCAGGTCCAGCGACAAGACGCCGGGGGTGAAGCGGTATTCGCCGACCTCAGCGACCGGGGTCACTTCGACGGCCGTGCCGGTCAGGAAGCATTCCGAGAAGTCAGACAGTTCTTCCGGCTTGATGTCGCGCACCACGACCTCAATGCCCTTCTCGCGGGCGATCTCGATCACCGTCTGGCGCGTGATGCCGTCCAGGATGTGCTCGACGTCCGGCGTGTGGATGACACCGTCCTTGACGAAGAAGACGTTGGCGCCGGTCGCCTCGGCGACATAGCCGCGCCAGTCCAGCATCAGGGCGTCGGCGAAACCGTTACGCTCGGCCGTGTTCTTGGACATGGTGCAGATCATGTACAGACCTGCCGCCTTGGCCGTCGTCGGCGCCGTCGCCGGATCGGGACGACGCCACTTGGACCATTCCAGACGCAGGCCGCGCGCCTTGACTTCGGGGTCGAAATAGCTGGGCCAGTCCCACACAGCGATGGCCAGGTGGACCTTGTTGTTCAGGGCCGAAACGCTGGTCTGTTCAGGGCCGAGGTAGGCGACGGGACGCACGTAGCAATCCGTCAGGCCGTTCTTGGCGCAGGTTTCCTTACACAAGGCGTCGATTTCAGCGACGCTGTAGGGTATCTCGAAGTCGAGCAGGTTGGCGGACCGCTTCAGGCGCTCCGAATGTTGCGTCAGCTTGAAGATTTCGCCGGCGTACATACGCTCACCCTCGAAGACCGACGAGCCATAGTGCAGGGCATGGGTCAGAACGTGCGTTTTCGCTTCCCTCCAAGGGACGAAATCGCCATTCACCCAGATCCAGCCGTCACGATCGTCGAAAGGAACGAAGGCCATTGAAATACGTCTCCCGCGAAATTGACGGTGTTAGAGCCTCACGAATCGCTCAGGTCAACGCCCGCAGCGGGGGAAACGTCGCATGAGCATGACGGAATCGCGCTCGCACGGCCGTTCGGGCCCCATTGCCGGCCCCGGCGTGGGCCGTCATCTGCTGATCGTCGACGACGATGATCGCATCCGTGAGCTGTTGAAGGAGTTCCTGGCGCGCGAAGGCTACCGGGTCACCGGCGCCGCCCACGCGGCCGCCGCCAAGCGGATGATGGAGCTTATCGAGTTCGATCTGGTCGTGCTGGACGTCATGATGCCGGGCGAAAGCGGCTTGGACCTGACCAGCTGGGTTCGCGGCAAGGCCGAACTGTCCAAGACGCCGGTGCTGCTGCTGACCGCGCGCGGCGATCCCGAGGATCGGATCGAGGGCCTGTCGCGCGGCGCCGACGACTATATGTCCAAGCCGTTCGAGCCGCGCGAGCTGGTCCTGCGCATCGACGCCATCCTGCGCCGCACCGGCGGCAAGCCGATCGGTCCCAAGGAGATCAAGCTGGGAACCGCCGTCTTCGACATGGAACGTCTGGAGCTGATCCGAGACGGGGCGCCCCAGCGCCTGACCGAGGCCGAGGCGCAACTGCTCAAAACTTTGGCGCTGCACGCCCATGCGCCGGTCGAGCGGATGAGCCTGTCGCCCGACACCGCCGACATCACCGGCCGCGCCGTAGACGTTCAAGTAACGCGCCTGCGCCGCAAACTGGAAGTCGACCCCAAGAACCCGCGCTATCTCCAGACGGTGCGCGGCGTCGGCTATATGCTGGCGCCCGACTGATCCGATGCGGCTGCTGCCCGCCTATCTGTGGCCGCGATTCCTGAAGCGGCGCCTACCGACCTCGCTGTGGGGCCGGTCGCTGCTGATCATCGTCCTGCCGGTGCTGGTAATGCAGATGGCGGTGACTTGGGTCTTCTTCGACGCCCACTGGCAGACCGTCACCGCCCGCCTGTCCGAGGGCCTGGCCGGCGACGTCGCCTGGGCTGTGGAAAGCTATGAGGATGATCCCAGCCCGGCGAACCTGGAAAAGCTGGCCAATCGCGCCGAACGGTCCATGTCACTGTCCATCGTGCTTCAGGAAGGCCGCACCCTGCCGACGGAGGAGCGGCGCGGCCCCATCGGCGTGGTGGACCGCGTGCTGGACCGTGCGCTGGACGCCCGTGTGGACCGCCCCTACTGGTTCGACACCACCCGCTACCCCGCCTATGTCGACATCCAGGTGCAGGAGCCGCAGGGCGTCTTGCGCATCATTGCCCCGCGCGAGCGAGCCGTGGCGACCCAGGCCCACATCTTCGTCCTGTGGCTGGCGGTCGCGACCGTCCTCTTGATGGGCGTCGCCATCCTGTTCATCCGTAATCAGGTCCGCGCAATCGAGCGGCTGGCCGATGCGGCCGAGGCCTTCGGGCGCGGCGAAACCGTGCCCCGGTTCAAGCCGCATGGCGCGCGCGAGGTGCGTGCCGCCGCCGTCGCCTTCATGGCCATGCGCGACCGCATCCAGCGCCACATCGACCAGCGCACCGCCCTGCTCGCCTCGGTCAGCCACGACCTGCGCACGCCCCTGACCCGTCTGCGTCTCGAACTGGCCCTGGCCCCTCCGTTCAAGCGCCAGGCCGCCATGCGCGGCGATCTGGACGAGATGGAGCATATGATCGACGAATATCTCGACTTCGCACGCGGCGAGGCGGGCGAACCGCCCAAGTCGATCTCGATCTCCGACCTGCTCAAGGCGGCAGGCGAAGACGCCCGGCGCGCCGGCGCCGAGGTTCAGGTTTTGGTGCCCGAGGGCATGACGGCGTCCGTGCGCCCGCTGGCCTTCAAGCGTGCGCTGGTGAACTTAGCCGGCAACGCCGCCTCCCACGGCGAACATGTGCGCCTGTCGGGCCGCGCCCTGGCGTCCGGCGGACTGGAGATCATCGTCGAGGACGACGGGCCAGGCATCCCCGAGGCCATGTATGACGAGGCCTTCCGCCCCTTCTCGCGCCTGGACGATTCCCGAAACCAGAACCGCAAGGGCGTGGGCCTGGGCCTGGCCATCGCGCGCGACGTGGCGCGCGGTCACGGCGGCGACGTCACCCTGGACCGCAGCGACCTGGGCGGGCTGAAGGCCACCATCCGCGTGCCGGGAACCGTCACGGTCGCCGAGACCGCCTGAGGCATTTCAGCTTTCGCCGATTGGGGTCTGGCGAAACGGCGCCGCAAGGCTCATCTTGGTTCCGACAGGGCTTGGAGATGAATTCGATGCGTAGACTTGCCTTCTTTGCACCCCTGGCCGCGACCCTCGCAGCCGCCGCCATGGCCCAGGCGCAAGCCCCGACCGTGAACGTCACGGTCGGCCCGGAACTTCAGCGTCAGGTCGAAAAGCTCGGCGACCGCGAGGTCAACGAACAGATCGCCGGGCTTCAGGCCGAGGTCGGCAAGGCGTTGGAGCAACGCTACCCCGGCGCCACGGCCAATCTGATTCTGGTCGATCTGAAGCCGAACCGCCCGACCTGGGAGCAGGTGCGCCAGACGCCGGGCCTCGACCCCATCAACAGCATCTCGATCGGCGGCGCCGCAATCAAGGGCGAGATCGTCACGGCGGACGGCCAGACCCTACCGGTGAACTATTCCTACTTCTCGCCCAACATCGCGGATGTCTGGGGCTACAGCGTCTGGCGCGACGCCGACCGCGCGTTCGAGCGCTTCGGAAATCAGATCGAGCGCGGGCGCTTCTAACCCATCTCGCGGTTGCGCTTCACAGCCGCCGCGACCGTCTCGTCCAGCATCGCCTTCAAGCGGCCGTCCTTCGCCATGGCGTCAAGCCCGGCGCGGGTCGAGCCGCCGGGCGAGGCGATCCGGCCGATCAGGGCCTCCAGCCCATCGTCGCCCATCGCATCCGCTGCGGACCTGAGCGTCGCGCGCGCCAGCACATCCGCTGTCGCCCCATCCAGACCCGCCGCCTCCCCGGCCCGCGCCAAGGCCTCGGTGAAGGCGTAGAAATAGGCCGCGCCCGATCCGGCCACCGCCGTCGCCGCATCCATCAGGGCCTCGTCGGCCAGAACCACGGTCTCGGCCATCGGCTCGAACAGTGCGCGCCCGATATCCTCAGCCCGCGCATCTGCCGACCAGACCGAGGCGACTCCGCGTCCACGCGACACGCCGGTCGTCGGCATCACCCGCACGATGGGCCAGCCGCCGATCCCTTCCGCCAGCGTCGGCGCGGTCACGCCCGCCATCACCGACAGGATGACGGCCCGGTCGTTCAGGAACGGCGCCAGCGGGGCCATCACCTCGCGCCACAGGGCCGGCTTGACCGCCAGCACGATGACGCCGGCCTCGGTCAGCGTCTCCAGCGGCGGATTGATCCGTGCGCCCTGCGCCCGCGCCGCCTCGGCGGCCGGCTTTTCCGACGGGCTGAGGATGATCAGGTCGGACGCCGCCACCGTCCCGGTCAGCAGCCAGCCTTCCAGAATGGCGGACCCCAGTCGGCCGCAGCCAACCAGGACGACAGGGCCCGACACGGAAGCCGCGCTTGGCATCAGGCAGTGCCGACGGTCTCGAACAGGCAGGCGTCGATGGCCTCCTGCGGCTTCTTGTTCCCGCGCACCATGAAGTCGAAGGCGGGGTAGTAACGATCCGAGGCCTCGATGGCGGCGTCGATCATGGACGCAGCCTGTGCCAGGGTCGGGCGCTCGCCCATGGGCAGGGCCAGCGAGTGACGGAAGACGATCTCGCCGTCCTCGGCCCAGACTTCGAAATGGCCCATCCAGGTGCGCTGGTTGATCAGGCCGACCAACTCATAGGCGGCGGTCTTGCGGCTCTTGGCCACCTTCAGGTCCAGCGCGCAGCACAACTGAAGGCAATCACCCTCGGGCCGCCAGGCGAACCACAGCTCGTAATCCTTCCAGTCGCCGGCCAAAGCAAAGGCCAGGTCGCCGTCATCGGTGCGGTCGAACGGAAGATTCTCGGCCGTAAGAACATGCTCGACGACCTCAAGCGGGTCGAAGGGCACGTCCATCTCCTCTGGCCGGGCGATATCCATCAATTGTCTCGATTCGAGCTGCGTCCGCGAGAATCGCGGGCGTTAACAGAACGGTAAGCCTGTTCGCAGATTCGGCTCAACCGGCTGCGTCCCCGGGTTGAGTTCCATCTGTGGACGTTCCCTTCGCAGGCTTTGCGGCCGGCTTTTTCGCGGCCTTCAGCTCTGCGATCTCGGCCCGCAGAGCGGCGATCTCGTCCTTCAGCACATCGAATTCGTCGCGGCGGACCAGGTCCATCTCGGCGGCGATCCGGTCGGCCTGCCCGCGCCAGGCGGTCTTGGCCTCTTCGCCGGCGGCCTGAGCCAGGCCCATGGCACCGGTCGTCAGCTTGGCGAACTCGTCCAGGATGGGATTGCGGGTCTGCATGGCGGCTCCGACCTCAACGTCGTTAACGAAGGTTCACCGACTATGGTGAACGAAACCTTTCTTTCTGCTGCTTCGCGGACGCCATCAAGGCGTTGTTATTCGTCTTCACAGGCGACGGACGCTGCGACGCTTGCTAAACCGCCTCTCAGAGACTGCCCTTCACAGGAACGCCCCTTGCCCTTTCCCGAATTCGATCCGGTTCTGATCCACCTCGGACCGCTTCCGATCCGCTGGTACGCCCTGGCCTATGTCGCCGGCATCGTTCTGGGCTGGTGGTATGCCGCGCGCCTGGCCAAGACCCAGCGGCTGTGGGCGCCGGGCAAGCCGCCGGTCACCACGACGCAACTGGACGACCTGGTGCTGTGGATCGTGCTGGGCATCATCCTGGGCGGCCGTCTCGGCTACGCCCTCTTCTACAAGCCGGTCATGTACGGCCAGCTATTTACCGGCCAGACGCTGGGCGAACGGTTCGAACTGTTCCAGCTCTGGACCGGCGGCATGAGCTTCCACGGCGGCTTCCTGGGCGTGGTCGTGGCCATCGTCCTCTATGCCCGGTCTCAGAAGATCGACATGCTGCGCCTCGGCGACCTCGTCGCGCCCGTGGTGCCCATCGGCCTGATGTTCGGCCGGCTGGCCAACTTCATCAATGGCGAGCTGTGGGGCCGCGAGACGACCGTCCCCTGGGCCGTGCGTTTCTGCAACGCCCGCATCGAACAGATGTACGGCTTCTGCCCCGCCGGCGACGCGCCCCGTCACCCCAGCCAGCTCTATGAGGCGGGGCTGGAAGGGATCGTCCTGTTCTCCATCCTGTCCATTGCGATCTGGAAGTTCGACCTGCTCAGGAAGCCCGGCTACATCACCGGCCTGTTCCTGGTCGGCTACGGCGTGTGCCGCGCCGCGCTGGAGAATGTGCGCGAGCCTGACTTCGGCATGCCCGACTTCCCCCTGGGTCTGACCATGGGGATGATGCTGTCGATCCCGATGGTCCTGGTCGGCGCCTGGCTGATCTGGCGCGCGTGGAAGCGTCCGCCGGCTGCCGCCGAGGCATGAGCGAGGCGCAAACCCTCAAGACCCGTCTGGCGCGAGAGATCGCCCTGACGGGTCCGATGACGGTCGCTGACTACGTCACCCGCTGCCTGCACGATCCCAAGGGCGGCTACTATGCGTCGCGACCCGATCTGGGCGCGCGCGGCGACTTCATCACCGCCCCCCTGGTCAGCCAGATGTTCGGCGAACTGATCGGCCTGTGGGAGGTTGAGACCTGGAACCGGCTGGGCGCCCCCGAGCGGTTCCGCCTGGTCGAGGTCGGCCCGGGCGACGGCACATTGATGACCGACGCCCTGCGTGCCGCCCGCCTGGTTCCCGGCTTTCTCGAAGCCTGCGACCTGATCCTGATCGAACCCAGCGCGCCCTTGCGCGATCTTCAGGCCAAGGCCCTGGCCGGCGCCGACCTGTCGCCGCGCTGGGTGCGCGACCTGACCCGGATCGAGACCGACGCCCCCGTCATCCTGATCGCCAACGAGGTGCTGGACTGCATGCCCGCGCGCCAGTTCGTCCGCGCCGATGGCGGCTGGGCCGAGCGCCGCATCGGCGTCACCGACGACGGCGACCTGATCTTCGGCTTGACCGCGATCTCCGGCGGCTTCCACAAGCCGGACTTCGATATCGCGCCGGGCGGCATCCTGGAAATCTCGGAGCAGCAGGCCCTCTTCGGCCGCGACCTCGGCCTGCTGATGAAGGCCGCCTCGGGCGCCGCCCTGCTGATCGACTACGGCCGCGCCCGGCCCGAGGCCGGCGACACCCTCCAGGCCCTGCGCCGTCACCAAAAGGTCGATCCCCTCTCGACACCGGGCGAGGCCGACCTGACCCAGTGGGCCGACTTCCCCCTGATCATGGAGGCCGCCGTCCGCACCGGCGCCGACGTCACCGGCTGCCTGCCCCAGGGCGAGTTCCTGCGCCTGCTGGGCATCCAGGCCCGCGCCGAGGCCCTGACGACCAGCCGACCCACAGCCGCCGCCGTCATCGCGCGCCAGCTCGACCGCTTGACCGGCGACGATCAGATGGGACGCCTGTTCAAGGCCGCCGCGATCTTTGCGCCCCGATCCCTGGTCGTGCCCGGCTGGGACGCCTGATATAGGTGGGGGTATGAGCGATCTGGCCCCCATCACCCATCCGCTTCTCACCGCCGCGGGCATCGCCCACGGCTTCTTCACCCGCGCGGATGGGGTCTCGACCGGCCTCTACGAAGGCCTGAACGCCGGCGTCGGCTCAAAGGACGATCCCGCCGCCGTCGCCGAGAACCGCCGCCGCGTCGCCGCCCATTTCAATGCCGACGCCGACCATCTGAACGGCTGCTACCAGATCCATTCCGCCGTCGCCCGCGTGGCGGAAGGCCCCTGGCGTGGCGACCGGCCCGAGGGCGACGCCGTCGTCTCGGCCGAGCCCGGCCTGTTGTGTTCCGTGCTCACCGCCGACTGCGCGCCGGTTTTGCTGGCAGATCCCGAGACCCGCATCGTCGCCGCTGTCCATGCTGGCTGGAAGGGCGCCTTGCGCGGCGTAATCCATTCCGCCGTCGCCGCCATGCAGGCCCTGGGCGCCGATCCCAGCCGCACCCTGGCCGTCGTCGGCCCGTGCATCGCCCCCGCCAGCTACGAGGTCGGGGTCGATTTCGAGGACCGCTTCACCCACCACGATCCCGGCAGCGACCGCTTCTTCCACCCCGGCGAGACCGACGACAAACGCCAGTTCGACCTGCCCGGCTTCGTCCTGTGGCGGCTCCAGCAAGCCAGCGTCGGCCAGGCCGTCTGGACCGGCCACGACACCTGCGCGGATGCGGAACGGTTCTTTTCCAACCGCCGGGCGTTCCAGCACGGCGAACCGGATTTCGGGCGGTTGATTTCGGTGATCGGGGTTTAGCCCGCTCGCGCCAGCTCCGGCACGCGCGTCACTTCGCGCCACGCATGTGGCGCAGCCAGCAGCGCCCGCACCAGACGGTTGTTCAGCGCGTGGCCCGCCTTGTAGCCCTCGTAGCGGCCCAGCAGGGGCGCGCCCAGGACATACAGGTCGCCGATGGCGTCCAGCGCCTTGTGACGCACGAATTCGCGTTCCATGCGCAGGCCGCCGGGGTTCAGGATTTCGTCGCCATCAATCACCACGGCGTTCTCCAGCGAGCCGCCGCGCGCCAGGCCCGCCTGACGCAGGGCCTCGACCTCATGGGCGAAGCCGAAGGTGCGGCAGGCCATGATTTCCTTGCGGAACGTCGGCTCGTCCACGACGAAGTCGATGATCTGGTTGCCGATCACGGCTGACGGGAAGTCGATCTCGAAGCGCATCTCGTAACGGTCGCACGGCAGCAGGGCCGCGTGCTTGTCGCCTTCGGTGACGTGTACCGTCTCCAGGATCTCGATATAGCGTTGCGGCGTCGGCTGCGGACGGAAACCGGCCCGATCCAGCAGTTGCACAAACTCCAGCGCCGACCCGTCCAGGATCGGCAGCTCCGGTCCGTCCACCTCGATCACGGCGTTCGACACGCCCAGCGCGGCGAAGGCGGCCATCAGATGCTCGATGGTCGACAGGCGAACGCCCGCGCCGTTCTCGATCATCGTGTTCAGGCGGGCGTCCACGACGGCCTCGCCCGACACCGGGATGCGGTTGTCGCGGTCGGTAATGTCGGTGCGCACGAAGACAATGCCCGTGCCCGAAGGCGCAGGCCGAACCGCCAGCCGCACGCGGCGGCCGGTATGCACCCCGACGCCGGCGATGATGGCCGGGGCGACGATGGTGTGTTCGTGATGGTCGTTTCTGACCGACAAACTCAAACTCGCTCTTGGTTCTGCGCGCCGCACCCTGTGCGGATTACGCCCTAGGTTTCATGTAGCGGGCATGCCGCAACTGCGAAATCAAAGTCCGGTTTCGGATTGTTTCGGTCTGGGACATATCCTGAAACGAAGAACGCCCCGGAGCCGGGCTCCGGGGCGTTCCATCGTCACTTGGGTTGTCTAGTTGGCAAGACGGCGGAGAAAGGATGGGATTTCCAGGTCGTCATCGGCCTGTCCCGCCTCCGGTTCCGATTGCTGCGCCGGTTGGACCGACCCACGCGCTTGATGCGTGGGCTGGGGTGCATAGGAGGCCTCGTGTTGAGGCTGGGTGCGCTTGCCGCGACCGAACAGGCTCCAGCCGCTGCGGCGGTGATCGCGGTCGTCATAACCGTCGTCGGCTTGGGGCTGCGCGACAGGCGCGGCGCGTTCACGTTCGGCGTACAGGTCGCCCTGCGGCGCAACGCGCGGCGCCGGGGCGCGGGTCTCATATTCCTCGACCCACGGATCGACGATGGGGTCCAGGGCGCGCGGCTGCTGTTCCGCGACCCGGATCACCGGCTCGGGGCGCAGTTCCGGCTCGCGAGCGGCAGGGGCCTGAAAGGTCGGCACGACCGGCGCCGCCTCGATGCGGGGTTCGGGCGCACGCGGGGCTTCCGCACGGACCGGCTCGCGGTAATTGTCGCGCGTCGGTTCCGGCGCGCGCGGCTGGGTGCCGTACAGGCCGCCGGCCGAACGGCGGGCGTCATGACCGGCCAGCGGCGCGCTGGCAGCCGGTGGGGCAATGGGCTCGATGCGCTTGATCTCGCCCTCGTCCATGCCGGTGGCGACGACAGAGACGCGGATCTTGCCGTCCAGGGCCGGATCAAAGGCCGCGCCGAAGATGATGTTGGCGTCGCCGTCCACTTCTGCGCTGATGGCGTTGGCGGCCTCGTCGACTTCAAGCAAGGTCATGTCAAGACCGCCGGTGATGTTCACCAGTACGGCCTTGGCGCCCTTCAGCGAAGTCTCGTCCAGCAGCGGGTTGGCGATGGCGTTCTGGGCGGCCAGCAGGGCGCGGTCGTCGCCCGAGGCCTCGCCCGTGCCCATCATCGCCTTGCCCATCTCGGACATGACGGCGCGCACGTCGGCGAAGTCCAGGTTGATCAGGCCGGGTAGGATCATCAGGTCGGTGATCGAACGCACGCCCGAGTGCAGCACCTGGTCTGCCATGCCGAAGGCGTCGGCGAAGGTGGTGCGTTCGTTGGCGACGCGGAACAGGTTCTGGTTCGGAATGACGATCAGGGTGTCGACATAGCGCTGTAGCTCGGCGACGCCCGCGTCGGCCAGGCGCATGCGGTGACGCCCTTCGAAGGTGAAGGGCTTGGTCACGACGCCGACGGTCAGGATGCCGCGATCGCGCGCGCATTTGGCGATGACGGGGGCCGCGCCGGTGCCGGTGCCGCCGCCCATGCCGCAGGTGATGAAGACCATATGCGCACCTTCCAGGTGCTGATGGATTTCGTCGGCGGATTCCTCGGCGGCGTTCATGCCGACTTCGGGATGGGCGCCCGCGCCCAGGCCCTGGGTGATCGTCTCGCCCAGTTGGATGCGACGATCCGTCTTGGCGAAGCTGAGGTGCTGCGCGTCGGTGTTGGCCACGACGAACTCGACCCCCTCGAGGCCGGCGTCGATCATGTTGTTCACGGCGTTGCCGCCGGCGCCGCCGACGCCGAACACGACGATGCGGGGCTTCAGTTCAGTGTGTTGCGGCTTGACCAATGAGAGCGACATTTCTTTTTCCGACCTGCTGACCCGCCCCTTCAAACCAACCGACCGCCCCGCCGAATCGCTTTGGTTATGAGCGCGTTAAGGATTGCGCCCATGAAGGTTAAGAGAAGGTTACGGCGATAATGTGAGTCGGGCGAAAGAACACCACAAACCAAAAGCTTGACCGCAGATTCTGCCGCACAACGCAAAAGGGCGGTCCGTTTGGACCGCCCTTTCCGTCGTTATGGTTCGGACTTTAGTATTTGACGGTGACCGAAGCGAAGAAGCGACGACCGAACAGGTCAAACTGATCCTGGAGACCCGCCTGGATCGACGGCTCTGCGTCGAAGATGTTGTTTACCCCGCCGCGCACAGTCGCCTTGTCGCTCACGTCCAGGGAGAACGACAGGTCGTTCTGGTAGAAGTTGCCGGTCGTGAAATACCCGGTTTCGCGGTTATCCAGGTTAGCCAGGATTTGGCGACGATCGACAATGATGGTCGCCATCTGCACGTCGGTGCTCCAGGTCACGGCCAGCGGCCCCTTCGACCAGGTTGCACTGGTGCGGAAGCGAACGCGCGGGTTGTTCGCAGCCTTATCCAGGTTCGTCGCGATCGACGGATCCGTCGGGTTAGTGAAGTCTTGGCGACGGATCAGATAGTTGCCCGAGACGCCCAGATCGATCTTGCCGTAATCAGACCCGAAGAGGTCCGACGTTTCGAAGCCATACCGTCCCTGGAAATCGATGCCGCGAGCGCGCAGACCGGCGAAGTTGAACGGCCCTTCCAGGAAGTCGCTGATTTCATATTCCTGCGGATCGCCGGCAGGACGACGCGTGAAGTTCGAACAGGCCGAGGTGTTCAGAGCCGCCTCGTCGGTGCACAGGTTCAGCAAGGTTTGAGCGCTGAGCGTGGCGATCGCATTGTCGATATCGATCGAATAGTAGTCCGCCGTGAAGCTGAAACCGGGCGCGAAGCGCGGCGTCAGGATCGCCGAGATCGTGTAGCTGAGCGAGGTTTCGGCCTGCAGGTTGGGGTTGCCGCCGCTCTTGCCCTCGTTGGACGAGGTCGGGTTCGGATCGACGTAGGTCGTCGGAATACCCAACAGGGCGCAGTTCGTGATGCGGTTCTGACGGATACGCGCATCCGCCGTCGAATTAATGATCGCCGAAGAACAGTTGTCAGTCAGATTCGGGAAGGTGTCGAAGGCGGACGAGAACAGTTCGCCCAGATTCGGTGCGCGAACCGCTTCGCCGTAAGTGCCACGGAAGGCGATGTCTTGGATCGGACGCCAGAAGGCCTGCACGCTATAGGTGTCTGCCGTGCCGATGGTGGAGTAGTTCGAGGTCCGATAGGCGCCCGAAATCTCGAGGCGTTCGGCGAAGGGAACATCGCGAAGCAGCGGGATGCGAACTTCGGCGAAAGCTTCGCTGACATCATAGCTGATTTCAGGACGGTCATCACCGGTATTGCCAAAGATGACCCGATTGCCGAACTGCGTCAGATCCTGGCTGGTCGACTCCTTGCGATATTCGCCACCGATGGCGAAACCGATCGGGCCGGCGCCCCAGAAGTCCCACAGGCTGCCCGAGGCGAACGCTCGAACGTCCTGTTGTTCGTTGATGTCGACGGTGGTCAGCGAGGTCAGGATGTAATCGCGAGCAGCGATCTGGCCGCCTTGACCGAAGATGTTCTGCGGCACGCAGCCCGCGATGGTGGGATCGTTCGCGGCAAAGATCGAACCATCGTTCTGGCTTTCGATGCCGATGCCGCGAGCGGCCAGCAGTTGAACGCGGCAGACGATTGCGTTCGCGCCCTTGCCCGTCTCGTTCAGCGTGTCGCGGACCGCATCGGCTGCATACAGGAAGCGCTCGACATCAATGGTTTCCGGCTCGACAGTTGTCGATTCGACCTTGCCGTAGGTGTAGCCGATCTCCCAGTTGATATCCTTCACGAAGGCGAACTGATCGATGTCGCCACGGAAGCCACCGACGAAGCGGGTCAACTCACGTTCGGCGACCGTCGGGCGGAAGCCAAGGTCATAGCTGAACATGCGGAACTGGGCCCGCGGATCGGCGACCGTACCCGTTTGGACGCCCGCAGAGTTGTAGACAGCGCGAGTGTTGGCCACGATGGCGGCCCGAACGGACGGATCGAGATACGCGTTATCCAGACCGATCTCGCCCGCAAGGATGGTGCCTAATAGCGAGGCCTGCTCGGTCGCGCCGAACTGGCGAATGCCCAGGTCGATAAAGTGCGGCTGGAAGACGTCGGTGTTGGTTTCGCTGACGTATTTGACTTCACCGAAAGCCTTGATGTTGCTGGTGACATCAAGATTTGCGCCGACCTGGAAGCGCTTGTTTTCCTGCTCGGGAAGACGGTTGATCTCCTGGAACACCAAAGAGTCGCCCGATCCACCGATGGTGGTGGTGCGGTTGACGGCCCCAACGGTGCGTCCCGAGCCGAAGTCGGCCAGATAGGCGCTTCCGTCGGCGCGGAACTGGTACGCCAGACCCGGATTCGACGAGAAGCAGATGCCCGACGAGAAGGCTTGTGGGTTCTGAGCAGCGGAGCAGTTGCCGAATGGGATGTCCGGGTCGGACGCAGGGCTGGGACGAACGCCGTTCGCCAGCGAAAGGATGCCGCCGATCGGGCGACCCAGCGTACGCAGGTTGCTGAGGGGGACGATGTCGTAGATGCCGTCATTCGGCGCGCCGGCCGGATCGACATCGACGGTCGACAGACGGGTGTTTGAGGTCAGCCAGTCGATATCCAGATCGTTGTCGTTTATCCGGTCGGACGTCTGATACTCCGCGAACCCGTAGAGGTTCAGGCGATCATCGAACAAATTCACGCCGCCAATGACCGAGGCGCGCTTGTTGAACTCTGACGTTCCCTGAGCCAACTGCCCGACAGCGCCTTCGAATTCGAGACCCTCGAAATCGGTGCGCATGACGAAGTTCACCACGCCCGACACGGCGTCCGCACCATAAAGCGCGGATGCGCCACCGGTGATGATCTCGACGCGTTCGATCAGCGGGGTGGGAATGGTGTCGACATCGACAGCCGAGGAGCCTTGCGGTCCACCGACGTGGCGGCGGCCATCGACCAGAACCAGGGTGCGGTCGCTACCCAGGTTACGAAGGTTGAGCAGGGACAGACCGCCGACGCCGATGAAGCCGCCGGTCGTATCTTCCGGCGTCTGGCTGTTCTGCAGCGCCGGAATGTCGGCGAGGAAGTCGATGATGTTGCCTTGGCCGGAAGCGAGGATTTCTTCACGGGTCGCTTGCTGCAGCGGCGTCGGCGCAGTGGTCGGGTCGCGACGGATCAGCGAACCCGTGACGACGATCTCGCCGACCTCAGTAGCTTCGGGCGATTGCGTCTGCGCCAACACCGGAGCCGAGATCGCCATGACCCCCGCCAAAACTGTTGTACCAAAAAGATGCTTGCGCTTGATCATGTGCCTATGAGCCCCACTGCAAAAATCAGAATCGCGGACAGTTCGGTCCGCTGTGGGATCATTGCTACGAGACCGGATGGCGTCGAACAAGGTTTCACCCTCTTTTTAGACACAATCCAAACTTGGATGTAACAATCTAGACACAGTTTTTCGACGGTTCAGCCACAATCGCGGTTCTTCGAAAACGGCCTAGAGATTATCCCGCAGCCAGCCGGCTACCCGCCCCACCACGTTACCGCGGTGGATGCGCGGCGCGTCTGCCGCCGTGATCTGGCGCGCCATCAGCTTCCTGGCCGACACGGCCTCGCGCGGGCCGTAGGCGGCGCGGAGCAGGACGCCGGCGGTGGCGCAGAAGGCGGGGCCGGAGGCGGCGTCGGCCAAATGTGGCGCCCGTTGGGGTTTTCCGAGGCGGACAGGGCGGTCGAAGACGCGCACCGCCAGTTCGCGCACGCCATTCAACTGGCTGGCGCCGCCAGTCAGGACCAGGCCCGCGCCGGGTTCGAGGCCGACGCCTGCGTTCTTCAGTCGGTCGCGCAGCAATTCGAGGGTTTCCTCGACGCGGGGAGCGATGACCGTCTTCAACATGGCGCGCGGGACGATGACCGGGCCGGCGGAGGCGTCCTCGCCGCGTGGCGGGGCCTCCAGCATCTCGCGGTCCTCGTTGGCGCTGGCCATGGCCGAGCCGTGCAGGGTCTTCAGCCGTTCGGCGCCGGCCTTGGATGTCGACAGACCGCGCGCGATGTCGGACGTGACGTGATCACCGCCGACGTTCAGGCTTTCGATATGCAGCAAGGACCGCCCACCCCACACGGCGGCGCTGGTCGAGCCGCCGCCCATGTCGATGCAGACGGCGCCCAGATCCATCTCGTCCTCTTCCAGCGCGGCGAGGGACGACACGACGGGCGCGGCGGCCACGCCCTGCAAGTCCAGGTGCGCCAGCTCCAGGCAGTGGCTCAGGGTCGTGAACACGTTCTCGGCCATGGAGACGACCAGCAGGTCCAGCCCCAGCGAACCGCCGCGCATTGAACGCGGATCATGCACGCCGCGCGCCCCGTCTACCGACCAGGCGATGGGCAGGACGTGGATTGGGCGGCGATTGGGCAGGCGAATCTGGGCCAGGGCCATGCCGATGGCGCGCGCCAGGTCAGCGTCGCCGACCGGATTGGCGCCCAGGGAGACACGGGCCTGGACCCGGTGGCTGGCCATCTGGCCGATGGCGGTCGTGACGACGACACCGGAGACCGGGCTCTGGGCCGCCCGCTCGGCGCGTTCGACGGCGTGGCCGATTGCCTGAGCGGCCTCGTCCATATTGATGATCGCTCCGCCCTTCACGCCCTTGGACTGGACATGGCTGGCGCCGGCGACGCGGATGGTGCGGTCGGCGTGGCGCACGCCGTCGGGCTTCATGATGAAGCACGAGACCTTGGACTGGCCGATGTCCAGCGCCGCGATCACGGGGGCGCGACCGGCGCGAGGATCCATGCCCCGACCCTGATCGTTCGCCGCTCCGCGTTGCTTGGTCATGATCTTGGCGTTCCTAGGCGTCGCCGGTGGGTCGCACGGCGACCTCGTCCGGGGTTCTGAGATCGACACGGGCGAAGCCCAGGTCGAGCAGGCGTTCGCGCTGGTCCAGCGCATCGAGGCGGATCAGAGCCGCCTCCTGTTCGGTGGCGGGCAGCTGGATCAGACTGCCGTCCTTGAGACGCAGGTCCCAGCGGCGCTCGTCCACGCGCACCAGGGCGTCCACCATCCCCATCAGGCGCGGACGCTGGGCCAGAAGCGGCAGGATCTCGCCGGCCGCGACATCGGCGCCCTTGCCCACGACCAGCGGCAGGGTCGGGTAGCGGCGAGCATCGGCCCCGTCGATGACCTGACCGCGCGCATCGATGACCTTGATCTGACCGGCCTCCTGCCAGACGGCGAGACGGTCGTGTTCCTTGACCTCGACGATCAGGGTGTCTGGCAACAGGCGCACCACGCGCGCCTCCTTGACCCAGCCCACGGCCTGCACCCGCGTGCGAATGGCGTCCAGATCCAGGCTGGTGATCGGCTGGCCGGAATACAGACCCAGCGCCTGCTGGATGGCGGGCTCGGCCTCGGGCGAGGCGCCGGTGATGTGCACCCGCTTCAGCGTCAGCCCCATGCCGGCCGTCAGATTATCGACGCCGTGCGAGACCGACGCACCGATCCGTTCGGCGCGCGCGCCCGTGGCCAGAACCCCGACCAGCAAAAGCGCACCGGCGCCCAGGGCGATAACGGCGGTGCGGGGTGAAATATCGACACGGCCAATGGCGGCCATCTTGCCGGGAATGGCGGACGCGTTCTTGGCCCCGCCACGCGACCGCCCTCCCCCTTTGGGAGCCGCGCCGCGTTGGGGAGCCTGATTAGAACTCTGTCGCCGACCGCCGCGAACTACCGCGGGCATGAGGCGTCCTCCACCATCCACCGAACCAGATCGTCATAGCTCATCCCGGTGTAGGCCGCCTGCTCGGGCGCGAGCGAAGTCGGAGTCATGCCGGGCTGAGTATTGACCTCCAACAGGACCAGATCGTCCTTAACATCGTCATAACGGAAGTCGGATCGCGACACCCCCCGGCACCCCATGGCGACGTGCGCGGCCTCGGCCTGACGCATCGCGGCCTCGAACACGGCGGGCGGCAGGACAGCTGGCAAGACGTGGACCGAACCACCCGGCGCGTATTTGGCTTCATAGTCGTAGAAGCCCTTGGTCGGGGTGATGTCGGTCACCGTCAGGGCGCGCGGCCCGGCCGGTTCGCCCAACACCGTGACGCACAGTTCCTTGCCGGCGATATAGGGTTCAACCACGACCTGTTCGCCATAGGCCCAGCCCGGCTCGCCCACCTCGGCGACGGGCCGATTGGCGCCCTCGCGCACCAGAAAGACGCCCACGGACGACCCCTCTGCGTTCGGCTTGACCACATAGGGCGGGTCGATGACGTGACGGCTGGCGACCTCGTGGCGATCATACAGGCCGCCGCCCGGCACCTTGATGCCCGCCGCCCGCAACACGGCCTTGGACTTGTCCTTGTCCATCGCCAGGGCCGAGGCCAGCACGCCGGAATGCGTATAGGGAATCCGCAGCGTCTCCAGCACGCCTTGGACGCAGCCATCCTCGCCCCAGGCGCCGTGCAGGCAGTTCAGCACCACGTCGGGCCGGATCAGGCCGGACAGCACATTGGCCAGGTCGCGCCCGGCGTCCACGCGACTGACGCGCACGCCCTGCCGCTCCAGCGCCTGCGCGCACTGCTCGCCCGAGGAGAGCGAAACCTCCCGCTCGGCGGAAAGGCCGCCCATCAGGACGGCGACATGAAGGTCTTTGAAAGCGCGGGCCATGACGTCTCCGATTGCGGCCTACATGTTTAACAAGCCATCAACCTTCTCGCCCCCGCGATTGAAATTTTGTGGTTAGGTCGCCCGACCGATGCGCTTGATCTCCCACTCCAGCTGAATGCCGGTCTTGGCCAGGACATCAGCGCGCACCGCCTCGCCCAGGCCTTCGATGTCGGCGGCGGTGGCCTCGCCGGGATTGATCATGAAGTTGGAGTGCAGATCGCTGAACATGGCCCCGCCGCCGGTCTCGGCGTGCAGCTTGCCGCGCCATCCGGCCTCATCGACCAGCTTCCACGACGAATGGCCGGGCGGGTTCTTGAAGGTGGAGCCGCCGGTCTTCTCGCGGATCGGCTGGGTGGTCTCGCGGCGGCTGGTGATCTCGCCGATGCGGGCGGCGACGGCCTCGGGCGCGTCGGGCGTGCCGCGATAGGTGGCCTCGACCCACAGGATGTCGGCCGGCGCTTGGCTATGGCGATAGGTGTAGCCGAAGTCGGCCAGACCGTAATCGATCCGCTCGCCCTTGCGGTTCAGCCCCCAAGCCGAGACCAGTACGTCCTTGGTCTCCGAGCCATAGCAGCCGGCGTTCATGGTCAGGGCACCGCCGATGGTTCCGGGGATGCCGGCATAGAATTCCAGCCCGGCGAGGCCCGCCTTGGCAGAAGCCTTGGCGACCATGGAATCCAGCGCGCCTGCACCGGCCGTGATCGTGTCGCCGTCCGTCGTGATCTGCGCCCACGGACGGCCCGCCAGACGGATCACCACCCCTTCGACCCCGCCATCGCGCACGATGACGTTCGATCCAACGCCCAGCACGGTCACGGGCACGGACGGGTCCAGCGCCTTCAGGAAGTCAGCTAGGTCATGAGCGTCCGCCGGGATGAACAGGGCCTCGGCGTTTCCGCCCACCCGGAACCAGGTGAAGGGCGCCAGCGGCTCGTTCAGCAGCAACTTGCCGCGCACGTCGGGGAGATTGTCACGCCAAGTCATATCTTTAATCCGCTCATCCCGGCGAAAAGCCGGGACCCAGTGCTTTGGGCGTTTGATTTTGAAGGGGGCAAGTTGTCTGTCCAACGCAATGCCTCGCGAAAAAACTGGGTCCCGGCTTTTGCCGGGATGAGCGGAGACTTTAGCTGCGCGCCTCCAACTGCCCCGGCAGGGCATAGGCCCAGGACGTGATGTCGCCGGCGCCCAGCAGCACGACCAAGTCGCCCGCCTTGGCTTCGCTCGCGATCACGCCCGGCAGGGCCTCGACGCCGTCCAGCGCCTGGACCGAGCGATGGCCGAAACGACGGATCCCTTCGACCAGCGCATGCTTGTCCACCCCGTCCAGCGGCGCCTCGCCCGCCGCATAGACGTCGGCCACGACCACCGCGTCGGCGTCCGAGAAACAGGTCGAAAACTCTTCCATCAGGTCGCGCAGGCGGGTGTAGCGGTGCGGCTGGACCACGGCGATGACGCGGCCGTCGCCCTCGGCGTTCTGCACCACCTGGCGCGCGGCCTTCAGGACGGCGGCGATCTCGACAGGGTGGTGGCCGTAATCGTCCACGATGCGCACGCCCCCGACCACGCCCGTGGTGGTGAAGCGGCGCTTGACCCCGCCGAAGCCGGCCAGGCCGGTCCTGATCGCCTCGTCGGCCACGTTCAGCTCGCGCGCCACGGCGATGGCGGCCAGGGCGTTGGCGATGTTGTGCCCCCCGGCCATGGGCAGATACAGGCCGTCGATCCGCGTCTCGTCGGCGTCCGCGCCCGCGCCCTTGAACACCACGTCGAACCGGCAGCCGTCCGGCCCCATGTCGATATTCTCGGCCCGCACCATGGCCTGAGGATTGACGCCGTAGGTTACCAGCCGCCGGTTATCGATGGCCGCGACCAGCCGCTGCACCTCGGGGTGATCCAGGCAGACGGCGGCGAAGCCGTAGAAGGGGATGTTCTCGACGAAGTCCACGAAGGC
This sequence comes from Brevundimonas sp. G8, assembly GCF_902506205.1. Taxonomy (GTDB): domain Bacteria; phylum Pseudomonadota; class Alphaproteobacteria; order Caulobacterales; family Caulobacteraceae; genus Brevundimonas. Next base: position 2,131,587 of record NZ_LR732816.1, on the reverse strand, counting down.
TTTGCGCACCCCGTCGAAGTCGCCGTAATGGTCCAGATGCTCGGGATCGATGTTGGTCACGATGGCCGCCGTCGATTTCAGACGCAGGAAGCTGCCGTCGCTCTCGTCCGCCTCGACCACGATCCAGTCGCCGTCGCCGACCTTGGCGTTGGTGCCATAGGCGTTGATGATTCCGCCGTTGACCACCGTCGGATCCAGGCCCGCCGCGTCCAGTAGGGCCGCGACCATGGAGGTCGTCGTCGTCTTGCCGTGGGTGCCGCCGACCGCGATGGAGAACTGCAGCCGCATCAGCTCGGCCAGCATCTCGGCCCGTCGAACCAGCGGGATGCGACGCTCGCGCGCCGTCTTCATCTCGGGGTTCTCGGCCTTGACCGCCGTCGAATAGACCACAGCCGAGACGCCCTCGCCCACATGGGCGGCGTCATGGCCGATGAAGATTCGAGCGCCCAGCTGTTCCAGGCGTTCGGTGTTGGCGCTGGCCTTGGCGTCCGAACCCTGAACCGAATAGCCGATCTTCAACATGATTTCGGCGATGCCGCTCATGCCGATGCCGCCGATGCCGACGAAATGGACGGGACCGAGGTCAAACGGAACGGGGCGAAGGCGTGCGATCATCGTCGCGTCATAGACTCCGCCTCGCCGCATGCGAAGGGCGCGCCGCATACGGAGCGAACTTTTCTGAGGGCGATCACCGCTGCGCCTGTGCGCGATGCCGCACAGAACCATCGCATTCCCGCGACGTTGTGATGGTAACGCGCGTCGCATCCCTGTCGACGCCGCCGCCCCAAGGTTTCCAGATGGCCAAGACACCCACATCCGCCGGTGCGTCCACGCTCGGCAATGCCGGCGAACTGCACCAGACCGCCTCGACGCCGCAAACCCGCACCACGACCAATCACGGCGTGCCCATCAGCGACAATCAGAACTCACTCAAGGCCGGCCCGCGCGGCTCGACCCTGCTGGAGGACTTTATTCTTCGCGAGAAGATCCAGCATTTCGACCACGAGCGCATCCCCGAGCGGATCGTCCATGCGCGCGGTTCAGCCGCCCACGGCTTCTTCGAACTGACCGACAGCCTGTCAGACTTCACCACCGCCAAGATCCTGACCGAGGTCGGCAAGAAGACCGAACTCTTCACCCGCTTCTCGACCGTCGCCGGCGGCGCAGGCTCGGTGGACACGCCGCGCGACGTGCGCGGATTTGCGGTCAAATTCTATACGACCGAGGGCAATTGGGACTTGGTCGGCAACAACATTCCCGTCTTCTTCATCCAGGACGCGATCAAGTTTCCCGACTTGATCCATTCGGTGAAAATGGAGGCCGACAAGGGCTATCCCCAGGCGGCCAGCGCCCACGACACCTTCTGGGACTTCATCGGCCTGATGCCCGAGAGCATGCATATGGTCATGTGGGCCATGTCGGATCGCGGCATCCCGCGCAGCCTGCGGATGATGGAGGGGTTCGGCGTCAACACCTTCCGCCTGCTGAACGCCGAGGGCGAGGCGACCCTGGTCAAGTTCCACTGGCGGCCCAAGCTGGGGACGCAATCGACCTGCTGGGACGAGGCGGTCAAGATCGCCGGCGCCGATCCCGACTATCACCGCCGCGACCTGTATGAAGCCATCGACCAGGGCGACTTCCCCGAATGGGAGTTCGGCGTGCAGCTGTTCACCCAGGAACAGGCCGACGCCCTGCCCTTCGACATTCTGGACGCCACCAAGCTTGTGCCGGAAGAGGATTATCCGATCCGCGTGATCGGCCGCATGGTTCTGGACCGCAACCCCGACAACTTCTTCGCCGAGACGGAGCAGGTCGCCTTCCTGCCGACCAATATCGTACCGGGCATCGACTTCTCTGAAGACCCGCTGCTGCAGGGCCGGCTGTTCTCCTATCAGGACACCCAGCTATCACGCCTGGGCACGGTCAACTTCCACCAGATCCCGATCAACCAAGCCAAGGGCTGCCCCTTCCAAAACTTCCAGCGCGACGGCCATATGCAGATGGCCGTGCCGAAGGGTCGCGCCAATTACGAACCCAACAGCCTGGCCAAAGCGGGCGAGGACGGCGGCCCGCGCGAGGATCCCAAGGGCGGCTTCCGCACCGCTCGCGTGCCGCTCGAAGGCGAAAAGGTCCGGCTGCGCGCCGAGACCTTCGCCGACCACTACAGCCAGGCGCGGCTGTTCTTCCGCTCCCAGACCGAGATCGAACAGGCCCACCTGGCCAGCGCCATCGTGTTCGAACTGTCCAAGGTGTCTCTGTCCCACGTCCGCGAGCGCGTTCTGGCCAATCTTCAGAACGTCGATGAAACCCTGGCCCAGCGCGTCGCCGACGGCCTGAACCTGCCTCTGCCCAAGGCGTCGGAACCGGCCGTCGCCCCCGTCGATCTGGACGCCTCGCCTGCCCTGCGCATCGTCGGCAAATATCCCGACACGTTGAAGGGCCGGAAGGTCGCCATCCTTGTCGCCGATGGATCGGACGGCGCGGTCATCGACGCCGTTCGTGCGACGGTCGAGGGCGACGGGGGCTCGGTCTTCATCGTCGCGCCCAAGATCGGCGGCGCAAAGCTGAAGGGCGGCAAGACCCTGGCCGCCGACGGGCAACTGGCCGGCAGCCCGTCGGTCCTGTTCGACGCCGTCGCCATCGTGCTGTCCGACGAAGGCTGCGCCCAGTTGCTGAAGGAAGGCGCTGCGGTCGATTTCGCCAAGGACGCCTTCGGCCACCTCAAGGCCGTCGGCCACACGCCCGAGGCCCAGCCCCTGCTGGACAAGGCGGGCGTCGAGCCGGACGCTGGCGTGATCGAGCTGTCCAAGGACGCCGAGGCCTTCCTCGCCCCCGCCCGCACCCGCCAGTGGGATCGCGAGCCCAAGGTGCGCATGCTGGCCTGATACAAAGCCCCGCAGCTATCTTGAGATAGCGAAGGCAAACAAGAAGGGCCGGGCGATGTGTCGCCCGGCCCTTCTTTCTTGCCGCTAAGGCGAACCGATCAGCTGTCGGCTTGCCAGCCGCCGGCCAGGGCCCGGAACAGGGCGATCTGGTAGGTGGTGACCAGGGCGTCCGACTGGGCCAGGGCCGCATCGGCTGCGGCCTGGGTGCGCTGGGCGTCCAGCACGAGCAGGAAGCTGTCGGCGCCGGCGTTGAAGCGCAGGCGCGACAGGTCGGCGGCGCGGGCTGCCTGGTCGCGCGCCTCGGTCAGGGCGGCACGGCGGTCCAGTTCGTTGGCGTAGTTGGACAGGGCCGTTTCCGTCTCCTGCAGGGCCGTCAGCACCGTCTGGTCGAAGGTGGCCAGGGCTGCGTCCGACCGTGCGCCGGCGGCCTTGATCTGGGCGCGGGCGGCGAAGACGTTCGGGAACGACCAGCTGATCAGCGGACCGAAGCTGAAGCGCGTATTTCCAGAATCGCCCAAGCCGTCGGCGTCCAGCGCCGTCGAACCATAGGAACCGCCCAAGGTTATCCGCGGATACAGATTGGCGGTCGCCACGTTCACGCGGGCGGCGGCGGCGGCCAGATTGGCCTCGGCCTCGCGCACGTCGGGGCGACGCGCCAAGAGGGCCGCGCCGTCGCCGACCGGGATCGGCTGGCTGAGTTGCGGCGGGCGAACGCAGGCGGCGGCGGCCTGGCTGGCCTCGGCGGGGGTGACCCCGGTCAAGGTGGCCAGGCGGAACAGCGCCTCGTTGCGGGCCGCGCGCAGGGTCGGCAGGGTCGAGGCCGTCTGGGCCAGGGCCGCGCGGGCGCTGGCCACGTCCAGGCCGGTGCCGGCCCCGCCGTCGAGCAGGGTCTGGGTCAGCTCAGCGGTGTTGCGTTGCAGTTCCAGCGTCCGTTCGGCCACCGCGATCTGCGCATTGGCCGAGCAGGTGTCGGCATAGGCGCGAGTCGTCTCGGCCGCGACCGTCACCTGGACCGTGGCCAGGGCGGCCTCGGCGGCGCGGGCGTCGGCGCGGGCGGCGCGGATGGTGGATCCCACTCGCCCGAACAGATCGACTTCATAGGAGGCCTCGATCCCGACGTCATAGGTGTCGATCTCGGGGATCGTCGTGCCGGCGGGAATACCGGGCTGAGCCGCCAGACTGGCCGACGAACCCTGCGACCGGGTGACCCCGCCACTGGTCGTCGTAGTCGGGAAACGGCCCACGCGGGCCTCCGACAGCGACGCCCGAACGGCGCGCAGGTTGGCGAAGGCGGCTTCGAGCTGGTTGTTCTCGGCGAAGGCCTGCTGGATCAGGGCGTCCAGCGTCGGGTCTTCATACAGCCGCCACCAGTCGTCGCGCGCCGCAGCGGTCGAGACGGTGGGGCTGGCCGAGCCGACGAAGCCCCCCGTCCCGGCGATGGGCAGGTCGGCGACCGGCGCCTTGGGCCCGACCGCGCAGGCGGCGAGCAGGGCGCTCGATGCTGCGGCGGTCAGGAAGCTGAGGGTCTTGTTGCGGGTCATCAGATGTCCCCTCCCCGGCCGGTCGCGGGCGCCGGAGCGTTCGGATCGGTCAGGTCGCTGGTTTCGTCGTAACGCACGGCCCGATCAGGAGAGTGGTCGGGGGTCGTGGTCGGCTTGGGCTTGTCGCCTTGCGGCAGCTTCGAGGACAGCCAGCGGCTGACCACATAGAAGACCGGCGTGAAGATCAGGCCGAAGAAGGTCACGCCCAGCATGCCCGAGAAGACGGACGTGCCCAGCGATTGCCTCATCTCCGCGCCCGGACCCGTCGCCAGCATCAGCGGCACGACGCCGAGGATGAAGGCGAACGAGGTCATCAAGATCGGACGCAGACGGGTCTTGGCGGCGGCGACCGCAGCCTCGAACCGGTTCATGCCCTGCTCTTCTTCGGCCTGTTTGGCGAACTCGACGATCAGGATGGCGTTCTTGGCCGCCAGGGCGATCAGAACGACGAGCCCGATCTGGACCAGGATGTTGTTGTCCAGACCCCGCAGGTTCACCCCGATGATGGCCGCAAGCAGACACATCGGCACGATCAGGATGACCGCCAGCGGAAGCGTGAACGCCTCGTACTGAGCCGCCAGCACCAGGAAGACGAACACCACCGCCATCAGGAAGATGACCGTCGCGCCCGAACCGGCCGCCTTCTGCTGATAGGCCAGACCCGTCCATTCGTAGGAGAAGCCCTGGGGCAGGTTCTGCGCGGCCATGGTTTCCATGATCTGCAGCGCCTCGCCCGACGACACCCCGGCTGCGGCGTTGCCCTGAAGCTCGGCCGCGGGGAACAGGTTGTAGCGCACGATCCGCGACGGGCCCGAATCGTTCACCAGGTTGGCCACCGAACCGATCGGCACCATGGCCCCTGACGACGACTTGGTCTTCAGGTTGGCGATGTCGGCGATGTCGTCGCGGGACTGCGGCTCCGCCTGCGCCGTCACCCGGAAGGTACGACCCAGCATGTTGAAGTCGTTGACGTAGGACGAGCCGAGATAGACCCCCAGAGTGTCGAACACGGCGCTGGGCTGGACGCCCATCATCAGCGCCTTGTCACGATCGACGTCGGCGGTGATGCGGGGCGAGGCGGTATTGTAGGTCGAGAAGACCTGGCTGACCTGGGTCGGCGCCTGGGCGGCGGCGCCCATCATGGCGAAGGTCGCGCCTTCCAGCGGACGATAGCCGGCGCCTTCGCGATCCTGGATCATCATCGAGAAGCCGTTGCCCGTGCCCAGACCCTGAACCGCCGGGGGGGCGATGACGAAGATCTGCGCGTCCTCGATCTGACCGGTGGCCTGGGTGATGGCCCCGGCCAGGGCCGCGGCGGCCTCTTCCTTGGTGCGGTCTTCGAACGGACTCAGACGCACGAAGATGGTCGCGGCGTTGGAGCCGAAGGAGAAGCTGGAGCCGTCCAGGCCGGCGAAGGCGATGGCGCCGTCGACGCCCGGGGTCTGGCGAATGATGTCGCTGGCGCGGGTCATCACGGCTTCGGTACGGTCCAGCGAAGCGCCGGCCGGCAGTTGGATGACGCCGATCAGGAAGCCCTGATCCTGCTCGGGAATGAAGCCCGAGGGTGTATCGATCAGGCGCCAGGCCGTCAGGCCCAGCAGACCGGCATAGATGATCAGCACCAGGCCGACCGTGCGCACCAAACGCGCCGTCAAGCGGCCGTAGCGGTCCGACAGCCAGTCGAAGCCTTCGTTGAACTTACGTCCAGCCCAGCCGCCGTAATAGACGACCGTGCCCAGGACGCCCGGCTTGCGGGCATGTTCATGGTCCTTCTTGTGCGGCTTCAGCAGCAGGGCGGCCATGGCCGGCGACAGCGTCAGCGACACGAACAGCGAGATGACCGAGGCCGAGGCGATCACGACCGCGAACTGGCGGTAGAAGATGCCTGGGATGCCGGGCACGAACATGGTCGGCACGAACACCGACACCAGCACCAGGCCGATGGCGATCAGGGCGCCGGACACTTCCTGCATCGATCGATAGGCCGCCTCTTTTGGCGTGAGGCCCTCGCTGATGGCCCGCTCCACGTTCTCGACCACCACGATGGCGTCATCGACGACGATGCCGACCGCAAGGACGAGGGCGAACAGGGACAGGGAGTTGATCGAATAGCCCAGCGCCAGCTGCACCGCGAAGGTGCCGACCAGAGCGACAGGAATGGCGATGATCGGGATGATGGCCGCACGCCAGGTCTGAAGGAAGACCATGATCACGATGACGACCAGGATGACGGCTTCGACCAGCGTGTGCTGAACCGACTCCACCGAGGCGGCGACGAACTCGGTCGGGTTATAGGGCACCGAGATGTTCATGCCGGCGGGCAGTTCGGCCTTGAGGGCATCGACCTCGGCCAGGACACGATCAGCGGTGCCCAGCGCATTGGCGCCCGGCTGCTGAACGATCGCGACACCGACGCCGCGCTTGCCGTCGAAGAAGCCGCGAATGCCGTAGTCCTGAGCGCCCAGTTCGATCCGCGCCACGTCGCGCAGATAGGTGACGCGCCCTTCGGCGTCGGTCTTCAGGATAACCTTGGAGAATTCTTCGGGATCGCTCAGACGGCCCTGAACCTGGACCGGGAGCTGGAAGGAGGAAGCGTTGTTGGCAAAGGGCGGCTGACCGATGGAGCCGGCGGCAGCCTGGACGTTCTGGGCGCGCAGGGCGGCGACGATCTCGGGGCCCGTCAGACCGCGCTCGGCCGCCTTGGCCGGGTCGATCCAGACGCGCATCGAATAGTTGCCGCCGCCGAACACCTGAACCGCGCCCACGCCTTCGATGCGCAGCAGACGGTCCCGCAGCGTCGAGTTGGCGTAGTTGCCGACATAGTCGTTATCCAGGGTGCCGTCGGGCGACGTCAGCCCCAGGATCATCAGGAAGCCGCTCTCGGCCTTGTTGACCACGACACCCGTCTGACGAACCGCCTCGGGAAGGCGGGGTTCGGCCAGGGCGACGCGGTTCTGGACCAGCACCTGTGCGGAATCGAGGTCCGTTCCGGGCTGGAAGGTCACGGTGATCGCCACCGCCCCGTCCGAGGTGGACGAGGAGGTGATGTAGAGCATGTTCTCGACGCCGTTCACCTCCTGCTCGATGGGGGCGGCGACGGTCTCGGCCAGAGTCTCGGCCGAGGCGCCGGGATAGGCGGCGTTGATGGTGATCGTCGGCGGCGCGATCTCCGGATACTGCGACAGGGGCAGCAGCGGATAGGCGGCGATGCCGATGATGGAGATCACCACCGCGATCACGGCCGCGAAGATCGGCCGGTCGATGAAGAAGCGGGAGATGTTCATGGCTTAGCCAGCGGGAATGGAGTTGGCGAACGAGGCGCTGGACGCCGGGGCCGCCTGGGTGACCGGCGCTTGCGACGCATCGGCTGCGACCGGCTGGATCTGACCGTTCTTGGGCGTGACCTTGGAACCCGGCTGGGCCGCGCGTTGCAGGCCGGCGATGATGACGCGGTCGGTCGGAGCCAGGCCCGAGCGGACGACGCGCAGGCCCTGGACGATCGGGCCGAGTTGAACGGCCTTGTTCGTCACGGTGCCGTCGGCGTTGACCACGGCGACGGTGCGGCGGGCCTGATCCGTGCCGATGGCCGAATCCGGCACCAGCAGGGCGTCGTAGGCGCCGGCGCCGGCGACCTGGGCGCTGCCGAACATGCCGGGACGCAGGAAGCCGTCGGCGTTGGGCAGGATGGCGCGCAGGCGGATGACGCCCGAGGCGGTGTCCACGGCGTTGTCCGAGAAGTCGAGACGGCCGCTGTGCTTGTAGGTGCTCTCGTCCTGCAGGCGGACGTTGACCGTCGCGCCCTGATTGGCGCCGCCCTCACGCAGATACTTCAGCAGCACCGCTTCCGAACCGTCGAAGACGAAGTGGATCGGGCCGCCCGAGATGATGGTGGTCAGGACGTCGCCCGCCGACGAACCGCCGGCGATGACATTGCCCGGATCGACGCGACGGTCGGACACGCGGCCCGAGGTCGGGGCGGTGACGCGGGTGTAGTCCAGGTTCAGACGCGCCGTGCGAACGGCAGCGTTGGCGGCGGCCAGATTGGCCTGGGCCGCGTCGACGGCGGCCTTGTTGGAATCATACTCGGCCTTGGACACCGCCTGCGAGGCCAGCAGGGTCTCGCTGCGGGCCAGGTTGGCGCGGCTCAGGGTGACCTGCGACTGCATCTGGGTCACCTGGGCCTGAGCCTGGGCCAAAGCGGCCTGGGCGGGACGCGGGTCCAGGGTGAACAGCAGTTGGCCGCGCTGGACCATCTGACCGTCGCGGAAGTGAACCGCCTGGATATAGCCGCCGACGCGAGCGCGCACGTCCACGCTCTCGACCGCTTCGAAGCGGCCCGTGAACTCGTCCCAGTCCCTGACTTGTTGCTTCAGCGGCGTGGCCACTGTCACGGGAGGCGCGCCTTGCGCCGGAGCCTCCGCCTTGGGGGAACAACCATAAAGCGCACCCGTCGCCATGACGGATACGGCCGCAATCTTCAGCCCGCGCATCTGCGCAATCTCCCTGTCGGAGGTAAAATCCCAGTCGTGCGGACAGAGGCCGATGGGGAGTCGGCCTTGTCAACGCGTGGTGACTTAATGATCGGCGCCGCGGCGCTTGTCAACAGGCGTTGACAAAGCCATATGTGATCTACGGTTATTCACCTGTGGAGTGTCATCACCTTGTTATGTCCCGGCCCACGCCCGAGAAACGCCGCCGCGACCCGCACGGCCATTCTCGATGCTGCGCGCGAAAGATTCGCGGCCGAGAGCTATGATGACGTGGGAATGCGGGACATCGCGCGAGACGTCGGCGTCGATGCGGCGCTGATCAGCCGTTACTTCGGTTCCAAGGACGACCTGTTCCTGGCCGCGCTGGACAGTTGCGGCGACGGCAGCGCTCTGATGCAGGGCGAGAAAGCTGATTTCGGCCGGCGCGTGGCGCACGAGATCGTCTTCGAGCCCAAGAAGGCCGACAAGCTCAAAGGCATGTCCATCATGCTGCGCTCCATTGGTTCGGCCAAGGCGGCGGACATGGTCCAGTCCACTTGCACCCAACGTTTCTTTGGCCCGCTTGAGGAATGGCTCAGCGGACCCGACGCCACGGTTCGCGCCCGCCTGCTGGCCGGCTTCATCATGGGCATGTCGATCAGCCGCGAACTGGGCGGCGGCAGTTTCAACATCGAACCGGCCCAGTGCGAAGAGATGCGGGACCGGCTGGCGCCGATCCTTCAGGCCCTGATCGACGGCTGATCCATTGCGCAAATGAAGAAGGGCGCGGAGGTTTTCCCTCCGCGCCCTTTGTCTTGTCCGACGACCGGCCTCAGTGCGAGGCGGTCGAGGTCACTTCGGCCCGCGCCTTGGTGCGGATGCAGGCGATGGCGAAGATCGTCAGGCCGACATAGCCCAGCATCGGCACGACGAAGGCCGGTTGCAGCCGGCCAGCCGCATCGGCGATGTGCGCCGCGACCTGAGGCAACAGGGCGCCGCCGATGATGCCGAAGACCAGCAGGCCCGAGGTCGCCGAGGTCGGGGCGGTGGACCGCTCCAGCGTCAGGGTGAAGATGGTCGGGAACATGATCGAGTTGAACAGGCCGATCGAAAGCACGGCGTAGGCCGCCGTCGGGCCGCCGATCTGGCTGACGATCAGGCACAAGACCCCCGCCGCCACGGTGCAGCAGACCAGGACAATGCCAGGGCGAACCTTGGTCAGGACGGCCGAACCGATGAAGCGACCGACCATGGCGCCGCCCCAGTAGAGGGCGACCATCTTGCCCGCCGTCTCGATGGGGGCGTTCAGGATGTCGGGGCTTTCCAGGAAGTTGGTCAGCATGCCGCCGATGGCGACTTCGGATCCGACGTAGAGGAAGATGGCCAGGGCGCCAAAGATGGCCCAGGGCGAAGATAAGGCCTTCAGCGGCGACACCGCTTCGGTCGAGGCCGGCGCGGCGGCGTTGATCTTCTTGCGCGCCGTGAAGATGAAGACGGCGACCAGGGCGAAGAAGGATCCCATGCCCAGGAAGGCCATGTCGATGCTGCGTAGAGATTCCGTGCGCGTGGCGACGGTGACGACGGCGCCGGCGGCGAAGACGCCGCCCGTCAGCAGGACGTGCGACCCCAGCCACGGGCCGATCGTGGTGCCCAGCGAGTTGAAGGCCTGCGAAAGGTTCAGTCGGCTGGACGCGCCCTTGGGGCTTCCCAGTTCGGCGACCAGCGGATTGGCCGCGACCTGCAACAGGGTCACGCCCGAGGCGATGACGAACAGGGCGATCAGCACGCCGGGATACCAGTCGGCGGCCGTAGCGGCCGGCACGATCAGACAGCCCGCGACCATGACGATCAGGGCGCCGATAATTGAGCGGCTATAACCCAGCTTGCTCAGCACCGAGGCGGCCGGCAGCGACATCAGCCCATAGGCGATGAACCAGGCGAAGGTCGTCAGGAAGGCCTCGGCGTTGTTCAGGTCGAACACGCGCTTCACCGCCGCGATCAGCGGGTCGATCAGCGAGGTGGCGAAGCCCCAGGCGAAGAACAGCGTGGTGACATAGGCGAAGGCCAGGCCCGCGCCCTGGCGTTTTCCGGCGTCCGGAACGGTCATGGATGTGATCCCCCAGTGAACAAAAACGGCCGCGCTGTGCTCGCGCGGTTCTCGCAATGCGCTTGGTTCCGACATCGCGGGATGCGCGTCCAGCCGAAAAGCGTGCTCTGTAACGAAACTTTTCCACCCCGCTTTGGCTGCGACAAAGAAAAGGGCCGCCTCGCGAACGCGGCGGCCCAAGTTTGCTCAGAAGAGAGGGGTGGAAATCAGAACTTGTAGTTCATGCCGACCGCGAAGGTCCGGCCGTAGCTCTGGTAGTCGATGGTGCGGCGCTCATCGCCGTTTTCGAAGGTCTTGAACGGCTCGTCGGTCAGGTTATTGACCTGAGCCAGGATCGACAGACCCTCCAGAGGACCGTTCTGGAACTCGTAGCCGATCTGGGCGTCGACCACGGTTTCCGCCGCGACCGACCGCAGGGTGCGGCCGTTGCCGAAGCCGGCGACCTCGCCCAGGTAGTCCGAACGGTGACGGGCGGAGACGCGGGTCTGGAAGCCGTAGCGCTCGTAATACAGAGTGCCGTTGATGACGGTTTCCGACAGGCCCGGCATGGTGGTCGGGGCCTGGGTCGGATCCGGCTGGACCTCGCTGTCCGTCTGCGAAGCGCTGAACAGACCGCCGAAGCCTTCAAGCGCAGGGTGGAAGATGTCGAAGGGCGCCGAGACCGAGAACTCCAGCCCCTTGATCCAGCCGCCTTCGCCGTTTTCCGGCGTCGAGAGGATGCCTTCGTTGATCACGGGGGTGACACCGCCGGTCGGATAGCCGGTGAAGTCGAAGATGCGGTTGTAGGTATAAACGTAGCTTTCCAGGTGCTTATAGAAGCCGGCCAGCGAGACGTAGCCCTTGCGGTTGGCGAAATACTTCTCGAACGACAAATCGACCACGTCGGCGATGAAGGGTTTCAGTTCCGGATTGCCGCCGCCGCCGCCCCAGGGCGAGTTCTGGGACGGGGTCGCCGACGCGTTGTTCTTGCCCGCGTCGAACGAGAAGTTCCGCGAGGCGCGCATGTCGTCCATGCGCGGACGCGCCAGGGTGCGAGCCACCGCGAAGCGGGCGAACAGATCGTCGCCGACCTCCAGGATGAAGTTCGAGCTGGGCAGGATCTCCAGATATTTCGCGCCGCCCGTGACCTCAGTGACGGCGGCGACGCCGGCGCTCAGTTGCTGGGCCTCGAAGCCGCGGCCTTCCTGGTCGGTGTAGACGAACTGCATGCCGACGTTGCCGGTCAGCGCGCGACCGAACAGGTTGTGATCTATGTTGGCGCGGATATAGGCGGTCGAGACCTTTTCGGTCACAACCCAATTGCCGGCGGCGACGTCGGCGTTGGGGTTGCGAACGCGATCCAGCAGGCCGCTGTTGACCAAACCCAGCGCGTCATAGCTCAGCACCTGAGAGATGCCGAGGTAGCCCAGGTCGGTCGGATCCAGCAGATAGTCCGACGGCACCGTCAGATCGCCGCCGCCAGGGACGCCGAGGTAATACTGGTCGTTGACGAAGCTCTTCGTGCGTTCCGAATAGTTCGCACCGAAGTCGATCGACTTGAACGGGCTCTGGTGCAGTTCACGCGTGGCGGTGAGGCGAACGGCCTTGATTTCGTCCTCGATGGACGGGGTGTTCATATAGCCGACCTGGCCGCCCGGAATGACGTCCGAGCCCCAGCCCTGGGCCGAGGTGATGCGGATCAGGGACGGGTCGGCATAGTTGAGCTGGCTGGTGAACCGGGTCACGCCGTCGTCGGTCAGGACGAAGCCTAAAGTGTCCAGCGCGCCGTTGATGTTGCGGCCCGTGCCGGCGTTGGTTTCAAGGATGATGTCGTTGCGCTCGACCTTGGAGTAGCTGAGGTCCAGCCCGAGGGTCCAATCGTCGCTGGCGACGAACTCTGTGTTCCAGCCCAAGGCCGTGATGTTGCTGTCACGCTTGTTCAGGTCGTTGCGGACCACGCCTTTGATGTTGTCCCAGGTGCCGGCGACGATCAGGCCGTCCTCGACGGTATAGCCGGGGCGTAGCGACGGAGCGGGACGGCAGACGTTCGGCGTCGGGACGTTGTTGGTGACCTGGCAACCGCCCAGCACAGTGTCGCTGCGGCCAGGGTTTTCGGCCAGACCACCCCAGGCCAGCGGGAACTCGATGCCGCGCAGGACCTGGGTGTTCTTGAACTCGGAATAGAAGGCGTCGATCGTGGAATGGATACGATCGTTCGGGCGCCATTCCAGCACGCCCATATAGCCGTCGCGCTCCAGTTCGGACGACATGACATAGGGCTTCACGCCGCCAGTGATCAGATTGCCGTCGGTGTAGTTTGGATAGCCCCAGCTATTGAAGCGCTCGGACTGATAGGGCGAGCTCATGTGGGCGTAACCCAGCGCAACGCCCAGCGTCCCGTCCAGGAACTGGTCGATATAGGAGATGGTGTAGCGGTCGCCCTTGTCGGTCGTGCCCGAGTTCAGGGCGCCGATGTCGTTCCACTCGTGGCGATAGTTCACCGCCAGGGCCTGACGGCCATAGGCCAGAGGGCGCACGGTGCGCAGATCGACCGTGCCGGCCAGCCCTTGGCCGACCAGGGCGGCGTCGGGCGTCTTGTACACGGTCACGCCGCCCAGCAGTTCCGACGGAAACTGATCGAACTCCACGCCGCGGTTGTCGCCGGTCGTGACCAGTTCGCGCCCGTTCAGCAGGGCGGTGGTGAAGTCGGGGCCGAGGCCGCGGATCGAGATGGCCTGGCTGCGGCCATCGAGGCGCTGTGAGGTCACGCCGGGCAGACGGGCCAGGGATTCGGCGATCGAAACGTCCGGCAGCTTGCCGATGTCTTCGGCCGAGATGACTTCGACGATCGAGGTGTTTGCGGCCTTGGCTGCGATCGAAGCCTCGATGGAGCGGCGGATGCCGGTGACGACGATTTCGCCGACTTCCGTCGCCTGGCCGTCGGCCTGAGGCGTCGTGGCGGCGGTCTGGGCTTGCGCGGCGCCGACCGACATCATGGCGGCTGCGCCGAAAGCGACGCCGGATAGCAGGCGCGCGCGCCGGTTGAGACGTTGGAACATGGTCATCCTCCCTGGGGCTGACCGCGTTTCTGAGCGTCGCGATCTGAAGCCGTCGCAAAAATATGCAAATCTTTAGCAACGTTGCAAGCAGTTAATGTGAGCGCCCGATTCCGGCCCTCTATCAGCGTTGCTTTCGCCCCCTACAACATCGGCATAAGGTCACTACCGGCGGCGCTTGCGCTGCATCGCAGCAAATTAAACCCGCGTTGACAGTGGCAACCATTGCTGCAAAATCTTGCAAATCGATCTGGAAGGCTTTGCATTTTCCAGACGGCAGGGAGCAAGCGCCATGAGGAAGAGGAAAGCCGTCCGAAACGGACTGCACGCCATGATGGCCGCAGCCAGCCTGCTGGCGGCATCAAACGCCAACGCCGACAGCTTGGCCGACCTGCGCCAGCGCCTGCCTCAGGACGAGGTGATCTATTTCCTGCTGCCGGACCGGTTCGCCAATGGCGATCCGTCGAACGATCACGGCGGCTATCCGGCCGAGCGGCTGAAGAGCGGTTTCGACCCGGCCGACACCGACTTCTACCACGGCGGCGATCTGGCGGGCGTGACCCAGCGGCTCGATTATATCCAGGGCCTAGGCGCCACGGCGGTTTGGCTGCCCCCCATCTTCAAGAACAAGCCGGTCCAGTCGCACGGAAACTATACCGGCGCGGCGCACCACGGATACTGGATCACCGACTTCACGGCCGTCGATCCGCACTTCGGCGACGAGGCGGTGATGCGCGCCCTGGTCGAGGCCGCCCATGCGCGCGGCATGAAGGTCTATCTGGACATCGTCGCCAACCACACCGCCGACGTGATCCAGTACCGCGAATGTCCCGAGGGGCGCTGCGCCTATCGCAGCCGCGCCGACTATCCCTATACCCGTCGGGGCGGCGTCGATGGCGCGCCGATCAACGAAGGCTTCGACGGCCGCGACTTCTCGCGTCTGACCCGGCCCGACTACGCCTATACGCCTTACGTCCCGGCGGGCGAGGAGAACGCCAAGGTTCCGGCCTGGCTGAATGACCCGATCCACTATCATAACCGGGGTGAGAGCACCTTCTCGGGCGAAAGCTCGCTGGACGGGGACTTCGCCGGTCTGGACGACCTGCTGACGGAGGATCCGGTCGTGATCCAGGGCATGATCGACGTCTTCGGCGGCTGGATCGACAAATACGGCATCGACGGTTTCCGAATCGACACCGCACGCCATGTGAACCCCGCGTTCTGGCAGGCCTTCATCCCCGCCACGATCGCCCGCGCCGAGGCCAAGGGCATTCCGAACTTCCACATCTTCGGCGAGGTCTATGATCCCGACCCGGCCGTGACCGCGCGGTTCACGCGGGTCGACGGCTATCCGGCCGTGCTGGACTTCCCGTTCCAGAAACAGGCGGTGGACGCGGCCTCGGGCAAGGTCGGCACCGACGCCCTGGCCAAGCTGTTCGACGCTGACACGATTTACGACAAGGGCGCCGACACGGCCGCCATCCTGCCGACCTTCCTGGGCAACCACGACATGGGCCGGGTCGGCTTCTTCGTGAAACAGGCCAATCCGAACGCGGGCGACGCCGAACTTCAGTCGCGCATCGCCCTGGCCCATGCCCTGATGATGTTGAGCCGGGGCGTGCCAACCCTCTATTACGGCGACGAACAGGGCTTCGCCGGCGCGGGCGGATACGGAAACTCGCGCCAGGACATGTGGCCAAGCCAGACCCCGATTTATGCGAGCGAGACGCCCGTCGGCGGCCGTCAGCCCGCCTATTCCACCGACGCGCCGCTGTATCGCGCCATCGCCGAGATGGCCCGCATCCGCGCCGCCGAACCGGCCCTGCGACGCGGTCGTCAGGTGGTCCGCGCCTATGGCGACAAGCCGGGCCTGTTCGCCTTGTCGCGCATGGGCCAGGACGGGGGCGAGGACGGGGGCGAAATCCTGGTCCTGTTCAACACCTCGACCGCGCCCGTCGCGGCCCAGGTCGAGGTGGAGCCCGGCTCGCTTCGGTGGCAGGGTCTGCGCGGTGATTGCGCCGCCCGATCTTCCGCGCCCGCCAGTGTCGCCGTCCGCGTCCCTCCCCTCGATTACCTCGTCTGCAAGAGCGTCCCGTGACCGCCCAGCCTCTCGATCTCCTTACGGCTGACGCCGCCCCTGCCCTCGCTCACGACTGGTGGCGAGGGGCGGTCCTGTACCAGGTCTATCCGCGCAGCTTCGCGGACTCGAACGACGACGGCGTCGGCGACCTGACGGGCATCACCGACCATCTGGATTACGTCGCCTCGCTGGGCGTGGACGGGATTTGGCTGTCGCCCTTCTTCACGTCGCCGATGAAGGACTTCGGTTATGACGTCTCGGACTATTGCGACGTCGATCCGATCTTCGGCGATCTCGCCGACTTCGACGCCCTGATCGCGCGCGCCCATGCCCTGGGACTGAAGGTCGTCATTGATCAGGTGTTCTCCCACACCTCGGACGAACACCCCTGGTTCATCGACAGCCGCGCTAGCCGAAACGGCGAACATGCCGACTGGTACGTCTGGGCCGACGCCAAGCCGGACGGCTCGCCGCCGTCGAACTGGCAGTCGGTGTTCGGCGGTCCGGCCTGGACCTGGGATGCGCGGCGCGGCCAGTATTACATGCACAACTTCCTGGCCTCCCAGCCTCAGCTGAACGTCAGGAACCCGGCGGTGCAGGACGCCCTGATCGCGGCGGCCCGCTTCTGGCTGGACAAGGGGGTGGACGGCTTCCGCCTGGACGCCATCAACTTCGCCATCCACGACCCGTCCCTGCGCGACAACCCGCCGATCGCCGACGGCAAGAAGCGGACGCGCCCGTTCGACTTCCAGGACAAGATCTACAACCAGTCCCACCCCGACATCATCGGCTTCCTGAACCGCGTCCGCGCCCTGACCGACAGTTACGAAGGCCGGTTCACGGTGGCGGAGGTCGGCGGCGATCACGCCGACCGCGAGATGAAGGAATTCACCGCCGGGAACGACCGGCTGCATTCCGCCTATGGCTTCCTCTACCTGTATGCCGATGCGCTGAAGCCCGAACTGATCGGCGTGGGCGACAGCATGTGGCCGGACCAGCAGGGCGAAGGCTGGCCGTCCTGGACCTTCTCGAACCACGACGCGCCACGCGCGGTATCACGCTGGGCTGAGGGCCGCGACGAGACGGCCTTCGCACGGATGGCCCTGCTGCTGCTGATGTGCCTGCGCGGTAATGTCTTCGTCTATCAGGGCGAGGAACTGGGCCTGCCGCAGGCCCAAGTGCCGTTCGAGAGGCTGGTCGATCCCGAGGCCATCGCCAACTGGCCCCTGACCCTGGGCCGCGACGGCGCCCGCACGCCGATCCCCTGGGTCGCGTCCGCGCCCAACGCCGGCTTCTCGACGGTCGAGCCCTGGCTGCCGGTCGATCCGCGCCACCTGAAACTGGCCGTCGATGCTGAGGAGGCCGATCCGACCTCGACCCTGCACGTCGCCCGCCGCGTCATCGCCCTGCGTAAGGCCCATCCGGCGCTGCGCCTGGGCGGTCTTGAACTGGTCGAGGCGCCCCAGGGTCTGGTGGTCTTCGAGCGGTTCGAACGCGGCGACGACGGCGAGCGCCTGTTGTGCGTCTTCAACCTGGGCCACGTCGCCATCGACTGGTCACCGCCTGCGGGTGCGCGTCGTATCGAGGCGATCAACTGGACCGAGGCGGACGGACAGACATTGCCGCCCCTCGCCGGCCTGTTGTTCGCGGTCTGAGGATGGGTTCAGCCGCCGCAGGTCTCGCGCACGATCAGCTCGGTCGGCACCCGCTCCGACCGGCCGGCGCCGACGTCGGCGCCACCGTGGTCCAGCAGTTTGGACACCATCAGCCGACCGGCCTTCATCGTGTCCTGGGCGATGGTGGACAGGGCCGGGCGCGAGTAACGGCTGAACGGCACATTGTCGAAACCGATGACCGAGACCTGGCCCGGCACGTCGATACCGGCGTGCAACAGGGCGCGCACGGCGCCCAGGGCGATCTGGTCGGAGGCGGCCACCACCCCGTCGAAGGCGACGCCGCGCCGGATCAGGGCGTCCACCGTGGCCTCGGCCGACTCGACCTCGAAATGGGCCGATACGATCAGGTCCGGCTCGACCGCCAATCCGGCCTGGGCCAAGGCGTCCAGATAGCCGCGGTGCCGTTGCATCGACTCGGGCGGATCCAGGTCGCCCAGAAAGACGATGCGCTTTCGCCCCAGCCGCGCCAGATGCAGGGTCGCGCGCCGTCCGCCCGAGATATTGTCCGAGCCGATGGAGCAATAGTCCTGATCGGGCAGTTCGGCGCCCCAGACGACGAAGCGATGGTCGGCATCCACCAGCCGGTTGAAGGCCGAGTGCAGGCTGGACTGACCCAGGAAGATCACACCGTCCGCACGGCTGGTGTTCAGCGCGCCCGACAGCTCGTCATAGTTGGCGGGCGAGATATGGCTCATCAGCAGGTCGCAGCCGCGTTCGCGCGCCGCCTCGCCCACTCCGGCCAGCAGTTCCAGGAAGAAGGGATCGCTGAGGCGCCCTTCCCGCCCCTGCGGACGCGGCACGACCAGGGCGATGGTGCCCTGGGCGCCGATGGGACCGGCAGGCATGTGGCGACGGAACGGATAGTCGTGTTCCTTCGCCAGCTTCCAGATCGTCTGTTTGGTGCGGTCGTTAACGGCGGGGCTGTCGTTCAGCGCGCGCGAGGCGGTGGCGATGGACACCCCCGCCAGGCGGGCGATGTCTTCCAGACGGGTTGTCTTGCGGCTCAAGGTCGCGGGTCCTCACAGCAGCATGGCGACGCTGCAAATTTTTCTGCAAATATTTCAGCCACCGTTCGCGGCGGTTGGCAAGAGGCGGCGTAACGGAGTTCCCATGATGCAGCGCAGATCCTTCCTGGCCCTCGGCGGCGTTTCGATCCTGGCCTTCGGCGCCAGCGGCGTTCGCGCCCAGACCACGCCCGCCCATGCCCGCGCGTCGTCGCCCGGCGGCGTGTTGACGGTCGAGGCCTTCACCGACAACGACGGCCGGCCGATGTATTCGGTCCTGCGCCAGGGCCGGGTCGTGGTGGCGCCGTCCAAGCTGGGCTTCCTGCTGACCGACGCCCCCGCTATCGAGCGCGGCCTGACCCTGACCGCCGGTCAGCCGGTGACCGTGGACGACACCTGGGAGCAGCCGTGGGGCGAGCGTCGCTTCATCCGCAACCACTACAACGAATGGCGCGTCGCCTATGCCGAGACCGGCGGCCTGCAACGCCGCGTCGATGTAGTCTTCCGCCTCTATGACGACGGCCTGGGCTTCCGCTACGAATTCCCCGACCAGCCCGCGCTGAAGACCGTGCGCATCGGCTCCGAGATCACCGAGTTCAATCTGGCTGAAAACGGCGAGGCCCTGTGGTGCCCGGCCTGGGAATGGAACCGCGAGGAATACCTCTACGACCGCACGCCGATCGACGCGGTCGGCAGCGCCCAGACCCCGATGACGGTCAAGGGCCAGTCGGGCCTGCACGTCTCGATCCACGAGGCGGCCTGCATTGACTACGCCGGCATGAACCTGCGTCGCTCCGAGGGCACCAACTTCCGCGCCCAGCTGACGCCCGGCCTGACCAACGCCGCCGTGGTGCGCGAGGCCCCGTTCAACACCCCGTGGCGCACGCTGCAGATCAGCGACACAGCCGCTGGCCTGATCGACTCCAGCCTGATCCTGAACCTGAACGAGCCGAACAAACTGGGCGATGTCAGCTGGTTCAAACCAATGAAATACGTCGGCGTCTGGTGGGAGATGCACCTGGAGCTGAAGAGCTGGAACGCCGGCCCCAAGCATGGCGCGACCACCGAAAACACCATCAAGCACATCGACTTTGCGGCCCAGCACGGCTTCGGCGGGGTTTTGGTCGAGGGCTGGAACAAGGGCTGGGACGGCCAGTGGTTCGCCAACGGTTCGGACTTCAGCTTCACCGAGGCCTATCCCGACTTCGACATCGAGGCGGTCTGCGCCCATGCCCGGTCCAAGGGCGTGCAGTTGATCGGCCACCACGAAACCGGCGGCAACGCCTTCCATTATGAGCAGCAGCTCGAACCGGCGATGGCCCTGTATGAACGCCTCGGGGTCCATTCGGTGAAGACCGGCTATGTCGCGGATGCGCAGGGCGCCCGCGTCGCCGGGCCGGACGGCCAGATGGTCATGGCCTGGCACGAGAGCCAGGCGATGGCCCAGCACCATATGAAGGTCGTCGAGGCCGGCGCCCGCCACAAGGTCGCGATCAACGCGCACGAGCCTTTCAAGGATACGGGCCTGCGCCGCACCTATCCCAACATCATCAGCCGCGAGGGCCAGCGGGGCATGGAATATTCGGCCTGGGGCAACCCCGGCAATCCGCCCGAGCACGAGCCGAACCTGGTCTTCACCCGCCTGCTGGCCGGGCCGATGGACTATACTCCAGGCATCTTCGGCATGGAGACGCGCAGCCCCGGCGGCGTGCAGACGACCTGGGCCAAACAGCTGGCCCTCTATGTCGTCATCTACAGCCCGATCCAGATGGCGGCCGACCTGCTGGTCAACTACGAGAACAATCCCGGACCGTTCCAGTTCATCAAGGACGTGCCTGTCGACTGGGACGAGAGCCGCACCCTGGCCGCCGAAATGGGCGGCTATGTCGTCACCGCCCGCAAGGAACGCGGCACTGACATCTGGGCTCTGGGGGCCATCACCGACGAGCATCCGCGCGTCCTGTCCGCGCCTCTGGACTTCCTGGACGCCGGCCGCCGCTACCGCGCCGAAATCTACCGCGACGGTCCAGAGGCCGACTACAAGGCCAAGCGCGAGGACATCGTCATCGAGCAGCGCGAGGTGACTTCGGGGGATGCGCTGACGCTGGCCCTGGCGTCCGGCGGCGGCCAGGCCATTCGCTTCGTACCGCTGGGCCGGGCGCGCCGTAGATGAGCCTCCTCGCCCACCGCCCGCGTCTGTCCGGCCTGGCGATCTGGAATATGTGCGTCGGCTTCTTCGGCATCCAGATCGGCTTCGGCCTGCAGAACGCCAACACCAGCCGGATTTTCCAGACCCTGGGCGCCGAGGTGGATTCGCTGGCCATTCTGTGGATCGCCGCGCCGCTGACGGGTCTGCTGGTCCAGCCGATCATCGGTCATTTCAGCGACAAGACCTGGACCCGGTTCGGGCGACGCCGCCCCTATTTCCTGGTCGGCGCCATCGCCACCACCCTGGCCCTGATCGCCATGCCAAACAGCCCCAGCCTGTGGTTCGCCGCAGCCATGCTGTGGATCATGGACGCCTCGATCAACATCACCATGGAGCCGTTCCGCGCCTTCGTCGGCGACAACCTGCCGGAGGAACAGCGCACCGCCGGCTATGCGATGCAGAGCTTCTTCATCGGCGCCGGCGCGGTCTTCGCCTCGACCCTGCCGTGGCTGCTGTCCAATGTCTTCAACATCGCCTCGACGGCTGAGGCCGGCGTCGTGCCCCTGTCGGTCAAGATCGCCTTCTACGTCGGCGCGGCGGGCCTGTTCGCAGCCGTCCTGTGGACCGTGCTGAGCACCAAGGAATACAGCCCCGAACAGATCGCCGCCTTCGAACGCGCCAAGCAGGAAGCGCTGGGCGCCCCCGCTGACGACGGCCCCGAGGCGCCGGCCCGCAGCGTCCAGGGCTGGATGACCTCCGGCCTGGTCTGCGCGGTGTTGGGTGGACTGGGCTTCGTGCTGATCTCAGTGATGGATCTGGAAAAGGAACTGCTGGTCCTGGCCGGCTTCTCCGCCGGTTTCGGCCTGCTTCAGATCGCGGTCGGCATTATGCAACGCCGCCGCATCGTCAACGCCGCCACCGAGATTCTGAACGACATCTTTCGCATGCCAGAGACGATGCGCGGCCTGGCGGTCGTCCAGTTCTTCAGCTGGTTCGCCCTGTTCGCCATGTGGATCTACACCACTGCCGCCGTGACCCGCGTCCATTACGGCACGACCGACACCACCTCGGCCGCCTACGCCACGGGCGCCGACTGGGTCGGGGTTCTGTTCGGCGTCTACAACGGCGTGGCGGCGCTGGCGGCCTTCACTCTGCCGGTCTTGGCCAAGCGCATTGGCCGCAAGGCGACCCACGCCCTGATGCTTTTGCTGGGCGCGGCGGGCCTCTTCGGCGTCTTCGTCATCCGAGAGCCGGGCCTGCTGTGGCTACCGATGATCGGCGTCGGCTTCGCCTGGGCCTCGATCGTCTCCATGCCCTACGCCATCCTGTCGGCAGCGGTGCCGGACCGGAAGATGGGCGTCTATATGGGCGTCTTCAACATTTTCATCGTCGTGCCGCAACTGCTGGCCGCCACAGTCCTGGGCCTGATCCTGAAGACCCTGTTCGACGGCCAGGCCATCTGGGCCCTGGTGCTGGGCGCCGTCTCCTTCGTGCTGGCTGCGGTCAGCGCGCTGTTCGTCCGCGAGTCCCGCTCGCTTCCCCCCACGCGCAATCCGTGAGGACCTCCATGCGTATGTCAAAGACCCTCTGCCTCGCCGGCGTCGCCGGCCTGGCCCTCGCCTCCGCCGCTTCCGCCCAATCGGTCGCCCCCGGCGCACCGGGCTTACCCCCCGTCTGGTCCAGCGCGGCCAAGACCGGCGCGGGCGCATCCTATGAAGCCTATGTCGATGGTCAGTATCGCGACGGCGGCCCGACCGGCGCAGTGTCCAAGGTCTGGTATTCCATCGCCGACGGCATCCTGACCGAGACCATGTACGGCCTGATCCACGAGGCCCAGATCAAGCAGTTGCGCCTTGCCGTCATGACCGAAACCGGGTTGTCCATCGAGGGCACCGACACGACGTCAAGGACGGAATATTCCCATGTCGACGCCGCCGGGCGTCCCCTGTCACCGGCCTATCGCGTGACCACGACCGACAAGACCGGACGGTTCGAAATCATCAAGGAAATCTTCACCGATCCAGACCGCAACACCCTTGTTATGTCCGTCATCACACATGCACTAAAAGGTGAGGTGACTCCCTATGTCATCCTCGAACCACACATGGCCAACACGGGCGGCGGCGATCATGCTGAGGCGAGCAATCAGATGTTGTTCGCCCACGAGGGGAACGTTCATCTGGCTCTCATGCCAAGCCGCTCGTTCGAAGCTTCCAGCGCCGGCTTCCTCGGCGTTTCGGACGGTCTTACGGACCTTCAGGCCAACGGCCGGCTAACGCGCCTATACGCCTCGACCGGCGATACGCCAGGCACTGTGGTTCTGACCGGCCAGATGCATAGCGTACCCGAAGGGCTTGCATCGGCTCAGGCTATCTACATCGGATTTGGCGACAGCCGACAGGCAGCGGTGGCGGCAGTGGAAGGTTCAGGATCGTCCGGGATCACCTTTGGCGAACTCCGCGCCCGCTTCAACGGTGAGGGCGAGCGCGTGGGTTGGGAGGACTATGTCGCCTCCCTGACCGAACTGCCGCGCATCGCCGAACAATCCACGGACGGCGGCAAGCTGGCCTATGCCTCGGCCCTGATGTTGAAGGTGCAGGAGGACCGCACCCACGCCGGCGCCCTGATCGCGTCCCTGTCCAACCCCTGGGGCGACACAGTGGACGCGTCCAAGTCCTCCACCGGTTACAAGGCGGTCTGGCCGCGCGACTTCTACCAGGTGGCCATGGCCCTGGCGGCCCTGGGCGACAAGGAGACGCCGCTGGCGGCCTTCAACTATCTGCCGCAGGTGCAGGTCGGACCGAACACACCCGGCAATACCGGCGTCGGCGGCTGGTTCCTGCAAAAGACCCACGTCGATGGCGAGCTGGAATGGGTCGCGGTTCAGCTGGACCAGACGGCCATGCCGATCATGCTGGGCTATCGTCTGTGGAAGATGGGCTGGCTGTCGGACGCCCAGATGACCGAACAGTATCAGTCCATGCTGAAACCGGCCGCCGACTTCCTGGTGGACGGCGGCAAGATCGGCCTGTTGTGGAACGATTCCGAGATCAAGCCGCCCTTCACCCAGCAGGAACGCTGGGAAGAGCAGCAAGGCTATTCGCCGTCCAGCACCGCCGCCGTGGTCGCCGGCCTGACGGTCGCGGCCGAGATGGCCCGCGCCTCGGGCGATGCGACGGGCGCCACGCGGTATCAGATCGCCGCCGACAGCTATGCGTCCAAGATCGAGGCGCGGATGTTCACCACCAACGGCGACTTCGGCGACGGGCGCTACTTCATCCGCATCACCCAGAACGAGAACCCGAACGACAAGGCCCCGATCGGCGCCGCCAACGGCCAGATCGCTCCGGCCGAGGACCGGGTCGTGGACGGCGGCTTCCTGGAACTGGTCCGCTACGGCGTGCGCAAGGCGGACGATCCGCACATCCTGTCCACCCTGCCCGTCTATGACGATCAGTCGCTGGAGCCGCTGTATCGCGTTCGCTACGACTTCGGTCCCGAGGGCGACAAGACGCCGGGCTGGCGCCGTTACGGCGTCGACGGCTACGGCGAGGATCATCTGACGGGCGCCAACTACGGCGTCGGCGGCGAGATGAGCCCTGGTCAGCGCGGCCGGGTCTGGCCCTTCTTCACCGGCGAACGCGGACACTACGAACTTGCCCGCGTCAGCCTGCACGGCGCCCCCTCGGCCGCCGATATCGCCGCCATCCGCCAGACCTATGTGCGCGGCATGGAGCGGTTCGCCAACAGCGGCCTGATGCTGGCCGAACAGGTCTGGGACGGCGTGGGCGACCCGACCGCCAAAGCTTACGCCTTGGGTCAGAACACGGACTCCGCCACGCCCCTGGCCTGGACCCATGCGGAATATCTGAAGCTGCTGCGGTCCCTGGCCGACGGCAAGGTCTGGGACAGCTACGACCCCGTCCACGACCGCTACGCCCGATAGACAAAAGGCCCCGGAGAGCGATCTCCGGGGCCTTCCTTTTTCAGAGTTGTCGCTGGATCAGAACGCGAGTTTGATGGCGCCCACGATCCGGTCTTCGGCGCCCGGCACGCCATCGACGTCCGTGTCATAGTAGCGGACGTCGATGCCGACCTTGTCGGTCAGGGCATAGCCCACGCCGGCGTTCCAGGTGGTGTAGTCGTCGCTGACGTTCAGCCACTGCTTGCCGACGGCGCCCGAGATCGTCCACTTGTCGGCCGGGCTGAAGGCGGCGTTGACCTCGGCATAGGTCGCTTCGTCGTCGATGCCGAAGAAGTCGGGCGAGTAATAGACGGCGGCGCCGAAGGTGGCGGGCCCGACCGCGCGCGACGCCGCAGCCTTGAACTCGGCATAGTTATAGTCGGCGCCGTCCGGCTCTCCGACGTAGAGGTAGCCGATCACCCCGAAGTCCAGCGCGAAGCCGCCGGCCTCGGTGCGATAGCCGCCGTACAGATCGACTTCCGCGTCGGTGTCGTCGCCGAAATCGACATTCGAGGCCCAGGCGCCGCCGTAGAAGCTGCCCGAGGTCAGATCGACGCCGCCCTGGATGGCGGGATCTTCACCCGTCTGGCTGAAGCCGCGGAACACATAGTCGCTGACGACACCAAAGTTCCAGGCCACATCGACGGTGCTTTGAGCCGAGGCAGGCGCGGCGAGACCGATCAGGCCCGTAGCTAGAGCGGCGGCGGCGGCGGCCGCGCGGATCATGGTCTTCTTCATGGCTTATCCCCTTGTTTTGATTGTTTTATGCAGTCGGAAAGAAGGGGCGCGGATTGGGAGCCGCGCCCGATCCCCCATCAGTTTTCCAGTGCTTCGCCGTGAAGCGAGGTGTCCAGACCGGCGGCTTCCTCGGCCTCGCTCACGCGCAGGCCCGTGGTGAACTTGCAGATGAACAGGATGATCAGGGTGCCGACGGCGCTGTAGACGATGGTCCACAACAGGCCCAGCGCCTGGGCCCCGACATTCGCGCCTTCCGACAGGCTGTTGATCGCGGTCGTGGCGAACACGCCGGTCAGCAGGGCGCCGATCAGGCCGCCCGCGCCGTGGATGCCGAAGGCGTCCAGGCTGTCGTCATAACGCAGCAGCTTCTTGATCCACACCGACGAGGCGTAGCAGACCGGACCGGCGATCAGGCCGATGATGACCGCGCCCTTGGGATCGACGAAGCCGGCCGCCGGCGTGATGGCGACCAGACCTGCGACGACGCCCGACAGCATGCCGACCAGCGAGACCTTCTTCTTCTCGATGAACTCGACCAGCTTCCACGTCAGGGCGCCGGCGGCGGCGGCCAGGATGGTGTTCAGCAGCGCCACGCCCATCAGGTCGTTGGCGGCGCCTGCCGAGCCGGCGTTGAAACCGATCCAGCCCACCAGCAGCAGCGAGGCGCCGATCATGGTCAGGACCGGGTTGTGCGCCAAGATCGGCTCGACGCCATAACCCTTACGACGACCCAGGAAGATGGCGCAGACCAGACCCGCGACGCCCGAGTTGACGTGAACGACGGCGCCGCCGGCGAAGTCCAGCACACCTGCCGAACCCAGGAAGCCGCCGCCCCAGACCCAGTGACAGATGGGCGCATACACCAGCAGCGACCATAGGGCGGTGAACAGCAGCAGCGCCGAATATTTCATCCGCTCGGCGAAGGCGCCGGTGACCAGCGCAGGCGTGATGATGGCGAAGGTCATCTGGAAGGAGATGAACAGGAACTCCGGAATGCCCGGCAGCAGGGCGTTGGCGGTTTGCAGCGACACGCCGTTCAGGAACAGCATGTCCAGGCTGCCGATATAGGGCTGAAGCGCTGCATTGCCGTTGGCGCCGAAGGCCAGGCTGTAGCCGGCGATGAACCACACCAGCGACACCACGGCGAACACGCCGACGGACTGGGTGATGGTGGCGATGACGTTCTTCTTGCGCACCATGCCGCCGTAGAACAGCGCCAGACCGGGGAGGGTCATCAGCAGAACCAGGGCGGTCGAGGTGCCGAGCCAGGATGCGCCGGCGCTGTCCAGCTCAAGCGGGGCCTGATGGCCTAGCAGGGCCGGCGCCGCATCCTGTGCATTGGCCGCCCCTGCGGCCATGAGACAGAGTGTTGGAAGGAGGAGCCCTGCGGCCCCCATAAGTCGGTTCGTTGTCCGCGACATGAGCTAGTACCCCCTATGCAATCTCGCAGTTGCGAAGATTTTACCGCATTTGCGATATGCGCAAGGGGCTAGACCGTGAACGGCGCAACTTTCTTGCAACGGTCATGGGCGAAAAGACTAGGGCCGCACGATCCTTCGATTATATGACCCATTATAGGATTTTACGTGCCGCCATCGCCAAGGTTCGCGGCAGGATTTTCAGCGTTCGTTTAGGCGATCACGCCCAGTGCATCTGCACCCGATGCGCCGCCGCCCAGTGAATGGCGCGAATGGCGTCGATGACAGCCTCGGTCGCAGCGCGCGTGCCCAGTGCGCCGCCTAGATCGGCCGTCACGGCGCCGGCCGCCAGCACGGCGGCGACGGCGGCCTCGATCGAATCGGCCTCGTCTTCCAGCTTCAGGCTGTGACGCAGCAGCAGGGCGGCCGACAGGATCGTCCCGACCGGATTGGCCAAATCCTGCCCGGCGATGTCCGGCGCAGAGCCGTGGATCGGCTCGAACAGGCCCGGCCCGCCCGCGCCCAGCGACGCCGACGGCAGCAGGCCGATGGAGCCGCCCAGCACCGAGATCTCGTCCGACAGGATGTCGCCGAACATGTTCTCGGTCAGGATGACGTCATAGTCGCGCGGCTTCCTGATCAGGTGCATGGCCATGGAGTCGACCAGGGCATGCTCCAGCTCGATCTCTGGGAATTCCTCGGCGTGGATGCGGGTGACCACCTCGCGCCACAGGCGGCTGGTCTCCATGACGTTGGCCTTGTCGACCGAGGTCACCTTGCCCCGACGCTGGCGCGCAGTCTGGAAGGCGGCGCGGGTGACGCGCTCGATCTCGGGCACGGTGTATTCGCACAGGTCGGTGGCGCGGTCGGCGGTGCGGGTCTTCTCGCCGAAATAGACGCCGCCGGTCAGTTCGCGGAAGACGATCAGATCGACGCCCTCGACGATCTCCTTCTTCAGCGGCGAACGGTGCGCCAGCACCGGCGAAACCTGCAGCGGACGCAGGTTGGCGAACAGGCCCATGGCCTTGCGGATCGCCAGCAGGCCCTCTTCCGGCCGACGCTTGCCGCCATCCCATTTCGGCCCGCCGACGGCGCCCAGCAGGACGGCGTCGGAGGCGACACAGGCCGCACGCGTGGCCTCAGGCAGAGGCTCACCGGTCTCGTCGATGGCCGCGCCGCCGATCAGGTGTTCGGAGAACTGGAAATCATGGCTGTAGAAGTCGCCGATGACAGCCAGCACGTCGCGGGCGGCGCGCGTCACCTCGGGTCCGACGCCGTCGCCGGGCAGCAGGACGATATTATAGGTCTTGGGGGCGGCGTTGGTCATCAGACGGTCTCTCTCGATCGCTCGTAGGCTTCGATCTCGGGCATGTTTGCTTGCAGCCAGCCCAGGGTGTCCACCCCGTCCAGCAGGCATTGTCGGGCGAAGGATTCGACCCCAAACGACACGGGTTCAGCATTGCCGCGCTGGATCTGATTGGCCTGGAGGTCGATCGTGACCGGCTGGTCCGGCTGCGACGCCAGATCGTCCCAGACAGCCTGGCTGACGACGATGGGCAGCAGGCCGTTTTTCAGCGCATTCGATGTAAAAATGTCAGCGATTTCGGTCGAGATCACCGCCTTGAACCCATAATCCAGCAAGGCCCAGGGCGCATGTTCCCGCGACGAACCGCAGGCGAAATTCTTGCCCGCCAGCAGGATGCGATGCTCGCCGGGGTCGATCCGGTTCAGAATGGCTTCCGGCTTTTCCGACCCGTCTTCTTCATAACGCCAGTCATGGAAGGCGGCCTTGCCCAGCCCCTCGCGCGTGGTCGTGGTCAGGAAACGCGCCGGGATGATCTGGTCGGTGTCGATATTGGCCTGGCTCAAGGTCACGGTCTTGGAGGTCAAAACCTGGAAGGGCTCAGACATGCTCGACCTCATTCAGATAGACGCGCGGATCGGTCAGCACGCCGGCCACCGCCGTCGCTGCCGCCGTCGCGGGGCTGGCCAGGATGGTGCGGGCGTCCTTGCCCTGGCGGCCTTCGAAATTGCGGTTCGAAGTGGAGACAGCAAGTTGCCCCGGCGAGACGAAATCGCCGTTCATGGCGATGCACATCGAACAGCCGGGAATGCGCCATTCGGCCCCGGCGGCGATGAAGACCTGATCCAGGCCTTCGGCCTCCGCGTCGCGACGCACGGCCTCGGAACCCGGCACCACCAGCATACGCAGGCCGGGCTTGACCTTGCGACCGCGCAACACCTCGGCGGCGACGCGCAAATCCGGCAGGCGGCCGTTGGTGCAGGAACCGATAAAGACCACATCCACCGGCTGGCTGGTCGTCGCCTCGCCCGCCGTGAAACCCATATAGGCGATGGCCTTGCGGTCGCTGTCCGACTGGGGTTGAGGCACCGGCGAACCGATGGGTGCGCCGGCGTCGGGCGTCGTGCCCCAGGTCGCCATCGGCTGGATGGCCGCGCCGTCGATCATCACCTCGTTGTCGAACACCGCACCCGGATCGCTGGACAGTTTCAGCCACTCGGCCGTCGCCGCCTCATAG
Organism: Brevundimonas sp. G8; assembly: GCF_902506205.1. Taxonomy (GTDB): domain Bacteria; phylum Pseudomonadota; class Alphaproteobacteria; order Caulobacterales; family Caulobacteraceae; genus Brevundimonas. Next base: position 2,101,981 of record NZ_LR732816.1, on the reverse strand, counting down.
TCGACGGGGACGTGCTTTCGACCGCGCAGCCAGTCGATGGTCGTCTGGTCCGGGGCGATCATGCCCGCGCGGGCGCCAGCCTCGATGGACATGTTGCAAAGGGTCATCCGCCCTTCCATGTCCAGCGCACGCACCGCGTCGCCAGCATATTCGATAACATAACCGGTGCCGCCGCCGAAGCCGATGGCGGCGATGACGGCCAGGGCGACATCCTTGCCGGACACGCCCCGCTGCAGCTCGCCCGTCACCGTCACTCGCATGGCCTTGGCCTTGCGCTGCAACAGGCATTGGGTCGCCAGCACATGGCCGACCTCGGACGTGCCGATGCCGAAGGCTAGAGCGCCGAAAGCCCCATGCGTCGCGGTATGGCTGTCGCCGCAGACCACGGTCATGCCCGGCTGGGTCAGGCCCAGTTCCGGCCCCATCACATGGACCACGCCGCGGTCGTCGGAGTCCCAGCCCGCCAGCGGCACGCCGTGGGCGGCGCAGTTGCGCTCCAGCGTATGCACCTGGGCCTCGGCCTGGGCGGTGACATAGGGTTTCAGGCCGTTCACCCCCGCCGGCAGGGTCGGGGTCGAATGGTCCAGGGTCGCATAGGTCCGGTCCGGACGGCGCACCTTCAGGCCGCGCGCCTCGATATCGCTGAAGGCCTGGGGGCTGGTGACCTCGTGGACCAGGTGCAAGTCGATATACAGCACCCCCGGCGTGTCGGCCGTTTCCGTCCGCACGACATGGGCGTCCCAGACCTTGTCGAACAGGGTTTTGGGATCAGGCATACTGGGCCACAACCTCGGACACGCCATCGACACGGTCGATGATGGCGATCAGCTCCGCATCGTTGATCTCGCCGATCTGGTCCGCACGCTGTTTGAAACCGACGACCACGGCCGCCAGACGCTCGCCCTCGATGGGTCTGCCGATGGTCTCGGCGCGCTTGGCGATGGCGTGGCGGCCGGAGTGTTTGCCCAGCACGAACCAGCTGCCTTCGAAGCCCACGTCCTGGGGCCGCATGATCTCATAGGTGCGGCTGTCGGCCAGCATGCCGTGCTGGTGGATGCCCGCCTCGTGGGCGAAGGCGTTGATGCCCACCACCGACTTGTTGCGGGCGATGACCGTCTCGGTGATCTCGCACAGGATCTTGGAAGCGCGCACCAGGTGGCGGCTGTCGGCTCCGGTCGTGACGCCGTAACGGTCCTCGCGGACCTTCAGGGCCATGATGACCTCTTCGATCGAGGCGTTGCCAGCCCGTTCGCCGATGCCGTTGATCGCGCCCTCGACCTGACGCGCCCCGCCTTCGATGGCGGCCAGGGAGTTGGCGACCGCCATGCCCAGGTCGTCGTGGCAGTGGGCCGAGAAGATCACGTGCGGATGGCGCTTGTGGATGCGGGCGGACAGGGCCGCAAAACGCTCGCGCACCTCTTGCGGCGTCGCATAGCCGACGGTGTCTGGCACGTTCAGGGTCCGGGCGCCGGCGTCGGCGGCGGCTTCCATCACATCGGCCAGAAACTCCGGCTCGGTGCGGAAGGCGTCCTCGGCCGAGAACTCGACGTCGTCGAACAGGCTGCGGGCGTATTCAACCGAGCGCACCGCCGTCGACAGCACCTCGTTGGTGGACATCTTCAGCTTGGCGGTGCGGTGGATGGGGCTGGTGCCGATGAAGACATGGCAACGGCGATGCGACTTGGGCGCCGGAGCCAAGGCGCGAAAGCTGGCGTCGATGTCCTTCTCGTTCGAACGTGACAGGGAGCAGAAGACCGGCCCCTCGATCTCGCCCGCCACGCGGCGGATGCAGTCTTCGTCACCCGGCGAGGCGGCGGCGAAACCGGCCTCGATAACGTCGACGCCCAGGTCTGTCAGGACCTGGGCCATCTTCAGCTTGGCCTGGGCGCTCATCGAGAAGCCAGGCGCCTGTTCCCCGTCCCGCATCGTTGTGTCGAAGACGATGACGCGGTTGGGGTCGGCGGCGATCTCCTCCGTTCGGGATACGCCGGATACTCGTACTTGTTCGGCGGTCATTACGCGGCCTCGGATTGAATAATGTCGTTGCTGATGCGGCGCACGCCGAACAGCCGGTCGATCTGGCGACCCAAGTTGTCCTTGCAGCGGCCGGCGTCGCGGCCGCGCACGGTCAGGGCGATGTGGCGGAAGGCGCCCTCGTCGGCCATGTTGATGCCGTCGATGTGGAAGCCCCGGCGCTCCACAAGGCCGATGAGACGCTGAAGCGAACCGTCCGCACGGTCGATCTGGATGTGGATCGTGTCGCTCATCTCAGGAGCCCTCCATCATTTCAGCATTGCTCTTGCCCGGCGGAACCAGCGGCCAGACATTGTCTCGGGGATCGATGACCACATGGGCCAGGCAGGGACCGTCGGCGGCCAGCAGGCGCTGGATGCCATCGGACACCTGATCGCGGCGATCGATACGGAAGGCCTCGATGCCGAAGGCTTCGGCGACCTTCACGAAGTCCGGGTTGTCGGACAGGTCGATCTCGGAATAGTTCTCGGCGAAGAACAGCTCCTGCCACTGGCGCACTAGGCCCAGCGAGGAGTTGTCGATCAACACGACCTTCAGCGGGATGCCGTAACGCTTCAGCGTCGCCAACTCCTGGATGTTCATCATGAAGCCGCCGTCGCCGGCGATGGTCACGACCGTCGCGGACGGATCGGCCAGCTTGGCGCCGATGCCGGCGGGCAGGCCAAAGCCCATGGCCCCCAGGCCGCCCGACGTGATGTGGGCTTCCGGGCGGGCGAAGCGACAATGCATGGCCGCCCACATCTGATGCTGGCCCACGTCGCAGGCGGCGACGAAATCATCGCCGGCCGCTTCCGAGATTTCCTTCAGCAGGGCCGGGGCATAGACACCCTCGCCCGGTGCATCATAGCGGTGCGCGCCGGCCTCGGCCGCGCGGGCGCAGTCGTCGGCCCAGGCCTGAATGTCCAGCGCCGCGCCCGCGCGCATCCGCTGCGTCAGGGCCTCGACCCCTTCAGGCAGTTCGCCGACGACGGCGACATTGGCCGCGCGCAGCTTGCCGACTTCCGAGGCGTCGATGTCGAAATGAACGATGCGGGCGTTCGGCGCGAACTCGGCCAGCTTGCCCGTTGCGCGGTCGTCGAACCGGGCGCCGACAACGATCAGCAGATCGCTGTCCTGCACCGCATGGTTGGCGGCTCGCGTGCCGTGCATGCCCAGCATGCCCAGCATGCCCGGCGCATCTGTCGGGATGGTGCCCAGGGCGTTCAGGGTCGAAACCTGGGGGATGCCGGTCGCGGCGACGAAGGCGCGCAGGGCCTCGGTCGCGCCGCCGATCTTCACGCCCCCGCCGATATAGACCAGCGGCTTCCTGGCGGCGCGGATCGCGGCCTCGGCGGCGGCGATGGCGTCGTGATCGACGCGCGGCGTCTCGTTGGGAATGGAAAAGCCATAGTCGTCGTTGGTCGTGGCGAACTGCACGTCCTTGGGCAGGTCGACCAGAACCGGGCCAGGGCGACCCGATCGGGCGATATAAAAAGCTTCCTCGATCGCGGCCGGAACCTCGGCGGCCGAACGGACCAGGATCGAGTGTTTCACGATCGGCAGGGTGACGCCCAGGATATCGATCTCCTGGAAGGCGTCGGTGCCCATCAGGCCCTGGGCGACATTGCCGGTGATGCAGACCATCGGCACCGAATCCATCATCGCATTGGCGATGCCGGTAACCAGGTTGGTGGCGCCCGGACCCGAGGTGGCGATACACACTCCGACCCGGCCGCTCTTTCTGGCATAGGCGTCGGCGGAGAAGGCCGCGCCTTGTTCGTGACGGACCAGGATATGCTTCAGCTTGGATCCGGCCAGGGCGTCATAGACCGGCATGATGGCGCCGCCCGGATAACCGAACACCACCTCCACGCCCAGCCGCTCCAGGGTGGAGACCAGCAGGCGCGCGCCCGACTGGGGAGCGGCCTCGGCTGAGGTTTTGAAGGCGGCGGCGGTCATCAGGGGCATCCGGTCTTTAGTGCTGGGCTCAGGCCGCTTCGGACTTGGGCGTGTTCAGCCAGGCCATGCGTTCGCGCAGGCGGGCGCCGACCTGTTCGATCTGGCTTTCGCGGTCCGCCTTCAGCCAGGCTTCGTACTGCGGCTTGCCGGCTTCGTTCTCGGCGATCCAGTTGCGCGCGAAGGTGCCGTCCTGGATCTCGTCCAGGATGGTCTTCATGCGGGCCTTGGTCTCTTCGTTGACCACGCGCGGGCCGCTGGCGACGGCGCCATATTTGGCCGTCTCCGAGATGAAGTGATGCATCTTCGAGATGCCGCCTTCGTAGAACAGGTCCACGATCAGCTTCAGCTCGTGCAGGCATTCGAAATAGGCGATCTCCGGCTGGTAGCCGGCCTCGACCAGGGTGTTGAAGCCCTGGATGACCAGTTCCTTGGCGCCGCCGCACAGAACGGCCTGCTCGCCGAACAGATCGGTCTCGGTCTCTTCGCGGAAGGTGGTTTCCAGCAGACCGCCAGTCGCGCCGCCATTACCCTTGGCATAACCCATGGCCCGGTCGCGGGCCTTGCCAGTGACGTCCTTCTCGATGGCGAACAGGCTGGGCACGCCGCGCCCACGCTGGAACTCGCGACGAACCAGATCGCCCGGCCCCTTCGGCGCGACCAGGATCACGTCCATGTCGGCGCGCGGCGTGATGCGCTCGTAGATGATCGAGAAACCGTGGGCGAACAGCAGGGCCGAGCCCTCCTTGGCGTTCGGCTCGATGATGTCGCGATAGACCTCGCCCTGGACCATGTCCGGGGTCAGGATGGCGATGATGTCGGCACCCTTGACGGCCTCGGCCGGCTCGGCGGTCGCGACGCCGTCTTCGGTGGCGTGTTTCCAGCCCGTGCCGCCGTGACGCACGCCGGCGACCACGTCATGGCCGCTGTCCTTCAGGTTCTGGGCGTGGGCGCGGCCTTGCGAGCCATAGCCGATGATGGCGATGCGCTGGCCGGCGATGGCGCCGGGGCGGATGTCGTCGTTGGTGTAGATGGTGATGGCCATGGGTCAGGCTTCCTGAGCAGCGGTTGTCTTGTGACTTGCCGGAACTTGGGCCGGCGGCGGATTGGGGATGGTGACGGCGCCCTGGGCCGCAGAGGAAACAGAGGCGCGGTATTTGGCGAAGACACCTCGCGCCGGGCGGACTACGTGGGGCGTAAAGCCCGCCCGGCGCGTCGCCAGATCGACATTGACGTCTATCCGGCGGTTGGTGACGTCGATGGTGATGCGGTCACCATCGCGAATGAGAGCGATCGGGCCGCCGACGGCGGCTTCCGGCGAAACGTGTCCGGCGACGAAGCCGTAGCTGGCGCCCGAGAAACGGCCGTCGGTCAGCAGGGCGACATTGTCGATCTTGCGCCCCTTCAGGGCGGCGGTGACCTGCAGCATCTCGCGCATGCCCGGACCGCCCTTGGGCCCTTCGTAGCGTATGATGATGACATCGCCCTCGCCGACCGAACCGTCCTGAACGGCATGGAAGGCGTCTTCCTCGCTATCGAAGACGCAGGCCGGACCTTCGAACTTATCGACCTTGTGGCCCGTCAGCTTGATGACCGCGCCTTCTGGGGCGACATCGCCGTAGATGACGGCGTAGCTGCCGCGCGCCATGACGGGGGCGTCGAAGCTGGTGACGACCACCTGGCCCTGCGTCTCCTCGGCTTCGGCCGCCTCGGCGAACAGGCTGCGGCCGGTGACGGTCGGGGTGTTCACGATCTTGCCGGCCTCGGCCATCCGCTGGGTGACCAGACGGGTGCCGCCTGCGGCGAACAGATGCGAGGCCAGGAACCGGCCGCCTGGCTTCAGGTCGCAGATGACCGGCGCCTCGACGCAGGCCTGGTGGCAGTCCTCGACGCCGAAATCGACGCCGGCTTCCGCCGCGATGGCCGTCAAGTGCATGACCGCATTGGTCGAACCGCCCGAGGCCGAGACCGCGACGGCGGCGTTCTTCAGGCTGGCGCGAGTGATGTATTTGCGGGCCGTGTCGCCGGAAAAGACGCGCTCGACGATGATCCGGCCGCAGCGTTCGCCTTCGGCCGCCTTGTTCGGATCGACAGCGGGCACATCGTTGGCGCCCATGGGCGAGATGCCCATGACCGACAGGGCCATGGCCATGGTGTTGGCGGTGAACTGACCGCCGCAGGCGCCGGCGCCAGGGCAGACGGCTTGCTCAACCGCCTTCAGACCGGCGTCGTCCAAGGCGCCGGCCGAGTGAGCGCCGATGGCCTCGAACACCTCCTGGACCGAGACTTCCTTCGTGCCGATCACGCCGGGCATGATGGTGCCGCCGTAATAGACCAGGCCGGGAATATCCATTCGCGCTAGGGCCATGGCCGCCGCCGGGATCGTCTTGTCGCAGCCGACGATGCAGACCACGCCGTCCAGCTGATGACCCTCGATGGCCAGTTCGATGCTGTCGGCCACGACCTCGCGGCTGATCAACGAGGCCTTCATGCCCGCCGTGCCCATCGAGATGCCGTCGGTGACGACGATGGTGTTGAAATCGACCGGATAGCCGCCCGCCGCGATGATGCCGGCGCGCACGTCCTTGGCAAGGCGATCCAGGTGCATGTTGCACGGCGTGACCGTCGACCACGTATTCACGATGCCGATCATCGGCTTGTCGAAGTCGGCGTCCTGCATGCCGGCGGCGCGCAGATACGAACGGGCTGCGGCCCGGTTCGGGCCAGCCGTCACCGCCGCGCTACGCGCGTTGGGCTTTCTGGGCTGTGAGGTAGAATCTTGCGTCATCGGTCCGGTTCTTTTGGAACCGCCAAGCACGAAAAACCCCGCTTCCTTTCGGGAGCGGGGTGGTGCGAGGCGATCCTGAGTGTGTTTAGGTCAGGTCGCGTGCATCCACGCCGCTTGCGTAAGCAGGCCGAGAAGTACGAGGGTAATGAGGAATACAGGGCTTTCCAGGCCGACAGGCGCGCGAACGGCCGCCACCGCCTTCGCGGTTCGTCCCTTCATCATGTCGCGCGTCATCGTGGCCACGGGTGGCTCCCTGTTCTGACGCCAAGAAACCATAGCCGCTGAGCCGACACAAGCCCCGTCGCAAAAATTTTGCGCGTTATCTCGAAAAGAACCGACTCAAGGGTGTTTCTTGCCCGAAGCTGTCAGGGGGGCCTCTGGAAGCGTAACCGTCCATCACATCATGTTACGCGCGCGGGGTTGAAACCCATTCGCGACCGCTCCATTGAGACGCCCACCTATATAACGCTCGTCACACCGATCATAAGGAGCTTCCCCATGACCGTTCGCGTCGCCATCAATGGTTTCGGCCGCATTGGCCGCCTTGTCCTGCGCTCGATTGTCGAACACGGCCGCACGGATATCGAAGTCGTGGCGATCAACGATCTGGGTCCCGTCGAGACCAACGCCCACCTGTTCCGCTACGATTCGGTCCACGGCCGCTTCCCCGGCACGGTGACCTCGGGCGAAGACTGGATCGACGTCGGCACGGGCAAGATCAAGGTCACGGCCGAACGCGACCCGGCCAACCTGCCGCACGCCGAGCTGAAGGTGGACATCGCCTTCGAATGCACCGGCATCTTCACCTCCAAGGACAAGGCCAGCGCCCACCTGAAGGCCGGCGCCAAGCGCGTCCTGGTCTCGGCCCCCGCCGACGGCGCCGACAAGACCATCGTCTTCAAGGTCAACCATGAGGTCCTGACCGCCGACGACATCGTCGTGTCCAACGGCTCGTGCACCACCAACGCCCTGGCCCCAGTGGCCAAGGTGCTGAACGACCTGTTCGGCATCGAGCGCGGCTATATGACCACCATCCACTCCTACACCGGCGACCAGCCGACGCTGGATACGATGCACAAGGACCTGTACCGCGCCCGCGCCGCCGGCCTGTCGATGATCCCGACCTCGACCGGCGCCGCCAAGGCCCTGGGCCTGGTCTTGCCGGAACTGAAGGGCAAGCTGGATGGCTCGTCGATCCGCGTCCCGACCCCGAACGTCTCGGTCGTGGACCTGAAGGTCGTCTCCGGTCGCGACGTGACGGTCGATGAGATCAACGCCGCGCTTCAGGCCGCCGCCGACGGTCCGATGAAGGGCGTCCTGTTTACGACGACCGACCCGCTGGTCTCGCACGACCTGAACCACATCCCCGCCTCCTCCACCGCCGCCCTGCCCCAGACTCAGGTCGTCGACGGCAAGCTGGCCCGCGTCCTGAGTTGGTATGACAACGAATGGGGCTTCGCGACCCGCATGGCCGACACGGCCCTGGTGATGGCGAAGTTCCTCTGATGACCAAATGGGCGCTGGCGATCCTTCTGGTTCTGTCAGCGCCCATAGCGTTTTACGTGGGCCGAACCGCACTAGACCTTCCCCACTATGTCAGTGAGCAATTGCTTCAAGGGAATTTGCTGAGCAGCGGAGGATTATGGAATCTCTTCCTTCGCCTCGTCCCAGCTCTATGGCTCTTGTGCGGAGCCTGGGTGGTTGTGGTTTGGCGGCAAACACCGCCTACTTCGCATAGGCAACGTGTACTCAACATACTCGTCGGCGGCCTGCTTCTGACGCTTACCGCCGTCACAGCCTTCTTCGTCTACGTCTTCTGGGCGTGGAGCCAGATGTAAAACGGAAACGACCATGACCTTCCGCACTCTTGACGACGCTCATGACCTCGCCGGCAAGACGGCCCTGGTCCGCGTGGACTTCAACGTCCCGATGGAGGGCGGAAAGGTCACGGACGACACCCGGCTGCGGGTCGCCCTGCCGACGATCCAGCGCCTGCGCGACGCGGGCGCCAAGGTCGCCCTGCTGGCCCACTTCGACCGTCCCAAGGGCCAGCGCGTTCCGGCGATGAGTCTGAAGCCGGTCGTCCAGCCGCTGGAAGAACTGCTCGGCGCGCCCGTCCGCTTCGCCGACGACTGCATCGGCCCGGACGCCGTGGACGCCATCCGCGACCTGGACGCCGGCGGCGTGGTCCTGCTGGAAAACGTCCGCTTCCACGCGGCGGAAGAGGCCAATGATCCGGTCTTCGCCCAGAAGCTGGCCGACCTGGGCGACCTCTATGTCAACGACGCCTTCTCGGCCGCCCACCGCGCCCATGCCTCGACGGAAGGGATCGCCCACCACCTGCCCGCCTACGCCGGCGAATCCATGCGGCGCGAACTGGACGCCCTGGACGCCGCCCTGGGAAATCCCCAGAAGCCGGTCATCGGCATCGTCGGCGGCTCCAAGGTCTCGACCAAGCTGGACCTGCTGAAGAACCTGGTCGGCAAACTGGACACATTGGCCATCGGCGGCGGCATGGCCAACACCTTCCTCTATGCGCAAGGCGTCGATATCGGCGGCTCGCTGGCCGAAAAGGACATGGCCGACACGGCGCGCGAGATTCTGACGGAAGCCCAGGCCAGGGGCTGCGAAATCCTGCTGCCGGTCGATGTCGTCGTGGCGACCGAGGTCAAGCCCGGCGCCGACGCCCGCACCGTCAAGACCGGCGAGGTCCTGTCCGCTGATGACAAGATCCTGGACGCCGGTCCCGACACCGTCGCCCGCCTGAACGCCGCCATCGACGCATCCAAGACCCTGATCTGGAACGGCCCCTTGGGCGTGTTCGAGGTGCCGCCCTTCGACGCCGCCACCGTCGCGGCAGCCAAGCACGTCGCCGAACGCACCAAGGCTGGCGCCCTGATCGCGGTGGCGGGCGGTGGCGACACCGTCGCGGCCGTCAGCCATGCCGGCGTCGGGGCCGACCTAACCTTCGTCTCCACCGCCGGCGGCGCCTTCTTGGAATGGATGGAGGGCAAGCCCCTGCCCGGCGTCGAGGCCCTGCGCGCCTGATCGGCGGCGATGCAGGCGGATCACGCCTGCGCCCTATCGTTGGAAATGAGGATCGGAAGGCTGTAACGCGACGTGACTTCGTCACGCCTCGCGGCTAGTCTCTTGCCCAATCAAAAAGACTATTCGGCTCAGGAGACTATACCCATGGCGCGCATCACGCTGCGACAGCTGCTCGACCACGCGGCAGAGAACGACTACGGCCTGCCCGCCTACAACATCAACAATATGGAACAGGGTCTGGCGATCATGGAGGCGGCCCACGAGGTCAATGCTCCCGTGATCATTCAAGCGAGCCGGGGCGCCCGGAACTACGCCAACGACATCGTGCTAGCCAAGCTGATCGACGCCTTGGCCGAGCTCTATCCGCACATCCCGGTCTGCATGCACCAGGACCACGGCAACGGCCCGGCGACCTGCGCCACCGCCATCCAATACGGCTTCACCAGCGTCATGATGGACGGCTCGCTGGAAGAGGACGCCAAGACGCCCGCCTCCTACGACTACAACGTCGACGTCACCCGTCGCGTCACCGAAATGGCCCACGCTTGCGGCGTCTCGGTCGAGGGTGAACTGGGCGTGCTGGGCTCTCTGGAAACCGGCATGGGCGAGGCCGAAGACGGCCACGGCTTCGAGGGCAAGCTGGACCACTCGCAACTGCTGACCGACCCGGATCAGGCCGTCGATTTCGTCGCCGCCACCAAGGTCGATGCGCTCGCCATCGCCATGGGCACCAGCCACGGCGCCTACAAGTTCTCGCGCCAGCCGGACGGCGAAGTCCTGGCCATGAATGTGATCGAGGAAATCCACCGCCGCCTGCCCAACACCCACCTGGTGATGCACGGCAGTTCTTCCGTGCCTCAAGACCTGCAGGACATCATCAACCAGTACGGCGGCGAAATGCCCCAGACCTGGGGCGTGCCGGTCGAGGAAATCCAGCGCGGCATCAAGCACGGCGTGCGCAAGGTCAACATCGACACCGACAACCGCATGGCCATCACCGGCGCCATCCGTAAAGCGCTGGCGGAAAAGCCGGGCGAGTTCGACCCGCGCTTCTATTTGAAGCCCGCCAAGGAGGCGATGAAGAAGCTCTGCATGGAGCGGTACGTCCAGTTCGGTTGCGAGGGTCAGGCCTCAACCATCCGCCCGCTCTCCACCGCCCAGATGGCCAAACGCTACGCCTCTGGCGACCTGGATCCGTCCTTCCGCGGCGCCTCCGTCAAGGCCGCCTGATCGGGGGCCGCCTGAGCCACGTCTAGACCGGGTAGCGGCCGCTCAGTTCGCGCCGCACCCGGCGAACGTCCCATTCGGCCCGGTCCAGCGCGTCGCGTGCATCTCTAGCGTTGCGGCGCGCATCGCGGATCTCGCTTCGAACCTCCTGGATGCGGTCGCGGATCCTGTCCCGCTCCTCGTCCGTCAGGCCCTCGCCTCGCAGTTCGTTCTGCTTGGCTTTCAGCTTGTCCTCGCGATTGTCGATCCGGTCCTCCGCGCTGCTCAGCGCGCTTTCCGCCGTCTCGAACGCGTCCTCGACCGCATGCAGCCTCAGCCCGTCCTGATAGGCGGGCAGGAACGCCTGCTCCTCCTGCGGCCGACAGACCCCGTAATAGGTATTGCCCGCCCGCCCCTCGGCCCATCCCCGCTCGAAGGTGCAATAGGACCGCAAGCCATCCTCGCGCGCCGAGCCATAGGCCGCTGGATTGGGCGCGACCTGATATTTGGCGCAGGCCTTGGCGTGGTCGTCCAGCCGCGTCATCGGATAGCCCGATGTCCCGTCAGCATAGCCCTTCTCGCCCCAGGCGCCGGCCAGGCACTGGTCCTTGCTCATGGTCGTGCAACTGCCCAGCAGCGCCGCCACAGCGACCGCGCCCCCGGCGATCATCCACCGTGTCATCGGATACCCTCTTACGCCCCCAAGCTTGACTATCGCCTCACCTCCGCCCCTCGCGCAAGCGGTCGGTCGTGCTAGGGAGGCCCCGTGTCCGACCCTGACCTGATCGATGACGAAGACCTATCGCCCGCTTCTGCCCCCGCCGAAGTGCTGGAAGCCCGCATCGACGCATCCGGCGTCCGCCTGGACAAGGCCCTGGCCGACGCCTTCCCGACCCTGTCGCGCGCCAGGCTTCAGGCCCTGCTGGCCGAGGGCGCCGTCACCCGCGACGGCGTTGTCCTGACGGGCGGCTCGGCCAAGGCCCAGCCCGGCCTCTACGTCGTCGCCCTGCCGCCTGTGGCGCCCGCCACGCCTCAGCCGCAGGCCATCCCCCTGACCGTTCTCTACGAGGACGCCGACCTGATCGTCATCGACAAGCCTGCGGGCATGGCCGCCCATCCGGCGCCCGGCACGCCCGACGGCACCCTGGTCAACGCCCTTCTGGCCCACTGTGGCGACAGCCTGTCGGGCATAGGGGGCGTCGCCCGCCCCGGAATCGTCCATCGGCTGGACAAGGACACCTCCGGCGTCATGGTCGCCGCCAAGACCGACCGCGCCCACCAGGGCCTGTCGGCCCTGTTCGCGACCCACGACATCGAGCGCACCTACATCGCCCTGACGCGCGGCGCACCGTCGCCGTCAAAGGGCCGGATCGAGACCCGCATCGGCCGCTCCACCGGCGACCGCAAGAAGATGGCCGTGCTCAAGGCCGGCGGCCGCGAGGCCATCACCGACTATGTCGTCCAGACCACCTTCGGCGAACCGGCCAAGGCCGGCGGCGCACCCATGGCCGCCCGCGTCGCCTGCACCCTGCACACTGGCCGCACCCACCAGATCCGCGTCCACCTGTCGTCGAAAGGCTCGCCCATCCTCGGCGACGCTGTCTATGGCTCGGGTAGTCCCGCCATCCCCGTCCGCGCCGCTATCGCAGAGGCGGGCCTGTCGCGTCAGGCCCTACACGCCGCCGTCCTGGGCTTCATACATCCGGTCACCGGCGAACAGATGCGCTTCGAAACCGCACCCCCGACTGATATGCTGCGCCTCGAAGCCCTGCTGTCCGAACTCTGAGACCCGCCATGCTCGATCCCGAAATCCACGACAACGCCGAGCTGAAACGCTACGAACTGCCCGTCGATGGCGAGGTGGCGATCGTCACCTACAACCTCTCGCCGCCCAATCTGATGATCACCGAAACCCTGGTCCCGGAACGGCTCGAGGGCCAGGGGATCGCCAGCCGGCTGGCCAAACACGTGCTGGCCGACGCCAAGGCTCGCGACCTGCTGATCCTGCCGGTCTGCCCCTTCTTCTCGGCCTATCTTCAGAAACACCCCGAACACGCCGAGGCGGTTCATCCGACCTATCGCGGCATCCTGGGGATCTAGGACCCAGCGCCGAACACTCCGGCCATGGCCATGACGAACAGGCCCACGATCGCAATGGCCGACACGCCAGCAGCGACCGCCCCAACGGCCAGGACGACGATCAGAACCCGTTCGCGCACGCTCTTTTTCATGTCGCGTTTTAGACTCCCAGCTTGCCTCACGTCCAATGCGCAGGTCTTGAATAGCAACTGTCCAAGTTCTATATAGCCCTCTGATCGGCGCGAGTGGCGCCAGGGCCACGGTCACGCTTTCGTGTGACGATCCGCCTCTAAAAATGGCGGCAACCCATCGCTACTTTACCGGTTGAGGGGTGAGACGTCGGCGCACGCACCGTGGCCGATGACGAAGAGCCCGCTCGTTCAAGACGGTCGGAGGGACCTTTATATGGCTGCCAATAGTACGCTCGCGGTGATGTCGCCTGAACAAGGCCTGTCGCGTTATCTGACGGAAATCCGCAAGTTTCCGATGCTGACCAAGGACGAGGAGTTCATGCTGGCGAAGCGCTGGTCTGAGCACCAGGACGCCGAGAGCGCCCACCGTCTCGTGACCTCGCACCTTCGTCTCGTGGCCAAGATCGCCATGGGGTATCGCGGCTACGGCCTGCCGATCGGCGAAGTGATTTCCGAGGGCAATGTCGGCCTGATGCAGGCCGTCAAGAAGTTCGACCCGGACAAGGGCTTCCGCCTGGCGACCTACGCCATGTGGTGGATTCGCGCCTCGATCCAGGAATACATCCTGCGCAGCTGGTCCCTCGTGAAGATGGGCACCACGGCCGCGCAGAAGAAGCTGTTCTTCAACCTGCGCAAAGCCAAGAGCCAGATCTCGGCCTTCGAGGAAGGCGACCTGCATCCCGAACACCTCGCCGCCATCGCCACCAAACTGGGCGTCAGCGAGGAAGAGGTCACCAACATGAATCGCCGCCTCGGCGGCGACGCCTCGCTGAACGCGCCCCTGCGCGCCGACGGTGAAAGCGAATGGCAGGACTGGCTAGCCGACGACACGGCCGTGTCCCAGGAAACCCAACTCGCCGAAGACGAGGAAAAGGGCATCCGCATGAGCCTCCTTCAAGAGGCCATGGAAGAGCTGACCGACCGCGAGAAGCACATCCTCACGGAACGCCGCCTCAAGGACGACCCCGTCACCCTGGAAGAACTCGCCGGCCAGTACGGCGTGTCGCGCGAACGCGTGCGCCAGATCGAGGTCCGCGCCTTCGAGAAGCTGCAAAAGGCCATGCGCGCCGCCGCCGAAGAGCGGAACCTGGTCGACGCCTGATCGAGAGTAATCTGTCGCGCTTTATCGGCGCGGCAGGCCTCTATCGCCTCAAGACGCCCGCGCCATCGGGGCTGTTGCCTCTGCGGCCTTGGCCGTCGCGACCACGGCGCCGATCGGCTGGGCCAGCCCGACCTTGGTCACCTGACCGCCAGCCAGATAGGCCTGCAGCGTCGCCACGACCATCGCCAGCTTGGCGTCCGCCGTCTTGATCGCCAGCCCGTTCAACGTCTCGGCCTGCTGTCGAATGGCGCGCGTCGCTTGTGACGGATCCTGATCGAACTGCGCCATGGCCGAAATCAGGATGCGGATCGCCTGATCCTTTACCTCGGCCGGCCCACCGCCTGCCGAACCGTCGCTGCGTCGCTTGCGCGCACCGGAAAATTCGCCCGAGTTGAACCGCCGCCGATCCGGCCCGACATAGCCGACCGCCTCGATCCAGGGCCGGGGCTTCAACGCGACGTTCTCGACCCGCTTGAACAGGTCGCCTGTGGTGAAGGGCTTCCTCAGAAACTCGTGGATGCCGGAATCGCGCGCGCCCTTGATGGCGGCGGCGGTCGCCTCGCCCGTCACCATGATGATCGGCGACATGCGGCACGCCATGCTCGACCGGCGTATCCGGCGCGCCAGCGTCTCGCCGTTCAACGTCTCGCCGGACCGCTCGGTGAAGATCACGCCCGGCTCGACGTCGCGCAGCAGCTCCAGCGCCCGCTCCTCGTCGGTCTCGGCATAGACCTCGCGCGCGCCCATCCCCTTCATGATGTCCGTCAGCAGTCGTGCGGACGACAGGTTGGGATCGACGATCACCACCCGCCTGACGGCGGGTTCGATGCGGCTCAAGGTTCTGGCGTTTGCGGCGAACACGTCCGTCTCCCGGTTGGAGCCGTTATCCTTACCGCGCGCTGGTTAAAGCCTGTTGAATCAACGAAACCGTCGCCTCAACCTTGGAACGGATCTCTCATCAGGATGGTGTCGTCGCGTTCCGGGCTGGTGGACAGCAGGGCCACGGGCGCGCCGATCAGCTCCTCGATCCGTCGCACATATTTGATGGCATGGGCGTTGATGTCCTTGAAACTGCGGACCCCGGCGGTGCTCTCGCTCCAGCCTTCCAGTTCCTCGAACACCGGCTCGGCGGCGGCCTGAGCCTTCAGGCTGGACGGCAGGTAATCCAGCACCTCGCCATCGACGCGATAACCGATGCAGATCTTCAGCGTCTTCAACCCGTCCAGCACGTCCAGCTTGGTCAGGGCGATGCCGTCGATGCCGTTGATCGCCACAGACTGGCGCACCAGCACGGCGTCGAACCAGCCGCAGCGACGCGCCCGGCCCGTATTCACTCCGACCTCGCGGCCGACGGTCGCCAGATGCTCCCCGACCTCATCGTCCAGTTCGCAAGCGAATGGGCCTTCGCCGACGCGGGTCGTATAGGCCTTCACAATCCCCAGCACATAGCCGACGCCGCGCGGACCGATGCCGGACCCCGCCGCGGCCTGACCCGCCACGGTGTTGGAGCTGGTCACATAGGGATAGGTGCCGTGGTCAACGTCCAGGAAGGCGCCCTGCGCCCCCTCGAACAGCACCCGCTTGCCGTCCTTCTGCGCCTGATCCAGCACCCGCCACGCCGGCTTCACATAGGGCAGTATCTTCGGCGCGATCTCCAACAGCGACACCAGCAACGCCTCAGGGTCGATCGGCTCCAGCCCCAGCCCCGCGCGCAGCGGGTCGTGGTGCGAGCGCAGCCGGTCGATCTTGACCTTCAGATCGTCTTCGTTGGCTAGGTCGCAAACCCGGATGGCGCGACGACCCACCTTGTCCTCATAGGCCGGACCGATGCCGCGACCTGTCGTGCCGATCTTGGCGCCCGGCGCGCTGGCCGCCGCCTCCCGCGCCACGTCCAGCGCGGGGTGGATCGGTAGGATCAGACAGGCGTTGTCCGCGATGGTCAGGATGTCGGGGCTGATCGCCACGCCCTGGGCCTGGATCTTCTCGATCTCGCCGACTAGGTGCCAGGGATCGACGACCACGCCGTTGCCGATGATCGACGGCTTGCCCTGCACCACGCCGCTGGGCAGCAGCGCCAGCTTGTAGACCTTGCCGTCCACGACCAGCGTATGGCCCGCATTGTGACCGCCCTGGAACCGCACGACCATGTCGGCGCGGTTGGACAGCCAGTCCACGATCTTGCCCTTGCCCTCGTCGCCCCACTGGGCGCCGACCACCGCTACGTTCGCCAAAGCACTTCTCCGCATTGAATGCGGGCGCAGCCTATAGCGGGGGAATCATCCGATGTCTCCGTAAGATCCTCCCCCATTACGCTACGCTTCTCGGGTGAGGACCAATTCCGAGACCGCCGTTTCGAACGCCCATTCCAGCCAGGGCGTCGCTGCGACCACATCGGCCGTCTCGACCGTGCAACCGCACCACAGGCGTAGTCCGGGCGGGGCGTTGCGGTGCGGCTCCATGTCGAACACGGCCGCCTCGCCTTCCAGCAAGGCCTTGAAGCGCATGACGAAGGCCTTCTGCGCCTTGGCGTCCAGCGCGGCGATCCGTGCATCGGTGAACTTCAGACAGACCGAAGTCGTCGACCGGATTTCCGGCCGATCTGGCAGGAAGTCGATCCAGTCCGTGCGCTTCACCCATTGCGCCAACGCGGCATAGTTGGCGTCCGTCCGCCGGATCAACTCCGACAGGCCGCCGATCCCCTTCGCCCAGTCCAGGGCGTCGATCCAGTCTTCGATGGTCAGGATCGAGAAGGTGTTGATCGCCACCCCGTCCGCCAGCGCCCGGTCGAACCGACCCTTGCCGTCCGTCAGCCGCAGCAGCTTGGGGATCGCCCGATCCGGCCGATACCTATCCAGCCGCGCCACCGCGCGCGGCGACAGCACCATCACGCCGATGCCTGCCTCGCCGCCCAGCGCCTTCTGGAAGCTGAAAGTCACGACATCCAGCTTGTCCCACGGCAACGGCATGGCGAAGGCGGCCGAGGTCGCGTCGCAGATGGCCAGCCCCTCGCGGTCGTCGGCGATCCAGTCGGCGTCCGGCACGCGCACGCCCGAGGTCGTGCCGTTCCAGGGAAACACCACGTCCCTGGACCAGTCCGCCTGGCTCAGATCCGGCAGCTCGCCCCACGGCGCCGTCAGCGCCTCGGGCTCCAGCCCCAGATGATCCTTCACGTCAGCCAGCCAGGTCAGGCCGAAGTTCTCGAACGCCACCACCTGCACCGGCCGCTGCCCCAGCATGCCCCACAGCGCCGCCTCAACCGCCCCCGTGTCTGACCCCGGCGTATAGAGCATCACATGGCTCTCGGGGACTTCCAGCACCTCGCGCGTCAGCCGCAGGCCATGCGCGAAACGCTCCACCACCTCCGGCGCGCGGATGCCCCGTCCCAGCAGGTCGGACGGCAGGCCCGCCAGGCTGTATCCCGGCCGTTTCGCCGTCGGCCCCGCCGAAAACCACGGCCGCGCCGGCTTCACATCAGGCTTGGAAATCATGCTCTTTCCCCTTTGGCGCTACCGCGCTTCGCGCGGCTTGAGCGCGCTCAACGCCCCGGCATATAGGGCCGCTTGGCCCGCCATTCCTCGGCGAACCGGGTCAGGGCCTCGTCCGGCTCGTCAGGCA
This sequence comes from Brevundimonas sp. G8, assembly GCF_902506205.1. GTDB lineage: Bacteria > Pseudomonadota > Alphaproteobacteria > Caulobacterales > Caulobacteraceae > Brevundimonas. The sequence goes on along the minus strand of NZ_LR732816.1, from coordinate 2,083,983 downwards.
GCGTCACCACCAGCCGCGCCAACAGATCCCCCCGCTTGCCGGCCGCGAACGCCCCGCGCGCCTTCAGCCGCAGGATCTTGCCCGAGTTCGACCCCGCCGGGATCGTCATCTGCACCACGCCCTCGGGCGTCGGCACACGCACCTTGGCGCCCAGCACCGCATCGGGAACCGACACCGGCAAGTCCATCGTCAGGTCCGCGCCGTCGCGCTTGTAGATCGGATGCGTCTCGATCTTCAGCTCGATCAGGGCGTCGCCGTTCTCGGCCCCACGTCCTGGCGAACCCTGTCCGCGCAGACGGATCGTCTGGCCTTCCGACGCGCCTTTGGGAATGGTCACGTCCAACGTGCGCCCGTCCGAGAACTGGATCCGTCGCGTCGCCCCCGCGATGGCGTCCTCCAGGCTGATGTCCAGCGTCGCCTTCACGTCCTGCCCACGCGCCGTGAAGTCCCGTGCCCCGCGCTGACGTCCGCCCCCGCCGAACATGCCGAACAGGTCGTCCAGATCGACACCGTCAAAGCTGGCCCGACCGCCGGGCCCGCCGGCTCCGCCACCTTGGCCGAATGGGCTGCCGCCCGCGCGACCGCCGCCGCCAAAGCCGCGATATTGGTCGTTGCCGTCGTCGTCGATCTGGCCGGCGTCGTATTTGGCCCGCTTCTCGGCGTCGCCCAGGATGTCGAAGGCCGCCGTCACCCGTTTGAACTTATCCTCGGTGATCTTGTCACCCTGGTTCTTGTCGGGATGCAGTTCCTTCGCGAGCTTGCGATACGCCTTCTTGACCTCGTCCGCGCTCGCGCCCTTCGAAACGCCCAGTTCCTTGTAGGGGTCGCCTGCCACGTCCGTTGTCGCTCCAACTGAAAAACCGAGAGGCGTCAGTTAAGCCATGCCCCGCCCCCCGCAAAGGGCCGGACCCGCCCTATTTGCTCAGATCAGCCCGATTTCCGCCTCCACACCCCAACCGAAGCCCTCGCCCCACTGCGCCACGGCGATCCGCGCGCCCGCCTTCACGCCCTCGGGGAAGTCCACGGCCAGGTCCGCCGCATCATAAGATGCCGACGACCCCTCCAACTCCATCGTCCGAACCAAGACGCCTCCGTCCAGCACCCTCAAGCGGAACCGCATCGGATCGACCGCCGCCGGTTCGCCATCCCAGCCGTCGCCGAACAGCCGCACACGCGGCGTCCACCGGATCGTCAGCCCGTCCTCATCCGCAGCGACCGCCAGTCCACATGGCGACCACGGCCGGTCATGCACGCCCCTCGACACGTACGCGGTCTCGCTGAACCCCGCCCCGCCCGGCGCCGCCCCGGCCGGTCCCACGCGACAGACATCGAACGCCGCCAGCAACGGCTCTAGCGCATCGCGCGTCCGCATCGGCCGGTCGATGACATATCCAGCCGCCGCCCCCTCGACGCCCTCGATCGACATCTCCTCCGGCGTCAGCCCGCCGCGCGCCAGCACCGCCTCGATCAGGTCGCGCCCGTCCCCCGCCAGCCGCCCGTTCAGCCAGTGCCCGGCCCGCCACGCGCCTGCGTCGGCCCAAACATCCCCCCTTGCCGGAAACGCCGGATAGGGCCGCGCGTCCCAGCACCAGGCGTCCGCCCCCGCCAGCATCCGCCCGCCATAGACTGGCGATGCGGGATTGTTCTCAGGATCCGCATAATGCCCCAGCACAGCCTCCAACGCCGCGCGCTGCACTGCGTCGTCGCGCGCGCCCCTCGATCCCGGCGGCAGATGGCTCTCGGTGCTCTTGGGGTCCTGGAACAGGTTCGGCGCATTGGTGCCCCGGTCCACCGCCGCACAGCCGAACTCCGACAACCGCACCGGCTTCATCCCCGGAACCCAGGCCGTCGCCGTCGCGCGCCGCACCCCGCCCGGGCGGTCATGGTGCCGGTTCGACCACCACCCCTCCAGATCCTTGGGCCGGAACACCCAGTCCTCGCCATACGCCCCATCGACGATGGGCGTGCGCACCTGCGCTGCCCGATCCGCCTCGCTGGCATAAAACCAGTCGAACCCGTCCCCACCCGCGACGCCCGCCGCCAGATAGGCCGGGTCCGCTGCCCCGCCGAACGCCGCCGCATCCACCCCGCCGTCGCCCGCACGCCAGTCGCTCAGCGGCGGATACCAGTCGATCGACACATGATCGATGTTCGCATCGGCCCACAGCGGATCGAGATGAAACACCACCTCCCCGCCCGCCTGCCACCCGAAATATTCGCTCCAGTCCGCCGCATAGGACAGGGCCACGCCCGGCCCCACCACTGCCCGACATTCCGCCGCCAGCGCCCGCAACTGAGCCACCGCCGGAAAGCCCCCGGCTGCATCCCGCGTCCAGGTCACGCCCCGCATCTCGGACCCGATCAGCACGCCGTCCGCCCCCTCCTCGGCCGCGATCCGGGCGTAGTGCAGCGCCATCCGCAGCAGACCCCAATCCTCGGTCCCGCCGAACAGGGCCGCGATCTCCGCCGTCGCTCCCGCGCCATCCACGCCCGCCACACGCCCCCGCCACGGATACCCAGGGCAGTCCATGAAGACGAACGGATACAGCGTCACCTCCAGCCCCCGCGCCTTCATCTCGCGGATCGCCTGATGCACGCTCTCGTCCGACGGCGTCCCGCCATAGGCCGGCGCGCCGTCGACCCGACTGACCTCATAGGCCTCATCCCGCGTGACACCCGCCACGGACCAGCTCATCGGCTCCGTCGGCTTGTCGCGCCGCTCCACCCCCGGCCGAACGCGGCAATGCCCGGCCCTCAGATCGCTGCCGAACCACCCGACCACCAAACTGACCCGCTTCAGGTTTGGCAGCTGCGCCTGCAGCTGATCCAGCGAAACAACCAAGTCCGCCCGCCCCTCGCCGTTGTGCACATTCTCCACCGCCGTCCGCGTCAGCCCCTCGCGACGCACCACCGCCTCGGTCGCCAGGGCGAACTCCCCCGCACCAGGGATCAGGCACACGCCTTCCAGCAGGTCCTCCAGTCGCGCCGCCTGGCCCCTGGGCCGCCGAAACACCTCGAAACTCAACTGCGGAACACGATCCCCGAACGGCCCCAACGGCAAGTCCTCGAACACCACATAGGCCGCGCCGCGATAGGCGGGCGCATCCGCCTCCACCGCCTCGATCAGCGGGTCCGGCGTCTGGTCCTCGCCCCCGCGATACACCCTCATCACGACGCCCGTCATGTCCATCAGTCGCCCATCGGCCCAGACCCGCCCGACCCCGTCGATCTCGCCCTCGCACAGCGCCACGGCAAAGCTTAGCGAATAGACATAGTCGACGACGCGACAGTTTCGTGATCACGGGCGGCGCGGGCGGCTCGGGCGGTTGCGGCGGGGGTGCGGGAACCGGCGGTTCCAGCGGAGGCGGCGCAGGGGCCGGCTGCGGCGCCGGCACGCTGGGCGGCGGCGTCACCACGGTCGAACGCAGATACCAGTTGTCCGTCGTGCCCTGCGACACGCCGCCCCGGAACAGGAAATACTCGAACGCCCCGGCCGCGACCCGACCGTTCAGGGCGAAGGCGCCGCCGGCCGTGCTGGCCCCGTTCGCGGCCTCCACCACCATGATGCCGTCCACCGCCGTCGAGGCCCCCACGCCGCCCCGGTTCAGGATCGACAGGCTGGTCGTGCCGGATGCGCTGCCGCCCAGGATCACCAGCCGATCCGACGCCGAACTGTCGTCGCCCAGCACCGTGTCGAGCAGCACGAGCCCATCGGCGCCCACAAAGTCGCCCGTGATGGTGAAGCGGTCCCCCGCCCCTGCGGCGCCGTTGGTCAAATCGATGCGCCCGGCGTTCACCACCCGCGCCAGGCTCCCGTTCAGGAAGGGCGAGATCGATCCGTTCAGCCCGCCGCCGAACAGGGTGCTGGTCGCATCGATGCTCAGGACACCCGTGCCGCTGCCCGCGTCGCCCAGCACCAGGGCGCCGTCCATGGTCAGTTCGGTGTCGTTGGTCAGGTACACGCTCTCCCATCCCTGGAAGCGCGCCACACCGGCCGACGTGACATTGTCCAGCGTCAGCCCGTCATCGCCCTCGCCGCCCAGGATCGCAGGCGTCCGCCCCATGTTCGCGGCCGTCAGGTTGCGCAGGACGGCGACGTCGTCGTCGCCCCCCATGTCGATCATGCCATAGATGATCCCGCCGCCGTCCCAGACGAAGCTGTCATTGCCGACGCTCATCCGCACCTCGCCGCCGACCGAACCGCCGGTCACGGTCAGGCTGTCGGCGCCCCCGCTGACGCTGATATTGCCGCCGATCTCGCCGCCCGAGATCACGATCGTGTCGTCTCCGAACCCGGTCACCAGATTGCGGTCGATGATCCCGCCTGACATGTCGAAGACGTTGTTCGCCAGTTTCATGTTGACCCGACCGATCCGGCCGCCCGTCATCACCGCCCGGTCGCCGTCGTCGAAGAAATCGATGATCCGGCCGCCCGACATGAAGAAGGTGTCGAAGTCGTCGCCCTGGTTCAGCGACTGGATCGCGCCGCCCGTCATGCGGAAATCGTCGACGCCGCCGCCCTGCTGGACGCCGCCGAGAACCGCGCCGCCCGTGATCACGAAACTGTCGCGTCCCGCACCCTGATCGACGGCGCCGGTGATGGTCCCGCTGTTGATCTCGACACGGTCCGCGCCGTCGCCGAACACCACCGAACCATTCAGCGTGCCGCTGCCTCCGACCGGGAGCAGCAGGCTGTTGTCGCCGACCAGATCGCTCAATCCGCCTGTCGATGTCGCGCTGGTGCAGGTGTAAATGTCGTTGCCGACCGCCGGGGGAAAGGCGCACTGGGCGTTCGCCGAGGTGGAAACAACGATGACGCCAGCCGCCAGCGCAGTTCCACAAAGCAAGCCCGCAGTTCGATTCCGTCCAGCAGCACGTCGCATCGTGTCCTCCCATCCTCCGGCGAGGCTTCAGCGGAAACTCCAGCCTGCGATCAGGACACGCACAAGAGGTTTACATAGGTTTAATCTCTAAACATCACCACGCTCGACTTCATCACAACAGACACGCCGACCTTCAAGCGCCTCTCCCGCATAAACCATAGTCTAAAGCAGCGCTTATTTACTGCACAGCTTCTGACGCATCAGACATGCCGTCATGCCCGCGCATGATCGCGAGGAAGCCCCTATATTGCCGGGCGATGGTAGAGAATCGAACAGAGGAAGCCCTCGCCGAGACGGACGGCGCGATCCTGACGGCCGCCGCCCTGATCGCTGACGAGGCGCGCCGCGCGCCGGACAAGCCGGGCGTCTATCGCATGTATGGCGAGGACGGGTCGTGCCTCTATGTCGGCAAGGCCAAGTCGCTGAAGAAGCGCATCGTCCAGTATGCGCAAGGGCGCTTCCACACCCAGCGCATCGGCCTGATGGTGGCCCAGACCCGGTCGATGGAGCTGGTCGTCACGGCGTCCGAGACCGAGGCCCTGCTGCTGGAATCCAACTTCATCAAGAAGTTGAAGCCGCGCTTCAACGTCCTGCTGCGCGACGACAAGTCCTTCGCCGAACTGATGATCCGCAGCGACCACCGCGCCCCTCAGGTCAGGAAGCATCGCGGCGCCCACACCACGCCGGGCCACTACTTCGGCCCCTTCGCCTCGACCTGGGCGGTCAATCGCACGCTGAACACGCTGCAGAAGGCCTTCCTGCTACGGTCCTGTTCGGACAGCGTCTACGAGACCCGCACCCGCCCCTGCATGCTGCACCAGATCAAGCGCTGCTCGGCCCCCTGCACCGGCCTGATCTCGCTGGAGGACTATGGCGAACTGGTCACCGAGGCCGAGCAGTTCCTGCGCGGCAAGTCCCGCGCCGTCATCGGCCGCCTGTCGCAGGAGATGCAGGCCGCCTCGGACGAGATGGACTTCGAACAGGCCGCCCGCGTCCGCGATCGCATCCGCGCCCTGTCGGCCATCTCGATGGAGAACTCCGTCAGCGCCGACAGCGTCCCCGAGGGCGACGTCTTCGCCCTGCATTCCGACGGCGGCCAGGCCTGCGTCCAGGTCTTCTTCTATCGCGCCGGCCAGAACTGGGGCGGCCGCGCCTATTTCCCGCGCGTGGACAAGACCGACACCGACCCCGAGATCCTGGCCGCCTTCCTGGGCCAGTTCTATGAGGACAAGCCGATCCCGCGCCTGATCTTGTCCAACGTCCGCCCGCACGAGCTGGAGCTGCTGGAGGAGGCCTTCTCGATGAAGGCCGACCGCAAGATCGAGATCGTCCGGCCCCAGCGCGGCGAGAAACTGGCCCTGGTCGACCACGCCCTGACCAATGCGCGCGAGGCCCTGGGCCGCCGCCTGGCCGAAAGCTCGGCCCAGGGGAAAATCCTGGACGAGGTCTGCGAGGCCTTCGGTCTGGAGACCCGGCCCGAGCGGATCGAGATCTACGACAACGCTCATATCCAGGGCACGAACGCGGTCGGCGGCATGGTCGTGGCCGGCCCCGACGGCTTCCAGAAGTCGCAGTATCGCAAGTTCAACATCCGCGGCGAGGATCTGACCCCCGGCGACGACTACGGCATGATGCGCGAGGTGATGCGCCGCCGCTTCGCCCGCCTGGTCAAGGACGAGGAGGAAGGCGAGGACGCCGTCCGTCCCGACCTGCTGCTGATCGACGGCGGCGCGGGTCAGTTGGCTGAGGTGCTGGCGGTGCTGGCCGACCTGGGCCTGGACGACATCGCCGTGGTCGGCGTCGCCAAGGGGCCGGATCGCGATGCGGGGATGGAGAAGTTCTTCATGCCCGGCAAGCCGCCCTTCATGCTGCCGCTGAAGTCGCCGGCCCTCTACTACCTGCAACGGCTGCGCGACGAGGCCCACCGCTTCGCCAACGGCGCCCACGCCAAGCGCCGCTCGATGGACATCAAGAAGAATCCGCTGGACGAGATCGAAGGCGTCGGCCCCGGCCGCAAGAAGGCCCTGCTGCACGCCTTCGGCTCCGCCAAGGGTGTGGGCCGCGCGTCTGTCAGCGACCTAGTCAAGGTCGCCGGCATAAACCAACCCCTCGCCGAACGCATCCACGCCTTCTTCCGTAAAAGCTGAGCCGGAGGTAAAGACCCGACATGAGCGACACCGAAGACGAACTGACCGCCGGCTATCGCCGTTTCCGGGCCGAGCACTGGCCGACCGCCCATGCGGAATATGAGGCCCTGGCGCAGGGGCAGAAGCCGCACACCTTGATCGTGGCCTGTTCAGACAGCCGCGCCGATCCGGCCCTGATCTTCGACGCCGCGCCGGGTCAGTTGTTCGTGGTCCGCAACGTCGCCAATCTGGTGCCGCCCTATGAGCCCGACGGCCGGCTGCACGGGGTCTCGGCGGCGCTGGAGTTCGGGGTCAAGGTCCTGAACGTCAAGCGGATCGTAGTCATGGGCCATGCCCACTGCGGCGGGGTCAACGCCATGCTGCACGGCGCGCCCGACAGCTGCGCCGACTTCGTCGCCCCCTGGGTCGCGCAAGGCACGCCCGTCGTCCAGCACGTCGCCGAGACCGTCGCGCCTGATCAGCTGGAGCGCGCGGCCGAAGAGGCCATCGTCCGCCTGTCGATCCGAAACCTGCGCACCTTCCCCTGGATCGCCGAGCGCGAGGCCAGGGGCGATCTGGAGCTCAGCGGCCTGCATTTCGGCATCGCCGAGGGCGCCCTGACAGTCATGACCGACAAGCCCCGGTTCGAACCGTTGGCCTGACCGGCGAACCGTGCCACACCCGGCGCGTTGCAACGGATATGATGATGACACCCGCCCACCGCGCCAATCCCATCCCCAACATCCTGACCGGCGCGCGTCTGGCCGCCGGGGTGGTGATGTTCGCCATGATGGCCGGCGCGGCGCCGGGAGCGCTGGAGGCCTGGCTTTCGCCGGAGACGCAAGGTCGGTTCAGCGTCTGGGCCTTCTGGATCTTCGTCATCGCCGCCTCGACCGACTGGGTCGATGGCTTTTTAGCCAGACGCTGGAACTCCACGACGCGCTGGGGCGCCATCCTCGATCCGATCGCCGACAAGGTGCTGGTGACGGGCGCCATCCTGGGCGTTCTGGCCTCGGGTTCGCTGCCCGGTATCGCCCTGCCTTGCGGTCTGATCCTGTTCCGGGAGTTCGCCGTTTCCGCCCTGCGCGAGACCATGGCCGGACGGATCGAACTGCCCGTCACCCTGGCGGCGAAATGGAAGACCACGGTGCAGATGGTGGCTCTGGCCGCGCTTCAACTGACCCTGTTGTGGAGCGCGCTGGGTCTTCAGAATCCTGACGGATCGCCGCTGGCCTGGCAGCCGGCGTTCGAATCCTTCGCCATCTTCCTGATCTGGTTCGCCGCCATCATCACCCTGTGGACGGGCTGGCAGTATTTCAGCGAAGCCCGTCGCCAGATGAGGGACCTCTAGGGCCGCAGCGTCAGACCGACGGGCGTGGCCTCAAAGGCCGACAACCGGCCCAGATAGCTCATGCCCAGCAGGGAATATTCGAGGCCCTGTTCGACGACCAGAGCCTCGACCCCGTCCACCCGCGCCCCGGCGACCGAGACCGATTTCAGCTGCACCGGGGCGGCGCGCACGACGCCTGAAGCGGTCTGCACCCGGCCGGTGAAATCCTCGGGTTCGGGATCGACGCCCAGGCGCAGGGCATCGGCGCGCGTCAGGGCCACGACGCTGGCGCCCGTGTCCACCAGCACCCGCACCGCGCGACCTTCGATCCTGGCCTGGGCCCAATAGTGACCGTCCGCGCCCTTGACCACCTGGGCCGCCGTGCCTGACGCCGGGGCGGACGAAGCCGCGACCATGGGCGTCGCCGCTTGGGCGGCGCCGTCGCCCTCCAGATGTCGGATCGTCAGCGCCGTGCCGAACGAGGCCATGAGGGCGACGCCGAGCACGATGACGGACTGGAAATCGATGCGAACCATGTCCCCTGTCTAAGGGGGCGGCGTTTGGATGCCGTGAAACGACGTGGCTGACGAAAGCTTAAACGCCTAACCGCGCTAGCCCAGCTTGGCCGGATCGACTTGGGACCGGCGCGTAGGCAGGTCGGCCATGACCGCCGCGCGTTCGGCGTCGCTGAGCGCGCGCCAGCCAGCGATCTCCTTCAGGGTGCGGAAACAGCCCAGACACAGGCCGCTCTCGCCATCGACGGCGCAGACCATGACGCAAGGGGTGGCGATGGCCTTGGGCGGTCCCGGCCTGCTCGGACTGGGAACGCTCATTGTGACACAGACGCGAAAAACACTCCGACTCCTGACGAATAAATTTGCAAATTCACGAAACCGTCTTATATTACCCAATGACGCGAAACGACTGACGGTGGAATCCCATTGGTACGACGCGTCTCTTTTCATCGTTCTGCGAAAGGAGACGCCAAGATGAACGATAAGGAGCGTAACCTCCAACACGCCATGATGTCCTTTGCCCTTTGGGGCGGGATGCTGGTCAACAGTCGGCATATGCCGTCGAACTCGAGCCGGGTGGTCAGCCATCCGTCGAACTTCGTACCCTATACGATCAAGAAACGCTGACGGCCCTTTTCGGCCCCAGCCTGAAAAAGCCCCGGTCTCGACCGGGGCTTTTGCAATTCCGGACTTGCCTGACGCGGCGTTCGCAGTCGATGACGGTCGCGAACACGGAGACGACGCATGGGCCTGATCGCCGAAGAGAGACAGGGCGCGATCCTGATCTGGACGCTGGACCGCGAGGCGCGGCTGAACGCCCTGCCCGACCTGACCGACGGGGACGAGGTGGCGGCGGCGTGCGAGCGGGTCAACGCCGATGCGTCCATCCGCTGCGTGGTCCTGACCGGCGCAGGACGGGCCTTCTCGGCCGGCGGCGACCTGACCGCCATGCGGGACCGGCGCGACCTGTTCGAGGGGTCAGGCGCCGCCATCCGCGAACGCTATCGCCGGGTCGTGCACCGGATCGTGCGGTCGCTGTACGGGCTGGAGGTTCCGCTGATCGCCGCCGTCAACGGGCCGGCCATGGGGCTGGGCTGCGATATAGCGGGCCTGGGCGACATCCGGATCGCTTCGGATCGCGCCAGCTTCGGCGTGCCGTTCCTGAAGCTGGGCATCATTCCCGGCGACGGCGGGTCGTGGCTGCTGCCACGCAACATCGGCTATGCCCGCGCCGCCGAGATGCTGTTCACCGCACGCTCCATCGACGCCGCGACGGCCGCAGAATGGGGGCTGGTCAATCGCGTGGTCGCGCACGACGACCTGATGGCCGAGGCCCTGACCACCGCCGCCCAGGTCGCGGCCAAGCCGCCGCAGGCCCTGCGCATGGCCAAATCCCTGCTGCGCCAGGGGCGCGACATGAACTTCGACCAGATGCTGGAGATGTCGGCGGCCATGCAGGCCCTGGCCCACCTGACCGAGGACCATCAGGAAGGCGTCGCCGCCGTGCTGGAAAAGCGGCCGGGCAAGTTCACAGGAAACTAGGCGGGGCCGCTGATCCGCTGTCCTACTGCGGGCGCATCGCCTGGTTCGGACCGACGCCGGTCGTGGCGACGCGCTTGGCGCCGGCCGTCTCGCCCGGTTTCATGAACTTGACCAGCACGCGCTGGCCGATCAGCAGGGGCGCGTCGCCGGCCGAGGCCACCACTTCCACCACCCGCTCGTCGGTGCGCTGCGAAGGATCGTCGGAGGCCAGTTTGCGGGCGCCGAACACCGCCGCGCGACGCATCACCGCGCCGATATAGACCTTGGTGGCGTCGCCCTCGGGGCTGATCTCGACGGCCTGGCCGTCGGTCAGGTTGGGCAGGTCGCTCTCGACCACCTCGGCGCGCACGATGCGCGGGGCTTCGGGTTCCAGGTCGAACATATTGGAGACGTTCAGGGTCGAGGCGCCGGCGCCGGGATTGGCGTAACGGCGCACGATCCGGCCGTTGCTGGGCGCACGGATGATCGTCAGTTCCTGGTTATAGCGGGCCTGATCCAGCTGGGCGCGGGCGGTCTGGACGGCGGCGGTCTGGGAGCCGAGACGGGCCTGGGCCGTGGCGATGGCGTCCTGGGCCTGGTCCATGCGCTGGGCGGCGACGAAGTTGGTGGCGACCAGGCGTTGCAGGCGTTCCTGCTCGCGCTGGGCGGTGCGGATGTCGACGCGGATCTGGGCCAACTGGCTTTCGGCCTGGTTCACGGCGGCCTGGGCGCTTTGCACCGCCAGGCGGGGTTCATCGTCTTCCTGACGGGCCAGGATCTGGCCGGCGACGACGCGGTCGCCTTCCTGCACCAGCACTTCGCGCACGATGCCGCCGCGACGGGCCGCGATCTGGATGATGCCGCCCTCAACATCGACCTTGCCGTTGGCGATGGCGGCGTAAGGGCTCTCGACCTTGGTGGCCGCAGCCTTGTCCTGCTCGACCTTCTTGGTCTTGGCGGCGGACTGGAACAGCATGAAGCCGACCACCAGCACGATCACCAGCAGCAGGCCGATCCAGGTGCGTTTTTTCTTCAGAAAGCCGGGCATTGGCGTGTCGTCCTAAGAGGAGAATTCGTCGTGTCGGTTAGTGGGACGCCAGTATAGCGTTGGGATCGGGTATGCGGCGTTGGTCGTCCAGGATCTTGCCGTCCTCGATATGGATGACGCGGTCGGCCCAGGCCTCCAGGCGCGGGTCATGGGTCACGCAAATCACGGCGGCGCCGTGTTCGGTGGCGGCGCGACGCAGCAGCTTGATCACCACCTGGCCGTTCTCGCCGTCCAGGGCCGAGGTCGGTTCGTCGGCGAACAGGATCTTGGGATCCTTGGCCAGGGCGCGGGCGATGGCGACGCGCTGCTTCTCGCCGCCGGACAGGGCCGCCGGCCGCTGGTGCAGGCGATGGCCCAAGCCGACTTCTTCGAGGGCGACGGTGGCGCGCTTCCTGGCCTGACCCGTCGTCAGCCCCTGGAACTTCAGTACGGTCTCGACCTGCTGCAGCGCCGTCAGGGCGGGGAACAGGTTGAAGCCCTGGAAGATGAAGCCGCAGTTATCCAGCCGGAACTTGTCGATCCGGCCCGAGGACAGTTTCCACAGGTCGTCGACGTCCAGCACGTCCACCCGACCCTCTTCGGGTTTCAGCAGGCCGGACAGGGCCGCGATCAGGGTGGACTTGCCCGAACCGGACGGCCCCATGACCATGGTCAGGTCGCCATGCTTGGCGTCGAAATCGACGCCCTTCAGCACCTCGACCCAGGCCTTGCCCGACTTGAACCGCTTGACCAGGCCGTTGGCCTCGATCGCGAAGTCGCCGTGCTTTCCGTGAACCTTCGTATGCCCAAAAGACGTATCGGTCATCGCAGCAGGTCCGCCGGTTGGCTGTTCTTGAGGATGCCCAGCGACAGCAGGCCCGACACCATGGCGATGGCGATCAGGCCGATCCCCACCACGATCAGCAGCGACAACGGCAGGGCGATGATCACCGCCCCCATCATGGCCAGCAACGACACCAGCCAGGTCAGGACGATGGCCGCGATGACGCCCACGACGCCGACCCAGAAGCTGAGCTCGACCACGATCCGACGAAGGCTGCCCATGCTGACGCCCAGGGCCCGCAGAGAGGCGAACTCCTTGATATTGGCCATGATGGCGCCGCGCAGGGTCTGCCACGTGATGGCGATGCCGATGATGATCCCCAGCACGACGCAGCCGCCGATGATGATGACCAGGATGCCTTCCTCGAACATGGCGCCGGCGTTGGCGTCGGCCAGCTGCTGCTTGGTCCAGGCCTTCCACTGACCGTTGCCCATGGCGTTCAGCTGAGCCACCACGACCGGTGCACGGGCCGGATCGCGCAGCTTGACCATCAGCGGCCCGACGCGCGCACCGGTGTCGGCCTGGCCCAGCATCCGCAGGGTGTCGCGCGACATGACGATGCCCGGCTGCATCATGTTGGGATAGCCGCGCGTCACGCCGACGACGGTGACGGTCTGGCCATTATACAGGGCCTTGTCGCCCAGCTTGACGCCCAGGGTCGTCAGCGCCGTCTCATCGACCGCGACAGTGTAGGGCTGACGCAAGGCATCGACCAGTTCCTGGGAATAGTCGGTCGGAATGGTCACCGATCCCGGACGGGTATCGATGATGCTGGCCTGGACGAACTTCTGACGCGCTGCGCCCTGGTTGGCGTTGTCGGCCTGGCTCTTGGTCGGATCGACGCTCTTGATGTTCTGGAAGGTGCCGCCGGCGCCATCCAGCGGCATGACCTCGACCACTTCGGGGTGGTTGTAGGCCAGCGGGATGAAACGACGCGGTACGCCCGAAGGGCCGCCGATCAGGCTCTTGGCGCCGGGCTGCATGATGAAGACGTCGGCGTTCGACCGTTCGATGGTCGCGGTGAACCCCTTGCCGATGCCGATGAAGACACCGGTCATCGCCAGGACCAGCAGACCCGACAGGGCCAGGGCCATGACCGCCGCCATATAGCGGCGCCACTCGAACAGCAGTGTTGAAAGCGCAAGCGACATCGTCGTCGATAAATCCCCGGTACGTCCGCCTATCTGAGCGCGCGTCGCCTCACGGCCAAGTTAAATCGGGGTAAGGCTTCGACCGCGCGGACATTGCGGCTTCGAAATCAGGGGACTAAGGGCCATGCAGCCCTTGGCGCCCGCCCTTTGTTGGCGCTAGTTACAACATAACAGATGGGACAGGCCGTCCCGCACTCGGGAGTCTCGCCTTCATGTCCCTGCCTTCGCTTCGTCTTACCGCCTCGCTGGCCGCCCTGGGCGCCGCGACCGCCGTCCTGTCGGCACCCGCCACGTCCGCAAAGGCCGACGAAGGCATGTGGACCTTCGACAACTTCCCCATCGCGACGGTGAACGAGAAATACGGCACCAACATCGACCAGGCCTGGCTGGACCGCGTGCGCAACGCCGCCGTCCGCCTTCAAGGCTGCTCGGCCTCGCTGGTGTCGAACGAAGGCCTGGTGCTGACCAATCACCACTGCGTCGTCTCCTGCGTCCAAGACCTGTCCACGGCCGACAACGACTACGTCAAGAACGGCTGGATGCCCGCCACCCGCGAGGAAGAGAAGAAATGCCCCGGCCAGACGGCCGAGATCCTGACCGACATCGTCGATGTGACCGACCGCGTCACCGGCGCCGGCGCCGGGCTTGAAGGCGCCGCCTTCGTCCAGGCCCGCGCCGCCGAGATCGACAAGATCCAGAAGGAGACCTGCGGTGACGACCAGAAGCTGACCTGCCAGGTCATCAGCTTCTATCGCGGCGGCCAGTACAAGCTGTACAAGTTCCGCAAGTATGACGACGTGCGCCTGGTCTTCGCGCCCGAGTTCCAGGCGGCCTTTTTCGGCGGCGATCCCGACAACTTCAACTTCCCGCGCTACGCCCTGGATGCCGGTTTCCTGCGCATCTACGAGGACGGCAAGCCGGTCGCCACGCCGAACCACCTGACCTGGAACGCCAATGCGCCCAAGGACGGCGACGTCACCTTCGTCGCCGGCAACCCCGGCTCGACCTCGCGCCTGCTGACCATGGCCCAGCTGGAGGTTCTGCGCGATCAGCAGATGCCGCTGACCCTGATCCAGTCGTCTGAACTGCGCGGCCGCCTGCTCGAATATTCGACCACCGGCGAAGAGGCCAAGCGCGTCACCGTCGATCCGCTGTTCGGCCTGGAGAACAGCTTCAAGGTCTTCTACGGCCAGCAGGGCGCCCTGACCGATCCGGCCTTCATGGCGACCAAGCGTTCGGAAGAACAGGAACTGCGCCAGCGCGTCACCGCCGACCCGGCCTTGGCCCAGCGCATTGGCGATCCCTGGGCCGATCTGGAGCGCGTCTCGACCGCCCAGCGCGACCTCTACCTGCCCTACCGCCAGCTGGAATCGGCGGCGGGCCAGCGTTCGCAACTCTACAGCTACGCCAAATCCATCGTCCGCGCCTCCAAGGAGCGGGCCAAGCCGGTGGCTGAGCGTCGCGCCGGTTATTCGGACGCCGACATCGCCTCGCTGGGCCGTCGCCTGGCGACCGAGACGCCGATTTCGACCGATCTGGAGAAGATCTTCGTCGATTTCTGGCTGTCCAAGACCCGCGAATACCTGACGGTGGACAACGCCAATGTGAAGGCGCTGCTGGGCAAGGAAAGCCCGGAACAGGTGGCCGCGCGCCTGATCGACGGCACGCGTCTGGCCGATCCGGCCTTCCGCGCCCAGGCCCTGGCCATGACGCCGGAAGAGCTGGCCGCCTCGGGCGATCCGCTGATCGCCTTCGTCCTGGCCAATGACGATGCGGCCCAGGCCACGCGCACCCAGTGGGAATCGGCCGTGTCCGGCCCGACCAGCCGCGCCGGCGAGAAGATCGCCCAGGCCCGGTTCGCGGTCTACGGCACCAACCTGTACCCGGATGCGACCTTCAGCCTGCGCCTGTCCTATGGTCAGGTGAAGGGCTGGACCTATCGTGGCGTGACGGTGACGCCCTTCACCGAGATCGGCGGCCTGTACGAGCGCAACACCGGCGCAGAGCCCTTCAACGCGGCCGAGGACTGGATGGCGGCCGAAGACAAGGTCAACAAGTCGACCGTCTATGACTTCGTCTCGACCAACGACATCATCGGCGGCAACTCGGGTTCGCCCGTGATCAACGCCAAGGGTGAAGTCATCGGCGCCGCCTTCGACGGCAACATCCACTCGCTGGGCGGCAGCTTCGGTTACGACCCCGAGCTGAACCGCACGGTGACGGTCTCGACCGCGGCCATCACCGAAGCCCTGCGCAACGTCTACAACCAGCCGCGCCTGCTGCGCGAACTGGGCGTGCGGCGCTAGAACCCAACGTCTCCTCCCCATTCGCCTCTTGCGAATGGGGAGGGGGACCGCGAAGCGGTGGAGGGGCTCTTCACCACCGCACCGGCGCCTGTCATGTATCGCAAAGCCCCTCCGTCACGGCGCTGAAGACGCGCCGCGCCACCTCCCCATTCGCTGCGCGAACAGGGAGGAGACATAGGATTATCCCATGCGTCTCGCCCTCCTCGCCTCCGCCGCCGTTTTCGCTCTCGCCGCCACCTCGGCCCATCCTGGAAAGGCATTGGCCGAAGAAGGCATGTGGACCTACGACAACTTCCCCATCGCTCGCGCCAACACGGCCTTGGGCACGAACATCGATCAGGCCTTCCTGGATCGGGTGCGGCTGTCGTCGGTGAAGTTCGGCGGCTGTTCGGCGGGCGTGGTGTCGGGCCAGGGCCTGGTGATGACCAACAACCACTGCGTCGCCACCTGCGTCGCCAACCTGTCCACGCCGCAGCAGCAGTATGGCGAGACCGGCTTCACGCCCAAGACGCGCGAGGAAGAGCGCAAATGCCCCGGCGCCACGGCCGAAATCCTGACCGACATTTCGGACGTGACCGAGCGGATGCACAAGGCCGGCGAGGGTCTTGAAGGCCAGGCCTTCACCCAGGCGCGCGAGGCCGAGGCCGGCCGGATCGAAACCGAAGCCTGCGGAAACGATCCCAAGATCCGCTGCCAGGTCGTCAGCCTGTATCGGGGCGGCCAGTTCAAGCTCTACAAATTCCGCAAATACTCAGACGTCCGCCTGGCCTGGGCGCCGGAAGATCGCGCCGCGACCTTCGGCGGCGACCTGGACAACTTCTCCTTCCCGCGCTTCGCCATCGATGCGGCCTTCATCCGTCTGTATGAAGACGACAAGCCGGTCGAGACGCCGATCCACTTCACTTGGAACGCCGACAAGCCGACCGAGGGCGAGGCCGTCTTCGTCTCGGGCAATCCCGGCGCGACCCAGCGCCTGCTGACGATGGACCAACTGGCCACCATCCGCGACGTGGTCCTGCCGCTGGATCAGCTGATCGCCTCCGAACTGCGCGGCCGGCTGATCCGCTATGCCGAAGAAGGCGAGGACCAGGCCTTCATCGCCATGGACCCCATCGTGGGCGTGGAGAACACCTACAAGCGCGGCCTGGGCCGGATGCGCGCCCTGACTGACGCCAACTTCATGACGGCCAAGGCGGCGGCCGAAGCCGACTTCATGCAGCGCTACGCCGCCACGAACGGAACCGGCCCTGATCCGTGGGGCGCGCTAGAAGCCGTTCAGCCCCTAGCCCGCGAACTCTACGCCCCAACCGCCTTGCTTGAGGGCGGCACCGCCATGGGCACGACCTCGGTCGCGGGCGGATCGCAGCTGTTCCAGTGGGCGCGCGCCATCGTGCGCGGCGCGCAGGAGCGGGCCAAGCCGTCGGATCAGCGTCTGGCCGAATACGCCGACAGCCGCCTGCCCGGCGTCGAATCCGGCCTGTTCGCCGAGCGTCCGACCTATCCGGAGCTGGAGCAGATCCGGCTGGAGTGGTGGCTGTCCAAGACGCGGGAATGGCTGACGGTCGACAGCCCGCACGTCCGCACCCTATTGGCCAAGGAAAGCCCCGAGGGTCTATCGGCCCGCATCGTCGCCGGCACCAAACTGGCCGACCCGGCCGTGCGCCGCGCCCTGTGGACCGGCGGCCTCGCGGCGGTCCAGGCGTCGGACGACCCGCTGATCCAGTATGTGCTGTCGATCGACGCCGACGCCCGCGCCGTTCGCGCCGAGTGGGAGAACAAGGTCAAGGCGCCGACCGACCGCGCCTCCGAGCAGTTGGCCGCCGCCCGCTTCGCCGCCTATGGCGACGCCGTCTATCCCGACGCCACCGGCACCCTGCGTCTGACCTATGGCCAGGTCGAAGGCTCGGACGTGCCGGGCCAACGATTTTCCGCCTTCACCACCTTCGCCGGTCTGTGGGACCGGGCTACCGGCGCCGAGCCCTTCGCCGTCGCGCCCAAACTGCTGGCGGCCAAGGACCGGATCGATCCGAACGCGGTGATGGACATGGCCATCTCGACCGACACCATCGGCGGCTCGTCCGGCTCGCCGGCCATCAATGCCAGGGGCGAGATCATCGGGGCCAACTTCGATTCCACCGTCCTGACCCAGCGCAACGCCTATGGCTACGACCGCGCCGTGAACCGCAGCGTTATCGTCACCACCCAGGCCGTCACCGTGGCCCTGCGCGACGTCTACGGCATGGATCATCTGGTCGAGGAGCTGGGCGTAACCCGGTGAGCGAGATCGTTTTCCGCGCGGCGACGCCCGATGATGTCGCCGCGCTGCATACCCTGATCGAGCGCGCCTATCGCGGCGACACGGCCAAGGCCGGCTGGACGCATGAGGCCGACCTGCTGTCGGGCGCCCGCACCAGCGCGGACGAGCTGACGGCCCTGATCGCCGATCCCGACCGGGTCGTCCTGCTGGCCCACGACGGCGTGCTGATCGGCTGCGTCCAGGTCGCCCGCGCCGGCGACGACCAGGCCTATCTGGGCATGCTGACGGTCGAGCCGACCCTGCAGGCGTCCGGCCTGGGCCGCCGCCTGCTGACCGCCGCCGAGGTCGAGGCTGTCGCCCGGTTCAGCGCGCGTCGCATGGAGATGACGGTCATCCGCCGCCGGGCCGAACTGATCGCCTGGTACGAGCGGCGCGGCTATGCCCCCACCGGCGAGACCCGCCCCTTCCCCGTCGATCCGCCCCGGCCGGAACTGGCGTTCGTGGTGTTGGAAAAACCACTCTAGCGACCCTTGCAAAACGGACACCGCTGTCCATTTAAGCGCGTCACCATGTCGCGCCCCGCCCCCAAACCTGTCCGCAAGGACGCCGTCCACAATCGCGCCGCCCTGCTGGAGGCCGCGCGCGCGGTCTTCGCCGACCAGGGTCTGGACGCGCCGCTGGACCTGATCGCCGAAAAGGCCAGGGTCGGGCGCGGCACCCTCTATCGCCACTTCGCCGACCGCACCGAACTGGCGCTGGCTGTGCTGGAGGCCGATGTCGCGGACCTGGGTCGGCGCACCGCCGAACAGGGGGACGACCCGTCCGTCTTCTTCTGGTTCCTGGACCGGCTGGCCGAGGACATGGTGCGCAATGCGGGCCTGGCCGGGGTCGTGCGGAACGTGCGGTCGCCGGATGCGCTTACCCCCTTGCGGCAGAGCTTGATGGAGGCGGGGGCCGCACCGCTGGCGCGGGCCCAGGCCGCCGGCCTGGTGAGGGAGGATTTGCGGCCGATGGACATCCGCCTGATCGCCACCCTGCTGGGCGCCGGCTTCCAGGGAGCCGACGCGGCAGAACGTCAGGCCGTGTCGCTGCGCACCCGCGCGATCATCCTCGACGGATTGAAGCCTCGCGGGGAGCCCCGCTGATGCCCCGTAACAACTGGCACCTGCCCTGGGAACAGTATGTCGAGACGCTGAAGCCGCACGAGCGGCCGATGATGCCGGGCTCGCCCGCCACGCCCGACCATTCCTGGCCGATGCGAATCCAGTACGCCCTGACCGGCCTGCTGGTCGCCATGGTCGGGTCGCTGGGCAACGCCGCCGTCACCGCCAACATCCAGAACCTGCAGGGCTCGCTGGGGATCACGATCACCGAGTCCGCCTGGTTGCCGGTCGTCTTCGTCATGACCAACGCCTGCATGAACCTGATCCTGGTCAAGTTCAGGATGCAGTATGGCCTGCGCCTGTTCACCCAGATCTTCTTGGGCGCCTTTGTGCTGGTCTGCGCCGCCCACCTGTTCGTCGACAACTATCAGTCGACGCTGCTAGTGCGGGCCATCGCCGGCATGGCGGGCGCGGGCCTGAGCAGCCTGGGCTTTCTCTACATCATCCAGGCCTTTCCGGCGGCGCACCGGCTGAAGGGGCTGATCATCGGCATCGGCCTGGCCAGTTTCGCCGTGCCGATCTCTCGCCTGGTAATGCCCGGCCTGCTTCTGCTCGGCGACTGGCGCGCCTTCTACATGTTTGAGTTGGGCATGTGTCTGGTCGCCTGGGGCGCGGTGCAGGTGGTCAAGCTGCCGCCGTCCGAGCGGCTGCGGGTGTTCGACCGTCTGGACTTCCTGACCTTCGCCCTGTTCGCGCCGGGGGTGGCCCTGCTGTGCGCCTCGCTGGGCCTGGGGCGGATCGTGTGGTGGACGCAAGCCCCCTGGATCGGCTGGGCCCTGGTCGGCTCCATCGTCCTGCTGACCGCCGCCTTCCTGGTCGAGCACAACCGGAAAAATCCGCTGATCAACACCCGCTGGCTGACGGGGCCGGACCTGCTGCGCCTGTTCGGGGCCATCCTGCTGATCCGCATGGTGCTGACCGAACAGACCTCGGGCGCGGTGGGCTTCCTGACGGTCGTGGGGCTGGGGCCGGATCAACTGCACGGCCTATTCGTCGTCATCCTTCTGTCGATGATCGCCGGCACCCTGGTCAGCGCCTTCACTCTGAACATGGAGAAGCTGAACAAGCCGATCGCCATCGCCCTGGCCCTGATCGCTCTGGGCGCCTGGATCGACAGCCACTCGACCGTCCTGACCCGCCCGGCCCAGCTCTATTTCAGCCAGGCCCTGATCGCTTTCGCCTCGGCCATGTTCATCGGCCCGGCCCTGATGATCGGCATCGCCAAGGTGCTGACCCAGGGCAAGCAGAACTTGATCAGCTTCATCGTCATGTTCAGCGTGCTTCAGAACGTGGGCGGCTTGGCCGGCGGCGCCCTGACCGGCACGCTGCAGATCGTCCGCGAGAAATACCATTCCAACCAGTTGGCGGCCGGCATCTCGGCCTTGGACCCCCAGGTGGCGCTTCGCCTGCGCCAGCTGTCGGGCGCCTATGCGTCCACCATCACCGACCCGGCCCTGCTGAACGCCGAGGGGGCCGCCCTGCTGAGCCGACAGGTGACGCAACAGGCCAATGTCCTGGCCTACAACGACGTCTTCCTGGTCATCGCCGTGATCGCGGCCCTGGGCTGCGCCTGGGTGACAGTCACCCATCTTCGCCCGCGCTGGAAGGCGCGCCGCGACGCCAAGAACAACAATGCTGACGCCGCCGCCCAGGCCGCCGCCGTCGCCGCCGCAGATTGAACCGAGACCCGCCATGACCGACGCCGCCCCACCCGCCTCCGCACCTCAACCGGCCTCCGCCGCGCCGGCGCCGGCTCCTGCGCCCAAGAAAAATGTGCTGTGGACCGTCATCGCCGCCGGCGTCGCCCTGCTGGGCGTGCTGCTGGTGCTCTATGCCTGGCAGTTGCCGCCGTTCAGGGGCGCGATCCAGCGCACCGACAACGCCTATGTGCGGGGCCAGGTCACCATCATCAGCCCTCAGGTGAACGGCTATGTGGTTCAGGTGCCGGTCCAGGACTTCCAGACCGTTCAACAGGGCGCGGTGCTGGCCCAGGTCGACGACCGCATCTATCGCCAGCGTCTTGAGCAGGCCGAGGCCAGTCTGCACGCCGCCGAGGCCGCCCTGTCCAACTCGACCCAGACCCAGGCGTCCGCGCGCGGTTCGGTGGCCCAGCAGCGCGCCTCCATCGCCGCCGCCGAGGCGACCCTGACCCGCGCCCAGGCCGACGCTAACCGCGCCCGCACCCTGAAGGCCGGCGGCTGGGTGGCCCAGGCCAATGTCGACATCGCCGAGGCCGCCCTGCGCAGCGCCCAGGCCCAGGTCGCCCAGGCCCGCGCCGCCGAGGGCATCGCCCAGACCGGCGTCACCTCCGCCGTCGTCGGCCGCGACAGCCTGGCCGCCGCCGTCGAGAACGCCCAGGCCGCCGTGCGCCTGGCCCAGATCGATCTGGCCAACACCCGCATCACCGCCCCCCGCCCCGGCCGCCTGGGCGAAATCGGCGTGCGCCAGGGCCAGTATGTCACCGCCGGCACCCAGCTGATGGGCCTGGTCCCCGACGTCGTTTGGGTGACGGCCAACATGAAGGAGACGCAGATGAAGAACATCCGCGTCGGCCAGCCGGTCGAGATCACCGTGGACGCTCTGGGCGGCCAGACCCTGCGCGGCCACGTCGAACGCATCGCCCCCGCCGCCGGCAGCGAGTTCAGCGTCATCCGCCCCGACAACGCCACCGGCAATTTCACCAAGGTCGCCCAGCGCATCCCCGTCCGCATCCGCATCGATCCGGACCAGGAAGCGGCCGGACGCCTGGCGCCGGGCATGTCTGTGGTGGCGAAGGTGAATACGGCGGGTTAGGTGCCCGTTTCGGAACGCCTCGGCCGCCCTCGCGCTATTCCTCCCAGCAAGGGAGATCATCATGGATCGCGAACAGACCGAAGGTCGTGAGAAGAACGGCGCCGATCCGGCCGGAAAGCCGGACGCCCTGACCTCCGACAAGGATACGAAAAAGGTCGGTCAGGTCGAACGTCAGAGCGCGGGACCAGATGGGCCGGACGCGACGGAGATCGGCGACACCTTCAAGAAGAAGTCCTGAGCCTCACGCTCTGCGCGACGACAGGCTGGCGGCGAGCAGATGCACGTCATGCGCGCGCATCCGCTCGAAGTTGCCCAGACCCAGCGCTAAAGCGCGCATGATCTCGGTCTGACGCGTGTGCTCAGGATGTGCGGGCAAGGACGATTCCGCCCGCGCCAGTTCTGCGTCCAGTTCGGCCATCATATGGGCCAGTATTCCGTCGTTCATCTGATCCTCCATCGCACCGCCGACCGCCGAAGACGGTTAGAGCACGGCGAGAACAAATGCGGAACATGCTGAGTTGCCGAGACTGTGGATTACCGTCTCCTCCCATTCCATGGGAAGGTGGCGCGGCGCCTCTTGGCGCATGTGAGACTTCATGAACCCCTCCACCGCTTCGCGGTCCCCTCCCCGTGATGTGGGGAGGAGACAGCCATCGTTCTTGTCCCCAAGGCGAAACAGGGCGATCGTCTCGCGCCGGTTACCCGACCTTAACCACAAGGATTCACCATAGCGGTCTCATTGTTCCGGGGCCGCGTTTCCATGTCCGATCTGAAGACTGACGTCATTCACCGTGGCGACTGCATCGAAGTGCTGAAAAGCCTGCCCGACGCCTCGGTTGACATGGTCTTCGCCGACCCCCCCTATAATCTACAGCTGGGCGGCGACCTGCTGCGTCCCGACAACTCCAAGGTCGACGCCGTCGATGATGACTGGGACAAGTTCGCCAGCTTCGCCGACTACGACGCCTTCACCCGCGCCTGGCTGGCCGAATGCCGCCGGGTGCTGAAGCCGGAAGGCTCGATCTGGGTCATCGGCTCCTATCACAACGTCTTCCGCCTCGGTTCGGCGATCCAGGATCTCGGCTTCTGGGTGCTGAACGACATCATCTGGCGCAAGTCCAACCCGATGCCGAACTTCAAGGGCACCCGGTTCACCAATGCCCACGAGACCCTGATCTGGGCCGCCAAGAGCCGCGATCAGAAGCGCTACACCTTCAACTACGACGCCCTGAAGGCCTTCAACGAAGACACGCAGATGCGGTCGGACTGGACCTTCGCCCTGTGCACCGGCGAGGAGCGGATCAAGGACGCCGACGGCAAGAAGGCCCATCCGACGCAAAAGCCCGAGGCCCTGCTGCACCGCGTCCTGCTGTCGGCGACCCGCCCCGGCGATGTGATCCTGGACCCCTTCTTCGGCACCGGCACCACCGGCGCCGCCGCCAAGCGGCTGGGCCGCCACTACATCGGCATCGAACGTGACGAGACCTATGCCGATGTCGCCGAGACCCGCATCGCCTCGGTCATCCCCGCCCGTCCCGAAGACCTGATGGTCACTGGCTCCAAACGCGCCGAACCCAAGGTGCCCTTCGGCGCCCTGGTCGAGGCCGGCCTGCTGCATCCCGGCGACCGTCTGTACTGCCCCAAGGGCGAGCGCGAGGCCCGCGTCCGCGCCGATGGTTCGCTGGTGTCCGGCTCGCTCAGCGGCTCGATCCACAAGCTGGGCGCCCTGTTTGAAAACGCCCCCGCCTGCAACGGTTGGACCTACTGGCGCTTCAAGACCGACCAGGGCCTGAAATCCATCGACGCCCTGCGCTCCGAGGTCCGCGCCGCGATGTAGGCCGGTGCGACGCCGCGTCGCATCAGCCACATCAATCACTTAGCCGCGCGGACGAACTCAAAACGTACGAATCCGCACACTGACAGTGGTTCAGCTTCGCTGTAACCCACCGAAACCTATGTGAAAATCCGCAACCCGCGATGGAACTTCGCAGTTGCGAGATCATTGTTGTCCACGGCCCGCGCCATTGCGGGGTCGGAGCACAACATCATGAAGATCGCGCAGGTCACCCCGCTTTACGAGGCCGTTCCTCCGAAGCTTTACGGCGGCACTGAACGCGTTGTCGCCCACCTGACCGACGCCCTGGTCGATCTGGGCCATGACGTCACCCTATTCGCCAGCGCCGACGCCCAGACCAAGGCGCGCCTGGTTCCCGTTCGCGATCAGGCCATCCGCCTGGATCCCGCGCCGCTGAAATCCGACCTCGCCGCCCACCTCTCCATGCTGGGCGAGGTGATGGACCGCGCCGACGAGTTCGACGTGATGCACTTCCACACCGACATGATCCATTTCCCGCTTTTCCGGCAGTATGCGGACAAGACGATCACGACCCTGCACGGTCGCCTCGACATGAAGGACCTGCCCGGCGTCTATGCCCGCTGGAGCGAGTTCGGCCTGGTCTCCATCTCGGATGATCAGCGCAAGCCCCTGCACTTCGCCAACTGGAAGGCGACCGTGCATCACGGCATGCCCGGCGAACAGTATCTGTTCTCGCCCAAGTCCGAGGGCTACCTCGCCTTCCTAGGCCGCATCTCGCCCGAGAAACGCCCCGACCGCGCCATCGAGATCGCCACCAAGCTGGGCAAGCGCTTGAAGATGGCCGCCAAGGTTGACGCCGCCGACAAACGCTATTGGGAAGAAACCATCCGCCCGATGGTCGAGGGCAATCCCCTGATCGAGTTCATCGGCGAGATCGGCGACCACCAGAAATCCGCCTTCCTGGGCGGCGCAGACGCCCTGCTGTTCCCCATCGACTGGCCCGAGCCCTTCGGCCTGGTGATGATCGAGGCCATGGCCTGCGGCACGCCTGTCGTCGCCTTCCGCTGCGGTTCGACGCCCGAGATCATCGAGGACGGCGCCACCGGCTTCCTGGTCGATACCATGGAACAGGCCATCGCCGCCGCCGGCCGCGCCCATCTGCTGGACCGCGAGGCTGTACGCGCCCGCTTCGACCTGCGGTTCTCGGCTACCGCCATGGCGCGTCGCTATCTGGACGTCTACGGCGACCTCCTGGCCCGTCGCCCCTTCGCCGAGGCGGCGCTGGGCAATGTGGTCACACCGCTGCGCCCACTTGAGGAAGGTCGCAGCTTCGCCGCCAGCGCCTAAGCGTCACAGCCGACGATTATCGAAGAAAAACAGGCGGCGGAGGTGAACCCTCCGCCGCCTGCTTCATTTGATCATTCAAGCGGCCCCTCAGCGCCGCATTCGGGTGCGACACGTTCGGCCAAGGCCTCAAACGACGGGGAAGAGACCGCATGGACGACGCCTATTCCACCCAACTGACCGCCGGCGAGACCGTCGAGGCCTCTGGCCTCGAACAGTTGATGGCGCTGAAGGACGGCGACACCTTCCTGGTCGCGGACGGCTGGGGCGACATGAAGGGTGGCGCGGACGGCCTATTTGCCGACGACACGCGCGTCCTGTCGCGCTGGGCCATGACGGTCGGCCTGCTGAAGCCGTCGCGCCTGTCTTCCGGCGTTAGCCAGGACAACGTCTTCTTCTCCTGCCACACCACCAACCGCCCCCTGCCCCCGATGGGCGGCCGGTCCGCCCCCGCCGGCGTGCTGCATATCGAGCGGCGTCGCTTCCTGTGGGGCCGGCGGATGTTCGAGCGGATCCAGATGGTCAACCACGGCGTGGAGGACATCCTCCTGCCGCTAGCCTTCGATTTCGGCGCCGACTTCGCAGACATCTTCCAGGTGCGGGGCACGCACCGGGCCAAGCGCGGCACGATCCACACCCCGACCACCGACGGTCGCCGCGTGACCTTCCGCTACACCGGGCTGGACGATGTCGAACGCTCCAGCTGCCTGGCCTTCTCCGAGCCGCCCGCCCGCCTGACGCACCAGAGGGCCGAGTTCATGTTCAGCCTGCCCAAGGGCCGGGCCATGGACCTGTTCATCGAATGCGGCGTCGATGCCTGCGAGACGCCGGACGCCGGGCGCTGGCGTCTAAACGCCGTCCAGGCCCGGCTGGCCATGCGCGCAAAACGCCGTCGCGGCGCCTCGGTGCGCGGCCCGCGCAGTCCCCGTTTCAACGACTGGCTGGATCAGTCGCGGGCCGACATGGCCTTGCTGACGACCGATCTGCCGACCGGTCCCTATCCCTATGCCGGAACGCCCTGGTTCTCGACCCCGTTCGGGCGCGACGGTATCATCGCCGCCTGGCAGATGCTGTGGCTGGATCCGTCCCTGGCCAAGGGCGTCCTGACCTATCTGGCCTCGCGCCAGGCGACCGAGACCTCGCTGTTCCAGGACAGCCAGCCCGGCAAGATCATGCACGAGACGCGCGGGGGCGAGATGAGCGCCCTGCACGAGGTGCCCTTCGGCCTCTATTACGGCGGGGTCGACACCACCTGCCTGTTCATCGCCCTGGCCGGCGCCTATGCCAACCGCACCGGCGATCTGGACCTGATCCGCACGCTCTGGCCCAATCTGATCGCCGCCGCCGACTGGATGCGCGACTATGGCGACAGCAACAACGACGGCCTGATCGACTATCAGCGCGGCGCCGACACCGGCCTGTCCAACCAGGGCTGGAAGGACTCCGAAGACAGCATCTTCCACGCCGACGGCCGCTTCCCCAAGGGGCCCATCGCGCTTCTGGAAGTCCAGGGCTACGCCTTCGCCGCCTGGAAGGCCCTGGCCGACCTGGGCGATCGGCTGCACGACGACCGCACGACCGAATGGCGGATGCGCGCCGAACAGGTCCGCGCCCTGGTCGAGGACAAGTTCTGGATGGAGGACGAGGGCTTCTATGCGGTCGCTCTGGACGGCGACGGCGAGCAGTGCCGCGCCATCGCCTCCAACGCCGGCCATCTGCTGTTCACCGGTCTGCCGTCGCTGGAGCGCGCGCGCCGCGTCACCAAACGCCTGTTATCGGCCGAGTTCCGCACCGGCTGGGGCATCCGCACGCTGGAGCTGGGCCAGGCCCGCTTCAACCCGATGAGCTATCACAACGGCTCGGTCTGGCCCCATGACACCGCCATGGCCGCCGCCGGCATGGCAAACTATGGAGAGCGCGACGCCGTCGCCGCCATCCTGGCCGAGATCTACGCCGCCGCGGCCCATTTCCACCTGCGCCTGCCCGAACTGTTCTGCGGCTTCCCGCGCGAACCGGGTGAGCCGCCCATTGCCTATCCGGTCGCCTGCCTGCCCCAAGCGTGGGCGGCGGGTTCGGTCTTCCTGATGCTTCAGGCGACGCTGGGCCTGTCCATCGACGCCTGGACCGAGACCGTCGACCTCGCCGACCCCGTCCTGCCCGCCGGCCTGGACCGTCTGAGGATCACCGGCCTGGAGGTCGGCGGCTCCGTCGTCGATCTGAACATCCAGCACGCCGGCGGCCGCGCCGTCGTCATCCCCAATCACAAACAGGGCAAGGTCGCGATCCGAACCCTGCGGTAAGCCTATGTGAAAAGATCTGGCGCGCTCGCCCGATCCAGCGCCTTGGCGAACACCGTGGGCAGGGCCGCCCGCGCCGCCTCGACCGGCATCCAACGCCAGGGGCTTGCCGTCTCGCCGCGCGCCGTCATCACCGTCAGGGTCAGGCTGAAGTGGGTGAAGACATGTTCGACCGCCCCCGCCTCGCGCCACTCGGCCTCTATCGGCGCCGCTCCTGACGGCGCGTCCGTCGTCCAGTCGCTGGTCGGCAGACCCAGCATTCCGCCCAGCAGCCCCTTGTCCGGCCGCGTCTCCACCGCGACCCGCCCCTGATCGTCGACCAGCACATAGGCTGCACCCCGCCGGTGCGGCCGATCCGCCTTCTTGGTCTTGAGCGGAAACCGCGTCGGTTCGCCGCTCGCCAAACCCAGACATTCGCTCGCCACGGGACAGACCCCGCACGAGGGCGACTTGGGCCGACATACCGTCGCGCCCAGGTCCATCAGCGCCTGCGCCCAGTCCCCCGGCCGCTCGTCTGTGATGAACAGGCCCGCCAAACGCTTCAGTTCGGGCCGAGCGGCCGGGACCGGCGTCTCGACCGCGAACAACCGCGCCATGACCCGCTCGACATTGCCATCCACCACATTGGCGGCACGGTCGAAGGCGATGGAGGCTACGGCCGCGGCCGTATAGGCGCCCACCCCCGGCAGGGCCAGCAGGGTGGCCTCCGTATTCGGGAAGACCCCGCCATGCTCGCCCGCCACCGCTCGCGCACAGGCCAGCAGATTGCGGGCGCGGGCGTAGTAGCCGAGCCCCGCCCAGGCCCCCATCACCTCCGCATCCTCGGCCGCCGCCAAGTCCGAGACTTTAGGCCACCGCGTGGTGAAGGCGTGGAAATAGGGCGTCGCATGCGGCACGGTCGTCTGCTGCAGCATGACCTCCGACAACCAGACACGGTAAGGCTCGGTCCGCGCCGCGCCCACGGCCGCCCGCCACGGCAGGCTGCGCGCATGGGCGTCGTACCAGGCCAGCAGGTCGGATCGGATCAGGTCTATGTCGGGAGAGACGTCGGGCATCGGTCGGGCTATATAGACCCATGCGCCGCACGCTGCCCACAGACGCCGAGGTCCGCGAGATCCTGTCTCGCCGCCGCACCCGTCCGGTCCCCCGGCCGGCGCCGCGCGCGGGCAAGGCGCTGACGCCCCTGATCAAAAAGCTGGACGAACAGTTCGGACGCGGCGCCGGCGCGCTGGAGCCCCGCTGGCGCGAGATCGTCGGCGACCGCCTGGCCCGCGTCACCCGCCCCCAGAAACTGACCAAGGGCAAGGGCGGCCAACCCGGCGTGCTGGAGCTGCGCGTCGCCGGCGCCGCCGCCCTGCTGATCCAGCACCAGTCGGAAGACATCCTGGCCCGCGTCAATCTGTTCCTGGGCGCCGGAACGGTCGATCGCCTGCGCATCGCCCAGGGGCCGGTCGCCCCGCTGAAAGAGGCCGCCTCGCGCCCCAAACGCAGCGCCAAGCCCCCGCCCCTGCCCGCCCAGGCCGAGGCCGATCTCGCCGCCTCCATCGCCTCCGCCCCCGACGATCTGCGCGCCGCCCTGGCCCGGCTGGGCCGCGTCGCGCTTTCCCGCACCGACAGGCAGGATTGACAAAACTTCGCCGCACCTGTTCTCGACTAGTCTGGGGTTGCGCCGTTCCGGGGGAATCGCGCCACCATTCGCCAACGATCCGATCAAGGAAGTCCCATGGCCGACACTGAATCCCGCTTCGTCCGCATGAGCCGTCGTGCGGCCATCACCGGCGCCGCCCTGGCGACCATGGCTCTGGCCGCGTGCGGCGGTGGATCCAAGGGTGCGGCCGAGGGCGACATGGGCCTGGGCGCGCCGGAAGGAGCCAAGGTCACCGTGGTCGAATACGCCTCGGTCACCTGCCCCCATTGCGCCCTGTGGCAGAAGAACACCTGGCCGGCGTTCAAGGCCAAATACGTGGACACCAACAAGGTCCGCTACATCTTCCGCGAACTGCCGACCCCGCCGGTCGACGCCGCCACCGCCGGCTTCCTGATCGCGCGCTGCGCCGGTCCGGACAAGTATTTCGACGTCGTCCACCAGTTGATGGCCACCCAGCAGGAGATGCTGACGTCCTCGCCGCGCGAGTGGCTGCTGCGCACCGCCCAGGCGGCCGGCATGTCAGAGCAGCAGTTCAACGACTGCGTCACCGACAAGGACGCCGTCGCCGCCATGGAGAAGCGCGTCCAGGCCGCCCGCACCCAGGGCGTGACCGGCACCCCGGCCTTCTACGTCAACGACACCCAGGTCATCTCGCCCGGCGGCGAGGGCGCCAGCCTGGCCGACCTGTCCACCGCCATCGACGCGGCTCTGGCCAAGTAAGATGATGCGACGCGCCCTCCTCGCCGTTTCGTTCGCCGTCGCCGCCATGACCACAGGTCTAGCTGCGCCTGCGTTCGCCGCCGATGCGCCCCCGCCCGTCACGGCCCAGGACCATGTCCTGGGTCGCGCGGACGCGCCGGTGACGGTGATCGAATACGCGTCCTTCACCTGCTCGCACTGCGCGGACTTCCACAACACCGTGCTGCCGGCCTTCAAGGCCAAATACATCGACACGGGCAAGGTCCGGCTGGTGCACCGCAACCTGCCGACCCAGCCGGCCAATGTCGCCGCAGCCGCTGCCGCAGTGGCCCTGTGCGCTGCGCCAGAGCGCTATTTCGAGGTGGCGGCCGTCTTCATGCGCGATCAGGCCAATCTGCAGACCACGGGGCCTCAGCCCTGGTTCGCGGCCGGCATCGCCGCCAGCGGCAAGACGCGCGAGCAGATCGAGACCTGCCTCGAAGGCCCGACCATCCGCGCGGCCCTGGACGCCCAGATCGAGGGCGCGCGCGCGGCCGGCGTCACCGGCACGCCCAGCTTTTTCGTCAACGGGACCGCCGTCGTCGATCATTCGCTGGACGCCCTGTCGGCCGCCATCGACCCGTTGCTGCGCCCTTAGTCCGCCAGGACGATGCAGTTCCAGCGCCTCCGGCTCGTCGGCTTCAAGTCGTTCGTCGACCCGGCGGAGGTGCATATTGAATCCGGCCTGACCGGCGTGGTCGGCCCCAACGGCTGTGGCAAGTCCAACGTCCTTGAAGGCCTGCGCTGGGTCATGGGGGCCAACTCGGCCAAGGCCATGCGCGGTCAGGGCATGGACGACGTCATCTTCGCCGGCGCGGCGGGCCGTCCCCCACGCAGCCACGCCGAAGTCAGCCTGACCATCGACAATGCGCAACGCCGCGCGCCCCAACCCTTTACCGACAGCCCCATGCTGGAGGTGTCGCGCCGCATCGACCGCGGCCAGGGCTCGACCTATCGGATCAACGGCAAGGAGGTCCGCGCGCGGGATGTCCAGCTGCTGTTCGCCGACGCCTCGACCGGCGCCAACTCGCCCGCCCTGGTTCGTCAGGGACAGATCAGCGAGCTGATCGCCGCCAAGCCGCAGAACCGCAGGCGCATCCTGGAAGAAGCGGGCGGCGTCGCCGGCCTGCACACCCGCCGCCATGAGGCCGAGCTGCGGCTCAAGGCCGCCGAGACCAATCTGGAACGGCTGGACGACATCGGTCGCGAGCTGGAGACGGCGCTGAACCGGCTGAAGCGCGAAGCCCGCCAGGCCGAGAAGTACAAGAAAATCTCCGCTGAGATCCGCGCGCTTCAGGCCGCCCTGCTCTACGTGCGCTGGAATGATGCGCGGCTGGCTGCCGAGGCCTCAGCCGAAGAGTTGCGCGACGCCGACCGCGCCGTCGCCGACACCACGACCGCATCCGCCGCCGCCCAGACGGCCGCCCTTGCCACTCAGGAAGCCCTGAAGCCTGCGCGCGAGGAAGACGCCGTCGCCTCGGCCCTGCTGCACCGCGCCAGCCTGGAGCGTGACCGGCTCGACATGGCCGAACAGGCCGCCCGCGCCGAGGTGGACCGGCTCAAGGCCGAAGCCGCCCGCATCGCCGCCGATGTCGAGCGTGAAACCAACATGGCCGCCGACGCCCAGCGTGAACTGGACCGGCTGGACCACGAACTGACCCGGCTGAAGGCCGAGATCGCCGCCGCCCCCGAACGCGGCCCCGAACTGGACAAGGCCCTGACCGCCGCCGAGGACGCCCGCAAGGCCGCCGACGGCGAGGTCGAACGTCTGGCCGGGACGCTCGCCGCCGTCGAGGCCCGCGCCAATGCCGAGACGGCGCGCAAGCGCGACGCCGAGACCCGGCTGGCCCGCGTCACCGGCCAGCACGATCAGGCCAGGCGCGAACGCGAGGCCCTGGGTCCGCTGGAGACGCCCGAGCTGGATACCGCCCGTCAGGCGCTGGAGACCGCCCAGGCCGAGCTGACCGCCGCCCGCGATGCCGTCGAGGCGGCCGAGGCGACACGCGGCGACCTGGCCCGCACCGAACAAGACGCCCGCACCGCCGCCCGCGCCGCCGAGGACCGGCTGGGCCGGCTCCAGACCGAGGCGCGCGGCCTGGCCCAGTTACTGGTCACCGGCAAACGCGACCATCCCCCGGCTCTGGACAAGGTACGCGCCGACAAGGGCTATGAGGCCGCCCTCGCCGCCGCCCTGGGCGACGATCTGGACGCGGCGCTGGACGCCCGCGCCGCCGCCTATTGGGGCGGGGCTGAAACGCCCTCGCCGTCTTGGCCCGCCGGCGTCACGCCCCTGTCCGACCACGTTCAAGCGCCGGATCAACTGACCGCGCGCCTCGCCCTTTGCGGGGTCGCACCCAAGGCCGACGCGACGCGGCTCGCCCAGGCCCTGCCGCCCGGCGCGCGCCTGGTGACGACCGAGGGCGACCTCTATCGCTGGGACGGGTTCGTCAGCCGCGCCGAGGCGCCGCGCCCCGCCGCCGTCCGCCTGGCCCAGCGCACGCGGCTGGCCGAGCTGGAGGCCGAGATCGACAAGGGCCGACCCGCCCTGGATCAGGCCCAGACCGCCCAGAAAGCCGCCACAGACGCCTTCCGCGCCGCCGAGGAGGCGGTGAAGACCGCCCGCCTCAGGCCCTTCGCCGCCGACAAGGCCGTGACCGCCGCCCGCGACCGCGTCGAGACTCTGGCCCGCGACCAGGCCCGCCGCGAGGCCCGCGCCCAGGCCCTGGACGACACCGTGGCCCGCCTGGCGGCCGAGGTGGCCGAGGCTCAGGCCGCTCTGGACGCCGCCCAGACCAGGGACGCCCCGTCCGAGACCGTGTCGGGCCTGCGCGACGACCTTACCGCCGCCCGCGCCGCCGCTGATGTCGCCCGCCTCGCCGCCCAGACCGCCCGCTCGGATCGTGACGCCGAGGCGCGCGACCGCCAGGGCCGCGAACAGCGACTGGGCAGCCTGACCCGCGCCCGCGAGGGCTGGGTCACGCGGTCCAGGGACAGCGCCGCCCGCGTCGCCGCCCTGGGCAAGGACGCGGACAAGACCGCCGCGCAGCTGTTACAGGCCGAGGTCGCACCCCAGGGCTTCGCCGAACAGCGTGGCAAACTGCTGGACACGCTGACCGCCGCCGAACAGAGGAAACAGGCGTCGTCCGACGCCATGGCCGTGGCCGAGACCGAGGCGACCGACGCCGACCGCGCGTCGCGCGCCGCCGAGACCGCAGCGTCGCAGGCCCGCGAGGCCCGCGCCGGCCTGTCCGCCCGCGCCGAGGCCGCCGCCGAGAAGCTGACCGAGGCCGAGACCACTCTGCGCGAAACGGCCCAGATGTCACCGGACGACCTGGGCCGCAAGCTGACCGACGACGCCATCGCCCGCCCGCCCGACGCGGCGGGCGCCGAGAGCCTGCTGTACGGGCTGGAGCGCGAACGCGAGGCCCTGGGCGCCGTCAACCTGCGCGCCGAGGATGAGGCCGTCGAATACGGCGACCGGCTGAACAGCATGAAGTCGGAAAGGATCGACCTGACCCAGGCGATCGCCAAGCTGCGCGACGGCATCGACGAGCTGAACGCCGAGGGGCGCGAGCGGCTGGTCGCCGCCTTCGACGTCATCAACGCCAACTTCAAGAGCCTGTTCGAGGCCCTGTTCGGCGGCGGCCAGGCCGAACTGAAACTTGTCGAGAGCGACGACCCGCTGGAGGCGGGGCTGGAAATCTACGCCTGCCCGCCCGGCAAGCGGCTGTCGGTCATGAGCCTGATGAGCGGCGGCGAGCAGGCCTTGACGGCGGCGGCGCTGATCTTCGGCGTCTTCCTGGCCAACCCGGCCCCGGTCTGCGTGCTGGACGAGGTGGACGCGCCGCTGGACGACGCCAACGTCGACCGCTTCTGCCGCATGCTGCACGAGATGCGCAGCCGCACCGACACCCGCTTCGTCGTCATCACCCACAACCCCGTGACCATGAGCCGGATGGACCGACTGTACGGCGTCACCATGCCCGAACGCGGCATGAGCCAGCTGGTCAGCGTGGATCTGCATCAGGCGGAGACCTTGGTCGCATGATCGCCCTGCTGCTGGCCTTGCTGCCGACGGGGGCCGATCCCCAACTGGTCCCCACAGGCGTGGGACGGTTCGCAATCTATGCCGATGTCGCCTCCATCGAACGCGAGGGCGATGTGGCGCGGATGCGGGAGCTGCAGGTGACGGAGACGGGATTCAAGGTCGGGGACGTGGTCTATGTCGGGGGCTGGTCGCGCTGGGCGTTCGATTGTCGGGCCATGACGGCGGATCGGCTGGACTTCTCCTCCTTGAGGGCGGACGGGACCGAAGGGCCGGCGACGGCCGACCCGGCCCCGGCATACGCCGCCGCGCCGGGCGGGGATGCGGCGGAACTGCTGGCCATCGCCTGCGCGGCCGAGCGGCCCGCCGAGACCCTGTCACTGGACGAGGCGATCAGGCGAGGACAGGCGGGTCTGGCCGACTAATCGGCCCATCGGCGGCCTTGTCCGAGCCTTGCGGCCACTCGATGCGATCGCGCGGCAGGGCCTCGCGGCAGTCGTCGCGCATGAAGGCCATCAGCTTCTCGCGAATCTCGCAGCGCAGGTCGAAGGCGACGCCGGCGGAGCGGGCGCTGGCCAGGCAGCGGACCTGAAGCACGCGTTCGGTGATGTCGGTCACCTGCATCACCTGGACGTCGCCGTCCCAGTGTTTGGAGGCCTTGACGATACCCTCGTAGGCGGTGCGCAGCCTGTCGATCGGCGCCTCGTAGTCGACGTAGAAGAAGGCCACGCCGATCAGGCGGGCGTTCTCTCGGGTCCAGTTCTGGAACGGCGTGGTGATGAAATAGGACAGGGGCAGCACCATCCGGCGCCAGTCCCACAGCTTGACCACCACATAGGTCGCCGTGATCTCCTCGACATTGCCCCACTCATTCTCGACGATGACGGCGTCGTCCAGGCGGATGGGCTGGGTCAGGGCGATCTGGATGCCGGCGACCATATTGGTCAGGATCGGCTGAAGCGCCAGGCCGGCGATGATGCCGACGACCCCGGCCGAGGCCAGCAGGCTGACGCCCCATTGGCGGAAGCTGGCGATGGTCATCAGGGCCAGACCGACGGTGACGATGAACAGGACGACCTTGGCCACCCGCTGCAGGATGCGGGTCTGGGTCAGGTGCTTCCTGGCCAGCAGATTGTCCTCGACGGCGATGTTGTACCGCTTCAGGTGCATCACGGACCACATGTCGAGCACACCCGACGCCAGCCAGCCCAGGGTCAGGACGAACAGGAACTGCAGGATGTTGCGGATGTCCTGGGACGGGCCCGGATCCATGGGCGAGACGGTCACGCCGATGCCGATGCCGATGATGATGATCAGCACGCGCAGCTTGATCCGGGCGCGCTCGACCACGCCGCGCCAGAAGACGTCCTTGTTCCTGACCACCCGGCGCAGGATGGCGAAGACGATCTTGTGCGTCAGCCAGCCGCCGCCGACGAAGACCAGCAGGACCAGCACGACGACCGCCCACTCGGGCAGCCAGTCGAAGCGGTGCCACAGGGCGCGAATCTGGCGGGTGACGGCGATGATTTCGGGAGGCATGGGCTTCCTAACGCGTCAGGGCCGAGAGGGTTGAGGTCTCCTCCCTATCGCGAAGCGATGGGGAGGAGACGAGATGTCACCGCCCCGCCGTGGCCTCGACCAGATCGGCCAGGCGTTGTGCCGCGTCGGGGATGGCGACGGAGCGGGCGGCGGCGGACATGGCGGATAGGCGCGTCGGGTCCGACAGGAGGGCCGCCAGGGTCGAGGCCAGGCGGTCGACGGTCAGGTCGTCTTCCAGAATGACCTCGGCCGCGCCGGCGTCGGTCAGGGCCTTGGCGTTCAGGCGCTGGTGGTCGTCGGTGGCGATCTTCAGCGGGATCAGGACGGACGGCAGGGCCGCCACCGCCAGCTCGGCGCAGGTCGAGGCGCCGGAACGCCCCACCACCAGATGCGCCCTGGACAGCCGCTCGGCCATGTCGCGGAAGAAGGGGGCGACCTCGGCCTCGATCCCGGCTTCCAGATAGATCTGGCGGGCGGCCTCCAGCGTCTCGGGCCGTGACTGCTGCTGCACCTTCAGGCGACGGCGCAGGGCCTCGGGTAATGCGGCCAAGGCGCGGGGCGTGGTCTCGGACAGGATGCGGGCGCCCTGACTACCGCCGGTCACCAGCACATGGACGGGGCCGTTGTCGGCAGGGGCGATATAGGGGCGGTCGAACAGGGCGCGGATTTCGGCGCGCACCGGCGAGCCGACGACATGGGAGCGGCCCTGGACCTTGGCCGGCGCCCGCTCCAGCGTCGGAAAGGACGAGGCGACCTGGCCGACGTAGGGGGCCAAGATGCGGTTGGTGCGACCCAGGACCGCGTTCTGTTCGTGGATGACGGTCGGGCGCTGGGACGTGACGGCCGCGACCAGGGCCGGGGCGGACGGATAGCCGCCGAAGCCCACCACTACGTCGGCACCCAGCCGGTCGAAGGCCGTGCGCGCCTGGACCACGCCCTTGAAGATGGCGACGCCCGCCTTGATCAGGCCCAGCGGGCCGGAGCCGGTGGCCGCGTCCAGCGCCAGCCGTTCCTCGGCGGGGAAGGCGTGTGCGTATTGCTCGCCCCTATGATCAGTCGCCAGCACCACCCGCCAGCCGCGCGCCGCCATCTCGCGCGCCAGGGCCTCCGCCGGGAACATATGGCCGCCGGTGCCGCCAGCGGCGACGACGCAGAGCTTGGTCATGGGGCGGCTCCGAAAAAAGAGGGTCTGAATAGTCTGAAACGTCTGAAGTTCAGACGGTGGAGGCGTGAAAAACACCGTCTGAATAGTGAAATTCGTCTGAAATCGGCGGTGGGCGAGTGGGGTCGAGGATGGGTCGGCGACAGGATCGCACGGTTTTGGGGTGTGGTAGGTCGATTGCCCCGAAAAATACATATAACGTTGAAAACGCGCTCTTTTTTCTTCCACCCTATGCTGACTAACCTTCTCGTCATCCTCGCCCTTGTGGCGAGGATCCATACGCCCGGTATCGACCGAAAGAGTCCGAGCGGGCGAAGCGGAGTCTATGGATCCTAGGCACAAGGCCTAGGATGACGGAATTCTAGTGAACTACAGCAACCGCCGCCGTCTTCCCGGCAGGCTGGCGCCCGGTTCGTAGGCGCCAGGGCGGCGGCGGGTGAGGGCCAGGGCGAAGCCCATGGTCAGGCCCATGGCCAGCATGGACGAGCCGCCGTAGCTGATGAAGGGCAGGGTCATGCCCTTGGTCGGGATCAGGTTCAGGTTCACCGCCACATTGATGCAGGCCTGAAGCCCGATCAGCATGAACAGGCCCGCCGCCGCCGTCTGCTCGAACGGGTCGGTCAGCTTCATCGCCCGGCGCATGCCCCGGATGACGATGAAGGCGTAGAGGCCGATCATGATCAGGCTGAGGATCAGGCCGAACTCCTCGGCGCCGACGGAATAGATGAAGTCGGTGTGCAGGTCGGGGACGCGGCGTTTCATAACGCCCTCGCCGATGCCCCGGCCCAGCAAGCCACCGGCGCGGATGGCCTCGGATGCGCTATCGATCTGATGGGTGTCGGTGGTCTCGGGCGAGAAGAAGCGGCTGAGGCGGTCGCGCATGTGGCCGAAGACGAAATACAGCGACACCAGCCCCGCCATGCCCGCGCTGGCCAGGACCGCCATCCATTTGAACGGCACGCCCGCCATGAAGAAGACGGCCATGAAGGTGGTGGTGATCAGCAGGGTCTGGCCGATGTCGGGCTGGATCAGCAAGAGCGACACCGTCAGGGCGTAGAACCCAAACGCTATGGTGACGCCGGGCACCCCCTGCCCTTTCTGCGCCTCGGCGAACATCCAGGCGGCGAAGACGATCAGGCCGGGCTTGGCGAACTCGGACGGTTGCAGGCTGAACGGGCCGAAGTTCACCCAGCGGGCGGCGCCCTTCACCGTGTCGCCGATGAACGGCAGGGCCATCATCACCAGGATGGCGCCGAACAGGGCCAGGACGGCGATGCGGCGCACCCCGCGCGGCGACAGCAGGGAGCTGGTCAGCATCAGGCTGAGGCCCAGGCCCGAGAAGACCATCATCCGCCAGGAATAGTGGAAGGGGTCGGTGATCGATTCGTCGGCCAAGATGGCGGCAGGGCTGGAGGCGAAGCTGAGCGCCACGCCAAGACCCATCAGCGCCAGGGCCGCGCCCAGCAGGCCGCGATCCACGGTCCAGAACCACTGGGCGACGTGGCTCTGGTCGTTGCGCGAGAAGGCGGGGGTGTAGGGGGCGCTCATGACGCGGTTTCCGGGACGGCCCCGAGGGCCAGGACGGCGGCGCGGAAGGCTTCGCCCCGCGCCTCGAAGTCGGGATACTGGTCGAAGCTGGCGCAGGCGGGGGATAGCAGGACGATCTGGTCGCCGCCTGCGGATGCGGCGTCGGCGGCGGCTGCGGCGACAGCGTCGTCCAGGGTTCGGGCGATGACGTGGGGGGTGTCGGCCAGCGTCGTGGCGAAGGCCTCGGCCGCCTCTCCGATCAGATAGGCTTTGGTCACGCGGAGGAAGAGGTCGGCCAGATCGTCAATGCCGCCGGCCTTTGGCACGCCGCCCGCGATCCAGAAGACGCAGGGATAGGAAGCGAGAGCCTGACGCGCGGCGTCGGCGTTGGTGGCCTTGGAGTCGTTGATGAAGCGGACCGAGCCGAGGCGGCCGACTGCCTCCAAGCGGTGGGCCAGGCCGGGGAAGGACAGCAGGCCGGCGACGGCGGCGTCATGGGATATGCCCAGGGCGCGGGCGGTCGCATAGGCGAAGGCGGCGTTCTGGGCGTTGTGACGGCCGGGCAGCGAGCGGGCGGCGGCGAGGTCGGCGATCGATTCGCCGTCTTTCAGAATAACGCCGGGCTGCGCGACATAGCCTTCTCCCCTCGGGGGAGAAGGATTGGTGGAGATGGTGATCACACGCTGGGACAGTTGTGATGCAATCCCCTGCCCCCAGCTTTCATCCACGCCGACCAGGGCCACCGCGTCCGGTCCCTGGGCCGCGAAGATCCGCGCCTTGGCCGCGACATAGCCCTCCATGCCGCCGTGGCGGTCCAGGTGGTCGGGCGAGATGTTGGTCAGGATGGCGACATCGGGGGCGAAGGTGGTGGTCAGGTCCAGCTGGTAGCTGGAGACCTCGATCACATAGACGGCGTCGGGCGTCTGCGCCGGCAGGGCCAGGACGCCGATGCCGATGTTGCCGCCGACATGGACCGTCAGACCCGCCGATTTCAGCACCCAGCCGATCAGGGCGGTGGTGGTGGACTTGCCGTTGGTGCCGGTGATCGCGACGACGCGGGGGCGCTGCTCTTTCGGCAGGGCGGCCAGGGCGCGGGCGAACAGTTCGATGTCGCCGATGACGGGCACGCCGGCCTCGCGCGCCTTATCGACGCTCCAGTGCGGTTTGGGATGGATCAGGGGTGCGCCGGGCGACAGGACCAGGGCGGCGAAGCCCGACCAGTCGGCCGTGGTCAGATCCTCGACCGCGAAGCCTTCGACCTCGGCCTGCATCCGGCCCGAGACGCCGTCGTCCCACAGGATGGGGATGGCGCCACCGGCCTGGAGTGCGCGCGCGGCCGTGATCCCCGACCGTCCCAGGCCGAAGACTGCGACCCGCCTGCCCTCATAGCCGGGAACGGGGATCATCGGATCAACGCAGCTTCAGCGTGGACAGGCCCAGCAGGGCCAGGGCGCCGGCGATGATCCAGAAGCGGATGACGACGGTGGACTCCGGCCAGCCCATCTTCTCGAAATGGTGGTGGACCGGCGCCATCAGGAAGATGCGTTTCTTGGTCAGCTTGTAATAGCCGACCTGGATCATGACCGAAGCGGCCTCGGCGACGAACAGGCCGCCGACGATGCCCAGGACCAGCTCGTGCTTGGTCGTGACGGCGATGGCGCCCAGGGCGCCGCCCAGGGCCAGCGAACCGGTGTCGCCCATGAAGATCTTGGCCGGAGGGGCGTTGTACCAGAGGAAGCCCGCGCCGCCGCCGATCATGGCCGCGCAGAAGATGGCCAGTTCGCCCGCGCCGGGGACGTGGTGGACCTGAAGATACTGGGCGAAGACGAAGTTGCCGGCGAGGTAGGAGATGACCCCGAACGCGCCCGCCGCCATCATCACCGGCACGGTGGCCAGGCCGTCCAGACCGTCGGTCAGGTTCACCGCATTGGAGAAGCCGACGATGGTGAAGGCCGCGAACGCCACATAGAACCAGCCGATGTTCAGCAGCACGGCCTTGAAGAACGGAAACGCGATCGAGGTCTCAAGCCCCGGCGAGGTCGGCGACACGGTCATCCACAGCACAGTCAGGACGCCGGCGACGACGGCCACGACCGTCTGGGCCAGCAGCTTCTGCTTCGAGGTCAGGCCGGCCGAGGTCTGTTTGGTCACCTTGGCGTAGTCGTCGATGAAGCCCAGCACGCCGAAGGCCGCCGTCACGAAACTGACGATCCAGATGTAGGGATTGGTCAGGTCGCCCCACAGGAAGACCGCCACGCCGATGCCGGCGAGGATCATCAGCCCGCCCATGGTGGGGGTGCCGACCTTGGACAGGTGCGAAACGGGGCCGTCGTCGCGGATCGGCTGGCCCCGGCCCTGTTTGGTGCGGATCCAGTTGATGAAGCGGCTGCCCATGGCGACGGCGACGATCATGGCCGTGGCCATGGCCAG
Source organism: Brevundimonas sp. G8 (assembly GCF_902506205.1). GTDB lineage: Bacteria > Pseudomonadota > Alphaproteobacteria > Caulobacterales > Caulobacteraceae > Brevundimonas. Next base: position 2,043,521 of record NZ_LR732816.1, on the reverse strand, counting down.
GGCGACGCGCACCGTCTGGTACTGGACCAGGTTCAGCAGCGGATACTGGTGCGCCACGTCGGCGTAATAGAGATACAGAAGGTAGAACATTCTCGTTCCCTATCGCGTCGCGGGCGGCGTGTCGCGGCCTTGAAGATCGGCCAGGGCTTTCGCCACCAGCGACGCCTTGGACCCGTTAGAGCCCTTGACCATGACGACGTCGCCAGGCGCGACCAGAAGCGCCGCCTCGGTCGCCAGTTCCGACGCCGTCGCGCGCCAGACGCCGCGTCGCGAGGCCGGCAGGGCGTCGTAGAGCCAGCGCATCTCGGGACCGGCGGCGTGGACCAGGTCCAGCCCGGCGGCGTCGATGGGGCCGGCCAGGCCTTCGTGCAGGTCGCGGCTCTGGTCGCCCAGTTCCAGCATGTCGGTCAGCACCACCACGCGGCGGCCCGAGACGCTGCGCGCGCCCAGGGTCTTGAACCCGGCGGCCATGGACAGAGGATTGGCGTTGTAGCTTTCGTCGATCAGGGTGAAGTCGCCGCCGGCCAGGGTGACGGTGCGCGTCTGGCCACGTCCCGCCAGCGGCTGGAACCCGGCAAGAGCTTGCAAGCCCGTATCCAGCGACACGTCCAGCGCGTCGAGCATCAAGAGGACGCACAGGCTGTTCAGGCCCCAGTGGGCGCCGGACTGGGCCAGACGGTAGTCGATGCGCCGCCCGAACAGTTCGGCGGCGACGGAGGCGCCCTCGGCGTCCGCGCGGAAATCCAGCAGGCGTGCGTCATGGCCGGCGTCCGAGCCAAAGGTCAGCAGGCGGGCGCCGACGGCCTGAGCCGAATCGCGCAGCACGCCGAAGAAGGCGGCGTCGCCGTTCGCCACGGCTGCGCCGCCGGGGACCAGGCCCTGGAAGATTGACGCCTTCTCGCGCGCGACGCCGGCCTCGCCGTCGGCGAAGGCCTCGATATGGACCGGGCCGACAGTGGTGACGCAGGCGGCGTGGGGGGCGACGAAGCGTGACAGGGGCGCGATCTCGCCCGGCGCATTCATGCCGATCTCGAACACGGCGCGCTGGGTCTCGACCGGCATCCGGGCCAGGGTCAGGGGCACGCCGATATGGTTATTGTAGCTCTTGATCGAGCCGTGGGCGGGTCCGGCGAGGTCGAGGCCGGCCTTGATGGCTTGAGTGACGCTGGTCTTGCCGACGCTGCCGGTGACGGCGCCGCGCTTCACATGGGGCGCGCGCTCGCGGGCGGCGACGCCCAGGGCTTCCAGGCCGTGCAGGGTATCGGGGACGACGACACAGGCGCCGCCCTCGACCGGGTGGTCGACCAGAGCGGTCGCGGCGCCGGCGGCGAAGGCGGCGGAGGCGAACTCATGCCCGTCGCGTGCGCCCTTCAGCGCCAGGAAAAGGTCGCCGGGGAAGATCTCGCGACTGTTGTAGGTCACGCCCGTGATGGGGCGGTCGTCGCCATGCAGCACGCCACCCGTGGCGGCGGCGACTTCGGCGGCCGACCAGAGCGGGCGGGCGGATGTATCAGGCATTCAAAGACAGGGCCTCGGACGCGACGGTGGCGTCGTCGAAGGGGTGGGTCACGCCCGCGACGATCTGACCCTGTTCATGCCCTTTTCCGGCGATGACCACCACATCCCCGTCGCGCATCATTTCGACGGCGGCCTCGATGGCCGCGCGACGGTCGCCGATCTCGATGGCGTCGGGACATCCGGCGCGAACCTGGGCGCGGATGGCGGCGGGATCTTCCGAACGCGGATTGTCGTCGGTGACGATGGCGACGTCGGCCAGACGCCCGGCGATGGCGCCCATCAGGAGCCGCTTGCCGCGATCCCGGTCGCCGCCGGCGCCGAACACAACGATCAGACGGCCGGTCGCGTGGGGACGCAGGGCGTTCAGCACCGTCTCCAGACCGTCGGGGGTGTGGGCGTAGTCGACATAGACCTCGCCGCCGCGTCCGGCGTCATTGGCGCCGATGCGCTGCAGGCGGCCCTGGGCGCCGGTCAGGCCTTCCAGCGCGCCGATCACGGCGTCGGCGGGATCGCCGGCCGCGATGCACAGCCCCGCCGCCACCAGGGCGTTGGAGGCCTGGAAGGCGCCGGCCAGCGGCAGCAGGATCTCATGCACCTGGCCGCGCACGTCCAGGGTCAGACGCTGGCCCTCCGGCGTCGCGCGACGGCCGATCAGGGCCAGATCGCGCCCGCGTTCGCCCACGCCCATCACGCCCAGGCCCGCCATGATCGAGGCCGAGGCGAAGGCGGAATAGGCATCGGAATCGGCGTTCAGAACGGCGGTGCGGCCGCGCGGCAGCAGGGTCTCGAACAGGCGCATCTTGGCGGCGCGATAGTCCTCCATCGTGCCGTGATAATCGAGGTGGTCCTGGGTCAGGTTGGTGAAGGCGGCGGCCTTCAGCGCCACCCCGTCCAGCCGGCGCTGGTCGATGCCGTGCGACGAGGCCTCAAGCGCGACATGGGTCACGTCCTTGGCGGCCAGCTCGGCCATCAGGCGCGCGGCCTCGGCGGCGTCGGGGCTGGTCAGGCCGGGGCCGGTCAGGGCGTAGGTCTTGGCGCCCTTCTGGCCGATGACGCCCAGGGTGCCCATGCTGGCCGACTTGTGGCCCACGCCGGCCCAGATCTGGCGGCAGAAGGTGGCGACCGAAGTCTTGCCGTTGGTGCCGGTCACGGCGACGCAGGTCTTGGGCTGGACTCCGTAGAAGCCGCGCGCGGCGATGGCGTAGGCCCGGCGCACGTCGCCCGAGGTGACCAGGACCGGCGCGGCGCCGTCCGGCGTATCGGTCGGGGCCAGGACCGCCGCGGCGCCTTGCGCCAAGGCCTGCGGGATGAAGGCGCGGCCGTCGGCGGCCGTGCCCGGCAGGGCGACGAACAGGGCGCCGGGGGCGACCTTGCGGCTGTCAGCGGTCACGCCGGTGATGATGGGATCGCTGGACACGTCGCGGCGCAGCAGGTCGGACAGGTGAAGGGCGCTCACAGGCCGTCCCCCGCCACGTCCTGATACTCGGGCACTTTTTCGCCCAAGGCCGTGCGCCAGCGGTCCTCGCGGCGTTCGACGCCCAGGAAGCCGGCGATGCGGTCGGCGATGTTCTTCACGGCCGGTGCGGCGACATAGGCGCCGGTCTTGGGATAGGCACCCGGCTCATCCATGACGATCAGGATGGCGTAGCGTTTGCCGTTCAGCGGCCCATCGACGGGGAAGACCGCCGCGAAGGAGCCCAGGGCGTGGCTGGGATCGTAGCGACCGTTGACCAGCTTGTTGGCCGAGCCGGTCTTGCCCCCGACCCGCAGACCCGGCGCGTCGGCGAAACCGCCCGAACCCTTGACGACGTTGCGACGCAGCAGATCCAAGATGGTGCGCGAGGTTTCCTCGGTGACGACCTGCTGGGGCTGCGCGCCGCGCGCGCCGCCCTTGCGCAGGCTCAGCGGGATCATGCGCCCGCCGTTGGTCAGGGCGCCCATGGCCTGAACCATCTGGGCCGGGGTGATCATGATGCCGTAGCCGAACGACAGGGAGGCCAGGGTGGAGTTGTCCCAGCGACGCGGCACGACCGGCTTGGCCGATTCCTTCAGCTCGATGGTTGAGGCGTCCAGCAGGCCCAGGCGGCGGAAATAATCCCGCATCGTGTCCGGCCCCATCTGCACCGCCAGTTGCGAGGTGCCGATGTTGGAGGAGTGCAGATAGACTTCTTCCAGGGTCATCACGCGGTTCTGGGCGTGGAAGTCCTTGATCTTGCGATCGCCGATCTGGAAGGCCTGGGAGGCGTCGAACAGGGTGTTCATGTCGGCGCGGCCGGTGTCGAGACCGGCGGCGACGGTGAAGGTCTTGAAGACCGAACCCATCTCGTAGTGACCCGAGACGGCGCGGTTCAGCGTCGCGCCGTCGGGCGCGGCATTGCGGTTTGACGAGTTGAAGGTCGGCCAGCTGGCCATGCCCAGGACTTCGCCGGTCTGGACATCGGTGACGATGCCGACGGCGCCCTTGGCCTGGGCCTTGATGGCGGCGGCGGCCAGTTCGTTTTCCAGCACGCCCTGGACGCGCAGGTCGATGGACAGGGGGAAGCTTTCGCCTCGCTGACCCGCCGCACGGATTTCGTCGTTGAAGGCCAGTTCGGCGCCGGACACGCCCCGCCCGCCTGTGTCGGCGTCGCCGATCAGGTGAACCGCCGAGGTGCCCAGCGGATAGGCGCGGCGGTCTTCGGGTTCGAACGTCACCCCACCCAGGGCCAGGTCGTGGACGGCGGCCTTTTCCTGAGGCGTCAGGCCGGTCAGGGCGATCAGCCGGCGCTCGCCGCCCAGCAAGCGCTTAAGCCGCTCGGCGGAAATGCGCGGCAGGGCGCGGCGGATCTGGCGATAGGCCAGGTCGCGATCCCAGATCTGGGCCGGGTCGATATAGAGGCCGTAGTGGACGATGTTGGTGGCCAGCAGTTCGCCGTTGCGATCCGTCAGATCGCCTCGCACCAGTGCGTTCGGATTGACGCCCGAGCCGCGCCCGTTCGCCTCTGCGAACAGGGCCTTGTACGAGGCGCCGACGGCCAGGGCGCCGAAGACGCAGGAAAAGACGATCAGGATCAGGAAGATGCGGACTCGCGTGTCCTCTTCCGGACGAGCGTCGGCGCGGGCGCGTTCGAAGCCGTGCTCCAGACGCCAGACGGTTTCCGACAGCCAACGCCAGAACGGCGACAGCCGGCCCTGAAGATCGACGCCGGGCGCGGGGCGGTGATAGCGGTGGTCCTGAACGCTCATCGCGCCGTCTCCGGTGCGGGGGCGGCGTCGTCCGCGACGGCGGGGGTCGCAGCGGGGGCGACGACGGCGGCCGCCGGTGCGGTCGGGACCGACACGGGCTTCAGCTCGGTCAGCTGGGCTTCCTTGGCCTGACGATGCACGTCCACAGGGGCCATGCCGATCTGACGCGACAGGCTTTCCAGGCGGGCGGGTTGTTCCAGGCGCGCGACCTCGGCGCGCAGCAGGCGGACCCGCTGGCCGTTCTCGCGGATGTCCTGCTCTAGCTGGGCGATGCGGCTGCTCTCGCGCGCCGCCGCCGCCTTGGCCGCATAGACCGACACGATCATGATCGCGACCAGGGCCACGCCGATGATCTCGATCCAGCGCACGCCGCGCACCTTCCAGTCGAACAGGCGCTGAAGGGCGGTGCGGGAATAGGTGAAGAAGGGCGCCGTGGTCATGCGGCCCCACCCGAAATCTTGCCCCATGCCGGGGCGTCGGTGCGGACGGCGGCGCGCAGCTTGGCCGAACGGGCGCGGGGATTGGTCGAACGCTCTTCGTCGCCCGCCTCGCGCGCGCCCTTGAACTGAAGCGTGAAGCTGGGCTTGCGCGGATCGACGGCCATGGGGGCGTGACGCGAGCCGGCGGGGCTGTTGCCCGTACGCTCGGTCATGAAGGCCTTGACGATCCGGTCCTCCAGCGAATGGAAGGTGACGACGGCGAGACGCCCGCCGGGCGCCAGGGTCGCCTCGGCTGCTTCCAGACCGCGCTCCAGTTCGCCCAGTTCATCGTTGACCGCGATGCGCAGGGCCTGAAAGACCCGCGTCGCCGGATGGATCGGCGCGCCGCGACGGCCGCCCAGGGCCTTTTCGACGACTTCGGCCAGATCAAGGGTGCGGGTGAAGGGCTGTTCGACGCGGCGGCGCAGGATGGCGGTGGCGACGCGGCCCGACTGACGCTCTTCGCCATACAGTTTGAAGATATGGGCCAGGGGGCCGTGGTCCCAGCCGTTGACGATGTCGGCGGCGGTCGCCCCGTCGTCTGACATCCGCATGTCCAGCGGCCCGTCGCGCATGAAGGAAAAGCCGCGCTCGGCCTGGTCCAGCTGCATCGACGAGACGCCGATGTCGAAGACGGCGGCGTCCAGATGGGCCTTGCCGCTGTCGGCGAAGGCCTGGGCCAGACCCGAGAAAGGCGTGCGGATCAGTTGGAACTGACCAGGGAAGTCATCGGCGAGGGCGTCGGCGTGCGGCTGGACCGTCGGATCGCGATCTAGGCCAATGACTTGGGCGCCGGTCTTCAGGATGGCGCGGGTATAGCCGCCGGCGCCGAAGGTGGCGTCGATCACGACATCGCCGGGCGCGGGCGCCAGGGCCTCGATCACCTCGGCGAGCAGGACGGGGGCGTGGGGCGCGTCAGTCATGATCCGCCTCCCGCCAGCTTCATCTGGGCCGCCAGCTTCAGGGCGCCGATCTGGGCCATGCCGGCCTTGGCCAGGGCGCGCTGTTCGGCGCGGCGGGCCGCCCACTTCTCGCGCGACCAGATCTGGAACCGGTCGTTCAGGCCGACGATGACGACGGTGTCGTCCAGGCCCGCTTCGTTGCACAGCGCTTCGGGCAGGGTGATGCGGCCGCCCGAATCATAGGCCAGGCGCACCTGCTCGCCCATGACCTGCCACTCCAGCGCCGAACGCTCTTCGGAGCCGAACGGCAGGGCCTCGATCATCTCGGCATAGACGGCGAACAGGCGGTCGCCGCCCGCTTCCAGGCAGTCCGCTTCGATCGAGGGGAAGATGAAGACACCGCCGGCCGCGCCGTTTTCGGTCGTGCGGAAATCATTGGGGATGAGGAGACGGCGCTTGCCGTCCAGCTGCTTCTCGTAGGTCGAGAGAAACACGCCCTGTCCAATCGAGCCCTTCGGCCCGTCCCTAGATGCCCTGGCGAACGCCCGCCGCGCCCGCCTCTCAGCCCCAAATCATGAAGCTGGGATAGCATGGGATCAGATGGGCCTCAATGGGATCGAAGCCAAGATTTAACCATGTTTTGACGTGTGACGACTTAAGCACGCTCGAACAGTCGGAACATACACGGAACAAACAAAGTATTCACAGGCTGTGAAGCGTTCTAACCTTCCTTGAGCAGACAATAGGTTAACGGCCGCAAACCTGCGGGACCGCTGTCAGAACGCTGAAATGCGGGGATAATCCGAGCTTGGACCAAGGGGGCGTGCAAACCACCGCAGCATCGGCGGGCGGGAAGCCCCACCCAACGGCCCTCAAGTCGGATGAAGGCCGATAGGCCCAGGAAAAATCGGCCTCAAGCAGCGCGAAGCGCGATAGGCCCTCAGAAAAGTATGCCAGACGGCCTGTAAGCCGGGTTTTGTTCCGCTCCGAGGCCGAGGCCTGGATCGGCGACGATCATTCCTCTGGACCGTCCATTGCTGAACGGTTCTCGCGACCTACCCGGACATCTGAGGCGGTGAGCCCCGCGAGGCGAACCCCGCGCGATGTCCCTATTTGGTCTTGCTCCAGGCGGGGCTTGCCATGCCGTCCCTGTTGCCAGGCACGCGGTGGGCTCTTACCCCACCCTTTCACCCTTACCGGCCTCGCGAGGCCGGAGGTTTGCTTTCTGTGGCGCTATCCCTCGGGTCGCCCCGGGCGGAAGTTATCCGCCGCCTTTTCACCGTGGAGCCCGGACTTTCCTCGACAAGGGCGAACCCTGCCGCGACCGCCCAGCCGTCTGGCGCGCGCTAGATGCGCCGCCCTGCCGCCGAGGTCAACCAACGGATGCGGCGGCAGGCGAAATGGGCTATGGTCCATGCATGGCCGAACCCGCCTCCAACATCGCTGATCAGGAAAGCGCGGAGCAGCGTGAGCGCCGCCTGACCTGGGAACGTGCGCGCATCGCCGAAGCCGACGCGGACATCGCCGCCTGGCGCGTCATTTCCGGCGACGAAGCCCTGGAATGGCTGGATCGCTGGGCGGCTGGCGAAGACCTCGAAGAACCCAACCTCAGCTGAATGAGCGGCCCTTATCAGGTCATCTTTACCGCTCGAGCGCGCGTCGATCTGCTCGCGGTACGGCGTTGGCTGTATCAGCCCGGCAGCGGCCTGAAGGCGCGCTTGCGATCCGCCCGCATCACGCGCGCCATCGTCGAATTGCAGTTCACGCCGTTCCGATGGCCCGAGAGTCAAACGTCAGGCGTTCGAGAACGCCCCGTCGAGGGCCATCGCATCCTGTATCGGATCGACGATGGGCACCGCACCATTTCGATCATCAGAGTCTTCGGCCCCTTCCAGGACCGCGCGGACCTCTAGTTCAGCACGCCCGTGACGCTCTCAGCGCTGGCGAGTTGGAGCAGGCCGACCAGGCGGGCGCGGGTTTCGCCGTCGGCGACGGCGTCGACGCGGGTCGGCCGCCAGTGACGCTGGAAGGCGCGGACGGCGGTTTCGGTCTCGGCGTCATAGTCGCCGCCGGGTTTCAGCCCATAGCCCAGACGGTGCAGGCCCGCGCGCAGGACCATGGCGCCGATGCCCTGGTCACCCTTTTGCAGCAGGCCGCCCAGGGCCTGGATCCGTTCGGGGGCCGGTTCGAACCACAGGCCATGGCCGGCCTCGGCCAGTTGCTTCCAGGGAAAGAGTTCGCCGGGATCGGTCTTGCGATCCGGCGCCAGGTCGGAATGGGCGATGATGCGGTTGTCTGGAATGCTCCAGCGACTGCGGATGTCGTCGATCAGGGCGATGAGCGCCGCGACCTGGGCCTCTGGAAAGGCGCGGTAGCCGAACTCGTGGCCCGGATTGACTATCTCGATGCCGATGGAGGCGGCGTTGCAGTCGTCCTCGCCCTGCCAGACGCCGCGACCGGCGTGCCAGGCGCGGCGCTCCTCCGGGACCAGCTGGAAGATGCGGCCGTCTTCCTCGACCAGATAGTGGGCCGAGACCTTGGCGTCGGGGTCGCGCAGACGCGCTAAAGCGGCCTCGCCCGTCTGCATGCCCGTATAGTGCAGCACCAGCATGTCGGGCGGCGCACGGCGCGCGTCGAAGTTGGGCGAAGGCGCGTCAATGAAATCGATCATGGGAAGCGCCGGCTCAGCGGCCGTTGCGTTCCCAGCCATAGGCGACCCAGGCGCCGTCCACCTTGTGCGCCTCGATCAGGTCGGGATCGCCGTTGCGGCGGCGCGGGGTCGTGTTGCGACGGGTCCGCATGACCAGGCCGACCAGGAAGACCAGCACGCCAGCGATCAGGGCGATCACGGCCACCGCTGCGGCAGTGACGACGGCCAGCACCGCACCGACGGCCATGGCGCAGACGGCGGCGATCATGCCGGCGACCCACATGACGGAGGCCACGAGGCCGTTGGGACGGCGGCGCGCGGTGAAACCGATGGTGGCGAGACGTTCAGGCTGGAACATGGATCATCCTTTCAGGCGATCCGAGGAACGCCTGACATGCAATGTCGGTCCATCGGGGCCTGCGGTCAATGGACCGCGACGCACGGTCGCGTGCGGCGCGGTCCTTCAGAAGATCGGCTGGTCGGCCAGGACCACCGCGCCCTCGCCGCGCATCCGGTCGCTTTCGACACGGCGCATCACGGCCTGGGCCTGGGGATCGGCCATGACGCCGCCCAGCATGACCAGGGCCTTGGCCGCCTCAGTCTGGACGCCGAACATTTCCGACAGGGCCTCGAACGGCGACTGCTGCTTGGGGAAATGCTTGAAGCGGACGGGCTCGCTGGACGGGATCTTGGCCAGTTCGCGGGCTTTGTTCACCGCCTCGGTGACGCCGCCCAGCTGATCGACCAGGCCTAGAGGCAGGGCCTGGGCTCCGGTCCAGACGCGGCCCTTGGCGATTTCGCGCACGCGGTCGGGCGACAGTTTGCGGCCCGTCGCGACGCGGGCGATGAAGTCGTCGTAGATCCGGTCCATCGAGCCGGAGAAGGCCGCGCGCTGCTCCGGCGTGAACTCCTGCGTCGGCGAAAAGGCGTCGGCGTACGGGCCGCCCACCGTCAGCTCGCGCATGTCGACGCCGAACCGGCCCAGCGCGTCTGCCAGCACGAACTTGCCGCCGAACACGCCGATCGAGCCGGTCAGGGTCGAGGGCTGGGCCACGATCCAGTCGGCCTCCGAACTGACCCAGTAACCGCCCGAGGCGGCGTAGGCGCCCATGGACACCACCACCGGCTTGCCCGCCGCGCGCGCCGCGCGCACGGCGGCCAGGATCTGTTCCGAGGCCTCGGGCGAGCCGCCGGGCGACGAGACGCGGAAGACGATGGCCTTTACGCTCTTGTCCTCGATGGCGTCGTAGATGGCCTCGGCCGTGTCGTCGGAGTGGATCGAGGAACCGCCGCCGAAGCTTCCGCCGCCGCCGCGGCCGGTGACGATGGCCCCCTCCCCGCCGACGATGGCGATGGCGTTCTTGCCGGAGCCGGTGCGCTCACCCTGCTGGCTGGCGTATTTGCCGAACTCGACGATCTCGGCGCCCTTGCCGGCGCGCGCCTTGACGGCGATCTCGGCCTCTTCGACCTGGCCAACCTTGTCGATCAGGCGGTTGGCCAAGGCTTGCGGCGCCGAATAGGGACCGGCCTCGATGATCGTCTTCAGCGCCGGCGCCGTGGTCTTGCGATCCCTGGCGGCGTTGGCCAGGGCGCTGTCGTAGATGGACGTCATCCAGGCGGTCATCGCCTCGCGGTGCGGGCCGGTATAGTCGCTCTGGGTGTATTCGTTGACGGCGTTCTTATACTCGTAGCGCTGTTCGAAGTTCGGTTTGACGCCGTATTTCTCGAAGGCGCGCCCCAGGAACAGGCTGTCGGCCGAGAAGCCCGTGGCCTGGAAGCCGGCTGTGTTCTGCATCCACAGTTCGGACGCCGAGGCCCCGACCATATAGGTGGACATCACCGCGCCCGACGGCGCGAAGCCCTGGCTGTGGGCGATGACCGGCTTGCCCGAGTTGCGGAAGCGATGGATGGCCTGGCGCAGTTCGTCGGCGGTCGCGGGCGTCATGCCGCTTTCCGGCAGGCGGATCAGCAGGGCCTTGACGCTCTTGTCGCCCTGGGCCTGATGCAGGCCGTCCACGACCTGGGTCAGGGCCAGTCCCGAACCGCCGAAGGCGGCGAACGGATTGGACGACGGCTGGTCGCTGATGCCGCCGCGCAGATCCAGTTCCAGCACCGTGTTCGCCGGCGTCGTCGGCTTGGACGACGAGGCGATGGCGACGGTCAGCAGCACCACGGGAATGACGACGACGAACAGGATCAACCCGGTGAAGACACCAAGGACCGTCAGGAAGAATTGCTTCATCGGATTAGGAAACGCGCGCTCGCAGGCCGGAAATGGCCGCGCCAGCATAGGGGGCCGTGGGCCGTCGTCAAATGAAGCTCGCGCAATATGCCCGCAACCGCCCGTTCGCACCCGCAACCCGTTTGCTGCGGCGCGGCGCCCCGATTGATGCGGGGCTCGGAAATCCCTATATGAGCGTCCTGAGAGCGAGGGCCTGCGCCCCGCGTATATTTGGAGACCGGGCGATGCTGGTCACCCTGATGAAGTCCAAGCTGCACCGTGCGACGGTGACCCAGGCCGATCTCGACTATGAGGGATCGATCGCCATCGACATGGACCTGCTGGACGCGGCGGGCATCTATCCGCACGAACAGGTCGATGTGCTGAACATCACCAATGGCGCGCGCTTCACCACCTACGCCATCGAGGCCCCGCGCGGCTCGCGCGTGATCGGCGTCAACGGCGCCGCCGCCCGCCTCGTCCAGAAGAACGACAAGGTGATCGTGGTCACCTATGGCCAGATGCCCCAGGAAGAAGCCCGCCAGTGGAACCCGAACGTGGTCCTGCTGGACGACGCCAACGAGATCAAACACGCCTAGCCGCGTCTCCTCCCCACCTCGTGGGGAGGGGGACCGCGAAGCGGTGGAGGGGCTCTCAGCGCCCCACCGAACAACAAAAAGGCCCGCCGTCGCCGGCGGGCCTTTCTTCGTTTCCGCCGATCAGATCAGCGGGCGATGTCGTAGACGCCCGTGATGTCGATCCGCACCGTCAGTTCGCCGGCGGCGACCGGGGTGCTTTCGGCGCGGTCCATCGACATGGCGCGGGCGGCGAACATCGGCATCGGCGGCTGGGGCGTATAGCCGCCGCCTTCGGTCAGGTTGCGAATGCCCGACAGCTGGACGTTCAGCGACTGGGCGTACAGCTGGGCCTTGGCCTGCAGGTTGCGCACGGCCAGCTGGCGCGCCTGGTTCTCGGCCGCCGTCGGATCCTTCAGGCCGAAGCTGATGCCGTCGATCTGGTTGACGCCGGCGGCGACCACGGCGTCGGCCGTCGTGCCGACCTTGGTCAGGTCGTTGATGACCACCGTCACGCGGTTGACCGCCTGATAGCCGCGCAGCTTGGGTGGTTCGTTCTGTACATAGTCATATTGCGCCGACAGGTTCAGGCCCGAGGTCTGGATGTCGCGCTCTGCGATGCCGGCGCGGCGCAGGGCGGCGACGACGCGCGTCATCTGCGTGGCGTTGTCGCGCATGGCTTCCTGAGCGGTGACCGCCTCGGTCTGGACGCCGAAGGTGATGGTGGCCATGTCGGGCGCGGCCTTGACCTCGCCATAGGCCGACAGGTTCAGGGACGGCGCGGGTTGCATCATGTGCATGGCTCCCATCGAGGGTTCAGCGGTCTGGGCCATCGCGCGCGGCGTGGCGGCGGCCAGGAAGGCGGCGGCGGCGACGGCTCCACCCATTGCCAGGGTCTTGAAGGACACGGCTTTCATCGGGGCGGCCAGTGTGCGGGTCATGCGGTCTTCTCCGTAAGCGATCCAGGACGGCGCGTTCGCCGATCCGTTGCAACGACCTTGGCCGTGCTCGCCTGAACGAACGCCCGTGAGGCTTGGCAGTTTCCGTTCATCTTCGTGAATTCGCCGAAAGATCGCCTTCTTGCCCGCCCCCGCTTGGCAAGCCGCGCCCGCGCCTGCTAGGCGAGACCCCTTCCGCCGAGGCGCGCCTTGGGGGCCTGTAGCTCAATGGTTAGAGCCGACCGCTCATAACGGTCTGGTTGGGGGTTCGAGTCCCTCCGGGCCTACCAATCCTTGTCGGGACCACTTAGAAGTGGCTCAAAACCACTTAAGGGTGGCTCAGCATCCGGTTCCACTCAGTTCGTAGAGTTTAGGCTCGCACGGAGAGCAGTGCGAAGTCTTCCGGGATATTGCCTTCCTCGTAAAGGTCGGGAAACAGCGACAAGGCCGAGTAGACCGTACGGGCGCTGATAGCCGGCTGAGCGGTGTTTCAGATATGATTCAGGCGATCGAACTGCGTTTCATTTCGCCCTGCGACGCATTGCTCATAACTCGAACGTACCGATCGTGCGCGCGGAGCTGACCTGCATCAATGTGAGCGTCCACAACCGTCCGACCATCGATGTCGGTCGAAGTCGGCAGACATCGGGAGAAATGAGCTCAAAGGGCGCAGCATATGAGCTAGGCGTCACGCCGGGTGCTCTCAAGCAGTTGGTGGAAGCCAAACTTCTCGCGCCAATCCGATCCCGGCGCGCACGATACGAAGTCAGTCTATTTGCCGAAGGCGACATCCGTTCACTTCAGACGGCCTGCGATTCGGCGGTGTCGTATCGATGGTTTCAGTCGATGACCGATCTGCCCGAAATCGCAGTCGAACAGCTTGTCGCGCTAGACCATCTCGAGGACCGTCTGGACCCCGCAGTTGAAATCTTGAAGGGCGGAAAACTTCTCACTGCCAAATCCGCGCACCCATTCCTGACCCGGTTCGACAGGGTACCGCACCGCCTTGGCGCCGAAGGCTGGAGCCGACTTCGAGACGCATTCCTTGGTGTAGGCGGACGAGAGAAGCCTTGGGGGCCGGTTTTGGGCGCATGGCTTGATGGAAGTCTCCCCGGCGGGCCCATCAACGTGGGGCTCGGCGGAGAGCCGACCTTGGCAATATACACAGCGGTAGCGCGCACCATCATAATGGGTGGCCCCTCGTCAGCTCCTTGGTTTGGTTTTGAATCTAACCAATACAAAGGCTCCGCTCGCAACTGGCTCTCGCCTGGTGAGACCGCGTCGTACCTGAACTGCTCAGCTGTGGAGATCAGCTATCTCCTCGAAAAGGGCCATCTCCTCCCAATTCCAGAAGAGCGGACCAGATACCGGCGACGTGAAGTTGAGGAGTTCAGCGAGGCCTGGATGAACACCAGAGAGGCCGCAGCGCGTTTGGGTGTGATGCCCCGGCATCTGTGGCGACACCTTGAGGCCTACGATCTCAAATCGTCGCTAGGTCGCGGTTTTCACAAGCGCGACGAGTTGGAGCGAATTGTTGAGAAGGAAGTGAGAGCCAGAAGGGTGCAATCCTACGCTCCCCTCAATCATAGCCGACGCAGACAACCATCGATCCGCTAGGACGGCATTGTGGCCCGCCATCGGCCGTTTTCGCGCGATCGGTAAGCTAGGTGGGACCGTGAGGTCTGAGGATCTGAACGAGTGGTCAAAAGATGCAAACCATGTCGCGAGCCGCCGATGCGGGGGCGCAGATAGGCTCGCTCCACAAAATCGACCTTGCGGTTCAATGATGCTGAGATTTCTCGCTGAATTCGTCACTGGTCGATCAGCGAGAACTTCAACTCAAACTCGGGCCTTACGTCGAAAGCGATGTCGACGTCGGACCGGGAGGTCGCTTGGCCACGTGCAAACGATCCGAACAGATACAGATGCTCAATGCCTTCGAGCACCTGCCTCTGCTCAAACGATTGCAACGCCTCGATTAGGTCTTCTCGGTTCATCCGCTGACGTCCTCAGAAGAAGGTGTACTTAGGCCCGGACATGGCGCCGCCACAGTCTAGGTTAAGGTTTCCCGCAGCTTGGCGAATTATAAGCTAGGAGCAGCATGACGACGACCAAACCCTCCGTCGGTGGACCTCATCCGGTCGATCGCCACGTCGGTCGACGAGTCGCGGCGCTGCGCCTGCACCGCGGCTTCAGCCAGTCAGACCTCGGTCGCGCCATAGGGCTGACCTTCCAGCAGGTGCAGAAGTACGAGAAGGGGACGAACCGAATATCCGCGTCCAAACTCTGGGACATCTCCCGATTTCTGGCCGTCGATATCAGTCATTTCTTCGAGGATTTCGCGCAAGATGCAGGGGGTGTGGCCGAGGATCAGGCTGCCGCATTCGAGCACACGACCAAGACGACCCGGTCCGCGATCGAACTGTCGCGACTGGTCCCCCAGCTGTCGATCCGCAAGCAGAAACTCGCTCTGGACTTCGTTCGGGTCCTCGCCGGTGAAGACGCCGACTGAGGTCGTGCCCTCGTTGCAGTCTCAACTCTACGTTATGCCCTAGGATAGAGGCAATACTCTGGGTTGACAGTGTCCAGAGTCGAGGCGAGCTTTGTGCGACGCAGAAATTGCGGAGCGGCGGCGAGCATGAAAAGTTTCATCGCGGTGCTTCGCGGTCCGGACCACATCTTCGAGTTCGTCAATGCCGCGCATCGCGAGGCCTTCGGCGACCGGGGGCTCATCGGCAAGGCGCGGGCGGACGTCTTCCCTGAGTTGAACGACCAGGGTTTCGCCGACGCGCCGCGTAAAGCCTTTATGACCGGCGAGCCGGTCTTTATGCGAGACAAGCCGGCTAGGTTCGACGACGCGCCGGAAGGTCAGCCCGCCAAACGCCGTCTGGACATTTCCTACGAGCCGATGCGGGATTCTCACGGGGCGGTGTCCGGCCTGTTTGTCCAGGGACGGGACGTGACGGCCATCGGCGACCATCCCCTCGAACAGCGCGCCATGGCGCAGGGGCTTGAGATCCTCACCGACGCCGAGCTTCTCACCCTGTTTCTGTATCACGGCACGCTCGACGCCGATTCCGCCGATCGCGCAGATCATCTGCTTCACCGATTCGGACATCTTGGCGGGGTGTTGTCGGCGTCTCTGCCGAGCCTTCAGCAGATCGTGCCGAACGCGCAGAGCACGACGTCGCGCAGCGTCTCGTCCTCCGCCGCCCTTCACCTGAAGCTGGCCCGGGAACTCGGGCGTCGCATCCTTTTTACGGACATCGCCGCCAGACCCGTTCTGGCCAATGCGTCGTCGTTGCGTACCTATCTTCGCGCCCTCCTGGCGTCGGAGCCCCGCGAGAAGTTCCTAGTCCTCTTCCTTGACCAGGCGCACCAACTGATTGCTCTGGAGACCTTGGCGGAGGGCACGGTCGCTCACGCGCCTGTCTACAGTCGGGAGGTCGTTCGACGAGCCCTCGAGCTATCCGCCAGCGGTCTGATTCTCGTGCACAATCATCCCTCGGGCAGTGACGTTATCTCCAAGTCGGACCTCGACATCACCGCGCAGATCGGTCGCGCCGCCGCAGCCCTCGACATCAACCTGATCGATCATCTGGTCGTCGCCGGGACCAAGGTCGTCAGCTTCGTCGATCGCGACCTGTTGCCCCGATCGGTAGGCCGGCGCTAAGCCCATCGTCTCGCGCGCCGCCGTCTTATTGGGTGGCGGGTAAGCGATCGACAAGCGGTTTTGTAACGACGTCGGGGTTGCCCGTACCGCAGTCGCCAATCGTGTGAGCTTCCAGGCGATCAGTCGGACGGCGAAGACGTCCGGGGCCACCCCCCCAAGCCCCGCGCTTAAAGAGAGCATTAACCGTTTAGGAGCAACCTAAACCTGTGGAAAGTAGATCCATACATCTCTTGGCTGTTTTAAAGGGGGAGGGCCTGATGGCTGCCAGAATTCAAATGATCGGCGCCGCCTTTGCGGCGCGGCGAGACGCCGTCGAAACAGACGACAGCGATCACCTCGAACGCCTCGAGTTGATCATTCTGAAACACAGACCCTTGGGATCAGAGGACGCCGGAATGGTGTTGGCGACAGCTCTGGAGAACCTGCGGCATGGCGGCCGCCCGGACGAACTGGACGTCCAGGCCGTCGGACGGGTCATCAACTGGATCGAGAGCCAGGCGACACCCGCCCTTCGCGCCGTCGGCTGACCATGTCGGTCACGATTTTGGACTCGAGGGCGTACAGCCTGATCGCCACCGATGCGCAGACGCGAGCCGTCAGCCTCTCTCCGGGTCAAACGCCGGAAGGGCTGGCGCAATCCCTGTACGCCGCCAATCTCGAGGCGTTCAGAGGGTGCTACCCGCAGTTCGACGCGGTGCTGCCGCCCTTACGACTCACATGGTTGAATGCTGCTGACCACGCGGAGGTGCTCGAGGCCGTCGAAATGTGGCGCTACAATGTGGAGGAGCCCGAAGATCAGGATCTCAAGCAGGACCTTGAAGCCGTCGTCGCCCATATCGAGCAGGATCACGGGTGAGGGGCGGCGCCGGGCAGGCGAAACCGCTTTGCCTTGGAGTGTCCCCGCGGTTGGGGAACTGCTGCCCATCAGCCCTCCGCGTCGTCAGTTTGAACCGGGATCGAAGCGGACATGGATTGCAACCTGAAAGCGTAACGACTCGTTATACGAGTCTATGAGATAACCTAGGCGTGTAGGAAATGCGCCGATGATCCGATCCGCCCGTCGTCCGTCCCGTGAAGGCTCCGCTGCTGTCGAGTTCGCGCTCGTGGGGCCTCTGTTCCTCGCCATTCTGATCGCCATCGTCGTCTACGGGTTCTGGTTCCTGAGCGCTCAGTCGGTTCAGTCTCTGGCGGCCGAAGGCGCCCGCGCGGGCATCGCGGGCCTTGATGCGGCCGAACGATCACGCCTAGCGCAGGCGGTGGTCCAATCCCGTGGACGCGATATGGGCCTTCAGGCGGAGCGACTGTCCTCGGAAGTGCGCATCGACCAGTCCGCGCTCCGGGTCGTCGTCGCCTATGACCTGAGTAACCATCCCCTGCTTCTTATCGGCGGTTTTCTCCCGCAGCCGCCGAAGAGGATCGCCCGCTCGGCCGCCATCCAGATCGGAACGCCCTGACATGGACCGTCGATCGATCTGGGCGAACGCGCACGGCGGCGTCGCCGTCATCAGCGCATTTGGTGCAGCCCTCGCCTGTCTGGCGGCCGCGATCGCCGTCGATCTCGGCGCCTTGGCCCTGCATGCACGCAAGGTGCAGGGGGCGGCAGATCTTGCGGCCCTGGCCGCCGCACAGCGCCTTGATGGCGCCGACGCGGCCGCCAGGACGACGGTCGCCCTCAATCTCACCAACGTCCGCGTGATCGGGACTGAAACAGGCCGGTATGTGCCTGATCCTGCACGAAAGCCGGCCGACCGCTTCGAAGCCGGCGCATCCGAGATCGACGCCGCGCGCGTGACGGTCACCGCCAAGGCGCCGGTTTATTTCAGCCGCTGGCTACTCGGCCGCGACGAGGTGCTGGTCACCCGCCAGGCGACGGCTGCTGCGCCGCAGACGCCGAAGGCGATGATCAGCCTCGGCTCGCGACTGGCGAGGCTGGATGGAGGGGTCGCCAATCAGGTGCTGAGCGGTCTGCTGGGCAGCCAGGTCTCGTTGAGCGTGATGGATTACCGCGCCCTGGCGGATCTGGACGTCAATCTGCTTCAGTTCTCGGACGCCCTGGCGACCAAGGCGGGCGTGACCGTGGGCGACTACGATCATCTTCTGGCGACGCAAGTGGACGCCGGAGACGCGCTCGGCGTGGTGAAGGCGCTGGCGGGCGGACGCGACGGCGGCGCCTTGGGACGGTTGACTGCGGCGGCGGCCGGCCTGGACCTCAAGGTCGATCGCCTGATCGGCGCCGAGGTCGACGCCCGGCAGGGACTGCGGGAAGGCTTGGACGCCCAAGTCAGCGCGCTGGATCTCGTCATGGCCATCGCGGAAATCGCAGGCGGCGACCGGCAGATCGATCTCAAGCTCGGCGCCCAGGCCGGCGTCGCGGATCTCAAGGCGACGCTGGCGATTGGCGAGCGTCCGAACACCTCGCCTTGGATCGCCGTCACCGCGCGCGGCGACCCCGTCCTGCGCACGGCCCAGGCGCGGCTCTACCTTCGGACGCGAACGGCGCAGTCATTGTCAGGTCTGGCCCAGATCAATCTGCCGATCCTGATCGAACTGGCGCCCGCCGAAGCCCGGCTCGAAAGGCTGAGCTGCACGCCGGCGCGCTCCGTGCGCGTCTTGGCACGGCCAGGTCTGGCGCGCGCCATGGTGGGTGCGGTGGACGAAACGCGCCTGGACGATTTCCAGACGCCTGTCGTACCGGTCAAGGCGACCCTCGCCGCCGTGCTGGGGGTGGTGACGGTGAAGGGCAAGGCGGACATCGAGGTTGCGGACGTCGCGCCCCAGTCCATTGTCTTCAGCGCCGACGATATCGCCCAACGACGGATCAAGACCGTGAAGAGCCGGAACTTGGCGACAGGCCTCGTGACCACTCTCCTGCAGCGTCTCGAACTCGACGTGATCGGCCTGCCACTTGGCGGCCTTGCATCGGCCGTCGGCAATCTCCTCGCCCCGTTGGGGCCGGTGCTGGACGGCGCGATCTCGCCCATCCTCGACGTTTTGGGGCTCAAGCTTGGTGAGGCTGACATCTCGGTTCTCGGTCTGTCCTGCCCGGACACCGGCAGAGCGCCTCCCCGTCTCGTGGGCTAGCCTGCAGTAAAGTCTGGCGTTGCGAGCTGCCGGGCCATTTTCAGTATAAGCTTGCGTGCGCTAGCAGGAAGGTTCGACTCCAGCGTGATCAGTTCGTTCGCCCAAGGCGTGACGACTGGTTGGTCGATATGGGTGTCGGCGCCGGTCGGAAGACCTTCAAAGAAATAGATCATCGGCGCATCGAGAGCGGCGGCAATCTTCGAAAGCCTAGACGACGATATCCGATTTTTCCCGCTCTCGTACTTTTGAACCTGCTGGAAGCTCACTCCGATGTCCTGCGCGAGCACCTTCTGGCTGATGCCAAGCGCGAGCCTGCGAGTAACGACGCGAGCCCCGACGGCTCTATCTACGACATGAGGAATCCGCGAACTTAAATCGGGCATGAATATCTGTATGCCCACAATCCGCCCCCAACACAACCTTAACCTGCATTTTGGCATGTTGGGCGGTGGGTGATCAGATTGCATTGCGCTCCATCCTGACCAGTCGAGCGTCTGACAGCATTAGGGTGATTTTTGCTTTACACCTCTCAGTTCACCAAGCGCACGAAATGGCAGGTCAGCAGCGGGGCTCTGCCGCAGAGTTTGGCGAGTGGCACATGCTAAGCGCTTAATGTTAGGCCTTAGCGCCGTGAAACGATGCAAGATGCGACTGAGGCACCGTTGAGTGGTTGACTAAGTGGTAGTCAAAGAAATTGAGCGGTTTTTCAGGGATTGGTTGAGCCACTTTTAGGCGGTGCCGACAATCCCTGTGTTGAGACCACTTCGGTTGCGCCAGGAACGTTCGAGCTTGGCGCTTGCTGCACTCGGTCAGCCTCTCTTGAGAGTTTGAGGCACAACGTACCGCTCACCGTCGAATGGAAGGCGGATCGTGCGGGGCGCCTCGGGTCGGTCTGCCGTGCGGCACTCTCCGCTCTTGGTTTCGCTCGAAGTGCTGTGTGTCCGGCGCTCCAGCACAGAAATGTCCTGCCCATGCGGGCCGGGGATCATTCGCAGGATGCGCTCGGTCACGGCGGCCTGGCCGGCGCAGGACAAATCCCATTCCCCGGCGCTGCGGAAGACCACCAGATTTTCGAGGACGGGCGCAAGCCCGCCGCCTCGCACCTCGTACAGGGACAGCGTCGTCTCATGGAACGGGTTGGGACGTGAACTCCCCGCCCATTCGCGTCTCACGCCGAACGCCAGTCGATCCGGCTCAAGGCGATAGGCGGCGGTGTCGAACGCGACGCTGGATATCCGAACGGCGTCGTCATCCATGGCATGGGCAAGGCGACGACGTTGGCGCGGCGTTCCGGTGGCTTCATCGACGACTAGGATATCCAGATCGCCCGTGGTTGAGTCTGATCCGACCTCGGCGATGAGCGGAACGGCCACCAACACCAGCCCGGCTGGCCACGCCAGCGCCGACAAACCATGGCGTGAGGATCAATGGACGACGCGGAGGGAAGCGTCAGGGTGCGGTTGCCTACACGCACAGCGCGCTCGCCTTGCGCGACGGCGTTGGGGTAGGCTCGGTCCACGATCCTGGCGACATCCCCGCACTCCTGATCCAGCGCCTCGGCCAGTGTCGGGGCGCTCAGCGCCAGCGCCAATGCCACCAGACCCCATCGGCTGATCATCCGCATGTTCCTCTCCCCATGGTCGACTAAGACGGTCTTAGACGGTCCCGACACCACCTCCTGTAAAAAGTTGATCAGCTGACGCAGATGCGTGCCCGGTCGTTCACCCAGCAATCGCCGCGTAGTCGGACGGTCCCCAGAGGATCGCCGGCCTTGTCGTCGTCGGGATCGGCATTCCAGGTCGCGGCCCCGGATCCGTCGGCGTTGAGGACGACAACGGCGAAATGCGAGTTCTTCGGCTTGCCCTCCGACCAGGCGTTCAGGGTGTAGCCGCCGTCTCCGAACGGAAAGACCAGGCACGGCTCATCGACAAGGACCTTGGCATCGACGGCGAGATAGCACTTGCGCCGCGAGGAGGCCGGCGGCGCGGGCGCGGATGCAGACGCTTCATGGCCAGCATCAGTCTTGGCCGGAGGCTGAGCGGGCGTCGGGGATGAAGTCGGTGCGAGCGGAGCCTGCTGCGGCGGAGGATCGGCTGCAGAGTTCGGCGCGCTTGTTTCCTGACCACAGGCGGCGGTGGCGGCCGATAATATTAGCGTCGCCATCAGGCTGAGTGATCTGGATGAGGTCGATGTCACGGTGCGGCTCCGTCGTGGTTTCCAGCCGCCAACACGGGGCTGACGCGACGGGTTCCCGGTGTGGCGAAATCGATCGATGGCGTCGCCCCCTCCCCTTTGCCTGGGCGCTCGCCTATATCGCCAGCCTGTCCCTCCCGGAGTCCTCCCATGGCCTATGTCGCTCGCACCGATCGTCCCTCGGACAAGGCCGCGCGCTATCTGGAGGTCGAGGAGGAAATCCTGGCCGTGCTGGAGGGGGAGCCGAACGTGACGGCGCGGATGGCGACCGCAGCCTCGATGCTGGCGGATGCGTTCGCGCATTACTTTTGGACCGGCTTCTATGTGGTGGCGCCGGACAAGGCGGACGAGCTGGTGGTCGGGCCATATCAGGGGACGCTGGGGTGTCTGCGGATCGCGTTCGGGCGCGGGGTGTGCGGGACGGCGGCGGCGACGCGCACGACGCAGTTGGTCGAGGACGTTCACGCCTTTCCGGGTCACATCGCCTGCGACAGCCGCTCGGCCAGCGAGATCGTGGTTCCGGTGCTGGACGCCTCGGGCGCACTGATCGCGGTGCTGGACGTGGATGCGACGACGCCCTCCGCCTTCGATACCGAGGATCAGGCGGCGCTGGAACGGTTGATGGCGAAGGTTTTCGCGGCAGGTTGATCGCGCCGCGCCCGGCTCTATGGTCCCCGGCGACATGGAGGAACGGATGACACAGCGGACAGTCGCAATCACGGGCGGGCATGGCGTCCTGGGCCGCGCGGTGCTGGAGGCGGCGTTGAAGGCCGGCTGGCAGGTCGCCGTCATCGATCATGCCGCGGGCCACCCTGTGCCGCAGGGCGTGCTGGAGGTCGGCGGGGTCGATCTGACCGATGCGGGCCAGGCGCAAGGGGCCGTCGATGCGGTCATCGCCCGGTTCGGGCGGCTGGACGCCCTGTTGAACATCGCCGGCGGCTTCGTCTGGCAGACGACCGACGACGCGGAACCGACCTGGGATCGGATGTACGCCCTGAACGTCACCACCGCCGTCAACGCAAGCCGCGCCGCACTGGACGCGCTGAAGGCCTCGCCCGAGGGACGGATCGTCAATGTCGGATCGGCCGCCGCGCTGAAGGTCGGCGCCGGCATGGGGCCTTATGGCGCCGCCAAGGCCGGGGTCCACGCCCTGACCCAGGCGCTGGCGGAAGAGCTGAAGACCACCCGCGTCACCGTCAACGCCGTCCTGCCCTCCATCATCGACACCCCCGCCAACCGCAAGGACATGCCCGACGCCGATCCGGCGACCTGGGTCGCGTCGGCCGATCTGGCGGCGGTGATCCTGTTTCTAGCTTCGCCCGAGAGCCGCGCCATGACCGGCGCCCTGATCCCCGTCACGGGCCGCGTCTGATGCGAAGCGACCGGGTCCGCAGCGTCCTTTATCTGCCCGCCTCCAATGCGCGGGCGATCGAGAAGGCGCGGACGCTGGATTGCGATGTCGCCGTGCTGGACCTGGAGGATGCGGTGGCGCCACAGGCCAAGGCCGATGCGCGCGCCGCCGCCGTCGAGGCGGTTCGGGAAGGCGGGTTCGGGCCGCGCCTGGGCGTGCGGATCAATGGCTTGGACACCGAATGGGGCCTGGACGATCTGGCGGCGATGAAGGCGGCGGGGGCCACGCTGGTGGTCGCGCCCAAGGTGGAGACGCCCGAGGCGGTCCACGCCCTGTCCGCCGGCCTGGGCAAGGGCTGCGCCCTGTGGGCCATGATCGAGACGCCGCGCGCCCTGATGGCGCTTGGCGACATCGCATCCGCAGACGGGGCGCTGGATGGGCTGATGCTGGGGGTCAACGACCTGGCCAAGGCGCTAGGGACCGGAGCGTCGCCGGATCGCGAACCGTTCAAGCCGTGGCTGGCCATGCTGGTCGCCGCCGCGCGGGCCAATGGCTTGCTGGCCATCGACGGGGTGTTCAACCGG
The DNA here is from genome assembly GCF_902506205.1 of Brevundimonas sp. G8. Taxonomy (GTDB): domain Bacteria; phylum Pseudomonadota; class Alphaproteobacteria; order Caulobacterales; family Caulobacteraceae; genus Brevundimonas. The sequence continues at coordinate 2,020,131 of NZ_LR732816.1, read as the reverse complement.
ATCGACGATGCGGACGGCCTGGCGGCCGAGGCATTGCAGGGGCGGCTGTACGGGTTCGACGGCAAGAGCTTGATCCATCCGTCCCAAATCGCGGGGGCCAACGCCGCCTTCTCGCCGTCGGACGCCGAGATCGCCCAGGCCCGCGCGGTTGTGGCGGCCTTTGCGCAGCCGGATGTCGAAGGCCAGGGCGCGATCCGCGTGGACGGGGCGATGGTCGAGCGGCTGCATCTGGAGCAGGCTAAGGCGCTGCTGACGCGGGCGGAAGGCTGAACACCGTCTCCTCCCCACATCCTGGGGAGGGGGACCGCGCAAAGCGTGGTGGAGGGGCTCTTGAAGTCCCACAGGCGCCTGTGATGCGGTGAAGAACCCCTCCGTCTCTCCGCTGCGCTTCGAGCCACCTCCCCATGAAATGGGGAGGAGACGGGTGTGGACCCTAGCCGCCTTTACGCAACCGCCCTAAACCTCGCGTCGAAACTCAGCGGACCCGCCTTGACCCTACCTGCCGACACGTCTTCGAAAATCTCGGCCTGGGTCTGCGCGCCCGGCGTGCTGAAGGTCCCTTTTCTCGACGTCTTCCTGCCCGACTACAACCTGCGTCGCCTGCCGGGGGACGAGGTTGAGGCTGTGCTCGGCTGGGGGATGAAGCCGACGGCGGCGGCGGGGCGAAGGTGGGCCGAGAAGAACGGGCGGCCCTATGTGGCGCTGGAGGACGGGTTTCTGCGGTCGGTCGGGATCGGCGAGGCGGGGGCGACCAGCCTGAGCCTGATCGTCGACGATCTGGGCGTCTATTATGATGCGACGCGGCCCAGCCGGCTGGAGCAGTTGATCCAGACGGCCGACGACTGGTGCGACGTCGCCATGACCGCCCGGACGCGGGGGCTGATCGACCGGATCGTCGCCTCGGGCGTGTCCAAGACAAACATGGGCGGGCCGCTGGATCCGGGCCTGCTGAAGCCCGGTCGGCGTCTGCTGATCGTGGACCAGACCTTCGGCGACGCCTCCATTGCCCATGGTCTGGCGACGCAGCAGAGCTTCGACGACATGATCGCCGCCGCCCGGCGCGACGAGCCGGACGCCCAACTGATTGTCAAACGCCACCCGGCGGTGGCGGCGGGCAAGAAGCGCGGCTGCGTGACCGACCTGGCCGGGGTCACCCTGGTCGATACGGACGTGCGGCCCGCCGACCTGCTGGCGGCGGTGGATGCGGTCTATTGCGTCACCTCGGCCCTGGGGTTCGAGGCGCTGTTGCGCGGCCTGCCGGTGCGCTGTTTCGGGGGGCCCTTCTATTCCGGCTGGGGCCTGACGACCGATGCGGTCCAGACCGGACGCCGGGGCGCTGCGCGATCGATCGAACAGGTCGCCGCCGCCGCCCTGATCGCCTACAGCCGCTATGTCGATCCGGTGACGGGCTACGGTTGCGAGGCCGAACAAGCCGTGGAGCGGTTGATTGCGCTGCGCGACCGGGCCGACCGGCTGGCGGGGTCGTGGTCGGCGGTGGGGTTCGCGCCGGCCAAGCGGCCGCCGGTGCGCCGCCTGCTGAATTCGCCCAAGGCGACGATGCGATACTTCATGTCGCCGTCGCGGGCCGCCGCCCATGCGACCGCGACGAACGGCCGGCTGATCTGGTGGGCGGGCAAGGAGAGCGAGGCGACGCGTCAGGCGGCCGCCGCATTCGACGGCCCCACCGTTCGGATGGAGGACGGCTTCATCCGCTCGCGCGGCCTGGGGTCGGATTTCGTCGGGGCCCTGTCGGTCGCCCTGGACGACCAGGGCGTCTATTACGACCCGTCGCGTCCGTCGCGGCTGGAGACCCTGATCGAGACGACGGACGCCACGCCGGAGCAGCTGGCGCGCGCCGCAGCGCTGGGCGCGCGCATCGTCCAGGCCGGGCTGTCGAAATACAATCTGAAGGGCCAGGCGCCGGCCGGCTGGCCTGTCGATCGCGAAATCCTGCTGGTCGTCGGCCAGGTCGAGAACGACAAGTCGATCCTGCTGGGGTGCGAGCCGGACCTGGCCACCAACTCGGCCCTGGTCGAGGCCGCGCGGTCCGATCATCCCGACGCCTTCCTGATCTATCGCAATCACCCCGATGTGCTGGCGGGCAACCGGCCGGGGCGGCTGGATGCGTCGGCCATGGCCTCGGTGGACGCCAGCGCTGATGGACTGGACATCGTCGACTGCCTGAACGCCTGTCGCCGGGTGGCCACCCTGACCTCCCTGACCGGGTTTGAGGCCCTGATGCGGGGCAAGGCCGTGTCGGTCTATGGGCGGCCCTTCTATGCCGGATGGGGGCTGACCGACGACCGGCTGGCGTTTGCGCGTCGGAAGCGCCGGGCGACGGTGGATCACCTGATCCTGGCCGCACTGATCCACTATCCGATCTATGTCACGCCCTCGGGATGGCCCTGCGAAGCGGAAGACCTGGTCCAGGCCCTGATCGCGGCGCGCGACCAGCCCACGCCCAAGGCGCCGCGCGGTCAGATCCAGCGCTGGGCTGCGGGTATAATCGCTAGTCTCGACCGCAGGCCGCCGCCGTCCTATTAAGGGGGTTCGTAAAGGAAACCCGCTTCCCGTGTCCAAAGCCGTCATCGCCGCCACCGGCCTCTTCACCCCCGAGCAGTCGGTCTCCAACGCCGAGCTGGTCGACAGCTACAACGCCTGGGCCGACGGCTGGAACGCCCGCCACGCCGCACAGATCGAGGCCGGCGAACTGGAGGCCAAGGCCCACTCCTCGCCCGAGTTCATCGAGAAGGCGTCGGGCATCAAGAGCCGGTTCGTGCTGGACAAGGCCGGGATCATCGATCCCGAGCGGATGGCTCCGAACCTTGCCGAACGCTCCAACGACGAGATCTCGATCCTGGCCGAGATGGCGGTCAAGGCGGCGCGTCAGGCGATCGAGGCCTGGGGCAAGCCGGTCTCGGAGATCGGCGCCGTCCTGTGCGCCGCGTCGAACATGCAGCGCGCCTATCCCGCCATGGCCATCGAGGTGCAGCAGGCCCTGGGCATCGATGGCTTCGCCTTCGACATGAACGTGGCGTGCAGCTCGGCGACATTCGGCATCAAGACGGCGACGGACTTCATCGCCGGCGGCTCGGTCAAGGCCGTGCTGATGGTCAACCCCGAGGTCTGTTCGGCCCACCTGAACTTCACCGACCGCGACAGCCATTTCATCTTCGGCGACGTAGCCACGGCGGTGATCGTGGAATCGTCAGAGACGGCGGGACCGGGCGGCTGGGACGTGCTGGGCACGCGGCTGAAGACGACCTTCTCGAACAATATCCGCAACAACTTCGGCTTTTTGAACCGCAACGCGCGCGACACCGCGCATCTGGACACACCGGCCGCCGACGACAGCGTGCAGAACGACAAGCTGTTCATCCAGCAGGGCCGCAAGGTCTTCCGCGACGTGGTGCCGATGGTGTCGGACATGATCGTGGATCACGGCGGCGAACTGGGCCTTGATCCGCACGACCTGAAGCGGTTGTGGCTGCACCAGGCGAACATCAACATGAATACGATGATCGGCAAAAAGGTGCTGGGGCGTGAGCCCTCGGCGGACGAGAACGTCATCATCCTGGACGACTACGCCAACACCTCGTCGGCCGGGTCGATCATCGCATTCCATCTGCACAACGACGGGTTCGCCCCGGGCGACACGGGCCTGATCTGCAGCTTCGGCGCCGGCTATTCCGCCGGGACGGTCTTCGTCAGGAAGCGCGCGTAGAGCCTGATCGTTTCGGAAGGAACCGCGTCGCGGTTCCGGCTGAAGCGTGAATCAGGCTCTTACCTTAACGTGCCCTAGAGCCGGGGCAGGAACAGGACGAAGTCCAGGCTCCAAAGCCCCGGCCCGTTGGCGATCAGCCAGATGAGGATGACCATCAGCAGGGTCTCGGGCAGGTCGAAATAGCTGGACAGGCGATAGCCGAGACTGGCGCCCTCGACGGACTTGGACGCCACCGTCACCAGGGCCACGACGCAGATGACCAGCAGCACCAGCGCCGCCAGGCTGGTGAACAGGCCCATGATCAACAGGGCGCCGAAGGCGAACTCGCACACCGATACGAACCGCGCGGTCTGGCGCGGGGCGGCGACGCCGGCCTCGACCATGGTCTTCTGCATCTTCTCGGCCTGGGCCGGGGTGAACAGTTTGTAGAAGCCGGACAGGAAGAACATCCCTCCGACCACGACGCGCGCGATCAAGGGCGCGATGTCCATCAGCGCCGGAACGCCCAGGCCGAAGCCGCGATAGAGGTCGATCATCAGACAAAGGCTCCGCTGGATGGCGGAGCCTTCAATGCCTTACGGACGCGTCGGTTGCCCTGGCATGTCTTGGGGCGGATGCGTCGCCTTCCATTCCATCGCCCGACGGACGCGGTTCTCGACGCTGGGGTGATCGTAGAACAGTAACTCCTCTACGGCCGAGGGCGACGGGGCGCGGTATTCGGCGGTCTTGATCAAGGCCTTGGACAGGCCGTCCGGCGCATTGGCGTGGACCAGCGAGAAATGATCGGCGTCCTCCTCCATCGTCCGCGTCAGGGTGGCGAAGACCGGGGTGCCGAGCACGCCCAGGAAGGCCAGGACCAGGGCCAGGATCGGAAGGCCGGCGGGATCGGCGATGTCGCCCACGCGGTCTGCTCTCAGCAGTCGGTGCGCCAGCGGGTAAAGCCGGTCCGTCAGCCAGAAGGCCAGGGCCGACAGCAGCACCAGCACCCCGACCGTCCAGAGAATGTGGGCATGGGCGTAGTGGCCCATCTCGTGACCGACGACGCCGCGCACCTCAGCCAGGTCCGCGTTCTGTTTGAACATGGTGTCGCTCATCGCCACCCGCGCCGTGCCGAACAGGCCCGAGACGTTGGCGGTGTAGCGGTCGGACTGTTTGGACCCGTCGTAGATGAAGATCTTGTCCGACGGCGTGCCGGTCTGTTTGGCCAGCGCCACGACGGCGTCGCGCACCGGGCCGTTCGGCGCGGGCGTATAGGTGTTGAAGATCGGCTCGATCACTAGCGGGGCGAGCACCAGGCCGATGACGATGAAGGCCGCCGTCACCGCCGACGCCCAGGCCCACCAAAACCGCCGCGCGCGCCGGATCAGGGCGTAGATGGCGACCAGCAACAGCGCGGTCATCACGACCGAGATCGCTGCGCCGATGACCGCCTCCCCCAGCCAGCCGCCCAAAGCCTGGCTCGTCAGGCCATACTGTTTCTCGCGATACCAGCTTTCATAGATGGACCAAGGCAGGGTCAGCACCCAGCTCATGATCGAATAGACCAGGGCGACGGCGAAACTGGCCATCAGCGGTCGATTACGGCGGCGCTCGATCCGGCTGCGGATCGCGACCAGCAGGCCGGTGCGCACGATGATCCAGGCGACCAGGGCCGAAACCAGGAAACTCCACAGGATCAGCCAGTGTGATCCGTGGGTATAGGCGACGGCGCGGGCCGTATCCTGGGGCGACAGGGTCGCAAGCCACTGGGCCGTGGCGACTGCCGGATCGAAATTCTTCATGGTTTCTCCTTAAGAGAACCAAAGCGCGTGACCCGCGTTATGTCAGGTTAATTCCCATCCATGATGATTCTTGCGCCGCCACGCTTGAAACTGTCACAGTATTTTGCAACGCATTCGATTGTCGAGAACAGGGGATTTCCCAGATGGCTCACATGACACCGAAGCAGGTGCTGGAAAGCTTGGCCAAGGATATTGCCGCCGTGCTGAAGAGCATGGGCGGTTCGGCGCACCAGAATATGGTGGTCGATTGCGTCGCGGCGATGAAACGTCAGCGCGGCGAGGCGGTCAATCCGCCCGATCTGCGCCAGAAGATCATCGAGACCTTCGAACAATACCGCGACTGGTTCGTGCGTCCGTTCGGCGAAGGCTCTCAACGCTGGGCCCTCGCGGGCGACTTCGCCTGATATCACTGTCCTGAACGCGAAAGGCGCGCCCCTTACGGAGCGCGCCTTCGTCGTTCTAGCTGATCCTAAAGATCAGAAGCGACGGATGTAGCTGACCGAATAGGCGTCGGCCTTGCCCGCATCGTCACGGTAGTCGCGACGGGTCCAGTCGGCTCGCACGCCGTTTACGCCATCCAGGTAGTAGTTGGCGCCGGCGCCGTAGTTCCAGCTGTCAGCGCCCACATCGGTGTTGGCGCCGGGGAACTCCTGCTTCAGCTCGGTGTGGCCGTAGCCGCCGCGCGCGAACAGTTCCAGCTTGTCCGAGACCGGCACCTTGCCGACCACATAACCGGCGGCGTCCCACTCATGCTTGATCGAGCCATCGACGCCGGCGACGGTGAAGTCGTCGTCCTTGACGCCGACCGAGGCTTCGGTTTCCAGCGCGATGTAACGGTTGAGGTTTACGCCCAGACGACCCGTGACGGCGCCCGTCGTTGCATTGTCGCCTTCAAGATGAGTGTAACCCAGCGAGCCGTAACCGCGCGGCTCTGGATTGGTTTGAGCAAAGGCCGGAGCGGCGATTGCGGAAACGGCGACGGCGGCGAGAAGAATGTTACGCATTGTTTCTTATTAACTCCTAGATGTGATGACCGGACCGATCATCAGCCCCATCCAGCGAGAGCTTAAATAGGTCAGGCCTTCATCTGTTCCAGAGGCTAAAAAACACAACGAATGCCTGTGGACGCCAGGACACATACGGCGTTCCGCCAAGGTTGGCGGTTTTGTGACAAAGAAAAAGGGCGGCCTCGGCAGAGACCGCCCTTTTCGCGTTTCTGACGTGCAGAAGGCCTAGCGGTCCTTCTCGCGCTCCACGTTCAGCGCGGCCTGGGCCGCCGCCAACCGGGCGATCGGCACGCGGTAGGGCGAGCAGGAGACGTAATCCAGACCGGCCTTCTCGCAGAAGGCGATGGACGACGGGTCGCCGCCGTGTTCGCCGCAGATGCCCAGCTTGACCTCGGGACGCACCGCGCGACCGCGCTCGGCGGCGATCTCGATCAGACCGCCCACGCCGTCCTGGTCCAGACGCACGAACGGATCGGTCTCGAAGATGCCCTTGTCCAGATAGGCCTGCAGGAACCGGCCCGAGTCGTCGCGGCTGATGCCGAAGGTCGTCTGGGTCAGGTCGTTGGTGCCGAAGCTGAAGAACTGGGCGTATTCGGCCAGATCTCCCGCGCGGATGGCGGCGCGGGGCAGTTCGATCATGGTGCCGACCAGATAGTCGATGCTCTGGCCCGTCTCCTCGAACACGGCCTTGGCGGTGCGGTCGGTCAGTTCGCGCAGGAACTTCATCTCTAGGCCCAGGGCGACCAGCGGGTGCATGATCTCCGGCAGCGGGGCCTGACCCGACGTCTTCTGCACCTCCAGCGCCGCCTCGATGATGGCGCGGACCTGCATCTCGTAGATCTCGGGATAGGCCACGCCCAGGCGGCAGCCGCGATGGCCCAGCATGGGGTTGGTCTCGTGCAGTTCCTTGGCGCGACGCTTCAGCTTGTCGGCGTCGATGCCGGACGAGGCGGCCAGGGCGTCGATGTCTTCCTCGGTATGGGGAATGAACTCGTGCAGCGGCGGGTCCAGCAGGCGCACCGTGACCGGCAGGCCGGCCATGATCTCGAACAGCTCGACGAAGTCCGACTTCTGGAACGGCGCGATCTTGGCCAGGGCCGTGCGGCGGCCGGCCTCGTCGTCGGCCAGGATCATCTCGCGCACGGCGGCGATCCGGGTGTCGTCGAAGAACATGTGCTCGGTCCGGCACAGGCCGATGCCCTCGGCGCCGAAGCCGCGCGCGGTCTTGGCGTCCAGCGGCGTCTCGGCGTTGGCGCGCACCTTGAGGCGGCGAACCTTGTCGGCCCAGGCCATCAGGGTCTGGAAGTCGCCGGTCAGCTCGGGCTCGATCATCGGCACGGCGCCGTCCAGCACCTCGCCCTTCGATCCGTCGATGGTGATGATCTCGCCGGTCTTGAAGGTGCGGCCGCGCGCGGTGAACGTGCCCTTGGCCTCGTCGATGTGGATTTCGCCGGCGCCGGAGACGCAGGCGCGCCCCATGCCGCGCGCCACGACGGCGGCGTGGCTGGTCATGCCGCCGCGCGCCGTGACGATGCCGCGCGCCGCATGCATGCCGTGGATGTCCTCAGGGCTGGTTTCCTCGCGCACCAGGATGACCGCCTCGCCCAGGCCGGACATGCGCTCGGCCTCGTCGGCGTCGAAGACGATCTTGCCGGTGGCGGCGCCGGGCGAGGCCGGCAGGCCGGCGGCGACCACGGTGCGTGCCGCATCGGGGTCCAGCGTCGGGTGCAGCAGTTGGTCCAGAGCCGACGGCTCGACACGGCTGATGGCTTCTTCCTGGGTGATGACGCCTTCGGCCGCCAGATCCACGGCGATCTTCAGCGCCGACTTGGCCGTGCGCTTGCCGTTGCGGGTCTGCAGCATCCAGAGCCGGCCCTGTTCGACCGTGAACTCGATGTCCTGCATGTCGCGGTAATGGCTCTCCAGCGTGTTCACCACCTCGACGAACTGGCCGAACACCTCGGGCATGGCCTCTTCCATCGAGGGGGCGGTCTCGCCCATCTCCTCGCGGCCGATTTTGGTCAGGCTTTGCGGCGTACGGATGCCCGCCACCACGTCCTCGCCCTGGGCGTTGATCAGGAACTCGCCGTACAGGCGCGCCTCTCCGGTCGAGGGGTTGCGGGTGAAGGCCACGCCGGTCGCCGAGGTCTCGCCCATATTGCCGAACACCATCGACTGGACGCTGACGGCCGTGCCCCAGCTCTCGGGGATGTCGTGCATGCGGCGATAGAATTTCGCCCGGTCGTTCATCCAGCTGGCGAAGACGGCGCCCACAGCGCCCCACAGCTGGTCCTTGGGATCCTGCGGGAAGGGGTGGCCCAGCTCGCGCTCGACTACGGTCTTGTAGTCGGCGACCACCTTCTGCCAGTCCTCGGCCTTCAGATCGGTGTCGACGGTGACGCCCAGCCGGTCCTTGTGCTGGTCCAGCACCTCTTCGAAATCGTCGTGGCTGAGGCCCAGCACGACGTTCGAATACATGGTGATGAAGCGGCGATAGCTGTCGAAGGCGAAACGGCGGTCGCCCGACAGTTTGGCCAGGCCCTCGACCGTCTGATCGTTCAGACCCAGGTTCAGGACGGTATCCATCATGCCCGGCATCGAGGCCCGCGCGCCCGAGCGGACCGAGACCAGCAACGGGTTATTCACGTCGCCGAACGTCTTGCCGACGATGCCCTCGACGTGATCCAGGGCGGCCTTCACCTGGGCTTCCAGATCGGCGGGATAGGTCTCGCCGTTGGCGTAATAGTGGGTGCAGACTTCGGTGGTGACGGTGAAGCCAGGAGGGACCGGCAGACCCAGCGACGACATTTCCGCCAGATTGGCGCCCTTGCCCCCGAGAAGGTTCTTCATCGACGCGTCGCCGTCGGCGGAGCCTCCGCCGAAGCCGTACACCCACTTGGTCATATTGCAGTCCCTGAGCTTTTCGGATCGTCCGGCGGGTTGCCCCCGCTCGCACATGCAGCACGATCTAGCGCGGAGGAACCGGCTTGACCATGGCGGATGTAACAATGCGTGAGGGGGTAACCGGTTTCCTGGCTCAGGTTTTCAGCGCCCTTCTCCCAGTGGGAGAAGGTGGCCCGAAGGGCCCGATGAGGGTCGGCCGGTGGGCCAACTCGCACCACCCGCCCCTCACCCTTTCGCGCAAGAACGCCGGCTTTGCCGTCGTGCGCTCAAGCCCTCTCCCAATGGGAGAGGGAAGCAGGGATGCGGTCCCTACCCCGCGATCTGACCGAAGTCCGCGACCCGGCCCATCACGTCGCGGACCTGGCCCAGCAGCTTCAGGCGGTTGTCGCGCTCCTCGGCCACGTCGGAGTTGACCAGCACGTCCTCGAAGAAACGGTCTACCGGGGCGCGCAGGGCGGCGAGAGCCGTCATGGCGGCGGCGAAGTCCTCGGTCTCCAGCGCGGCCTCGACGGCGGTGCGGGCGGCGCCGACGGCGAAGGCCAGGACGGTCTCGGGCTCGGGCTGGTTCGGCAGGCCGGTCTGGACCATGCCGGTCGGCAGCGGCCCCTTCTTCTCTTCGGCGCGCAGGATGTTGGAGGCGCGCTTGTAGCCGGCCAGCAGATTGGCCCCGTCGTCGGTGGCGAGGAAGGCGGCCAGCGCCTCCACCCGACGCACGATGCGGACGAGGTCGTCATCGCCCAGGGCGAAGACGGCGGCGACAAGGTCGTGCCGTTGGCCTTGGTCGCGCAGGAGGACGGTCAGGCGGTCGGCGAAGAATGACGCCAGTTCTGACCCAAGGGACAGCTTATCGACCTGACGATCTACCTTGCCCTGCCCTGTGATCAGCGCAATCGCAGGAGCGAAAGCGTCGTCGGTCAGAGCAAGGCGGATCTCATTGTTCAGAGTCAGACGAAGCACGCCCAGCGCCGCTCTCCGCAGCGCGAACGGATCCTTCGATCCCGTAGGCTTCTCGTCGATGGCGAAGAAGCCGACCAGGGTGTCCAGCTTGTCGGCCAGGGCTACGGCGACCGTGACCGGCGCGGTCGGGACCGTGTCGGCGGGGCCTTGCGGCTTGTAGTGGTCGCGGACGGCGTCGGCGATGGCGTCGGAATGGCCGGCGAGGCGGGCGTAATAGCCGCCCATGATCCCCTGCAGTTCCGGGAATTCGCTGACCATGCCCGACAGCAGGTCGGCCTTGGACAGGCGGGCGGCCATTTCGGCTTCGTCGGGGTCGGCGCCGACCAGGGGGGCGATCTCGCGGGCGAGCGCCGCGATGCGCTCGACGCGCTCGGCCAATGTGCCCAGTTTGGCGTGGAAGGTGACGCCGGACAGTTTGGCGTTCCAGGCGTCGAAGCCGACCTTCTGGTCCTCGTCCCAGAAGAAGCGGGCGTCGTTCAGGCGGGCGCTCAGGACGCGGCTGTTGCCGGCGGCCAGGGCCTTGCCGCCGTCGGTCGCCTCGACATTGGCGACGACCAGGAAGTTGGGGGCCAGGCCGTCTTTCGACGGATCGCGGACGGCGAAATACTTCTGGTGCACCTTCATCGACAGGCGCACGACCTCGGGCGGCAGGGCCAGAAACTGCGGGTCCATGTCGCCCAGGATCGGCGTCGGCCATTCGGCGAGACCCGCCACCTCGTCCAGCAGGCCGTCGTCATCGACCAAAGCGAGACCCCTCGCGGCGCAGGCGGCCTTGGCCTGTTCCAGGATGCGCAGCTTGCGGTCGGCCACGTCGATCAGGACGAAGTTCTTTTCCAACTGGGCGCGGTAGTCGACGAAGTCGCTGACCTTCAGCGGCTGGCCTGAGCCCATGAACCGGTGGCCCTCGGTGATGGCGTCGGATTGAATCCCGTCGATCTCGAACGGCACGACCTTGCCGTCGACGATGCACAGGATGCGCTTGATCGGACGGATCCAGCGCAAGGTGCCGGAACCCCAACGCATCGACTTGGGCCAGGGGAAGGTGCGGATCACCTGATCCACGGTCTCGGCGACCAGATCGGTGGTGGCGCGGCCCTTGGACGACAGGACGGCGAACAGGACGCCGTCACGCTCGGTCAGTTGATCACGCGTCAGGCCGGTTTTGCGCAGGAAGCCTTCCAGCGCCTGTTCCGGGGCCGAGGCGCGCGGGCCCTTGACCTCTTCCTCGCGGTCGGGTGTGGCGACGGGCAGGCCGTCGATCACCAGGGTCAGGCGGCGCGGACCGGCATAGGTGGTCAGCGCGTCCCAGGTCAGACCGGCGGCCTTGAGCCGGTCGGACACCATGCGGTCGAGGTCGCGCGCGGCGCCCTGTTGCATCCGGGCGGGGATTTCTTCGGAGAAGATTTCGAGAAGGAGTTGGGGCATCAGAGAGCGTTCGATTCAGTCGGCGTGTCGGACAGGCTTTCGCGTACAGCGTCGGCTTCTTCGGGGGCGATGTAGGGCAGCATGACCCGGGTGGTGTAGTTGCCCCACCGCTTGCCGTTCTTCTCGTAGGACCAGTCGGAGACCAGTGCGATGGGGAAGACCACCACGGAGCCCCTGTGCTGGCCGGGCATGGCGTTCGGCTCATTGGCCAGAACGCCGGTCAACTGATCGCCCTCGCGTGCGATCTGATTGACCCAGATGTGCTCGTGCCCTTCGCCGGCCGGGAAGCCGACCTTCAGGCTGTCGGTGGGCTGAATCTGGTTTGCGTCTAGGCGCGCCAGGAAGACGGGCAAGCTGGCCTTAGCCTGAGCGATCGCCGCATTCATCTCGGTGTTCTGTTGCTCGAACTGGACGATGTCGTCGCCCGGCCCCGAAGTTTCGGCGACGGGCTTGGGATCACAGGCGGCCAGAGCCAGGGCGCAGACGCCGACAACGGCGATCAGGGATGTACGAAGGCTCATGCTTCGGCCCTTTCGCGTTCCACATAGGCCAGGGCGCAGGCCTTACACAGTTCGCGGATGCGGCCGATGTAGCTCTGGCGCTCGGCGACGGCGATGGCCCCACGGGCGTCCATCAGGTTGAAAAGGTGGCTGGCCTTCAGCACCTGATCATAGGCGGGCAGGACCAGGGGCTGGTTTTGCGGGCCGCGCATGTCTAGCAAGCGCGAAACCTCGGCCACCATATCCTCGAACCGGCGCTTCAACCCGTCCACGTCATAGCCGTGGAAGTTGGCTTCCGACTGCTGGCGCTCGTTCTCCAGGAAGACCTCGCCGTAGGTCAGACCTTCTTTCGTGAACTTCAGATCATAGACGTTGTCCACGCCCTGCACATACATGGCCAGACGCTCCAGCCCGTAGGTCAGCTCGCCCGAGACCACATCGACCTCGATGCCGCCGACGCCCTGGAAATAGGTGAACTGCGTCACCTCCATCCCATCGCACCAGACCTCCCAGCCCAGACCCCAGGCGCCGACGGTGGGGTTCTCCCAGTCGTCCTCGACGAAGCGGATGTCGTGCAGTTTCGGATCGATGCCGATGGCGGCCAGCGAGCCCAGGTAGAGCTCCTGAAGATTGTCCGCGTTCGGCTTCAGGATGACCTGGTATTGATAATAGTGTTGGAGCCGGTTGGGGTTCTCGCCATAGCGGCCGTCGCCGGGGCGGCGCGACGGTTGAACATAGGCAGCCTTCCAAGGCTTGGGGCCGAGCGCGCGCAGGACCGTGGCGGGGTGGAGCGTGCCGGCCCCGACCTCGATGTCATAAGGCTGAAGAATGGCGCAGCCCTGCTCGCCCCAATAGCGGTGGAGCGTCAGGATCAGGTCCTGAAACGCGAGCGGCTCGGTCGAGGTGGTCAAATCGGGCTCGTGGGGAGGGGTGCAAAAAAGACGGCGGACCATAGGGCCCGCCGCCTTCCGCTTCAACACGCTACCAAGCGAGCGCGTGGGTGACCCGTATTATCGCCCCATCTTACTGGGGAGTCGGGTTGGCCTCGTCACCGCCGTCAGCGGCGGGATCGGCCGCATCGACCGGGGGCGTGGCCGAGGGATCGACCTGACCGTCGGTCGGGTTGGCGACCGGGGGCGAGGCCGTGGTCGTGGTCGCAGCAGCCGGTTCACCCGTCGGGGTCGTCGCCGGAGCGGCCGGGGCGGCCGGAGCAGCTTCTTCAACTGGGGCTGCGGATTCAGCCGGAGCGGCGGCTTCTTCATCGCCCATGGCGGCCATCGAGTTCGCCGGGTTCAGAACCTTGTCGATCGGGAAGATGGCGCCGTTCGAGGCGTCCAGTTCGGCGCTGACCACGGTGGCGCCATCAGCCTTGATGGCCGAGCCGGTGCCGTCCAGCAGGACCTGGCTCTCGGCGGCGGTCGGAACGCCGCCCTTCTTGCCCATGATCTGGTCGGGCGTAACGTCGGCGACGATCACGTGATAAAGCAGCAGTTGACGCAGTTCGGCGGCGTTGGCCGGATCCATCAGGCGCGTGCGGTCGGCCTCAGGCAGGGCGGCGAAGGCCGCGTCGGTCGGGGCGAAGATCGAGATGGCCGGGCGTGTCGCCAGGGTGTCGGTCAGTTGCGTCGCATCGAGGGCCGCCAGAAGGGTGGTGAACTGGCCGCTCTCCTTCAGCTTGTCTACGACGGTCTCACCGGCGGCCGGCGTGGCTTCCGCGACTTCCGAAGCGGCGGGGGCGGTCGCCTGGGCGGCGGGCGCCGCAGCCTCGGGCGCGGCGGGCATGGACGGATCGGTTTGCGGCACGGGAGCCTCGGCCGGGGCGGGCGAGGTCGGCGGGGTGACGTCCTGAGCGAAGGCGGGAGCGGCCATCAGGGTGACAACGGCGGTTGCGGCAAGCAGTTTTGCACGAAGCATGGCGATATCCTTTTTCTGTTTGAGGATCACTTCCGGGAGGTGGCGATCCGTTCCAGTCATCGGAACTGCGGACTCAAATCAGAACACCGTGATCTGGTTCCGAGATTTTGATACAATCGGTAACATTCGTGATGATCGAGGCGAGACCTTGGCGATATCCGCGTTACAGAGGGCGAATGGCCAGTATTCGGCCACAAACCTCGAACCCTACTGAACGGCCAAGCGCATTGCTGTGACCCAGGCTGTTGGATGGGCGACCGAGAGCGTTCGAGCCGCCGCCTGGGCCGCCGCCTCGGTGAGATACAGGCCGAATACGGTCGCGCCCGAGCCGGACATGCGGGTCAAGGCGACATCCGCCGTAGCGGCGACCGCGGCGAGCGCGTCACCGATGGCGGGCGTCAGGGCCAGCGCCGGCGGCTGGAGGTCATTGCGCTGAACAGACAGCCAGTCGATGACGGCGGCATCGGACCAATCGCGCGGCGCTTCAGGACGGTCGGCCGAGCGCATCCGACCCGCGTCATAGGCCCGATAGACGGCGCCGGTCGGCGACGGGACGCCGGGGTTGAACAGGACGGCCGGAAGCGTGGGTAGGCGCGGTTCGTCGGTCAGCACGTCTCCCCTGCCCTCGGCCCAGGCAGTGCGCATGCGCAGGCACATCGGGCCGTCCGCGCCCACGACGCCGGCGACCGCTTCCAGCGCCACATCGTCGATGTCCAGCGACAGGGCCTGGCGCGCCAGCTTCAGCGCCGCGCCCGCGTCGGACGAGCCGCCGCCCAGCCCCGCCGCGATAGGCAGGCGCTTGTCCAGCGTCACCTTCAGCTTCGGCTCTCCGATCCCTGACAGGTCGCCCAGGCAACGGAGCGCACGCAGAATCAGATTATCGGGGGCAGCGCCCAGCGCCTCGCCGAACGGGCCGGTCACATCGAGAGACAGGCTGTCGGCCGGTTCGACAGACACCTGATCCCCCACGTCGGCGAAGGCGACGAGGCTGGACAGCGGATGATAGCCGTCGGCGTCCACCGCCCCGACATGCAGGAACAGGTTGATCTTGGCCGGAGCCAGGGCGGTCAGCACGGGCATGGAAACTATTGAGAGACGCCCTTGGCGGGCGCGGCGCCGTCCAGCCCATTGGCGATCTTGCGTTCGACGTCGGCGCGGCGCTCGGGTTCGGGCTCCAGCACCAGGACGCGGTTCCACAGCCAGACCGCCTCGCGTTCGCGCCCCACCCGCCAATAGGCGTCGCCGAGGTGGTCGTTGATCTCGGCGTTGGCGGGTTCCTTGTCGACGGCCTGTTCCAGGGTGTCGACGGCGGTTTCGAACTGACCCTGCTTGAACTGCGCCCAGCCCAGCGAATCCTGGATGTTGCCGTTGTCGGGTTCCAACGCATGGGCGCGGGCGATCATGTCGGCACCCTCCTGGACCCGCAGGCCCTTGTCGACCCACAGATAGCCCAGATAGTTCAGCATGTCGGCGTCGTTGGGCGCGGTCTGGAGCGCGGCCCACAGCTCGGCCTCGGCCTCGGGTGTGCGACCCAGGGCCTCATAGGCCGCGCCGCGCAGGAAGTGGACGCTGGCGCCCTGATCGGCGACGTTCAGGATCGGGCCGTCCAACAGGGTCAGCGCCTCGTCATGCTGTTTCAACTGCATCAACTGACCCGCCAGGACCAGGGCGATGCGGCGGTCGTCGGGGCTGGCGGCGGCGGCGCGGCGCAGTTCGGCCAAGGCGTTGTCCGACTGGCCGTCTTCTTCCAGCGCGATGGCCAGCTGGGCGCGGGCGGCGGCGTAGAGCTGGGGATCGTCGGTCCCGACGCGCGACAGGGCGCTGCGGGCGGCCGACTTCAGCCCTGCCCGCGACAGCACCTGGGCCAGTTGGAACTCGGTCTCGTCATCGTCGTGCAGGTTCTGCGCGAGGCGCAGATAGACGGCGGCGAATTCGTTGCCGCGCTCGGCCGACGCCTGGGCGGCGGCGGTGATCAGGCCCTGGGCCGCGCCTTCGCGGAAGTCGGGCAGGACCGGCGGCCGACCGCCGTCGCGCACCCGCTGAAGCGCGCGGACGACGCCGGGATCGACGGGCTGGACGGCGATCGCGGCCTCATACAGGGCGATGGCGTCGTCGCGACGGCCGCGCCGTTCCATGAACTCGCCATAGGGGCGCTTGAACAGGGCGCCGACCCAGGCCACGTCGGCGGCCGCCTTCAGCTCCACCTCGGCCTCGGCATAGTCGCGGCGCTTTTCCAGCAGGGCGGCGCGATTCATGCGGGCGAAGGCCAGGGTCAGGGGATCGCCGCTGATCGGCGCGGGCTGAAGCGCGCGGGTCCAGTCCCCAGCCGCCGCCGCGATCCACGGCGCGACCAGCAGACCGGCGCGAGCGTGGGGAGAGCCGATGGGTTGCTGGGCCAGGGCGGCGTTGGGCGTTTTTGCGTCGCCGCGCACGAAGTCCTGAACCAGCCGGACCAGGCGTCCGCCCTCGACGAAGGCGGGCGAGGCGGTCGCGTCGGTGGGGGCCAGCGCCGCCGCCACATCCAGATCGCCGGTGAGCAGGGCCGAGGTGAAGGCCTGTTCGCGCACGCGCGGCTGTTCCGGCGCCAGTTGCTCGGCCTGGGCCAGATAGTTCGAGCCGATGGCGCCCTCGCCCTGCATCAGGGCCAGCTTGCCCGCCAGATACAGGCCATAGGCGCTGCGGCCTTCGGCGTTGGTGGGGATCGGAGCCCAGACCGCAGGGATCGGCGGCGTGACCGGCGTGTCGGTGATGATGATGTGGGGATCGGGTGCCGCGTCCTGACTGGACGGCGCCTGATCCGAAGGCGCCTGGCCCGGCGTGGGCTCGCCGGGCGCAAGGATGATCGCCGGCGGATGGGTCTGCGGCGTCGGCGCGGGGGGCGTGATTTCCTGCGCTGCGGACTGCCCGGCCAAGGCCAGGGCGAGCACGGTCAGGGAGGCGGCGAACAGGCGCGAACGGGAGGCGATCATGCCTCGACCCTTCACGCTTTTGCGGCGGCGGGCAAGGGCGGAACGCGCCCCTGCCCCGTTCCATCACATGTTCGGATAGTTGGGACCGCCGCCGCCCTCGGGCGTGGTCCAGACGATGTTCTGCGACGGGTCCTTGATGTCGCAGGTTTTGCAGTGGACGCAGTTCTGGGCGTTGATGACGAAACGCGGATCGGTCTTGGCGACCTCGTCGGCATAGACGACCTCGTAGACGCCCGCCGGGCAGTAGAGCCGGGCCGGCTCGCCGTATTTGGGCAGGTTGACCTGGATCGGCTTGGACGGGTCCAGCAGCTTCAGGTGCGCGGGCTGGTCCTCGGCATGGTTGGTGTTGGAGATGAAGACCGACGACAGCTTGTCGAACGACAGCTTCCCGTCCGGCTTGGGATAGCGGATTTCCTTGTGATCGACGGCCAGCCCGCTCGAGGCGGCGTCGGTCTTTTCGTGCTTCAGCGTCGGGATCGGCGACCAGCCGCCCAGCAGGGTGCGGCACCACATGTCGAACATGCCGAACGCCCCCCCCAGGGTCGTGCCGAACTTGGACAACAGGGGCTTGGCGTTCTTGACGACCGACAGTTCCTTGAAGACCCAACTCTTTTCGAACGCGGTCTGATATTCGACCAGTTCGTCGCCCGACCGCCCGGCCTGAACCGCGTCATAGGCGGCGTCGGCGGCCAGCATGCCGGTCTTCATGGCGTTGTGGCTGCCCTTGATGCGGGGCACGTTCACGAAGCCGGCCGAACAGCCGATCAACGCGCCGCCGGGGAAGCTCAGCTTCGGGATCGACTGCAACCCGCCCTCGGTGATGGCGCGGGCGCCGTACGAAACACGCGTGCCGCCTTCCAGGTGCGGGGCGATGGACGGGTGGTGCTTGAACCGCTGGAACTCGTCGAACGGCGACAAAAACGGGTTCTTGTAGTTCAGGTGGACCACATAGCCGACGGCCACGTAGCGGTCGCCGAAGTGATACAGGAAGCTGCCGCCGCCGGTGTGTTCGTCCAGCGGCCAGCCGGTCGTGTGCTGGGCCAGGCCGGGCTGGTGCTGTTCGGCGGGCACCTGCCACAGCTCCTTCAGGCCGATGCCGTATTTCTGGGGCGACTTGCCGTCCTGAAGCCTGTGCTTGGCGATGATGGTCTTGGCCAGGGAACCGCGCACGCCCTCGGCGATGAAGACATATTTGCCGTGCAGTTCGATGCCCGGCTGGAATTCGCCGGTCGGCTTGCCCTCGCGGTCGATGCCGAACACGCCGGCGACCACGCCCTTGACGCGACCCATTTCCTCTTCCCAGACGACGTGGCTGGCGGCCATGCCGGGATAGACCTCGACGCCAAGCGCCTCCGCCTGCTCGCCCAGCCAGCGTGTGACATTGCCCAGCGAGGCGATGTAGCAACCGTGGTTGTGCATGAAGGGCGGCAGCAGGGGCATGGGCAGGGACGCCTCGCCCTGCGGACCCAGCAGCAGGAATTTATCCTTGGTGACCGGCGTCTCCAGCGGCGCGCCGCGTTCCTTCCAGTCGGGGAACAGCTCGTTCAGCGCCTTGGGATCGATGACCGCGCCCGACAGGATATGGCCGCCGACCTCGGCCGCCTTTTCCAGCACGGCGACGGTGATGTCCTTGCCGTCCTTTTCCGCGCGCTGCTTCAGGCGGATGGCGGCCGAAAGGCCGGCCGGTCCGCCGCCGACGATCACGACATCGTATTCCATGACCTCTCGTTCAACGCCGTCCAGCGCCTCCAGCGGCGGCAGATTGTCGATGATCGCTTCCTGACGGGCGTTCTCCGCGCCGCCTTCGATGGCTTCTTCGGCCATGATTTCCCCTGAATCCCGGTTGTCTGTGTGGTTATGCCGCTTATCGGAAGGTGACGCGAGGGCGGTCAAGGCTTATCGGTAGCCCGAGACATGAACGCGCAACCCCATGACATCGCTGCAGTCGAAAGCCTGCTCGCCTTCTGGCGGGATGCGGGGGTGGACGCCTGCTATGGCGACGCGCCCGTCGACCACACCCATGTGGCCCCGCCGCCGGCGGTAAAAGCCGTGCAAAAGGCGACCGCCTCGGTCGTCATGCCGCTGGCCGGCGTCAACGCCGAGGACGCCATCGCCGAGGCGCGACGACTGGCGTCGGGCGCAGCGACGCTTCAGGATCTGGCGGCGGCCGTTGCGGCCTTCGAGGGCTGCCCCTTGCGCGGCATGGGCGCGACCCAGTCGGTGTTCGGGCGCGGCAACCCCAACGCCTCGGTCCTGATCATCGGCGAAGGCCCCGGCGGGGACGAGGACCGGATGGGCCAGCCCTTCGTCGGCAAGGCCGGTCAGTTGCTGGACCGGATGCTGGCGGCGGCAGGCCTGACCGACAAGGTCTTCATCACCAACACCGTCTTCTGGCGTCCGCCCGGCAATCGCACGCCCAGCCCGCAGGAGCAGGCCGTCTGCGCCCCCTTCGTCGAGCGCGCCTTTGCTTTGTTGCAGCCCAAGGCCGTGCTGCTGCTGGGCGCGGCCTCGGCCAAGTCCGTGCTTCAGGCTGAAGAAGGGATCATGAAGTTGCGCGGCAATTGGAAGGAATGGCGTCTGGCCGAGGGCGCCGTGTCCGCCCCCGTCATGCCGACCCTGCACCCGGCCTTCCTGCTGCGTCAGCCCCAGGCCAAGCGTCAGGTGTGGAGCGACCTGCTCTCGCTGGCCGTTCGCCTTGAAACGGACTCGGTTGAAGAACAAGGCTAATCGCTGCATGCTCGCATGCTGACGACCGATCGCCATACACGCGCCTAGTATCTTACGCGCGTCGCCAACGAGGGGGCCGCCGCTTATGTTTCTGTTCCGCCGCGCGTTCCTCGCGCCAACGCTTGCTGTCGCTTTCAGCGCCTTGGCAGGCGCGGCGATCGCCGAGACACCTTACGGATCAACGGCCGAATCGAGCGCCAGTTCCACGCGGCCCACCGCGCTCAGCTCTGCGGACCGCATCTCCTACACCACCGCCTTCGACGCCCTGCGGCGCGGCGACATCGAGACCGCCCGCGCCTCGGCGCGCCAGGCGCAGGACCGGGTCCTGCTGGGTCAGGTCGAGTTCGAGAGCCTGTTCCACCCGGATCACGTCGCCACCTATGAAGAGCTGACGGCTTGGCTGGAAAACTACTCCGACCTGCCGTGCGCGGACCGCGTCTATACCCTGGCCCTGCGTCGCCGCCCCGACGGCGCGCCCGAGCCGGTGCGGCCCGGCGGCGTGATCGGACGCACCTGGAACAGTCTGGTGACGGCTGTCTCGGGCGGCGGCGGCGTCGACGA
This sequence comes from Brevundimonas sp. G8, assembly GCF_902506205.1. GTDB lineage: Bacteria > Pseudomonadota > Alphaproteobacteria > Caulobacterales > Caulobacteraceae > Brevundimonas. Next base: position 1,999,662 of record NZ_LR732816.1, on the reverse strand, counting down.
TCCGGCCAAGGCGGCGCGCGTCGCCTACAACAACGACGACCTGACCGGCGCCTCGGCCATGGGCCGCCAGATCGGCGACTGGTGGACCGTGGGCCTGGCGGAATGGCGACTGGGCCAATTCCATGAATCCTTCGCCGCCTTCGAACGCGTCGCCAACGATCCGACCGAAGACCCCTGGGTTCGCGCCGGCGCCGCCTACTGGACCGCACGCGCAGCCGGCCAGTCGGGCCGCCAGGATCGCGTGACCGACTATCTGCGCCTGTCGGCCCAGTGGCCCGCCACCTTCTATGGTCAGATCGCCCTGCGTCAGCTGGGCGAGGAGCCGCCCATCGAAAACATGGGCCCCCGCGCCTATGAGGCCGAGCCGCGCCTGCGCCGCGCCGCCTATGTGCCCCAGAGCGCCGCCGTCGAGCCGACCGCGCTGGAAGCCTTCGTCCAGGCCGACGCCCGCGCCCGCCGCACCGTCGCCTTCTACGAGGTCGGACGTCGCGCCGACGCCGAGACCGAGCTGCGTTCGGGCCTGCGCACCGCCGTCGGCGATGCGGCCAAGATGTGGACGGCCCTGGCGCGCGCCATCATGCCCGTCGGCAATGCGGACGCGACCCGTATCGACGCCACCCGCTATCCGATGCCGGACCTGGCGCCCGAGGGCGGTTTCGTCATCGAGAAGTCGCTGGTCTATGCGCTGGCGCTGAAGGAAACCGACTTCAATCCCAACGCCCGCTCCAGCGTCGGCGCCTATGGGCTGATGCAGGTGATGCCGACGACGGCGGCCGAGATGACGGGGGATCGCAGCTTCGTCTCCGACCCGTCCAAGCTGCTGGTCCCGGCGGTGAACATGCGTCTGGGCCAGACCTACATCAACCGGATGCTGGCCCTGCCGGCCTTCCAGGGCGACCTGCTGCGGGCCGTGGCCTCCTACAACGCCGGGCCGGGCCCGATGCTGGCGGCGGTGCGCAAGCTGGGACCGGACGCCGATCCCCTGCTGCTGATCGAGACGATCGACGTGCCCCAGGCGCGCGACTACGTCGAAAAGGTCGTGGCCAGCTACTGGATCTATCAGCGCCTGTTCGGCGCACCGCTGAAGACGCTGGACGCCCTGGCGTCGGGCGCAAAGGCCGTGCCGGTCTCGCTGGACTATGTCGCGCCGCCGCCCCAGGCCGAGCCGGTCCTGATCGCCGAAGCGACCACCGTCGCCGGCGTTCGCTAGAAGACCGCAAACAGCAGGCTGGCCCAGAAGGCCGCGCCGATCAGGGCCGCCAAACCATAGCCCATCACCGGATGAATGCCGCGCGACGCGGGTTCGGCCGGATCGTGCGGAAGGGGCGGGCTTTTCATGCCCAACGTATAACAGCGTCCGCTTAATGCAGCGTCAGGCGGGATGGTTTTCGCCCGTTAAGCCCCCGTTGAAGCCAAGGCGTCGGCCTCCCATTGGCGGAAGTCGGGATGGGCCAGCAGGGTATCGGCATAGGCCTGGGCCGTCCCGTCGTCGCCGTGGGTCGCCAGGTCCAGTTGGAAATGGCGAATGCGCGCCGCGACCGGCGTGAAGAAGGCGTCCGGCACGGACCATTCTCCGAACAGATACGGCCCGCCGCCCCCGAACCGGTCCCGCATCCCCCGCCACAGTTCGACGATGCGGCGCAGGTCCTTGTCCAATCCCGGATTTTGCGGCGTGGGGGCGCGGCTGGGGCCGACCATCCAGTGATCGGGGCCGGTCGAACAGGCGGTTCGCAAGGCGCTGAAACCGCCATGCATCTCGCAGGCCGCAGACCGCGCCAGCCAGCGCGCATGGGCGTCGGCGGGCCAGAGCCGCGCCTCGGGATAGCGTTCGGCCGCCCAGACAGCGATGGCCATCGAGTCCCAGATGACTTCGCCGTCGACCTTCAACACCGGCACGAGGCCGGATGGCGAATGCTCACGAAGGCGGCGATCGGTGTCCGGCTGGTTCAGCGGCACGACGATCTCGTCGAACGACGCGCCACAGTGTTTCAGCACCAGCCAGGGCCGCAGCGACCATGTCGAATAGGCCTTGTCTCCGATCACCAGTTCCATGTCGTCCTCACCTTGGAAACGTGGCGACCATCAATGGCTGGACGCCAGCTTCAGCACAACCAGGCCCGACACCACGAGGGTGACGCCCGCGATCCGTAGTGGTGTCAGCGGCTCGCCCAGGAACAAGGCTCCGACCACAAAAGCGCCGACCGCTCCGATGCCGGTCCAGATGGCGTAGGCCGTGCCCAATGGAAGGGTCTTCATCGCCATCGACAGCAAGCCGAACGAGCCGATCATGAAGACAACCATGCCCACGGTCGGCCACGGCTTGGTGAAACCCGCCGACGCCTTCATCAAGACGGCCCAGACGATTTCAAGAAGACCGGCGAGAAGAAGAAAAATCCAGGCCATGACGTGCTCCCTTGCATGGCGAGCCGGGTCGTCCCGGCAGTCATGCCCGATGAAGGGAGAGGTCGTCCTCTGAGCCGATATCTGGGACAGGCCGACCGGAAGTCAAGCGACGAACCTTGACTCCGAGCCCCTTGAGACCGACACGACCGGCCCATGATCACGCGCTATTCCCGCCCCGTCGCCGCCGCCCTCTGGTCGCAAGAGACCAAGTACAAGATCTGGTTCGAGATCGAGGCCCATGCCGCTGCCAAGATGGCCGAGCTGGGCGTGATCCCTCAGGATGCGGCCGACGCCATCTGGGCCAAGGGCAAGGACGCGACCTTCGACGCCGACCGCATCGACGAGATCGAGCGCACCACCAAGCACGACGTCATCGCCTTCCTGACCCATGTGTCGGAAATCGTCGGCGAGGAAGCCCGCTTCCTGCACCAGGGCATGACCTCGTCGGACGTGTTGGACACCTGTTTCGCGGTTCAGCTGGCGCGCTCGTCGGACCTGCTGATCGACGGCGTCGACCGGGTTCTGGCCGCGCTGGAAACCCGCGCCAAGGAGCATAAATATACCCCGACCGTCGGCCGCAGCCACGGCATTCACGCCGAGCCGGTGACCTTCGGCCTGAAGCTGGCCGGCTATCACGCCGAGTTCCAGCGCGCCAAACGCCGCCTGATCACCGCCAAGGAAGAGATCGCAACCTGCGCCATCTCGGGCGCCGTCGGCACCTTCGCCAATGTCGATCCCGCCGTCGAACAGTATGTGGCCGACAAGATGGGCCTGCAGGTCGAGCCGGTCTCGACCCAGGTCATCCCGCGCGACCGTCACGCCGCCTTCTTCGCGGCCCTGGGCGTCGTTGCTTCTTCGGTCGAACGCCTCGCCGTCGAGATCCGTCACCTGCAGCGCACCGAGGTGCTGGAGGCCGAGGAATTCTTCGACAAGGGCCAGAAGGGCTCGTCGGCCATGCCGCACAAGCGCAACCCCATCCTGACCGAGAACCTGACCGGCCTGGCCCGTCTGGTCCGTTCGGCCGTGACGCCCGCGATGGAGAACGTCGCCCTGTGGCATGAGCGCGACATCAGCCACTCCTCGGTCGAGCGCGGCATCGGCCCCGACGCCACCATCCACCTGGACTTCGCCCTGCAGCGTCTGGCCAATGTGGTCGAGCGGCTGAACGTCTATCCTGAGAACATGCAGAAGAACATCGACCGCCTGGGCGGTCTTGTTCACTCGCAACGGGTCATGCTGGCCCTGACGCAGGCCGGCATCTCGCGCGAGGACGCCTATGCCGCCGTGCAGGAAAACGCCATGAAGGTCTGGCGCGGCGAAGGGGTCTTCATCGACTTCCTGAAGGCCGACGACCGCGTCACCCTGCCCGCCGACCAGTTGGAAGCCCTGTTCGACCTCGACTATCACACCAAGAACGTGGACGTGGTGTTCAAGCGGGTGTTCGGAGACTGAGGCCATGAGCGAGCGCACGATCCGGCTCAATCCCCGGCTCGATCCCCGCGACTATGCGGAGGCCTATGCGCGCGACGGCATGGTGCAGGTGCCAGACCTGCTCAATCAGGAGAGCGCTGACTGGCTGGCGCTCGCGCTGGAACACGACACGGCCTGGCATCTGTCGCTGAAGACGCCCGAAGGCGGCAAACTGCTGTCGCCGCAGGACATGGCCGAGTTGAGTCGCGAGGCGGTCACCGCCAGAATCCAGCACGCCTTGTCGGAAGGCCGCACCGGCTTCTCCTTCATCTATCTGGCCTATCCGATCATCCCGGCCTTACTGACCGGCAAGGATCCGGGCCACGCCACCCATGTCCTGCTGCAATTCTTCAACGACACCCCATTCACCACCTTCGCCAAGGCGGTGACGGGCGAAGCGAGCGTGACCAAGATCGACGCCCAGGCGACCTGGTTCCGGCCCGGCGACTTCCTGACCCAGCATGACGACACGGGTGTGGGCGAACGGCGCGCGGCCTATACGCTGGGCCTGTCGCGCGACTGGCGGCCCGACTGGGGCGGCCAGTTGATGTTCCACGACGCGAACGGGGACATCGAGCGTGGCTTCAAGCCTGGCTTCAACGTCTGGACCGTGTTCAAGACACCCCGCATGCACTCCGTCGCGCCGGTCGCCGCCTATGCCGGCGGCAAGCGCCGCTCGATCACCGGCTGGCTGCGCGACGACCCGCCAGTCAAGTGACGGACCCTATCGGCGACCGCAGGCAGGGCTTCGCCCCCGTGGTCGACATGGAGACCCGACTTCTGATCCTGGGCAGCCTACCTGGCGACGCGTCGCTGAAGGCGGCGCAGTATTACGCCCATCCGCGCAATGGCTTTTGGCCCCTGATCGGCGGGGTGCTGGGAGAAGACCTCGCGACACGACCCTATGAGCAGCGGCTCGACCGGTTGAAGGCGCGCGGCGTCGGTCTGTGGGACGTGATCGCCTCGGCGGAGCGGTCGGGCAGTCTGGATGCGGCGATCCGGTCGCCGGAGGCAGCCGATCTGAGGGGCTTGGTCGAAAGCCTGCCGAACCTGCGGGGCGTCGCATTCAATGGCAAGCTGGCGAGCAAACTGGGGCGGCGCATCCTGGCCGACGTAAAGGGCGCCGCCTTGATCGATCTGCCGTCATCCAGCCCCGCCCATGCAATATCCTTGTCGGCAAAGGCGGACAGCTGGGCCATACTGGGGAAGTTTCTCCCGGATAAGCCTGCCGCCTGATGATCCTGACCCTGTCCTGCCCCGACCGCCACGGCATCGTCGCGGCCGTTTCCGCCTTCCTGCTGGAGCGGGACGCCAACATCTCCGACGCGCAACAGTTCGGCGACGCCTCCAGCGCCACCTTCTTCATGCGGGTGGTGTTCGAGCCGGCGGACGGCGACGCCGAGACCGCGATCCGCGCCGCCTTCGCGCCCCTGGCCGAGCGGTTCGCCATGGACTGGACCCTGCGAGGTCCCGCGCCGCGTAAGGTGATGATCCTGGCGTCCAAGTTCGATCACTGTCTGGCGGACCTGCTGTACCGCTGGCGCATCGACGAACTGGCGATGCAGGTGACGGCGGTCGTGTCGAACCATCCGCGCGAGCAGATCGGCCATGTCGACCTGGGCGACCTGCCCTTCCATCACCTCCCGATCAACGCCGCCGACAAGCCGGCGCAGGAGGCGGAACTGCTGCGGCTGATCGAGGAGACGGGGACGGAACTGGTCGTGCTGGCGCGCTACATGCAGATCCTGTCGGACGACCTCAGTCGCAAGCTGGAGGGACGCTGCATCAACATCCATCACTCCTTCCTGCCCGGCTTCAAGGGCGCCCGCCCCTATCATCAGGCCCACGCGCGAGGCGTGAAGGTGATCGGCGCCACCGCCCACTATGTCACCCCCGACCTGGACGAAGGCCCCATCATCGAACAGGACGTCGAGCGGATCAGCCACCGCGACACGCCCGAAGATTTGATCCGCAAGGGGAGAGATATTGAACGCCGCGTCCTGGCGCGCGCTGTTCGTCGCCATCTGGAAGACCGTGTTTTGCTGCACGGCACAAAGACGGTCGTATTCGAAGACTGAATGGTGAAGCTGCGATTTCTTGTCGCGCCACACGCATCCTTTATGCGGTTTCGAACGTAACGTTCCCGTTACCGCCTTGAGAGCGGCCCAAAGGGAACGAAACACAATGACAAATCTTCGCAATCTCATGCTCGTCGCCGTATCCGGCGGCGCGCTGATGGCGCTGGGCGCCTGTAACAACAACGAACCGGCAGCTGCGACGCCGGCTGAATCGACCGCCATGGCCCCGGCCGAGGGCGCCGCCATGGCCCCCGCGACAGATCCGATGGTGGGCGGCGCCGCCATGAGCCCCAACGAGACCATCGTCGCCAACGCGTCCAAGGCCTCCAACCTGACCACCCTGGTTTCTGCCGTGACCGCCGCCGGTCTGGTCGAGACGCTTCAGGGCCCCGGTCCCTTCACCGTCTTCGCACCTGACAACGCCGCCTTCGAGAAAATCCCCGAGGCGACGCGCACCAGCCTGATGCAGCCGGCGATGAAGGCCGACCTGACCAAGATCCTGACCTATCACGTGGTCGCCGGTCGCCTGACGGCCGCCGACATCGCCGCCCAGGCCCAGGCCAATGGCGGAACCGCCACGCTGAAGACGGTTCAGGGCGAAGAACTGAAGGTTTCGGCCGGCCCGAACAACACCTGGGTCATCACCGACGCCAAGGGCGGCAAGTCCACCATCACCCAGGCGGACGTGGGTCAGTCCAACGGCGTGGTCCACGTCGTGGACACGGTTCTGATGCCGTAAAAATAATTTGGTTTCGGGCGGAAACGCCTGAAACCAAATCCCGACGCTCGTGTTCTTCAAGGGCGCGAGACGCACAGTACGCCGGGTGAGACATCCCCCAACGTCCCCGGCAAAAAAGAAAGGGCCGCACTTTCCCCCGGGTGCGGCCCTTTCGAATTCTCAGAAATCAGCCCGAAGGCCTAAGACCTACTCGCCGGCGCGAATGCCTTCGCGGGCGATCGAGGCCAGTTCGTCGATCTTGGAGCGAATCTCGCCTTCCGACACCGACAGGCCCGAGGCCTTGAAGTCGCCGGCGACCTTGCGGAACACGTCTTCGTCGCCCGGCTGTTCGAAATCGGCGCGCACGACGGCGGCGGCGTACTGATCGGCGCTCTCGGTCGACAGGCCCATCTTTTCGGCAGCCCACAGGCCCAGCATCCGGTTGCGCCGGGCGATGGCCTTGAACTCCTGCTCCTGATCGAGGGCGAACTTGGCCTCGAAGGCCTTTTCCCGATCGTCGAAGGTCGTCATTTCGCTCAGCATAGCTCCGTACGCCCCGCTAACGTCGGGGCAACGGCCGTCTATAGACCGCCCATCCCTGAACGCAACATGACTTCACTCGGGTGGACATCCTGTCCCCATCCTTTGCGCCCTTCGCCATCCTCATTTGTATCGCGGCGCGCCATCGGCTAAGGAGACCCCGAACGAGATTGACTGCCCGAACGATTCCGAAACGCGCCGCCAGGACCGGGTCTTCCCCTCCATCATGGCCGCGCGATTTTTGTTTCTGGAGGGCGCCCGTAAGCGGGACCGGACGATGAACAGCAAGCGCAAGAAAATCTACGAAGGTAAGGCCAAGATCCTGTACGAAGGACCCGAGCCCGGCACCCTGATCCAGTATTTCAAGGACGACGCCACTGCGTTCAATGCGCAGAAGAAGGCCGTCCTCGAAGGCAAGGGCGTGGTCAACAACCAGATCAGCGAATTCATCATGTCGCGCCTGAACGGCATCGGCGTGACCAACCACTTCATCAAGCGCCTGAACCTGCGCGAGCAGCTGATCCGCGAAGTCGAGATCATCCCGCTGGAAGTCGTCTGCCGCAACATCGTCGCCGGCTCGATGAGCCAGCGTCTGGGCATCGAGGAAGGCACGCCCCTGCCCCGCTCGATCATCGAATTCTACTACAAGAAGGATGAGCTCAACGACCCGATGGTCACCGAGGAGCACATCACCGCCTTCAACTGGGCCTCGACCCAGGAACTCGACGACATGCTGGCCATGACGGTGCGCGTGAACGACTATCTGTCGGGCATGTTCGGCGCGGTCGGCATCACGCTGGTCGATTTCAAGATCGAGTTCGGCCGGGTCTGGGAAAACGACTTCAGCCGCGTGCTGCTGGCCGACGAGATCAGCCCCGATAGCTGCCGCCTGTGGGACACCACCACCGGCGAGAAGCTGGACAAGGATCGCTTCCGCCGCGACCTGGGCAATGTCATCGAAAGCTATACCGAAGTCGCGCGTCGCCTGGGCATCATGAAGGGCATGCCGACGGTGATCCAGGGAGGGCTGCACTGATGGCCAAGGTCAAGGTTCACGTCTTCCTCAAGCCCGGCGTCCTGGACGTCCAGGGCAAGGCCGTCGAAGGCGCCCTGCAGGGTCTGGGCTGGTCGGGCGTCTCGAACGCCCGCGTCGGCAAGCTGATCGAGTTCGACCTCGCCGGCGCCGAAGACCCGCAAGCCGAGGCCAAGAAGATGTGCGAGCAACTGCTCGCCAATACGGTGATCGAAAGCTACCGCATCGAAGCGGCGTGAAACATGAGAGCCGCTCTGATCATTGGAGCGGCTTTTTTGCTGTTTGGGTGCGCTGAAAGGCCAGCCCCCGCGCAGGAGATCGGGCCACAGCTAGATTGCGCGCGCGGATTCCGAGCCTTGGTCGCAAATTTGGACGCCAACCCCGATCTTCTGGCGTCTCGCCATTCGCGTGGATCGAATGCCTATCGTGACGACCGACATCACCTTGTCTACGTCGTCACCTTGTCAGACCACCCCGCCCATCCCGCGATCTTCGTTAGGGAAGTCGCGCTAACCAGCGAAGGCGCGATCATCGATTCAAACGGTTGCGGGTTTGGCGATAAGGTCGCGTTCGATCAAGAAATGCGATTATACGACGCCTTCGACCGTCTGCTGAACGCGGAAGAGCCTTGTTACCTTTGCTCCTCTGATCGTTTGAGATCACCTTCGATTGAGCCAAGGCTTCCTCCGCCTCCAAAACACTAGCGTAGGCCGGATGGAGCTTTGATGGCGTTCATGGCCGCAACGATGGTCTGGGCCATTCGTTCTGGGCTCTACAGCTTGTTAGGGATACGCGATGACCTTCACCCTCACCTCCACCGACATTCAGGACGGCGGCTTGCTGCCGGAAGCTCAGGTTCACGCCAAGGGCAACCAGTCGCCGCACCTCGCCTGGTCCGGCGCGCCGGAGGGGACGAAGAGCTATGCGATCACCTGCTATGATCCCGACGCACCGACCGGCTCGGGCTTTTGGCACTGGACCGTGGCGAATATTCCCGCCGACGTGACAGAACTGGAGGCTGGGGCCGGATCGTCCGGCGGTCATCTGCCGCACAGCGCGATCCAGGGCCGCACCGACTTCGGCCAGGCCGGCTTCGGCGGCGCCGCCCCGCCTCCCGGCCATGGTCCGCACCGCTACATCTTCACCGTCTTCGCCGTGGATGTGGAAAGCTTGGACGTCACGGCCGACAACTCCGGCGCCGTGTTCGGCTTCAATCTGCACTTCCACACCCTGGCCAAGGCGTCGATCACGGCGACCTACGAAAACAAGGGCTGATCGGCCGGCCGCCCTTGTGGTGTCATGAACGCTGATTAGGTTGCAGCGCAACATGACAGACGCCGCCCTCGACACCGCCCTTCCCGTCCGCTCGCGCGGGGCGGTCGCCCTCGTGCTGATCGCCCTGGCCATGGGCGGGTTCGCCATAGGCGTGACCGAGTTCGCGGCCATGAGCATCCTGCCCGACTTCGCCGCCGGTCTGGGCGTCGATGCGCCCACCGCCGGCCATGTCATCAGCGCCTATGCCGCCGGCGTCGTAGTCGGGGCGCCGATCCTGGCGGTGCTGGGGGCGCGCCTGCCGCGCTGGCATCTGCTGATCGGTTTCATGGCCCTGTTCGCCGTCGGCAACGTGCTCAGCGCGCTGGCGCCCACCTATGGCTGGATGCTGGTGTTCCGTTTCCTCAGCGGCCTGCCGCACGGCGCCTATTTCGGGGTGGCGGCCCTGGTCGCCGCCTCCATCGTGCCGCTGCATTTCCGCACCCGGGCGGTCTCGACCATCCTGATGGGGCTGACGGTCGGGACGGTGCTGGGCGTGCCGGTCGTCAACATCATCAGCCATGCCTATGGCTGGCGCTGGACCTTCGCCATCGTAGGCGTGCTGGCCGTGATCACCATGGCCCTGGTCGCCCTGTTCGCGCCGCGCGATCCGGCCCATCCCGACGCCAGTCCCTGGCGCGAACTGGGTGCGTTGAAGCGGGGGCAGGTCTGGCTGACGCTGGGCGTCGGCGCCGTGGGTTTCGGCGGCATGTTCGCGGTCTACGCCTATCTGGCCTCGACGCTGCAGGCGGTGACGGGCGTGGAGGCCGAGGTCCTACCCTGGGTCTTCGCCGTGTTCGGGGTCGGCATGTTCCTGGGCAATATCCTGGGCGCCTGGGCGGCGGACCATGTGGGGTTCAAGGCGGCGGGCGGCCTGCTGCTGTGGAGCGCGGCGGCTCTGGCGCTCTATCCGATGGCGGCGTCGAACCTGTGGGCGGTGATGGGGGTGGTCTTCCTGATCGGCGGCGGCGGCGGCCTGGGTTCGGTGTTGCAGACACGGTTGATGGATGTCGCCGGCGACGCCCAGACCCTGGCGGCCGCCCTGAACCACTCGGCCTTCAACACCGCCAACGCGATCGGCCCCCTGCTGGGCGGCATGGCGATCGCTGCGGGTTACGGCTGGACCTCGACCGCCTGGGTCGGCGTCGGCCTGTCCCTGGGCGGGTTCGCCATCTTCGTCGTCGCCTGGCTGACGGGCCGGTCGCAGCAGGTGCGCACGGTCTAAAGACGCGTTAGGCTGGCTCTCCGCTGGGGAGTTGATGGATGCCCAAACCGAACGGCCCGCTGAAAGACGGAGACATTCTGAAGCCCTGGCCTTTCTATCGCTGGGCGCCGTTCGGCGTTCTGTCGTTCGGACTTTGGGGCATGCTGGGTTTCACACCAGTGATGCTGTTCCTGATCTATCTCAAAGAGGGCGAGGAGGTTACGCGCAGCTTCCAGGGCGAAGGCCTTCGCGTCTGGTTGATCTGCATCGGCGTCTGGCTGGGCCTTCTGGCGATTCAGGTCGGCGCCGGGATGCTGGCGATGCGTCGCAGGATCATCGTCCAATCCAATGGCGTGACCGTCCAGGGCAGTTTCGGGACTACCCGCCACTACCCGGGCGAAGGCCTGACCAGCAGCCAGACTGTCTATTCCATCGCCGCCCTGATGCAGGGGGTCATCCATCTCAGATATGCGGACGGGAAGCGCCGTACGCTGGACGGAGCCGGTTTCAGCCAGATCGATCTGGGCCGGATCGCCCAATACCTGGGTCGCAGCCGCCAACCTTGATGCAGGCCGGACAGTGGAGCCTGACAAGGCCTAAGAACCCTGCTAAAGGGCCGCGCCATGAGCGCAGCCGTCATCGTCTTCCCCGGTTCCAACTGTGATCGCGACTGCAAGGTCGCCGTCGAACGCTCCACCAGCGAGCCCGTCTCCATGGTGTGGCATGCCGAGACCGAACTGCCCAAGGGCCTGGACCTGATCGTCATTCCCGGCGGCTTTTCCTATGGCGACTATCTGCGGTGCGGCGCCATGGCGGCCCAGTCGCCGGTGATGCAGGCCGTCAAGCAAGCTGCTGACAATGGCGTGGCCGTGGTCGGCATCTGCAACGGCTTCCAGATCCTGTGCGAGGCCGGCATGCTGCCTGGCGCCCTGCTTCGCAACAAGGGTTTGAAATACGTCTGCAAGCCCATCGCCCTGACGGTCGCCAACGGCCAGACCCGCTTCACCGCCGGCTATCAAGGCCAGGCCGAAGTGACCATGACCCAGGGCAATGGCGACGGAAACTTCTTCGCCGACGCCGAGACCCTGGCCCAGATCGAGGGCGAGGGTCAGGTCGTGTTCCGCTATGTCGACAACCCCAACGGTTCGGTCAACGACATCGCCGGCATTCAGAATGCGCGCGGCAACGTCCTGGGCATGATGCCCCACCCCGATCGCGCCTTCGAGGCCGAACTGGGCTCGGCCGACGGCGCGACGCTGTTCCAAAGCATCTACGCGGCGGCTTGACGGCAATCGCGAGACGGCGAGCATTAGACGTTGACGCCCGTGCCTCACTGCCTCTCGCCTGCATCAGACTGACGGACGAGGCGGCGGCGACAGGACGTCCGCTCGCCGGGCGCATGATCCGCTTCGCCGTCAACTTCAAGATGGAGCCCTGAACGCGGTCTCAGATGTCCTTGATCTGGGCGCGTCCGTCCGAAAGGTCTGCGGCCTCGTCGTCTTCGACCTCTTCGTCGTCGAACGCCTTTTCACCAGCCTCGCGTTGAGCGGCCAGTTCGCGAGCGCCGACGCCCAGGCCTTGTTCGATGGCGCGGTTGGCCTCGACTTCTTCTTCGAGCGAAGGTTGGTTGCTGTCGATGTCGGCCATGAGCTTTTCCTGTGTTGAAGGATCACCCTGACAACCGTTCGGTCCCGGCGATTGTTCCTACCGACCGAAAAACGGCTCCAGGCTGGCGCGCGATAGGGGTCGGAAGATCATAAACTGGCCGCCGACGGTCACGGTGATCTCGTGCGCCTGGGGGCGTTGCAGCAGGGCAGGATCGTCCAGAGACACCGCACGACCCGAGGCGATGTCGCGGGCATCCAGCGGGGGCAGGGTCGGCCGACCCTCAGCCGAGGCCAGGGCCGACAGAAAGCCGCGCACCTCATTGGCCTGTTGCTCGGGCGTCAGAGCGGCGCGGATACGCGTCCATGCCGACTGGACCGGCGCCGTCAGGGTCGAAGCGGTTTGCGCCTGCCCTTCGCCCGCTATCACAACGGCGGAGAAGGCGGCGAGGCACAGGCAAAGAAGGCGAGCCTTGATCGTCATGTCACGCAGGATGAGGCCCACGCTCGCCAATGCAAGCTTCACTTTTCTAGCGCCGTGGGTGAACCTTCTGTCGGTCCGGCGCGTAAAGGGCCGATAAGCGTCGCACTGGAACCCGAATGTCCTCCATCATCCGCCCCACGCCCCGCCAGCGCACCCGGCGCCTGGTCGTCCTGGCCGCCGCCCTGTTCGCCATCGTCGTGCCCCTGGTTCAGAACCTGGCCGGTCTGGGTTTGACGCAGGCCGAGTTCGCCGCCGACGGCAACACCACCCTGCGGGTCGCCGGCTACGCCTTCTCGATCTGGGGTCTGATCTATGTCGGCATCCTGGCCTATGCGATCCGTCAGGCCCTGCCTCAGACGGGCGAGAGCCCGCTGCTTAACCGGATGGGCCTGCCGTCCGCCGTCGCCTTCTTCGGCATCGGCTTCTGGATCATCGTGGCGGCCATGAACCTTAAGGCCGCCAGCGTCGGCGTGATCTTCGCCTCGTTGATCGCCCTGCTGCTGCCGCTGCTGGCGGTGTCGGGCCATATTCGCGCGCTGCGGCTGATGGATCGTGAGCGCATCCTGCTGGTCTGGCCCCTCGCCGCCCTGGCGGGCTGGCTGACGGTGGCCGCGCCGCTGAACCTGATCACGACGGTGACGGCGTTCGACGCCCTACCCGCCGCCCTGTCGCCCAGTCTGTGGGCCATCGTCGCCATCTTGGCGGTGACTGTCGTCGCCATTGCGGTGACGGCGGTGCTGCGGACCATGGCCTATCCGTTGCCAACGGCCTGGGGCCTGCTGGGCGCCTTCGTTGCCGAACAGGCGGACAAGCCCGCCGTCGCCTTCACCGCCTTGGCCGGCGCCATCGTCCTGCTGGTCGGCGGGCTGCTGCTGACCTTCCGCCTGCGGCCGGGCGTCGAACGCGCCCGGTAAGCCTCAGGGTTTCGACGTGTCGGTGATCTCGTCGTCCTGAGGCTCGCGATCGTCGGCGCCGACATCGAACGCGCCGCTTTCATCGAAGCCGACGCTGCCAACCCCGACCGCCGAGCCGGTCAATCGCTGACGCCGGCTGGCCAGTGCGGCCTCCGGCGCTGCGGCATCCATCTCGGCGGTCGTTTCGGGGTCGTTCGAGCGATCCATCTGCTGGCCTGAAGCCGGCGTGATGCGGTCCGTGTGGGGCTTGCTCATGCCGGGTCCTCCTCGGTGTCGTCGGCCTGTTTCTGGGCCTTTTCGGCCAGGGCGGAGGCGCCGGCGTCGTCGGCGGCGATCTCGGGCAGGTCGTCATCTTCGGGGGTTGCGGCGGGGTCGATGGGGGTGTCGGTCATGGCGGCTCCTGTGGCTGTCGTCGGAATCAACCGCCTGCGATGGTCGATGTTCCCCGAACTTGCGCCGTGCGGGCTGACATTTGGCCCATCTGCGGCTAGAAGCGCCGCCCATGAGCGCTCCGCAAAAGACCCCCGAAAAGTCGATGGCCGAATTGGCCGCCGAATACGGCCTGGCCCCCAATGAATATCAGGTCGTCCTCGACCGGCTGGGCCGCGAGCCCAACCATGTCGAACTGGGCGTCTTCTCGGTCATGTGGTCCGAGCATTGCTCGTACAAATCGTCCAAGATCCACCTGGGCAAGTTCCCGACCACCGGCGAGCGCGTCATCTGTGGTCCCGGTGAGAACGCCGGCGTGATCGACATCGACGACGGCGACGCCTGCATCTTCAAGATGGAGAGCCACAACCACCCCTCCTACATCGAACCCTATCAGGGCGCGGCGACGGGCGTGGGCGGCATCATGCGCGACGTCTTCACCATGGGCGCGCGCCCGGTGGCCCTGCTGAACGCCCTGCGTTTCGGCGATCCCAGCCACGAGAAGACCAAACGCCTGGTCAAGGGCGTCGTCTCGGGCATCGGCGGTTACGGCAACTGCGTCGGCGTGCCGACCGTGGCGGGCGAGACCAACTTCCATTCGGGCTACAACGGCAACATCCTGGTCAACGCCATGTGCGTGGGCATCGCCAAGTCAGACAGCATCTTCTATTCGGCCGCGCCCTCGGCAGGCCTGTCGGTGGTCTATTTCGGCTCCAAGACCGGCCGCGACGGCATCCACGGCGCGACCATGTCCTCGGCCGAGTTCGACGATGAGTCGGAATCCAAACGCCCCACGGTCCAGGTCGGCGATCCCTTCGCCGAGAAGCTGCTGATCGAGGCCACCCTCGAACTGATGGCCTCGGGCGCTGTCGCCGCCATTCAGGACATGGGCGCGGCGGGCCTGACCTCCTCCTCGGTCGAGATGGCCGGCAAGGGCGGCGTCGGCATCGAGCTGAACATGGACGCCGTGCCCCAGCGCGAAGAGGGCATGAGCGCCTATGAGATGATGCTGTCGGAAAGCCAGGAGCGGATGCTGGCGGTCCTGAAGCCCGGCCGCGAGGCCGACGGCGAACGCATCTTCAAGAAATGGGGCCTGGACGCCGCCACCATCGGCGTCACCACCGACACCGGCCGTCTGGTGCTGAAGCATCACGGCGAGACCGTCTGCGACGTGCCCCTGGCGCCCCTGTTCGACGACGCGCCCCTGTACGACCGGCCGTGGGTTCAGCCGGAGTTGCAGCCCAAGCTGAACCACGCCGAGATCCCAGCACCCGAGAACTGGGCCGATGCGGTGATGAAGGTCATCGCCTGCCCTGACATGGCCTCCAAGCGCTGGATCTGGGAACAGTACGACCGCCACGTCATGGCCGACACGCTCCAGGACTCGGCCACCGGCGCCGACGCCGGCGTGGTCCGCGTGCATGGCACGGACAAGGGTCTGGCCGTCACCTCGGACTGCACCCCGCGTTACGTTCAGAACGACCCCTACGAGGGCGGCAAACAGGCCGTGGCCGAGGCCTGGCGCAACCTGACCGCCGTCGGCTCGCGCCCGATCGCCATCACCGACAACCTGAACTTCGGCAACCCGCAGCGCCCCGAGATCATGGGCCAGATCGTCCGCGCCATCGACGGCATGGCCGAGGCCTGCCGCGAACTGGTCTTCCCGGTCGTGAGCGGAAACGTCAGCCTCTATAACGAGACCAACGGTGTCGCCATTCCGCCGACCCCGACCGTGGGCGCGGTGGGCCTGCTGCCCAACTATGACGTGGTGACCAACTTCTCCACCATGGCCGAGGGCGATACGCTGGTCCTGATCGGCCAGACCCACGGCGAACTGGGCGCCTCGATCTATCTGCGCGAGGTTCTGGGCCGCGAGGACGGCGCACCGCCGCCCGTCGACCTGAAGCTGGAAAAGAAGACCGGCGACTTCGTGCGCGACCTGATCGAGGGCGGCGACCTGACCGTGGTCCACGACCTCAGCGACGGCGGCCTGATCGGCGCCGCCGCCGACCTGGTGCTGGCCTCTGACGTCGGCGTGACCCTGGACGCCACAAGCGCGACCCACGCCCATATCTTCCTGTTCGGAGAGGACCAGGCCCGTTACCTGGTCGCCGTGCCGGACGCCGACGCCATCATCGCCAAGGCGCGCGAGGCCGGCCTGCACGCCTCGGTCGTCGGCCGCGCGGGCGGCGACGCCTTCGGCTCCACGGACCTGTTCAGCATCCCCCTCGCCCATCTGCGCGAATGGCACGAAGGTTGGATGCCAGGCTGGCTGGGCGACGCCGCATGATCCGCGCCGCCCTGCCTGTCGCGCTGCTTGGCTTGCTGGCGGCCTGCGACGGCGGCGGCGATCCGGTGCAGCAGGCGCTGCGCGACACATCCGCCGCCAACCACGCGGCGGCGGCCCGCACCACGGCAGAGACCCAGGCCGCAAACCACGCGGGTCACGACAAGGCGGGACCCACTCCTGGCGACCGAGCCTTCGCCGCGTCCGAAGCCGAGATGCACCAGAAGATGGCCGCCGCTTCCGGCCAGACCGTCGATCAGGCCTATATCGCCAAGATGATCGCCCATCACGAGGGCGCCGTCGCCATGGCCGAAGTCGCCCTGCGCGACAGCCGCGATCCCGAAATCCGCCGCATGGCCCAGAGCGTCGTGGAGGCCCAGACGCGCGAGATCGCCGAAATGAAGGCCTGGGCGCAGACCGCCCCTCCGGCCAACTGAGCATGGGCAAGGGACCCTATCTCAGCGGCGGGAAACGGGCAGGCCCCTCCAAAGCCAAGGCGACGCCGACTGGACGCGCCCGGCCGCAAAAGCCGGAGCGACCTGCCGGACGCCCGCAGTCCAAGCCGTCACAGATCACTAGAGACGAACTGAAGCATTTCGCCTTTCGCGATCGCTCCAGAGAGGCGTTTCTGGATGAGCTCGACCCTCTGCTCCGCGCCTGTTTCAAGGGCGGCTTCACCCGGCCCAACGAGGTCGCCGGCCTCTTGAACAAGGCGGGAAAGACGACCGCCTGCGGCCAGCCGTGGACGCCCCACCTGGTCTGGGGTCTTCAACGCTTTCTGTTCGAACGGCGCGAAAAGAAGAGAGCCTCTCAAACGGCTCCAGCGACGTCGGCGGCCCCGGTTTCTAAACCCGCGCTCTCAAGCCAACGCGCGAAGGATTCAGCCGCTGAAGATATGGCGCGGCTGCTGAGTGTTATCGGCCGGGCGTCACGCCCTCGCTGACGTCATTGATCGGCAGGCTTCACGCCACTTGCGGCGTCCTCAATATTCCTCATATTGAGGAACGAGGAGAGCGTCGTGTCGAATTCTATGACCCTGAATGTCCGCGTCACCGGCCCGTTGAGTGACTTCGTTTCACAAAACGTGGGCAGGGACGGCGCCTATGAGAACGTCAGCGAATACGTCCGCGACCTCATCAGACGCGACCGCGAGCGGGTCGAGGCTGCGAGTTTCGAACGGCTCAAAGCCGAGCTGACGGCGGCGTTTGCTGCGCCTGAGTCCAGCTACACGGCTCTTGACGCCGACGCCGTGTTCGCTCGCAACGCCCGACGCTGACCAACGTGGCCGATTTTCGCATACAGGAAGCGGCCAGTCGTCGGCTCGACGACATCTACGCCTACAGCTGCGAGACCTGGGGCGAGGCGCAAGGGCAAACCTACATCCGCCACCTGTTCGCCTGTTTCGGGGACATTGCGGCCCGCCGGGTCGCATGGCGCGCCATCCCGGCCGAGTTTGGCGTGGATGGCTTCTACGTCCGCTGCGAACACCACTACGTCTACTGGCGCACCCTGTCGGACGGCGCCGTCGGGATCGTGACGATCCTGCATGAACGCATGCACCAGATCGCGCGTTTCAGGGACGATGCGCCCGGCTGAGCCGGCGATTTGCTTAAGGGACCGTCCTATGGACGCGACGACCGCCGACACCATCTTCCGCCCGGCCATACCGCCGCGACGCACGGGCAAGCCCCTGTCGCTGTTGCCCTTCCTGTGGATCAGCTGGCGCGACCCAATCCAGATGTGGTCCGAGCGGCATTTCACCGAGCCGCAACTGCATGGAAACAGCGCCTTCGGCGAGATCCTGGTGGTCAGCCATCCCGAGGGCGTGCGTCACGTCCTGACGGAAAACGCCATCAATTATGAAAAGGGCGACCTGCAGCGCCGCGTGCTGGGACCGATGCTGGCCGAGGGCCTGCTGCTGACCGAGGGCGAGGTCTGGCGACGCGCCCGGCGCATCCTGGCGCCCCTGTTCACCCCGGCAAAGATGGCGACGCTGAACGCCCGCATGGCCGAGGTCTGTCATGCGCGCGTCGACGCCTGGTCGCTGTCGGCTCGCGGGCGGGTGCTGGACATCGACAGCGAGATGTCGGGCCTGACCTTCGACATCCTGTCGGCGACCATGTTCTCGGACGAGCTGGGCGGCGAGGCGCGCGGGTTCGAGCGGGCGCTGAACCAGTTCCTGGCCAATGGCGCGCGCATCGATCCGCTGGACGTGCTGGGCGCGCCGGACTGGGCGCCGCGCCTGGGCCGCTTGGCCAGTTTCCGCTCGGCCCGCTTCTTCGAACAGCGTGTCACCACGCTGGTCGAGGCGCGCCGCACCCGGATCGAGACCGGCGACACGCCCCCGGCCGATCTGCTCAGCGCGCTTCTGCTGGCCAGGGACGAGAACGGCGGTCCCGGCCTGACCGACGAAGAGGTCGCGGCCAACATCCTGACCTTCATCCTGGCCGGGCACGAGACCACGGCCCGCGCCCTGGGCTGGACCCTGCACCTGCTGTCGCGCCAACCCGAGTATCTGGCGTATCTTCAGGCCGAGGCAGATACCTTCGACGTCTCCGATCCGAAATGGGCGGACGGCCTGCCCTGGACCCGCGCCGTGCTGGAGGAGACGATGCGCCTGTTCCCGCCCGCCCCGACCATGGCGCGCAAGGCTCTGGCCGACGACGAGATCGGCGGACAGACGATCAAGGCCGGCGCCACCGTCATCATCTCGCCGTGGATTCTTCAGCGTCACAAACTGCTGTGGGACGACCCCGACGCCTTCCAGCCCGAACGCTTCCTGCCGCAAAACCGCAAGAGCGTCGACCGCTACGCCTACATCCCCTTCAGCGCCGGGCCGCGCGTCTGCATCGGCGCCGCCTTCGCCTTGCAGGAGGCGATGATCGCTCTCGCCGCCATCCTGCGCGTCGCCGATGTCGAGGCCCTGACCACGGTCGAACCCCGCCCGGTTCACCAGATCACCCTGCGTAGCCGCGAACCCATGCGACTGCGGCTGAGGGCGAGGCGCAAGGGCTGATCAGCCCAAACTTGGCCGCAAAGCCAGCGCGTCGTGGGACGTCGAAACCGGATCGCCCACGATGAGCATCACGCCCGTTGAACCGTCTGCCGCCGGGGCGGTGGACAAGGTGGCGAAGGTCACCCTGGCATTCTGGCTGATGAAGATCTGCGCGACCACGGTCGGCGAGACCGGCGGCGATCTGGTGTCGATGACGCTGAAGGTCGGCTATGCCGTCAGTTCGCTGATCCTGTTGGCCTTCTTCGTGATCACACTGGTCATGCAGCTGCGCGCGAAGCGATTTCATCCCGCCCTCTATTGGCTGGTGATCCTGTCCACCAGCACGGCGGGCACGACCCTATCCGACTTCATGGATCGCAGCCTGGGCCTGGGCTACGCCACGGGCGCGACGATCATCGCCTGTGTCCTGATCGCCGTGCTGACGGCCTGGCGGCTGACCTATGGCTCGTTGAAGGTCGATCACATCCGCGAGCCGGGGGTCGAGACCTTCTACTGGCTGGCCATCCTGGCGTCGAACACTCTGGGGACCGCCCTGGGCGACTTCCTGGCCGACACCTCGGGCCTGGGCTATCTGTGGAGCAACGTCCTGATCTCGGGTGGCATCGCCTTGACCATACTGGCCTGGAAGTTCACTCCCATCTCGACCACCGTCCTGTTCTGGATCGCCTTCGTCCTGACCCGACCGTTTGGAGCGACCATGGGCGACCTGCTGACGAAATCGCACGCCAAGGGTGGGCTCGACCTGGGCACCATCGGATCGACGGCGGCGTTGCTGGGCCTGCTGGTCGTGCTGCTGATCGCTACTACTGCCGACTATCGCAAGTGGTTCACCGGAGCGCGCGCCGCGTGATCCGCCGCGTCTCACCCTTAAAGTTGGGGCTGACCTCGGCCGGGATCGTCCTCGTCTGCCTGATCGCCTACATCGTCGCCGTCGCCATGAGCGGCAATGTCCATACGGTCATTCCCGGCGAGATCTATCGCGCCGGTCAGCCGCGTCCCGGCCTGCTGGACCGGATGGAGCGCCAGCACGGCATCCGCACCGTGCTGAACCTGCGCGGTCCCAACCCCGGCTCGCCCTGGTATGACGACGAGGTCGCCGACAGTCGTCGCCTTGGCATCCGGCACATCAACTTCCGCATGTCGTCCAAGGAAGAGCTGACGCCGCAGGAGGTCCGCACCCTGATCGCCATCATGCGCGATGCGCCCAAACCGCTGCTGATCCACTGCGCCGGCGGATCGGACCGCACCGGCCTGGCGTCGGCCTTCTACGTCGCCGCCGTATCCCGAGGCGGCGAGACGCGCGCCGAGGATCAGCTGTCGCTGCGCTTCGGCCATATCGCCCTGCCCAATCTGGACGCCTACGCCATGAACCGCACCTTCGAGCGGATGGAGCCGGAACTGGGTTATCCCAACAGCTAGAAGCGTCGCCGTCACGCCATGAACCGTCTATAGGTCGCGCAGTCCTCGCACCGGAACTCGCCCTTGCGCACCGCCATCCTGCTCCCTCCGGGGTGTCTCTTTTCCGAAGCTCAGCCCAACTCGATGGAGACCGTCGTGCGGACGATGGCGGGCGTCGATCAGGGCGGCGAGACGCGCATCTTCTGCTGTAGCGGGGCAGACGATCACAATGCGCCGGGCATCGATGCCCTGCCGACCGGGCGCATGCGAATGCCCGCCCTGATCGAGCGGCTGCGCGCCTTTCGACCCGACGTGATCGAACATCATCAGCAGGTGAAACAGGCGCTGGCGGTGCAGCAGGCTCTGCCCGATACGCCCCAACTGCTCTATCGCCACAACGCCCTGCGCACGCCGCGCCACCCCATCGACCGCTGGCGCTACAAGGCCCGCTATGACCGGCTGGACGGCCTGGTCTTCGTCAGCATCGCCGAGCGCGACTCCTTCGTGCGCACCTTCCCCGATCTGGACGACCGGGCGTTCGCCGTGCCCAACCCCATCGACGCCGGCGCCTGGCTGGCCTCGCCCGAGGATCGACAGCCGGTGATCGCCTTCGCCGGACGGGCGATGCCCGAGAAGGGCGTGGATGTCCTGTGCGCCGCCCTGCCCGCCGTGCTGGACGCCCATCCGGACTGGCGCGCCGTGCTGATGCTGAACGACTGGGACGACCACGCCCGCTGGGCGGCCCGACATGTCGCGCCGCTGGAACGGTATGGCGACCGGGTGGAGGTGCTGAAGTCCGCGCCGCTAGCGCAGGTGCGACGGCGAATGCAGACGGCGGCCATCGCCCTGACACCGTCCGTCTGGGACGAGCCGTTCGGCCTGACGGCGATCGAGGCTCATGCGGCAGGCGCAGCCCTGATCTCGTCCGGGCGCGGGGGCCTGCGCGAAGCCAGCGGGCCGCATGCCCTCTATGTGGACGCGGTGACCCCGAAGACGCTGGCGGCGGCGATGGAGCGGCTGATCTCGGCGCCCGAGGAACGGCTGGCCCTGGCGCGCGCGGGCCAAGCCTATGTGCTGGCGACCCATACGCCCCAGCGGCGCGCGGCCGATCTTCAGGCCGTGCGGCGGACCCTGATCGAACGCCGCCGGGCCGCCGCCTGAGGCCTCAGAGAACCGGCACGGCCTGGGACAGGCGACCGCCGACGCGGATCGGCTCGACGCGCGTGGCCAGCCCGGTCTTGTCATCGGTCTCGACGAAGACGCCGCAGATGGTCGCCGGGCCGGACGCGGGCATGTAGCGACCGCCCGAGATGCGGGTGGTGAAGCGCCGCAGCGGCTCTTCCTTCTCGTTACCGATCACGCTGTCATAGTCGCAGCAACCGCCGGCGTCGGTCTGATAGGCCGTGCCGCCGGGCAGGATTTGGCAGTCGGCGGTCGGAACGTGGGTGTGGGTGCCGACGACCAGCGAGGCGCGCCCATCGCAAAAATGTCCCATGGCCATCTTCTCGGACGTGACCTCGGCATGCATGTCGACGATGACGGCGTCGGCCACGGCGCCCAAAGGCGCGGCCGCCAGCTCACGCTCGACCGCGCCGAACGGATCGTCCATCGGATCCATATGCACCCGGCCCAGCACGTTCATGACCAGGACGGTGCGCCCCGAATGGGTCTCGAACAGATTGGCCCCGGCGCCCGGCGCATCCATCAGGCGCGGATAGTTGGCCGGCCGGATCAGGCGCGGCTCGCGCACGATATAGGTCAGGGCCTCGCGTTGATCCCACGAGTGGTTGCCCAGCGTCAAACAGTCCGCGCCCGCCATGAACAGCTCGCGCGCCGTGTTCTCGGTGATGCCGAAACCGCCCGCCGCGTTCTCGGCGTTGATCACCACGAAGTCGAGCTTCAGGTCGCGCTTCAGGCCCGGAAGATGGTCGCTGATCCCGTCACGGCCGGACTTGCCGATGACGTCGCCAAAAAATGCCAGTCTCATTCGTGAAAGCCTTGTCCATGGCCAAGCCAGTTTTCGACCAGTAGGCCCTCGACGCGCGAGAACTCCCGGACGTTCGCCGTTACGACCGTGAGGCCAAGGCTGCGCGCCTGGCCGGCCAATAAAGTATCGAGCGGCCCGATTTTCTGGCCGCTCCGTTCCAAGCTCGCGCGGATATCCGCTGCGTGGGCTGCGGCTTGTTCGTCGAAGTCCAAAAGGTCCAGACGCGCCCGGAACCTCATCAACTCCTCATGCCGCAAGACAGGGTTTTGTGATTTGGCCACACCGACGAGCAGCTCGGTCAGTGTGATGGTGGACATCGATATCCGCCCCACCGCCTCGGCGAACTTATCGCGCAAATCAGGCCCACGCCGACGCAGAACATGGATGCAGATATCTGCATCAAGCAGGTAATCCGTCACCTCAGAACGGCTCGCGTTCCGGCCATTCGCCTTGGGGCTCGCGATCCGGCCAATCCGGGATGCCGGGTCGGTCAAAGAAGTCGTCCCATAGTGCATTCAGCGGCACCAAGCGCAGGCTCTTGCCTTCCTTGATGACGCGAAGCTCCTTCACGTCTTCGGGAAAGGCGACGGCCTTGGGCAGTCGCACGGCCTGCGAACGATTGGACTTGAAGACCGTGGCTTTCAGCGGGGCGCTCATGACGTTGATATCGGCTCGCCGCACGTATATGTCAATGGGATATGCCAAAGTCCGCATAGCCCGCCTCGGTCAGAACGCCATGCAGTCGGATGTCATGGGGTTCCAGCTTCAGCCGCTCGACCTTCTGGCCGACGTAGGCGAAACCGATGCGAAGCGCGTCGGGGCGGGCGGCGAAGGTGCGGTCGTAATAGCCGCCGCCCTGCCCCAGACGCCCGCCGTGGTCGTCAAAGGCCAGCAAAGGCGTCAGGATCAGGTCCGGCGTGACGACCTGCGCCAGCGGCAGGGGCGCGGGGCATCCGGCGGCGTCCAGTTCAAGCGGCTCGCCCGGCGACCAGGCGCGGAACTCCATGGGGGCGTCGCGCTGGATCACCACCGGCAGGCACAGCCGGCGGCCGGCGGCCTCAAGCGTCAAGGCCAACGCGTCCGTATCCAGTTCGGACCCCATGGCGCGATAGAGGGCCACGATCTCGGCGGGCGGCAGGGCGTCGGCGTGATCCGCCGCGCGCGACGCCGCCAGGGGATCGACCTCGGCCAGCCGTTTGCGAACCGCCCGCGCGGCGGACCGCAACTCATGCTTGTCCTGGATCATTCGGCCACCCCTACCAACGCGCCGAGCCTAGCGAACCAAAGCGACGCCCGCGCAACAGCAAAAAAGAAGTCATGCAGCGGAGCGACCGCGTCGCGAAAGATAGCGCGCACAAACGTGCTCATGCAGCGAGCCGCCGCGCGGCGAGCGGTAGCACACAAAAAAGAGAGAAGGTTGGCGGCGCCGCAAGAACCGTGAAGGGCGTTTAAATCCTCTCGAACCTGGGTAGCCAGGTGGGCTCCATATGCCCAGGCCCTCGAGCCCGGACAGGGACAGATCCCTTTGAGTGAATTAAGGTCGCGAGGAAATGTATGCCTTCGACGTGGGCCGCAGCAAGACCCGCCATCGATCAAGATAGGCCTTCGCCTCGCCTTGCGCCAGCGCCCACGATCAAATCCTGATCAGATACCTTGAGCGATCTTCTCGATCCGCGCGGCGACGGCGTTCAGCGCCTCGGCGACCCCGTCCGTCGAGGCCGGCGCTGGGGCCAGGGTGGACGGCCCCGCCTTGCCGCCGTTCAGGCGCGCCTCGTGCAGTTCGTCGGCCAGGATCAGGGCGGACATCAGGAACAGACGCAGGTCGCCGACGTGCCCCACGTCCTGGGCCACCTGGCGCACCTGGTTGTCGAACTGTTTGGCCAGGATTCGAACTCGCTCTTCCTGACCGTCGGCGCAACCCACTGCATAGGGCCGCCCGTTGACCTCGACCGTCACCGTCGCCATCAGCCGGCCTCGCTTTGCGCCAGGACGCCGCGCACGGCTTCGGCCGCGCGGGCCAGGGCGTCGGAGGCCTCGCGTCCTGCGGCCTCCAGCTCGGCGACGCGCTGATCGCTGGCCGCCGAATCCGAAGAACGGGGCGCGAACAGGTCGTCGTCCGCGATTGCGGGCGCCGAGGCGGGGCGCGCCTTCAGCTCCAGGATCTTGCGTTCCAGTTCGGCCAGGGCGCGGTCGATACGCGTCCTTGCGGCCGTGGTGGCGTCTGCCATCGGTCGCTCCTTCAAATTGCGTATAGAACCCGAGGACGCGTCGGGGTAAAGCGGCGCGCCCCCTTTTTCCGCCTTCCCAACAGAGGTCTCCACCGTGACCGACGCCAAAACCGCACCAAAGGCCACGCCCGAGCAGATGGCGAACGCCATTCGCGTCCTCGCCATGGACGGCGTCGAGAAGGCCAAGTCCGGCCACCCCGGCATGCCCATGGGCATGGCCGACGTCGCCACCGTGCTGTTCAGCCGCTTCCTGAAGTTCGACGCGAGCCGCCCCGACTGGGCCGACCGCGACCGCTTTATTCTGTCGGCGGGCCACGGCTCGATGCTGATCTACGCCCTGCTGCACCTGACCGGCTACAAGGCCGCGACCAAGGAAGAACTGTCGAACTTCCGCCAGTGGGGCTCCAAGACCGCCGGCCACCCCGAATACGGCCACATGCCCGGCGTCGAGGTCACCACCGGCCCGCTGGGCCAGGGCCTGGCCACCTCGGTCGGCTTTGCGATGGCCGAGCGTCACCTGGCCGCCAAATACGGCGACGACCTGGTCGACCACCGCACCTGGGTCATCGCCGGCGACGGCTGCCTGATGGAAGGCGTGTCGCAGGAAGCCATCGCCCTGGCCGGCCGCTACAAGCTGAACAAGCTGCACGTCCTGTGGGACGACAACGAAATCACCATCGACGGCAAGGTCTCCCTGTCGGACACGACCGACCAGAAGGCCCGGTTCAAGGCCGCCGGCTGGGCGGTCAAGGCCATCGACGGCCACGACATGAACGCCATCAAGGCCGCCATGAAGTGGGCCACGCGTCAGGACAAGCCCGCCCTGATCGCCTGCAAGACCAAGATCGGCAAGGGCGCCGCCACCATGGAGGGCAGCCACAAGACCCACGGCGCGGCCCTGGGCGCCGCCGAAATCGCCGCCACCCGCCTGGGCCTGGCCTGGGATCACGAACCCTTCGAAATGCCCCAGACCATCGCCGACGCCTGGCACAAGGTCGGCCGCCGCGGATCGAAGGACCGCAAGAAGTGGGAAGCCCGCCTCGCCGCCTCCGGCCAGGCCGCCGACTTCACCCGCGCCATGAAGGGCGACCTGCCCGAGGGCGCCTTCGACGCCCTGAACGCCAAGATCGCCGAACTGATCGAGACCCAGCCGGCCCAGGCCACGCGCCAGTCGTCGGGCGCCGCCCTGGACCAGGTGTTCGCCTCAATCCCCGAACTGGTCGGCGGCTCGGCCGACCTGACCGGATCGAACAACACCTTCGTCGCCGGCACCCCGATCCTGGACGCGCCGTCGTATGAGGGCCGCTACGTCAACTGGGGCATCCGCGAGTTCGGCATGGCCGCAGCCATGAACGGTCTGGCCCTGCACGGCGGGGTCATCCCCTACGCCGGCACCTTCATGGTCTTCTCGGACTACAGCCGCCCGGCCATCCGTCTGGGCGCCCTGATGGGGGTCCGCGCCATCCACGTCCTGACGCACGACTCGATCGGCCTGGGCGAAGACGGCCCCACGCACCAGCCGGTCGAACACCTGGCCGCCCTGCGCGCCATCCCCAACCTGCTGGTCTTCCGCCCCGCCGACACGGTCGAGGCCATGGAATGCTGGAAGATCGCGCTGGAGACCCGGACCTCGCCCTCGGCCATGGCCCTGTCGCGCCAGAAGACCCCGGCCGTCCGCACCGTCGCCGCGACAGAAAACCTGTCGGCCAAGGGCGCCTATGAGATCAAGGCGGCCTCGGCCGAGGCCAAGGTCACCCTGTTCGGCACCGGCACGGAACTGGCCCTGGTCCTGAAGGCCGCAGAAACGCTGGAAGGCGAAGGCACGCCGACCCGCGTCGTCTCCGTCCCCTGTTTCGAACTGTTCGAGCAGCAGGACGCCGCCTACCAGGCCTCGGTCATCGGTCGCGGCACGGTCCGCGTCGCCGTCGAAGCCGCGATCAAACAGGGCTGGGAGCGTTTCATCGGCGAAGACGGCGCCTTCATCGGCATGACCGGCTTCGGCGCCTCGGCCCCAGCCGAGGTTCTGTACGAGAAGTTCGGCATCACCACCGAAGCGGTGGTCGCAGCGGTCAAGGCGCGGCTTCAATGATCGCCGCGGCGGGCCTGACCTTCCTGCTGCTGACCGGTGGCGCATCGGAGAGTCAGGCCCCCGCCGGCCGCCTGATCGGACGGCCGGATACGGTCGAGGGCGTCGAAGTCCTGCCCCGACTGACGGGCGACGGCCGCGCCGCGCGGCAGTTCGAACACCTGACCGGCGCTTTGGACGATACCGGCGCGGCCGAGCGGACACACTGTATGGCCGCCGCGCCGGAACGGTCGCAGTGGTCGCGCCGCGTCACGGTCCCCATGTCCGGGCCCAGGTTCGCCAGCCTGGTGATCCGCGATGTCGCGTCCTGCGGCGACACTCCGCCCAGCGCCACCGAGCTGCGGATGACCTACGACCTGGCCACCGGCGACACGATCGACTGGTCGAGCGTTCTGCCCCCGGACTTGATCGAGCCTCGGGACCAGGCCGACACTCTGGATTTTGTCTACGAGGCCACGGTGCGATCCAAGGCCCTGATCGCCTGGCATGCCGACCAAGTTCTGGCGTCGATGGACGCCCAAACACGCGCGAACTGTGAAGGGCGCATCCTCGACCCGTCTCAAACGGGCGGACTTCGCATCTGGCTGGACGCCGAGCGAGGCGGCCTGGCCATCGCGCCGGCTCTGACGGGGCAAGGCGCCGCCGCCTGCACCCAGAGCAGCATCATGCCGACCGAAGAACTGCGCCGACGGGGCGCTGCCGACGAACTGGTCAACGCCATCGACGCCGCCCACCGCGACAGGGGTTGGGCGGCTCATGCGTCGGAGTTACCGCTTTGATCGCCGCCCTGCGCGTCCTGGCCCTGTCCGCTGGCCTGAGCGTCCTTCCAACCTTCGTCCTCGCCCAGACGGCGTTGGAAGCGCCCATCGCCGAAACCCCCATCGTCATTGGCCGGTCCTACGCCCTCCCCTCCGCGATCATGGGCGCGACGCGCGAGATCAACGTCTGGCTGCCGCCCGGCTATGCCGACAGCGGCAAGACCTATCCCGTCCTCTATGTCCTCGACGGCGGCCAGGATCAGGACTTCCACCACATCTCGGGCCTGGCCCAGCTGGGGACCGTTGCCGGCACGACGCGCGACGTGATCGTGGTCGGCATCGCCTCGGTGGACCGCCGCAACGAACTGGCCCTGCCGACCACCGATCCCGACCTGATCGCCCGCTATCCGACCCAGGGTCATTCCGACCGCTTCCGCCGCTTCGTGGCCGAGGAGGTCCAGCCCTTCATCGAAAACCGCTTTCGCACCAGCGGCGAGACGGCCCTGATGGGCGAATCGCTGGCCGGCCTGTTCGTGGTCGAGACCTTCCTCAAGGAACCGCAGATGTTCGACGCCTATGTCGCCGTCAGCCCCAGCCTGTGGTGGGACGGCGGGCAGTTGGCGCGTCAGTCCGGCGCCCATCTGCGTGACCAGTCGAACGACCCCCGCACCCTGATCCTGACCTTGGGCGACGAAGGCCCCGAAATGCAGGCGCCGATGGACGTCCTGACCGCCAATCTGCGGAACTACGCCATGCCCGGCGTGAGCTGGAGCTTCACACCCCGCCCGACCGAAACCCACGCCACCATCTATCACGGCGCCGCGCTGGACGCCTTCCGCCAGCTCTATGCCGAGCCCGCAAAATGAGCCGCATCGGCGCGATCAGCCTGCTGGTCCACGACTATGACGCCGCCATCGCCTTCTATGTCGGCACGCTGGGCTTCGACCTCAGCGAAGACACCGACATGGGCGGCGGCAAACGCTGGGTGCGCGTCACCCCGAAAGGCGGCGAGACCAGTCTGTTGCTCGCCCGCGCCACGACCGACGACCAAAAGGCCCAGGTCGGAAACCAGGCCGGCGGCCGCGTCTGGCTGTTCCTCGAAACCGACGACCTGATGCGCGACCACGCCGCCTGGCTTGCCGCCGGCGTTCACTTCCGCGAAACCCCGCGACATGAGACCTATGGCAAGGTGGTGGTCTTCGAAGACCTCTACGGCAACGCCTGGGACCTGATCGAACCCGCTACCGGAGCCTGACCGCGATGAAACTCGGCACCCCGCTTTCCGACACCGCCGTCCGCGTCATGCTGCTGGGCGCGGGCGAACTGGGCAAGGAGGTCGCCATCGAGCTTCAGCGGTTGGGCGTCGAGGTCGTCGCCGTGGACCGCTATCCCAACGCCCCTGCCATGCAGGTGGCGCACCGCAGCCACGTCATCCCCATGACCGACCCCCAGGTGCTGAACGGCCTGATCATGGCCGAGGCCCCGCACTTCATCGTGCCCGAGATCGAGGCCATCGCCACCGAGGTCCTGGCCGACATCGAGGCCGCCGGCATGGCCGTGGTCATCCCCACCGCCCGCGCCGTGCAACTGACCATGAACCGCGAGGGCATCCGCCGTCTCGCCGCCGAGGAGCTTGCCCTGCCCACCAGCCCCTACGCCTTCGCCGGTTCGGCCGAGGAACTGGCGGCCGGCGCCGAGACCGTCGGCTATCCCGCCTTCGTCAAACCGGTCATGTCCTCGTCCGGCAAGGGGCAATCCTTCGTCGAAAGCGCCGATGAGATCGCCGACGCCTGGACCTACGCCCAGGAAAGCGGCCGCGTCGCCGGCGCGCGCGTCATCGTCGAGGGCCGGATCGATTTCGACTTCGAGATCACCCTGCTGACCGTCCGCTCGCGCGGCGCCGACGGCGAAACCCGCACGGACTTCTGCGCCCCCATCGGCCACCGCCAGGTCAAGGGCGACTATGTCGAGAGCTGGCAGCCCCAGGCCATGACCCCCGCCGCCCTAGCCGCATCGCAGGACATCGCCGGCAAGGTCACGGACGCGCTCGGCGGTCTCGGCGTCTTCGGCGTCGAACTGTTCGTCAAGGGCGACCAGGTCTGGTTCTCCGAAGTCTCGCCCCGCCCCCACGACACCGGCCTGGTCACCCTGGCCAGCCAGACCATGAGCGAGTTCGCCCTGCACGCCCGCGCCATCCTGGGCCTGCCGATCGACGTGACCCAACGCGAACCCGCCGCCAGCGCCGTCATCTACGGCGGCATGGAGGCGCAAGGGATCGCCTTCGAAGGCGTGGCCGAAGCCCTGTCCGTCCCCACGGCCGACCTACGCCTTTTCGGCAAGCCGGAAGCCTTCGACCGCCGCCGCATGGGCGTCGCCACCGCGCGCGGCGCCGATGTCGAACAAGCCCGCGAACGCGCGCGCGAAGCGGCCGGACTGGTGAAGGTGGTTCGAGGCTGACTCCGACCGTCTCCTCCCCACTTGTGGGGAGGGGGACCGCGCGAAGCGTGGTGGAGGGGCTCTTGAAGTCCCACAAGCGCCAGCGATGTGGTGAAGAACCCCTCCGTCACGGCGCGAACGCGCGCCGCGCCACCTCCCCGCTCCGCAGGCAGGAGACGTCTGACCCTGCATTTCTACGACTTTAGTCGATTGGCCTTGTCCCGCATTGTGGTGCAAACCAAGGGCGAGGGCCGCAGTCAGCCGGCCGGGAGGGATCTGTCGTGGGCAAACTCAGCACACCCATAATTTTCGGCGCCATCGCCATACTGGGGGCCGTGTCCCTCGGCGTCATCGCCCTGCATCAGGGCGAGAGCATCAGCGCGGTCTGGATGGTGGTCGCCGCCGTCTGCACCTACGCCATCGCCTATCGGTTCTACGCCCGCTTCCTGGCCAACAAGGTGCTGAAGCTGGACCCTGCGCGTCTGACGCCGGCCATGCGCCGCAACGACGGGCTGGACTATGTGCCGACGCCCCGAAACGTGCTGTTCGGTCACCACTTCGCCGCCATCGCCGGCGCTGGGCCGCTGGTCGGGCCGGTGCTGGCCGCCCAGATGGGCTATCTGCCCGGCGTGCTGTGGATCCTGGTCGGCGTGGTTCTGGCGGGCGCGGTTCAGGACATGATCGTGCTGTTCATGTCCACGCGTCGCGACGGCAAGTCGCTGGGCGACATGATCCGCACTGAGATGGGCACCATCCCCGGCATCATCGCCCAGGTCGGCGTGCTGATGATCATGGTCATCATCCTGGCCGTTCTGGCTCTGGTCGTGGTCAAGGCCCTGGCGGAAAGCCCGTGGGGCACCTTCACCGTCGCCGCCACCATCCCCATCGCCATCTTCATGGGCCTGTACACCCGCTACCTGCGGCCCGGCCGCGTGGGCGAGATTTCCGTCATCGGCGTCGTCCTGCTGATCCTGGCCATCATCGGCGGCGGCCATGTCGCGGCCGACCCCTTCTGGGGCCCGGCCTTCACCCTGACCGGCCCGACCCTGGCCATCCTGATGATGATCTACGGCTTCATCGCCTCGGTCATTCCGGTCTGGCTGCTGCTGGCGCCGCGCGACTATCTGTCGACCTTCCTGAAGATCGGCGCGATCGTGGCCCTGGCCATCGGCATAATCATCGTGCGTCCGCACCTGCAGATGCCGGCCGTCACCCCCTTCATCGACGGCACCGGCCCGGTCTTCGCCGGCGCCCTGTTCCCCTTCCTGTTCATCACCATCGCCTGTGGCGCCGTGTCGGGCTTCCACGCCCTGATCTCGTCGGGCACCACGCCGAAACTGCTGGAGAACGAGAACCAGATCCCGCTGATCGGCTATGGCGCCATGCTGTGCGAAAGCTTCGTCGCCGTCATGGCCCTGATCGCCGCCACGGTGCTGGACCCAGCTGTCTATTTCGCCATGAACAGCCCGGTCGCCATCATCGGCAACGATGCGGTCTCGGCCGCCGCCGCCGTGGCCCAATGGGGCTTCCACATCACGCCCGGAGAGCTTGAGCAACTGGCCCGCGACGTGGGCGAGAACTCGATCCTGTCGCGCGCAGGCGGCGCCCCGACCCTGGCGGTCGGCATGGCGCACATCCTGTCCAGCGTCATCGGCGGCAAGGCCATGATGGCCTTCTGGTATCACTTCGCCATCCTGTTCGAGGCCCTGTTCATCCTGACCACGGTCGACGCCGGCACCCGCGTCTGCCGCTTCATGATCCAGGACCTGCTGGGCGTCGCCGTGCCCAAGATGCGCGAGACCAAGTCGTGGGGCGCCAACGTCGTCGCCACGGCCCTGACGGTCGGTCTGTGGGGGTATTTCCTCTATACCGGCGTGGTCGATCCGCTGGGCGGCATCAACAGCCTGTGGCCCCTGTTCGGCATCGCCAACCAGATGCTGGCCGCCGTCGCCCTGATCCTGGGCACCGTCGTCCTGTTCAAGATGAAGCGCGAGAGATACGCCTGGGTCACGATCGTCCCGGCGATCTGGCTGCTGATCTGTACCCTGACGGCCGGCTTGCAGAAGCTGTTCCACCCCGAGGTCCGCATCGGCTTCCTGGCCCACGCCCGCAAGTATCAGGAGGCCCTGGGCGCCGGCGAACTGATCGCCCCGGCCAAGAGCGTCGGCGACATGCACCGCATCATCGTCAACGACTACGTCAACTCGGTCCTGACGGCGGGCTTCCTGTTCGTGGTCGTCACCATGGTGATCTACGGCGTGCTGGCGTGCCGCAAGGCCTACCGCAACAACCGGCCGACCGTGCGCGAATATCCCGAAGCGCACGACCTGACGCCGGCCGACGAAGCGGCGGATATCGCCCGTGCCTGATCCCGCGAACGAGGACCTGCTCTGCCTGTGCCGCGACACCGCCCTGCGGTGGGGTCGCGGCGTCAGGCGAACGGCCGGTCTGATGATCGGCCAGCCGGACTATGACGCCTATGTCGCCCATGCGGCGGCGACCCATCCCGACCAGCCGCCGCTGGACAAGACCGCCTTCTTCCGACTGCACGAACAGCGCCGCTTCGGCGGCTCTGGATCGTTCAAATGCTGCTGATCTAGAGGCCGCTGGCGGGGGTTGAGGCCCTCGCCCGGTCCTCGGCCTGAAGCGCGGCGATGGCCGCCTCCAGCGTGGGGTCGTCGCCGGCGCGGCGCTGAGCCACGGTGCGGGGTGCGGCGATGTCGGGCGTGACGCCCCGCTTTTCCAGCCGTGTGCCGCCCGAGGTCACGAAGTCCGCCCGGCTGAGCGTCAGCTTGCCCCCGTCCGGCAGGTTGGTCTCCTGGGCGATCAGGACCGATCCCCCCGTCTTCTCGCCCACCACGATGCCGCGCCGCGCCTCCTGCAGGGCCGCAGGCGTCAGTTCCGCAGCACTCCGGCTGCCCTGGTCCACCAGCACCGCGACGCCGTTCGCCAGCGGATCGGGCCGGTCGCCGCAGTCGCCGGCGGCCCGCAACACCACCGCCCGGCCGCTGCGTCCCGTCCGCGTGGCCCAGGCCTGGTTGCGCGGCAGGAAACAGCTCAGCACCGATTCCGCCTCCCACAGCCGACCGCCAGGATTGCCGCGCAGGTCCAACACCACATCGACGTCGGCGGGAAGGCCTTCCAGTTCGCTGCCCATCCACGGCCCCAGTCCCCTGTCGAACTGCTCGACCCGCAGGACCAGCACGCCGGGCCGCGACGTGTCGGCGGTGAACGGTTGCACCGCATCCATGATGCGCGGCGTCAGCGTCGTCTCGCGCCGCTGACCCGTCTCGTCGGTCAGGACCAGATGCACCGGCCGGCCGTCGAACGTCTCCACATCCGGTCCCCAGGCCTGCCCGTCCACGCTGTTCAGCGCCCACCCCAGTTGCACCCCCGCCTCCTCGGCCGGCGAACCGGGCCGGATGCGTTCAACGGTCCAGTCGTCGGGCGTCTCGCCCCGCATCAGGGTCAGCCCCATCACGGCCCGCCGGGCGAACTGGGCCTCCTGACGGCGCACGGCGGCCGGCGGACTGGCGGCGGCATGGCCGTCATCCAGCAGATCCAGCATTTCGTTGATGACGCGGTACAGCCCCCGCTCGTCGGTCGCCGCCAGGGCCTGGGGCCGGAACTGCGCCCGCGCCGCGTTCCAGTCCACGCCGTGCAGGGTCGGGTCGTAGTAGCCGCGCCGGACCTCGCTCCACACCCGGTCGAACACCCGCTGGTTCAGCCGCACACGGTCTCGCGTCTGGGGCGCCGCTATAGACGGGATGGACAGGGTCGAGCCGGCCGGCTGGGCCGCTGCCGGCCCGCTCAACGGCAGGCCGAGCAACAAGAGGCTGAAAAGCCGGACGGAAACTCTGACGCGCATGGGCGGCATCTGACGCCAGACGCCCCTTTGGCTCAAGTCACGACTGCGCGTTATTCCGCTACCCTCGCCCCATCCCAGGCGAAGACCCCGCCGCTGTCGGCCGGCGTCAGGCCGGACAGAACCGCCAGCAGACGCTCTGCGGAATGGTCGGCGGTAAACAGCCGCCCCTCGGCCACCCCCTTCTGGAACGGCGCGCTCAGCCCCGTGTCCACCGTGCCGGGATGCAGGCCGGCGATCACTGCCATGGGATGGCTGCGCGCCATTTCGATCGCCAGATTGCGCAGGATCATGTTCAGCGCCGTCTTGGACGCGCGATAGGCGTGCCACCCGCCCAGCCGATTGTCAGAAATCGACCCCACGCGCGCCGACAGGGCCGCGAACACCGCCCGCCGATCCCGCGGCATCAACGGCAACAGATGTTTGGCCGCCAGCGCCGGCCCGACCGCATTGACCCGGTAGTCCCGCAGCATATGATCCACATCGAGCTGGCGTAAGGCCCGCTCCGGCTGAAACCCGTCGTGCAGCACGCCGGTCGCCAGCACGATCAGGGTCGGCGCCGCCCCCTGCCCGATCCGCTCGGCCGCCCGGCCAAGGCTGGCCTCGTCCTCCAGATCGGCCGCCAGCCCTTGCGCGCCTGCCACGTCCGCGCCCGACCTCGACACGGCCCAGACTGTCTCGAACGCCCCGCCGCTCACGATCCGTTCGACCATCGCCCGGCCGATGCCGCCCGTCGCCCCGATCACCACCGCCGATCCGTTCATCGCGTCTCCCCTCCTCGTTCGTCCCATGATAGGGGCGCGGCATGAGCATCACCACGGTCGGCCTCGATGCCGACGACACCCTCTGGCACAATGAGACGATCTTCCGCCTGACCCATGCGCGGTTTGTCGATCTGCTGGCCGACCACGGCGACGAACCGACCATCGAGGCGCGTCTCGCCGAGACCGAACAACGCAACCTGCGTCTCTATGGTTACGGCGTGAAAGGCTTCACCCTGTCGATGATCGAGACGGCGATGGAGCTGACGGGCGGCGAGGCCCCGCCCCATGTCGTGCGCGAGATCCTGGCGGCCGGCCGCGAGATGCTGGCCCACCCGGTCGAGACCCTGCCCGGCGTGGACGAGGTCGTCGCCGAACTGTCCGAAAAATACCGCCTCGTCCTGATCACCAAGGGCGACCTGCTGGACCAGGAACGCAAGCTGGCCGCGTCGGGCCTGGGCGAACGGTTCAGCGCCGTCGAGATCGTGTCGGAAAAGGATCGCGCCACCTACGACCGCGTCTTCACCCGCCACGGCACGGGCGCGGCCGAGGCCGTCATGGCCGGCAACTCCATGAAGTCCGACGTCCTGCCCGCCATCGCCGCCGGCGCCTTCGGCGTCCACATCCCCTACGCCGTCACCTGGGCCCACGAACTGGCGGATGCGCCGGAAGATCAAAGCAGATTTATTGCGCTATCGGCGATATGTAACCTGCCTGAGACAATCAAGATGTGGAACAATTAATACCCGCGGCAATCGAACAAATTCACATATACGCAAAGATAGACAAGAGGTTTCATCTACGTTTAAATAACGTTGTTCGTGTTGCAGTATTGAAACGAATACTCGAACAACAAAGATATATATAAATAATGACTACGGCCAAGGTTGACCATCCGGAGATGTGTTGCCTTTGTGACAGCGAGGGGGCGCCTCGAAGACCAAAAAAGCGCTTGTTTGGCTCCCTGATGTGACGCTTCCGGAGCAAAAAATGCGTAGAATTCTTCTGGCCTCGACTGTGCTTGCCGGCGCAATCGCCACGTCTGGCGTGGCCATGGCCCAAACCGCCCCCACCGCCGATACATCCCTGAACACCGTTCCCGCTGCGGAAGATGTTCAAGACCAACAAGCGACGCAGTTGGGCGAGATCGTGGTGACCGGCTCGCGTATTCGTCGCGATCCGACCAATGCGCCGACGCCGTTGATTCAGATCGGTCGCAATGAGCTTCTGAACACTGGTCAGGCGACGGTGATCGATTATCTGGCGACGCTGCCTGCCCTTTCAGCCTCGCAGATTCCGTCGGACACGACGGGCGCCACCCTGGGCGCCGGCGGCCTCTCGCTGGCCAACCTGCGCCAGTTGGGCTCCAACCGCACCCTGACGCTTGTTGACGGTCGTCGTCACGTGGGCTCGTCGGGCGGATCGCTCGCGGTCGACATCGACACCATTCCGCGCCTTCTGATCGAAAACATCGAGATCATCACCGGCGGCGCCGCCTCGGTTTATGGCGCCGACGCTGTCTCCGGCGTTCTGAACTTCGTGCTGCGCAAGGACTTCGAAGGACTGGAAGTCGACGCCAACTACGGCATGATCAATCAGGACGGTCAGACGAATAAGCGTATCTCCGCCCTGATCGGTAAGAACTTCTTCGACGATCGTTTGAATGTTTACGCTCATGGCGAATACGAGCAGGCCGATGAAGTCAAACTGACCGACCTCGACTGGATCGACCGTTCATCCGCTCTGGTCTCCATCGACGCCGACCAAAACGCACAGCGTTACGACGGCAATCTCGACGCCCAGGTCTTCTCGGGCCTTCGCACGCTGAGCCGTCCGCTGTGGGGTCAGACCACGCTCGCCAATGTTCAGCAGCCCACAGATCTGAGCAGCCCCAATGTGGCTTATGAAGATTGCTTCGGCGGCGGAACGGGTTTCACTGGTGCCGCGAACTGCTTCGGCGTGACGCCGGGCAAGACCTTCCTGTATGACGGCGCAAACGCCCGTGCAGCCAACTTCGGCCAACGCATCGGCAATGTCGGCATCAACCGCACCCTGAACATCGGCGGCGACGGCTACAATCCGGTCGCGTATAATGGCGCCATTACGCCGAAGACTGAATCTGCGCGCTTCCAAGTCGGGTCGACCTTCAAGCTGACCGACAACATCGAGCTGTACGGCGAAGCCAAATATGTGAAGGAAGAGACATCCTTCAGCGGCCAGCCGACCTTCTTCAACGTCACGCTTCAAAATTCCTACGCCGCGAACGAGGCGAACATCATTGAGGATGTGAACCTGTTCGACCTGCGCTGGGACGACAACGCCTACCTGCCGCAATCGATCAAGGACGCGATCCGCACCAACTTCGTCACGCCGTACTCGGAGCCCACCCTGACCATCCCGGGCCAGGCTCTGGCCCCGGTGTTGACGCAGGTCGCTCGACACAATCTGTTCGGTCCGCGCCGCGATCAGCAGAACACGCGTGAACTGCAACGTTTTGTTGTGGGCGCTCGGGGCGATCTTGATCGCCTGGCCTTCGTCAAGGATCTGAACTGGGATATCGGCTACACCTACGGCAAGGTCGAGGTCGAAAACATCGAGACCGGCGTCGATAGCCAGCGGTTCGCACTTGCTGCGGACGCCGTGGTCGATACCCTCGGCCTCGTCAACGGGCAGGCAGGCCAAGTCGTCTGCCGGGTTCAGTTGCTGAACGCTCAAGGCGTGCCAACCGGCAATATCGGCGACCCCGTCCGCGGCGGCGACCTGCGGGACAGTGAATACGGCCGTAACTCCATTCAGCAGTGCGCGCCGCTCAACATCTTCGGCGAAGGCAACCAGTCTGCCGAAGCGCTGCAGTACGTCGACGCCGCTGTCGCTGTGACCGAACAGAACGAGCAGCACCAAGTCATCGCTTCGGTGGCTGGCAACCTCTGGGACTTCTGGGGGGCCGGCGCCATCGGCGTCGCCATCGGCGGCGAATATCGCAAGGAAACGACCTCAGGCACCGGCCGCGACGCTGGCGGACGACTGCTGTTCCTGAACACGTCGCCAGACTTCCCGGAAGTCTCGTATGAGAGCAAGGAAGTCTTCGCGGAAGTGTCGCTCCCGCTGATGCGCGACACCATCCTGGGCGAGTATGCGGAGCTCAGCGGCTCGTACCGCTATGCCGATTACTCCACCGTCGGAAGCCAGGACGTCTACGGGGTCAACCTGGTCTATCGTCCGATCCCGGACATCACGTTCAAGACCAGCTTCAACACCTCGATCCGCGTTCCCGACCTGACCGAGAATTTCTCGCCGTTCGGCCAGACGTTCGCCAACGACTTCGCCGACCCCTGCACCACGGCGGCGATTATCGGTGTCAGTGAAACGGCGACGCGGGAAAACCGCATCCGCAACTGTACGGCGCTGGCGCAAACTCAAGGACTGGCGTTCGACTTCGCTGGCGCAACGCCGGAAACCACGGACGACTTCCGTCCCAACTACACCTCGGGCGTCTCGGGCGTTCTGGGCGGCAACCCCAACCTGCAGCCCGAAGAGTCAGAAAGCTTCACCTTCTCGACGGTGCTGAAGCCGCGCTTCATCCCCAACTTCTCGTTGGTTCTCGACTACTACGAAATCACGATCGACAACGTGATCGCCGCCGTCTCGGCTGAAACCGCCGCCGCGAACTGCGTCGATGGCCCGTCGCTGAACGCTGGAGCTTGCGCCACCATCTTCCGCAACAACCCTGCCATTCCGTTCGGTATCGGCGCACCTGTCGGCGATCCGATCGGCGGCTTCATCCAGGGCTCGATAAACTACGCCAAGCTGGAAACGCGCGGTCTGGACTTCACAGCCAACTATCGTTTCGACTTCGACGAAATGATGGGCCGCAACTGGGGTCGCCTGGACTACTCGATCGCCGGCCTGTGGGTTCTGGATCAACAGAACTTCCTGAACGCCGACGATCCGTCCGACTTCGACGAGTTGGCCGGAACCTTGGCCTTGGGTGGTTCGAACCCCCGCGTGCGCTTCAAGTCTTCGATGACCTACACGCCGAACGACACCTGGAGCGTAAACTGGACGGCCGATTGGCAATCGTCGCAAGAGATCACCGCCTCGCGTGATTTCGTCAACAACGCCGATGCTCGCCTGTTCGATCAAACACGGACCGGCAACTTCTCGCGCCACGATCTGACGGTGCGCTGGAACGTTCGCGACGACCTCGCGGTGCGTGCGGGCGTGGTCAATGTGTTCGACGCCGAACAGCGCGATTTCCTGGGTCAGTCGGTCTATTCGAACTTCGACCCCTACGGCCGCCGCTTCTTCGTCGGCCTGAATTTCCGCCCGTTCTAACGGCGGACTTAGTTTGAAATCGAAGGGCGGCGCCGCGAGGCGCCGCCCTTTTTCATGGCGCGATGCTCTCGCCGCCTTGTCAGGCCGCCCCTCCCTCTCTAAACGGGCCGCTTAACCGACAAGCAGACGTGAGCGTCGCAGGGCCAGGCTCTGCGGGGACTTCTCGCGCGCGTAGAGAACGAAAGACGACGCAGCCCCTTGGACGCCTCGGACATCAGTCATGACGAACGCGACGCCATGGTGCGCGCGGCGCTGGCCGAACAGGGCGACAGCGGCGTGACCCCGCGTCACACGCGATTCTACTTCTATGGCGAAGGCGACCACGGCGACCTGAACGAGGTCGCGCGTCGCGCCGGCTTCCTGACCGGGGGCGCCGACGATTCCACCACACTTGAGACCACCATGGCGGTGGACGAGGCGTCGTTCGCCGCGACCTCCGCCATGATGCAGACCTGGGCCGCAGCGTTTCAGCTGGACTACGACGGCTGGGACTGCGCGGTCGTGACCCATTAGCGTTCAATAAGAAGAAGAGCTGGCGATGCCCAAGCGCACAGACATCAAGTCCATCCTCATCATCGGCGCCGGCCCGATCGTCATCGGCCAGGCGTGCGAGTTCGACTATTCCGGCGTTCAGGCCTGCAAGGCGCTGAAGGCCGAGGGGTACCGGGTCATCCTGGTCAACTCGAACCCCGCCACCATCATGACGGACCCGGAGGTGGCCGACGCCACCTATATCGAGCCGATCACGCCCGAGATGGTCGAGAAGATCATCGCCAAGGAACGCCCCGACGCCCTGCTGCCCACCATGGGCGGCCAGACGGCGCTGAACACGGCCCTGGCGCTGGACGCCTCCGGCGCCCTGACCAAATACGGCGTCGAGATGATCGGGGCGAAGGCCGACGTCATCGACAAGGCCGAGGATCGCCAGAAATTCCGCGACGCCATGGACAAGCTGGGTCTGGAAAGCCCCCGTTCCAAGGCCGCCCATTCAATGGAAGAAGCGCTGGAGGGGCTTGAGTTCGTCGGCCTGCCCGCCGTCGTCCGCCCGTCCTTCACCCTGGCCGGCACCGGCGGCGGCATCGCCTTCAACCGCGAGGAGTTCGAGGAGATCGTGCTGCGCGGTCTCGACCTGTCGCCGACCACCGAGGTCCTGATCGAGGAATCGGTGCTGGGCTGGAAGGAATACGAGATGGAGGTCGTCCGCGACACGGCGGACAACTGCATCATCATCTGCTCCATCGAGAACATCGACCCGATGGGCGTCCACACGGGCGACAGCATCACCGTCGCCCCCGCCCTCACGCTGACCGACAAGGAATATCAGCGCATGCGGACCGGCTCGATCAACGTCCTGCGCGAAATCGGCGTCGAGACCGGCGGATCGAACGTCCAGTGGGCCATCAACCCGGCCGACGGCCGCATGGTGGTGATCGAGATGAACCCGCGCGTGTCGCGTTCGTCCGCGCTTGCGTCCAAGGCCACCGGCTTCCCCATCGCCAAGGTCGCAGCGCGCCTCGCCGTCGGCTACACCCTGGACGAACTGACCAACGACATCACTCAGGTCACGCCGGCCTCGTTCGAGCCGAGCATCGACTATGTCGTGACCAAGATCCCGCGCTTCGCCTTCGAGAAATACCCGGGCTCCGAGCCCCTGCTCGGCACCTCGATGAAGTCGGTCGGCGAGGTCATGGCCATCGGCCGCACCTTCCAGGAATCGATGCAGAAGGCCCTGCGCGGGCTTGAGACCGGCCTGTCAGGCTTCGACGAGATCGAGATCGACGGCGTGGCCGGAGCCGAGGACGACGCGACTGCACGCGGCGCTGTGGTGCGCGCCCTGGGCATCCCGACGCCCGACCGGATCCGCGTCATCGCCCAGGCCTTCCGCCACGGCCTGACGGTGGAAGAGGTCAACGCCGCCTGTTCCTACGAGCCCTGGTTCCTGCGCCAGATCGCCGACATCGTGCGCGAGGAAGGCCATGTGCGGGTCAAGGGCCTGCCGGTGGACCCGACCGAGTTCCGCCGCCTGAAGTCCAAGGGCTTCTCCGACGCCCGCCTGGCGCAGCTGACCGGCGCGACAGAGAAGGCCGTGCGTCTGGCCCGTCGCGGCCTGAACGTCCGCCCGGTGTTCAAGCGGATCGACACCTGCGCCGCCGAGTTCGCCAGCGCCACCGCCTATATGTATTCGACCTATGAGACCGGCGCCCTGGGCCAGATCCCCGAGTGCGAGTCCGAGCCGACGAACAAGAAGAAGGCCATCATCCTTGGCGGCGGTCCGAACCGGATCGGCCAGGGCATCGAGTTCGACTACTGCTGCTGCCACGCGGCCTTCGCCTTCGACGACATCGGCGTCGAGTCGATCATGGTCAACTGCAACCCAGAGACCGTCTCGACCGACTACGACACCTCCGACCGCCTGTATTTCGAACCCCTGACGGCCGAGGACGTGCTGGAGCTGATCGAGGTCGAGCGTTCGAACGGCGACCTGATCGGCTGCGTCGTCCAGTTCGGCGGCCAGACTCCGCTGAAGCTGGCCCACGCCCTTCAGGAAGACGGCATCCCGGTGCTGGGCACATCCGTCGACTCCATCGACCTGGCCGAGGACCGCGAGCGCTTCCAGCAGATGCTGGAAGGCATCGGCCTGCGCCAGCCGCCCAACGGCCTGGCCCGCAGCGCCGAAGAAGCCGCGCAAAAGGCCGAAGAGGTCGGCTATCCCGTCGTCCTGCGCCCCTCCTATGTCCTGGGTGGACGCGGCATGATGATCGTCCACGACCGCGAGCAGCTGGACCGCTACGTCCATGAGGCCATGCGCGTCTCGGGCTCGGACCCCGTCCTGATCGACCACTATCTGAACCGCGCCACCGAGGTGGACGTGGACGCCCTGTGCGACGACGAGACGGTCTTCGTCGCCGGCGTGCTGGAACATATCGAGGAAGCCGGCGTCCACTCGGGCGACAGCGCCTGCTCCATGCCGCCCTGGTCCCTGTCGGCCGAGACGGTGGCCGAGCTGAAGCGCCAGACCACCGAAATGGCCAAGGCCCTGAAGGTGCGCGGCCTGATGAACGTGCAGTTCGCCATCGAGGAACCGCACAGCGACAACCCGCGCATCTTCGTGCTGGAAGTGAACCCGCGCGCGTCCCGCACCGCGCCCTTCGTGGCCAAGACCATCGGCCAGCCGATCGCCTCCATCGCCGCCAAGGTCATGGCCGGCGTGCCGCTGAAATCCTTCGGCCTGGCGGACAAGCCCTACGACCATATCGCGGTCAAGGAAGCGGTCTTCCCGTTCGCCCGCTTCGCCGGGGTCGACACCATCCTGGGCCCGGAAATGCGTTCGACCGGCGAGGTCATGGGCCTGGACTGGAAGCGTGACGGGGAGGCCGACATGGCCCCCGCCTTCGCCCGCGCCTTCGCCAAGGCCCAGATCGGCGGCGGCACCACCCTGCCGACCTCGGGCTGCGCCTTCATCTCGGTCAAGGACGAGGACAAGCCCTTCATCGTCGATGCGGCCAAGACCTTGCTGGCCGAAGGCTTCAGCCTGATCGCCACCGGCGGCACCCACACCTATCTGGTCGAACAGGGGCTGGAGGTCGGACTGGTCAAGAAGGTGCTGGAAGGCCGCCCGCACATCGTGGACGCCATGAAGAACGGCGAGGTTCATCTGGTCTTCAACACCACCTCGGGCAAGCAGTCGCTGCAGGACAGCTTCTCCCTGCGCCGCACCGCCCTGATGATGAAGATCCCCTACTACACCACCACCGCCGGCGCCCTCGCCGCCGCCCAGGCCATCGGCGCCATCAAGGCCGGCGACCTGGATGTCCGCCCGATCCAGGACTACGCCTGACGTTGACGAAATCTCCGGCTTTCGGCCGCACGCTGCGAATGCGTAGCGGCCGGAAACCAGGGACATGCCGATCTCCAACCTCGACCCCGCCCTGATCGCCATCCTGTGCGCCGAAATCCTGGGCTTCGTCGCCTTCGCCAGGGACAAGCAAAAGGCCAAGGCCGGTCTGTGGCGCACCCCGGAGGCGACCCTGCTGATGTTCGGTCTGATCGGCGGCCTGGGCGCCTGGATGGCTCAGCATCTGCTCCGCCACAAAACGCGCAAGGAGCCGTTCAGGACGCAGTTCGGCCTGGTCGTCGTCCTGCACCTGATCCTGCTGGCGGCGGGCGCCGCCTGGATCATTCTGTAGCGGGATCGTCCTTACCCGCCACGATCCGAGTCGCGGCCAGGTCGGCGGTGACGTTGCCGACGGTGCGGAAGATGTCGGGGATGACCTCGACCGCCAGCAGCAGAGGCAGCACCCCCAGCGGCAGACCCATGGCCAGGCAAATGGGGCCGATGGCGGCGAAGAAGCTGACCTGGCCCGGCAGGCCGACCGAGGCGATGGACACGGCGATGGCCGTCAGTCCGCCCGCGATAAGGACGCCGAGGCTCAGCTCGACCCCGTGCAGTTGCGCCACATAGAGGCAGACCGCCAGGTTCGCGACCGGACTGGTGATGCGGAACACCGCCACCGCCAGCGGCAGGACCAGACCGGCCGAGGTCTGGGGCACGCCCAGCCAGTCGCGCGCCCGCTCGATCATCACCGGCAGGCTGGCCAGCGACGACTGGGTCGAGACGGCGACGACCTGGGCTGGCGCCACGGCGCGGGCGAACCGGGCCAGCGAAATCCGCCCCCAGACCACCGCCACCACATAGGTGATCAGGATCAGGCCGATCTGGCTCAGGCAGACGATGGCGACATAGTGGGCCAGCGTCCCCGCCACCCCCAGCCCGGCCCGCAAGCCCACGCCCAGCGCCAGGGCGAACACGCCGAACGGCGCGGCCAGCAGCACCCAATGGACGATCACCACCATGGTCTCGGCCACCGCCTCGAAGAAGCCGGCCAGCGGTCGGCGCAACTCCGTCTTGATCCGGGTCGCAGCGAAACCGAAGGCGACCGCGAAGACCACGACCGCCAGGACCCCGTCATCGGCCGCCGCCTTGACCACATTGGCGGGCGCCAGGCTGGCCAGGAAGGCGCGCAGGCCGTCGGTCCGCGCCGCCTCGCCCACAGTCGCCAGCGAATCGGTCGTCACCCCCGCCAGCAGCCCCCGGCCCGCCTCCGGGTCGATGGGCCAGACCGCCAACAGGCCGAGTCCCGCCAGGATCGCATAGACGGTGGCCCCGACCAGCAGCACGCCGAACACCACCAGCGACCGCACGGCGATCCGGCCCGTCGCGGCCGCATCGGCGATGGAGACGATGCCCGTGACCAGCAGGCTGAACACCAGGGGGATGACGGTCATCCGCAGCGCGTTCAGCCAAACCTGACCCAGGCTTTCGACCACCCCCAGCGACC
This sequence comes from Brevundimonas sp. G8, assembly GCF_902506205.1. Taxonomy (GTDB): domain Bacteria; phylum Pseudomonadota; class Alphaproteobacteria; order Caulobacterales; family Caulobacteraceae; genus Brevundimonas. Next base: position 1,954,978 of record NZ_LR732816.1, on the reverse strand, counting down.
CGGTCAGCCAGGGGGCGTCGGCCCCCTGCGCCAAGGCGCCCACGACCACGCCCGCGACCAGGGCGGCGATGACGAAGAAGCTCAACGAGGTGAAGAAGGCGGCAAGGCGAGATTGGCTCATACGTCAGAGCTAGCACCGCTTTTAGTAGGGCGCGCGCCAAACCTTCTGTCGGCCCCCTTCAGTTCATGTCGCCGCAGGTCGAACCCCGACGCCGAACGGCGCGTTAAGTCGCCAAAGGAGATCCACCATGTCCCGTCTGCACAAACTCGTTCCCATCCTCGGCGGCCTGCTGCTGTCCAAGGGCGGGCGTCGCGTCGCCGGTCGCCATGCCGGCAAGCTGGCCTTGGCCACCCTGGCCTATGAGGTCTGGCGAAACCATCGCGAAGGCGGCAAGCCTCAGGTCACGCCCAAGCCTGCGCCCGAGCCGCGCGCACGCTGGAGCGGTCGCGCGCGACGCTGACCTAACGTAAGACGAAAACCGCGCTATGGTCGGCGCCGAAACGGAGCCGCCCGATGATCAAAGTCCATCACCTGAACGACAGTCGCTCGCAACGCGTCTTGTGGCTGCTCGAAGAGCTTGGCCTGGACTACGAGGTTATTCGCTATGAGCGGAATGCCGGCAACCGTCTGGCCCCGCCCGAACTGCTGGCCATTCACCCCCTGGGCAAGTCGCCGGTGATCGAAGACGGGGGGGTCACGGTCGCCGAGACGGGGGCGGTGGTCGAATATCTGCTGGACACCTATGGCCAGGGCCGGCTGCGGCCTGCGGCGGGGACCGAGGACGGTCGCCGCTTCACCTATTGGCTGCATTACGCGGAGGGCTCGGCCATGCCGCCCCTGTTGCTGAAACTGGTGTTCGGCATGTTGCCCCGACGCGCCCCTGCCCTGATGAGGCCCTTGGTCAAGAGCATCGCCGCCAAGGCCCTGACCAGTTTCGTCGATCCGCAGCTCAAGACCCACGTCGGCTTCTGGGAAGATGAACTGGGCCGATCCGAATGGTTCGCAGGCGATCAGTTCACCGCCGCCGACATCATGATGAGCTTCCCCGTCGAAGCCGGCGCAGACCGTGCGTTCGACGCCGCGACCAAGCCGCGCCTGAAAGCCTTCCTGGCCCGCATCCACGCCCGTCCCGCCTATCAGCGCGCCCTCGAACGCGGCGGCCCCTATAGCTACGCGTGATCGGATCGTGATCGGGGCGACGCAACCCGGCGTCGCCCAGGACGTTGATAGGCTATGCGCCTTCAAACCATTCAGATCGTGGCCGGACTTGCAGCGGCCGTCGCCTTCATCCTGGCCTTCATGGCTGCAGGAGCCGCCCTCGTCTCGGGCCTGTTCATGCTGGCTGGCCTCGCCGCCGTTGGATGGCTGGCCTACAGCCTGATCAAGGGCGTCCTGCGCCGCGATCCCAAGTCCGAACCGCCCGCCCGAGCCTGATGTTTTCGTCGGCTCGGGGTCCCGCTCTTGAAAACCTGAGCGGGAAACCCTAGTATTGATGCCCGGCCGCGCCCGCCCCGCGGCCTTTTGTATGCTTACTTCGCGTCTTTCCAGTCTCCGGGCGAACCAGAAAAATCACGACACCAATGGAAAAAGTGCCGATGACGGGCGAGGGCTACCGTGTCCTCGACGATCAACTGAAGCAATTGAAGTCGGTCGAAAGGCCAAGCGTCATCGCGGCCATCTCTGAGGCCCGCGAACATGGCGACCTGTCCGAAAACGCTGAATACCATGCCGCCAAGGAGCGGCAGGGCTGGATCGAAGGCCAGATCGCCGACATCGAGGACAAGATCAGCCGCGCCCAGGTCATCGATGTGTCGAAACTGTCGGGCAGCCAGGTCAAGTTCGGCGCCACGGTCACCGTGGTGGACGAGGACACCGAGGAAGAGGCCCGTTATCAGATCGTCGGCGAGCACGAAGCCGACGTGAAGAAGGGCAAGGTCTCCATCGCCTCGCCCATCGCCCGCGCCATGATCTCCAAGGAGGTCGGCGACGTCGTCGAGGTCAACACCCCCGGCGGCGTGAAGGCCTACGAAATCCTCAAGGTCGAGTGGAAGTAACAGCGGTGGCGGGGGCGGCGTCAGCGCGCCCCCTCTCCCTCTGGGTCGTTTCCGACGGCCGTGCCGGCATCGAGAACCAGGCGCTGGGCCTCGCCGAGGCCGTTCAGCGCCTGACACCGGCCGAGATCGCGATCAAACACATCCGCTGGCGGCCGCTGTTCGACCGCCTGCCCTCGGCGTTGAAAACTCCGGCCATGCTTGCGTCCGCGCCGTTGACCGCCCCATGGCCCGACCTGTGGATCGCCACCGGCCGCGCGACCCTGCCCCTCTCGACCCGCATCAAGGCCTGGAGCGGCGGCAAGACCTTCGTCGTCCAGACCCAGGATCCGCGCTGGGCCAACGACCGTTACGACCTGATCGTCGCCCCCGCCCATGACGAACTGTCGGGCGAAAATATCTTCGAGATCACAGGCTCGCCCCACCGCATCACGCCGCAACGGGTCGCCGAGGCCGCGCCCGCCTTCGCCGACCGGATCGCTCCCCTGCCCCATCCGCGCGTCGCCGTGCTGATCGGCGGCAAGTCCAGGGCCTTCGACCTGACCGAAGCCCATGCGGCGGATTTGGCCGACCAGATCGCGGACGCCGTGCGCGCGTCGGGCGGCTCGCTGATGCTGACCTTCTCGCGACGCACGCCGGACGCAGCCAAGGCGGCTATGACCGCCCGCCTGTCGGACCTGCCCGGCTGGATCTGGGACGGGACCGGCGAAAACCCCTTGTTCGGTTTCCTGCATTTCGCCGACCACGTGCTGGTCACCGAGGACAGCGCCAACATGGCCGCCGAGGCCGCCTCGACCGGCAAACCGGTCCACGTCCTGCCGATGATCCCGCTGAAGTCCGGCGACAAGTTCGCCCGCCTGCACGACGACCTTCAGTTACGCGGCGCGACCCGCCCGTTCGACGGCACGCTGGACAGTTGGACCTACGATCCCCTGGCCGAAACCGACCGCGCGGCGCGCGCGGTGCTGGAAGCGATGCGAGCGCGGTGACCCACGTCCAATCCTGACGCAGGGATGACCTAGCGTTCATCCATCCCTTGGAGGCGCTTTAAGAATGGCTCGCAAAAATCTGCACTAAAGTGCACTCAAAAAAATTACAGTGGCGTTCAGTCACCCCCGCCGCCGCCATCCCCGCCGCCGTCCGAGCCCGCGTCATGGCCGCCCTGATGATGCGTGTCCGACGTCGGGATCACCGCACCGCCGCCGTCCGACCCGTCGCCATTCTTCGTGGGCTTGGCCTTGGCGTTAACCGCCCCCATCAGCGCCACGCCCAGGCCCGATCCGATGGCCGTGCCCAAGGCGAGACCCAGTCCGATGTTGTCCAGCGCGACGCCCAGCGCTACCCCCATCGACACGCCCATGCCGATTCCGATCGGCAAAAAGGCTGCACCCTTGTTCGTCATCCCCATCTCCCCTTCTCGTCAGGCGAGACTAGCATCGCGCAAATGGGAATCAGCCCCTAAATAGGGGCCATGACCCAAGCTCGTACCGTTCGCGTCGCCATCATCGGTTCCGGCCCCGCCGGCTGGACCGCCGCCATCTACGCCGCCCGCGCCTCGCTGAACCCCGTCGTCATCGCCGGCATCCAGCCCGGCGGCCAGCTGACCATCACCACCGACGTCGAGAACTATCCCGGCTTCGCCGAGACCATCCAGGGTCCGTGGCTGATGGAGCAGATGCAGGCCCAGGCCCTGCATGTCGGGACCGAGGTCATCCACGACATCGTCGTCTCCGCCGACCTGTCGCAGCGTCCGTTCAAGCTGAAGCTGGATGGCGGCGACGAGATCCTGGCCGAGACCATCATCATCTCCACCGGCGCCCAAGCCAAGTGGCTGGGGCTTGAGAGCGAGGCCGCCTATCAGGGCTTCGGCGTCTCGGCCTGCGCCACCTGCGACGGCTTCTTCTATCGCGGCAAGGAAGTCGTGGTCGTCGGCGGCGGCAACACCGCCGTCGAAGAGGCGCTGTTCCTCACCAACTTCGCCTCCAAGGTCACCGTCATCCACCGCAAGGGCGAGTTCCGCGCCGAGAAGATCCTGCAGGACCGCCTATTCGCCCACCCCAAGATCGAGGTGATCTGGAACGTGGCGGTCGAGGAGGTCGTCGGCGTGGTGGACGGCATCGCCCGTAACGTCACCGGCGTCCGGCTCAAGAACGTCCAGGACGGTTCGACCCGGGAAATCCCCGCCGACGGCGTCTTCATCGCCATCGGCCATGCCCCGTCGTCCGAACTGTTCAAGGGCCAGCTGGAGACCAACTCCGGCGGCTATCTGCGGGTCAAGCCCGGCACGGCCTCGACCGAGATCGAAGGCGTCTGGGCCGCCGGCGACGTCACCGACGACGTCTATCGCCAGGCCGTTACCGCCGCCGGAATGGGCTGCATGGCCGCCCTGGAAGTCAGCCGCTTCCTCGCCGAAGAGGACCACGCCAAGGCCCACCACCCCATCAGCCACGCCGAGGCGGAGAAGATCGGGGTCTGGTGACCCCGATCTGTCGGCGTCAGTAAGCCGACGCCTCCGTCAGTTCCGCCCCATCCTCGTCCGACAGCGTCAGGGTCGCCGCTTTCAGCGTATCGGCCAGCTGTTCGGTCGAGGTCGCGCTGACGATGGGGGCCGTCACGCCGGGCTGGGCCAGCAGCCAGGCCAAGGCGACCTGGGCCGAGGTGGCTTCGTTCTTCTGGGCCACGGCGTCCAGCACGGCCAGGATGCGCACGCCGCGCTCGTCGAACTTGTCCTTCAGCATCCCCTCGCGCTTGGTCCCGGCGATCTGATCGACGGTCTTGTATTTCCCGGTCAGGAAGCCGCTTTCGAGGCTGAAATAGGTGATGACGCCCAGGCCTTTCTCGACGGCCAGATTCTGCAACCCGCCCTCGAAGGTGTCGCGGCTGTAGAGGTTGTAGTGCGGCTGGATCGTCGCATAGGCGGCCAGGCCTTCGCGGTCCGAAACCGCCAGCGCCTCGCTTACCTGTTCGCCCGAATGGTTGGACGTGCCGATGGCGCGCACCTTGCCCGCCTTCACCAGCTTGTCGAGCGTGCGCAGGGTCTCCTCCTGCGGCGTCTTCGGATCGGGCCAGTGCGTCTGATAGAGGTCGATATAGTCGGTCTGGAGCCGGCGCAGCGACGCCTCGACCGCCGTCTCGATCCAGGCCGGCGACAGGTCGTTGTGGCCTTGGCCCATGTCCGAGCCGACCTTGGTCAGGATTTTGACGTCGTCGCGCCGGCCGCGCGCCTTCAGCCATTTGCCGATGATGACTTCGCTCTCACCGCCCGAATGGCCGGGAACCCACCGCGAATAGGCGTCGGCGGTGTCGATGGCGTCGAACCCGGCTTCGACGAAGGCGTCCAGCAGGGCGAAAGACGTCGCCTCGTCGGCCGTCCAGCCGAAGACGTTGCCGCCGAACACCAGGGGGGCGATGTCCAGGCCGCTGGAGCCGAGCTTGCGTTTGGTCAGGGTGGTCATGGGGGGTCTCCTTGTGGGGAGCCCTCGACATATGCCGCATCGCAGCGACCGCAACCGCCTCGGCGGCGGTTAGGCGAAGAGTTGAAGGCTCGGCGGCGCGTAATCCACCGGCTCGCCCTGACGGCGACGCAGGGCGTAATCCACGGCGGTTTGGACGGCCTGTTCGTCGGTGGGCTTGGACAGGACGCCGATGGTGCCGGCGACGCCGTCGCGAACCATGCCGGGGTTGGCCGTCATGAACAGGACTGTGACGCCCATGTCCTGACCCAGTTCGCGACCCAGATCGATGCCGGTGGGGCCGTCGGACAGGTGAATATCGACAAGAGCCAGGTCCACATCATTTTCGCGCACCAGATCGCGCGCGGCCTTTGCGGTCGCGGCGACGCCCAGGACTTCATGTCCCAGATCTTCCAGTACGAAACGCAGCTCCATGGCGACCAGGGCTTCGTCTTCGATGATGAGGATACGCGCAGTCATGGGATAAGCTTGTGCTCGGGAGCGTACAGAACGCGAGTTAGCCCGATAGGTTTCAACATAACGCTAATTTCTAACATCGCTGGCGGCCCTGCGGCGCGACAGCGCCGTCGCCGGCAGATCGACGATGACCTTCAAACCTTCCTGCCGCCATTCGCGTTCCAGCCGTCCGCCTAATTGTCCTTGGACCGACAATGTCGCCAGGGAAGAGCCGAAACCGGTGCGCGAGGGCTCTCCCTGCACAGTCGGCCCGCCGCTTTCGGTCCAGGTCAGGACGAAGCGATCCTCGTCGCGGGCGGTGGACAGGGCGACCATGCCGCCCTTTTCCGACAGGGCGCCGTATTTGGCCGCATTGGTCGCCAGTTCGTGGAACAGCAGGGCGACCGAGGTCGCGGCCTGGTCGTCGAACACGGCGTCGTCTCCCGTGATCCTGACGCGCGGCGTCCCCGTCTCGTCGGCATAGGCCTTGAACAGGTCCGACAGGAAGGAATGCAGCGTCGTCGCCCCCACCGTCGGCTTGGAGGTTTCGGTGTGCGGGCGCACGAACTCGTGCGCGCGGGCCAAGGCGGCGATCCGGGTGCGCAGCGAGGCGGAAAAGGCCTTGGCCTCGGGATACTGACGCGCCGACAGGGCGACCAGGGCCGTGATCACCGCGAAGATGTTCTTGATGCGGTGGCTCAGCTCCTGGCTGACCAGCTCGCGACCCTGTTCCAGTTTCTTCAGCTCGTCGATGTCGGTCAGGGTGCCGAACCAGCGGGTGATCTCGCCCTGCTCGTCACGCACCGCGACCGCCCGGCCCAGGGTCCAGCGATAGACGCCGCTGTGATGCTTCAGCCGGTATTCGATCTCATAGGGTTCGCCGGTCTCCAGCGAATGCCGCCAGACGGTCCAGGCGCGCTGCTGGTCTTCCGCGTGGAACATGTCGCTCCAGCCTTCACCATCCGTCGAACCGGCCGGCACGCCCGTGAACTCGTACCAGCGGGCGTTGTAGTAGTCGTGGAAACCGTCCGGCAGCGTCGACCAGACCATCTGCGGCATGGCGTCGGCCAGGACGCGGAACCGGGTCTCGCTCTCGCTCAGCGCGCGGGCGGTCTCGGCCAGATCCGTCTCGATCTGCTTGCGCTCGGTGATGTCCACGGCGATGCCCGGCAGACGAATGGCCTCGCCGGAACGGTCGAAATAGGCCTGTCCCCTGGCCAGCACCCAGCGCACGACGCCGTTGGCCATCAGTCGATATTCGCTGAGGAAGACGCCGTCACCCGCCTTGGCGCGCTCGATCTCCTCGCCGACACGCACCGCATCGTCGGGGTGAACGCTGGCGGTGAAGACCTCAATGGGCACGCCGTCGCGCGCTGCGATGGCATCCACACCGTACATGCGGGCGAAGCGTTCGTCGGCGACGACACGGTTCTGGGCGATGTCCCAGTCCCAGGCGCCGACATAGGCCGAGGCCTCCATCGCCAGGCGCGCGATGTCCTGGCTGCGGTCCCGCTCCAGCAGGGCGCGGCGCAGCTCGAGCTGGGTCATGACCTGATCGGCCAGGGTCTTCAGCGCCATGGCCTGAAGCTCGGTCAGACCTTCGGGACGCGGCTTTTCGTCCAGCACGCAGAGCGCGCCCAGCGACACGCCGTCCGGCGTCTTCAGCGGATGGCCGGCGTAGAAGCGGATGTGCGGCGCCCCCGTCACCAGGGCGTTGTCCGCGAACCGGGGGTCCAGAAGCGCGTCCTTCACGACCATGGCGTCGTCGGCGAGCATGGCGTGGGCGCAGAAGGACAGTGGGCGCGGCGTCTGGCGCACGCCCAGGCCGATCTCGGCCTTGAACCATTGACGCTCGGCATCGACCAGGCTGACGGCGGCCATGGTCGTCCCACAGATGCGCGCGGCCAGATTGGCGAGGTCGTCGAACGACGCCTCGGGGGTCGTGTCCAGCACGCCGTACTGTTTGAGCGCCCTCAGACGGTCAGCCTCGTCCCACCTAGGACATTCGACTTCGGGGTGGGTCAAGCAGGCGTCCTCGTCGGGCCGGTCACGTCCGGGCACGTGCATCAATGCCCCGACCGGTCATAGCGTTGCAATGCGCGATTTCAGTTCGTGGGACGACCGACTTCTTCGACGTCCATGGTCGCCACGCCTTCAGGCGCAACGGCGGCGGGTTTGGGCGTCGTTGCGGGCCGTTCCAGCGCCGTCAGGCGAGCGTTGATCGCGGCGACCTCGTCGCGGGTCGGCAGGCGACGTCCGCCCAGGCTGACCACGCCGACGACGCGCTGCTGACCATCGACCTCGACGGTGCGCAGGGGCGCGTCCTTGGCCAGGGCGTCGGGGTCGGGACCGCCGGTCGCGGCGCCGGCGGCGATGGTCAGGCGGGGCCGCGAGAAGCGCGCCTCGTCGATGACCGGCTCGCGGCCGTTGTAGACTTTGCGGAAGGCGGCGGTTTCGCCATAGACCCCCTTCCAGCGATAGAAGATGTGCGCGCCGATCTGCGTCACCTTGGCCACAGTCGGCGCCCACCAGGGATGCACATAGTCGGCGTGATAGTGTGTGGCGGTGCCGACCTGCTGGGCGACCTCGCCGTTCAGCGCCTTTTCCGCGACCTTGCGCGCCCGGTCCCAGGCCCAGCCGACCGGCGCCTGGGCCAGAGAGCCGTCGCAGGTGAAGCTGAACTGGCAGCCCGTGGTCCGCTCGGCGCCCTCGAAGACCACGCCGCAGACCGTGTTGGCGTAGTTGGGATCGCGCACGCGGTTCAGCACCACCTGGGCCACGCCGGCCTGGCCGTTATCCGGCTCCAGCGCCGCCTCGAAATAGACGGCCTGGGTCAGGCAGCGCAGCGCGCGCCTGCGGTCGTCGGCGCTGCCCTTGAACACGAACGGCAGGGCGGGACGCAGCGCACCCGACGCGGGGGCCAGGGCGGCGTTCAGACGTTGGGCCTCGAGCCCGTTCTTGCCCAGTTCCAGACCGGGCTTGCCCGCCAGGGTCAGGCTTTCCCAACCCGGCGTCAGTCCATAAAGGGCTGGCTGCAACAGGCTGGGGTCATGACGCATGGCCATGGCAAGTTGCGACGGGGTCAGACGACCTCTGATCGCCGCCAGTCCGCCCTCGCCCAGGTCGCCGCCGGTGATGCGCGACACGGCCTCGGCGGTGCGGTCCACGTCCGGGCGCACGCTGGACCCGGCGGCCATGGCGACGCCCAGCACCGCGCCGGCCGCGGGCAGGGCCGCCGCCGAACGCCGCAGCGCCGTCCACATCGTCTTCCAGGGCAACAGGGTCATTCACCGTCCACAGCCGCGATCGGCGCAGTCGCCTTTCGCTGAAACCGCGCATCTATTCGGACTTATAGGCCATTTTCCGGCGATCCGACGACCGTCGTTATCGCGACCCCCGCTGCGCGACGGGGGTGGTCGCTCGAAACGCAAGGTGTAAAGCTGCGTTCCGACATCGTGCGATGACAACTCGGCCGGAGAAGCGGAACAGCATGAGCGGAGGCGCGGCACCACGGCGCATCGCGGGGATGGACGGCTGGCTGATCAGCCTGGCGCGCCTGTCCGCGACATCTCCCTTGCGTAGCGTGCTGATCGGCGTCGGCTTCGCCCTGGCCGGGCTGGCAGTCCGCGCGGCGGCCTCCGCCCTTTATGGCGAGGTGACCGGTTTCGCCATCCTGCTGCCGGCCGTGACCCTTGCGGCGTTGGCGGGCGGCTGGTCCGGCGCCCTGGCCGCCCTCGCCGTCTGCACTGGAGGCGGCTGGGCCATCGTCGCCCTGACGACGACTGGCCGAGACGGGATCCTGAGCGCCATCGGCGGGGTCGCCACCTGGAACTTCGTGCTGGTCGGCCTGTTCATGGCCCTGGTCGGCGCGTCTCTGCGCAGCGCGATTTCACGACTGAGCGAAAGCGAGACGCGGTTCAGGCAGCTGGCCGATACCGCGCCGTCCCCCATCTGGCTGCTGAACACCGAGGGAGAGTTCGAGTTCGTCAATGCGGCGGTCTTCGCCCTGCATGGCCTGACCGTGGAAACCCTGCGCGAGGGCGGCTGGAAGGCGGCGGTGCATCCCGACGACCTGGAGACCATCAAAGGAGCCGAGCGGTCCGCCGCCGCAGAGCGTCTGCCCTATGAGATGGAGGGGCGGATCAAGGGGCAGGACGGCGTCTGGCGCTGGATGCGGGCCATCGTGCGACCGCGCTTCGACGGTCAGGGCGTCTTCCTGGGCTATGCCGGGATTTCGTTCGACGTGACGGAAACGCGCGAGGCGCTGGAGACGGCGGCGCGGGCCGAGCGTCGTCAGGCCTTCCTGCTGGACCTCAGCGACCGCCTACGGGACCTGACCGATCCCGAAGAGATCATGGCCGATGTGGAGAGCGCCCTGGGCGCCCTACTGGACGCCGACCGGGTCGGCTATGGCGAGGTGGACCAGGCGGCGGGCGTCGTCTCCATGAGCCGCGACTGGACCGCCGGCGTCGCCAGCGCCCAGGGCCAGTTCAGCCTGAACGCCTTCGGCGAAGGCCTGATCGCGGATCTGGCGCAAGGCCGCACGATCCAGATCGAGGATGTCCGGGAGGACCCGCGCACGGCCGCCTTCGCCGACGCCTTCGACGCCATCCAGACCCGCGCCCTGATCCGCGCGCCGCTGATCCGCACCGGACGCCTGCGCGCCTTCCTCTATGTCCATTCCGCCACGCCGCGTCTGTGGACCGAGGCGCAGGTCGCCCTGGTCGAGGAGGTCGCCGCCCGCACCTGGGCCGAGGTCGAACGCGCCCGCGCCGAGACCGAGACCCGCGAGAGCGAGCAGCGCTTCCGCGCCATCGCCGACACGGCGCCGGTCCTGATCTGGGTCACGCAGCAGGACCGCACGCGCGCCTTCGTCAATCAGGCCTATGTCGACTTCTATGGGTCCGACTACGAGACGGTTCGCACCCTGGACTGGCGCGATGTGCTGCACCCCGACGACCACGCCCGCATCCTGGCGGAATCGCTGGCGGGCGAAGCGACCCGCGAGCCCTTCTCGATGGAGGCCCGCTATCGCCGGCACGACGGCGAGTGGCGCTGGCTGAAATCCTTCTCGCGCCCCCGGCTGAACGGGTCCGAAGTCGTCGGCTTTGTCGGCGTGGCCTTCGACGTGACCGACATGCGGGCCGCCCAGGCCAAGCTGGAAGAGTCCGAGAACCGGTTCCGCACAGTGGCGGACAGCGCGCCGGCCCTGATCTGGATGAGCGACGACGCCGCCCAGATGGTGTTCGCCAACAGGCGCTATCGCACCTTCTTCGGGGTGGAGGCCGAGGGCCATCTGCCCGACAGCTGGCGCCACCTGATCCACCCGGACGACGAGGGCGTCTTCGTGGCCGCCTTCATGCGGGCCTTCGAGGCCAGGGATCGGTTCGAGGCCCTGACGCGGGTCAACCACCCGCTGCTCGGCCTGCGCTGGCTGCGCAACGAGGGCGTGCCGCGCTTCGACGCCTTGGGCCTGTTCCAGGGCTATGTCGGCGCCTGTCTGGACGTGACCGACGCCAAACGCGCCGAAGACGATCTGAAGCGCATCAACGAACTGCTGGCCGAGCGGGTCGACGAGGCCCTGATCGAAAAGGCCCAGGCCGAGGCCCAGCTGGTTCACGCCCAGCGGATGGAGGCGGTCGGACGTCTGACCGGCGGGGTGGCGCACGACTTCAACAATCTGTTGACCGTGGTGATCGGCGCACTGGACATCATCCTGCGCAGCGAGGACCCGGCCAAGCGCAAGAAGCTGGGCGAGGCGGCCCTGGCGGCGGCGCGCCGTGGCGAGAGCCTGACACACCAGTTGCTGGCCTTCTCGCGGCGTCAGGCCCTGAGGCCCGAGCCGATCGACCTGAACGCCCTGATCCGCGAGAGCGAGCCCCTGCTGCGTCGCGCCGTCGGAGAGGCCGTCGACTTCAAGGTGAAGCTGAAGCGCGGCGGCGCGCGCGCCAATGTGGACCCGGCCCAGTTCGAGGCGGCGCTGCTGAACCTGATCGTCAACGCCCGCGACGCCCTGGGCGACGTGACGGGGGCCAAGGGTCGCCACGCGCGGATCACGGTCCAGACGCGGGCCTGCACCGTCGAGGCCGGCAAGGTCGCCGAACTGGCGGCCGGCGACTATGTCTGCGTCGCCGTGTCCGACAATGGCGAAGGCATGTCGCCCGAGATCAGGGACCGAGTGTTCGAACCCTTCTTCACCACCAAGGGCGTCGGCAAGGGCACGGGTCTGGGCCTGAGCCAGGTCTATGGCTTCGCGCGCCAGTCGGGCGGCGGCGTCCATATCGAATCGGAGCCGGGACAGGGGGCCGAGATCTGCCTCTACCTGCCGCCCCTGTCCGTCGAGGATGCGGTGGCGGCGCCGGTCGCGGCGTCCGGGGACGACGCGCCTCTAGCCGAGGGCGGGCGGATGTTGCTGGTCGAGGACGATCCCGGCGTCGCCGCCGTGGCGTTGGAAATTCTGGAAGGCTTCGGGCTTGAGGTCGACTGGGCCGAGAATGGCGACGACGCACTGAAGTTCCTGCACGCCGATCGCTTCGACGTGATGCTGACCGATGTGGTCATGCCGGGCGGTATGAGCGGGGTGGAGTTGGCGCGCGTGGCGGCGGTCCAATGGCCGGAACTGCGGATCGCCTTGACCTCGGGCTATGTCGGCGAGGATGTGGACGCGGTGCTGGCCGACACGACCTGGCCGCTGCTGCGCAAACCCTATTCGTCTGACCAGTTGCGCGCCCTGCTGGAGCGACTGAGCGCAACGCCGGCAAGCTGACAGGCAAAGAAAAACGCGCCGCAGAGCTGCGACGCGTCGATCTTTTCGGCAGTCGGCTTGGACCTAGCGGCGGGCCTTGCGCGCGGCGTAACGGGCGTCGCGCTTTTCCTTCTGCTCTTCCTTGGTCAACTGCTTGCGCGCCTTGCGGTCGGCGCGCTTCTCGGCGTCGATCGCATCCTGAGCGGCGAGATCGGCAGCCATGCGGGCGGCGTCCTTCTCGGCCTTCTCGCGGCGCTGTTCAGCCTTGGCCAGCTCGTGTTGTTGACGCAGGGCTTCCTTTTCGGCGGCGCGCTTTTCAGCCAGCAGCTCGAACTCGGGATCGGGCGCAGCGGCCTTCGGCTTGAATTTGGCGAGCAGCGCCTTCTTGGCGTCCTGCTGGGCGGTAATGCGGTCGGAGAATCCGGTCTTCAGATCTTTCATGCGAAAGCGTCAGGGTTCCTTGTGAGCGGCCAGGGGCGGCCGTCGGGGGTCGGGCGGCGAGAAAAACGCGCATCCCGAAGCGGGGCGCACAAAGCCGATAACCGGGCGAAAATCAAGGTTCGCCCCCTGGAAATCGATTCTGCGCGTCATTTGGCGTGTGACGGCGTCGCCATCGACACGCCCAGTCTAAGGTAGGTCGCGCCCGTCCGATGGCAAGGGCCGCCATCCGAACGGGCGCGACTGGCTTTAGGTCAGTTCGGCTTTTGCGCCTGGCCCACAGCGGTTCCGGCGGCCCCGCCGACGGCGGCGCCCACGGGGCCGCCCACGACGGCGCCGGCGATGGCGCCGCTGGCGGCCTTCTGTTCGACGGTGGCGCCGCATGCGGCCAGGGTCAGGGCAGAGGCGACAGCGGCGGTCAGGATGAGGGTTCGGGTCATGGTGCTTCTCTCCAAAAGGCCAAGCTTCAACGCGAACGCCCCATCGCGGTTCCGGCCTTTCGCTTTAGTAGCGATTACGCGCACCGTCACAATCTTGAACAGACCAAGACGGCATCTTTAGTCCGCTGCACCGCAACACGCTGTTTGACGGTTAGTTTTTGTGTAACCTAATACAGTATTCAACAGTTGGATTATGGGCTATGTGCCGAATTTCGGCCACAAGCCGCCGACCATTTGAAAAATACCTAGTCGTTTCGCCACCTTAACCATCGGATTGCGAATCGAACACATTGAGGCCATAAAAGGCTGGCTAAAGGCCCGTCCTCGACGCCCGGGCCACTGAGCCGAGCGCCGGAAATTGCAGGCTGGAATGCGACCGCAGAGTCGCCTCGCCGGCAAGACTACCCCCGGGGGCCGCGTTTCTCGCCCTGCTGAACAGGACTACCTCGTTGTCGCATTCCTCGCAGACGCGCGCCATTCTGCGCGCCGATCGTGTGGCCAAGATCAAGCCCATGACGGCCGCCGCAGCATTCGGCGGTCTGGTGGGACTGGCGATCGGATGCGCCTATCTGGGCGGCACGGCTGCGCGCGCGACGACGCTGCGCGCCCAGGCTGAACGGATTCAGGGAGCGACCGCCGCCGGTTTCACCGAAGAGGCGCTCGCCGCCGCCGCCGGCGGCCTGGACGCCAGCGCCCTGACCATCGCGCGTCGCCACGACCCTTATACCAGCGCCGGCTCGGCCCAGCGCGACCGACAGGCCGAACTGCTGGCCGCCCGTCTCGAACAACTCCGTGCGCCCGGCGACGCCAATCTTCGCCGCGCCAGCCTGACCGCCCCGACCGCCGCCCGCCCCTTCCAGATGGCCAACGCCCTGGACGCCAGCCGCGATCTCGATTGCCTGACCCAGGCCGTCTATTATGAAGCCCGCGGCGAAGGCGGCGACGGCATGAAGGCCGTGGCCCAGGTGGTCCTGAACCGCGTGCGTCACCCCGCCTTCCCCAAGACCGTCTGCGGCGTGGTGTTTCAGGGCGCGGCCCGCAGCACCGGCTGCCAGTTCTCCTTCACCTGCTCGGGCGTGATGCGGGGTCGCGTCAATCAGGCCGCCTGGAACCGCGCGCGCACCGTCGCGTCGGACGCCATGTCGGGCTCGGTCTTCGCCCGCGTCGGCAACGCCACCCACTTCCACACCACAGCCGTCGCGCCGGGCTGGCGGTCGTCGCTGATTCAGGTCAGCCAGGTCGGCAGCCATTTGTTCTATCGCTTCGGCGGGCGTTCGGGCTCCAGCGGCGCCTTCACCTATGCGGCGCGGCCTTCGGCTCCTACGGAACAGCCGCGCCTGATCCAGGCCGGCCTCAACCCGGTCGAGACCGCGCGTCAGGCCGGACAGGCCGTGGCCTATACGATGGTGCTGGCGCAGGAAGGCCGGTCGCTGCCGGCTCCGGCCGCCCAACTGGCGACGCCGCCACGCCCGGCCGCCGCGACAACCCCTTCGCCGACCGCCGCTCGCGCCGCCAACGCCCAGCCGACGTCGCGTCCCGTGCGTCCAGCAGAAGCCCCCGCCAAGACCGACATCGTCGAAACGGCCTCCAGCCCCGCCTGATCAGCTGAGGCTTGGGGCGCCTAGAGTGCGTCCAGGCCGATGTCGAGCACCGACGCCGAATGGGTCAGGGCGCCGACCGAGATCACGTCGACGCCGGTCTCGGCGATGCCGCGCACGGTCGTCAGATCGACACCGCCCGAGGCCTCCAGCACGATCCGCCCGGCGACGCGGGACACGGCGGCCCGCAGGTGGTCGAGGCTGAAGTTGTCCAGCATGATCACGTCGGGCGCCGCGCCCTCGTCGATCAGGGCCAGCACGGCGTCCAACTGATCCAGCCCGTCCACCTCGACCTCGACCTTCATCAGGTGCGGGGCGAAGGCTCTGGCCCGCCGAACGGCCTCGGCGACGCCGCCGCAGACGGCGACGTGGTTGTCCTTGATCAGGATGGCGTCATCCAGACCGAAGCGATGGTTCATCCCGCCGCCACAGGCCACGGCGTGCTTCTCAAGTGCGCGCAAGCCCGGCGTGGTCTTGCGCGTATCCGCGATCCGCGCCCGCGTCCCGGCGACCGCATCGACATAGGTCCGCGTCAGGGTCGCCACGCCGCTGAGCCGCCCCACCAGGTTCAGCGCCGTCCGCTCGGCTGACAGGAAGGCACGGGCGTCGGCCTCGACCACCGCCAGCACCGCACCGGCGTCGAAGGCGTCACCGTCATTGAGGCGCACGTCCACAAACGCCTTCGGATCCATGGCCAGCACCGCCAGCCGCACACAGTCGATCCCGGCCAGCACGCCCGGCTTGCGCGCCGCGAACGCCGCCTTCATGCGCGCGCCCTCGGGAATGCAGGCCATGGCGGTCACATCGCCCGCCCGGCCCAGATCCTCGGCCAGAGCCATGCGCACGACGGGTTGGATCAGAACATCGGGAAGTCTTCTCATTCCGCCGCCTCCAGCGCCGCCGGGCGCGTGATCCGCACCCGCGTATGGTCGGCGCGCGCCGCCGTCCGAGGATAGTCCGAACGATAATGACCGCCACGGCTCTCGCGCCGACCCAGCGCCGCCTGGGCGATCAGCCGCGCCGCCAGCAAGACGGCGGCCGCCCCGTGCTGGGTCTCCAGCTGGCCGATCAGGGTGATCAGGCCCGACAGCCCCTGCGCATCGCGCACAACGCCTGCATGGGCGGTCATCGCCGTTCGCAGTTCGGCCATCGCCGCCTCCGGCAGATCGGGCGCGATCTCGGCCGGTGCAGGACGCCCGCCGCCTGTTTCCATGGCCGCCGCCACACCCGCGCGCCGACCGAAGGCCGCCGCTTCGAGCAGGGAGTTGGAGGCCAGCCGGTTGGCGCCATGCACCCCCGTCGCCGCACATTCTCCGACCGCATAGAGGCCCGGAACCGTCGTGCGCCCGTCCGCATCGGCGGCGATCCCGCCCATGTGATAGTGGCAGGCCGCCATCACCGGAATGGGACTGACGCGCGGGTCCAGACCGCTGCGCATACAGGCGGCGAAGACGGCCGGAAACTCGTGCGGGAAGGCCTCGCCGATGGCCGTGCGCGCATCCAGAAAGGCGCCTCGCCTCTCGACCCGCGCCGCATGGACCGCCCGCGCCACCACGTCGCGCGGCTTCAGATCGGCGTCGTTCTCGGCGCCCAGCAGGAACCTGCCCTCGCCATCGATCAGCCGCGCGCCTTCGCCGCGCAAGGCCTCGGTCGCCAAAGGCGCGGGGTCCAGACCGACATCAATCGCGGTGGGGTGGAACTGCACGAACTCGGGATCGAGAATTTCCGCACCGGCACGCGCGGCCAAGGCCATCCCCTCGCCCTTCAGCGCCGCCGGGGTCGTGGTCGCCGCAAACAGGCCGCCCGCCCCGCCGGTGGCCAGCACCACCGCGGTCGCCGTGATCTCGACCAGGCGGTCGCCGCGCACGACCACCGCCCCGACCACTCGGCCGTCGGCGTCCTGAAGCAAAGCCTTCAGCCGCGCATCGTCCCACACCTCGATCCGTTTCTCGGCCCGCACGGCCGCGACCACGGCCGACAGGATGGCCCGGCCGGCGCCGTCACCGCCGACCCGCGCCACGCGGGGAACGGAATGGGCCGCCTCCAGGCTGACGACGAAACCGCCGTCCGCATCCCGGTCGAACGGCGCGCCCAGGGCCGCCAGCCACTCCACCGTCTCGCGCCCGGCGTCGGTCAGGGCGCGCGCCGCGACCGGCTCGACCAGACCAGCACCGGCCGCCTCGGTGTCCCGCGCATGACGTTCGGCCGAATCCTGCGCCGTCAGGGCCGCCGCCATCCCGCCCTGCGCCCAGGCGGACGAACAGGCGTTCAACAACGGCTCCGGCGTAACCACCAGAACCCTGGCCCCGGCCTTGGCCGCCTCCAGCGCGGCCGACAGCCCCGCCAAGCCTGCGCCGACGATCAGAGGTCCACCATGCCGCGTTCGGTTCATCCGCGCACTCCGAGATAGTTCAGGCCCAGTTGCACAGCCCCGGCCGGATCGCCGCCGGTCATCGGCATCAGGGCGCCGACGGCCGCCGCTGCGCACACCGCCAGGGTCAGCAGATAGAGGGCCAGACTCTTGCCCGCCTCAGGCCAGCTCAGCGTGCCCCAGGCCGCGCGCCAGACACCTCGCTTCAGATGGCTGAACACTGACAGGGCCAGGAAGGCGGCCAGGATGAACCGCCCGGTGGACAATCCCCACCAGACCACCGCCACGCCGATCACCAGCAGCACGATCTGCTCAAGACGCGGATGAACCCGCGTCAGCACCGGCCCCAGGGCCTTGGACCCGTCCAGCGGCGGCGCAGGGACCAGGTTCACCAGGTTCAGCATGGCGATGAAGAAGGCGCCCATCAGCCATTCGCCCTGCCCCAAGACCATCCAGACCCCGACGAAGGGGATCATGGCCAGCAGGCCGAACGCCGGCCCGGCCAGCGACACCAGCACGCCGTCCCATTCGCTGCGGGGTTCGCGCCGCGCCTTGGCCAGTCCGCCCAGGAAAGGAATGATATAGATGCGCGCCGGCCCCATGCCGAGCTTGTTCATCGCCAGGGCGTGCCCCGCCTCATGGACGAACAGGCCGATCAGCACCGCGCCGGCCACGATGGCGCTGCCCGTGACCCACCACAGGAAACCGCCCATCAGGGCCGTGGACGCCAAGGCCCAGACCAGGCTCTGGTCCTTCTCGACCGGAGCATCGAGGGTGGCGCGCTCGACCGGCGCCTCGCGCACGGCGGCGGTTTCGGGCCGGGGATCCCAGGGACCGGGGGCGGGCGTCGGGTTTGGGGTGTCGGTGTTGCTCATGGCGTCCAGATGGGCGCGCGCATCGGCCCCGTCGCCGGGACCGATCGCCGCGTCACGCTCAGATCAGCTCCACATCGACGTGGTGGCGCGCCTTGACCAGGTCGTAGCGGGCGGGAACGGCGGGCGGCGGCAGGTCGATCATCCGCTGCACGGCAAGGCGTCCACGCTCGATCATGGCGGCTGGCACCGTGACCTCGAACTGCATGTGCAACAGGCAGTCGTGGATGTTCTGAAGCGTGATCCGCTTCATATGTGGGCACAGGTTGCACGGGCCGATGAACTGCACGCCCGGCACGTCGCCGGCCACGTTCGAGGCCATCGAACATTCGGTGATCAAAACCACCTGTTTGGGCCGCCGTGTCTCGACATAGTCGGTCATCGCCGCCGTCGAACCGGCGAAGTCCGCCGCCGCCAGCACGTCTTCCGGGCATTCGGGGTGGGCCAGGATTTCGGCGCCCGGATAGGCGGCGCGCATCTCGGCGATGTCATCCACCGTGAACCGCTCGTGCACCTCGCAGCGGCCCTTCCAGGCGATAATCCCCACCGTCGTCTGAGCCGCGACATTGCGCGCCAGATATTCGTCGGGGATCAGGATGACCCGGTCCACACCCCATTCCTTCGCCGCCCATTCGACCACCTGAACGGCGTTGGCGGACGTGCAGCAGATGTCGGTTTCGGCCTTCACATCGGCGGTGGTGTTCACATAGGTCACGACCGGCAGGCCCGGATAACGCTGCTTGATCAGCCGCACGTCCGCCCCCGTGATCGACGACGCCAGCGAACAGCCCGCGCGCAAATCCGGGATCAGCACGGTCTTCTCGGGCGACAGGATTTTGGATGTCTCGGCCATGAAGTGAACGCCGGCCTGGACGATCACTTTCGCGTCCGACCGCGCGGCCTCCTTGGCCAAGCCCAGGCTGTCGCCGACATAGTCGCCGACCCCGTGGAAGATCTCGGGCGTCATATAGTTGTGCGCCAGGATCACGGCGTCGCGCTCGCGCTTCAGCCGGTTGATCTCGCTGATCAGCCGCGCCTGTTCGGGCCATTCCAAAGGCGTGACGTGATCCTTGACCTTGGCCCACACCCCGGCGGTTTCCCGCTCCAATTCCTTCGTCAGACCAAAGGCGCCGTCAGCCATGATCATCTCCCTGACCCTTATGCTCAATGTTAGCATAAGCAGGAATAATGTAGGCCTATGCGGACGCGGTGCAAGAGGAAATGCAAAGCCGCACTCCACAAGCGTCGACAGCTCGGATTTGCAAAAACCGTTCCCACGACGGCCGAATTCGCCTAGACGACAGCCCACTTCTTTGCCGCATCAAGCCTATTCGCGACATTTCCATGCAGGACACCATCCGCCGCATCCTCACCGCCCGCGTATATGACGTGGCCGAGGAAACGCCTCTCGATCCGCTGCGCCGCCTGTCGACACGGCTCGACCGGCCCGTCCTGCTCAAGCGCGAGGACCTGCAGCCGGTCTTTTCGTTCAAAATCCGCGGCGCCTACAACAAGATCGCGGCCCTGTCCGAGGCCGAACTGTCCAAGGGCGTTATCTGCGCCTCTGCCGGCAATCATGCGCAGGGCGTGGCTTTGGCCGCCGCGCGTCGAAACACCCCGGCCACCGTCGTCATGCCGACCACCACCCCCGGCATCAAGGTCGCCGCCGTGCGCGCCCTAGGTGGCGAAGTGGTCCTGCATGGCGACAGTTTCGATGAGGCCTATGCCCACGCTCGCCATCTGGAGAGCCAGACCGGCGCCGCCTTCATTCACCCGTTCGACGACCCCGACGTCATCGCCGGCCAGGGCACGGTCGGGCTGGAGATCGCGCGCCAGCACGCCGACCCCATCGAGGCGATCTTCGTTCCCATCGGCGGCGGCGGGTTGGCGGCCGGGGTCGCCGCCATCGTCAAATTCCTGCGTCCCGAGACCCGCGTCATCGGCGTCGAACCCGTCGATGCGCCCACCATGAAGTCCGCCATCGACGCGGGCCAGGTGGTGACCCTGAACGAGGTCGGCCTGTTCGCCGACGGCGTCGCCGTGCGTCGCGCAGGCGACCTGACGTTCGCCCTGTGCAAGGACCTGCTGGACGAGATCGTGCTGGTGGACACCGACGCCATCTGCGCCGCGATCAAGGACATCTTCGACGACAGCCGCGCCATCGCCGAGCCGTCGGGCGCCGTAGCCCTGGCGGGGCTGAAGGCTTGGGCCGCCGCCCATCCCGGCCCCGATTTCAGGAAGGGGTCGCTGATCGCCATCAACTCGGGCGCCAACCTAAACTTCGACCGCCTGCGTCACGTCGCCGAAAGGGCCGAGATCGGCGAGGGCGCCGAGGCCCTGCTGGCTGTGGCGATGAAGGACGACCGCGACGACTATCGCCGCTTCTTGGATACGCTGGACGGCCGGTCGGTGACCGAGTTCAACTATCGCTGGTCCGGCGACGGCGACGCCCAGATCTTCGTCGGGGTCGCCCTCAGGAACGGCCCGCATGAGCGTGACGACCTGATCGCGGCTCTGCGCTCGGGCGGCTACGCCGTCGAGGACATGAGCGACAACGAGACCGCCAAGCTGCACGTCCGCTACATGGTCGGCGGCCGCACCGTGGGCCTGCCGCACGAACGCATCCTGCGCTTCCAGTTCCCCGAACGGCCCGGCGCCTTCCTGCGTTTTCTGAACAGCCTTCAGCCCGCTTGGGCTCTGACCCTGTTCCACTATCGCAACCACGGCGACGACGTAGGCAGGGTGCTGGCGGGCATCAGCGTGCCGCCCCAAGAGCAGGCCCAGCTGACAGCCGCCCTCGCCGACCTGGGCTACCCCTACGTCGACGAGACCGCCAACCCGGCATGCCGGCTGTTCCTGGACGGAAGCTGACCAGCGACGCTTGGTCGCGCGCGAACGGAGCGATCATGACGAAACCGTCGCATCCCCGTCGTTCGAGCGTCATGAGGCCTGTTTAGCCCCGCCCCGACTGATCACGGGGGAACACCATGCGACTGCTTCTGACCTCGGCGCTATGCGCCCTGCTGGCCGCCGGCGCCGTCCAAGCCCAGGTAGTCGCGCCGGCCGATCCCGATCCCCTGCCGCCACCCGCCCACGCGCCGAACGGCCGCTATGCGGCCAAGGGCTGGGCCGACCGGATCGTTTTGTCGCCCGGCGCCGACGCCGCGCGACAGATGGGCGTCGCCTGGCGCACCTCGACGGCCCAGACCACGGCCGAGGCCGAGATCGCCCTGGACATCGCCGGCCCCCTGCTGGGTCATGCAGCCCGCACCGTCACGGGGGAAACGATCGCTTCTACGGCCGAGAACGGTCCGGCCCATCACCACCATGTCCGCTTCACCGACCTGACCCCGGGCGCGCGCTACGTCTATCGGGTCAGGGCTGCCGACGGCTGGTCCGAATGGCTGCCCTTCACCACCGCCGAGGCCGAACCCGCCCCGTTCCGCTTCCTTTATTTCGGCGATACGCAGAACGACATCCTTGAGGTCGGGTCGCGCGTCATCCGCCAGGCCTTCCTCTCGTCCGGCCCCGTGGATTTGGCCGTCCACGCCGGCGACCAGATCGCCCAGCGCGAAACCAAGGTCGCCGACGACGAATACGGCGAGTGGACCGCCGCCGGCGGATACGCCTTCGCCATGATCCCCCAGGCGGTCGCCGCCGGAAACCATGAATATCGCGACGCCGTCGCCGCCGACGGGTCCGAGACACGCGAACTGGGTCCGGGCTGGACACCGCACCACGCCCTGCCGGCCAATGGCGCGCCGGGCGCCGAGGCGACGTCTTACGTCTTCGATTATCAGGGCGCGCGGTTCGTGGTGCTGGACGGCACCTCAGCCATCGACCTGGGCACGCTGGACAGCCAGACCGCCTGGCTGGATCGTGTCCTGACGGAGAGCACCGCCCTCTGGAACATCGTCCTGATGCACCAACCGATCTTCACCTGCGCCCGCCCCAACGACACCGAGCCGCTGAAGACCGTGTGGAAGCCGATCTTCGAACGTCACAACGTCGATCTGGTCCTGCAGGGCCACGACCACTGCTATGCCCGCGTCTCCAACGAGGCGGGCGCCGCAGCTTCGCGCACGGCGTCGGACGCAGGCCAGCCGGTCGGCCCCGTCTATCTGGTCTCGGTCGTGGGTTCGAAGATGTATGGCCTCAACGACCGCGCCGATACTCAGCCCGTGCGCGCCGCTGAGAACACCGAGCTTTATCAAGTGATCGACGTCGCCGACGCGCGCATCGACTTCAAGGCCTTCACCGCCGAGGGTGGCCTCTACGACGCCTTCGCCCTTGTGCGCGGCGAAGACGGCCGCAACCGTCTGGTCGAGAGCGAAGCCGCCCTGCTCGCCGCCCGCCGCTGCGACGGCGCCGCCGGCCCCGACGACCGGCCCTGCACCGCCGAGATCAAGGACTGACGGCAAAAAGAAGGGGCGCTTGCGGCGCCCCCTCTGATCATTCAGGCCTTGTCGATCGCCGCAGCGATCTGGTCGCTGGAGTGTCCCGTCAGGTCCTTGGCGATCTCGCCGACCAGCTTGCCCTGAAGGTCCTTGTGCCAGTGCTTGCGCAGCTCGCCGAGCGTCTTGGGCGCCGCGATCACCAGCAGTTCGTCGATCTTGTTGGTGACCGACCATTTGTTCAGCACCTCGGCGACGCCCATGGCGAAACCGTCCTCGGCCTGGGTGTCGTTGTCGGGATTGGCCTCATTGGAACGGCGGCCGGCAGAGCCGGAGACGCGATCCGCGATAGGAGGATTTTCCAGCGGCGTCAGCTTGATGTCCGAGGCGTTCGTGTTCTTGAACAGGGCCAGCTTTTCGCCGTCGACCACCGCCACCAGTGCGCCATTGGAAAGTTTCATCGTCGATACTCCAGTCTGTAAGGGTTGAGACAACGAACCGGGGCGCAGGCCGTTGCCTCGCGCAGCCATTCCCATAGTGTCGCGCGACAAAACCGCCGAGAGACGAACCATGCCCGACGCCCTGCCCCTGGACCGCCGCCGCCTGATGGCCCTGGGGGCATCGGGTGTCGTGGGCGCGATCCTGCCGGGATGTGCGACGATGGGGGCCGCCGCGCCGCGCCAGACGGTGTGGACCTTTGATCGGCTGAGCGACATCGGCGGGGTCGCGACCAGCGTCGAGGGCGACCCGACCCTGATCGACAGTCCTTATGGCCGGGCCGTGCTGTTCGACGGCGTGGACGACGCCCTGTTCATCGACAACCATCCGCTGGCCGGCGCCGAGACCTTTACGTTCGAGGCCCTGTTCCGGCCCGACGGCGGCGCCTTCGAGCAACGCTGGTTCCATCTCGCCGCAGAGGCGCCCGCCGGCCAGCCGCCGTCCCAGACGCGTTTCCTGTTCGAGATCCGCGTGGTTCAGGACCGCTGGTACCTGGACGCCTTCACCCGCGGCCCCGGCTACAACCACACCCTGATCTTTCCCGAGCGCCTCTACCCCTGCGGCCAGTGGTTCCACGTCGCCCAGACCTTCGACGGCGTCATGTACCGGGCCTATGTCGACGGCGTCCTGCAAGGCGAACATGCCGTGCCGTTCAAGCCTCAAGGACCAGGCCGCGCCTCGGTCGGCTGTCGCATGAACCGCGTGAACTATTTCAAGGGCGCGGTGCGCCAGGCACGCTTCACCCACGCCGCCCTGCCCCCCGAACGGTTCACGCGGCGCTAGAGCAATCGACCGCCGGCCTCGTGCGCCAGCAGCCAGCGCTTGCGCTCCAGCCCGCCCGCATAGCCGGTCAGCGTCCCGTTCGCCCCAATCACGCGATGGCAGGGCACGATGACCCCGACCGGATTCGCGCCGTTGGCCAGACCGACCGCCCGCACCGCCTTGGGCGCGCCGATCGCCGAGGCGAGCTGGCCATAGGTGCGCGTCTCACCAGAGGGGATCTCGCGCAGGGCCTTCCACACCGCACGCTGAAACTCCGTGCCGCCGGTCTTCACCTCGACCGTGTCGAAGGCGGTCAGGTCTCCGCCGAACCAGGCCTCGACGGCCCTACGCACGATCTCGGGCGCGCGCCCCTCGACCAGAACGACTTGGCCATAGTGACGACGCAGCAGCAGCAGCAGCCGCGCCTCATAGTCGTGGAAATCCAGCGCCCGCACCGCACCGTCCGCGTCGGTGACGACCAGCACCTCGCCCACGGGCGACGGGATTCGGTCCAGGGTCAGATGCATCTCAGGCTGCTTCGTCATCTCGCCGCTCCTCGATCAGGGTCCAGTACAGGGCGCCATAGGCTCGCCACGGCCGCCACCGCTCCGCGCGCGCCAGCAGTCCGACATCCGTCGTCGCCAGCCGGTCGCTGGGCGCATCCTCGCCCGCGTCGATCCAGTCGCCCGCAGGCCGCAATCCCGGCCGCGCCTCGACCGCCGCCCGCAGGACGGGATCGGCCGACAGGTCGCGCGTGATCGCCTCGGGATCGGCGGCGAGGTCGAACACCCGCCGCACCCGCGCCAGAACGCCGGGCAAGGCCTTCAGCTCGTAGACCCGCGCCTCGACCGCCGCCCTGCCCATGGCGGCGGGGCGCACCGTCACAGACCCGTCCGTGCCATCCACATCGATGCGCAGCCGACGGGTCCATATGCCATCGACCACCGCCTCGTCCGCGACGCCGCGGATCGCCAGCGTCGTCATCATGGCGGTCCAGTCATAGGGCGGCCGGTAGGACAGGTTGATCTTGATCACCCCGCCCGGCTCGCCTTCGACCTTGCGTCGGCGGAGGTCCGACGGCGCGCGGCCGTAGAGGGCCTGAAAGGTCTCGTTGAAGCGCCGCACGCTGCCGAAGCCGGAAGCCATCGCCACCTCGGCCATCGACAGGTCGCTTTCGTGGATCAGCTGTTTGGCCAGCAGCACGCGTCGCGTCTGGGCCACGCTGACCGGGGCGGCGCCCAGGTGCTGGCGGAACAGGCGGCGCAGTTGCCGCTCGCCCATGCCCAGCCGGGTCGCCAGCGCCTCCGCATCGCCCCTGTCCAGCGCCCCCGCCTCGATCAGCGCCAAGGCGCGGCTGACGGTGTTCGACGTGCCGCGCCAGGCGCCCATCTCGGGCGCGGTCTCGGGCCGGCAACGCAGGCAGGCCCGAAGCCCCGCCTCCTCCGCCGCCGCCGCCGTCGGATGAAACACGACATTCTCACGCTTTGGCGTCCGCGCCGGACAGACCGGCCGGCAATAGATCCCGGTCGAGGTCACGCCGGTGAAGAAACGCCCGTCGAAACGGGCGTCCCGCGCCACGGCGGCGCGCCAGCAGGCATCCTGATCCAGGGGCTGTTCCATAAGGACAGGATGCCCCGCTCGGCCCGCGATGTCTCGCGGTTTTCGGACATGGATCGGATCAGTCCTTGAGGAAGAACAGCGCCTCCACCGTCGTCTCCAACGCCCGCGCCAGTTCCAGCGCCAGGACGGTTGAAGGCACGAAGACGCCGTTCTCGACCGTATTGATGGTCTTGCGTGACACGCCCGCCTTGTCGGCCAGGCCGGCCTGGGTCAGTTCGGCGGCCAGCCGCGCCTCCTTCAGGCGCGATCCCAATCTCGGATCACCCACCGCGCTCGGCCTCCCGATCCAGCCAGGCGAACCTGAGCCCCGCCGTCGCCCCGCCGATGGCCAGCACATAGGGCAGGGCGGCGACGCCATAGGCCGGCCGCCACATGCCCAGCATCAGAGCGACCGTCGCCCCGCCCATCAGCACCACGAACGCCAGGATCATCGCCTGCGCCCGCATCGACTGGGTCAGTTCGTCGTCCAGCAGGCTGCGGTGCTTTCGCGTGGTCAAGTCCCAACCCATCACGATCAGGGGCACGACCCAGCCGTACAGGACCGGCAAGGACACCTGCAGATAATGCCCCCAGTTCCCCTGCCCGGCCAGGACCTGCTGCATGGCCAAATGGGCCTGGAACATGAAGGCCAGCATGACGAAGGGGAAGATGATCAACTGACGCGTCCGCGCCTTCTGCAACTGATCTCGGCTTGTCCCCTGGCGCCGCATAAGCGCCTCCACCGACTGTCCTGGCCGTGTGCACCAGGCCAAGGCCAGCGCCGCAACCAGGATCACGGCCCCGGCGCCCGTCACCGCGCCCGCAGCGGTGGCCAGGTCGCCATCGACCCGAACCCCGACCGCGACGCCGCCGATCACGGCGGCTGTGCTGACTGCCCCCAGGCCTATCGCCCAACGCCATTTCGTCGCCCGCTTCGATTCCATCAGGCGGATCGCCTGTTCGTCTTGCATGGTCTTGCCTCCCTGTGTCATAAGTAACCTTGAGGTGACATATCACCTATAGGTTACACGCCGTCAAGAGGCGATCGTCACATGGGCCAGAACAGCAGGATCATCGGCGGGCCGATAATCAGCACCAGCAGGCTCAACGGCGCGCCCAGCTTCGGATAGTCCGAGAATTTGTAGCCGCCGGGTCCCATGACCATGGTGTTGCACTGGTGTCCGATGGGGGTCAGGAAGTCGCACGCGGCCCCCACCGCAACCGCCATCAGAAACGGGTCGGGGCGATGGCCCAACTGCTGGGCCAGAACACCGGCGATGGGCGCCACGACCAGAACCGTGGCGGCGTTGTTCAGGAAGGGCGTCACCGCCATCGACGCGGCCATCATCCCCGCCACGGCCACCACCGGCGGAATGCCTTCGAACACCGCCTTCAGATGACTGGCGATCAGGTCGGCGCCGCCGGTCTGCTGGATGGCGTCGGACACGGGGATCAACGCCGCGATTAGAACCAGCAGCGGCCCGTCCAGCGCCGCATAGGCGTCGCGCATCCGCAGGCCGCCCAAGGCCACGATCACCACGGCGGCGCCGAAGAAGGCGATGGCCACGGGAAGGATGCCGAACCCCACCATCACCATCGCCGCCGCCAGCACCACCGCCGGCAGGTATTTGCGTCGCTTGCCGCCCAGCCGCACCTCACGCTCGGCCAGGGGCAGGAGCTGCAGTTCGGCCAGCACCTTGGGCATCGCCGCCTCGGACCCCTGAAGCAGCAACACGTCGCCCGCCTGAAGCTTGGCCGTTCTGAGGTGCTGCGTCAGTTCATAGCCGCTGCGCGACACCCCCAGAAGGTTCAGACCATGCTGGCCGTAAAGGTCCAGCTGGCGCACCGATTGACCCGTCAGCGGGGATTCAGCCCCGACCACCGCCTCCACCAGATTGACCTCGTCCTTGGCCTGTTCCAGCAGCACCGGGCGGTCGCCCCGCACCAGCGTCAGCTTCGTCGCATCGATGAACGCTTCCAGCGCCTCTTGGTCGCCCTTCAGCAACAGGGTGTCGCCCGGCTGGACCAGGGTGTTGCCACGCGGCCTGGCGCGACGCTTGCCGTCTCGGATCAGGGCCATGACTTCGACCGCGTCGGGCGTCAACGCCACCAGGGCTGTGATCGTCGTCGGCTCTCGCATCCAGTCGTCCGGTGCGCGGGCCTCGGTCAGATAGGCGTTGGCCGAAAGGGCTGCCGACAGGCCCAGCGCGCCGGTTCGATCCTTCGGCAGCAGCCGATAACCGAACGCCAGAAACACCAGCGCCGCCGCCGTCAGCGCCAGACCGACGGGCGCGTAGTCAAACATCTGAAACGGCTGACCCACGATCTCCTGGCGCACCTGGGCGACCAGGATATTGGGCGAGGTGCCCACCAGGGTCACCATGCCGCCCGCCATGGCGCCGAAGGCCATCGGCATCAGCAGGCGCGACTGGGGCGTGCCGGTCCTGCGCGAGACCTGAAGCGCCACCGGCATCATGATGGCCAGCGCCCCGACGTTCTTGGTCACCATGGACAGCAGGGTCACCGCCGTCGTCAGCACCGGAACCTGACTGCGTTCCGTCTTCAGGTGCGGCAGGACCCGCTTCAGCGCCATCTCAACGATGCCAGACCGGGCGAAGGCTGCAGACACGACCAGGGCGCAAGCGATGATCACCGTCACGTCGTTGGCGAAGCCTGAAAAGGCGTCCTCCGCCGGGATCACCCCGACGGCGAGGCCCGCGACCAGCGCCGCCAGCGCCACCAGATCATAGCGGAAGCGGCCCCAGATGAAGGCCGCCACCGTCAGGCCAACCAGGCCGAACGCCAAACCCTGCTGCAATGTCACGCGATGATCCGCCCCCGCCGCGGCCTGAACGGCGCCGCTTGGCCCCAACGGTGCAGCCGCCCGAAGGTTCATCCCCTCCCGTCGAGGAAGGGGATGATTTTCAGCGCCCCGCGACCAGCCGCGCCGCCGCCCGAACCACCCGCACCACCTCGGCGGCGAAGGCCCAGACCACCACGACCATCAGGATCGTCGCCACCCCGCCCACGTCCTCGCCGGAGCGGCCGATCAGCACCCGCACCCGCTCCACGAAGTCGGTGACGCTGCCGACCCAGATCAGCGGTGACAGCGCCGACCAGAACCAGACCCACAGCAGGCCCCACGCGGCCGCGATCCCGAACGCGAGATCGCCCAGCGCCGTCAGACGCACGTTTCCCCCCGACGCCGCTCGCATCAGGTCGAAGCCCACACGGCAGGCCGCGAACAGGGCGACCGGCCAATAGGCGGCGCGCACCATGTCGCCCAGGATCCGCCCGTAATCGACGCCGTCGACCACGCCCGCCAGATCCTCGGGCCGGATCGGCGCGACCTGAAGCAGGCCCGTCCACCACATCAGCACGACGGTCCAGCCGATGGCGCTGGCGACCGCGCGGGCCACCGGCGACATCTCCGCGCTCTTGCGGACCGCCGCGCCGGGCTTGGCCTTAGGCGAAGACCAGTCGCCCCGCGCCAGCCGTTGGCCCCACTGGTCGGCGTCGAAGTCGCCGCCCAGCTCGAACAGGCCGAGATCCTTGACCCGCCATTTCACGATGAAGTCCGGCTTCTTCTGCTGACGTTCCAGCACGAAGCCAGCCACGGTCAACAGGCCGATGATGGTGATGGCCCCGCTGAACAGGCTGGCGATGCCCTGCCTGATCGCCTGACCCACATAGACGTCGCCGACCAGCACCCGCACCGCCAGCCCGATCAGGGTCACGCCGGCCATGACCGTCAGCCCGACCTTCACCCCGAACATCCACCAGGGATAGAGCTCAGGCCCGATCAGCGCCTGTGGCCCCGAGCGATAGCGCGCCGCCACGGTCAGTGGATGCCCGACTTCGCGCAACAACGCCTCGACCTCGTCGTCGGTCGGCGCACGGCCCAGACGCCCCTCCAGCGCGTCGAGCCGATCCATGATCTCGTCGCGCAACTCGGCAGCGATGTCGTCGCGATCAGCCTTGGGCAACTGGGCCGCCACGGCCTTCAGATAACGTTCGACCAGGTCCATGCCCGTCTCTCCCTCTTTCCCGGTGTTCACAGCATTTTCTCCAGCGAGACCGACAGGCCGCGCCATTCGGTCGCCAGCCGCGCCAGCATCGTCTCGCCGCGCGGCGACAGGCGGTAGAACCGCTTCTTGCGCCGCTCCTCCTCGCGCCACTCGCTGTCCAGCAGCCCCTGGCTCTCCAGCCGGCGCAGCAGCGGATAGAGGGTGCTCTCCTCCATCTCGACCCCGACCTCGCCCAGGGCCACCCGCAGCGAATAGCCGTATTGCTCGCGCCGCAAGCTCGCCAGCACGGCCAGGATCAACGACCCCCGCCGCAGCTCCAGCCGCAAGCTCTCGAACAGCAGCGCTTCATCGTTCTCGCTCATGCGCCATCCTTATGCGTCACATAGTGTGTGATACACAGTGTGTGTGACATACTGTGCGAGGGAGTCAAGCGGGAGTGTACTTCAAGATGAGCGTCGCGCTTAAGTTGATCAATACACACCCTTAGATACCTATAATTAACGACCTACGCTTGCATATCGGTCCCTTACCGCTTGATCGATCAGATTGCCGGGGGGCATTTCGTGGACGCCGAGGGATTTATTCAGCGCTGGCAATCCGCCCGCGGCGGCGCCGAGCGCGCCAACTACCAGATGTTTCTCACCGAGCTTTGCGAGGCGTTGGACCTGCCCAGACCGGCGCCTGCCAGTGACGACACACGCGCCAACGACTACGTCTTCGAGCGCGGCGTTAAGCGGCGCGAGTCCGAAGGCCTGGCGTCAACCCTGCGCATCGATCTCTACAAGCGCGGCAGTTTCATCCTTGAGGCCAAACAGTCGCGTGCCGCCCATCGGCCAGATGGCCAGGCGACGCTCTTCAACGCCGACGAGACCGTCTCTACCGCCGCGTCGCAGGGCCGCTGGGACATCCTGATGCGCAACGCCCGTCGCCAAGCCGAAGACTATGTCTTTCGCCTGCCCGCCGATCACGCGGCGCCGCCCTTCATCATTGTCTGCGACGTCGGCTATGTCTTCGAGGTCTATGCGGACTTCTCGGGCAGCGGCCGGGCCTATTCTCACTTTCCCGACCGCAAGCGCTTCCGCATTCAGTTGGAAGATCTGCGTGATCCCGAGGTCGTCGCACGCCTCAGAGACATCTGGTCCGATCCCCACAGCCTGGACCCCGGCCGTCACGCCGCCCGCGTCACGCGGCAGATCGCCGAACGCCTGGCCCAAGTCTCCAAGGCGCTGGAGAAGAAGCACCCCGCCGAAGAGGTCGCGCAATTCCTGATGCGCTGCATCTTCACCATGTTCGCCGAGGACGCAGACCTGCTGCCCCGGGGCCAGTTCACCGCATTGCTGGAAGAATGCCTCGACGGTCCGACCAGCTTCGCGCCGCTGCTTCAGGACCTGTGGCGCAAAATGGATGCGCCGGAATACGCCGACCGCTTCTTCTCCGGCTTCAAGACCCATCTGCGCTATTTCAACGGCGGCCTTTTTCACGACGCCCGCGCATTCCCGATGGGACGCGAGGAGATCGGAGAACTGCTGGCGGCGTCGCGCCACGACTGGCGCTACGTCGAGCCCGCCATCTTCGGCACTCTGGTCGAACAGGCCCTGGATACGACGGAGCGCCGCAAGCTGGGCGCCCACTATACGCCGCGCGCCTATGTCGAACGCCTGGTCGAAGTCACGGTGATGGAGCCGCTGCGGGGCGACTGGGCCGACGCACAGTTGAAGGCCGGTGACGCCCGAGAGCGCGGCGACCTGAAAGAGGCCGTCTCCATCATCCGCGCCTTCCACCATCACCTCTGCAACACCCGCGTGCTGGACCCCGCGTGCGGGACGGGCAACTTCCTTTATGTCTCGCTTGAACTGATGAAGAAGCTGGAAGGCGACGTGCTCGAAGCGCTGGCCGAACTGGGCCAGTCCGAAACCATCGGCTTCGAGACCGTAGACCCGCACCAGTTCCTGGGCATCGAACTGAACGTCCGCGCCGCCGCCATCGCCGAACTGGTGCTGTGGATCGGCTATCTGCAACAACACTATCGCAACCGGGCCGAGCACCCCGCCGAACCCATCCTCAAGGCCTTCGGCAACATCCAGCAGAAGGATGCTGTCCTCACCTGGGACGGCTATCCCGAGCTTCAGTTCGAGATGCGGGACGGGGTCGCGGTTCAAGTCTATCCGAACGCGCGACGGCCAGACTGGCCCGAGGCGGAGTTCATTGTAGGTAACCCGCCTTTTATCGGTAACAAACGGATGAAAGAACAGCTCTCAGAGAAATACGTCCGCGCCCTGAGAAGAACTTGGGAAAACGTAACTGAGTCGGCGGACTTTGTGATGTACTGGTGGGCTAGGGCTGCTGACTTAGCTGCAATCGGCGCGATAAGGCGTTTTGGCCTTGTGACGACAAATTCGATCACGATGGCCTTCAATCGCTCCGTTATGGAAGATCGGCTAGAAGCAAAGTTCCCGATTTCACTCATTTACGCGATCCCCGATCATCCGTGGACCGAAGGCGACACGACTGCTTCCGTTCGGATAGCGATGACGGTCGGAGCTGGCGGCACTTTCTCTGGAAAGGTCCAGCAGGTGGAAAACAAGAGGCATGGACAGGCTGGAAGTGAATCACTCGCAAGCGCCACGCACGGCAAAATCACCCCCTTCCTTACCACCGGCGCGATGCTTTCGGCGGCTAAGCCACTAAAGGCCGATCAAGGGCTGTCCTTTATGGGCGTCATTCCAGTCAGCTTGCGGTTCGTTCTTTCTAAGAATGAGACCGAACTAATCGAGAACGCAAATTCGAGTGTTTTACGCGAGTATTTGTCAGGAAAAGATCTAGCAGATAATCGGACGAGCCGTAGAATAATCGATTTCTTTGGAATGTCTGAAACCGATGCTCGGCAAAACCATCCAGCGCTTTTTCAGCACGTTATAGATCACGTCAAACCTTTTCGGGACACGGTTGTGCGTAAAAATCATCGCGTTAACTGGTGGATTTTCGGCGAAGCTCGTCCTGGGATGCGGAATGCTCTAGCCGGAATTCCCCGTTACATTGCCACGACCGAGACCTCGAAGCATCGCTGGTTTACATTTCTCGGGCACAGCATCCTACCAGACCAGAAAATCCGAGTAATCGCCTCCGACCAAGCTTGGCTTTTGGCAATGCTGTCGTCCACGTTTCACGTTCACTGGGCAACCGCCATTGGCGGACGGGTCGGCAAAGGTAATGACCCCGTCTACAATAACACACTCTGCTTCGACCCCTTCCCCTTCCCCGATCCGTCCGACGCCATTCGCTCCACCCTTCGCGACCTCGGCGAAGAGCTAGACGCCACACGCAAGACCGTTCAGGCCGAGCATTCCGATCTGACCCTTACCGGCCTCTACAATGTGCTGGAAAAGGTCCGCGCCGGAACGGCGCTCGACGCAAAGGATGAGGACGTCAAGGCACGCGGCCGCGTCCTGATCCTCAAGGATCTGCACGATCAGATCGACCGCGCGACCGCAGACGCCTACGGCTGGCCCCACGATCTGTCGGACGAACAGATTCTGGAACGTCTCGTTGCTCTCAACGCCGAACGCGCTGCAGAAGAAGCCGCCGGTCATGTCCGCTGGCTGCGGCCAAACTACCAGATCCCACGCTTCGCCAAGGCCGCCTCGAAAACGTCCGGCGCGCTGGACCTAGGCGACAATGTCGTCGCCTTCGACCGCAGCCTGCCGGCCTTCCCCAAAGACAAGTCGGAACAGCCGTTGGCCATTCGCGCCGTGCTGGAGCGGTCGGGCCACGCCATGGACGCGACCGAGATCGCCCGCGCGTTCAAGGCTGGGGGCAAGCGGATCGAGCCGCGCGTCATTCAGGCGCTCTATACCCTGGTTCGCTATGGGTGGATCACGCCGCTGTCCGACGGGCGCTTCGCCGCGCGGCGCGCGGCTTGACCAGCGCAACCGTCTGGAGCGAGGCGCGCTATGGCGTGACACATCCGCACGCACTAAGTTCTGTTCATGAACCGTTCTTCGACGCCGAAGCCCGCCGCCGCAAAGCCGGCCAAGCCCGTTCACGTGCCCAATCCGGGGGTGCAGGAGGCGTCGGCGCAGTTCGTGCGAGACACAGGCAAGCCGGCCAAGGCCATGCCGATGTTCGCACCGGTCACCGGCCCTCGCCTGACGCCGGAGGAGCCCATTGCGGCCCCCGCCGACTGGGTGCCGCACCGCCCTTCACACGAGGGCAAGAAGAAGGGCGGCCGGTTCCGGCTGGAGACGAAATACACCCCCGCCGGCGACCAGCCCACAGCCATCGCCGAACTGGTGGCCCAGGCGGGGGAAGGCGACCGCGACCAGGTGCTGCTGGGCGTCACTGGGTCTGGCAAGACCTTCACCATGGCCAAGGTGATCGAGGAAACCCAGCGACCCGCTCTGATCCTGGCCCCTAACAAAACGCTGGCGGCCCAGCTCTATTCCGAGTTCAAGAGCTTCTTCCCGGACAACGCCGTCGAATACTTTGTCAGCTACTACGACTACTATCAGCCAGAAGCTTACGTCCCGAGAACCGATACCTACATTGAGAAAGATTCGTCGATCAACGAGCAGATCGACCGGATGCGGCACTCGGCGACGCGGGCGATACTAGAACGGGAAGATGTCATCGTCGTGGCGTCGGTGTCCTGCATCTACGGCATCGGGTCGGTCGAGACCTATACGGCGATGACGTTCACGCTGAAGGTGGGGGACCAGATCGATGAGGGCAAGCTGCGGGCGGATCTGATCGCGTTGCAGTACAAGCGCAACGACCTGAACTTCGACCGGGGCATGTTCAGGAAGCGCGGGGACGTGATCGAGATCTTCCCGGTCCACCTGGAAGACCGCGCCTGGCGCATCAGCCTGTTCGGGGACGAGTTGGAGGCGATCCAGGAGTTCGATCCCCTGACCGGCAAGAAGACCGCCGACCTGACCGAGATCACCGTCTACGCCGCCAGCCACTATGTGACGCCGCGCCCGACGCTGAACCAGGCCACCAGCGGCATCAAGGCCGAGCTGAAGGAGACGCTGGACTGGATGGTCGAGAACGGCAAGCTGCTGGAGGCGCAACGCCTCGAACAACGCACCCGCTTCGACCTGGAGATGATGGAGGCCACCGGCAGCTGCGCCGGCATCGAGAACTATAGCCGCTGGCTGACGGGCCGCGCGCCCGGCGAGCCGCCGCCGACCTTCTTCGAATACATCCCCGACAACGCCCTGCTGTTCGTGGACGAGAGCCACGTCACCATCGGCCAGATCAACGGCATGTTCCGGGGCGACTACCGCCGCAAATCGACGCTGGCGGAATACGGCTTCCGCCTGCCCTCCTGCATCGACAACCGCCCGCTGAAGTTCGAGGAATGGGAGGCCATGCGCCCCCAGACGGTTCACGTCAGCGCCACCCCCGGCCCGTGGGAGATGGAACAGGCGGGCGGCGTCTTCGTCGAACAGGTCATCCGCCCCACCGGCCTGATCGACCCGCCGGTCGAGATCCGCCCCGTCTCGGGCAAGACCCGCAACCAGGTCGACGACGTCATCGACGAGGTCAAGGCGACGACCGCCAAGGGCTACCGCAGCCTGGTCACCACCCTGACCAAGAAGATGGCCGAGGACCTGACCGAATATATGCATGAACAGGGTGTGCGCGTCCGCTACATGCACTCCGACGTGGACACGCTGGAGCGGATCGAGATCCTGCGCGACCTGCGGCTGGGGTCGTTCGACTGTCTGATCGGCATCAACCTGCTGCGCGAGGGGCTGGACATCCCCGAGTGCGGCCTGGTCGCCATCCTGGATGCGGACAAGGAGGGCTTCCTGCGCTCCGAGACCTCATTGATCCAGACCATCGGCCGCGCCGCGCGCAACGTGGACGGCCGCGTCATCCTGTACGCCGACCGCATGACCGGCAGTATGGAGCGCGCCATCGCCGAGACGGACCGCCGCCGCGAACGCCAGGTCGCCTACAACACCGAACACGGCATCACCCCCGAGAGCGTCAAGCGCGACATCAAGGAGATCATGGCCAGCCCCTATGAGTCGCGCGAGATGGACCGGATCACCCGGCCCGGCGTGGCCGAGGCCTCCAAACCCTTCGTCGGCTCCAACTTCCAGGCCGCCCTGCGCGACCTGGAAGGCCGCATGCGCGAGGCCGCCTCCAACCTGGAGTTCGAGGAAGCCGGCCGCCTGCGCGACGAGATCAAGCGCATGAAGCTGATGGACCTGGAATTCGCCAACGAGGCCCTGACCGGGGCGGGCGAAGAGGTCGACAAGTCGGCGCCCAAGCGGTGGCGGGCGGATGCGGCGGCGGAAGCGCAGGAGCGGTTCAGGAAGGGGCGGCTGTAGGCCGAGCTCAACCGGCGGTTTTTCGCGCAAGCGCGCTCAAGAATCTTTCCAAACTGTCCCAAAATGTGGGGTCGCGCCCCTTTGTTTCGCATTCCCAAACTACATGGACGGACCAGCCTGCCTTTTCGAGATCGCCGATGTTTCGACGGTCTCTCTCGACGTTTCTCGCGAACTTGAGTCTCCAGAAATCCGCCCTCGTCGATGGATTGCTGGAATACCGGCAACCCGCATGGCGATGCCAAAAACACCCGTGAACGAAGACTACGGCCTTCCTCGAAGGCAGGACGATGTCGGGACTTCCGGGCAAATCTTTTCGGTGAAGGCGAAAGCGGTATCCCGCTTTGTGCAAGGCCGAGCGCACCTTGAGCTCCGGAGCGGTGTTCTTGTCTCCAACGCTGCGCATGATGGCGCTCCGCTTCGGATCGACCAAAACGTCGATTTCTGTCGATGGTCGCCTTTGTTCCACGACCTTCATCTAGGAGGTGGATGACCCGTTTGCATCGGCGCCTTTAAAATCGACATGGAACAAAAGGCGATCGACATGATCGAAGAAGATTGATAGGGTGAGAGAGTCGCGTCGCAAGGAGCCTGCATGAAACGTCCGATCGGAGTCGACTTGTTCTCGGGCGTCGGCGGGATGAGCCTTGGGTTCGAACAGGCCGGGTTCGACGTCGTCGCCGCAGTCGAAATCGACCCGATTCACGCAGCGGCCCATGCCTTCAACTTTCCCGACACGACAGTAATCGCCCGGTCGGTGCAGGACCTCACAGGAAAAGACATCCGGACGCTCGCCGGAATCGGCGGCAAAACGGTCGACGTGGTCTTTGGGGGCGCCCCCTGCCAAGGGTTTTCGATGATCGGAAAGCGGGCGCTGGACGATCCCAGAAACTCGCTGGTGCGCGACTTCGTTCGGCTCGTTCGAGAACTCGATGCGTCGTATTTTGTGTTCGAGAACGTCAAGGGCATCACGGTCGGACGCCATCGCGCTTTTCTAGACGAACTGATCGACGAGTTCGTCGCTGCTGGATATTCTGTCGAGAAGAAATGGAAGGTGCTGAATGCCGCAGACTATGGCGTGCCTCAGAGCCGCGAGCGCCTAATCCTGATGGGCGCAAAGGATGGTTTGGCGATGCCTCGCTACCCCGAAGCCATCACTCGGCCTGCCGGCTCAAAACTTTCACCGCTGCAGGAAGGACCAAGCTGCAAGGAGGCCTTGGGCGACCTACCCGATGCCGAAAAGTTCGAGCGCTTGAAAACCACGGACAGCGTCGCAACTAGCTCGTGGGCAAAGCCAAGCGAATACGCGACAGAGATGCGATGCCGTACAGCCGACAGCTGGCACTATGGGTATGTTCGCTGCTGGGAACCCAATGTTCTCACTTCGAGCGCTCGCACGGAACACACGGAGATTTCACGCAGGCGATTTGCAAAGACCGCGCCAGGCGACGTCGAGCCTATCTCTCGCTTTTTCCGCCTGCCACCCAATGGCGTTTCCAACACCCTACGCGCAGGTACGGACGCCGCGCGGGGCGCGTTCACCAGCCCGCGTCCGATACATTACAAGCACGACCGCTGCATCACGGTGCGCGAGATGGCACGACTGCATGGCTTCCCCGATTGGTTCCGCCTGCACGACACGAAGTGGCATGGTGCAAGACAGGTCGGAAACGCCGTGCCGCCACCGCTGGCAAGAGCGGTGGCTTCGTCGTTGATCGCTGCGATGGGCATAGAAGTGGAACGCCCCGAAAAATCGATCATGCTCGGCGACCCCATGCTGATTTCGATCAGCATGAAGGACGCATCATCCTTCTTCGGCAAAGCCTTCACGCCTCAACGGCGTGACCAAAAAAGCGGAGCTCGCAAGCGAAAGCAGAGCGAGATAGAGGAAGCCGACATGGTCGCACGGATTGCAAATGGCTAAGGCTCCTCCCCGCGAGAACACCTACAAGCTTTTGATCGAGAAGATTTTCTTCGATCATTTCGAACCGGGCAAGACAGCTTTTCAATTCGCTCGCGAGGAAATCGAGACCGTCGCAAGCGCGCTTTCGATCAAGCTGCCGAAGAACCAAGGAGACGTGATCTATGCGTTTCGCTATCGGATCGATTATCCCGACTCCATCAAGGCGACCCAACCCGAGGGTCAGAACTGGATCATCGAAGGCGCAGGGCGCGCAGGCTATCGGTTCAAGCTCGTAAAAGCTCAGCGTGTGTTGCCGCGCGCGGATTTGGTTCGCATATCGGTGCCGGACGCGACCCCCGAATTGATCCGAGCCTATGCTTTGGACGACGAGCAGGCTCTTCTCGCCATCGTTCGCTACAATCGCCTGATCGACACCTTTCTGGGCCTGACGACATACAGTTTGCAGAACCATCTACGCACCACCGTCAAAGGCATCGGTCAGATCGAGATCGATGAACTCTACGTCGGCCTCGACAAGCGCGGTTGTCACTATGTCATCCCTGTCCAAGCGAAGGGCGGCAAGGACCAGATCGGCGTAGTTCAGACCACCCAGGACATTCGGTTCGTCGAAGAGAAGTTCCCAGGCCTTCGCTGCCGAGCGATATCAGCTCAGTTCATGGATGACGGTGTGATCGCGATGTTCGAGTTGACCCTCCAAGACGACGAAATCCGAGTTGTGGACGAGCGCCACTATCAACTCGTATCCGCCGATCAAATAGATCGAGCGGCGATCAGCCGCTATTCTGATTGAGCCGAAGTTCGGTTCTCACAACTCATCCAGCGTCTTCTCCCACTCCTCCATCGTCACGATCCCGCGCCAGGTGCCGAGGTAGAGGTCGAGGCCCTGGGAGATGCGGCGGTCCTGTTCGCGCTCGATGACGGGGTCGAGGCCGGCTTCGCGGAGTTGGGCCTCCAGGGCGGCGATGCGGCGGTCCAGCTGGACGCGGCGGGCCAGTTGAGCCTCGCTCCATTCATCGTTGGCGCGGTCCAGCTTCTCCTTGGCTTTCCAATACTGGCCTCTCAGCTCCCAGTCGCTCTTGTCGCTGGTGTTCATGGCGAAGCGGCGCTGGGCCTCCGCCTGATTGGTCAGGATGTCGAAGACCAGTTGCAGGGGCGCGGTCTTGAGCGTCAGGCGCGAGGCGCGGCCGGGGCCGTCGCGGTCGGCCAGTTTGCGATAGGTCTCGGCCAAGGCCGCCAGGGCGCGGGCATGGGCGAAGTCCTGGGCGTGGAGGGCGCGGCCCGAGGCCTGGGCGGCGGCGCGGGCCAGGGCTGAAGGATCATTCGGGTCGTCGGGCGAGAGGTCGGCGGCGTCCTGAGCCGACAGCGGCGGCGGCGCGGACGGCGGGGTCTCGGTGCGCGGGTGGCGCGACCAGCCTTCCTTGGTGGCGCGGGCGCGCAGGGCGGCCTCGGTGACCCCGTGGTGGGCGGCTGTGGTCTTGGCGTCGAGGCCGGAGAGATAGTCCTGTCGGACCTGGGCCCAGACCTCGGGCGGTTTGATCTTGTAGCGACGTTTTTCCATGCGGACAGTCTAGGGCGGTCTCTACCTCAGGCCGGAAGACGGGCGATTTTCGAGGCTAGAGACCTGATTTTCCAGATCGCGACATGTCAGGTGCGGCGCGCCAGCCATCCTAAATGGGCCCGTGGTCTGGCTTGCGTCCGATGATGACGCAGGGGCGTGCGACGACCCCTTCCCCATGAGCCAGGGCATACATCGCAAGATCCGGCCGGACGCCGTCTGGGCCGAGGTTCGCAAGGCGTGGGAGGACGGCGAAACCGCGCGCTCGGTCGCCGCACGCTATGACGTGGGGGTGCATGCCCTGTGGAAGCGGCGCGAGGCGGAGGGGTGGAAACGGCCCGATCCGGCGGCAGCGGGACCGATCGAGCCGGCGGAAGGCTGGGACCGGCATATCCAGGCGCGGCGCGATGCGTTCACCGCCCAGCTGGAGGAGGCGCGGGCGCTGGCGGAATGTCTGGCGGCGGCGATGCGGGACGAGCGGCTGACCAGCGCGCCGCACTGGCATATTCCGTGGCTGTATCACTGGCGGGCGACGCATCTAGGACAGGAAGCGAGCGCGCGGGACCGGGCGCGGGCGCGCGAGACGGGACAGCCGTGGGCCGAGCGGTTCTGGGACGAGGACGGCAGGCTGAAGCCGCTGGCGTGGCTGGATCTGGAGATGGCGCGGCTGCATCCCGAGGAGTGGCGTGCGGCCATCGGATTGCCCGACGGCCTGCCCGAGGCGGCGACGCGATACGCGCCCTGATGTGTGCGGCAGTTGACTTATCGGCGATAAGCGCCCATTTGCGCTGCGTCGCACAATCGCGATCTCCGGCGTCTCCAGCGCGTGTGGGTCTGATTCAGACCTGTCTGTAGAAGCCGCCGGCCCCTCATATCCATTCGCTGCCCGGACACGCGGGGCGGCGCCCGATCCACCCCGCAGGCCTCATTCCTTGAGGCCCCGTCGGGACTGGCGGTGCGCGGCCCGACGGCGTCATGCCATGGCCGAAGCGCGTCGCCGCTACGCGAAAGATACTGCTGTGAGCACCACCTTCGAATCCATGGGTCTGAACAAGGCCCTCCTCCAGGCCCTGGCCTCGACCGGCTACACCACGCCGACCCCGATCCAGGAAAAGGCCATCCCCGACGTCATGGCCGGCAAGGACCTGCTGGGCATCGCCCAGACCGGCACCGGCAAGACCGCCGCCTTCGCCCTGCCGATCCTGCATCGCCTGGCCGAGAACCGCATCGCCCCCAAGCCGCGCACGACCCGCGTGCTGGTGCTGAGCCCCACGCGTGAGCTGGCGACCCAGATCGGCGACAGCTTCAAGGCCTACGGCGCCCACCTGGGCTTCCGGGTCGCGGTCATCTTCGGCGGCGTGAAATACGGCGGCCAGGAACGCGCCCTGCAACAGGGTCTGGACATCCTGGTCGCCGCGCCGGGCCGCCTGCTGGACCACATCCAGCAGAAGAACCTGGACCTGTCGCAGACCGAGATCTTCGTCCTGGACGAGGCCGACCAGATGCTTGACCTGGGCTTCATCAAGCCGATCCGCCAGATCGTCTCCAAGATCCCGGCCAAGCGTCAGAACCTGTTCTTCTCGGCGACCATGCCGTCCGAGATCGGCAAGCTGGCGGGCGAACTGCTGAAGGACCCGGTCAAGGTCCAGGTCACGCCGCAGTCGACCACGGTGCAGCGCATCAGCCAGTCGGTCGTCTATATCGAACAGGGCCGTAAGCGCGCCCTGCTGACCGAGATGTTCTCGGATCCCGAATACACGCGCTGCCTGGTCTTCACCAAGACCAAGCACGGCGCCGACAAGGTCGCGGCCTATCTGGAAGCCGGCGGCGTCGAAGCCGGCGCCATCCACGGCAACAAGTCCCAGCCCCAGCGTGAACGCACCCTGGCCGCCTTCAAGGCCGGCAAGCTGCGCGTCCTGGTCGCCACCGACATCGCCGCGCGCGGCATCGATGTGGACGGCGTCTCGCACGTCGTGAACTTCGAACTGCCGCACGTGCCGGAATCCTATGTCCACCGCATCGGCCGCACCGCGCGGGCGGGCAAGGACGGCACGGCCGTCAGCTTCGTCGCCGGCGACGAGATGAAGCTGCTGAAGGACATCGAGAAGGTCACGCGCCAGAAGATCCCGGCCATCGACCGTCGCAACGACAAGGCCCTGGGCCAGCTGGACGCCACCATCATGGCCACCGGCGTCGGCAAGAAGGCGACCATGCCGGAACGCGAAGGCGGCGATCGCAACGAAGGCGGCCGTGGCGAAGGTCGCGGCGGTCGTGGACGCAGCCGCGTCCCGCATCGCGACGGCGTGCGCCCGGAAGGCGGCGGCCAGCCGCATCGCCAGCGTCGTGGCGCTCGCCCCGGCGAGACGGCTGCGGCCCCGGCTCGCCCGGAACGCGCCTACAACCCGCTGGGCGGCGAGCGCGTGCCGTCGATCAACGACAACGTCAAGCCGGCCGAAGGCGAAATGAAGCGCCGTCCCCGTCGTCGCCCGTCCAACGGCGGCAAGGGCTATGTCGGCGGCGCCAAGGGGTGAGGATCGAACGGCGGGGTTCGCGCCCCGCCTTCATCTTGAGACAATAAAAAAACGGCGGCTCCTTCGCAGGAGCCGCCGTTCTCATGTCAGGCGTGTGCGGACCTTAGAAGGCCCAGGTCGCGCCCATCGAGAAGCCGACGCCCGAGCCCTTGGCCTCGCCGCGCAGGTTCGAGATGACCAGGCCGTTGCCATAGACGTCGCGCGTGTCGTTGATCTGCGCGGTGTCGATGTCGATGTAGGTCACGGCGCCGTCGAAGGTCATCGAACCGACTGTCTTGGACAGGCCGGCGGCGTAGAGCCAGCGGTCGCCGTCCGGGATGCGGGCGGTGCGGTGATCGTCCGGGGTCGGGGTCGGGTCGTAGCCCAGGCCCGCGCGGAAGGTCATGGACGGATCGATCCTGTAGTCGAAGCCGATCGCGCCTGT
This sequence comes from Brevundimonas sp. G8, assembly GCF_902506205.1. Lineage (GTDB taxonomy): Bacteria > Pseudomonadota > Alphaproteobacteria > Caulobacterales > Caulobacteraceae > Brevundimonas. The sequence goes on along the minus strand of NZ_LR732816.1, from coordinate 1,912,501 downwards.
GGTGACGTCGTCATAGTCCTGAACGATGGTCGAGCCGCCGCCGGTGTAGGCGACGCGGATAGCGTCGAACTCGCTCCAGCCGATCTGGTTGACCTGGGCGTTCAGGGTCAGGCGGTCGTTGACGGCGTAGCGGGCCGAGACGGTGGCGTACCAGGGCGTCGTGAAGGACGCGCCGCCATCAGCCGAGACGTTGGCGCCGGCCAGGACGCCGGTCAGGCCCGAGATGTTCACCGAACCTTCCAGCTCGTGCTCGATCTTGGAACGGTAGGACACGCCCAGGTCCAGCTTGCCGAAATGCATCTGGGCGCCGGCGTTCCATCCGTAATCCCACCCATCGCCTTCCAGTTGGTTGCGACCGTCGGTGGACGGCGAGACGACATAGGCCGGCGACAGGACAGCCGGGATCGGCACGTTCGGCAGGGCCGACGACAGGGTCGCCTTGGCGTATTGCGCGTCGAAGCCGACGCCGAGGTCCAGCCAGTCGGTGACCGTCATGGCGGCGACCAGGCTGATGTTGGCCGAACGCAGCTCGGACGTCAGGGCGTCGTAGCGCGCGAAGTCGGTCGGCTCATACTTGGTGGTGAAGTTGTAGGGCGCCTGGACGGCCAGGCCGACGTTGAAACGGTCGCCGATCGGCATGGAGACAGCGAAGTTCGGCACGATGCCGCTTTCGACGACGTCGTGGACGTGCGGGTCGCCGTTGACGGGGGCCGTGCGGCTGACGATGGCAGGGGTGGGGACGTTGTAGGTCAGGCTGGAGCCACGGTCATCGACGTCGGAGTCCAGGATCAGGCCGTGCATGCCGAGATAGACTTCGCGCTGGGTTCCGGCGATGGCGGCGGGGTTCCACCACAGCGACTGGACGCCCTTGTCGGCGCCAACGCCGGCGTTGGCGCGGCCCTGGGCGCGCGTCGATTGTTCCTGGACATAGAAGGAGCCGGCCATGGCCGGAGCGGCGACGCCAGCCAGCAGGGCGGTCGTCAGGGCGAGCCCGCCCACGCGGGCGAAGTTCCTGGAGGTCATTTCAAACACCTAAGTAAACGTCGACCGCATTAGGCGCGGTCGATCCGGGGAGGAACCCACTCAGCGTTCACGGCGCGAAAGCGTTGCGGGCAAGGCCCCCATCGGACCGGAAACGGGCGAAACCGTGGCGCCTGAGCCGCACATGATCACGGCTTCGAGAGGTTACGTCGCGGCAACATCGATGCCCAGATCACGAAGTTCTGCGATCAAATCATGCGCCGCAGCCTCGACCAGGCCTGCGTCACGGCCACGGATGACCAACTGGGTTCCGATCTCGCCGTCGCTGCCATGTCCACAAGGATAGCTGCCGAACGACAGGTCACGGCGCAGATTTGCGGCGGCCCGCAGCACATCGGCCACAGCCCCCTCGCCCACCCCGCTGACCTTCAGCGTCCGGGCCTGAACGACGGCGCCGGTGCGCAGACGCGGCGCCACGTCCTCCAGCATCGCCTGCATGATCCTGGGCACGCCGGCCATCACGAAGACATTGCCGATCTGGAAGCCCGGCGCATCGGTGACCGGATTGGCGATCAGCGCCCCGCCCTGAGGGATGCGGGCCATGCGACGGCGCGCGGCGTTGAACTCGTCGCCATAGCGGCGCGCCAGGATCGCCAGGGCGTCGGGATGTTCGGGCAGGGCGACGCCGAAGGCCGCCGCGATGGCGTCGGCGGTGATGTCGTCATGGGTCGGGCCGATGCCGCCGGTGGTGAAGACATAGTCCCAGCGCGACCGCAGCGCGTCGAGCGCCTCGATGATCCGGTCGTGATCGTCGCTGACGACCCGCGCCTCCATCAGGTCGATCCCCAGCGCGGACAGGAAGCGGGCGATGGTGTTGGTGTTCGTATCCTGGGTTCGGCCCGACAGGATTTCGTCGCCAATGACCAGGACGGCGGCGGTGGGCCCGGCAGCGGCGGGATTGGCTTCGGTCATGCGGGAATCCAAACTCGGGGTTGAGGTTTCATGCTATAACGACCATCTGCGGCGAACGGATCGCGCCGTATCCCCGCCTTTTGCAGACCCATCGCACCATGTACGAAACGCCCGAAATCGAAACCGACGTCCTGGTCCGCACCAGCGCCATTCGCGTCCACGAAACCGAAGACTTCGAGGGGATGCGCAAGGCCGGCCGTCTGGTCGCCGAGGCGCTGGACATGATCGCCGCGCATGTGAAGCCGGGCGTCCTGACCAGCACGATCGACGATCTGGTGCGCGAGTTCACCCTGGACAACGGCGGCCTGCCCGCCTGCCTGGGCTACAAGGGCTATGAGAAGACTGTCTGCACCTCGATCAACCACGTCGTCTGCCACGGCATTCCCGGCGATCGGGTGCTGAAGGACGGCGACATCGTCAACATCGATCACACCGTCATCGTCGACGGCTGGCACGGCGACAGCAGCCGCATGTATGCGGTCGGCGAGATCAACGCGCGGGCCAAGAAGCTGATCGACGTGACCTATCAGTCGCTGGATCTGGGCCTGGAACAGGTCAAGCCGGGCAATACCTTCGGCGACATCGGTTTCGCCATCCAGAAATTCGTCGAGGCCCAGCGCATGAGCGTAGTGCGCGACTTCTGCGGCCACGGCATCGGCCGCGTCTTCCACGACAGCCCCAACGTCCTGCACTACGGCCGTCGCGGCGAGGGCGCGGTGCTGAAGCCCGGCATGTTCTTCACCGTCGAGCCGATGGTCAACCTGGGCAAGCCGCACGTGAAGGTGCTGTCCGACGGCTGGACCGCCGTGACGCGCGACAAGTCCCTGTCGGCCCAGTGCGAGCACACCATCGGGGTGACGGAAGACGGACTGGAAATCTTTACGGCGTCTCCGGCGGGGCTGTTCCGGCCGAACTGACGGCGGGCGGGCGAGATTTGCATGAAACAGGCTGCGATCCCGCTGCTTCTTCTGGTCGCCAGCTGCGCGGCCAAGTTCGACCAAGCGGGAATGCTGGTGCAACTGAACACTGGCTACAGCCAGATTCCGATCCCGTCCGAGGAGAGACCGACCGCTGAGCTTCGGTCTTATTCCGCTAGAGATCTGGCGCTTTGGCTCGTGCCTGAACGCGCAGACGATATTGAGACCGTATCCGTAGCGTCGTCTGCACCGTTCGGAAACGTCGTGATCGAGCTTGTCGAAACACCGCAACCGCGCCCGAAAGGCATATGCGAAACCGCGTTGAACAGTTTCTTCGGCACGGACCAAACGGTTCAAGGCAAGCCGCTGGTCAAGATATTCAGCGGGCATCGCCAAATCCTCTATCGCATCCCTGATGAAAGCGGCGGCTGTCGCCAACAGACAGGCGCACCCTTTGGATTTGCAGCCCTATCATCTGATGTCGCGAACGGAATGCTGCGCGCCTACTGGGATGCTATTCGAGCCATGCGGGAGGAAGATCGCGCATCGGACCCATCGACGGATTTCCTCTCGCGAGACCGGATCGTCTCGGCGACGCCCTGTCTGGGTGAAACAAGGTGTCTGTCCTTCAGGCTGGCTCCATCGCAGGCTGCGCCTCACGGGTGGGAGGTGACATACCGATACGGTCTGTCACGGGAGACTCGACTGGACGTTGTGTCTCCGCCCCCGGCTTTCTAGCGCGCATTTAGCAGCACACCCTTGATCCCCTTTCGCATTCCGCACAGGTTGCGAAAAATGGAGGGGACATGCTGAACGGCGGGGAGTCGGAGCAAGACGCAGCTAAGACGCAACCGCGCCACAACGGTCATCGCGACCGGCTGCGCGAGCGGGCGGCGAAGGGGGGGCTGGGCGCCCTGCCCGACTATGAGCTGCTGGAGCTGCTGCTGTTCCGCAGCGTGCCCTACAAGGACACCAAGCCGCTGGCCAAGGACCTGCTGGCGCGGTTCGGGGGGCTGGAGGGGATCGGGGCGGCCAGCCATGAGGCGATCGAGGATCAGGTCGCGCGGTCGCTGGGCTATGTCGCCGGCAAGGCGACGCGGGCGGCGGCGCTGGATCTGCAGCTGATCTTCGACGTGACGCGACGGATCGCGAGAGAGCCGACGGCGAAACGGCCGGTGATCTCGTCGTGGACGGCGCTGCTGGCCTATGTGCGGGTCGCGCTGCAGCACGAACCGCGAGAGCAGTTCCGCGTGCTCTATCTGGACAAGAAGAACCAGCTGATCCTGGACGAGGTGCAGAACCGGGGCACGGTCGATCATGCGCCGGTCTATCCGCGCGAAGTGGTGCGTCGCGCGCTGGAGCTGTCGGCCAGCGCCCTGATCCTGGTCCACAACCATCCGTCGGGCGACCCGACGCCCAGCCGCGCCGATATCGAGATCACGAAACAGGTTGTACAGGCCGGGCGCGCGCTTAACGTCGAGGTGCACGACCATCTGGTCGTCGGCCGCGACGGGGTGGCCAGCTTCAAGCAACTGGGCCTGATGTGACCGACGCCATTCTGACGACCGAGCGGCTGGTGCTTAAACCCGTCTCGACCGGGGATTTCGACGACCTGCTGACGCTATGGTCCAACGAGGACTTCACGCGCCACATCATGGGACGGGCGCTGGGACGCGAGGAGGTCTGGTTCCGGCTGTTGCGCGACATCGGCCATTGGGCCGCGATGGGCCACGGCAACTGGACGATCCGGCTGCGCGACGGCGGAGCCTATCTGGGCAGCGTGGGGGTGTTCGACTATCGCCGCGAGCTGGAGCCGCCGTTCGATGCGCCCGAACTGGGCTGGGGCGTGGCGCCTGCGTTTCAGGGCAAGGGCTATGCGGCCGAGGCCTTGGCGGCGGCTCTGGGCTGGACCGACCGGACGCTGGAGGGACGCACGGTCTGTATGATTGCGCCCGAGAACCTGGCCTCGCTGAAGCTGGCGGCGCGGGTCGGTTATCGCCCCTATGCGACCGCGACCTACAAGGATCATACGGTTCAGCTGTTCGAGCGGCCCCGCCGTTCCGTGTAGGTCGCCATTAAGGTTTATCCGTCAAAATCGCGTCGAACGAACCGCGAGTCCCTTGCCATGCCCATGTCCGTCGAAACGCTGCGCCAGCATCTGGTCGAGGCCTTTCCCGACGCCGAGATCGACATCGAGGATCTGGCGGGCGACGGCGACCACTATCGCGCCCGCATCGTGTCCGACGCCTTCGCCGGCCTGGCGCGCGTGCGTCAGCATCAGCTGGTCTATGCGGCGCTGAAGGGTCAGATGGGCGGCGAACTGCATGCGCTGGCGCTGGAGACCTCGGCGCCGGCGAAGGAGGCCTGACCCCATGCGCTATCGCCCCTTCGGCGTTTCAGGCTCCGCGATTTCGAACCTGACGCTCAGCTTCGGCGCCGAGGCGTTGAAGCGGGGGCGTGAGGCCGGCCTGGACCTGCTGTATTCGGCGTTGGAAGCCGGCGTGAACAGCTATCGGCTGGAGAACGCCGATCCGGTGGCCGCCGAGGTGCTGGGCGAGGCGCTGTCGCATGTGGATCGCAAGCTGGTCTACGTCAGCCTGACCCTGGGGGCCGGCGACGGGCGCGAGAGCGAACGGGACTTTTCCGCCCAGGGCATGACCGCCGCCATCGACCGGGCGCTGCACTTCTCGGGGCTGGGCTGGATCGACGTGGCGGTGCTGCACGAGCCGGGCGAGGCGGAACTGGCCCAGTCGTCGCTGAGCGCGCTGAAGGCCATGCGGGCGACCGGCCGGATCAAGCTGCTGGGCATCGCGGGCGGCGGCGATGTGATGGACGCCTATGTCTCGACCGGCGCGTTCGACGCCCTGCTGACGCCGTTCGACATCAATGCAGACTGGCGGGTCCGTAACCGCATCCGGGCGGCGCGGGAGCAGGACATGGCGGTCTTCGCCTATGACTTCTTCAAGGATCGCCGCTCCGGTCCACGTATCGCGCCGATCTTCAAGAAGGGCCTGTTCGGCATCGGCGCCCAGAAGCGTCCGGCCGATACGCCGCAAAAGGACGCCTTCGGCTTCCTGTATCGCACGCAGAACTGGACCGCCGAGGCGATCTGCCTGGCCTACGTCCTGACCGATCCGACGGTGTCCAGCGTGATCGTCAACGCCACCGACACCGACCGGCTGGCGACATTGGCGGCGGCGCCCGAGCGAGACATGCCGCCGGGCCTCGCGGCCCAGATCGAAATGGCGCGCGTGGTCGCCAGCGTCGCTGCCTGACGACAAGCGACGCGCGGCATGCCGATCGTCGCGGACGCCTTGACCGCGCGCCCTTGGCTCCCTAGCTGACGGGCTTCACGAAAGGCCTATCCCGTGACCGACACCGTTCAAGCCGCCGATCCCGCCCACGCCTTCATCGGCGAAACCGTCGCCCAAAACGACGTCGTGCTGTTCATGAAGGGCACGCCCGACCAGCCGCGCTGTGGCTTCTCGTCGCTGGCGGTGCAGATCCTGGACCATGTCGGCGCCGCCTTCGTGGGCGTGGACGTGTTGCAGGACGAGGCCCTGCGCGAAGGCATCAAGAGCTTCACCGACTGGCCCACCATCCCGCAACTCTATGTGAAGGGCGAATTCGTCGGCGGGTCGGACATCATCCGCGAGATGTTCCAGGCCGGCGAGCTTCAGGCCCTGATGGTCGAGAAGGGCGTTCCGCTCGGCGAGGCCTGATGGCCCGCAAGACGCTGACGCCGCGCGAGGACCGCGAGGTCTTCGTCGTGCCGCTGGACGTGCGGCCCGAGCACATCGACGGCAATGGACACGTCAACAACGTCGTCTATGTCGGCTGGCTTCAGGACGCCGGCACGGCCCACTGGAACGCGCGCTTCGACGATGAGACGCGGGCGAAATGGTCGTGGGTCGCGACCCGGCACGAGATCGACTATCTGCGCGGCATCGAACCGGGCGCCCAAGGCGTGGTCGCGCGCACCTGGGTCGGCGATCCGCAGGGGCCGCGCTTCACGCGCTATGTCCGCATCGAGGACGCCCAGGGTCGCGTCTGCGCCCAGGGCGTCACCGAATGGGTGCTGGTCGACGCCAAGACCCTGAGGCCCCAGCGCATTCCGCCCACGATGCTGGCGGTGTTCGAGACGCCTACTTCAACGCATTGAGGATCCGCGCCGGGGTTCCGGGCTCCAGCCCGAGATCGGCGTAAGTCCAGCGCAGTTCGACGCCGTTCGGGACCAGGGCCTTGCACAGATCGGGCTTGGTGCGACGCAGGGTGATCTCGGTCGGGGTGTTTTCGGACACCGACAGCTCGAAATCCGACGCCTGGGTGCAGCCGTTGGAATCGACCCGCGCGATCAGGGCGCCGTCTGCAAAGCGGGCCTCGCGAATGGCCTCGGCCGGCGGGGCGTCGTTGCGCGTGACATTGACCGAGACGTTCTCGCCCGCATCGCTGTCATAGATGACGCAGGCCGACAGCAGCGGCGCGACCAGGGCCGCAACCGCCAGACCCTTCACGAAGCCGCGCATCACTGACCCGAGGCCGGGGCTGTGATGACCCGCGTGGTCGGCTTTTCGGTCGAGACGATGATGCAGCCCGACAGCAGCGGGGCGGCAATGGCGATGGCGAGAGCGAGACGAAGCATTTGGGTTCCCCTTTGAAAGCTTGACCCTATGTGCCGCGAGGGCCGGCTCTGCACACGTGAATAATCGGCAAGCTGGATGAACAATTGGAAAGGGTCGGGGTTGAACGTGACCGCAACCGCCATAGCTACAGTCCCTCCCCCCTTCCCTTCGGATCGCCTTTCATGAGCCTGCTGTTCTCGCCCCGCGCCGTGGGCCCCTTGACGCTGAAGAACCGCGTCGTCATCGCCCCGATGTGCCAGTATTCGGCCGTCGATGGCGTGCCCCAGCCCTGGCACGTGCAGCACCTAGGCAAGCTGGCGATCTCGGGCGCAGGCCTGGTCATCGTCGAGGCGACGGGGGTCGAGGCGGCGGGCCGCATCACGCCGGACGACACCGGCCTGTGGAACGACGCCCAGGAAGCCGCCTTCGCCCGGATCATCACCGACATCCGCACCTACAGCGACACGCCCATCGGCGTTCAGCTGGGCCACGCCGGACGCAAGGCCTCGACCAGCGCGCCGTGGAAGGGCGGTCGCGCCCTGGGCGCCGACGAGGGCGCTTGGGAGACGTTCAGCGCCTCAGCCGCCGCCTTCAAGGACGACTGGCATACCCCGACCGCGATGACGGAAGGCGACATGGACCGCGTCGTCGCCGCCTTCGAGGATGCCGCGCGCCGGGCGGACCGGGCTGGGTTCGACCTAGTCGAGCTGCACGCCGCCCACGGCTATCTGCTGACCCAGTTCCTGTCGCCCCTGTCCAATCACCGCACCGATGATTTCGGCGGTGAGTATGAGAACCGGGCGCGCTTCCCCTTGCGTGTGGCCCAGGCCCTGCGCGACGCCTGGCCTCGGACCAAGGCGCTGGGCGTGCGGTTCAATGGCTCGGACTGGGTCGAGGGCGGCATCGCCCTGGACGAGGTGACGGCCTTCGGTCAGGCCCTGCACGACATGGGCTATGACTATCTGCACCTGACGTCGGGCGGCAATGTCGCGCGCGCCGACATTCCGGGCGCCGAGCCGGGTTATCAGCTGCGGTTCGCACAGGCCGTGAAGGCCGCGACGCCGGACGCCAGCGTCATGGCCGTGGGCATGATCTTCGATCCGCAGCAGGCCGAGGACATCGTGGCCTCGCGTCAGGCGGACCTGATCGCCATCGCCCGTGCTGCGCTGGACGATCCCAACTGGGCGCACCATGCGGCGGTCGTCCTGGGCGAGGACGAGAACCTGCCGCCGCAGTATGCGCGGGCGGGCAAGACGACCTGGCCCGGATACGGCAAGGCCGACGCGTAAGGCCTGATCAGGCGGCGTCTTCCAGCGGTGGTGCGCCATCCCACAGGACGCGGGCAGCCTGCTGGATATGGCCCTCGGCCGTCTTTTGCGGACGGCCCAGCAGATAGCCCTGAACCTCGTCGCAGCCTTGGTCGCGCAGGAAGGTCAGTTGCTCCAGCGTCTCGACACCCTCGGCCAGGACCGGGATCTCCAGGCTTTCGCCCAGGGCCAGCACGGCGCGGATGATGGCGGCGGATTGCGGTCCGCCGTCCAGCTCCGACATGAAGGAGCGGTCCAGCTTGATCTTGTCGAACGGGAAGGCGCGCAAGGTCGACAGGGACGAATAGCCGGTGCCGAAGTCGTCCATGGCGATGGAGACGCCCAAGAGCTTCAGCTGGCGCAGCACGTGGGTCGTGCGCTCCATGTCGGTGATCATGGCCGTCTCGGTGATCTCCAGCTCCAGACGCGAGGGCGACAGGCCGGTCTCCACCAGGACCTGATGCACCAGACGCGGCAGATCGACGTGGCCCAGCTGGACCGGCGACAGGTTGACGGCGATCTTGTGCGGCTCGGCCCATTTTGCGGCCTCGGCGCAGGCGGTGCGCAGCACCCATTCCCCGATCGGCAGGATCAGGCCGTTCTCTTCGGCCAGGGGGATGAAGTCGGCCGGCGAGATGAAGGTCCCGTCCGGCTGGATCCAGCGCAGCAGAACCTCATAGCCGGTGATGTCGCCCGTATCGACGGCGGCCTGAAGCTGCCAGTTCAGGCTGAACTGACCCTGGTCCAGGGCCTCGCGCATCTGCTGGGCCATGCGACGGCGCGTGCGCACCGCCTCATCCATCTCTTCCTCGTAGAAGCAGACATCGGTCCCCAGCGAGGCCTTGGCGCGGTACATGGCCAGGTCCGCGTCGTTGATCAGGGCGGACGGATCGTGGGCGTCGTCGGGCCAGATCGCGATGCCGGTGCTGAGGCCGCAAGCGACCTCGGCATGGTCCAGAATGACGGGTTCTGTGACGGCGTCGCGCAGGCGCGCCACCAGGTCCAGGGCGTCGTCGCGGTGGCGGATCGGCATGACGGCGACGAACTCGTCTCCGCCCAGGCGAGCCACGAACTCGTCATGACGCAGGCAGGCCCGCATCCGTTCGGCGATCTGGATCAGCAACTGGTCGCCGGCGGCGTGGCCGTGGACGTCGTTGACCTCCTTGAACCGGTCCAGGTCCATGGCCAGCAGGGCGACCTTGGTCGGGGCGTTGAGGTCCGAGGTCTGGCGCGTCAGCCATTCCAGGAAGGATGAGCGGTTGGGCAGGCCGGTCAGGCCGTCGTTGCGCGCCAGGTGGGCGATGCGACGTTCCTGGGCCAGGCGCATGCGCAGGTCACGCACGGCATAGATCATCAGATCGGTTTCGACGGCGTGGCCCCCGTCGCGGCGCACAGCGATCTCGACTGGGATTTCGGCTCCACCCGCTTCGGCCAGCTTGGACTGGGTCAGGCCGCCTATGGTCAGGTCAGCGGTATGAGACAGCCAGCGCGACAGGGGCTCACCCACCAGGGCGTCATGCGCCACGCCGGCCAGGTCGGCGAAGGCGGCGTTGGCGGCCAGGATGAGGCCGTCCTGAGCAACCACCATGCCGTCTACGCTGCCCTCGATCAGATGATCGAGACGCGCCTTGGCCTGGAGCCGCGACTGCATGTCCAGGGCGTGGCTGGCCACGCCGGTGCCCAGCATCATCAGCCCGACGGCGGAGACGGCGAAGGCCATGATGACATTGGCGGGATCGGCGGCGAGGTCTCCCGACATGGGCGCGAGCGGTATGACGGTCATGGCCGCCATGCCGGTGAAGTGCAGCGCGACGATCCCCAGGACCATCAGGGCGACCGGAAGCACCTGCCCCGCCCGCCGTGCGCGGTTGAAAGCAAAGCCCCCGAACAGGACGGCGCCGACCACGGAGGCGGCGACATAGGCGGTCGACCAGTGGATGACCGCGTCGGTCGCAAAGGCCGCCATGCCGGTATAGTGCATCGCCACCACCGTCAGGCCGAACAGCACGCCGCCGATCTCGGCCGAAAAGCGCACGGTTCGCGAGGCGACCCACAGGGCCAGGGCGCTGCCGGCGATGGCCACGCCCAGGGAGACGCCCGTCAGGACCGGCTCGTAGCTGATGTTCGTCCCCGGCTCATAGGCGATCATCGCCACGAAATGGGTGCACCAGATCGTCGCCCCCGTCGCCACGGCGCCCATGAAGGCCCAGGCCAGGCGCGTGCCCTTTTCCGCGGCGCGCAGCCGGCGATAGAGGCGGAAGGTGATGATGGAGCCGACCAGGCACAGGCCGGCGGCGAGCCCGACCAGCCAGAGGTTATGGTCGTCGGTCAGGCAGGTGAAAAAGCGCATGAAAGCTACGGACCGTGGGAGAAGACAGCCCGGCTTCGTAACCGATGAAATTTAATCAGACGCGCCCGAACAGGCTTAACCAATCCCTATGCGGACGGATCAGGAGCGCGGCATCTGATAGGGGTTGTTGACGCTGATGGGCGAGCCGGGCGGCAGGCCCAGTTCCTCGAACGACCATTTCAGCTCGACGCCCTGAACCAGGTCCTGCTTACACTTGTCCTCGTCGATGCGGCGCAGGGTGATGACGGCCGCGCCGCCCTGCAGGCTGACGATGGGGATCAGGTCGCTCTTGTCGGTGCAGCCGTTGGAGCTGACCCAGAAGACGGCCTCGTTCTTGGTGAAGGCGGCGGCGTGGATCGGCTCAAGCGCGCCGGGCATGCCCTGGGTCGAGACGGTCGGTTCGCTGGAGGTGGCGCAGGCGGCAAGGCTCGCCGATGCGGCGGCGATCAAAGCCAAGCGTCCGATGATGGAGTCGCGCACCGACGACCTCCCCTGTCTCTCAAAGCCTGAACGGGCCGAGAATGCGCCTGTTCGCCCGTGGAGGGAACAGGGTAAAAACGAAAGGCCCCGGACGAATCCGAGGCCCTTCAAACTGAAATCCAGAAAGCGGCTCAAGTAGGCCGAAGGCCGATAGCCGCTTTGAAGAAAGCTGCGCTTACGAAGCGTAGTATTCGACGACCAGGTTCGGTTCCATCTTCACGGCGTAGGGCACGTCCGACAGTTCCGGCACGCGGACGTAGCGGGCCGAGAACGAACGGTCCGACAGCTCCAGGTAATCCGGCACGTCGCGTTCCGACGACGTCTGGGCTTCGATCACCAGAGCCATGCTGCGCGACTTTTCCTTCACCGTGACGACGTCGTCCGGCTTCACGCGGTAGGAGGCGATATCGACCTTCTTGCCGTTGACCAGGACGTGGCCGTGGTTGACGAACTGACGGGCGGCCCAGACGGTCGGGACGAACTTGGCGCGGTAGACGATGGCGTCCAGACGCGATTCCAGCAGACCGATCAGGTTTTCCGAGGTGTTGCCCTTGCGACGCGTGGCTTCGTCGTAGGTCTTGGCGAACTGCTTCTCGGTGATGTTGCCGTAGTAGCCCTTCAGCTTCTGCTTGGCCTTCAGTTGCAGACCGAAGTCCGAGACCTTGGACTTGCGACGCTGACCGTGCTGACCGGGACCGTAAGAACGCTTGTTGACCGGCGACTTGGCGCGGCCCCACAGGTTCTCACCCATGGCGCGGTCGATCTTGTATTTGGCGCTGTGGCGCTTGGACATTCTATTCTCTTTTCAACGATACGGCCCGGCATCCCCTCGATTGGGAATGCGATCTCAACGGCGGTCCACGCATCTTCCGTCATCAATCCCCGGCTCCGTCGAAACGGATCCATAGAAGGCGGCGCTTATGGCCAGAGGGGCTGGCAGAGTCAAGCCGGACGAGCCGTTAAGCACGATGGAATGGAACGATCACCCGATTCCACCCTTCATCTGACGCAACCGAACACTGCGCGAGGACAAGGAGGAGTGGAATGCAGACTGAATCCAAAAGCTTTCAAACTGGCCTGTCCGATCAGGCAGTGGAAACCCTGAAAAAACAACTGGTCGATCTGGTCGAACCCCTGACCGATCATCAACTGCTGGACCTCGCCGACGGCATCCACGAGATGCTGCGCCAGCGCCGCGCGGTCAGGCAACACCATGCCGAACGCATGAACGAGCGCGTTCGGCAGGGCGTGGACCTGAGGGTCTGACCCCTATCTGGCGGCCTTCCCTTATTCTGAAGGCTGGGCCTCGGAGATGAACATCGCCCGACCCTCGCGCGTGGCGATCTTGCCCAGACCCGGGAAGGGGAAGTGATAGGCGTAGATGTGGGCGCCGGAGTTACGCAGCGCCGTCACCTCGTCCAGCCGCGCCTTCTCGCCCGCCGTTTGGTCGTCGTCATAGCCGACCTTCCAGTCGGGATGCTCCACCGAAAGGATCCAGTGGTGCATCAGGTCGCCGGTATAGAGCAGCTGGTTCTGGCCGTCGGCGATCAGATAGGCGACGTGGCCCGGCGTGTGGCCCGCCGTATCCTGAGACGTGACGCCCGGCGCGACCTCTCCGCCCGGCGAGAACGCCTGGACCTTGGGCGTGATGATCCGCACCAGATCGGCGAGTTCGGGATTGGCGCGCATTGACGCCCACTCCGCCTGCGACAGTCGGATCGCCGCATTGGGGAAGGCCAGGCCGCCGGCGCGGATCAGACCGCCGACATGGTCGGGGTGGCCGTGCGAGATCAGCACGTCGGTGATGGAGGCCGGATCGACGCCCGCCTTTTGCAGGCTGTCCATCAACTGACCCTTGCCCTCGCCCAGGCCGGTGTCGAACAGCATCGTCCGGTCGCCGTTCCTGACCAGCAGCGGGTGGATTTCCAGCATGATCGGATCGGCTGGCTGGCCGGCGGCGGTCAGGGGTGCTGCGACCGCCTGGGGGTTCAGGCCGACGCCGAACACCTTGTTGTCGTTCGGCACGGGGTTTTCGCCGTCGAACAGGGCGATGGCGTCCAGCGCGCCGATCTTGAAGCGATAGACCGGCTTTTCCGCCGGGGCCGCGACCGTCTGCTGCGGCGTCGGCGGGGCGTGATCGCCGGGCTTCTGCTCGTTCGCTGGCTGCTGGCACGCCGCCAGTGTCAGGCAAGCCAAGGCCGCCCCCGTCATCATGATCCGCATCGCAGTCGTCTCCATCTGTAGGACCTGAATCGAAAACGCCCGCCGGAGGTTCCGGCGGGCGTCGTCATGTCTCGATCTTGGGGCCTGCCTTACTTGGCGGCCGCGTACAGTTCGTTGACCTTGTTCCAGTTCACGACCGACCAGAACGACTTCAGATAGTCGGCGCGGCGGTTCTGGTATTTCAGATAATAGGCGTGTTCCCAGACGTCAGCGCCCAGGATGACCTCGCCGCGCTCGTCCACGACATCCATCAGCGGATTGTCCTGATTGGGGGTCGAGGTGATCTTCAGCTTGCCGTTCTGCACGATCAGCCAAGCCCAGCCCGAGCCGAACTGCGCGGCGCCGGCGGCGTTGAAGTCTTCCTTGAACTTGTCCATCCCGCCGAGATCGCTCTCGATGGCGGCGGCGAGTTCGGCCGAGGGTTCGCCGGCCTTATCGGCCGGGGCCAGCAGTTCCCAGAACAGGCTGTGGTTCCAGTGACCGCCGCCGTTGTTGCGGACGGCCTTGGGCGCGGTGGAGATGCTGGTGAAGATCTCTTCCAGCGGCTTGCCCTGCAGACCGGCGTCGGCGTCGACGGCCTTGTTCAGGTTGTCGACATAGGTCTGGTGGTGCTTGTCGTGGTGGAAGGTCATCGTCTCCTTGTCGATGGCCGGCTCCAGCGCGTCATAGGCGTAGGGCAGCGGGGGCAGGGTGAAGGCCATGTCAGTCTCCTGAAGACGGTTTGTTCCTGAACCCCATTTAGGGGCTGTGGCGTCTGACCCAAGCGATTTCGTCGGGTTTTTGTTCAGCTTGGCCATTTGCATTGGCCTACGAGGCGCGCGATTGTCCATACATCAATCGGAGGCTGTCATGTCGCGTATCGGATTCGTCGCCCTGTTGGCGCTCGCCGTTTCAGGAAGCGGTTGCGCTGGTTTCAAGGCGATGGACGAGGCCGCGGCGGATATGGCGAGCCAAACGCCGACCTGCACCCAAGACCCCGCGATCGGCGCGGATAACTATGGCGGCAAGACCTGCCGCGTTAGTCATACGGTCTGGTCTTCGACGACGACTACGGTCGAGGAGACGGGCAAGGCGCCCGTTACGACCCGCACTGTCACGACGCCGTCGGGAACCACGACCGAGATCGTGCCGACGCCCTGACGATGTCCGGTCAGGCGGCTGGCAAGTTCGCCTTCAGGCATTCGCGCACGGCGCGCTTCACGTCGCCAGGCGCATTGGGCTCGTCCACGCCCTCGGCGGCGAAGACGGCGCGGACGGCGGCGTCCAAGCCCTTGGGCAGGGCCTCGATCACCTTCTTCTGGCCCTTGGCGTGCAGGCAATAGCCCACCTCGCGGCACAGGGCGGAAAACATCGGTTCGTAGGGATCGGGAGCGCTCATGGCGCCCCTCTATCACCGCTGGGCGATCAGCGACAGTCGGTCAGCCCTTCAAGCGCTTGGCGTGGAAGGCGACATGGTCGGCGATGAAGCTGGTCATGAAGAAGTAGGAGTGGTCGTAGCCGGGCTGCATGCGCAGGGTGATGTTCTGGCCGGCGGCGTCTGCGGCGGCCTGCAGCAGTTCGGGTTTCAACTGGTCGGTCAGGAAGCTGTCGGCGTCGCCCTGGTCGATCAGGATGTCGTCATAGACCCCGCGTGCCGTGCCGGCGGCGATCAGCTTGGCGGCGTCGTAGCGGTCCCAGGCGGCGCGGTCGTCTCCGAGATAGGCGGTGAAGGCCTTTTCGCCCCAGGCGCATTGGGTGGGGGAGCAGATGGGGGCGAAGGCGGAGACGGACCGGAACAGGTCGGGGTGGTTCAGCGCCAGGGTCAGGGCGCCGTGGCCGCCCATCGAATGGCCGCTGATGGCGCGGGCGTCCTTGGTCGGGAACGCGGCGTCGATCAAGGCGATCAGTTCGTCCGTGACATAGGTTTCCATGCGGAAATGCGCCGCCCAGGGGGCTTGCGTGGCGTCCAGATAGAACCCAGCGCCCTGGCCCAGGTCATAGGCCGGATCGTCGGCGACGCCGTCCCCGCGCGGGCTGGTGTCCGGGGCGACGATGATGAGGCCGTGCTCGGCGGCGGCCTTATAGGCGCCGGCCTTGGTGGTGAAATTGTCCTCTGTGCAAGTCAAACCCGACAGCCAGATCAGGACCGGGAACGGCCCCTCGCCCGCCGGCATGAAGACCGACAGGGTCATGGGCGTGCCGGTCGTTGTGCTGTCGTGCTTCAGATAGCGGAGGGTTCCGCCGTGGACGATGTGGGTCTTGGTGGTCTCAAAGGTCATGAGGACTGGCTAGTCCACCTCGCCGTTGCCCGCAACGCGCAAGCCTGACACCTTGGGCGCCTGATCGGACAGGAGGGTCGCATGATCACCGTCACCGCCTTCAAATGGGTTCCGCCCTTCGCCGCCGGTCAGGTGCGCGACCACCGGGTGCGATGGATCTTGAACGAGGCGGGCTGGCCCTATGAAATCCGGCTGCTGGACGCGGTCGATCAGAAGTCGACCGACCACAGGGCGCGCCAGCCGTTCGGTCAGGTGCCGACGGTGGAAGAGGACGGTCGACCCCCGATGTTCGAGAGCGGCGCCATCGTCTGGGACATCGCCGAACGCGCCGGCGTGCTGATCCCGCCCGATCCGGTGATGCGGGCGCAGGTTCTGGGCTGGTACTTCGCGGCCCTGAACAGTGTCGAAGGGGCGTTGGCGAATGTCGCGGAGGCCGAGTTTTTTATGCCCGACGAGGCGACCAAGGCGGTGCGGCGACCGCAGGTCGTGCCCTTTGCGGAGCGGCGCCTGGGCGAGCTTCAGGTGGCGCTGGGCGACCGGAACTGGCTGGTCGGGGAAGACTTCACGGTCGCGGACCTGATGATGAGTTCGGTGCTGAAGATCGCCGCGTCGCTGAATCTGCTGGAAGCGTTTCCCGCGCTCCAGGCCTACTATGATCGCTGCCTGGATCGCCCGGCTTACAAGAAGGCGGTCGCCGATCAGTGCGCGACCATCGCCGCCCACGGGCCACGCGATATGCGCTATCGCGAGGCCCAGGCGGCCGGTTGACCGTCGCCCAGGCGTCGTTCGCCAAACGGTTCAAGGATGATAGGCTGACCGCATGACGCGAACGATCCTTGTTGCCGCGCTTGCCCTGCCCGTCGGCGCACTGATCGCCCTGAGCATTCGCGCCGTGGCGAAGGCGACCAATCCGGATGGCGCCAACGTCCTGATCTTCAACGGCGTGCGGGCCGCCCTCGCCGGATTGCTGGCCGCCGCCAAGATCAGCCTAGGCGCGACGGGTCAGGCCTCATGGCCGATGGCGATCGGCCTGGCCTTGCTGCCTGGCCTGCTCGCCTTCTGGTTCGTGCGCCGCGCCATCGTCGGCGCGAGACACGTGCGAGACCGCTAGGTCAGCCGACCCGGTGCATCGCCACGATCTTGTTGCCCGACGGATCGCGCAGATAGGCCAGGATCATCGGACCGAACGGGCTTTGGCGCTCGCCGGGAGGATCCTCGATGGCGTGACCGCCGGCGGCGACACCGGCGTCATGGAAGGCCTGGACCATCTCGGGCGTCTTGGCCGCGAAGCCGATGGTGCCGCCGTTGGCGTGGCAGGCCGGGTCGCCGTCGATCGGCGCGCCGACCCCAAAGGAGCCGCGAAGGGTCCGCCACCAGTAGCGGCCCTTGGGATCCGGCCCCTGCCCCGCCTCGACGCCCAGAGCGCCGAGCGCCGCGTCATAGAATTTGCGCGACGCCTCGATGTCGTTGGCGCCGACGGTGACGTGGGTGAACATGGCGAACCTCCCGATTTCCAGTCCGTTTCTTTAAACAACGAACCGTGGGGCGCGCAAGTCGATCAGAACACGACCACGCTGCGGATGCTCTTGCCCTCGTGCATCAGGTCGAAGGCCTTGTTGATGTCTTCCAGGCCGAAGGTGTGGGTGATCATAGGGTCGATCTCGATCTTGCCGTCCATGTACCAGTCGACGATCTTGGGCGTGTCGGTGCGGCCGCGCGCGCCGCCGAAGGCCGAACCGCGCCAGACGCGGCCGGTGACCAACTGGAACGGGCGGGTGGCGATCTCCTTGCCGGATTCGGCGACGCCGATGACGACGCTCTCGCCCCAGCCGCGATGGCAGGCCTCAAGCGCCTGGCGCATGACGACCGTGTTGCCGGTGCAGTCGAAGGTGTAGTCCGCGCCGCCGTCGGTCAGTTGAACCAGATGCGCCACGACATCCGGCACATCCTTCGGATTGACGAAATGGGTCATGCCGAAGCGACGGCCCCATTCTTCCTTGTCAGGGTTGATGTCCACCCCGACGATCATATCGGCGCCGACCATCTTCAGACCCTGAATGACGTTCAGGCCGATGCCGCCCAAACCGAAGACCACGGCGTTGGCGCCCGGCTCGACCTTGGCCGTGTTGACGACTGCGCCGACGCCGGTGGTCACGCCGCAGCCGACGTAGCAGGCCTTGTCGAAGGGCGCGTCCTTGCGGATCTTGGCCACGGCGATCTCGGGCAGGACGGTGAAGTTCGAGAAGGTCGAGCAGCCCATATAGTGGGCGATGGCCTGACCCTTGTAGCTGAAGCGCGAGGTGCCGTCGGGCATGACGCCCTTGCCCTGGGTCGAGCGGATCGAGGTGCACAGGTTGGTCTTGCGCGACAGGCACGACTTACACTGGCGGCATTCCGGCGTGTACAGCGGGATGACGTGATCGCCGACCGCGACCGAGGTCACGCCCGGCCCGACCTCGACCACCACGCCGGCGCCCTCATGCCCCAGGATGCTCGGGAAGATGCCCTCGGAGTCCAGACCGTCCAGCGTATAGGCGTCGGTGTGGCAGATGCCGGTGGCCTTGATCTCGATCAGCACCTCGCCGGCGCGCGGCCCCTCCAGATCGACCTCGACGATCTCGAGCGGGCGTTTGGCCTCGAAGGCGACGGCGGCGCGGGTTTTCATGGCGAGGGCTCCTTGGTTTGCGCCTGTTTCTCACGAGCGACGCAGGGAAGGCCAGCCCGTCCGCCGATGAAGGCCACTGAATTTTTTTGAGTGCACTTTCGTGCAGATTTTTGAGACTGGTTCGCAGGGACGCGCGACGTTTGATGTGTAGAGGACGACGGCGTCAGGATCGGACGTGTCCTGGCACACGACAGACTTGCATCATTCACGCGCGACAATAGTCTGACCCGGCAACGGAGAGACGCCTTTCATGCTGGCCTGGTTCCTTGTCGCTGCCTTGGGTTTGACCGATCTTTCCCCCGCAGCAGAGGCTGCGCTTCGTCCTCTGACCGAAGCCATCGCGACCGCACGCGCCAAGCAGGCGGCCCTGCCGGAGAACCCGATACCCAGGGAAAGACTGGAGCTGGCGCTGACCCTTGATCAGGAGCCGTTGAAGGCGATGCACAGCGTCGATCTGTCGGCCCTTTCCGAAACGGATCGCCTTGCCGCGCAGGCAGAGGCCAAGGCGCGAGTGGACGCCATCAGCGACGAGACGGTGGCCACGGTTCTGTCGCTGGTCCCGCCCGAGGGCTGGTTCTCCAATGTTGCCTACGGCCAGGATGCCGCGACAGGAGCCTTCCTGGTCATCCAGCACGCCGACACGGCGTTGCAAAAACGCTTCCTGCCCGCGCTGGAAGCGATGGCCGAGCGGGGCGAGGCACTGAAATGGCAGTATGCGATGATGTACGACCGCATCGCCGTCGCCGAGAACCGTACGCAGCGATACGGCACCCAGATGCAATGCGTCGCCGGACGTATGGTCCCGTCGCCTACGGAAGACCCGGAACGGCTGGAACAACGCCGCGCGCCAATGGGTTTTCGCTGGCCGGACTACGCCGCCTATCTGGCGAACTTCGGCGCTTGCTGAACGCGCTACAGGTCGGTCAGGAGATCGCGCCATGAACCTCGTCGTCCTGACCGGCGCCGGCATATCGGCGGAGAGCGGCGTGCCGACGTTTCGGGCGGACGACGGGCTGTGGTGCGGGCATCGGGTCGAGGATGTGGCGACGCCGCAGGGGTATGCGGCCGATCCGGCACTGGTGCAGGACTTCTACAATCAGCGGCGGCGGCAGTTGGCGGATGTTCAGCCCAATGCGGCGCATTGGGCGCTGGCGGAGTTGGCGGCGCGGTGGGAGGGGGACTTCCTGCTGGTGACGCAGAACGTCGATGATCTGCACGACCGGGCGCATGCGCAGACGCCGCCCGGCGCCGGGTTCAAACTGATCCATATGCATGGCGAACTGTTGAAGGCGCGCTGCACCCGGTCGGGCGTGGTGATGGACTGGACGGGCGACATGGCGGCGGATCAGGCCTCGCCGCGTCATCCGCAGGGCCTCATGCGGCCGCACATCGTCTGGTTCGGGGAAATGCCGCTGGAGATGGAGCGGATCGAGGCGGCGCTGGAGGCCTGCGACCTGTTCGTCTCCATTGGCACGTCCGGGGCGGTCTATCCGGCGGCGGGCTTCGTCCAGGCGGCGCGGCATGCCGGGGCGAGGACAGTGGAGATCAATCTGGAGCCCACGCAAGGCGCGCGCCTGTTCGACGAAGGCGTCTATGGGCCGGCGACGCAGGCCGTTCCGGGCTTCTTCGACAGTCTGTAAATACAAAAACGGCGACCGCTGTGAAGCGGCCGCCGTTCGGGTCTTTCGAAGTCGAGGCGGGTTAGGCCAGGACGACGATGGTCACGCGGCGGTTCTGCGAACGGCCTTCGGGCGTGTCGTTCGAGGCCACCGGCTGTTCCTGACCATAAGAGATGGTCGCCATGCGGTTCAGGGCGACGCCCTGACGGTTCAGGAAGCGACGCACGGCCTCGGCGCGTTGCTCGCCCAGCTCGTCATTGTGCTGGGGCGTGCCGGTCGCGTCCGTATAGCCTTGGATTTCGAGATAGACGTTCTTGTTCTCGCCAGCCAGACGCTGGGCGAACTGGGCCAGGCGTTGCTCGGCCTCGGGCGACAGAGCCGCCGCGTCGGTGGGGAATTTCACGGAATCGTCCGACAGCACGACCTGATAGAGGAACTTGCCCTCGGCCAGTTTGTGCGCGTCGTTGGCGCGCTGGAGCGCCTGGCCCGCCGTGCCTTCGACGCCGGTCACGCGGGTATCGACGACTTCCACCTGATCACGCACGAAACGATGGCTGGCGCAGCCGCTGGCCGCAAAGCCGAGGGCGATGAGGGCGCCGCCGACGACCGCCGTCCTGAGTTTCGATCTGCTCAAGTTCTGTCTCCTTCTTGCCGGGAGCGCCACACCCGTTTTTGCGCAAGATGAAGGTGGCGTAGGAGACAAGGCGGAGTAATGACGTGCTTTGGGCAGGATCATGTCAGCTTGGCCATAAAAACATGGGGTATTTCGCGTTATTCTTGCGCCAACACGGAACCCGGCGCCGAGATCAACCGTTGCGCCGCCGACGGTCGAGGCCGGAGGGCGGGCAGGCTGATCTATCGCTAATCTGAAACGCCGCCCGGTTGTATTCGGCTCAGCGCCACTTTCCTGACGCGACCGAATGTTTTCAACAGGGCCTGATGTTTTTTACAGGCATTCTGTTCTGATGACCATGCGACGCGGTGTTCAACAGTCATCACTGATAGGCGATTGAGCGCCGGCCGATCACGGCGCCGGGCACGACGCTGGGCGCTGGCGGCGACGCCGATTCTGGTCGCCCATGCCGGGCTGGCCCTGTTGATGACCGCGCGTGCGACGCCTGAGCCGGACGTGTCCGAGCCGCCTTTGGTGATGGTCGAACTGGTCGAGCCTCCTCCTCCCCCGCCGCCGCCCGCACGGGTCATGGCCCCCGATCCCTCGCCCAAGCCGGATGCGCCGGCCGCCGCGGCTCAGGCACCGTCATGGCTCCTGCGATCTGTGCGGCGGCGGGTCGGGCGGAACCGGCTCAGGCTCCGGGTCGGGCGGCGGATCGTGCGACATGGTGCGCTGGGTCCAGGACGCGGTGCGCGACGACCAGGCGGTGCGACGCGCCGTCATCGACGCCTCGCAGGACATGGACGCCAACGGACGCGCCATCCTGGTCTGGAACGGCGACTGGCTGCAGAGCCGCAATCAGTCGGGCAAGGGCCTGGCCGGCGTGCGTCAGGCCATCGCCCTGGAAGTCGCCTTCGCCCCGGCAGAGTGCAAGAACCAGCGGATGAGCGGCCTGGCGGTGCTGAAGCTGGAAGACCGGGCGGGTGGCGCGCAGCTGGCGTTGGGCAAGGGCAGCTGGCGCTGGTCGGACCTGCTGGGGGCGGGTTAAGCGGCTCTCGGCCCGAACAGAATGATCCCCGCGCCGACCAGGCAGACCAGGCCGCCCAGCACGTCCCAGCGATCCGGCGTCGTCTTCTCGACCACGGCCATCCAGATCAATGAGGCGCAGATATAGACCCCGCCATAGGCCGCGAAGGCCCGGCCCGCCGCATCGCTGGGGACCAGGGTCAGCAGCCAGGCGAAGGCGATCAGGCAGACGACGCCCGGCGCCAGCCACAACGGCGAGCGATCCAGCTTCAGCCAGGCCCAGAAGGCGAAACAGCCGCCGATCTCCGCCAGCGCCGCGAGGGGGTATATGAGGGCCAGCTTCATGAGGGTTTCCTACGCGGTCCTTTCCACCTCCGTCATCCTCGGGCTTGACCCGAGGATCGGGCGTCGTTCGGACTGTGCTTTGATGGAGAC
Source organism: Brevundimonas sp. G8 (assembly GCF_902506205.1). Taxonomy (GTDB): domain Bacteria; phylum Pseudomonadota; class Alphaproteobacteria; order Caulobacterales; family Caulobacteraceae; genus Brevundimonas. The sequence continues at coordinate 1,890,033 of NZ_LR732816.1, read as the reverse complement.
GCAAGGCAGCGGATGATCCGATCCTCGGGTCAAGCCCGAGGGTGACGGAGAAGGAGAGACAAAACTCCTATTCGCCCGCCTTCGCTTTCGCCGCCCGCTCAGCCGCCAGCTTGGTCAGCACCCGGCCGCGACCACGCGACAGGGCGTGGATGGCGCCGCGCATGGTGGCGACCTCCTGTTCGGAGAAGGCGGCGCGGCCCAGCATGACGCGCAGGTTCTGGCTCATCGAACGCTTCTTCTCGGGCGGATAGAAGAAGCCGCCGTTTTCCAGCTCTTCTTCCAGATGTTCGTACATGCCGACCAGAAGCTCGTTGGACGCCGGCGGCTCGCTGTCGCGGAAACGCGGCGGCGGGGCGTCCAGGATCAGGGTGCGCCACTCATAGGCGTTGATCGCCACGGCCTGGGCCAGGTTCAGCGAGTGGTGCCGGGGGTCGATGGGGATGGTGACGATGCCTGCGCACAGGGCGATGTCGGTCGTCTCCAACCCCGCACGCTCGCCGCCGAACAAGAGGCCGGTCTTCAGGCCGGAAGCGGTGTCGTCATAGAGGACGCGGCTGGCCTCGCGCGGGGTGCGGACCGGCTGGCGCGTCTCGCGCGGGCGGGCGGTGGTGGCGAAGACGGTGTTCAGGTCGGCGACTGCCTCGGCGACGCTGTCGAACACCCGCACGCCCTCCAGCACCCAGTCGGCGCCCGACGCCATGGCCCAGGCCCGTTCCTGGGGCCAGCCGTCCCGGGGCGTGACCAGGCGCAAATCCGTCAGGCCGAAGTTGGCCATCACCCGCGCCACGGCGCCGATGTTCTCGGCCATCTGCGACTTGTCGAGGATGACGGCGGGGGGAGTGAGGTCAGACAAGGAAATCAGTCCTCGCCCACCATGGCGATCCAGGGGTCGGTGGTTCCGGCCTCGACCTCGGCGACCTTGACGGCGGGCCAGCCGATGGAGGCGCTGCCCGAGGCGGTCCAGGCGGTGACGATGAAGTCGCGCAGTTCGCCGGCACCCGCCGCCAGACGTTCGTTGACGAAGGCCGCGCCGCGCGGATCGGCGTCGCGGAAACCGCCGGCCTTTTCCAGCCGATAGAAAGGGATCACCGTGCCGAGCGTCGTGGTCAGATAGGAAACGGTGCGCGCCTTGACGTCGAAGCCGTCCAGATTGGCGGCCGGCATGGCGGCCTCGACCGCGTCCAGACGGGCGACGCGGTTGGTGAACTCGCCCTCGAACAGGGCGTGGGTCTGACGCGAGTTGGTGAAACCTTCCGGGTTCGGGAAGTCGCCCCAGCCGTTGTAGTGGATGCTGGTGTGATGCGGCTGGGAGCCGTCGCCGACATAGTGGCCCATCACGCCGATGTCGCGCAGGATCAGGGCCTCGCGGCGGATGCGGTCGGCGCGGTACCAGGCCTGGCGCTCCATATTGGTCTCGCGCTTTTCGGCGGCGTTCAGCACGCGCCAATAGGCGAAGTCGCGGCCCAGCTGCTGCCAGCCGTCGATCATGGCGTAGGGCAGATAGCCGGCGTCGTTGACGTCCAGACCGGCCTTGGTCAGGGCGGCGTCATATTCCGATTTCAGGCGCGGCAGGTCGGCGAGGCTCATGCCGCGCTGGTCGAACACTCGGCCCTGATCGTCCATGTCGATGAAGTGGGCGGTATCGCGCTCGCGGTCGTGCGGCTGGCCGGCGCCCTTCCAGCGGTCCGGCTCGCGCGCCAGCTCGCCCACGTCGGCGATGGCGGCCGGGGTGCGCAGGAAGGCGGGCAGATCATCGGGCAGGGCCCGCATCGCCGCCACGCCGATCAGGCGGTGGCCGGTATTGCCCCAGGCGGTGACGGTGACGGCCGGCGCGGCGACCGCGATCAGGGCCAGGGCGGCGATGGCGAGACGTTTCATGAAGACGAACCTTTGGAGCGATCACGTCCGTCTAACGTATCCTTGATCGCGCCTCCAGCGTCGAAGACTGGCGATCCGGGCGTCAACGCCTAGGTTATGAAGGCTCCCCCCTTGTCTTATCCAGGCTCCACATTCCTCGGGGAGCGACGACGTGATTGCGTCGTCGCCGTCGTTCGACGGCGCCTCCAAGTGGACGCCAGATCGAAAGGACATGCCCATGCGCACGCCCCGCCTCGCCCTTTTCGCCTCCGTCGCCGTTCTGGCGACCGCCGCAACCGCCCAGGCCCAGGACGCCCCTGCCCCGACTGCGGGCGCGACGCCTGTCGCCACGCCCACGACCGGCTCTGCGACCTTCACCGATGACGAGCTGAAGAAGTTCGACGACGCCATGGTCAAGGTGAGAGCCGTCAGCGACACCCTGAACGGCGCCCAGCCGACGCCGGAACAACAGGCGCAGATGGCCGCCGCCGTACAGGATTCCGGTCTGGAAGTGACCCGCTTCAACACCCTGTCGAACGCCGTCGCCGCCGATCCGGCTCTGGCGGCCCGCATTCGCGTGGTCAACGCCACGCCGCCGGCGCCAGGCACGCCCGCCGCCGCCGTGACCGACGATGAACTGACCCGCTTCGTGACCGCCATGACCCAGATCCGCGCCATCACAGCCCAGGTCCAGAACAATCAAGCCACTCCGGCGCAGAGCGCTCAGCTGACCGCGGCTGTCGAGGCGTCGGGCCTGACGACGGAGCGTTTCAACACGATCTCCCGCCTGGTGTCGGAGGCGCCCTATCTGCAGGCCAAGGCCGAACTGGCCGGCGCGCGTCTGGAGAAGGACGTCAGCCAGTAGGGATCAGACGTCGGCGGGCTCGCGCCGGATGTCCGGGGCGGCCGGGCCCGCCTCGTCCTCGTTCAGCAGACGGCCTTCGCGCTTGGGCTTGATGTAGGGGGCGGGCTGCGGGGTCGGCATGTTGCCGCGCATCAGCTGGCGGCCGGCCTTGAGGCCGCCCGTCAGTTGCAGGTCCAGACGGGCCTCGTCGCGACGGCGCACGTCGCCGATGGTCTCGGCCGCCTGGCTTTCGTCCAGGCCCAGCTCGACCAGGGCGCGCTCGCCGAACTTGAGCGCCGACTCGAAGGTCTCGCGGATCTGATAGTCGACCCCGGCCTGGATCAGGCGCATCGAATGGCCCCGGTCGAAGGCACGGACCATGATCTTGGTGGTCGGGAACTCGGACTTGACCAGTTCGACGATGCGGTCGGCGGCCTCGGGCTTGTCCACGCAGACCAGGACGATCTCGGCCTCCTCCGCGCCCGACGCCCTGAGGGTGGCGAGCTGGGCGCCGTCGCCATAATAGACCTTGAAGCCGAACTGGGAGGCGGCCTGGATCATCTCCACGTCGTTCTCGATGATCGACACGTCCACGTCGCGGGCCAGCAGGGGTTGGGACACGACCTGGGCGAAACGGCCGAAGCCGATGATCAGCACCTGACCGCGCAGGTCCTTGGCGAAGTCGACGCCGTCCGCGTCCTCGGCCGACAGCACCGGCTTGGGCAGCAGGCGCTCGGTCAGCAGGCTGGTCAACGGCGTCAGGGCCATGGACAGGATGACGATGGCCGACAGCATGGCGCCGACCTGGGCGTCGAACAGGCCGGCCGTGACGGCCGCGCCATAAAGGACGAAGGCGAACTCGCCGCCTTGCGCGAACAGGGCCGCGCGCTCGACCGCCTCGTGGTGGGAGGCCTTGAACAGGCGGGCGACGCCATAGATGCCCAGCGCCTTGACCACCATGAAGGCGACCACGCCGCCGATGACCAGACGCCAGTCGGTGATCACGACCGACAGGTCCAGCGACATGCCGACGCTGAGGAAGAACAGGCCCAGCAGGATGGCGCGGAACGGCTCTACGTCCGATTCCAGCTGGTGACGGAAGGTCGATTCCGACAGCAGGACGCCGGCCAGGAAGGCGCCCATGGCCATCGACAGACCGCCCAGCGACATGGCCCAGGCCGCGCCGACGACGACCAGCAGGGCGGCGGCCGTCATCACCTCGCGCCCACCATAACGAGCCAGCAGGCGGAAGATCGGATCGACCAGATATTTGCCGGCCAGCAGCACCCCGCCGACCGCCGCGACCGCGAAGCCGATGGTCTGCCACAGGGGCGGGGCCTGTTCGTTCGCGACGCCCAGCACCGTGGCCAGGACGGCGACGATGGCCAGCAGCGGGACGATGGCCAGGTCTTCCAGCAGCAGGATGGAGACCGCCCGCTGGCCCGGCCCGCCCGCGATCTCGCCGCGCTCTTCCAGCATCTGCATGATGACGGCGGTGGACGACAGGACGAAGCCCATGGCGCCGACGAAGGCGACCGGGGCGGAGAAGCCGGCCAGCATGGCCGTCAGGGTCAGGATCAGGCCGCAGAACAGGACCTGGGCCGCACCCAGGCCGAAGATTTCCTTGCGCAAGCCCCACAGGCGTTTGGGCCGCATTTCCAGCCCGATGATGAACAGGAAGATGACCACGCCGAATTCGGCGACGTGCAGGATGGTCTCGGGTTCGCGAAACAGCTTCAGGCCGAAGGGACCGATGGCCAGGCCCGCCGCCAGATAGCCCAGCACGGAGCCCAGGCCGATCCGCTTGAACACCGGCACGGCGAGCACGCCCGCCGCCAGCAAGGCGGCCGCCGCGCCCAGATCCAGTCCCGTCGCCGCCTCGGACATCACATTCCCCCTCAAGCCTGGCCCCTATTGTGGGGGGCGTCGCGCGCGATTGCGAGATGGCGCCGAAGACACGGTCGAAGATCGCCGTGCGGCGAGCGACCCGGACGCCACAGTTTCGCCCCAGGACGACCCGCGACTGGCGTCAAGAAAACAACCGGAGGAAGCCATGTCACGTGTCATCAGGATCGCGGCCCTGTCACTGCTGAGCGTGTCGATCGCCGCGCCGCCGGCAGCCCTGCCGTCCATCGCCATGGCCAAGCCTTTGGATGGCGAAGCGACGCCGGCGGCCTGTGGCCCGCTGGGCTTCGACCTGGGCCAGCCGGCGCCGGTCGCTGCGCCCCCGGTGCGCCGTATGCCGCCGCCTCCCGTGAACATCACGCCCAGCCGCAAGGAAGACCGGGTCGAGTATACGGGCCCGCCCGTCAATATACCGGGTCCACCACCTCCGCCTGCGCCTCCTCCTCCGCCGCCACCTCCGGCCCCGCCAGCACCGATGCGGCCCGCCTTTATCCAAGGCTCGTCCGCCGCGTCAACTGCGGTGAATGAGCTCGTCGTAACCGGTTCTCGCGTCGTAGCGCCGGGCACGAGGCCCCCACCGGCCGATACCGAACGCTATCCCGACGCGACGCCCAATCCGGTGAAGCGGACCAGCGATCAGCCGGTCTCGACCTTCTCCATCGACGTGGATACGGCCGCCTATTCCAATGTCCGCCGCTTCATCGACGAGGGACGTGCGCCGCCCCGGGACGCGGTGCGGGTGGAGGAGCTGATCAACGCCTTCGACTATGACTACGCCCGGCCGACCGCGCAGAGCCGGCCGTTCGCCATCACGACGGCGGTGGCGGCCTCGCCTTGGGCGGAGGGTCGCCAGATCGTGCATATCGGTCTGCAAGGTTACGAACTGCCGGCCGGGGAGCAGCGGCCGCTGAACCTGACCTTCCTGGTCGATGTGTCCGGATCGATGGGGTCGGCCGACAAGCTGGACCTGGCCAAGAAGGCGATGAACCTGGCCATCGATCGGTTGCGGCCGCAGGACACCTTGGCGGTGACCTATTACGCCGAGGGCGCCGGCACGACGTTGCAGCCAACGCGCGGCGACGAGAAGCTGAAGATGCGTTGCGCCGTCGCCAGCCTGCGCGCGTCGGGCGGCACCGCCGGGGCGACCGGCATGACCAATGCCTATGACCAGGCCCAGGCCAGTTTCGCCCGAGACAAGGTCAACCGCATCCTGATGTTCACCGACGGCGACTTCAACGTCGGCGTCACCGACGACAAGCGGCTGGAGGACTATGTCGCCGACAAGCGTGGGAACGGCATCTATCTGTCGGTCTATGGCTTCGGGCGCGGCAACTATCAGGACGCGCGGATGCAGACCATCGCCCAGGCGGGCAATGGGGTGGCGGCCTATGTCGGGGATCTGAGGGACGCACGCCGGCTGTTCGGCCCGGCCTTCGACAAGGGGGCCTTCCCTATCGCCGACGACGTCAAGATCCAGGTCGAGTTCAATCCCGCCCGCGTCGCCGAATGGCGGCTGATCGGTTATGAGACACGGCTGTTGAACGAGGAAGACTTCAACAACGATCGGGTCGATGCCGGCGAAGTCGGATCGGGCGCGAGCGTCACGGCCCTGTACGAGATCACCCCCGTCGGCGGCCCGACCCAGGTTCCCGAGCGGCGCTATCCCGACAACCGCATCGGGGTGGGCGGGGGCGATCCGAACGGCGAGATCGGCTTCGTCCAGGTGCGCTACAAACAGCCGGGCCAGAGCCGCTCGGACCTGATCCAGCAGCCGCTGACCAATCGCGCATCAGGCCCGGTCGGCGCCCAGCCGCCGGAGGCGACCCGCTGGGCCATCGCCGTCGCCGGCTTCGGGCAGAAGCTGCGGGGCGATCCGTGGATGGCGGCCGACTATGGCTGGGACCGGATCGTCGATCAGGCGCAAGGGGCCAGGGGCGAGGATCCGTACGGCGATCGGGCCGAGTTCGTGCAGATGGTGCGGGCGGCCCAAGGCCTTCCCCCGACACGCACGCCCTGATCGGAACCGCTACGCTCGCGGCGGGTTTCCAGCGCAACGCTTCAACCAAGGAAACCCGCCATGAAGATCCGCGACGTGATGACCAAGGACGTGCATCTGGCCCGGCCTGCCGACACCATCCAGGACGTGGCCAGCCGCATGGCCAAGGGCGGCTTCGGCTTCGTGCCCGTCGCGGACGGCGACCAGCTGATCGGTACGATCACCGACCGCGACATCGTGGTGCGTGCGCTGGCGACCGGCGCGGCCTCCAGCGCGGCGGTGGTGGAGTTCATTACGCGCGATCCGCAGACGGTGCTGGACACCGATGACCTGAAGGTCGTGCTGGACCTGATGGGCGCCAAACAGATCCGCCGTGCGCCGGTGGTGGACAAGCACGGCCGCGTCGTCGGCGTGGTCTCGCTGGGCGACCTGTCCACGCGGGTGAAGGAGAAATACGCCGGCGAGACGCTGGAGAGCATCTCGCGTTAAGACCTGCGTAACCGCGCCCTGACACCGGGCGTCAAGGATCGTCGTTCATGCTGTTCCTCCATAATCGGAGGATGGCATGGCGCGCGCGCAGTTCCAGAAGGGTCAGAAGGTCTGGGTCGAGTGTGTCGGCGCCTGGGCCTTCGTCGAACAGGTCCAGCCCGTCTGGGCCAAGGGCTTCGAGGAACCCGTGCGCGTCACATACGACGTCGGCCTGGGACGTGAGTTCACCGCCAACGAACTGATGCTGGCGATGGACGATCCGTCGGCGGATGAGGGCGTCGGCGAATGGAGGCTGCTGCGCGCGCGCAACAAGTGGCAACTGCCCGAGGACTGCCTGCATCACCCGCATCCCGGCACCTATCCCGTCGTCGTTACCGACCGCGCGGACTGGGGCGGCTGGCGCGTGCCGGGCGCCGAATACGACCGCGACCCGCAACAGATCGAGCTTCAGGCCCGGCTGATCGCCGCCGCGCCGCAACTGATGCAGATCGCCCAAGGGCTGGTGGACATGGTGTCGGAGGCGCCCGACGACGCCCCGCCCGCCGTCCTGACACTGGCCCGTCAGGCGCGCGATACGCTGCAAGGCGTGACGCGGGTGCTGGAACCGGCGCCCGATCGCCTGCCAGCGCCGGTCGCCGCGGCTTAAAATACCGTTAAAAGCGCGCGCCGAGCCTCGACAGGAATCCGCGACACAGCCTAGATTCCCCCTACAGCAGATTTGCCGGAGGGACGGGGCTTGCGCAACGAGGAGCGTCGGGAACAACGGTCGGGGCGTCGCGCCTCGGACCGCGCCCCCGGCGCGCCTGCCTGGCTGCGCATATCCGTGCTGGTCCTGGCCTTGATCGCTACCGGCTATGTGCTTCTGGCGTCACGCGAAATCACGCGACCGACCCGAGATGTCAGCCGGCTGGAAGCCGAGAACCTGACGCTGAGCGCGCAACTGGTCGCCAGCCAGACCGCCGTCCTGATCCAGTCCGCCGACGCCGGCCTCGCCGCCGGCCAGGCCGAAATCCGCGCGGGTCGTGCGCCGATCGACGTGGTCGAGGCCGCACGTCGCGTCGCGCCCCAGGTCGGTTTCTCTCTGATCGGCCCCGGCGAGACCGTTCAGGCGGCCCAAGGCGAGGGCGCCGTCCCCGTGGCCAGCGCCAACCTCAACGGCCTGCGGCTGGAGGCGCGGATGGACCCGCCGCTGCCGGCGTCGGGCGAGGCGCGGATCGTGTCGGCGGGCGGCGTCGTTCTGGCCTCCAGCCGCGCCGCCGAAATCGGCCAGCCGATCCGGGCGTTGATCGGCGTGGACGCCGCCGCTCTGGCCGACCAGACGACGCCGCGCAACGTGACCATCGACGGCGAGGGCCGGATCGCGACCGCCGCGCGCACGACGCCGAACGGGCCCTATGTCGTGACCCTGTCGAAGGGCGCGGCGTCGTCGTTCCTGGACGACGCTTGGCTGGTGGCCGTGCCGCTTGTGCTGGGCCTGGGCGTCGTCGGTCTGTTCGTCTTCTACGGCTTTCGCCGGACCCGTCAGCACCGCGAGCGTGTCGCCACCGAAAAGCGGTTCCGCATCGCGGTCGAGGCCGCGCGTTGCGGCGTGTGGGAATGGGACCTGAAGAAGGACGAGGTGTCCCTGTCGGACTTCATGGCGGCGCTGCTGGGCTTCGATCGCGGCGGCGTGACCTCGGCCGAAGACGTCATCGCCCGCGTCCACCCGCGCTTCCAGGAAGATTTCCGCCACGCCCTGCGCCAGGCCGCGGCCTATGGCGCCTTCGAGATCACCTTCCCCGTGCCGGGCGCCGACGGGCGCGCGCGCTGGATCGACGCGCGGGGCCAGGCGCGCGGTCCGCGTGGCGAGGCAGGCTTTTCGGCCATCCTGGGCGTGGCGCTGGACATCACCGAGGCCCGCCGGGCCAAGGCCGCCGCCCAGGCCGCCGAGAGCCGGTTGCGTGACGGGGTGGAGAGCATTTCCGACGCCTTCGTCCTGTTCGACCGTCAGGGCCGGCTGATCCTGTGGAACCAGGCGTTCGAGGACGCCTTCGGCTTCGAGCACGGAATAGTCCGGCGCGGCGCGCTGAAGGACGAGCTGAACCGCATCGCCGCCCTGGCCATCAAGGCCGAGCATAAGCCCGCAGGCGGCCGCGCTGGCCTACGCGAGGTCGAGCTGCACGACGGGCGCTGGCTGCAGCTGTCCGAGCGGTTCACCTCCGAGGGCGGCTCGGTCGTCACCGCCGCCGACATCACCGCCATCAAACGCCAGGAGGCCGAGCGTCGCCGCGCCGCCGACGACCTGCGCGTCACCGTCGATCAACTGGAGGCCAGCCGCGAGACGCTGGCGCTGCTGGCCCGCAAATACGAGGTCGCCATGACCCGCGCCGAGGCCGCCAACCAGGCCAAGTCCGAGTTCCTGGCCAATATGAGCCACGAGCTGCGCACGCCCCTGAACGCCATCAACGGCTTCTCGGAGATCATGGCCAGCGAGCTGTTCGGGCCGCTGAACGAGAAATACAAGGGCTATGCCGGCGACATCCTGAAGTCGGGCCAGCACCTGCTCAGCCTGATCAACGACGTGCTGGACATGGCCAAGATCGAGGCCGGCAAGATGACCCTGCACTATGAGCCGGTGTCGCTGCGCGAGGTGTGCGAGGACGCCGTGCGCCTGATGCGCGGCAAGGTTCAGGAGGCGGGGCTGAAGATTTCCATCGAGGGCGGCGACCTGCCCGACATCGAGGCCGACCACCGCGGGGTCAAACAGGTGCTGCTGAACCTGATCTCAAACGCCGTGAAGTTCACGCCCGACGGCGGGTCCATCGTCGTGTCTCTGGACCGGTTCGCAGGCCCGGCGGGCGAGGACCGCATCCGCGTCGCCTGCGCCGACACCGGCATCGGCATCGCCCCCGACGATCTGGTGCGCCTGGCCCGGCCGTTCGAACAGGTCGAGGGCCAGCATTCGAAAACCACGCAAGGCACCGGCCTGGGCCTGGCCCTGACCAAGGCCCTGATCGAGATGCACGGCGGCAAGCTGACCATGGAAAGCGAACCGGGCCTGGGCACGGTGGTCAGCTTCGACCTGCCGGTGAAGCGGCCGGACCAGACGGTGCAGCCGATCCGGGCGGCGTTCGCGGCTTAGGGGGTTGGCGATCACGTCATGAATGACTTCCTTCATGAGAACGATCATGACATTGGGCGCCGAAGCGGTTTATCCTCAGACTCACCACGCCATTCGCAACCAGTAGTTTACACCAACTGTGCGATCCGCCGCTCCATATTGTTTCAGAGGAGCGCCACATGACCATCGATTGGTCAATCATCACGGACTGGGTTCAAGCTATTGGTAGCGTAGCTGCCGTTTGGGCAGCATTTGCCATTTTCTCTCGACAAAACAGAGAGCACAATGCTCGAGAGCAAAATGCTGCCGAAGCAAAAATCACCGCTGCTCGCGCCGTGCTGAAACGCTCTCATGAAGCCATCAGGCGCGCTCATTCCAAGATGACGAGAAGCGCCAAGACCACGTTCGCTCTTGGGAACGTCAGCGCCACTGAAGAAGACCTAGATGAGTGCATCGACCTGCTTTGCAGCGTTCCTCTTTTCGAACTGCCGAGTACCGACCTCGTGACGCGAGTCATGGACGCTAGGTACTGGTTGAACACAGCCCGTCGGCGGACTGAGAAGGTACGTGAAGCCCTTGAGGCTGGCGCTTCGATGGATAAGGACCTCTATAAAGATCCTCTCAATCACCTCACCCAAGCCGCCGACTTCTGACGCGTTGTTCGAACTCCGCACCCTTAGCTATCGTCCGCTAAGTGTACGACGAAAGCCCTACACCAACTCCACGCCCATCGCCGTGGCTTCGCCGCCGCCGATGCAGAGGGCGGCCATGCCCTTGGTCTTGCCGTGGGCTTTCAGGGCGGACAGCAGGGTGGTCAGGACGCGGGCGCCGGAGGCGCCCAGCGGGTGGCCCAGGGCGCAGGCGCCGCCGTTGACGTTGATCTTGTCGTGGGGGATGCCGAGTTCCTGCATGGCGATCATCGGCACGATGGCGAAGGCCTCGTTGACCTCCCACAGGTCGACGTCGTCGGCGCTCCAGCCCGCCTTCTTCAGCGCCTTTTGCAGGGCGAAGACCGGGGCGGTGGTGAACAGGCTGGGCTCCTGGGCGTAGGCGGCCTGGCTGACGATGCGGGCGATGGGCGTCAGGCCCAGGGCCTGGGCCGTCGACTGGCGCATCATGACCAGGGCGGCGGCGCCGTCCGAGATCGAGGCGGCCGAGGCGGCGGTGATGGTGCCGTCCTTGCCGAAGGCGGGCTTCAGGTTGGGGATCTTGGAGGGGTCGGACTTGGTCGGCTGTTCGTCGCGATCGACGATGACGGGGCCCTTGCGGGTCTTGACCTCGACCGAGGCGATCTCGGCGTCGAAGGCGCCCGAGTCCTGGGCGCGCTTGGCCCGGCCGGCGCTTTCGATGGCGTAGGCGTCCTGCTGCTCGCGGGTGAACTGATAGACCTTGGCCGTGTCCTCGGCGAACTGACCCATCAGCTTGCCGGGGGTGTAGGCGTCCTCCAGCCCGTCCAGATACATGCTGTCGGAAATGACGTCGTGGCCGATGCGGGCGCCGCCCCGGTGCTTGGTCATCAGATACGGGGCGTTGGTCATGGACTCCATGCCGCCCGCCACGATCACATCGGCGGACCCGGCCGCCAGGGCGTCGTGCGCCATCATCGCCGCCTGCATGCCCGAGCCGCACATCTTGTTGATGGTCGTCGCCTCGGTCGAGACGGGCAGGCCTGCGCCCATCCCCGCCTGACGCGCCGGCGCCTGGCCCAGGCCGGCGGGCAGGACGCAGCCCATGATGATCTGCTCGACCTTGTTCGGGTCCAGCCCGGCGCGCTCCAGCGCCGCCTTGACCGCCACCGCGCCCAGGTCGGTGGACTTGGCGTCCGACAGCGCGCCCTGGAAACCGCCCATCGGGGTTCTGGCGTAGGAGACGATGACGACGGGATCGGACATGGAGCGGTTCCTCTTGCTTGCGAGGACAGATAGCGATCCGCCCGATCAATTCAAAGCGTCAGGAGAAGTGCAGCCGCCGATACTTGCCCCGGAAATAGAGCAGCGGATCGCGTCGAGGCTCGAACCGCGCGCGCGTGACCCGGCCGATGATGACCAGGTGATCGCCGGCCTCGACGATCTGCTCCGTGCCGCATTCGAAACTGGCCAGGGCGCCCGACAGGATGGGCGCGCCGGTGTCCCAGGTCTCCCACGCCACGTCCTGGAACCGGTCGGCCTGGGACCGGGCGAAGACGCCGGAGGTCGGCTGCTGGCCAATGTGCAGGACGTTGATGGCGAAATGGTCGGCCTGACGGAAACGCTCGACGTTGGTGGACGAGCGGGCCAGGCAGAACAGAATCAGCGGCGGGTCCAGCGACACCGAGGAGAAGGAGTTGGCCGTCAGGCCGACGGGCTGTCCGGCCTCGTCCAGCGTCGTCACCACCGTCACCCCGGTCGCGAAACAGCCCAGGGCGTCACGCAGGGTGCGGGGGTCGGACCCGGCCTGATAGACCATGGCCTCGCGCGGGGCCTGGCGTTCCAGAAAGCCCAGCAGGGCGGCGTTCTCGGCCTCGACCGGGTCGGGACCGTCGTCGCGGGAGATGATCTGGACCGGCAGGCCGGCCAGCAGGGCCTCGACCTCGGGCGACACGGCGCCCTGCCCTTCGCCGGCGACGATGGTCAGGCAACTGGCCAGGGCCGGTCCGGTGACGGCGAGCGCGGGAGCCACGGCCTCCAGCGTCCGGTCGGAACAGACGATGGCCGGGCGCGAGGGGATTTCGGTCAGCAGGCGACGCAGGGCGGCCGAGCCGTCCTCGGTCCGATCGAAATCGGCCGCCAGCACGACGTGGCGCCCCGCCTCGACCAAGGCGCGTACCGACCGGCGCCAGTCGCCGGACAGACGTTCGGGCGCGCCGATCAGCAGGACGATGGGATCCTCCGGGTCGCCCCAGCTTTCGACGTCCAGGCCTCCGATCCGGGGCGGCGATGCGGTCATGAGGCGGGGCGGTCCGGTCTGTGGTGGGCGAGAGAGCCGTCCCTTAATAAGGGAAGTCCGGCCGCCGACGCCAGCCGGACGATCAGACGTTCAGTCGATAGCCGACGCTCGGCTCGGTCACCACCAGGGTCGGCTCGGCCGGATCGACCTCCAGCTTGTGCCGCAGTTGGCCGACGACGACGCGCAGATACTGAACGTCTTGCAGATGGCCGGCGCCCCAGACGGTCTTGAGCAGATCGACATGGCCCAGCACCTTGCCGGCGTTGCGCGCCAGATAGGCCAAGACGTCGTACTCCTTGGGCCTCAGCTTCACCCGTTCACCGGCGCGGGTGACGATGCGGCGGTCCAGGTCGATCACGACGTCCCCGGCCGTGACCACGCCGCCCGCGACTGGCGTCAGCGCGCCCTGACGCAGACCCGCGCGGATGCGGGCCAGCAGTTCGCCGACGCCGAACGGTTTTTCCACATAGTCGTTGGCGCCCAGGTCCAGGGCTGTGATCTTTTCGGCCTCGCGGTCGCGCGCGGACAGGACGATGATCGGGCCCTGATAGAAGTCCCGCGCCCGCGTCAGCACGTCCTTGCCGTCCATGTCGGGCAGACCGAGGTCCAAGACCACGGCGTCGGGGCTCCACAGGGCGATGGCGCGCAGGCCCTCCTGACCGCTGTCGGCGCGGCGGGGTTCATAGCCGGCGGCGTCCAGGGCGGGGGCCAGGAAGCGGTGGATCTGGGGCTCGTCGTCGATGACCAGAACCTGGGGGCGAACGGCGGACATCACAGCAGATCCCGGTGGGTGGCGATGGACTTCGGCAGGCTGATCAGGATGCGGGCGCCCAGCTTGCCGCCGTCCGGGCCATCCTGGATCGGGCTGGCGGCGGCGATGCGGCCACGCATGGCCTCGACGAAGCCCTTGGCGATGGCCAGGCCCAGACCCGCCCCCTTGGCGCGGTCGGTGGACGCTTCCATGCGGCGGAACTTGTCGAACACCCGTTCCAGTTCGGCGGTGGGAATGCCGCGCCCCTCGTCCTCGATGGAGATGACGACGGCGCCGCGATCCTCATAGGCCGCCAGTTCGATGGTCGTGCCGTCGGGGCTGTAGGCGATGGCGTTTTCCAGGATGTTGACCACCGCCTGTTCCAGCAGGCCCGGATCGGCCTCGACCATGCTGAGCTGGGCCGGGAAGTCGCGCGTGACCTTGCGTTGGCTCAGGCGGCGCGACACGCGGTCGGCGGCGGCGTTCAGGATGTCGCGCACATCGGTCCAGTCGGTGCGGACGTTCAGGCCGCCGCCCTCCAGCCGGGTCATGTCCAAGAGGTCGCCGACATAGCGCGACAGGCGTTCGGCCTCCTCGCGGATGCTGAGCAGCAGGTCGTCGCGGACCTCGGGCTTCAGGGTCGCGCCATAGTCGATCAGGGTGGTTGCCGAGCCCAGGACGGTGGACAGGGGCGTGCGCAGATCGTGGCTGACCGAGTTCATCAGGGCGGCGCGGAAACGGTCGGCGCGACGCAGGGTCTCTGTTTCCAGCGCCTGCCCCGCCAGGTCGGCCCGCTCCAGCGCCACCGCGCCCTGGTCCAGCAGGGCCATGGCCAGGCGTTCCTCGTCCGATCCCGCCGCCACGGCCGAAGCGTCGATGCCTGCCACGCCGGCCCGGCCGCGCACGCCCTGCAGAGGCTGAAACCGCCAGTGGGTCTGCGGCAGGGTGCCGGTGCCGTGTCCCGTGACCTCGCCATGGGTCCAGGCCCAGCGAGCGGCGGCCATGGCGTCGGGCGCCAGGGTCACGCCCTCGGGGCTGGCGGCGGTCAGGGTCAGATCGTCGTCTTCGGGCAGCAGGACGACCGCCCCGGCGCCGGCGGCGGCCGAGGCCTGTTCGGCCAGGGTTCGGGCCGTGGTCGCGCGATCCTGACCCGCCGACAGGGTCTGGCTGGCGGCCAGCAGGGCCGAGACGGCGGCGGCGCGGCGCTGGGCCGCCCTGGCCTGTTCGCGCACCCGCCCCGCCAGGGCGCCCGTGCCCAGGGCCACGCCCCAGAAGACGATCAGCGTCAGCACGTCCGTCGGCGAGCCGATCAGGAAGCTGTAGCGCGGCTGAAGGAACAGGAAGTTGTAGGTCAGGAAGGCCAGGGTCGCCGCCGCCAGCGCGGGCCGCAGTCCGTTCAGCACCCCGGCCGCCACCACGGCCGCCAGATAGATGACGCCCAGATCGACCCGCTCGAACCGCGTGTCCAGCAACAGGGCGGCGCCCGTCGCGGCCAGGACGAAGGCCGCGCCCGCCGGATAGCCGCGCCAGTCCAACGCCGCCCTGACGCCAGACTTGGACGCCGGTTCGGGCGCGGTCAGGTCGCCCTCGGTCACGACGTGGACGGCGACGCCCTGGGCCTTGCGCAGCAGTTCGGTCGCCAGCGCCCGTCCTGTCCATTCGCTGAACCGCCCGCCCCCCGTCTTGCCGATGACGATCTGGGTGACGTTGTTGCGGTGGGCGTGATCCAGCACGGCGCGGACCACATCGTCGCCGCTGATCGTCACGGGCCGTCCGCCCAACTGCTCCGCCAGTTTAAAGGCTTCGGACAATCGGCCCGCCGAGCGGGCGTCGGCGCGCGATCCGCTGGGCCGTTCGACGTGGGCCACCGACCAGGGGGCGTCCATCATCATGTCCGACATCCGCCGCCCGGTGCGAACCAGTGAGGCGGTCATGGCGTCGCCGCCGACCAGGACCAGAATCCGCTCGTTCGCCGCCCACGGCCCCGACACGCCCCGCTCACGCAGGTGCAACAGCAGTTGATCGTCCACCGTCTGTGCCGCGCGGCGCAGGGCCAGTTCGCGAAGCGCCGTCAGGTTCTCGATCTTGAAGAAGTTCTCGGACGCCACCCGCGCCGTCTCGGGCACATAGACCTTGCCCTCGGCCAGACGCGCCCGCAGGTCCTCGGGTGTGATGTCCACGACCTCGATGTCGTCGGCGCCGGTCAGGGCGCTGTCGGGGACGGCCTCCCTCTGGCGCACCCCGGTGATGCGCAGGACGACGTCGGACAGGCTCTCCAGATGCTGGATGTTCAGCGTCGTCCAGACGTCGATCCCGGCGTCGCGCAGCTCCTCCACATCCTGCCACCGTTTCGGATGGCGCGACCCCGGCGCATTGGAGTGGGCGTATTCGTCGACCAGCAGCAGTTCGGGACGCCGCGCCAAGGCGCCGTCGAGGTCGAACTCCATCAGGGCGCGGTCGCGGTGATCGATCGGCGCGCGCGGCATGACGTCCAGCCCGCGCAGCAGGCTCATCGTCTCCTTGCGGCCGTGGGTCTCTACCACGCCGACGACGACATCCAGCCCTTCGGCCTTTCGCCGGCGCGCGGCGCGCAGCATCTCATAGGTCTTGCCCACGCCGGGCGACATGCCCAGAAACACCTTCAGCCGCCCGCGCTTGCGGCGCGGAACGGCTGAAGTCGCGGGCGTTGTCTTGGCCGGATCGGGCGCCGGTTCGGGCAATCAGCCCTCCGCGCCGAAGCGGGCGTCCAGCGCGCGATTGGTCATCAGGACATTGACGTGCGGCTGGCCGATGAAGCCGAGGAAGGCCCCCTCGGTCCGCTCGTCGATGATGCTCTGGACCTGCTGCACGGAGACGCCTCTGGCGCGGGCGATCCGCGCGGCCTGAAGCCGAGCGTAGGCCGGAGACACGTCCGGGTCGAGGCCCGAACCCGAGGTCGTCACCGCATCGGCGGGGATGACGCCGGGGCCGTCCTCGACGCGGATCGCCTGGGCGGTTTCGGCGACGCGGGCGGCCAGGTCCGCGTTCAGCGGCCCCATGTTGGAGCCGGACGAGGCGGCGGCGTCATAGCCGTCGCCCGCCGCCGAGGGGCGCGGATGCAGATAGGTTGCGCCGGCGAACGGTTGACCGATCAGGGAAGAGCCGACGACCCGGCCGCCGGCGTCGCGCACCAGGCTGCCGTCAGCCTGATCGGGGAAGAGGGTTTGGGCGACGCCGGTGACGGCCAGCGGATAGGCCAGCCCCAGCAGCAGGGTGAAAAGGGCCATCATCACGAGGGCCGGGCGAAGTTGGTTGACCATGATCGTCGCCTCAGAAGCTGGCCTTCAGCGTGGCTACGGCGCGTGCGCCATAGCCGTCGCCGAAGTCGTGTTGATCGGTGTCGTGATAGCGGACGTCCAGCGCCAGATTGTCGGTCAGCTGATAGGCCGCGCCCAAGTTCCAGGTGGTGTAGTCCAGGTCCGACGAGACCCACTGACGGCCGACCGCGCCGGACACCGTCCACTTGTCGGCCGGGCTGACGGCGCCGTTGATCTCGGCATAGGTCGCCTCGTCCTCGGCTGCGCCGAAGAAGTCGGGCGAATAATAGACGGCTGCACCCAGGGTCGCCAATCCTAGAGGTGTCTGGCCGACGGCGCGCGAGACGGCCGCTTTCAGCTCGACATAGTCATAGTCCGCGCCGTCCGGCTGACCGGCGTAGAGGTAGCCGATCACGCCGAAGTCCAGCGCATAACCGGCGATCTCGGGCCGATAGCCGGCGTAGAGATCGATTTCGGCGTCCGTATCGTCGCCGAAATCGACGTTGGAGGCCCAGCCGCCGGCATAGAAGCCGTTCCTGGTCAGATCGACCCCGGCCGAGATCGCCGGGTTTTCCTGGGTCTGGCTGACGCCGCGGAAGACATAGTCGGAGGTCAGGGCGACGTTCGCCGAGACGTCCTGGGCCTTGGCCTCGCTGCACAGGCCCAGGCCGGCGATGCCGACGATGCAGGCGGCGGCGAACCAGGCGTCGTTGCGGCCCGAGGCTCTGGAGTGGGGTTTACGCATGGAGATGTCCTTGGAAGCGCGCATCAGGCCAGGCCGAGCGCGGAAATGAGAAGGTCGATCAGCTTGATGCCGACGAACGGGGCGATCAGGCCGCCCAGGCCGTAGATCAGCAGGTTGCGACCCAGCAGGGCGGCGGCGCCGATGGCCCGGTATTTCACGCCCTTCAGCGCCAGCGGAATCAGGGCGACGATGACCAGGGCGTTGAAGATGACCGCCGACAGGATGGCGCTCTCGGGGCTGTGCAGCCGCATGACGTTCAGCGCGCCCAGCGATGGCAGGGCGACCACGAACATCGCCGGGATGATGGCGAAATACTTGGCCACGTCGTTGGCGACCGAGAAGGTGGTCAGGGCGCCGCGCGTGATCAGCAGTTGCTTGCCGACCTCGACGATCTCGATGACCTTGGTCGGGTCGCTGTCGAGATCGACCATATTGCCGGCCTCGCGCGCGGCCTGGGCGCCGGTCTGCATGGCCACGCCGACGTCGGCCTGAGCGAGCGCAGGGGCGTCGTTTGCGCCGTCGCCGCACATGGCGACCAGACGCCCCTTGGCCTGTTCGGCCTTGATCAGACGCATCTTGTCCTCTGGCGTCGCCTCGGCGAGGTAGTCGTCCACCCCGGCTTCCGAAGCGATGGCGGCGGCCGTGACCGGATTGTCGCCGGTGATCATGACGGTGCGCAGGCCCATGCGGCGCAGGTCGGCGAAGCGCGCCTTCACGCCCGGCTTGACTACGTCCTTCAGGTGGATGACGCCGACCAGGGCGCCGTTCTGGGTGACGGCCAGGGGCGTGCCGCCCGAACGCGCGATCCGGTCCACGGCCTGGCGGAACTCGGCCGGAGCCGAACCGTCGGCCAGACCCAGATCCTTGAGCACGGCATCGACCGCGCCCTTGCGCCAGCTGTCCTTGCCGACGTCCAGACCCGACTGGCGGGTGACGGCGGTGAAGGGGATGGCCGTGGCGCCGGTCGGTTGATCGACCGAGACGCCGGCGTTGCGGCCCAGTTCGACGATGGACCGGCCTTCCGGCGTCTCGTCGGCCAGGGACGCCATGACGGCGGCGGCCAGGGCGGCTTCGGGACGAACGCCGGGGACCGGGATGACCTCGGTCGCCATGCGGTTGCCGAAGGTGATGGTGCCGGTCTTGTCGAGCAGCAGAGTGTCGACGTCGCCTGCCGCCTCCACCGCACGGCCCGAGGTCGCCAGCACGTTCACCTTCAGCAACCGGTCCATGCCGGCGATGCCGACGGCGGACAACAAGCCCCCGATCGTGGTCGGGATCAGGGTGATGAACAGGGCGCCCAGGACCATCGGGTCCAGATCGACGCCGGAATAGGCACCCAGGCCGACCAGGGTCACGACCGCGATCAGGAAGATCAGGGTCAGGCCGGCCAGAAGCACGGCCAGGGCCAGTTCGTTCGGCGTCTTTCGGCGGTCCGCGCCCTCGACCATGGCGATCATGCGGTCGAGGAAGGTGGAGCCCGGTTTGGCGGTGATGCGGACCTTGATCCAGTCGGAGACGACGGTGGTGCCGCCGGTCACGGCCGAACGGTCGCCGCCGCTTTCGCGGATCACCGGGGCGCTCTCGCCGGTGATGGCGGCCTCGTTGACCGAGGCCACGCCCTCGATGATCTCGCCGTCCGAGGCGATCACGTCGCCGGCCTCGACCAGGATGATCGACCCGACCTCAAGTTCCGACGCATTGGTGGGGACCACCGTGCCGGTCTTGGGATCGACGATCAGCTTGGCCTTGGTCGTGACGCGGGTGGCGCGAAGACTGTCGGCGGCCGCCTTGCCGCGTCCCTCGGCGATGCTTTCGGCGATGTTGGCGAACAGGACCGTGGCCCACAGCCACAGGGCCAGTTGCACCGCAAAGCCTGCCGACTGACCGCCGGCGATGGCCGCCGCCGCCGAGATGGTGGACAGAAGCGCCACGATCCAGGTGGTGAAGATGATCGGGTTCTTGATCAGTTTGACGGGGTTCAGCTTGACGAAGGCGTCGCCGACGGCGCGTCCGATCATCGCCCCGGAGAGCCCGCCCGCGAGGGGCGACGAGCGGCCGCCCTCGCGTGGGTCCAGTGTTACTTGTGTCATGTCAGGATGTCCGGAGGATCAGGCGCCGGCGACCGCGGCGAGCACCTGGAAGTGCTCGACGATGGGTCCCAAGGCGAGGGCGGGCAGAAACTGCAAACCGCCGAGGATGAGGATCACGCCGATCAGCAGGCCGATGAACAGGCCGTTGTCGGTGGGCAGGGTGCCGGGGCTGGGCGCCAGCTTGGGCTTGACGACCAGGCTGCCGGCGATGGCCAGGACGGCGACGGCCGGAATGAACCGCCCGAACAGCATGGCCAGGCCCAGGGTCGTGTTCCACCAAGGGGCGTTGGCGGTCAGGCCCGCAAAGGCCGAACCGTTGTTCGCCGCCGCCGAGGTGTAGGCGTACAGTATCTCCGACAGGCCATGCGGCCCCTTGTTCAGCAGGCCCGCCAGCGCCGTCGGAAAGACCGCGCCGATAGCCGAGAAGCCCAGGATGGACAGCGGCAGGATCAGCACCGCGATCATGGCGAACTGGATCTCGCGCGCCTCGATCTTCTTGCCCAGATATTCCGGCGTCCGACCGACCATCAGACCGGCGACGAAGACCGACAGCAGGGCCATGACCACCATGATGGCGATGCCCGAACCGACGCCGCCGGGCAGGATCTCGCCCAGCTGCATCAGGAACATCTGCAAGGCCCCGCCCAGCGGCATGAAGCTGGCGTGCATCGAATTGACCGAGCCGTTCGAGGCCCCCGTCGTGACGACGGACCAGACGGTCGAGGCCGGCGCGCCGAAGCGGACCTCCTTGCCCTCCATGTTGACCGAGGCGTCCACCTGGGCTGCGACCAGGGACGGCGCCGGTTGGGTCTCGATGACGTACATGGCGGCGCTGGACACGGTCAGCAGGATCAGCGCCGCCGCCGCCAGGGCCTTGATGTCGCGCCCGGCCATCGCCGTGCGGCCGAAGGCGAAGAAGGCGGCCCAGCCCATGACGTTGATCGCGACGGCGGTCAGCAGGTTGGTGATGGCGTTCGGGTTCTCGAACGGATGGGCGCCGTTGACGTTGAAGACGCCGCCGCCGTTGATGCCCAGTTGCTTGATCGCGACCTGGCTGGCCGCCGGGAACAGCGGCAGAGTTTGCGACCCGCCCTCGACGCCGACCGCGTGGACGTTCGCCGCCAGGCTCTGGACGATGCCGAGACCGGCCAAGGCCACCGCCAGGATCAGGGCGGCGGGCAAGAGGACATAGAGGGTGGTGCGCGTCAGGTCGGCCCAGAAGTTGCCGACGCCCTCGCCGCGATTGGCGACGAAGGCCCGCGCCAGGGCGGCCGCGATGGTCGCCCCGGTCGCGGCGGAGACGAAGTTCTGCACCGTCAGACCCACCATCTGAGTGAAGGCCGACAGGGTCGTCTCGCCGCCGTAGCTCTGCCAATTGGTGTTGGTGACGAAGCTGACGGCGGTGTTGAAGGCCAGGTGCGGCGACACGCCCGCAAAACCTTGCGGGTTCAGCGGCAACACGCCCTGCAGGCGCAGGATGGCGTACAGCAGGACCAAGCCCGCCAGGTTGAAGGCCAGCAGGGCGCTGGCGTATCCCAGCCAGCCCTGGCTGCGCTTCGGATCGACGCCCGCCGCGCCGTAGAAGACGGCCTCCACCGGCTTGAGCACCGGGTCCAGCCAGGTCCGTTCGCCGTTCCAGACGCGCGACATATAAATGCCGATGGGCCAGCCGAGCATTACGGCCAGCCCAAGGGTCAGGGCGATCTCGCCCCATCCTTGAATGTTCATGAATTCCGTCCCGGTTCTTCAGAACCGTTCGGGCCGCAGCAGCGCCGCGACCATGTAAACGGCGACGACCACCGCCCCCGCCCCCCAGAGTATGGCGATCATCGTCATACCCGTTTCAATGCTGTGGCCAGCAGGGCGAAGGCGGCGAACGCCCCTGCCCCCACGGCCAGAAAGATCACGTCGGCCAAGTCGGCCTCCTCAAGCTCAAGTGGAAGCAGGAGGAGATCATGGGCGGCCGTAACGGCGCGATGTGAATCCCGACCCTAGGCATAAAGGAAGCATAATGCGGGGCGGCGGATCCGGAATGCAGAAAGCCTCCGACCCGGCGGGATCGGAGGCTTTAAAAACTGACCGCGAGAGGGTCGGTCGCTTATCCGCCGTAGCTGCGGCCGCCGCCGCCGAACCCGCCGCGCGAGACCACGGTGGTGCGGCTCTGCACCCGCGTCGGGGCTTGGCGCGCCACGTCGCCGTGTTCGCGCGCATTGGTCAGGGTCTTGCCGGTGCGATAGTCGCGGTAGGTGTAGCCGCCGCCGTAGCCGTTCGACAGCCGGCCCTCCCGGTCGCGATACAGCGGACCACCGCCGCGATAGCCGCCGTTCAGCATCTGGCCGACGATGAAACCGGTCAGCAGCGGGGTGAAGAAGGAGCCGTTGCCGCCCTGATTGTTGGGTTGGCACTGGGACGGTCCCCACTGGCCCTCGCATTCCTCGCGCGAGGCGTAGCGGGGCGCGGTCTTGGCGGCCTCTTCCTGGGCCTTGGCCTGGGCGGCGTCGCATTCTGCGGGAGTTATGTCGTTGGCGGCCTTGCACTCGTCCAGCGACTGATAGGCCAGGGTCGGTTCGGGATCGGGCGCCGGGACGCGCTGGGGCGAACCGCAGGCGGCCAGGGAGAAGCTGGCGGTGGCCATCAGGCTGCTGACGTGCAGGACGCGCGAGCGCTTCAGCCGGCGCATGGTCTCGGTCTTGGGAAGGTCTTTCGGATCGGTCATGGCGGTCACGACGTCATGCAGGCGGCGTTAAGCAGGCCGACGCAGATGGAGATGGAAGCCAGATAGACGGCCGCGGCGATCTCGCCCGCCTCGATGCGGACGACCAGGTTGCGGAAGGCCATGCGGCTGATGGTGACGAAGACCACGATCTGGATGATCCCGGCCAGCAGCGCCCAGGCGGCGAACTCCATCAGGCTGACGGTGTGCGACAGGGCGGAGGCGAGCGGCAGGACGTAACCGATCAGGGCGCCGCCCAGGGCGATGGCGGCGGCGGTGTTGCCCTGACGGATCAGCGTATGTTCGTGATACGGCGTCACCCACTGGTAGACCAGTTTGAAGGCCAGGGTGAAAGCGCCCGCCATGGCGAAGGCGATCAGGAAGGCGATCGCCCCCTGCTGAAATACGAACCAGTCGAACATCTGTCTTGCCCCTCGGATTGCGCGCTCAGGCGCGGAATTCGGCCATTTCCAGCGGAATGCCGATCATGATTTCGTGCGTCGTCTCGCCACCCTCGGGCTGCTGCTCCAGGGCGATCATCAGTTCGCGCCCACCGCCCAGCTCGCGAGCATACAGCATGCAGGTCTGGAAGATCTTGGCATAGGGGGTGGTAGCGGCCCGGTCGTCCCAGATCGTCTCCCAAAGGGTGACGGGCGGCTGGATCGCGTCGCTCTCGGCGAACCAGAAGCGCGGATAGTCGGGCAGGTCCTCGGCCGCGCCGTGGAAGACCGGCGCCGACAACCGGTCGCGCCAGATGCGGCGTTCCCGCTCGCCCGGCGGATAGGCCGAGGTCCAGGGCACGAACAGGCTGAAGTCATAGGATTCCAGCCCCGCCTCGTCGTCGCTCATGGCCTGAAGCATGACGTGGTCGTCGGTGTAGAAGCGATGCACGAACTGACCGCTGTCCAGGCTGACCAGCCCCTGCGCCGAGATGTCCAGCACATCGCGGTCCAAGGTGAAGTGGGTCTCGTCGCCCAGCCGGCGCCAGGCCAGCGGGTCCAGCGATACGGTGCGGCCCACGGTGATGTTGCGCACCGTCGCCAGCCGATTGGCGGGTGCAGCCTTCTCCGACGATCCGAAAAGCTTCTTGAACATGGGCGACTATCTAGGCCCGATGCGCGCCGACGGCGAGCGAACAGAGACGATGCGACCGAATGAGGCGGTTCATGCCCACAACTTCCGTCCGATCTTGCATCAAGTCAAGCGTTCATGTTACGCGTTTCATGTAACGACATGCCGAATGATACCTCACCCTCTTCCGCCGCCAACGATCGCATCCGTGCGTGGCGACAGGCGCGTCGCGAGGCGGGGCTGGTCAAGCTGGAGCTTTGGGTGCCGGAGGCCGCCCGCGACGACGTGAAAGCGGCCGTTCGCGCCATCGTCACCGATTCCACCCGCGGCCCGCACCTTGCCGGGCGACCGCGCCGCCCCACTTCTGATCCCATCACCCCTGGAGACGACCACCATATGGACGCCGTGATCGAAACCCCCTGGACCGTGCCCGCCATCAAGTCGGCGCTGGACGGTTCCGCCCTGCTGCGCGACGGGGAAATGACCCTGCGCGTGGTCGAGGGCGCCGAGCCCGTTCTGCTGGCGACCATGCACGAATACGGCGACCTGCCGGTCTATCTGAGCGTCGGCGACGCCCAGATCGTCTGTTCGGTCCTGCTGTGGCCCGTCGCCGAACAGGCCGACCGCCACGCCTTCAACGAGTTCCTGCTGAAGGCCCAGCGCGTGGTGCCCCTGTCCAACTTCGCCATCACCAACGTCGGTGGCGAAGACGTGTATGAGCTGATGGGCGAACTCTCTTGCAAGACGACGCTGCAGACCATCCTCATCGAATTGCGCACCCTGGCCGAGAATGCGATCGACGCCACCGAACTGCGTGAAACCTTCGGCGCCGACGCCGCCTGATCCCGGAAGACCGACCATGTCCATGCTCAGAAAACTGTCAGCCCTGTTTCGGGGTTCGGCCCATGATGCGGCCCAGGGCGTCGTCGACGCCAATGCGCTGAAGATCCTCGACCAGGAAATCCGCGACGCCGACAATGCTCAAGGCAAGGCGCGCGACGACCTGGCCGGCCTGGTGGCGCGCCGCCGCATGGCCGAAAACGAGATGTCCAGCTTCCGCGACCAGATCGGCAAATACGAAAGCTCGGCTCGCACCGCCCTGGGCCAGGGCAAGACCGACCTGGCGCGCGAAGTCGCCGGCCGCATCGCCGAGCTGGAGGTCGAGATCACCAGTCGCGGCCCGCTGATCGAGGACATGAAGACGGCCGAGACGCGCCTGCGCACCGCCATCGCCTCGACCGACCAGAAGATCGAGACGCTTCGTCGCGAGATCGACATCGTCAAGGTCAACGATTCCGTCCAGCGCGCCCAGACCTCGGTCGCCCTGAACTCGGCCGGCGCCCAGTCGCGCATCGGCTCGGCGGCGGACAGCCTGCAACGCATCAAGCAGCGTCAGGCGATTCAGGAAGAGAAGCTGAACGCCAACCAGGCCCTGGAAGACCGCCGCACCGGCGCCGACCTGGACGCCAAGCTGCGCGAGGCCGGCATCCTGCCCGGTCATTCGTCGGCCGACGACGTCCTGGCCCGCCTGAGCCAGCCGGACGTGACAGTCGTCACCCCGCGCATCGGGCAGTCCAGCCAAGATGGGGCGACCCCCGACAAAGACCCGGCCTGATCCATGGAGCGTCTGCGCTTCGATCCCCGCACCGACTGGGACGCCAAGGCCGAGGAACTCGGTTTCACCTGGCGCCATACCGACGGCAAACCCTATTGGGACGAGACGGCCGCCTACGCCTTCTCGCTGGCCGAGATCGAGGACGGGATCGAGGCGCCGACCGAAGAACTGCACGGCCTGTGCCTGGAGCTGGTCGATGAGGCCGTTCAGTCCGAGCGGCTGATGGAGCAGCTCGATATTCCCGAGACCATGCGGGACTATGTGGCCGACAGCTGGAAGCGGGGCGATCCGTCCCTCTATGGCCGGTTCGACTTCGCCTATGATGGAACGGGTCCGGCCAAGCTGTACGAATACAACGCCGACACCCCGACCAGCATCTATGAGACGGCGGTGTTCCAGTGGCTGTGGCTGGAGGATCAAATCGCGGCTGGCGCCCTGCCCGCCGAAGCCGACCAGTTCAACAGCCTGCATGAGAAGCTGGTCGATCGGTTCCGGGCCATCTTCCCGAACGGCGGCTTCGTGCATTTCGCCTCGGACGCCGAGTTCGTCGAGGACCGCCAGACGGTGCGCTTCCTGGAAGACCTGGCCCGCCAGGCCGGGTTGGACCCGCAGTTCGTCGCCATCGACCAGATCGGCCTGAACGCCGACGGCCGGTTCGTGGACCACGACAACTGGATCATCCAGGCGATGTTCAAGCTCTATCCGTGGGAGCAGATGCTGCGCGACGAATACGCCGCCCCCCTGCCGACCGCCGACGTGACGGTGCTGGAGCCGGCGTGGAAGAGCGTGCTGTCCAACAAGGCCATCCTGCCCCTGTTATGGGAACGGCATGCGGGCCATCCCAACCTGCTGGAATCCTATTTCGAGGGCGATACGGCCGAGAGCGCGTTGGGGTCGTCCTACGTCCGCAAGCCCCTGTTCTCGCGCGAGGGCGACAACGTCGAACTGATCGACCAGGGCCTGAGCGCGGCCGAGGTCGTGGACGGCGGCTATGGCGAGGGGCGCTACATCCGCCAGGCGCTGTGCGATCCGCCCCTGTTCGACGGCAACCATGTGATCGTCGGGTCGTGGGTGGTCGGGACGGAGCCCGCCGGCATCAGCCTGCGTGAGGATGTGGGGCGCATCACACGCAACACCTCGCGCTTCGTGCCGCACTTCATTCGGGGCTGAGGCGGCGTCACGCCGTTTGGCGAAGGCGGCAACCAATGCAAGGCGCGGGTCGTTCTTGGGGTCCCACAGACGCCCGAAAGCCGCATCCATGCCCAGCATCCGCCTCGCCCTGGTCGCCACGACCGCCCTGACCCTCGCCGCCGGCGCCGCCAGCGCCCAGACGCAAGCCCCATCGACGACCCAGGACCGCCTCGGCGCCGTGGTCGGGGCATTGTTCGGGGATCGGCTCGGCCTGTCGGCCATGGACCAGGCCTGGCTGCGCGGCGGGCGACCCCTGCGTGACGGCCAGAGCCAGTTCTCGACCCAGGTGGACGCCAGCCTGAGGGCTGGTTCGGTGTCCAGCTCGGCCGCGACGCGGTTGAGGTCGGACTATACGGCCCTGGTCGATCTGGAGACCCGTTACGCCGCCGACGGCATCAATACTCAGGAGCGCGCAGACCTGAACGCCCGCTACACGGCCCTGACCCAGACGCTGCAGTCTGGTGCCTCGGGTTACGAAGAGACCGACACGGTCGCCCAGGGCCGCACCGCCTTCAATGCGCGCGTGGACGCCGCCGTGACCGCTCGCCGCCTGACGCGGACCGAGGCCACCCGCCTGAAGACCGACTATCAGGCCCTGATCCAGATCGAGACCCGCTATAATTCGGACGGCACGATCAACGCCACGGAACGCGCCGATCTGGACGCGCGTCTGGATGCGCTGGACCTGCGGGTTGGCGACGGCCCGGCCGGTACGACGCCGCCGGCCGCGAACCTGACGGCCCGCGCACGGCTGACGAACCTGGAAACCACCCTGACCGCCTCCGAACGCTCGGGCGCCGTCACCCGCGCCGAGGCCGCAGACATCCGCGTCGAAGCCGGCGACCTAGCCCGTCTCGACGCCGCCTACACCCGCACCAGCCCGTCGGCCGACGACACCGCCTACCTCAGCCGCCGCATCGGCGAACTGGAAGCCCGCGCACGACGCTAGGGCCACGACGCCATCCGTCCCGCTCTTTCGAGAGCGGGACGGCCTATCCGGATCGCGCTGTCTTGAGTTTGGCCAGTAGGGCCTTGCGGCGAACATCGTAGTCGCGATCAAGGTCGGCACGGCGCGTTTCCAATCGGACCGCCTCTTCGTCCAAGTCCCTCAGAATGCGCGCCTGGTTCGCGTCTAAAGTGGCCAGGTCTGTCGCCAGCCTGTCGATCTGCGCACGCCTGGCCTTGCCGGGCGCGGCCTTCGGGCGAGGGGTCTTGGCGATCTTGCCGATATCGATCGTCAACCCACGCTGGATGACCTCGCCCGGCGCGGCCAGGGCGGCGTCATAATCCGCACCGTCGCTCAGTTCGCTGGCTAGGCCGGTGGCGAACAGGTCCTGCTTTGATCCCCACGCTTCCAGCGCCTTGGGTCGTGAGCTGACCGCGACAGTAAAGGCATGAAACCCATCAGACCAGCTGAAGACCTTCAGCCTGGGAGCCATCGTCACCACCCGCAAGTTCCGAGCACCTCGCCCGCAGCGATCACTAGAGATCGCAGCATCAGGTTCTGCAAGGCCGCCGATGGCAAGTAAGACGGCGCTCGCGGAAGCCGCAGTGCAATCTGGTCTGCCCCCCTCTGCCAAGCGGCTGTTACTCAGCGCGTCGGACAGCTGGCTTCCGCATCGTTGGGGACGAGGCCGATGTCGGCCAAGGTGATGCGTAGAGGGGAACTGGAGCCCAGCACGAACGGGGTCTCGACCGCCGTCGTTCCCACGCGTTCGGCGTCGAAACAGGCCAATCTTACCCGGATCGTGCGCCATTCGCCGATCTTCGCATCGCGAAGGAGGGGTGCGATGTCGACCAGGTCCTTGCCGAAGCCGAGTTGAAGCGCTCCGGCGATCGGAGCGTCCAGCCGCACCGCGGTCGTCAGCACCATGTCGCCGTTGCGTTGGCGTGACAGATCGACGGCGGGACCGAAGACAACGGCCTCAGCCTGCCCGGTGAAGGTCAGCGCCATGGCGCTTTCCTGAGCCGAACCGTCGGCGGGACGAACCGACACCCGGTCCCGGGGGCTGGACGCTGAAAGGGCCTGGCCGACCCGGGCGTCTCCGCCATCGTCCCGAAGAATCAGCGACCAGGGCGCCTGGATGCGACCGTCGCTGAAATACCGGTCGAGGTTGCTTCTGGCGATGGTCGTGGCCCCCGCTTCGGAGAGAAGGGGTGTGGTCGCCGGCGCGGCGTAGCTCAGCCCGTAGCCGTAGGCGAACTGCGGATCATATCCCGCGTCGCCGACATTGAGCGTGAACTGTTCGGAGGTCCGCGGCCACGAGAAGGACAGCCGTCCGGTGAAGTCATAAGCCGCCTTGCCGTCGGCCTTGGCGACCAGCACGTCTGCGACGCCCTCGCCTTCGGCGCCGGGCAACCAGGCGGCGACGAAGGCGTCGGAGGCGTTGATCTCGGGGTTGACCCAGAGGGGGCGGCCGCTGAGGAAGACCGAGACGGTCGGAATGCCCGCCGCCTGAAGCCGCTTCAGCAGCGCCAACGGTTCTTCCGGTCCGAAGTCGAGGGTTTCGACATCGCCCTGAAACTCGGCATACGGCGTCTCGCCGAACACGACGATGGCGACGTCGGGTTTGTCGCGATAGGCGCCTTCACGGCTCAGTTCGGCGACGCCGCCGGCGTCGGTGACCGCCGCCTTGAGACCGGCCCACAGGGATGTGCCGCCGGGAAAATCGGCATTCGTCGTGTCCGCGCCCTGCCAGGTCACTGTCCAACCGCCGGAAGCCTGACCAATGGAGTCGGCCGCCTCGCCGGCGACCAGCACGCGCGCGCCCGGCCGGATGGGCAGGACCCCGTCGTTCTTGAGCAGGACGAGAGACTTTCGCACAGCTTCTCGCGCCAGCGCCCGGTGATCGGGCGAGCCCAGCACATCGGCGCGCCCTTCCAGAGCGCGATCGCGATCAAAGACGCCCAGCTTGGCCTTGACCCTCAGAATGCGCCGCACGGCGTCGTCCAGACGCGCGGCCGAGATCTCGCCTGACCGGGCCTGGGCCAAGGTGTTGACGTAGAGACCCCGCCAGCTGTCCGGCGCCATGAACATGTCGAGACCAGCGTTGATGGCCTGAGCGCAGCTTTCGTTGCTGCAGCCCTCGACCTGGCCGTGGGCGTTCCAGTCGCCGACGACAAAGCCTTCAAAACCCATTCGTCCCTTCAGGACATCGGTCAGAAGCGAGGCGTTGCCGGTGATCTTGTCTCCGTTCCAGCTCGAGAAGGACGCCATGACCGTCAGGACGCCGGCGTCTATGGCCGGGACGTAGCCCTGAGCGTGAATGGCGATGAGTTCGGATTCGGAAATCCGGGCGTCGCCCTGATCGACGCCGTCGTGGGTGCCGCCGTCAGCGACGAAATGCTTGGCGGCCCCCGCGATCTTGTCCGCGGCCAGAGGGCGGCCGGCGACCAGAGCCCCTTGCAGCCCCAAGGTCATCGGGCCGGCGTAGGCGACGCCGACCTCGGGATTTTCGCTGTAGCCTTCATAGGTTCGACCCCAGCGGTCGTTGCGGGGCACGGCCAGCGTCGGCCCGAACGTCCAGTCTGCGCCCGAGGCCGCCACCTCCTGGGCCGTGGCGGCGCCGATCCGCTGGATCAGGTCTGGATCCCGCGCGGCGCCCAGGCCGATGTTGTGCGGAAACAGGGTCGCGCCGACAATATTGTTGTGGCCATGAACGGCGTCGATGCCGAACATCAGCGGCACGGCGGCGCCGGGACGGGCCGCAGCCGCCGCCCTGAAAGCGCGTGACAGGGCGACCCAATCTTGTAACGGCGCGCGCTCGTTTCCATCGGGAGAGGAGTTGCCGCCGGCCAGAATGGACCCGATCGGATACTGCTCCAGGTCGGCCGGCGTGATGGAGGCGATGTCGGCCTGGATGATCTGACCGACCTTTTCCTCCAACGTCATACGGGCCAACAGGCCGTCGATCATGGCCTCGGTTTGCGGATTGGTGATGGCGCTCGGACTGGCGGCCTGAGGCCAGACGGCGGGATCGGCCTTTGCGGCGGACGCTGGTTCGGCGGATGAAGGCGAAACTGCCGCGCAACCCGTCAGGACGGCCGCGAGGGCGATGGCGGACACGAGCGATCGACGGGACGCAAACATGCAGGACCTCGGACTAAAAAAAGGGCGGCGACGATCCGGAGATCGACGCCGCCTCAAGGCTCAGGAGTTTAGAAGTTCGCGCGCAACCGGATACCGGCCGTGCGCGGCTGGTTGAGGAACAGGACGTTGACGACCTGATCCGACACCAGTTGCTTTTCGACGACCGTCTTGTCGAAGGCGTTGTTGACGTAGGCCTCGATGCGATAGCGGCCGCTGGCCGGCTCCCAGCCCGCGCCCAGGTTGACGGTGGCGTAGCCTTCCTGCCGCGCCCAGAAACCGCCCTGGCGCGCATCGGTGCTGCGCAGATAGGGGCTGGCGGGTGGAGACGTCGGATTGACGGTCTGCCCCGCCAACGAAGCCTTGAAGGCGTCATAGGCGGCCTGGCCGGCGGCGTCGGTCGGGCGAGCCGTAAACTGGATCACCGGCGCCTCATTGTAGATGTTCAGGTAGAAGCTCGACCGGTAGTTGGCCAGCAGATGGAAATCGGCGCGGCCGCCGAACAGATCCACCGTGGTCTGAAGGTGGGCGTTCAGATTGACCTTGGACACATTGGGCAGCTCGTTGCCGGCGATGTCGACGTTGAAGTTCGGCGTTCCGTCGCCGTAGTCAGTGCCCCGCGTATCCGTGAGCACGCCGCTGTCGGCCTTGGCGTCGATGTACGAACCGATCAGGTCCAGGCGCGTGCGGAACGGCAGGTCGAACCGCGACTCCAGCTCGAAGCCCTTGATGGTGGACTGGGCCACATTGATGTTCTGCTGCGAGAAGCCGGCGCTGGCCCCGCCGGGGCCGGTGCCCAGCGACACCAGGGTCTGGAACACCTGATCCGCATAGTCGTAGTAGAAGACGTTCGCATTCAGGTCGATACGACCGCTGGCGGGGCGGAAGGTGTTCTTCGTACCCAGCTCGAACAGGGTCACGGATTCAGGCGCGAACGTCGGCGCGGTCTGGACGCCGTTGATGGTGATGGTGTCGTTGAAACCACCTGACTTATGGCCCGTCGACACCGCGCCATAGAACAGGTTGTCGGCCGTCAGATCGTATTCGAAGCCGACACGGTAGTCGCTGAAGTTGTCTTCATACGACCCGACCTGAGCGCCAGGGGCCGTGATCTGGAAGAAG
Organism: Brevundimonas sp. G8; assembly: GCF_902506205.1. GTDB lineage: Bacteria > Pseudomonadota > Alphaproteobacteria > Caulobacterales > Caulobacteraceae > Brevundimonas. Next base: position 1,858,236 of record NZ_LR732816.1, on the reverse strand, counting down.
CTGTGTTGACCGTTGGCGGGGCAGACCTGTCCGCCGCCCGCCGGCTGGGTATCCGGGCGATCGACGCAGGTGCCGTTGGGTCGCGAACCGTCGGCGACGCCGGCGATCTGCTGCATGAAGGTATCGCGTGCGCCGGACTGGAATGCACCCTGGAAATAACGCGCAGCTTCCTGATTGTTGCCGGGCGTCGGCGGCGCATAGCTCTCGCGTCCCGTGAAGATCGGGCGGAAGCCTTCGGTGCCCAGACGCGTGTTGAAGCAGCAGCCGAAGCCTTCCGACCCAAGACCCAGCGACCAGTTGCCGCCGATCCCGTTTCGCGACTTGTTCTCTTCCGTGTAGCGATAACCGGCCTTGAGCCGCAGTTGATCGGTGACGGGATAGGTCAGATCGGCATAGGCGGCGAAGGAGTCCGACTGCACGTCCGGGAAGGTAAACTCGGTGCCCGAGTAGAACTGCCCCTTGTCCACGACCGACAGGAAGCCGACCTGCTGGCTTTCCTTGAAATAGAAGAGGCCGGCGGACCAGATCGCCTTGGAATCGGCCGGCGACGACAGACGCAGTTCGTGGATGTCGGACTCCGACAGGGTCAGCCAATACTGGGTGCCGAAGTTGTCGTAATCGACGTTCGAAGCCCCGTATCCGGGACGGACAACGCCCTCGTTGGCGGCGTTGACCTGATAATAGTCGACATTGCGGCGGCTGGCTGAATATTCCAGCACCGCAGGCCCGAAGTCGTAGGACACGTTCAGCGCCAGACCCCAGTTGTCATTCTCGACCAGTCCTTGCGGCCCGCGATAGAGCACGTCGCGCAGCTCCAGTTGATCGGGCGTGCCGCCGCCGACCAGGCCATTGCGGATATTGGTCGCGGGATAACCGGTGCCGCGCTCGGACTCATAATCGCCCATCAGACTGAGGCGGAACCGGTCGTTCGGCTGGAACAGGTAGGTCAAGCGGCCGGAAAACAGCTCCTGGATGCCAGTCGGGTCAAGCGTCTGGTCGCTGCCGACATTCTTGTAGGCTGTGCCCTTGTCCACGCCGTAGATAGCGGCGCGGATCGCCTGGGTCTCGCCGATAGGCAGGTTCAGCGCGGCCTCATAGCCGGTGGTTTCCAGATTGCCCACCTCGCCCTGGACGTAGCCGGAACGCTCGCCCAATCGCGGCATGTTGGGAATGATATTCAGGGTGCCGGCGACGGCGTTGCGTCCCCGCAGCGTGCCTTGCGGGCCCTTGGCGATTTCGACCCGCGCCAGGTCGAAGAACATGCCGCCGAGGCCGCGCGGCCGGGGCAGGTAGACGCCATTCAGGTGAGTGGCGGCCGATGGGTCACCCAGTTCGGTGTTGTTGGCCGTACCGACGCCGCGGATGTAGATCTGGACGTTGCCTTCCTGATTGGAGATCGACAGGCCTGGCACCGCGGACTGCAGATCCTCGATCTGGTCGATGCCGATCGCCTGCAGTTCCTTGCCGGAAATGGCCTGGGCGACGCCTGCATAGTTCTGCAAGGATTGTTCGCGGCGCTCGGCCGTCACGACGACCTCGCCGACATCCGTCGCGCTATCCTGGGGTCTGTCAGCCGGCTCGGCGCTCTGTGCGAAAGCCTGTCCTGCGCCGGCCGCGATCGCGAACGTCGCACAGCCGAGCAGAAGCGATTGTCTGAAGCGGATCATGGTCTTCCCTCCCGCGGGCCCTGTTTTCCAGAGCTCCAGCATGATGACGCATCGCGTGATGCGCCCGTTTCCCACCTTCAAACTGCCGTTGTTTGACAGCGCTGTCAACGCCAAAGAAATTTCAGCGCGGCGGCTGTGTCGAAGCTCGATCTACGAGCACATAGTCGATCTTCTCGACGGCGTGGCCGGGCGAGCGCGTGGCGTTCAGCAACATGCGTGTGGCGGCGGCCGCCATCTCTGCGACCGGCTGGCGCACTGTCGTCAGAGGCGGGGTGCTGAACATGGCGCTGGGCGTATCATCAAAGCCGCAGACGGAAATCCCGCCGGGCGCAGCGATGCCCAAGGCGGCTGCGGCATTGAGAACGCCCAGGGCCATATCGTCATTGCTGGCGAAGATGGCCGAGGGCGGCTGCGCCAAGGTCAGTAGCGACTCGCCGGCCTTGCGGCCCGAGGCGAAGGTGAAGTCGCCTTCGACGATCCAGTCCGGTTGCGCGATCAGGCCGTGGGCCGCCAACGCCGCCTCATAGCCTTCGCGTCGCGCCTGACTGGCGGCATAGGCGGCGGGCCCCGAGACGAATCCGAGCCTTCGGTGGCCCAGACCAATCAGATGATCCGTCATGTCCATGGCGGCCTGACGATCGTCCATGAAGACCCGCATTCCCCGTCCCAGGTCCCGGTCGGCGCCCAATCGCACGAACGGCGTCCCGGTGCGTTCCAGAATATCGAGCACGGTCGGATCGTCGGCGTTCGGCGGCGTCAGCAACACCCCGTCCGGCCGTAGCGATCTCAACAGGGATAGCAGCCGGGTTTCCAGACTCGGCGCACCGTAATCCACAAGCTCCACCAGAAGGTGATACCCGGCCTTGCGGCACTCCACGAGCGCGCCGTATTCGAGCCGGCTGAGATAGTCGTTGCCGCGCCCGCTTCGCCAATGCTCCAGGGTCAGATCGGCGTCGACGAAGGCCGCGATCAGATAGGACGACGCGCCAGCCAGGGTGCGCGCCGACAGGCTCGGCTGATAGTCCAGGCTTTCGACGGCGGCCTGAACCTTGGCCTGAAGGGCCGCGCTGACATTGGGTTCGCGATTCAGCACCCGAGACACGGATTTGATGGATACGCCCGCCAGCGCGGCAACATCATAGATCGTCGCAGGCATCCTGGTCCCCGCCCCCGCAGACGCCCGTAACGAGTCGTCGGTTCGAACCCGACCTATGGCCCGTTTGCGCGTGGGCTCGCAAGATTTCGCTCGCGAAGGACGCAGACAATCGTCACTGCTCCACGCCATGCAGTTCGTCCACGACGTTCAACAGGCCGGGCCCGCCCGCGTAGGCGCCGGATTCATCGCGATCCTGACCCTGGCCTATGTCGGCGCCTTTATCGCCTTCGTGCCGCTGTTGACCCTGCTGATTCCGCTTCAGGCGGCCGTCCTCGCTCCGGGTGACAAGATCGGTCTGCTCAGCCTCGTCACGCTGTGGGGCGCCGTCACCGCCAGCCTCGCCAACCTCGGGTCCGGCTGGATCAGCGACCGCACACCGGGCCGCTTCGGCCGACGCCGGCCCTGGATCCTGTGCGGTCTTATCGGCGTCTTGCTGGCCTATGCCGCAATCGAGGCCGCGAACTCACCGCGCGGCCTGGTCATCGCGATCATGGGCTTTCAGCTCGCCTTCAATCTGATGTTCGCCCCTTTGCATGCGGTCTTTGCTGACAGGGTGCCCGACGATCAAAAGGGGCGCGTGGCCGCCTTCATCGGCCTCGCTGCGCCCATGGGTGCGGCCAGCGGCGTGCTGATCGCGACACCTCTGTTCCCCTCCGCCGCCGCACGGCTGATCGTTTTGAGCATCCTGGTGTCGGCCTGCGTCCTGCCCTTGCTGCTGACCTGGCGCGAAGGGCCGAGCCCGCCACGCGCATCGGACCCGACGTCTCAGCCGCGAAGTCGTCTCAGCGCGGACTTCGGCTTCGTCTGGGCCTCGCGATTCTGCTTCCAGATCGCCGCCAGCGTGGTCGGCGCCTATATGCTCTTCTATCTGGCGGACTATGCGCGATATGCAGATCGGTTCACGGGCGCGACGGTCGAGAGCGGCCTGGCCAAGCTGATCGCCATTTCTACGGTTCTGACCCTCGCCGCCGGGTTCGTCGGCGGTCTGCTCTCGGACCGCCTTGGACGGCGCAAGCCGTTCATTTTCCTGGCAGGCGGCTTGCTCGCGAGCGGGCTGCTGGTTTTCGCCTTATGGCCGCAATGGCCTGGGCCGCTTGTCGGCTATATTCTCTATGGGCTGGGGTTCGGCCTCTACACCACGGTGGACACCGCGCTGGTCGCTCAAATTCTGCCCTCGAGAAAGAACACCGCTCGCGATCTGGGCGTGATGAACCTGACAAACACCCTGCCCGCCATTCTTGCCCCTGTATTGGCGATCGTCGCCCTGGGGCCGACGCGTTCGGACTGGCCGACCCTGATGATCGCCTCCGCTGCTATCGCCCTGCTGGGCGGCGGCGTCGTTTACGGCGTGCGCGCGACGCGTTGACAAAGTGAAAGACAGCGCTGTCAATGCGGCGTTTCGGTAGGGTGCGCAGACATGAAGATTGCAGAGATCGCAGCAGGTTTGATTTTCTGCGTCGCCCTTGGCGTTGCAGAACCTTCGTTCTCGGCCGCCGCCAACCTCTCGCCCGTTCAGTCCACGACGCCTGCGCCGACCGCCCATGAGGCCGCAGCGCAGATGGGCAAGGGCTTCAATCTTGGTCAGATGTTCGACAACAGCCAACATCCGCCGACGCTGGAGGCGGCACGGCCCAAGATCGACGCCTATTACGATCGTGGTTTTCGGGTCGTGCGGATTCCGGTCACCTGGACCGAAGACGTCGATGGCGACACGCTGGCGGACGCGGGCACAGGCCGCATAGACCTCGCCTCCCCTCGCCTGGCGGCGTTGAAAGCCGTCGTCGACTACGCCCTTTCCAGACCCGGCCTCTATGTGGTGATCAACGCCCATCATGAGAAACGACTGAAAGAGAGCGGTCGGGCCGACGTGCTCGGTCGGCTCTGGGCCGACATCAGCGACCAGTTCGGCGATCGGGATCATCGCCTGATCTTCGAAATCCTGAATGAGCCCCATCTCGCCAATCACGATCCGATGCCGCCAGCCGTCCTTCGGCGAATGACGGGCGTCGCCTACGATCAAATCAGGGCGCGAGACAAGGCGCGCATCGTCGTGATCGGCGGAAACCAGTGGTTCGGCGCCGATGAAATGGCCCGGACATGGCCTGACCTTTCAGACGTCGGGGCGGGCCGCGATCCCTATGTGATGGCGACCTTCCACCACTATAATCCCTGGACCTTCGCAGGCGACAACCAAGGCGACTACGCCGACGCCTGGACCGATGCGAACATCCGCGACCCCATGGAGACGATGGCCCGCTGGGCCGCGACGACCGGCCAGGGCATGCCCGTTTTCATCGGTGAATGGGGTGTGGGTTGGCATAGTCGCCTGCCGACCATGAACTGCAACAACATCCGGCTCTACTACGCCAAGTTCCAGGCCGCCTATGCCGCACCGATGAAGATGCCGACCGCCGTGTGGGACGACGGAGGATGGTTCAAGGTCTTCGACCATGCCGCCAATCGTTTCGACAGCAACCTGATCGACTGCATCGATGGCCAGTGCGACTGGGCGGGCGCCGAACGATTTAATCCCGACTGCGTGTGAGCTTGTTCTTCTGATTCACCGTTCGGACCGCGCAACGAAATAGGGCAGCAGTCCCGCGACGACGCGGCGGCTGGCGTCTTCGTCCTGATCGAGCATGTCCCTGAGCGGCTCTCCGATCAAGGCTTCGCCAAAGGCGCTCAACGCGATGAAGAGGACGGCCGAAGACAGGCGAATCTGGCTGGCGTCCGAGGGGTCGCCAAGCTTGTCCTGGATGGCGTGCACCAGCCCGTTCACGGCGCTGCGGACTGGCTCGAGGTGCGAAAGGTCGCCCTTCAGCACGATCCAGGCCGCCAGCTTGCCCGCTCCGCCTTCCGCAAAGGCGTCGAACACGGCGTTGACCAGTTCCAGCGGCGCGCCGTCATCGGTGCGCAGGCGCGCGATGGCCGTATCCAGAGCGTTGGACAGGTCCGCGACCATGGACCCCATAAGCGCCGACTGGAGCCCCTCCGCCGAGCCGAAGTGATGGATGAGGTTGGCGTGGGTCATGCCCAGGTCGTCGGCCACCGCCTTGAGCGTGACGGAATCCGGCCCACCCGCGAGCAACCGCGCACGCGCGCAGACCAAGGCCTCTTGGCGGGCTTCGTCCGGGGTGCGCCGACGACGACGAACGCGCTCTATTGACATTGTTGTTAGTTACATCCATGTAGATAGCAGATTGGTTAAGCGCAGCGGCCGGAGAGAGCAAGTGACAGCGGACCTATTGATCGATGACGGAGCATTTCGAGCGCCCGCCCGCGCCGCCGGTCGGCTTCAGCCTCGGCGTGTTCAGCCGCTGAGGGCCTTGCGCGCCTTGCGACGACTGATCGCCAACAAGGAAGACACGACCCAGGTGTTCGAGATCATGAACGCCTTGGCCGGCAGTTCGGTCAGGCGCGGCTATCACAAGATGCTGGAACAGACCGAAGGGTCGCGACAAGCCTTCAAGATGATCGAACTAGCGGATCGCCTTCACGACCGGCCATGGCTGGAATCCCTGCCTCAGAACTCCGTGGGTCGCGCCTATCTGGACTTCATCGACGAGCGCAATCTATCGGCCTACGGCCTGGCGAGCGAAAGCCAGAAGGTCGCAGACAGCGAGATCGAGGCCGCCCATCCCTATGCCTGGTATGCACGCCGTCTACGCGATGTCCACGACCTTTGGCACATCCTCGCCGGCTATCGCACCGACGCGCTGGGCGAAGCCTGTGTGGTCGCCTTCTCGCTGCCGCAGACCCGAAGCGCCGGCTTCGGCCTGATCGCCGCCGGTGTCGCGGTGGAAGCTGCGCGGGCTCGGACGGGCCATCCCTGCGCACGCGCCATCCTGCAGGCCTGGCGTCGTGGGCGCCGCGCCGCCTGGCTGCCGGGGCTGGATTATGAGGCTCTGATGGCTGAGCCTCTGGATCAGGCCCGTGCGCGCCTGGGCTTGGCCGGACCCACGCTTTACGACCAAATCCCGGTCGAGCTGCGCAACAGCCTATTGGTCTCCAGTTGATGTTTCGGGCCGCCGCCGCCCTGATCACCGGCCTCGTCCTCACGGGGTCGGCGACGGCTCAGGATGGGCTTCTGATCGGCAAATGGCGCACCGCCGCCCAGAGCGGGGTCGTCGAAATCCACGCCTGCGGATCCGCATTGTGCGGTCGGGTCGTCGATGCCGCGCCGCTTCGGCGCAACCCGGACCAGAAGGACGTGCGCAATCGCGATCCGAACCTGCGTGAGCGCCCTCTAAGAGGCGTAAGGGTCTTGGACGGGTTCACGGGCGGTCCTACCGCCTGGAACGGCGGGCCGCTTTACGATCCAGACAGCGGCCAACGCGCCGCTCGGGGAACCCTGACGCTGGTCGAGCGTGATCGGTTGTCCGTGCGGGGCTGTATCGCGCCCCTGCTGTGTCGCACCCAGACCTGGACCCGGATCAACTAGTCCGCCGGATCCAAAAACCGAACGGCGCGGCCATGGGGAAGAGGATTGCAGCATAGACCGTCGCCAGCAGCGCGATCTGGGGTCGGTCCTCAGCCCAGGTCGCTCATGGCGCGACCAGCGGCACGGCCTGTGAAAATGCAGCTCCCCAGGAAGCTGCCCTCCAGGGCGTTATAGCCGTGGGCCCCGCCGCCCCCGAACCCGGCGGCCTCGCCAGCGGCGTAGAGACCTTCGAGAACCGATCCATCGGCTTTCAGAACTCGACTGCTCAGATCGGTCTGAATGCCGCCGAGACTCTTGCGCGTGAGGACATGAAGCTTGACGGCGATCAGCGGGCCGGCCGCCGGATCAAGCAGGCGATGGGGCTTGGCGACTCGCGCCAGTCGATCGCCGAGATAGCGACGAGCATTGTGAATGCCCTGAACCTGAACGTCCTTGGCATAGGGATTTTGGATCTGGGCGTCGCGCGCCTCAATGATGGAAAGCACCGCCGCCGCGTCCAGAAGGGGCGTCGCCGTCAGGGCGTTCATCTTCGCGACCAGCGTATCGACATCCTTCGCAATCACGAAATCCGCGCCTTGCGTCTTGAAGGCTTCGACTTCAGGGGATGCGCCCTTGCCTAGTCGGGTCTTGAGCACTCGCAGCCACTCGCCGGAAGTGATGTCGCCGTTCTGCTCGGAGCCCGACAGAGCGAACTCCTTTTCGATGATCGCCTGGGTCAGCACGAACCAGGAATGGTCGTGCGCCGCCAGATCCGGGGTAGTGCGCAGATGGCGCAGGGTCGACAGGGTGTCGTAACCCGGCAAGGCAGGAAACGGCAGACGCCGCCCCAAAGCGTCGAGCCAGAGCGACGACGGTCCCGGCAATATTCGTACGCCATGCCTGGACCAGATGGGGTTCCAGTTCTGGATGCCCTCGACGTAGTGCCACATACGGTCCCGGTTCACGAGGCGCGCGCCGGCCGCCTCAGCGATGTCCAGCCCCCGCCCGTCGACATAGGCGGGCACGCCGGTGATCATCTCGCGCGGCGCCGTTCCCAAACGGGCCGGCCAGAGACGTCGCACCTTGTCATGGTCGCCGCCGATGCCCCCGGTGGCGATCAGAACGGCGGGGGCCCGCAGGGTGAAGGACCCCGTCACGTCGCGGTTGGACGGCGCTCCACGCGGCGCATCGTCCGATGCCAGCTTGACGCCTGAAATACCTGTGACGCGCCCGGCCTCAACGATCAGCTCGTCGACACGACAGCGCGGGTGAAACGACAGCGCGCCGCGCTTCTCCGCCTCTATTGCACGGGCTGCGAAGGGGCCGCTCACGCCCGTTCCCGTTCCCCACGCCACATGGAATCGCGGCACGGAGTTGCCGTGACCGTCGGCGCGGCCGTCGCCCCGCTCGGCCCAGCCGACCATCGGCGTCAGTCGAATGCCGTGACGTCGTAGCCAGCTGCGTTTCTCGCCCGCTGCGAACTCGACATAGGCGCGGCCCCAACGCGTCGCCCATTCGTCCTGCGCCAGCGCGCCGTCCAGACGGTCCCAACCTGCGCTGCCCCGCCAGTCCGACCAGGCCAGATCGAATCCGTCGCGCACGCCCAAGCGACGTTGTTCGGGGCTGTCGACCAGGAACAGTCCGCCGAACGACCAATAGGCCTGACCACCCAGGTTCGCGGCGTTTTCCTGGTCCACCAGCGCCACCCGACGTCCGGCCTGGACCAACTCGTTCGCGGCCACCAGACCGGCCAGCCCCGACCCAACGATTACGGCGTCAAAGTCCATCCCGCTCCCCCTTTGTGGCGCCAAGCTTCACGCCGCCGACACCGACAATCCGGCCCGCTTTCGGATGACCGTCAACCAACATCGCTGTCAATAGGTATTGACATGGCGGTGAGTAGTGCGAAGTTGACGACAACCGCCGGTGGCCCCGCCCCGCCGAGCGGAAAATACAGGCGGGAGGAAACGCACATTACGCGCCCCTGATAAAGCCGGCGCGCTTCGGGAGGACTTCATGGCTTCAACGGCCCGTATTCGCGCGCGTCTGGCAATCTCCGTATCGACAGCGGCCCTCCTGATCACCTCGGGATCCGCCTTGGCGCAGACTGCAGCGGGTCAGACCCAGCCTTCGCCTGCGGTCGTGGACGACATCATCGTCACGGCGCAAAAGCGCGAACAGTCGATCCAGGACGTGCCGATCGCGGTCACGGCGCTGTCGTCTGAAACGCTGGAGTCCCTGCGGATCGAAGGGGGTTCGGAACTGCTGCGCGCCGTGCCGAACGTCACCTTCTCCAAGTCCAACTTCAGCATGTACAACTTTTCGATCCGGGGCGTCGGCACCAAGGCCGTCTCCGCCTCCAGCGATCCGGCGGTCGCCGTCAGCTTCAACAACACCCCCCTGATCCGAAACCGGCTGTTCGAGCAGGAGTATCTGGATGTCGCGCGGGTCGAGGTGCTTCGCGGTCCGCAAGGCACCCTTTATGGCCGCAACGCCACCGGCGGCGTGGTGAACATGTTCCCTGAACTGCCGCGCTTCGAGTCCGAAGCATTCGTGACCGGCGAACTCGGCAACTACGACACCAAGCGCGCCCAGGCCATGGTCAACATCCCGTTGGGCGACACCTTCGCCGTGCGCGGCGCCTTCGCCGCCACCAAGCGGGACGGCTTCGACTACAACAGCTTCAACGACACCCACGTCAACGACCGCGACCTGTTCACCACCCGCCTGTCGGCCCGCTGGGAGCCGACCGCCCGGTTCCGCGCCAATGCGATCTGGGAACATTTCGAGGAAGACGACAACCGCTCGCGCACCGGAAAACAGCTGTGCACACGCGATCCTGGTTTGACGCAGGTCGGATCGGTAGCGGTGGTTCAACCCTATAACCAGGATCAACTCAGTCAGGGTTGCCTGCCTGGCTCACTGTATGCAGACGCCGCCTATGGCACACCGAACGGTGGATCCTTTGGGCCTATCCGATTTCTGTCTACCTCCGTCGATATCGGTCAGGACAGCAACGGGCAGCTAACCTTCCTGATCCCCTTGGGCGCCGACCCCTATGAAGGCGTCGTCCAGTCACGCAATCTGCGAGAAATCGCGACCAACTTCGATCCGGTGTTTCGCGCGAAGAACGACATCTTTCAGGTCAATCTTGAATTTGATCTGACCGATATGCTGACGCTGTATTCTCAGACGGCCTATGCCAAGGACGATTATTACGCGTCTCAGGATTATGCGCGATACGTCTCAAACCCAGCTTTTTCGGACAGCAGCAAGGCACTCGACTTTTTCGGCGATCCACTACCGTCCAAAGCGACGCCTGGCGGAATATACAACGACCCGCAACTCGGTCCCTCAGACCGCATACTTTCGGCCGACATCAGCCAGTCAGATAACCGTCAATGGTATCAAGAATTTCGACTTCAGTCCGAAATGGATGGTAAGTTCAACTTCAGCCTTGGTGCGAACTATTTAGATTTCAAATCTCAAGACGATTACTACGTATTCAACAACACGTTTTCTCTTATCGCGGAATATTTTTATAATCAGGACCTTAGTGATTTTACAGGAAGAAATAGCGAGCTTTGTGAAGAAAATCGCGATCTAGAATGTGTTTACGTCGACCCCAATCGTTTGAGCGATATCAACGGAGATGGGCATAACTATTTTCGCAGTAAGAACGTCATTCATACCCGCTCCTGGGCGGTGTTTGGTGAAGGATACTGGGACCTGAAGCCTAATCTGCGTCTGACTACCGGCTTTCGTTATACAGAGGACCGTAAGGTCACAACGCCCTATCCAAGCCAGTTGCTACTGGGAGCAGACCGGGACGGCACCCCCGGTAGTTCAACCGGCGGCTTTGTACGTCGTGGATACTACGCCCTTCCAGATATAGAACAGCAGTGGGAAGCAGTCACGGGGCGCCTGGTCCTGGATTGGACTCCGGACCTATCCTTCACCAACGACACGTTGGTGTATGCCTCGTTATCGCGTGGCTACAAGGGAGGCGGGACCAATCCGCCGCGCTTGGATCTGAAGCCTGGCATTGTCGAATACCTGCCCTTGGCCAGCACATTCGAACCCGAGTATGTGAACGCCATCGAGATCGGCACCAAGAACACGCTCTTGGATGGGGCGCTTCGGCTGAACACCACCGCCTTCTACTACGACTACAAAGACTATCAGGTATCCCAGATCGTTGACCGCATTTCCCTGAACGAGAACTTTGACGCCACCATCTGGGGCGTAGAGTTGGAAGCTGTTTACAAGCCTACTCCCAACTTTCAGATCGATGGCAATTTCGGATATCTGAACACGCGTATCGCCGATGGTGAAGGGTCCATCAACGTCATGGACCGGACGCAGGGCAACCCGGACTGGACTGTGCTTCGACCATGGATTCAAGTGCCATCGAACTGTGTCGCGCCTACTGAATACGTCGAACGAATTCTGGACAGCCCGTTTGGGCCGGAGTTTGCGAACCTTGCGATCAGTGCCTTGTGTGGCGGCTCATCGCGATTTGGCACCTTCAACCCCGAGCTTAATTCCAGCCTTCCATTCTGGGCTCTCTATGGCTTCACCTACAATCCCCTGACGGAAGCTCCGAATGCCGGGCGCGGATTTGAGGCGGATCTAGGCGGCAACGAACTGCCCAACTCGCCTAACTGGACCGCCAATATCGGGGCTCAATACACTTGGTTCCTTGGCAACTGGGATGTGACTGTACGCGGTGACTATTATCGCCAAGGTGAGAGCTTCTTCCGCGTTTACAACACCGAATACGACCGGCTGGAAGGGTGGGACAACCTTAACCTGTCAGTCTCGGTCAAGGATGAACGGCGCGGCCTCACCCTTCAGGCCTATGTCAAGAATATCTTGGACGACGCGCCGATTGTCGACGCCTTCACCAACTCCGATGACACGGGACTGACCACCAACGTCTTCACCCTGGATCCACGGCTGATCGCCGTGCGTCTGACCAAGAGCTTCTGACGGCGCTAACGCCCGTCGGTGCGCCAACGATTGTTTTACCCGACCGCCACTGCGGTCGGGGTTTCGTGCCATGCCAGGTTTATCATACTGAAAAATAACAATTTTTTCTTGACTCATCAGTGTTGACGGCGCTGTTAATAGGCGTCCAAACATTGGGACAGTCCAAATTTCACAGGGCCGACCACGGCCCGCACTAGGGAGGACTATCATGATCAAGACACTTTCCTTCGCCGCCGCAGCCTTCGCGACGGTCGCCATGGCTTCGCCATCCTTCGCGCAATCGTTTTCGCCTAGCTCGGGCAGCGTGTCGGGATCGGGTTCAGTGACGCTTTCGCAGACCGTTTCTGCAACCTGTAATGTATCAGTTACGGCCAGCCCCCTCAGCGCGACCAGCGCGCCCATCCCAACCCGCAGCATCACGCCCGGCAGCATCACATGCCTGGCGGTGGCGCCGACAGGTGCTTGGGGCGCAGCCGTCGTACCGGGATCGACCACTTCCATCGCCCTGACCATTGGCGCGAACACTGTCGCCAATGATCCGTGCTACGGGACAGTCGTCGTCGCCTGGAACAACGCGACCAACACGGCCACCTTCAACAACAATGCGCTGCCGCCCATCAATCCGACAGGCCGGAACTGCACGATCGTGCGCGGCTCCATCCGTATCCCCGGCCTGCAAATCCTCTAGTCCCGGCACGAGTCTGGACCTCTCTGAAACCTGAAAAACCTCGGCCGGGCGTCTCCGACGTCCGGCCTTTTTTGTTCTCGTTTCTGGCGCCACTTCGCAGAAACCGAATAGGGTCGCGGGTCTGGCCCTAACAGCAGGTCTTGGTGATCGCGCAGATGCTGTTTTGCCTACCCCTTATTTTGACCAGCAGCGTTCAGGCCGAGGCCCTCGCCCCGGTTCAACTGGACGAGGTCGTCGTCGTCGGTCGGAGGGGCGCCGCCAGGCTGGCGCCCGAGCGCGAGCTGGGAACCGAGGAGATCGACAACCTCGGCGCCTACGATATCGGGCAGGTCATCAATCGCATCAGCGAAAACCTCGGCCTGCAGCAGCCGCCGTTGGTGATCGTCAATGGTCGTCGGGTGGTCGATCCCCGGAACTTCCTCGGCTTTCCGCCGGACGCCTTGTCTCGCTTGGAAATTCTGCCGCAACAGGCGGGCGCGACCTATGGAGGCGACCCCACCCGGAGGGTCGTGAACATCGTCCTGGTCCCCGAGTTCAGAAGTCGCGACGGCCTGGCTCGGGCGTCGCGACCCACGGCCGGGGGAACCTCGACCCTGGCGGTCGACGCCCGTCAATCTCAACTGAAGGAAACCGACACGCTGCAGTTCGGCGTCGAGGCGGGGCGAACGACGTCGCTCAGAGCGGATGAACGATCAGGCGTCGTCAGAGACAATCCCGAGCGCGAAGGCGGCACGTTGCGCCCCGCGACCCAGACCGCCGCGGCGAACCTGTCGATGACAGGGACGCTCGGCGACTGGGCGACATCGCTGACCGCCAGCGCGCAGGAGCAGCGCAGTCGGTTTTCGTCGCAGGTCGCGGGAAGCGTGCTCGATACGCGACAGGCCACGAGCATCCTGACCGCGAGTGGCGGCGTCAGTGGTTCGGCCTACGGCTGGTCGGTGCGGATGGGCCTGGACGCCGTCGCCATTGAAAGCCGGCAGAATGGCGTTTCCGACCTGACGGCCCGCAACCTGTCAGGGGTCGCGAACCTGTCGGCGGATCGGACCCTGGTCGATCTTCCGGCGGGGCCGATGCTGATGACGGTGGACGCGCAGTATTCCCACGCGCGAACCGACACCGACGCATCGGGCCAAGAGACAGCCCAGTCTTCGCAGGCGCTCGATATGAGGTCCGGTCTGACGCTTCCCATATGGTCAGCCCAGCAGGGCGAGCGGGGCGGCGTATGGGGCGACCTGCTCGTCACGCTCGGCGGGCGGTTGAGTCGGTTGGACACCGCAGGCGCGGACGGCCAAGGGTTCAACGCCGGCTTCGCCTGGACGCCGTCGGGCCGATATCGATTTACGGGGCAATGGTCCCGCGCAACGGACGCCCCCACGCGTGATCAACGGTTCGCACCGGCCCTCTACGGAGCACCGCAGACCGTTTATGACTTTCGATCCGGCGAAGCGGTGGAAATCTTGCCGCTCACCGGCGGCAGTCCAGACCTTCGAGCGCAAGACACGCAGTCGGCGTCGATCGGGGCCTCAGCAGGCCCGTTCGGCCGTTGGGGCGTGCAGGGCAATGTCGATCTGCAAAGCACGCGATCGACCGACGCGATCGGCGCCCTGCCTGCGCTGACGCCGGCGACCGAGGCCGCCTTTCCGAACCGATTTTTGAGAGACGCGACGGGGCGTCTGTTCGCCGTCGATCAGCGCGCAATCAATTTGCAGGAGATCGCCTCCGACACCCTCTCGTCCGGCCTGACCGCCAACATTCCCCTTGGCGGGGCCGCCCCTGGATCGCCCCGACGAGGCTCTGTCCAGGTTTCCATCAGCCATACCTGGCGGCTCGCGGATCGCCTGATCATCCGCGACGATCTTCCCACGTTCGACCGGCTGTCCGGAGATGGAGGCGGGGTGTCCCGCCATCAGCTGACACTGAAAATGGATGGTCGATTTGGGCGTTGGGGCGCGAACCTGAACGCCGCCTGGCGCAGCAGCGCCCGCATTCGACGCGACGTCGGCCAGGACGGTCCACAAGACCTTGCCCTGTCGCCCCTGACCACCGTCGGACTCAAGATCAGCACCGTGCTGGAGACGAAACAAGCCGAAACGACGGAGGCCGGCCGGCGTCGAAACGATGGTCTCCGCCTCGAACTGGAAATCGAGAACCTGTTCGACGCCCGGCCAGATGCAACATTAGGCAACGGCCTCCCGGCGCCGGGCTATGGCCGCGACGACCAGGACCCGCTCGGCCGAACCGTCCGCCTCACCGCAAGCCGTCGATTTTGACGCGGCCGACCTACTAAGCCGGTAGGGTCTGTGTCATCGCGTTTAAAGACGACATCGCCTATAAAGCGGCTCTCCTGCGCGGGAAGCCCCATCGCGACCGTCGCCAAACAGCACGTCGATTCCAAATATAATGTCGTTGAACGCCTCCCGCACGCTCTCCATCGCCCCAATGATGGATTGGACCGACCGGCATTGCCGGGCGTTTCACCGTGCGCTGACGACGCGGGCCTTGCTGTATACCGAGATGGTGACGGCGCCGGCGGTGTTGCATGGGGATCGCGAGCGGCTGTTGGGGTTCGATGCGTTGGAGCATCCGGTGGCGCTGCAACTGGGCGGGTCGGATCCGGCGCAGTTGGCTGAGGCGGCCAAGATCGGAGAGACTTTCGGTTACGACGAGATCAATCTGAACGTCGGCTGCCCGTCCGACCGGGTCCAGTCGGGCCGGTTCGGGGCCTGTCTGATGCGCGAGCCGGAGCTGGTGGCTGACTGTATGGCGGCGATCCGCAAGGCGGTGACCGTGCCCGCCACCGTCAAATGCCGCATCGGCGTGGACGATCAGGATCCGGCGGTCAGCCTGTTCGCCACGGTGGACGCCTGCGCCGCCGTCGGGATCGAGGTCTTCGTCGTCCATGCGCGCAAGGCCTGGCTGAAGGGTCTGTCGCCCAAGGAGAACCGCGACGTGCCGCCGCTGGATTACGCCCTGGTGCGCCGGCTGAAGCGCGAACGGCCGCATCTGAACATCTCGATCAACGGCGGCATCGCCTCGATGGACGAAGCCAAAGCCCATCTGGACGACGCAGACGGGGTCAAGCTGGACGGGGTCATGCTGGGCCGCGCCGCCTATCATGAGCCGGCCATCCTGGGTCAGGCGGACCGTCGCCTGTATGGCGAGGCCGTCGCCGACACCGACGCCTTTGCCGCGCTGGACCGCTATCGTCCCTATATGGCCGCGCGGTTGGCCGAGGGACTCGCCCTGCCCGCCATGGCCCGGCACATGCTGGGCCTGATGCATGGCCGCCCCGGCGCGCGCGCCTTCCGCCGCATCCTGACCGTAGAAGCCATCCAGCCCGGCGCCGGACTGGAGGTGCTGGACCGCGCCGTCGAAGCCGTGCGCGAGGCCGAGGCGCGGCGGGACGAGGCTGCGTAACTCAATCTTCAGGGGCACACCGGCAGGGTGAAGCAAACCTCCTCCCCTCCTGTTCGGATACACGTCATGAAAGCCCTGTTCGTCGCCGCCGTCGTCACGGCCGCCCTGCCCGCTGCGTCGGCCCTCGCCCAGCAAGACAGCCGTTTCGCCGTCGGCGCCCAGGTCGGCACGCCGGGCGCCGGCCTTCAGGCCCAGTTCGCCCTCAGCCCCGTCGTCGTGCTGCGCGGCGGCTATGACGTGCTGAACTGGGATCGCGACCAGACCTACAAGGGGATCGATTACGACGCCAAGATCGACTTCAAGTCGCCCGGCGCCTTCGTGGACGTGCATCCGTTCCGCAACGGCTTCCTGATCTCGGGCGGCGCCTATTTCGGGGATCGCAAGATCGATCTGGACGCCACGCCCACCGGCAACGTCAATGTCGGCGGCGCGACCTTCACCCCGGCCCAGGTCGGGACGCTGACGGGCCGCATCGACCTGGAAAGCACCGCGCCCTTCGTCGGCTTCGGTTACGACAACACCTTCACGCGCGGCGGCCGCCTGGGCTTCCGCATCCTGGCCGGCGCCGCGTTCGGCGACTCGCCCCAGGTCAATCTGGATGCGCGCGGCGGAACCCTGTCCAACGACCCCATTTTCCGGGCGCGGCTGGATCAGGAAGAGCAGGACATCCAGTCCGAGGCCGACGATTACAAGATCCTTCCCGTCGTTCAGGCGGGTCTGAACTTCAAATTCTGATAGCCGAACCCGTCCCTGGCTTGCCGCACGGGCGCGCAAGCTGGGGATGGATAAATCATGAAAAACAATGTGTTAACTTAGAAACAAATCGTAACGCAAAGCACGCCGGACGATTTGGCCGCTTTCTCGCCACAAGTTAACGCGACAAGGCCAGCGCCGGCGGCGTTGGGAGCCGGTGTCTCCTGAGCGAAACTCATGATCGGCGCTTCCGCTGCTATCGCCATGCTTTGGGCCGCCGTGTCGTCTGTGACGAGCGGGCCTGTCCCCTACAATGATGTCGTAGCGGCGGATGAAGTCAGGGTTGAAACCCTTGCCGCCACCGTCGGTTCCACCGAAATCGAAACCGCGCTGAACGCCGAACAGGCCGAGATGATGGCCTCAGATCCCGACTGGCGCGCATCGGCGCGCCTCTATCACGCAGGCGGCGGCGGCGCGACGGGCAACGATTCCCTGGGTTGCCGTCCGATCGCCATGCGCACCGTCGCGGTCGATCCCCGCGTCATTCCCCGCCGCACCAAGCTGTTCATTCGCGAGACGGTGGGCCTGCGTATGGCCGACGGCACGATCCACGACGGCTACTGGTACGCGTCGGACACCGGCGGCGCCATCAAGGGCCAGAAGGTCGACCTCTACACCGGCAACGGCCGTGGCTCGATGAACCAGGCGCAGCGTCTGAACATGCGCACCCTGACCATCGTCGACGCCGGCGACTTCGACGGCTGCCCCCCGGCCTGGACCACCGCCTCCAACTGATCCGATGCGGAAATGAAAACGCCGGCTGACCGCGAAGGTCAGCCGGCGTTTCCGTGTCTGCGTCTAGCTGCGATCAGTCCAACTCGGACACTTCCAGCGTCGATTGCACCATCGAGCCGTTATAGGTGCCGACCCAGATGTCGTAGCGGCCGCTCTGGGGATTGGTGATCGTGACCTTGGGATCCAGATCGCCGCCGCTGTCGTCGTCGCAATAGAAGCGGCCGTTCGGCGTGTTGATCAGCAGGGTGGTGTCCTCCTCGGCCCGCACGCGGAACGTCAGGTCGGAATCGCCCGGCTCGAAGAATATCTGAATGTCCGGCGCCGCGCTGACCGAGCCTTCGCAACCCGACTTGGCGGCCGAGGCGGGCGACGAACCGCCGGCAAGTATCGACTTGGTCCAGGGATCGGGCGTGAACCCGCCGCGCAGATTGGCCGTGCCGTAGTTGGGCTCCAGTTCCATGTTCGGCGCAGGCCCCGAGGTCATGTCCGTGCCGCCCAGTTCGCTGATCTGCAGCGTCGACTGGACCATGCTGTCGTCATAGGTGCCCAGCCAGATATCGTAACGGCCGCTCTCGGGATCGGAGATCGTCACCATCGGGTCCAGGTCGCCGCCGCTGTCGTCGTCGCAATACCACCGGCCGCCGGGGCTGTTGACCAGCAGGGTGGTGTCCTCGGACGCCAGGGCCTTGATGGTCAGGTCCAGATCGCCGGCCGTGAAGTTCAGTTGCAGGTCGGGCGCGGCGCTCACCTTGCCCTCGCAGCCCGATTGCGCGGCCGAAGCGGCGATCGAACCGCCGGCCAGGATCGACTTGGTCCAGGGGTCGGGCGTGAAGCCCGTCTCCAGCTCGACCGAGCCATAGTTGGGATCCAGATTGAAGTCGGGCTTGGCCCCGGCCTTCTGCGCCAGGCTGACGCCCGGGGCGAACAGGACCGAGGCGGCGGCGACGATGGCGATGGATTTCATGAGCGCTCCCTCCAGCAGCGGCGAGGCGCCGCAGGACCAGACTAGTCGGTTTCAAAAAACCGCGCAGCTTGAAATGCGGATCAGAAGCGGCGCTTGCCCGACACCGTCTCGAAGAACAGACGGAAGTCGCCCATCAGGCTCCACAGCGGATATTTGAACGTCGCGGGCCGGTTCTTCTCGAAGAAGAAATGCCCCACCCAGGCGAAGCCGTATCCGAGCAGCGGCATGGCCAGCAGCCACCAGGGGTTTTGCGTCGCCACAAAGACCCCGAACGCCAGGATCACCAGGCCGGTGCCCACGACGTGGATGCGTCGGCACGTGCGGTTGGAATGCTCGTGAATGTAATAGGGATAGAAGGCCTCGAACGAGGCGTATCGACCATCAGGTGCGGACGGCGTGCTCATGAGCGGAAGGTGCGCCCGGATGAGACGGGTGGCAAGGGCAGCTCTACCCTCTCGTCATCCTAGGCCTTGTGCCTAGTATCCAGACTCCCGGTAGTGAAAGTGGCGAACAATTGCAGGCACCGGGAGTCTGGATCCTCGCCACAAAAGCGAGGATGACGGACTAATCTTTAGACGTGTAACGCCTTAGCCCTTGGGCTTGC
This sequence comes from Brevundimonas sp. G8, assembly GCF_902506205.1. Lineage (GTDB taxonomy): Bacteria > Pseudomonadota > Alphaproteobacteria > Caulobacterales > Caulobacteraceae > Brevundimonas. The sequence goes on along the minus strand of NZ_LR732816.1, from coordinate 1,838,840 downwards.
CCTTGAAGCCGTCCTTCTTGAAGTTCGGCTTGCCCTGGAAGGCCTTCTTGGCGAACGGCTTGTCGGCTGCTGCGTTCGAGCGCGGGTTGCCGCCGCCGTCTGCCTTGGGCGCCCAGGGCTTCTTGAAGGCCGGACGGGCGTCGCCCGCGCCGCCGTCGGCGCGCTTGTAGGGGGTCTTCTTGAAGGGACGGTCGCCTTCTTCGCGACGCGGCTTGCCTTCGTACCGACCGGCCTTCATCGAACCCGGCGTCGGGGCTTCCGACGGCGTGATCTTCACCTCGTCCTTGGACGCAGCGACGGCTTCGCGGAAGGCTTTTTCGTGGGTCTTGGCGACCTCGAAACGGGTCTCGTCGGGGAAGGTGCGGATGGCGCCGATCTGGGGCTTGGTGATGCCGCCGATGCGGCAGATCAGCGGGATCAGCCATTTCGGGTCGGCATTCTTGTTGCGGCCCACGTCCAGGCGGAACCAGACCACGTCGTCGGAGCCCAGGCGGTCGCCCGGCCACGGCTGGGCCGCCGTACCGTCGTCGTTGCGCACGGTGCGTTCGCGCTTGGCGGGACCGCGATCCGAGCCCGGATCGGACAGTTCTTCCGGCGCCGGCTGTTCCTTGCGCAGCAGACGCACCAGGGCGGCGGCGATCTCGTCGGGCGTGCGCTCGGCGATCATCCGCTTGGCGACGATCATGTCCTCGTCGGAGACCTCGGCCTCGAAGAACTCGGGCGACAGCAGACGGCCTTCGTCGGCCTTGCGGATTTCGTCGAAGGTCGGCGCGCCGGTCCAGACGGCGTCGACGCCGGCCTCGTCCATCAGACGCTCCGCCTTGCGGCGGCGCGAGTGCGGCACCAGCATCACGGAGACGCCCTTCTTGCCCGCACGGCCCGTCCGGCCCGAACGGTGCAGCAGGCCGGCGCGGTTCATCGGCAGTTCGGCGTGGATGACCAGGCCCAGGTCCGGCAGGTCCAGACCGCGCGCGGCCACGTCGGTGGCGACGCAGACGCGGGCGCGGCCGTCACGCAGCGACTGAAGCGCGTCGGTGCGCTCGCGCTGACCCATCTCGCCCGACAGGCTGACGGTCGAGAAACCACGCTCCAGCAGCGAGGATTGCAGGTGACGCACGCTATCGCGCGTGGAGCAGAAGACCATGGCGCGCGGCGCCTCGAACCAGCGCAGGGTGTTGACCACCGCATGCTCGATCTCGTTCGGCGCGATGCGATAGGCGCGGTATTCGATGTCGGCGTGCTGGCGCGTCTTGTCGGTGGCGTCGATGCGCACCGCGTCCTTCTGATAGCGTTTGGCCAGGGTCGCGATCTCGCGCGCGATGGTCGCCGAGAACAGCAGGGTGCGGCGTTCGGCCGGCGCCTGGTCCAGGATGTGCTCCAGATCTTCGCGGAAGCCCATGTCCAGCATCTCGTCGGCCTCGTCCAGCACGGCGACCTTCAGCTCTGACAGGTCCAGGTTGCCCCGGTCGATGTGATCCTTCAGGCGGCCGGGCGTGCCGACGACGATGTGGACGCCGAAGCTGAGGGCGCGCGCTTCACGGCGCGCATCCATGCCGCCGACGCAGGTGGCGATCTTGGCGCCGGAGTCGGCGTACAGCCATTCCAGCTCGGCCGCGACCTGCATGGCCAGTTCCCGCGTCGGGGCGATGGCCAGGCACAGCGGCGCGCCGCCGGGGGCGAAGATCGGCTTGTCGCCCAACAGGGTCGGGGCTGCAGCCAGACCAAAGGCGACGGTTTTGCCCGAGCCCGTCTGGGCCGAGACCAGCAGGTCGCGACCAGCGTATTCGGCTTCCAGGACAGCGGCCTGAACCGGGGTTGGTTCGGCATAGCCCTTGTTGATCAGGGCGCGGTCGAGCGCGGGATGGACGGCGGGAAAGGGCATAGGAAACCTGGGCAAACGGACAAGGGCGGTCGTTGAAACGACCGCGCCCGGCCGAGGTCAGACCTCAGGCCGGGCGAATGATGGCGCTCTATACACGAATAAGGGCGCAAGCGGGGCGGAAAACACCGTTCACCCTGTTCCTTCAGGCGACGTTGACCTGAAAGACGCAGTCTTGAGATCGAACGCACCTCGCCCGGACCCTCGTCATGCAAGCGCTTTCCATCGCCGCCGCCGGAATGACCAGCGCCCAGACGCGCTTCGACAACAGCGCGCGCCGCACCGCGACCGCACCGCTCGACAATCTGGCCGAGGAAACCGTCGAACGCCTCCAGGCCAAGACCGCCTTCAACGCCAACGCCGCCGTGGTCCGCACCGCCGACGACATGACCGGAACCCTGCTGGACATCCTGGCTTGAAGCCTTAAGCGTCGAACACGCTAGGGGAAGCCGTCGGGGATCGTCATGCGTGTTTGGTTGGTGGCAGTGATAGGTGCAGCCACGGTGATGGTCGCCTCGCCCAGCTTGGCGCAGCGCACCTCTTCGTCATGGAAAATCCCGCCTGCGGCGTCTGAGAACGACTTCCCAGGCTTGGCGGTATTGTTGGGCATAGACGGCCGCGTCGTCGTCGAATGCACCGCGACCGTAAGCGGTCAGGCTAAAGACTGCGAAGTGCGCTCCGAATTGCCTGAAGGGCTAGGCTTCGGCGAGCGTGCTTTGGAGGTCGTGCGTCGCGGAACGCTGAACCCGGCGACCATAGACGGTAGAGCCCAGCCAAGCCGCTTCCGCGTCGCTATTCCCTTTACGACCGAGCGACCACGCCGTTCCCAGACGCCGCCTTGGAGAGGGCCGCGGCCGACACCGGCCGCTATGGCCGCCGCCGACATTCTGGCGCAACAGATGCTGGAGGATATTCCCGAGCCCTTCATGCCCGATATCGAAGCGCCTGCGGATCGCCGGGCGCTGATCGAGTCGTGGTTTCGACAAGAGTCTCCCTCGGCGACAGAGACCCGGCGAATCTTCGCGACGCTTTTGGCGCGCAATATCGCAGAGGTCGATCTGCAGGCGATGTCTCAAGGTCGACCGCCCGTCTCCAAGACGCCGCCAGATTCCGAGCAGATGATGAAATCGTCCCTCGATCTCTTCGACCCCGAGGCTGTCGCCATCAAGGTCCGCGCCCGCTACTGCGCGCGCTTTGGCTGCGAAATCACCCCGCTTTCTCCGGCAGGTTGAAGAAGCCCGCGAACCGGTCGAACACGGCACGATCGCCGGTGACGGTCATCATCCCATCGGCCTCGAAGGCAGCGGGCGGAACCTTGCCATAGACGCAGGCGGCGACCAGCGGCGGCTGCGTCGTCAGAACGACCTCGGCGGCGTCCGTCGCATCGCGGCGCGTCGTGATGATCCCGCCTTCGACCTGCACCACGAACCCTTCATCGCCGAAGACGAAACCCAGGCTCATGACCGCATCGCCGGCCAGACCCGGGTCGAACATCGTCTCGAACGACTGCATGATCGACACCGCGCTGATCGGCAGGGTCGGGTCGTGCAGCGGGGAGCGCGCCGCCCAGCCGCCCAGCACCATGAAGACCGGCTTGATCTCATAGCCCCAAGGCGTCAGCTCATAGACCTGGACCGAGGCGGGCGGGGGCAGCTTTCTGCGCCGCAGGATGCCAGACGCTTCCAGCCCCTCCAGCCGCTGCGTCAGCACATTGGCCGAGATGCCGTGCAAATCCTTTCTCAGGTCTCCGAACCGGCGCGGTCCCATCATCAGTTCGCGGATGACCAGCAGCGCCCAGCGCTCGCCGATCAGATCCAGCCCGTGCGCCGCGCCACAGGCGTCGTGATATTTGCGTCCGGCCTTTTCGGTTACTTTTTCTAACTTCATGGTTGACTATCATAATCATTGGAGTCAGATTTCGCAAACAAACAAGGAGAGGAAACGCCGTGTCCCAGCTGATTTTCATCAACCTGCCCGTCACCGACCTGCCCAAGTCCATCGCCTTCTACGAGGCCGTCGGCGCGACCAGAAACCCAATGTTCAGCGATGACACGGCCGCCTGCATGGTGGTGTCGGACGTGATCCACGTCATGCTGCTGACCCACGACAAATGGCGCACCTTCACCGACCGCCAGATCCCCGACGCCCATGTCTCGGCCCAGATGTCGCTGTGCTTCTCGTGCGACAGCCGCGCAGCCGTGGATGAGGTGGTGCAGAAGGCGGGCGCTGCGGGCGGCATGATGGACCCCAACCCGATCCAGGATCACGGCTTCATGTACGGTCGCGGTTATGCCGACCCCGACGGCCATATCTGGGAGCCGATGTGGATGGACCCGGCCGCCGTCTCCGCCGGCCCCGAGGCCTTCGCCGCCGACGCCTTGGTGTCGTGATGGCCGACCCCCGCGAACTCAGCATCAGCCGCCTGATCCAGGCCTCGCCAGAAACCGTCTGGAAGATCTACACCCAGCGCACCGGCGAATGGTTCTGCCCCCGCCCCTGGACCACCCCGGTCGTCGATTGGGACCTGCGCGTCGGTGGACGGGCCAATATCGAGATGGCCTCTCCCGAGGGCGAACGCCATCCCCATTTCGGCGTCTTCCTGGAGGTCGTGCCGGGCCGCAAACTGGTCTCGACCGGCGCCTTCACCGAGGGCTGGGTTCCCCAGTCCGGGGATCTGGACTTTGTCCGCATCGACACCTTCGAGCCCGAGGCCGGGGGCACGCGTTACACCTCCATCGCCCGCCATTGGGACGAGAAGACCGCCGAGACGCATAAGGCGATGGGCTTCGAACAGGGCTGGGGCGCCGTCGCCGATCAACTCGCCGCCCTCGCGGAAGGAGACGCGTGATGGCCGACAAGATCGTTCCCTGCCTGTGGTTCGACGGCGACGCAGAGGCGGCGACCGCCTTCTACGTCTCCCTTTTGCCCGACAGCCGCGTGATGGCGGTCAATCGCTCGCCCGTCGATACGCCGTCCGGTCCCGCCGGATCGGTCCTGACGGTCCAGTTCGTACTGGCGGGCCATGAGTATGTGGCTCTGAACGGCGGCCCGAACTTCCGCTTCACCGAGGCCGTCTCCTTCATGGTCATGACCGAGGATCAGGCCGAGACCGACCGCCTGTGGGACGCCCTGATCGCCGACGGCGGCAGCGAGAACGCCTGCGGCTGGCTGAAAGACCGCTGGGGCCTGTCGTGGCAGATCACGCCTCGCCGCCTGATGGACCTGACCACAGATCCCGACCCGGCGCGCGCAGCCGCCGCCATGCAGTCCATGATGACCATGCGCAAGATCGACATCGCGGCGCTGGATCGCGCCGTCGCCGACCTCTGAACCCAAACCAAGGAGACGACCGATGACCTATGTGACCGGCTTCCTGACCCCCGTAAAATCCGAGGACAAGGCGCGCTACGTCAAGTCCGCCGAGGTCGCCTGGCCCCTGTTCCAGAAATACGGCGCCCTGTCTCAGGTCGAGACCTGGGGCGAGGACGTTCCCGACGGCAAGCTGACCAGCTTCCCCATGGCCGTGAAGCTGGAGGACGGAGAAGTCGTGGTCTTTTCCTGGGTGACATGGCCCGACCGCGCCACCGCCGACGCCTGTTTCGGCAAGATGCAGGACGACCCCGGCTTCGCCGACATGGACATGCCCTTTGACGGCAAGCGCATGATGTGGGGTGGGTTCGAGGTCGTCTTCGACGGCAAGGCCTGACCCACGTCTGACGTCGGGCGGCCATGTCCGAACCCAAATCGCCCCGGTGCATTGTCATGGATCGAGGAGAAACGACATGGCCGCTCGCCCCACCTGGCAAGGACATCTGAAGCTGTCGCTGGTCACCTGTCCGGTGGCCCTCTACACGGCGACGACCAGCACGAACGACGTGCGGTTTCACCTGATCAATCCCGACACCAACAACCGCATCCGCATGGTGCCGACCGACCCCGACACCGGCCCGGTCGAGCGCAGCGACCTGGTGCGCGGCTATGAGGTGTCCAAGGACGAATACGTCCTGTTCGACGACGCCGACTTCGACAAGGTGAAGCTGGAAAGCACCAAGACCATCTCCATCGACAAGTTCGTCGACGAGTCGGAAATCGACCGTCTGTATTGGGACGATCCCTTCTTCGTCGTCCCCGAAAAGGGCGCGGGCGTCGAGGCCTTCGCCGTCATCCGCGACGCCATGAAGAAACAGGGCAAGGTCGCCCTGGGCTGCCTGGTCCTGCGCGGCAAGGAACGTCAGTTGGCGCTGGAAGTGCGGGACAAGGGCCTGATCGCCTACACCCTGCGCGCCCATGACGAGGTGCGTGATTCCGACGACTATTTCGACGACATCCCGACCGTGAAGGCGGACCCCGACATGGTCGAGATCGCCGCCCGCATCATCGGTCAGAAGGAGGCGGACTTCGATCCGTCCGACTTCAAGGACGGCTACGACGACGCCCTGCGCGCCATGATCAAGACCAAGTCCAAGGGCGGCAAGGGCGTGGTCGACGTCGCCGAACCGGACGACACCAACGTCATCGACCTGATGGCGGCGCTGCGCAACAGCCTGAAGGGTTCGGCGACGGGGGCGAAGAAACCCGCCGCCAAGAAGGCGCCGGCGAAGAAGGCCGCACAGAAGAAGCCGGCGGCGAAGAAGAAGGCCGCCGCCTGACTATTTCGAACTCACCCCCATCGCCTTCAACGCCGGCTTCAGGCTGACCGCCGAGGCGCGGAAGTCAGCCCACGGATCGGGCTTTTTCAGCAGCGCCTCATAGGTCCATAGATTGAACGCGGCCGGGTCCAGCCCCGCCCTCACCTGCCCCCACGACAGCGGGAAGGCGATCCCCGCCCCCGGCCGGGCGCGCGGCGACCAGGGCGCGACCGCCGTCGCCATCCGCCCGTTTCGCAGATAGTCGATGAAGATCTTTCCGCCCCGCGCCTTCTTGGCCAGGGTCGTGGTGAACCGGTCCGGCGCCTCGACGCGGATGGCCTCGGCGACCGCCTTGGCGAAGGCCTTGTTCTGGTCCCAGGTGACGCGCGATCGGGCGTCGGTCTTGATCGGCACGACGACGTGCAACCCCTTGCCCCCGGTCGTCTTGACGAAGGCCGCTAGGCCCAGCGCCTCGATCTTCGCCTTCACCCCCTTGGCCGCCGCGATCACGTCGGCGAAATCCAGTCCCTCGTCGGGATCCAGGTCGAAGGTGATCTGGTCCGGGACCTCCGGCGCGCCGGGCGCACAGCCCCAGGGATGCAGCTCCAGCCCGCCCGACTGGGCGATGGCGACCAGGCCGCCCACATCGACGGCGGCGACGTAGGGGGTGCGCGCCTTGACGTCGATCAGCTTCAGGCGCGGGTTCGACCCCGCCATGGCGTGGCGCTGGAAGAAGGTCTCGCCGCCGATCCCCTCGGGCGCGCGAATGATCGAGGTCGGCCGGTCCGCCACATGGGGAAGGATGCGCTCGGCCGCCGTCTCGTAGTATCGCGCTAGGTCCGCCTTGGTGATCGCCGGCCGCTCGCCGACGGCGGGCCATAGCACCTTGTCAGGGCTGGAGATCGTCACCCCCGCCACGACCACCTTGCCGGGCTTTCCCGCCGCCCGCACCGTCGTGGTCGCCTTCGTGTCGGCCTCGCCCATCTCCGTTGGCGGTTGCGGCGCCTGCGTCACTTCGGCGGCGGTCTTGTCCTCGCGCAACCCCTTGAACGCCGCCTGCCTCAGCGAGCCCGCCTCGGTATATCCGCCATGTTCAACCTCGGCGACCAGCACCGGCTTGACCCAGTGGATGTCCTTGGCCGCCTTGGGCGCGCCTGTCCCGCCAAAGGGAGACTTGTCGGCCGCCACGCCCTTCAGCGCCGGGACCAAAGTCTTCGTCACCGCCTCGCCATAGCCGGTCCCAACCCGGCCGAGATAGCGCAGGCCCTTCTTGTCGCGCACTCCGACCAGCAGAGACCGAAACCGCGTCCCGCCCTCCGACGACCAGCCGCCGATCACCACCTCGTCGCGCCCCCGGCATTTGGACTTCAGCCAGGTCGATGACCGCCCCGCGTGATAGGGCGCGTCGAGCTTCTTGGAGATCACACCTTCCAGATCCATCTTGCAGGCGCTTTCCAGCACCGCCTGCCCGGTCGAGGCGAAATGCTCGACGTAGCGCAGCCGCGTTGCGCCCGCCTTGCCGATCCGGTCCACATAGGCCTGCAGCCGCGCCTTGCGATGCGACAGCGGCAGTTTGCGCAGATCCTCCGCCCCCTCGAACAGCAGGTCGAAGGCGAAATAGACCAGCCCCCCCGTCTTCTCGTCCGAGATCGCAGCCTGCAACGCCCCGAAGTCCGGCATGTGATCGTCGTCCAGCGCGCACAGTTCGCCGTCGATCACCGCATCGGGCCATGTCGCCGCGTTCGCCGCCAGGTCCGGGAACCGGTCGCTCCAGTCCAGACCCTTGCGCGTCCTCAGCACCGCCCGACCGCCGCCGACGCCGATCTGGATGCGATAACCATCGAACTTGATCTCGTGCGCCCAACCAGCGCCGCCTGGCGGGTGGTCGGTCACCTTGCACAGCTGGATCGGGATAAAGGCCGGCGGCTTGCTGGCCTTCGCCGCCGCCTTCGACGGCTTGGGCTTGGCCGGGCCCTTGCGCCCCGTCGGCTTGGACGCCGTCCATTCCTTGGTCCCGTCCGCAATCTCGGCCAGCGACCGACCCGTGGTGACCGAGGCGTCGATCTCGGCCAAGGCGTCACCCTCGCCCGCCACGGCGAACTCGTCCTTCTCCTTCAGCAGGAGCCAGTTGTTCCGTTTGGACGGCTTGCCCCGGTCGCTCTTCAAACGGATCAGCGCCCATTTGCCCTTCAGCCGCTCGCCGTGAAGGATCATCTTGATCTGACCCTTGGCCCATGCCGCCTCAAGGTCCGGCTCCTGCGGCTCCCAGGTTCCGATGTCCCACATCTGCACCGTGCCGGCGCCATAGTTTCCGTCCGGGATCGTGCCTTCGAACGAGCCGTAATCCAGCGGATGGTCTTCGACCTCGACCGCCAACCGTTTGACCGCCGTGTCGCGTGACGGCGCCTTGGTCACGGCCCAGGATTTAAGCACTCCGTCCGCCTCGATGCGGAAATCATAATGCAGCCGCGTCGCCGCATGACGCTGGATCAGATAGCGGAACCCGCCTTTCGACCGCCCGCCCTTGGCGCCTTTCGGCTCCGGGGTCTCGCCGAACCGGCGCTTGGCCTGATAGGTCTTCAGTTCACCGCGCATGAAGCCGTAATCCGCCTCAGGCGAAACCGTTGCGTTAGCGACAGAACCGCGTGTCTGTCGCCTCCAGATGCAGATGGTCGTGGTGGACGGCGTTGTAGTCGGGGCTCAGCGTCGTACCGAAGATGCGGCAGGCGTCGTCGCGGATGCGGCGCAGGAAACGCGCCTCGGCCGTGTCGCCGCTCCAGTCCCTGGCCACCATGATCCGCCGCCCGTCCCTCAGCCGCACCCCGGCGAAGTCCAGCGCCGCCGCCTGGGCATGGGCGCTGATGCGGTTGGACCCCACGCCGTTGTTCACGTTGCGACAGGCGTAGGCGCCCATGTGATCGATCTGGACCACGTCCGAACCCAGGATCTCGCGCGCCGCCGGCTCCAGCGACTGGCGTCGCCATATGCTCAGCGCCAGCGCCGTCTGGCAGGTCATCTCCACATCCCCGGGCGTCATGCGCGCCACGGTCCCCAGGTCGGCGCCCAGAACCCCGCCTTGGCTCAGGCCGCAGGTCGCGGTGTTCTGGCGATCCGGCACGGGGCTGAACCGCACCCGCGCGGCGTTCAGCTCGGCCAGGCACCGCCCCAGGTCCCGCCCCTCGCGCACGACTGCGCCCTGCGTGCCCCCATCGATGGCCCGATCCACCAACCCCCCGACCAGGGGCGCCTCGGTGCGCGACGGATAGGGTGAGGGCCGCAGCGGCTCGGGCGGCCGCCGCACGCAGCCGCTCAGAATCAGCACGACGCTGAGGGCGATCAGGAAAGGCGAGGCGCGAGACACAGCAAACATCGTCGCGACGCTATCTGATTCCCGGATCGCTCGCGGTCACGAGGCGGAGAGCCATCTACCGTTGATCTTCGGACGCGCCCTTGGCCCGACACCTGTCCGAGCAGAACCGCACCTGTTCCCAGTCCCGCACCCACTTCTTGCGCCACGCGAACTGCAGGCCGCAGGCGGAGCAAAGCTTTTGCGGCAGGTCGGCCTTGGCGGGCGCCGTGCCGAGGTTGACGTGCTTTCGACCCATGTCGCCTGCCAAGAAAAAGGGCGGCCCCGTCGGAGCCGCCCCTGATCGTCTTCAGCTGTCCAGGAAGGATCGCAGTTTGCGCGACCGCGACGGGTGCTTCAGCTTGCGAAGCGCCTTGGCCTCGATCTGACGGATCCGTTCGCGCGTCACCGAGAACTGCTGGCCGACTTCTTCCAGCGTGTGGTCGGTGTTCATGCCGATGCCGAAACGCATCCGCAGAACCCGTTCCTCGCGCGGCGTCAGCGACGCCAGCACGCGGGTGGTGGTCTCGCGCAGGTTCGACTGGATGGCAGCGTCGATGGGCAGGACGGCGTTCTTGTCCTCGATGAAGTCGCCCAGGTGGCTGTCTTCCTCGTCCCCGATCGGGGTTTCCAGCGAGATCGGCTCCTTGGCGATCTTCAGGACCTTGCGGACCTTCTCCAGCGGCATGGCCAGCTTTTCGGCCAGTTCTTCCGGCGTCGGCTCGCGGCCGATCTCATGCAGCATCTGGCGCGACGTGCGGACGATCTTGTTGATCGTCTCGATCATGTGCACCGGGATGCGGATCGTCCGCGCCTGGTCGGCGATGGAGCGGGTGATCGCCTGACGGATCCACCAGGTCGCGTAGGTCGAGAACTTGTAGCCGCGACGGTACTCGAACTTGTCGACCGCCTTCATCAGGCCGATGTTGCCTTCCTGGATCAGGTCCAGGAACTGCAGGCCGCGGTTGGTGTATTTCTTGGCGATGGAGATCACGAGGCGCAGGTTGGCCTCGACCATTTCCTTCTTGGCTTGCCGCGCTTCGCGTTCGCCCTTCTGCACGGTCTGGACAATGCGGCGATAGTCGTCGATCGGCAGGCCGGCTTCGAGCGCCACGGCGGCGACGTCGCTGCGAATGGTCGCGATCTGCGTCGCTTCGTTGTCGCTGAACTTGGTCCAGCGCACGCCTTGGTCCTTGATCCGCTCGGTCCAGGTCGGGTCCAGTTCGGCGCCGAAATAGGCCTTGAGGAACTCAGGCCGCGAGATGCCGTAGCTGTCGGCCAGACGCAGCAGACGGCCTTCCAGACCGATCAGGCGCTTGTTGATCGCATAAAGCTGCTCGACCAGGGCCTCGATGCGGTTATTGTTCAGCTTCATCGTCTTCAGACGGTCCGAGATGGACAGCGTCAGGGCGCGATAAGCCTTCTCGTCCTTGGCGCTCAGCACCTCGCCCTTCAGGCGGGTCTGGACCAGCTTGTCCTGCAGCCCCCGGAACGCGCCGAAGTCGGCGGCGATCAGGTTCAGCACCTCCATCACGCCATCGCGCAGCTCGGCTTCCAGCGCCGAGATGGACATGCCGCCGCCGTCGTCGAAATCGTCGTCGTCATCGTCGTCGTCGGATTCGGGCTTGGCCTCGGCCGCCGGTTTTTCCTCGGTTTCTTCTTCCGCCTCAGCCTCGGGCTGAGCGGCGCCGGGCAGGGACGACGGGTTCAGCACACCGTAAGTGGCGTCGAGGTCGATGACCTCGCGCAGCAGGATGCGGTTGTTCTCCAGCTCGTCGCGCCACACCATGATGGCCTCGAAGGTCAGGGCGCTTTCGCACAGACCCGAGATCATGGCGTCGCGGCCGGCCTCGATCCGCTTGGCGATGGCGATTTCGCCCTCGCGGCTCAGCAGTTCGACCGAGCCCATCTCGCGCAGATACATCCGCACCGGGTCATCGGTGCGGTCATAGGCGGCCTTGGCGGGCGCCTCGGCGACGGCGGTGCCGGCGGCGGCGGCGACGTCGGTGGACTGCTGCTCCTGCGCGTCCTCCTCGGCCTCGACGACGTTGACGCCCATCTCGGACAACATGGCCAGGGTGTCTTCAATGGCGTCGGGCGTGACTTCTTCGGACGGCAGAACCTTGTTCAGCTCCTCCATCGTCACATAGCCACGGGCCTTGGCCTGTTTGATGAACTTCTTGACGCCGGCGTCGGTCAGATCGAGCAGGGGTCCATCGGTCGAAACCTCGGTGTCCTGCGTCTCGGTCTGTGCGTTCATAGTCAGTCTGTCTCCAGCCGGAGGGGGTGATCAATCCGCCCCGGCGAAAAATACAATGCCTGGCGGGCCGTAAGGTTACGAGCCCGCGCTGTCTTCCCAAATCGTCCCGGCTTTGATCGCACGGCGAAGCGCATCCCGCTCGGCCTTAAGCCGGCGAAACGCCTCATCCTGCCCAGGCACATCACGTGCATGAGCCAAGGCGTCCTCCAACGCGGCGACCCGCGTCGAAGCGTCGAACGCCTGCGACCATCGGACCCTTGCCTCGGCGAGGGGCGCATTTGCGGCCAGGAAAGGCGCGCCGGACTTTGCCGCCGCCTTCTCGACCTCGCGCACTAAGGCATCATGACCCGATTGCGCCAGATGGCGTCGCAGGGCGGCAGAGTCAAGGCTATGTCCCGACAGACGCATGCGAACCAGTTCCTGAGCCAGGCCATCCAGCCCTTTGTCGCCGAAACCGTGGGCGGCGATCTCCTCCAGATGGTCGTCCATCCGTTCGGGATCGTCGATGGCGCCGTGGGCCAAGGCCGCTGGCACCGGCTCGATAGCGCGGAACAGCGACTGCATCGCCTGGGCCCCTTCCGCCGTCTGGCCCAGCTTGGGCGGCGGACCGAAACCGCGCCTGCCCTGCCCCGGCGTCCAGGGCGCGCGTTGGGGACTGCGCGGGAACAGGGCGTCGAAACGGTCGAACAGGTCGCGGCGGTATTGTTCGGCCAGATCCTTGTCCTGAATGGCCGAAGCGGTGTTCCTCAGCCGCGCCTTGAAGCCAGCCTTGCGTTCCGGCGTGTCCAGCGGCTCCAGATCCTGTTCACGGCGGAACAGCACCTCGGCGAACCCATGGGTGTCGGCCAGGGCCTGGCGCAGCGCCGGGGCGCCCTTTTCGCGCAGGATGTCGTCGGGATCCTGTCCGGCGCCCAGCAGCGAGAACCGGAACGAGCGCCCGGCCTTCAGCAACGGCAGCGACCGTTCGATGGCGCGATAGGCGGCGCGCAAGCCGGCCGCATCCCCGTCGAAACACAGCACCGGCTCGGACGACACCCGCCACAGCCGCTCCATCTGCTCTTCCGTCAGAGCCGTGCCCATCGGCGCCACGGCCGGCAGGCCCGCGCGCTGGCAGGCGATGACGTCCATGTAGCCTTCGACCACGATGATGGCCTGATCGTTCTTGCTCTCAGCACCCAAGATGCGCCGCGCCTCGGGCAGGCCGTAGAGGGTCGCGCCCTTGTGGAAGAGCGGGCTTTCCGGGCCGTTCAGATATTTGGCGCGATCGTCGGGGTTCATGGCCCGGCCGCCGAAGCTGACGATCCGGCCCCGTGCATCCAGGATGGGGAACATCAGCCGGTCGCGGAACCGGTCATAGGGCTGGCCGCCGCTTTCGGGCGAGATCAGCATCCCGGCCTCGACCAGTTCGGCGGGCTTGGCGCCGCGCTGGATCAGGGCCTGTTTCAGCCCCTCGCGGTCGTTGGGCGCATAGCCCAGGCCGAACCGCTCCCACTGATCCTCGGGCAGGCCGCGTTTTTCCAGATATTCCCGCGCCGCCTTGCCGGGCGTGCGGCGCAGATTGGCGGCGAACCATTTCTGGGCCAGATCCATCCAGTCCGACAGGCCCGCCCGCTTCTGCTCGCGCTCGGCCTCCTTGGGGTCTTCCGCCGGCAGTTGCATACCGGCCTCGCCGGCGAGCCGCTGCACCGCCTCGACGAAGCTGAGCCGCTCCGTCTCCTGCAGGAAGGAGATGATGTCGCCGTGCTTGCCGGACGAGAAGTCGTGGAAGAACCCCTTGTCGTCGTTGACGAAGAACGACGGCGACTTCTCCTTGGAGAAGGGCGACAGGCCGACATATTCGCGCCCCTGACGTTTCAGCTTCACCGTCCGCCCGATCACGTCGGACGGCCGAAGGCGGGCCTTCAGTTCATCGATGAATCTTTCGTCGAAACGCACCCGGCGACCTTTAGCGCCCGCCGCGCATACAAGCGACTCCTGTCGCATCAAGACCACGCCTTGACTCGACTAGTTTGTAATTCAAAGTTATCAGATCCCTTTTGGAGAGCATTGATGACTGACAGCCCCACGCGCCCTGAGGCGGACGATCTCGCCTATCTCAAGCGACTGGCGATCGCAGGTCGAGGAGCACCCGCGCCCTTCCTGCTGTTGATCGCCGTGTTCGGCGGCGCTTACGGCTTTGCTCTGCTGGCCATTCTGGTCGCGTGCTTGATCGATGGCGTACCGCAACCCGGAATGCCCGTCACAGGCCCCATTTCGAATTTCGTCGGCATGTGGGCCATCATCGGCTCACACCTCTGCGTCTTCGCCGCCCTGGCTTGGACGGCTTGGAGGACCATAGGGCCAAACAGGGTCCGCCTCAGTCGAACCGCTTTCGCGACCTGGTCCGCCAGTTTCATCGCCCTGGTGATGACCGTGATCGTCTTCCCGATGTTCACGCGAAACGAGATGTCGAACGAGTCGGTGCACACCGCCCATATCGTGCCCTCGGTCGTGCTCATTCTATGGGGCTGCGCCTGGTGGATCACAGCCATCACCAGCGATCGTCGCTGGCTGGTTCTGGTCGGCCTGGGAAGCTTCGCCGCCGCAGCCGCATTGGCCTGGGTCGGCGTCGGAACATTCGACGCCCTGCCGATCATGTGCGCCAGCCTGATCGGCCTGGCCTTCATCCCGGCCGTCATCCTGATGCGCCAGGCCCGCAGGTGAAGGCGTCATCCGACGGCGATCCCGCCTTTTCACATCGGTTGAGACGAGCGGTGATGGCCTATCTCTCGAGCGCCGAAATCGAGGACTTCACCCGACTGGCCGCCGAGCTGGAGGTTGCCAACAATAGTCTGTCCAGCAACCTGATGCGGCTGGAGGCCTTGGGCTACGTTCAGCTTCGTCGCGGCTTTTTAGGTCGCAAGCCCCGCATGCGTGTCGTCCTGACCCCAGCCGGGCGCACAGCATGGGCGCTATATCTAGATCGGCTCAGTCTGAACGGTTGATCGCCAGCAAGGGCGATCAGGCGGCTCGTCCGGGCATCCCCCGATATCCGAACGAACCGCCGCATCGCAGAAGGCGTAAACCGCCGCGTCCCCCAACGCCTTGGCTAACGAAGTCCTAACGCCTCGCGGACCGGCATCTGAGGTCAGGACCGGCGTTCTGTCGAGAGGGCGGGTGCGGCGGCGCTGCGGATCAAGGCGAGACTGTGTCTTTTTCGCCGCGTGCACTTTGCCTCACGCGCGACCGAAGGGCACGACCTTGTTGGCGCCGTCGTGCCCAATATCGGCGTTTCCGAGGAAGGCTATGCCCGATCTCAGGCACCAGTATCGAACGATCTCCTCAGGAGTCTGTCCGAAATCGGGATCGTTTGGCGTGACATCCGAAACACGCCCCAGGCGAATCCCGGCCACACGCCGAATGCTCGCCTGGCTGGTCAAATGAAACATCATCCGGTCGATCCGGTAGGCGGCCTCCGACACCTCCTCCAGCATCAGGACGTGACCGGACAAATCCGGCTCCAGCGCCGTGCCGGTCAGCTCGTTCAGGATGGTGAGATTGAAGGCCACGGCCGGTCGCGGATCGGTCGCCAGCGAAGGCTCGATCCAGTCGGTCCGCCCGGTGGTCAGCCAAGACAGGGCGCCCTTCGCCGTCGCGTCGTCGCGCACCGAATCCGAGGCCATCGGCCCGTGCGCCAGATGCTGGAAACCCGCCTTGTACATCCCGGCCAGCAGGCTGCCCGCATCGGAATAGCCCATGTAGCGCTTCTTGCGGGCTGTGGCGTCCAGGCGCGGGATCACCGCGTCGGCGATGCGACACGAGCCATAGCCGCCGCGCGCGAACCAGATGGCGTCGATGCGCGGGTCGTTGGCGAACTCCACGAAGGCGTCGGCGCGCGCCCGGTCGTCGCCGGCGAAATGGCCGTGTTTCAGGAAGCAGGCGGGATGAAACACCACCGCCACGTCGCGGTCGGGATGGTTCTGCGCCATCCAGACCGCGACCGCCTCGGCGCGCTCTTTCGAAAACCGCGAACTGGCGCAGACGACGCCGATCTTGAAGCTGTTGGTATCCACGCCCGCCTTCTTCGTCGTTTTTGCGATCCCCACTGGCGGACCGGCCCGATCCCCTGTTCTAAGGGGGCATGAACCAAGACGCCTCCTATTTCTTCTGCGGCATCGGCGGGTCGGGCATGCTGCCCCTGGCCATGATCCTTCAGGCGCGCGGCGCAGCCATCGAGGGCTCGGACCGCGCGCTGGATCAAGGCCGCACGCCCGAGAAGTTCGACTGGCTGCGCGCCCACGGCGTGACCCTGCATCCCCAGGACGGGTCGGGCGTGACGCGCGCCGATCAGACCGTGATCGCCACCGGCGCCATCGAGGAGACAGTGCCCGACATCGGGGCGGCGAAACGCGCCGGCGCGATCATAAAGACCCGGCCCCAGTTGCTCAGCGAAATCTTCAACGCCGCCTCGACCTCCGTCGGCGTGGCGGGCACCAGCGGCAAGTCCACCATCACCGGCATGATCGCCTGGATCCTGCATCAGGCGGGCCGCCAACCCACCGTCATGAACGGGGCGGTGATGAAGAACTTCGCCGACGCCGACCATCCGTTCGCCAGCGCCCTGATCGGCGGCCCCGACGTGTTCGTGTCGGAGGTGGACGAAAGCGACGGTTCCATCGCCGGCTATGACCCGACGGTCGCCGTGGTGTCCAACATCTCGCTGGACCACAAGTCGATGGAGGAACTGCGCAACCTGTTCGGCGGCTTCACCGCCCGTGCGACGACGGCCGTGTTGAACCTCGACAATCCCGAGACGGCGGCCCTGGCGCAGACCCTGCCCGCCGGCAAGGCCATCACCTTCGGCCTGGGCGAGGAGAAGGCCGACCTGTCCGGCCATGATCTCCAGCCCCTGCCGACGGGCATGAAGTTCCGCCTGATCGAGGGCTGGAGCGAGCACGATGTCATCCTGAACGTCCCCGGCGCGCACAATGTCGCCAATGCGCTGGCGGCGCTGGGCGCGACCCGGGCGCTGGGCGTGCCGACCAGCGAGGCGGTCAAGGCGCTGGAGACCTTCGCCGGCATCCGTCGCCGCATGGAGGTGGTCGGGACGACCGGCGACATCACCGTCATCGACGACTTCGCCCATAACCCGGACAAGATCGCCGCCACGCTGAAGACCCTGCACGCCTTCGACGGGCGGCTGCTGATCCTGTTCCAGCCGCACGGGTTTGGCCCGCTGAAGCTGATGAAGTCGGAGTTCATCGACGGCTTCGCCGGTCTGATGCGGGAGGACGACGTTCTGCTGATGCCCGAGCCGGTCTATTACGGCGGCACCACCGACCGCAGCGTCGGGTCCGAGGACATCGCCTCCGGCGTCCGCGCCGCGGGCCGTCAGGCGGAGGCGCTCGCGACGCGCGCGGCGTGCGGCGACCGGATCGTGGAGATCGCTCAACCGGGGGACCGCATCATCGTCATGGGGGCGCGCGACGACACCCTGTCCACATTTGCGGCCGAGCTGCTGGGGCGGTTGGGTTAGTTTGATCGCTTGAAGTTAAAGCGAGCCACATTCTTGACCGGCGTTTGCGGAATGGCCTGCTCAGCCATTCTTTATGTAGCGCTGCTTGCAGTATGGCCGAGCCTGCCGCTTATCCGATCATTTTGGCTGTTGCCAATCTATGGTCGTCCGGAAATGCTTATGGCTTGGATCATCGGAACGCTGGTCGTCGTCGGGGCATGGCTGTTTGGACGACGCCTTTCGGCGATTGCCACTGTTCTCGTGGCTACGATGCTGGTCGTAGTTCCGGCGGTCTGGCTCATTGTGGACCAAAGCGTAATCCGTGCATCTATGGGTCAATGGCCTGCGTTAGGCAGCGAAACCTGGCGCATCTATGTGGCGCCGACCTATGCAGAGTATGCGATCACGTTTTTCCTCAGCTTCGCCAGCCTCGCGGCTCTGACGGCATCACGGTCTAACCAACGGACCGACATGGCCGAAGCCTAATAGACGTCCCGCCGATACCGCCCGTCTTCCAGCATCGTCAGCACCACATCCGCGCCCAGCGCATTCTCCAGCGCCGCATGCACACCTTGGGACATCCCTTCCAGGCTGCCGCAGACATAGATCGTCGCCCCGCGCGCGACCCAGTCTCGCAGCTCGTCCGTCGCCGCCGCGACCAGATCCTGCACATAGCGCCCGTCGCCCGCATCGCGCGAGAAGGACCGGTCCAGCCGCCGCAGCACGCCCGACGCCCGCCAGGCCTGCAGTTCCGCATCGAAGAAGGCGTCGTGCGCCTGCGTC
The DNA here is from genome assembly GCF_902506205.1 of Brevundimonas sp. G8. Lineage (GTDB taxonomy): Bacteria > Pseudomonadota > Alphaproteobacteria > Caulobacterales > Caulobacteraceae > Brevundimonas. The sequence goes on along the minus strand of NZ_LR732816.1, from coordinate 1,820,450 downwards.
CGTTCGCCGAACAACAGCCACGCCCCGCCTGCCGCTGTCCGCGTCTTCAGGTGCGCCCGCAGTCCGGCGATCCCCGTGCCGTTGCCGATCAGGATCATCGGCGTCGCGTCCGCCGGGCCGTGGAAGCTGCGGTTGGTGCGCAGCCGCATCCCGATCTCGCCGCCGACCGCCAGGTCTTGGGTCAGCCAGCCCGAAGCCAAGCCCGGCGTCCCATCGGGATGGCGCATCAGGCGGATCAGGAACTCGACCCGGCCGTCCGACGGAAGGGAGGCGATGGAATATTCGCGCGAGCCTGGCGTGACGCCGTCCCGCTCGGGCAGGCCCACCTCGGCGATGTCGCCGGCCGACCAGTCGGGCGCCGCGTCCACAGGTTCGAACGCCAGATGAAACGCCTCGCCGCCCGGACTGCCGGGATTGACCAGGGTCCGCTCGACCAACCGCCAGGGGTCGTAGGCCGGCGGGGTCCAGTCGGGGGCGGTGACGCTGCCGGTGATCTGGTTCAGCTGGTGCTGCCAGTGGCGGATGGCGCCGGCCTCGCCGTTGTCGACCTCGACCGTATCGAACAGGGGTTCGGCTCCCGACCGTCTCAGCCAACCGTCCACAGCATGGCCGAAGCCGCAGAACTGGTCGTAGCTGCGGTCGCCGAGCGCCAGCAGACCGAACCGCAGCCCTGACAATTTCGCCGTCGCGCCCATGGTTTTGCGCACGAACCGGGCCGCGCTGTCGGGCGGATCGCCCTCCCCCGTCGTGGAGACGATCAGCAGCGCCCGGTCCGTCGCCTTCAGGGTCTGCAAGTCCAGATCGGCGAAAGACACCACGCGCGCGCCCACGCCGCCGTCGCTCAAGGCGCGCGCCGTCATCCAGGCCAGTTCCTCGGCGAAACCCGTCTGGCTGGCGAAGGCGATCAGCACCGCCTGGCCCTCGCCCGCCCCGGCCCCAGCGCCCGAAAAGACGTCAGACTGCGCGCGCGCCGCCGCCCTGGCCCGGCGTTCGCGCCAGACGATGACGGCGATCAGGGCCAGCCAAAGCAGGAACGCCCCGACCGCCCACAGCCAGCGCTGCGGATCGGCTGTCACCCCGGCCGATCTCCGTCGGGATCGTCCATAAGGGCGGCGAAGGCCGACGTCATCCGCTCGACCGGCCCGCGCTCGGTGCGCTCGACGAAGTGGGCGATCAGCCCCAGCGCCTCGGCATACTCCGGCCCCTCGAACGGCCCCATGACCGTCAGCGCCGTGGCGTAGGCGTCGGCCATCATGGCCGAGGCGTGCAGCACCGTGACCGAGCTCAGATTGTTGCTGACCGGGCGCCCGGTCGAACCGTCGAGGGTGTGGGGATACAGCCGGCCGTCATGGCGGAACGCCCGGCGATAATCGCCGCTGGTCGCCACGGCTAAATCGAACAGGGCCGCCACGGTGTGGGGTGCAGGCGAACCCTCGACCCGCTCGATCTCAACCCACCAGGGTTGGGCGTCCGGCTTGACGCCGCGTCCCTTCAACTCGCCGCCGATCTCGATCAGGTGCGAGGTCGCGCCCATCGCCATCAGCCGGTCGGACACCCGGTCCACCGCATGCCCCTTGGCGATGCCGGAGAAATCCAGCTTCATTCCGCCCATCTGCATCACGCCGCGCGCCTCGGGATTCAGCCGCAGCTTCTGCCAGCCGGACACGGCCATGGCCGCCGCGATCTCATCCTCGGACGGCACAGGCAGCAGGGCCGAGCGTGGTCCGGGCGGGCCGAAACCCCACAGGTCGACCAGCGCTCCAAGCGTCGGATCGACCGCCCCGTTCGTCTCGTCCCCCAGGGTCATCGCCGCATCCACCAGATCCCAGAACGGCGGCGACACCGCCCAGAAACCGGCCGGCGCATTATTGAATCGACTGATCTCGCTGGACGGATCCCACGGGCTGAACAGGGCGACGACGGCCGCCAGCTCCTGTTCGATCGCGTCTTGGATCGCCGCTTCGCCCACGCCTGGAGGTGCGATCACGCGCGCGCTCCAGGTCGTGCCCATGGTCTCGCCGCCCAGCGCACGGATCAGGTCGCTGGGCGGACGGGGCGGTGCCCTCGCGATGACGGGCACCAGCACGCGGTTGTCGGCGCGGTCGGCCAGCGGGCTGGCGTCACCGAGATTGACCGTGGGCGGGGCGGCGCGTGAACCGCGCGAGAAGGGTGTGTCTGACATCCCTGTCGCTTAGGGCAGGACTTCCATCGCCGCCACATAGCTGGCGTTGGAACCGAGCGTTTCGCCCTGACCTTCGGTGCGGACCGAGGCGTTCAGCCAGTACATGCCCGCTTCCGGCCAGGTCACGGTGAAGGCGCCGTCGGCGCCGGTCGTGACAGTCGATTCCTCGGGATTGTCGCGATAGCGGATAGCGCCGCGCGCCACGGTGACCTCAAGGCCCGACGCCGGCTGGCCATTGTTCAGCAGCTTGAAGGTGGCGGGCTCGCCGACGACCAGGTCGTTGGGATGGGTCACGGGAACCAGCTCAAGCCCTTCGCCGGTCGTCTTGAAGACGGTGTCGGTCGGGTTGTTCAGGGTGACGAAGGTCTCGATGCGGCTGGCGGTGCGGGTCGCCTGCACGTCGGTCGCGCCCTCAGGCAGGCCCGCCGGATATTCGGCCGCCGCGCCGCGCCAACGCTTCTGTTCGCCGTTCAGCTTGTAGCTGGCCATGACGCCGCCCATGACGTTGGCGATCTTGTAGGTGCCGTTCTGCGTCAGGTGCGCGTCGAAGGTCGAGCGATACTGGCCCTGCATGGCGTGCTCGGGCTGAACCGCCGAACCGTCCGGCGCGGTGATGGCCAGGCCGTTCAGGCGCATGGCGGCGTGATCGGGGTTGAACACCTGGTTCGACATGCCGGCGTCGAACCCGACCCAGGCGTCCGTGCCCGACAGGGTCGTGGCCGTCGGCGCCAGCCAGGCGCGGTGCGCCTGGGCGGCCATGGGGGCGGCCAAGGCTGCGGCCAGCGTGAGGAGAGCGATCGTCTTCTTCATGGTCATGATCCTTAGCGAGAGACGGCGACGCGCACGGCGCCCAGTTCGGTAGAGCCGGTTCCGGCGCCGGCGTTGGCGGCGCCCCAGCGGAAGGGCACGCGCACGACCTCGCGGCCGCCCAGCTCACGGGCCGCCTCGACGACGATGTTGTATTGGCCCGGTTGCAGGCCGGCCAGGCGCGCGGCCGGCAAGGTGACCGTCTGGCGACCCGGCGCGCGGGTCGCGCCCGACACGCCGTCGGCCGGCAGGCTCATGGCCCGGCCGCCCTTGCGCCACCAGGTGCGCAGGTCCTTCAGCCAGTCCTTGCCGTCGCCTTCGTTGTTGCGGGTCTGCTGATACCAGACGGCCAGGGTCCGCTCGGCCGACTGGTCCGGCTTCTCGATCCACACGGCGACATAGGGGCGGTGATAGGAGGCGGTGTTCAGGCGCGGAATCTCGACCGACACCGTCAGGTCGGCGGCCATGACGGGCGCAGCGGCGGCGGCGAGGCCGACTGTGGTGATGACGATGGGGAGCAGGCGCATCGGAAAACTCGTCAGTGAATGAAGATCAGGGCGATGACGACGGGGATCAGCAGGCCCAACGCCGCCAGCGGCCAGGTCGAGGGCCGACCCTTGGCGTGCAGGAACATCAGGCCCAGCCCCGTCAGGGCGAAGATGGTGCAGGCGACGGCGAAGACGTCGATGAACCAGAACCAGACCGAGCCGGCGTTACGGCCCTTGTGTAGGTCGTTGAGGTAGGCGATCCAGCCACGGGTGGTCTTCTCATGCAGGGTATCGCCGTTTGAACGGTCGATCGTCACCCATCCGTCGCCGCCCGGCATGGCCAGGGCCACGTAGACTTCTTCGGGCGTTGTCTCGGTCGGCTTGCCGGCGATCTCGACCTTCAGCGCCTCGGACGCCCAGCGCGCGACGGAGTCGGGAACGGGATCGGTCGTCTCCTGCGGGAAGGCCGCCAGTCGCTGCAACAGCGGCGCCGGCAGGGTCGCGGTCTGTTCGACCGTGACAGGATTGCCGGGGATCGAGGCCGCGTGGTTCAGGGTGATGCCGGTGACGGCGAACAGGATCATGCCCACCAGGCTGACCGCCGCCGAAATCCAGTGCCAGCTATGAAGCTGTTTCAGCCAAAACGACCGCGCGCCGTTCAGCGCCGCCTTGGGTTTGGGCCCCTTGGCTGCGGTTTCGGCCTGACGCTGTGTGGCGAGTTCGGTCACGCCGTCGCTGTGCCATTGTTGCGAACGGGTTGCAATAGCATTCAGCAGCGCCGCGACACCTTGCGCCTCAGACCTCGGCCCAGCGACGCAGCAGATTGTGATAGACGCCGGTCAGTTCGATCACCGCCTGATCCTTGGGTCCCTTGTCCAGCCCGACCCGCTGGGTGGCGATGTCCAGGCGGAACAACGTCTCGCGGTCGGCGTCGTCGCGGACCAGGCTCTGCATCCACATGAAGGACGACACCCGCGCCCCGCGCGTCACCGGCGTGACGCTGTGCAGGCTCTTGGACGGATACAGGACCAGATCGCCGGCCGGCAGCTTGATCGACTGCGACCCGTACATCTCCTCGATGATCAACTCGCCGCCGTCGTAATCCTCGGGCTCGGACAGGAACAGGGTCGCCGACAGGTCGCTGCGGATGCGCATCGCCCCGCCCCCGCGCGCCTGGCGAATGGCGTTGTCCACATGCAGGCCGAACTCGCCCCCGCCTTCGTAGCGGTTGAACAGGGGCGGAAAGATCGTGTGCGGCAAGGCCGCTGCCACGAACATGGGATTGGCGTTCAAAGCCTGAACGACCAGGGCCGAGACCTCTCGCGCGACCTCAGAATCCTCGGGCAGTTGCAGGTTCTTCTTCGCCGTCGCCGACTGATGGCCCGAGGTGGCGTTGCCGTCGCTCCAGGGACCGGCGTCCAGCCGTTCGCGCAAGGCCTTCACCTCGGCCTTGGAGAAGACTTCCGGTATCTGCAGCAGCACGACGGCCTCGTTCGGAAAGAAGAAACGGCCCCGCGGGGGATCGCGGGGCCGTCAGGATAGGCTGCGAAGGCGGCCTTTAGAAGCGCAGGTTCAGGGCCAGGGTGGCCGAACGCCCCGGCGCCGGGTCGGCATGGTGAACGCCGTTGGTGCGGATGATGTAATCCTCGTCCGCTGCATTCTGCACGTTCAGTTGCAGGGTGGCGCGATCCGTCAGGTCGTAGGAGGCGAAGGCGTCGAGGCGAGTATAAGCAGGAGCGTAGATCGCATTCGTGCCGCCGCCGGCGCCGCCCTGGTTACCGCCGTTGGAGCGCGAGACATAATAGACGCCGCCGCCGGCCGTCAGTTTCGACGTGATTTTATAGGTCGAGAACAGGCTGACGTTATGCTTGGGCGTATTCCCCAAGGCCTGTCCCTCCAGCGGGCTGGGCACGGCGGGGCCTCCCGGCACAGGGAAGGTGACGGCGCCCTTGACCAGTTCGCTGGTCTGATAGGTGTAACCACCGAACACCTGCCACAGGGGCGTGATGTTGCCGGAGATGCCGAGCTCGACGCCATCGACCTGGATTTCGCCGACCTGACCCAAATCCGTCGGTGCGGGACCGACCACGACATTGGCGTTCTTGCGGGTCAGGTGGAAGGCCGCCGCGCTCAACTGAAGCTGGTCGCGGAACAGGCTGGCCTTGGCGCCCACCTCATAGCTGGTCGTGTCTTCCGGATCGAGCACAGCTTGGGCCGGTGTAGCGCTGGAGTTGCCGTCGCCGCCGCTGATCGTGGGCGGCGTCGAGGAGGTCGAATAGGACGCATAGACGCTGGTCTGGCGGGTCGGCTTGTACACTACGCCGACCTGATAGTTCACGAAGTCCCACGACGCTTCGGCGACAGAGGCGCCCGTCGAAGCGACACCGTCCACCGAATAGTCGTCCCAGCGCAGGCCGAGGTTCACCAACCACTTGTCGCCGATCTCGATGGAGTCGAAGCCATAGATGGCCTTGGTGTCCGTCGTGTTCGAGGTGACGGCGCCGCGAACCTTGGTGCCCGTCCACGGATCGCTCGGATTGGGGTTGTAGAGCGGGGTGCAGTCCACGCCGGTCAGCGGCGCAGGACAGGCGGTTCCCGTCAGAGACGTCACGGTCCAAGACGCGTTCTTGTTGACCTCATGGGTGAATTCGGCGCCCAGGCTGAAGCTGTGCTTGATTGCGTCGGTATTGAACGTGCCGAACAGTTCGGTGACGTTGGCGGTCGTATCGACAGGGTTCCAGCGCGACTTCAGGCCCCGCTTCATCCACCAGGTGTCGCCGATCAGGACGGCGGCGCCGCCGTCGCCGGGATTGGTGACGACATAGTCGTTCAGCGTCTCGGCATAGCGGGTGCTGTTGCGCAGCGTCAGGTTCTGCGTCAGCCGATGCTCCAGCACCAGGGTGGCGCTCTTGACCGTATTGTTCAGATAGTCGCGCGCAGTCAGGCCGTAGAAGGTGTCGTACGGCACGTTCAGAATGCCTTCGGCATTCTCGCGCGGCGCCGTCGCGCCGCCGCGCTTGGTATAAAGCGGAATGCCGTAGTCAGGCATCTGATTGCTATCGAGGTAGTTGAGGCTGAGCGTCGCGGTCGTATCGGTGTCGATGCCCACGGCGAACGAGGCGGCGACACCGAGCTTGTCGTAATCGACCGCGTTGCGACGCGCCACATCGCCCGAAGCCGACAGGACGTTGATGCGGAAGCCGGCGGTGTCGCTGATGGCCCAGTTCTGGTCGATCGTGCCGCGCCAGTAGCTGTCCGTGCCGGCGCCCAGCGAGACATTGGTGAAGTCCACCAGCTTCGGCGACTTGGACGACAGGTTGATCGAGCCGCCGCCCGAACCCCGGCCGGAATAGGCCGAGTCAGGCCCCTTCACGACCTCGACCTGTTCCAGGTTGAAGACTTCGCGCTGCTGGCCTCCCGAATCCCGGATGCCGTCGACAAAAATATTGTTGCCCGACGACTGGCCGCGAATGAACGGACGGTCGGCCAGCGGCTGGCCACCCTCGCCTGCGCCGAAGGTGATGCCAGGCGAGGTGCGCAACAGGTCCTGCAGCGAGGTCGCGCCGATCTGCTCGATGACCTGCTGAGGAATGATGGTGACGCTGCGCGGCGTATCGACCAGGGGGGCGACGAACTTGGAGGATTGCGGCTCGCGGCGAACGCGCTGCCCATTGACGTCGATGGTGCCCAGATTGGCGGGCTGTTGCTGGTCCGCCGTGACGATCACCCCGTCTTCGGCGGCGGCGTCAGCGGCGAAAGCGGGGGCGGCGATCAGCATGCCGGCGGCGCTGGAGGCGAACAGGAGCGAGCGGAGCGCGGCGGCGCGGGAGTCGGACATAGTCTTGCGACCTTTTGGTCTGATTTTGCGATGCGGTCGCAATAACCAGCTTCAATATGTCGCACAAGCCAAATTGCGAACAAATCGCAATCTTAATCAGCTCACGACGGTCATCGCCCTCGGCGCCGGCGTCTTGTCCACATCCAGCCAGGTCGGATCGGGCATGGCGCGGTGGGCGGCGGCCAGAGCCTCAGACCAGCGGCGGCCCAGATCGCGGAAATAGGGATCATCGGCTTCGATACGCCGCGCGGTGCCGCTCAGCTGGTCGCGCGGCATGACGATCAGGTCCAGCGGCGGCCCGACGGCGATGTTCGAACGGATGGTCGAGTCGAACGAGATCAGCCCCAGCTTCACCGCTTCGGACAAGGTCGTCGAACTGTGCAGGGCGCGATCAAGGATGGGCTTGCCGTACTTCAGCTCGCCGATCTGAAGATAGGGGGTGTCCGGCCCGCACTCGATGAAATTACCCTGACCATAGATCAGATACAGGCCCATCTTGCCGCCCGAGATCTGACCGCCCAGCAGCATGGAGGCCGTGACGTTCAGCCCGTCGGCCGTCGGGGTCGGCGGCGTATTGATGCTGGCGCGCACGCTGGCCATCGCATGGCCAAGCAGTTGGGCCGCGCGAAACAGGGTCGGCGCGGTCTCCAGCGTCTCGACGTCGATGGAGTCGGGCAGTTTCACACCCGCCGACGCCATGGCCAGCGCCGTCTGGGTCACCGACAGATTGCCCGCCGTCGCCACCGCCAGCATCCGCTCGCCGGGCGACTTGTAGATGTGCAGCTTTCGGTAGGACGAGATGTTGTCCACGCCCGCATTGGTGCGCGTGTCGGCGATCATCGCCAACCCTTCGTCCACCAGCATGCCTACGCAATAGGTCACTTCGCTCTATCCGCTCCCCGCGTTGCGAATCCGATGACGCTAACAGATTCGCGCGACATGCCTATCAGGGCCATCCGCGCGACTGCAGTTGTTGTTGGGTCTGTTGCACGGGCCGCACATTCAGGGCGACCGTCAGGGTCTCCTGACCGCCGCCATAGCTGGTGCCCCGGATCGGCGTGGCCTCGCGCGCATCCAGACCGACAGCGACGCGGACATAGTGTTCGGTCGGGCTGATGCCGTTGGCCGGATCGAAGCCGACCCAGCCCAGGTTCTCGACCCAGGCCTCGGCCCAGGCGTGGGCGGCGTCCTGGTCGTGCTTGCCGTCCTGGCGGCTGAGGTGGCCCGAGACATAGCGGGCGGGAACCCCCATCCGGCGCGCCGACGCGATGAAGATCTGGGCGTGATCCTGACAGACGCCGCGCTTTTGGGCGAAGGCCTCGGCGGCGGTGTGGCTGGCCGAGGTCGAGCCGACCTCGAACGCCACATCCTGCTTCAGCGCCCCCATCAGGGCATGCATCCGGCCCAGGGTCGCGCCTTCAGGGATCGAGCGGGCGAAGTCGTCAATGGCCGCATCTGGCTTGGTCATCGGCGTCTCGCGCAGGAAGACGATGGGCGACAGCCGCTCGGCTTGGCCCCGCACCACGCCGCCCGTATTCACCGTCGCCACCTCGCCCGTGACCCGGATGGTCAGGGCGTCGGTCGGCCGCTCGGTATAGAGGCTGTGAACCACATTGCCGAAGGCGTCTTCGCTGCGACGCAGGCGGGCGTCCACATCGGTCTCGATGCGCCAGTCGCGCACCTGCTGGCCCTCGCACGAGCGCGGCGTCAGCCGCAGCATCTGCACGATGAACCGCGCCGGGCGGGCGTAGGCATAGCGGGTGGAGTGGTCGATCCGAATCCGCATGGTCAGACCAGATACTGTTCTTGGACGGCCGCAGCCAGGGCGTTGTTCTGGTTCAGGAAACCCTGAATATATTCATGCAGGCCGGACTGGAAGATGTCCTCGATCTTGGCCTCGTTGAACTGGGTCAGGCGGTTGGAGGCCAACCGCTGCGCCGGGCCGCGCCGCCCGTAATCGGTCGCCAGCCGCTCCAGATAGCTGACGATCATCCCCTGGCACGACGCCAGCGAACGCGGCATCTGGCGGTTCAGAACCAGCAGGTCCGCCACCAGCCAGGGCCGAACGCTCTCGCGATAGACCCAGCGATAGGCGGTGAGGGCCGAGACCTCGCGCAGCAGCGTCGTCCACTGGAAATAGTCCAGTTGTCCGCCCACCCGTTCGCCGGGCGGCAGCAGCAGGTGATATTTCACGTCCAGCAGGCGCGCGGTGTTGTCCGCCCGCTCGATCGCCATGCCGAGCCGCAGGAACCAGTAGGCGTCGTTGCGCAGCATGGTCCGCGACGAGGCGCCCTCGACCGCCAGGGACGTCGATTTCACGAAGTCGAGGAAGTTGGTGAAGTCGTCCCGCTTGGTGGGTTCGCCCAGTTCGTTCAGACCGTTCCAGGCGCCGTTGATCGCCTCCCACAACTCGATGGTCAGGGCCGTCCGCACCGAACGCGCATTGGTCCGCGCCTTGGTGATGCAGGCCTTGATCGAGGTGGAGTTGTCGTAGCCGAAGGCCAGATATTCCCGGACCGACTTCTCGGAGATTGTACGCCCCGAGGCGTCGAAGCCGCTCTTGACCCCCGACGAGGCGATGGCGCCCGCCCAGGCCGTGACCGTGGCCTGGTCCTTGGCCGGCAAGGCGGCCAGGCGAATGGCCGCCTCAAGAATCCGCGCGAGGAAATCCGCCCGCTCCATATAGCGGCCGGTCCAGTAAAGGCTGTCTGCAGTGCGTGAAAGCATCAGTTGTCCAGCACCCAGGTGTCCTTGGTTCCGCCGCCCTGGCTGGAGTTGACCACCAGCGACCCCTCTTTCAGCGCGACCCGCGTCAGGCCGCCGGGCGCGACCCGCACCCCGGCCGGGCTGGACAGGACGAACGGCCGCAGATCGACGTGGCGGGGCGAAAGATCGCCCCCGTTCAGGGTCGGGGCGGTCGACAGGCTCAGCGTCGGCTGGGCGATGAAGTCATCGGGGTCGGCGATCAACTTGGCGCGGAAGGCCTCGATCTCGGCCTTGGTCGAAGTCGGCCCGACCAGCATGCCGTAGCCGCCCGATCCGCCGACTTCCTTGACCACCAGTTCCGGCAGCTTATCCAGCACTTCTTTCAAGGCATCCGCCTCGCGGCAACGCCAGGTCGGCACGTTCTGCAGGATTGCATCCTCGCCGGTGAAGAAGCGGATGATCTCGGGCATATAGGTATAGACGGCCTTGTCGTCGGCCACGCCCGTGCCGATGGCATTGGCCAGTGTGACGCGCCCGGCGAAATAGGCCGACATCAGTCCCGGCACCCCGACCGTCGAGTTCGGCATGAAGGTCAGGGGATCGATGAAGTCGTCGTCGATGCGGCGATAGATGACATCGACCCGTTTCGGCCCCTCGGTCGTGCGCATGAAGACCGTGTCGTCATTGACGAACAGGTCGGTGCCCTGGACCAGTTCGACCCCCAGCTTGTCGGCCAGGAAGCTGTGCTCATAGTAGGCCGAGTTGAACGGCCCCGGCGTCAGGACGACGATAGTCGGGTCCGCCCCCGCGCCCGCCGGCGCCGAGGCCTGGAGCGAACGCAGCAGCATGTCGGTATAGATTTCGACCGGCCGCACGGCGTGTTCCGCGAACAGATCGGGGAACAGCCGCATCATCATCTCGCGGTTCTCCAGCATGTAGGAGACCCCCGACGGCGTGCGGCAGTTGTCTTCCAGCACGTAGAAGCCGTCCTCGCCGGTACGGACCAGATCGACACCCGAGATATGGCACCAGACATCGCCCGGCGGACGGCGCCCCTGCATCTCGGGCCGATAGTGCGGATTGGTCAGGATCAGGTCGGCGGGGACGATGCCCGCCTTGATGCATTCCTGCGCGCCATAGATGTCTTTCAGGAAGGCGTTGATGGCGGTGACCCGCTGCTTCAACCCTTTTTCCAGTCCGCTCCATTCGTCCGCGCCGATGATGCGCGGCACGACGTCGAAGGGGATCAGGCGTTCGTTGGATTCCTCGTCGCCATAGACGGCGAAGGTCACGCCCATGCGGCGGAAGAACAGCTCCGCCTGGCGCGAGCGCGCCTGCAGCAGATCGGCCGGCGCGTTTTCCAGCCATGCCGCCAGGGTCTTGTAGCTGTCACGGATCGCACCCGACCCGCCGCCGTTCATTTCGTCGAAAGCTCTCGTCATTCGCCCCCGCCGCGTTGAAGTCGCAGCTTGATCGTCCCCAAACGAAAAGCGCAACAGTTTTGTTGCACTGCGGCGACGAGGAGCGGCGCCGCACCTCTCCCTCCCCCTGCGGGGGAGGGTGGCCGAGCGGAGCGAGGTCGGGTGGGGGCGGCAAGGCGACATCCCACCGACTTGTCTCGCATCACCAGCAAGTGCGACCCTGCCGGGCCGCCCCCACCCGGTCGCTACGCGACCCCCCTCCCCGGAACGGGGAGGGAAAGGCTTCGGGTCACCCGGCCGCCACAGCCTTCATCGAAGTCGCAGGATCGGCCAGCTTGCCCAAGTCCACCCGCGTCGCCTTGCCGATCAACTGCTTGCCGGCCATGAACTCCGGCGGGGCGTTGACGGCCTCGACGCAGACGATTCTGTCGCCGTTCAGGTGGAACACCGCAAATCCCCCCGCCGACGGATCGCCGCGCACCACTTGCTGGTCCGCGTCGAACGGCAAGCCGGCGATCTGCAGCTTGAAGTCATATTGATCCGACCAGAACCACGGAACCTCGGGCGTCGGCCCGGTGCGTCCGACGATGGCCGCCGCAGCCTGTTTGGCCTGTTCCAGCGCATTGGGCACGCTCTCAAGCCGGTGATGCACCCCGCCGTGAACCGGGATCGGCCGCCGCGTCATGTCACCGACGGCGAAGATGGCCGGGTCGCTGGTGCGCGCTTCGCCGTCCACCACCACCCCGTCATCACAGGTCAGACCCGCCGACCGCGCCAGGCTTTCGCACGCCAGCGCCCCAACCCCGACCAGCACGGCATCCGCCCGCACCACCGACCCGTCCGCCAGGGTCACGCCGTCATGGGCGACGGCGACCACCTCTGCGTCGGTCAGGATCTCGACCCCGTGCGCCCGGTGCTGGGCCGTGAAGAAGGCCGACAGCGTCTCCGACGCCACCCGCGCCAGGACGCGCGACGCCCGCTCGATCACCACCGCCTCTGCGCCCAGGGCGCGGGCCGAAGCCGCCGCCTCCAGCCCCACATAGCCGCCCCCGACCACCGCCAACCGCCTGCCCGGCCCCAGCACGGCCTTCAGCCGTTCGGCGTCCTTCAGCGTGCGCAGTTCCAACAGGTCGGGGTGATCCCCGCCCGGAACCGGCAGTTTCCGCGCCGTCGACCCGGTCGCCAGCACCAGGACGTCATAGGTCTCGGACGATCCGTCATGGAAGGCGACCATCTTCGCCTCCGGGTCCACCGACACGGCGACGGTCGAAGGCCGGAAGTCGATCCCCTGTTCTTCATAGAAGCTCAGCGGCCGGAGCAGCAGCGCCTCCAGATCCGCCTCGCCCTTCAGCCAGGCCTTGGACAGCGGCGGACGCTGATACGGCGGCGCATCCTCCTCGCCGATCAGCACGATCGGCCCCTCATGGCCGTACTGCCGCAGAAAGGCCGCGACGGAACCGCCCGCATGTCCAGCGCCGATGATGAGAACCTTGGTCATGATACGGGAGATAATGCGCGCCGCACGTCCTGTCTCCTCCCCGTCGCGAAGCGATGGGGAGGTGGCGCGGCGCTTGCGCCGTGACGGAGGGGTTCTTCACCGCATTACAAGCGTCCGCGGGACTTCAAGAGCCCCTCCACCACGCTTCGCGCGGTCCCCCTCCCCGCTTCGCCGGAAGAAGACGCCCCCTTGACCGTTCCACCGTTACAGCATAGTGGAACGCGCATGACGACCCCGCCCGCCCATGACGCCCTTCATGACGCCCTGCTGTCGATGCAGACGCGCGCCGAGATCGACGCCTTTCTGGCTGATCTCTGCACCCCGGCGGAACTACGCGCCTTCTCCGAGCGCTGGCAGGTGGCGCGCCTGCTGGACGCCGGCGGCAAATCCTATCGCGAGATCGCGGCCGAGGCCCATGCCAGCCCCACCACCGTCGTCCGCGTGGCCCGCTATCTGAAAGACATGCCGCACCAGGGCTATCGCCTCGCCTTGGATCGCCTGAAGAACAAGAACTGAGTATCCGAACATGAGCACCGTCCAGGGCCGGCTTCGCATCGCCGTCCAGAAATCCGGCCGTCTGGCCGACCGCAGCCTCGACCTGATCCGCGACGCGGGCCTGAAATGGGTCAAGGGTCACAACGACCTGCTCTATCGGGTCGAGAACTATCCGATCGACCTGCTGCGCGTGCGCGACGACGACATCCCGACTTTCGTGGCCGACGGCGTCTGCGACCTGGGGATCGTCGGCGAGAACGTGCTGGAAGAGGGAAAGAACGGCGGGGCCAACGCCTCCATCGTCATGCCGCTGGGCTTCGGCCGCTGCACCTTGAAGATCGCCACCCCCCCAACCCTGGCCTATGACGGCCCGGCTTCGCTGGACGGGCTGCGCATCGCCACGTCCTATCCGAAGATCCTGCGCCGCTTCCTCGACGAACGCGGCGTCAAGGCCGACATCGTCGTCATGCGCGGCGCCGTCGAGGTCGCGCCTCGGCTCAAACTGGCTGCCGCCATCTGCGACCTGGTCTCGACCGGCGCGACGCTGGAGGCCAACGGCCTGGGCGCCAAGGACACCGTGCTGGAAAGCCAGGCGGTCCTGATCCAGTCTCCCGTCGCGCCCGAGCCCGGCCTGCAGCACCTTCTGGACAGCGTGATCGAACGCATGTCCGGCGTCGTGTCCTCGCAGGGCGCCAAATACGTCATGCTGAACGCGCCCCGCGCCTCGCTAGACCAGATCACGGCCATCCTGCCCGGCGCCGGTTCGCCGACCGTCATGCCCCTGATGGGTCGTGACGACGCGGTCGCCGTCCACGCCGTCTGTCAGGAGGCCGTCTTCTGGGAGACGCTGGAGAAGCTGAAGGCCGCCGGCGCCTCGGCCATCCTGGTCCTGCCCATCGAGAAGATGATGTGATGACCTCCGCCTTCAAACGCATCGACTGGTCGGCCCTGGATGCCACCGGCAAGAAAGCGGCACTGGCCCGCCCTGCCCAGCGCACCGCCGGCGACGTGACCGAAGTGGTCCGCACCATCCTGGACGACGTGCGCGAACGCGGCGGGGCGGCCGTCACCGACTGGTGCCTGAAGCTGGACAAGGCGCCGCCGCGTCGCATCGCCATCACGCCCGGCGCCGTCGCCGAGGCGCGGGGCGCCCTGCCGCCCGCCGACGCCCGCGCCCTGCGCATGGCAGCCGAGAATGTCCGTGTCTTCCACCAGGCGACCAAGCCGGAGGACACCCCCTTCATCGAGACCACGCCCGGCGTGCGCTCGAAACTGGCCTGGCGGCCCCTCGCCTCGGCCGGTCTCTACATCCCCGGCGGCACGGCGCCCCTCTTCTCGTCCCTCTTGATGCTGGCCATTCCGGCCGGGGTCGCAGGTGTCGGCCAGCGCGTCGCCGTCACCCCGCCGAACAAGGATGGCGGCGTCCACCCCGCCATGATCCTGGCCGCTGCCGAGGCGGGCCTAGACGCCCTCTGGCTGATGGGCGGCGCCCAGGCCATCGCCGCCTTGACCTTCGGCGTCGAACTGGAGGACGGGATCATCCCCGCCTGCGACAAGCTGTTCGGCCCCGGCAACGCCTATGTGGCCGAGGCCAAGAAGCAGGCCTCCGCCCTGCCGGGCGGCCCCGCCGTCGACATGCCGGCCGGCCCGTCCGAACTGATGGTCATCGTCGACCGCGACGCCGCGCCCGAGATCGCCGCCGCCGACCTGCTCAGCCAGGCTGAACACGACGCCGACGCCCAGGTCATCCTGGTGTCCACCAGCCGCGCCACCATCGACTACATCCTATCGGAGGTTGAGGTTCAGATCGCCACCCTGCCGCGCGAAACCATCGCCCGCGCCTCGTTGAACGAGGCTCGCGCCATTCTGGTCCGCGATCTCGACGACGCCGCAGAGGTCGCCAACCTCTATGGCCCTGAACACCTGGCGATCCAGATCGACGACCCCGAACCCCTGGTCGATTCGATCAAGGCCGCCGGCGCCGTCTTCGTCGGCCGGTTCGCCGCCGAGACCCTGGGCGACTATGCGGCAGGTCCTAGCCACGTTCTGCCCACCGACGGCGGCGCCCGCACCCTGGGCGGCGTCACCACCGCCAGCTTTATGACCACCATGTCGGTTCAGTTGGTGACCGAGGCCGGCGCCCGCGCGCTGGCGCCCATAGCCGCCCGCCTCGCCCGGATGGAGGGCCTCGAAGCCCACGCCCGCGCCGCCGATTTGAGGAGCGAGGGATGATCGCCGCAGCCTCTGGACAAGACCCCGCCCTCGCCCCACCTCCTGTGCGTCGCCCAGCCCTGAATGGACGAAGTGCACCAATTGCACCCTCTTTTGTCGTGACCGCATTCAGGCGAATTGCACACATTGCACCCTGTTTTTCGGGCGCCGATTTGAGACCAATTGCACTGATTGCACCTCGTTTTGTCCGGGGCGCCATCCAATGACTCTGCCCGCCCCCTACCCCCCGCTGGTCTCCGGCGGCGAAGGCCTGGACCGCTATCCCGGCGACGCCTCGGCTCTGGGCGCCCGCATGGCCGCCGTCTACGCCGTGCCTGCCGACCAGGTCCTGCCCGTCCGCGGCCTGACCCACGGGCTGGAGCTGGCCTGGCGCCTCGCCGCCCGCGACGGCGGTTCGGTCGAGGCCCCCAAGGCCGAGCCCTACGACAGTCTCGCCGCCATCTATCCGGCCAGGGGTGAACCCGCAGTCGTGGTCATCCGCGCCCTCGGCTCGCCCGAGGCCGTCGCCGAAATGGCCGCCCGCGTCGCTCCCACACTGCTGGTCGTGGACGAGGGCCTGATCGAATTCTCCGACAGCGTGTCGGCCGCCACCGTCGTCGCCGATCAGCCGAACCTGATCGTCCTGCGCAGCCTGTCCCTAGCCTATGGTTTAGCCGGCGCCCGCGTCGGCGCGGCGATAGCACAAGCCGAAACCCTGGCCCGCCTCGCCTCGATGCTGGAGCCCTACGCCCTGCCCGAACCCCTGGTGCGACTGGCGATGCAGGCGCTCGACCCTTCCCGCATGATCGAGACCGCCGAGCGGATCGCCTCGGTCCGGCGCGAGCGCGAGCGGATCGCCCGCGAACTGGCCCGCCAGATGCCGGTCGAACCCGGCGTCGGCCCCATCATCATGGCCCGACCGGAAGACCCCGCCGCCGCCCTGGCCGGTCTGAAGGCCTACGGCGTCGAGGCCGACCTGTCTGGCGACCGCCTACGTCTGCCCCTCTCCATCAAAGCCGAGGTCAACGACCGGCTGCTGGCCGCCTTCGGCCTCACGCCCGCCAAGCGCCGCCCGGCCCGCGTAGGCCAGGCCGTGCGTGACACCAAGGAGACCCGGATCGTCTGCGCCGTCGATCTGGACGCGCCCGGCCCGGTCAAGATCGAAACCGGCGTCGGCTTCTTCGATCACATGCTGGAGCAGATCGCGGCTCACGGCGGCTTTTCCCTGCGGCTTCAATGCGAGGGCGACCTGCACACCGATCCGCACCACACCATCGAGGACAGCGCCATCGCCTTGGGCCAGGCGCTGAAACAGGCGTTGGGTGAGCGCAAGGGCATCGCCCGTTACGGCTTCGTCCTGCCGATGGACGAGGCCAACGCCACCGTCTCCATCGACTTGTCGGGTCGCCCCTATCCGGTGTTCGAAGGGACGTTCGAGACGCCCTTTATCGGCGACTATCGCACCGACCTGACGGCCCACGTCTTTCGTTCATTGGCGGAAGCGATGGGCGCCGCCGTCCACATCTCGGTCACAGGCCAGGACGACCACCACAAGACCGAGGCCGTCTACAAGGCCTTCGGCCGGGCGCTCCGTCAGGCCATCCGCGTCGAGGGCGACACCGTGCCGTCCACGAAGGGGGTGCTGTGACCGAGGTCGCCGTCATCGCCTACGGCGCCGGCAACGTCGCCTCGGTCCAGTTCGCGCTGGAACGGCTGGGCGCGACCGTACGCCTGACCGACGACCCCGCCGTGATCGCAGACGCCGAGCGGGTCATCCTGCCCGGCGTCGGCGCGGCCGGTTACGCCATGAGCCGCTTGGCCGAACTGGGTCTGGTCGAACCGATCCGCGCCTTTCCGCGCCCCCTGCTGGGCGTCTGCCTGGGCCAGCAACTGCTGTTCGAAACCAGCCAGGAGGGCGAGGGTGTCGATCTGCTGGGCTTCATCCCCGGCGCCGTATCCCGGCTCAAACCGGCGGGCGACCTGCCGGTGCCGCACATGGGCTGGAGCCGCCTGACCCGCGACCGGGACGACCCGCTGCTGGACGGCGTCGCCGACGGCGCCTACGCCTATTTCGTCCACGGCTTCGTCTGCCCCGACGGCCCGGCGACCCTGGCCCGCGCCGACTATGGCGGGGCCGTCCCGGCCATGGTGCGATCCGCCAACCGCTGGGGCTGCCAGTTCCACCCCGAACGCTCGGCCCAGGCCGGGGCGACCATCCTCAAGAACTTCCTGGGCCTCTCATGCTGATCTATCCCGCCATCGACCTGAAGGACGGCGTCTGCGTGCGCCTGATGCACGGCAAGTTCGACCAGGTGACCCGGTATGACGAACAACCGGCCGCCCGGTTGACCGCCTTTGCGACCGAGGGCGCGCAGTGGATCCACATCGTCGATCTGGACGGCGCCGAGGCGGGCGAAGCGCGCCAGCACGGCCTGATCGGCGAACTGACCCAGGCCATCGACGTCAAGATCCAGTCGGGCGGCGGCGTCCGTGGCGCCAACGACGTGGCCAAGTTGCTGGACGCGGGCGTGTCGCGCGTCGTGGTCGGCTCTCTCGCCGTGACCCAACCCAGCGACGTGTCCGCCTGGCTCAAGGGCTTCGGCGTCGAACGCATCACCCTGGCCTTGGACGTCAAGATCGAGGGCGGCGTGCCCGTTCCCGCCCTGAAAGGCTGGACCCAGTCGTCGGGCGTGACTCTGTGGGAGGCGCTGGATCGCTATCCCAAGGGGACGGCCAAACACCTGCTGGTGACCGATGTCGGCCGCGACGGCGCAATGACCGGGCCGAACCTGGATCTGCTGGCCGAAATCCGTCAGCGCCGCCCCGACCTGGTGCTCCAGGCCTCGGGCGGGGTCTCGTCGCTGGAGGACATCGCCGCTGTAAAGGCCCTGGGCTGTCATGGCGTCATCGTCGGCCGCGCCCTTTACGAAGGCCGTTTTACCCTGCCCGAAGCCATCGCGACGGCTAAACGGTCGTGACAGCGCGGCGCATCATCCCCTGCCTGGACGTCAAGGACGGACGGGTGGTCAAGGGCGTGAAGTTCGTCGGCCATACCGACATGGGCGATGCGGCGGAGCTGGCCGCCCGCTATCGCGACGCGGGCGCCGACGAACTGGTCTTCTACGACATCACCGCCAGCCCCGAGGGGCGGACGCTGGACTATGGCTGGATCAAGGACATCGCCCGGCTGCTGGACATCCCCTTCTGCGTCGCCGGCGGCATTCGCAGCGTGGACCAGGCGGCCCGCTGCCTGGATCACGGCGCGGACAAGGTGTCGATCAACTCTCCCGCCCTGGAGCGCCCCGACCTAATCGCCGAAATGGCCGCGCGCCTGGGCAGCCAGTGCGTCGTCGTCGGCGTCGATAGTCGTCTGGAAGACGGCGACTGGGTGGTTCACAAATACACCGGCGATCCCGACGCGCGTCGCCACGCCGGCAAGCGCACCCTTGACTGGCTGGACGAGGCGCAGGGCCTGGGCGCTGGTGAGATCGTGCTGAACTGCATCGATCAGGACGGGGTTCGACGCGGCTACGACATCGAACAGCTGTCGGCCGCCCGCGCGCGCCTGACCATCCCCCTGATCGCCTCGGGCGGGGCCGGCGCGCCCGAGCATTTCAAGGCCGTGTTCGAACAGGCCGACGTTTCCGGCGCCCTGGCCGCCAGCGTCTTCCACACCGGCGCCATCGCCATTCCCGACCTCAAACAATACCTGGCCGACCAAGGCCTGGAGATGCGGATATGACACTCGATCCAAACACCATCGACTTCGCCAAGGGCGACGGCCTGGTTCCCGTGGTGGTGCAGGACGCCGCCACGCTTCAGGTTTTGACCCTGGCCTATATGGACCGCGCCGCCCTGGATGAGACCCTCGCGTCTGGCGAGGCCACCTTCTTCTCACGCTCGCGCGGCGGGCGGTGGAGGAAGGGAGAGACCTCCGGCGACCGGCTGTATGTCGTGGGCGTCACGCCCGACTGCGACAACGACGCACTGGTTTTGTCAGTGCGGCCCGTGGGCAACGCCTGCCACCTGAACCGAACCAGCTGCTTCGGCGAGGCCGACGCGCCGGGCGTTGGCCGCATCGCCCGGCTGGAACAGACCATCGCCGTGCGCGCCGCCGCCGATCCGTCCGAAAGCTGGACCGCCAAACTAATCGCCCAGGGGCCCAAACGTATCGCCCAGAAGGTCGGTGAAGAGGGAGTCGAGACCGCTCTGGCCGGCGTCGCAGGCCCTGACGAGGAACTCGCCAGCGAGGCTGCGGATTTGATCTATCACCTGCTCGTTCTTCTCCATGCCCGTAACATGGTGTTTCAGGACGTGCTGGACGTGTTGGCCTCGCGTGCGGAAGCGGCCAAAGACAGCGGCTAGGCCGTAAAGGCGTGCGTCCCGACAAATGGGATCATCGAGGGACAAGACATGGCGGCTCTCATTCTGTTCGGCGGCGGCGGCGATCTGGCGATGCGCATGCTTTTGCCGTCGCTGTATTTCCTCGAACACGACGGCCTGCTGCCTGAAGGGCTGAAGATCATCGGCGCCGCCCGCTCGGAAGAGAGCGCCGACGACTATATCGCCAAGGTGCATGAGGCCGTGAAGGCGCGCGCCGAGGCCGACCAGGCCTGGGACGAAACCAGTTGGTCCAGGATGAAGGCTCGTCTGGACTATCTGGCCGTGGACGCCACCTCGCCCGACAGCCTCAAGCCCCTGAAGGACAAGGTCGGCGACGGCGAGGTCACATCGTTCCTGGCCGTGTCCCCCTCGCTCTACGCCCGCATCGTCACGGCGATGAAGGCGGCGGGTCTGGCGGACAAGAACTGCCGCATCGTGCTGGAGAAGCCGGTCGGGCGCGACCTGAAGTCCTTCCTGGAGATCGACGACGCCGTGGCCCACGCCTTCAGCGAAGACCAGGTGTTCCGCATCGATCACTATCTGGGCAAGGAGACGGTCCAGAACCTGATCGCCCTGCGGTTCGGCAATACGATCTTCGAGCCGCTGTGGAACAACCTGTCGATCGATCACGTCCAGATCACGATCGGCGAGACGGTGGGGGTCGGCGACCGCTGGCCCTACTATGACGAATACGGCGCCCTGCGCGACATGCTGCAGAACCACATGCTGCAGCTGTTGTGTCTGGTCGCGATGGAGCCGCCCAGCGATCTGGACCCGGACTCGGTGCGCAACGAGAAGGTCAAGGTGCTGCGGTCCCTGCGTCCCGTCACGGTGGACGAGGTCGAGCGCGTCACCGTGCGCGGCCAGTATGTGGCGGGCGTCAGCGAGGGCAAGCCGGCCAAGGGCTATGACGAGGAACGCGGAGCCGATTCCGACACCGAGACCTTCGTCGCCGTGCGCGCCGACATCGACAACTGGCGCTGGGCAGGCGTGCCCTTCTTCATGCGGACCGGAA
The DNA here is from genome assembly GCF_902506205.1 of Brevundimonas sp. G8. Taxonomy (GTDB): domain Bacteria; phylum Pseudomonadota; class Alphaproteobacteria; order Caulobacterales; family Caulobacteraceae; genus Brevundimonas. Next base: position 1,799,406 of record NZ_LR732816.1, on the reverse strand, counting down.
AACGCCTGCCCGAGAAGCGGACCGAGATCGTCATCCAGTTCAAGCCGGTGCCCCACTCGATCTTCGACCGCGACGACCGCGGAGAGGTTCAGGCCAACCGCATGATCATCGAGCTACAGCCCGAGGAAGACATCTCGCTGACGGTGATGAACAAGCGCCCCGGCCTGGATCGCCGCATGCAGCTCCAGCCGATCAAGATGAGCCTGTCGTGGGGTGTGGACGGCAAGGGCGACGCGCCGCCGCGTCGCCGGGTCGCCTATGAGCGGCTGCTGCTGGATGCGATGGCGGGAGACTCCACCCTGTTCGTGCGTCGCGACGAGGCCGAGCAGGCCTGGAAATGGGTGGACGAGGTCTCCGAGGCCTGGGCCGAATCCGGTCTGAAGCCCGACGAATACGTCGCCGGCACCTGGGGCCCCGACAGCGCCGACATGCTGATGATGCGCACTGGCCGCGACTGGAACACGACCGATGTCTGAAGCCCGCCCCATCGAAACCTTCCCCACCGTCGAGACCTGGGCCGAAGCCATCGCCGCGCGTCTGGCCGAGACTCTGGGCGCCGCCGTGCGTGACAATGGCCGCGCCCTGTTCGCCGGTCCGGGCGGTTCGACGCCCGCGCCGGTCTATCGCCGTCTCGCGGCGACCGATCTGGACTGGTCGAAGATCGCCGTAACCCTGGTGGACGAGCGCTATGTGCCCGAGACCTCGCCGGAATCGAACGCCCGCCTGATCCGCGACGTGCTTTTGCAGGACAAGGCGGCTGCGGCGCGCTTCATCCCCCTCTATACGCCCGAGGTCACGGTGGACCGTGCGGGCATCGTGGCGGCCAAGGCCCTGGCCGATGCGGGCGGGCGTTTCGACGCGGTCCTTCTCGGCATGGGGGAGGATGGCCATATCTGCTCGATGTTCCCGGAAAGCCCGACGCTGAAGACCCTGCTGACACCGACGCTGAAACCCACCGTCCTGGGCGTGCCCCACGGTCGCGACGGCATGGCGCCGACCATCGAGCGGTTGTCGATCAACCTCCCCTACCTGATTTCCGCCGGGCGCGTGATCCTGGGTCTGAAGGGCGCCGCGAAACGCCGCGTGTTCGAAGAACAGGCCCAGGGCGATCCCAAGATCCAGCCCATCGCCGCCCTGATCGCCGCCGGCGTTTCCCTTGAAGTTCTGTGGACGGAGGAAAGCTGATGACGCTTCACCCCACGGTCGCCGCGGTCACCGCCCGCATCGTCGAGAAAAGCCGCGAGACCCGCGCCGACTACATCCGTCGCATGGACGCCGCCCGCGACAGCGGCACCGGCCGCGCCAAACTGAGCTGCGCCAACTGGGCCCATGCATTCGCCGGCCAGACTATCGCCGACAAGCTGACGGCGATGGATGGGTCCAAGCCCAACCTGGGCATCGTCACCGCCTATAACGACATGCTGTCGGCCCACCAGCCGTTCGAACGCTTCCCCGATGTGGTGCGCAAGGCCGTGCGCGAGGTCGGCGCCACGGCCCAGGTCGCCGGTGGCACCCCCGCCATGTGCGATGGCGTCACCCAGGGTCGTCCGGGTATGGAGCTGTCGCTGTTCAGCCGCGACGTGATCGCCATGTCCACGGGCGTCGCCCTGACGCACGACGCCTTCGATTCGGCCCTGATGCTGGGCGTTTGCGACAAGATCGTGCCCGGCCTGTTCATGGGCGCCCTGGCGTTCGGCCATCTGCCGGTCGTCTTCGCCCCCGCCGGTCCGATGCCGTCGGGCATTCCGAATGCGGAAAAGGCCCGGGTCCGGGCCGAATATGCGCAGAACAAGGTGGATCGCCACACCCTGCTGGAAAGCGAGATCGGCAGCTACCACTCGCCCGGCACCTGCACCTTCTACGGCACGGCCAACTCCAACCAGATGATGATGGAACTGGGCGGGTTGCACATGCCGTCCACCGCCTTCGTCCATCCCGACACTGGCCTGCGCGACGCCCTGACGGCGGCGGCGGCCAAGCGGGCGGTCGAACTGGCCCGCAGCGGCGAATGCCGCATGGCCGACGTCATCAGCGAGAAGTCCATCGTCAACATGATCGTGGCCCTCTTGGCCACCGGCGGTTCGACCAACCACGCAATCCACCTGGTCGCCATGGCGCGGGCGGCGGGCGTGCTGGTCGACTGGACCGACATGGACGAGCTGTCGTCGGTCACGCCGCTGCTGGCGCGGGTCTATCCCAACGGCTCGGCCGACGTGAACGCCTTCCAGGCCGCCGGCGGCGTCGCCTTCATCGCCCGCGAACTGGCCAAGGCTGGCAATATCCACAGTGACGTCACGACCATCATGGGTCAGGGCATCGAGGCCTATTTCCAGGAACCGTCGATGGTGGACGGCGAGCTGGTCTGGCGCGACGGCGTCGCGGAAAGCCTGGACCTGGACATCCTGCGCCCCGCCTCCAACCCGTTCGACAAGGAGGGCGGCCTGCGCTTGGTGAAGGGCGACCTGGGCCGCGCGGTCATCAAGATCTCGGCGGTCAAGCCCGAGAACCGCATCGTCGAAGCTCCCGCCGCCGTGTTCGAGACCCAAGAAGACGCGCTCCAGGCCTTCCGGGACGGGAAACTGTTCCGCGACGTGGTCGTGGTCCTGCGCTTCCAGGGACCGAAGGCCAACGGCATGCCCGAACTGCACAGCCTGTCGCCGGCCCTGTCGGTCATTCAGGACAAGGGGTTCAAGGTCGCTTTCGTCACCGACGGCCGCATGTCGGGCGCCAGCGGCAAGACGCCCGCCGCCATCCACGTCAGCCCCGAGGCTTTGGCCGGCGGCCCGCTGGCCCATGTCCGGGACGGCGACATCATCCGTCTGGACGCCGAGGCCGGGGTCCTGACCACGGTCGGGATCGCCGACCTGACCGCCCGCCCCCTCGCCGCCCGGTCCGCCGACAACGCCGAGGGTTCGTCCTGGGGCTATGGCCGCGAACTGTTTGGCGCCTTCCGCCATGTGGTCACCACGGCCGAACAGGGGGCGACCGTCTGTTTCGCCGTGCCGACCGGCTCTCGTGGCCATGACGACACGCCGCCCAATCCCAACTTCGTCGACCGGACCGTGGACGCCTGATCCACCGAACCGAGCGCAGGAAACGCCTGAAATGAATGACAAGACCCTCCTCGTCGGTGATGTCGGCGGCACCAACGCCCGCTTCGCCGTGGCCCGCATGGTTGATGGAAAGCCCGTGCTGGACCACCATGAGAGCTTTCCGGCCGAGACCTATCCGACCTTCCTGGAAGGCGTCGCCGCCTACGTCGACGGCTGCGACGTCAAGCCGACGGGTGGCGTCATCGCCGTGGCCGGCCCGGTCACCGACGGCGCCATCGACCTGACCAACTCGCCCTGGGCGGTGTCGGAGAGCGAGCTTCAGACCCTGGGTCTGAAACCGGTCAAGCTGATCAACGATTTCGAGGCCTTGGCCTGGGGCGCGCCCATCGTGCCGGAAGACCAGCTGGAAAGCCTGGGCGGGCCAGTAGACGGCGATCCCCACTCCACCGTAGCCGTGTTAGGCCCCGGCACGGGCTTCGGCGTCGCCGCCTTGGTGCGCGACGCGGCGGGCAAGGAGATGGCCATGCCGTCCGAGGGCGGACACGCCTGTTTCCCGCCCGGCGATCCGATCGAGGACGAGATCCTGCGTATCCTGCGTCGTCGCTATGACCGCGTCTCCATCGAGCGGCTGATCTGCGGTCCCGGCCTGTTGAACATGCATCGGGCGCTGGCCGAGATCGACGGTCGCGAGACCCATATCGACGATCCGGCCCAGATCACCGAGACAGCGATGGCGGACCCCAACAGCCCGTGCGGCGCAACCCTGGCCCGCTTCTGCGCCATCCTGGGCGCCGTGGCCGGCGACATCGCCCTGACCACCGGCGCGCGCGGCGGCGTCTATATCGCCGGGGGCATCGTTCCGCGCATACTGCCCTTCATCAAGGCCAGCCCCTTCCGCCAGCGGTTCGAGCGCAAGGGCCGGTTCAAGGACTATATGTCCGAGATTCCGACCAAGGTGATCATGCACAAACACGCCGCCCTGCTGGGGGCCGCACGCGTCGCCTTCGCCCAATCCGAAGACTGAAGATCACGAAAATATCACGGCGGCGTGAACCGTTTCGCCGCCGTGACGTTTCCTGATTTCCACCAAGGAGAGGAAACGAAAATGAAGAAGTTCGCCATCGCCGCCGCCTCGCTGTTCATGCTGGCCGGCGTCGCCGCCTGCGGTGAAAGCGCCGCCGACAAGGCCGCTGAAAAACAAGCCGACGCCATCGAAGCGACGGGTGAAGCCCGCGCCGATCAGCTGGAATCGCAAGCCGCGACCGCTCCGACCGCCGCCGAAGCCGGCGCTCTGAACGCCCAGGCCGATCAGGTCGAGAAGAACGCCGACCGCAAGGCCGACATGGTCGAGCAACAGGGCGGTAACGCCGACGGCGGCATGACCACCTCGAACACGCCGTCGACCCACTAAATCCGTTTACGGATGGATCAGCCCCCGTCGTTCGCGACGGGGGCTTTTTCGTGCCTGAAGGATCAGTCGATGCAGAGGGTCGCGCCGGCCTTGCCGTCCTCGACTGGAGTGTTGCAGCCGAAGCGGTTGCTGGTGGCCTGACAGACGCCCGCCACAGCCGCCCCCGGCGCGACGCCGCTGTTGCCCTCGATCAGGCAGTCAGCCTGGCACTGGTCGCCGTCGGTGCAGCGCTTACCTGCGTCGGCATAGCGGACAACGCACTGCCAGGACTGCATTCGCCCCACCTGTTGCATCGTGCCGCCCCGCGTGGCGCAGGACGCGGCGTCCGCGCTTTGCATCGGGGCGTCGGAACTGGCGCCCGTCGGCTGGGACGAACAGGCGGCGGCCAGCAGAGCGGCGGCGGCGATGAGGGAAATACGGATCATGAGATCTGTCCTTTGGTGAAGCCTGACCAGCAGTCGTCGTAGTCGAGCTGCATCTGCGGTGATTCGGACGCCCATTTCGTGACGCGGATCGGCGCGCGGGTTTCGAACATGAAGGCCAGGGTGTCGGTGATCTTGTGCGGTTTCAGCTCCGCCTTGATCGCCCCTTCATAGCTGGCCTGGTCGGGGCCGTGCCCGCTCATGCGGTTGTGCAGGGACGCGCCGCCCGGTGCGAAGCCGCCGGCCTTGGCGTCATAGGCGCCGGTCACCAGGCCCATGAACTCGCTCATGACGTTCCTGTGGAACCACGGCGGGCGGAAAGTCTGCTCGGCCACCATCCAGCGCGGCGGGAAGATGACGAAGTCGATGTTGGCGGTGCCCGGCGTTTCGGACGGGCTGGTCAGGACGGTGAAGATCGACGGGTCCGGGTGGTCGAAGCTGACGGTGTTGATCGTGTTGAACCGCGCCGTGTCATAGCGGCAGGGCGCCAGGTTGCCGTGCCAGGCGACCACGTCCAGCGGGCTGTGGTCGAAGGTGGTGGCCCACAGTCGGCCGCCATATTTCTGGACGCACTCGGTCGGACGATCCACATCCTCATAGGCTGCGACCGGGGTCTCGAAGTCGCGCGGATTGGCCAGGCCGTTCGAGCCGATGGGGCCAAGATCCGGCAGGCGGAACGGACTGCCGTAGTTCTCGCAGATATAGCCGCGCACGGGACTATCCACCTCGACGCGGAAGCGAACGCCGCGCGGGATCAGCACGACATGGCCCGGCTCGGCCTCGATCACGCCCATCTCGGTGACGAAGCGGTGCGCCCCCTCCTGCGGCACGATCAGCAGCTCGCCGTCGGCGTCGTAGAAGACCCGGTCGGTCATCGAACGATTGGCGACATACAGGTGGATGCCCGCCCCTGCGCCGGCGTCCGGCTCGCCGTTTCCGCCATAGGTCGTCAGCCCCTCGACCCAGTCGGTCGGCGCCTCGGGCGTCGGCAACGGATCCCACCGCATCCGATTGGGATTGGGCGGCGTCTCGTCGAAGGGGCCTGAGCGCACCAGCCCCTGGCCGAACGGCGTATAGGGTCCGTGCTGGGCCGAGGGCCGCAGGCGATACAGCCAGCTTCTGCGGTTCTCGGCGCGGGGGGCGGTGAAAGCCGTGCCCGACAGCTGTTCGGCATACAGGCCCATCGGCGTCTTCTGCGGCGAGTTGCGGCCCACGGGCAGGGCGCCCGGCGCAGCCTCGGTCGCGAAATGATTGCCGAAGCCGGTCATGTAGGCGGGCGCGTTGGATCGCGTCATGTCGTGTCTCCCTATGACGCCGGTTTAGCCCTCCCTTGGGTCAGCGTCACCCTTTTGCAGCGAGGCAACAGCTTGGCAGATGGCGCGTTGCTGTGGCCTCGCGGAGGGATTTTCGAATGACCTATCTGACCCGGGCGGTCTTCGCCTTCGCCAGCCTGATGCTGTTGCTGGCGGCTATGGCTCTGATCGGGTTCGGCGTGAAAGACGCGCTGCATGGGATCGGCTCGCCGGATCGGTCGGGCGCCGACGCCGTGCTGGACGTGCTGGGCTATGTCATCGTCGCCATCGCCGTATTCGACGTGGCCAAATACATCTTCGAGGACGAGGTGCAGCGCGGCAACGAGAAGCGCAGCGCGGCCGAGGCCCGGCGCAGCCTGACCAAGTTCCTGTCCACCATCGTCATCGCCCTGTTTCTTGAGGCGCTGGTGGTGGTGTTCAAGACGGCGCGCGAGGACGTGGCCCTGCTGATCTATCCCACCGCCCTGCTGGTCGCCTCGGTGCTGGTGCTGGTCGGGCTGGGCGTCTTCCAGCGCCTGTCGGCCACGGTCGAGGAAAAGGTCGGCGACGACGACGAGGCCGAGGACCGCAAGGACAAGGTCAAACGAAAGACTGCAACTTAGCCTTTCGAAGGCAAGAAGGGCGAGAAGGTGATGACGGTGAAGGTGTCGCGCACATGCGGCCGCGTCTGCACCTGTTTCGTCACGAAGGTGCCGATGTCGGCGTCGCGCGGCAGATTGAACTTGGCCAGCAGATCGTGCTGGCCCGAGGTCGAATAGACCTCCGAGACGTTCTCGACATTGTCCACTATGTCGGCCGCCACATCGTTGGCGTAGCCCAGCTCGCATTTGATGAAGACGAAGATGGCGGTCATCATGGCGGATCAGTCCTCTGGTTCGAGGGCGTTCCTAGCGGATGACGACGTGCCGGGTAAGCCGCAAGACACAGACGCCGTGCTGGAGGCGCAATACAACAACCGCGCCCTGGTCCCCGACCACCCGACCGTCATGGCGCGCTGGAAGGCGGGATCGGAGGCCGCTCGCGCGGCCTGCCCGCCGCAAGTCCTGCATTACGGCCCCGGCGTGCGCGAGCGGATCGACTGGTTCGATGCAGGGAAAGGCGCACCCGTCGTGGTCTTCATCCACGGCGGATATTGGCAGGCGCTGGACGCCAGTTGGTTCAGCTTCGTCGCCCTGCCCCTGCTGGCCCATGGCGTCAGCGTCGCCATCCCGACCTATGACCTGGCGCCGACCGTGCGGCTGGGCCGGATCGTCGATCAGATGCGCGCCGCCGTCGATCTGATCCACGACCGCACCGGCGCCCGCCCCGTCGTCAGCGGCCACTCGGCGGGTGGACATATGGCGGCCTGCCTGCTGGCGGACGGTCGCGCCTCGGCCGCCGTCTCCATCTCGGGCGTGTTCGACCTGGAGCCGCTGATCCCGACCTCGCTGAACGTGGCTCTGGACATGAACCCGGCCGAAGCGCGCGCGCTGTCGCCGATCCACTGGCCCGCACCCGCCGGCGCCGTCTTGGACTGCATCGTCGGCGGCGCCGAAAGCGATGCCTTCCGACGCCAAAGCGAGGCCATGGCCGCGCAATGGAGCGCCCAAGGCTCCAAGACACGGTTCGAGGCCCTGCCGGGCCTGAACCATTTCACGGTGTTGGACCCGTTGTTCGATGCGGACAGTCCTATGGTCGAACGGCTGGCCGCCCTGGGGCACGCGCGCACCGCAGGCTGACGGCGAACCCGTGGACGAAGGCGTTCACGCCCTCCACAATATCGCCATGTCCAGACACGCGCCGATCCTGATCCCCGTTTGCGCCCTCGTCCTGGCGGGGTGCGTGGGGATGAAATATCCTATGTTGACGACCTTGAGCCCCACCGACGCGGACGCGATGACCTGCAGCCAGCTTCACGACCAGGGTCTGGTCGCGGAGGACACGACGCAGCAGATCGACCTAATCGCGCAAGGCGGGCGGCCCAGGTTCTCGCAACGGCCCGTCCTCTATTCGACGGCCAGGCCCGACGCCGAACGTGCAGCCCAGGCTCGGCTGTCGGTGATCGAGGCCGCCCTGCTGGCCAAGGGATGCAGCCCGGATGGGAATCGATCAGGCGCCGCCTGACACCGGTGAAACAATAAGTTCCGCCCGGCCCCGCGAAAGCCGCCGCGCGGCGCTTTCGCATTTCGCGTCGGCTGGGATAAGCAGGGGATCAGGGCCGGGACGACCGGTCGTTGCAACACAAGATCCCGGCCCACGCCGGGACAGGCGGAGACAGACCATGGCCCATGATCGCGTCAGCGTGCTTCAGGCGCTGGAGACCCAGGGCGTGTGCCCGGTCTTCTATCACCCCGACGCCGAGGTCAGCCTGAACGTCATTCGCGCCTGCGCACGCGGTGGGGCGCCGGTGGTCGAGTTCACCAATCGCGGTGACTTCGCCTGCGACCTGTTCGGCGAGATCAATCGCGAACTGATCAGGACCGACCCGGACGTGGTTCTGGGCATCGGCTCGGTGGTCGATGCCGGCACCGCGTCGCTTTATCTGAACCGGGGCGCGCGCTTCGTGGTCAGCCCCTGCCTGATCCCCGACGTGGCCAAGGTCTGCAACCGTCGCATGGTCGCCTATTTCCCTGGCTGCGGCTCGGTGACCGACATCGGCGAGGCGCACGAACTGGGCTGCGACATCGTCAAACTGTTCCCCGGCTCGTCGGTCGGCGGCCCGGACTTCGTCAAGGCGGTCAAGGGGCCAATGCCCTGGGTCAAGATCATGCCGACGGGCGGCGTCGATCCCGACGAGGCCTCGATCGCCAAATGGTTCGGCGCCGGCATCGTCGCGGCGGGCATGGGCTCCAAACTTGTGACCGACGAGGCCGTCAAGTCGGGCGACTGGGCCGCCATCGAGACCAAGGTCCGCGCGACCGTGGACGCCGTGGCGGCGTTCCGGGCTTCCAAGAAAGGCTGATCTGCCAGGCCGTCAGCGGGAAGGACTTTGGTCCCGCTGACGATCGTTTCGTTCGCCGTGCACGATCGCGCGTCGGGCGTCGCCCTTGCGTTGCAGGATCGGCGTCAGGGCCTTGCGCTCATCGGGTGTAAGCGTGCCCAGCACGGCGACGGCGCCGTTCTCCAGCCGCGTGCGCCCCCGCATCTCGGCGACCCTGGATTGTTCGAGCAGCGTCTGAACACGGGCCGCGTCCAGCGTCGGTTGACCGGCGACGTCGATGGCCTCGCGTCGCGCGGCGCGTGCCGCCTCAAAGTCAGGTCGCGCCGCCAGCGCCGATTCTCGCAGGGCGGCGCGCACGCGCTGGCGAACGGCGGGGTCGAGATCGGTCAGGACTTCGGCCAGCGGTCCTTCGCGGCCAGGCCGTCGCTGGTCCTCGATCTTGCGCTCGATCCGGTCGCGATTGACCACGTAGGTGACGCCGCCCGCGACGGCGAACAGGTTCAAGGCCACCGAGACGGCCAGGGCGATCTTCAAGGTCTTCGCCGTCATCCCAGAACCTCGGTGTCGTCCACGCCCGTCAGCGAGGATTGATAGAGCACCGCATCCGCCCGCGCGTCGGCGGTCAGATGGGTGGTCAGGCCAACGCCGGCGACCACGCCCGCACAGGCGGCGGCGGCCCATCCCGCCCCCAGATACCAGACAGCCTTGCCCAGCCGGCCTCTGGCCTTGCGTTTGGGCGCAGCGGCCAGAATGCGCGCGGTCAGGGCGGCGGACGGAACCGGAGCCGGCACGGCGTTCAGCAGGGCGTCCAGCGTCGCCGCCTCGTCCAGCACCGCCTTCAACGACGGATCGGCCGCGAGCAGGCTCTCGGCGAAGGCGCGCTCGGACGCGGGCCACCGACGCAGGTCGGCGCCGTAGGCGCCCGCCAGTTCGTGCAACCGTTCCGCCTTCATCGTCCGTCTCCTCTACCCGCCCTCAGAGACCCGGCCGGAGCCATGTCCGAAAGGGCCTGACGCAATGCGCGACGACCGCGCGACAACAAACTCTCCAGCGCCTCGACGCTGATCTCCATCAGGGCGGCCGCCTCGATATTGGACAGCTCCTGATAATGGCACAGGACAATGGCCTCGCGCTGACGGTCCGGCAGCCGTTTCAGCGCCGCATCCACTCGCACGCCTGTTTCCGCCGCCAGCAGCCCCCGATCCGGCGCCGGTCCCTCGTCGGGGCGATCCGGCGGCGTGTCGGTCGGGATTTCGCGCCGTCGCCTCAGCCGGTCGTAGCAGAGGTTCAGCGCCACCCGGTGCAGCCAGGTGTCGAACCGGGCCTTGCCGGGAGCCCATTTCGGCGCCTGACGCCAAGCCTTGAGCATGGCCTCCTGGGCCACGTCCTCGGCCTCGGCCGCGTCGCCCAGCATCCGCTGGGCCAGGGTAAGGATGCGCGGCAGCTTGCGCGCGACGAGCGTCTGCGCCGCCGCCGGGTCGCCCTGACCCACCCGGCGCACCAGATCCTCGTCGGGGTCGACGATCGCGACCAAACCTGCCTCTTCCGCTGCTGACGAAAGGGACCGGTTCGCGCATGACGGCCGACCCCGACACCGTTCTTACTCCGAAGCCGGGGCGGGGGAAGCCGGTTGTTGCGCCGGACGGGCTGCACGGCGTTCCGCACGTTGGGCCTGACGCTCCGCGCGATGGGCGGTCATGGCCGTGCGGCGCTCGTCGGCCGAGATCACGCCGTCGCGGTTGGCGTCCATCTTGTCGAAGCGCTCGCCCAGCTTGGCGGCGACGTCGGAGATCACCACCGGACCACGTTCGCGCCCGGGGCCACGCCCTTCGGCGCCCGGACGACCGGAACCGCGCATGGCGTGACGCGGGCCGCCGCGATGGCCTTCACGATTGCCGGCGCGTTCGGCGCGCGGGCCGCGATCGGGGCGCGCGGCATGGCCGGCGTCGAACTCTGCGCGGCTGATGGAGCCGTCGCCATTGGCGTCCAGCTTGGTGAAGCGGGCGTCAGCCCGTTCGGCCTGGCGGGCCTGCATGCCGGCCTGACGCTCCTCGACACTGACCGTGCCGTCGCGGTTCGCGTCCAGCGCGGTGAGGCGGGCGACGCGCGTATCGACGAACTCGGCGCGCGTGATCTGACGGTTCGGTTCGCCGCGCGCCTGATGCGGAACGGGTGCGCCAGCCGGCGGAACCTGTGCGGTCGCGGCCCCGGCGACGGCGGCCAGCGCGATAACGCTCAGGCCGGTCAGAAAGGTCTTTCTCATCTCGATCATCTCCATGGACCGCGTGGCGCGACCCTTTGACATTGCCCTGTCAGGAGATTGAACGCGGCGTCTCCGAATCTCCGTCGCGGCCTGCAGGAACCGCCCGCTCGAAGGCCTTGCGCGCCCGCGCCCGCAAATCTGTCAGTTCGGTCTTCAGGCTCTCGAAATCCTGAGCCCCCGCCGCCTCGGCCAGACGCAGTTGGAAGACCGAAGGCTCGGCCTCGGGATCCACACGCCCCTCGAAGGCGGCGGCCAGCAGGTGCGCCAGCCGCTGCTGCACCCGCCAGGCCTCGGCCAGGACCGGGTCGTCGTGCAGGGCCTCCAGCGTCGACAGGGTCAGGGGTTCGCCGATGGCGGCGGCCTGCAGCTGACGGAACTGGGCTGCGAACTCGGCGTCCACCTGGCCGCCGGGCGACAGTTTCAGGTCCCAGAAGCCGTGCGGGCGACGTTCGCGATCCATCAGACCCCGCATCTTCCTGACATCGGCGGCGATGTCGACGCCGGGACGCGGGCGGCGCAGGGCGGCCTCGATGGCGGCGGACACCTGAGCGCCGAACTTCGCATCGCTGGCCCACACGACGCGGGCGCGGGTCAGGACCATGAACTCCCAGGTCTCGGCCTCGCGGGCGTAATAGTCGTCGAAGGCCTTCAGCCGCACCGACACCGGCCCCTTGGAGCCGGTGGGCCGCAGCCGCATATCGACCTCGTACAGGCCGCCTTCCGCCGTGTGCGCCGACAGGGCCGCGATCAGCCGCTGAGTGAAGCGGGCGTAGAAGACATCGGCGGTCCAGCCCTTGATCGCGGACGCAGCCTCCGACGGGGCCTCGTACAGGGTCATCAGGTCCAGGTCGGACCCGGCCGTCATCTCGCGCGACCCGGCCTTGCCCAGGGCCACCACCGCCACCGCGCCGGGCAAGGCGCCGCCCAGCCGTTCGGTCTCGGCCAAAGCCGCCGGCGACAGGGTGCGCATGGCCGCGTCGGCCAGGGCGGCATAGGCGCGGCCCGCCGCCTCAGGCCCTGCACGGCCGGTCAGGGCGTGGATGCCGATGCGGAACATCTGTTCACGGTGCAGGCGGCGCACGGCGTTCATGGCCCCTTCGAAATCCTCGGTCTCGCCGGCTTCGCGCAGGATCTGTTCGGTCAGGCCGGTCTCGGCGGACAGATCGGCCAGAAAGCGCGCGTCCAGCACCCCGTCCAAAGCGGCCGGTTGCCGCCCCAGGGTCCGGGCCAGGCGCGGCGCGAAGGCCATGACGCCCAGCACCATCTCGAACAGTTTGGGCTGGTTCAGGAACAGGGCCTGGACCTGGACCCCCGCCGCCAGACCCGAGAAGAAGGTGGCGAAACGGCGAAAGGCGTCGTCCGGCGCGCCGGACCGGGCCAGGGCCTCCAGCAGGCGCGGCGCCAGCCGGGTGAACAGTTCGCGGCCGCGCGATGTCCGCGTCGCGGGGATGCGGCCGTGGTGCCAGGACCGGATGGTGTCAGCGACGGACGGGGCCTCGGAGAAGCCCATGCGGCGCAGGGTCTCCAGCGTCTCGGGATCGTTCTCGACGCCCGTGAAGACCAGGCTGCCATAGCTGGAATCCAGATTTTCACCGCCCTCGAACAGCTCGCCATAGCGGGTGTTGACCCGCACCAGCAGGGCCTCGACATGGGCGTCGAAGGCCGCCAGATCGCCGGAACCGGCAAGCGCGGCGACGGCGGCGCGGCGTTCACGGTCCTCGGGCAGGCGGTGGGTCTGCTCGTCGTCGAGCATCTGCACCCGGTGCTCCAGCCCGCGCAGTTCGACATAGGCGGCCGACAGTTCCTCGGCGACCGCCTGAGGAATGTGGTCGGCGTCGGCCAGCGCCTTCAGCGCCTCCAGCGTGCGCTGTTTGCGCAAGCCCGGATCGCGCCCGCCCAGGATCAGCTGCTGGGTCTGGGCGTAGAATTCGATCTCGCGGATGCCGCCGCGCCCCAGCTTCAGATTGGCCCCGGCGGCGTGCAGCCCTTCGCCCGTCTTGTGGACGTGGATCTGTTTCTTGATCGACTGGATGTCGAGCACGGCGGCGTAGTCCAGACTGCGCCGCCAGATGAAGGGGATCATGGCCTTCAGGAACCGGCCCGCCGCGCGCATGTCGCCCAGCACCGGCCGCGCCTTGATGAAGGCCGCCCGCTCCCAGTTCTGGCCGACGCTCTCATAGTAGGCCAGGGCCATCGGCCCCGCGACCACCGGCGGGGTCGAGGACGGATCAGGCCGCAGCCGCAGGTCGACGCGGAAGACGTAGCCGTCGGCCGTCCGCTCGGTCAGCAGGGTGGCGATACCCTTGCCGACCCGATTGGCGAAATCCTGCATTTCCTCACCCTCTCGCAGGGCCAGGACCATCAGGCGTGGCTCGAAGAAGAGCGAGATGTCGATGTCGGAGGAATAGTTCAGCTCGTTGGCGCCGTGCTTGCCCATGGCCAGGCCGAACAGACCGGGGATCGGCCCGCGCGGATCGCCGGGCGGCGAGACCAGCCGACCGCGCGCCCTCTGTTCGGCGGCGACGGCGCGCAGGGCCGCGCGGCAGGCGGCGTCGGCGAATTTCGACAGGGCGTCGGTGACCTGATCCAGATCCCAAACGCCGCCAAGATCGGCCAGGGCGGTCAGCAGATGCAGGTCCGCCTTCAGCACCCGCAGCGGGGCGCGGACCTCGTCGGGCTCGGCGTCCAGCGCATCGGTGTCACGGATGATCCCGGCGAGGCTGGCGGCGGGATCCTGTTCCAGCAGGCGGCGCAGATGGGCGGGGCGGCGACGCATCAGTCCGGCGAGATAGGGGGAAGCGCCGGCGACCGGGGCCAGAGCGGGCCAAGCGGCGTCAAGGGTATCACGCCAGCCGTCGGTGTCAGCCGCCTCGATCAGGCTTTCCAGCAGGCGGTCTGCCGCGACCGCGCTCGCCACTGGACCAGCGGGCTTGATCCTCTGGCCCAACGGGATCGGTGCGGGGGTTGCAGTTTCGGCCATTAATTCATCCGCTCATCCCCGCGAAAGCGGGGACCCAGTGCTTTCGCTCGGCAAAGCGTTGGACCACGATCCTGACACACGCCACAAGCCTGACCGCCCAAAGAACTGGGTCCCCGCTTTCGCGGGGATGAGCGGAAATCTTTAGTTCTGGATCGCAGCAGGCAGCACCAACGCCACCCGCAGCCCCGGCCCGAAATCGCCGTAAGCCCCCGGCCCCTCATCCAGCACCACCCGGCCGCCGTGGGCCTCGGCCACCGCCGTCACCAGCGACAGACCCAGGCCCGAGCCGGGCTCGGTACGGCTGTTGTCCAGGCGCACGAACCGCTGAACGACCCGCTCGCGGTCCTCCTCGGGGACGCCCGGTCCAGTGTCCGTCACCGAATATTCGATCTCGCCCGACGAGCGCCTTCGCGCGCGCAGCTTCACCGCCCCGCCGGCCGGGGTGTATTTGATGGCGTTGTCGATCAGATTGGCCAGGGCCTGGGCCAGGAAGGGCTGGTTGCCCTCGATCATCAGGCCGCGCTCGACCTCGGACGAGAAGTCGATCTCCTTGTCCTCGGCCGCCGGTTCGTAAAGCTCGGCCATGTCGGCGGCCAGGTCGGCGGCGTCCATCAGCCTGGGATCCGGCGCGCCGCCCGCCTGCAGACGCGCGATGGCCAGGACCGTGTTGAAGGTCTTCAGCAGGTGGTCCGCCTCGTCCAGGGCGATGCCCAAGGCTTCCACCCCGTCGATCTTGCCCGCCTCGGCGTCGATCAGCGCCACCTCCAGCTTGGCCCGCATCCGCGTCAGGGGCGAGCGCAGGTCATGTGCGATGGCGTCGCCCGCGTGGCGGATGGAGGACATCGACGCCTCCAGCCGGTCCAGCATGGTGTTCAGCCCCTGGCCCAGTTCGTCCAGTTCGTCGCCGGTGTTGCGGACGGGGGCGCGGACCTTGAGGTCGCCCTCCTGCACCGCCTGCACGACCCGGTTCAGACCGGCCATGGACTGTTCCACCCGCCGGCTGATGTAAAGACCGCCGGCCAGCCCCAGCAGCATCACCAGCGCCATGGCGCCCCACAGGGCCTGGGTCAGCCGCGCGAGGTATTCCTCGATGTCCCCGATGTCCTGACCGACGAACAGATGCTCGCCCCCCGACAAGGTGGTGATCACCCCGATGGAGCGCCGACGCTGGACCTTGCCCTGCGCATCCGTGTCGGTCAGGCGGAAGGTCTCCCAGTCGCTGGCGCCGGCCGGCAGGCTGAGATCGATGTCGATCGGAGATTCCGTGATGTTGCCGGTGATCGTCTTTCCCGCCGCGTCGGTCAGCAGATACAGATACGGCCCGCCCCGGATCGACCGCTCGACCAGCGCCTGGTTCAGGGCGTCAATGCCGCGCGTGCGATGGATCGCCGTCAGCGCCCCCAGCTCGATCTCAACGTCCGCCTTGGCCCGGCCTTGAGCCTCGGAGGCCGAGGCAAAATAGACATAGGCCAGAATCGCCCCCGCCGCCGTCACGAACAACGCCAGGAACAGCAGCGTCAGCCGGAAGGGCGTGCGGCGAAGGAGGGAGGGAAGGCGCATAGATCAGGAGAAATCTTCTCCCTCCCCCTGCGGGGGAGGGTGGTCGCCGCGCAGCGGTGACCGGGTGGGGCGGGCAAGGCAACGCCCACGCACGTCTTCAACGACCTGAGCCAACTCATCCCGGACCATGAGATTGTCATAGCGCAAGGTGATCAACCCCTCTCTGGCGAAGACGACGTCGCGCACGCGATCCTGCCGGGCGCGGTCTTCGTCGAGATGAGACCCGCCGTCCACTTCCACGATCACTCCTCGGGCCCAACAAAAGAAGTCGAGATAATAGCCGCGCAAAGGCGCGTGCCGGCGAAAATGCAAACCCTCATGTCTGAGTTCGCGCAGAGCGACCCACAGACGAGCTTCCGACGGAGTGAGCGCCTTTCGCATCGCGCGGGCTCTAGCGATGATCGCCATGTCGCCTTGCCCTCCCCACCCGGCCGCTGCGCGGCCACCCTCCCCCGAGGGGGAGGGAGAACTATTTGCGAGAAATTACGCCTCCAACCGATACCCCGCCCCGCGCACGGTCTGCAGCATCGCGCGGTCGAAGCCCTTGTCGATCTTGGAGCGCAGGCGGCTGATGTGGACGTCGATGACGTTGGTCTGGGGGTCGAAATGATATTCCCAGACCTTCTCCAGCAGCATGGTGCGGGTCACCGACTGGCCGGCGTGGCGCATCAGGAACTCCAGCAGCTGGAACTCGCGCGGTTGAAGATCGATCTCGGCCGCGCCGCGATGGACGGTGCGGGCGATCAGGTTCATCTCCAGGTCGCCTACCTTAAGCACGGTCTGGACGCCGCCGGTCTCGCGACGGCGGGCCAGGGCCTCGACCCGGGCGATCAGCTCGGCGAAGGCGTAGGGCTTGACCAGATAGTCGTCGGCGCCGGCCTTCAGGCCCGTGACCCGGTCCTCGACCTCGCCGAGAGCCGACAGGAACAGGACCGGCGTCTGATCGCCGCCCTTGCGCACCGTCTCGACCATGCCCACGCCGTCCAGGCGCGGCATCATCCGGTCCACGACATAGACGTCGTAGCCGCCCTTTTGCGACTCCAGCAGCCCAAAGGCGCCGTCCACGGCGTGGGTCACCTCATGTCCGGCTTCGGACAGGCCCCGCACCATGGCGGTCGCCGCCTCGGCGTCATCCTCGACCACCAAAATCCGCATCGAAACCCCTCCCGGAATCAAAATCGCCGCCGATGGTAGCGCATCGGCGGCGATAGAGTGAGTTAAGGCTTGGTCAGAATGCCGATCATTCGCCGGTGGACAGCGGCAGCACGATCGACCGGTTGCCGTCCGGCGCGCGCAACAGCAGCAGAATACCCGGACGATTGGCGGCCTTGGCCGCAGCCACCGCCGCTTCCAGTTCTGCTGGCGTCGCCACGGCCCGGTTGTTCGCGCGAAGGATGACCACGCCCGCAGGCATCCCAAGACCGCCCGCCTTCGATCCACGCGCCACGTCCGTCACGACCACGCCATTGACATCGGCCGGCACGGAGTAGCGCTGACGAAGGGCATCGGACATGGGGGCGACCCGCATGCCTTCGACCACGGCACCCGACGGCGCGTCCGGCGTCGAGGGTGTCTCGTCGCCACCCTGCGGGCCGCCTTGAAGCTCGGCTTCCGCGGGACGACGGGCCGCGCGAACGTTTATCGTCTGGCGGCGACCATCGCGCAGTATGTCGAGACGCAGACTGTCTCCAACCTTAGCCGCGCCGACCCGGCGAGTCAGTTCGGTGTTGTTGGTTACGGCCTGACCGTCCACCGCAGTTACGATGTCGCCGATCTGGATGCCCGCACGCGCGGCCGGGCCGCCAGCCGTCACCTCACCGACATACGCGCCCTTCTGACCTTCGGTCAGACCCAATGCGCCGACTAGGTCCGGCGTAACGGTTTGAATTTGGACGCCAAGATAGCCTCGCTCGATGGTTTCTCCCCGCATCAGCTGCGAGGTAATGCGCTTGGCGACCTCGGCAGGAATAGCGAAGCCGATCCCGACGGATCCACCGGTGGGCGAATAGATGGCCGAGTTCACGCCGATGACGCGGCCGTGAATGTCGAAGGTCGGGCCACCCGAGTTGCCCCGGTTGATGGCGGCGTCGATCTGAAGGAAGTCCGTATAGGGGCTTTCGGCTCCGCCGATGTCGCGCGCTTTGGCCGAGACGATGCCGGCCGTGGCGGTGCCGCCCAGGCCGAAGGGGTTGCCGATGGCGATGACCCAGTCACCCACGCGTGGTTCGGCCGTCTCTTCGAAGCTGACGTATTTGAAGTCGGCGCCCTCGACCTTGATCACGGCGAGGTCCGTCGCGGGATCACGGCCGATCAGGCGGGCCGGCAGTTCGCGGCCGTCCGACATCTTGACCTTGATCTCGGTCGCGTCGGCGACGACGTGGTTGTTGGTGACGATGAAGCCGTCCTGCGAGATGAAGAAGCCCGAGCCGGCGCCCTGGGTCGTCTGCGGCTCGTCACCGCCCTGACCGCCGCGACCTTGCGGCGGCACGAACTGGAACGGCAGGCCGGGGATGGTGAACGCGCCGCCGCCTTGGGGCTGATCCACCTTGACCGTCACGTCGATCTGCACGACGGCGGGCGAGACCTGATCGAAGATGGTCGCGAAACTGCTGGGCGCGCCCGGCGGGGGCGTGAAGCTGTCGCCGTTGGCCGGGACCGGGGTGATCCGGTTGACCGCCTGCGGCTCCGCATGGGCGCCAGGCCAGTTGATGACGCCGCCGGCAGTCGCCGCCGCCGCCAGGGTCAGGCCGGCCGCGGCCCCGAGAATGAACTCCTTGCGCTTCAGCATCGTGGTCCTTGCGATCCTCTGTCCTGCGCCATGCGGGCGCCGGTTTCGCGATTGATATAGGCCGAACCGGCGTTGCGCCAATCCCGACCGCCGATCGTTGATCTCGACTAGCGCCCGTCGTGAGGCGAGGTTGCGTCAGGATCGCGGCGAAGCTTCTCATTTCGCAGAACTTCGTCCAGCCGATCTTCTTCTTCGGCCGTCAGGGGCGCGGCCTCGACCGGACGGCGGCGGGCGCGCAGCATCAGGACGGCGACCGCCAGCAGAACAAGGGCGAAGGGCCCGAACCACAACAGCCAGGTCCCGGCCCGCACCGGCGGAGTGAACAGGACATAGTCGCCGAAGCGCCGCACCAGGTCGTCGCGCACCGCCTGGTCCGACGCGCCCGAGGCGATTTCCTCACGGATCAGCCGGCGCATGTCGCCCGCCACTCCGGCCGGACTATCGGCGATGGCCTCATGCTGACAGACGACGCAGCGGACATCCTTGAACAGGGCCTGTGCGCGGGCTTCCTGGGTCGCATCGGTCAGCGGCCTGTCGGGCGCGGCGGGCGGCTCGGCCGCCGTCAGCGTCAGCGCCAGGACCGGCGCGGCCAGCAGGATCAGATACCGCCTCATGCGGTCTTGCGACGGCGCGCGCCGACCCCGAGCCTCAACCGACGATCCAGCAGGGACAGGACGCCGCCCAGGGCCATGATCATCGGCCCCAGGAAGATCAGTCGCGCCCAAGGGTTCCAGTACAGGCGCACGACCCAGGCCGGCTGTTCAGGACTGCCCGCCCGCTCGCCGATCACCACATAGACGTCGTCCAGCCCTCGGAAATCCAGCCCGACCTCGGTCGTGGTCTGACCGCCGGCGGGGAAGAAGCGGCGCTCGGCCGTGACCGTGCTGGCCCGGCCGCGATCATCGGTCGGCCGCACCGTCAACCGGCCCTGTTCGGCCAGATAATTCGGGCCCTCGACCACGCGGACGTCGTCCAGGGTGACGGTCCAGGGTCCGGCGGAGACGCTCTGGCCCAGCGACAGGGCGCGCGCCGTCTCGGCCTTGAAGCCCGTCTCGACCACCGCCCCCAGGATGAAGACGCCCAGGCCCAGGTGCGCCAGCGTCATGCCCCAGGCGCCCAGCGGCAGGCCCTTCAGCCGACGCAGCGTCTCGGCGCCCGATGCCCGGAACAGACGCGCGCGTTCGGCCACCTCGGCCAGCGATCCCAGGACCAGCCAGGCCCCCAGGCCGATCCCGGCGGCGGCCAGCGCCTTCTTCGGCTCCCACAGGGCATAGGCGACCAAGGCCGAAACAATGGCCAGACCTGCCGCTACGGCCAGCCGCTGCACCGCCCCGGGCAGGTCGCCACGCTTCCACGCCAGCAGCGGTCCGGCGGGCAGGATGATGAAGGCGACAACCATCAAGGGCACGAAAGTCGCGGCGAAATAAGGAGGGCCGACCGAGATGGTGGCGCCGGACGCGGCCTCCAGGATGAGGGGATACAGGGTGCCCAGCAGCACGGTTGCGGCCGCCGCCGTGAGGAACAGATTGTTCAGCACCAGTGCGCCCTCGCGGCTGACCGGCGCGAACAGACCGCCGCCCTTCAACTGGGGCGCGCGCCAGGCGAACAGGGCGAAGGCGGCGCCGGCCGTGACCCCGAGAATGGCCAGCAGCATCATGCCGCGCTGCGGATCGACGGCGAAGGCGTGGACCGATGTCAGCACGCCCGACCGCACCAGAAAGGCGCCCAGCATGGAGAAGGTGAAGGCCAGCAGGGCCAGGAAGACGGTCCAGCCCGCCAGCGCGCCGCGCCGTTCGGTTACGACCGCGCTATGCAACAGGGCCGCCCCCGCCAGCCAGGGCATGAAGCTGGCGTTCTCGACCGGGTCCCAGAACCACCAGCCGCCCCAGCCCAGCTCATAATAAGCCCAGAACGACCCCAGGGTGATGCCGACGGTCAGGAAGGCCCAACTGGCCAGGGCCCAGGGCCGGACCCAGCGCCCCCATGCGGGCCAGAACGCCGTCTGCGCTCGCCCCTCGATCAGGGCCGCAACGGCCAGGGAGAAGCAGACGGAAAAGCCGACATAGCCGGCGTAGAGCAGCGGCGGATGCACCGCCAAAGCCGGATCCTGAAGCAGAGGGTTCAGCGACGCGCCCTGGAACGGCGCGGGATCCAGACGGGTGAAGGGGCTGGAGGTGAAGACGGCGAAGGCAAGGAACAGCGACCCCAGCGCGCCCTGCACCGCCACGGCCGAGGCCTTCAGCCCGAACGGCAGGCCGCGCGCGCGCGCCAGCGCCCCGCCGAAGACGGTCAGCACCAGGCACCACAGCAGCAGCGACCCCTCGTGGCTGCCCCAGGCGCCGGCGACCTTGTAGAGCATCGGCTTGTCGGTATGGCTGTTGGCCGCGACGTTGGAGACCGAAAAGTCGGAGACCACGAAGGCGTAGATCAGCGCCGCGAAACTGAGCGCCACTGCGCCCGCCGCCGCCAGCGCCGCGCCTTGCGCCGCCCCGGCCAGAACCGGACTGCGTCGCGCGCGCCCGGCCGCCGACAGGCCCGTCTGAAGGATCGACAGCGCCAGAGCCAGCGCCAGGGCGAAGGCCCCAAGCTCAGCGATCATAAGCTGGTCTGCGCGCTATCGGCCTGCGGCCTACTTGAGCGCGTTTCGGGGCCGTCCGGCCGCCACTCGCCTTTTTCCTTCAGCCGGTCGGAGACCTCGCGCGGCATATAGTTCTCGTCGTGCTTGGCCAGGACCTGGCTGGCGTGGAAGGTGCGGTCGGCGCCGAAGGCCCCTTGCGCAACGATCCCCTGCCCTTCGCGGAACAGGTCGGGCAGGTCGCCGTGATAGACGACGCGGGTCGTCGCGGCGTTGTCGGTGACGACGAAGGCCACAACGCCGTCGCCGGATTTCTGCACGCTGCCGGCCTCGACCAAGCCGCCCAGGCGGATGTTGCGCCCCTCCGGCGCCTTGTCGACCGTGGCCTCGGACGGGGAATAGAAGAAGGTCACGCTGTCCTGCATCGCCCACAGCGACAGGCCGACCGCCAGCGCCAGGATCGGCGCCACGGCGGCGACGACCCAGAGGCGACGACGCGCCTTCGGCGATTTGGGCAGCCAGCTCATGCGACGGACGTTCCGGGTTCGGAGGGCAGACCGGCGGCATATACCGCCGTCGCGGCGCGCGACCAACGCGTCATTGCGCGCCGTCCTTCGGCAATCGCCGCTCCAGGTCCAGACGACGCGGATCAGCCGGGTCGAGCGCGGCGATCAGGGGCGTCCACAGCGCACGCGCCGACGCGCCGTCGCCCCGTCTCAGGGCCGCTTCGCCCAGGAAGAAGCGCGCGCCCAGCTGATCCGAGTCCAGCTTCAGCGCCTCGCGGAAAGCGGCTTCGGCGTCGCCGCCGATCTGGTCGTCATTGGCCACCACCAGGCTTTCGCCCAGCCGCGCCCAGGCCTGGGCGTCCTTGGGGTCGAGGGCGATCAGGCGACGGAAGGCCGACGCCGCGCCTAGAGGATCGCCGGCCGCATAACGCGCCGCTCCAAGCATGGCCAGGGCCTGACGGTCATTGGGGCGTTCCCTGGATATGCGCGCCGTCACGGCGGCGAGTTGCGCCGGCTCCAGCCCCTCCAGGTTCGCCGCCCAGTCGTCGACCCGCCGCTCATAGGCCTGGTCCGGCAGGCCGGGCGATCCGGTGAAGACATAGAGGCCCAGCGCGCCGGCGACCGTCACGGCGATGCCGCCCAGCACCCAGAACCGATCCCTGCCGCCCGCCACCGGGGTCGCGGTCGCCGTCATGGCCAGAAGCCGCCGCCCCGCCTCGGCCCGTGCGCCCGCATAGGCCGCGTCGTCCAGCAGGCCGCGCGCCTTCAGCCGATCCAGCTCCTCGATCTCGCGCGAGCCGGCCTGGGTCTCGGCCCCGGCGGCCGGATCGGCGCCGCGCCGTGCGCCGGTCAGCACCAGCAGGGCGGCCAGGGCCGCCGCCAGTCCCGTCATCATCCAGAAGGCGATCATCCTCGCCGTCTAACCCATACGCGAACGCCGGGCGAGGTGTCGTTTCAGCCCAGGCGCGCCATTTCCGCCGAGGCCGCGCGCCGTCGCACGGCCCGCGCCGCCTCCAGCGCCTCGATCAGGGTCAGGCACCGCGCCGCTACGCCGACCAGGCGCAGGACATGGTCGGGATCCTCGACCTCGCCATCCGCCGCGCTGTCCAGCGCCTCGTTGGCCCAGGTGGATAGATAGTCGGTCAGTTCGCTCTTCAGCGCCGAGCGGTCGGCCTCACAGCCGAAGGTGACGGCCGCCCCGCGCAGGGCCGCGACCGCCGCCAGCAGAGCCGCCGCCGCCTCA
This sequence comes from Brevundimonas sp. G8, assembly GCF_902506205.1. Lineage (GTDB taxonomy): Bacteria > Pseudomonadota > Alphaproteobacteria > Caulobacterales > Caulobacteraceae > Brevundimonas. Next base: position 1,776,372 of record NZ_LR732816.1, on the reverse strand, counting down.
ATGGGTTCGCCGTCGCTGGGCGCCTCCAGCCAGGGCGACATCCGGGTCATGCGTCCGGTGATGGTTCGCCGCTTCATCGGCAGGGCCGCGTGGACGGCGGCCGAGGTGGACTTCATCAGCCCCGACAACTGACCCGAGACCTGGACCCGCGCCATCCGCGCGGTCTTGCCCCAGCTGGAATCGGGCCGGATCTGCAGGCTCATGTCCATCTCGGCCAGAACCCCAGCGCACCAGGTTACATCGTCCACGACGCCCAGCATGGTCGCCTCGCCCAGCGAGGACCGCACGGCGGCAATGCGCTGAACCCGCGTCTGGACAGAGGTCAGCAGCCGTTCGACGAATACGCCCATTTCCGAATGACTGAGGGTCGCCTCGCGGTCGGCCAGGCGGCTGGTGCGCGTCACGACCCGCAACATCCGCTCGGCATCCGCCACATGGGCGAACAGGATGTCGATCATCCGCCGCCCGCCGTCGGGCGACATGAGCAGACAGTCCTGGATCAGCAGGCGCAGGCCCGCCAGTTGGTTGTCGTCGGGCCGTTCCAGCCAGACCGGCAGACGCGGCAGAGCGGTGCGCGCCAGCGGCGTCAGGTCGAAACAGCCCGCCAGTTCGAACGGGGTCGCGGGCGGCTCGCCGTCGGCCGGGCGCTGATAATCGGGCCAGACATCGCTTGCGCGGTCGCGCAGCACGGCCGCCGCCTTGGCGCACAGCCGGTCGGCGGCCAGGGTCCATTCGCCGTCGATGGTGACGGCGCCGTCCAGCAAAGGCAGGAAGGCCTCTTCACCCTGGACAGCATGACGCCAGACGCGCGTCAGAACCCGAGGCGGAAAAGTCAGGGCCGGCGCCCCGTCCGCTCGGGGATGAAACAGAGGCAGAAGAGGACCGAAAGCGGTTCCGCGACGCGCTCTGTCGCGTGCCTCTTCGGCGACGATGATCGCCAGTTCCGTCGCCTTGTCGCCTTTCAGGGCCGCCACGGCCGCCCCCAGCGTCGCCAGGGACGCGTCGGGGCAGGCCTCGACGACCGCCGTCAAGGCGGCGCGGTGGGCGGCGGACAGGGACGACACGAAAGCTCCCGCCAACGGAAGGGACAGTCTGCACCGTGCGGCAATCCGGTTAACAACGACTTGGCGCCGCTCGGAGTCGCGCGCGCCCCTTGAGTCGGCCGTCAGGCACGCCATATTGCCGCCACACCCCGGCCGGCGCCGCCGCGCCGCCGGAAAGGAACGCCCATGCCCGTAATCGAGATCGACGGCCTGACCAAGACCTACAAGTCGGGTCTTCAGGCGCTGAAGCGCATCGACCTGACAATCGAGAAGGGCGAGATTTTCGCCCTGCTGGGTCCGAACGGCGCCGGCAAGACCACCCTGATCTCCATCGTGTGCGGCATCGTCACGCCGACGACGGGGACGGTGGTCGCCGACGGCCATGATATCCAGAAGGACTTCCGCGCCGCCCGGACCAAGATCGGTTTGGTGCCGCAGGAACTGACCACCGACGCCTTCGAGACCGTGCTGGCCACCGTCACCTTCAGCCGGGGCCTGTTCGGCAAGTCGCCGAACCCCGCCTTCATCGAAAGCGTGCTCAAGGACCTGTCGCTGTGGGACAAGCGCGACGCCAAGATCATGACCCTGTCGGGCGGCATGAAGCGGCGGGTGATGATCGCCAAGGCCCTGAGCCACGAGCCGGACATCCTGTTCCTGGACGAACCCACCGCCGGGGTCGATGTCGAACTGCGTCGCGACATGTGGGCTATGGTCAGGAAGCTGCGTGAACGCGGCGTCACCATCATCCTCACCACCCACTATATCGAGGAGGCCGAGGAGATGGCCGACCGGGTGGGCGTGATCCTGAAAGGCGAGCTGATCCTGGTCGAGGAGAAGTCGGCCCTGATGAAGAAGCTGGGCAAGAAGACCCTGACGCTGAACCTGATCGACCCGCTGGCCGCCCTGCCCGCCGACCTGTCCGACTGGGATCTGATGCTGAAGAACGACGGGGGCGAGTTGGAATATAGTTTCGACGCCAACGCCGACGATACGGGCGTGCCGTCGCTGATCCGCCGACTTGAGGCGCTGAACATCGGCTTCAAGGACCTGAACACCCGCCAGAGCTCGCTGGAAGACATCTTCGTCAGCCTGGTCCACCAGAACGGAGCCGCGGCATGACCTTCAACGCATTCGGTGTCTGGGCCATCTATCGCTTCGAGATGGCGCGCGCCCTGCGCACCCTGTGGCAGAGCGTGGTCACGCCCGTCATCACCACGGCCCTGTATTTCGTCGTCTTCGGCGGCGCCATCGGCAGCCGGATGCAGGAGGTGGACGGCGTGCCCTACGGCGCCTTCATCGTGCCCGGCCTGATCATGCTCAGCCTGTTCACCCAGTCGATCTTCAACGCCTCTTTCGGCATCTATTTCCCCAAGTTCACGGGCACCATCTACGAGATCCTGTCCGCGCCGGTGTCGTCGCTTGAGATCGTGCTGGCCTATGTCGGGGCGGCGGCGACCAAGTCAGCGGTGCTGGGGCTGATCATCCTGGCGACGGCGGCGTTCTTCGTGCCGCTGCAGATCCTGCATCCGTTCTGGATGATGGCCTTTTTGATCCTGATCTCGGTGACCTTCAGCCTGTTCGGCTTCATCATCGGGGTCTGGGCCAATGGGTTCGAGCAGCTTCAGATGATCCCGATGCTGGTCGTCACGCCCCTGACCTTCCTGGGCGGCGCCTTCTATTCCATCGACATGCTGCCCGACGGCTGGCGCACGGTGACCCTGTTCAATCCGGTGGTCTATCTGATCTCGGGCTTCCGCTGGGCCTTCTACGGTCAGGGCGATGTCGCGATCGGGATCAGCGTGGCGGCCACCCTGGGCTTCTTCGCCGTCTGCCTTGCCATCGTCATGTGGATGTTCAAGACCGGCTATCGGCTCAAGAACTGATCCGTCACGAAACGGGCCAGATCGCCAGCGAATGGAATAGAATGTCCGACGATCAGAAGACCCCGCCCGAGCCCTTTGCCCGCAAGCCGGTGACGTGGGGACGCATGCCCGCGACGACCTTCCACGTCGGGCCGGTGCCGGTCGCGCCCAATCCGCTGGACCGCATCCCCAATCCGCCGCCGCGCAAGCCCTCGCCGCAACAGCAGCAAGCCTCGATCCAGACGCAGAGCCTGGCATCCGGCGTGGCGCCCGCCAAGAGGCAGGTGGCGGCTCCGAACCGAGCGCCCGCGCAGCCCAGGCCGCCGCGTCCGCAGACCGCAAGCATCCTGGGCGGATCACTGATCCCGACCGCGCGTCCGGCCCAGGCGACGACGCCCCAGCCAGCAACGCCACAGCCCGCGCCGCAAGCCGCGCCATTGCCCGACGCCGACCTGACCGTGCGTCCGCTGCCGACGCCGCAGGCCGCGCCTGCCCCCACGCCGAAGCCGGCAGAGACGGCGCCAGTCGCGGCCAAACCCGTCGTCGCGCCGCCCGTCGCTTCGAAACCTGTTGTGGAAGCGTCTGCGCCCCAAGTGACGCCCAGCTTCGCCCGCGCGCCGGCCAAGCCCTCGCGCCTGCCACTCTATGTCGGCGCGGGCGTCGCCGCCCTGCTGGTGATCGGCGGCGGCGCCTGGTTCGCCACGCGTCCGGCCTCCACGCCCGCCCCTGCGACGACCGCCGCCGTGGCCCCCGAGGCGCCGCTGACCACGCCGCCGGCCGACACGGTCCCGACCGGGGCAGCCCCCGTCGTTCAGGCTGAAACGCCGACGCCAGCGACAGCCGCACCCGCCCCGGCCCCCGTCCAGGCGCAGACCGCGCCGACCCCGGCCGCCCGCACCACGCCGCCGACGACGACGACCACCCCGACAGCTCAACCTCGCCCGGCGACCGTTGCGCCGCGCGAACCGGCGCCAGCCGCTGCTCAGCCCGTCACGCCTACGCCCACGCCCGCACCGACGGTTCAGACAGAGCCGCTAGTGGTCGTGCCGTCCACACCGCCTCCGACCGCGGCGCGTCCCAGCGCCAGCGATCCGGACGCCCCGGTCGTAACCCGGCCTCAACCGCTGGACTGATCCGAAAGATCGCGCGCCTTCGCAGGTGACGAAACGGCCTGCAGCCCCTACCTACAGGCCATGACCGTTCACGCCTCCCCGCCGCCCATCCTCGACGCCGCCGGCGTCGATACCGACGAAGCCTTGTCGATCCTGAAAACGGCCCTGGCCGGCGCCGACGACGGCGAGCTGTTCCTGGAACGGTCCGAGAGCGAGAGCCTGGTGTTCGACGACGGCCGGCTGAAGTCCGCCGCCTATGACGCCACCGAGGGCTTCGGCCTGCGGGTCGTGGCGGGCGAGACCGCCGGATACGCCCACGCCAACGAGATCTCGGCCGCCGCCCTCCGCCGCGCCGCCGACAGCGCCGCGCTTGCCAAACAGGGCCACGCCGCTCTGGTCGCCGAGGGGCCGCGCGCCACCAATCAGAAACTGTATGGCGAGGTCGATCCCCTCGCCTCGCCTGCCTTCTCCGACAAGATCGCCCTGCTGGCCGAGATCGACGCCTGGGCCCGCGCCCGCGATCCGCGCGTGGTCCAGGTCTCGGCCTCGCTGGTAGGCGAGCGCCGCACCATCGAAATCCTGCGCGCCGACGAGCGGGCCGTACGCGATGTCCGCCCCCTGGTCCGGCTGAACGTCGCCGTCACCGTCGAGCAGAACGGCAAGCGCGAGAGCGCCTCGTCCGGCGCCGGTGGTCGGGCCGGGTTCGAGGCCTGGGTCGCCCCCGAACGCTGGCAGGCCCAGGTGGACGAGGCCCTGCGTCAGGCCCTGGTCAATCTGGACGCCATCGATTGTCCGGCGGGTGAGATGGACGTGGTCCTGGGCGCCGGCTGGCCCGGCGTCCTGCTGCATGAGGCCATCGGCCATGGCTTCGAGGGCGACTTCCACAGGAAGGGTTCGTCCGTCTTCAACGGCATGATGGGCAAGCGCGTCGCTGCTCCCGGCGTCACCGTGGTCGATGACGGCTCTGTCGCCGGGCGGCGCGGGTCGCTGTCCATCGACGACGAGGGCACCCCGACCTCGCGCACCGTCCTGATCGAGGACGGCATCATGGTCGGGCTGATGCACGATCGGCTCTCGGCGCGTCAGATGGGCGTGGTCGCGACCGGCAACGGCCGTCGCCAGTCCTTCGCCCACATGCCCATGCCGCGCATGACCAACACATTCATGGAAGGCGGCAAGGACTCCAAGGCCGACATGATCGCCAATACGAAGCGTGGCCTTTACGCCGCCAACTTCTCGGGCGGCCAAGTGGACATCACCAACGGCAAGTTCGTGTTCCAGTGCAACGAGGCCTATCTGATCGAAGATGGGGTCATCACCGCACCCGTCCGCGGCGCCACCCTGATCGGCGACGGCGCCACGGCCCTGACCAAAATCCAGATGGTCGGCGACGACTTCGCCTTTGATCCCGGCGTCGGCGTTTGCGGCAAGGCCGGACAGGGCGTGCCGGTAGGTATCGGTCAGCCGTCGCTCAAAATCGGCGGCTTGACCGTTGGCGGAACGGCGGTCTGACCCAGCGGAACCGTATCCGCTCAGGGCGGGTTTCCTCGCCACCACAGAGAGGAAACACCATGCCGACCGAACGTGAAATCCAACATCCCGATGGCCGGGTTGAACGCATCACCGAAACCACCGCCGCCCCCACGACCGTCGTCGAGCGTCGCAGCGGCAGTGGCATGGGCGCCATCGTCGCCCTGATCATCGGCCTGCTGGCCGTGCTGGTGATCGGCTATTTCCTGATGAACATGAACCGCAACGACGCGATCGAGTCCAACGCCGTCGCCGGCGCGGCCGAGAGCGTCGGCAACGCCGCCGACAACATCGGCGACGCTGCGCGTGACGCCGTGCCGGAACGCGCGCCGGCTCCCGCTAACTAAGGCCTCGTCAGGGGGCGGACGGACGCCATTCGGGACCCAGCGGTTCCAGCCCGTTCGCCTCCAGACGATCCAGCATGCCGCCTGGTTCGGCCAGCAACCGCAAGGGCGCGATGGCGACCGTGACGCCGGTCTCGGCCAGGGCCTCGTCCACCGCCGTGTTCCAGATGTCGCGCAGCGTCTCGCCTTGCCCCATCACCGCCCAGTAGGAACAGGCGTTGGTCGCCTGATCCAACGACGAAGCCAATACGGCGGGCACACGCCGCAGGCGCCAAGCCTCGGCCCGCTGCGCGGCTTCTTCGGGATGCGCCTCCGCCGCCGTCACTGCCGCCGTGATGCAGTCCATATAGGCCTCGGGCGGCGTGGTCAGGATCTTGTCGACCATCTCGTCGCCGCGAAAGACGCCGACAGGCTCGGCCGGGGTGCGGTTGGTCCGGGCGGCGCGACGCACCACCTCCGACACCGGCCGCGCCCGACGCGCATAGCCGCCATGTTCCATCAGGTCCGCCGACAGCATCAGCATGCTCTTGCGGCTGGGGCCCTCGCCCGTCACCTGCTCCACCCGCGCCTCAAGTTCGGGCGACAGATAGTCCGCACTGGTGCGGTCACCCGGCAGGCGCGTCAGGGTGCGCATCCGCCAGAGCAGTCGCCCGACATCCGCCAGCGACGCCTGGCCCTGCACCGGGAACAGCACCCGATCTGCGCGTTCGACCGCCGAGACCAGGGCGTCGGTGCGCCATTCCATGTCACGGGGCAGGCCGTCGATCGATCCGACCAGGATCAGGACACTGTCGCCGCGCCGCACCTCCCACATCGGTCCCTCGATCCGGCGCGCCGTGACGACGATGTCCTCGACCGCATCGGACGGAACCTCCTGGGCCGAGACCGGACCGGCCAGCGCGCCGGCGGCCAGCAGGGACAACAACAGGCAAGATGAGCGTCTGATCATTACATCGCTGTAAGATGTTTTACTGTCCGACGTGTAATGAAATCCCTGTAATTATGTCGTCGATTTAATCCACCTTGCCGCCTTGTAACTGGAGATGAAGACGCCGGATCGGCACACCTCTCGCCAACGAACCGAGGGGAACCCCATGACCAAGACCCTGCTGCTGGCCAGCACCGCCCTGCTCTTCACCGCCGGCGCCGCCTTCGCCGGAGACGTACCGCAAGTCGCCGAAGCTCCGATCCCGACCGGCCCCACCAATGAGGCGCCGCTTGCCGACGCCAGCCAGCGCGGCGTACTGGTCTTCACCCCAGACTTCTTCGCCACCCAGCGCCCCAACACCGCTCTGGATATGGTCAACCGGGTGCCCGGCTTCTCCATCGACGACGGCTCGGGCGCGCGTGGGTTCGAAGGGGCAGTCGGCAACGTCCTGATCAACAACAACCGCCCGGCGTCCAAGAACGACTCGGGTTCGAACGTCCTGGGCCGCACCCTGGCCAACCAGGTCGAGCGCATCGAGCTGATTCGCGGCGGCGCGTCCGGCATCGACATGCAGGGCTATGCGGTCGTCGTGAACGTCGTCCTGAAATCCACCACCAGCCGCCAGTCGATCCTGACCTGGAACGCCATGCTGTTCGAAGGCGGCCATGACATCTACGGCGGCTCGTATCAGTTCACCGCGCGCAATGGGGATCGCAGTTGGGGCGTCGTTCTGTCGGACGGTATGGGGTCCAGCGATTCCAACGGCGTCGGCCGTTCGATCCGCACCAATGCCGCGGGCCAGGTCATCCGCGACGAGCGGTATGAGAACGACGGCTGGGGCGGCAGCAACTCGATCCGTGGCAACTACTCCGGCCCCCTGTTCGGCGGCAAGGTCGAAAGTACGGCGCGCTATGGCGTCAGCGACTGGCAAAACTGGTCCGAGCTGAGCTCGCCCACCTCGCTGCGCCGCAGCGACTATGGCGAAAAGGAGCATTTCGGCGAGGTCGGTGTGACCTGGACGCGCACCCTGAACCCGCGCTGGCAGGTGGAAACCCGCTTCATTCACGAGTTCGGCGACACCGACAACGTCTCCAACAGCAACGAGACCTTGAACGGGACGGTCACGCCGGAACAGCAGTTCACGTCGAAGGGCGATACGTCCGAAACCATCCTGCGCGCCCTCGTGCGTCACGAACGCTCGGCCGCCCTGACGTTCGAAGCTGGCGGCGAAGTGGCCTACAATATGCTGGACGTGCAGCAGGGCTTCACCATCGGCGGTGCACCCGTCGACCTGCCCAGCGCCTCGGTAAAGGTCGAGGAGACGCGCGGGGAGGCCTTCTCCAAGGCGACCTGGCGGCTGAACCCCAAGCTGACGCTGGAAGGCGGCGTGCGGCTTGAGGCCTCCACTATCAAGCAGTCGGGCGATGCGGACCAGGAAAAGAGCTTCTTCTTCGCCAAGCCGCGCTTCTTGGCGACTTGGACGCCGATGGCCGACAATCAGGTGCGTTTCCGCTTCGAGCGTGAATTGGGCCAGCTCGACTTCGGCGATTTCGCCGCCTCGGCCGACCTGGGTGACAACAATGTCTATGGCGGCAACGTCAATCTGGAGCCTGAGCAGCGCTGGATTTCAGAACTGACCTACGAGCGCCGTTTCTGGGGCCAGGGCGTGGTGGCCATCGGCTATCGCCATGACGAGATCATCGACGTCATCGACCGCCTGCCCCTGCCGGAGGGCCTGTCGGCCGTCGGCAACATCGGCGACGGCACGCTGGACCAGCTGTCGTTGAACGTCACCGTCCCGCTGGACAAGTTCGGCATCTCGGGCGGCCGCTTCACCTTCAAGAACGACTGGAACAAGACCAGCGTCACCGACCCGACCACGGGCGAAGATCGGCGGATCTCCGGCGTCCGCGCCAGCCAGGCCAATGTCGGCTTCCAGCAGGACATCACCAGTTGGAAGACCCAGTGGGGAATCAACTGGCTACCCCGTCTGGGCCAGCCCACCTACGGTCCCGATCAGGTCAGCATCTGGCGTGGGTCGGGCTATGTCGAGACCTTCGTCGAGTACAAGCCAACGCCTACCCTGGCCATCCGCGCCCAGTTGAACCTGTGGGACGACTTCACCATCCGCCGCACGGTCTATGCCTCGCGCGACCCGCGCACCGTCGCCTTCGTCGAAGACCGCGACATCGACCCGCGCACCTTCGTGTCGCTGCGCGTCCGCAAGACCTTCTGACCAGCGGTCCCAGCAAGAAAAAAGGGCGGCGTCCTCGCGGACGCCGCCCTTCTTCATGTCGACACTCGAGGATCAGCCGACGGTGGAGGTCCGCGGCGCAGCGATGTTGCCATCCTCCTGGCCCCGATCGCTCAACGACGGTCCAGGATGATCGCCGCTGTCGTTCGCCCCATGCGACCAGCCCTTGATGAAGAAGCTGATGACGATGAAGGCCACGCCGATGCCCATGCCCCAAAGCCCCAGCATGCTGAACACCTCAAGCGAGGTCCGCAGCGCCAGTCCGGGGTTCAGCACCTGGCCGCCCACGGTCTCCGTGCCCGCCAGGCCGGCGATCCAGCCACCGACGTATTGAGCGATGGAGCTGGCCAGGAACCAGACCGCCATCATGAAACTGACCACCTTGGCCATCGACAGTTTGGTGATTTCCGACAGGCCCACCGGCGACAGGAACAGTTCACCCGTGGTGTGGAACAGATAGAGCAGGCCCAGAAGCAGCAGCGGCATCTGGAAGGCTGAGTTGGCCATGCCAGCGCCCCACACCACGATCATGAAGCCCAGACCGACCTGAAGCAGGCCCAGGCCGAACTTCATTGTCGGATTGGGATCCAGCTTGCGCTTGGCCAGGAAGGCCCAGATCGCGGCCATGATGGGCGCGAAGATCAGGATGAAGCCGGCGTTGAACGACTGGGTCTGGGCGGCGGTGATCGTCGCGTCGATCCAGAAGCCGCTTGGCGTGATGCCGGCGGCGGCCAACTGGGCCGGCGTTCCCACCGTGACGCCCAGGAACTGGAAGGCCTGCGGGGTGATGCTCAGGTCCACGTTACGATCGGCGAACAGGTTCAGCGACGTGCCGGCCTGTTCGAACAGGGTGAAGAAGACCACCGATCCAAAGATCAGCACCATCGCCAGCATCATCCGCTCGCGCTGCGCCTTGCTCTCGCAGACCTTGACGATCACGTAGAGGATGAACAGCAACGAAGCGACGGTCGCGGCGCCCAGAACCCAACCGACCAGCGCATTACGCTGGACCATGAACCAGACGATGCCCACGCCCAGGATGCTGAGCAGATAGATCGACCATTCGCGGTTGATCGGCCCCAGCATGGGTTTCTTCAGATTGGCGTCGGCCGGAGGCTCGCCCTTGCCTTGCAGCAGCGGCTTGCCAAGCATGAAGACGACCCAGCCCAGCGCCATGCCAATGCCAGCCAGGCCGAAGCCCGCCCACCAGCCGATGGTCTGCCCCAGAAGGCCGCAAAGCACCGCCGCCCAGAAGGCCCCGAGATTGATGCCGTAATAGTAGAGGGTAAAGCCGGAATCACGCCGGGGATCGCCCTGCGGATAAAGCTGTCCGACGATGGTCGAGATGTTCGGCTTCAGGAAGCCGACGCCCATGATGATCAGCGAAATCGCCAGATAGAAGACGTTCACGCCCGCCATGTCGCGGGTGGTTTCGATCTTGTAGTCAGCGGTCGGAATCACAGCAGGCAGGGTCGAGGTCGCCGGCAGGTTCTGAATGGCGATGCCGTTTTCGGCGGGTTCGAAGCTGTATTTCTGGCCATCGATGACGATGGCGACTTCGCGGGCCGCGCCACGCCCTTCGGCGTCGATCTGATAGGTCTGACCGGCGTAGGTCAGGGTTTCCGTCGCCGGACGCCCCTCGAAGGCCATCATGCCGTGACCGGCGACCAGCAACAGGGCGCCGAAGGCGACAGCCTTGCGCGTGCCGATGAACCGGTCCGCCATGATGCCGCCCAGCAGGGGCAGCAGATAGACCAGCGAGGTGTAGGAGCCGTAGGTCGACCCCGCCATCGTGTCGTCGAACAGGAAGTGCTGCGTCAGGAAGAAAATCAGGATGCCGCGCATGCCGTAGTAGGAGAAACGCTCCCACATCTCGGCGAAGAACAGAATGATCAGTCCGCGCGGATGGTGTTTGAGGATCTGCATCAGCACCGGCACGCCGGTTGCGAATGTGATGATCAGTCCAAGAGCGACGACGATATTCATGCCGCCACCCCACGTCGAAGTTTCGTAACGCAGCGCGTAAGTCGCGCGCCCCCCATGTCCGTCATATTCAACGGCTCACTCCCAACTGCCGCGCCGCTATCGGGCGCGCGAAAGGCGCATACCCAGCACAGCGGGCGAATCCGAACAAGTGTTAAGGCCGTTGTGGGACAGCGTGCCGCGAAGACCTGTCGCCAGACACAACCTGAAGTGATAGAAGTTGGCGCCCATTCTGCAATCCTCGCGCCCAGGAGAGACCTCCGGTTTCATAATGGGAAGGAGCGCCCGATGTCCGTGCGACCCATCGTCGGATCCGACCATGAAGCCCTGAACAGGCTGCACCGCGACGTGGGCTGGCCCGAACGGTCGCCGGCCGGTTGGCGCTGGCTGGAGGCCAATCCGGCGCGCCAGGATATCGCGGCCCCGGCCGGGTGGGTGGTCGCCGACGATCAGGACGAGGCCGTCGCCATGCTGGGCAACTTCATCCAGCGGTTCCGGCACGGGCCGCGCTGTCTCTATGGGGCGACCGGCTTCTCGATCATCGTGCCGCCTAGCCAGAAAGGCGCCAGCCGTCCGCTGATCCGCACCTTCCTGAAACAGCCGGGCCTGTTCGCTCGTTACACCTTTAACGCCAACGCCCGCTCGGCCCCGCTCTACACTCTGTTCGGCATGTCGCCTTGGCCGACCGAAACGCATGGACTGAAGCTGTCGTGGGTGACGGACCGGCTGGCCTGCGCCAAGGGTCGTGTGCTGCGGAGTCTTCTGGGCCGCACCTCGGCGCAGACGGCCGCCCGGCTGGGCGAGCAGCTGATGAATGGACGGGTGTTTCGACAGACGGCGCCGTCCCTGCCGCCGCAGGTGACCGTGCTGCGCGACCTGTCGGACGGGTCGCCCTATGCCGACTTCTGGCGACGGTTGTCGTCGGAGGATCGGCTGCTGGCGGATCGCAGTCCCGAGACCCTGCGCTGGCGCATGGCCGACCCCGACCTGACGCTGACGCCCCTGTTGCTGGCCTGCGTGCGCGAGGGCCGGATCGTCGCCACCGCCATGGCGCAGATGACCAAGACCAGCCTGATCGAACCGCCCTGCCTGGACATCATCGATCTGGTCGCGCTGGAGACGGCGCAGGATGCGATCGCACTGCTGACGCAGGCCCTGATCGACAACGCGCGCGCCATGGGCGCCGCCAAGGTGCGGTTGCAGATGGTGACCCCGCGCCTGCTGGCCGGGCTAGGCGAGCTGGCGACGACGGCGCGACGCGAAGGCGGCTGGGGCCATTGCCACGCCATCATCGACGATCCGGCGCTGGCGGCCGCCTGGGCGCCGACCCCGTTCGACGGCGACTACGGCATCTGTTCGCGCAACCCGCCGGCGCCAACGCGCCTCCGCCGGCCGTCTGCGGCGCGCGCGACATCGCGCGGCCGCGTCTCCAAGGCCTGATCAGGCGGTCGGGCGGGCCTTCAGCTCGTCGCGGATTTCGATCAACAGGGCTTCGGTCGCGGTGGGCGCCGAAGGTGTCGCGTCCGGTTCGGCAGCCTGCTGGCGGCGCAGCTTGTTGATCAGCTTCACCATCATGAAGATGACGAAGGCGACGATCAGGAACTGGATCATCACATTGATGAAGGCGCCGTATTCTATCACGGCCGGCTCGCCGGTCGGATTGGCCGGATTGACCGGCAGGGTGATCTTCAGGTCCGCAAAGTCGATCCCGCCGATCAGCCAGCCGATCGGCGGCATGATGACTTGATCGACCAAGCTGGTGACGATCTTGCCGAAGGCGCCGCCGATGATGACGCCGACCGCAAGGTCGACGACATTGCCCTTGACCGCGAACTCACGAAACTCAGACATCAGGCTCATTGGATTTTCCTTAGGATGGTCGTCAGAGAGCGAGGCGCAGGATCACGCGTCGCCGGAAGCGTTCAGCCGCTCGCGCAGTTCCTTGCCGCTCTTGAAGAAGGGCACGGCCTTGGCCGGCACCTCGACGGCCTCGCCGGTGCGGGGATTGCGTCCCGCCCGCGCCGGCCGCGAACGAACCGACAGGGCGCCGAAACCACGCAGCTCGACCCGGCCGCCCTCGGACAGGGCCGTGGTCATGGTGCCCAGGATGACATTGACCAACCGCTCCACCTCCGCGTGGGTCAGGTGGGTGTTTTCCATCGCCAGCTTTTCGATCAGTTCGGACTTGATCATCGATGCCCCTGCCAGCTCGTTTTGACAGGCCGTCTCGCCCGCCGTCGATCCAGAAGCTGCACCCTAACCTTCGACCGGCTCTCGAAAAAGCCCTTATCCGCCAACGATGCGCGTCATTCGCAGGAATTATGTCCGCCAGCGAACATAACGCTGTCTCAGACAGAGAAAAGGGCGACGGGATCGCTCCCGCCGCCCTTCATCTTTTGTTCGCTACCGCAAAGCGAGCGGCGCTTCGCTGCTTGAGCGAGGCGCCTGACGCTTTTCGGACAAGCGCTTAGTCCTTGGTGCCGGCGTTCTTCAGCGCGGCGCCCAGGATGTCGCCCAGCGAAGCGCCCGAATCGGACGATCCGAACTGTTCGATCGCCTCGGCCTCGTCCTTCATTTCCAGCGCCTTGATCGACACCGAGACGCGACGCGAGGCCTTGTCCACGGCGGTGATCATGGCGTCGATGCGATCGCCGACGGCGAAGCGCTCGGGACGTTGCTCGTTGCGGTCGCGCGACAGGTCCGACTTGCGGACGAAGGCCGTCACCGGCGCGTCGTCTTCACCGAACTTGACCTCGATGCCGCCCGACTCGATCGACGAGACGGTGACGGTGATCTGCTGGCCACGGCGATAGGTGTCGCCCTCGCCGATCGGATCGCCGCCGAGTTGCTTGATGCCCAGCGAGACGCGTTCCTTCTCGACGTCGACGTCCAGGACCTTGGCCTTGACCATCTCGCCCTTGCGGTAGCGCTGGATGGCTTCTTCACCCGACACCGACCAGTCGAGGTCGGACAGGTGCACCATGCCGTCGATGTCGTTGTCCAGGCCGATGAACAGGCCGAACTCGGTGGCGTTCTTGACTTCGCCCTCGACGGTCGAGCCGATCGGGTTGTTGGCGACGAAGGCGTCCCACGGATTGTCCTGAGCCTGCTTCAGGCCCAGCGAGATGCGGCGCTTGGAGGCGTCGACATCCAGAACCACGACGTCGACTTCCTGCGAGGTCGAGACGATCTTGCCGGGGTGGACGTTCTTCTTGGTCCAGGACATTTCCGAGACGTGCACCAGGCCCTCGACACCGGCTTCCAGCTCCACGAAGGCGCCGTAGTCGGTGATGTTGGTGATGCGGCCCGTATACTTGGCGCCGACCGGATACTTGGCTTCCACGCCGTCCCAGGGGTCCGACTGCAGTTGCTTCATACCCAGCGAGATGCGTTGAGTGTCCGGGTTGATCTTGACGATCTGGACCTTGACGGTGTCGCCGACGGCGAGAACCTGCGACGGGTGCGAGACGCGCTTCCACGACATGTCGGTGACGTGCAGCAGGCCGTCGATGCCGCCCAGGTCGACGAACGCACCATAGTCGGTGATGTTCTTGACGACGCCTTCGCGGACTTCACCCTCGGCCAGCTGACCGACCAGCTCCGTGCGCTGTTCGGCGCGGGCTTCTTCCAGGATAGCGCGACGCGACACGACGATGTTGCCGCGCGGACGGTCCATCTTCAGGATGGCGAAGGGCTGTTCCTTGCCCATCAGCGGACCAACGTCGCGGACCGGACGGATGTCGACTTGCGAACCGGGCAGGAAGGCCGAGGCGCCGCCCAGATCGACGGTGAAGCCGCCCTTGACGCGACCGACGATGGCGCCGTTGACCGGCTGACCTTCGGCGAACACGACTTCCAGACGGGTCCAGGCTTCTTCGCGACGCGCCTTGTCGCGGCTGATGACGGCTTCGCCCAGGGCGTTCTCGACGCGCTCCAGGTAAACCTCGACGTTGTCGCCGACCTTGGGCAGGGCGCCGTCGTCGCCTTGGCCGAACTCGCGCATGGCGATGCGGCCTTCGGTCTTCAGACCGACGTCGATGATGACGATATCTTTTTCGATGCCGACGACGCGACCGTGAACGACCTGGCCTTCGCCGAAGTCGCGACCCTGAAGCTGTTCGTCGAGCAGCGCCGAGAAGTCGTCGCGTGTGGGATTGAGAGTATCAGACATGAAGCTCTGGTGTTTCCGATAGGGCTGTGGCGCGCGACCGGACGGCCCCGCGCGAGGTGGACGCCCCTCACACAGCAAGGCGCTGCGCCGAGGCGAGAGGAAAAGATAGGCAGGTCGTCAGGATGCGAGGCCGTTCAGAACGATCAAAACGCCCGCGGAAGCCGAGGATGGGAGCGTTGGATTTGCGAGAGCAGTCTCAGAGACCGTGTTTCGCGCGCGCCGCCTCGACGATACGGCGGGCCGCATCGAAGGCCGCCTCTATACCCATGTCGGTCGTATCCAGCAAGACCGCGTCGTCGGCCTGGACCATGGGCGCGGAGCCGCGACCCGCGTCACGCTCGTCGCGACGCTGAATATCGGCCAGCATGTCCTCGAAGGCGATGTCCGATCCGCGCGCCGTCAGCTGCTTCCAGCGGCGGGTCGCACGGACCTGCGGCGTCGCGGTGACGAACAGTTTGGCTTGGGCGTGCGGGGCGATCACCGTGCCGATGTCGCGCCCATCCAGCACAGCCCCGCCCGCCTGGGCCGCGAACGCCTGCTGCAATTCCAGCAAGGCAGCACGCACGCCGGGATGCCCCGCCACGCGGCTGGCCGCCTCGCCCGCCTCGCCCGTCGTCAGGCGGGCATCGTCCGACAGACCGGCCGCGTCCAACCCGCGCGCCGCCTCGGCCGCCGCCGCCTCGTCATCCAGCGAACCGCCGTCCTCGAGCACCTTCACCCCCACCGCGCGGTACAGCAGCCCCGTATCCAGATGCGGCAGTCCATAGGTCTGGGCCAAGCGCGCGGCGATGGTCCCCTTGCCAGAGGCGGCCGGTCCATCGACGGCGATGATCAGTTTCGCATTCAAAGCGGCATCCCTTCACGGCGCGCCAAGCCGGTTATGGCGTTCATGGCTTCGGCTTCAACGCGGAGGCAGCCCAGAAACACGCAAGAGCGAGCAACAGAAGCACCGCACTTAATCCAAGCATGGTTCGGATGCGACGCCAAAACAGGTGGAGGGCGACGCTCTCCGAAAGGTGGAGGGACGCGTGGCCATTCATGCGACCGTCGGCAAGATCCAACATCCCTTCGCCGTAAAAGCCGAGCCCGAACAACAGAAAGCTCAGACAAAGAACCAGCAGCATGGCGCCCAGCGCCCGCAGGGCGACATGCGAGGCCATCAGCGACGCAATTCGAACAGGTTGCGCAAGGCGATGCTCGACAGCAGAACCGCCATGCCTGCACTGACGACCACCGCCGTCGCGTAGAAAACGATCAGCGTCCAGAAAATGACTGGACGTTCGATCAGATATACGTCCGGCCCCTTGCGATTGTTCAGAACTCCGGACGCGAGGCCGTCCAGAATCTCGAGCGCGCCGATGAGGCAGAACCCGCCGATCAGCAGTGCAATCGCGAGGGTCGCGACCGAACCAACCCAGGCGTTCCGCCCGCGCCGGCTCACGTCCAGTCGTTCCAGCGCGCCAGAACCACGACCGCGAACGCCGCCAGGCCCAGCCACACCAGACAGGCGATACCGTTCAGCGTCACTGTCGAATAAAAGAAGAAATCGCCTCTCAGATGGACGGCGCCGTGCTTGCCCCTGACGCTGCCGGTCATCATCCCCTGCCAGACGGTCCAGGCCGTCCAGCTAGCCCCACCCAGACAGGTCAGAAGCCCCAGGGCCGCGACGCCGCGATAGAGGACGTCGCGCGCCGGCTTCACGCGATATGCCCGCCCAGCCCGTTCATCATCTCGACGAAGCCGGGGAAGCTAGTGGCGATCATGCCGGGCTCGTCGACCGAGACCGGCTGTTCGGCGGCAAGGCCCAAGACCAGGTGGCTCATGGCGATACGATGGTCGTGGGCGGTGTGGACGGTCGCGCCGCCGCGAACCACCCCACCCGTGACGATGAAGCCCTCCGGCTCCTCCTCGACCTGGACGCCGCAGGCGCGCAGGCCCTCGACCATCAGCGAAATCCGGTCGCTTTCCTTGACCCGCATCTCACCCACGCCGCGCATGACCGTGACGCCGTCCGCAAAGGCCGCCGTCGCCGCCAAGATCGGATATTCGTCGATCATCGAAGCCGCGCGCGCCTCGGGCACCACCACGCCCTTCAGGGCCGAATGGCGGGCGGTGATGTCGCCGACATCCTCGCCGCCGGCTTCGCGCCGGTTGGTGATGGTCAGGTCCGCGCCCATCTCGATCCAGGTGTCGAACAGCCCGGTGCGCAGCGCATTCAGCATCACGCCCTCCACAGTGACCTCCGACCCCGGCACGATCAGCCCCGCCGCCAGGGGGAAAGCGGCTGACGACGGATCGCCCGGCACGGCGACGAAGGTTCCGGTCAGCAGCTGGCCACCCTTCAGCGTGACCGTCCAGCCCTCGCCCATTTCTTCCACACCGACCTCGACGCCGAAGGCGCGCAGCATCCGCTCGGTGTGATCGCGGCTCTTTTCGGGCTCGACCACAGAGGTCACGCCCTCGGCGTTCAGGCCGGCCAGCAGGATGGCCGACTTCACCTGGGCCGAGGCGACCGTCTGCACATAGTCGATGGCCTTCAACGTCCCGCCGGTCAGGGCCACCGGCAACCGATCCTCGGCCGCCTGCCAGTCGAACACCGCGCCCATCTCGGCCAGCGGCCCGGTCACACGCTTCATCGGCCGCTTCCTCAGCGAGCCGTCGCCGTCGAAGGTCGCCGTCAGCGCATAGCCGGCCGCCGCTCCCATCAGCAGGCGAACCCCGGTCCCGGCGTTGCCGCAGTCGATCACCGACGAAGGCGTCTTGAAGCCGCCTGCGCCCTCAATCCGCCATTTGCCGTCGCCTGTCCGCTCGACCTTGGCGCCGAACGCCTCGACGGCGCGGCCGGTGGCCAGAACGTCGTCGCCTTCCAGCAGACCCTCGACCTCGGTCACGCCCGACGCCATTCCGCCCAGGATCATCGACCGGTGCGACATGGATTTATCGCCGGGCGCGCGGACCTTTCCGGTCAGGGCGGACGAACGGCTTGCGGTCAGTTGGGCGGTCAGTTGGGAAGGCATATTCACCCGCTTCAGGCTGTATTGTCGAAACGGCCGCGCGGGCGGCGCGAAAGATGGCTTTTGACAGCGGGTCAAAGGGGTGGCAAGGGACCGCCCCGAATTCAACCCGTTGAAAGTGTCCTCACGTGGCCAATCCCGAACTGGGCGCCAAGCAGGTCTGCCCCAACTGCCAAGCGAAGTTTTACGACCTGAACCGTCGTCCCGCCCACTGCCCCAAATGCGGCACGGACTTCGATCCGGAAGAAGCGCTGAAGCTGCGCAGCCGCCGCGCTCGCCCCGGCTATCCGGCTGACGACGAAGCCGAAGACCAGGTCAAGGACAAGAAGGTCGACGGCGACGAGGACGAGGAAGAAGACGTCAAGACGCCCGAGATCGACGAGGAAGGCCATGAGCCGATCCTGACGCCGGACGACGAAGACGAGGACGCGCCTGCCGATGCTTCGGAAGAAGCCGGTATGAATGCGACCGACGGCGACGACGACCTGCTGGCCGACGACGACGATGACGACTCCGTCCCCTTCATTGAGGACGAAGACGACGACTCGATCGACGGCGAGATCGCCAAGCCCTCGCGCGACGACGACTGATTGGTTGGGCCTATCGCGCGTCGCGCTACTTGAGGCCGGTTTTCCCGCCTCTGTTGCGCTTCTCGCTGTCGGGCTCAGATTCTTGTTGCACCCGCCGCATTTCCCGTTAGGGAAACGCGGCGGGACAGCAGCCTTTTCCAGCCGCTTCGGTTTGAAAAATCTGCGTATTTTCACCCCTGGGAACGCGGTGAAAATAAATCTCGAAACGGGCTTGATCGTAGAAAAGCCCTGACATAGTTTCCGCCGCCTCGCCGGGGGCCATCGCAAGATGAACCGGGCGATCCAGACCGACAGGTCCGGGGCTTTAGCTCAGTTGGTAGAGCGCTTGCATGGCATGCAAGAGGTCAGCGGTTCGACTCCGCTAAGCTCCACCATCGTCACCTCCGAGCACCGCAAGGTGTTCGGAGGGACGGCCACCTTTCCTCACATCCGCGATGCACCGCAGACGCCGTTCGGCGCGCGATCAATGCACTCTCGCGCATCGTCCGATGGCGGACGCGGCAGGCGGCTCGATCCGAGCCTCCCGCCGCGATATCGCTGATCAGTTCTCGACTTCGGTCGATCCCTGCCGGAACTCTTCGGCCGGCACGAAGGCCGAGCCTTCCTCGTCCAGGACCCACACGCCGATCAGGGCGGGGTGGTCCGGGGTGACATCCTCGTCCAGCAGGTCGCCTTCATAGATGCCGACATTGCTGTAGTCGAAATCCAGCAGCAGCTGAGCGGCCATGTCGATCATCTCGTCGGCCATGCGGCGCGCATAGCCGACGGCCTCGCTGGCGTCGGAAAAGTCGTCCGTCAGCGTATTGACCTCTGCGGCCTCGCTGCCCTGGACGGCGCTGGTGGTGACGATGGTGAATGCGGACATGATGATCTTTCTTAAGTCTAAGTCGCTCACCTAGCCTGTTTGGCGGCGCGACAGGCCTAAATTCTTAGAGGTCGAAGAGGTCGGAAAAAGCGAACGGGAAAGCCACCATCAATCCGCGCCGCCCCGATCGTTGCGCTTCGTCGCGCGATAGACCTTCTGAAGCCCGCCCAGCCGGCGCCGTTCGGCGGCCTTGGCGACCCGCTCCGCCTTGTCGCCCGCTTCCGACAGTTCCTGCGTCAGCTTCTGGAAATGCGCCCATCGCGAGGCCTCCAACGTCCCGTCCGCCAAGGCCGCCTGCACGGCGCATCCCGGCTCGTTCGTATGGCTGCAGTTGGTGAAGCGGCACGCCTGCATCAGGCGCTCGATGTCGTCGAACACCGCGCCCACGCCCTCTTCGGCGTCGATCAGGCCCACTTCGCGAATTCCCGGCGTGTCGATGATCAGCCCCCCGCCCGGCAGGGGGATCAGTTGACGGTGGCTGGTGGTGTGACGCCCCTGGTCGTCGGACGCGCGGATCGCCTGGGTCGCCATCCGATCCTCGTTCAGGAAGGCGTTGACCAGGGTGGACTTGCCCACGCCGGACGAGCCGATCAGCACGCAGGTCTCGCCCGGCTTCATCTGCAGGCGCAGCGCATCCAGGCCGACGCCTTCGCGGGCCGAGACCATCAGGACCGGGCAACCCGTCTCCAACGCGGCGACCTGAGCGGCTTCAGCTTGCGGATCGGTGCTGAGATCCGATTTCGTCAGAACGAGCACAGGCCGCGCTCCGCTCTCCCACGCGGCGGCCAGAAACCGCTGGATCCGGCGCGGGTTCAGATCCGCATTCATCGAGGTGACGACGAAGGCCACGTCGATATTGGCGGCCAGTATCTGCATCCGCCGCACGCTGTCCGCCGCCCGGCGCACGAAGGCTGTGCGCCGGGGCAGGACGGCATGGATTGTGGCGGTGCGGTCCTGAAGGTTCAGCGACAGCGCGACCCAGTCGCCGACGGCCGGATGGCCGACCTCCTTGGCCTCGTGACGCAGGCGACCGGACGCCTTGGCCTGAAGCTCGCCCTCGTCCGTGGCGACCAGATAGCCGTTGCGATGCTGGAGAATGACGCGGCCTGGAACATGACCGGCCTGTGCCTGAGGCGCAAACGCCGTCGCCCAGGCGTCGGACCATCCATACTGTTCGATCAAGTCAACGGCATCCCTGTCGCCTGCAATCCTCAGCTGGTGCGCTGAGCCGGTCTTGCGGCGCGATAATGCACCCAATGCCCGTCCCTGCCGCCTGTAAAACTTAAACGGCAGGCCGTCCAACCGCGACGGGAACGGAATCCTCTTCTGCGACGCTCCCCTCTTGATGTCATTTTCAACGAGGAGAGACGGCGATGAGTGAGATCAAGGAAGGCATGGAAGTCATCGGGGCCGACGGCGTGCATGTGGGCGTCGTGGACCGCGTCGAGAGCGACCGGATCAAGCTGACCCGCCGCGAGAACTCCGGAGCCCACGCCGACCACCACCACTATATCGAGAACGGCTTCGTCGCCGGCGTCGAGGGCGACAAGGTGCGCCTGTCGGCCAACGCCGACGTGGCCGTCACGCTCGAAGAAGAAGAGTCCGGCCGACCCATCGATCTCTGATCGAAACGGCGGCGACGCCTCAGAACAGCGTCGCCGCCAGATTGACCGTCAACGCCAGGATGACGGCGTTGAAGAACCAGGCCACCAGGCTGTGCAGGGTGGCCAGGCCGCGTAGCTTGCGGCTGGAAATCTGGATGTCGGCCGTCTGGTTCGCCACGCCGATGATCAGGCCGAAATGCAGGAAATCCCAGTAGTCTGGGTCGTCCTCGCCGGGGAAGATCAGTCCGCCCTGATCGCCCTTGCCGTGCTCGCGCGGGGCGTAGAAGCCATGGGCGTAGTGCAGGGCGAAGATGATGTGCACATACAGCCACGACAGGCCCACCGTGCAGACCGAGAACACCGCCTGCCCCACCGTCGGCTTGCCCCCGCTCGCCACCATGGCCAGGACCAGCACCACGACGCTGGCGACCGCCGCCGCCATGCTGAGCGGCAAGACCAGTGCGCCCGCCTGATCCAGTTCGGCCGCGCGACGTCGGATCGCGTCCTGAGAGCGCGCCCGGAAGATGTGATAGAAGGTGACGATCAAAAAGGCCGCGACGCCCGCGTCCCAGCCCGCCGCCAGCCTGAGCGGCCAGCCGAGGCCAGCCGGTGTCAGCGCGGCCACCGTCGCCAGCACAAGCAGCCCTAGCCACAGGGAGAAATGCAGACGGAACAGGCGCGCGACGGATCCCATGGCTTCGAGATCGCCCATTCCACGACCCAGGTCCAGCGAACGCGCATCCAACGCGCCAGAAACAATTCCGAGTAAGGCGCCCACCGACCGGCGGCGTCATACAAGTGTCGCTTATCGTTTCGGGGGAAACGCAAATGCTGCTGTCGATCGTGATCGGCGAAGCTCTGTATCTGGCGCACCGCTGTCGGCGGGCGCTGATCGCCTCGCCTGCGCTGCTGGTCGGCGCCTGGGCGGTGATGGCGGCCATACCCCACAGCCCGGCCCACACGCCCAACTGACAAGCTTCCGGCGGCGCTCCCTTCAACGGCCGGACCAAATCGCGTGCGTCACGCGTTACCGTCCCTGAGCCACGCATAGAGGACGCCCTGACCGACATCGACGCCGCCTCCCCTGCCGATACCGGCCTGCCGTCGCGCATCCGCGTCATCGACCTGGAAACCGCCGGCCCCGGGCCTCAGGACGTGTGCGAGATCGGCTGGCAGGATGTGGTGAGGACCGCGTCCGGCGTCTGGCGGCTGGATGAGGTACGCGGCGCCCGCTTCGTCGATCCGGGCCGTCCCATCTCGCCGGACACCATGGCCATCCATCATATCCAGGACGCCTGGGTCCAGGGCGCGGGTTATTGGAGGTCCGTCGCCCCATCCATCCTTCGCCCTGACGACGGCGTGATCGCCTTGGCCGCCCACCGCGCGGCCTTTGAGCAGCGGTATTGCACCCCGACCCTTTCAGGCGGCGCGGACTGGATCTGTACATGGAAATGCGCCCTACGACTCTGGCCCGACCTGCCCCGGTTCTCCAACCAGATGCTGCGCTACCTGCGCCGGCCCGAGGGCCTGGTGCACGAGCTGGGTCTACCGGCGCACCGCGCCCTGCCCGACGCCTATGTCACCGCCCACCACCTGCGCGACATGCTGAACCTAACCACCGTAGAGCAGTTGCTGGCGTGGAGCCGCGAGCCCGGGCTTCTGCCCCGCGTGCCCGCCGGCCCGGCACGCGGCAAGGCGTGGAGCGCGCTCGAAAACGACACGCTTCAAGCCTTCAGATCAGGCCGAGACATCGACATCGCCTTCACCGCCGCGACCGAACTGCGCCGACGCGGTCTTGTCGAAGCCGAAGTCGCGAAAACACCGGGCCAAGGTTTGTTGCTGTAACCCGCGGTCAAACGCGACACCTTGATCAGGTTGACACTCATCTCCGCCAGGGCGTTGATGACCCATGACGACCCGCCGTGTTCACACCGTTCTCGCCGCCGCTATCGCAAGCCTCGCGACCGCAGGATGCGCGGCGGCGCAGGCGCCTGCCGATCTGAGCACCGACCAGGCCTATGTCATCGTGGATTTCCAGACGCCCTTGTCAGGCCAAGACGTATCCAACGCCCTGAAGCTTTATCTCGAGCGTCAGCACGTCCAGGTCACGACTTCCGGGTCAGAGACGCCCGTGGTTCCGCGCATCCCACGGCGGTTCGCTCTGATCGACCCCGCTTCGCCGGGAGGGTTCGGCCTCCAAGGGCCGTCGACACAGACACCCAGCGGGCGGGTCAGCTCCGTTCGGATCGCCACATGCGACGGCGCAAGCTGGCGCGCAGACGTCCGCCAGAGGGTCGCAAGCCGTCTGGAGCAGCGCTACACCCTGTGCCTGTTTCCTTACCGCGATGGGCGCAAGCAAGGCCATCAGCTCGATATCTATGCGACCACAGTCCTGCGAGGCGGGCACGCCGGCCCATCAAGGCGCACCGCCGCCGATACACCCGAACGTTTCATGAGGGGCGCAGTCGAGGCGGTCGAACGGCTGACCCGCTCGCCTGCCGTCTGGGTCGAGAACCGACCGAGCGCACGCAGTCGCACTTTCCCGCTGGATGACGACGCGCTGGCTGGCGAAACCCACTAGCCCGTCGCCGCACGCAAAAGCGCCCCCGACCGTGAGGTCGAGGGCGCGATGTCTGGGCTGGCTTGAGATCAGAACTTGACGCTGAACCGCCCGTAGATGCGGTTGTCGCGATATTCGTCCTTGTGCAGTCCGGTGTATCCGAACTCGACCGCCGCCCGATCCGTAGCCTGGATATTGAACGCCAGTCCGGTCGAGATCACGTCGTCGCCGGGATTGGCGCCTTCGATCAGGAACCGGGGACCGTCCACGAAGGCGGCGTCGAAGATCGGACCGTCGCCGTTCAGGTCATGGGTGTAGGCCAGATGCGTGACCGCCGACAGGCGCGGACGACCTTCGCCCCCGGCCAGGATGGTGCGGGTCCGCAGACCGGCCGTCAGCAGGTCTGACTTCTGCTTGACGTTGCCGAACAGGGCGGCGTCTCCCCCCGTTTCAGCGACATCCGCATCATACTCCACATGGCTGTAGGCGCCGTACGGCTCGACGACGGTGCCGCCCACAGCCCTGCTCCAGGACAGTTCGCCGTAGGCCTGCCAGACGTTGCCATCATAGTTGCCGACCAGGCTGTTGTTGAACTGGTTCAACTGAGCGGTGCGGTCCGTTCTGACGTTGGCGTCGGCCCAGGAGCCGCCCACGCGAACATCGAAGGCGCCAAGGTTGACGCCGCCATAGACGCCGATCTGTTCGCTTTGGACCCGTCCCGTCGATCGCAGGCGCGGCGAACGCATTTCGGATCGGTTCTCACCCAACGCGACGCCGAGGTGCATGTTGTCCGACAACGCCTTTTCCGCGCCGACCAGATAACCCGACGATTCATTGCGGAAGCTCGCAATGCCGTCGTGCGCGCTGCCTCGACCGTTGCCATAGACCGCGCTGCCCCAGACCGAGACGCCGCGACCGTAGGCCTGTTCACCGGCGCCCCTGCCACGTTCGGCCATGGCCTCGCGGATGGACCGGGCGTCCGAGGTCGCCAAACCGCCCAGAGACGCGTGGATTTCTCCGGTCAGACCGCCCAAGGCCGCTCTGACGTTGGCGGCGCTGGCGTCCAGCAAGGCGTTTTCCAGCGTCAGATTGCGGTTCGCGCCGGTCGTCGTGTTGTTGATCATCACGTCCAGCGCTCCGCCCAGCGACTGCTGGTTCGGATTGCCGGCCAAGGACGCGACGGTCACGTCGTTGCGCCGCACCGTCAGCACCACGCCATTGGCCGAATAGGTAAGCACGGGCGCAAGGAAGGCGAGATCGCTCTGTGCGCCGCTGAAGGTTCCTGTGACCGGACCGGTCGACTGGATGATGTTCATCTGCGAACGCAGGTTCCACTCGCCATTGTCGGCCTTCAGGATGACTTGGCCGCCCTCGATCCGCGTCGCGCCGCCGACCGCCAACCGCGAATAGGCCGCGCCGTTGACGCTGGAACGAACCCACAGGAACGACCCCGGCTTGAAGTTGACGTCGCCGGCGATCGTCAGCGTTCCAAACGGGTTGGCCGCATCGCCCGGAGCAACCACGCCGCCGCTTTCGGCCGTCAGGTTCAGCAGCCGTCCTGTGCCGCCGATCATGCCGACCTGGCCTACCGTTGCGTTGGAGCGCAGCAGGCTGCCGTTCACGGTCAGAAGCCCGCCTTCCACACGGGTGACGCCGCTGTAGTCGTTGGCGCCGGCCAGGATCAGCTCGCCGCCGCCCTTCTTGACCAGGCCGCCGATGTCGTTGCCGAAGTTGGCGCGCACCTCGGCGGAATAGCGATCGCGCGCATCGCCGATATTGTTGCTCCACACATCGACCGTGCCGACCGAAACCGTCACGTCGCGCGTATCGCGAAGGGCGGTGGGGCCGTTCAGCGCAACATTCATCTGAGGCGCGCCCCAGCCGGACCGGAGATCGACGCCGGGGGTGTCCAGGTCCAGCGAACTGGAGACCAGAATGTCGGAGATCAGGGCGGTGTTATATTCCGGGAAGTTCTCCATCAGCAGCGCGGCGAAGCCCGAGATATTGGGCGCCGCCATCGACGTGCCGGTGTAGGCTTCGTAGCCCGCGCCCGTGTAGGTCACGTACTGGGCGAGCACGCGCTGAAGTTCGGTGTTGGCATATTCCAGCACCGCGCTTGAGAAGGCGGGCGTCAGGATGGCGATATTGCCCGTCGAGGTCAGCAGTCCGGCCAGCACACTGGTCATGCCGTCGGGGGTGTTCAGTCGGCTGCCGGAGACGAGCGTGATGGCCACGGCCTGACGAGCCACTTCGCGGCGGGCCGCGTCCTCGTCGAACCCAGCGCCGCCAGCCTGCTTGGCGCCGAGGTAGTTGTTCAGCACGGTCAGGAACTGGTTGACTGCGGCATTCTGCAAGGCGGTGACCGTCGTCGCCGAATACAGACCAGGATAGCTGGCGCGCGGATACAGGGCCTGAAGGCCGCGATTGTCCATCACATAGGTCGGCACGGACGAGATCACATTATGTCCCGGGCCCGCGACGCACCATGTCGCGGTCTGTCCGCAGAAGCTGGTCGAGGGGCTGGGCGTGGTCGTGCTGGCGTAGTTGGCGACCGAGAGCCAGTTCGAGCGCAGACGGGCGTCCGACAGCGGCGCGGCGGCGTCGATGCCGGCGTGCACGCCGCTGCCGTTGCCGGCCGAGAAGACGACCAGGACGTCCTTGTCCAGAACCGGCTTGTAGAAGTCGCCGTAATCGCGATTGAACGCCGCCAGAACCGTCGGCAGCGACGCGTTGAACGGCAGGCTGTTGTTGCTGCCCCAGCTGTTGTTGATGATGCGCACCTGGCCGGTGTTGGCCAGGTCGACGATGTTCTGGGTCGAGGTGATCACCGTCTTGCCGTCGATGATCTGATCCTTGAACCACAGGAAATCACCGGCCGCGAAATTGATGCTGGCGGCATAGAGTTTGGCGCCGAAGGCGTTGCCGAACATCGCCTGTCCGGCGACGCGATCGCCCGCGATCGTGCCCGCGACGTGGGTGCCGTGACCTTCCCAGGGACGGCGGGGGTTGATCATGCCGTCATTGCCGTATCCGGCGATGGCCGCCGTCCGCAGGCCCGTCACCTTGCCCGCCGACTGGAACAGCGGGTGCGCCATATAGACGCCGGCGTCATTGACCCCGATCGTCTGGCCACGGCCCGTCAGACCGCGCGCATAGGCGTGCTCAAGCCCCAGGAACCCCTTCGAATAATCCACGGCGAACTGCGCGTCCGCCCGCCAGGACGCCACGGCTGTCTGATAGTTGGTCGTGCGCGTCCCATTGGCCATGTAGAAGCCGCCGGTCGGGGCCGTCAGCGCCGACTGAGCGAAAGCCGCCGTCGACGCCAGCATCGCCACGCCAGCCGTCGCGGCCAGAAGGCCGTGTTTCAAACTGATAGCCAAAAAGTCCCCCTTCGGCTTTTCGCCGACATTATGTTTGCGACCAAACGCGCAACCCCGACGCACATCCCGGCCGGGAATACGATCAGCGTCAACCCTAATTTCGCCACACGTCATTTTGACGCAGGGCGTTGTGTGGATAAAATCAATCGGGCTGAAAGCTTTGCCTTATTCGTCCGTTAGCCGCGGACGGACAGGCGGGGGGCAGAGGGAACTGCGCCGAAAAACGCGTGGGAGCTCCGCGAAATCGAACCGCTGACGGCCTGTGCGCCATGCAAGCGCTTCAGAACTGAACTGCCGCCAACATCTGTCGGCCTGGTTCGCCGAAGGCCCAGACCTCGGCATGTAAACCAACGCTTACAATGTCATGGGGAAGAATGGTGGACGCGACAGGGATTGAACCTGTGACCCCCTCGATGTCAACGAGGTGCTCTCCCGCTGAGCTACGCATCCGCCGTAGGGCTCCGAAAAAGCTGTTCGGAGCGGGAAGAGCGGTCGTATAGCGGCGAGGCCGGGCTTCATCAAGCCGATTTCACGGCCAGAAAGAGATTTCTCGAAAACCGCCGTCAGATCAGCCGCTCAGGCGGCGACCATGCGCTCGACCTCGTTGACTAGGTCGCGCAGGTGGACGGGCTTGGACAGGACCTTGGCATCGGGCGTGGCCTGGGCGGCGGTCAGGGCCACGGCGGCGAAACCGGTGATGAACATGATGCGCAGGCCCGGCTGGCGGGCGGCGGCGACGCGCGCCACCTCGATCCCGTCCGCGCCCGGCATGACGATGTCGGTCAGCAGCAGGTCGTAGGGGCCATGTTCCAGGGCGTCGATGGCGTCGTCGCCGTTCTCGCAATCGATGACCTGATGGCCCGCCCGCTCCAGCGCGCGCGTCAGAAACCCGCGTAACGAACCGTCGTCTTCGGCCAGGAGAATACGCGCCATTCGAAAAACACCTCTGAAACAGGCGACCAGACTAGAGGCGCAACGGTAAACCGCCGATGAAATTCACCGATCAGCCGACTTCCTTCCACAGCGAAACCCGCTATGCGGAGGCATGACCGACGGCGGCGACAGCTTTTCGATCACCGCGCCGGCCTCTGGCGTCAAGGCGACCGCGCTGGTGTTCGCCTCGCCCCATTCGGGCGACCGCTATCCTGCCGACATGGGCGCCGTGCCCGACCTGTCGCTCTCCAGCCTGAAAAGCGCCGAGGACGCCCTGGTCGGGCGGCTGATCGCGGAGGGGCCGCGTCAGGGCGCGACCCTGATCGAGGGGCGGATCGGCCGGGCCTATGTCGATCTGAACCGCGACCCCGGCGAGCTGGATCCCGCGCTGATCGACGGCCTGGACGGACCGGTGGGGGCCAAGACCGCGGCCGGCTACGGCGTCGTGCCGCGCTTGGCCGGCGACGGGACGCCCCTCTATGCGCGTCGGTTGAGCCTGGCCGACGCGCAGGACCGCATCGACAGGGTTCATCGCCCCTATCATCAGGCCCTGACCGACCTGATGGAGACGACGCGCGAGACGCACGGGCGGGCGGTGCTGATCGACTGGCATTCCATGCCGTCGCGGGCGGTGGGGGCCGAGGTGGTGCTGGGCGACCGTTACGGCTCGGCGTGCAGCGCACGGCTCAGCCGGCGACTGCGCGACCTGTTCGAGGGTCTGGGCTGGCGTGTGGCGCAGAACCATCCCTACGCGGGGGGCTGGTCCACCCAGCGCTGGGGTCGGCCGGACGAAGGCTATGAGGCGATCCAGATCGAGCTGAGCCGGCGGCTGTATCTGGACGAGGCGACGCTTGCGCCCGGCGCGACCTACGCCACGACACAGAGGGCCCTTGCCCGCGTGATCGCCGCCCTGTGTGCGGAACCCTGGATCAAGGCCTGACTGATCGCTGATCAGATCAAAAAAAAGCCGCACCCGAAGGTGCGGCATTAAAGTCTATAGGGAGGAAACGCCCAGGAAGGGCAAGACGCCCGGAGGCGTCAGAGGCCAACTTAGGTTGCGATGCACAATGGGTCAAGGCCGATATGCGCCTTCGCGGTCACGCCGTGTTACGCAAATACGGCCATGTAACCGGTAACATGGCGGGTATTAGACCAAAGTCTGACGCCAAGCGCATCTCGCATCTGCGAGATAGCGGCGCTCAGTGCTCCAGCAGCCGCCGCGCATTGCGAATGGCCCGCGCGGCCGGCGAGGCTTCCTGGCGATAGATAAGCAGGCCGAACGACGAGGCCACCCCTAGCGCCAGCCACCAGGGACCGAACAGCCAGGCCGCCGCCGCCAAGGCGAAATAATAGCCCCGCACCCCCTGGCTGAACGAACTCAGCGCGGGGTTCAGCAATTGCCCCGCCGCCTCGCTGAACGCCTTGCGGTCGGTGTTGGAATGCAGTTCGGGCGCCGAGCCGATCAGGGCCAGGGTGTAGTTCATCTGGCGCAGCGCCCAGATGAAGTCGAGAAAGCCCCGAGCCAGGCAGACCAGCACCAGGGCCAGCTTGGCCTCCAGGATCTTGAGCGGCACATTCTCGGCCCCGACGGCGGCGAACCCCTGCAGCGCGCTCTCGCCGCCGAACAATATGCCCCCCACCGCCGCGATCAGCAGCAGGTTGGTCGAGGCGAAGAAGGAGGCCGAGTTGATCGAATGGCCCATCAACTGGCTGTCGATCAACTTCATCTCGCGGTGGGTCATGGACTGCATCCACACCGCGCGGACATGCTCCATGTCCTTGTTCAGCGAGCCGCCCTTTCGGCTGATGAAAGCCAGGATGGGGCTGTATCCCAGCCAGCAGATGAAAAAGAGCGCCAGGGCGGCCCAATCGGTCCAGGTCATGACCCAGATGTCCGCGATGACGCGGCCCGACGCAAGCCTGTCCGCCACATGTCGCGCTTGCCGTTGCGGGCTGGTAGGCTTATCACGCCTCGCCTTTTCGAATTTCGCAGTCGCAGCAAAGATCCACCATGAACCTTGACGCCATTCCGGTCGGCCCGAACGCTCCCTGGGACATCAACGTCATCATCGAGATCCCGCAAGGCGGGCTGCCGGTGAAATACGAGATGGACAAGGCCTCGGGCGCCCTGTTCGTCGACCGCTTCCTGCACACCGCCATGTACTATCCGGGCAACTACGGCTTCATCCCGCACACCCTGTCGGACGACGGCGACCCCTGCGACGTGATCGTGCTGAACCCGACGCCGGTCGTTCCGGGCTGCGTCATTCGCTCGCGCCCCATCGGCGTGCTGAAGATGACGGACGAGGCCGGCGGCGACGAGAAGATCCTGGCCGTGCCGGTCGACAAGCTGAACCCCTATTACACCGAGATCGCCAGCTATCGTCAGCTGCCGGCCATCCTGATCGAGCAGATCGAACACTTCTTCACCCGCTACAAGGACCTGGAAAAGGGCAAGTCGGTCACGGTCCAGGGCTGGGGCGACGCCGGCGAAGCCGCCGACCTGATCGCCGCAGGCATGAAGGCCCACCAGGACAAGCTGGCCAAGACCAAGGCCGCCAACGCCGCCTGATCGGGCGACATCGGCATAAGCATAAGAGGCGTCCTCCGGCCGGAGGACGCCTTTTTGCTGGGCGTCGCCTGTCAGCCCTCCCACTCGTTGCGCAGCAGGGCGTACTGGTAGGTGTTGACGTAGACCGGCTGGCCGTCGCTGTCGGTCTCGAAGGATATGAACTCGCGGAACAGGCCCTCGCGGCGCATCTTCAAGCGCTCGCAAAGGCGTTGAGACGACAGGTTGTCGTCCTCGGTATAGGCATAAAGGCGCCGCGCGTTCTTCCGTCGGAACAGGTGATCGACCAGAGCGAACGCAGCCTCCGACGCATAGCCGGCGCCGCCGAACGCCGGGTTGAAATTCCAGCCGATTGAATAGGTGTCGGGCTCCTCGAACATGCCGAAGACATCGCCGATCACCCGCCCTTCGGCCTTCAGCTCGACGGCGATATAATCGTCGGACTCGCCGCGTTTGCCCGCCTTGGCCTCGGCCGCATCCATGTCCTCCAGCCGCAGAGACGCAAAACAGCTCACCACGGGTTTGTGCAGATAGGCGAACAGGTCCGCCGCATCGGCGGCGTCGAAGTTCCTCAGGATCAAGCGATCGGTTTCCAACGGCGTCATGACGGTCTCGCTTCTTTTCGCATCGGCAGGCGCACATGCACGACCGACGGCGGGTCTATAGATCAGGTTCGCGGCGACAATCGCACGACGCGACGCCCTGCCCTCTCCCGCAACGGTTCGGCGCCTCCTATCTGCACGGCATGACTGAACTGACCCCCCGCGAGATCGTCTCCGAACTGGATCGCTATATCGTCGGCCAGGACGACGCCAAGCGCGCCGTGGCCGTGGCGTTGAGGAACCGCTGGCGCAGGAAACGCGTGCCGGCGGACCTACGCGATGAGGTGACGCCCAAGAACATCCTGATGATCGGCCCCACCGGCGTCGGCAAGACCGAGATCGCGCGGCGGCTGGCCAAGCTGGCCGGGTCGCCCTTCCTCAAGGTCGAGGCGACCAAGTTCACCGAGGTCGGCTATGTCGGCCGCGACGTGGACCAGATCGTGCGCGACCTGGTCGAAAGCGCCCTGATCATGGTGCGCGAGCGTCGGCGCGGCGACGTGCGGGCCAAGGCGGAGGCCGCCGCCGAGGACCGGATCCTGGACGCCCTGGTCGGACCGGGCGCGGGGCCGGCGACGCGCGACAGTTTCAGGAAGAAGCTGCGGGCCGGGGAGCTGGACGACAAGGAGATCGAGATCTCGCTGGCCGACACCGCCTCGCCGATCCAGGGCCTGGACATTCCGGGCGGCGGCAACGTCGGCCTGCTGAACCTGTCGGAGATGCTGGGCAAGATGGGCGGCGGGCGCACCAAGACCGTCAAGCTGACCGTGCGCGACGCGACCACGCCCCTGATCGCCGAAGAGGGCGACAAGCTGCTGGATCAGGACAGCCTGACACAAGAAGCGCTGCTGCTGGCCGAAAACGAGGGCATCGTCTTCCTGGACGAAATCGACAAGGTCGCCGCGCGCCAGGGCGCATCCGGCGCCGACGTGTCGCGCGAGGGGGTCCAACGCGACCTGCTGCCCCTGATCGAGGGCACCACCGTCTCGACCAAATACGGGCCGGTGAAGACCGACCATGTGCTGTTCATCGCCTCGGGCGCCTTCCACGTCGCCAAGCCGTCGGACCTGTTGCCGGAGCTTCAGGGCCGGCTGCCGATCCGGGTCGAGCTGAAGGCCCTGACGCGCGACGACTTCAAGCGCATCCTGACCGAGCCGGAGGCCAATCTGATCCGTCAGAACCAGGCCCTGCTGGCGACCGAGGACGTGACGCTGACCTTCACGGATGACGCGGTCGAGGCAATGGCCGATGCGGCGGTGGCGGCCAACAGCGCCATCGAGAACATCGGCGCGCGCCGGCTTCAGACGGTGATGGAGCGGGTGCTGGAGGAGACCAGCTTCAAGGCCTCGGACCTGTCGGGCCAGACCGTGGCCTTCGACGGCGACGCGGTGCGCGAGAAGATGGACGCCCTGACCAAGGACGTCGATCTGAGCCGCTTCATTCTTTAGAGGCGGCCTCGACGGCCTTGCGGTTCTGGCGGCCGCGCAGTCGATCCGCCACCCGCTCGGCCTGGCGCTGGGTGAAGGCCAGCGCGGCGGGGTTGCCGCGCCGGGCGCCGATGCTGTCGGCGACCTTGGCTCCCCGCTCGCCGATCGGCAGGGGCTTGCCGGTGGTGGTGTCCACGGCTGTCTGGTGTTCGATCTCGGCGTTCAGCTCGGCCCCCATCAGAATCACCTGCACCGACAACCAGGTCCACAAGAGGAAGCCCATCATGGCCGCCAGCGGGCCATAACTGTCGGTCCGCACGAAGTTGTTCAGATACCAGCTGAACAGGAAGGACACCGTCAGGCTGAGCACCGCCGCGAAGATCGCGCCCGGCGTAACCCAGCGCCAGCGCGCCCTCTGACGGCACGGACCGAAGCGGTAGATGACGGTCAGGGCGGCGATATAGCCCGCCAGCAGCAGCGGCCAGCGCAACGGCGCGAACAGGCCCCACTCCTCCTCCAGCCCGAACAGGCGCACCACCACCGGCACGCCGACGACCAGCACCGAGGTCAGCAGCACGGCGAAGATGGCCCCGACGGTGAAGCCCATGCAGATCAGGTTGTAGCGCACGAGGTTGCGCCGCTCGACCTCGTGGTAGGCGACGTTCAGGCCGTAGAACAGCACCTTGACCGCCCCGTTTGCGGTCCACAGCGACAGGGCCAGGGTCCAGATCAGGGTGAAGGTCAGCTGGCTGTTCGAGTTCTGGGCCAGGCGCTGCATCTCCCCACCCAGGAAGACGGCGATGCTGTCGGGCAGGACGGCGTAGAGGAAGTTCAGCCGTCCCCAGGCGTCGGACGGATCGGCGAACAGGCCGTACAGGGTCACGAAGGTGGCCAGCAGCGGGAACAGGGACAGCAGGGTGAAGAAGGTCACGCCCCCGGCCACGAACCCGACCCGGTCGCCGAAATACGAGCCGCCGGTGCGCCAGACGATGTCGGACCAGCCCCTGTGCGGGATGTGCTCGGGCCGTTTCGCCATGCGACCGCGGCCCGGCTCCTTGGCCTCATAGTCCTCGGGCGTCGGGGGCTTGGGCGGCAGGGGCTCGGGGCGTTCGGGACGCAGCTCGACCCCGACCTTGTGGCCCTGGCTGTAGAGCAGGTGGGCGGCGCCCGCCCCGGCCGTCAGTCCCCCGGCCACGGCCGCAACATAGCGCCAGATGCCGCCGCCGTCCTTGCCGCCGCGTCGCGCGGGACGGGGCGAGGACGACAGGCGTGACAGGACGGACGGGCGGCGGGGGGACTTGCGGTCGGACATGGTCTGGCGAACGGTATAGCTGCTCGCCCGTTCCGCAAATGCTTGAAATCGGCGCCCGCGCGGGCCAATCAGCGACCATGACCGCATCCAACACCCTGCTGACCGCGTGGAAGGCCGCCCAGGCCAGGCTCAAGACCGGCCGCATCGACAGCCCCGCCATCGACGCCCGACTGCTGCTGGAGGCCGCATCGGGCGCCAGCCGCATGGACATCCTGACCGATCCCTATCGCGTCATCACAGACGACCAGCTGAGCGCCTATGAAACCATGGTCGAACGCCGCCTGAGGCGGGAGCCGGTGTCGCGCATCATCGGCAAGAAGGGGTTCTGGAAGATCATGCTGAACGTCACCCCCGACGTCCTCAGCCCCCGGCCCGACACCGAGACCCTGATGGACGTGGCCATGCTGGCCTTTTCCCGGAACGAGGCGTTCGAGGCCATCGACCTGGGCACCGGCTCGGGCGCGATCCTGCTGGCGCTGCTGGCCGAGCGGCCGGCCGCCAAGGGCGTCGGCACCGACATCTCGTCGGAAGCCTTGGCCGTGGCCAAGGAGAATGCGGCCAACCTGGACCTGAACGACCGCGCCGTCTTCCTGCGCACCGAATGGGCGGCGGGCTTCGGCGACGCCAGCTTCGACCTGGTCTTGTCCAACCCGCCCTATATCCCCACCGACCATATCGCCACCCTGGACCCCGAGGTCCGCGACCACGACCCGCACCTGGCCCTGGACGGCGGCCCCGACGGCTTGCAGGCCTATCGCGACCTGGCGCCCGAGGTGAAACGCATCCTGAAACCGCTGGGCGTCTTCGCCGTCGAGATCGGCTGGGACCAGGGCCCCCAGGTCAAGGCCCTGTTCGAGGCCGCCGGCTTCACCGACGTCAAGATCATCAAGGATCTGGGCGAACGCGACCGCGTCATCACCAATGGCCCCGACCCAAGGACCAATCCGATCCCCAAGGACTGATCTTCGAACGGTAACGCTTTGATTTTAAAGCGGCGCCTTAGGAACCGCGCCCGCACAGCCGGATTGATCCCACTCAGATTGGGAGATCCGACATGAAGGCGTTGTGCTGGCACGGCAAGGGCGACATCCGCTGCGAGGAGGTGCCTGACCCCACCATCGAGGACGGCCGCGACGCCGTCATCCGCGTGACCAGCTGCGCCATCTGCGGCTCGGACCTGCACCTGTACGGCGGCTATGTGCCCGGCATGAAGCACGGCGACGTCATGGGCCACGAGACGATGGGCGAGGTCGTCGCCGTCGGCAAGGACAACGACAAGCTCAAGGTCGGCGACCGCGTCGTGGTGCCCTTCACCATCAGCTGCGGCGACTGCAAGATGTGCCGCGCCAGCCTTTTCAGCCTGTGCCAACGCTCCAACCCGAACGGCGCCGAACAGGCCAAACAGACCGGCTATCCGACCGCCGGCCTGTATGGCTACAGCGAGATGTACGGCGGGTTCGCCGGGGGTCAGGCCGAATATCTGCGCATCCCCTACGCCGACGTCGGGCCGATCAAGGTGCCCGAGGGGCTGACCGACGATCAGGTGCTGTTCCTGTCCGACATCTTCCCGACGGGATGGATGGCGGCCGAGAACTGCGACATCCAGCCCGGCCAGACCATCCTGGTGTTCGGCTGCGGGCCGGTGGGCCAGTTCGCCATCCGCAGCGCCTTCATGATGGGCGCCGGCCGGGTCATCGCCATCGACCAGGTGCCCGAGCGGCTGGCCCTGGCCCAGGCGGCGGGCGCCGAGACCCTCGACTTCTCCGAGGGCGACCTGCAGGAGCAGATCAAGGCCCTGACCAATGGCGAAGGCCCCGATGCGGTGATCGAGGCCGTCGGCCTGGAGAGCCACGGCTCGGGCAGCCTGATGGAGAAGGTTCAGGAGACCGTCGCCGGCAAGCTGGAGCGCCCCTATGCGCTGAACGAAGCCATCGTGGCCTGCAAGCCCGGCGGGACCATCAGCCTGCCCGGCGTCTTCGTCGGCATGGTTCCCACGATGCTGGGCGCCTTCATCGGCAAGGCCCTGACGCTCAAGACCGGCCAGACCCACGTGCAGCGCTATCTGGAGCCCCTGATGAAGAAGGTCCTCGACGGCGACATCGACCCCAGCTTCCTGATCACCCACAAGATCGGTCTGGAAGACGGACCCGACGCCTACAAGACCTTCCAGGAGAAGAAGGACGGCTGCATCAAGGTGGTGATCAACCCGTGACGCCGATTTCAGACTCTGCGGCGTGAAAAACACCGTCTGAATAGTGCAATTCGTCTCAAATCCGCCCTCCCCGGCTGTGCGGCGCGTCCGATGCGGACGTGCGGAAAAAGGATCGCACGGTTTTGGAGGGCGGGCAGGAAGAGGACGCTGGTGGAGGGTAGGGGGTTGAAATCGCTTGGGTGAGACGCAGCCAATACGATGGCTAACCCCCACCTTTCGTCATCCTTTGGCAAGCCGCGTCTTCGCGGCGCAGACGGCTGCATCAAGGGCGTCATCAACCCCTACTCGCGGACTTGCGACGGCGAGGAGACCAGAGGCCCCGTGGAGACGCGGGGTCTTCTTCTTGTAGCTACACCCGTGCTGATTGTACGCGATGAATGCGCTGCCGGCGCTTTTTCAGATTGCCCGGCCGACGCGGTCAGGTTGAGTTCCAACCGAATCTAGAGTTGATGGTCGCAGAACTATGGTCTGTCACGGAAATTGGCATGCGGGTCACCAACTTCTTCCGCCTAAACAAAAGCCAAGCAGAGCTCGATTTTATTGACGTCGACGTGACGCGAGACACCCGTCTTTTCATCGATCCCTACGCCATTGAGATTCGAGATGATCCATTCTCGGAGCGCTTGAAGACCCATATCGTGTCATTCTTCCAGACCTTGATCGAGGCAATCAAGTCGAACGACCAGCGACTCCTGCAATCTCTCACGTCGCATCTTAGCGAACCCGAAGAAACGTTCCTCGGAATGTCGAAAGGGACCCCCGCAGGGCGAGGAGTCGGCCGGGGTCAGGCGAACCAAATTATAGCGGCTTTGCGAAGCAGTCGGGCAGTTCAAACGGGCCTGTTGACCGACCTAGCGGAAACAGAACTATTCATTGAAGGGATCAGCAGCGACAAGCTATCCGATCTGACTACCAATCTCATCCGTGGTCCGCTCAACGAATACACCGCGAACCAATGCGCACTTCTCGGAATGGAGACACGCCGGGTCGCCATGCCTGCCGCGTGGAATCCCGAGAAGCTAAGATGGGAAGGCGGTTATGCCGACATTCCGATCGTGTCAGGCAAGAAGGTTCTTCTGGTACCGAAATCCATCGTGCGGATGAAACTGTCGCTCGATAGCCAAGAGTTTTACAACAATCACATACTGGAATTCCTTCAAGCGGAGGAGCTTTCGTCGAACGGCAGCTTGGTCAGGATGATCAAAAATGGCACCGAGCCACGAGTTTACAAAAAGGACCTCAAAGAACAACATCCGTTCTCAAAGAAATTTCTTGCCGATTTTGTGAGGCAGCACCCTCAAATAATAGAGACATACAAGAAAATTAAAGGCGCGGACGGTCCTCTATCGGCAAAGCAAATGGAAAAAGACTTCAA
This sequence comes from Brevundimonas sp. G8, assembly GCF_902506205.1. Lineage (GTDB taxonomy): Bacteria > Pseudomonadota > Alphaproteobacteria > Caulobacterales > Caulobacteraceae > Brevundimonas. Next base: position 1,738,705 of record NZ_LR732816.1, on the reverse strand, counting down.
CGAGTCTGTATTCGCCCTAAGCTTGATCGACGATCTTCGAAAGATTCCGCCAGGAAACGACAACGCTAGCCGCTATCAGTCATTCATGACTGGCATTTTGACTTTCCTGTTTTATCCACACCTCACCAGCCCTAAGATGGAACAGCCTCAGAACGAAGGCCGTAAGCGTATCGACATTCATTTTGTAAACAGCTCTCGTGACGGCTTCTTCTATAGAATGCGCACGTGGCCGATGACAAAAGCGCTGTATGCAATATTCGAGTGTAAAAACTATTCAAAAGACATTACCAACCCCGAAATCGATCAACTTGCTGGCCGCTTTGGCCAGCAGCGAGGCAATTTTGGCTTCATCACTTGTCGCGACCTCGACAATGCAGAGCTGGCGTTGAAGCGATGCCGAGACGTGGCAAATGAAGGGAAAGGTCTTGTACTAATTCTGACGGATGAAAACATCAGGTACTTGCTCCAAGCCGTTGCCGACCGCAAACGATCCCTGATCAACAGCTTCTTGGAATTCGAGGCAAGCAAGCGCCTGAACTAGAAGGCAAGCCTCAGTGCACCCGCATCTTCCCAATCTCCAACCCGCCCTCGCCGGCGGTGACCGCAATCACCCCGCCGTCCTCGATCTCGCCGGCCAGAAGCTTGCGCGCAATCGGATCGACCAGGTCCTTCTGGATCACCCGTTTCAGCGGCCGCGCGCCATAGGCCGGGTCGTAGCCGCGGTCGGCGAGCCACGCCAAAGCAGCGTCGTCCAGGTCCAGCGACAACCGGCGGTCGGCCAGCAGTTTCTCGAACCGTGACAGCTGGATCCGCACGATGCCGCCCATCTGGTCGCGACCCAGGCGGTGGAACAGGATGATCTCGTCGATCCGGTTCAGGAACTCGGGCCGGAAGTGGGCGCGGACGGCGTCCATGACGAAGGGGCGGACGGCCTCGACATCGTCGCCCTCGCCCTGTTCGGCCAGATACTGGCTGCCCAGGTTGGAGGTCATGATGATCAGGGTGTTGCGGAAGTCGATGGTGCGGCCCTGGCCGTCGGTCAGGCGGCCGTCGTCCAGCACTTGCAGCAGGACGTTGAAGACATCGGGGTGGGCCTTTTCGACCTCGTCGAACAGGACGACCTGATAGGGGCGACGACGCACGGCCTCGGTCAGGGCGCCGCCCTCGTCATAGCCGACATAGCCGGGAGGGGCGCCGATCAGGCGGCTGACGCTGTGCTTCTCCATATATTCCGACATATCCAGGCGGGTGATGGCCGCCTCGTCGGTGAACAGGAACTCGGCCAGGGCCTTGGTCAGTTCGGTCTTGCCCACGCCGGTCGGGCCCAGGAACAGGAAGCTGCCCAGGGGGCGGTTGGGGTCGTTCAGGCCGGCGCGGGCGCGACGCACCGCATCGGAGACGGCGGCCAGGGCCTCGTCCTGGCCCACGACGCGGCCGCCCAGAGCGGTCTCCATAGAGAGCAGTTTTTCGCGTTCGCCCTCCAGCATCTTGTCGACGGGGACGCCGGTCCAGCGGCTGACGACGGCGGCGATCTGTTCGGCGTCGACGACCTCGGGGGTCAGGGGGCCCCCACGACCTGAAGTGCCGGAGGTCTCGTTGGCTTCGGCCTCTTCGAGCTGTTTTTCGATCTGGGGGATCTGGCCGTAGGCGATCTCGGACGCACGGCCGAGGTCGCCGGCGCGCTGGGCGTTGGCCAGTTCGAGGCGCAGACGGTCCAGGGTTTCACGCAGTTGCGCGCCCTGGCCGACCTTGTCCTTTTCGGCCTTCCACTGGGTGGTCAGATCGTCGGACTGACCTTCCAGATCGGCGATCTCGTCGTCCAGCTTTTCAAGCCGGGCCTTGGACGCTGTGTCCGTCTCCTTCTTCAGGGCCTCGCGTTCGATCTTCAGCTGGACCAGGCGGCGGTCGATCTCGTCCAGGGCCTCGGGCTTGGAGTCCACGGCCATGCGCACGCGGCTGGCGGCCTCGTCGATCAGGTCGATGGCCTTGTCCGGCAGGAAGCGGTCGGTGATGTAGCGGTTGGACAAGGTGGCGGCGGCGACGATGGCGCTGTCGGAAATGCGCACGCCGTGGTGGACCTCGTACTTCTCCTTCAGGCCGCGCAGGATGGAGACCGTGTCCTCCACCGTCGGTTCGGCGACGAAGACCGGCTGGAAGCGACGGGCCAGGGCCGCGTCCTTCTCGACGTGCTTGCGATACTCATCCAGCGTGGTGGCGCCGACGCAGTGCAGTTCGCCGCGCGCCAGGGCGGGCTTGAGCAGGTTCGACGCATCCATGGCGCCGTCGCCCTTTCCGGCGCCGACCAGGGTGTGCATCTCGTCGATGAACAGGACGATGCCGCCCTCGGCCGCCGAGACTTCGGACAGGACGGCCTTCAGCCGTTCCTCGAACTCGCCGCGGTATTTGGCGCCGGCGATCAGGCTGCCCATGTCCAGCGCCATGACGGTCTTGTCGCGCAGGCTCTCGGGCACGTCGCCGTTGACGATGCGCAGGGCCAGGCCCTCGACGATGGCGGTCTTGCCGACGCCGGGCTCGCCGATCAGGACGGGGTTGTTCTTGGTGCGGCGGGCCAGGACCTGGATGGTGCGTCGGATCTCTTCGTCGCGGCCGATGACCGGGTCGATCTTGCCGTCGCGGGCGGCCAGGGTCAGGTCGCGGGCGTAGCGTTTCAGGGCGTCATAGCCGTCCTCGGCGCCGGCGCTGTCGGCGGTCTTGCCCTTGCGCACCTCGGCGATCGCGGCGTCCAGTTTTTCGGCCGTGGCGCCCGAGGATTTCAGCACCTCGGCGGCGACCCCGCCCTCCTTGGCCAGGGCGGCCAGCAGGCGTTCGGTGGTGACGAAGGCGTCGCCGGCTTTCTTGGAGGCCTCCTCGGCGGCGGCGAAGACGCGCGCGGTGTCGCCGTCCAGATAGAGCTGGCCCGAGCCGCCCGAGACCTGGGCGCGCTTCTTCAGCGCCGTCTCGATATCGGCCTCGGCGCGGCGGGCGTCGCCGCCGGCGGCCGTGATCAGGTTGCGGGCCAGGCCGTCGCGTTCCTCCAGCAGCACCTTGAGCAGATGCTCGGGCGCGAACTGCTGGTGACGGCGGGCGAGCGCCAGCGACTGGGCCGACTGAACGGCCTGTTTGGCGCGGTCGGAATAGAGTTCGAGATTCATCGTTTCAGTCCCCTCGGGAGGCGGATTTCAACCCAATGCGCCCTTGCAGGAAGCGACGCCATGAGCCGTTGCATTCGAGGTGGGTGTGGCCAGTTGGACACGCAAGAGCCGGCGCAAAAACGCCCGCCGCCGGAGGGGCGACGGGCGTCAAGACAGACTCTGCAAGGGCGGTCAGCCGCCGCTCGGGCCGGTCGAGAAGTCGAACTGTTCGGGCTGACGACGGGGGCCGCCGAACGACCAGCTGAGCCCCAGGTAGAAGGCGCGCAGGTTGATGTCCTGGTCGACCCGCTCGCGGAACTGCGGCGTGTCATAGGTGGTGGCGCCGCCGAAGGAGTTGAGCAGGTCGCGGGCCGTGAACTGTAGCGACAGGGTGTCGCTCAGCTTCCTGCGATAGCCGAGGTTCAGCATGCCGCCGCTCTCGCGCGTGCCCTGGGCCAGCAGTTGGTCGCCCTGCCAGAAGCCCGAGACCTGGACGAAATCCTTGGCTGTGGGCTGCCAGTTCAGGCTGAGGCGGCCCGTCACGAGGTCGCCTTCGCGGTTGCGGGCGCCGGGGATACCCGCGGTGTCGATTTCCTGGCGGAAGGCGTTGAGGCTGGCGTTGTAGCGCAGGGTCGGATGCAGTCGCCCGCTGGCGGTCAGTTCGACGCCAAGATCACGCCGCGCGCCCAGGTTCTCGGGCCGGGTCAACAGGACGCCGCCCCCGACGTCGGTCGCCACGTCGGTGAAGGCCTTGGTCGTGTCGCGGTAATAGGCGGTGGCCTGATAGAAGCTCTGGCCGCGCCGCAACTGCCACATGGCCTCGAAGCTGTCGGTCTCCTGCGGCTCCAGATCGGGATTGCCCGAGCGCAGGTTCAGCGGATCGCCATAGGTCACGAAGGGATTGAGCTGGGTCGGCTGGGGCCGCTGGATGCGACGCGAGTAGCTCGCCCGCAGGGTCTGCTCGTCGTTCAGCTTGTACTGGAGGTGGCCCGTCGGATAGGCCCGGAAATAGTCCTGGGACGCACGTATGCCGTTGGTGACGTCCTCGACATCGATGTCCGCCTGTTCGAGACGCAGGCCGAACTGGGCCGACAGCTTCTCGCCGAACGGCCGCTCGTAGGTGGTGTAAAGGGCGTGGACGGTCTGGTCCGCCTCGAACCGGTTGCTCAGCGCCGGAACAACGGCGAGAGCGGATTCGGAGGCGCCACGCCGCAGAACATTGTCCTGATCCGGCCGGCTGATGCTCAGCTCATAGCCGGCGCGCAGCTTGGACCCGTCGCTCATCGGCCGGGTGTAGGCGCTGGTGAAACCGATCGTCTCCTGCGCGCTCAGCCAGCGCTGACGTTCATACAGATCGGGCGCGATCGGGGTCAGGAAGGCATTGACGATCAGGGCCGTGTTTTCGTTGTCGTTACGATCGTAGCGCAGCTCGTTGGACCATTCATGGCCCGACGTGTCGAACTGGTGCAGCACCCGGGCGGTCGCGCCCCAGCCGTCCAGGACGAAGGCGCTGTCGCCGTCGCGGGTGTAGGCGTTCAGCAGTTGCCCGGAGGCGTCGCGGGTCTCGAACAGGCCCTGGTTTTCACCATCGACATCGAAACGGTTGCCCCGCAGTTCGCCGGTCAGCATCGTCTTTTCCGTCAGGCGATATTCGGCGGAGAGGCGGCCGAAGGCGCCCTTCTGCGTCGAGTTATTCTGCTGGGATGTGGTCGTCGTCGAGGTGACGGCGCCGGCCGGATCCAGTTGCTCGCGCAGGCGATCAAAGGAGAAGGTCTGGTCGTCGTAGCGATAGCTGACGTCGCCCGTCAGGGTCAGCTTGCCGCTCTGGCGCGAACCGCTGGCGCCCACGTTCCAGCGGCCGTTGTCGCCGACATTGGCGCGCAGCGAGCCCGTCGTCGTGGTCGCTGCCGGAGCGCCGGGCGCGCCGGGCGCGGCGGCGGGGGTCGGCTTGGTGATCAGGTTGATGACGCCGCCGGACCCTTCCGGGCTGTAGGCGGCCGAGGGGTTGGTCATCACCTCGATGCGGGCATAACGGTCGGCGGAAAGCTGCAGTATGGCGTCGGCCCGGTTCGGTCCCGACAGGATCGCCGACGGGCGACCGTCCACCAGGATTGTGACGTTGCCGTCGCCGCGCAGCGAGACATTACCCTGAGGATCGACATCCACGGACGGCACGTTGCGCAGCGCCTCCGCCAGGGTGCCCGTGGCGGCCTGAAGATCGTCGGCCAGGCTGTAGCTGATGGAATCGATGGATGTCCGCACGTCGCTGGCGCGGGCGCTGACGACCACGTCCCCCACGGTCGACGCCTCCTTGTCCTTGTCGGTTTCAGGCGCAGGCGGGGGCGTTTGGGTTTGGGTCTGTTGCGTCGCAGGCGCGGGGGCGGGCGTCTGGGCCATCGCCACGCCGCCAGGCAAGGCCAGAACGGCGCCGACCACCGGCGCGAGTTTGCGTATCAACATGGCGCCGTATCCCCAAATGGACGTCCCTCAACGTCCTCCTGTCAGGCGCGTATCAGGCGGCGACCACATCCCTCAGTTACATCTTTTTCATCCCCGTGGCGGGGTTGTGGCCAAGCTGGGGAACCGTCAGCTTCGCCATACGCTTTGACCCGATGCTGACTACGAAAATGAACCCGCGCGTCTTCTGGGGCGCGAGCGCCATCATCGCGATGCTGCTGGTTGTCGCCACCCTCGCGCCCGGCCAGTCCGACCGGCTGTTCCATAGCGTCCAGGCCTGGGTGATCGACACCTTCGGCTGGCTCTATATCGCCTCGGTGGCGGGGTTCGTGGGACTGGTGCTGGTGCTGGCCATCGGGCCTACGGGCGCTCTGAAACTGGGACCGGACGACGCCGAGCCCGACTTCCCCTACCTGTCCTGGCTGGCCATGCTGTTCGCCGCCGGCATGGGGATCGGCCTGATGTATTTCGGGGTCGCCGAGCCGATCCAGCACTATATCAACCCGCCCTCCGGCGAAGGCGGCACCTTCACCGCCGCGCGCGAGGCGATGGGCATCACCTTCTTCCACTATGGGGCGCACGCCTGGGCCATCTATGCGCTGGTGGGGCTGAGCCTGGCCTATTTCGCGCACCGAAAGGGTCTGCCGCTGACCCTGCGGTCGGGCCTGTCGCCGTTGCTGGGCAAGCGGATCAACGGCCCCATCGGCGACGCCGTCGACATCTTCGCCATCTGGGGCACGGCCTTCGGCATCGCCACCTCGCTGGGCTTCGGCGTGTCTCAGATGAACAGCGGCCTGACCTATCTGCTGGGCATTCCAAACACCGCCTGGGTCCAGGTCGGGCTGATCGTCGTGGTCATGGCGGCGGCGACCGCCTCGGTGATGAGCGGCGTCGGCAAGGGGGTGCGCCGCCTGTCCGAGCTGAACCTGACCCTGGCGGTCCTGCTGATGCTGTTCGTGCTGGTGGTCGGGCCGACCGGCTTCCTGTTCAAGGCGCTGGTCCAGAACTTCGGCCTGTATCTGGACCATTTCTTCGAACGGACCTTCACCCTCTACGCCTATGAGCCGCGCGCCTGGATGGCGGACTGGACCCTGTTCTACTGGGCCTGGTGGATCGCCTGGTCGCCGTTCGTGGGCATGTTCATCGCCCGGATTTCGCGCGGGCGGACGGTGCGCGAGTTCCTGTTGAACGTGCTGCTAGTGCCGGCCGGATTCACCTTCCTGTGGATGACCGTCTTCGGCAATACGGCCATCAGCCTGGACATGGGTCAGGCGGCGGGCGCGATTTCCAACGCCGTCTCGACCGACTTGTCGACCGCCCTGTTCTACTTCCTGGAACAGCTGCCGGGCGCGGCCTTCACCTCGACGCTGGCCATCCTGCTGGTCGCGGTCTTCTTCGTCACCTCGGCCGATTCCGGCGCCCTGGTGATCGACACCATTGCATCCGGAGGGGCCGACGACACGCCGCGCTGGCAGAGGGTTTACTGGTGCCTGCTGCTGGGCCTGATCGCCGCGACGCTGCTGCTGGCGGGCGGACTGGGCGCGCTTCAGGCGGCCACCCTGGCCGCCGCCCTGCCCTTCGTCCTGATCATGATCCTGCTGTCGATCGGCCTGGTGCGCCAGATGAACGCCGACCTGGCGGGGCGCAGCGTCGAGACGGAAGGCCCGCCCCTGGCCGAACGGCTGAAACGCATCCTGGCCCCCGCCAGCCGCGCCGACATCGTCAAGGAGATCGACCGCCACGGTCTGCCGGCCCTAGAGACGGTGCGCGCCGCCCTGGAGGCCGAAGAGCCGGACGCCGAAATCGGCACAGACGACGCCGCCGCCTGGCTGACCTTGCGGCACGGCGAACGGACGTTCGTCTATCGCATCGGCGCGCGGTCACGCCCGCGGCCGACCATGACCGCTCGCGAAACATCTCAGGGCCGCCGCCTGCTGGAGTGGCGACTGATGGCCCAGACCGGCGACGGCGCCCGCCCGCACGACATCACCGGCTTCACCCACGACCAGATCGTCGCCGATGTGCTGGAGCAACTTCAGCGGTGGCGACTGGCCTAGACGGCGCAGGGGCGCTAGCGTCCGGCGTCTTCGCTGGAGTTCGCCATGTCCCTTCGTCTGTCGCGCCGTTCCCTGTTCGCTTCCGGAGGCGCAGCGGCGCTGGCGGCTCAGCCGGCGTTCGCCCAGACAACGGCTCAGGTGCCGGCGAACGACGATGCGTCGCTGGCCCAGGCGGTGGACGCCTATGTGGCGAAATGCATGGCGGCCTGGCCCGATCAGCCGGCTCTGGGCGTCGCCGTGGTAAAGGACGGGGCGACCGTCCTGGCGCACGGCTATGGCGTCAAGGTTCAGGGCAAGCCGGCCCGCGCCGATGAGCACACCCTGTTCGCCATCGCCTCCAACACCAAGAACGTCACCGCCGCCGCCCTGGCCGTCCTGGTCGACGAGGGCAAGGTGAAGTGGGACGAACCCGTCAAAACCTACCTGCCCGGCTTCACCCTGTCGGACCCCTATATCGGCGAGCACATCACGGTGCGCGATACGCTGAGCCACCGGGCCGGGTTCGGCCTAGGCGCCGGCGACCTGCTGTTTTGGCCCAATTCGGACCGCACCCGCGCCGAGGTGCTGGCCCAGGCCGCCTTCGTGCCGATCGAGGACGGGTTCCGGGCGCGCTATCACTACTGCAACCTGATGTTCGTGGTCGCGGGCGCGGTGCTGGAGGCTGTGTCCGGCCTGACCTGGGAGGCCTTCATCCAGACCCGCATTCTGGACAAGGTCGGCATGACCGAGACCGTGCCGCTGGCGCGTCTGGCCGACCCGGCCAAGTCCGCCCTGCCCCACGGCCGTGTCGGGCCGCCGCTGCGTTACCAGGGGGCGATTACGCCCATCGCCAAGTCCATCGTCGAGGTCTGGAACTGGGATTCGGCCGCTGCGGCCGGCGGCATCTGCACCACCCCCACCGACTGGGCCAAATGGATCGCCGTGCGGCTGAACGACGGCAAGCTGGCGGACGGATCGCGGCTCTATTCCGAGGAGGCGGCGCGCGAGATGGTTCGACCCAACATCATCGTCGGGTCCTCGCCCGGCCCCACGGCGGAACTGCCCAACCGATCGATCGCCTCGACCTACGCCATGGGGCTGCAGGTTCAGGACTATCGCGGCGAGCGGATCGCCAGCCACGGCGGCGGCTCGCCCGGCGGGATTTCGGCGACGGTGCTGATCCCCGGCCGCAAGACCGGCTTCTGCATCTTCTCCAACGCCGAGGAGAGCTTCCTGCTGCGCGCGCTTCGTTCGGGGATTTCGGACATCTGCATGGGCAAGGTGGACGTCGACTGGATCGCGGACTCCAAGCGGATGGAGACCGAGGGCAATGCGAAATCCATCGCCGCCGCCGTCGAGATTGACGCCAAACAGGCGGCCGGCGCCGCCCCGTCCATGCCGTTGGAAGCCTACGCCGGAACCTGGCGCGACCCCTGGTATGGCGACATCGTCATTGCGCCCAAGACCGAGGGACGCGGGCGCAACAGGAAGAGCGGCCTGTGGCTGACTTTCACCCACACCCCCGCCCTGCAAGGCTGGCTGGAGCCGTATGACGGCGAGACCTTCCGCACCCGGTTCCTGGACAAGCGCGAGGAGGACGCCTTCGTCACCTTCGCCATCCTGACGGCCAAGCCCGCGACGGCGACGGTGAAGGGGGTCAGCCCCGACATCGACTTCAGCTACGATTATCAGGACCTGAAGCTGATGCGGGTGGACTGAGGTGATCGCCGCCGTCGCCCTGATCCTGGGTCTGTCCCTGGCGCCGCAGGAGGTGCAGACGCCTCAGGACATTCCCGCCGTCTGTCGGCCGGACGGGGCGGGGCAGATGAATGTCCAGGCCTGCGCCGATGCGGCGCCCAAGGGGTCGCCGGTCCGGGCGTTAGCGCTGATCAACCTGGCGTCGCAGGCCTATCTGGCGGGCCAGTACGCCAAGGCCCTAGGTCTTTATGACGAGGCGGTTCCGCCCGGCATGGCGGTGACCTCCGACATCGTCTTCCACACCTTCCGGGGGGACACCTACTTCCACGCCGGACGCATTGAGGCGGCGCAGGAAGACGCCGGCCTGGCGTGGCGGATGCTGAAGGGCGAGGTCAGCGCGTCCGGCGATCCGGCCAACGACATGCCGGTGGACGACCAACTGAGGTTCGAGGTGCTGATCCGCATTCTGCCGATCCTGAAGGACGGCGATGCGGCGACCTTTGCGGCGGCCAAGGCCCAGGTCATGACCCTGCCGGCGACCGACGGGATCGCCCTGACCAACCGGGCGGGTCTGATGGCCAAGCTGGGCGACTATCCTGCCGCTGTCGCCGACAGCAGCGCCGCCCTGGCCCTGTCGCCGGACGAGGCGGGGGTGCAGAACAACCACTGCTTCATCCTGTATCAGGCCGGGCGCGCGGCCGAGGGCCTGCCCTATTGCGAGGCGGCGCTGGCGACCCTGCCGCAAGCCGCGCCGATCCGACACTCCTACGCCCGAGTGCTGGCCGCGACCGGCCGCTGCGCCGAGGCCGAGACGCAGATCGCCGAGGCGCGCCGGCTGGATCCCAGCGCCGTGGAGTATGCAAAGCCGCTGGACTGTACGGCGCGCTGAGTGGCGGCGAAAGCCCTGTGACCCAGGGTCGCAAACCGGAACGGTCGTCGCAGGACAAACGCTGCCTTCCCATCAATCCAAAGGGAGACCGTCATGTCCAAGACCCCAAATCCGCGCGCGCTGGATCGCGACGAGGCGGAAATGGTCGAACAGACGAAGTCGTTGGGCGAGCGTTCGCCGGCGGAACTGCGCGACCTGATCGGCCGGCTGCGGGCGCGTCGCGACCGGGTGCAACGCCATATCCGAACCCGCGTCCGCACGGCGCAGGGCGGGCCGGACACCGGCGCGCGCGAGAAGAAGGCGATCCTCACAGAGGCCGTGGCCCGCGTCGCCGACGAGATGGCGCGTCGCAAGCCGGGCGCCGACGCCAAGGCCGCGACGGACAACCTGCGCGAAGCCGTCAACCGCAAGGCCGAAAGCCCGACTTGGACTGGGCCGGACGACCGCACCGCTAATTTCGGCCCGATCGAGACGCCCAACGTCAGGATCGCCCCCTCCGGCGCCCTGCACGCCGAAGGGATGCGCCCCGCGCTGGGCCGTTCGACCGGCGCGCGCTAGCGGGTGATCTCCAGCAGCTCCAGCTTGGCCTCCTGTTTGGGCCAGGGCAGGACCAGGCGCCAGCGGGTCTGGCCGATCCGCTCGACGACCCCGACCTGATCGCGCTCCGCTTGGTCGCCATAGGCGGGGAAGGTCTTTTCGTCGGCGCCCCAGGCCTGGGCGCCGACATAGACGGCGCGGCGGTCGGTGTCGGGATAGATCAGGCCGCGCGTGCGCTGCGATCCGCTTGTCTTGGTCAGGACCAGATCGCCGCCCGGCGTCAGTTCGACCGAACAGGCGAACCAGGGATATTCGACATAGGCCAGCCCCTGGCCCTCGACGCGGCGGCCCATCTTGATGGTGCGACAGCGATAGGTCCCCGGCCCCGGCTGGATGCGGCCCGTCTGCGCCGCGTTCGGATCTGCCAGCGGACCCAACGCCTCAACCTGACGCGCGAACCCGCCGTCTTCCGCCTCAGCGCGCCCCAGACGCCAGGCCTGGTCCAGCCGGCCCAGCAGGCTGGCGTCTGCCGTATTGGCGACCTGGTGCCAGCTGTCGGTCCCGCCCTGGATCCCGCTAGTCGAAGCCTCCTGCTGCGGCATTGGTGCGGCCTCGGGCCCCTCCTGAGCCGGCGCTGCGGCCGGCTCGGTCACAGCGGGCGACGTCTCGGCGGGACTGGCGGGGCGGTCATCGCCACAGGCCGCCAGGGCCGTGGTGGTCATCAGGGCCAGAACGGCCAGAGGGGTGCGGCGCATGAGCGTCTCCATCGGTTGCGGAGATGCAAACGGCCCAGCCGCCGCCCGGTTCAGCGCGCCGTCAGCTTCGCGGCGCCGGGACCAGTTCGATCAGGTCGAGATTGGACTCGTTCTGGGGCCAGGGCAGGACCAGGCGCCAGCGGGCCTCGCCGATGCGTTCCAGCACGGCGACCAGGTCGCGGTCGGCGTTGCGGCCGTAAGAGTTAGCGGCGGGCTCCTGGGCCAGGGCCATGGAGCCGAGCAGGACCATGTGCCGGTCGTTCTCGGGAAACAGCAGGCCCGAAGGGCGCTGGGAGCCGGTCAGTTTGGAGAACTTCAGCCCGCGCGGCGTCTGTTCGATGCGACAGGCGAACCAGCCATAGACCACATAGCCCAGGCCATCCTCGCCGCCCTGGGAGCCCAGTTTGACGGTGCGGCAGCGGTAGTCGCCGGGCGGCGGCGTGACGCCGGGGCGGGCGGCCTTGGGCGAGATCAGGTCGCCCAGACCGTTCAGGTCGCCCGAGCCGCGCTGGCGGTTCGCCTGCTGCAGGGCCAGGGTCCACGCGGCGTCGACACGGTTATAGCGGTCGCGGTCGCCCGAGGTGATGACGCCGCGCCAGTCCATCAGGGCGGCGCCCGTGCCTGCGCTCGACGGCGGCGGCGGCGGGGGCGGCGGGGTCGCGGCGCAGGCGGCGACGGCGCAGAGGGCGACCAGCGGCGCCAGACGGCGAACGAGCAGGTGGGACGAAACGAACCGGGCGAACTGACGCATCAACGCTTCCCTTTGGGGGCGACCTTGCGGGCGAAGTGGCTCCTTAGGCCCTCTGACGCCGGTCGGCGTCAAGACCGCCGGTCGCGGGCGCGCTGCCCAGCACGTCGTTCAACGCGGCCGCCAGGGCGGTCAGGTCCAGCGGCTTGGCCAGCCAGGCGTCGAAGCCGGCGGCGGCGCCGCGCGTGCGGTCCTGGGGCGAAACGGCCGCGGTCAGGGCCAGGACGGGCACGTGGCGCGTCATCGGATCGGCGTCCAGCCGCGCCTTGACCTCATAGCCGTCCATGTCCGGCAGGCCAATATCCAGCAGGATGACGTCGGGCCGCAGCGCACGAGCCAGTTCCAGTCCCTCCGGCCCCGTCGTCGCCGCGTGCAGGGTCAGACCCAGGCCCGCAGCCGCCTGGCGCATCAGGGCGATGTTGGCGGGGTTGTCCTCGACATAGAGCACCACCGCCGGTTTCGGGCTCGAGACGGACCGCGCGCCTACCGCAGGCAGGCTGAGCGAGAAGACGGTCCCGCCCCAGGGTTCGCGCTGCTGGGCGATGGCGCCGCCCATCCGCTCGGCCAGGCGCTGAATCGAGGCGACGCCCAGGGTGGTGCCGCCGCGCGCGTCCTGGCCGTCCAGGGGGTGAAACAGGCGGTCGGACCCTTCGCGCGTCGGGGTCGCGCCGGCGTCATGGATGGCGACGATGACCTGTGAATCGTCGCGCCTCATCTCCATGCGGACGGTCCCGCCGCCCGGCGAATGGCGCAGGGCGTTCTCGACCAGACGACGCAGGATGCGGCGGACCTGGCCGGGATCGGCCATGACGCACAGGCCCGACGCCGGCGGCGGACAGGCCAGGGTGACGCCCGCCTCGCGCGCCTGGGGCTCGACCCCGTCGCAGACCTGACGCAGGGCCAGGCGCAGATCGACACGGTGGATGGAGGGCGAGGCGCCGGCGTCGCCCGAGGTCATGAAGGCGTCCGCCTCCTCGACCAGGGCCAGAAGCACCGCGCCCGCCGCCTCGATCTGGCGCACGGCCTGGGACTGGCGCGCGGTCAGGGGATCGGCCTCGGCGTTGATGCGCAGCAGTTGGGGAAAGCCCATGACGGTGGTCAGGGGGGTGCGCAGTTCGCGCCCCAGGGCCTGCATCACCTCGCCCTTGGTGCGGTCCTCGGCGGTCAGGCGTTCGACCTGCGCTTCGGCGGTCGTCAGAGCGCGACGCAGGGCCTGGGTCTGTTGCACGATGCGGGTTTCGAGCCGGTCGTTCTCACGGCGCAGACGCACCGCGACCGCGTGCGCCTGAAGCCAGAGCCATATTCCCGCGCAGGTCCCGGCCAGGGCCAGGGACAAGACAAGCAAGACGATATCCATGACGCCCTCCTACGCGCCAAGATGGCACGCAGGAGTTGCGTTCAGGTAAACACGCTCGCTTGAGTTGTTTTAATCTTCGCTGGTCGCGGCGGCTTCCGGCTTGCGACGCGGGGCGCGACGACGCGGGGCCGCCTCGCCTTCGGCTTCTGGAGCAGCAGCGACCGAAGCGGGGGCGCGGGTCAGGAAGCCCGGCAGGGCCGTCGGGGCGTCGCCTTCGTCCGCAGCGATGGCGGCGGCGGTGCGGCGCGGACGGCGGGCGGGACGGTCCTCGACGGCGGGCGTTTCGACCTTGCTCTCGACAACGGGCGCCTCGACGACGGGCGTCTCTGTGACGGTTTCGGCCTCGGCGTGAGCGGAGGTGTCGGCGCCTTCGCCTTCCTGGCCGTCGAAGCGACGGTTGCGTTCCTCGCGGCGACGCTCCCAGCGTTCGCGACGGCTCTCGCGGCGACCGCCCTCGCCATCGGCGCGGACTTCTTCACCCTCGCGCGGCTCGCGGGGCTCTCGCGGTTCGCGAGGCGGTTGGGCGTCACGGTTCTGGGTCTGGTCGCGGTTCTGATCGCGGTCACGATTTTGGTCGCGGTCACGGTCGCGATTCTGGTCACGGTCCCGATCACGGTTCTGCGTCTGGTCGCGATCGCGGTTGTAGTCCCGATCGCGGTTCTGATCGCGGTTCTGGTTCTGCTCGCTGCGCTCGGCAGCTTCCTGAACCTGGCGGTCGGCGGCCTGCTGGGCGGCGACGAAGGCGGCGGCCTGGGCCCCGGATTCATCCTCGAAATCGATGTCGAAGCCCTGGTTCGACTGTTCGCGCGCGGCGATGTCCGAGAAGGACCGTTGCGGCTGAAGCGCGCGCAGGACGCGGTAATAGTGTTCGGCGTGCTGCTGATAATTTTCGGCCAGCACCCGGTCGCCGCCGGACGAGGCGTCGCGGGCGAGCTGCTGATAGCGCTCGTACACGGTCTGGGCGTTGCCCCGGACCTTGATGTTTTCGGGGCCTTGCGAGTCCCACGAACGATTCGGATTGGCGCTGTTGGCGTTCGACGCGCCCGCCTTGTTCCGATTGCGTCCGCGCTGACGCTTCATGCCCTTGAAATCTCTCATTCGCGCTACCGTGTGCAGGGATGGAGCCCAGGCCGTCGGCCGGTTCCGTCCGTTTCGTGGTTCCGTTTCGCTCGGGGCCGATCCCCGATTGTCGAACTGTCGGAATGCCTTGTCGCCCGCATGGTGCGCCGGTCCTTTCGGGACCGACCGTCATGATCGGCTCAAGTCGCGAACAACCGGGTTGAGGCCCGTAAAGCTGCGTTTGAGTGGGAGACGAGCGAGACTTAACCTGTGCGACGCCCCTTTCCAAGGGGTATTCGTCAAAGCGTCGCACGCGCTCGTTAACTGCCCCGCTTTGCCGATGCCCGCCTGCTGGGCTAGGCATGACCTTTGAGACGACGACGAGGCTATCCCATGCGTGTTCTGGTTCTGGGCGGCGACGGTTTCTGCGGCTGGCCCACGGCCCTGCATCTGTCGGCCAGCGGTTGGGACGTGACCATCGTCGACAACCTGAGCCGCCGAAACATCGACAACGAGCTGGAGGTCCAGTCGCTGACGCCGATCCGCACCATGGGCGAGCGGATCAAGGCGTGGAAGGAAGTCTCCGGCCGCGAGATCGGCTTCGTCAACATGACGGTGGGCAAGGAGTTCGATCGTCTGGTCGCCCTGATCCGCGACTATGCCCCCGACAGCGTGGTGCATTTCGCCGAACAGCGCGCGGCTCCCTATTCGATGAAGTCGGCGCGGCACAAGCTCTACACCGTCGACAACAACATCAACGCCACCAACCATCTGCTGGCCGCCATCGTCGAGAGCGGGCTGGACGTGCATCTGGCGCACCTGGGGACCATGGGGGTCTATGGCTACGGCACCGCTGGCCTGCGTATCCCCGAGGGCTATCTGAAGGTGACGGTGGACACCGACCACGGCCCGGCCGAGCAGGAGATCCTGTTCCCGCCCAATCCGGGCAGCATCTATCACATGACCAAGACGCAGGACGCCCTGCTGTTCCAGTTCTATGCTCGCAACGACAATCTGCGCATCACCGACCTGCACCAGGGCATCGTCTGGGGCACCCAGACGACCGAGACCAAGCAGGACGAACGGCTGATCAACCGGTTCGACTATGACGGCGATTACGGCACCGTGCTGAACCGGTTCCTGATGCAGGCGGCGGTCGGCTATCCGCTGACGGTGCACGGATCAGGCGGCCAGACGCGGGCCTTCATCCATATCCAGGACACGGTGCGCTGCGTCGAACTGGCGCTGAAGAACCCGCCCAGGCGCGGCGAGCGGGTCAAGATCCTGAACCAGATGACCGAGAGCCGGCGCGTGCGCGACCTGGCGGCCATGATCGCCGACAAGACCGGCGCCGAAATCCACAATGTCGCCAACCCCCGCCAGGAGGCCGACGAGAACGATCTGGTCGTCGCCAACGACCAGTTCCGCGACCTGGGGCTGAAGCCGATCACCCTGGCGCAGGGCCTGATGGACGAGGTGACCGAGATCGCCCGCCGCTACGCCGACCGGGCCGATCTGACGCGGGTCCCATGCGTGTCCGCCTGGAACCAACGCCGGGCGGAGGCGCTGGAAAATGAGGCGCGTCCGCCAGTCGCCGCGCCGCTTTCCAAAGTTCTGACGGCCTGAGTAACGTGATGCCTACCGACGTCCCCTCTTCCCTCAACCTGCTGGTCTTCGGCGGCGGCTATCTGGGACGGGCGGCGGCGCTGGAGGCGATCCGGCGCGGCGGGCGGGCGACCGCCACCTCGCGCGATCCCGAACGCCGTCGCGCGCTGGCGGCGGAGGGGATCACGGCTATCGACCCGACCGATACGACCGCGCTGAAGACGGCGCTGGAGGCCGCGACGGCGGTCCTGATCACCGCCGCGCCGGACGCCCACGGCTGCCCCGGGTTGCGCGCCCTGGGACCGCTGGCCGGCGACGCCTGGCCGGACTGGATCGGCTATGTCTCCTCCACCTCCGTCTATGGCGACCGGGCCGGGGGCTGGGTGTTCGAGACCGGCCCCCTGAACGCCGCCACCCTGGAGGGCGCACGCCGGGTGCGGGCCGAGCGCGACTGGCTGGACGGGGCGCAGGGGATGGGGCTGACGGTGCAGATCTTCCGCCTGCCAGGCTTCTATGGGCCGGGACGCAGCGTGGTCGAGCGGCTGCGAGACGGCACGGCGAAACTGGTCAGGAAGCCGGGCCAGGTCTTCAACCGCATCCATGTGGACGACATCGTCTCGGGCCTGTTCGCCTCGATGGCACGGCCGCGTCCGGGGGCGGCCTACAATCTGACCGACGACGAACCCTCGCCCGCGGACGTGGTGATGGAATGGGCCGCCGACCGGATGGGCCTGCCCCGCCCGCCCCAGGTCGATTGGACCGACGACAGCGTCAGCGAGGCGATGCGGCGCTTCTACCTGGATTCCAAACGCGTCTCGAACGCGCTGGCCAAGGCCGAGCTAGGCTGGCGGCCTGCCTATCCGACCTGGCGCGAAGGGCTGGCGACGCTGCTGGATGCGCCACCGCCGTTGCGGTTGGTGAGTTGATCACACCCCGTCATCCTCGGGCTTGACCCGAGGACCGGATGATCCGCCGCTCATGCGAAGGGGCGACGCACAGTCCGACCGACGCTCGGTCCTCGGGTCAAGCCGGTGAGTAGCTTAGAACGGCAGCAAATTCCGCTGGCGGCTATAGCTCATCGTGCCGACGTTGGCGCCCAGGCGCAGGCCGACGCCGGTGCGGATGGGGGCCAGGACGATGCCGTCGGCGCGCTGATAGTTCACGCCCATGCCGGCGACCAGATAGGCCGAACCCTCGACCCCCGGATAGCGGCGATAGATCATGTCGGGGTGGTACAGGCCGTAGACTAGGGTGAAGACCCGGCTGGCGTTGCCGCCCCAGTCCCAACCCACGGACGCGCCCTGCCAGAACACCTCCTGCGAGGCCGACAGGTCCTTCATGTGCAGGGCGCCGCGGCCGTAACGCGCGCCGACGACCACGGCGCCGGACCCTTCCTCGCCTGCGATATAGGCGGTGGGGCGGTCGCCCTGGTCGGCGAAGATACGCTCGATGGCGCCGCCCACGACCTCGGCCGCAATGCCCAACTCGCGCGAACCGGCCGAGACCAGTTCGTCGAAGCTGTAGGCCTGGGCGGTCTGGTCCGAGCGGATCGGATAGTTGGGATCGCGCGCCGGCGCCGTGGCGCAGGCGCCGACGGCCGAGGCGCCGGCGGCTGTGGCCAGGCCGGAAAGAATCATTTGGCGACGATGCATGGGGGACGCTCCGAAGGCGGCGAGAGGACGGCCGGCTGGCGCGCCGGTCTTCGCTGCACCGTCCCCGACCTTTGCGGCAGCCTTGCGGCTTCAAGGTTAACGGGGGCTTACGTTGCTGGCTCTGTTGCGCTGGCGGCGAAGTCCGCGCCGGGAAGTTTGGCGACGCACGTCATCACGGGCGGCGCACCAGGGTCGTTGATGAAGTCGAACGCCATACGCCCCCCGCAGGCGTTGAAGCTGGCGCCGTGACTGAGGCCCGGCATCTGCACGAAAAAGGCCTTCGGCATGTTCACCAGCACCCGTTGCCCCCATTGCGGCGGGGTGGATGGATCGAACTCGCCCGCGAGGATCAGGGTGGGGACATCGCTACGCACCGCCTCGTTCTCGACCGCCGGCGCCGGTGCGATATTCCAGGCCTCACACATGGCCGGCGACGCCGCACGGGCGTCCATGCCGCCCAGACCGTAATCCGCCGACGTCTGCGCCCGGACGCGATCCGCATTCTGAAACGGCGCCTCTTCGCTGCACCAGACCGACAATCTCAGCCCCCAGGTGAAGTTCGAGAGACCCTGGCCCTGAGTGATCCAGCCGGCCATTTCTTCATACCGACCCGCCAGAGCCCCACCCACGGCGCGGGGGATGAGGGGAATGAGACGCGGGTTCTGCAAGGCCATGCCGACGGCCTGGACGACCTCAGCCCCTCTTGCATCTATCGAGGGATCGGCCAGACCGAAGGGCAGACGTTCGCTGTCGGCCTTGGCCACCAGGGCCTGGAAGTCCGCCCTTGGGTTCGGCCAGGCCGCCGCACAGACAGGGTCCACGGCGCATCCGTCGAACACCGCGTTGAGCGCGCGCCAGGTGTTGGCGCTGGCGGTCTCGTCATAGTTCACCTCGGGCGGCAAAGCGGAGTCCAGCACCATTGCCCGCACCGAGGCCGGATGCCGCCTGGCGACCGTTAGCGCCAGCCGCGTCCCATAAGACAGGGCGTAGAGATTCAGTTGGGGATAGCCCAGGGCGACACGAAGATCTTCGATGTCGTCGGCCGCCTCCGCCGAGTTGTAGCCGTTCAGGTCCGCTCCGGCGTCCTCAAGTCTCGTACGACAGGCTCCGGCTGCGGCGGACAAAGCCGCCTGCCCCGCCCCTGCCCGTAATCGACCCGCGCCGATCTCGCCTTTCAGAGCGTTGATCTCAGGGCATTCAAGCGCCGGCTGAGACAGTCTCGCGCCGCGCGGCTCCAGCAACACTTGATCGCGTGCGTCGAGGAAAGGATTGCTCTTGCCCGAGCGCTGGCCGGTCAATGCGCTGTTGCCGGGACCGCCTGTCAGGAACATGACTGGGTCGGACGCCGGTTGGGCCGCGCGACTGCGGAAGATGATGACCGGCAGCCGGATCATCCGGCTGTCCGCCACCGACCTGTTTTCCGGGACGTTCAACGTGCCGCAGTCGATCTTTTCGCCAGCCGCGACCTCGACGACGCAGGAGCCCGGCTCAAAGAAGGCGCGCGAGGGCGCGGTCTGCGCGAACGCGACGCCTGGGATGGTCGCCGCCACAGCCAAGCATAGTTTCAGTATGTTCAAAGCGGCGCCCCCGGTTCGCCGTCACCGTCGCGACTTGCGCTCAATGGGGCAACTTAAGGATCGGTAACGCCGCTAGGACCGTGGGTACGTCAGCCTTACCCCCGCAGCTTGCCGCCCTGCTTCTCCACCGCCGCCACGACCTTGGCGGTCAGGGCTTCGATCTCGGCTTCGGTCAGGGTGGCGTCGCGGGGTTGGATGACGACTTCCAGGGCGACGGACTTGAAGCCGTCGTCCACGCCCTTGCCGCGATAGACGTCGAAGACGCGGACCTCGGCGATCAGGGCCTTATCGGCGCCGGTCGCGGCTCGGACCAGGTCGCCGACCGGCTTGGCGTCCTCGACCACGAAGGCGAAGTCGCGGGTCAGGGGCATCAGGGCGGACAGGTCGGCGGATCCTCGCGCCTTGCCGCCCCCATTCTTGCTTTTCTGGCCGCGCGGCTCGGGGACGTTGTCGAGCACGATCTCGAAGGCCAGGATCGGACCGTCGGCGTCCAGCGCCTTCAGCACGCGCGGATGCAGTTCACCGAGCTCGACCATGACGTTCTTGGGACCCAGCTGCAGCCGGGCCGAACGGCCGGGGTGCCACCAGTCGCGGTTCTGGCCTTGCGTCAGTTGCAGCGAGGCGACCGGGGCGCCGATCTCTTCCAGCAGGGTGGTCAGGTCGCCCTTGAGCGTGAACAGAGCGTCCTCGCCGGCGCCGGCCCAGTGGCGGGCGGCGTGCGGGGCGACCAGGGCGGTGATCACCGTGCGCTGATCCGCGGGACCGTCGCCCAGATAGATGGGGCCGATCTCGAACAGGGCGGCGTCGGCGAAGCCGCGCGCGGCGTTCCTCGCCGCCGCCTGGATCAGGTTCGGCAGGGCCGACGGCCGCATGCAGTCCAGATCGGCTGCGATCGGGTTCTCCAGCACCAGCCTGTCATCGCCGCCGCCGAACAGGACGGCTGTCGATTGCTTGGTGAAGGACCAGGTGACGGCCTCGGCGTAGCCCAGGGCGGCCAGGGCCCGGCGCGCCGTGCGGACGCGGGCCTGGCGCGGGCTCAGCACGCCGCCGGCGGGGCGAGCGGCCTCAGGCAGGGGCGTGTCGGGCAGGCTGTCGAAGCCCTCGATCCGGGCGACCTCCTCGACCAGATCGGCGCGGCCCTCGACGTCGCGGCGCCAGGACGGCGGGGTGACGATCCAGGGCTCGGCCTGATCGGCGGGGCCGGCGGTGACCAGGAAGCCGAGCTGGCCCAGGATGGTCCCGATCCGGTCGTCGGCCAGGTCCATGCCCGTCAGCCGCTTCACATAGGCGGGGTCGAAGGCGAAGGGCGCCGGGCTGGCGGGGGGTTCGCCGACGAAGACGATCTCGGACGGCTCGCCGCCGCACAGGTCCAGGATCAGGCGGGTGGCCAGTTCCAGCCCCGGCGTGACCGAGACCGGATCGACTCCGCGCGCGAACCGATACTGGGCGTCGGAATGGATGCCGAGCGCCCGGCCCGTCTGGGCGACGACCAGCGGGTCGAACCAGGCGCTTTCGACGAAGACGTCGGTCGTGGTCTCGTCACAGCCGGTCGACTCGCCGCCCATCACGCCGCCCAGGCCGATGGGACGCTCGCCCCCGGCGTCGGCGATGACGCAGTCGGCGGCCGATGCCGCGTAGGTTTTTCCGTCCAGGGCGATCAGATGTTCGGGCTCGCCGCCCTCGATATGAGCCGTCTCGGCTGAGACCTGGCCCGCGCGCACCACGATCTCGGTCCCAACCAGCTTGGCCACGTCATAGACGTGTAGCGGCCGGGCGCGGTCGTAGGCGATCAGATTGGTCACATCGACCAGACGGTTGATCGAGCGCAGGCCGATGGCGGTCAGGCGTTTTTGCAGCCAGGCCGGCGACGGCCCGTTCTTGACGCCCCGAATGACGCGACCGGCGAAGACCGGGCACATCTGCGGCGCATCCAGCCGCACGCTAATCGGCGACGGGAAGGCCCCGCGCACCACCGCGATGTCGAAATGCTTCAGCTTGCCGACGCTCGCGGCGGCCAGATCCCGCGCGATGCCGGCGACGCCCAGCCAGTCGGGGCGGTTCGGCGTGACCTCGAAATCGATCACGGGTTCGGCGCCGAACAGGCCGGCGACCGGGGTTCCCACCGGGATCTCGGGCGGCAGTTCCTGGATGCCGTCGCTCTCGTCCGACAGCTCAAGCTCCGACGCCGAACACAGCATGCCGTTCGACACCACGCCGCGTACCGGCTTCTCGACCAGGGTCACGCCCAGGCCGGGCACATAGGCGCCGATGGGGGCGTAGATGGTGGTCAGGCCCGCCCGCGCGTTCGGCGCGCCGCAGACGATCTCCTTCAAGCCATCGACGGTCTCGACCTGACAGACCTGCAGCCGGTCGGCGTTCGGGTGACGCTCGGCCGACAGGATTTTGGCCACGGTGAAGGGCGCGAGCTTGGCGGCGGGGTCGATGACCTCCTCGACCTCCAGCCCGGCCATGGTCATGGCCTCGGCGATCCGATGCACGTCCGCCTCGGTTTCGAGGTGGTCCTTCAGCCAGGACAGGGTGAATTTCATAACGGTCTCAGGCCTTGGGCTTGTCGGTAAGGGCGGCGACCTGGTCGAGGAACTCGTCCGTGCCGGTGAAGCCGACGCCATAGAATTCGCAGCCGATGAATTTGCAGTCGCGCATCGGGATCGTGCCGATGGCCTTGTCGCCCAGCGAACGGGTCAGCAGGTTCTTGATGCTGCCCCGACCGTCGCCGAAGTTCGTATCGGTGAAGGTGACGCCGTTCGACACCAAGATGACGGCCGGCCCCTGGAAGCGGCAGCCCGTGAAGGTGCGGCCCTCGACCAGCGGAACTCCTTTGGCATCGGCGGCAGCATAGAGTTCGTACAAGATGATGTCGACGTTCTCGAACCTCGCTGCGTTCAGGTCCGGCGCGT
This sequence comes from Brevundimonas sp. G8, assembly GCF_902506205.1. Lineage (GTDB taxonomy): Bacteria > Pseudomonadota > Alphaproteobacteria > Caulobacterales > Caulobacteraceae > Brevundimonas. The sequence goes on along the minus strand of NZ_LR732816.1, from coordinate 1,716,286 downwards.
CGGCGAGCGGGCGATTGATCGGCAGTATGGTTTTCATCAGCTCAGTCCGCTGGCCGGATTGGGGGCGGCGAACGCCGAGAAGCCGTAGTGCGACAGCCAGCGGGTGTCGGCGTCGAACATAGGACGCAGGTCGGGCACGCCGTATTTCAGCATGGCCAGGCGGTCCACGCCCATGCCGAAGGCGAAGCCCTGATACTCGTCCGGGTCGATGCCGCAGTTCCGCAGCACATTGGGATGCACCATTCCGCAGCCCAGGATCTCCAGCCAGTCGTCGCCTCTGTTGAACACCAGCTTGCCGCCCGAGCGGTCGCAGCGGATGTCCATCTCGGCCGAAGGTTCGGTGAAGGGGAAGTGGTGCGGCCGGAACCGCGCCTGGACCTCGTCCAGTTCGAAGAAGCGGGCGATGAAGGTCTGAAGCGTGGTCTTAAGGTGACCCATATGGATGTCGCGATCGATCACCAGGCCTTCGATCTGGTGGAACATCGGCGTGTGGGTGGCGTCCGAATCCTTACGGAAGGTGCGGCCCGGCGCGATGATGCGGATCGGCGGCTTCTGGGACATCATGGTGCGGACCTGCACCGGGCTGGTGTGGGTGCGCAGCACCTTGCGCTCGCCCGTTTCCGGGTCGGGCTTCAGGAAGAAGGTGTCGTGCATCTCCCGCGCCGGGTGTTTGGGCGGGAAGTTCAGGGCGGTGAAGTTGTGGAAGTCGTCCTCGATATCCGGGCCTTCGGCGACCGCAAAGCCCATCTCGGCGAACAGGGCGATCATCTCGTCCATCACCTGCATGGTGGGGTGAACCCCGCCCTTGCGACGCGGCCAGGCCGGCAGGGTCAGGTCGATGCGCTCGGCCTGGAGCCGCGCGTCCAGTTCGGCGGCCTCCAGTTCGGCCTTCTTGGCCGTGATGGCGGCGGCGACGCGGTCGCGCAGGCCGTTGATCATCGGCCCCTGTTCGCGGCGTTCGTCGGGGCTCATCGCACCCATGCCCTTCAGCAGGCCGGAGACGGAGCCGGACTTGCCCAGGGCGGCGACACGCACCTCTTCCAGGGCGGCGACGCCTTCGGCGCCGCCGATGGCGTTGATCAGGTCGAGTTCGAGTGTGGCGAGATCGGTCATTTGCCCCGTGCCTTAACGGGTGGAACGGCTTTCGTCACCCTTCAAGGGGCGGATGCGATGGCCTGAAGTTCGGACGCCGGCGCCTTGTTGGCCGCGACGATCCAGGCGGGCGGTTCCGGCTCCCAGCGGATGGGCCGGCCGTCGGTCTGCATCCAGCGGTGCAGCCATGAGATTCCGTTGGCGCGGACATAGGTATCGGCGTGGCCGTAGACCGGATCGGACAACGCTTCCTCCAGCGGCACGAAGCGATAGCCGCGCGCAAGATAGAGGGCGTGGACCTGCGGATAATACGCCTGGTTCAGACTGTTGGCGTGCAGCAGCAGGACCTGGGCCGGTTCGCGACCGCCAGCGATCTCGGCGCTGTAGGGTTCGAAGAAATCCAGCACCGTGGTCATGTGCGCCACATAGGCTTGACCGATGCGCTGCATCAGGGCCGTGTCGCCCAGCGACTCGGCCTTGCGATAGACGTCGGCGAACATCCAGTCGTTGTTGTCGATCGTGACCGGCGCCACCGTATAGCCGCGCTGGGCCAGGCCTGCCGCGATGGCGTCGTGCTTGTCCTGGGTCTCGCCGGTGAACAGATAGGGATGGCGGAACCAGCGCAGGGCCTTGCCGCGCGCCTCCAGCACGTCGCGGACGATCGGGGCGCCTGCGTCCACGTCGGCCAAATAGGTCTCGGCCGTCGTGCGGTGGATGTTGATGTGGCTGAAGGTGTGGTTGCCCAGGTCCAGTCCACCGTCCAACCAGACGTTCAGCACGCGGGGCAGGGTCGTGGCGCGTTCGGCCTCGCACACCTTGCCCGCATTGACGAAGGCCGCACCGTGGGTGTCGAGCGGCTTCAGCATGGCGACGAAGTCTTCGGTGATCGTCATCATCCGCGCCGGATCGCACAAGGTCGCCTCGTCCGCCTGGAACGGCAGGTCGTCGAAGGTGACAGCGACGCGGCGCTCCTGCGCGACGGCGGGGTGGGCCAGGGCGAGAGCGAGAGCCAGGCTGCAGATCAGGGGGCGCATCATGGTGCGAGGCTAGCGTCGAAGCACGCGTGGGGAAACGTCCATTTGAAATTATGTGATTTCCGTCCGTTAACGGATCAACTGTCGAAAACCCGCCGCGAAAGGTTCATGAACGGCAAAGCTGGCGTTAAATATCAGCCGCTAAGCAGGCCTCCGAACGGGTGAGGACCTTGATGCCGCGTATCGGTGACTTCGTTGATTTGATCGCGCCGGTGGCCCCGTCTACGCCCGGCGCCGAGGTGTTCGAACGGTTCCAGACCGAGCCGAACACCCTGGCCCTGGCCGTCGTGGACGACGACGGCCGCCCGGTCGGCATCATCGAGCGCAACGCCTTCACCCTGAGGATGGCGGCCGAGTTCGGACGCGCCCTCTATGCCAGGAAACCCGCCGAAAGCCTGATGGATCGCAACGCCCCCATGGCGGACGCGGCGACCAGCGCGGAGGCCTTCTTCCAAGCCTATGGGGCGGCGGAACTGGGGGCCCTGCTGGGCGGCTTCGTCGTGGTGGCGGACGGTCGCTACGTCGGCGTCGGCACCGCGCTGCAGATCGTACAAGCCGGCGCCGCCCTGCACCGCCAGCGCGCCGAGGAAATGAGCGCCCTGGCCCGCGACCTGGCCATCGCCGAGGCCGAGGCCGTCGCCTCCAGCCGCGCCAAGTCCGAGTTCCTGGCGGTGATGAGCCACGAAATCCGCACGCCCCTGAACGGGGTGCTGGGCGTCGCCGCCCTGATGGACAAGAAGCTGGAGCAGGAAGAGCTGCGCCCCTACGTCCGCACCGTCATCGATTCGGGCCAGAGCCTGCTGCGGCTGCTGACCGACGCGCTGGACATGTCGCGCGCCTCGGCCGGCATGTTGACCCTGGAAGAAGAGCCGCTGGACCTATCGGCCGTCGCCTTCGACATCGACGCCCTGTGGCGCGCGCGGGCCGAAGAGAAGGCCCTGGCCCTGACGATCCACACCGACCTGGCCGTCCCTTACGTTCAGGCCGACGGCATGCGGTTGAAGCAGTTGCTGAACAACCTGATCGGCAACGCCCTGAAGTTCACCCTGACGGGCGAGGTCGTCGCCCTGATCGAAAGCCGGCCCGACGGCGAGGTGATCTTCACCGTGGACGACAGCGGCCCCGGCGTACCCGAGGCGGCGGCGGCGACCATCTTCGACCCCTTCAACACCGGCAAGGCCGGGCGCGAGGGCGCAGGCGCCGGCCTGGGTCTGGCCATCTGCCGCCAGATCGCCGAGCGGATGGGGGGCGGCATCTCCTTGGCGACCTCGCCCCAGGGCGGCGCCCGGTTCCAGGTGCGACTGCCGCTGCGCGTCGCGAACGAACGAGGGACGACGGCGCCCGAAATGGCCGCGCCGACGCCGCACGACACCCTGCATGTGCTGGTGGTGGACGACAATGCGACCAACCGTTTCGTCGCCGGCAAGCTGCTGGAGATGTTCGGCTGCACCTGCGAGATGGCCGAGAACGGGCGCGAGGCGCTGGACGCCGTCAGTGCTCGACCGTTCGACCTGGCCCTGATGGACATCAAGATGCCGGTGATGGACGGGGTCGCCGCGACGCGGGCCATCCGCGCCCTGCCCGGCCCGGCCGGCGCCCTGCCGATCCTGGCGCTGACGGCCAACGCCGATGAGCGTGACGAGTTGGACTATATCGCTGCGGGCATGAACGGGGTGGCGCAAAAGCCGATCCAGCCCGACGCCCTGCTGAACGCCATTCGCATGGTGCTGGCGCAAAGCCGAATGGCGGAAGTGGCCGAAGCCGCCTGAACGGGCGGACTTCCGACAGGCCCTGAAACGAAAAACGCCCGCCCCGGAAAGCGGAGCGGGCGTCATTTTCTTGCGCTACGCTCGCGACGCGGTCGCTCGCGGCTTGAGCGCGGTCCTTACGCCAAACCCTTAAGCCAGAGCGGCGCGGACCTTGTCGGCGACGGCCTTGAAGCCGGTCGCGTCAGCGGCGATCGAGGCCAGAACCTTGCGGTCCAGTTCGATTCCGGCCTTATTCAGGCCGTTGATGAACTGGCTGTAGGTGAAGCCTTCCAGACGGGCGGCGGCGTTGATGCGCTGGATCCACAGGGCGCGGAAGTTACGCTTCTTGGTGCGACGGTCGCGATAGGCGTATTGCCCGGCGCGATCGACGGCGGCCTTGGCCGTACGGATCGTATTCTTGCGGCGGCCGGAGAAGCCCTTGGCCTGCTCCAGAACCTTCTTGTGCTTGGCGTGCGAGGTTACGCCACGTTTAACGCGAGCCATGTCGCTATTCCTTCAAATTCTTTGGGATGGAGATCAGTCGTACAGCGCGCGCCGATCAGGCGTACGGCATGTAGGATTTGATCTTCTTGGCGTCGGCGTCGGCCATGACCTTGGTGCCACGGTTTTGACGGATGTATTTCGAGTTGTGGCTGATCAAGCGGTGACGCTTGCCTGCAACGCCCGACTTCACCTTGCCAGTGGCCGTGAATTTGAAGCGCTTCTTGGCGCCTGACTTCGTCTTCAGTTTCGGCATTTCAGTCTCCTTTTTGGAGGGCTACCGCCCTTCGGGCTGCTTGAGCCGTGGGGAGGTGGTCTTCCAGAGTTTAAGAACCGCCCAGGCATGCCTGTTCGCCCGGCGGTTCGGTACGCGAAGGCGCGGCTTGTAGACGAAGACGCCCGGCGACGCAAGACGTGAGTCAGGTCAAGGACTTGGCCGGCGCATCCGCCGCGACCTGACCCCGCCGGATCGCCCGTCCGGCGTTGATCGCCATGACCGCCGCCGGGATGGTCAGCAGGGCGCCGACCAGGAAGGGCCAGTCGTGCCCCAGGCCGGAAAACAGCGCGCCCGCGATCATGGGCCCGAAGATGCGCGCCACCGAACTGGACGCCATGTTCAGGCCCAGCATGGCCCCCTGCCGGTCGGGCGGCGAAGCGCGGCTGATCATGGCCGAGATATTGGGCATGGCCAGGGACATGCCGCAGGCCCCCACCGCCATGACCAGTGGAATGACCCAGCCCTGAACAATGGGGATGGACAGGGCGCCCAGCTCCAGCCGGGTCGCCGGGAACCAGGCGATGGGCGCCAGCACCTGCAACACCAGCGAGCTTCCGAACAGCAGCATGCCGACCGCCAGCACCCGCGATTCGCCGAACCGCCGAGCCAACTTCCCGGCGAAGAACCCCTGGTTCAGGGTCGAGACGATGCCCACAATCATGAAGCTGAGCCCCACCTCGCGCGCACCCCACGCATAGCGGCTCTCGGCCCACAGGCCGAACACGCTCTCCATCGCCGAAAACCCGGCCATATAGATCAGAGTCACCACCAGCACCCGCGACACCACATCGTTGTCACGCGCATCCTTCAGTCCCGCCAGGAAGGCCGGGCGCGGCGTGGCGGGATCGGCCTTGGCCCGGCTCTCGCGCAGGAAGACGATCACACCGACCGCCGCCACGGCCGCCAGGGCCGCCGCCAAGAAGATGGGCAGCTGATAGCCGAGACGCCCCAACTGCGGTTGGGTCAGAAGTCCGCCCAGCCCCGGCCCGACGATGAAGCCCAGGCCGAAGGCGGCGCCGATCAGCCCCATCCGCCCCGCCCTCTGTTCCGGCGGGGTGACGTCGGCGACATAGCCCTGGACCGTCGAGATGTTGCCCGCCCCCAGGCCGGTGAACAGCCGCACCGCAATCGCCAGCCAGATGTTGGGCACGAAGGCCAGCATCAGATAGCCCAGCGCATTGGCGATCAGGGTGATCAGCAGCACCGGCTTGCGCCCGATCCGGTCCGACAACCGCCCCCAGAAGGGCTCAGCGAAGAACTGGCCCAGCGAATAGGCCGAGAACATCAGCGTGATCTGCCACGCCTCGGCCTTCAGGCTCTGGGCGAAGAAGGGCAGCAGCGGCACCACCAGCCCGAACCCGACCAGATTGATGAACACCGTCGCGAACAACACGGCCAGCACCGGGGTCTTCAGCTTCGGCGGGGTCGTCGGTGTCGCGGTCATGGCCAAGGCTTAGCGCGGCATTCCGTCGCTAGCGAGCCGGATTGTTCGCCTCCAGAAACCGCACGGTCTCACGCAGCATTTGCTGGCGGGTGTCGGCGCGCGACAGCCAGTGATCCTCGCCCTCAAGCTCGATCAGTTCGACCGGCTTGCCGGCACGGCGCATCGCCTCGGCCATGACGCGGCTCTGCTCGATCGCCACCACCGTATCGTCGCGGCCGTGGATCAGCAGCAGCGGCTTGTCGACCGTGTCGGCCAGATAGGCGGGCGACAGCGCATCCAGCGCCCGGTCGTTCAGGCGCGCGGCGCCCATGAACCGGTTCCAGTACCGGACCGTCTGGTTGTTGCGGCTACGCTCTTGCCGGGCCTCCCAGTTCACCATGCGGCGCAGGTCGGAGACGCCGGCGACTGCGACGGCGCAGCGATAGACGCCCCTGTCCAGCGTCAGTCCCGCCATGGCCGCGTAACCGCCGTAGCTGGCGCCGACGATGCAGACCCGGTCGGGATCGACGATGCCCTGCTCGGTCAGCCAGCGGACCCCGTCGGACAGGTCCGTCTGCATCTTGCGACCCCATTCGCCATATCCCGCTTCCAGGAAGGCCCGCGTGTACCCTTCCGAGCCTCGGAAGTTGGGCTGAAGCACCGCATAGCCGCGTGACGCCAGCGCCTGGGCCCACCAGTCGAACCCCATCACATCGCGCGACGCCGGCCCGCCGTGCGCCAGCACGATCAGGGGCAGTTTCTCAGGCGTCTCGACGCCCGGCGGCAGGGTCAGATAACCGGGAATCTTCAGGCCGTCGGCGGCGTCATAGGTGACATGCCGAACCGCGCCGACCTGTTCCGGCGGGATGTCGGGATAGGTGAAGGCCAAGGCGTCGGCGGTGCGACGGTCGAAATCAACCAGTTGGTAGAGGCCGGATTCGCCGATGTCGCTGAAGACCAGGATGCGTTTCTGGTCGGCGCTCCATGACACCAGTTGCGGCGCCTTGCCTTCGAACGCGCGCTCGATCGAACGCCACCGACTGGCCGAGGTCGGGTCGATGAACTCATAGCGCACGCCGTCCTCTTCGACACGCGACCCGCCGATCAGCAGACGGGTCCTTGGATGATGCCACAGCGCGTCCGGGTGATGCGCAAACGGCAGTTTCGTCCACTCGCCGGTATCGACATTGACCTCGAACAGATTGGCCTGCGTCTCGGATTCGGGATCGGCGGCGGCCAGATCGGGTCGATCCGCACTGATCACGACCGTGCGCGGCGTGCGACCCATGCCCAGGAACGTCGGCGTGTCGACGGGCGCATCGGTCGTCCAGGCCTCGCGGAACCGTCGGCCGTTCGGCAGCATCATGGTCCACCGCCCGCTGCGCTCGACATAGCGCGCGGTGGCGATCACGACGCCCTCGCCGTCCAGCACATAGTCGTCCGTTTCTCGATCCATCGGCACGACCGAACGCCCGCGACCGGAACTCAGATCGACCCTGTGCAGATCGGACTGTCCCGTTTCGACGTTGAAGCCGCGCACGAACAGCGTCGGTCCCTGGTCGGTCTCGCGAACCGATGCGCCGCCATAGAGCACCGGCAGAACATCCTGCGTGCGATCCAGCACACGGGTCAGCTTCTGAGTCTCCAGATCGAGGATCATGCCGAAATAGAGCTCGGACCGAGGCACCCCCAGAAGATGGATGGCCCGCGTCTGGGAGCTGATGATCAGCACCTTGCCTTCGCCGATCCAGCGCAGATCGCGCACCTTGGCCTCGCCGATGGACGCGGCGAAGACATGCTCGGCCCTATTCATGTGGGTGACGGCGATGGCCCGCTGCTCGCCCGTCACGACGATGCGCGCGATCAGGTCTCCGCTGGGCGACAGCGCCATCAGCTCGACGGTAGGCGACGCCGCGTAAATATCGAGCGACGGCGGGGCGCCCTGCACTTGCGCCTGGGCGCCGGACACCATGCCGCCGCCCAAGGCCACGACGCTCAACACGGTCAGGACCAATCCCGACAAAACAGACTTCAGCATGAACTCCCCCATCCACGGTGAAGCTCAACCAGAAGACGCGGAGCGACGCAAGCGGCGGATGCGCCAACGAAAAACGCCCCGGTCCTGCGACCGGGGCGTTTCGTAATCAGCGATGGATCGCGATCAGCGCGGGGCCAGGATCATGATCATCTGGCGGCCTTCCATCTTGGGCGAGAACTCGACCTTGGCGATTTCGTCGAAATCGGCCTGGACCTTGTTCAGCAGCTTCATGCCCAGTTCGGGGTGTGCCATCTCGCGCCCGCGGAAGCGAAGCGTGACCTTGACCTTGTCGCCCTCGTCGAAGAAGCGGTGCATGGCCTTGGTCTTCACCTCGTAGTCGTGGGTGTCGATGTTGGGGCGCAGCTTGATTTCCTTGAGCTCGACGACCTTCTGGCGCTTGCGCTGCTCGGCCTTCTTCTTCTGCTCCTGGAAACGGTGCTTGCCGTAATCGAGAATCTTGACCACCGGCGGCTCGGAGGTGGAGACGATCTCGACCAGGTCCATCCCGGCTTCTTCGGCGGCTTCGAGCGCGGAAGAGGTGGGCATGACGCCCTGTTTCTCGCCGTTCTGGTCGATGAGCAGAACGCGAGGGGCGCGGATATCCTGGTTCATACGCGGCCCGTCTTTCACGGGTGGCGCTTGCATGGGACGGCGAATGGGCGTCGTTTCCTTATGTGGTCAGAGAAGGCGTGTGTATTGATAAGCGGAATGGCGCAGCTTGCGCCACGTTCCCCTCAAGGCCGCAATATGCGCCCGGAAGCCCGGTTTTTCAAGGCTTCGCGGGCAGGGCGTCGATATAGGCGTCGTGCAGCGCCAGCACCGCCTCGAAGACGTGATCCACGCTCAGGTCCTCGATGGGCGCGAACTGGCCGCGCGTCTCGTTCGACGCCGCCGTGCGCGTCTTGGGACCCCACGGACCATACAGCCACCACTCGGTCGGCCCGAACAGGCCCAGCGTGGGCCGCCCCAGCGCCGCCGAGACATGCATCAGGCCGCTGTCGTTGCCGACGAACAGGTCCGCCCGATCGATGGCGGCGGCCGACGCGAGAATGTCCCCCTTGCCGACGAAGTCGATGCCGCGCGGCCCAGCGGCCTCGAGCGCAGGGGTCGCCGGCGGCCGGTCGCCCGGCCCGCCCACGGGCATGAAACGCCAGCCGTCGAAACGCGGTTCGGCTTTCAGCTTATCCACCAGAGCGCCCCAGCGGTCGGCGGGCCAGCTCTTGCCCGGCTGGTGCGCGATGGGCGCGAGCGCAATGATCCGGCCAGGACCGGCCCCGCCCGCCAGCTGCGGATCGATGACGGCGGCGGCTTCGGCCCGCGCCTGGTCGTCCAGGAAGATTTCGGGATCCAGCGGCGCGGGCGACCCCATCAGGCGCGACACCATCTCGACCTTGCGCAGGCCGGTCTCCCACGAGCGGTTATAGACCACGCGCCGCTTTGTCGGGATCAGATAGCTGAGCGCCGACCCCCGGATGTCGATGACCAGGTCCCAGCGCGTGCCGACCACCTGTTTCCACAGGTCGAGCCAGTGTCCGGACATCTTCTTCTTGTCGAGCACGATAGTCCGCACCACGCCCGGCGCATTGCGGAAGAAGGGCGCCGGCGGGCGACCGCAGGCGACGGTGATCTGCGCCCCCGGAACCTGACGCGCGATCTCGCGGATCACCCCCGACGAGATGACGCAGTCGCCGATGCGATTGGAGGTGACGAACAGAACCTGGGGTGCGGACATGCGCCTGTAGTTCCGCCATCGGGCGTCGGGGTCAAGGGTGACGGGGCGGCAAAGTCGCGGCACAAGAGCGCCATGACCGACATCCAGCACCTGTCCCGCCCCGACGGCGAAATCCTGGCCTTCCGCCACATCGAGGGCGACGGCCCGACCGTGATCTGGGTCGGCGGCTTCCGCTCCGACATGGAGGGGACCAAGGCCCTGGCGCTGGAGAACGCCGCACGCGAATGTGGCTGGAACTACGTCCGCTACGACCATTTTGCCCACGGCCAGTCCTCTGGCGACTGGCGCCAGGCCACCATCGGCCGCTGGCGCGAGGACGCCATCGCCCTGATCGACAGCCTTTCGGGGCCGGTCATCCCCGTCGGGTCGTCGATGGGCGGCTGGGTCTCGTTGCTGGCGACCCTGGCGCGACCCGAGCGGATCAAGGGGCTGGTCCTGATCAACCCGGCCCAGGATTTCACCGAACGGATGATGTGGCCGGGCTTGGCCGACCACGAACGCCAGGCCATCCTGCGCGAGGGCGAGACCCTGATCGTCGAGGAGGGCCTTGGCGAATACGTCCTGACGCGGCGCATGTTTGAAGAGGCGCGCGACTGGCTGCTGCTGGACGGCGTGATCGAGATCGCCGCCCCGGTTCACATCCTGCAGGGCCGCGCGGACGACGTGGTGCCCTGGCGGCATCAGGCCGAACTGGTCGAGCGGCTGACCGGGGGTGACGTGCGGCTCGACCTGATCGAGGGCGGAGACCACCGGCTTTCAACGCCGACCGACCTCGACCGCCTGGTCGCGGCGGTGGAGGCGATGCGGAGCTAGATCCTCCCCCGCTGACGCGGGGGAGGATCGGGTCAGCCCTTACCCGTCAGCGCCCCATACAGATCCGTCCGCCGATCCCGGAAGAAGCCCCAGGCCGCGCGATATTTGTCCAGTTCATCCAAGTCGAAGCGGTGGACCAGCACCCCCTCCTCCTCGGCGCCCAGACTCTCAACCAGGTCGCCGCGCTGATCGGCGATGAAGGAATGGCCGTAGAAGGTCTGGCCAGTCTCCGTCACCGTCTCATGGCCGATGCGGTTGGCGCCGACGACCGGCACGGCGTTGGACACGGCGTGCCCCTGCATGGCGCGCCGCCACGGCTCGGCCGTGTGCAGTTCGGCGTCATGCGGCTCGGTGCCGATGGCCGTCGGATACATCAGCACGTCGGCGCCCATCAGCATCATCGCCCGCGCGGCCTCGGGGAACCACTGGTCCCAGCAGATGCCGACCCCGACCTTGCCGAACCGGGTGTTCCAGACCTTGAAGCCCGTATCGCCAGGCCGGAAATAATACTTCTCCTGATAGCCGGGGCCGTCGGGGATGTGGCTCTTGCGATAGACGCCCAAGGCCTCGCCGTCCGCGTCCAGCATGACCAGCGAGTTGTAATACTGCGGCCCGTCCTTCTCGAAGATTGAGACGGGAATGGCCACGCCCAGCTCCTTCGCCACAGGCGCCATGGCCGTGACGCACGGATGTTCGCGCCATTCATAGGCCTGGGTGAACCAGTGCTCTTCCTGCGAGACGCAGAAATACGGCCCCTGGAACAGTTCCGACGGCAGGATCACCTGCGCGCCCTTGCCCGCCGCCTCACGCACGAAGTCGATGGTCTTGGCGATGTTCGCCTGCATGTCCTCGCCGTACGAGGTCTGGATGCCGGCGACGGTGATGTTGCGGGTCATGCGGGCTCCTGCTGGGAAATGCAGTGGAACGAGCCGCCGCCGGTCAGGATGGCCTTGGACGGCAGCGGGATGATCTCGCGATCGGGGAAGGCCGTCGCCAGGGCTTCGCAGGCGAAACGCGCGGCCTCGTCGTCGCCATAGGTCGGCACAACGACCGCGCCATTGGCGATCAGGAAGTTCATGTGGCTGGCCGGGATCGGCCGTTCGTCCTCATCCAGCACCAGGCCGGGCGACGGGATCCTCAGTACACGGAGCGTGCGTCCCGCCGCGTCGGTCATGCCCGACAGTTCGCGCGCCGTGGCGTCATAGACCTCGGCGTTCGGGTCGTTCCGGCCCCAGGCGATCGGGCAGGCGACGACGCCCGGCGCGACGAAGCGGGCCAGGTTATCGACGTGGCCGTCAGTGTGGTCGTTCAGCAGACCGTCGCCCAGCCACAGCACGGCCTTGGCCCCGATGGCCTTTTCCAGTTCTGCGGTCGCCACCGCCTCGTCCTGGTTCCAGGCCGGGTTGCGGTTCGGGTTCAGTAAGCATTGGCGCGTTGTCAGCACCGTCCCCTCTCCGTCGTGATCCAGCGAACCGCCCTCCATGACGAAGTCGTTCAAGGTCAGGGCCACGCCCGAATGTTCGCCGATCTGGCCCGCGACCAGATCATCGCCCGGCATGTCGTATTTCCCGCCCCAGCCGTTGAACCGGAACGCCGCCGCCGTCTTCGATCCCGCGCCGAAGATCGGCCCGGTGTCACGCAGCCAGATGTCGCCGAACTCGCCGGCCACGACCTCGACATTCTCCACCCCGGCGAAGCGCGCCTGGGCGTCCGCCAGAACCTCGGCCTTGCCGATCATCAGCTTGATCTGCTCGCGCCCCGGCCCCGCCAGCGCCCGAACCAGCCCCTCGACCTCGTCCTGCGCCTGTTCCAGCGCCTCGAACCAGTATTCGGCATGACTGGGCCAACCCACCCACATAGCGCGGTGCGGAGCCCACTCTGCGGGGATGGCGGCAGGGATGGGAGCGGTCATCGGCGAACTGATCCTGTCTGTAATCGGGCACGAAACGCGAGCCGCGCCATATGGTCCCTCGCGCCCCCGACTTCAACGCCGGGCCTATGCGCAAAGAAAAAGGGCGGCCCGCGAACGGACCGCCCTTCGTCGTTTCAGTCTGTCGTTCGCTTAGAACTGATAGCGAACGCCGACCTTGATTTGCCACACAGAGTTCGTGCCGAAGGTGGCCGGGCTGCGGGTCGTGAAGGTGTTGTAGTTGTACTGGGTTGCGGTCCGCGTCGCATCGACGTTGGCCGAGGTGTACGGGAAGCCGATCTGCTGGATCGAACCCCATTCGTCGTTCAACAGGTTACCGAGGTTCTCGATATCCATATAGCCGATCAGCTTGGCGCCGCCGGGGAAGAAGGCCGGCAGTTCCTGCTCGATATGCATGTCGACCGTGGTGACATAAGGCGACTTGAAGGCGTTACGCGGCGAGATTTCACCGGCGTAATCGATCAGGCCCGTGCGCTTCAGGAAGTCGTTGAAGTTGGCGACGTTGAAGTTGGCGCCATAGTTGACGAGCGGATCACTGGTCGCCGTGACGTTACCCGACGAGTCGGTCTTTGGGACATAGAGCAGTTGGCGGAAGGTCGTGACGTATTCGCCGAACTGGTTCGCCGGGCTGGTGCTGAACGTATAGCTGAACGGCAGGCCCGAACGGCGCTGGGCGAACATGCCGATACGCGTGCGGTAATCGCCGAAGAAGGCGCGCGAATAGCTGACGGACAGCTTCAGGGCGTGCTCGATCTCGTAGTTCGAGTCGGCCAGCGTCGGGTCGTTGGCGTCGAACAGAGCATTGTTGCCGAAGCTGGAGCTGGCCGTCGATGACGAGCCCGGCGAACGATCCGTGCTGTCCAGGTAGGTGTAGGACAGGTTGAAGCCTGCACCATTCAGCCAGCCGTCGTACCAATCCTTGCCCAGACCGATGGCGAACTGATCCGTCTTGCCGCCATCGAAGTTGGTCATCATCAGCACGTTCTGACCACGACGAACCGGGTTGGGACCGTAGACCGGACGACCATCAGGCGCGGTGCCGGTGACGGTCTTGGCCATGGACAGATCGACCCAACCCACGGCGTCCTGCAGTTCCGAGTGGACGTATTCGGCCGTCACGTTCCAGCCTTCACCCAGGTTGAAGCGGCTCAGGTCGAACGCCTTGGTCGCGCCGAGCGAAGCCTTCCAGATCGAGGGCGTCTTGAAGGTCGGGTCGATCAGGTTGATGTTGCCCGTGCCCAGGTTGGCGCTGGTAGTGACCGCAGTCTGGGCCACCGGCTTGACGACCAGACCGTCCACATTCGCCAGAGCGGCTTGCTGAGCGGCATTACAGACAGCAAAGCCGCCTGCGAACTGCGAGTTATAGGCCTGACCGTTGACCTGGTTCGAGGTCTTGCACTGGAACGAGCCGATCAGGTTGCCGGGGTTCGAGTAGGAGTTCGAAATCCAGACGTTGGGCGAACCACCCTGGAAGCGACCGAAGCCGCCATAGACGGTGACATCCCAAGGTGCGCGCCAGTTGAAGCCGAAGCGCGGCTGAAGAATGCCGATACCATCCAGGTTGGTGTCGTTGCCGAAACCGAAGCGATCAACGAAGGCTTGGTTCAGCTTCGGCTTGTCGTCCGACGTGTAGAGGTCATAGCGCAGGCCGGCCGTGATCGTCAGGTTCGGCGTCGCCGTCCATTCGTCCTGGAAGTAGAAGCTGTTCTGCGCATAGCTGAACGAGGCGGCACCATCGGCCTTGTTGTTCGTTGCGGCGTTGGAATAGCCGATCGAAGACGCTTGACGGTTCTGGAAGTCCGCAATCGACGCGAACTCGTACTCGCCGTTGGCGACCTGAACGAACAGGTTGAAGATGTCCTGCTCTTCACGTTCCACGCCTACCGTGAAGCGGTGACCGAAGCCGGCGTCGTACTTGCCGACGAAGCGATACTGGGTCGTGTCCACCGTCAGCGCATTGGCGGCACGCGAGCGTTCCGGTCCGAAACGGATCGAGCGGCGCGTGCCGCTTTGCGCGCCGTAGGGCGAGTCGAGATAGATCTGCATGGCGGCGAAGTCGTTGCCGGCCAGGCCCTGCGAAATGTTCTCGACTTCCTTGCGGGTGTACGAGAACTCGGTCGAGAAGCGATCCGTCCAGTCCGAGAACAGCTGAACCTTGTAGGCCGTCAGATCGGTGACGATCTGATAGGCCGATGACAGCAGGCCAACCGACAGGTTCGTACCGCTGGTCGTCGTGTTGTTTAGACGCAGGTCGCTGCCTTGGGTCTGCTGGTACGACACCACCGCACGGTGACGGTCGTTGATGTTCCAGTCGAGCTTGGCGAAGTATTTTTCGTCGAAGGTCTCAAGCGCGCCGGCGCGCCAGTCGAGGGGATCGTAACCGTAGACGGTTTGGGCGATCTGACGGACCTGATCGATCTGGGCCTGGGTGATGCCGGCGGCTTCGTTCGGCAGACCGGCGCCTTCAGGACCGGACAGGACCGGCGTGGCGCTGTCGAACTTCTCGTAGTTCAGCAGGAAGAACAGGCGATCCTTGATGATCGGACCGCTGAGGGTCGCGCCCCAGGTCTTTTCTTCGAACTCGCCGACGACCGAGCGATTTTGGCGCTGGCCGGTGACGAAATCTTCGTAGCTGAAGGTCTCGCCGCGCATGTCCTGGTCGGTCTTCTCGTAGAAGACCTCGCCGTGGAAGTCATTGCCGCCCGACTTGGTGACCGAGTTGACCACGCCGCCGGTGAAGGAGCCGTATTGAACGCCGTACGGGGCGACATCGACGCTGACGGCCTGGATCACCGAACGCGAGATCGGCGTGCTGAGGGTCGGATAGCCGTTCTGGTTCAGTCCGAAATCGTCGTTTTGGCGTACGCCGTCGATCAGGATGGCATTGAAGCGCGTGTTCTGGCCGCCGATGGACAGGGCGTCGAAGTTAGACGGATCGGTTGTCGCGAACGGGGTGGTGCGGACGATGTCCTTGATGGGCGGGCTGATCACCATGGCGCTGACGGCGATCCGGCCCAAGGCGGTGGTCGCGGCGATCCTGAATGACATTGGCCCGGAAGTCGCGCCCGAGGGGCTAGCGCGCATCGCCGCCTATAGCGGCCAGCCGGTCGAGATCGGGTCGTGGGCCGATGCGGCGGCCTATGCGAAGCGGATCAATGCGGTCGCCTTTCCTCATTATTCGGATGCGGACTGGGACGCTTTCGCGCGGCGCATCTTCCGCCAGCAGCCCGACGGCGAGATCGGGCTGGACTACGATCCCGACATCGCCGTGCCGATCCGGGCGGCGGGGGCCAAGGCGCTGGTTCCGAACCTGTGGCCCATGTTCCGGCGGCTGGCGCGGAAGAAGCCGACCCTGCTGGTGCGCGGCGCCAACTCGGATCTGCTGAGCGCCGACATCGCCGGGCGGATGAAGAAGGCCGCCCCGGCCATGGCCTATGTCGAGGTTCCCGGCGTCGGCCACGCGCCGATGCTGGACGAACCGGAGGCCAAGGCGGCGATCTTCGAGTTTCTATCCGAAGTCGATTAGTCCTTGGTCGGATCGACCCGCGACGCATCCCCATAGGTCAGGGCCAGGAAGACGTCTTCCAGGTCCGGGTCTTCGGTGGTGATGTCGGCGATGGTGACGCCGGCGGCGCGGACGGCGTTGATGACCTGTTCCACCGACGACTGGCCCTTCTTGTAGGCCACGGCGAAGGCGCCGCCCGGTCGCGCGGTGACCTCGAAGCCGGCCAGGACCGGCGGCGTCGTCTGCGGTATCTCCGGCGTCACCACCACGTTGCGGCTGTCCAGGCGGCGCAGCAGTTGCGGCGTCGGTTCGCAGGCCACGACCTCGCCCCGGTTGACGATGGCGATGGTGTCGCAAAGCTCCTGAGCTTCTTCTAGGTAGTGGGTGGTCAGAACGATCGTGACCCCCTCCTCGTTGATGCGGCGGACATAGGCCCACAGCTGGCGACGGAGTTCCACGTCCACACCGGCGGTCGGTTCGTCCAGAATCAGGATCGGCGGATTGTGGACCAGGGCCTTGGCCACCATCAGGCGACGTTTCATGCCGCCGGACAGGGCGCGGACATAGGCGTTGGCCTTGTCCGACAGGCCCAGCGCCGCCAGCAGTTCGTCCGAGCGACGCTCGTTCTTGGGCACGCCATAGAAACCGGCCTGGACCTCCAGCGATTCGCGCGGGGTGAAGAAGACGTCGGCGACGATCTCCTGCGGCACGACGCCCAAAGCGGCGGCGGCGTCGCGCGGCTCCTTGTCGATGTCGCGGCCCCAGATTTTCACCGACCCTTCGGACTTCTTCACCACCCCGGCCAGGATGTTGATCAGGGTCGACTTGCCCGCGCCGTTTGGGCCGAGCAGGCCGAAGACCGAGCCGCGCGGAATGACCAGATCGACGCCGCGCAGGGCCGTCTTGGGCGCGGCCTTCTTGGACCCGGCATAGGTCTTCTTCAGCCCGTGCACCTCGATGGCGTTGTCGGGCAGGGCGGGGGTCTCTGACATGATCGGCTATTCACTCGGGCGGGACGGCGAGCGGCATAGGTAGGGCGCGCGGCCGCATTCGCCAACCTGTCCCACATAGAGGCTTTCGACAAGCGTGCCTGTCTTTGTGTCAACGGTGCTTGACGAACGTGCGTGTGGTGTCTAGCTTGCTTGTCATAAAGACAACCGAACTTGATGGAGATCGCTTTGACCACCGTTCAGAAATCCAAGACGCCCCTGACCCGCACCCGCCTGATCGGCTTCGTCGCCATGGGCGTCTGCGCCATCGGCTATATCGGCGGGGGACTGGCGCTGTTGGCGGGCAAGACCGATCAGATCGAAATGACGCATGCGGCCATCGCCGGCGCCGCCTTGCTGCTCATTGGCGAAATCGGTCTGTGGGTCGGCGCCGCCTGTCTGGGTCTGACGCTGTTCAAGAAGCGCAAGGCGATGCTGAACCGCCTTCTGGGCCGTCGCCCGGCGGCGCCCACTGAGGTTTGACCTTCGGGGCCGGTCCGCCTAGGAAGCCCGCAAGCCTTCCACACCGGACCGCATCATGCCCCCCCGCCATTCCGACGCCATCATCCCGCCGCCCGAAGAGATCGTGGTCTCAACCAAGCGCGTGGCCTGCGACGGCGGCGGCGGGGCGCTGGGTCACCCGCTGGTCTATATGGACATGGGCGAGGACGACTTCATCGAATGCGGCTATTGCGACCGGCGTTTCGTCCTGTCGGCCCATCCGCATGACGAGAACGAATATCTGAGCCCGGCGGCCCGCGCGCCCGAGGCCCACTGAGCCCGAGTCCCACTGAGGTCGTAACCTCAGTTCAGTCGCAGTGTGACGGCGCCTGGGTCTATAGAGCGCTGACACCCCGTTCGGACGGAGACGAGCCTTGCGCTATCTGCACACCATGGTCCGGGTAAAGGACATCGACGCCTCGCTGCATTTCTACTGCGACCTCTTGGGTTTGCAGGAGGTGCGGCGCACCGAGAATGAGGCGGGGCGGTTCACCCTGGTCTTCCTCGCCGCTCCCAAGAACCTGGCGCAGTCGGCGGCGGAACGCTGTCCCGAGGTGGAGCTGACCTTCAACTGGGACCCGGAAGAGTATCAGGGCGGCCGCAACTTCGGCCATCTGGCCTACAAGGTCGACGACATCTACGCCGCCTGCCAGACGCTGATGGACGGCGGGGTGACGATCAACCGCCCGCCACGCGACGGCAACATGGCCTTTGTGCGCTCGCCCGACGGCATCTCCATCGAACTGCTTCAGGAAGGCGCGCCGCTGGCGCCGGCCGAGCCCTGGGTCTCGATGCCCAATACCGGGGCATGGTGATGCGCGCGGGGCGGGGGCTGTCGCTGACTTTGGCGGCCCTGACCTTGACCCTGTCGGCCTGCGCCTCAACTACCGAGAGCAACACCGGCCGCACGGCGACGGAACAGCTGCTGCTGGCGCGCGCCTCGGACAAGGCGATCGAGGGTATGGTCCTGCCCTTGCCGCTGGGGGCCTCGGTCTTCGTCGACGACGCCTATTTCCAGGGCGAAGGCACGCGTTACGCCGTCAGCGCCATTCGCGGCGCGATCTCGGATGCGGGCTTCAGCCTGGCGCGCAACAAGGACGAGGCGAACGCGGTGTTCGAGATCCGCGCCGGCGCCCTGTCGCTGGAACAGATGCGACGCGTCTTCGGCATTCCCGAGATGCGCATCCCGATCAACGAGACTTTCAACGTCGTCTCCCTGCCCGAACTGTCGGTCTACAGCCATCGCGACCGGGTCGGCGTCGCCGAGTTTTCGGGCTTCCTCTACGAGGCCAAGACGGGCGCGCCGCTGGGCGCCGTCGTGCCGATGATCGGCACCTATCGCATTCGCAGCCACAAGGCCTTCATGGTGGTGTCCTGGGGCCAACAGCAGGCCCAGCCCGGCCGGCGCGACCCCGGATCGAGCTGGACCGAGTTCTGACCTCCGTTCGCGTCCGGCCAACAAGGGATCAATGCCATGACCGATGACGCCACGATCGCAATCATCCTGGTCTCGGTTCTTGCGCCGGTCCTGATCGTCGCGGGTGTCGGCTTTCTGATCTGGCGCAAGCTGGGGCCGGTCAAGCTGACCGATGCTGTGCGGGGTCAACTGCTAGTCGTCGCCGTCAGTCAACCGCCGGAAGCGGGCGTGGCGTCCTCGAACTATGTCCTGGACGGCGTGCTCTCTGGGCCTGGCGTCGAAGGTCTGGCGGTGCATGGCCCCGGCTTTGCGCGCGCATCCAAATGGCCGTCGCCCGGCCAGACCTTGCCTGTCGTGTTCGAACGCGCAGACCCCGCCCGATTCAACATTCTGTGGCGCGAGATCGAGACGGGGGCGGTCGCGGGCCGAAAGGCCGCGTTGATGATGGCGGAACGCATGGCCGGCCGAGGCGAAAACACTATCGATGTGACCGGCGCGACGCGTCAGGGCGCGGAACGACACGATGGTCTGCGGCGAGAAGGCCGCCGGGGGCAAGCCACGGTGTCCGCCGTGGACGCCAAACTAAAAGACGATGGCTCCAGCTTCGCCGCACTGGGCCTGCGTGTCACGCCCGACGATGGAGAACCCGCCTATGATACCGGCCTGACCATCGAATTCCGGCCTGAGTCCGTCGCCCGGAGGGACTTCTTCTGTCGGGTCGGCGCAACCTTCCCAGTGCTGATCGATGCGCGTGAAAAGCTGACGGTCATGCCGGATCTGGCGCACCTGCCCGAAGGTTTGTAGCCGCCGGCTGCGATCCAGACATGACGGCGGCGAGGGCGCATCCTATGTTCGCCCCATGTCCGACGCCTCCACCGAACTTCCCGCCGCCGATACCGACCAGGCCGAACGTCCCCTGACACAGGACGGCCCCGCGCTGCGGCTGTGGATGATCGACGCCTCGGCCTACATTTTCCGCGCCTATCACGCCCTGCCGCCGCTGACGCGCAAGTCGGACGGCCTGCCGGTCGGGGCGGTCCAGGGCTACTGCAACATGTTGTGGAAACTGCTCCAGGACATGAAGGGGGCGGATGGTCCGACGCATCTGGTCGCCATCTTCGACCATTCGGAAAAGACGTTCCGCAACACCCTGTACGACCAGTACAAGGCCCACCGCCCGCCGCCGCCCGAGGATCTGATCCCCCAGTTTCCGCTGGTGCGCGAGGCGACGGCGGCGTTCGGCGTCCATTGCGTCGAACTGCCCGGCTATGAGGCCGACGACCTGATCGCCACCTACGCCTGCAAGGCGCGCGATGCGGGTGGCGAGGCGGTGATCGTCTCGTCCGACAAGGACCTGATGCAGCTGATCGGCGGCGGCGTCGTGATGTGGGACCCGATGAAGGATCGGCGTCTGGCCGAGGCCGAGGTGTTCGAGAAGTTCGGCGTCGGCCCGGAGAAGATGGTCGATCTGCAGGCCCTGATCGGCGACAGCGTCGACAACGTGCCTGGCGCGCCGGGCATCGGGCCGAAGACGGCGGCCCAGCTGCTGGACGAATACGGCGACCTGGACACCCTGCTGGCCCGCGCCGGCGAGATCAAACAGCCCAAGCGGCGCGAGACCCTGATCGCCTTCGCCGACCAGATCCGCTTGTCGCGCGAACTGGTGCGCCTGACGTGCGATGCGCCGGCGCCCGAGTTGATCGACGACTTCGCCGTGCGCGATCCCGATCCCGAAATCCTGTCGGCCTTCCTGGAGACGATGGAGTTCCGCTCGCTTCAGCGCCGTGTCGGAGACGGCAAGGCCGGCCCCAGCGACGTCTCCGCCTTTGCGCCCAAGCGCGCGCCGAACCTGAACGCCCCCGTCGCCACGCCGCGTTACGGGCAGGTCGTGGAAGGCCCGGCGGAGGTCCAGACCTTCGACCACGCCGCCTATGAATGCGTCCAGACCGAAGAGGCGCTGGATCGGTGGATCGCGCGGGCGACCGAAGCCGGCGTCGTCGGTTTCGACACCGAGACCGACGCCCTGTCGGCGACCCATGCGGGCCTGTGCGGCGTGTCGCTGGCGGTGGGGCCGAACGAGGCCTGCTACATCCCCCTGACGCACGAGCACGAGCCGCAGGCGAACGACGGCGGCCTTTTCGGTGAACCGGAAGAGGCGCGCGAGCCGATCCATCAACTGGACAAGCCCGCCACCCTGGCGAAACTGAAGGCGCTGTTGGAAGACCCGTCGGTTCTGAAGGTGTTGCAGAACGCCAAATACGACATCGCCGTCATGGCGCGCCGCGGCATTCGCGTCGCGCCTTATGACGACACCATGCTGATCTCCTACGTTTTGGAGGGCGGACTGCACGGGCATGGCATGGACGAGCTGTCGCGCCTGCACCTGGGCCACGAGCCGATCCCGTTCAAGCGGGTGGCGGGGACCGGCAAGAGCCAGAAATCCTTCAAGCATGTCGCCCTGAAACCGGCGGCGGAATATGCGGCAGAGGATGCGGACGTGACGCTGCGGCTCTGGCGTGTCCTCAAGCCCCGACTGGCGCGCGAGGGACTGTCCACCGTCTATGAGACGCTGGAGCGCGGCATGCCCACGGTGCTGGCGGACATGGAGTTGAACGGCGTCAGCATCGATCCTGACCGGTTGAAGCGGTTGTCCAGCGAGTTCGGCCTGCGCATGGCCGAACTGGAGGCCCAGGCCCACGAGATCGCCGGCCGCCCCTTCAACATCGGCTCGCCGCGCCAGATCGGCGAGATCCTGTTCGGCGAGCTGAACCTGCCGGGCGGCAAGAAGACCGCCTCGGGCCAATGGGGCACGGACGCCAGCGTGCTGGAGGAACTAGCGCTCAGTCACGATCTGCCGCGCGTCTTGCTGGACTGGCGCCAGCTGTCCAAGCTGAAGGGCACCTATACCGACGCCCTGACCGCCGCCGCCGATCCCAAGACCGACCGCGTCCACACCAGCTATCAACTGGCCGCCGCCACCACGGGCCGTCTGGCGTCCAGCGATCCCAATCTTCAGAACATCCCGATCCGCACCGAGACCGGCCGCGAGATCCGCCAGGCCTTCATCGCCGCGCCCGGTAATGTCCTGATCAGCGCCGACTACAGCCAGATCGAGCTGCGCCTGCTTGCCCATATCGGCGACATTCCCGAGCTGAAGCGCGCCTTCAAGGCGGGGCTGGACATTCACGCCGCCACGGCTTCGGAGATGTTCGGCGTCCCTGTCGAGGGAATGCCCTCCGAGACCCGTCGCCGCGCCAAGGCCATCAACTTCGGCATCGTCTACGGCATTTCGGCCTTCGGCCTGGCCAACCAGCTGGGCATCGATCAGGGCGAGGCCGGGGCCTATATCAAGACCTATTTCGAACGCTTCCCCGGCATTCGCGCCTATATGGACAAGACCAAGGCCGAGGTGCGCCAGTCGGGCTTCGTCTCGACCGTCTTCGGCCGCCGTATCCATATTCCCGCCATCCATTCGAAGTCGGGCGCCGAACGCCAGTTCGGCGAGCGCGCCGCCATCAACGCCCCGATCCAGGGCGCGGCCGCCGATATCATCCGCCGCGCCATGATCCGCATGCCCGCCGCCCTGACCGAGGCCGGCCTTTCCACGCGCATGTTGCTCCAGGTCCACGACGAACTGGTGTTCGAGGCGCCGGAGGCCGAAGCCGACCGCGCCATCGTCATCATCAAGCAGGTGATGGAGAATGCGTCGGACCCGGCCGTCGCCCTGACCGTGCCGCTGGTGGTGGATGCGCGCGCGGCGTCGAACTGGGACGCCGCGCACTGAACGGGCGCTAAGCGGGCGTGCTTCCTTCCAGCTCCTTGATCCGCTTTTCGATCTGATCTGATAGTTGGTAGATGTCCGTCAGGTCGCCGATCAGGTGCCGGGTTTCGCCCTTCTCTGCGAAGGTGCCGAGATACTTCTTGGTGACGCCGTTGAAATGCAGGCGCGCGATGGTCTTGCGGTTGTTGTCGTCCAGCAAGATCGCGCAATAGGATTGGGCGTCGCGCATGACGATGCGCTTGGGCTTCACCAGTTTCGAGGCGATGGCCTGGATGATGTGGAAGCCGGAAACCTCGTCCTCGGTGGTCACGATCATTTCCGGGTCGCTAGGCGGAGCCTCGTCCTGATCGGTCATTGAAGGGCCGGTGGCGTTGAGGGCGGTGGACAGGCGTTCGTTGACCTTGTCACGGATGATCGAGGAGAAGGTGGCCACGACCATCTTACCGAAGTTCTCGCGCACCTGCGCGGTGACGCGGCCCTCATGGACGCGGGCGGCCATCATGCGCACGAACTCTTCCGACGGTTCAGCCATCTCCTTTTCCAACTCCTTTCGGAGCAAAGACTGGAGCTTGAGCAGCCCTGCTTCCTGAACGATCTTTTCGATGTCAAAAGAGAGTTTGGTGAACTTCTCCACCGTGCGGCCGTCGGTCGGTTTCAGCGCATCCATGCTGAAGGTGAAGAACGGCTTGTCGTCCATCTTGTTGGTGGCTTCGACGTCCGAGTAGAATTGATAGACAACGCCGTTGGTCAGGATGGCGAGGCGCGCGTCCGTGACCGAGAAATAGCGGAACAACTGGCTGGCGTGGTTGAGGTTCAGCGCCACATTGCTGGGCTTGCATTCGACCAGGATGCGAACCTTGCCGCCGTCGCAGATGGCGTAATCGACCTTCTCGCCCTTCTTGGTGCCGACGTCGGCCGTATATTCCGGGATCACCTCCGACGGATTGAACACGTCGTAACCGAGAGCCTGGATGAAGGGCATGACCAAAGCCGTCTTGGCGGCCTCTTCGGTCAGCAACACCTCGCGGTGTTCCATCGTCCGTTTTTGAAGTTCGGCGAGTTTCGTTTGAATGTCCAAGGCTTCCCCCAATGCTGATTGCTAAGCTAGTCGGCAACCATTGAGAGAGTCTGTATATCTTAAAACGAGCGTTCGGTCGTCGCTAAGCTGCGATCATGCCGATGTCGTCGGGGACTTCGCCGCGGCCCAGAAGGCCGGTTTCGAAGTCCATGAAGATGTCCATCAGCTCTTCGACGTTCACCGGCGCGGCGCCGGGGCCGAAGCGGAAGCGCCAGTAGCTGACGATGTGCTGTACGGCGCCCAGCTGGTCGCCCAGCTTGGCGAACATCGAGGGGGCGTCCAGCAGGAAGTCCCGGAAGGCGGTGGGGCGGCCCTCTTGCGTCAGCTTGGCGTAGGCGTCGTCATAGACGCGAAGGGTTCGGCTGACCTCGTCGCAGGTCTTGATGATGCGGCCGCGCAGGACGTCGCGGCTTCGGGCCAGATATTCCTTGGCGGCGCGGTCGATCTTGCCGACGGGCTTGATGGTGCGCACGGCCTCGGCGACGCCGGCGACCTCGCCCAGCAGGGCGGCCAGCGTCCACTTGTAATAGAGGAAGCCCTTCCAGCAGAAGACACCCTCCTGATACTGCTCCGGCGCCAGACGCAGGGTCAGGCGCAGGGCGTCGAGTTGGTCTCCGGGCGTGTTGGACAGGATCTTGGACGCCATCCGCCCCGCCGAATCGGAGTTCACAGCGACCGTGTCCGGGCCCAGGCTGAGGGTCACCAGCGGCTCGATCTCGCTGCGGACGAAGGCCAGCATGCGCTGAAGATCGCTGTCGCTGATCGAGAAATAGCAGGGCGAGGGGTCCAGGCCGCCGCGTCGCAACTGCTCGCGCAGCAGGAAGGGGTCCAGCGACGGCAGTTTGTCGATCAGGCGCAGGGTCTCGATGTCGGGATGGGTGGCGGCGACGCCGAAGGCCTCCATCATCATCCGCTCGAAGCCGATCTGGTTGACGAAGACGTAGCGGCCGCCGGTCTTCAGGTCCGCATCGTCGATGGGGATGACGACCTTGGTCGCGACCTGGCGGCGGCCGGTGAACAGGTCGGTCTCGTTGCGACGCAGGCGGTGCTTGATGATAAGGGCGCGGTTCAGGGCCGAGGTGCGAAAGATCGGACGCGCGGCCCAGTCGGGGTTGCGCACGGCGCCGTCGGCGGCGCTGTCGCCGTTTTCTTCCCACACGCGCAGCAGGTTCAGCACGCGGGCGGTGGAGGCGGAGCTCTTGAGATGTTCGAGATTGCGGACGGCGCGATCGGTCATGTCGTGCAGATTGCACCGGCAATCGTGACCAATGGCTTAGCTCGGCGCAAAAAAGAACGGGGGTCGCCGAAGCGACCCCCGCCTGATGGCTTCGGATTCAAGGATCAGAAGGCCGCGGTCACCGAGATCCAGAGGCGGCGCGGCTCCTGATTGTTGGCGAACTCGGGCGCATAGACGACCGGGCTGCCATAGGGCAGCAGGCTGACGAAGTCCTTGTCGAACAGGTTGTAGACCACGGCATTGACCGTCAGATTATCGTCGATGCGATAGGCGCCGCCGAGGTGGAACAGGCTGTAGGCGTCATAGTCGCCCAGCGCCGTCTGGGCGTCGCCGGCCCCGCGATAGCGCGCCGAACGGTATTCGCCCCGCAGCCACAGGTTCATCCGGTCGGTGGCGTTCCAGCGCAGGTTGGCGTTGACCATGTGTTCGGGCGTGTCGGTCAGGGGCTGGCCGGCCGCGGCGCCTGACTTCTGCTCGCTGTCGGTGAAGGTGTAGTTGCCCTGAAGCGTCCAGGCGTCGTTGAAGCGGTAACGCGCCGTGGCCTCGACCCCCTGCGTGACCGCCTCGTCGATATTGATGCTCTGACCGAAGGTGGGGACGGTCGATATATAGGCCGTATAGAAGCCCACGTCGAAACAGCCCGACGTGTTGTAGCCGCCGGCCGCGTACTGGGCAGGGGTCAGGCCGAACAGGCAATTGGCGATGGGCACGCCGGTGGCGATCTTGTCGTCGAACTGGTTGTGGAAGACGGTGATGCCAGCGCGCAGGCGGTAATGGTCGTCATACAGAACCGCGAACTCGGTCGAGGTCGAGGTTTCCGGCATCAGACCCGGGCTGCCCAGCAAGGGCAGGCGGCCTTGTGCGCCGAAGCCGTTGATGCCCGAGGCCAGCTGTTCCAGGCGCGGGGTCTTGAAGCCCTGGCTGACGCCGCCCTTGACGGTCCACACATCGGTCGGATTCCACACCAGATAGGCGCGCGGGCTAAAGTGAGAGCCGAAGGTCGAGTGATCGTCGTGACGCGCCCCCACCGTCAGGGCCAGGGTGTCGGTGAAGCGCCATTCGTCCTCGGCGAAGACGGCCCATTGGGTGTGGTTGAACGTGCCCGACACCACGCCGTCCGTCATCTCGGCTTCCCAATGTTGGCCGCCGACGGTGAAGGTGTGATTGCGCCATTGCGAGAACAGTTTGGTGTCGAAGATGCGGTTCTCGCTCTCCAGGTCGCGCGGGCTGCCGGCGCCGGCGACGCCGTTGGGGATGATCCGGCCCTTGGTCTCGGTCGTGGCGATCGAATAGTTGGATTCCAATGTGCCGAACGGCAGGCGCCAGTTATGGGCGATGGCGACTTGGTCGCGATTGAACTCCAGGAACTTGTCATAGCCGCCGGCGGTGGTGGCGGTGCCCATCTGGCCTTTGGAGTTGTCGTACCACTGGCGGCCGACGTCGGCGTCGATCCACAGGTCGTGGTCGGCGTGCAGGTTGAAGGCCAGACGGGCGCCGGCGGACCAGATTTCGTTGGCGGTGGAACTGCGCCCGAAGCCTGTGACCGGGGTTTCCGCGCCCGCGACGTTTTCGAATGTCAGGCGCGATTGTTCGCGTTCCGAACGCGAGCCGCGGATCGACAGTCCGACCCGGTCCTTGATCAGAGGTCCGGCCAGATAGACATCGCCGCCGCGGATCGGACCGAACTCATCATCGCCCTGTATCGTGTAATGGGCGCTGGCCGAGCCGTGCCATTCGTCGCCGATTTTGCGGGTGATGATGTTGACCACGCCGCCCATGGCGTCGGAGCCGTAGAGGGTGGAGACGGGGCCGCGCACGACCTCGACCCGTTCGATGGCCGAGATGGGGGGCAGGAAGCTGTTGGACGTCTCGCCGAACCCATTGGGCGTAACGCTGCCGGCCGTGTTCTGGCGGCGGCCGTCGATCAGGATCAGGGTGTAGTCTGACCCCATGCCCCGGATGTTGATGGTCTGGCCACCTGTCTTGCCGACGGCGGCCCCGGTATCGACGCCTTCGACATTATTCAGGATTTCGGCGAGGGAAACGGCACGCACCTCTTCGATCTCGGCGCGGGGAATGACGCTGATCGAGGCGGGGGCCTGGTTGATGCGCTGTTCAAAGCCTGAGGCGGTGACGACGATCTCGCCCAGCTCGGCCGTCTGCGTCGCCTGTCCGGCCGTGACCGGTTGCACGGTCTCCGCCAGTGCGGCGCCCGAGGTCAGGCCGAAAGCGCAGGATGCGCCGGCCAACAGGCGAGCGCGGGTCGAGAAGATCATGATCGGAATAGCCCCTGATATTTGCGAGCGCCTCTCAACAGCATTCGCAATCACAGTCCAAGGGGGGTGCGCCCATCGGTCGCAAGCGGCGCCGTATCGTGACGGGGCAGTCGGCGAGCGCCGCTGGCGTGTGATGGCGATCCGGGTCTAGAACGACGGCATGCAGATCTTCGACATCCTGATTATCGTCGCCATCGCCGCCGTGACGATCACCCTGGGCTTTGGCCTCTATTCTCTGTTCCGGGGCGGGGACTATGCGCGGACCAACTCCAACAAGCTGATGCGGCTGAGGGTCGGGCTGCAGGCGCTGGCCGTCATCCTGCTGGTCGTCGGCATGATGTGGAAGGCGGCGAAGGGGGCCTGACCATGGTGACGCTGAACAAGATCTACACCCGGACCGGTGACGAGGGCCGCACGCGGCTGGCGTCAGGCGCACCGGTGTCCAAGACAAACATCCGCGTCGAGGCCTATGGCGCCGTCGATGAGTTGAACGCCGTGATCGGCGTCGCCCGTCTTAACAGCGGTCAGAACGACCGCATCGACGCCATGCTGGGCCGCATCCAGAACGAGCTGTTCGACCTGGGCGCCGACCTGGCCACGCCGCTGGATCCGCCGCCAGCCTGGGAGGCCTTGCGGATCATCGACACCCAGGTGGCGCGGCTGGAGCAGGAAATCGACTGGATGAACGAGAGCCTCAAGGCGCTCGACAGCTTCATCCTGCCGGGCGGCGCGCCGCTGTCGGCGCATCTGCATGTCGCGCGCACGGTCTGCCGCCGGGCGGAACGCGACGCCGTGCGACTGGTCGAAAGCGGCGAGGCGGTGAATGTCGAGGCGGTCAAATATCTGAACCGCCTGTCGGACCATCTGTTCGTCGCCGCACGACGCGCCAATGCCAACGGCGCCAGCGACATCAAGTGGAAGCCGGGCGCGACCCGCTAAACTATGCCGCCGGCCGCGCGGCTGCCAGGGCCGCCTTCTGGCGCTGAACTTCGGCGGCGCGGGCGCGATCCTCGGCGGCGAGTTCCTGTTCGATGCGGACCAGTTCGCGATTCTTCTCGGCCGAGGCTTCCTCACGCGAGACGCCATTGGGGCGGCCTGTGATCTGGGCGATCGAGATGGGTTGTGCGCAGATGCGGCTATCCATGTCGTACCATTTGCCAGCCGCTTCGCATCGCTTGCCCGGCGCGACCCAATAGTCCTGCAGGATGAAAATCCCCACGATGGCGACGCCGAACAGGCCAAAGAAAATCATCGCCAGGCGGGGAAAGGTCAGGAAACGCTTCATCTCGTAGTCCGTTAGGGAGGGGTCGCTGCCACAGCTTGACCCCGCGTTACGTTGACAGGCCTTCGCGACCGCTCCATGTCCTGCCCTCACATTCAGGCGATTTCACGGATAGACCCATGAAGGTACTCGTCCCCGTCAAACGGGTGATCGACTATAACGTCAAGGCCCGCGTGAAGGCGGACCAGTCAGGCGTCGATCTGGCCAACGTCAAGATGAGCATGAATCCCTTCGACGAGATCGCCGTCGAAGAGGCGGTTCGTCTGAAGGAAGGCAAGGAACACCACGCCGCCGGCACCGCGACCGAGATCGTTGTGGTCTCCATCGGCGTGACCCAGGCCCAGGAAACCATCCGTACCGCCCTGGCCATGGGCGCGGACCGGGGTCTGTTGATCCAGTCGGATACGGACCTTGAGCCGCTGGCGGTCGCCAAGCTGCTGAAGGCGGTGGTCGAGGAAGAAAAACCCGACCTGATCCTGATGGGCAAACAGTCTATCGACGGCGACAACAATGCGGTGGGCCAGATGCTGGCCGCCCTGCTGGACTGGCCCCAGGCGACCTTCGCCGGCAAGCTGGTGATCGATGCAGGCAAGGCGACTGTGACGCGCGAGGTCGATGGCGGCCTGCAGACGCTCTCGGCGGACCTGCCGGCCGTGGTGACGGTGGACCTGCGGCTGAACACGCCGCGCTATGCGTCGCTGCCGAACATCATGAAGGCCAAGAAGAAGGAGATCGCCGTCAAGGCGGTCGCCGATTACGGCGTCGATGTCGCCGACCGTCTGAAGGTCCTGAAGGTCACCGAGCCGCCCAAGCGGTCGGCCGGCGTCAAGGTCGCCGATGCGGCCGAACTGGTTTCCAAACTCAAGTCTGCGGGAGCGCTGTAATATGGCTGTCCTCGTTATCGCCGATCACGACGGTTCGACCGTTCGCGACACCACAAACAAGACCGTGACCGCCGCGCTCGGCCTGTCGTCCGACGTGGACGTTCTAGTCGTGGGGCAGGGGGCGCAAGCCGCAGCTGACGCCGCGTCCAAGATTGCCGGGGTCCGCAAGGTGCTGCTGGCCGAGAGCGCCGGTTTGGGCCACGGCTTGGCCGAGGCGGTCGAGGCGACGGTGGTTCCGTTGGCCGCCGGCTACGACGCCATCCTGACCCCAGCATCGACGGACGGCAAGAACTTTGCTCCCCGCATCGCCGCCAAGCTGGACGTCGCCCCAATCTCGGACATCGTCGAAGTGGTTTCGGCCGATACTTTCGTGCGCCCGATCTACGCCGGCAACGCGCTGGAAACGATCCAGTCGGCCGACGCCAAGAAGGTCATCACCGTACGTCCGACGGCCTTCGCCGCCGCCGCTGAGGGCGGTTCCGCCTCGGTCGAGAGCGTCGCCGGCGCCGATGCGCCCAAGACGACCTTCGTCTCGGAAGAAATGGTCAAGTCGGACCGCCCGGAACTGGGCGCCGCCAAGATCATCGTCTCCGGTGGTCGCGCTCTGGGCTCGGCGGACGAATTCCACGCCGTGATGGAGCCGCTGGCCGACAAGCTGGGCGCCGCCATCGGCGCCTCGCGTGCAGCGGTCGACGCGGGCTATGCGCCGAACGACTATCAGGTCGGCCAGACCGGCAAGGTGGTGGCGCCGGCGCTGTATATCGCCATCGGCATCTCGGGCGCGATTCAGCACCTGGCGGGGATGAAGGATTCCAAGACGATCGTCGCCATCAACAAGGACCCGGACGCCCCGATCTTCCAGGTCGCGGACTATGGCCTGGTCGGCGATTACAAGACCGTGGTGCCGGAACTGATGACGGCCCTGGGCTAAGTCTGGGTTAGACCCCAAACGCAGAGGGCGCGGCTTCGAAAGGAGCCGCGCCCTTTTTCTTGCCCGTAGGAGATCGGATGGCGAACCTGCCCATAAGGCTGCAGCCCGGCGCGGCGGTGGATCGCATCGAGGGCTGGGAGGCGGACGTAGAAGGACGGCGCGTGCTCAAGGTGCGCGTCCGCGCTCGTCCCATAGATGGAGAGGCCAATGACGCCCTGATCCGGCTGTTGGCCAAGAGCCTTGGCGTGTCGAAGTCTTCGGTGACCGTGACACGCGGCGGCCAGTCGCGGTCGAAGATCGTTGTCGTCGACGGCCTGGATGACGAAACGCTGAACGCGCGAATCGCTGGAATCCTGTCCGGCGAATGAGAGCGACCCATTTCGGTGATTGGCGCGTTCTCCATCCAAGCCGGAGAACAGACCCATGACCACGGATGCCCGTATCCTTCACGCCCGTAGCGGCGTCGTCCTCGAACAGAGGGGCGAAGACTACGCCATCTCAAGTCTGCGCCTGTCGGAGCCGTTGATCTTCACAGATCTCTCCGAGGCGCAGCTGGCGTTCGACAATGAGGTCGCCGCCTCCGAGCAGGATGCGGAGCTGATGTCCCGCCTGGGCGGAGCCTGAAGCAGCCCGTCAGCCGCGAGTCTCCGCACTTACATTGCGGGTTGAGGCTGGTGGCTCATGATCGTCGATCATGAGTCTTTGAGAAACTTTCCCCCAACAGTCAGAATCCGCTTGCTGACAAATCAGCCCATACGTATAGAGCCGCCTCGCTCGGAAACGGGCCGGCCGACGGGGCCGCGGGGGTGTAAATCTCCAAGGCCCCACGGAAGGAGGAGTTGAAAAACTTCTTGCTTTCATCGGTTGGTTTCACTAGGTTCCGCGCTCCAATCGAATCGCCGACGGGTTTTAAGAGGTAAGCCTCGCTTTCCTCCGGTGGTTTCTTGCGGGGGGAGGCGGGGGCGGCGGTGCGTCTTCGGCGCCGAAGCTGTAGCGCAGACCCAGGGTCACGGTGTGCGACTGATCGTAGTCGCCGTCCCATTCGCCGAACTGCGTCGCGCCGACCGTCGTCGAGGCGAAGCCAGCGTCGCCCGTCAGGTAGCGGTAGGTCAGGTCGATGTTGGTGCGGTCGCCCACGGCCCAGGCCAGACCGGCGATCGCCTGAGCGGCGAACTTGGTCGAGTCGTCATCAGCCGTAAAGGTCGCGGCGCGGTTGGCGCGCAGGTTGCCCGTCAGGTCCGTCTTGACGCGATTCACACCGGCGCCGAGGCCGACGAACGGACGGATGCCCCAGGCTTCGTAACCGAAGTCATAGATGACATTCGCCATCAGGGTGACGGATTCGATATCGCCTTCAGGGGAGAAGCAACCGCCCGTCGCCGGGGTGAAGTTGCAAAGGCCCTGCGTACCGGAAACGGCGCGAACCGTGCCGACGTCGCCCGAGCGGTAGCCGCCTTCGAGTTCCGCACGCCAGTTTGGGTTGAAGCGATAGCCGAGACGGGCGAACGCCGCCCAGCCGTCATTCACTTCATAGTTCCAGTTGGCGCCGGTCGTCGACGACTCGGCGTTGATGTCGTCGATCATATGGTAACCGGCGTCGATCGCCCCGTACCAACCATTGGGTTCTGCCGATGCGGCCCCGGCTGCGAACAGCCCGGCTGCGGCGACAGAGGCGAGAAGTTTGAGCTTCATAGCTTCCTCACTGTGTGAATTGCGCGAAGCTGCGCGTTGGCACAGCGTTCCCGAGCCGAACGGCATGGCTGGCGTCCGGTTCCGCTCTCGGATTAGGATTGTGACGACTGTGGCGCCGTTTCAACACATTGGGCGCCAGCGAAAGGGAACGATTATGGCGATGCGGTTCGACGGACAGGTGGCGATCGTGACGGGCGCGGGCGGCGGACTGGGGCGCGAGCATGCTCTGGCGCTGGCGGCGCGGGGGGCCAAGGTGGTGGTCAACGACCTGGGCGGCGCGCGCGACGGCTCGGGCGGCTCGGCCAGCGCCGCAGAAGCCGTCGTGGCGGAAATCCAGGGGGCAGGCGGCGAGGCCATCGCCAACGCCGCCTCCGTCACCGACTTCGCGGCGGTTCAATCGATGGTCGATCAGGCGATGGCGAAATGGGGCCGGATCGACATCCTGGTGAACAACGCCGGCGTCCTGCGCGACAAAAGCTTCGCCAAGATGGAGATCGAGGATTTCCGCTTCGTCGTCGACGTNGGCTCGGCCAGCGCCGCAGAAGCCGTCGTGGCGGAAATCCAGGGGGCAGGCGGCGAGGCCATCGCCAACGCCGCCTCCGTCACCGACTTCGCGGCGGTTCAATCGATGGTCGATCAGGCGATGGCGAAATGGGGCCGGATCGACATCCTGGTGAACAACGCCGGCGTCCTGCGCGACAAAAGCTTCGCCAAGATGGAGATCGAGGATTTCCGCTTCGTCGTCGACGTTCACCTGATGGGGGCCGTCAACTGCACCAAGGCGGTGTGGGAGATCATGCGGGGTCAGAACTATGGCCGCATCGTGATGACCACCTCGTCGTCCGGCCTGTACGGCAACTTCGGCCAGTCGAACTATGGCGCGGCCAAGATGGCCCTGGTCGGTCTGATGCAGTCCCTGTCGATCGAGGGGGCCAAGAACGACATTCGCGTCAACTGCCTGGCGCCCACCGCCCACACCCGCATGACCGAGGACCTGGGCGCGGCCTTGCCGCTGGAGGCCTTGTCACCTGCCCTGGTGACGCCGGGTCTTCTGTATCTGGTCAGCCGGGACGCCCCCAGCCGCGCCATCCTGGCCGCCGGCGCCGGCGGGTTCGAGCGCGCCTATGTCACCTTGACGCAAGGAGCGTTCGTCACCGGCGAGGATGCGCCCGAACAGGTCGCCGCCCGCTTCGACGGACGCCCCCAGCCGCGCCATCCTGGCCGCCGGCGCCGGCGGGTTCGAGCGCGCCTATGTCACCTTGACGCAAGGAGCGTTCGTCACCGGCGAGGATGCGCCCGAACAGGTCGCCGCCCGCTTCGACGCCATCTCGGACCGCGCCGGCGAGATCGTGCCGGAGATGGGCGCCGCCCAAGGCATGATCGAACTGACAAAGGCGCAGAAGGCGCACGACGTTTAAGCGTAAAGGCGCCTTGCGTTGACGCGACGTGAGGCGCCTAACTTCGCTTCAGAGGAAATCGGCCTCAGCAGCGCGAACGCGCGATAGGCCAAACAAAATGGGGCTCAAGTAGCCCGAAGGGCGATAGCCCCAGGAGGAAAGCTCATGCGCGAAGCCGTCATCGTCTCCACCGCCCGCACGCCCATCGGCCGGGCCTATCGTGGGGCCTTCAACGACACCCAGGCCCAGCAGTTGGGAGCCCATGCGGTGAAGCACGCGGTTCAGCGCGCCAACGTCGATCCGGCCGAGATCGAGGACGTCGTCATGGGCGCGGCCCTGCAGCAGGGCTCGACAGGCACGAACGTGGCGCGTCAGATCGCCCTGGCCGCCGGCCTGCCGTCGTCGGTTCCCGGCATGAGCCTGGACCGTCAATGCGCCTCGGGCCTGATGGGCATCGCCACAGCGGCCAAACAAGTGGTGTTCGACCAGCAGAAGATTGCGGTCGGCGGCGGGCTGGAAAGCATCTCCCTGGTCCAGAACCAGCACATGAACCTGTACCGCGGCAAGGACGAGGCCCTGCTGAAGCTGGCGCCGCATATGTATATGTCGATGCTGGAGACGGCCGAGGTCGTGGCCCGGCGCTACAATATCGACCGCGACCGCCAGGACGAATATGCCCTCCAGTCCCAACAGCGCACGGCGGCGGCGCAGGAGGCGGGCCGTTTCGACGCCGAGATCGTGCCGATGACCACATCCATGCTGGTCACGGACAAAGCGACCGGCGAGACCTCATCCAAGGATGTGACCCTGTCGAAGGACGAGGGCAACCGGCCCGAAACCACCCTGGAGGGCCTGAAGTCGCTGAAGCCCGTGTTCGGCTCCGGCGAGGAAATCCAGCAGGGCGAATTCATCACCGCCGGCAACGCCTCGCAACTGTCGGACGGCGCCTCGGCCTGCGTGATCATGGAGGCGGGCGAGGCGGTGAAGCGCAATCTTCAGCCGCTGGGCGTCTATCGCGGCATGGCGGTCGCCGGCTGCGAGCCGGACGAAATGGGCATCGGCCCGGTCTATGCCGTGCCCAAACTGCTGAAGCGCCACGGCCTGACGGTGGACGACATCGGCATCTGGGAGCTGAACGAGGCCTTCGCCGTCCAGGTCCTGTATTGCGCTGAAACCCTCGGCATTCCGATGGACCGACTGAACGTCTCGGGCGGCGCCATCTCCATCGGCCACCCCTACGGCATGTCCGGCGCCCGCATGACCGGCCACGTCCTGATCGAAGGCAAGCGCCGCGGCGCCAAATACGGCGTCGTCACCATGTGCATCGGCGGCGGCATGGGCGCGGCGGGCCTGTTCGAGATCTACTGAGGCTCCCGTCTCCTCCCTGTCGCGCAGCGAGGGGGAGGAGACGCGGCGCTTATCCAGCGCCGTGACGGAGGGGTTCTTCACCGCCTCACAGACGCCTGTGGGACTTCAAGAGCCCCTCCACCACGCTACGCGCGGTCCCCCTCCCCACAAGTGGGGAGGAGACGGTTTAAACCCGCTCGCTGATCTTGATCGCCGCCTTGCAGCCGACCTTGATGACGCCGCTCAACAGCCGATAGGCCGGCGCCTCGCGGCTTCCGTGCTCGATGGCGTGGTCGTGGTGCGCCAGTTCCTCGTCGCGGAACTGTTTCAGCTCGGCGGCAAGAGCCGGGTCGCGGTCGCCGATCTCGGCGATCTGATCGGCATAGTGTTTCTCGATCACGCTCTCGACCGCCTCGGTGCAGGCGTGCGCCGCCTTTTCGCCCATCAGGGCCGTGCCGGCGCCCAAGGCCGAGGCCGCGATCCGCCACAGAGGCGTCATCACTGTGGGCCGCACCTGCCGATCGTTCAGCAGCCGGTCGAAGCGCGCCAGATGCACCGCCTCCTGGTCCTGCATCTCGCCCAGGTCGCGGGCGATCTCGCCCCTGCCCTTGCGGCCTTCGAACACCGCTTTCTGGGCGCGATAGATCAGGACGGCGGCGTATTCTCCGGCGTGATCGACCCGCAGGATCTCGTCCATCCGCGCCTTGTCAGCGCCGCGTCCAGGACGAGGAAGAGGAATGGAGCCGCTCATGTCAGGTCAGGCCTTCTCGATACGGGGGGCGCGAGCGTCCTTGGGGCGTTTGGCGGCCAGCAGGCTGAACACCGCAAGCGCCGAGGCGACGAGGGCGTTCCATCCGGCCATCGACAGGCCCAGCCAGCTCCAGGCCACGTCGCCGCAGCCGATCACCTTGACCACCGGCCCTGTGCCCATGGCCAGCGCCGTCAGACTGTTCAGATCGACCGAACCGCCGACCGACGAACAGGTCGCGGGCAAGGCCCACCATTTGTATTCCCCGCCCATGTGGAAGATGGCCGTCACGGCCCCGGTGGCGAAGACGGCGGCCAGCAGGAAGGCCGCGATGCGAGGGGTTCCCCGCCGGCTGCCGCTGATCAGGGTCCAGGCCGTAGCGACCGCCGCCACCACGACGGCGCCCCAATAGGCCTCACGCTGTTTGAGGCACAGGTTGCAGGGCTCAAGCCCGCCGAACCGCTGAAACGCATGGGCCGCACCCAGCATCGCCAGCGACGCGGCCAGGGCGAAGGCGGTCCACCAACGGGTCAGAAGGCGATAGGCGTCGATCATTGCGAAAAGTCTTACCCCTCCCCAGGCCTTACGTCGACTTACAGAAGCTTCACGGCGACGATGAGTCCGACCAGAGCCACGAGGCCGATGACGCTCCACAGCGCCAGCCGCTTTTCCACCTGCGCCAGCATGGCCTGACCCCAGCGTTTCAGGATCCACGCCTCCAGGAAGAACCGCCCGCCGCGCGTCACCACCGACGCGGCCATGAAGACCGGAAAGCTGAACGCCGCCAGGCCCGAGGCGATGGTCACCAGCTTGTAGGGGATCGGGGTCAGCCCCTTGATCAGAATGACCCACAGCCCCCACTGATCGAACCAGGCGCGAAATTGCGCCAGCCCGTCCGAATGACCCAGCAGCCGCATCATCGCCAGGCCCAGATCGGTCAGGAAATAGCCGATCACGTAGCCCAGTATCCCGCCCAGCACCGAGGCGACGGTGCAGACGGCGGCGTAGAAATAGGCCCGCTCCGGCCGCGCCAGGATCATCGGCGCCAGCATCACGTCGGGCGGAATGGGAAAGAACGAACTCTCGGCGAAGGAGACCACGGCCAGGGCCTTCGTCGCATGGCGGCTGCGCGCCAGATCGAAGACACGGTCGTAAAGCTGGCGAAGCATGGTGATCCTTAGAGGGGCCGCAGGGCGGACTGGCGCGTTACCACCCCTGTGGCGTTCCGTCATCCTCGGCGGTCGCCGCCACCTGCTAGAGCGCATTTCATGACCACCCCTGCCTCTCCTCCCTCGCCCGCCTCGCAGCAGGATGACGTCAGCCACAACGTCACCCGCCTCTTGCGGCGGCTGGCGGACGACGGCGGCGAAACCGGCCTGACCCTGCACGAGATTCGCGACCGTCTGGACGAGCGCGCCTATGGGCTGCTGATCCTGCTGCTCTCCATCCCCTGCCTGGTCCCGGGCCTTTACGGCGTGCCGCAAGTCGTCGGACTGATCGTCATCCTGCTGGCGGGCCAGATGCTGGTCGGGCGCGAGGAGCCGTGGCTGCCGCGCTGGTTCCTGAACCTGAGGTGCAAGGGCGTCTGGCTAAAGGCCATGGCCGATTTCGCCGAGTCGAAACTGGGCTGGATCCACCGGCTGTCGCGCCCCCGCCTGCGCCGGTTCGCCGACGGACCGGGCGAGAAGCTGGCGGCCGTCTTCATGATCCTGGCCACCCTGACCATCGTCATGCCCCTGACCAACACCATCCCGTCGGTGGCCCTCGCCCTGCTGTCAGTCGGCCTGATCCAGCGCGACGGCCTGTTCGTCATCGCCGGCGCCGCCGTCACCACCGTCTGGCTAACGATTCTTGGCGCCTTGGGAGCCGGCCTGCTGATGGGCGCAGAATGGGCGACGCGCTGGCTGCCGGGCTGACTTCGCTTTAACGATTTCGCCGTCAAATCGCCCCACTTCGTCGCGCCAGTATGCTCACGCTTAGTTGTCGGAGCCGGATTGCATGACCTCGAACCTGATTGGCGTGTTGGCCGCTTTGAGCCTAGCCATTGGAACGGCCGCCTCCGCGCTATCTCAGGCCCAGCAGGCCGCGACCATTGAGGCCCGCACCGCCGCCGGCGGCGTCGCCGTGACCTGGCGGCTGGCCCAGCCGACCACCGAGGTCGCCTTCCTGGACCCCGCCATCATCCGCAATCTGTGGACAGTGACGACGCCCGGCCTGACCTTGGCGGACGGCGTGGTCAAGTCCGACCGGCCCTTCGACACTTTTCAGATTCTGATCGCCCCCGACGCGGCCGAGGTGGACCGTGTCTATATGGGCCTGACGCGCGTCGGCGCGGGCCACGTCCTTTATGGCCCCGGCCTGGAGTTGAAGGGCATGGACGCCGAACTGACCGCCCAACCCGTCGCTGGCGAAACCACCCTGCCTCAGGCCGATGCGATCAAGGGTTACGCCTATATCGGCCCCGAGGCGGCGGTGACGCGCAGGGACGGCGGGGCGGTCGTGACCGGCGCCTCGGTTCCCGCATCCTTGTCGAAGCTGATGGGCGACGGCTTCCTGGCGGCTCAGGCCTTCTATGGCGCCAGGCTGGGCCGCGACCTGCCCTACCAACCCGTCCTGATCGTCACGACCGACAGCCCCGGCCCGACGACCTTTCGTGGCGATGTGACCGACACCGGCGTCATCTCCACACGCTTTTTCGGCACGTCCTGGGACGCACCGGCCGAGGACGTGGCCGGTCCCCTTTCGACCTTCGTCTGGCACGAGACCTTCCACCTGTGGAACGGCCACGGCCTCACGCTGAAGGACGGCGACAGCGCGCCTTGGCTGCACGAGGGCGGGGCGGAATACGGCGCCCTGGTCGCCGCCGCCTCGTCCGGCGTCATAGACGAAGCCCAAGCGAGATCGTCCCTGGCCCGGCGGCTGAACGGTTGCCGTGCGACGCTCAAGGATCGCGACTACGATCCTCGGCGGCTGCAATCCGGCTCCAGCGTCTATGACTGCGGCGTATTGATCCAGTGGATCGCCGATCTGGAGGTGCGTCGGGCCTCCGATGGTCGACGAGATATCTTGGATCTGTGGAAGACGATGCTGGACGCTAGGCGCGCGGGAGACGGCTATGGCGTGGCGGACTTCCGCGCCCTTCTGCCCGCCGACAGCGGCGCGAACATTCTGTTGGACGCCCCCGGCGCGGACCGCTGGACGGGGATCGAGGCGCGACTGACGGCCCTAGGTGTCTCCCTGGTGGATCAGCCCGGCCGGGGCGACTATCGCCGCGCCGCCTTGGTCCACCTGAACGCCCAGAACTGCACAGGGGGCGGCACAGGCTTCTATCAGGTTCGCGAGGGCATCCAGCTGGACACCACCGACAAATGCGGCGTGCTGTCGGGCTCCCCGGTCCTGGCCAGTATCGAGGATCACGATCCCTACGCCGACGCCGAAGCCATGTTCGTCGCAATTCAAACCCGCTGCGTCGAAGGACTGCCGGTCCGCTATCGCTTCCAGGACGGCCAGGCGGTCGAGGCCGTCTGCAAGGCCCCGCTGGCTCAGCCCAAGGCCTGGGTCGTCACGGCAGCCCCGGCCCTGACGACGCGCGCAACCTGACCAGCCCCAGACCAAGCGCGGCCTTAAGATGTCCAAGAATTAACAAGCGTCCGACCGGCACAGCGTGAATGGTGGCTTGATCGACCGGCGGTCGATCTTCCCTCTTGCCCCTCTTCACGGCGTGTCATGGCTCTGTTCCTTCGTTCTTCCAGCACCCTTCTCGCCGCCGTCGGCGCCCTGCTGACGACCGCCCTGCCGGCCGCCGCGCAGGATTACCGCCAGCCCTTCCATCCCGACCAGCTAAAGGGGCCGCCCGCCGGCGCCTTGAACGAAGTGCTGGTGCTGGGCACGCCCCACCTGTCGAACCTGGACGACGGCTTCAAAGCCGAGAGCTTGACGCCGCTGCTGGACCGGCTGGCGGCCTGGAAACCCACAGCCATTGCGACCGAGGACCTGTCCGGCCTGCAATGCGACAGCCTGCGTCGCTATCCGGCACGTTATGCCGAGACGGTCAGAACCTATTGCTGGGACCCCGCCCCGGCCGCCCTGGCGACCGGCCTGGACGTTCCGGCCGCCAACGCCGAGGCCGAGCGGCTGCTGGCGACCTGGCCCGCCCAGCCCACGGCGGCGCAGCGGCGACATCTGGCGGCGTTGTTCCTGGCGGCCGGCGAGCGGGGATCGGCCTTGGTCCAGTGGCTTCGGCTCGCGCCGGAGGACCGCACCGCCGGCGACGGCCTGAACGACGCCCTGGTCGCCATGTTGAACCGGATCAAGGATCGGGCCAACGAGACCTATCTGATCTCCGCGCCCCTGGCTGCGCGCCTGGGACTGGAGCGGCTGTGGAGCGTCGACGACCACTCCGCCGACTCGCCCGATCCGACCGACCCGGAGGAGAAGAAAGCCTACGAAGAGGCCGTCATACGCGCCTGGGACAATCCCGCCAGCACGGCCCGTCGCGCGGAAGACGTCCGTTTGGGCGCCGCCCTGGACCAGCCGGACGGCGTCCTTCAGATGTACCGCGCCTACAATTCGCCGGGCGCGCCGGCCATGGCCTATCAGTCCGATTTCGGCGCAAACCTGGTGGAACCGTCGCCACAAGCCTTCGGCCGCCGCTACGTCGGCTTCTGGGAAACCCGCAACCTGCGGATGGTCGCGAACATGCGTGACGTGCTGGGCCGCTATCCGGGCACGCGCATGCTGAGCATCGTGGGCGCGGCGCACAAGGGCTACTACGAGGCCTATCTGGACCAGATGCACGACGTCCGTCTGGTCGATCCCGAACCCGTCCTGCGCTGATCGCATGAGGCGCTACGGGGCGCTGTTCATCACGTCCCCGTGGCTTCGTCTTGGCTCCGTCGTCTTCTGTGACTAGGTTCCGCGCCAATCGGCGGCCCCTTTCGGTTAAGCCCGCCTCAAAAATCTGTGCGGGAGACGCGCCATGAACGACATGACCCAGGCTCAGGTCGAAAAGCTCGACCTGGAAAACCCCCTCGGCGTCGACGGTTTCGAATTCGTCGAATTCACCGGCCCTGAACCCAAGGCGATGATCTCGCGCCTGGAGCTGATGGGCTTCACCCAGACGCACGTGAACCCCAGGACCGACGTGGTCCGCCTGAAGCAGGGCGACATCAGCTTCCTGGTTCACCGCAAGCCCCAGGATCGTCCGGAGAGCCAGGCCGCAACCTTCGCGAAGGATCACGGCCCGTCCGCCAACGGCATGGCCTTCCGCACCAACGACGCCAAGGCCGCCTATGAGGGCGCGGTCGAGCGCGGCGCCAAGCCCGCGCAAGGCGTCTCGGGCGGCGCCCTGGGTGGCGACTATCCCTATATCCTGGAGGGCATCGGCGGCAGCCTGCTCTACGTCATCGATCAATATGGCGACGCCGGCTCCCTGTACGACACCTGGGACGAGATCGAGGGCTGGGAAGAATCCGAGCGCAAGAATTCGATGGGTCTGGAGATCCTGGACCACCTGACCCACAACGTGCGCCGCGGCGAGATGCGCACCTGGTCCGGCTTCTACGGCTCGGTCTTCAACTTCGAAGAGCAGAAGTATTTCGACATCAAGGGCAAGGCGACCGGCCTGTTCTCGCAGGCCATGATCGCGCCCGACCGCGCCATCCGCATCCCCCTGAACGAAAGCCAGGACGACAACTCCCAGATCGAGGAGTTCCTGCGTCGCTACAACGGCGAGGGCATCCAGCACATCGCCCTGACCACCGAGAACATCTTCGAGACGGTCGAGGCCATGCGCGAGCGCGGCGTCGATTTCCAGGATACCATCGAGACCTATTTCGAACTAATCGACAAACGCCTGCCCAACCACGGGCACGACGTGGCGCGGATGCGCAAGAACCGCATCCTGATCGACGGCTCGGACGAGGACGGCCTGCTGCTGCAGATCTTCACCCAGGACACCTTCGGTCCGATCTTCTTCGAGATCATTCAGCGCAAGGGCAACGAGGGCTTCGGCAACGGCAACTTCCAGGCCCTGTTCGACTCCATCGAACTGGACCAGATCCGTCGCGGCGTCATCAAGGTCGACGTCTGAATGAAGATGCGGCCGCCGACCTGGCTGCCCTGGCTCGGCCCGGTCCTCGCGGCCGGCGCCGGGGCCCTGGCCGGTGAATATTGGCTGGGCGGCGGCTTCTGGATGGTCCTGATCGCCGCCCTCCTCTGCGGCTTCGCTCCCATCGTCGGCTATCAGGTGTGGAAGCGGCTGCACCACCGGGGGTGACGCGGTCGCGCCGCATCCCTCCTCACTCCCCTTCGTTCAGACTGACATGCCCATGCCTGCACCCGACGACGAACTGACCGTGATGGCCCAGGAGGAGCTGGACGCCGCCTGCGCCATGCCCTTCGTCGAACTGAAGAAGATCACACCCTGGGGCGACAGCTACGAAGGCTTCGCCCCGTCCGGCCGCACGGTCGAGGTCGAGCGGCGCTACCTCTGGGCCGTCGAGCCCAAGGGCGGCGTCATCGTCGAGGTCGAGGTTCGCGACGCCGCCGCCCGCACCGGCGCCGAGGCCCGCGCCCTGCTGACGCCAAACGCGTGATCGCTCGGTTTCCAACCCCGTGAATTCGGTTTAGGCCTTTGTCCATGAAACTCGCCTCGCTCAAGCACGGCCGCGATGGCCGCCTCGTCGTCGTCTCGCAGGACCTGAACTGGTTCACGGACGCCTTCCTGATCGCACCGACGCTGCAGGCGGCGCTGGACGACTGGGACCAGTGCGGGCCCCGGCTGGAGGCCTTGGCCGAGAGCCTGGAACACGAGGCCGTGCCGCGCGGCCGCTTCCGCGAACACGAGGCCGCTTCGCCCCTGCCCCGCGCCTATCAGTGGGCCGACGGCTCGGCATACGTGAACCACGTCGAACTGGTGCGTAAGGCGCGCGGGGCCGAAATGCCCGCCACCTTCTGGACCGATCCGCTGATGTATCAGGGCGGCTCCGACAGCTTCCTGGCGCCCCGCGACGCCATCCCCCTGGCCGACGAGGCCTGGGGCTGCGACCTGGAGGCCGAGATCGTGGTGGTCGTCGGCGATGTGCCGCAGGGCGCAACGCGGGAACAGGCCCTGGCCGCCATCCGGCTGGTCGGCCTGGTCAACGACGTGAGCCTGCGCAACCTGATCCCGGCCGAACTGGCCAAGGGTTTCGGCTTCGTCCAGTCCAAGCCCGCCAGCGCCCTGTCGCCGGTGCTGGTCACGCCCGAAGCGCTGGGCGACCGCTGGCAGGACGGCAAGCTGCACGGCGCGCTGAACGTCCAACTGAATGGCGCCGAGTTCGGCAAGGC
Source organism: Brevundimonas sp. G8 (assembly GCF_902506205.1). Classification (GTDB taxonomy): domain Bacteria; phylum Pseudomonadota; class Alphaproteobacteria; order Caulobacterales; family Caulobacteraceae; genus Brevundimonas. The sequence goes on along the minus strand of NZ_LR732816.1, from coordinate 1,673,304 downwards.
CGACGCCGGCGTGGACATGACCTTCGACTTCGGAACCCTGATCGCCCACCTAGCCAAGACCCGCTCGCTGGGCGCCGGCACCATCATCGGTTCGGGCACCGTGTCGAACAAGGACGCCGACGGCGGCCCCGGCAAGCCGGTGTCGGAAGGCGGCCTGGGCTATAGCTGCATCGCCGAGGTCCGCACCGTCGAGACCCTGCTGCGCGGCGCCGCCGAGACCCCCTTCCTCAAGCACGGCGACACGGTGCGGATCGAGATGCTGGACGACCGCAACCACTCCATCTTCGGCGCCATCGAACAGACCGTCGGCCCGCTTTCCAGCGACGTGTGACGGCATTAGGTTGATCACGCCGGCCTCGGGGGAGGTCGGATCAAGTCCTGGGGAGAGACGACGTGCCGCCTGAAAAACTGATTCCGCTGCTCATGATCCCGATCATGCTGGTGGTCGTGCTGCTGAAGAACCGCAGGAAGCGGGTGCTGAAGCCGCATCTGCTGTGGGTCATGCCAGCCATCGTCCTGCCTCTGATCGGCCTGGGCCTGTGGGGTATGATGCAGAACCCCCAAATGGCCCACGCTCCGTTCGGCCCCGCCGCCTGGGCGGTGCTGGCCATCGGCGGCCTGCTGGGCGGTGTCGCCGGCTGGTATCGCGGCAAGACCGTCACCATCGAAAAGGAACCGGACGGCTCCCTGATGGCCCAGGCGTCGCCGCTGGGCCTGATCCTGCTGGTCGTGCTGTTCGCGGGCCGGTCGCTGCTGCGCGACCTGATCGAGAGCCATGCCGCCGAATGGCACCTGAACGCCATGGCCGTGACCGACGCCTTCCTGGTCTTCGCCATGGGCCTGATCGTCATGCAGCGCGTCGAAATGTACATCCGCGCCCGCCGCATCCAGGCGGGTGGAACGGACGGGCATGTGGAGGTCGTGGCGTGATCGTGGGCCTGTTGTTGGCGCTCGCACAAGAAGCCGTCGTGTCGGATCTGGCGTGGACGGCCACGAAAAAGGACGGCCTGGAAGCTGCGTCTATTGAATATGATGTCGGGGTGACCCTCTCGGCGGCCTGCCGAAACGGACGGTTCGTGTTCGCGTTGGGAGGACTGCCGGCAATGGCTGGGTCCGAAGGAACTCGGAAACTCGACGTCAGTCTTCGCGCCCCGGTGCTGGTATCCTCGGCCTGGTCGGTTGCGCCGAACAGCAACGGCTCGGTCGTTTTGGCTCCAGCCCCCTCGATCTACGCGCGCCACCTTCGTTCGTCAGAAAGCTTCACCGTGCGCATTCCTGCGGAGGGTGACCGTCGAGCACAACGCTACCAACTCGCCCTTCCCCGCGATCATGCGGCGCTCGACGCGGTCATGACGGCTTGCGAGATCGCCTTGGAAAACGCTGCCGACGCAATCTATGATCCCCGCCCACTGGATGTCGTCTGGGCCGTCCCACCAAGGATCACCCCGCCGCCGACGTTGCCCTCAGCCAGCTATGCGGAAGCTTTGATTCAGTGCTCCGTTGATGAACGCGGCAAACCCAAAGATTGCGCCCTTCTGGACGAAAACCCCGCACGCTCGGGCTTTGGCCGCCATGCCTTGCGCATGATCACAAGCGGGCGAGTGGAACGCATCGACGGGGCGCCTATGCAGGCGGGCGGCGTCTTCACGACAAGAATGACCTTCAGCATGACGGAACGCTGAACGAACACTAGACCCGCCTCTACCCTCTGTGGCATGAGGCGGCCTCTGCGGGCGTGGTGGAATTGGTAGACGCGCTGGATTCAAAATCCTGTTCCGAAAGGAGTGCCGGTTCGATTCCGGCCGCCCGCACCACCTTCTTGAAAACCTAATTAGCCCAGTTGCCGGTGGAAGAACCCCGCCACGTCGGCGAGGACCGTCGCCTTCTTGCGGAACAGGGGCGAGAAGGTCGCGATCAGGTCGGCGTGGTCCAGCCCCGGATAGAGCTTGGCCTCCGAGCGACCGCCGACCGCGCGTATCCGATCGTTCAGAATGATGGTGTCCTCGTCGTGGACCACCGTGTCTGCCGTGCCGTGGCCCAGCCACAGCGGCGGGGCGTCGGCGCGCACGAAGGTGACGGGCTGGGTCAGGGTCGGATCCGGCGCGCGGCCGAAAGCGTTGCGCGACGCCGCCACGTCGAACGGCAGGAAGTCGTAAGGCCCCGCCAGCCCCGCCGCCGCCTTGATCAGGTCGGGCCGACCGACGGCGGCCATGTATCGCCGGTCGAGCGCGATCATCATCGCCAGATGCGCCCCCGCCGAATGGCCCAGCACACCCAGGCGCGCGGGATCGCCGCCATATTGCGCCGCCACATCCGCCGCCTTGGCTGTGGCGGCGGCGGCGTCCTCGATGAAGGCGGGAAAGACGACCTGGGGCACGACGCGATAGTCGGGCAGGGCCACGACAAACCCCTGCGCCGCCAAGGCCTGGGCCGCCCAGCCGTACTGGCTGCGCGAACCGGAATCCCAGCCGCCACCATAAAAGAAGACCAGGGTCGGATACGGTCCCGGCGCGGTCGGGGCGTAGAGGTCCATCCGCTGGCGCGAATCGTCGCCATAGGCGATGTCGCGCGCGACGCGGCGCACCCCGCCGTCCCTCGGCCCCAGGGTGTTGAGCAGGCCCAGCGGCGAGCAGGCGGCGGCGAAAAGCCCAAGGGCGGGCGCGAACAGGCCACGGCGGGTCATGTGCAAGGTTCCATCGCGGTCAATACGTTCGCGCCGCCGATTCGGTCTTCGTCACCCCGATGATTAGCGCGCCCCAGCAATGAGTCGACCACAGTCGGCGTCCTCGGCCAGGCCCGGATCGACGAAGGCGAACAGGGCGGTGACCGGCGCCACCACCGCGCCCAGCAGACCCGCCAGACCGCCCTGCGACACCACATCGCCCAGATCGACCCCGACCTTGGGCGCCGTCAACGGGCCGGAGACGGTGATGGGCGCCCACAGGCGCAGCAGGCGCGGCTTCTTGGATTCGCCCTCGATGCGCAGGTTCATGGTCTCGGCCCCCAGGTTTATCGTGCCCTTGCCCTGAGCCAGGACCACATCCGTATCGATGACGAAGGTGCGGGCGGTCGCCGTGCCCCTGCTGACGCTGAAATCGGCGACGGCGCAGCGGATTTGGCTTTCGGACTGATCGCCGCTGAGCAGTTTCAGCAGGCCCGCGCTGGCGTTGATGCCCAGCAGTTCGGCGAAGGCCGCCCGCATCTTGCCGTTCGGCACCACCAGGCTGAGCGAGCCTTTCGACGCCCCCGCAAAATCATGGATCGAGGCGCCCGGCCCTTCCAGCCTGGCCCGACCCAGGGCGCGACCACTCAAGGGAACCGAGCCGTTACGGGCGGGAATGATCGATTCCAGCGGATAGCCGGACAGACGCAGATCGACGGTGCTGTAGGGCGTATCCCGGGTCGCATTGATCCGCGCCGTGCCGTTCATTTCGCCCCGGTTGAAGTTGAAGCTGATCGGGTCGAGCTTGAGTATACCGTCTTTCAGATCGGCCCCTAGGTTCACGGCCCGCACGTCGAACTCGTTCGCCTTCACCGCAGCCGCCCGGTAGGTCAGGGTTCCGTCCATGGTGCGCAGGCGTTCGGTCTGAAGCTTGGCGTCGGGCAGCAGCTTGCCGCCGACTGCGACCGGCGCCTCGGTATCGGTACCGGCCGCATTGGTCCGGGTCCGCGCACCCAGCACGGCGGCCAAATCGTCGATGTCCAGCCGGCGCGAGGTCAGTTGCGCATCGACCCTCAGGCGCTGGGCGGAATCGACCCGCACCTCGCCCGACAGGTCGGACGCGCCGACGCGCCCGTCGAAATCCTTGAAGGTCCAGATCCGCTCGTTGCGGTTCAGCGCGCCCGAAAGCCGATAAGGCGGCGTATTGGGCAGGGTGACGCCCGTCAGCAGATAGAGGTCCGACATATTGCGTCCCTCCATCGTCAGGGTCGCATCGAACCGACCCAAGTCGAACGGGCGGGTGATGGCGCCCTTGCCGGTCAGGGACGACCCCGCCCCGCTGACCTCGGCCTCGAACCGATAGGGCCGGTTGCGCCGAATATTCATGAAGGGACCGCCCTCGATCTTCAGCGTCAGGGGCGAGCCGTTCACCGTGCCTCGCCCGTCCAGCAGGAAGCCGGCGCCGCTGGCGGCTTCGCGCGCATTGACGGCGGCCTGCAGCGTCAGGCCCCGCCGCTGCTCGTCGAAGGACAGTTGGCCGTCGGTGATGATCAGTTGCTGGATCACCGGCAGTTTCAGACCCTCGCCGGTGTCGGGCTTGTCCGGGTTCAGCTCCCAGCTCTTGCGGCCGTCCTTGGTCGAGATCAGCACGACCTTGGGCCGGGTGAAGCTGAGCAGCGGCATCTCGATCTGGCCGGCCAGCAGTTTCCTGAGCCTGACCGAGGCGCGGACCTCGTCGACGTCGGCCGTGTCGCGATCCCGCGCCCAGTCCGGCCCACCGACCTTGAGCCCGCGCACCACGGCGGACGGCGTCCAGCTGAACAGGTTGACGTCCAGATCCCCCGTCAGGGCGATCTGACGATCGTATTTGACCGAAGCCCAGCGGCCGATCGGTCCGCGCAGCATGTTCCAGTCGAACAGGGCCAGGAACAGCACCACGACCGCGACGAGGACCAGCACCACCCCCGCCGCCCATTTTTCCGCCGATCCGGGCCGCCGCGCCGCCGCATAGACGGGGTCATTGTCGCGAACCCAGTCGCGCCAGGACCGCAGGCGCACGCCTGCTGGAACCAGCGCCCTTTGATGCACGTCAGCCCGAAAAGTCCGCCAATTCCGTGGGTTCGACAATCGCTCGTCTCCGTCAGCCACAGAGAACGCATCAGCTCCAGTTTGGCGCCGCAACGTCAACCTATCGTTGATCGTCGTCTATTTGACGTGAACTTGTCGCATATTCTTTACAAATGGAAATATCGGCGCATATTTCGTCAGAGTCCTGATCTTAATTCAGGCCATGGAGGATGACCCGATGACCCGTTTTCTCACCCCTGCCCTGATCGTCGCCGCCCTGGCGGCCGCCGCGTCGCCCAGCCTGGCCCAAAGCTCGACGCCACGCACCGAACGCGCCGCGGTGCTCCAGTCCGTCAGGGTCTGTGGAACCGACGCGGCCTCGCGCCTCGCCTATCAGCGCGACAACGGCGTGACCCCCACCTTCGTCACCGCACAACAGGCCGTCGCCGCCCGCCAGTCGGGCCAGCGCTGGGCCGCCCCGCGCTGCATGACCGCGCACCAGTATGATCGCCTGGCCGGCGCGCCCCAGATGCGCGCCTCGCTCTGATCCTTCGGTTGGACGCATGAAGAAGGGCGCGGTCTGACGACCGCGCCCCTTTTTGTCGTTCCAGACTGAAGGGTCTTACTGCGCCGGCGTCAGGTATTTGTTCAGCCAGCCGAACACTTCATTGTGCCATTGCAGGCTGTTGGCCGGCTTCAGCACCCAATGGTTCTCGTTGGGGAAGACGATCAGGCGGCTGTCGATGCCGCGACGTTGCAGGGCCGTATAGGTCGACAGGCCCTGGGCGGTCGGAATGCGGAAGTCGCGATCGCCCTGGACGACCAACATCGGCGTCTTCCAGTTCTCGACGTGGTTGGCCGGGTTGAACTTTTGATAGCCCTCGGGATTGGACCACGGCGTGCCGCCGTATTCCCATTCCGTGAACCACAGCTCTTCGCTGGAATAGCCCATGCCGAAGGTGTCGAAGACGCCGTCGTGGTTGACCAGGCACTTGAACTCGTTGGACCAGTTGCCGGCGATCCAGTTGATCATATAGCCGCCGTACGACGCGCCCAGCGCACAGGCGTTGTCGCCGTCCAGGAACCCGTACTTCTGCTGCGCTGCCGCCCAGCCCTTCTGCAGGTCTTCCAGCGGGCGGTCGCCCCAGTGCTGGCTGATGGCGTCGGTGAAGGCCTGGCCGTAGCCGGTCGAGCCGTGGAAATCGATCATCACCACCGCATAGCCCGCGCCGGCATAGGTCTCGGGGTTCCAGCGATAGGACCAGCCGTCGCCGAACGAACCCTGCGGCCCGCCGTGGATCAGGAAGGCGACCGGATATTTCTGACCTTCGACATAGCCGACCGGCTTGATGACATAGCCGTGCACCGTCTCGTTGTTCCAGCCGGGGAAGCTGAACTGCTCATACTCGCCGAACGATTTGGCGGCGAATGCGGGGTTGGCCTGGGTCAGGCGGCGCGGCATCTCGCGACCGAGATAGGTCTTGAAATAGAGGTCGCCCGGCTCGCGCAGGCTGTCCTGAGCGAAGACGAAACCCGACGGCGTCTGCTGGAAGGCCGAGACGTGGCCCGCCCCCGTGATCGGCGTCACCACCCCGTTGCGCGTATCCACCGAGAAAAGCTTGGTTGAGCCGACGTCGCCCGCCGTCGTGTATAGCGTCTGTCCGTCGCGCGACCATTGCAGGGTATCCGCCGACCGATCCCAGTTCGACGCGATCTCGCGCTTCTGGCCGGTTTCGACATCCATCAGCACGATCTGATAGCGATCCGCCTCGAAGCCCGGCCGCGCCATGGCGCGATAGGCCAGGGTCCGCCCGTCCGGCGAGAAGACCGGGCCGGTGTCCCAGGCGTCGTTGTCGTCGGTCAGGTTAGTAAAGGTGCCGTCGCCCGACAGGCCGTTGGTCTTCCACAGGTCGAAGTTGGTGCTCCACGGCTCGGTCTGGCCCGCCAGGCGCGCCGAGAAGACCACGGCGTCACCCGCCGGCGTGAAGACGAACTCGCTCTCGTCGCCGAACGGCTTGGACGGCGTGTCGCCATCGAAGCCCTTGGTGATCCAGGAAGGCGTTCCCGTCGCCTTGCCGTCGCGGCCGATGGACTGGACGAACAGGTGGTTCTGGGTGTGGTCGTTCCAGGTGTCCCAGTGACGCACGAACATGCGGTCGTAGACCTGACCCGTCGTCTTCTGTTCGGCGATGGCCTTGCCCTGTTGAACAGAGGCGTTGAGGTCGGCCGCATTGGGATACACAGCCAGCGACACCGCCACCTTGTCGCCCGTCGGGCTGATCCTATAGGCGTTCACGTCGGTCGGAAGATTGGTCACCTGCACAGCCGCCGACGTGGGCGAAGCCACGCGCCAGACCTGGCTCGCGCCCGATTTTCCCGACAGGAAATACAGATTGCCGTCCCCGCCCCAGCGCGCGGTGTTGGCGCCCTGGTCCGAGATGGCCAGGCGACGCGGCGCCGTATCCGGCGTCGTCAGGTCCAGTATCCACAGGCTGCCCGCGCGACTGTTGGCCTGAACATCCGTGGTCGTCACCGAATAGACGACATAGCGACCGTCCGGCGAAACCTGCGGATCGCCCAGCCGGTTGGCGGTGATCATGTCCTGATAGGTGAAGGCGTCGGGCGTCGCAGGCGCGGCGGGAACCGGGGCGGGCGGAACCTGAGCCAAGGCCGGAACGCCGCTCATCAGGGCGACAGCCGCGCAGGCGGCGGACAGAAGGGAACGGTGACGCATCAAGCTCTTCCTCGGAAATCTTGCTGCGGCAAGGCGTAGCACCGCCGTTCGCCGGGCGGAAGTTGCTGCGCGCAGGTGACTTAGCTAAGATGGTTAGACCCACTCAGGCTTTCGGGGAGCGCGACATGACCACCGTCACCGTCCACTACGCCAAGACCCATCTCTCCAAACTGATCGCCGCCGCCGAACGCGGCGAAGAGGTCGTCATCGCCCGCGGCGACAAGCCGGCCGTGCGGATCGTGCCGTTCGAACCGGCCGCCAAGCCTGATCGCAAGCCGGGGCGGCTCAGGGGTGTCGTGGCGATGGATGCGCGCTTCTTCGACCCCTTGCCCGAAGATGAACTGCGCCTGTGGGAAGGACGGGGCGAATGAGGCTGCTGCTCGACACCCATGCCCTGATCTGGTGGATGTCCGGCGAGACTGGCCTCAGCCAAACTGCCGAGGCGGCGATACGGGACGGCGGCAATACCGTCTTCGTCAGCGCGGTCTCGGCCTATGAGATCGCCCTCAAACACGGCATGGGTCGATTGCCGCAGGCCGCGCCTCTGGCGGAACGCTTCGAGGCCGAGGTCGAGCTCGAAGGGTTCGCCATCCTTCCCATCACCGCCCGCGAGGCGTCGCAAGCCGGCCGCATGGACAATGCCCACCGCGATCCGTTCGACCGGCTGCTGATCGCCCAGGGCCTGCTCAACGAACTGACGCTCGTGTCCAACGAGCGCCTGTTCGACAGTTTCGGGGTCGCCCGGATCTGGTGACCTGCTTGGCGGCCTATTGGGCCGCCGTATAGCGGCCGACCCAGTCCAGGATTTCCTGCTGCCAATCGACCCAGGTGCGGGGCTTCAGCACCCAGTGGTTCTCGTCCGGCACATGGACGAAGCGGCTGGGGATGCCCTCGCGCTGCAGGGCCGAGAAGGTCGCCAGCCCCTGCTCCATCGGCACGCGGAAGTCTTTCGACCCGTGCAGCACCAGCATCGGTTTCTTCCAGTCGCCCACGAAGGTCTCCGGGTTGAAGGCGTCGTACACCTCCTTGCGCTCCCAGCTCGGCCCGCCGAACTCCCAGATGAAGTTGCCGATATCCATGGCGTTCATCAGCTGGGGCACGTCGAACACCCCGGCGTGGTTGACCAGGCAGCGCCACGGCCCGTTCCACTTGCCGGCGATCATATTGACCATATAGCCGCCGTAGGAGGCGCCCAAGGCGCAGGCCCGGTCGCCGTCGATCCACGGGTTGTTGGCCAGGGCCGCCGTCCAGCCCTTCTCCAGATCCTCCAGCGGCCGGTCGCCCCAGTGATTGTTGATGGCGTCGGTGAAGGCCTGGCCGTAACCGGGCGAACCGTGGAAGTTGATCATCACCACTGCATAGCCGGCGGCCGTATAAGTCTGCGGGTTCCAGCGGTAGGAGAAGCTCTCGGTCCAGGGCGACTTGGGCCCGCCGTGGATCAGATAGACGGCCGGATAGCGCCGCCCCTCGACCGCACCGGCCGGTTTGAACACCCATCCCTGCACCGGCTCATTGTTCCAGCCCGCGAAGGTGAAGGCCTCGCCCTTGGGCAGGTCCAGTTGCGCCAGCACCTCGGCGTTCTGGCGGCTGATCTGGCGCGGCTCGCCGTTGGTGTGGACGAAGATCTGGGTCGGGGCGACGAAGCTTTCGTGGGCGTAGGCCAGGACGCCCGCCACCTCTTCATAGGACCCGACCGTGCCCGTCCGGGTCAGGGGCGTGACCCGGCCGTTGCGGGCGTCGACCGAGAACAGCCGGTTCTGGCCCTCGTCCGCCGCAGAGACCAGCAGCGACCGGCCGTCGGTGCGCCATTGCAGGCCGCCCGCCCCGCGATCCCAGTCGGTCAGCTTCCTCGCGCCCGACCCGTCGGCGTCAGCCACCCAGACCGCCGCCTGATCCCCGCCGACGTTTTCGCGCGGAGCCGACAACCAGGCCAGTTGGCGACCGTTCGGCGAAAAGACGGGATTGCCGTCCGGCCCCTTGTTGCCTTCCGTCAGATTGACCGGCGCGCCGCCTTCAAGCGCGACACGGAAAACGTCGCTGTTGCTGGTGAAGGGCTCGCCCGCTCCTTGCGTCTGGGTGCCGTAAACCAGCGTCCGGCCGTCCGGCGAAATGTCGAAGCTGGAATCGCCCGCCGAGACATCGGCGTCTAGGCCCGTCAGCAGATCGCGCGGCTCGCCGCCCCCCAGGCCCGAGCCGTTCAGCGGCTGGACGAACAGATGGGTGCGGCGCGTATCGACCCAATGGTCGAAGTCGCGCAGCGGCAGTCGGTCATAGGTCTGAAGCGTCGACTTGGCGCGCGCATCCAGCCGCGTCTTGGTGCAGGCCAGGGTGTCGCAATCCACGAAGACCGAAACCGCCAGCACCAGCGACTTGCCGTCCGGCGCGATGCGGAAACCCGAGACGTCGAACGGCAGGGTCGTCACCTGGGCCGCCGCCATCCCGGCCGCATCCGTGCGCCACACCTGGTTCGATCCACCCCGCGACGACAGGAAATAGATCGCCCCGCCGTCCGGCGCCCAGCGCGCACCGGAGGCGCCGCCTTCGGAAATCGCCAGCCTGCGCGGCTCTCCCCCCGCAACGTCGGCCAGCCACAGGCCGTTGACGCCCTTGTTGTCGTCCCAGTCCGTGGTGCGCACGGCGTAGACGATCTGGCGGCCGTCCGGCGAGACGCGCGGCTCGCTGACCCGCTCCATCATCGCCAGATCCTTCAGCGACAAGCCGCGCGGCTGAGCCTGGGATGGGGGCGCCGCCGCCTCGGCCGGCGCAGTCGCCGCCTCCTGAGCGAACGCGGGCGCGGCGGCCAGCATCAGGGTTCCAAAGGCGGCGGCCGCCATCCAGCGTGAACGCGTCATGTCTCAACTCCCCATAGGTTTTCCGATCTTGATAGGGGGCGCCCGCCGCATCGCCAAGCGCCCAAGCCATCGCGCCTCAAGACGCCGCGCATCTTGCCCCGCCCCCCCGAACCGGCGACAAGCGGACTTCCATGGATTCAGCCCCGCTCCCCGCCCGACGCCAGCCGCACATCGTCGATGTGCTGATCGCCGAGCGTGCGCCGCGCCTGACCGCCTCGCCCCTGTGGCCCGTGGTGCGGCCGGCCCTTTACGGCGTGCTGGGCTATGGGGCGGCGGTGCGGATGGCCGACGCCATCCAGACCCTGTCGGGGACGCAGACCTTCGACTACGTCTCCGACCTGCTGAAGCTGAAGGTGACGACGACCAACCTGGACCGTCTGCCCGCGACCGGCCGCTGCGTCGTCGTGTGCAACCACCCCACCGGTATCGCCGACGGGCTCGCCGTGTTCGATGCGATCAAACAGCGGCGCAACGACATGATCTTCTTCGCCAACGCCGACGCCATCCGCGTCTCGCCCCGGCTGGACGAGACCATCATCCCCGTCGAATGGGTCACTGACAAACGCACCCGCGAAAAGACCCGCGCCACCCTGACCGCGGCGAAAGAGGCGTTCGAGGCCGAACGCTGCGTCGTCATGTTCCCCGCCGGTCGTCTGGCGCGTGAGAGGAACGGCGTCCTGACCGATCCCGAATGGGCGCCCACCGCCGCCTCGATGGCGCGCAAATACGATGCGCCGGTGATCCCAATGCACGTCACCGGCCCCTACAGCCGTCTGTTCCACCTGTTCGACAAGGTCTCGCAGGAACTGCGCGACGTGACCCTGTTCCATGAGCTTCTGAACAAGGCGGGAAAGCCGTTCGGCGTCGATGTCGGCCTGCCCATCCCCGCCGACCGGCTGGACGTGGACGCGGCCAAGGCCACCGAGGCGCTGAAACATTTCACCGAACGCACCCTGGCCGCCGATGCCGACGCGGTGTTCGCATGAAGATCGAACTGTCCGACGCCGAGGCCACCACCGCCCTTGGCCAGGCTGTCGCCCCCCTGCTCGCGCCGGGCGACAGCGTCCTGCTGTACGGGCCGCTGGGCATGGGCAAGTCGACCCTGGCGCGCGGCCTGATCCGCGCCCTGACCACGCCGGACGAGGACGTGCCCAGTCCGACCTTCACCCTGGTCCAGTTCTACGAGAGCGACCCGCCCGTCGCCCATTTCGACCTCTACCGTCTGACCCGGCCCGAAGAGGCGTTCGAGATCGGCCTGGACGAGGCGCTGGACGAGGGTTGCGCCGTCATCGAATGGCCCGAACGACTGGGCGAGGAACCGGGCCGGTTCCTGGGGCCGGATCAACTGATCATCGAAATCTCCGAACAGGGCGAGGGCCGCCTTGCGACCGTTTCCGGCGTAGGCCGATGGGAAACGGGGCTGAAGGAACTGCATGTCTGACCGCGAAATCCTCCGTCTCGACTTCCTGAAGGCCGCCGGTCTGGCCGACGCCGTGCGCGCCCCCCTGCCCGGCGACGCCTCGACGCGGCGTTACGAGCGGCTGACGCCGACTAGCGGCCCGACCCTGATGCTGATGGACCAGGCCCCCGCCGCCGAAAGCCCGCCCGCCGACCCGACCTGGACGCCGCAACAGCGCCACGCCGCCGGCTGGAACGCCGTCGCCCGCCTGTCCGCCGGCCGGATCGAGGCCTTCGCCGCCGTCGCCGCCCATCTGAAATCCCTGGGCCTGTCCGCCCCTGAGATCCCGTCGCTGGACGCCGCCAACGGCTTGGCGGTGCTGGAGGATTTCGGCGACGACCTGTTCGCCCGCGTCATCGCAGACGGGGCCGACGAGACGCCGCTCTATCTGACGGCCATCGAGGCCCTGGCCGCCCTGCACGACGCGGGCGCGCCGCCCGAAACGCTTGACGGACCCGGCGGCGACTGGCCCCTGCTGGCCTATGACGAGACCGCGTTGCAGGGCGGGGCCGATCTGTTCGTCGAATGGCTGCCGAAATTGGACGAGCGCGTCAGCTTCGACGCCGCCGCCGTCGCCGACTGGCGCGCGGCCTGGGCGCCCATCGTCGCCTCGGGCGCGGCGGGGGCCTCGGTCATGGCGCACCGCGACTATCACGCCGAGAACCTGATCTGGCTGCCCCAGCGAGACGGCGCCGCCCGCGTCGGCATGATCGACTTCCAGGACGCCGTCCGCGCCCACCCGTCCTGGGATCTGCACTCCCTGCTTCAGGACGCCCGCCGCGACGTGTCGCCTGCGCTGGAGGCCCAGGCTCTGGATCGCTATTTCGCCCTGCGCCCCGGCGTGGACCGCGCCGCCTTCATGGCCGACTACGCCGGTCTCGCCGCCCTGAACGAGGCGCGGATCATCGGCATCTTCGCCCGTCTGATCGCCCGCGACGGCAAGCCGCGTTACCGCCAGTTCCTGCCGCGCATGTGGCGGCATCTGAACGCCAATCTGGAACAGCCGGCCCTGGCGCCCGTCGCCCGCTGGTTCGACCGGTATATCTCCGCCGAGGTGCGCACATGACCCACAAGATCGCGCCCAAGACGGCGATGGTGCTGGCCGCCGGCCTGGGCACCCGCATGCGTCCCCTGACCGACGACCGACCCAAGGCCCTGGTCGAGGTTCAGGGCCGCGCCCTGATCGATCATGTGCTGGACCGACTGGCTGAGGCGGGGGTCGAAACGGCGGTGGTCAACGTCCACTGGTTCGCCGATCGGCTGGAGGCGCATCTCGCCGCGCGGGGGCGCGGGCCTGAGATCGTCATCTCCGACGAACGCGCCGAACTGCTGGAGACCGGCGGCGGGCTGAAGAAGGCCCATCCCCTGCTGGGCGAGGAGCCCGTCTTCGTCGCCAATATCGACAGTGTCTGGATCGACCGGGGCGATGCGTTGGCCGATCTGGTCCGCCTGTGGAACCCCGAGACGATGGACGCCGCCCTGCTGCTGGCCCGCCGCGAGGGCTCCATCGGCTTCGAGGGCGACGGCGATTTCTTCCTGCGTGATGCCATTTCTGGAGAGGGGGGAGGCCTGGCCTTCCGGGGCGCGGCCGCATCGGCGCCCTACGCCTATATGGGCGTCCACATCACCCGGCCCGGATACGCCGACAACGGCTGCGAAGGCCCCTTCTCCCTCAGCCCCCTGTGGCGCAAGTCCGCCGCCCAGGGCCGTCTTTTCGGCTGCGTCCTGGACGGCGACTGGATGCACGTCGGCGATCCCCAGGCGCGGAACCAGGCCGAGGCGAAGCTGGGGACCGCCAAGTCGTGACCCCCCACACCCTCCCCGTCATCCTAGGGCTTGTCCCTAGTATCCAGACTCCCGGTGGCGGCCGTTGTGCCACCCCGTCTTCGACGGAGTCTCTGGATCCTTGGCACAAGGCCGAGGATGACGGATTTGGGGGGAGGGCATGACGGCAAACGCCCCCGTGTCCTTCGACCCTTTCTCGGCGTCCAGCCCGCGCTGGTACGCCATCCCCGCGCACCGCCCCTTCCTCGAAGACCTGGCCGCCGGCGTCCTGGCCTGGCTGGGTGAACTCCCGCCCGAGACCCTGTCGGACGCCACCATCCTGTTGCCCAATCGCCGGGCCGCGCGGGCTTTCACCGGCGCCCTGTCGAAACTGTCGGGCGACCGGCCCATCCTGCTGCCCCAGGTGCGGCCGCTGGGCGATCTGGAGGAGGACGAGCCGCCCTTCACCCCCGGCGCCTTGGGCCTCGATCTGCCGCCCGCCATCCCCGCCCTGACGCGCCGTTTCGAGATGGCGCGGATGATCGTCGAACAGTTCGACGACACACTGACGCCGATGCGCGCGCTGGATTTAGCCGACGCGCTCGGCGGCTTCCTAGATTCCTGCCAGCTGGAAGAAATCCCCAACCCCGAACGGATCGCCACCCTGGTCGACGGCGAAATGGCCGAACACTGGGAACGCTCGGCCGAGTTCCTGGGCCTCGCCGTCACCGCCTGGCCCAAACGCCTGGCCGAACTGGGCCTGGTCGATCCGGCCTGGCGCCGCGCCACCCTGCTGCGCCGCCTCGCCGAACTGTGGGACGCCCACCCCCCGACCCAGGCCGTCATCGCCGCCGGTTCGACCGGCACCGTCCCCGCCGCCGCAGATGTGCTGGGCGCGGTCGCCCGTGCGCCGCTGGGCTGCGTCGTCCTTCCCGGCCTCGATCTGGATCTGGACGATCGGGTCTGGGACCAGATCGACGCGGAGAACGAACAGCACCCCCAACGCGCGCTCAAACGCCTGCTGGAGCGCCACGACATCGACCGCCATGCCGTGCGTCCGTGGTTCCGTCCGGCCGTCGAACCGCGGATCGAACAGCGCGGCCTGGCGCGTCAGCGTCTGCTCAACGAGGCCCTGCGGCCCGCCGACGCCACTGGCGACTGGCGCGCCGAGATCGGCCATATCCGCGCCCGCGCCGCAGAGGCCGGTCGCGCCGTCGACCCCATCGCCGAGGGGCTGGAAGGGCTTTCAGTCCTGACCTTGCGCCACGACGAGGAGACCGCCGCCGCCATCGCCCTGATGATGCGCGAGACGTTGGAAACCCCCGGTCAAACCTGCGCCCTGGTCACCCCGGACCAGGGCCTGGGCCGTCGCGTCGCCGCCCGGCTGGAGCGGTGGGGCATCACGGCCGACGCCTCGGCCGGCCAGCCGCTGAACCGGATGCCTGCGGGCGTGCTGGTCGAACTGTGCGTGCGCTGGATGGCCGCCCCGACCGATCCCCAGGTGTTGCTCGGTCTGCTGAAACACCCGCTGGTGCGGCTCGACCTGGGCGAGGTCGATGCCGACCGCGCCGTCGTCGCTTTCGAAGCCGTGGCCCTGCGCGGCCCGCGTCTGACGAGCTTCGAGCGCCTGCGCAGGAAACTGGACAAGGCCGCCGGCACTGACCGCGACGGACAGCCCTCGTCTGACGGCAAGCTGAAACGCCTAGCCCTGGCCCGCGCCCTGTCGGATCATCTGGAAGGCCTGATCACGACCGCCCGCGCATCGTTTGCGCCCGACGCGCCTTTGGACGCCGCCGCGCGCGCCCTGACCATGCTGATCGAGGCCTTGGCGGGCCAGAACGCCTGGGGCGGGCCGGATGGGGAATGCGCAGCCGGACTGTTGTCCGACCTGATCGCGGGCGGGGCCTCGCTGGGCGCCTTGACGCCCGAGGATCTGGTCGAACTGGTTCAGGGCCTGTTGGGCGACGCCGTGGTTCGGACCGGCGGGGCGACGCATCCGTCTCTGCGTATCCTGGGCGCCATCGAGGCGCGGCTGGTGCGGGCCGATCGCATGATCCTGGCCGGACTGGAGGAAGGCGTCTGGCCCCAGGGCGCGCCGATCGACCCCTTCCTGTCACGACCCATGCGCAAGACCCTGGGCCTGCCCCCGCCCGAACGCCGCATCGGCCAGAGCGCCCAGGATTTCGTCCAGGCCGCCTGCGCCGACGAGGCCATTCTGATCCATACCGAACGGCGCGGGGGCCAGCCGGCCGTGCGCTCTCGCTGGCTGTGGCGGCTGGACATGCTGACGCGGGGGGCGAACACCGACGAGACGCCCGTCGCCGTCGCCGCGCCGGTCCACGTCGCCGACTGGACCCGCGCCCTGGACGCCGCCGCCCGCGCCACGCCCGACTATGCGCGTCGTCCCGCGCCGACGCCTCCGGTCGAGCGCCGCCCGCGCGAACTGCCCGTCACGGGGGTCGAACGCTGGGTGCGCGATCCCTACGCCGTCTACGCCCAGCGCATCCTGGGCCTGCGGGTGCTGGACCGGCCCGGCGCCTCGGCCGAGGCCATGGCGCGCGGCAATGCGGTGCACGAGGCCATCGAACAGATCGTCCGCGTCTGGCCCGACGTCCTTCCCGACGACTGCGCCGATCAGATTTCGGAATTCATCGTCGACGCCATGATCGAGGCCGGGTTCGAGGATTCCGCCCTCGCCCGCGAACGCCCCCTGGCCAGGAACTGCGCCCGCTGGCTGGAGCGGTTCGAGCGTGATCGCCGCGCGCGCGGCGCCACCCTGATGATCGAACAATCGGGCCGGATCGCCTTCTCCTCGCCCGGCGGTGCCTTCGTCCTGACCGCCCGCGCCGACCGGATCGAACTGGACGCAGACGGCGCCGCCGTCCTCGACTTCAAGACCGGCCAGACACCCAGCCAGAAACAGGTCGTCCAGGGTTTCGCGCCCCAGTTGACCCTGACCGCCGCCATCCTGGCCGAGGGCGGTTTTCCCGCCCCGCCGACCGAGGCGACCGAACTGCTCTACGTCAAGGTCACCGGCCGCCGCGATCCGGGCAAGGTCGAGGACGTCTCGCGCCAGGGCCGGGGCAACACCCAGACCGCCGCCCAACTGGCCCAGCGCGAACTGGACCGGCTGAAACTGGGCGTCGCCGCCTTCGACGACGAGGCGACCCCCTATCGATCATGGGTCGCGCCTCAGTTCATGGGCAATTTCGGCGGCAACTACGACCATCTGGCGCGCGTGTGGGAATGGCACGTCGTCGGCGGCGAGGACGAGGCGCCCGAATGACCGAACTCAGCCCCGTCGACCCGAACCCTGTGGAAATGGCCCGCGCCCATCAGGCCACCGCCGCCGACCCCGCCCTGTCGGTCTTCGTCACCGCCAACGCCGGATCGGGCAAGACCACCACACTGGTCAGCCGCGTGGCCCGCCTGCTGCTGAAACGCGTGCGCCCAGGCGAGATTCTTTGCGTCACCTACACCAAGGCCGCCGCCGCCGAGATGCAGGCCCGCCTGTTCGAACGGCTGGGCGAATGGGCCGTCGCCGATGACCGCGCGCTGGCCAAGGAACTGGCCGAACTGGACGGCCGCGACCCCGCGACCCTGACCGGCGGCGAACTGTCCGACGCCCGCATCCTGTTCGCCCGCGCGCTGGAAACGCCGGGCGGGCTGAAGATCCAGACCATCCATGCCTTCTGCGAGAAACTGCTGCGGCGGTTTCCACTGGAGGCCGTGGTCGCGCCGGGCTTCACCGTGCTCGAGGATCAGGCCGCCCTGAACCTGTCCCACGCCGCGCGCGAGGATCTGGCCCGTTACGCCCTGAAGGACGGGGATGGTCCGGTCGGCCGCGCCTACGCCCATTTCGCCGTCGAACTGGCCTGGGACGCCTTCCATTCCTTGCTGGATACGGTCGAGGCCAAGCGCGAGCCCCTGCTGGACTATCTGGCTCGCATCGACGCCGGGACCGCGCCGGATCCGCACGCCCTGGTCGGGGTCACGCGCGACGAGACGCCGGATCAGATCGAGGCCGATTTCATGGCCTGGCTGAACCCCGCCGACTGGCTGGCCGCCGCCGACGGCTTCGCCATGGGCGGGATCAACGACAAGAAGATCGCCGGCCAGATGCGCGAGGCTGTCCCGCCCGCCGCGACCCTGACGGCCATGACGCCGATCTTCATCGATTCCAAAGGCCAGCCCCGCGACAAGTTCGGCACGTCGAAGGCCCCGCCCGGCGCCGCGACCTATCTCGCCGACGTGTCGCTGAAATACTTCTCGACCCTGGACCGGGTGCGCGCCGCGCGCGTGGCGGACGAGACGGAGAAGGTCCTGACCCTGGCCCGCGTCCACGCCGCCCTCTACGAGAGCGCCAAACGGGCGCAAGGCGCGCTGGACTTCACCGACCTGGTCGGACGCACGGTCGAACTGCTGACCCGACGCGCCACCGCCGCCTGGGTCCTGTACAAGCTCGACGGCGGCATCGAGCACGTCCTCATCGACGAGGCCCAGGACACGGCGCCGGATCAGTGGGACATCGTCCGCGCCCTGACGGAGCCCTTCTTCGCCGGCTCGGGCGCCGAGCGTCGTGATCAGGCCATACCCCGCACCGTCTTCGCCGTCGGCGACGAGAAGCAGTCCATCTACTCCTTCCAGGGCGCCCGGCCCGAACGGCTGCGTCAGGAGGCCCAGACCTATGACGCCCTGGTGCGCGAGGCCGGCGCCGACTTCCGCGAGGTGCCGCTGGACACCTCCTTCCGGTCGACGGAGGAGGTGCTGACCTTCGTGGATGCCGCCTTCGCCGGGCCGGAACGCACCCGCGCCCTGGTCGGAGAGACCGGCGACATCGCCGTTCACCGTCCTGCACGCCTGGGTCAATACGGCTCGGTCGATCTATGGCCATTGTTCGAAGACCCCGCCGCCCCCGATCGCGAGGCCTGGAACGCCCCGGTGGACAAGGAGGGCGAACACAGCGCGCGCAAGAAGCTGGCACTCGCCCTCGCCCGCGACATCAAACAGCAGGTCGCCGACGCCGTCGCCGTCCACGCTCCGAAAAAGCGCGGCGCCATGCGGCCCGTCCGCTATGGCGACTTCCTGGTGCTGGTCCGCCGTCGCGACGCCACCTTCGAGGAGATCATCCGCGCGCTGAAGACCGAGGGCGTGCCTGTCGCCGGCGCCGACCGGCTGAAGCTCAAGGCGCATATCGTCTTCGACGACCTGATGGCCTTGGCCCGGTTGGCCCTCTTCCCCGACGACGACCTGTCGCTGGCGGAAATCCTGCGCAGCCCCTTCTGCGACGTCGCCGACTTCGGTCCCGCCGACGCCCTCTATCCCTTGGCGGACAAGGTCAACCGCGA
This sequence comes from Brevundimonas sp. G8, assembly GCF_902506205.1. Taxonomy (GTDB): domain Bacteria; phylum Pseudomonadota; class Alphaproteobacteria; order Caulobacterales; family Caulobacteraceae; genus Brevundimonas. Next base: position 1,654,418 of record NZ_LR732816.1, on the reverse strand, counting down.
CGGGCGCGGCCTGTGGCGCGAACTGCAGCGCCGCGCCCATGAACATCCCGCCTGGACCGCCGCGCGCGACCTGATGCACGCCCTGATCGCCGCGCGCGACCGCGATCCGTTCAGCTTCTTCTCCACCGCCCTCAACCGCGTCGGCCCCGATGGCCGTTCTGGCCGCGCCCGTATCCTGGACCGGCTGGGCCGCGAGGCGGAAGAAGCCATCGACGAAACCCTGGCCCAGGTCCTGGCGGCCGAGGAGCGCGGCGGCCGCGATCTGGAGACCTGTCTTCACCTGCTCGAACAGGCCGACGTGGTGGTGAAGCGCGAGATGGAGGGCGCGCGCGACGAGGTCCGCGTCATGACCGTCCACGGCTCCAAGGGGCTGGAGGCGCCCATCGTCATCCTGCCCGACACCACGGGCAAGGCGAAGCCGCAGGGGCCCACCCTGATGCCCGCCACCCTGCCGGATGGCTCGGAGGCCTGGCTGATGTGTCCATCCAGCGCCAAGGCCGACTGCATCGCCTCCGCCGATGTGCGTCAGGCGCGGGTGGAACGCACCGACGCCGAATCCCTGCGCCTGCTCTACGTCGCCCTGACCCGCGCCCGCGACCGGCTGATCGTCATGGGTCGCAAAACCAAGTCGCCCAAGGAGGGGTTCGAGGTCGGCAGCTGGTGGGACGTGATCGCCGGAACCTTCGAACGTCTGGCCCAGGACCGGCGGGACGCGGTGCAGATGCTGGACGACGGCCGCCTGCGCTTCGGCGTCGATCCCGAGACCGTTCCACACCAAACGCTGGCGGCTCCGACGACGACCATCCTGCCCGCCTGGGCCTCCACCCGCCCTCCGGCCGACGCCGCCGCCCGCTTCGCTTCACCGTCGCGGATGGAGGGCTCGATCCGTATCCCCGCCCCCTCGCCCCTGGCCCGCAGCGCGGCGGGGGGCGCGTCGCTGGGCCGGTTCCGGCGCGGCGACCTGATCCACCGGCTGCTGGAACGCCTGCCCGAGATCACGCCCGCAGACCGTCCCGACGCGGCGCGGCGTCTGCTGGCGCGCGAGACAGACCTAGACGAGTCCCAGCGCGCCGAGATGATCGCCGCCGCCTTCTCGGTTCTGGACGACGCCCTGTTCGCACCCGTCTTTGGCCAGGGCTCGCGCGCCGAGGTCGCCCTGACCGGATCCGCTCCCGGCCTGCCGCCCGGCGTCGCCATCAACGGCCGCATCGACCGGCTGGTGGTCACGCCCGACCGGGTGCTGGTCGTCGACTACAAGACCAACCGCCCCGCGCCCGACGCCATCGCGACCGTCGACCCCGCCTATGTGCTTCAGGCCGCCGTCTATGTCACCGTGCTGAAACGCCTCTACCCCGACCGCCCGGTCGAGGCCGCCCTGGTCTGGACCGACGGTCCCAAGCTGATGCCGATCCCGCAGGCGATGCTGGACGCCGCATTGGCGGACAGTTGAATTGCCCGCGATTCGCTCCCACATCTGCATCCGAACCCGGACGCATCCGGCCAACATCAACATGCGCTCAAGCAGCAAAGGCCCCGCGGGCCGAGCGCCAGCGCCCAAGGAGCCATTTATGGCGACGGTAAAAGTCACCGACGAAAGCTTCGACGCCGACGTCCTGAAGTCGTCCACCCCCGTGCTGGTGGATTTCTGGGCCGAGTGGTGCGGCCCCTGCAAGCAGATCGGCCCGGCGCTGGAACAGATCGCCGACGAACTGGGCGGCAAGGTCACCGTCGCCAAGATCAATATCGACGACAGCCCCATGACCCCGTCCAAACTGGGCGTGAAGGGCATCCCGACCCTGATGCTGTTCAAGGACGGCCAGATGACCTCGATGAAGGTCGGCGCCATGCCCAAGGGCAAGATCGTCGAATGGCTGGCCGAGGCCGGCGTCAAGGCCGACGCCTGATCCTTATCTACCTGTGAAGATCAAACGCCCGCCGGTCCCGACCGGCGGGCGTTTTTCATGCTAGGATGCCGTCATGAGCGACGAAGACACCCCAATCCCCGCCCCGATTTCTGACGACGATATCCCCGGCGAGACCTCCGTCCAGCGCGCCCTGCGCCTGAAGAATGCGGCCCTCGACGGCCGTCCCAAGGCCCCGCGCGGCGGCCGGTTCCAGCGCGAACAGAACGCCCGCATCGCCGCCGGCAAATCACGCCCCTGGATGAGCAAGTAAAAGCAGACGCAGGCTTCCCCCCCCCCCTGCGGGGGAGGGTCGTCGCGCAGCGACGGGGTGGGGGCGGCCCGGCAAGGCGGCACTTGCTTGACTGAAGAGAAGTCCGTGTAGCGTCACCCTGCCGCCCCCACCCGGTCTCGCCTGCGGCTCGACCACCCTCCCCCGCAGGGGGAGGGAGAATCCGGCGCCTAGTCCGGCCAGGTCTCTCGACTGGCGCCCAGCACCTCCCCCGCCAGATACAGCGACCCGCAGATCGCGACCCGCCCGGCCCCCAGCCTCAACGCCAGCTCCAGCGCCTCGCTCACCGAGCCTGCGGGCGTCGCCGCCAGTCCATGGCCGCGCGCCACGGCCGCCAAGGCCGCCGGATCGGCCGCCGCCCCGTCGAAGCCGACAGTGAACACCGTCGCCTGGCTGTCCTTCAGGGCGGCGAAGAAGCCGCCCGCATCCTTGTTCGACAGCATGCCGCAGATCAGGGCCAGCGGACGCGGCGCCCGCGCCTGACGCTCGGCCAGAAATGCCGCCAGCGCCTTTGCGGCATGGGGATTGTGCCCCCCGTCCAGCCAAAGTTCAGCCTCCGCCGCCCGCGCCGCCTCGCCATAGGGTCCGGCCGAAATCCGTTGCAGCCGCGCGGGCCAGCGCACGGCCTTCAGCCCCTCGGCGATCGCGGTCTCAGGTAGATCCAGCTCGACCGCCGCCGCCACGGCCAGGGCCGCATTGTCGATCTGGTGCGCCCCCGCCAAGGCCGGCGCCGGCAGGTCCATGAACAGTTCGGCCGTCTGGAACGCCAGGCCGCCCCGCTCGGCCCAGGCGTCGAAATCGACCCCCAGCACCGTCAGCCGCGCATGGACGTCGGCGGCCCGACGTTCGATGGCCGCCATCGCTTCCTCGCGCTGGCGCGCGATCACGGCCGGCGCCCCGGCCTTCAGCACACCCGCCTTTTCCGAGGCGATGGCGGCCAAATCCGTGCCCAGGAACTCCGCATGGTCGTAATCGACCGGCGCGATCACGCTGAGCAGCGGCCGTTCGATCACATTGGTCGCGTCCAGCACCCCGCCCAGGCCGACCTCGATGATGGCCAGGTCGGCCGGCGTCTCGGCCATGGCCAGGAAGGCGGCGGCGGTGGTGCTTTCGAACACCGTCGCCTCGCTGTCGGTCTCGGCCATCACGGCCTCGATCCGGTCCAGGATGGCGTTCAGCGCCTTGTCCTCGATCAGCTTGCCGGCCAGCCGGATCCGCTCGTTGAACCGCACCAGATGGGGCGAGGTATAGGCATGGACCTTCAGCCCCGCCGCCTCGGCTATGGCTCGGATCATGGCGACGGTCGAACCCTTGCCGTTGGTGCCCGCCACATGGATCACCGGCGGCAGTCGATGCTGCGGATCGCCTAGGGCGGCGCACAGCACGCGCATTCTTTCCAGCGACAGGTCGATCCGCTGGGGGTGGCGCGCACGTAGACGTTCGGAGACGGGATCCATCCGCCTCCTTTAGCCCCTGATTTCGAGAACCGCGACATGACTTCCAGGCCGCACATCAGAACGGCGGCCCGCATCGTCCTGGCGGCCGTCTTCCTGGGCGCCGGCGTGCTGCATCTGATGGTCCCCGGCCCCTTCGTGCGGATCACGCCGCACTGGGTTTCGAACCCCGCCCTGGTCGTGGCGCTGACGGGTGTCGCCGAACTGCTGGGCGCGGCGGGACTGATGATCCCGCGCCTGCGCGTCGTCGCGGGATGGGCCCTGGCCCTCTATGCGGTCTGCGTTTACCCCGCCAACGTCCAGCACGCCGTCGATGGCCTGACCTCAGGCACGGGCCTTGGTTGGGCCTATCACGGCCCGCGCCTGCTGTTTCAGCCGGTCATCATCTGGTGGTGCCTGTGGGCCTCGACCGCGGTCGACTGGCCCTTCAGGCGGTCTCAGGCGGCGGCGCGCGTGCCGCCCATCAGCATGGAGAGGATCTGACCCAGGGTGCGCGGCAGGTCGGCGCGGGTCACGACCCGGTCCACCATGCCCTTTTCCTGCAGATATTCGGCGCGCTGGAACCCCGGCGGCAGCTTCTCGCGGATGGTGGCCTCGATCACGCGCGGCCCGGCGAACCCGATCAGGGCGCCCGGTTCCGCCAGATGCACATCGCCCAGCATGGCGTAGGAGGCCGTCACCCCGCCTGTCGTCGGATCCGTCAGGACCACGGCGTAGGGCAGTTTGGCGTCCTTCAGCTCTTCGATGGCCAGGGTGGTGCGCGCCATCTGCATCAGCGACAGGGCGCCTTCCTGCATCCGCGCGCCGCCGGCGGCGGTGAAACAGATCATCGGAACCTTGCGGGACACCGCCTCGCGCGCGGCCTTGATGAAGGCCGCGCCCGCCGCCATGCCCAACGACCCACCCATGAAGGTGAAGTCCTGGACGATCACGACCGCGTCCTGACCGCCAACCACGCCATATCCGATGGCCATGGTGTCCTTGCGGCCCGACGCCTTGCGCGCGGCGCTCAGGCGATCCTTGTAGGACTTGCCGTCCGAGAATTTCAGCGGATCTTCCGGCACGTCCGGCGTGTCGATGGACTGGAACACGCCGCCGTCGAAGGTGGCCTTCAGGCGCGTCGGCGCGTCGATCCGCATGTGACGGCCCGACGGCGTCACCCACAGCGACGCCTCCAGATCCGAACGATACAGCATCTCGCCGCTATCGGGATCCTTGACCCAGAGATTGTCCGGGGTGTCCCGGCGCGACACGATCTTGCGGACGCCCGGCGCGAAACGGCTCAGCCAGCCGCCGCGCTTTTCCTGAGGTTTGTTCTTGTCGACCATGGGCGGGCTCTTAGACGGTTTCCGCCAGGGATGCACCAGTGCGCACGGACCGAACCGCATCCCCCAGCGCCTTGACCCGGGCCAGAACGCGCGGCGCGGCCGGTTCGTTCGCCGCCAGCGCCGCCGCAACCTCGTCCACCAGGGCGGAACCCACGACCACCGCGTCCGCCACGCGGGCGATCTCGGCGGCCCGCTCCGGCGTCTTGACCCCGAACCCGACCGCGACCGGCAGGCCCGAGGCCTTGCGCACCCGCTCCACCGCCGGCGCCACGACATCGGCGTTCGCTTCCTTGACGCCCGTCACGCCCGCCACGGCGACGTAATAGACGAAGCCCGAGGTGCCCTGGACCACGATCTTCAGCCGCGCGTCGTCCGACGTCGGCGTCGCCAGACGGATCAGCGAGATCGACACCTTGTCCAGCGCCTCGATCAGCGGACCGGCCTCTTCTGGCGGGCAGTCCACCACGATCAGCCCGTCGATGCCGCAGTCGGCCGCATAGGCGGCGAAGGCGTCATAACCCAGGCTCTCGATCGGGTTCAGATAGCCCATCAGCACGATCGGCGTGGCGTCATCGCCTTTGCGGAATTCCTTGGCCAGATCCATGGTGGAACGCAGGCCGAACCCGGCCGCCAGCCCCCGGATCGCCGCCCGCTGGATCGGCGGCCCCTCGGCCATCGGATCGCTGAACGGAAAGCCCAGTTCGATGATGTCGGCCCCGGCGCCGGGCAGGCCGTGCAGGATCGCCAACGCCTCCTCGCGCGACGGATCGCCCCCCATCACATAGGGAATGAAGGCCGCACGGCCCTCGGCCTTCAGCGCCTTGAAGCGCGCGTCGATACGGGCGGTGGTCATTGCTGCGGCGATCCGGCGGGAGCGGCAGGCGGCGTCGCAGCAGCAGCAGCCGCGCAGACGTCGCCTGGAATGGTGGCGAAGCCCAGATAGGCGGGCAGTTCGGCGACGGCGGTCTTGGCGGTGTCGTAAAAGGCGACCATCTGCATGCCGTCGCAGCCGCCGCCCTCGCGGCGTTTGATGAAGACCACGCGGTTCTCATCTCCGCCCGCCGCCAGCCAGTTCTTGGACGCCAGATCGGCGATATAGGCGTCGGCCAAGGCGCCGATCTGACCCAGTTGCGCCGTCACGCAATACGCCCGGCCCGTCAGATTGTTTAGCCCGCCGCAATCGGCCGACAGCTCCGCACCGGGCAGCAGACCGATATCGGCCGGGCCGCCTTGCGGCGCAGGCGCAGGCGAAGCCGGAGCCGGAGCCGGAGCCGGCGTCTGGGCCTGAACGGCGGCGGCCGACAGGCTCATCACGGCGGTCGCCGCCAGCAGACTACGGATCACAGTTCCACTCCCAGATGTTTGGCGACCTGGAAGATGTCCTTGTCGCCGCGGCCCGACATCAGCAGCACGACGTCGCCGCCCTTGCCGACTTCGCGCGCCACTTCGCCCGTCCGCGCAAGCGCATGGGCCGGTTCCAGCGCTGGAATGATGCCTTCCAGCTTCGAGCACAGCTGGAACGCCTCCAGCGCCTCGTTGTCGGTCGCCGAGCGATATTCGGCCCGGCCGATGTCGTGCAGCCAGGCGTGCTCCGGCCCGATGCCCGGATAGTCCAGCCCGGCCGAGATCGAATGCCCCTCGACGATATTGCCGTCCTCGTCCTGCAGCAGATAGGTCCGGTTGCCGTGCAGCACGCCCGACCGCCCGCCCTTCAGCGAGGCCGCGTGATCTGGCGTATCCAGCCCGTGGCCCGCCGCCTCGACGCCGATCAGGCGCACGGCCTCGTCCTCGATGAAGGGGTGGAAGGCGCCGATGGCGTTCGATCCGCCGCCGATACAGGCCACGACGGCCTCGGGCAGCTTGCCCATCTGCGCCATCGACTGGGTCTTGATCTCCTTGCCGATCACCGACTGAAAATCGCGCACCATGGCCGGATAGGGGTGCGGACCCGCCGCCGTGCCGATGATGTAATAGGTGTCCGAGACGTTCGTGACCCAGTCGCGCATCGCCTCGTTCATCGCGTCCTTCAGGGTCGCGGCGCCGGCCGTGACGGAGAAGACTTCCGAACCTAGCAGGCGCATGCGGAAGACATTCGGCTGCTGCCGCTCCACATCCACCGCGCCCATATAGACGGTGCAGGGCAAACCGAACCGCGCCGAGACGGTCGCCGACGCCACGCCGTGCTGACCCGCGCCGGTCTCGGCGATGATGCGCGTCTTGCCCATGCGCCGCGCCAGCAGGATCTGGCCCATGCAGTTGTTGATCTTGTGCGCGCCCGTGTGGTTCAGGTCCTCGCGCTTCAGCCAGATGTTCGCCCCGCCGAAATGGTCGGTCAGACGTTCGGCGAAATACAGCGGGCTCTCGCGACCGACATAGTGGGTCAGGAAGCTGTCCAGCTCGGCCTGGAAACTCGGATCCGCCTTCGCCGCCTTATAGGCCGCGTCCAGCTCGTGGATCAGCGGCATCAGGGTCTCGGCCACGAACTGCCCGCCATAGGGACCGAACCGCCCCTGCGCGTCCGGCCAGGCGTAGGCGTTGGACAACGGCTGACCAGAGGACGGGGCTTGGATGGGGGTCTGGGCGTTCACGGGTTCGACTTTCACGCGGAGAGGCGTCGTAATTACGTCCGGCGCGCGTTTTGGATGAAGGCCGCGATCCGGTCGGCGTCCTTAACACCCGGCGCGCTTTCCACGCCAGAGGACACGTCCACCATGGGCGCGCCGGTGATCCTCAACGCCTCGGCCACATTGTCCGGGGTCAGCCCCCCCGCCAGGAACCACGGATGGCGAAACGCCCGGTCCGCCAGCAGGGTCCAGTCGAAAGCCACCCCATGTCCGCCGCTGTAGGCCGCCCCCTTGGGCGCCTTGGCGTCCAGCAGCAGATGGTCGGCCGCCGCTTCCATAGTCTCTGGCCCGACCAGATCCTTTGCGCCGGACACCCCCACCGCCTTGATCACCGGAATTTCGTAGTCGGTCCGTGCATTGCTAACCTGAAGCGGCGTTTCCCGGCCATGCAACTGAACCATGTCGGGTTGGAGATCATGGACCAGAACGTCCATTTCAGGACCGACCATGTCCGCAAACAGCAGCACAGTCTTGGCACGGCCGCGCGCCCGATCCACCAGCCGGCTCGCCAGACCTGGCCCGGCATATCGCGGACTGGCCTTCACCATCACGAATCCGACGAAATCGGCGCCGGCGTCCAGCGCGGCGTCCAGCGTATCGAACGTCGTAAGGCCGCAAATCTTGATGGCCGTCATGGCACGATCACCGTCAGTCCGATGTCACGACCTACAGCGGCCATGTCCTCGTCCAGTGTCGCGAGCCTACAGCCATGCCTCGCCGCCACCGCGATATGAAGCGCGTCGGGCGCGCGCAATCTTACGTCATTTCTCACTAGGCGCCGCGCGTCCACCATATCGCCATCAAGGACCGAAAGGACGACTCTGCCCCTCAACCATTGGTCCAGTTGCAGTTCGAACTCGCGCCGATCCCTGTCGCGCAAATTGCGCATGCGTGTCTTCATCGCCAGGGCGGAGGAAAACTCTGTCAGGGTCCAACTGCTCATGACGAAGGCATCGACACCCGCGATCCAGGCCGACGCCCGCTCGGTGTGCTTGTCGGTCTGAAACAGGGACATCAGGACGCTGGTGTCCAGATAGACGGTCAAATCTCTTCGTCCCGCATCCGGCGCAAAAGCGTCACCGAGTCCATTGACGCTTCCGATTTGATCCGCACCCGTTTCAGCCAATCCATGTCCATCGGCCCCGACGTCGGCTCAACCTCCTGCGCCGGTTCCAGTCGCGCCACAGGCACGCCGCGCCGCGTGATGGTCACGGCCTCTCCCGCCAGCATGCGATCCAGCAGCTTAGGCAGGTTGTTCTTGGCTTCGGCGACGGAGTAGCTGGACATGGCCATCAAAATAGCCATCTGGCCACGAGATGTCCAATCAGCCGCCGGTCGGTTCCACGAAGATGGACGCGATTTCGTCCGGGCTCAGCAGCCGCCACTGTCCAAGCGCCAGATCGGCCGGCAGGACCAGCCCACCCATCCGCTCGCGATGCAGGGTCTCGACATGATTTCCGGCGGCGGCGAACATGCGCCGCACCTGGTGATAGCGCCCCTCCGTCACCGTCAGCAGGGCCTCGGTCGGCGTCACGACCTCCAGCACGGCGGGCGCCAGCGGCTTGTCCTCGCCCTCCAGCACCAACTCCCCGGCGGCGAACAGATCGCCTTCCGTCCCGACCAGCGGCCGCGCCAGCCCCGCGCGATAGACCTTGGTCACATGGCGCTTTGGCGAGATCACCCGGTGCAGCAGATCGCCGTCGTCTGTCAGCAGCAGCAAGCCCGTCGTCTGCTTGTCCAGCCGCCCGATGGTCGAAATGGCCGGATCGCGCGCCCGCCACCGCCCCGGCAGGATGTCATAGACCAGCGCCCCCTCTTCCTTGTGCGAACAGGTCATGCCCAGCGGCTTGTTCAGCATGATCACCAGCCCCTGCACGGGGTCCAGCGGCTGGCCGTCGATCTCCATCCGGCTCGGCAGGTCGCGCGTCACCGGAATCCGCTTGGACACGTCCGTCAGATCGGCCCCGTCCAGCACGATCCCGCCCGCCTTGGCCATCCGCGCCATCTCGGCCCGCGAGCCATAGCCCATCGAACCCAGCAGGCGGTCGACCCTCGACGTGGGGACTTTTTTCATACGCTACCGCCCTTCGGGCTGCTTGAGCGCGTACTCACTTCACCGCCTCGAACAGCTTGTAGCCGCCCGCCTCGGCGACCAGCCGCACCCGCTTGAACGCCGCGTTCAACTCGGCCTCATACGGCAGGTGCCGGTTGGCCACGACCCAGGCGACACCGCCCTTTTTCAGCAGCTCCGCCGCCTTGCGGATGAAGGCCTGACCCAGCCGCCGGTCCTCGGCCCCGCCGTCGTGGAAGGGCGGATTGCTGACCACGAAATCCTTGTCGCCCTTGGCCTCCAGGGTGCGGGCGTCGGACCACCAGACCTTGGCCCGCTCATCGGTGACGTTCTCGCGCGCGGCGCGGATGGCCCGGCGATCCAGATCGACCAGCTTCAGCTTGGTCACCGCCGGCGACCGCAGCGTCACGATCGCCAGCGCGCCATAGCCGCAGCCCAGATCGACCCCTTCGCCCTTCATCGGCGGCAGGTGTCCGGCCAGCAAAGCCGACCCCGCATCGATCCGGTCCCAGGCGAAAATCCCCGGTTGAGACCAGGCTTCCAGCCCCGGCACGAACTGCGGCCCGCCTGCGGCGATGGCGGCGTCGATGGCCGCGTCCAACCCCTCGGCCGTCTCGGGCTTGAAGACGATGCAGCGGCGATGGTGGGCCTTGGCCGTCTCGGCGACCTCGACGCCGAACGCCTTCAGCTCCTTGCCCAGGCGCGACCCGCCCTTGTCCTTGGGCGCCATCACATCCAGCCGCCCGCCGACCTTCAGCACCCTCAACGCCAGGGCCAGGACATAGCGCCGCTCCAGCACGCCGGGCGGGGCGGAGATCATGATGGTGTCGGCCGAACCGGCGTCCTGCGCCTCCAGCGCAGCGGAATCCGGGATCAGGGGCGAGGTCTGGGTCGCGTCGCCCGGCGGATCGAAGACGACAGGCGGGCGGCCATAGAGAAGCGTGGTCATGCCCCGCCCTTAGAGGGTGAAGGCGTCGGGGACCAGCCTCAGAACCCCGCCTGCAACAGCACCAGCCCCACGACCCCGACCACGATCCGCCACCAGGCGAAGACGCCGAAGCCGCGACGCGACACAAAATCCAGCAGGAACCGCACCACCGCCAGGGCCGAAATGAAGGCCACGACGAAGCCCACGGCGATCAGGCCCACGTCGCTGAAATCCAGCGTCTTGTGGTTCTTCAGCAGATCATAGGCCACCGCCGCCCCCATCGTGGGCAGGGCCAGGAAGAAGCTGAACTCGGCCGCCGACCGCTTGTCGGTCTTCAGAAGCAGGCCGCCGGCGATGGTAGCGCCGGACCGCGACACGCCGGGGATCATGGCCAGGCACTGGAACAGGCCGATCAGGAAATAGATCCGCATCGGATAGGCCTCGGCGTCCAGCCATTTCGGCCGCTTGTCCATCCGGTCCAGCAGCAACAGGATCACGCCCCCGACGATCAGGGCCACGCACACCACCTGCGGCGTCTCGAACAGCACCGTCTTGATGAAGTCATAGGCCAGAAAGCCGATCACCACGGCGGGCGCGAAGGCGACCAGCAGGCCGATCAGGAACCGACGCGCCTCCGGGTCGAACGGCCAGCGCGTCGCCAGCGCCCACAGCCGTTTGAAATAGACGCTTATGATGGCCAGCAGGGCGCCCAGTTGGATCACGATCTCGAACGTCTTGCCCGAACTCTCGAAACCCATGAAATGGCCGAGCAGCAGCATATGGCCCGTGGACGAGACCGGAATGAACTCGGTCAGTCCCTCGACCAGACCCAGGATGATGGCCGCCAGCCAGTCCGACATGAAAACCCCGAAACAGGTCCGGGATCACGACGCCCCCGGTTCGCCTCACCCTTAGACCAACCATCCCCGATTAGGCGAGAGGATGGCGAGCGGTTGGCTTTCCGCCATGATTGCGCGAGAAGAGGCCGCATATGACGACGCCCGCCCCCGCACCTGCGCCCCCGCCCTTGGAAGATGCCCATTTGGCTGCGCGCCGCATCACCCGCCTGTCGGTCGGGGTCGCGGTGGTGCTGATCGCGATGAAGGCCTTTGCGCTCGGCGCCTCCGGCTCGGTCTCCATCCTGGCGACCCTGGCGGATTCGGTGCTGGATCTGGCGGCGTCCCTGACGACCTTCTTCGCCGTGCGCTGGGCCGCCGCCCCGCCGGACGAGGACCACCGCTATGGCCACGGCAAGGGCGAGGCCCTGTCCGCCCTGGTCCAGGCCGGGCTGGTGTTCGCCTCGGCCATCTTCATCGGCTGGGAGGGGGTGCAGCGCATCTTCGACCCCCGCCCCGTCACCGCAGGCTTCTGGGCGACAGGGATCATGGTCGTCGCCATCGCCATCACCGCCTGGCTGGTGTGGATGCAGACCCAGACGCTGAAGAAGACCGGCTCGCTCGCCGTCGCTGGCGACCGCGCCCACTATGCCGCGGACTTAGCCGCCAATGTCGTGGTCCTGATCGGGGTGATCTCGGGCGCCTTTCTGGGCGCGCCGGGTCTGGACGCGGCGGCCGGCATCGTCGTCGCCGTCTGGCTGTTCTGGGGCGCGACCGGCATGTTGAAGGTCGCCGCCGATCACCTTTTGGACCGCGCCGTGCCCGAAGCCGACCGCGCCGCCATCACCCAGGCCGTGCTGACCGACCCCCAGGTCTTCGGCGTGCATCAGCTGCGCACCCGCATGGCCGGCCAGGTGATGATGATCCAGATGCACGTCGACCTGGACGCCCACCAGACCCTGGACGCCGCCCACGCCATCGTCGTCGCGGCCGAGAACCGGGTGCTGAGCCAATATCCCGCCGCCGATATCCTGATCCACGCCGACCCGCGCGGCCGCACCCGTCCGCAGGCGGACGTTCCCGCCGTCACGACCCCCGCGCCGGCCGAACCCAAGGCCGTCGAGGCCCCGACCGGCCCTGCGCCGAAGGGCCCCTGGTCCTGACCTTGCGCCCAATTTCAATGCAGTAAACGCGCATTAACGGGTCGGGGCGCATCAACCCCTGATGGCCGACCCTTGCGTTCTCTTCCACTTCGCCTTCCAGCCCGCCTCGCGCGCCGCGCGCCTGGCCCTGGGCGAAGCGCGGATCGAATGGACCGACACCCCGGTCCGTCCGTGGGAGGCCGACTGCCCGGTCAACGACTTCAACCCATCAGGCCTGCCGCCGGTGATCCAGACGATGGATCGCGGCCGCCCGCTGGTGCTGTGCGAACTGCCCGCCGTCCTGGGCTGGATCGAGGATCAGCAGAAGGGGCCCCTGCTGCTGCCCGCCGACCTCGCCGAACGCGCCGAGGCCCGCCGCCTGACCGGCTGGTTCGAGCGCCGCTTTACCGACGACGTGGACTCGGTCCTGCTGCACGAGCGGATGGAGAAACCCCTGCTCAAGCTGGGCCCGCCCGAAGCCCGCGCCCTGCGCGAGGGCCGCGACGCCCTGAAGACCCACCTCGCCATGCTGGAGGATCTGGTCGCCGCCCGCGACTGGCTGGCCGGCCGTCGCCTCAGTCAGGCCGACCTGATCGCCGCCGCCCACCTGTCGGTCCTCGACTATTTCGGCGAGATCCAGTGGAAGAACTGGCCTGGGCTGAAGACCTGGTACTCCAAGCTCAAATCCCGCCCCTGCTTCCGCCCCCTGCTGGCGGACCGCTTCGTCGGCGTGCCGCCCTCAGCGTGGTATGCGGATCTGGATTTCTGAGATGCAAGCGGTCAAGGCGAACGGCCCAAGTGAGTAGATCAGGGACGTCGAACCAACGTCCCGAATACCGTCTATTTAGAAGCTGGATCGGTTAGTGGAGTCATGTTTTGCGAAACGACCCAGCATCCTCCACGCCAGTCGACGTAATCCATACCGTTTCGTGCGGAGATCGATTTGACGATCTCTCCCTGCTCCAAGGTCCCAATAAGATTCGATGTCGCCGTGAAACCTGCTGAACAGCGGGATGGTTTAGACACGACTTTGTTGACAGCTTTCACCGTTGAAGCATCGTTCCCCGGCAGCCTGCTGACGAAGAGCAGGAACACGCTACCTACGCCCAGGAGCGCAAGCCAGCCCGCCCACCTATGCCCAGCACTTATCAACCCGCCACCCCATCGCGCCTAAGCTAAACATTTGCGAGGAATTACGAGCGACAAGCAAGATACGCAGACCCTGGATTTCTAAGCAAAAACACCTTTCGTCATTCCGGGCGAAGGGCCGCTTGGCCCGCAGAGCTGGAACCCAGCGGCGCGCGTGAGCGCGAACCTGTCGCAGATTCGATCTTCAAACTGCGTGCGTCGGATAGATTTCGCCTTCGGCGCCGCTGGGTTCCAGGTCTCCGCTACGCTGCGCCCGGAATGACGAAAGTAAAGGGTGCGCCGCCCTTACAGCGCCTCGGCGCCCAGCCGTGCGATCCACAGCTTGGCGCGACTGACCAACTCATCCTTGCGCCGCAGATCGGAGAGGTCCTCCGGCAGGCGGTCCAGCTGTTCGAAGCGGAAATCCTCGGGCGCGTGCGCCTTCCACGCCGCCTGAAGCGACCGATACGGACTGCCGCCGTGGCGCAGCGCGAACCACAGGCCGTTCTGTTCGGTGTCGATGTGGCGGCTCTTGCCGACCCAGGCCTGACCCGTCGCGCTGCAGATCACGGCATAGACGCCGGCGATGGTCACCCGCTCCTTGTATTCGGCGATCAGGGTCTTGCGGCTTGTGGTCATGACGGCCTTCCTTATTATCCGGGTATTATCCTATCTGCTAATTTTACCCGGGTAAATATATGGACGATGAGATTCGCCGACTGGTCCTGTTCGACGGCCCCGACCGGATCGCCAAGGGGTCCGAAGCCGTCGTGTCGGCCGCCTTCCAGACCGCCCTGTCGGCGTCGCCCCAGGCCGCTCTGCGCGTCTTCGACCTCCAGACCGGGCGCGCCGTCGATCTCGATCTGCGACCGGCGCCCCCACCCCGGCGCGGTCGCCCGCGCCTGGGCGTCGCCGCGCGCGAGGTTACCCTCCTGCCCCGTCACTGGGACTGGCTGGCGGCCCAGCCCGGCGGCGCCTCGGCCGCCCTGCGCCGTCTGGTTGAACAAGCCCGCAAGACCGGCGCCGACGACGATGCGCGCCGCCGCCGCACCGACGCCGCCTATGGCTTCATGGTCGAGATGGCTGGCGACGCCCCCGACTTCGAAGAGGCCAGCCGCGCCCTGTTCGCCGCCGACCGCGACCGCCTGACCGCCCTGATCACGCCCTGGCCTACCGACATCCAGGCCCAGATCTTGGAGCTGTTCGACGGCGAATAAGCGCGCCCTTCCGCACCATTTTTCCCGTCATCCTAGGCCTTGTGCCTAGGATCCAGACGCCCGGTCTTCGATGGTGCGCACCGGCACCTCCCGTGTTTATGGATCCTAGGCACGAGGCCTAGGATGACGAGCGAAAGAGAGACCCGCTCCGCCCCGAACGGCGCGCAAGAAACTGTGCTATCCCCCGCCCCGTGTCCGACCGCCTGAAAACCTTCATCCGCCAGCGCGCGGCCGAACTCGGCTTCGATGTCTGCCGCTTCGCCTCGGCGGCCGACGCCTGGCCGGCGGGCGAGCGGCTGCGGCGTTTCGTGGACGAGGGCCGGCATGGCGACATGGAGTGGATGCAGACGACGCTGGATCGCCGCCAGCACCCCACCGCCATGTGGGACGAGGCGCGGACCGCCATCGTCCTGGGCATGAACTACGGCCCCGACGACAATCCGCTGGACCAGCTGGCCGACCGCTCGGCCGGCTATATCTCGGTCTATGCGCGCGGCGACGACTATCACGAGGTCATCAAGGGCCGGCTGAAACAGCTGGCGGGTCAAATCGCGGCCCGCAACGGCGCCGACATCAAGGTCTTCGTCGACACCGCCCCATTAATGGAGAAGCCGTTGGCCCAGCGCGCCGGCCTGGGCTGGCAGGGCAAGCACACCAATCTGCTCAGCCGCACCCACGGCAACTGGCTGTTCCTGGGCACCATCCTGACCGCCGCCGAGATCGAGCCGGACGCGGCCGAGACCGAACACTGCGGCCGGTGCACCGCCTGTCTCGACGCCTGTCCGACCAAGGCCTTTCCCGCCCCGTTCCAGCTCGATGCCCGGCGCTGCCTGTCCTACCTGACCATCGAGTTCGCCGATCCCTGGCCGGTCGAGTTCCGCACCCTGACCGGCTCGCGCATCTATGGCTGCGATGACTGTCTGGCGGTCTGCCCGTGGAACAAGTTCGCGCAGGAAGCGCGCGAGATTCGGCTTTTGCCGCGCGAGGCCTTCGAAAGCCCCCGGCTGCACGACCTGCTGGCGCTGGACGACGCCGCCTTCCGCGCCCTGTTCACCAAGAGCCCGGTCAAGCGCATCGGCCGCGACCGCTTCCTGCGGAACGTCCTCTACGCCGTCGGCAACTCGGGCGACGCGTCCCTGATCGCCCCGACGAAAGCCCTGCTGGCCGACCCCTCGCCCCTGGTGCGCGGCGCCGCCGTCTGGGCGCTTTCGCGGCTGACATGCCCCGGTGAATTCGCGACCCTGGCCGAGGCTACCACAGAGACCGACCCCCAGGTCCTGGCCGAATGGCGACGGTCCGAAACCGCTCAACCCGCATAATCGCCGCAACGAACCGTAGCGATTTCAAAGCCCTGAAGACGACCAGCGACCGCTACCCCACCGCCCCTGCACGCTGGGTTATGATGCCGCCCTGGTCTTTGACATCCGCCCAACGACAGACTTGCAAACCGCTCGCAAAAATCTGCACTAAAGTGCACTCAAAAAATTCGCAGTGCACTTTTTTCGTCTCCTCCCCGCTTCGCGGGGAGGGGTACCGCGAAGCGGTGGAGGGGCTCTTGACGTCCCACAGGCGCTGGTGATGCGGCACAGAACCCCTCCGTCACGTCGCCAAGCGGCGCCGCGCCACCTCCCCGCTTCGCAGGGAGGAGATGGAAGCCGTCACCCCATCGCCGTCGCCGCACCCGATCCACCGCCCGGCACCTTGGCCACGTCCAGCAGTTTCAGCCGGAAGATCAGCACCGAATTCGCCGGGATCTTAGGGCTGTTGCGCTCGCCATAGCCCAGCTCGGGCGGGACATAGAGCAGCCATTCGTCGCCGACGCGCATCTTCTGCAGCGCCTCGGTCCAGCCCTTGACCACTTCCTCGGGCGTGAACACGGCCGGCGCGCCGCGCGCGAACGAGCTGTCGAACACGCTGTTGTCGACCAGCTTGCCCTCGTAATCGACCTTGACCAGGTCGTTGCGGTCCGGGCTGAGGCCGCTGGCCGGCCCCGCCTGCACCACCTTGTATTGCAGGCCGCTGGGCAGGGTCACGACGCCCTCGGCCTTGGCGTTCTCGGCCATGAAGGCGACCGCCTCGGCCTTGCCCGCGTTCGGATCGACCGGCTCGGCCTGGCCGCAGCCCGCCAGCAAGAAGGCCGCGACGATTGCCGCCTTACCCCATCCGAAGTTCATAGCCGCGTTCCTTCAAGGCCTCGCCGATCTCGTCGGCGTGGGCGCTATCGCGCGTTTCGACCATGATGTCGAACTCGGCGCCCTTGGCCGGCACGTCCAGCGCCAGGCGGTTGTGAACCACGTCGATGATGTTGCCGCCCAGGCCGCCGATCACCGCCGCCATGGCCGACAGCATGCCCGGCCGATCGTCGCCCAGGATGCGGTAAACCAGCAACCTCCGTTCACGGACCATCTCGCGATTCAGCACCACGGCCAGCATTCGCGCATCGATGTTTCCGCCGCACAGCTCCAGCCCGACCTTCATCCCCTTGAACCGCTCGGGATAGGCCAGCAGGGCCGCCAGACCGCCCGCCCCCGCGCCCTCGGACACCGTCTTCTCATAGGTGACGTAGTGGGCCACGGCCCGTTCGAAGTCCGCCTCCTCGCAGACGAAGACCTCGTCCACCAGCGGGTCGGCCAAAGCAAAGGGGATGTCGCCCACCGCCTTGATGGCGATGCCCTCGGCGATGGTCTGGCCGGTGCAGACCGGCGGCAGGCCCGCCCGCCGCGCGGTGAAGGACGGATAGCGCGCGGCCTCGACCCCGAACACCTTGATGTCCGGCTTCATCGCCTTGGCCGCGATGGCGCAGCCCGCGATCAGCCCGCCCCCGCCGATGGGGATGATCAGGGCCTCGATGTCGGGCGCATCCTCCAGGAACTCGATGGCGCACACCCCCTGGCCCGCCACGATGCCCGCGTCGTCGAAGGCCGAGACGAAGACATAGCCCTTCTCGACCTCCAGCCGCTTGGCCTCCTCGGTCGAACCGGTGAAGTCCAGCCCTTGGATCACGACCGTGGCCCCGTGCGACCGGGTGCCGTTGATCTTGGCGAAGGGCGTCCCCTCCGGCATCACGATGGTCACCGGCACCCCCAGCCGCCCGCCGTGATAGGCCAGGGCCTGGGCGTGGTTGCCGGCGCTGGCCGCCACCACCCCGCGCTTGCGCTCCTCGGGGCTCAGCATCAGCAGGCGGTTCAGCGCGCCGCGTTCCTTGAAGCTGCCGGTGAATTGCAGGTTGTCGAACTTGACCCAGACCTCGGCCCCGGTCAGCTGCGACAGCTTCCTGGAATAGCGGGTCGGGGTGTGGTCGACCTGACCGGCGATCCGGGCGCGGGCGGCTTGGATGTCGGCGAAGGTGACGGTCATGCGGGCGTTTCCGAGCTGTCGCGCCTCGACGAATGGGCGCGTTGTTCGGGTCTGTTTCGCGCGTTGCCGGGCCTGGGTCCAGAGGCGGACATCTTGACCGTGGAAGTCGGGCGCCGGGTCGTGCGATAGTGGGCTTGGTCGTCCCCGCGACCGTGACGATCATCGGAGAAGCCCCCCATGTCGATCCGCCCCTTCGCCGCCCCAGGCCTCGCCCTCGCCCTGGCCGCCGCCGCCCTTTCGGCCTGCGCCCCCACGACCGGAGGCGGCCTGCCATACGCCGGACCTGCGGCCTTCGACGAAGGTGACTTCGGCTGGTCCCAGATGCCCGGCCGCAACAGTATTCAGGGCCAGGTCGCCTTCGCCCAGGACGGCAAGGCCTTCGCCTGTGTCGCCAATGTCGGTCTCACCCCCGACACGCCCTACACCCGCGCCCGCTTCCGCACCCTGTACGGCTCGACCGAGCGTGCGGCCGTGCCGGCCGCCGTGGTCCGCGCCCGCACCGTCGCCGACGCCAACGCCGACTATCGGACCTATGTGCGCGATACGCGCTGCGAGAACGGCCGCTTCCGCTTCGATGACCTGCCGGACGGCGGCTGGTTCCTGATCGTGCCGGTGACGGCGGGCGATGCGCCTCTGGTGCTGATGCGGTCGGTTCAGACGCGCGGCGGCCGAGTCGTCGCCGTCACCCTGTGACCCGAGAGAGCCATGTCACGAAGATGCGACCCCGGTAACGCGGATCGCCATCTTCTGGCCGCGAGCGCCCCGGACTGATCGCCGCTTCTGTGCGAGAGTTCGGGGAGCGCTTTTTTTGTCCCAACACAACATCATAGGGTCCGAGGCCTTTACGCGAGGGCCGTCGGTCATCATCCGCAAATACAAGGCCGGCGGCATGCGGCGCCGCCGTTCCAAGACCATCGCGACCTTCATCGCCGGCGCGGGCGCCATGCTGGTGGTTGGCCTGATCGCCGCCGCCGCCGTCTATGGACCGACCATGGCCGGCGGCTGACGCCTGGCCGGCCCTCAGGCCAGCCAGACCATCATGCGGGTGTCCGCCTCGGCCCGACGCGCCTTGCTCCACGCCCGGCGCGTCTCGCCGGTGTAGAGGAAGCCCGCCTTTTCCAGCACGCGACCGGACGCCGGGTTGTCGGCGAAATGCCCGGCGACCAGCGCCCGACGCTTCCACTTGCGGCTGGCCCAGACCAGGGCGGCGTCCAGCGCCTCGGTGGCGAAGCCCCGACCCCAGTAGTCCCGCCCGATCCAGTAGCCCGTCTCGGGCACCCGATCCTCGCCCTCGAACAGGCCGATCACGCCGATCGGGCCGACGTCCTCATGGTCGATGACGAAGGTGTTGGCCCGCCTCGGATCCTGCGAGGCGACCTGCAGCACGAAGTCGTCGGCATGGCCGATGTGGAACGGGTGGGGCATGCGCTTGGTCATGCGCGCGATGTCCAGGTCGTTGGCCAGGGCCGCGATGCGCGGCGCATCCTGGGGCGCGGGCGCGCGCAGCACCAAACGCCGGGTCTCGACGACGGGAGAGGTTTCGATGACGCACATGGGCGTTGCCTCGGATCTTCAACCGTCTCCTTGAAGGGCTCGGACGGTCTTCGAGGCGGGGAAACGCAAACGGGGAGCCTGGTGATCCAGACTCCCCGCGGAATATAATCCCTGGTCCAGATCGGCTGCTTTCAGAAGCAACGCCGATCCGGGAAGGTCCAGATCGCGTTACTCGGCGGCCATCGCCACTTGGGCGTCGTCATTGGCCGCGAGGATCGACACGTAACAACGGCCGCCCGCTTTCTTGGTGAATTTCACCGCGCCGTGCGTCAGGGCGAACAGGGTGTGGTCGCGGCCCATGCCGATGTTCTCACCCGGGTGGAAGGTGGTGCCGCGTTGGCGCACGATGATGTTGCCGGCCAGCACGCGCTCGCCGCCATACTTCTTCACGCCAAGGCGCTTCGACTCGGAGTCGCGACCGTTACGCGACGAACCACCGGATTTCTTGTGAGCCATCTTGCCGCTCCGTCTTTCTTGAGTGTCCTACCGGCCTTTCGGCCTACTTGAGGACGCCACTCTGAACTGTCTGGCGCCGCGAGGCGCCGGTGAATGTCTTAGGCTTCGTCGCCGGCGGCTTCAGCCTTGGGCGCAGCCTTCTTCTTGGCCGGGGCCTTCTTGGCGGGAGCGGAGCTCTCGACCACGACGCCCTTGACCTCGGCGCCGTCCACGTCGGTCACGACCGTCTCGGTCGAACCCAGCGAAGACGTGGCGTCACGGGCGGCCAGGTTGCGGGCCCGCAGGTTGATCTCGGCCTTGGTCGTCAGATCGACCGTGCCGTCCCACTTGGCGGTCTCGCCGGCGCCGTCAATGCCGGTGATGCGCAGGACCGATTCCATCTGGCGGTGGCCGTTCGTACGGCGATAGCCCTGGCGACGGGTCTTCTTGAAGATCTTGATCTTCTCACCCTTGCGGGTCTCGACCAGGGTCGCGCCGACGAAGGCGCCGTCGATCAGGGGAGCGCCCAGGGTCACGCCCTTGTCGCCGCCCAGCATCAGGACGCTGTCGAACTTCAGCTCCGAGCCGGCGTCGCCGTCGAGCTTTTCGACGACGATGGTGTCGCCCGGTTGGACCCGGTACTGCTTGCCGCCGGTCTTGATCACCGCGTACATGTTGAAGCCTCAGCGCAAACGCAAAAAAAGATACGCCGTCCGAGGGCACCCCGGGCGGCGAAGAGCGGCGACATATACGGAAGGGTGTCCGAGAGTCAACGCCGAACCCGGCGGAAATTCAGCCCCGGACGGATTATCCCCCGTCGTCGCGGCCTGTGACGCTTCAGTCCCCGGACTCAATCCAGGGCGCAGATGTCGGGCAGGCCGCGCAGGGTTCCGGCGTGGTCCAGGCCATAGCCGACCAGGAAGCGGTTCGGCGCCTCCCAGCCGACGAAGTCCGGTTCCGGCGCACGCGGCGCAGGCCAGGGCTTCCTGGCGAAGACGCAGGTCAGGACCTCGGACGCGCCGGCCTCTTTGGCGATGCGGACCGCCTCGGCCAGCGACAGGCCGGTATCGAACACGTCGTCCAGGATCAGGACGCGACGGCCGGCGATGGGGCGTTGGAACGGGGCATAGACGTCGATGCGGCCCCGGCTGGTCTGTTCGTCGCCGTAGGAGGCCAGCCACAGGGCGTCGAAGCGGACGTTGCGGCCCACGCGCGACAGGGCGCGGGTCAGGTCGGCGGCGAACCACAGGCCGCCCGTCAGCAGCACGGCGGCGACGGTGTCGTCGTCGATCACCGGGGCGATACGCTGGGCCAGGTCGGCGACAATGCGCGCCACCTCGGCCTCGGGCAAGAGAACGGTCGGCGTCGGGGAGGGATCAGCCATGATGCGAGGCCGATACCGCCTCATCATGCCCCTTGTCCACCGCACCGACAGGCCGCGCGTCGATCGGCGCCGCAGTGTTCGGCGCATCGGCCCCAGGCGCGGTCGCCGAGCGCAGGCCGTGGGCGGCCGCAGCATCCGCTGCAGCAGGCGCATGGTCGGAAGTCGGTTCGGCCCCGTGCGACTCGGCTTTCTTGTCATCGTCATGCCCTGCGGCCGGCTTGGCCGGGGCAGGTTTCGCCGGGGCGAAGTCGACGCCGATGCCGGCGCCGTGTCCGCCCGGATCGGGGATCAGGGCGGCGAATCCCTGGACCTTGCCCGGCAGGACCGGCGCGGCGTCGATCTGGACGATCTTGAAGCCCACCTCGGCGCCGTTGGCGTCCACCAGGGCGACGCGGACGGGCGGCGAGACGATCTCGACGTCGCGAACATTGCGAATGGCGCCGGACACCACGACCATGCCGGGACGGCCGGGCGCGGCCTTGGCGGTCAGGGCCTCGAAGTCCAGCCCGACCGGGTTCACGGTCGCCCCGAAGAATTTGTAGGCCGAGGCCGCCTTGGGGAAGGCCTGGACGATCTCGACCCGAAACAGGAAGGCCGCCACGATCAGACCGATGAAGACGCTGGCCAGGCCGGCCCAGACGACGCCGTGGGCGGCGGCGCGACGCAGCTTCTTCTGGCGGTCGGCGCGGGCGCGGAAGGCGCGGGGCAGTTCCGGGGCGGGCGTCTCGGCCAGGCTGGCGGTCGGCGCGGGTTCCGGCTCCGGCGCAGGAGCGGCGGGGGCGATCTTGGGCTCGGGCGTCAGGGTCAGTTCCAGCGGTTCGTCGGGCGTGGCGCGCCACACTTCGCCGCACGACTGGCACCGCACCTTGCGGCCGTCGGGCCCGACCGCGTCGTCACGAATGAAATAGCTGGTGGCGCAGGCCGGGCAGGTCAGTATCATGTGGCTGACTGCGAGGCTGTCGCCCCCTCCCGTAAGGCGCGACGCCGCGCCCTGTTCCTGAAACACATACCATGCCGTCCTCGCCCGCCGAACCCGCCCCCGTGACTGAGACCGTTCGCCTGTCGGGCGTCGGCTTCGGCTATGTTGGCGCGCCCGATGTGCTGGGGGACGTTAACCTCATTCTGCCGCGTGGCTCTTTCCACTTCCTTACCGGGCCGTCCGGGGCCGGAAAGTCTTCGCTGCTGCGCCTGCTGACGCTGGCGGACCGGCCCAGGACGGGAACCATCCGCCTGTTCGGATCGGATGTCACCCACATCGACCGGCGCGACATCCCCGCTTTTCGACGGCGCATGGGGGTGGTGTTCCAGGACTTTCGCCTGCTGGATCACCTGTCCGCCTTCGACAATGTCGCCCTGCCGCTGCGCCTGGCGGGCGGATCGGAAGCCGACTATGCCGCCGATGTGCAGGAGATGCTGAAATGGGTCGGCCTTGGTCGTCGGATGGACGCGCGACCTCCCGCCCTTTCCGGCGGCGAGAAACAGCGGCTGGCCATCGCCCGCGCCGTCATCACCCGACCCGGCCTGATCGTGGCGGACGAACCGACCGGCAGCGTCGACGCCGTCATGGCCGACAAGCTGCTGCGGCTGTTCCAGTCGCTGAACAAGCTGGGGGCCACCGTCCTGATCGCCAGCCATGACGAGGCCCTGGCCCAGAGGTCGGGCGCGCGCGTCCTGAGGCTGGACGCCGGGCGTCTGAGCGAACCGTCGCGGGTCGCCGCATGATCCGCCTGTCCGATTTCAGCCTGTCCAGCCGCCGGCCCGGCCTGCTGCCGCCCGCCGCAGCAGGCGAGCCGTGGCTGATGACCGTCATTGCGGTCCTGTGTTTCCTGGCCTGTCTGGCCGCCGTCGCCGCGTCAGCTGCGGATCGCGCCGCCCACGGCTGGGCCGGGCAACTGGGCGCCGAGGCCACGGTGCAGGTGCGCCCCAGTGTCGGCGAGACCGGCGACACCGCCGCCGCCCGCGCGGCCGAGACCCTGTCGGGCGTCGACGGGGTGGAAGAAGCCGCCGCCCTGAGCCGCAAGGCGGCCGAGGACCTGCTGCGGCCCTGGCTGGGCGACGCGGTCCTGCCGGACCTGCCCGTGCCGCATCTGGTGACGGTGCGGCTGAACGCCCAGGCGCCCGCCAGCGCCGTGACCCTGAGCCGCGCCCTGGCCGAAGCCGGGCTGGATGCGACAGTAGACGACCACAGCCTGTGGCGCGGCGAGGTCGAGCGGTCCGCCGCCCTGATCACGGCCCTGGCCGGCGCCGCCTTCCTGGCCATCGCCTTCGCCGCCGCCGCCGCTATCGCCTATGCGACCCGCGCGGGTCTTGCGGCCGGGCAAGGCGTGATCGAGACCCTGAGCCTGAACGGGGCGACCGACGGGGCCATCGCCTGGCTGTTCCAGCGGCGATTCGGCCTGATGGCGGCGGGCGCGGGCGCGATTGGGGCCGGGCTGGCTGCGATCCTGCTGGCCTTCCTGAGGTTCCTGGGCGGATCGGACGGGCTGTCGGCGGCGTTGCCGATCACCTGGAGCGACCTTGCGCTGCTCTCGCCATGCCCTCTGCTCGCGGCTACGGTTGCGGTTCTCGCGGCGAGATTCGCCGCCATGCGGGTGCTGGCGTCAGGCAGGCCGACAGAAGGGGGAGGCGCATGAGACTGTTGAGCGTCATCGCCATCGCGGCCCTGATCTGGCTGGTCGGCCTGTTCGCCTTCGCCCATCGGGTGCGCGAGCTGACGCCCGCCGACGATCCCGCACGCGCCGACGCCATCGTCGCCCTGACCGGCCCCTCGTCCGAACGGGTCAACACCGCCATCCGCCTGCTGGAACAGGGCAAGGGCGAGCGGGTGCTGATCTCGGGCGTCAATCGCGAGGTCCGTCGCCGCGAACTGCGTGAGCTGACGCCCGGCTCCAGCCGCCTGTTCAACTGCTGCGTCGATCTGGGCTTCGAGGCCGAGGACACCGTCGGCAACGCCCAGGAGATCGCCGCCTGGACCCGCGCCAAGGGCTATCGCAGCCTGATCGTGGTCACCTCCGACTATCATATGCCGCGTTCGCTGGTCGAAATCCGGGGCCAGCTGCCAGGGGTGAAGCTGACGCCTTACGCCATCTCCACCCCGTCGCTGGACAATGCGCGCTGGTGGCGGGCGGCGGTGACGGCGCGGCGCATGACGCTGGAATATATGAAATACCTGGCCGTCCTGGGTCGCGAGGGCGTGCGTCGCATCACCCGCGACCGGCCCGCCGCCGTAACGCCCTCCACCGACACGTCTCCTGACGAAAAGGCCGCGCCTTAAGTGAACACCCTGCGTTCCCTGCTCTTCACCGCCTGGCTCTATCTGTCGATGCCGGTCATCGCCGTCGGCCTGTCGCCCGCCCTCCTGGGACCGCATCGCTATGCCCAGGGCGTGTGCCGACTGTGGGCCAAGATCGTCCTGTTCGGCCTGCGCTGGATCGCCGGGGTCAAGGTCGAGGTGCGCGGGCTGGAACACGCCCCTTCCGGCGCGGCCTTGATCGCGTCGAAACACCAGGGGATGCTGGACATCGTCGCCCTGCTGGCCGTGCTGCCCGACGCCTGTTTCGTGATGAAGAAGGAACTGATGCCCCTGCCCTTCTTCGGCTGGTTCGCCTGGAAGGCCAAGATGATCGCGGTGGACCGCGCCGGTCACGCCAAGGCCCTGAAGGACATGACCCGCCAGGCGCGCGAGCGCCTGTCCGAAGGCCGCCAGATCGTCATCTTCCCCGAGGGCACCCGCAACGATCCCGGCGTGCCCGGCGACTACAAGCCCGGCGTCGCGGCCATTTATCGCGATCTGGAAGGCCCCTGCTGGCCCGTCGCCACCAACTCCGGCGTCCACTGGCCGGCCCATGGTTTCCGCCGCTATCCGGGCACGGTGGTGTTCGAATTCCTGGAGCCGATCCCGGGCCAGCTGAAGCGCGGCGCCATGATGGCGTTGCTGGAAAGTCGCATCGAGACGGCTTCGGTCGCCCTTTTGGAGCCAAAGGCCCAGCTAGCGCATTCTGATCCGGCCTGAACTCCCCGCTCGGGCGCAAATCATGGAAACGCCCGATGCTTCGCCCCCTTCTGCTCTCCGTCGCCTTCGCCGCCGTGGCCGGCTCCGCCCTGGCCCAGTCGCAGCCCTATGAGCAGGTCGAGGCCCCCAAGACCTGGCGGGTCGAGGTCGGCGGCGGGATCACCCACGGCTTCAGCGCGACGGGCAATACCGGCGACGACATCAACTACACCGCCTGGGGTTCGGCCAACTACAAGGACGTGGTTTATGCCAACGGGCTGGACGGCGTGGGCTGGAATGCGGTCAAGAGCGACGACTTGCGCGCCGGGGTCCAACTTCGCCCGCGCTTCTCGGCCGGCGACATCGAGGGTTCCAGCCTGGAACGCCCGGGTCTGGGCGCTGACGCCGCCCTGTATGCCTACAAGCGGTTCGGCGGGATCGTGGTCGGCGGCCGCATCGCCCAGGACGTCTCGGGCGACGACGCCGGAATGCAGTATTTCGCCTCGGTCGGCCATCAACGCGTGACGCCGGTCGGCCTGCTGCGGGTCAGCGGCTACGTCACCGGCGGCGACGACAAGCGCCTGCAACGCTATTACGGCATCACGACCGAGCAGGCGCCGGGCAGCGGCTATCAACCCTACGAGGCGTCAGGCGGCCTGTCGGGCGCGGGCGCCGTCGCCTTCCTGGCCATTCCGGTCGGCAAGCGTTTCGGTCTGGGCGGCTTCGTCAACTATGAGCAGCGCCTTGGCGACACCAAGGACAGCCCCCTGGTCGACGACGAAGGCATCTGGCGCGCCGGCCTGATCGGCGTAGTGCGGTTTTCCAGCGCGGACTGACGGTCGATCCGTCTCCTCCCTATCGCGCAGCGATGGGGAGGTGGCACGGCGCGTCTTCGCGCCGTGACGGAGGGGCTCTGCAATACAGGACAGGCGTCTGTGGGCTTGAAGAGCCCCTCCACCGCTACACGGTCCCCCTCCCCGCTTCGCGGGGAGGAGACGATTGCGTCAGCTCGCCGCGAACTCGCTCAGCGCGTCGATCACGGCGCGGTTCTGGTCTTCCGTGCCGATGGTGATGCGCAGGGCCTGGGGCAGGCCGTAGCCGCCGACGGGGCGCACGATGATGCCCTTGGTGTTGAGGTATTCGTTGGCGGCGGCGGCGCGTTCGGCGCCATCGAACATCACCAGCACGAAGTTGCCGGCGCTGGGCAGCACCTCCAGGCCGAAGCCGCGCAGGGCCTGGGTCAGGCGCGGCTTCCAGTTCGACACCAGGTCGCGCGACGCCGTCTGGTGCGCCTCGTCGAACAGGGCGGCGGTCGCGGCGTCGACGCCTGGCACCGAGACGTTGAACGGCAGGCGGATGCGGTCGATGGCCTCGGCGACCTTCAGCGGCGCATAGCCGAAGCCGATGCGCAGACCGCCCAGGCCGTGGATCTTGGAGAAGGTGCGGGTGACGACGATGTTCTGTGCGTCGCGGGCCAGCGGGAATGCGGTCTCCCAATCGGCCTCGGTTACATATTCCGCATAGGCCTCGTCCACGACCAGGATGACGTGGGCCGGCAGGGCGGCGTGCAGGCGGCGAATTTCCTCGCCCGTATTGTAGCTGCCGGTCGGGTTCGACGGGTTGGAAACATAGACGATCTTGGTCCGGTCATCGACCTGGGCCAGCAGCGCATCGACCTCGACCTTGAAGTTCGGCTCAGGCGCCAGCTTGACCTGGGCCTCGCAGCCCAGGGCGCTGATCCGGTAGGCCAGGAAGCCGTACTGGCCGCAGACGATGTTGTCGCCGGCCGTCAGATAGGTCTGGTTCAGCAGGGCGAAAACCTCGTCCGAGCCATTGCCGAAGATCAGGCGTTCAGGCTCCAGCCCGTGGATCTCGGCCGCCGCATCGCGCAGCTTGGTCGCCCGGCCGTCGGGATAGACGTGGATGTTCTTGATCGCGGCTTCATAGGCGGACCGCGCCTTTTCGCCCGCGCCCAGCATGTTCTCATTCGAGGACAGCTTCAACGGCTCGGCGACGCCGGCGATGAACGACTTGCCGCCGACATAGGGGGCGATGTCGAGGATGCCGGGCTTGGGGGCGGGCGCGTCGGTCATGGGAAACCTTGAACTAATAGATGGGGGCGGCGCCGATGACGCCGTTCAGGCGGCCGGGCGCGGTCTTCAGCCGCCCGTCCTCGGGCTGCACATAGCCCGTCAGCATGAACAGCTTCAAGCCGCCCGCCGCCGCCAACGGATCGGCGACCAGTCCGGCCTCGCCCAGGGCCTCGACGATCTTGGTCTCGGACCAGCCGCTGTCGGTGACCCAGAAGCTGCGGTCGTCGCCGGTCGGGCCGGAGGTTTCCTTCGACACCACAAAGGCCTGGGGCCGGCCGCGTCGGTCGTCCGGCAAGGCGCCGACGATCTTCAGCTCGGGCCGGGCCAGCAGACGCCCCCACCACGGCCGGTCGGGCGTCAGGTCGATCACCGCGCGCGACCCGGCCTCGACCGCCTTCAAGGCGTCGTCCGCCGACATCGGGCGAGATCCCAGGCCGTAGCGATCGACCGCCAGAGCCTGGGCCAGGCCGCCGCAGACGACCAGCGCCGGGCCGGTGGCGACCTCCAGCCGGCCCCACACCGCCTTGACGGCCCCCGCTTCGGAAGGCGACGCGCCGTCCAGCAACTGGCGCAAGGCGATGGCCGAGGCGTCGGCCCGGTCGCGCGGCCCCGCCGCCACGCGTGCCTTCACCGCCTCGACCAGGGCGCGGTCCAGCGCCAGCAAGGCCTCGTTCGTCTCGGGTTCGTTCAACAGGGCCATCAGAACAGCTTGGGCGCCGGGGCCAGGGGGAAGGGCCCGAGCCAGGTGCGGCCGTCGCGGAACACCAGCGTCAGGGGCAGTTGCTCCTGGCCCGTCGCCTTTCCTGTTGCTTGGGCGGCGCCCGCCGCAGCAGCGGCCCCGGCCGCGCCGATCCGGTTGACCGGCCCCTGCCGCGTCGCCATCAGACCGGCCAGCGCGGGCAGAGGCTTCTGCGCCTGCAGTTCCACCTGACCCGTCAGGCGGCCGTTCGCATCGGCGCGCAACACGGCGCTGCTGAGGGTCGCGCGGCTGTCCCCCGCCTGCAGGTCGCCGCGCACATTGCGGAACGTCCCGCCTGCCTTCGTCCAGGCCGAGAAGACCCCGGCCGCATCGCCGCCGGTTTTCAACAGGCTGGCCTGGCCGATCACGGCCTCAAGCTGGGTGGTCAGGCGGCCGTCCTGGGCGAAGCCTTCGACCGGGCCGTCGGCGCGCCCCTGGCCGTCCACCAGGCGGAACATGACATCGACGTCGTCGGTGGGCGCCGTCGAGCCTTCCAGATGCGGCCGGGCGTAAAATTCGATCCGCGCGGCGCGCGCGATGGGAAAGGGTTCGGCGCCGGTCTGGGTCGTAAAGACCGGATTGACCATCTCCAGCGCCAGATTGGGCCAGCGCTGGTCTATGCCGCTGGCGCTCATGCGGATCGCGTCGCCCTTGACCGCGACCTCGCCCTTGCCGGCGCGGGTCAGCATCAGCCCCTGCGGCGCCACCACCACCCATTTTGTCGGCTGATAGGCATTGGCCTCGGCGTTCAGTTCGGCCGCATTGATCGCGTGACCCGACGGCGTCTCGACCACCAGCTGGGTCAGGCCGACACGCGCGCGGAAGGGCCAGCCGGTGATGGTCTTGCCCGCGAACCGCACGTCCCACCCGTCCTGACGCAGGGTCTGGACCTGGGCCTCAAGCCGCGTGTCGATCTGGCGCGTCAGAAAGACCCACCAGCCGGTCCAGGCCGCCAAGGCGATCAGCACGAGGATGAAGGGCGCATAAAGGCCCTTGCGGCTGGGTCGCTTGGTCGTGGCGTCGGTCATGAAAACTCCGGTGTTCGGCGGTCCTATAGCGCAACGAACGGCGCGGGGATAAGGCGTTCTAGGCCGTCAGATCAGCCAGCACCGCATCCGCGACGCTGCGCGCATCCTCCGGCGGTAAGCCCAGCAACAGCCCGCGCTGGCCTGCATTGATCAGCACCTGATCGAACAGGATCGCCGTCTCGTCCATCGCGGTGGGCACGGACTTGCGCTGACCAAACGGGCTGACCCCGCCGACCCTGTAGCCCGTCAGCCGTTCGGCGTCGGCGGGCTTCATCATCTGGGCCGATTTGCCCCCCAGCACCGCCGCCAGCTTCTTCATGCTGACCTCGCAGTCGGACGGCACGATGACGCAGGCGGGCGCGCCGTCGATCAGGACCATCAGCGTCTTGAACACCTGCTCGGGCGCAATCCCGAGGGCCTCGGCGGCCTGCAACCCCACGCGCGGCGCATCGGGATCATAGTCGTAGGGGAACAGATCGAAGGCGACGCCGGCCTTGGTCAGGGCGACGGTCGCGGGCGTGGTCTTCGACATCTCAGGTCGTCTCGGGGTTCAGGAAGCTGCGGGTCAGTTCCACCGCATCGGCCAGGCCCATACGCTGGACCTCGGTGCCCGGCGGCAGGCTGGCGAACAGCCGCGTCGGCGTGGCGGCGTCCAGCATCAGGAAGACCCCCTTGTCGTCGCCGCGCCGGATCAGCCGCCCGAAGGCCTGAGCGATACGGGCGCGGGCCAGGGCGTCGTCATACCCCTTCCCACCCAGCCGTTCGCGCCGCGCCTTGTGCAGCAGGTCCGGGCGAGGCCACGGCACGCGGTCGAAGGCCAGAACGCGCAGGCTGCGACCCGGCACGTCCACCCCGTCGCGCACGGCGTCGGTGCCCAGCAGGCAAGAGTTCTCCTCGACCCGGAACATGTCCACCAGCGCCCCGACCTCCAGCGGATCGACGTGCTGGGCGTACAGAGGCAGGCCCGACTTCGCCAGATCCGGCCCCAGCCGCTCATAGACCGCCTTCAGCCGGCGGATGGCGGTGAACAGGCCCAGCCCCCCGCCCCCTGCCGCCAGGAACAGTTCGCGCATCGCCGCCGCCGTCTGGCGTGGATCGTCCTTGACCAGGTCGTTGACGACGATGACCCGGCTGTTGGCCGCATAGTCGAACGGGCTTTCGACCTTCAGGGTGCGCGGCGGATCGATCAGACGGGCCGATCCGGTCCGCATCCGCGCCAGGTCGAACGGGTCCTCCTGCATCGGATCCGACAGGGTCGCCGAGGTCACCAGCACCCCGTGCGACGGCACGATCACGGCGGCCTCCAGCGGCACGGTCGGGTCGATCCAGTGACGACGCAGGGCCACGTCGTGGATGCGGCCGAACGCCGTCTCGGCCGACAGCCAGTCGACGAAGTCGGGATCGGGCTGATCGCCCCCGTCCTCCAGCGCCGCCAGCATGGACCGCCATCCCGGCAGGGTCATGCGCGCGCGCCGGTCCAGACCGCGCAACGCCCCCTCGATCCGCGACCGCTGCGAGCCGTCCAGCTCGGCCGCCTCGTCGTCGAGAATGTCCTCCAGATGCCGCGACAGGGCCAGCAGCGGGGCCTCGATGGCGGCCAGGGCCTGGGCCGCCGCGCGGGCGGTTTCGGCGACCGGATCGGTGACGGGCTTCAGCGCGCATTCCATGCCGAACTCTGGCCCGCCATAGGTGTTGGTCTCGGCGGTGCGGGCGCGCAGTTGATCCAGGGCGGCGGCCAGAAAGGCCTCGATCGGGCCGATGGGGTTGACCTCGCCCGAAGCCGGAGCGACGCGGCCGGACACGCCTTCGCCCGGCAGCGCAGCCGAGGCGCGGATGGCGTCCTGAAGCGCCTTCAGCGCCGCCTCATTGTCCCCGACCATGTCGCCCAGCCGCTGTTCCAGCCCACGCCCGCGACGCCCCCGCCCTTCCGGCCCGCGGATCCAGCGGCGCAGTTCGGCCGCCTCCTGGCCCGACAGACAGGCGGAAAAGGCGCTGTCGGCCGCATCGAACAAATGGTGGCCCTCGTCGAAGACGATGCGCTTCAGGGCCGCCGTCTCGCCGTCCTGCTTCTGACCTCGCGCCGACCGCGCGCCGTCGAACGCCGCCTGGGTCAGGACCAGAGCATGGTTGGCGATGACCAGGTCGGCACGGCGGCTGGCGCGAATGGTCTTCTCCACGAAACAGGTGCGGTAGTGCGGACAGGCGGCGTGGACGCATTCGCCGCGCCGATCCACCAGGTTCGCCGCCCCCGCCGCATGGGCCGCCGGCATGGCGAACAGGCCGGGCAGCCAGCCGGGGAAGTCGCCGCCCGTCATGTCCCCGTCGCGCGTATGCAGCGCCCATCGCCCGGCCAGCGCCAGACCGATCAGGTCGCCGTTCCCCAGCTGGGCCGCCTGGACCATGTCCTGCAGGTTCAGGACGCACAGATAGTTCTCGCGCCCCTTGCGGATCACCGCCTTCTTCTTGCGCTCGGCCGGATCGGGCCACAGCGAATGGCTCTCCCGGTCGATCTGGCGCTGCAGGGCGCGGGTATAGGTCGAGATCCACGCCGCCCCCTGGTTCCGCTCGGCCCACAGCGAGGCGGACGCCAGATAGCCCAGGGTCTTGCCCGTGCCGGTCCCCGCCTCGGCCAGCAGAACACGGGGTCGCCCCTCCTCGTTGCGCGGCGAAAAGGCGAAGGCGGCCTCGGCCGCGTAATCCGATTGGGTCGGCCGTGTCTCGTCCAGGCCCGAGGCCTGAAGCAGTTTCTCCAGCCGGATGCGCGCGCTCTCGCTGTCGACCGGGGCCGAGCCCGCCTCGCCGCGCGGCGCCTCGTCCTCCCATTCGGTCAGGCGCGACCAGACGTCCAGGCCCGACCCGCGATGCTGGCGCGCCCGCACGCCGCCGGCCTCCAGCGCCTGAACCACCCGCTCGCCCCAGGCCCAGCCCGCCCGCTGCATCGTCAGGGCCAGGACATACGCCGCCTCGCGTTCGGGATAGGCCGGCTCGGTCAGTTCTCGCAGCAGCAGGCCCGCCGCCTCGCGCAGGGCCGCCGCCTGTTCCTCCGCCGACTTCGGCTCGGCCAGCCCCAGCGACAGGGCCAGCCCCGTTGGCGACGGCGCGCAGAACCGCGCCGGCCGCACGAAGGCGTAAAGCTCGAGCACATCCATCAACTCGGGCGACCTCGGCGGCGGTGTCAGCCCCAGCCGCCGCGCCGTCAGCGAGGCGTGCGCCACAATGACCGGCCCGGTTGTGAACACGCCCTCAGCCGCCCCGCGCCCAATCTTCCTCGCACCCGCCTCGTCGCATACCGCACCCGCGCCGGGCGGCGTGGCGAGCGCCGGCGGCAGTCCCGCCCACGGCTCGGCGCCGGTCAGGCGGGTTTCAGCGATGACGGATTCGTCGGACACGGTCGATAGATAGCGACCTCGGGGCTGAAACGGAACGGGAACATGCTATATCGGCTTCGTGACGACCGCCGCCGCTCCCGCAACGCTTCCGCCCCTGTTCGCCGACTGGTTCGCGTTGCGCGGCTGGTCGCCTCGGCGGCATCAGTTGGAGATGGTCGCGGCGGGTGAAGCGGGCCGGCATGCGCTGCTGGTCGCACCGACCGGCGGGGGCAAGACGCTGGCGGGGTTTCTGCCCAGCCTGATCGAACTGGCGGAGCGCGGGCCAAGGCCGGCGACCGGGCCGGGGTCGGGGGTGCATACGCTGTATCTATCACCGCTGAAGGCGCTGACCACCGACGTCGAGCGTAATCTGATGACGCCGATCCGAGAGATCGGGCTGAACATCCACGTCGAGACGCGGACCGGCGACACGAAGCAGTCCAAGCGTCAGCGGCAACGCGATTTTCCGCCCGACATCCTGCTGACCACGCCCGAGCAGTTGGCCCTGTTCTGCGCCTGGGAGGGGGCGCGATCCTATTTCGCCGACCTGAAATGCGTCGTGCTGGACGAGGTGCATGCGATCTGGAGCGGCAAGCGCGGCGACCTGCTGTCGCTGGGGCTGGGGCGGTTGCAGAGCTTTTCGCCAGGGATGCGGCGCGTGGGTCTGAGCGCGACCATCGAGGATCCCGATCTGATCCGGGGGTGGTTGGCGCCGGGTGATGCGAACACAGAGAGCCCCTCCACCGCTTCGCGGTCCCCCTCCCCGCACAGCGGGGAGGAGACAGATGCCGCATCGTCTCCTCTCCATGAAATGGGGAGGGGGACCGCTGGCGAAGCCAGGGGTGGAGGGGCTCTGGACGCCGTCCAACTGGTCCGTGGCGACCCCGGCGCCCCCGCCGTCATCGACGTGCTGATCTCCGAGGGCAAGGTGCCGTGGGCGGGCCACACGGGCCAGCATGCCATCCCGGAAGTCTACTCCGCCATCCAGCGATCGACCCTGGCGCTGATCTTCGTCAACACCCGCTGGCAGTCGGAGTTCGTGTTCCAGCAGCTGTGGGCGATCAACGACGAGAACCTGCCCATCGGTCTGCACCACGGCTCGTTGGCCGCCGAGCAGCGGCGCAAGATCGAGGCGGCGATGGCGCGGGGCGATCTGCGGGCCGTGGTCTGCACCTCGACGCTGGATCTGGGCATCGACTGGGGCGACGTGGACCTGGTCATCCAGATGGCGGCGCCGAAGGGATCGAGCCGCCTGGTCCAGCGGATCGGCCGCGCCAACCACCGGCTGGATGAGCCGTCGCGCGCCCTGCTGGTGCCCGCCAGCCGGTTCGAGATGCTGGAATGCCAGGCGGCGCGCGAGGCGGTGGCCGACAACGCCTTCGACTGGGAGCCGGTCCATATCGGCACCCTCGACACCCTGGCGCAGCACGTGATGGGCGTGGCCTGTTCGGAGGCCTTCGACATGCAGGCCCTGTACGACGAGATCACCGGCTGCGGTCCCTATCGCGACCTGACGTGGGAGCAGTTCGAGGAGGTGGTCGATTTCGTCGCCACCGGCGGATATGCCCTGCGCACCTATGACCGGTTCGCCCGCATCGTCAGAACCCAGGATGGCCGCTGGAAGGTCCGCAACCAGCACATCGCCCAACGCCACCGCATGAACGTCGGGGCCATCGTCTCGGCCGGAACCCTGAACGTGCGCGTCGCCAGCCGCCGGGGCGGGGCGTCGCGCCAGTTGATCGGCGGACGAAAGGTGGGCGAGGCCGAGGAGTGGTATTTCGAACAGCTGACACCCGGCGACACCTTCCTGTTCGCCGGCCAGGTCTGGGCGTTCCAGGGCATCACCGGCACCGACGCCCTGGTCACCCACGCCAACGACAAGGATCCCAAGATCCCGTCCTGGGGCGGGTCGAAGTTCCCGCTGTCGACCTCGCTGGCCGACCGGGTGCGGACGATGATTCACGACCGCGATCACTGGCGCGTCCTGCCGCCCGACGTGCAGGAGTGGCTGGAGCTTCAGGAGACGCGCTCGGTCATTCCCAATGCGGAATCCATGCTGGTCGAGACCTTTCCGCGCGGCAGCCGCCATTTCCTCGTCGCCTATCCGTTCGAGGGCAATCTGGCGCACACCACACTGTGCATGCTGCTGACGCGGCGGCTGGACCGGATGGGCGTGGGTCCGCTGGGCTTCGTCGTCACCGACTATTCGCTGGCCATCTGGTCGATCAAGCCGATGGACGACATCGACCTGGACGCCCTGTTCCAGTCCGACATGCTGGGCGACGATCTGGAGGCCTGGCTGGAGGAAAGCTTCATGATGAAGCGATCCTTCCGCAATTGCGCCCTGATCTCGGGCTTGATCGAGCGCCGCCAGCCCGGCGCCGAGAAGACCGGCCGCCAGGTGACCTTTTCCACCGACCTGATCTACGACGTGCTGCGCCGCCACCAACCCGATCACCTGCTGCTGAAGACCGCCCGCGCCGACGCCGCCTCCGGCCTGCTCGACGTGGCCAGGCTAGGCCAGATGCTGACGCGGATAGAGGGCCGGATCCGGCATCAGCCCCTGACGCGGCCCTCGCCCTTCTGCGTGCCGGTGCTGGTCCAGATCGGGCGCGAGCGGGTGGGCGGGGACGCCGCCGAAATGATCCTGGACGAGAGCGCCGACCTGCTGATCGCAGAGGTCATGGACGACGCTGAACCGCAAACCCAGTCGGGGGCCGCATGAACGCCGCCCTGCGTCAGACCCTGTCGCCTGCCCGCAAGACCTGCGGGTCGTTGAGCGTGCGGATCGCGGGCGAGGCCTGCGTGCTGCGCTGTTCCGGGGCCATTTGGGTTCCGGCGCACGGCGCCCTGATCGTCGCGGACCTGCATCTGGAAAAAGGGTCCGCCTTCGCCGTGCGCGGACAGCTGCTGCCGCCCTATGACAGCCGCGCCACGCTGGACAAGCTGGAGGCCGAGATCGCCGAACTGGACCCGGCCATGGTCGTGCTGCTGGGCGACAGTTTCCATGACACTAAGGCCATTCCCCGCATGGCGGCCGAAGACCGCGCGCGTCTGGACCGGCTGGCGTCGGGGCGCGACTGGCTGTGGCTGGAGGGCAACCACGACCGCGAGGCCCTGAACCGCAGCATGGCGCGCGATGCCGACACGGCGGCCCGCCTGCCCGGCAGAATCGTCGGCGACATGGCCCTGGGCCCGCTTCGCCTGACGCACGAGCCGGAACCGTTGACGGCCCACGACGACCGGCGCGGCGAGGTCGCGGGACACCTTCATCCCGCCGCCAAGGTCGCCGCCTATGGACGCGGCGTGCGGCGGCCGTGTTTCGTCACGGACGGATCGCGCATCGTCCTTCCGGCCTTCGGCGCCTTCACCGGCGGATTGAACGTACGCGATCCCGCCATCGCCGATCTGTTCGCCGCCCCGCCCCTGGCCGCCGCCCTCGGGCGAGACCGGGTCCACGCCCTGGACTGGTCCGTGCTGCGATAGGGCGTTCGTAAAGCGTTCAGCACGTCGCTTCACCGCATCTTGGCGGACGGCGATGCAGGATGACGGCGGATCAACGTCACGGACGCCCGCCTCATGCTCACGCCCCGCCGCATCGTCATGGCCGCCCGCCTCGGCTTCGCCCTGGCGGCGCTGGGCATGGCCGTCCTGATGCTGGGACCGTTCCAGGGGCTGGAGCAGGTCTTCGGCCTGAACGACAAGGCCGCCCACGTCATCGCCTTCTATGGCGTCGCCAGCGGCCTGTTCCTGATCGCGCCCAGCCAGCGGCGCGACGACCTGGCCCTGTATGTCATCGCCGCCGCGTTCGGTATCGAACTGCTGCAGGCTCTGACTGGCCGCAGCGTCTCCATCGTCGACTTCCTGGCCGGCGCCGCCGGCGTCACGGCGGCCTGGGCGCCCGGCCGTATCGAACAGTTGCGCCAGTCGTTCCGCCGCCACCCCGACCTGACCCTGACCGAAATCGACCGCCTGGACCGCCGCCTGCGTCGCCGCCGCGCTTCGACCGGCCCGTCGCCCGTGGGCGCCATTCTGCGCCCCTAGGGCTCCAGCTCGATGTCCCAGTAGAGATAGTCGAGCCAGCTCTGGTGCAGATAGTGGGGCGGGAAACGTCGGCCGGCGTCCTGGAGCTGCCAGGCGTTGGGGCGATAGGGTTCGCGGCGGATCGGCATCATGGCCTGGCGCGGGGTGCGGCCGCCCTTGGCCAGGTTGCAGGGGCTGCAGGCGGCGACGATGTTCTCCCAGGTCGTGCGGCCGCCGTGCGAGCGGGGGATGACGTGGTCGAAGGTCAGATCCTTGGATTCCCCACAGTACTGACAGGCGAAACCGTCGCGCAGGAAGACGTTGAAGCGGGTGAAGGCGGGGTTGCGGTCCTGGTCCACATAGCTGCGCAGCGCGATCACGCTGGGAAGCTGCATCTCCATCGAGGGCGAGCGGACGACCTTGTCATACAGGGACACGACGTCCACGCGGTCCTGATAGACCGCCTTGACCGCCTCCTCCCACGGCCAGAGCGACAGCGGATAGTAAGACAATGGCCGGAAGTCGGCGTTCAGCACCAAGGCGGGAAAGCCGGAGGGCGGTCGATGGAGAACCTGCATCAGGCCCTCCCGCGCGGACGGGGGGATATCGAGGCGACAGAGGTGAGGACACGTCTCCTTCCCTAGTCTTGCAGCGACAGCCTACGCGTGATTCCCGCTCATCGCCATGACCAGTGTGCAGCGTTTTCGTGACGCGGCGTCAGAAGACCTCGACCAGTTCGAACCGCTCGCAGACGACCTTCATGCCCGGCGCCCAGCTGCCTTCGCGTCTGTAATAGGCCTCGTGCGCGTCCCGCCACCATGCGTAACTCAGATCGCCCTCCCCCTCGGCGCGAGCAAAATCTTCGCTGACGTCTTCGAAGGCCATGATCTCGACCTGGGTCGTGCGGATGGCGCAGTGGGGCGTTCCCGCGCCGTCCAGGATCACGCTGACCTCGCCGACGGTCGGCATGATGTCGGCTTCGCACGCCGCCAGCGACGAACAGGTGGCCCGCTTGCCGCCCGCCAGCACCAGGGCCAGCAGTTCGTCGGCCAGTTCCAGGCTGTCGCCGAACGGCCAACGGGGCGCGTCGCGATAAGCGGCGGGGATTTCGCTCATGACCTGCTCAGGCCCGGCTGGCGTGTGTCGGGAAGCCCGGTAGGGTCCAGCCCCAACGCAGGGCTGCTGCGCGCAACAGGAAACCTGACAGGGCCGCGACGATGGCGGCGGGCCAGATCGGCGTGCCGGGCACCCTCAGCACCATATAGACGGTCGCCGCCAGTATGGCCGCCGTGACGTTGATCTCTCGGCGCAGCAGGATCGAGGGCTGGCCCGCCAGCGTGTCGCGCACCACCCCGCCGAAACAGGCCGTCAGCGTGCCCATGACGATGCAGATCAGCGCCGGCGCGCCCGCCGCCTCCGCCTTGGCCGCACCCATGACGCCATAGGCCGCCAGACCGATCGCATCCAGCCACAGCAGGGCGCGGAACCGCCAGTCGCGCTGGCCCACCAGCCACAGGGCCGTCGAGGCGAAAAGGCAGACCGCCAGATAACGCCAGTCCTGCACCCAGAAGACGGGCAGGCCCAGCAACAGGTCGCGCAGGGTGCCGCCGCCCACCCCGGTGATGGCGCCGAAGAAGGCGAAGGTGACCACGTCATGCTTCTCGCGCGCGGCGGCCAGGGCGCCGGTCGCTGCGAACACCGCCACGCCGGCGAAATCCAGCGCCGACAGCACGGTCTGAGGATTGCGCAGGGGTTCGGTCAGGACGGGATCGAGCGGGGTCATGGCGCAGCCTCCAGCAAGATCTCGCCGCGTTTTACGCCCGTGTACCAGGCCCACAGCAGATGGGTCGCCACCGCGCGATAGGGCCGCCAAACCTCGGCGCGGGCGTAGGCGCCCTTCTGATCGGGTCGCACATCGGCGCCGTCAGCCCAGCGGATCGCCTCCTGCA
This sequence comes from Brevundimonas sp. G8, assembly GCF_902506205.1. Taxonomy (GTDB): domain Bacteria; phylum Pseudomonadota; class Alphaproteobacteria; order Caulobacterales; family Caulobacteraceae; genus Brevundimonas. The sequence goes on along the minus strand of NZ_LR732816.1, from coordinate 1,615,576 downwards.
GCGCCACGTCGCCGCCTGGGAACACGTCCAGCCGCCCCTCGCACATCAACAGATAGGCCTCGGCCGTCCAAAGCCCCACGCCCTTCAACGCCGTCAGGGCGGCGATTGCGGCTTCGTCGTCGAGACTGGCCAGATGCTCCAGATCGATTTCGCCGGCGATCTGGGCCCGCGCGATGCCCTGGCCATAGGTCGCCTTCTGCCGCGACAGGCCCATGCCGCGCAGTTGGTCCAGATCATGCGCCAGCAACAGCTCGGGCGTGATCCCGCCCATCCCCTCCCGCAGCCGCGCCCAGACCGAGGCGGCCGAGGCCACCGACACCTGCTGCTCCACGATCATGCGAAACAGCCCCTCGAACCCACCGACCCGCAGCCGCCACTCGAAGGCGGGCGTCTGCGCATGCACCCGCGCCATGGCCGGATCGGCGGCGACCAGCGCTTCGCGCGCGGCGGCGATGTCCTGGGGCGTGGGTTGAAGCGGCATTCGTCATGCTTACGGCTCGTCGCGCCTGTCGGAAAGAGCGGGGGCGCCGTTGACGGCCGCAAACCGCTAGGATCATCGCGATGTTCACCACCCGCTTCGCCCCCTCCCCCACCGGCCGCTTGCATAAAGGGCACGCCTTTTCGGCCCTGACCGCCTGGTTCGCGGCGAAGGCGGCGGGCGGGCGGTTCGTGTTGCGGATCGAGGATATCGACCCGACGCGGTGCAGGCCGGAATATGAGGCGGCGATATTGGAGGACCTGGCCTGGCTGGGTCTGGCTTGGGAGACGCCGGTGCGGCGACAGTCCGACCATCTGGACGACTACGCCGCCGTGATCGAAGGCTTGAGAGCGCGCGGCCTGCTCTATCGGTGTTTCCGCACGCGTAAGGAAATCCTGAACGCCATCGGCGACGCGCCGCACGGGGCGATGGAGGCGGTGCGGCCCGGCCCGCATCCGGCGGATGAAGAGGCGCGGCTGCTGGCCTCGGGCGCGCCCTTCGCCTGGCGGCTGTCGCTGGATCGGGCGCGCGAGGCGCTGGGCGAGACGGTCTGGAACGGCCTGGGCTTCGTCGAGGAGGGGGAGGGTCCGAACGGCGAAACCGGCGTCGTCGCCGTCGATCCCGAGGCGGCGGGCGATGTGGTGCTGGCGCGCAAGGATACGGGCGTCGCCTATCATCTGGCGGTGACGCACGACGACGGGCTGCAGGGCGTGACCCATGTGATCCGGGGCCAGGACCTGTTCGAGGCGACCCATGTGCATTGTCTGATCCAGACGCTGATGGGCTGGCCGGCGCCGACCTATCGCCATCACCGGCTGCTGGCGGGACCGGACGGGCGGCGCTACGCCAAGCGCGATCGTTCGGTCACCTTGGCCGAACTGCGGGCGGGCGGATTGACGGTTGAAGCCCTGCGCGCCGAACTGGGCTTCAGCTCCGGCGACTGAAGATGCGTGAGGCGCCGTAGCCGGTCAGGGCGGCCAGCACGACGCACAACACCCCGTACAGCCACGGACGACGGTGGGCGAACTCGTAGATGTCGCGCTCCAGCCCGACCTTCTCGACCGTCAGCGTCAGGTTGGAGACCGACTGCGGTTCGCCGTTCTGGAACAGCCAGACCTCGGCGTAGTATTTGCCCGTAGGGGCGACGGTGGGCAGTTCGACCTCGGCGCGGAACAGGCCCCGATCCACGAACTCCACTCCTTGAGAATCGGTGTCGTAGAGGGCGGCGGCCTCCTTCAGCCGGATCACGGCGCGGCGCCAGTCCAGATAGTCGTCGCCCAGCCGGCTGACGACCACGTCGCGCACGCCGTAACGGGTGACAGTGCGGCTTTCTTCCGGTGCGTCGATGCGCAGGTGATCGACCCCGACGCCCAGGCGGCGCAGCTGGCCGAAGTCGGCGATGTCGCTGAGCGGGCGGGTCGAGGCGGTCATATAGAAACCGGGCGCGCCTTCGAACAGTACCGGCCGGCTGTTCAGCCAGACGCCCGAGGTTCGGGTCTTCTTGACCAGGCGGATCGGCGCGTCCGGCCCCCGCACCACCACCACGACATCGGCCGGTTCGGACGTCGGATTGAACACCGCGCCATACAGGACGATGGACGCGCCCGTGAAACTGGAATCGACCCGGACTTGGGCGTCGGTCAAGGCGGCGGCGACGCGCAGATCGCCCGTCGTCGCCTCGGACCGATCCGGGGCCGGGGCTGTGATCGCCGGCGGGGGAGGAGGAAGCGCCTGCATCAGTCCGCGATCCCCGGCGCGATCATGAAGATGTCGTTGGGGCGCACGAACAGGTCCAGCCCCATCTGGATCCCGACCAGCAGCACGATCAGCCCCAGCGCCGCGCGCAGCTCCTCGGCACGGAAACGACCGGCGAACCGGGCGCCGACCTGGGCGCCGACCACGCCGCCCAGCAGCAGGATGGTGGACAGGACGATATCGACCGTCTGGTTGCGGCCGGCCTGAAGGATGGTGGTGATCGCAGTCGTGATGATGATCTGGAACAGGCTGGTCCCCACCACCGCGCCCGCCCGCATCCGCAGGATATAAAGCATGGCCGGAACCAGGATGAAGCCGCCGCCGACCCCCATGATGGCCGACAGGACCCCGGCGAACACGCCCAGGCCGAACGGCGGCAGGGCGCTGATATAAAGACCCGACTTGGGGAACTTCATCTTCAGCGGCAGACCATACAGCCACATCGGCCGCCGGCGCTGCTTGTGCGGCGCGGGCAGGCCCCGACGACGACGCAGGATCTCGGTCAGACTCTCGTTCAGCATCAGGACGCCGATAGCGCCCAGGAAGACGAGGTAGGAGACGGCGACGACCAGGTCGGCCTGGCCCAGCAGGCGCAGATATCGAAACAGCTCGACCCCCGCCAGGGCGCCGACCGCGCCGCCGGCCGCCATGACCGAACCCATCTTGAAATCGACAGCGCCTGCGCCCGCATAGCGGATGACGCCGGAGGTGGAAGAGGCGACGACGTGGCTGGCCTGGCTGGCGACGGCGACGGTCGGGGGGATGCCCAGGAAGACCAGGATCGGGGCCATCAGGAAGCCGCCGCCGATGCCGAACAGGCCGGACACGAATCCGACCACCGCCCCCAGGATCACCAGGGTCGGCCAGTTCACCGAAACCTCGGCGATCGGCAGATAGATGTCCAAAGGACGCGCCTTCGGCTGGAGCGGTTAAAGGATCGCCGTCAGGCGGGGACGAGGTCGTTCGACGACGGGCGACCGATAGCCGCCCGGCGCGCGTGAATCTAGCCCGTCGCCTGCGAAGCGGGTTGGGACTGGGCCACAAAGGCGTCTGCGGCGGTGCGGGCGGCGCGCTGGGCGGTGGCGCTGGCCGTCGGACGCAGGCGCGTCACGGCGGCCTGGGCCTCGGAGTCCCCACCGCGCGCGGCGATCATGTACCACTTCAGGGCTTCGGTCGCATTCTTGGCCACGCCGTCGGCGCCGGTCTCATAGATGCGCGCAACATTATACTGGCTGTCCGGCAGACCGCGCTCGGCGGCGTTGAGCAGCCAGGTCAGGGCCTCGGCCTGATTGGTCGCGCCGCCGTCGCCTTCATAGAGCTGCATCCCATAGAGATGCATCCCGCGCGGATCCCCGCCCTCGGCCGCACGACGGCCCCACTGGCGGCTTTGCGCCGGGTCGGCGGGCACGCCGTTGGCGCCGTCCAGATAGAGCTGACCCAGATAGGTCTGGGCCGGGGCATAGCCCAGGTTGGCGGCACGATTCATGCCGTCCAGGCCGGTGCTGTCGCCGGCCTCCAGTTTGCCGATAGCCGTTTCGTAGTCGGCCGCGCCGGGACCGGCGAGGTCGAAGGTCGGCCGCACGCCGGTCGGCGTCACGGCCGAGGCGGCGATAGGCATGGCGGGGCCAGCAGCCTGGGCGCCGCCGAAGCTCGGCAGCTCGAAGTCTGGCGCGCCGCCGTCGGTCAGGGACAGATAGCCATAGACGCCGCCGGTCAGGGCGACCGCCGTGACCGAGGCCAGGAAGGTCTTCTTGACGGTCGAGCCGTCCTTGGCCGCCTGCCTGTCCAGCCGCTCCTGCAGCTTGGACTTGCCGCCGCGCTTGAGGCCGAAGCCCGAACGCGGCGCCGGTTCCGGCTCGGGCGGCGTCGTGATGGCGGCGCGGGCGGCGTCGATGGTGCTGCGGGTCGCAGAGGCGCGACCGGCGGCGGCTGCGGCTTCCATGCTAGCGCGCAGGCGACGCGGATCGACGAACTCAGTCTCGCCGCCGAAATCGTCGTCGTCGGCGTCCAGAACGGGGGCGTCGCGCTTCTCGGTCGATGCGGTCGAGAAGCCGGGCGAGGTCGCTTCCAGCGCATCCTCGACATCGGCGCCGCCGAAGCCGCTGAAGGGCTGGATGATGGGTTCGACGCCATCGGGATCGACCTGACGCGCCGGCGTTTCGTCCGCCTCGGCCGTGACCGTGTCGGCTTCAGGATCGGCGAAGGCGGTCGCCGGGAAAGGCGAGGCGGCGGCGACTTCGGGCGTGACCGGATCGCTGGACCAGGCATCCTGGTCGGTGAAGGTCTCGTCGGGGAAGGCGGCAGCGCGCCAGTCGCCATCGACGGAGGTCGACTGGATCGTTGCCGGCGCGGCGCGTTCCAGAACCGGGCGCGCCGGGCTCCATGCCGGCTCGCTGTCGAGCGGCTTGTCGCGGATCGGCGTGGGACCGCGCGCGTCGATGCTGTCGCGCGCCTCGGCCAGCAGGCGGGCGGTGCGCTCCTCGCTCATCCGCATCCGCTCGGCCAGTTCGCCCGAGGCGCGGTCATAGCGTTGCTCGATCTTGTCCGAGCTTTCCGACAGGCGCCGGCCGATGTCTTCCAGCGCCTGCTGAGAGCGGCGCTCCGACTGGGCGATGCGGTCGCTCAGCTGGTCCGAGATGCGGGTGATCTCGCCGCCCAGCTTCTCCAACGCGATTGCGTGGCGGTCGTCGCTGGCGGTCAGGCGTTGATCGACGCGATCGACGTGACGCGCGAACTCCTGATCCAGGCGACCGGCGCGACGCGCGACCTCGGTCTCGATGGTCTGGCTGACGGCCTCGGTGACGGCGCGAGCGACGGCGTCGGTGCGACCGTCGCTGTCGGTTTCGACCTTCTGGACCCGGGCGTTCAGATTGCGGGCGATCCGAAGCACTTCGCGGCCCATGGCTTCCAGGCCCACGGCGCCCTTCTGCTCGGACGTCTTGATCTGGTCGCCGACGGCCTGGACCGCGCGTTCGATGCGGTCGATGCGCGCGCCCGTCTCGGCGGCGTCGAGACGCTGCATCATTTCGGCGCGATTGTTCTCGATCTGGCGCGACAGGCTTTCGGCCAGCTTTTCGAACCGCGCGAGATCCCGCGCACTTTCCGGCTCGACCCGACTTTCGGCCGAGCGCATCCGCTGGTCCAGTTCGGCGAACGAGCGTTCAAGCGTCTTCAGCGCTTCGGTGGTTCGGTTCTGGGCTTCGTCCAGACGCGCGCCGACCTGGGCCAGCATTTCGGTGCCGACGCCGGGGCCGGCGGCCTTTTCGACCGCCTCCATCCGCTCGCGCAGGTCGTTGACGCCCAGTCGTTGGCGTTCCTCGATGTCGTAGAGGCGTCCGCTCAGCGCGCCCAGCGAGGTCTCGACCTTGCCGAAAGCCTCTTGAGTCAGCGGGCCGGTGTCGCGTTCGAAGGCGCGCAGACGGCGATGGCCCTCGCGCAGTTCCTCGGCGATGTCGTCGATACGGCGGGCATTGCCCTGGGCCTCGACTTCCTGGCCGTCGAGACGACGCATCAGGCCGGAGACCGCCTGATCCACGCCCTGAATGGCGACGGTCGAGCGGCGTTCGGCGGCTTCCAGACGCGCGGCGATCACATCGATGGAGGCGCTGATCCGGTGCCCGTTGTCCTCGGCGACATCATAGGCGTCGTCGAGACGGCGGCTGCGGTTGCGGCGCTCGTAGGTGTCGGCGGCCTGGGACCGACGCGGCAGGGTGGCGTAACCCTCCTCCTCATCCTCCATGATCATGGAGTTGAGCCATTCACCCAGCGTCATGCCGGAACGACGCGCAAGGTCCTTTGCGACCTCACGAGCCTTGGGATCGATTCCCTTAACGCTCCACGGCGCTGCAGCGCTCACTGATTCGTCTCCCGGCCCATACGAGTGAGGCTATACCGTCAATATCGAGGGTGTAAACTGATGGTTAACCGCAATATCTAGCGGCGGTCTCCCAATCCTGTGGACAGCCCGCCAGACGCCGGGATTAGTGAATCATCTCGGTTAACGCGGTGTGAAGATTAACCTCCCGGCAAGGGTTCGCTTGCCAAGCGGCGCGGGCTTCGCCACGTGCGGCGCATGAGCTTGACGACTACCCTCATTCTGCTGGCCCTCACCCTGGCGGTCATGGTCTTCACCGGCTGGCGCGGGGCGCGGCCGCCTGAACCGTTGAAGGGGCCGCGCATGATGCCGTGGCGGTTTCTGATGATCGGGTCGGCCGCGATCGCCATGCTGCTGCTGATCCATCTGGCGACGCTGTTCGGCGCCGAACGCGCGCCATGGATTCCGGGAGCTTAGCCTTAGGAACCCGTTTCCTTTCGGTCGGTTGATCCTGCAACCAATGCAAGGAGATGCCGCATGACCGACAAACTGACCGCCGCCGAGGCGGAAAAGGAATTCTGGAAGAGCCTGAAAGAGTCCAACACCGGCATGCTGGGCCTGGACAAGCCCGGCTATCACCACCAGCCCATGACCGGCTATGGCGAGGAAGAGACCGGCACCATCTGGTTCTTCACCCGCGACGACACCGACTTCGCCCGCGACGTGGCCGGCGGCGGCCAGGACGGCATGTTCTGCTACCAGGCCAAGGACGGCAAGGTTCAGGCCTGCATCCACGGTAGCCTGGCCGTGGATCAGGACCGCGCCCGCATCGAGAAATACTGGAATCCCGTCGTCGCCGCCTGGTACCCCGACGGCAAGGACGACCCTCACCTGACCCTGGTCCGCTTCGACGCCAACGACGGCCGCGTCTGGGTGTCCGACAAGGGCGCGCTGGGCTTCGGCTACGAAGTCCTCAAGGCCAACCTCACCAAGTCCACGCCCGACGTCGGCGGCGTCTCGGACGTGAAGCTGTAAGCGACAGAACCCATTCGGTTAGAAAGGGCGGACCTGATCGGGTCCGCCCTTTTTCGTTCAGCCGCCGAAACACCAAGCCAGCACGGCCTTCTGGGCGTGGATGCGGTTCTCGGCCTCGTCCCAGACCAGGGAACGCGGTCCGTCGATGACGGCGTCGGTGACTTCCTCGCCGCGGTGGGCGGGCAGGCAGTGCAGGAAGACCGCGTCAGGATCGGCCAGGGCCATCAGGGCCTCGTCCACCGAATAGGATTCGAAGGCCGCCAGACGCGCCTCATAGTCCTGATCGCCCATCGAGACCCAGGTATCCGTGACGACGACATCGGCGCCCTTGACCGCTTCGCGCGGGTCGCTGGTCAGGGTGACGGCGTTTGCGCCCTTGGCCAGGTCGCGCAGATCGGGATGATATTCCGCCGGGCAGGCGACGTTCAAGTGGAAGCCGAACTTGGGCGCCGCGTGCATGAAGCTGTGGCAGACGTTGTTGCCGTCGCCGATCCAGGCGATCGTCTTGCCGGCGATGGGGCCGGAATGCTCCTCGATCGTCTGCAGGTCGGCCAGGATCTGACAGGGGTGCGAGCGGTCGGTCAGGCCGTTGATCACCGGCACAGTCGAGACGCGGGCGAAACGCTCGACATCCTCGTGGTCGTTGGCGCGGATCATCACGGCGTCCACCATGCGCGACAGGACGCGGGCGGTGTCCTCCACCGGCTCGCCGCGACCCAACTGCATGTCGGCGGCGGTGGCGATGATCGACGACCCGCCCAGCTGACGAATGGCCGCGTCGAAGCTGAAGCGGGTGCGGGTCGAGTTCTTCTCGAAGATCATGGCCAGGACGCGGTCCTGGCCTGGCGCATCGGCATCGGCGCGCCCCTGGGGCCAGCCCTTGCGCGCGGCCTTGCGGGCATGGGCGTCGTCCAGAATGGCGCGCAGTTCGGCCGCTTCGAGCCGGTGGATGTCGAGGAAGTGCCGGACCATTGAGCCGCCCTTCTCCTTCCCCGCTCCGGGGAGGGTGGTCCCGCAGGGACCGGGTGGGGCCGGCCCTGAGAAACGGATTGGATTAGGTCACCCCCACCAGGTCGGCGCTTGGCGCCGACCGCCCTCCCCCGCCGGGGGAGGGAGAGATATCAGTCAGGCCGCCAGCTTCTCGCGGGCGACTTCGCAGGCGCCCTCGAACCGGGCAATGGCCTCGCGCGCCTCGTCCAGCGTCAGGTTCAGCGGCGGCAGCAGGCGCACGCAGTTGTCCCCTCCCCCGGCGATCAGAAGCTGTTGCGTATCGCGCGCCAGGCCCATGAACTCGCGATTGTTCGGGACCAGCTTGACCCCGATCAGCAGGCCCTTGCCGCGTACATCCACGATCACATCGGGGAAGCGCGCCTGAAGACCGGCCAGTTGCTGTTTCAGATAACCGGCGATCTCGGCGACGTTGTTCAGGGTTTCGGGGCTGTTGATCAGGCTCAGCGCCTTCTGGCCCACGGCCATGGCCAGGGGGTTGCCGCCGAAGGTCGAGCCGTGGACGCCGACCGTCATGCCCGAGGCCGCCTTGGCCGAGGCGAGGCAGGCGCCGATGGGGAAGCCGCCGCCCAGGGCCTTGGCCACCGCCATGATGTCCGGCGCCATGCCGGCCCATTCATGGGCCCACAGCTTGCCGGTCCGGCCCATGCCGCACTGGACCTCATCGAAGATCAACAGCACGCCGTTGTCGTCGGCCATCTGACGCATCCAGCGCAGTTCCTCGACCGGCGTCTCGCGGCAGCCGCCCTCGCCCTGGACAGGCTCCAGGATGATCGCCGCCGTGGTCGGGTTTTTGAAGGCGGCTTCCAGCGCGGGCTTGTCGCCCCAGGTCAGCTGGTGGAAGCCCTGCATCGGCGGGCCGAAGCCCTCGGTGTAGCTGGGGTTGGCGGCGGCGTTGATCGCGCCATAGGTCCGGCCATGGAACGAGCCGTCGAAGCCGTAGATGTCGATCCGTTCGGGCGCGCCATTGGCCGAATGATATTTGCGCGCGGTCTTCAGCGCGCACTCGACGGCCTCGGTGCCCGAGTTGGTGAAGAAGACCACGTCGGCGAAACTGCTGTCGCACAGGGCGTCGGCCAGGGCTTCCTGGCCCGGGATGCGGAAGATGTTGGACACGTGCCACAGCTTCTCGGCCTGATCCTTGACCGCCTGCACCAGCTCGGGGTGGGCGTGGCCCAGGCCGTTGGTCGAGATGCCGGCGACGCAGTCCAGATACTCGGTCCCGTCGGTCGACCACAGGCGCGCGCCTCGGCCGCGTTCCACTTCCAGCGGCGCGCGATTGTAGACACCCATCAGATGGTTCGTGGACACGGGACTAAGACCTCCAAAAGCGAGACGGCCCCGACGCGAGCGCGACGGAGCCGGATTGATACGGACAGGCGTTGTCGGATTAGTGACGGTGTTAGTCAACACCGGCGCCGAGCACGCCCCGCGACCGCACGTCGGCGACGATGGCGCGCACGGCCTGGAGCTGATCCGTATCCAGCACCCGCAACGGCAGGATGAAGTTGGTGTTGGGCGAGGCCGCGAAGATCATCCGATCCTTCTCCTCCACCACGGCCACCAGGCTGCGCCAGCCGATGCGGGTTTCGAAATCCGCGCCCGAAATCGCTAGGCCCTGCTCGCCGATGCGCCAGTCGCTGGGTCGTTGAGCGATCGGCGTCGATCGGCCGGTCGCCACGATCGTGCGGTTCGCGAGCATCGACAGGCCGACGAAGCCATAGAGGCCGATCACCTGAAAACCGACGATCCAGCCCATACGGTCGGACTCCATGCCGAAGCAGGCTGCCATGGTGGCCAGCATCACGACACCGAGGAACGCGACCGGCATAGTCGTCCAGCGACGGATGCCGGGCCAGGCCTTAAATGCGGCCCGACCTTCCCGTGGCGTCGGCTGGACACCCATTATCTCGATAACGGCCGTCACGGATTGCTGGGCGCCGCGGCGGCAGGGGCGGCCTCGGCGGCGACGGCGTCGTCCTTGGCCTGGATCTCGACCAGGCGCTTGTCCAAGGCCAGGCCCAGGTCGGCGATGAACAGGCCGAAGCGGGCGACATCGACGCCCTTGATGTAGGACAGCCTGTCCTCGGTCGAGTGGATGCGTTGGAACACCGGCGGCACGAAGCCTTCCTTCAGGCCGTTGTTCTCGCCGCCGTTGAAAGCCAGCCACATCTGGTGGGCGCCGACCGCATCCTGCGTGCCCATCGACACCACCGGCACGCCGGCCGCCGAGAAGGCGCGGTCGTCGCTGGGCGGATAGACCGGATAGGGCATGCAGTCGAAGCCGCGCTCGGCGCACAGGCTGCGCAGGGTTTCCAGCACGAAGTCGGACTGGTCGCCGTTGTTCTCGCCGTACATGACCGTCTGGCCATAGGCGGCGACGTCGGCGTTGATCACGGCGGCGATCCTGTCCTTGCCGTGTTTTTCCAGGAAGGCCTTGGCGCCCAGCAGGCCCAGCTCTTCCTGGTCGGTGAAGACGAAGACGAAGCGGTGGGCGACCGGCTGGCCCTCCAGTCCCATCTCCAGCGTCTTGGCCGCCTCCATCATCGCCATGACCGAGCCGACGTTGTCGACAATGCCCTGGGACAGAGCGCCGTCGCGCAGCTTCACCGCGTCATAGTGGGCGGTCAGGACGATGTCCTTGTCGCCCTCGCCGACCGTGACGACGACGTTCGCGCCTTCCATCGGGCCGGAGGCCTGGTTGCCGCCGGCGAAGACCTGGATCTCGGGCGTGAAGCCCAGGCGGGTCAGAATGCCGACCAGGACCTGGGTCCGTTCGGCGTTGGTGGGCTTTATGAACTGGGCTGCGCCGGCGGCGATGTCGGGGCGGTCGCCGGCCTGGGGCGTCGCTTCTTGAGCAAACGCAGGGACGGCGGCGAACAGCGCCGTGGCGGCGACGAGCGAACGGAACAGCATGGCGGACCTCTCGGGGGAGCGATCCGCAAAAGGTAGCGATCTAGCTCTTAAGGCGCCAGCCCGAGCGGAACACCAGCCAGCAGACGACGCCCATGACGACCATCAGAACGGCCGAACCGACCACCCCGACCGTCAGATTGCTCTCGGCATGGCCGATGAAGCCATAGCGGAAGCCGTCGATCAGATAGAAGAAGGGGTTGTAGCGGCTGATCGAGCGGAACGGCTCGGGCAGGTTCTCGACCAGATAGAAGGTGCCCGACAGGAAGGTCATGGGCATGACGATGAAGTTTTGGACCGCCGACAGATGGTCGAACTTCTCGCTCCACAGCCCCGCCAGCACCCCGGTCATGCCCATGACGAAACAGGCGGCCAAGGCGAACCAGACGATGGCGAAGATATTGGCTACGCCTAACGGCGCGAACGGCAGGACGCAGATCGCCGTCACCAGACCGACCGCCAGGCCGCGCGTCGCAGCCCCCAGGGTAAAGCCCAGCGTCAGTTCCAGTGGGCTGAGCGGCGGCGTCAGGAAGTCGGTGGCCGTGCCCATGATCTTAGCCTGGATCAGGCTGGACGAGGCGTTGGCGAAGGCGTTGTTGAGCATGGCCATCATGATCAGACCGGGCGCGACGAACAGCGCAAACGGCGTGCCGTGCAGCGGCGGGCGCGCGTTCTGAAGCGCCACCACGAACACCAGCATATAGAGCAGCGTCGTCACCACCGGCGCCGCAACCGTCTGGGCGCCCACCTTCCAGAAGCGCCGCACCTCGCGCAGATAAAGCGTCTGCACCCCGATCCAGTTGATCCCCGGATAGCGACGCGGCTGCGGCAAGCCGGCGGGACGGGTGGAGATCAGGTCGGGGGTCTCGGTCATGGCCCGCCAGATGCGCTCGACGGTCGCGCTTCGCAAGGGATCACCCCTGATCCGCCAGAAAACGACATCACCGGCTTAACCTTAACGATGATTCAATATCTGGTTTCTGTGGACGATTGATTCGCACATCTTGCGTCTCTTAACGGCTGGTTTACGATTAGTTGTAGGTCAAGACCCCGGAGGGGGAGCCTGGACCTAGATATTGAATCCAAACTCGCTGGAGGGTGGCATGACCGCAGGCTGGACTGACGACCGCGTAGGCGCGCTGAAGAAGCTCTGGCTTGAGGGCCAGTCCGCGAGCCAGATCGCCAAACAACTGGGTGGCGGGGTCACCCGCAACGCCGTGATCGGCAAGGTGCACCGCCTGGGCCTGTCGGGCCGGGCCGCCCCGTCGCAACCGGCGCGCACCGTCGCCGCGACCTTCCGGACCGCCCGGCCGCGCCCAGCGCCGGCCGCCCCAGCTCAGCCCTCGGCCCCGCGCCGTCTTGAGGCCGTCCAGCCCAAGCCGGTCCAGGCCGCCGCGCCCGTCCCCGCCCCGATCCCGGACCTGCCGGGCACCGCGACGGTGATGACCCTGGGCGCGCACATGTGCAAATGGCCGATCGGCGACCCGTCGTCGCGCGAGTTCAGCTTCTGCGGCCGCCGCTCCTCGGAAGGCGTCTATTGCGTCGAACACGCCCGCGTCGCCTACCAGCCGCAAGTCCGTCGCGGCTCCAAGGAAAGCGGTTCCGACCTGGCCCGCAGCCTGCGTAGGTACATCTAAGGGCGCTACGCTCACGACGCGGTCGCTCGCTGCTTGAGCGCCGCGCTTCGCGCGGGTCGTTTCCGCGTCACAGATGCTCCCTAGGGAGCCGACTTCCCCCTCGCCGGCTCGCGCAATCAAGCCGGCGAGACTTCAGGGGCGGGGCTGCGGTTCATCCGGGTTGACGCAGCCCCATCCGCCTTCTCGATCCTCCCCCGCTTCGCTACGCTTCTCGGGGGAGGATTTCGTCAGTTCAGCACCCGCCGCGCATCGGGCGTATCGAGCGAAAAGGCGGGAATTTCCGCCTCGAAACTGCGCCCGTCTGCATCCGTCATATAATAGGCGCCGACCATCGAACCGCTGTCTGTGCCCAACGGGCATCCCGACGCATAGGCATAGCTGCCGCCCGGTTCGATCACCGGCTGTTCGCCCACCACGCCCGGCCCCCGCACCTCTTCGACATGGCCGTGGCCGTCGGTGATGGTCCAGCGGCGCGCCATCAGTTGCACCGTCGATCCAGTCAGGTTCACGATCTCGATCTGATAGGCCCAGACCCAGCGGCCTTCGTGCGGATCGGACTGGCCCGCCAGATAGCTGGGCCGGACCCGGATCAGGATGCCGTTCGATTCGGCGGTATAGGCAGGACCATCGTGCATGGGCTATATGCTCGCCCCGCCGCGCGCGGGCTGCAAGCGCGACTTGGAGACAAGTCGCGAAAACCGTGTGAGACAGACGCCATGAGCTCCTTCCAAGCGCCCCGTCCCGGCATCCTGCCCGCCCAGTCCATCGAGACGCTGATCGCCACGGGCGCCATCACGTCCGACACCGCATTCGATCACGACCAGGTCCAGCCCGCCAGCCTGGACCTGCGCCTGTCCGACCAGGCCTGGCGCGTCCGCGCCTCCTTCCTGCCCGGCCAACGCAAGGTCGAGGCGCGGATCGCCGACGTGGCCATGCACGCCATCGAGATTACCGACGCCGGCGTCGTGCTGGAAAAGGGCTGCGTCTACATCGTGCGCCTGCAGGAGCGGCTGAAATTGCCCCAGGGCCTGATCGCCCGCGCCAATCCGAAAAGCTCGACCGGCCGCGTCGATGTCTTCGTGCGCCTGCTGACCGACCAGGGCGCCCGTTTCGACGACGTGGCCGAAGGCTATGACGGCCCGCTCTATATGGAGGTCGCGCCCCAGACCTTCTCCATCCTGGTCCGTCCCGGCACGCGGTTGAACCAGTTGCGCCTCAAGGCCGGCGATCCGCCCAAGTTGGAGACCTGCAGCGTCGGCGTCGATCTGCAGGGCGGCGACATCGTCGGCTTCCGCGGCCGGCGCCATGCGGGCGTCGTCGATCTGGACCATATCGCCGGCCACGACCCGCGCGACTTCTGGGAGCCGCTGTCCTTGCGTCGCGGCGAACTGCTGCTGGATCCGGGCGAGTTCTACATCCTGGCCTCGTCCGACGACGTCGAGATCCCCGTCGATCAGGCCGCCGAGATGACCCCCATCGACCCGTCGGTGGGCGAGTTCCGCGTCCACTACGCCGGCTTCTTCGACCCCGGTTTCGGCACCGACGAGGCGCACGGCGCGGGATCGAAAGGTGTGCTGGAAGTCCGCACCCACGACACCCCCTTCCTGCTGGAACACGGCCAGACCGTCGCCCGCTTGGTCTATGAGCCTCTGACCGAACGCCCCAGCCGCCTGTATGGCGAAAGCGGCAGCCACTATCAGAACCAGGGGCTGAAGCTGTCGAAGCACTTCAAGGTGTGGTGAGCCACAAGCCTCTCCCTCCCCCTGCGGGGGAGGGGGGCTGAGCCGCAGGCGAAGCCGGGTGGGGCTCCAAGACCTCGCCCGGTCAAGTCCGTGCGTCGTCGCCTGGCCGCCCCCACCCCGTCGATCCGCGACGCCCCTCCCCCGCAGGGGGAGGGAGAGCCCGAAACCTCACGTCAGCCGATCCGCCTTCCTCAGCCCCGGGAACATCGTCGCCCAGGCCCCGGTCGCCGCCAGCGCGCCAAACCCGCCGAACACCGCTGCGCCGACCGCGCCCAGCAGCCGGACCATGACGCCCGAATAGGCCTCGCCCAGCTCGTTCGACGCGCCGATGAACAGCATGGACACCGACGACACCCGCCCGCGCATGTGATCGGGCGTGGCCAGCTGGATCAGGGTCTGGCGGATGTTGACGCTGATCATGTCGGCCCCGCCGCCGATCAACAGGGCCAGGGCGCTGATCCAGACAATCTTGGACAGGCCGAACGTCACCGTGCAGATCCCGAACACAGCCACCGCCGCGAACATCCAGCGACCGCCGTGCCGCACGATGGGGTAACGGCTCAAATAGATGGCCACCGCCATCGCCCCCACCCCGAACGACGCCCGCAACAGGCCGAACCCTTGCGGTCCCACATGCAGGATGTCGCGCGCGAAGATCGGCGTCAGCAGGGCCACGCCGGCCAGCAGCACCACGACCAGATCCAGCGAAATGGCGCCCAGCACGATCTTGGTCTTGTAGACATAGGCCAGCCCCTCCTTGACGGATTCGATGGGCGACAGGGGATTGGCCTGGGGCGCGGGCTTGCCACTGGTGCGGATCAGGATGAAGGCCGCGACCGCCAGCAGGAACATGCCCAGCGACACCGCATAGGCCAGGGGCACATTGACCCCCACGATCACCCCGCCCAGGGCCGGGCCAGCGATGGCCCCGGTCTGGAAGGCGATGGACTGGGCCGCGATGGCCGGCGGCAGGGCCTTGCGCCCCACCACCATCGGCAGAAAGGCCTGGCTGGCCGGCGCCAGGAAGGCTCGCGCCGCGCCGAACAGGGCCGCGACGGCCAACAACCCCCATAGCGGCGGATTGCCATGCAGCGCCATGGCCAGGAACGACCCCGCACAGGCCGCCTCGACCAGGATCGAAATCCACACCGTGCGCTTCCTGTCGCGCCGGTCGGCCATGGCCCCGGCCGGCAGCGTAAAGGCCAGCAGCGGCAGGAACTGACACAGGCCGACCAGGCCCAGATACAGGCTGGCCTCCTCGATCGGGTGATCCCGCCGCGCGATCTCATAGACCTGCCACAACAGGGCCGAGGACTGGATCTGGATCGCCAGCACAGCGACCACCCGACCGAACCACAGCAGGCGGAAATCGCGGATCCCCCACGGACTGGACGGCCCCTCGGGAGGCGCAGGCGGAACGGGCGGGGCGGCGGGGCCGGTATCTATGGTTTCTGTGGTCACGTGCGTCTGGATTGTTTCGGATAGGGCGAGCCGTCGCGGTGGAAATAGCCATCGACGCCCGCGTGGAGCACCATGTCGATGTCAGGATAGTCGCAAGG
The DNA here is from genome assembly GCF_902506205.1 of Brevundimonas sp. G8. Taxonomy (GTDB): domain Bacteria; phylum Pseudomonadota; class Alphaproteobacteria; order Caulobacterales; family Caulobacteraceae; genus Brevundimonas. The sequence continues at coordinate 1,599,635 of NZ_LR732816.1, read as the reverse complement.
GGTGATCGTCGGGCTGCGTGTCCCGACCTCAAGCAGCACCGCCTCGCGGCCGGATCGGTTCACGATCTTGTGGCCGTTGGGGACGCTGGCCTTAAACCCCGCGCAGTCGCCGGCGCGCAGCACGGTCTCGCCGTCCTCCTCGACCAGCACCACCTCGCCCTCGACCACCATGACGAACTCGTCCTCGGACGCGTGCCAATGGCGCTGGCTGGACCAGGCGCCGTCGGGCAGGCGCAGCAGGTTGACGCCGAACTGGCTCAGTCCCGCCGCATCGCCCAGCTTCCAGCGGCGACGCGGCTTGCACGGGCCGGCGAATTCCTCGGGATAGGTCGTGCCGTCGGCTCTCGGCGCGCTGTCGATGTCGATCTTGGGCATGGGCCTTCTCGCCTTGACGCGATTTCCCTAAAGCATAGCCGCATGAGCCGCGCATCAACTCCCGTTATCGATCCTGTCGAACTGACCCGCGACCTGATCCGCATTCCGTCCGTCACCCCCGCCGACGAAGGGGCCATGGACGTGCTGGAACGCCATCTGACGGCCCTGGGCTTCACCTGTCGCCGGCTGGCTTTCGAGGGGCCCAGCGGCGTCGGCGTCGATGCGCGGATCGAGAACCTTTATGCGCGGCGCGGGACCGCCTCGCCCAACCTGTGTTTCGCGGGCCATACGGATGTGGTGCCGACCGGCCCGTCGGACCAATGGTCGTCGCAACCTTTCAACGCCGAGGTCAGGGACGGCGTCCTGTACGGCCGCGGTGCGGTGGACATGAAGGGCGGGATCGCCGCCTGGGTCGCCGCCGTGTCCCAGGTGCTGGTGGATGGCGAACCCAAAGGCTCCCTCTCCTTCCTGATCACCGGCGACGAGGAAGGCCCGGCGCTGCACGGCACCAAGCGGGTGGTCGAGGCCCTGGCGGCCGAGGGCGAGGTCATCGACGCCTGCGTGGTCGGCGAACCGTCGTCGTCGCAACAGCTGGGCGACATGATCAAGGTCGGCCGGCGCGGCTCGCTGAACACCTGGATCACCGTCCACGGCAAACAGGGCCACGTGGCCTATCCCGAGCGCGCGGCCAATCCGGCCCCGGTGATCGCACGTCTGATGGCGCGCCTGAACGACCATGTGCTGGACGACGGCTACGAGAACTTCCCCCCGTCCAACCTCGAAATCACCACCATCGACATCGGCAATCCGGCGACCAACATCATACCGGCCGAGGCCAGGGCGCGGCTGAACATCCGCTTCAACCCCAGCCACACCGGCGACGCCCTGATCGACTGGCTGAACCGCGAGGCCGGCGCCGTCCAGGCCGAGACCGGGCTGCAGATCACGCTGGAGCATCTGTGCTCGGGCGAGGCCTTCCTGACCGAACCCGGAGCCTTCGTCGCGGCGGTGCAGGACGCGGTCGAGGCCGTGTTGGGGCGCCGCCCCGAAGCCTCCACCACCGGCGGCACCTCCGACGCCCGGTTCATCCGCACCCTGTGCCCGGTGCTGGAACTGGGCCTGGTCGGCCAGACCATGCACCAGATCGACGAACGGGTCCCGGTGGCGGAGCTGGAGACCCTGACGGCCGTCTATCGGAGGGTGATCGAGACGGTGTTCGAGCGGCTTTAGTGACACCTGCTGGCGGCCAGACTTTAGTGAATCTGCTTTCACTTGGCCCGCTCCAAACCGGGCCTTCGGATAGTCCGAAAGGGGTGGAAAGCGGACCTTCGGTGTGCCTATCCTCATCGCAATGAAACGTATTTCTGTTCACGTCGTGGCGGTCGCGGTGTTCATCAGCGGTTGCGGATTCGCCCCTGCGGGGACTGACAGCCAATCGAAGCCCCCGCGATGGAAGCGCACCCCATCGTCTGAAGAGATTACGCGCTGCCAGCCGTCCAGCACCGACCTTCCAGACGGGGCGGTCCGTCTGCGGTGTCGGGTTGGTGCAGCCGGAGAGTTGGACCGGTGTGTTGTTCTGAGCGCGTCTGACGCCCGGCTTGGTGAGTGGAGCTTGTGTATGTCAGCCAGCTTCGTGGCTGACCACGCCGAGATCGGGCGCGAGGTCGAACTCCCGTTCCAATGGCGACGCTAGACCACATCTACACAATCTGGGACGGGTTGATTCCGCTTTAGGCCTCGACGCCGGAAGTAGTCGCTGGACGCTGAGCCGACAAGCGGTCGCCGTCGCCGTCCGCTAGGGGTGGAAAGCGGACCGTCGCCGGAGGGCAACTGGGGCTGTCCTAGGATCCCTTTTTCCGGTTGCAGTTTACTCCGCTACTGGGTCCCGGTGGTTTGCAGATGAAGTATCGTCCGCCTTCCTCGGCCCGCAAGTGAAAGCGAAAATCAACGTCCTCTCGGAGCCATGTGTGCCCAAAGTAGCGGACTGGCACGATCCTGCTCGTCAGGCTTCCTGATTCGACGCGCGAGCCGTGGAGGTTGCCGGAAAACCAGCCGTGACCAAGCAGATCGTCGGGGTCATCGACGGGCTCGCTACTAAGGTTTTCAACCCGAGCGATGACGACAACATCGCCCAAGGGGAGCGCGAACTCAGAGGACGGACCCCAATTCGAAACCGTTTGACAGCCAACAAGCCCAAGCACCGCCGCAGTGACCGTTATCGCTGGGAGCAATCGGGACATCGCGGATATATGCATAACGAAGATCGCCGGAGCAACGTCTGCTAAGGGTCGGTTTGCGACATTGGCTTCCGACTGCCATCGTTCGCCTCGCCTAACTCCGATCCAAAAATCGCAGCGCCGTCAGGACATGCGTCTTCACCCCCAGCGGCAGCACCTTCTCGTTCGGTGAGAACTCCGGCGAATGATTGGGCGACGACGCAGCCGGATCGACGCCGTCGGGGCTGGCGCCCAGATGGTAGAAGACGCCGGGGATGACCTGCTGGAAATAGCTGAAGTCCTCGGCCACCGTGGTCGGGGGCGTGGCGGGGTTGACGTTTCCTTCACCCGCCGCCTCGGCCAAGACCGGGGCCAGCCAGGTGGACAGGCCGGGGTCGTTGAAGACCAGGGCGGCGTTCTGTTTGACGCCGAACTCAGCCGTTGCGCCATAAGCGGCGGCGACGTGGTCGATGGCGGTCTCGGCGCGGGCGACCAAGGCGTCGCGCTGGGCCGTGTCGAAGGTGCGCAAGGTGCCGGACAGGGTCGCGCTGTCGGGGATGATGTTGTAGCGGACGCCGGCGTTGATCGTGGCGATGGTGAAGACCGTCGGAGTCGTGGTCGGATCGACCGTGCGCGCGGTCAGGGTGTTGACCGTCTCGATCACCTGGCCCGCCACCGCGATCACGTCGACCCCGCGCCAAGGCCAGGCGCCGTGGGTCTGCTTGCCCTTGAGGCTGATGTCCACACGGTCCGAGGCGGCCATGAACCCTTCGGGTCGATAGAAGACGCTGCCCGGACGGCCCGGCACGACGTGCAGGCCGAAGATGGCCTCGGGCTTGGGATCGTTCAGCGCGCCCTCGGCGATCATCAGGGCCGCGCCGCCCTTGGGCTCTCCCGGAGGGGCGCCCTCCTCGGCCGGCTGGAAGACGAAGACCACCGTGCCGGCGATCCGGTCCTTCATCCCCGCCAGCACCTCGGCCGCGCCCATCAGCATGGCCATATGCATGTCGTGGCCGCAGGCGTGGGCCACCGGCACCGTATTGCCCATATAGGTTCCGGTCGCAGTCGAGGCGAAGTCGAGACCCGTCGCCTCCTGCACCGGCAGGGCGTCCATGTCGGCGCGCAGGGCCACGACCCGACCAGGCTGCGCGCCGCGCAGGATGCCGACCACGCCGGTCTTGCCGACCCCGGTTCGAACCTCCAGCCCCAGCGACCGCAGATGTTCGGCGATCACCGCCGCCGAGCGGGTTTCGGCGAAGCCCAGTTCGGGATGTTGGTGAAAGTCGCGGCGCCAAGCCGTCACCTCGGGCATCACGCGCCGTACGGCGGCGTCCACGCTGGCCGCATCGACGGGTTGAGCATTTGCGGCGCCGGCCGCGAGCAGCAGCGCCAGGGCGGAGGCGGCGAACAGTCGGCGCATGTGAAGGTCCCGTGAAATTTTCTTACCCGCGCAGGTGACGGCGCCGCGAGCGCTTGTGCAAGCCGTCGCGAACGGCGATTTCTGTCGGCATGGCCGAAAAGGACTTCAAGACCGCGAAGACGGAATGGCGGGACGTGGTCCTGGTGTGCCGCAAATGCTCCAAGAAGCTGGATGGCGGCTTCGGCCCCGGCGGCGACCTGACGCTGAAGAAGGCGCTGCGCAAATATCTGCACCTCAAGAAGGGCAAGCAGGGCCGAAGGGGCGGGCTGGTCGTCACCGGCGCCGACTGTTTCGACATCTGCCCTAAGGGCGGGGTGGTCGCTGTCAACACGGCCCAACCCAAGAAGCTGCTGATCATTCCCGCCGGCGCCGACCTGTTCGAGGTCAAGACGCGGCTGGGGCTGGACGACGGGCGTCGGCTAAAGCTGGTCGAACCGGACTGAGGACAGCGGCGGGTTGCGCCTTCCTTCCGGCGACAAGCCGTGCCAGAGCGAAACCATGGATGACACTCGTATCGAAAAACGCGTCGGCGTTCAGGCGACCTCGGATCGGATCTGGGATCTGGTCGCCGACCTGTCGGGCTGGGGCGCCTGGAACCCGGTCGACGCCGATGTCGAAGGCGCCATCGCCTATGGCGGGCGGTTGACGATGAACGAGGCCTGGCCTGACATGGCTGAGCGTCAGGCGTTGGCCCAGGTCGTCGAATGGCAGCCGCGCGTGCGTCTTGTCTGGGCGGAACGGCGCGGCTTCCTGTTCCAGAGCCTGCGCTACATCCAAATCGAGGAGCTGGGCCCCGGCAACTGCATCCTGACGGCGGGCATCCGCTTCTCGGGCCTGCGTGGCGAACTGTTCCACGACAAGCATCGCCCGGCGATCCGCCAGGCCCAGGAAGCCATCGTGGAAGGCCTGAAAGCGGCGGCGGAGGCGGGTTAGCCGCCCTCTTTCATCATGTCGATGACGTTCAGGATCGCCGGTCCCAGGATGACGATGAACAGCACCGGCAGGAAGAACAGGATCATCGGCACCGTCAGTTGCGCCGGCAGGGCCGACGCCTTCTTCTCGGCGGCCGACAGACGCAGGTCGCGGTTTTCCTTGGCCATGACGCGCAGGGCGGTCGCCAGCGGCGTGCCATAGGTCTCGGCCTGGGTCATGGCGGTCGCCACCGACTTCACGCCCGGATGGTTGGTGCGCTTGCCCAGGTTCTCATAGGCCATGCGTCGCTCCGGCAGATAGCTGAGCTCGGCCGACAGCAGCGACAGTTCCTCGGCCAGGTCGACCGACGACGGCCCCATCTCCTGGCTGACCTTGGTGATCGCCGCCTCGATGGACATGCCGGCCTCGACGCAGATCAGCAGCAGGTCCAGCGCATCGGGGAAGGCCTGCATGATCGAGGTGCGGCGCTTGGTGATGCGGTTCTTCAGATAGAGGTTGGGCGCATAAAAGCCCCCCACCGCCGCCCCCATGACAAGGGTCACCTTGTTCATCGTGGGCCAGTCCACGATCTTGATCACGAACATGTAGAAGGCCGCCACGATCAGAAAGACGAAGGGCGAGGCGAAGCGGAAGAAATAGAAGGTCGTCAGCGGCTTGGGCCCGCGATAGCCGGCCTGGGCCATCTGGCCGGCGACCTTGGGGTCTTCCAGCAGCTTGGTCAGGTTCAGCCGATCGACGATCCGCTTCTTGAACCCGTCGTCGGTGTGACGCAACGCGCCCTGGCCAGCCGCCATATTGGCGCGCGAGCGTCGCTTCAGCTCGTCACGGCGTTCGCCGACCGCCTTCATCCGCTTGTCCAGCTGAGCGCTGCCGCCCATCGCTGATAACAAGGTCATGACGGTGGCGAAGACCAGCACGCCCACGCCGATGCTGAGCAGGTTCTGCGGGTCGGTGATGAAGCGGATGAAGCCTTCCATGATCCCTGCCTCAGAACTTGAACGAGATCATGCGCTTCATCACGAAGATGCCGGTCGCCATCAGGCAAACCGCCAGCAGCAGCATGAAGTTGCCGCGGAAGTCCGTGAACAGGGGCATCATGTAGGACGGCGTCGTCATCATCACCATCGTCATCACCGCCGGCGGCAGGGAGGCGATGATGCCGGCCGAGGCCAGGGCTTCGGACGACAGGGCCTTGATCTTCTCACCCATCATGCGCCGCGCGCGCAGCACGGCCGACAGGTTGCCCAAGGCCTCGGCCAGGTTGCCGCCGGTCTTCTGCTGAATGGCGATGACGATGGTGAAGAAACGCAGTTCCGGCGTCGGCATCCGCTCGAACATCTTCTCCAGCGCCTGCTCCAGCGTCAGGCCGACCCCCAGGCCCTCGACCAGTTTCTGGAACTCGGGCCCCAGGGGCGCGGGGCTTTCGCGGCCGATGATCTTGAAACATTCGTGGACCGGCAGGCCCGACTTGATGCCGCGCACGATCACGTCGACGGCGTTGGGAAATTCCAGCGAGAACTTCTTCATCCGGCCCTTCGCCAGGAATCCGACGACCCAGCGCGGCAGACCCAGACCGAACACCAGGGCGAGGCCCAGCACCGCGAGAATAGGCAGACCGAGCACGAAGGCGACCAGCGCCGCCACCACACCGACCACGGCGGAGATGATGTAGAAGGTTCGCACGTTCAGGCTCAGGCCCGCCTGTTTCAGACGTGACGCCAGAGTGGTGCGCGCCTTGCGTTCGCGGCGGTCGGCTTCCTGAAGCTGAACCAGAATCTGTTTGCGTCGCGCCTCGGGCGTATTGGCGGCGGCGGCCTTGCGGGCGATCGTGGGGTTCTTCTTGGCTTCGCCCAGGCTTTGGGCGCGCTTGACAGCCTGAGCCGAGGAATCATCGCCCCCGACGAAGACCCAGCCCAGGCCGCCGATGGTGATGAAGGCCAGAACGGCGGCGAGAATCGGCAACATGGTCTACTCCGCCGCGTCCAGGGCGTCGGCCAGCTCGCGCTCCAGCCCGTAATAACGGGCGCGGTCCCAGAAGCGGGGACGGGCGATGCCGGTCGAACGGTGACGGCCGATGATCTTGCCGTGCTCGTCCTCGCCGGTGATGTCGTAGACGAACAGGTCCTGGGTCACGATCACGTCGCCTTCCAGGCCGACGACCTCGGTGATGTGGGTGATGCGACGCGACCCGTCGCGCAGACGCGCGGCCTGGATGATCACGTCGACCGAGCCGACGATCATCTCGCGGATGGTGCGCGAGGGCAGGCCATAGCCGCCCATGGTGATCATGGATTCCATCCGGCTGATGGCTTCGCGGGGCGAGTTTGCGTGCAGCGTGCCCATGGAGCCGTCGTGGCCCGTGTTCATCGCCTGCAACAGGTCGAAGGCCTCAGGTCCGCGCACCTCGCCGACGATGATCCGTTCGGGACGCATCCGCAGGCAGTTCTTGACGAGGTCCCGCATGGTGATCGTGCCCTGACCCTCCAGGTTGGGCGGGCGGGTTTCCAGACGCACCACGTGCGGCTGCTGCAGTTGCAGTTCGGCGGCGTCCTCGCAGGTGATGACGCGCTCGGTCGGGTCGATGAAGGCCGTCAGGGTGTTGAGCAGGGTCGTCTTGCCCGAACCCGTGCCGCCCGAGATGACCAGATTGCATCGCGACGCGCCGATGACGCCCAGGACGCGCGCGCCCTCGGGACTGATGGAGGCGTACTCCACCAGGTTCTTCATCGTCAGCTTGTCCTTCTTGAACTTCCGGATCGTCAGCGTCGGGCCGTCGATCGCCAGCGGCGGGGCGATGACGTTGACGCGCGAACCGTCGGGCAGACGGGCGTCGCAGATCGGGCTGCTTTCGTCCACGCGGCGGCCGACCTGCGACACGATTCGCTGACAAATGTTCATCAGCTGGGTGTTGTCGCGGAACCGGACATTGGTCAGCTGGACCTTGCCCGCGACCTCGATGAAGACCCGGCCGGCGCCGTTGACCATGATGTCGGCGATGTCGTCGCGGGCCAGCAGCGGCTCCAGCGGCCCATAACCCAGAACGTCGTTGACGATGTCCTGAACCAGATGCTCCTGCTCGGCGACCGACATGGAGACGTTCTTGATCGCCACCAGTTCGGCGACGATGTCACGAATCTCTTCCGACGCCGCCTTCTGGTCCAGATGCGCCAGCTGGGCCAGGTCGATGGTGTTCATCAACGCGTTGAAGATCGTCGTCTTCGTGGCGTGATAATAGTCACTCTGTTCACGGACGATTTCGGCGACCGCCTGGGCCTTCTTCAGCTGTTCTAGGCCGGCCGTAGCCTTGGGGCCGGTTCCGGCGACATTGCCGGTCGGCCGCGGCGCGTCCGGCTTGGGTTTGGGGCGCGAGGCCAGGGCGTCGAGGCGGTCGGCGGGCGCGGGCTGGGTCGGCGCCGAGGCGCGCTCGAAAGCTTCCGCCGCCGGCTCCAGATCCTCGTCGGCGAAGGCGTAGGCCTCGGCCCTGGCCTGGGCGGCCATTCCCGGCGGAGGCGCGGCGGCGTCGACCTTGAAGACGGACACAGGCTCGCCGGCCGGCCCGGGCGCCGGACGCATCGGCGCCGTCGTGACGCCGGGCTGGCCTGTGCGCTTGCCGAACATGCGTCAGCGCTTCTTGAACATGTTGGCGAACAGGGACTTGGACGCACCGGCGGACGGCTTGGACGCCTTGTCGGCTTTCGCGGGTTTACCCTTCGGTCCCGCGACCATGGGCAGTTCGCGACGCGACACGATCTGGGCCAGGGTCTGAAAGGCCTCGGCCGCCTTGGTCTTGGCCCCGGCGTCCAGGATCATCTGGCCGTTGTTGGCGGCGGCGCCGAAGGTCTTGGCGTCGAACGGGATCAGCAGGCTGGGATGCACGCCCAGGGCGGCGCCGAAATCCTTGGCCGGAATCTCGGGGCGGCCCGGCACCCCGACCTGATTCAGCACCAGGCGCGGTGGGGCGTCGTTGGGACGACCCTGACGGATCAGGTCGATCATGTTCTTGGCGTTGCGCAGCGAGGCCAGGTCGGGCGTGGCCACCACCACCACCTCGTCGGCGCTGATCAGGGTGCGGCGCATCCACGGCGACCACAGGTGAGGCAGGTCCAGCACCACGAAGGGCGCCGTGGCGCGGATCTGGTTCGTCACCTCCTCGAACGCCTCGGTCGAGATGTCCCAGTCCGTGTCCAGACTGGCGGGCGCGGCGAACAGGCTCAGCTTGTCGGTGCAGCGAACCATCATCCGGTCCAGCAGGGTCGCGTCCAGCCGGTCGGGTTGGCCCAGGGCGTCGGCGACGCCGCTCAGCGGATCCTGGTTGAAGTCCAGACCGGCGGTGCCGAACGGCAGGTCATAGTCCACGATGACGGTATTGGCGCCGATCCGCTCGGAGATCGCATAGGCGGTGTTGTGCGCCACGGCCGAGGCCCCCGCCCCGCCCCGCGCGCCGACGAAGGCGATGGTGCGCCCGACGAAGGGCTGGGCCGGATCGTTGAACAGGCCGCCGATGGCCGCGATCAGTTGCAGCGGCTGCAACGGCGCGACCAGATATTCGCTGACCCCGCGCCGCATCAGTTCGCGGAACAGGATGATGTCGTTGGTCGCCCCGATGACCACGACCTTGGTGCCCGCGTCGCAGACCTCAGCCAGTTGATCGACTTCCCAGAGCAGGGTCTGGGGATCCTTCAAGCACTCGACGATGATCAGCGGCGGCGTGGGTTCGTGATGATAGGTCTCGACGGCGGCGGGCACGCCGCCGACGCGGATCTGAGTGGTGGCGCGCGACAGACGGCGATCCTGGGCCGCGCGTTCGGCGGCCGCGAGCGTATCCTGGCGCTCGGCGAAGACATGGATGGCGATGCGCGGCACCGACACTTCGCCGATATTGCTGGACGGCGCCAGGCCGGTGGAGGCGAGGCTTGTCTCCATCAGGCTGGCCTGCGCCTGGGCCACCACGTCGCCGACAGGGTTGAAGCCAGCGGCTTCGGGGACATAGGCGGGGGCGACCGGCACAGGCGGTGCGGGGTGAGCCGGCGCAGCGGCCATGAACTGAAGCGGCGCCCGCGCCGTCTCCACCTCGACATCCCGGGTCGGTTCGGAAAAATCCATATCGACGTCGAAGCCGTCTTCGAAGGCGTCGAACTCGCGGGGGACGGGAGCTGTGCTCATGCTAGTTCACCGCACGGGAGACGGCGGTCTGCTGGATCAGCGTTTCCGCCGATGCCGCCGTCTGTTGGCCGGCCCGGTAGCGATCGAACACCACCGTACGACGGCCGGCGTCGGTCGGCGTCATGGCGCGCGGCGTTTGGATGTCACGTGGGTCGGCGATCTGGGCGGCCAGATTGGCCGTGACCGCGCACCCGAAGTTCGACGATGACTGGTTGTCCCCGGTACGGCTCAGATTGCCCCACGCGGCTCCACACTGGGGCACGGCGGCGCGAACGGTCTGATAACCGACGACGACCGGCGCTCGCGGATCGGGCGCGGCATAGCTGACCAATATGATGCGGTCCGGCGCGACGCCCGACGCCGCCAGGGCCGACTTGATGTCATAGGCGGCCTTCAGCGCGACCGGATCGTTTCCAGCGGGCGCTTCGATCACCATCGGCACGGCGTCAACGTAGCGATAGCGTCCGACCAGGGCTTGAAGCGCGTCGCCCTGTGCGGGCGACAGGCCCGTCTCGTGAACCGCTAGGGCGACGCGGTCCAGATCGGGTTCGACCTGAAGCTGATAGCGCGAGGTCGGCGTCAAAGGCGGTTCGCCGCCCAGGCTGGCCGGCCCGCCGACACAGGCGCCCAGCGAGAGCGCGGCCGCAGCCAAAAGGGCGATAATCGGGGTGCGTTTCATGTCGCTCACTCGATCACATAGCCGACCGAACCGGCCGGGGGCGCGTTCGGCAGCCCATAGACCTGGTTCAACTGGCCAAAGAGGATGGTCTGGCTGTCGCTGGCGATCCGCAGGCCGTCGGCCGGCGTCTGCATCCGATCAGGCGACGTGGGGCTGACGATGTAAGGCTCGACGATGACCACCAGTTCGGTCTCGCCCATCAGATAGTCGCGCGACCGGAACAAAGATCCCAGCACGGGAAGGTTGGTTACGCCCGGTAGGGAGTCCACTGTCTGTCGCGTGCTTTCCTGAAGCAGGCCGGCAATCATCATCGACCCGCCCGAGGGAAGTTCGACCGTATTCTCGCTACGGCGAACGCTCAGGCCCGGCAAGGTGATGGACGAAGGCGTGCCCGCACCGATCGTGAAGCCGCCCTGGGACGTCAGTTCCGACACCTCGACTTTGACCTGCAAGGATATGCGGCCGCCCGACAGAACGACGGGGCGGAACGCCAAGCCCACCCCATAGGGCTTGTAGGTCACGGTGATATTGCCGTCGCGGTCGCGTCCCGAAGGCAACGGAAACTCGCCGCCCGCCAGGAAGTTTGCGGCTTCGCCGTTCACCGATGTCAGGTTCGGCTCGGCCAGGGTCCGGGCCAGGCCCACGCGCTCGAAGGCTTCAAGGCAACCGCTCGCATTCGTACCGGTCATCGTGCGGAAGGCGGTCGATGCAATGTTGGAAATCGTGTTGGTCAGCCCGCCGTCGACAGTCGTTCCGGTGCTCGAGTTGGACGTCGAGCCGTTCGTCGTCTGGCCACCCGCCTGATTGTAGCACAGGCTGCTTCCACCCAATGGCGCGCCGTTGACGCCGTAAGTGTTGGGCCGGCTGAATCCGTACGAATGAATGCCCGCGCCGTTCAGAATGTCGGAACCAAAGCCGAGCTGTTTCAGCGTGCTGCGCTGTATCTCAACCACACGCACCTTCAGCGTCACTTGGTCCGAACCGACGACGCTGATCATGTTGATCACCTTCTCCGGCGCCGAGACGAAGGCGGCGGCCACGCGAGTGGCCTGGGCGGCCTGGGCCGGCGTGTCGGCGAAGCCCGTCAGGATAACGCTGTCGTTGACGGCTTCCGCATGGATCTGTCCGCCGGGCGCAACACGGCTCAGCGTGTCCTGCAGGGCGCTGGTGCCGGCATCGACGCGGACGCGCAGACTTAGGATCGTACGACCGGCGGCATCCAGGAAGACCGCATCGGTCTCGCCCGGTGCGATGCCGATGACGGTGATGCGGCGCGGCGAATGCAGCATCGCCTCGGCCACCTGCGGATTGGACACGATCACATCGCGCGCATCGGCCGGCAGATCGACCGCGAAAGAGGTGCCGCGCGGCAGGTTGATCAGTTGCGGCGCGGCGCCCATCGACACGGCGGCGCGCGTCTGGGCCACGCCGGCTGGTACGGCGACCAAGCTGGCCAGCAGGGCGCAGGCGGCGGCGAAGGCGGTCTTTCTCATCGCATATTGACGCATCAGAACAGCTTTCATGGCACGGCCACCACTTCGGGCGCGCCACCGCGATAGATGCGTACGGCCCTCGGTTGAGCTGCGGCGGCGGAGGGGCGACGCGTGGCGCCGGACGGACCGGCGGTGTCGGCATAGGACCGCAGAGACAGTGACAGCTCGCCTTCGGACTTGGCCTGAGCCAGCAACACAGAATCCTGCGGGCGGACCTCCAGGGTCGCGGTGGCGCCCACCACGGCCTGTTCGTCGTCGCCCGCGCGAGTCGACTGGTCGATGGCCAGGACTTTTATGTTCTGAAGGACGACGCCCGACGCGAACTTGGAACTGGTCGCGCCTTCGACGGCGCCATTGCGATTGGTTTCGGCGGTCAGCACGACATCGACACGGTCGCCCGGCAAGATGAAGCCGCCGGCGGCGGATTCCACGGTGACGGCGATGGCCATGGCCCGCATGCCGGGTTCCAGATAGGCGGCCAGATAGCCGCTGTCGCCGGCGCGCACGATCTTGCGCGCCACGATCGGCTCTCCGGCCAGAATGGGTTCACGCACCACCGAGCCGATATAGTCGGCCTTGGCCCCGGTCCCCGACAGTTCGTTCGCCGCCTTGGCGACACTTTCGACCGCGTTGGAGGCCTTCTCCGTCGTGGTTTCCGCGACCGGCTTGGCGGGAACGGGCGTAGAGCCGTCGGTGATGAACACGGGATTGACCTCGTCCACCGGCCAGTCCTTCCAGGCCAGATCGCCCTCGACCAGACGTTTGCCCGGCTCCAGGTCCTTGGCGGCGACCAGCACCTTGGCCATTGGACGGACTTCGACCTGGGCGGCGGCGGCGGGCGCTGCGGGTTGGTTCGACGACGACCCCATGGCGCGGACCACCAAGGCCAGGCCGATGGCCGAGACGGCGGCGATGCAGATGACGACGATGCGGGCGGGCTTCATCCAGGATGTCTCCAGCAGGCGCAATGTTTCGGATTCATCCCCCGACGCCTACCGTTAACGATCATGGGCCTTGCGGGTTAACGCTTCCTAAGCGGCGCGAACGCCGGTCAGCAAAGGTTCAACGGCCCGACGTGAAAGCAGCGACCAAGCCGCTCTCCGGCAAGGCCAGCAAGGCCCCGGCCGCGATGGCGACACCATAAGGAATGTCGCCCTTGGGCTGCATCAGATGGGCGACCCACCCTGGCGATACCGAGGGCGCGACCATTGGGAAATACTGGCGGGCTGTCATCAGAAGCAGACAGAAGGCGCCGCCAGAGAGACCTGTCCATATCAGAAAGGGTGCGACGCCGCTGACGCCCATCCATAGACAGCTGGCGGCCAGAAGTTTCGCGTCTCCTCCTCCCACCCACCCAGCGGCGAACATGCCCATCCCGACCAGAAGCGCGACCACGCCGACCCCGGCGTTAAGGGCGACGTCCATCGGGGCCGCGCCAATCAGGAACGCGACGGGAAAGAAGGCAGCGACCAAGGCCAACGAGATCCAGTTCGGAATCTTCATCGTGATCAGGTCGTGCAGACCGCCGACGATGACAAGAGCCGGAAAGACGCCAAGCGCGATGAGCAGAAGGATGTCCATGAGGACCATCTTCGGCATCAGGACTTAAAGTTGAGTTTCCAACATGAGAAAAAGGCCGAGGCTTTCGCCCCGGCCCTTTCCCTCAACAAACTTCTACGGAGTTACGCAGCAGGCTTGTTGGCGGTGTCGAGTTCGGTGCTGACCTTCGTGAAGGTGTCTTTCAGGCTGCCGCTCATGGTGCCCAGCACGGTGATCAGGGCGACGGCGATCAGAGCAGCGATCAGGCCGTATTCGATGGCGGTGGCGCCGGATTCGTCTTTGGCGAAGCGCGAGATGAACTTGGTCATGGGTAGTTCCTTTTTTTCAAAATGGTCTAGCGAGCAACTTGGCGGGGGGAGCCGGTAGCCCGCTTGACCCCCAAACGCAGGATCAAAATGCCAGACCCCCGTTAAATCTGAGTCACGAGGTTTGGTTACGCGCGGATTTACCAAAGAAAATTCTCATCTTGGCGCTTCAGGCTTTGTTGAGGATCAAAGGCGCATCATGCGTGCGTCCGCGTCTGCACGCGCCGTTATTCAGAGCCGCCGATGTCTCGCATTCCCGCCATCCTCTTGGCCGCAGCCCTCGTCTCAGCGCCGATCTCCGCCAGCGCTCAAGACGGCGCGCTTAATGTAGAAATCGACCGCTCGGCCCGCGTTCAGCTTCGCGGCGCGGCCGCCTCCGTGATCGTCGGCAACCCCCAGATCGCCGACGTCTCGATGGTCGACGCCAACACCCTGTTCATCGTCGGCAAGGGCTATGGCGTCACCGAAGTCGTCGCGGTCGACGGCGTCGGTCGCACCCTGTTTCAGCGCGAGATCGTGGTGACGGGCGGTTCAACCGGCACGGTTCGCGTCTGGCGTGGCGCCCAGGCCACCGAAATGGCCTGTGGCGCATCCTGCACCCCCAGCATTCGAGCTTCGTCTTCCACCGCTCCGACCGCTCCCTGATCCTCCTCATGGCCGTTTGGGGATCATCAAGGTCGCGGCCGCTTCGGCTACGGCGCCGCCAGGGTCGCGAAGGCGTCGCGGCCGTCGAGTTCGCCATGGTCGCGATCCCCTTCTTCCTGATGATCTTCTCGATCCTGGAACTGGGCATCGTCTTCGTGTTGGATTCGGTGCTCGAAACGGCGACGATTGATGCGGGGCGTTTGGTCCGCACCGGTCAGGCCCAGACGCAGAGCTTCGACAAGGCCCGCTTCAAGACCGAGCTTTGCAGTCGGATGATGCTATTCGAAAGCGATTGCACCAATCGCGCAACGATCGACGTGCGAGTCATTGCGCAATTCGCCGTGCGGGATCTTGAGGATCCGATCACAAACAACGCTCTGGATAACAACAAGACCGTCTATGACAGCGGCGTAGGCGGCGACCTGGTGCTCGTTCGCGTCTGGTATGCCCATCCGCTGGTCACGCCGTTCCTGACCCAGTCTGTCTCGCGGATAGGAACCGGCAAGGTGCTGCTAAGCGCCGCCACCGCCTTCCGCAACGAGCCATTCTGATGAAAAAGCCTGGCCTGATGTCGCGTCTCAGGGTTCTGGCGCACGACACGCGCGGCGTCGCCGCAGTCGAGTTCGCCTTTCTCGCGCCAATCCTAATCCTGTTTTATTTCAGCATGGTAGAGTTCTGTCAGGGCTATATGGCGCTGAAGCGCACCGGTCACGTCGCCTCGATGGTGGCTGATCTCGTGTCTCGAACCGACGCCGTGACCAAGCAGCAGGTCAATGAGGTTCTCGACATTGGCGACCTGATCATGACGCCCTTTTCGACGACGACGCTCCAGCAGCGCGTAAGCAGTGTCACGCGCGTGAACGCCACCACCTACAGGGTTGATTGGAGCGTTGGCCGCGGCAGCAACGCCATGAAAGCCAAGCTGCCGGTCGCCGACGCCAAGATTCCATCCGACTTACTGGCCGCCGGCGAGTCCGTCATCGTCGCCGAAGCGGTCTATGACTACGTGTCGCCATTCGACCGGGTCGTTCCCTACGGTACGAAGTTCGTACGAATGGCCTATCTGCGACCCAGAACCATAGAAGTGGTCGCCTGTTCCAACTGCTGACATCACGCGCCGACCAAGGCCTCACGCAGCGCTGAAATCTTGGCGTCGGTCTCGGCCTCTTCCGCCGCCGGGTCGCTGTCGGCGACGATGCCGGCGCCGGCCAGGGTTCGGAAGCGCCAGACTTCACCCGATCTTTCGAAACCGGCCGTGCGGATCAGGACCGAGGCCGTCAGGGCGCCGCCCTCCCCGATCAGGAACAGCGAGCCGCACCAGGGACCGCGCGGCGGCTCATGCGCCGCGATCACCTTCATGGCCTGATGCTTTGGCGCGCCGGTTATCGAGCCAGGCGGGAAGGTCGCCTCCAGCAGGTCGGCGGGGCCGATGCCGGCCGCAGCCCGTGCGGTCACGGTCGAGACCAGGTGATGCACGGTCGGATGGTTCTCGATCTCGAACAAGGTTTCGACGCGGACAGACCCCGGCTGTGACACCCGCGCCAGGTCGTTGCGCATCAGGTCGACGATCATCAGGTTCTCGGCCCGGTCCTTGGCGCTGGCCTGCAGCTCGTCCGCCAGGACGGCGTCCTGAACCGGATCGACGGCGCGGGGGCGGGTGCCCTTGATCGGCCGGGCCTCGATACGGCGGCTGGCGGCGTCGAAGGCGAGGAATAGCTCTGGCGAGTTGGACACCAACGCCCGATCCCCGATCCGCCAATAGGCCCCGAACGGCGAGGCCCGATCCTGTTGCAGGCGCAGGAAGACGTCGAAAGGATCGGCGCCCGCCCTCAGCACGCCGGTCCAGGCCCGCGCGATATTGGCCTGGAACAGCTCGCCCGCCGCGATCCGCTCCACCACATCCGACACGGCGGCGCGATAGGCGCCCGCCTGCGCTTCGGCGTCGAAGGTCTCGGCCGGGGCCGATGGCGGTGCGACAACGGCGGCGTTCGCCAACCAGCCGAGGGCGACATGCGCCGCCTCGTCGGCCTGGCCCTCAGTTGCCCCTCGCCCCACGGCGGTCACCGTGCGCTGGTGATGATCGAAGGTCAGCATGGCCGGATAGCGGGCCAGCATCAGGTCGGGCCATGTCGTCTCTCGCCGCCCGGTGGCCGGCCGCGCGCCCGCGTCATAGGCGGCCAGACCCACCAAGCCCGCACTGAACGCCGGTTCTCTCAGCGCCTGGAACGGCGCGGCGTCATCGACCGGGCCGACCTGAACGAGGTCCGGCCCTGTGGCGACGTGCGACCAGCGCCCGCCCGGTCCGCCGTCGGACAGCAGGGCCAGCACGCCGTCACCGCCGCCCAGCCCCGCCGCGACTTCGACTGGTTCCGTCCACGGCGCATCGCGCGTGACGACGTGGCTCAGAACCTCGCTCACGCCGACAGTCGCTCCACGATCCGGTCACGCCGGGCCGTATCGACACCCAAGGCCTCGCGCAGATAGGCGTCCACCGACCCGTGCCGCGCCTCCACCTCGGCGAACGCCGCCTCCAGATAGGCGGCCTCGACGCCCAGGAAGGCCACGATGGCGTCGTCCGACGCCAGGCGACCGGTCATCGCGTGCAGCTTCCGGGCGATGCCCGGCGCTCGCCCGGCCAGATCGACGGCCGTATTGGTCAGCAGATAGTCCTCGATCATGTCGTCGCGGGACACGCCCAACAGGTGATGGGTCAGGGCGGCGAGGAAACCCGTCCGATCCTTGCCCGCCGCGCAGTGGATCACCACCGGCCGGTCCTGATCGGCCAGAGCCTGGAAATAGCGAGCGAACACATCCTGGTGCGACGCATCGAACGGCAGGGTCCGATAGGTGCGTTCCATGAACCGCCGCCCCGAATCCGGCGTCAGGTCCGCAGTCTTCAGAAAGGCGATGTGCGGTGCCTCGGCCCCGTCGTCCACGCCGCCATCGATCACCAGGCCGCTGAAGCCATCCGGCCGACGCGACGGCTGATCGCGACGCTCGCCGGGTCGGCGCAGATCGACCACGGCCCCGATGTCCAGCCGCCGCAACCGCTCCAGATCCGCATCGCTGGCCCGCGCGTGGTGGGCGGATCGCAGCAGACGGCCAGGCTGCACGCGCCGCCCGGCCGTGGTGGCGTAGTCGCCATAGTCGCGGAAGTTGTCGATGGCCTCGAAGGCGTGAAGACGGGTGGTCATGCCCGCGCTTCTAGCCTGTATTCACCGATCTGGCAGCAGGCCCGCCATCGCATCCAGATAGGCGACGAAGGCGTCGCGTCCCTGGTCGGTCAGGCTGGCCTCGGTCAGGGGCTTTCGGCCCTTGAAACTCTTGGTCACAGCGACGAATCCGGCCTCTTCCAGCTTGCGCAGATGGACCGACAGATTGCCGTCCGTGGTCTGCAACCGGGCCTTCAGACTGGTGAAATCCGCCGTTCCCGCTCCCGACAGATAGGCCATGATCCCCAACCGGATGCGCCCATGGATGACGTCGTCGATCCGGCTAATGTCGAAATCATCGGCCATGCTTAGTCGATCTCCGACGGTTCCTGACGCATCAGGATGATCCCCGGAACCAGGGCGATGGCCATCAGGACGACGGCGAATACCAGATAGATGAGCGCGCTGCCGATGAACCAGGCCACCGCGACCGCGCCAGCATAGGCCGCCAAGGCCGTGAACGACATCCAGCGCGTCCGTGTCATCGCTGCTCCGACCATCCAGGCCGAGCCATAGGCGACCAGAACCGCCGTCGGCATCACCGCCATGAACGACCAGTTCTCCGTCCTGACCGACAGGGCGACCAAGGCCAGCCAGGTGACGAAGATGCCGTATCCCACGGCCGACCAGGCCGCCCCGACCGCCTTGTTGCCAGCCGAGTTGATGCCCGGCTTACCCTTCATGCGACCGATCAAGGCGATCAGCGCCACGGTGAAGATGATTGCGGAGGCGATCCAGAGCCAGAGCTGCGCCCACGGACTGACGTTAAAGGTGCCGGACTGAAGGGCCCACTGGCCTACGCTGGCCCCACCGAACACGATGGCGGCGGTGACCAGGATCGGTCCCGCCAGCAACGGTGCGTGGCGGCCCTCGTGCGCGAGGCTGCGCATATAGGCGATGTCGTCCTGAATGGCCTGGGTCTCGCGGGTCATGGGTCTCTCCTCCTCAAATCCGATGAAGAAACATCGTCCATATACTTTGTGTTGTAAAGTTCTTTTTCAACCTTGCTTTCAGGCATAAAAAAGGGGCGGAACCGAAGTCCCGCCCCTCAATCTGATTGTTTCGCCCGTTATAGTCGGGGCGTGCCGCCGCGTCCGCGAAGTCCGCCGGCCACCAAGGCGATGACGAACAGGATGATGGCGACGACAGCGACGAATTTGGCGATCTCGAACGAGAAGTTCGCGATGCCGCCGAAGCCGAGAACGGCCGCGACCAAGGCCACGACCAGGAAGATAATTGCCCAACGCATCATGGGTTTAGCTCTCCTGAGTTGATGTTGCCGTCGGCGACCCTAGAGCCGTTCGTCGGTCCGATACATCAACGTCGTCGCGGCTTGGCCGTTCCGTCGTTCGGTCAGATTCGATCAGCGACGACGTCTTTTGGCGTATCCGCCCTGGTCCATCTTGCGGTCGGCGACCATGCTGGCGATGATGGCCGCCAGGGCCGGATTGCGCAGCAAGAGGAAGGCGGCGCCCAGACCGCCGACGGCGCCCACGATGGGCCGCTCGCGCACGATATGGATCACCTTGCCCAGCAGGCCTTCCGATTCGTCCTCTTCATCGTCCTCGTCATGCTTGTCGCCTTTCAGGAAGACGACGGCCACGATCAGGGCCACCAGAGCGAACAGGCCGAAGGTCACGGCCGCCGCGCCCAGAGGCGTCAGCTTGAGGCTGAGCGCATAGAAGAGGGTCAGGCCCAGGAAGACGACGGCCAGAAACACGCTGGCGGCGACGACAGCCGTCGCCACCAGCTTTTTGACGATTCCCTTGAACATCAGCGGCGGCGGCCGGCCAGCAGCATGCCCAGGATGACGCCGACGCCGAGCGCAACGGCGGTCGATTGCAGCGGACGCTCCTGCACGCGCTCGACGACATAGCGTTGGGCTTCGTCGAAGCGCTCGGCGGCGTCGTCGTAATATTCGCGGCCCTTCACGCGGGCTTCGTCGTAGTAGCCGCGAGCCTGATCGCGCACTTCGTCGCTCTTGGCGCGCAGCTTGGCTTCGGCCTCGGCGGCCTTTTCGCGCAGGCGCTGGGTTTCTTCGCGGGCGCCGGTCTTCAGATCCTCCTTGAGGGTCTTCAGGTCGGCCTTGATGTCTTCTCGGGCCTTGGTGGTGGCCATGATGCGCGCTCCGTTGAAAGCTTGGCGGTAGAATAGAGAACCCCGTCTGGCAACGCCACACTGCGAACGAGGTTCCAACAGATGGGCGCCCGTCTCTGCCCTCGCCACGGGCTTTTCGCCGCACTAGAACGGTCGCATGACCCAATGGCTGTTCCCGCCCCGCCCCGCCCCTTCGCTGCCGATCGTCGGAACGGATCAGCGTTTTCCCGTTCGCCGCATCCTGTGCGTGGGCCAGAACTACGCCGCCCATGCGCGCGAGATGGGGTCGGACCCCGACAAGCAGACGCCCTTCTTCTTCGCCAAGCCCGGCGACGCCGTGGTGTCGGACAGGGCGAACCCGGCCTATCCGTCGGCGACCGCCAACCTGCATTATGAGGCCGAACTGGTCGCGGCCATCGGGCCGGATGCTGACGGCGGCGTCGCCATCATCGGCTGGGCCGTCGGCTGCGACCTGACGCGACGCGATCTGCAGGCCGAGGCCAAGCAAGCGGGGCGTCCGTGGGACGCCGCCAAGGGCTTCGACCAGTCGGCGCCGTGCGGCCCCATCACCCTGGGCGCCCTGCCTCATCCCGCCGGCGCCATCGGCCTGAGCGTCAACGGCGAGGTCAAGCAGGCGGGCACGCTGGACGACATGATCCTGAACCCCGACCGCATCGTCGAGGCGGCGCAGGCCCTGTGGTCGCTTCAGCCCGGCGACCTGATCTTCACCGGCACCCCATCCGGCGTCGGCCCCGTCAGTCCGGGCGACCGCGTGGTCGTCACCGTCGAGGGCCTGGAAACCCTCAGCTTCGAGATCCAGCCATGATCCTGCACGGCTATTGGCGTTCGGGCGCCAGCTACCGCGTCCGCATCGCCCTGAACCTGAAAGGGCTGGGCTACGACCTCGCCGCCCACGACCTGCGCAAGGGCGAGCAGAAGACGGCCGACTATCTGGCGCTGAACCCACAGGGCATGGTCCCAGCCCTTCAGGACGGCGATCTGATCGTCACCCAGAGCCCGGCCATCCTCGAATGGCTGGAGGAGACCCACCCCCAGCCAGCGCTGTTGCCGAGGGCGGCGAACGACCGCGCGGCGGTGCGCGCCATGGCCGCCCTGATCGGCTGCGACATTCATCCGCTTAACAACCTGCGCGTGCTGAAGGCCTTGCGGTCGAGCTTCGAGGCCGATCAGGCGACCGTGGACGCCTGGGCCGCCCAGTGGATCGCGCCGGGGTTCGATGCATTGGAGGCGCTGACTGCGCGCCACGGTGGCGCCTGGTGCTTTGACGACGCGCCGACGCTAGCGGATTGCTATTTGATTCCACAGCTTTATTCGGCGCGCCGGTTCAATATGGACCTGTCCCCTTGGCCCCGCCTTCTGGCCATCGAGGCGACCGCCGAAGCGCACCCCGCCTTCGCCTCGGCCCACCCGGACCGACAGCCTGACGCGGATGTCTGATTTTCGCCGGATTGCGCATATCAGCGGTGGATAAGTAGGGTTCGCTTAAGGTCTCGCTCAGCGTCCCTTAAGCATTGGGCGTCAAAGTGCGTGGGTGTCGTATTCTCCCGCCACACCTTCGGCGTCGTCGCCCATCCATCGCCTGGCCCTCGCCGTGGTGACAGAGCCCGAGCGCGCGCCCGGCGCCTTCATGAGCGCGCCGTCGGGCGCCCGCGAAGAGGCCATGCGGTTCCTGCTGCAAACGGGGGCGGACGCCGGGGTCAAACTGATCGCTACCCGACCCGAGGGCGACGGCGAGCGCCTGCTGGGTCAGGCCTGGCCCTTCCCCTCCCCCTTCCAGGTGACGGTGCGGACCGTGCCGATCAGCGAAGGTGTGGACCGGGTCGAGGCCCGCGCCCGCCGTTCACTGGAACGGATGGGCCTGCCGCGTGGAGACGTGCTGCTGATTTCCAACGCCGCTGACTTGGCCGGCGCCGAGGGTCGCGCCCTGTGGGATCGCGCCCGCAGCCTCAAGGATCGCGGCCTTTATCGTCGCATTGGTTTCTGCGCCACATTGGAAGACGGCCCCGCTCTGCTGGCCCGCCGTCTGGAAGCCGATGTGGTCCAGGTGCCGTGCAGCCTGCTGGATCAGCGCGCGGCCCAGGACGGCGTGCTGGAAGCCATCGCCGACACCGGCGCCTCGGTTCATCTGTCTTCGGTCTTCGCCGGCGGACTATTGTTCGCGGGCGGCGACGATCTGCCGGCCGAACTGGCCAGCCACGCCCAGGCCCTGTCGCGCACACGCAGGCGCCTGGCCGAGCAGCGTTGCGACCCGATGCAGGCGGCCCTGGGTTACGCCCTGGCGCTGAAAGGGGTGGACAAGGTCGTGGCCAGCGTCGCCTCAGCCGCCGAACTGCGCGCCATTTTAGCCGCCGCCCACGCCCCCTGTCCGAACCTGGACTGGGCGGCCCTGGCGCTAGAGGCGCCGGCGGCCTTCACCGCCGGCGCCCGCGCCCGGATCAGTAGCGCAGCCTGATCCCGACATAGCCGGACCGTCCTGGCTCTCCGTAACCGAACACCTGCTGATAGTGTTCGTCGCTCAGGTTCTCGATCCGCGCCGTCAATGTGACCTGGTCGGTCAGTTCATAGGCCGCGTTCAGATTGGCCGTGACGAAACCCTCGCGAACCCCGCCGGCATCGGCCTGGTCACCTTCCGCCCGCACCGTCAACGCGCCCGAGACGCGGTCGCCCGTCCAGCCCAGGGTCGCCGAACCGGCGTGTTCGGGCACGCGCAACAAGCGAGCGCCCGTCGAGCGGTCCTCGGCGTCGGTCCAGGCATAGGCCAGCGTCAGGTCGAACCCGCCGCCCAACAGCGCGCGGCCTTCCAGCTCGAACCCGTCGGTGCGGGTCTTGTCTACGTTGGCATAATAGCTGTCGAACGTCACTTCGTCGGAGAAGTAGATTATCTGATCGTCGATGTTTAGCCGGTACAAGGTCGCGCGGCCGTCGAACCGGCCGTCTGCTGAGGCCCAGCCTAAGGCGACCTCGACGCTATCAGCCGTCTCCGGCTTCAGGGTCGGATAGGGAACAGACGAAAAGCAGAAGTCGCAGACCGCTTGGCTGACTGACGGAGCTTTGAAGCCCGTGCCATAGGCGCCCGACAGGATGAAACCGCCACCCAGTTCATAGGCCGCAGAAATCCGTCCTGTCGTCTCCGAACCAAAATCGTCGGTGTCGTCCCAACGCAGACCGCCCGTGACACTGAGCTGCTCGCTCACTTCGTAGCGGGCCGTGCCGAACAGGGAGGTTGTGCCCAAGCTGACCTTGTCACCAGTCGAGATACTGCCTTCGCTTTGTTCGCGTTCGGCGCCGAAGGCATAGGTGGCGGCGCCAGTCTCGCCATTCGCCTGCCAGCGATAGGCCTGACGATTGGCATCGAAAACAGAGTCTCCGAAGCTCTGGAAGGCTTTGCGTTCGATGTCTGAAGCCGAGACACTGAACTGATGGTCCAGTCCGAAGGCGCTGACGCTGGCGCGGGCCAGCCCGGACCATTGTTCCGATTCCGAGGTGTCGTCATTATCCGAGACAGGGAAACCGTTATCTGTATCGGCCTTGCTCTTGGACCAGCGGGCCGAACCATCGAACTTGACGGTGTCGGAGACGGCGTAACGGCCTTTCAAGCCGGCTATGGTGCTGGTGAAACCGTCGGCTTCGGGATTGCCGTTCGCCTCATCAGCGGCAGAGATGCCGTCAGTATCGAAGTGCGAAACATAGCCGCTGAAGGCGTAGGTCTCGTTGGCCACGCCGGCTGACAGGCGACCGCGCACAGTGTCGAAGCTGCCGGCTTCGGCTTCGGCGCGCAGGCCGTCGATCTCCTTGGTTGTGAAGGAAATCACGCCACCGATGGCGTCGGAGCCCCACAGCGACGACTGCGGGCCGCTGAGCACTTCGATGCGCTCGATATCCCCCAGCTCGAAACCCGAGAAGTCATAGGCGCCGTTGGGCTCGGCCGCATCGTTGACCGGCGCGCCGTCGACCAGCACCAAGGTCTTGCCCGGCGTCGCGCCGCGCATACGGACCTGGGCCACGCCGCCGAACGCGCCGTTGCGCGTCACCGACAGACCCGGCACGTCGGCCAGGATGTCGGCGGCGAAGATCGCGCCGCGCTTTTCGATGGTCGCGCCGTCGATGACGCGGGCGCCGGGCGTGTCGGCGACAATGGCGGGAATGCGGGTGGCGGTGACGACGACTTCGTCCAGCTGGGTCGTGTCATCGGCTGCGAAGGCGGGCGCGGCGAAGGCGGCCGCGAGCGCGGCCGTCGAGAGAAGAATGGAACGCTTCATTGAGCGATATCCCCATTTCCGGTCCCGCGAGTGCGCGCGAGAGACCGTTCAAAGCGAGCCGACCCGCCAGACCGCGAGGGGTCTGGACGGCGCAAGGTCGGGTCGCTGCGACGAGATAGTCCCCGCGCCTCTGCCTGGTCCCGGACAGCGACGAGCGACGTTGGCGGCCAGGTTTCCTGGCTTGCGGGTCAAAAACCGCCGTCCTCGCCTTCCCAGTTGCCCAGTGGCGCCGAAGTCGTCAGACCCCGGACGGACGACGCTCTCGCCGCCTACAGTTGCGGGCACAGCCACGGTGTCTCACCGTGTTCCCTAAACCGCCTGGCGCGGCCTATCGCAGGGGCGACAAGCCTGTGCAAGGGCCGTTCAACGGCCTTGAGCCGCCGGGCGCGATCCGTCACCCTGTCGCCACATGAACGCCCCCGTCACTCACCCCCCCGAAATCGCCGCTTCGCTGGAGGGCGCGACGCCGTTCATGACGCAATATCTAACGGCCAAGGCCGGCCAGCCGGACGCCATCCTCTTCTTCCGCATGGGCGATTTCTACGAGCTATTCTTCAAGGACGCCGAGGTCGCCGCCGCCGCCCTGGGCATCACCCTGACCAAGCGGGGCAAGCACCAGGGTGAGGACATCCCCATGGCCGGCGTGCCGGTCCACGCCATGGAAGGCTACCTCGCCCGCCTGATCCGCATGGGCCACAAGGTCGCCATCTGCGAACAGCTGGAAGACCCCGCCGAGGCCAAGAAGCGCGGCGGCAAGGCCGTGGTCCATCGCGGCGTGGTGCGGGTAGTGACGCCCGGCACCCTGACCGAGGACAGCTTGCTGGACGCGCGCGGCGCCAATCGTCTGGCGGCGGTCGCGGTGCGCAAGGGGCGGGCGGCGGTCGCCGTGGTCGAGCTGTCGTCCGGCGCGGTGGATTCCGTCGCCTGCGCCATCGAGGATCTGGGCGCAGCCCTCGCCGCCTTCCGGCCGTCCGAGGTTCTGGTCACCGACCGGATGTATTCGGACGAGGCGACGCGTGACGCTCTGGATGGCTCGGGCGGCGTGGTCCAGGCCCTGGCCAGCGCCATCGCCGAACCCCAGGCCGCGCGCGTGCGGGTCGAGCGGCTGTACGGCGTCTCGGCGCTCGACGGTTTCGGCGCCTTCGAGGAGGCGGAGGTCTCGGCGCTGGGCCTGATCGCCGCCTATCTGGAGACGACCCAGGCCGGCAAGGTTCCTGCGCTCGCCCCGCCGCGCCGGCTGGGCGAAAGCGGCTTTCTGGCCATCGACCCGGCGACCCGCACCAGCCTGGAGATCGACCGCACCCAGCGCGGCGAGCGCGAGGGATCGCTGCTCGCCTGCATCGACCGCACCGTGACCTCGGGCGGCGCGCGGGCTTTGGCCGAACGGATCGCTCGGCCCCTGCGCGATCCCCTGGCGATCAACGAACAGCTCGACGCCGTCGAATGGCTGCTGGAGCGGCGCGATCTGCGGCGTGACCTGCGCGAGGCCCTAAAGGCGTCGTCCGACATCGCCCGCGCTGTCGGACGGCTGGCCCTGGGGCGTGGCGGCCCGCGTGACCTGGCGGCGGTGCGCATCGGCCTGTCGATCGCCGAGGGCGTAGCCGGCCTCTTCGTCGGGCAAGTCGATCCCCTGACCGGCCAGCCGCGCCGCATCGCCTCGGCTCTGGACCGGTTGACCCTGTCGGCGGACGTGTCGCGGCTGAAGGCCGATCTGATCGACGGGCTGGTGGACGAGCCCTCGCATCTGGCGCGTGACGGCGGCTATGTGCGGCCCGACTATCGCCCCGAACTGGACGCCGCCCGCACCCTGCGCGACGACAGCCGCCGGGTGGTCGCCGATCTGGAGGCCCGCGCCGTCGCCGAATCCGGCGTGCCTTTCAAGGTCAAGCACAACGCCGTCCTCGGCTATTTCCTGGAAACCTCGGCCAAGGCGGCGGAACCCCTGTTCCGCGCCGGTCCCGAGAGCCCCTTCATCCACCGCCAGACCCTGGCGAACCAAGTCCGCTTCACCACCGTCGAACTGTCGGAACTGGACGCCAAGATCAGCCAGGCGGGCCACCGCGCCCTGGCCATCGAGGGCGAGACCTTCGAAGGCTGGCGACGCGAGGCCGCGCGCCTGGCCCAGCCGCTTCAGGCCGTCGCAGAGGCCCTGGCCGAACTGGACGCCCACGCCGCCCTGTCCGAATGGGCGCAAGAGGTCGGCGCGACCCGGCCCGTCGTGGACGACACCCTGACCTTCTGCGTCGAGGCCGGCCGACATCCCGTCGTCGAGGCGGCGGTCAAGGCGCAAGGGTCGCCCTACACCCCCAACAACGCCCGGCTGGACGGATCGGGCCAGGACGGATCGCGCCTGGCCATCGTCACCGGCCCGAACATGGCCGGTAAGTCCACCTTCCTGCGCCAGAACGCGCTGCTTGTGATCCTGGCCCAGGCCGGCGCCTTCGTGCCCGCGCGGTCTATGCGGCTGGGCGTGGTGGACCGGCTGTTCAGTCGCGTCGGCGCCGGCGACGACCTGGCGCGCGGCCGCTCCACCTTCATGATGGAGATGGTCGAGACCGCCGCCATCCTGACCCAGGCCACGCCGAAGAGCTTCGTGGTGCTGGACGAGATCGGGCGCGGCACCGCCACCTACGACGGCCTGGCCATCGCCTGGGCTACGGCCGAGGCCCTGCACGAGACCAACCGCGCCCGCACCCTGTTCGCCACCCATTATCACGAGCTGGCCCAGCTGGAGACGCGACTGGACCACGTCTGCAACCTGTCCATGGTCGCGCGCGAATGGAACGGCGAACTGGTCTTCCTGCACGAGGCGGCGCCCGGCGCGGCCGACCGCTCCTATGGCGTCCAGGTCGCCAAACTGGCCGGCGTCCCCGCCGCCGTCGTCGCCCGCGCCCGCTCGGTGCTGACACGGCTGGAGGGCGAAAAGGCCGCCGCCGCCCGCCTGGACGACCTGCCCCTGTTCGCCGTCGCCGAGCCGGAGCCGATGCGCGGCCCCTCGCCGCTGGAGAAGGCCATGCAGGACGTCGATCCCGACGCGCTAAGCCCCCGCGAGGCCCTGGAAGCCTTGTATCGCCTGAAGGGACTGGCCTGAGCCGACTACGCAAGAACCCTTATAGGTTGAGAATTTTAACCTCGTTCCGGCAGGTCTGACGCTCGGCCGCTCCCCCGGCCTTTCCACCCGGACCAGACGATGAAGCTCAGCGCCCTTTCCCTGTCGGCCAAGACGGCATTGATGGTCATCGCCGCCCTCGGCGCCTTGACCCTGGCCGTCATGGCGGTCGCCGCCGTCCTTCTGACCCGCGACGCCGAGGCCAGGGCGGCCGAGCGCCAAGAAACCAACATGCGGGTCGCCTGGGACGTGCTGGCCGACTATGGCGACGGCTTCACTGCGCGCGACGGCAAGCTCTACGTCGGCTCGACGCCGATGAACGACTTCACCGCCCCCGTGGATCGGGTCAAGACCCTCGTTGGCGGCACGGCCACCGTCTTCATGGGCGACCTGCGCATCACGACCAATGTGGTCAAGGACGACGGCTCGCGCGCCGTCGGCACCCGGCTAAAGCCCGGCCCGGTCTTCGACGCCGTGCTCAAGGACGGCAAACCCTATCGCGGCCAGACCGACATCCTCGGCAAGCCCTATTTCGTCGCCTACGACCCGATCAAGACGGCGGCGGGCGAAACTATCGGCGTCCTGTATGTCGGCATTCCCAAGGCCGACTTCATGGCCTCGGTGAACCATATGATGATCGCCCTGTTCGCCTGTGGCCTGGTCGTGGCCCTGCTGACGCTAGGCGCCTGCCTCTATGTGTCGCGCCGGATGTTCTCGCCGCTGAAAGGCCTGTGCGACCGGATGGAGGCCCTGCGCCAGGGCCGCACCGACTTCGACGCCCCCTGGGTCTCGCGCGGCGACGACATCGGCCAGATCTCGCGCGCCGTCATCGCCTTCCGCGACGCCGCCGTGCGCCAGAAGGAAACAGAGACCGAGGCCGAAACCATGCGCGAGACCGCCCGCACCACGCGTCTGGCCAGCGAGGCCGAACGCGAACGCCTGGCCGCCGAAGACGCCGTCGTGGTCGAGGCCCTGGGCGACGGCCTGGCGGCCCTGGCCCGCGGCGACCTGACCTATCGCATCACCACCACCTTCGCCGAGCGCAGCAGGAAGCTGAAGGACGACTACAACGCCGCCGCCGACACCCTGACGGCGACCATGGGCGACATCATCGAACTGGTCGGGGCGATGCGCTCCGGCACGGCCGAGGTCACCACCGCCACCAACGACCTGTCGCGCCGCACCGAGCAGCAGGCCGCCGCTCTGGAAGAGACCGCCGCCGCCCTGGATCAGATCACCGTCACGGTGAAGAAGACCGCAGAGGGCGCCCAGTCCGCCGCCGGCATCACCGCCAAGGCCCGCAGCGGCGCTGAGGAGCGCGAGCGGATCATCGCCGACACCACCGCCGCCATGGGCCAGATCGAGAGCACCTCGGGCCGCATCGGCGAGATCATCGGCGTCATCGACGAGATCGCCTTCCAGACCAACCTTCTGGCCCTGAACGCCGGGGTCGAGGCCGCCCGTGCCGGCGAGGCCGGTCGCGGTTTCGCCGTCGTCGCCTCCGAGGTGCGCGCCCTGGCCCAGCGTTCGGCCGACGCCGCGCGCGAGATCAAGGGCCTGATCGCGGCCTCCAGCGCCAGCGTCGGCGAAGGCGCCCGGCTGGTGTCCCAGACCGGCGGCGCCCTGACCGCCCTGATCAGCCAGGTCGCGGACATCAACCTGCTGGCCGCCGAGATCGCAGCCTCCGCTCGCGAACAGGCGGTGGGTCTGGCCGAGGTCAATGTCGCCGTGAACCAGATGGACCAGACCACTCAACAAAATGCTGCGATGGTCGAACAGACCACCGCCGCCAACCAGGCCCTCAGCCACGAGGCCGAGCAGTTGGCCGAACTGATGTCGCGCTTCCGCATCGAGACGGGTCGCCAAACCAATGGCAGCGGGGCACTCGGCCGCGAGACCGCCTGGGCCGCCTGACGCCCCTCCCGCCGAACAGCAAAAGGCCCGGCCGCTGCAAAGCGACCGGGCCTTTTTTCTGGTCCTGAAGGCCCGCGCCTTTCGACGCGGCGCCGGATCAGGCCTGCATCATCCAACCTTCGACATCCATGGCCGCCTGGCGGACGGCTTCCGAACGGGTCGGGTGGGCGTGGCAGGTGCGGGCGATGTCTTCCGACGCGCCGCCGAAGCTCATGGTGATGGCGGCTTCGTGGATCATCTCGCCGGCCTGCGGGCCCATGATGTGCACGCCCAGCACCTTGTCGGTGGCGGCGTCGGCCAGCACCTTCACGAAACCGTCGGTCTCGTGGTTGATCTTGGCGCGGCTGTTGGCGGCGAACGGGAACTTGCCCTTCTTGTAGGCGACGCCAGCGGCCTTCAGCTGGTCCTCGGTCTGACCGACCCAGGCCACTTCGGGGAAGGTGTAGACGACGCTGGGGACCAGGGCGTAGTCGACGTGGCCGTATTTGCCGGCGATGGTGTCGATCACGGCGACCGCGTCCTCTTCCGCCTTGTGCGCCAGCATCGGGCCGTGGGTCACGTCGCCGATCACCCACACGCCATCCGCGACCTTGAAGTGGTCATGGTCGATGAAGCCGCGCTTGTCCGGCGTCACGCCGACGCTCTCCAGACCCAGGCCGTCGGTGTAGGGACGACGACCGATGGCGACCAGGACGACGTCGCCCTTGATCGTTTCCGCCGCGCCGCCGGCCGAGGGCTCGACCGTCAGCTCCACCCCGTCCTTGACCGACTTGGCGGCCGTGACCTTGGCGCCCAGTTTGAAGCTCATGCCCTGTTTGGTCAGGGTGCGCTGGAAGGCGGTGGCGACCTCGGTGTCCATGCCCGGCGTGATCCGGTCCAGGAACTCGACCACGGTCACTTCCGCGCCCAGACGGCGCCAGACCGAACCCAGCTCCAGGCCGATGATGCCGGCGCCGACCACGATCAGCTTTTTCGGCACGGCCGGCAGCGACAGAGCGCCGGTAGAGTCGATCACCTTGCCGTCCTCGAAGGCGACGCCCGGCAGCGGGGTCGGCTCAGAGCCGGTGGCGATGACGATGTTCTTGGCGTCCAGCGTCTGGACCGAACCGTCGGCGGCGGTCACCTCGACCTTGCCCTTGCCGACGATCTTGCCACGGCCCTTGATCCAGTCGGCCTTGTTCTTCTTGAACAGGAACTCGATCCCCTTGGTCAGGGCGGTGACGCTCTCGTCCTTGGACTTGTGCATCTGGCCCAGGTTCAGCTTGGGCTGGACCTCGATGCCGATCTTGGCGAACTCGGTATTGGCGGCGTTCCACAGTTCCGAGGCATGCAGCAGAGCCTTGGACGGCATGCAGCCGACGTTCAAACAGGTGCCGCCCAGGGTCGAACGCATCTCGACGCAGGCGACCTTCAAGCCCAGCTGGCCCGCACGGATCGCGGCGTTATAGCCGCCAGGGCCTCCGCCGATGATGACGACGTCGTAGGCGGCGGTGGCTTCGGCCATGGTATCCTCTGGTCTTCTGGCGCGCGGGGAAAGGCGCGCGGACACTAGCGCCGACCCCGCACGGGTCAACCGCTGGACCCCATATGGGGCCGCGTTTCGACCAATTGCAGAGGTGCGAGCCACGAAAAAAGGCCGAGCGTCGCCGCCCGGCCCCTTCGATCACGTTCGGTCGGCGCCCCTAGAGCTTGAAGCGCACGCCCACGAAGACGTTGTAGCCGAACTTCTCGTACTCATAGGTCCGCTCGCGCGAGCCGTAGTAGCGAACGCCTGCGCTGTCCGTCAGGTTCTTGGCCTCGCCGAACACTTCCACCCCATTGCCGAAGTCATAGCTGGCGGTGAAGTCCAGTTGTTCGCGGCCCTCGACATAGAGGTCCAGATCGGCGTCGTCGGCGTTGATCTCTTCCAGATAGTCGCCGCGCTTGGTGTAGGACAGGCGCGCGCTGAACCCGGCCATCTCGTAGAAGAGGGCGGCGTTATAGTTGCTGTCCGACTGGCCCGGCAGGGAGAAGGTGTCGCGACCGCCATAGGACTGGGCCGTTTTGATCTCGGCGTCGGTCCAGGTGTAGTTGGCGAAGACGCCAAAGCCCGACAGCAGTCCCGGCAGGAAGTCGAACTTCTGCTGCAGGTTCAGCTCCAGGCCCGCCAGATGACCGTCAGGCGCATTGATCGGGGTTTCGAAGTCCGCCTCGCCGTCCACACCGAAATCTTCGGTGTATTTGAGGATGTAGCGATAGTCGGTCAGGTCCTTGTAGAAGGCGTTGGCCGACACGACCCCCAGGCTGTTGAAATAGTATTCCAGACCCGCATCGATGTTGTTCGACAGGGTCGGCTGAAGGTCCGGGTTGCCGATCTCGTAGGAGATGTTCGACCCATCGGTTTCCTCGATGCGACGCGGAACGATCTGATTGAACTCAGGCCGCGAGATCGAGCGCGTCAGGGCGAAACGACCGATCAGGTTGTCCGAGAAGGTGTGGCGCACCGTCAGGTTCGGGAAGAACTCGGTGTCGTCACGGCTGACCTTGGCCATCTCGAACGGATCGGTGCCGTCGTTGTCGATCAGGGCCGCCGCCTCGCCGTCGAACTTGGTGTTCTCGACGCGCAGTCCGACGACGACATTATTCGCGCCGATATCGAAGCGCGCCTGCGCATAGCCGGCCAGAATGTCTTCCTGGGCGGTGTAATCGGCCGCGATCGAGTCGGGCAGGCGGATCGGCGACGTGGCGCGCGCGCCGGCGAAATAGTCGTCCACTTTTCCGGCGTCGAACTTGAAGCCGAGATCATAGTCATAGTTGCGCGACGGACGGTCGCTCAGGAACGACGCCAGAGTGCCGGGGTTGGGCACAGCCGGCGTGCGACCGCGATAGCGCTGCTCATCGGCGTTGATCTCGCGGGTGTTGAACTTGGCGCCGAACTTCCAGGTCACTTCACGGCCGCCGAACTGGCTGGGCAGTTCGAAGTTGGTCTTGAAGGCGACGTCTTCCTGCTTGGTCGTGTTCTCGCGGAAGGTGTTCTCGCGGAAGGTGAAGTTGGCGGGGTTGCGATAGAAGCCGGCCGGATCGGTGAAGATCGAATAGGTCGGCATATAGTGATCGGCGGTGTTGTAGCTCAGCGTCGTGGCGCTGGAGCGATACAGCAGCTCGTTGCGGTTGGGATAGGTCTGCTCGCTGTCTGCCCACGACAGGCTGGCGTCCCACACGGCGCCGTTGTCGAACGTCTTTTCGCCGCCCGCGACCAGGGTGGTGATCTCGTTCTTCTGGGTGCGATGACGGACCTGGCGGGTGATGCGCGCGCCGGTGTAGGTCGCCGTCGTGTTCGTGGCGCCGGGTTGCAGCGTGCCGTCCGAATAGATCAGGCCCAGGGTGTTGCGGTACTCGTCATCCTCGAACTGGGCGAACGAACCCCGCACATAGGCGCGGAAGTCGTCGCTCGGACGCCATTCCAGGGCGCCGGTCACCGCCTGGCGGGTGCGCTTGGTCTCGTAATCCTTGAACAGGGTCTCTTCGAGCACGAAGACGTCGGCGCCGTTCTGCTCTTCCTTGACCCAGGCGTTCTCGACGTTGTCGGGACGGCGGTTGGTTTCGGAATAGCTGACGGACAACAGCGCGCCGAAGGTCTCGTTCGGGCCGAAGACGTTGGACGCCGTGGCGGCGGCGCGGGTGTCCGAGCCGCCGTAGTCGTTATAGCTGCCGCCGGCATAGCCGCTGAGCGCCAGGCGACGGGTGTCGAACGGCGAACGGGTCTTGATGTTGACGGCGCCGGCGATGGAATCGGCTTCCTGGCTGGGCAGCAAGGTCTTGGAGACCTCGATGTTGGCGACGATGTCGCTGGGCAGGGTGTCCAGATCGACGGCGCGGGTGCCGGGATCGACGGCGGGAACCTGAACCCCGTCCACCGACACGGCGGTGAAGGACGACGGCGCGCCGCGCACGTTGATGTAGCGGCCTTCGCCCTGGTCGCGCTGGATGGCGATGCCTTGGACGCGTTGCAGCGATTCCGCGACGTTGGGATCGGGGTAGCGGCCGATGGCGTCGGCCGACAGGACGTTGACGGTGCCTTGCGCGTTCTTCTGCTGGTTCAGCGAGCGGGCGACGCCGTCGGTGATCACCCCGGTCACGACCACGTCGGCCACGTCCGTCGCAGACTGGACGCCCAGGACGATGGCGACATTGGCGCCCTCGCCCGGCGTCGTCATGACCGTCTGGCTGGTCGAGGGCAGGCCCAGGTAGCGGACGTCCAGCACCACTTGGCCGCCGGCGGCCGGCAGGGTGAACTCGCCCTGGGTGTTGGTCACGGCGCGCTGGCCGGTGCCGCGCACCAGGATTTCCGCGCCCGGCAGAGGCGAGCCGGCGGCGTTGGTCACGCGGCCATAGATCACGTCGCCCGCAACGGCGGCGGACGCCGAGGTGACGGCGACATCGGCATGCGCAGGCAGGGCCAGCGGCGCCAGGATCATCGGCGCAAAGGCTGCGCCCATCAGCAGGTTCAGTTTCATGTCATAGGTCCCCTTCGGCGAGCGACGTTTCGCTTCAGCCGATGGGGGGCCCGATTAACGTTTGGCGACGACGCGTAAGCGACGGTTCCGCGACGTGAACTTCGCGAATTTCGGACAGGACGGCGACGATCGATCCCATGACGGATCATCAGTCATCGAAACGACGCCCAACCGTCATGGTCGCGCCGTTGACCGGCGTGGCTCCTTCACGACAGGACGCCTTCAGACCATTTCGGGGACTAAAAATGCACCGCTCGACCACCCGCCTGCTGGCCGCCTGCGCCATAATGTCGCTTCTGGCCGCCTGCGCCACGCACGAGGTCGATTTCCAGGGCGAGGGCGAAGGTTTCGTCGGCCCCGGCGCGCCGGTCCAGGCCGTGCTGGAAACGCCGTCGGTCGGCACGGCGGGCCAGGACGCCGCCGACGACCCCGCCGTCTGGGCCAGCGCCACGCCCGTCACAGTGATGGGCAAACAAACACCCGGCTTCGTCGCCGGCACGGACAAGAAGTCCGGCCTCTATATCTATGGTTTCGACGGCCAGATCCTGCAGTTCCTGCCCGAGGGCCTGCTGAACAACGTCGATGTGGTCGAGGGCCTGTCGGTGGGCGGCCGCCCGCAGGTGGTGCTGGGCGCCAGCGACCGCACGCCGGGCAAGACCGGCATCTCGCTCTACACCTTCGACCCGGCCGGGACCGGCCAGAACGGCGTGCGCTATTGGGGCGCCGTCGCCACCGACGTGATCGAGCCCTATGGCTTCTGCTTTGCGCGTCGCGGGGCCGAGGTCCACGCCATCCTGGTCGGCCATGAGGGCGAACTGCGCCAGTTCATCCTGAGCGTCGGCGCCGACGGCAAGCCCGCCGCCCGCGAGGTCCGCCGCGCCGAGATCGGCACGATCTCCGAAGGCTGCGCCGCCGACGAAGCCACCGACGCCCTCTTTATCAACGAGGAAAACGTCGGCCTGTGGCGCTATGGCCTGAACCCGGCGTCGGGCGCGGCCCGCACCCTGATCCAGCCCATCGCCAAGGACATTCTGGTCGCCGACGCCGAGGGCCTGACCACCATCACCGACGCCTCGGGCCGCTACCTGATCGCCTCCAGCCAGGGCGATTCCACCTTCCCCGTCTGGCGCATCGACGGCGCTGCGCCGGAATATAAAGGCCGGTTCAAGGTCGTCGACGGCGCGGTCGACGGCATCACCGGCACGGATGGCCTGGCCGCCGCCAGCGGCCCGGTCGGCCCCTTCCCCGAGGGCCTGGTCGTGATCCAGGACGACGTCAACGACGTGGGAACGCAGAACTTCAAATACGTCGACTGGCGCGACATCCGTAGGGCGCTGGGGCTGTAGCGCCCCACTCCGTCATCCTCGGGAAAATTGATGCGTCAGGACCTTGATGTGTTTTGCTGATCAGCAGATCCCAGTCAAAGCGCCAAACTTCATCTTACGGTCTCACAGCCACGCCTTGGGCTGCGCACTGTCGCTGCACCCGAGCTTGGGCAGACTGGTTCCGCTCGTGAGACCAGTTGCCTACCCGCCCCAGATTGGGGATTCCGAGCGGCCTATCCTCAACCGTGTCCGGATTCGTGTCGCTCGATATGAACACCATCGGCGTTTCTCCTGGCGATGTGACAAGCCCGCAAATCGTGCGTCTGTCGGTCGAAAACGCAAATGCTGAAAGCTCGGCCTCAGGATAGGCAGTCGCCAAATCTCTCAGACGATCCTTGAGATGGCTTTCGATTTCAGCATTGGTTGCTGGTCCTTGGTTGATCGGTTGAGGGCTGGCTGGAGAGGAACACGCCGCCAATAGACCAAGGATGGATAATCCTAGAAACCTCATAATCAGTCTCTCCAGCGATCAGTAACCGGGGTCCAACGGGTATCGGCATACGCAGGCCCGCGCGGGGTCTCGTCGACTAAATACCGGTCCAGAGAGGCGCGGACGCGTCTGATGATCTCGATCACCCCGCACGCATCCGTCTTCTTGAAGGAAATATAGATCGGCCAACCCCTGTAGCTGGACTGGAGGGCGCAGTTTACTCTCGCTTCTAAACAGCCCCCCACAGCTTGGTACGCATCAGCGCCCTTGGGATAACCAACGATGAAGGTATCGGCCGCAGGATCGCCGTCGGCGGCCATGTCGGCAGCGATAAGAGCGGATTTCTGAGAGGACGAAAATTTCGTCGCTTGGTATCGATCAACGTTACATGATTGGGGATCTAGCAAGAGACCGTTCTCGACAGGGTATCCGAACCCGTCAAATGAGTGATTAAAATCACCAATGTTGTGAAAACCGATGTTTCCGCCGACATCATCACTATACATAAGGACGTTGATATCGTCGTCGGCGGGCGAAGAGCCGTTTACCGCAGAAATATTGATGAGCAGCCGCATCCTCGGGCCGGGCGTCGCGTCAGGCAAAACCATGACAGGAGGCAGTCGGAAGCGTATTCTCTTCCCCGTAGTCCGATGACCGCCGGGGACATATTCGTAGAGGCTCTGCTCCACCAAACCTTGAGGCTTGGTAATCGACAAGCGGGGTCGCCCCGGCTTTACGATATCTCCAGGTTTGGGGTCTCCAGCTGGGGCGTAAGACGCAAGAGCCAGAAGGCAAAGGGGCGAAAACGCCCACATCAATGTGCGGCGACTCATCAACGCCGCGTCCAATTCCAAGCCGCTGCGACCATCCGCTCAGGCCGGTTGCGAAAGCTCACTTTGCTTGCGCCTTGCGAAGTTCAACCAGCGCAAAGGCGGCTCGCGTCGCCAGAATACCGGCCAGAACACCCACTAGATTGAACGCGGAAAAAGCAGCCCAGCCATAAATCCATCTGGTGAAGGGATACGCAAGGCCGACAATCGCCCATGCTGTCATCCCGAGAGCAACGAAGCGATTAGGCACAGCACGAAGGTAAAAGCCTCCCACCATTGCGACGGCGGCCAGAACAAGGAGAAGGGGCGCTGTTGTGTTCGGGTCTCGGGTGACAAGCGTACTGAACGGAAACCGCCACGCGTAGATTGCCGAAAAGACGTGTGTGATCGCGATGGCGTAAAAGCCTGCCGCGCCTTCTTCGACACCAAAACGCGCGGCTTCCACGCTGGCGAACTTCTGAAATGGATTGGCCTTGGCCAGCGTTCTGGCCTGGGAGCTGTAAATCGCCATGGAGGAACCATCCTCCAAAAGCGTGAACCCCAAGTTGAAAACTATCGGTGAAGTGGAGTTCCGCCACCCATCCTAAAACAGATGATTGGAATGCCGCTGTCAGACCCTGAGGGTGACGGCCCTCTACTGATCCTCGTCGAACTTCCGTGCGACGAGGTCGGTCAGAGCTTCCATGGCCTCTTCGGCGTCCGGACCTTCGGCGGAGACGTCGATGCTGCAGCCGATGCCGGCGCCCAGCATCAGCAGGCCCATGATCGAGCGGGCATCCACCGTCACACCGTCGCGGGTGACGTGGATCTCGCTTTCGAAGCTGGAGGCCAGTTTGACGAACTTGGCCGAGGCGCGGGCGTGCAGGCCCCGGGTGTTGCAGATGTTCAGGGTCGCGGTGACGGTCATTTTTCGCCTGCGAGCACCCAGGACGCGACGGAGATGTATTTGCGCCCGGCGTCCTGCGCATGGGCGACGCAGGATTCCAGCGTCTCGCGGCCGCGCACGCTGGCCAGTTTGATCAGCATGGGCAGGTTCAGCCCGGCGATGACCTCGGCGTGGGTCTGTTCCATGACCGAAATGGCCAAGTTCGACGGCGTGCCGCCGAACATGTCGGTCAGCAGGATGACGCCGTCGCCGTCGTCCACGGCCGCCGCGGCGTCCACGATGTCGCGACGCCGACGCTCCATGTCGTCGTCCGGCCCGATGCAGATGGCCGCGACGCCGCGCTGCGGGCCGACCACATGCTCCATGGCGGAGAGAAATTCGGACGCCAGCCCGCCGTGGGTGACGATCACCAGACCGATCATGAGGACTTCACTCGCATCCCGCCCCGAACCGTCCCAGGCATTCCCCCGCCCGGCAAGGGAGGCCGGACGCCGCCCTCTTTGGACCGCAAGGGGCGTGTCATAGACCCGTCGCTCAGGGTTTCAAAGCGTCTCCAGCGCGACTGCGACCACATCGACGGCCGAAGCGGGTCGGGGGTCCAGCGCCAGCAGGGGCAGGTCCACCCCCGCGAAAGCCCGCGTCTGCGGCTCTGGAAGCCGTTCGACGGCCTCCGGCACGCAGGCGACGGCCAGCACCACGCGGGCCAGGGGGCGTGTCGCTGCGGACACGATTCCGACCCCGCGAACCTCGATTCGACCCGTGATCGAGGCGGGCGCCGAGGCATGAACCGCCCCGCCCGACGTCCAGACCTGGGTGTAGTCGTCGCTGATCAACCGCCAGCCGCGCCCGATCAGCCGCAGCGCCAGATCGCTCTTGCCCACGCCCGACGGCCCCAGAATCATCACCCCCTGCCACTCGCCCCGGCGCCGAATGGCGACCGTGGTGGCGTGGACGGGCGGCTCCATCCTCATGCCCTGCGGCCGACCGCCGGGAAGACAATCTCGAACCGGGCGCCGCCGTCGGGACGGTTCTCGGCATGGACGCGTCCGCCATGCGCCTCGGCGATCTGGCGCACGATGGACAGGCCCAGGCCCGAGTTCGACCCGAACGCCGCCCCCTTGGGCCGCGAGGTGTAGAAGCGCTCGAACACCGTCTCCAGGTTCTCGGCTGGAATGCCCGGCCCCTGGTCCTCGACCCGGACCCGGATCGGCAGGTCGTCCGTCGTCTCTTCCAGCGTCACCTTCACTACGCCCCCGGCCGGACTGAACGAGCGGGCGTTGTCGATCAGGTTTCGGAACACCTGCCCCAGCGGCCCGTCGCGCCCCATGACCCGCAGCGGCTGCTCGGGCGCCGTGAAGGTCACCGGAATGTCTCCGGGCTTGGCCGTCGTCTCATAGATGCCGACGATGTCGGCCAGCAGCCGGTTCACGTCCACCGGGCGCGGCCGGTCCCGCGACAGCTCCGCATCCAGCCGCGACGCATTGGAGATGTCGGTGATTAGCCGGTCCAGCCGCCGCACGTCCTGTTGCAGCAGGGCCGTCAGCTTCTCGCGGTGCGCATCGGTCTTGACCAGCGGCAGGGTCTCCAGCGCCGAACGGATCGAGGTCAGGGGGTTCTTGATCTCGTGCGACACATCCGCCGCGAACCGTTCGATGGCGTCCATCCGCGTCGACAGGGTGTCGGTCATGGATTCCAGCGACCGCGCCAGGTCGCCGATCTCGTCCTTGCGATCCTCCAGATCCGGCAGGGAGATGGCGCGCGCGCGTTGCAGCTTGACCTGATCCGCCGCCGCCGACAGTCGCATGATCGGCCGCGCCACGAACAGATGCAGCAGCAGCGAGGCCAGCAGGTTGACGCCCAGCGCCACCAGGGCGAACGGCACCAGGGCGCGCCGCTGGGCGCTCAGGATCTCGTCCACGTCGCCGGATTCGACCGTCAGCACCCCCAGCACCTGGCGCACATGGCGCACGGGGATGGAGACGGACACCACCCGGTCGCCGGATTCATTGCGGCGCAGGGTCGCCTGGGGCGCGCCTTCCAGCGCGGCCGAGACCTCGGCGGCCAGTTCGCTGTCGGCGCGGGCGACGCGACGTTCTGAGACGATGCTCGCCGCCGCGCTGTCGGGCGTCGGGGCGCCGGCCGGATTGGCGTCGGGCAGAGGCTGCCCGCCGATGGCCTCGGTCACCTGATAGCTGTCCACCAGCAACAGGCCGTTGATGTCATATAGCCTGACCCGCTGGCCCGCCGGGATGAACCGGTCGGTCAGCCACAGCGAGGCGCGGATCGGATCCAGCTCGGGCGTCGGCTCGCCCCGCGTCACCCCCTCCTCGCGCAGCACGTTGGCCAGCAGTTCGGCTTGGACGCTCAGCGATTCCTGGCGCGCCTCGATCAGCCCTTGCCGCCATTCGTTCAGGGCCAGAGCCCCGCCGAACAGGATCAGCAGGCTGAGCAGGTTTAGGGCCAGGATGAAGCCGCCCAGCCGCGATCCGCCGAAGCGGAACAACGGCCGGCGCACAGGCTCCTCGTCGGGCTCGCGCCCGCCCGGAAGGTCAGCTCTCGCGGTAGCGGTAGCCGACGCCATACAGGGTCTCGATCGCGTCGAACTCGTTGTCCACGGCGCGGAACTTCTTGCGCATCCGCTTCACGTGGCTGTCGATGGTGCGGTCGTCGACATAGACCTGATCGTCGTAGGCGGCGTCCATCAGGTTGTCGCGGCTCTTCACGAAGCCGGGCCGCTGGGCCAGGGCCTGCAGCAGCAGGAACTCGGTCACCGTCAGCTTGACCGGCTTGCCTTCCCAGGTCGATTCGTGACGCGCGGGGTCCATCGACAGCTTGCCGCGCTTGATCGCCCGGCCCGAGACCTCAGCCGCCGTCTCCGGCTCGCCGCCGTCTGCGCCGGTGCGACGCAGCAGGGCCTTGACCCGTTCGATCAGCAGCCGCTGGCTGAACGGTTTGTGCATATAGTCGTCGGCGCCCAGGTTGAAGCCGAGGATCTCGTCGATCTCCTCGTCCTTGGACGTCAACATGATGACCGGGATCTGCGAGGTCTGGCGCAGGCGACGCAGCACCTCCATCCCGTCCATGCGCGGCATCTTCACGTCCAGGATGGCCAGATCGGGCGGCGACGCTTCCAGCGCGGCCAGGCCCGATGCGCCGTCGTGATAGGCGGTGATCTTGTGGCCATGGCTTTCCAGCGCCAGCGATACGGACGCCACGATGTTCTCGTCGTCATCGATCAGGGTAATGTTGGCCAAGTCTGTCTTCTCCTGAACTTGCGTTCTCGCGAACGACAACGCGCAACAAGCGTAACCGTTCGATCGCGGTCACATTAGGGCTGGAGCCCGGCGGGCAGAAGGGAATTCGATCCACAACCTCCAACAGCGCGCGAACGCCCAAGATGGTTCGTCGCCCCGCCCATTTCAACGCGGCGCCAAATTCGCCTCTGCAAACCTCCCCTTAAAGCCTTGCGCGCCAGGGTGGCGCCATGGCCGGTCCGATCCACTACGAAGTCTATGTCCGCAAGAGCGCGCCGTCCGCCTGGACCCTGCTGATCGCCACCGAAGACCGCAAACACGCCATCGAGACCGCCGAAGACCAGTTGAACGACCGCCTCGCCGTCGCCTCGCGCGTCACCAAGGAGACGCTGGACCCCGACACGATGGAGTTCAGCTCCCTGACCATCCTGACCCTGGGCGCGCCGGAAGAGAAAAAGAAGAAGGTCGCCGACCCGACGCTGCGCCCGGCCTGCAGCGGCCCGACCGAACTCTATTCCCCCCACGCCCGCGCCCTGATCGGCCGGGCGCTGGAGGACTGGCTGAAGCGCGAGGGCGTCACCGCCTTCGAATTGCTGCACCGCCCCGACGTGGCCGAAAGGCTGGAGGCCTCGGGCGTCGAACTTCAGCACGCCATCCAGAAGGTCGCCGTCCCCGAAAGTCAGGCCACCGGCCAGGACGTCCACGGCGTCGTGCGCCATTATCAAAAGCTGGTCGAACAGGGCATGGCGCGCCTGCGCAAGGCCGGCCGCGACGGCAT
This sequence comes from Brevundimonas sp. G8, assembly GCF_902506205.1. Taxonomy (GTDB): domain Bacteria; phylum Pseudomonadota; class Alphaproteobacteria; order Caulobacterales; family Caulobacteraceae; genus Brevundimonas. Next base: position 1,558,175 of record NZ_LR732816.1, on the reverse strand, counting down.
GTTCCCCGCTCTGGAAGACCGCTCCATCGCCGACCTGGCCCACCGTCTGGCCGGGTCCTCGGATCGCGCCTTCAGCATGGGCGGCGTCGTCGCCGGCGCCCTGAAGGATCGACGCGGCGCGCGCGAGCGGCTGGGCGCGCTGATGGATCTGATGGACGCGGCCCCCGCCGATGGCCCGCCCCGCGCCCTGGTCGTGGTGGTGGTCGAACAGATTGTCGCGGAGATGCTGGCGATGCGCACCAATCTGACCGAAATCCTCGGCCCGTCGCTGGATCAGGGGGCCAATCTGGCGGCCATCGTGCGGATGGTGGCGCCGGCCGAGATGGACGGCCTGCTGCGCATGGACCCGCGCCTCGCTTTGATGATGCCCGATGTGGATGGTCCGGCCGCGCGCCTGGGCGTGCATCTGGCGGCCGGCGACTTCCCGCTTCTGGCCGCGTCCCTGGCCCGTCTGGTGACGCGCGAACTGACCAGCCCGCGCCGACTTCGCCCCGCCGATCCGGTGGGCGAGATCGACATTCTGCGGCTGCTGGCCATGGCCCTGACATCCTCGGCCGGCCGCCTGCTGACGCTGGAAGAGGTTCAGACCGCCTTCGTCGAACGCTCCAAGAGCCTGGTCACGGCGGACTTCGTCGGCGCCTACGTCAACCCCTGCCCGACCGTCCTGGCCGAGGCCGAGCAACTGACCCGGCTGTGCGAGAACGTCACCGGCGGGGCCAACAAGCGCGCCGCCGCCCGTTGGCTCAGCGCCTGTATCGGCTCGCTGCGGTTCGAGACCGAGATGCGTCAGGCCACACCCGGCGGCCCCAGCGCGTCACAGAAACTGGCGACCCTGGCGCGGCTGCAACGCGCGGTCCGCGCCGCCCATCTGGGCGAACACGACCAGACCCAGATCGCCGAGGCCATCGGCGCCGTCGGCGCCAATCTGGAGGCCGACGCCAACCTGGTCGCCCAGATCGTCCGCGCCCCGGTCTCTGCGCCCCAGAAGCTGGCGGCCCTGCTGAAACTGGCGGTGGGGGAGGCTGGCCCCTTGGGTCCAGCGGCCGACCGCGCCCGGTCGGAAGCGATCAAGCTTCTGCGCGCGCCGGACGTCCGCACCGCCCTGTCGGCCGCGCCCGAAAGCGTCGCCGCCCTGAAGGGCCTGATGCAGGCGGCGGGTCTCGCCGCCTGATCCACACCAAGCCCGAGGGTGACGGAATTTGGGCTGCTCAGTCGAAGATATCGAAGATGCTGTCGCGCTTCTTTTTCTTGTAGCCATGCTCGTTGTCGCGATACCGGCCGTCACGGTATTTGTCGCTCTTGTAGCCCCGGTCGTCGCGATAGGGCTGCGGCGCCGCGCCACCCCACGGCTGGGGTTGGGGATGAGGTTGGGCGTATTGCTGCGGCTGCGGCTGAACCGGCGGGGCATAGGCTTGGGGCGCGGGCGCGACCGGCGCAGAGGCGCGGCCCTCCTCGACGGCGGCGGCCATCAGTTTTTCCAGCTCGCCGCGATCCAGCCAGACGCCGCGGCAGTCGGGGCACATGTCGAACTGCACGCCGTTGCGCTCCAGCGTCTGCATGGCGGCATTGTCGTTGGGGCACATCAGAAGAGGCATTTCGGGCTCCGGTCGAAGGATCAGGATCGGGTGGTCGATACGACGGGCCAGGAGGGGAGAAAGCCCCATCGCATCGACGCACCCGTGCGGTCCGACATCGCGTCGCACAGCCCGGCGCAAGGAAGGGGGAACGCCAGACCGCAACGACGCCAGAGGGGCCCGTTCCGCTCCCTCAAGCTAGGCGCCGCCCTGCCCCGCCGCCATGCGTCGCGGGGCCGCAGGCACGACCTTCGATGGGTCATGGCTGCCAGCCATCGCATACACGCCAACGAACCGACGCCTTTTCAGGGACTTGAGGACCAGCAGCGGCAATCGACCAGTCACGATGTGGATAGGGGTTATGATCCCGTCCCGGTCTTTGACATCGCTGCCGAACCCACCCGAACCCGTTGGCCTGTTTTTCCAGGAGCCAAACCTGGCGAGGAGATTGCACTTGATTGCACAGGTGCAATTTCCGGCTCAGGATTTATCCTTGTGAATCAGTCGCCTGACTTTGAAATTACACCCCGTTGCGCTGTTTTTCCCGAGTGCAATTCGGTTGGCGTCCAGCCTAGCAGACCTGCCCGGCCGCCCAGCCCGACGACCAGGCCCACTGGAAATTATAGCCGCCCAGCCAGCCGGTCACGTCCACCGCCTCGCCGATGAAATACAGGCCGGGAACGGCCTTGGCCTGCATCGTCTGCTGGTCCAGCGCCGCCGTATCGATCCCGCCCAGCGTGACCTCCGCGGTGCGATAGCCCTCCGACCCGACCGGCTTGACGGCCCAGGCGTTGACCGCCTGATCCAGCCGCCTCAGCACCTTGTCCGACAGGTCCGCCAGATTGCCCGACGCGCCTTCACGTACGCACAGGCTTTCGGCCAACCGACGCGGCACCACATGGCCCAGCGCCGTATGCACGGCCTGGCGCCCATTCGCCGCCTTGGCCGCCTTCAGCTCCTCGAACACGTCGCGGCCCGGCGCCATCGAGGCCACCACCGCTTCGCCCTCACGCCAATAGGAGCTGATCTGAAGAATGGCCGGCCCGCTCAGGCCACGATGGGTGAACAGCATGGCCTCGTTGAAGCTGGCCTTGCGCGCCTTGGCCCCATCGGGCGCCGAGGCGACCGAGACGTCTACCGCCACCCCCGCCAGCGGAACCAGCGTCTCCAGCAGGCCCGCCTCGAACGTCAGCGGCACCAGGGCCGGCCGCGTCTCGGTGACGCGAATGTCGAACTGGCGTGCGACCTCATAGGCCCAGCCGGTGGCGCCCATCTTGGGGATCGACTTGCCGCCCGTCGCCACGACCAGGGACGGCGCCGCGACCTGCGATCCGTCCGACAGGGTCGCCGACCAGCCGTCGCCCGACCGCGCGATCTGCTCCACGCCGGTCTTCATGTTCAGGGTCGCGCCCGCCGCCGCCATGTCGTCCGTCAGCATACGGACGATCTGTTTTGCGCTGTCGTCGCAGAACAGCTGGCCCAGCGTCTTTTCGTGCCAGGCGATCCCGGCCCTGTCGATGCGCTTGATGAAGTCGTGCTGGGTATAGCGGCGCAGGGCCGAGGTCGCGAACCGGGGATTCTCGCCCAGGAAGTTCGCCGGTCCGCAGCCCAGATTGGTGAAGTTGCAGCGCCCGCCGCCCGAGATGCGAATCTTCTCGCCCGGCCGGTCGGCATGATCGACGACCAGCACCCGGCGTCCGCGCCGCCCGGCCTCGATCGCGGCCATCATCCCGGCCGCCCCTGCCCCCACGACGAGGACGTCGAACGACGCCCTCGTCATGACAGGCCCCTCGGTTCGAGGGTCTCAGTAACGATAGTGATCCGTCTTGAACGGGCCTTCGACCGGCACGTTGATATAGTCGGCCTGGTCCTTGGTCAGGACGGTCAGCTTGGCGCCCAGCTTGGCCAGGTGCAGCATGGCGACCTTCTCGTCCAGGTGCTTGGGCAGGGTATAGACCTTGTTGTCGTAGGCCTTGGCGTTGGTCCACAGCTCGATCTGGGCCAGCGTCTGGTTGGTGAAGGACGCCGACATCACGAAGGACGGGTGGCCCGTCGCATTGCCCAGGTTCACCAGACGGCCTTCCGACAGCAGGATGATCTTCTTGCCGTCCGGGAACTCGATGTGGTGGACCTGCGGCTTGATCTCGTCCCACTTGAAGTTCTTCAGGCCGGCGACCTGAATCTCCGAGTCGAAGTGACCGATGTTGCAGACGATGGCGTTGTTCTTCATCTGTCGCATGTGCTCGACAGTGATGACGTCCTTGTTGCCGGTCGTGGTCACATAGATGTCGGCGCGGCCGGCGCTGTCGTCCAGCGTCTGGACCTCATAGCCTTCCATCGCGGCCTGCAGGGCGCAGATCGGGTCGATCTCGGTCACGATCACGCGGGCGCCGCCCTGGCGCAGCGAAGCGGCCGAGCCCTTGCCCACGTCGCCATAACCGCAGACCACGGCGACCTTGCCGGACAGCATGACGTCGGTGCCGCGACGGATCGCGTCGACCAGCGATTCACGGCAGCCGTAAAGGTTGTCGAACTTGGACTTGGTGACGCTGTCGTTGACGTTGATGGCGGGGAAGGGCAGCTCGCCCTTTTCGGCCATCTGATACAGACGGTGAACGCCCGTGGTCGTCTCTTCCGACACGCCGCCAATGGCGTCGCGGATGGCCGAATAGAAGCCGGGCTTTTCGGCGATGTAGCGTTTCATCACCGCGAACAGGGCTTCTTCTTCCTCGTTCTGCGGGTTGGCCAGGACCGAGATGTCCTTCTCGGCCTTGGGACCGAGGACCGTCAGCAGGGTCGCGTCGCCGCCGTCGTCCAGGATCAGGTTCGGATAGCCGCCGTCGGCCCATTCGAAGATCTTGTGGGCGTAGTCCCAGTATTCTTCCAGCGTCTCGCCCTTGGTGGCGAAGACCGGCGTACCGGCCGCGGCGATGGCGGCGGCGGCGTGGTCCTGGGTCGAGAAGATGTTGCACGAGGCCCAGCGCACGTCGGCGCCCAGGGCTTCCAGCGTCTGGATCAGAACCGCCGTCTGGATGGTCATGTGCAGGCTGCCGGCGATGCGGGCGCCCTTCAGCGGCTGGTCCTTGCCGAACTCCTCGCGCAGAGCCATCAGGCCCGGCATTTCGGTCTCGGCGATCTCGATTTCCTTGTTGCCCCAGTCGGCAAGGGTGATGTCGCGAACGATGTAGTCGGTCATGTCAGGGCTCCGAGCCGCAAGAAGATTTGGGGCCTCATAGCCCGGCGAGCGCCAAGTATCAACAAACACATAAAGATATCCTTATGCGATCTGGCCTCAGCAGTTTCTTAAACCATGGCCGCTAGACCTCACGGCATGGAACGCCGCGCCCTTCTCGGTCTCGCCGTCGTCGCGACGGCCGCCGCCTCATCGACGGCTCGCGCCTCGTCGAGCGGCGGCGGGGCTGCGTCCGCCGACACCTATTTCCGCCTGCCGGTCATCACCGCCTCGATCATCCAGGCCAGCGGCCGTCGCGGGGTGCTGACCATCGAGACGGGCGTCGATGTGCCCGACGCCGCCCTTCGCATCCGCGCCCAGCAGTCCGCCCCGCGTCTTCGCGCCGCCTACAACACCGCCGCCCAGCGCTTCGCCAACGGTCTGCGTCCCGGCGCCGTGCCCAATATCGACCAGTTGTCGGCCGAGCTTCAGGCCGCGACCAACGCCACCCTGGGCCGCCCCGGCGCCCGCGTGCTGCTCGGCACGGTCATGGCGGCCTGAGCGCCTACAAGAACGAATAGGGATCCACGTCCACCGTCAGGCGGACCGAGGCCGGAACCTTCACCCGCGCCAACCAGGCCCGCAAGAAGGCCTGGATGTTCACGTCGCGGTCGGCCCGTACCAGCAGCCGCTTGCGCCGGCGTCCCCGCACCAGGGCCAGCGGCGCATCGGCGGGGCCATAGACCTCCAGCCGCTCGGCGTTGGGAATGGCCTGGGCCAGGTCGTTGGCCGTCTTCTCCACCGCCTGGGCATTCTCGCTGGACAGGATGATCGCCGCCAGCCGGCCGTAAGGCGGCAACGACGCCGCCTCACGCTCGGCCATCTCCGCCTCGACGAAGGCGTCCCGGTCGCCCGCCGCCAGCGCCATCAGCACCGGATGTTCGGGCGTCCAGGTCTGCAAAATGGCCCGCCCCGGCCGATCCGCCCGCCCCGCCCGACCCGTCGCCTGGGCCAGCAGCTGATAGGTCCGCTCGGCCGCCCGCAGGTCGCCGCCGCGCAGGCCCAGATCCGCATCCACCACCCCGACCAGGGTCAGGCGCGGGAAGTTGTGCCCCTTGGCTGCGGCTTGCGTGGCCACCAGAATGTCGATCTCGCCGTCGGTCATCCGCTGGATTAGCGCGCGCGCCGACCGGGCGTCGGGCGCGGTGTCCGAGCTGAAGACCGCCGTCCGCGCCTCGGGGAACAGCTGTCGCACCTCTTCCTCGACCCGCTCCACCCCCGGCCCGACCGAGACCAGCGAATCCTCGGCCCCGCACGACGGGCACAGCTTGGGCCGCGCCATGGAGAAGCCGGTCAGGTGACAGACCAGCCGCCCGGTATAGCGATGCTCGACCAGCCAGCTGTCGGTGTCCGGGGCCGTCAGCCGGTGCCCGCAGGCGCGGCACAGGACCACGGGCGCGTATCCGCGCCGGTTCAGGAACAGCAGGGTCTGCTCGCCCCGCAGCAAGGTCTCGCCGATAGCCAGCCGCAAGGGTTGTGACAGCCAGGTCTGGGGATCGGGCGTATTCTGACGCAGGTCCAGCAGGGCGATGTCCGGCATGACCGCCGTCCCGTGCCGCGCGCCCAGCTTCAGCCAGTCGTAACGCCCGCTCTGGGCGTTCCACAGCGTCTCCAGCGATGGCGTCGCCGATGCCAGGACCACCGCCGCCCCCTCGATCCGCGCCCGCGCCACCGCCAGGTCGCGGCCGTGATAGACCAGTCCCTCTTCCTGCTTGAACGAGCCGTCGTGCTCCTCGTCCACCACGATCAGGCGCAGGTCGATGAAGGGCAGGAACAGGGCCGACCGCGCCCCCACCACGATGTTGCACCGACCGGCGACCACCGCCTCCCACACCTGGCGGCGTCGCGGCGGGGCGACGCCGGAATGCCATTCGGCCGGGGCCGCGCCGAACCGGGCCGTGATCCGCTCGATCAGGGCCTGGGTCAGGGCGATCTCGGGCAGCAGGATCAGGACCTGCGCCGCCGGATCGGCCCGCAGCACCCGCGCGATCGCCTCCAGATAGGCCTCGGTCTTGCCCGACCCCGTCACCCCGTCCAGCAGGAAGGGACGAAAACCGCCGCCGGTCACGCCGTCCGCCAGGGCTGTCGCCGCCGCCGCCTGATCCCCGTTCAGCGATGCGGGTGCATGGTCGGGATCGGGTCGGTCGAACGCCGCCTCGGCCGCGATCTCGATGACCTCCAGCACGCCTTCGTCGATCAGGCCCTTGACCACGCCCGACGACACGCCCGCCGCCCGCGCCAGATCGGCCCCCTTCATGGATCGCTCGCCCACGGCCTCCAGCACGCCCGTTCGCGCCGGGGTGGCCCGCGACGGCGCCCGCTCGCCTACCCGCCGCACCCGACGTTCCGGCCGGGGACGCGGCGCCCGCAGGCCCTTCAACGCCGTCGCCGCCATCTCGCCCGGCGACGACAAAGTCCAACGCCCGGCCCATTCGACGAAATCCACCACGCGCGACGGCAGGGCCGGATCGTCCAGCAGACTGTCCACCGCCTTCAGCCGCCGGTTCGATCCCGTCGTCTCGAACACCTCGGACACGATGCCCCGCATCAGGCGCGGCCCCAGCGGCACGGCGACCTGATCGCCGCGCGCCAGGGTCAGCGTCTCGGGAACCTCGTAATCGAAGGCTTCCGGCACCGGCAGTGGAATGAGGACCGAGGCGACTTTCACTCGTCTTCTCCTCCCCATGCAATGGGGAGGGGGACCGCGAAGCGGTGGAGGGGTTCTTGCCGCATCACAGGCGCCTGCCGTGCGGCAAGAACCCCTCCGTCACGACGCGAAGACGCGCCGCGCCACCTCCCCATCGCGAGCGATGGGGAGGAGAAAGGGAGTCGCATCCGCTCTTCGGTGACGCTAAAAGCCCTGCCCATGAAACTCTTTCTCGATACCGCCGACGTCGCCGTCATCAAGGACATGGTCCCCACCGGAATGGTGGACGGCGTTACCACCAATCCGTCGCTGATCGCCAAGTCGGGTCGGAACATCGCCGAGGTCATCGCCGAAATCTGCGCCCTGGTCGAGGGGCCGATTTCCGCCGAGGCCGTCTCGCTCGATTTCGAGACCATGGTCAAGGAGGGCGACAAGCTCGCCGCCATCGCCCCGAACGTGGTCGTGAAACTGCCCCTGACCTGGGACGGCCTGCGCGCCTGCCGCGTCTTCTCCGACAAGGGGATCAAGACCAACGTCACCCTGTGCTTCTCGGCCGCCCAGGCCCTGCTGGCCGCCAAGGCCGGCGCCACCTTCGTCTCGCCCTTCGTCGGCCGGCTGGAAGACAACGGCGCCGACGGCATCGGCCTGCTGGAAGAAATCCGCGTCCTGTATGACGTGCACGGTTTCGACACCCAGATCCTGGCCGCGTCGTTGCGCAATGTCGCCCATGTGGCCGCCGCCGCCGTCGCCGGATCGGACGCCGCCACCTTCGGCGCCGACACCTTCAAGGCCCTGGTGAACCACCCGTTAACCGACAAGGGTCTTGATGCCTTCGTGGCGGACTGGGCCAAGACGGGTCAGTCCATTCTGTAGCATCGCGTTTCCTGGAGAGGTCTGTTTGAGCGGCTCATTGGACCTTTTCGAAACGTCGGAATCGGACGCAACGCCCCATGTGGGCGACGGCCTGCATTGGCCCGACGTGCGCGGCTGGCTGCAGACCCATCCCCAGACCCTGCTGGACGACCGTTCCCTGCTGGAAGAGATCGGCCTGCGTCCGCACGGCCGCAACGTGGTCGAGTTCGGCGCCGCCGCCCTGACGCGGCTTGAGGCCGTGGTCGAGCGCGAGACCGGCGCCCGGCGCGAGATCGAACTGATCGCCCGCGCCAACTTCGCCGCCCAGACCCAGACCCATGTGGCGACCCTGGACCTGATGGAGGCCAAGAACCATTCCGACCTGGCCCGGCGGCTGGACGCGGCGGCGCAGGGGCGGTTCGGCCTGGCCGGCGCCGCCATCGCCCTGGAAAAGCCCGGCGGCGTGCCCTTCGGCTGGCGCGCGCTGGAAGAGGGCGACGTCGACAACCTGCTGGGCGAACACGGCCTGACCTGGCTGGGTCCGATGATCCCCGGTCTGAACTTCTTCGGCGCGACCGAGGATCAGGTGAGGTCCATCGCCCTGGTCCGCATGGCCCCGCACCTGACGCCCGGCGGACCGCCCCGCCCCTGCATCTGCGCCTTCGGTTCGCCCGAGCCGGAAGGCTTCACCCCGAACATGGGCTGCGAACTGGCCGCCTTCCTGGCGCGGGTGACGGAGCGGATGGCCGAGCGATGGCCCGTCCTGAACTGAAAGGTATTGAACTGACTGCCGCCCCCGACGCCCTGCGCGCCTGGCTCGACCATCTGGCGCACGAGCGTCGGCTGTCGCCGCGCACGCTGGAGGCCTATGGCCACATCGGTCGGCTCTATGTCGCCTTTCTCGAACGCCATCGCGGCGAGACCCTGTCGCTGAAAGACATGGGCACGATCACCGCCGCCGAGGTCCGCGCCCACATGGCCGAGCGGCGGTCTGGCGATCATCCGCTGGCGGCCCGGTCCTTGAGCCAGAGCCTGTCGGCCATTCGCGGATTTCATGCCTTCCTCGACCGGCGGCTGGACACGCCCGCCCCGCAACTGGCCCTGGTGCGTGGCCCCAAGGTCAAGCCCTCCCTGCCCCGTCCGGTGACCGAGGATCAGGCGCGCGGGCTGTTGGCCGAACCGGACGCCGATCCCGACGCCGAACCGTGGGAGGCCGCACGCGACCGGGCGGTGCTGACCCTGCTCTACGGCTGCGGCCTGCGGATTTCGGAGGCCATGTCGCTGGTCCGCGCCGACGCGCCCCTGGGCGAGACCCTGCGCATCGTCGGCAAGGGCTCCAAGACCCGGATCGCCCCCATCCTGCCCGCCGTGCGCGCGGCGGTGGACGTCTATCTGGCCCTGCTGCCCTTCCCGCTTCAGCCCTCAGACGCCCTGTTCCGCGCCCGACGCGGCGGTCCGCTCAGCCCCCGTCACGTCCAGGCCTCGGTCCAGCGGTTGCGCGGTCGGCTGGGTCTGCCCGTACGCACAACGCCCCACGCCCTGCGCCACAGTTTTGCGACCCATCTGTTGGGCGCCGGCGCCGACCTGCGTTCGATCCAGGAACTGCTGGGCCACGCCAGCCTGTCGACGACCCAGAAATACACCGGCGTCGATGCGGATAGACTTTTGAATGCCTATGCGGCCGCCCATCCTCGCGCCTAGAACGGCGCAATGACCATAGACATCCTGGCCATCGGCCTGCCCGCCCTCGCCGACAAGATGCTGACCGAACGCGCGCCCGGCCTGGGCTGGACGCTGCATCGTCCCGGCCCGGACGGCCTGCCTTCGCCCGAGGTCGCCGACCGCATCGTCGGCGTCGCCGCCTCTGGCGCCGCGACCGTGGACGCCCGACTGATCGACGCCCTGCCCGCGCTGAAGATCGTCTCGGTCCACGCCGTCGGCTATGATCTGACCGACGTCGCCCACGCCCGGTCGCGCGGCGTGATCGTCACCCATACGCCCGATGTCCTGAACGAGGACGTGGCTGACCTGGCCCTGCTGCTGGCCCTGGGGACCTTGCGTCGACTGCCGGCCATGGACGCCTATGTCCGCGCCGGACGCTGGGTCTCGGACGGGCCGCCGCCATTGTCGCGCAGCGCCGCAGGCCTGCGCTACGGCCTGCTGGGTCTGGGCCGGATCGGTCAGGCTATCGCCCGTCGGTTGGAGCCCTTCGCCGGAAGCCTCGCCTATCACACCCGCAATCCGGTCGCGGATGCGCCGTGGCGGCATGTGCCGAACCTGGTCGATCTGGCGACCCAGGTCGATGTGCTGATCGTGATCGTGCCGGGCGGCGCCTCGACGCGCGGCCTGGTCTCGGCCGAGGTGCTGGAGGCCCTGGGTCCGACCGGCGTGCTGATCAATGTCGCGCGCGGCGAGGTGGTGGATCAGGACGCCCTGGTCGCCGCCCTGACCTCGGGCAAACTAGGCGGCGCGGGCCTGGACGTGTTCGCCGACGAGCCGAACGTGCCCCAGGCTCTGATCGACAGCGACCGCTGCGTCCTGACGCCCCACGTCGCCTCGGCCACCATCGAGACCCGCAACGCCATGGCCGAACTGATGATGGCGAACCTGGAGGCCGTGCTGGCGGACAAGCCGCCGGTCACCCCGGTCCCGGACTAGCCTACTGACCCGGCCGTGAAGGACGGGGCGGCGTCACCGACACGGTCGGGCCGAACTCGCGGCCCAGGGCGCGCGGCTGATCGGGGATCGCATAGCTGATCGGCAAGGGGCAGTTGTTCCGATCGCGCCGATCCAGCAGCAGATAACGCCGCGCCTGACCGTCATCGAGAGAGCGGTCCAGCGTCATGGCGCGGTCGCCGCTGCCTTGCTGGGCCTGAATCAGGGGAGCGCCGCAAGGCTCCGCACCTTGGTTCGCCACCGCAACGATCCGAACCGCGCCATGGTCGATCATGGCCGTCGAAGGCGTCATGGCCGCAGGATCAGACAAGGCCAGCATGAGCAAGGTCAGCATTACATCCTCCGGGGTTCGATCCCGACGATACGCCGGCAACCTCGGATTGACCAGATCACGTTGATTGCTCGGCTGAACGAACGCCGCTGCACCAAGACGCTGCCGACAAGAATATGTCTCATCCCCTTCGCCGAAAGCGCCTAACGTGCACCACCCCGGTGAAGGCCTGAGGAGGATGGGCGGGTGCGCCTTGCAGTTGGCGAAGGGGCAATTTTCACGTCGTCGCGGCGCGAGGCGCTGAGCCTGCTGGCGGCTGTCCCGTTTCTTTCCGCCCAGACCGCTGCTCCGTTGGAGCCGCCGCCCGATCAGGTCCGGCTTTTGCAAAACCTCCTGACGCGGATGGGCGTGGCGGTGCGTCTGAACGGCGGCGCCCAGCAGGTGTTCGTCATCGACACCGGCGCCGAACGCAGCGCGCTTTCGGCCGAGCTGGCGCAGGCTCTGATACTACCGTCCGGTCCCTCGCTCGTCGTCCATGGTATCACCGCGGCCGAGGTCACCCCGACCGTCGAAATCGCACAGATCGAGATCGGGCGGCGGCGTTTCACCGACCTGACCCTGCCGGTCTTCCCCCGCGCCGCCCTGGGCGCCGACGGCCTGCTGGGGCTCGACCTGCTGTCGCGCTTTCGCCTGACGCTGGACGTCAATGCGCGCCAGGTCGCCCTGTCGCCCTCGGGCTCGACCAGCATCGCCCTGACGACCAGCGCCGACGGCACGCGGCTTCGTCAGCAGGACGTCCTCGTCGCCGGCCATCGCGGTCGGTTCGGCCAACTGATTTTAACCCGTATCGAAGTGGCGGGCGTCGAGGTCGCCGCCTTCATCGACAGCGGCGCTCAATATTCCATCGGCAATCTGGCGCTGATGCGGTCGGCCGGGATCGGCCAGACCACCGACCCATCGCGGCCCGTGCGCATGGTCGGCATCGTTGGCGGCGCGGTGACGGCGCAGACGGGCACGGCCCCGGCCATGCGGGTGGCGGGACGGTCGCTGGGACCGACCCCGCTGCTGTTCGCCGACCTGCATGTATTTCAGGTCATGGGCCTGATCGACCAGCCGGCCCTGCTGCTGGGCGCCGACATCCTGAGCCGGTTCAGCCGCATCACCCTGGATTACGGCCGCAGCCGCGTGGCCTTCGGCGGCGTTTTGCGTCGTCGCCCTTCGCCCGCCGGTACGGTCAGATCGCCTTGATCGCCCCGCCGTCCAGCCGGATCAGCGACCCGGTGACATAGGCCGCCAGCGGGCTGGCCAGGAAGGCGGCGGTGGCGCCGAACTCCTCGGTCGTGCCGATGCGGCCGACGGGGATGGACTTGACGGATTCGGCTCGCGCCTCCTGCGGCGTGACCCCGGTGCGCTCGGCCGCCGCCTGGTCCAGGCGTTCGATGCGCGGCGTGTCGATCCGCCCCGGCAACAGGGTGTTGACCGTCACCCCGTCCGGTCCGACCTCGTTCGCCAGCGTCTTGGCCCAGGCGGCGACCGAGGCCCGCAGGGTGTTGGACACGCCCAGCGCCGCCGACGGCTCCACCACCGTGATCGAGGCGACGTTCAGGATCCGCCCCCAGCCGGCCGCCCGCATGCGCGGCAACACCCGGTCGGTCAGGCGGAAGATCGACAGCACCATCGATTCGAAATGATCGCGCCACACCGCAGGCTCAAGACCCGACACCCCCGACGGCGGCGGCCCGCCTGTGTTGTTCAACAGGATCTCGATATTGCCGCCCAGCAACTCCTCAGCCAGGTCCGCCGCCTTCAACAGCGCCGCGTGGTCCGCCAGGTCCGCCGTGACCACGACCGCCTTGCCCGGCCCGGCCGCGTTCAGCGCATCCGCCACGGCCTGGAGCTTTTCCGCATCGCGCGACAACAGGGCGACATGCGCCCCCTCGGCGACCAGGGCCGTCGCCACGGCGCGGCCCAGGCCGGAGGATCCGCCGCAGATCAGGGCGCGCTTGCGGTCCAGTTTCAGGTCCATGATCGATCTCCGGCTTCGATTTTCAGCCCCGGATATCGGACGCCTGCCTGCCCGGCGCAACGCGGCGTTAACCGACACGACGCACCTTCATGCCTGAGCGGTCGCCATCAGCCGCCAGGACAGGCCGGGGAGGGCTCGCCCATGTCGACCAAAATGACGTCGAGCATCCGCCGACATAGCGATCATTTCGAGCCGCAGGACACCGATCCCCAGGAACAGCGCCGCCTGCGCGGCCAACTGGAACAGATCGACTACGCTGCCTACATCGCCAACAAGGAGGTGATCGGCCAGGCCCTGACCGGCGTCGATGCCTCGTCCCTGCAAAAACTGGCGGTCATGACCGCCACGGCCCGCGCCAAATGGGTGGCCGAATCGCTGCGCCTGGCCCACTCCGGCTCGGCCGTGACGCCTGATCAGGTCGCCCGCCTGACCGCCGCCCGCACCGCCTACGACGAACTCGCCGAAGCCTACGAGGCGCTCCGCCGCATCATCGAGCGGGGGTATATCTCTCTACGGTGACTCCACCGACGCAGCCGCAGGAACCGGCGACCCGGAACCTCGTTCAGCCGCCATGTCGAACGCATGCAAGATTTCCATCGCCCTTCTCGCCGGCGCCGCCCTGGCGCTGGGCGCCTGCGCCACCCTGCAACGCGGCCCCGTCGGCAACGCCACCGTGCCCCAGCCGACCAAGGCGGTCGATCTGAACCACTACGCCGGTCTCTGGTACGAGATCGGGCGCTACGAGAACGGGTTCGAGCGCGGCTGCGAGGGCGTGACCGCCCAATATACCGTGCGCGACGACGGTCTGGTCGGGGTGCTGAACACCTGCCGCCAAGGCTCCACCACCGGTCCGGTCAAGACCTCCGAGGGCAAGGCCAAGGTGGTCGAGGGCAGCGACAACGCCAGGCTGAAAGTGTCCTTCTTCGGCCCCTTCTACCTCGGCGACTATTGGGTGCTGGATCACGCCGACGACTATTCTTGGTCCATCGTCGGCGAACCGTCCGGCCGCTATCTCTGGCTGCTCAGCCGCACCGCCCAGCCCTCGCCCCAAACCCGCGACGCCATCCTGGCCCGCACCCGCGCCCTTGGCTACGACCTGGCATTGGTTCGGCCGACGCAGCATTGAACGCCCGCCTCATGCCGAACCCCCAATGATCAGCCTCTAAGGACCATCCTATGCGTATCGCAGCGCTTGCCGCCCTGTCCGCCCTTCTGATTTCCGCAGGATCGGCCTCCGCCGAGACTATTTCGACCCACGTCCTCGATCTGGCGCGTGGCGTTGGCGGCCGCGACGTGCCCGTGACCCTGGAGATCAGGGAAGGCGACGGCAGCTGGCGCCAACTTGCATCCGCCCGCACAGACGAGAACGGCCGGGTGCGGTCATTCGGCGATCAGGTCACGACCCAGGCCGCCACCTACAAGCTGACGTTCGACATGTCGCACTATGGCGACACTGACGCCCAACCGTTCTTTCCCGAGATCGACGTGGTGTTCCAGGTCCGCGACCCCAGCATCCACTACCACGTCCCCGTCGTCGTCAGCCCCTACGGCTACAGCACCTACCGCGGCAACTAAGGCTGGATTCCAGGACGCCTGGTGGAGCCGAGGGGAGGCCCCTCTCTCCGTGCAAAATCAGTCACTTACACAGCATCACTGTCCGCCTGTGTGGGAGCTTTGTGTAGCACTCGCTTGATGATCGAGCCAGCGGTAACATTCGGGATGGGGCATCAGCGGGCTTCCACAATGGCAGCGACCCGTGATTGCATACCTAACAGTTGTGCTTGAGCTTTCTTTGGTTGTAACCAAAGCTCGGTATTTACTGGCAGGGTGACATGACGATTTCGCGAGACCGCTTCGAACTAGCGCTGCAAAGGCTGAATTATCCGGACTGGGATAAGTTCGAACGGCTCGCGTCCACCTTCCTAGCGTCTGAGTTCGATAACGTCCGGTCGATGGCCGCGCCATCAGGCGATGGGGGGCGAGACAGCGAGCTCTTCAATCAAGAGGGCGAACTCAATGTTGCTTTCCAGTTCTCCGTGACAGGAGAGTGGGGTGCTAAAATACGGGCGACCATGAAGCGTCTGGAGGAAAATTTCTCTGAAGTGAGAGAATTAATATACCTCACAAATCAGACAATCGGCGCGAAGGGCGATGCCGTAAAGCGAGAGATGTCTAAGAAGGGTGTATCTCTCGATATTCGAGACATTACGTGGTTTCTAGATAGAGCTAACTTGGATACGAATAGGTCGGCAGCAGCTGAGCAATTAGCGATTGCGATGGTCGATCCCTTACTGTCGGCAAAAGGATTGGCACCAAAACCGAAGTCCGTCTTTTCACCGTCTGAAGCGCAGACAGCTCTTTTCTATCTTGAAATGCAACGAGAAGACGAGGAGAGCGGAAAAAATCTGACACGATCATGTTTCGACGCTCTGGTGAAGGCTGCATTAGCGGGAACCAACAGAGATAATAGGGCCTCCCGCCAGGAGATATATGAAAGGGTGGTACGGTTCCTACCGAGATATGAAGTCCATCAGCTAAAACCATTTATTGATAGCGCCCTCCTTCGACTAAAGAAGAACGCCATTTCTGAATGGGCCAATGGTTCAGAATACCACCTTAGCCATGATGAGGCGGTGTCTATAAAAGATCGCGCAGCTCGCCTCCTCTTGATGCAGAGCGCGCTTGAGGCCGATGTACGAGATATCGTTGCGGCCTCCGAGAGCATTGTCATATCTGATTTAACCCGCTTTACGGAATGCGTGCAGGCGGTAATTGAGAAGTACTTCGTTTCACGCGGCGACGAGTTCGTTAAATCTCTAAGCTCAGACATAGATATAGTTCTTCACGATGACGACCTACGTTCAGCTATATCAAGCACAGCTCCCTCGGGTCTAGTTGGGGGAAGAAATCAGTCTGAGTTCATCCGGACCGCGTGCATTTCTTTGATGAACAACCCGTCTGATGCGACGCGGAATTATCTCCGCATATTATCAGATAGCTATACATTGTTTGCATTCCTAAGCGAAACACCGGACGTACAGAAGGCAACAAATAAACTGTTTAGGCAGGGAGAGCTGTGGCTAGACACTAGCGTCTTACTTCCTGTCATCGCCGAAACTACAGCCCCCACTGACGATCGACCTTTCACCGGCATGTTCGAGCAACTCTCAAAGGCGTCGGCAAAGATGTACGTAACGCCAGGAGTAATCGAAGAAGTACGGCACCACCTTGAAATCTGCGTAATGAAATCACGATCAGAGCAATGGTTCGGAGGGGTGCCGTTCGTTTACACTAAGTACATATTAAACGGAGGCCAGTCAGGAAAGTTCGCATCTTGGATTGAGAGGTTCATGGGCTCTTACGATCCGCTGCGCGATCTGGAAGATTATTTCGAGCGCATGAACATATATGTGGAAAATCCGGGTCCAGAAGATTTGGTATCGCCCGATCTGGTCAGGTCAATTTATTCGTATTGGCAGGAAGTCCACGGTAATCGTCGGCGCGACAAAGGCGCAATGAACCATACGAGCGATTTGCTCGCTAGGCATGACGCTGAGAACTGCATAACCGTCATCGGCGAGCGTAAAAAGAACCGCCAGCGATCTGGTTTAGGGCATAGCTGTTGGTGGCTTACTCTTGATACAGCGGCCTACAAGCTTAAAGACAAGCTTGATAGAGACATTTGGAAAGAGATCGGCTTCTCGCCCGTCATATCCCTAGACTACATGATGAAGTATCTGGCGTTCGGGCCAGCTCGGGATCGCATTACATCTTCTGAGGCAAGCACGTCGAGGATATTCACTACGTCTCTACGGGATGCCATTCCTCCCGAGCTCTTGGCAGCCGCCGAGAAAGTGCGAGAATTGAACGGCGGGATGCCTGAGAACCTTATTCAACGCAAGATACGAGATACCCTTGATAGGGAGCGAGAACGGATCGGTGAGATCCACCAGAATGGTGGTGAAGAACTGGACATATCGGTCCTGATCTAGAGATCAAATCAGGATGAGAAAATCATCAACCTATGTCAGACGGGAGATGGGAGTGAGGCGGCTTCATTTACCCCCTCACACCCCCCCGCCTAACGTGCGCCAACGCTTCTATTCAGAATATGTATCGAGGGTCAAAAGTTGTAAGTTATGCGCTATGGCTCATAAGTTATCTTGACGGCGCTTGTGAGCCGGGGTTATGAGCCAAGTTAGAGCCCCCTCTAACTTGTGAGCCACCTATGCACCGCATTGCCTACTACCGCGTCAGCACCGGCGACCAGAGCATCGAAGCCCAACGCGCAGCGCTAGGCGGGGGCTTTGATCAAGAGTTCAGCGACGAGGGTGTGAGTGGTGCAACGCCCGCCGCAACTCGTCCCGGTTTCTCAGACCTGTTGGCCAAGGTGCGGAGTGGCGACGCGCTATACGTCTATGCGGTAGACCGCCTCGGACGGGATGCGCTGGATGTTCAGGCGACCGTGCGCCAACTGATCGAGATGGACGTGATCGTTCACGTGCATGGCTTGGGTCCAATAGGCCGAGGTGTCGGCGAACTGATCCTCGCCGTCCTGGCTCAAGTTGCTGACATGGAGCGGCAGCGGATTGCCGAGCGGACACGGGCAGGGCGCGACGTGGCCCGTGCCTCACTAGCAGCCACAGGGCGCACCCACAGGGGCAAAGAGAGCCTTGGGCGGCCCGCTGCTCATGACGGCGCTGCGGTGGCTCTGTGGCGGCGGGAAAACGGGGCTTCCATCGGCGACACAGCGCGCAAGTTCGGCATCTCTCCCGCGACCGTGAAGCGTTACTGCGCCGTCGCTCTGGATAAGAACGGCAGCGCGGCGTTGGCTTGAACAGGGCGTCGCGCCCAGACTGCACGACGGACCGGATTTTTTCGAGACACCACCGAACGACTTCGGGTCGGGGTGACGAGTTAGCCCGGTAGCATTGCGTTCACGCGAAGGTGCGCGGCCATACTCCTCACTGCTGCGCGTTTCTTGATCCGTGCCGCCGCTTGAGGTGCCATTCCCTCTAGGACGGCAATCCGCTCAAGCTCGTCAAAGGTCTCCATCTCATGGATGAGACCCGCAACGTGAGACGCCGTGAGCTTTGTGCGCGTCTCTACGAAGAGACCACGAAATGCGTGATCCAGTACGATGTCGTCATACCAGCGCTTGGCAATGAGGCCGATGAAGCCAAGCAGCACCAGCAGCACGATCCAAGAAACAATGCCCATAAAGTCCTCCTAGCGCGAACCATACGTATGCCTGAATGGGTCGTAAATACCGTGGCCTCAAATGCCGCAACGCCAGACCTCTCAATGCATGGCGAGGGTGTCTGGAAAGTCTGATGGCGAGGGGGCGTTGCCGAAGCTGGGCGCGGCTATCCTGACACGCCGCCGTGAAGTCGCCCTGTCGCAAGAGGCGTTAGCTGACGCGTCCGGCATTGATCGATCGCATATGGGGAAGATCGAACGCGGCGAGCGGAACGTTACCTTATTGAACGTTTTGAAGATCGCCCAGGCGCTTGGGTGTACTGCGTCGGACTTGCTGCGCCGGGGTGGGCTCTAGAGTTTCAGACTGCCTGCCACGCCCGACGCGGGCTGTCGCTGTAGCTCCGGGACTGTACGGTTGGCAGACAATTTTCTCGCGGGTTGGGCGAACCACTTCACCCTGTTCGCATCAGGCCGATTGATCGAAAAACCTAGTTTGCTAGCCGAACCATCGCAGGCTGTGGGTTGGTTGTTTTGGTACCCATACAGACAGAGACACATGCACTTAGTTGCGCCGCCGAAAGGCGGAGGCCTCCATCAGAGGTACGGTCGCACGGGAAATGTTGGCTCATGCCAGCCGCGACCGGCGGTTCCCTACGCAGCGCTCGATCCAACTCATGGTCAGGCCTACGAAGGCCCGCCTTCCCCCCAAAGTATGATCCCTGAGATAGGTATGCAGTTTCGCATATCTATTTCCCGGGATTAACTCAGGGGGAAAGGCGGTAGCCCACGCGCAACTCATCCAATCTATGGTCAGGGAGGCAGGGTCGAGCCGTCCAAATAGGCGACCAGGAAGATGGGGATCGACGTGAAAAGAAGGGCTCCCGCAGACACCCCTAATCTGTATTGAGCTCTGACGTCCCGAACGCTGCGAACCAATCTACCCAAGTGACGAAGCCGGTGGCGCAATGGTGGCGAGGCGAGGAACCCGGTAAGCCCGTATCCCAGACACCAAATCCGCATAGCCGAACCCGACGCCATATGTGTCTCCGACATCAATAGGCGCATGCCCCATCAACTGCCGCTGAACCCGCTCCTCAAGCTTGCTACCCCGGCAGTAATCCTTGAACGTGTGTCTGAGGGAATGAAAAACCTTCCGGCTGTCGTTCAGACCGATTGATCTTCGGTAAGTACTGAACCATTCGCCCCACTTCGCTCCGTGTCGATCCTCGCCGTTGGGTTTCAAGTCTGGGAACAGCAGCGCATTCGGGTCGCTGTTGGATTGAGCGTACTTCAAAAACCCAAGATTGATCAGGGTGGGATGGAGCGGGATCAGCCTGATAGCTCCGGCGTTCTTCACATGGTTGTTTCCATCCGGGCCGGTGTTGATGTCGATGCACCACGCGAGGCCGTCAGTCTCTTCGTCCACCTCATAGGGTTCCTCTCTGATGTCGCCCCGCCTAAGCTGAGCCAGTTCCTCCAACCGCGCCCCGCTGAACAAGGCTAGAAGTGGCAGCCAGTAAGCAGCTTCACCTCTGCCGCGTATCGGGCGCGAGCCAGCCGAGTGAATGGGGCCGGAGAAGAGAATGTTGAGGTCGTCCGCTGACCACGGAAGTCGAGCCTTTCCGGGGCGCTTATCGGCGGGTGGTCTGATGTTGGCCGCTGGGTTGGTGTCGATAATGCCTTCCTCACAGGCATAGCCAAACAGCGTCCGCAGTCTGCTTAGCTTCGTCCGTATGTTCGCGGCGGTCTGCCCCTCCTCAATCAGGCGTGTTCGGAAAGTTCGAACGTCATCGGCAGTAGCCAGCCGAACGTTGGAGACGCCCGTTCGATCGACAAACCATTGAGCGACTGCTTTGTGCGCCGCGACCGTCCGGACCTGAGGGCTCCGATCCCTCTCCCACCCCGCTATGAGGTCGTCAAAGGACGCGCCTATGCCTGCTGTCCTTCGCGCTGGCGGCAGTCTCGCAGGCACAGGGCTTTGAACCGGCTCAGGCCGTTTCGCCAATGCGCTCTTGGCTTTCTCCACGTCAAAACGCGCGTCACTGATGAGGTCTTTGAGCGCCTGTTCTTCAGGGGTGAGAAGATGGTTGGGCACTGAGAGCAGGGCAAGCAATCGCTGACGCGGCAGTTCGCGTCTTTCGTATTCGCCTTCCTCCTCCAGACACATACGGAGAGAGAACTGAGCCTCCTCAATCTGGCACTCTATCTCTTCAGCGGAGGGCTCGTCGCGATTGGCGTTGCGGGCCAGGAGCGGTCTGATCTCGGCCAACTTGCGTTTGATATGCGCATCCGGATCGACGGCTAGAGTAGCGCGGCGCGCTTCAAACTCCTCATCAAGCTCCACCCATAGCCGAGCATGGCTGCGTTTCGCTTCCGCAAAGTCGTTCGTCCCTAGCGCCCGAACAATCTCCTTTCGACCGTCGTACACGACGATCAAATCCATCGGCACGCGACGCCGAAGGCTGTAAGCGCCGCCCCGTCGGATCAGTCCTGTAGGCATGTCAGTCATTGCTCCATGTGTAGCAGACACAGGGCGCTTCGGCATATCTAAGTGGCTGATTTCGCTACATTCACAAGCCGATCAATGACTTATGTACCGCCTGGTGGAGCCGAGGGGAGTCGAACCCCTGACCTCGTCATTGCGAACGACGCGCTCTACCAACTGAGCTACGGCCCCGTTTCCAGCGTGGGATCGGGTTTACAGGCGAGGCGGACATAGAAGGCGGGCAGGCGTGGTGTCAACGGGCTTGTGCGCGCAATCGGCGCAGGTCGGAGACAGCCGTTGTCGGACGGGGTGCGAACACGCTAGAAGCGCCGATCCAAGCAGGAGTTACGGTTCATGGGCTACGCGATCGTCTGGTTGATCAACGCCATTATCAGTCTGATGATCTGGTTCATCATCGCCCAGGCCATATTGAGCTGGCTGGTGGCGTTCGACGTCGTCAACTATCGCAACCGCTTCGTCTATTCGGTCGGGACCTTCTTGGATCGGGTCACTGCGCCCCTGCTGGAGCCGTTCCGCCGCATCATTCCGAACCTGGGCGGCATCGACATCTCGCCCATCGTGGTCATCCTGCTGCTTCAGTTCATCAGCGTGCTGTTCAACCGCACGGCGGCGCCGGCTCTGGTTCAGTTGCTGGGCTGAGGCGACACGGCGGGCGGAAATCTGACATCGGGGCGCCGATCCGCTCTTGCGCCGCGCCCCGACCTTCCTAAGGTGCCCGCCCGACCACTTTCGACCACGGTTCATGACCACGATCACCACAGTCGCCATTCTGGGCGCCGGACAGATGGGCGCAGGCATCGCCCAGGCGGTGGCGCTCGGGGGCTATTCGGTCCGGCTCTATGACGTCGTCGCCGACCGCCTGCCGCTGGCGCAGGGCGAGATCGCGGCCAGCCTGTCGCGCCATGTGGCGCGCGGCCTGATCGATCAGGCCGCCGCCGACGCGGCCCTTGCCCGCATCGCCGTCAGCGACGTGATGGCCGACGCCGTCGCCGGCGCCGACCTGGTCATCGAGGCCGCGCTGGAGGACGAGGCGGTCAAGAAGGCCATCTATGCGCAGGTCCTGCCGCATCTGGGGCCGCAGACCCTGCTGGCGTCCAACACATCCTCGATTTCGATCACCCGCCTGGCGTCCTCGACCGACCGGCCGGATCGGTTCGTGGGCCTGCACTTCATGAAGCCGGCGCCGATCATGAAACTGGTCGAGATCGTGCGCGGCATCGCCACCTCGGCCGAGACCCATTCCGCCGCCGTCGCCTTCGCCGAGAGCCTGGGCAAGACGACCACGGACGCCGAGGACTTCCCCGCCTTCATCGTCAACCGCATCCTGGTGCCGATGATGAACGAGGCGATCTTCACCTTGTACGAGGGGGTAGGCGACGTCGCCTCTATCGACAAGGCGCTGCGCCTGGGCGCCAACCATCCGATGGGCCCGCTGGAGCTGGCGGACTTCATGGGTCTGGACGTCGTCCTGGCCATCATGAACGTGCTGTACGATGGCCTCGCCGACAGCAAATATCGCCCCTGCCCGCTGCTGGTGAAATATGTCGAGGCCGGCTGGCTGGGCCGCAAGAGCGGACGCGGCTTCTACGACTATTCCGGCGACACGCCGGCGCCGACACGATGAGCCGGTTCGAGAGCTATTCCGACCTGCCGGGTCAGGCGACCATCGCCGCACGTCCGGCGCCGCTGTATCCGGTGCTGGCCTGTCTGGCGGGCGCCGCCTGGCCGCCGCTGTGGCTGACCTTGCTGTTCTGGCGACCCCACGCCTTCATGCCGGGACGCGACATGGACTGGCGGCTGGTGGTGATGCTGATCGGCCTGATCGCCGCGCCGCTGGCCCTGTATCGTATCCTGAACGAGCGCAAGCGCGACGGCCGCCCCGGCACGCGACTAGGCGTGGTCTGGCGCTTCATGATGTATGGCGGCCTGGCGGCGGCCCTGGTCCAGATCGTCGTCGCCCTGGGCATGAGCGTCATGGGGTGGATCGAGGCCGGCGACTTCATGCAGGCCCTGGGCGCCACCGAGACGACGCTGCTGATCTATGGCGTCGGCGGCCTGCCCATAGCGATGATCGTGGGCGTCAGCTACGCCCTGTGGGCAGGTTTGTGCGCCGCCTTCATCGCCTTCGAGGCCCGGCCCGCAGTCAAGGACCGACTGGGGCTGATGCCGAAAGGCTGACATCGGCGTCACGGGCCAGTTCAGGGGATTGGGGGATCCGCGCATGACCATCGACCCGCCCGTCCTGTCGCCCGTCGAGCCGACATCGCGTATCGCCAGCCTGGACGTGATGCGGGGCCTGGCGGTGCTGGGCATCCTCGCGGTCAACGTCGTGTCGTTCGCCCTGCCCTTCATGGTCTATGACGACGCGAGCCTGAGCCCGTTTGCAGTGACGGGCGCCAACGCCGTGGCGCGCTGGACCGTGGACGTCTTCTTCCACCAGAAGTTCATCACCCTGTTCTCCATGCTGTTTGGCGCCTCGGTCTTTCTGGTCGGGGGCGAGCGGGGCGATCCGGCGCGGGGGCGGCTGCTGCGGCGACGCCTGTTCTGGCTCGCGGTCATCGCCCTGATCCACGGCCTGGCCTTCTGGTACGGCGACGTCCTGCTGCTCTACGCCTGGTCGGCTTTGTTCGTGATGCTGATGCGGTCGATGCGGGCAAAGACGCTGATCGGCGTCGGCCTGGGCGTGACCCTGGCGCTGGGTGCGATGCAGGCCATCGCTACCTGGATGATGGTCGCCGGCCCGCCCGCGGTCACCGAGGCCATGGGCCAGGGCGAGCCGCAATACACCGCCGCCATGGTCGCCGAGGCCATCGCCGCCTATCGCAGCGGCTGGGCCGGGGCAATGGGCCAGAACCTTCAGAGCTGGATGTTCCTGCAAGGGGCCAGCCTGACCATGTTCGTCTTCTCAACCGTGGCCCTGATGATGCTGGGCATGGGGCTGTTCAAGTCGGGGTTCTTCAGCGGCCGGGCGCCGACATGGGTCTATGCGGCGCTGATCGCCGTGGGCGGGGCGGTGCTGGCCCTGCTGGGCGTGCTGGAATGGACCGAGGCCATGGCGGTGCCCAACACAGACCCGACGCGCGGCCTGGCGGGGGCGGTCGCCTCCTTCCCGATCTTCGTCACCCTGGCCTATGTCAGCCTGATCGTGCTGGCGACGACGCGAGGTCTGGCGTGGATCACGGCGGCGCTGCGGCCCGTGGGCCAGATGGCCTTCACCAACTATCTGACCCAGACCCTGATCATGACGACGATCTTCTACATGCCGTGGGGCCCGCGCCTGTTCGGACAGGTGGACTATGTGCAGATGTGGGGCCTGGTCCTGGGCGTCTGGGCGCTGCAACTGGTCTGGTCGCCGCTGTGGTTGTCACGGTTCAGCATGGGGCCGCTGGAGTGGGTTTGGCGCTGTCTGACCTACGGCCGTCGGGTGCCGATTCGAAAAGGCGGCTGACGGCGCTTTTATCGCAGGCGCGAAGGGATTAACTGAGGGCCATGGCCGCCCCGGATACTCCCGCCGAATCCTTCAAACGCGCGCTGGGTCATGCCGCGCGGGCCCTGGCCGAACAGCCCGAGCTGGAGGTCCTGTTCGGGTCCGACGGTCCCAAGCTGTCGAACGGCGTCCTGACCCTGCCCCATCCGCCGCGCGATCCGTCGGGTCCCGAGAGCGCCTCCCTGCGCGGCCAGGCCGACCGGCTGGCGCTGCGGCTGGCCAATCACGACGGGGCGGTGAACGCCAAGATGCGGCCCGTCGACACCAAGGCAGCCGAGGTGTTCGACGCGGTCGAGCAGGCGCGGGTCGAGGCGTTCGGCTCGGAACATCTGGCCGGGGTGCGCGACAACCTGGGCGCCGCCCTGATCACCCGCCTGGAAAAGACCGGCGCCCTGCGCATCAACGAGCCGGAACGAGTGCCGATGTCCGAGGCCGTGGCGCTTCTGGTGCGCGAGCGGCTGACCGGGCGTCCTGCGCCCGACGGCGCCAAGGCCATGCTGGATCTGGTCCGCGCCAATATCGAGGCCAAGGCGGGCGCCAAGCTGGACGCCCTGGCGGGCACGGCGGGCGACCAGGAAGGCTTTGCGCTGAAGATGCGCGAGGTGCTGCGCGCTCTGGATCTGGACCCCGGCGACGGGCGCGGCGAGGATTCATCCGAAGATCCCGGCGACGAGGAACCTGATCCCCAGGATCCGGCCGCCGACGACGATCAGGACGAGGAAGACGAAGAGGACGGCGGCGAGGGCTCCCAGTCGATGGAGGGCGACGCCGACGATCAGTCCTCGGAAGAAGAACGCGAGAGCCGCCCCGAGGGTGCGCCCGCCGATCCCGACGGCGAAGGCTCCGACGAAGGCCCCGAACTGCAGGAAGGCCAGCAGCCCAACCGCCAGCAGACGGCCGACGACGGCCGCGCGGTCGATTTCTACCGCGTCTTCACCACCGCCTTCGACGAGGTGGTGGACGCCGCCGACCTGTGCGATCCGGTCGAGCTGGACCGGCTGCGCGCCCTGCTGGACGGACAGCTCGCCATCCTGTCCAGCGTCGTCTCGCGCCTGGCCAACAAGCTGCAACGCCGTCTGCTGGCCCAGCAGAACCGCTCCTGGGTCTTCGATCTGGAAGAGGGGATGCTGGACACCGCGCGGCTGACGCGGATCGTCACCGACCCCACCGCCCCCCTGTCGTTCAAGGCCGAGAGCGAGAGCCCGTTCCGCGATACGGTCGTCACCCTGTTGCTGGACAACTCAGGCTCCATGCGCGGGCGACCGATCATGGTGGCGGCGGTCTGCGCCGACATCCTGGCGCGCACCCTGGAACGGTGCGGCGTCAAGGTCGAGATCCTGGGCTTCACCACCCGCGCCTGGAAGGGCGGCCAGAGCCGCGAGGCCTGGATCACCGCCGGCAAGCCCGCCAGCCCCGGCCGTCTGAACGACCTGCGCCACATCATCTACAAGGCCGCCGACGCGCCTTGGCGCCGGGCCAAGAAGAACCTCGGCCTGATGATGCGCGAAGGCCTGCTGAAGGAAAACATCGACGGCGAGGCCCTGCAATGGGCGCACAATCGCCTGCTGGCTCGCACCGAGCAGCGGCGTATCCTGATGGTCATCTCCGACGGCTCGCCGGTGGACGACTCGACCCAGTCGGCCAACGCGGCCCTGTATCTGGACAAGCACCTGCGCCAGGTCATCGCCGAGATTGAGGACCGCTCGCCCGTCGAACTGCTGGCCATCGGCATCGGCCACGACGTGACCCGCTGGTATCGCAAGGCCCTGACCATCGTGGACGTGGAACAGCTGGCGGGCGCCATGACCGAGAAGCTGGCCGAACTGTTCGAGAACGAAGGCGCGGCAGGTCCTACGCGACGGACGCGAAAGAAGCTGGCGGCATGAGCCGTTTCGGCCGCCTGGCCTCCATCTGGATCGCGCTGTCGCTGACGGCCTGCGCCGCCTCGCTCGGCGCGCCCCAGCCTTATCCGCTGTCGTCAGACGGCTGGACGCCGGCGGTCGCGGAACTAAGAAGCGTCAGCCTGGGCCTGCCCGGCGGGGCGCAGTTGGCGGACGGCGTGAGTTTCGCCGGGGGCCTGCAACTCATCGCCGCCCCGACCTCGCCCCTGCACAGTCTGTCGGACCTGAAGCTGACCGGTGATGGCGGCTTCGTCACCGTGTCGGATGCGGGCGATCTGGTGCGCGGCGACATCCGCCTGGACGCCAGCGGGCGGCTGATCGGCCTGGATCATTTCCGTTCGCGCCGCCTGACGCTGGAAGACGGCAGCGCGATTGCCGACAAGCAGGACGGAGACGCCGAAGGCCTGGTTCTCACGCCCTCCGGCGATCTGCTGGTCAGTTTCGAACGGCGCCACCGGATCTGGAACTATGGCCCGCTGTCGGCTCTCAAGACCCGGCCGACGCCGATGCAGGCGCCCGACTTCGCCTTCACCGAAAACGACGGGATGGAGGGGCTGGCCGTCGCGCCCAACGGCTGGCGCGTGTCGGGCGAGGCGGGCGGCGTCTGGGACTGTTCAGCGGCCCGTTGCACCGTCGTGATGGCTCCGCCCGAGACGCCCATTCCCGACAGCGAATATCGCATCACCGGCCTGGATCGTGATCCGTCCGGCGACGGATGGTTCGTGGTTCAGCGCCTGTATCGCGCGCCCATCGACATGCGCGCTCGTGTGCGTCGCATGGCCCCGGACGGGACCCTGGGGCCGATCCTGATCGAGCTGAAACTGCCCGGCACTACCGACAATTTCGAAGGCATCGCCGCCGAGACGCGTCGTGGCAAGACGCGCCTCTACATCCTGTCCGACGACAACTTCAATCCGGCCCAGCGCACCCTGATGCTGGCCTTCGACCTGAGCTGAGCTTCAGGCCGCCCCAGCCCACTGGGTCGATTGGGCCGTCGTGTCGTCGGCGCGCAGCGCGCGCACGAAGTCGTCGCGCCAGATGCCCACGTCGGTGGCGCGCACCACCTCCATCAGGGATTCCCATTTCCGAATACGCTCGGCCAGGGGCATGGTCAGCGCCTTCTGTATGGCGTCCGACAGCTCTTCACGGCTGTAGGGATTGACCAGCAGGGCCTCGCCCATCTGTTCAGCGGCGCCGGCGAACCGCGACAGGATCAGCACGCCCGGATCTTCAGGGTTCTGGGCGCAGACATATTCCTTGGCCACCAGGTTCATGCCGTCGCGCAGCGGCGTGACCAAGCCCACCCGCGCCGCGCGATAGATGCCGGCCAGCTGATCCCGGCGATAGGTGCGGTTCAGATAGCGGATCGGCTGCCAGTCCATGTCGCCGAAGGCGCCGTTGATCCGCCCCGCCAGGGCGTCCAGCCGCGCGCGAATATCCTGATAGCTGTCCACATCGTCGCGCGAGATCGGCGTGACCTGCAACAGGAAGACTTCACCCCGCATCGAGGCGTTGTCCTGCAGGAACTGCTCATAGCCGAGCAGCCGCTCCTCCAGCCCCTTGGAATAGTCCAGCCGGTCCACGCCGACCATCATCGACCGGAAGGCCGACGACGCCGCCATTCGGTCATAGGTCCGCGCGCCCAGCGTCGAGTTCCGCGCCGCCAGGAAACCGTCCACGTCTATGCCGATGGGGAAGACGCCGGTCTGGACCTTGCGTCCGAAACACTCCAGCCCGCCGGTCCCGTCCAGTTCGCCCTGAGCCTCGGAGACCACATAGTCGGTGAACAGGTCGCTCCATTCCTGGGTATGGAAACCGATCAGGTCGAAGTCGAACATGGATTCCACCAGCCGCCGGTGATGCGGCAGGGTCACCAGCAACTGACGCGCGGGCCAGGGCGTGTGCAGGAAGAAGCCGATCCGGTTTCTGATCCCCAGACGGCGCAGGTCCCGCGCCATCGGGATCATGTGATAGTCGTGGATCCAGATCATGTCGTCCGGCTGGATCAGCGGGGCCAGCACCTCGGCGAAGCGGCGGTTCACCCGCTCGTAGCCCTCGCCGTACGACCGCTCGTACTGCGCCAGGTCGATGCGATGGTGGAACAGCGGCCACAGCGTCTTGTTGGCGTAGCCGTTGTAGTATTCATCGACGTCCTGGGCTTCCAGATCGACCAGGCCGACGGTGACGCCGGCCCGGTCCTCGATCTTCACCTCGCCGGTATAGTGTTCGATCGTTTCGCCGGACCAGCCGAACCACAGGCCGTCGTATTTTCGCAAGGCGGCGGACAGGGCCATGGCCAGGCCGCCGGCGGACCCGGCGGCGGGGTCCGTCGGGGCGGAGACCCGGTTGGAAACGACGATAAGGCGGCTCATGACTTCACTTCGAACGGCGACCCCAGCCCCGGGGTCCAAATACTAACGCACATCGGTCCACGAACGGCTCAACAGCACGGCGCAATTGATGATCCCGACAAGCGAATAGGTCTGCGGATAGTTGCCCCACAGTTCGCCGTCGTCGATCGAGATGTCCTCGCTCAACAGGCCAGCGGCCGTCCGACGGCTCAGCATCTCCTCGAAGATGGTGCGCGCCTCCTCGATCCGGCCGTTCTGGTGCAGGGCCTCGATGAACCAGAAGGTGCAGAAGTTGAAGGCCGTCTCCGGCTCGCCGAAATCGTCCGGCTCGACATAGCGGAACAGGAACGGCCCCTTCTTCAGATCGCGTTCGATGGCGTCGAAGGTGGCGACCTGACGCGGATCGTGCGCCTCCAGGAAGCCCAGATCGGTCATCTGCAGCAGGGAGGCGTCCAGCTCGCGCCCGCCGAAGCTGGCGGCGAACCGCCCCTCGTCGGGCAGATAGGCCTCGGCCTCGATCCTTGCCCGGATGATCCCCGCCCGCTCGCGCCAGAACTCGCCCCGATCCGGCAGGCCCAGATGGTCGGCCGCCTTGGCCAGACGGTCGCAGGCCGCCCAGCACATGACGGAGGAGTAGGTGTGGACCCGCGCAATGGTGCGGAACTCCCACAGGCCGGCGTCGGTCTGGTCGTGCATGGCGAAAGCCCGCTCGCCGATGGTCTCCAGCGCATGGAAATCTTCGAGCGTGCCAGGACGCAGCAGGCGCGCGTCGTAGAAGGCCTGCACCAGCGGCAGGACGATCTGTCCGTACACGTCATGTTGCAGATGCTCGTGCGCCTGATTGCCGATCCGCACCGGCTTCATGCCGCGATAACCCTCGACGGAATCGACGATGCTTTCGCCGATGCCGGGCTCCAGACCCACGCCATAGACCGGCTGGACGTGGCCGCCGGCGGAATCGTCGACCAGGTTCCTCAGATAGACGAGGTAGTTCTCCAGGATGTCCACCGCACCCAGCCTATTCAGCGCCCGCACCGTGTAATAGGCGTCGCGGATCCAGCAGTAGCGATAGTCCCAGTTTCGCCCGCTCTCCTTGAACTCGGGCACCGAGGTCGTCATGGCGGCGACGATGGCGCCGGTCTCTTCATAGGCGCACAGCTTCAGCGTGATCGCCGCGCGGATCACCGCCTCCTGATAGTCCAGCGGCAGATAGAGTTTGCGCACCCAGTCCTGCCAATAGGCCACCGTGCGATCCAGCGCGCCCTGCACGCCGTGACCCACGTCCTGATCGTAGCCTTCGTCCGGCCCCAGGAAGAAGGCGTGCGGCCGTTCCAGCCGGAACACCCGTTCCTCCAGCACATGCGATACCGGACAATCGGTCGTCAGGCGGAAGGTCACGTCGGCGCACATATAGCGGATGTGGTTCGAGCCGGAGGTATAGGGCGCCGGCCGCGCGCCCCAGTCTGTCGAGGGCCTCAACCGCACGCGAATGCGCGGCGTGCCCGACAGCGGCCGCACCATCCTCGCGAAAGCCAGCGGGCGATAGGTGCGGGCATGTTTGGGATGGCGCGGTGCGAAGTCGATGATCTCGGCGCTTGACCCGTCCTCGGCCGTCATCACCGTGCGCAGCACCGGCGTGTTGCGGACATAGGCCTGTTCAATCGACGTCATCCCCTCCATCTCGATGGCCCAGAAGCCATGCTCGGGCGTCTCGCCGTCCATCAGGGCGGAGAATACCGGGTCGCCGTCCACGCGCGGCGCGCAGGCCCAGACGAAGCGGCCCTGACGGTCGATCAGGGCGCTGACGCCGCAGTTGCCGATGGGAAAGAGGTCCAGATTGGGCTTCATCGGTTCAGGCCTTCGCTACGGCTTCAAGCCAGGTCAGTACGGCGTCGACATCGTCCAGGCGGTATCGCGCCGCCGTCTCGCGCTCGGGGCCGACCAGCACGCCGTAGCCGCCCAGGGCCGCCGCCGCCTCGAACCCGTATTCGTCGGTCAGATCGTCGCCCAGCATTACGGGGACCGCGCCCTTGAACGGCGCCTCCTGCATGAAGGCGGTGACGGCCGTGCCCTTGTCGGCGCCGGGCGTCTTTAGCTCCAGCACCATATGGCCCGGCTGCGAGGTCAGACCCGTCTCGGCCTGAAGCGCGGCGGCCAGATCCTGGGCGGCGCCCGCCTGATCCGGGGCCTGGCGATAATGCAGGCCGACCGAGACGCCCTTGTCTTCCACGATCACGCCCGGCCGGTCGGCGGCGAATTCCTCGAACGCCTCTAGCGCCTGGGCGACCCCCGCATCGGCCGTCTTGCGCTCGATCGACCCGTCCTTCAGCCGCCGCTCCAGCCCATGCACGCCTGAGCCGGACATCAGGGCGTGGTCGGAGATGCGGTCGATCTCGGCGATGGTGCGGCCGCTGACGATAGCGACCCGGCCCGACAGCCGCGCCTCGACCGCCTTCAGCGCCGCCGTACGGCGCACCGTCGGCACGACCGCATCCGGCGTCGGCGCCATCGGCGCCAACACGCCGTCCATGTCCAGAAACAGGGCGATCCCGTCGGCGACGACGGGCGGTGATGGGAGCAATAGCGCGGCGGCTCCGGCGTGAGACGGCATTGACGATCAGTTCTCTTGTTGGCTTCCCCGTCACCGTAACGCGCCAATGCGGCAAAGGTTGACCCGAAACCGACAAAGTCGTCTGAAAGGACGCGTTGCGTACGATCTTCGATTACGGCAGATCGCGCGTCTCGAAGAAGGAGAGCCCGGTTGCGGGCCGTCAAAGCATGACCGAGATCATCCACTCCACGCCCGAAGACATCGCCGTCATGACTGATCGCGCCCGCGAGGTCGTCCGGTTGAACATCGAGGCGCTGGAAGCCTTGGAGCGTTCGATCGACGTCTCGATGGCCCGCGCGGTCGATGTGATCATGAGCCGACCGGGCTATGTGGTCGTCACCGGCATGGGCAAGTCGGGCCATATCGGCAACAAGATCGCCGCGACCCTGGCTTCGACCGGCACAAACGCCTTCTTCGTCCACCCCGCCGAAATGAGCCATGGCGACCTGGGCATGCTGCGCCCCGACGTGACTCTGCTGGCGCTATCCAACTCGGGTGAGAGTCGCGAACTGCGCGATCCGCTGATCTATTGCCAGCGCAACAATATTCCCGTCATCGCCATCACCCAGCGCCCCGCCAGCTTCCTGGGCCGCAACGCCGCCGTCTGCCTGACCATGCCCAGCGTCGCAGAGGCCTGTCCCAACGGCCTGGCCCCCACGACCTCGACCCTGATGGCGCTGGCCCTGGGCGATGCGCTGGCCATGGTGCTGATGGATCGCCGCGAGTTCACCGCAATCGACTTCGGCCTGCACCATCCCGGCGGCGCCCTGGGCATGAGCTTACAGAGCGTGCGCGAATGGATGGGCGACAACGCCGCCGTCCCGGCCAGCGTCCCGCTGAACGCCGACTTCCGCGAAGTCGTCTCGGCCATCACCGAGGGCCGAAAGGGCGCCGTGGCCGTGCTGACCGACGACGGAGCCCTGGCGGGCATCGTCACCGACGGCGACCTGCGCCGCGCCTTCCAGCGCGACACCACGAACCTGACGGCCGCCGACATCATGGGCGCCAACCCGATCACCGTCGAGCCGGACGCCCGCATGAGCGACGTGGTCGATCTGCTGACCGCCAACAAGATCGCTAATCTGTTCGTGGTCGAGGACGGACGCCCCACCGCCATCGTCCATATCGCCGAACTGATGCAGGCCGGTTACGTCGCCTGAAATGCGTATCTTCTACGACGCCAGCCGGCTGATGAGCCGGGCCGACCGCTCCGCCCCGACCGGCGTGGATCGGGTCTGTCTGGCCTATGCCGAATGGTTGCTGGCCTCGCCGAACGTGACGACCATTCCTGTGCGCGGTCGCAAGAACCGGCTCGTTGCCGTCGAGATCGGCTGGTTCCGACGTTTCGTCACCGACCTGCGGGCCAAGTGGAACGGGGCCGCCAGCGCGCCCACCGACCTGGCGCACGAGCAGCGCCTGTTGGCGGCCCTGACCTCAGATACGCGACCCGCTGAATCGGTGCTGGGCGCGCCTCCCGCTCTCGTTCAAGAGAAGCCCGCCGACAAGGCCCGTGTTTTCAAGCAGTTCTTTCGCTCCCGCCACGCCACGCCCTTGCCACAGGCCGACCTCTATCTGAACGTGGGCCACACCACATTGCATGACCCGACGGCGCTTCAGGAGCTCGAAGCGGCAGGGATCAAGCGAGTCGTCCTGATCCACGACCTGATCCCCGTGACCCATCCCGAGTTCTGCCGCCCTGGCGACGGAGAGAAACACCACGCCCGCGTCGCCAACACCCTGCATCACGCCAGCCGGATCATCGTCAACTCGGCCTATACGGGCGAGGAACTGCGCGCCTTCGCGGGGCGGGAGGGCCTGCCCCAGCCGCCAATCCACGTCGCCCATCTGGGGCTGGAGCCGGCCTTCGTCGCTGGCGACGCCGTCGCGGCGCCCCGCCCCTATTTCGTCCACGTCGGCACCATCGAGGCGCGCAAGAACCTGGCCCTGCTGCTGACCCTGTGGCGGCGGCTGGAGGAGCGACTGGGCGACAAGACGCCGTCCCTGGTGCTGGTCGGTCGCTACGGCTGGGAGAACGAGGCGGTGCTGGACCACTTGCAACGCTCGCCCAATCTCCAGGGCGTGGTGCATCAGGCCTCCAACCTGTCCGACGCCGTTCTGGCGCGTCTGATGCGCGGCGCGCGTGCTGTGCTGGCCCCCTCGTCCGTCGAAGGGTTCGACCTGCCGGCGGTCGAGGCCTGCGCCATGGGCCTGTCCCTGATCGCCTCCGACATCGCGCCGCATCGCGAACTGACGCCGAACGCCGAACTGATCGACCCGCTGGATGGCCTGGGCTGGCTGGCCGCCATCGAGCGGGCCACGCAGACGGCCCCGCCCCCGCCGCCGGCCTATGTCGCGCCCGACTGGCCGGGGCATTTCCGCATCGTCGCCGACGCCATCGGTCTTGAAGACGCCTAGCCTCTGGCGAGCGCGCCCAAAGGCTTGTAATCAATCCGCGAACAAGGGCTATCCAGCTTCATGACGCGCACCATTCTGCCGCTTGCCATCGTCGCCATCCTGGGCGGCTGCTCCACTCTGCCGCGCGACGGACCGTCGGGCGCCTCAGTCAACGCCGGGGCCACCACCGCCTCCGCGCTGGGCAGCTATGCCCTGGTGCCGCTGACCTATGAGGTCACCGAGCGGATGAAACAGGTGCCACCCCAATTCTTCGGCACCCTGGCCGCCGGATCCAGCGACCAGCCTGCCGACGTGATCGGCGAGGGCGACACCCTGGCGATCTCGATCTTTGATCCTTCCGGTTCGCTGTTCGGCGGAACCTTGGGCTCCGGTTCGTCGTCCAGCCGCACGAACACGACCCTGTCCGGCGGCAACCAGGCCTTGCCGGGCGCCGTCGTCGATCGCTCCGGCTCGGTCGCCATTCCGTTCGGCGGACAGGTTCGCGTCCAGGGCCTGACCTCGACCCAGGCGGCCTCGGCGATCCGACGCTCTCTGGTCGGCAAGGTCGCCAATCCGCAGGTGCTGGTGTCCATCGCCGGCAACGCCTCCAACACCGTCAATGTCCTGGGCGACGTGCGCCAGCCGGGCCGTGCGCCCCTGGGCGTCAACAGCGACCGCATCCTGGACGTCATCGCGGCGGCCGGCGGTTCGGCCCGCACCACCGACGATCTGACCATCTCGATCCAGCGCGAGGGCCGGACCTACACCGCCCCCTTGTCGGCTGTGACGACCGAGTTCGGCGAGAACGTCCGCCTGCAACGCGGTGACGTGGTCAATGTCCAGTACAAGCCCCGCCGCTTCTCGACCTTCGGCGGCCTGAACGCCGTGGCCCAGGTCGACATGCCGGCCGGCCCCATGACCCTGACCGGCGCCATGTCCAAGGTCGGCGGCCTGAACACCAACACCGCCAACGCCCGACGCGTGCTGATCTTCCGCTTCGAACGGCCCGAAGTGGCCCAGGCCCTGGGCATCAGCCAGCCCGCCACGCCGCGCGGCGTGCCGGTCGTCTATGAGTTGGACTTCAGCGACGCCGCCAACGTCTTCGCCGCCACCAACATGCAGGTCATGCCGGAAGATGTGATCTATGTGCCGCTGGCCGGCGCCGCCGAGATGCGCAAATTCTTCGAGGTCGTTCAGAGCCTGACCCGCGTCGTCTATGACGTGTCGGTGACCAGCACTCTGAACAACTGATCATGGCCAGACGGCGGGCGCTGCTTTCGGGTCTGTTTTCACGCAGGTCCGCGGCCGCGCCTGCCGACGACCACGCCGATCCTTTCGAACGTCCCGGCGACCTCGAACCCACAGAGCCTGATGCCCTCAGTCTGGCGCTGGACGAGATCGAGGCCGGGGCCCTCGACATCTACGCCGCCGCCGGTCTGCCGACGCAGCCCGGTCACTACCGTCGCCAACCCAACAGCGTGGAGTGGACCTTTCTGTCCGCTGACCTTGGGCCGTCCGAGCGGTTCGCCCTGACGCTGGAACACCCGCCGGAACAGGGCTGGCGGTTCGCTCGGCTGCAGGATCTGGGCGCGAGATCAGACCGCGAAGACCTTCACGCCGCGTCGCGCCTCATGACGGATGTCGCAACGCTGAGAGCGTCTCGACGTGAGGTCATGACCCAGGATCATCTTTTGACCGCGATGGAGCTGGGCGCGGCGTGGCGGGCCCTGCGTGACGCCCAGGCCGTGCGGACATCCCGCCTGACGCTGTCCGTGCCGCAGCCGACGCGGGTCAAGACGCTCAAAGGCGACAAGCCCGCCAAGCCGCGCTAGAGAGCCCGCCTCCCCGAACAGCAGGTTCCATCATGTCCGACGCCCCCGAACAACCGCCAGAGTACCAGCCCGTCGGCCGCATCATCGCCATGCCGGCGGACACCAACCCCGAAGGCGACATCTTCGGCGGC
Source organism: Brevundimonas sp. G8 (assembly GCF_902506205.1). GTDB lineage: Bacteria > Pseudomonadota > Alphaproteobacteria > Caulobacterales > Caulobacteraceae > Brevundimonas. The sequence continues at coordinate 1,522,485 of NZ_LR732816.1, read as the reverse complement.
TGGCTGCTGGCCCAGATGGATGTGGCGGGCGCAACCCCGGCGTTCGAACTGGCCTGCGGACGCTGCGCCACCGTGGCGCTGGACGGCATGGTCTTCCATCAGCCCGTTTCGGTCGGCGACGAGGTCAGCATCTACGCCCATGTCATCGGCTCGGGCCGCACCTCCATTCGCGTCCACGTCGAGGCCTGGAAGCGGGCACGGGGCCAGCCCCAGGCTGCGTCCGTCCGCGTGACCCAAGGCGTTTTCACCTATGTCGCCATCGACGAGCACCGCAAACCCCGCGCGCTTCCTGGCAAGGAATAGGGCGGCGACGAATAGGCGAAAATCTTGACCTTGGGCCGGGGCGGGCTTACGTCCCCGGCCATGGCCATCCGACGTATCCTCACCATCGACCTCCCCGCCGACCTGGCGATCCTGAAGCAGGTGTCCACACCCGTGGCGGCGGTGGATGACGCCGTCCGCGCCCTGATGGATGACATGCTGGAGACCATGTACGACGCACCCGGCATCGGCCTGGCCGCCGTTCAGATCGGCGCCTTGGACCGGGTCATCGTCATGGACCTGGGCGATCGCGACGGCACGATCCCCGAGACCGAGGAAGAGGACACCCCCGAGGCGTTCGAAGCGCGCAAGAACCCGCGCTTCTTCGCCAACCCGGAAATCCTGTGGACCTCGGACGAGCTCTACACCTACGAAGAAGGCTGCCTGTCGATCCCCGAGTATTTCGACAAGGTGGAACGCCCCGCCCGCGTCCGCATTCGCTATCTGAACCGTGACGGTCAGTCGGTGGAGGAAGAGGCAGAGGGCCTCTACGCCGTCTGCATCCAGCACGAGATGGACCACCTTAACGGCGTGCTCTTCATCGACCACCTGTCGCGTCTCAAGCGGGATCGCGCCGTGACCAAGGTCAAGAAGGCCGCCCGCGACAGGATCGCCGCCTGATGACCAAGATCGTCCGCCCCGAACGTATCGAACGCGCTGCGCGCCGCATCGCGCCGTCCATTCCGCGCGGCCGATCGCTGATCATCGATTCCTCGGGCCGCCGTCGTCTGACCCGCAGCCAGAAGATCGGCGTCGCCGGCGTCGCGACTTTGGCCGGCGTGGCCCTGCTGGGCGTGGTGGCGGGCCTGCTGCTGGACAAGCTGCTCGACTTCGACGACGCCCTGGACGCTGGCGGCGAGTGGGACGAAGGCGGCGGCGTCTTCACCCGCTGGCAGTAAACCTCTAAAGGCGTGCCCATGCGCCTTGCCTTCATGGGAACTCCCGACTTCGCCGTGCCGTCCCTGGCCGAGCTGATCGCCTCGGGTCACGAGATCGTCGCCGTCTATTCGCAGCCGCCACGCCCCAAAGGCCGGGGCCAGAAGCTGACGCCGTCGCCGGTCCATGCCTTCGCCGAGACCATGGGCCTGCCCGTCTTCACGCCCGAGAGCATGAAGGCGCCCGACGCCATCGCCGCCTTCCAGAGCCTGGACCTCGACGCCGCCTGCGTCGTCGCCTACGGCCAGATCCTCAAGGCCGAGGTGCTGGATGCGCCCCGCCTGGGCTGTTTCAACCTTCATGGGTCGCTGCTGCCCCGCTGGCGCGGGGCTGCGCCGATCCAGCGCGCCATCATGGCCGGCGACGCCCAGACCGGCGTCCAGATCATGCAGATGGGCGTCGGCCTGGACGAAGGCCCCATCCTGCTGACCGAGCTGATGGACATCCGCGCCGACGACACGGCCGCCACCATGTCCGAGCGCATGTCCCATGTCGGCGCCGGCCTGTGGCCGCGTGCGCTGGCGGCCATCGAGCGCGGCAGCGTCACCCCGTCGGAACAGGTCGGCGAGCCGACTTACGCCAAGAAGATCACCCCGGCCGAAGCCCGCATCGACTGGACCCGCCCGGCCGCCGAGGTGGACGTCCACATCCGCGGCCTATCGCCCTTCCCCGGCGCCTGGTTCGAAGCGCCGTCAGAGACGGGGCCTGTGCGGGTGAAGGCCCTGCTGTCGGCCCTGACGGACGGATCGGGCGCGCCGGGCGAGACCCTGGACGACGCCCTGACCGTGGCCTGCGGCGACGGGGCCGTGCGTCTGATCCGGGTTCAGCGCGAGGGCAAGGCGGCGCAATCGGCCGACGAGATGCTGCGCGGATTCGCCCTGCCGGCCGGGACCGTGCTCGGCTGATGCCGCGCTACAAGCTGACGATCGAATACGACGGCACGGCCTACAACGGCTTCCAGGCCCAGAACGGCCAACCGACGGTGCAGGGCGCACTGGAGGCGGCCATACACGCCTTCTCGGGCGAGCGGATCCGCATCGCCGCCGCCGGCCGCACCGACACTGGCGTCCATGCGACCGCCCAGGTCATCCATGCTGATCTGGAACGCGACTGGCCCGTTGATACGGTGCTGAACGCCATGAACGCCCATCTGGTCAAACAGGATGTCTGCGTCCTGTCGGCGGACTATGCGCCCGATCCCGATTGGCACGCCCGGTTCTCGGCGACCGGCCGAGGTTATCTGTACCGCATCCTGAACCGCCGCCCCCAGCCGGTGCTGGAGCGCGACCGCGTCTGGCACGTCAAGAAGCCCCTGGACGCCGAGGCCATGCACCACGCGGCCCAGGTTCTGGTCGGGCATCACGACTTCACCACCTTCCGCGACGTGGGCTGCCAGTCCAAGTCGCCGGTCCGCACCCTGGACGTGGCCCGCGTCTCCCGCTTCGGCGAGGAGGTGCATCTGGTGTTTCAGGCGCGCAGCTTTCTGCATCGCCAGGTCCGGTCGATGGCCGGAACCCTGGTCGAGGTGGGTCTGGGCCGCTGGACCGCCCACGACGTCAAGGCGGCGCTGGAGGCGAAGGACCGCGCCCGGTGCGGCCCCGTCGCCCCCTCGGCGGGGCTCTATCTCAGCGGCGTGCGCTACGACTGAACCCCGCCTGCTGTCCGGTCAGCCGCGCTGCTGGACCAGAACCTCGGCGATTTGGACCGCGTTCAGGGCCGCGCCCTTCCTCAGATTGTCGTTGGACACGAAAAGGGCCAGGCCGTGCTCGACCGTCGGATCGGGACGCACGCGACCCACGAAGACCGGATCCTTGCCCGTGGCGTCAAGCGGGTTCGGCACGGCCGTCACCACCACACCCGGCGCCTGGCCCAGCAGCTCCAGCGCCTGGGCCGCCGACAGTGGACGCTCGAACTCGACATTGATCGACAGGGAGTGGCCGGTGAAGACCGGCACACGCACGCAGGTGCCGGACACAGGCAGGCCGGGAATCTCCAGGATCTTGCGGCTCTCGTCGCGCAGCTTCAGTTCCTCGTCCGTATAGCCGTCCTCGTCCAGCGTATAGTTCAGGGCCACCACGTTCGCGGCGATCGGCACGACCCACTTCTCGGGCGCACCGAAGTCCACGGCCGATCCGTCGCGGGCCAGGGCCGCGCCCTGCCCCACGGTCGCACGCGACTGGTCCTCCAGCACCCGAATGCCCTCGACCCCGCCGCCCGACACGGCTTGATAGGTCGATACGGTCAGACGCTTCAGCCCCGCCGCGTCATGCAGCGGCTTCAGCACCGGCATGGCGGCCATGGTGGTGCAGTTGGGGTTGGCGATGATCCCCTTGGGCAGGTTGGCCAGGGCGTGGGGGTTCACCTCGGCGACCACCAAAGGCACCTCCGGGTCGCTGCGCCAGGCCGAGGAGTTGTCGATCACCACTGCGCCCGCCGCCGCCACCTTGGGCGCCAGGGCCTTGGACGTGTCGCCGCCGGCCGAGAAGAAGACGATGTCCAGACCGGTGTAGTCGGCGCTCGCCGCGTCCTCGACCACGATGTCGGTCTCGCCGAAGCGGACGGTCTTGCCGGCCGACCGGGCCGAGGCGAACAGGCGCAGCGAGGCTAGCGGGAATTTCCGCTCGGCTAACAGCCCTCGCATCATCTCGCCGACAAGGCCGGTGGCGCCGACGATGCCGATATGGGGCGGATTGGATGGGGAAAAGGACATGAAAGGCGTCTCCTGAAAGGATGGAGGCGCGGGGTTCAGCCGGATCGACCGCCCCGCGCATCGGCGGGGCTTGGGATCGGGGTTCGGCGCTTCAGACCTCGCGCACACCCGAAACCGCCCCGCCGAAGCCGGTGGTTTTCGAGGTCATCGCTTTGGTCAGGGGCTGGGTCACGGCGACGCTCTTAAGGGCGAGAATCGGTCGTGTAAACAGCCAAGTTGGGCATGATCGGGCGCGGGCGTCCCCATTGACAGTCCCGCGCGCAAAAACGTCGTCATTCTCGCCCTTGTGGCGAGGATCCGGACTCCCGGTCCATCCACGGGGTGCGTCATCGTCGAACACCGGGAGTCTGGATCCCAGGGACAGGCCCTGGGATGACGGTTCATCGGTAGAGGGTCAGACCTTCGACAGGATCAGCGTGCCGTTGGTGCCGCCGAAGCCGAAGCTGTTGGACATGACGTGGGTCAGTTCGCCCTCATGACGCTGACGCAGGATGGGCATGCCCTCGAACGCCGGATCGAGGGTCTCGATATGGGCGCTCTCGGCCGCAAAGCCGTTCTGCATCATCAACAGGCAGTAGATGGCTTCCTGCGCGCCCGCCGCGCCGAGCGAGTGGCCCGTCAGCGACTTGGTCGAGGAGATCATCGGCATCTGGTCGCCGAAGATGGCGCGCACGGCCTCCATCTCCTTGGAATCGCCGACCGGGGTCGAGGTGCCGTGCGGGTTCAGGTAATCGATCCGGGGATTGCCGGCCTGTTCCAACGCGATCTTCATGCAGCGCTGGGCGCCCTCGCCAGAAGGAGCGACCATGTCGTGACCATCGGCGTTGGCGCCGTATCCGGTGACCTCGGCATAGATGGTCGCGCCGCGCGCCTTGGCCCGCTCGTATTCTTCCAGCACCACGATGCCCGCGCCGCCGGCGATGACGAAGCCGTCGCGGTTGACGTCATAGGCGCGCGAGGCGACCGACGGGTTGTCGTTGAAGTCGGAAGACATGGCGCCCATGGCGTCGAACATGTTCGACATGGACCAGTCGATGTCCTCGCAGCCGCCGGCGAAGACCACGTCCTGCTTGCCCCACTGGATCTGTTCGACCCCGGCGCCGATGCAGTGAGCCGACGTCGCGCAGGCCGAGCTGATCGAATAGTTGACGCCGCGCATCTGGAACCAGGTCGACAGCACCGCCGAGGGGCCGGACGCCATGGCCTTCGGCACCGCGAACGGGCCGATTCGCTTGGGCGAACCGCGCTCGACCGTCGTGGCCGCCGCCTGCAGGATGACCTGGGTCGAGGGGCCGCCCTCGCCGACGATCAGGCCGATCCGGTCGTCCTTGATTTCGTCCGCGCTCATGCCCGACGATTTCAGCGCCTCTTCGAAGGCGATGTGCGCCCACGCCGTGCCGTTGGCCAGGAAGCGGGCCGCGCGACGGTCCACCAGTTCTTCCCACGGGCCGATCTTGGGCGGCGCCCAGACCTGGCTGCGGAAGCCGTATTTGGCGTGATCGGGGGCATGGACGACGCCCGAACGGGCTTCGCGCAGAGACTGGGTGACCTCTTCGGCGCCGTGGCCGATGGAGGAGACGATGCCCAGGCCGGTGACGACGACACGACGCATGGTGTTTCCTTCTCGAATGCTTCTTGGCCCGAAGACCGTCCGCCTTGTTCGCGGTTATATAGGGGCTTAAGCGCCCGCCGCCTCATCCTTGGCGCCGAACAGGCCGACCCGCATGTCATTGCAGGTGTAGATGACCTGGCCGTCGGCCTCCAGCACGCCGTCGGCGATGCCCATGACCAGCTTGCGGTTGATGACGCGTTTCAGGTTGATCTTGTAGACCACCTTCTTGATGTCCGGCGTCACCTGGCCGGTGAACTTGACTTCGCCGACGCCCAGGGCGCGGCCCTTGCCGGGCCCGCCGATCCAGCCCAGGTAGAAACCGACCAGTTGCCACATGGCGTCCAGGCCCAGGCAGCCCGGCATGACCGGGTCGCCGATGAAGTGGCACTGGAAAAACCAGAGCTCGGGATTGATGTCGAGTTCCGCCTCGACATAGCCCTTGCCGTGCTCGCCGCCGTCAGAGTTGATCGTCGTGATCCTGTCGAACATCAGCATCGGCGGGGCGGGCAGCTGAGCATTGCCGGGACCGAACAGCTCGCCGCGGCCCGAGGCCAGCAGGGCCTCATGATCGAAGGACGAAGGATATTGGGACTGGGTCAAGGCGCTTCCGTTTCTTAAGGCGTTGCGCGCGGGTTACACGACCGCGCCGCTTCGCTCAACAGCGCGGCTTCAGTTGCGGCCCGTGCCCGCCGGCCGATTGGCGTTGCACAGCGCCCGTTCCTGGGTTCCGAACACCGCCCGCTGCGCCACCCAGCCTTCCAGCCGTCGCGCGCGGACCTTGCACCAGCCCTCTTCACATTCGTCCAGCGACACCAGGGCGCGGGGCGACAGGCGCGCCCGCACCGAGGCCGTTTCGGATCGGCCCGACCGGATCGGCACTTCCTGAGCGGTCGTGTTGAAGACATAGCGGCGGCCCGACGACACGGTGCGGTGGATCCAGGCGACGGCGCCGTCCGGGTCGCAGATCTTGCGCCATTCCGTCGTCTCGGCGATCACCTGCACCGGCAGGCCGGCGGCGCGATATTCCCACAGAATCGGATAGTCCAGCCCCGGCCCTTGGCGGGCGCGCACATGCGAGGACTTCAGCGAAATCCAGCGCGGCACCTCCAGCCCCGTCGGCGTGGGCCGCCCGTCGGGCATGGTCGCGCCCGCGCTGGCCATCACGCCCAGGCCCAGAACGGCGAGAACGATGGCGATGCGGCGTCGCAGGCTTTGGAAGATGGCGGCGGCTTTGCTAGACACTGAATGGAACGACCCGTCGCGCGGGCTTTCGATCCGTCTGAATCGCCGCCCGCAAACCAAGGCCCGCAATGTCCGCCCGCAAGCTTAAGGTCGTATTAACCAGACGCCTGCCCGACGCGGTGGAAACGCGGATGCGCGAGCTGTTCGACGCCGAACTTAACCTCAAGGACCAGCCAATGGACCGCGCCGCGCTCCAGGCCGCCGTCCAGCGCGCCGAGGTCCTGGTTCCCACCATCACCGACGTCATCGACGCCGAACTGATCAATGGCGCGGGCGAACAGTTGAAGATGATCGCCAACTTCGGCGCCGGCGTGGACCATATCGACATCGACGCGGCCGTGGCGCGCGGGATCATCGTCACCAACACCCCCGGCGTCCTGACCGAGGACACCGCCGACCTGGCCATGAGCCTGATCCTGGCCGTCAGCCGCCGCATCGTCGAGGGCGCCCAGGTTGTCGCAGAGGGCCGGTTCGAGGGCTGGACCCCGACCTGGATGTGCGGGCGAAAACTATGGGGCAAGCGGCTGGGCGTCGTCGGCATGGGCCGGATCGGCCAGGCCCTGGCCCGCCGCGCCAAGGCCTTCGGGCTTCAGGTCCACTACCATAACCGAAAGCCCGTCCCCGCCCTGATCGAAGAAGAGCTGGGCGCCACCTATTGGGACGACCTGGACCAGATGCTGGCGCGGATGGACATCGTCTCGCTGAACTGTCCAGCGACCAAGGACACTCATCATTTGCTGTCGGCCGAACGTCTGGCCCGGCTTCAGCCCCACGCCATCCTGATCAACACCGCGCGCGGCGAACTGATCGACGAGGCGGCCTTGGCCCAGGCCGTCGCCATGCGCGCCCTGTCCGGCGTCGGCCTGGACGTGTTCGAGAACGAGCCGGACATCCATCCCGGCCTGCTGGGCCAGCCCAACGTCGTCCTGCTGCCCCACCTAGGCTCCGCCACCCTGGAAGCGCGCCAGGACATGGGCGACCGCGTCATCGCCAACATCATGACCTACCAGAACGGCCACCGCCCGCCGGACCGTGTCATTCCAGCGATGCTTTAAGCCGACGCCAGCAACCGCTCGGCCGCGTCCGGATATTTCTGCGCCAGCCGCGCCGCCCAGTCCGCCTTCGAGGGCAGAGCCGTGCGAACCTCGCGGATGCGGCGCTCGACCAGGGCGGCCGCCTCGCGGTGCGCGGGCCAGTCCATCAGGAAGCCCAAAGCCGTCTCGAAATCCGCATGGGTCGCGGCGTGGGCCAGGGCGCGGTCCAGCGCCTCGACATCGTCGAAGTCCGGCAGGCGCGCCAGATAGGCCCTCAGCACCGGCGCCGACAGGTCGCGTTCGAACATGGCCCAGCGCAGGTCCTGCGCCTCGTCCTTGCGGCCCTCGGCGTCCAGCAGGTCGATCGAGGTCGCCTCCCAGGCCGGCGTCAGGGTCGGCGGGCCGGCTTGCGGCGAACGCCCGAACGTCCAGCGCCGATTGCCCGCCGAGGGCGCCAGCGCCGCCTCCAGCGCCTGTCGCGCCTCTGGGATGCGGTCCGCGACCAGAAGCCGCTTGGCCATCACCGCCGCGAAATCCGGCGAGCCCCGCTCCTCCGGCGTCGTCAGCGACAGCCACAGATCCAGATCGCCCGCCCGGTCGGCCAGCCGTCGCATCACGGTCCGCATCCCGCGCACGCTCAATGTCTTGTCCAGAGGGTCCAGCAGCCGCCTGGCCAGGTCCGCCGTCAGTTCATCGCCGCCCGCCCCGATCCAGCGGGCGTATTCCAGCGGCTGGCGCTCCACCGCCTGGGCCAGAGGCGCGACGGCCTTGTCATCCGCCTGAACAGCAGCCTCGGCGATCCGCCACAGATCGGGCGCCGCCGTCTCGAACGCGGCCGCCAACTCCCCCTTCTGATCCTTGACCCGCGTCGCCAGGCCGCGAAACAGATCGAACCAGGCGATCAGCCGCTCCAGCGCCGCTCCCGGCGCCGCCACGGCCAGATCATCGACAATGCCCCCGCGCAGGATGTCCAGATCCCTCAGCAGGTCCGGCCGTTTCCGCCACGACACTCGCGCCCGGCTGGAGGCGATGGTCGCCAGCCGCTTGTCCAGTTCGAGCGCCAGCAGGTCCGGTCCGGCCTCCGCCGCCAGCACCAGCCTGAGCCTGCGCTTCAGGAGGGCGTCCGCGTCGGCCGCCTGCATCAGCAGTTCGCCCAGGCGATCCGCTCCCAACCCGCTCAGATTGGCGGCGTTTAGGCGTTTGGGCGAGGCGGGACGTCGGGCCATCGGGCCTCCTTTTTCACAAGTCTGTCGGACCGGACTCACACGGCTGTCGAAAACCACGGGCAGGGGAGGAACCGCCGCGAGCGAGCTTCGTTTCCGGCGACCTGTCTGAGGAAGCGTGCGTTGGACTCCTACTATTGCATCGTCAACCTGCCCGGCGTTCCGGTGCGGGACATCTGCGTCCTCGACGCGATCCACGACACGGCGGCCAATCAGGCGCTGGAAGGCGTGGCCCGCAACTGGGTCGGGTTCGAGACCCTGTATCTGTATTGCGGCGAGCGGCTGGTGACGGTGCTGAGCAACCCCGCCCTGGGCTTCGCCGCACCCCTGCCCGGCTTTGATCTGGCCGACGTCCGCTTCGCCACGGCCGCCTGAGGCTCAGTCGCCGCAGACCGGACAATAGGGGTCAGCCCCCACCCGCACGGTCCGCGCCGTGCCCGCCAGACCGTCATAGAGCAGCAGTCGTCCGGTCAGGGCCTCGCCCGCCCCCGTGATCAGCTTGATGACCTCCAGCGCCGCCATCGACCCGATCACGCCCGCCAGCGCGCCGACCACCCCGACCCGCGAACAGGTTTCCGCATCCGGCGGAACCTCAGGCGTCAGGCATTGATAGCAGGGCCGGCCCGCAAACACTCCGACCTGACCGTTCCAGCGTCCCAGCGCGCCCGACACCAGCGGCTTGCCGGACGCGACGCAGGCCGCATTGACCCACAGCCGGGTCTGGAAATCGTCGGTGCCGTCCAGGACGATGTCGAACGCCCCGACCCGCGCCTGGGCATTTTCGGCCGTCAGCCGCTCGCCGAAGGTCTCGACGGACACATGCGGATTGAGCCCCTCCAGCCTCTGCGCCGCCGCTTCGACCTTGGGCCGGCCGACCTCCACCGTGGAAAAGGCGATCTGCCGTTGAAGATTGGACAGGCCCACCACATCGTCGTCGATCAGACCCAGCGTCCCCACGCCCGCCCCCGCCAGATACAGCGCCGCCGGCGCGCCCACGCCGCCGGCCCCGACGATCAGCACGCGCGCGCGCTTCAGCGCCTGCTGCCCCGGCCCGCCCACTTCGGACAGGACGAGGTGGCGCGCATAGCGTTCGACTTCGTCTTCGGAAAAGATCACCGCCTCATCTAGCCATCCCGACGGCGGTGCGCGAGGGGCGCCGCGCTAAACGGCGTCGGCCGTCGTCTGAACCAGACCCGCCAGCAGACGATCCACCTCGGCGGGGACGTCCGCCTGCGTCATATCGGTCGCCAGGAAAGCCTCGACCTCAGGCGTCGCTTCCAGCCGCCCCATGGCCCAGGCGGGAAACAGTCGTTCCGAGATCGGTTGGTCCGACAGAATGCACAGATTGTCGTGGCGGCGGTCTTTGCTCACCCGCGCCATGACGCGGTTCAGATCGGCGCGCGCCCCTTCGAGAATCTGAAGGAACCGCCCGTCGTGGCGCATCAGCACGCCGGTCAGATGGTCGCGGCGATTGTTCTGTTCGGACACGCCGATGATGTCGATCAGAGGCATGAGGCCGGAGCCGACCGACCCGGTCGCCTCGCTGACATAGACAATACGGAACAACGCCATAACCACTCTTACGCAACTCAGGGCCAGGGCCCGACGTGCGACAGCTAGGCGATCGGGGTTAACAGAAGGCGCCGCCCCAAGGGCGGATCAGGGGCGGATCAGGGGCGGATCAGGCGGCCATCTTGACGTGTTCGCACGACAGCAGCTTTTCCAGTCCTGCACAGGACAGATCGCTCAATCGCCGCCCGTACAGAATGTCGCGCGCCTGGATGTCCGTGAGCGCGCACAGACGGGCTGAATCCTGCATGCGGCGCTGCATCACCGGACGGTCTTCGAGGATGCGGATGTTGCGATGACGCGGATCCCTCGACAGGCGCGCCAGCAGTCGGTCCAGATCTCCGCGCGCGCCTTCCGCCATCTGGGCGGCCTCGCCCTCGTGGAACATCATGGCGCTGCTGATCTCGTCGCGGCGATTGTTGCGCTCTGACGCGCCCAGGATTTCGGCGACCGATTGAACATCTCTGCCCGTCGCGCCGATCATTTCGCTTACGAAAACGACGCGATAAAGCAAGATAATGCCCTCATTAGGCGTGTTGATGGATGCGGATTGTGCGTTCTAGCCATTATTGGGGTCAAAATAAGACACGGTTATCCCAATCCGGCACGGACTTGATGCACGCCGCCCGGCGCGCCATCTGACGGGGATGACACAGAGCGCTTCGAACTTCCCCGACTGGCACGGCACCACCATCCTGGCGGTGCGCAAGAACGGCCGCACCGTCATCGCCGGCGACGGCCAGGTCTCGATGGGACCGACTATCGTCAAGGGCGCGGCGCGAAAGGTGCGGGTTCTGGCTGGCGGCAAGGTGCTGGCGGGCTTCGCCGGCGCCACGGCCGACGCCTTCACCTTGATCGAGCGGCTTGAGGCCAAGCTGGAGCAGTATCCCGACCAGCTGGCCCGCGCCTGCGTGGATCTGGCCAAGGACTGGCGCACCGACCGCTATCTGCGTCGGCTGGAGGCGATGCTGCTGGTGGCGGACAAGTCGTCGATCTTCACCGTGACGGGCGTCGGCGACGTGCTGGAGCCGGAATACGGCGTCGCCGCCGTCGGTTCAGGCGGCAACTACGCCCTGTCGGCGGCCCGCGCCCTGATCGAGGAAACCGAGCTGGACGCCGAACAGGTCGCCCGCAAGGCGATGAAGATCGCCGCCGAGATCTGCGTCTACACCAACGGCAATCTGACAGTGGAGACGCTGGACGCCTGATCCTGCCGCCGCGTCAGATCACGTCAGCGATCAGGCCCAGCGCCTTGGCCTCCTGCGCCTCGATATACCAGTTGGCGGGCGCACGTTTCAGCACCTCCTCCATCGTGACGGAGGACCCCAGCACCAGATTCTCGAACCCCTCGTTCTGGATGGCGATGGAGTGTTCCAGCTCGTTCAACATCGCCCGGACCGAGGCGACGCAGGTGGTCAGCGGCCCGATCACGTGCAGTTCCTTGTCCATCTTGCGTTCGTGGATCATCACCCGCGTGCCCCGCGTCAGATAACGGTTCGGGGTGGCGAAGAAGCTCATGAAGGTGGCCCCGGCCGAATAGATGGCCGCCTTGCCAAGGAAGACCAGCCGGCGCGACGGATTGATGTCGCTCTGGAACCGGACGTCCTCCCCCATCATCCGCGCCACCTCGGGATCTCCCCCCAGGGTCGACAGCTCGATCACCGTCAGCCCGGTCTTGGGGGCGGCGGCCAGCTGATCGCGGAACCGATCGTACATCGCATAATCGACGGCGCCGGCCAGCAGGATGCGCGGCGTGTCGAAGGCTTCGGCCGTCAGGACGCCCGTCGGCGCGGAACGCGACATCAGGCGTCGGACGACGACGCGGCGTCGTCGCTGACCGGATAGCCCTGCGCCGAGGCCCAGGATTTCGCCTCGCCGATGGAGAAGAAGGCCTGATCGCGGATGTGTCGCGACCCGTCGGTATCCACCAGTTCGCACTCCCACCAGCGGATGGTGCGTCGGTCCGACGTGTTGCAGGTGCGGGATACGAGAACGGCGTGTGGCGTCATGGCGCTCAACAACGGAAAGCCTGTGCCCAGGTTCCGCCCCATTACGATTTCTCTACGCGTAAACAAACGCCTGTGTCCGCTGACCGACATTCGACCACCCGGCGCATATGGCTTCAGCAGCCCATGCAATTTGCGATGGCCCGCCCCTTGGCTTAAGCGCGCGCCATGAGCACAGACACGCCGATCCGCCCCATTGCCCGCAACCCGCGCGGTTTCGCCGACAAGCGCGGCCGTGACCTGACCGCAGAGCGGCGCATCGTCGCCCGCGTGTCCGAGGTCTATGAGCGCTGGGGCTTCGAACCGCTGGAGACGCCAGCCTTCGAATATGCCGACGCCCTAGGCAAATTCTTGCCCGACGCCGACCGCCCCAACGAAGGCGTCTTCGCGCTTCAGGACGACGCCGGGTCGGATGAGCCGGGGGAATGGATGGCCCTGCGCTACGATCACACCGCGCCGCTGGCCCGGTTCGCGGCCCAGACGTGGGAGACCATGCCCAAACCCTTCCGCCGCTATGCCTATGGCCCGGTGTGGCGCAACGAGAAGCCCGGCCCCGGCCGCTTCCGCGAGTTCTGGCAGTGCGACGCCGACACCGTCGGCTCCGACCGGCCCGAGGCCGACGCCGAGATCATCGCCATGGCCTGCGAAGGCCTGGCCAGCGCGGGCCTGGACGCCGGCCAAGCCCAGATCCGCGTCTCGAACCGCAAGCTGTTCGACGGCCTGTTCGACGCCGGCGGCGTGACCGAGGCCGGTCAGCGGCTGACGGCCCTGCGCGCCATCGACAAGGTCGACCGCCTGGGCTGGGAAGGCGTCGTCCAACTGCTGGGCGAAGGCCGACTGGACGAGTCCGGCGACTATACCAAGGGCGCCAGCCTGCCGACCAAGGTCACCGCCGCCATCGAGGCCTTCCTGGCCTCGGCCAACACCCCCGGCCTGACGCGGGCGCAGACCCTGGACGCCGTCGCGCGTTCCGGTGACCTGGGCGCGGCGGGCGAGGCGGCGCTGAACGAACTGGCCGCCATCGACCGGGCGCTGGCCGCCATGTCGGTCGGCCAGGACGCCGTCAAGTTCGACCCCACCATCGTGCGCGGCCTGGAATATTACACAGGCGCCGTGTTCGAGGCCGAACTGCTGCTAGACACCGTGGACGACAAGGGCCGACCGGTCCGCTTCGGCTCCATCGGCGGCGGCGGCCGCTATGACGATCTGGTCGCGCGCTTCACCGGCCAGAGCACGCCGGCTACCGGCTTCTCCTTCGGAGTCTCGCGCCTGGCCTCGGCCCTACGTGCGGCCGGACGCGGCGCCGAGGACGCCGTGCGCGGACCCGTCGTGGTCATCGTCTTCTCCGAGGACGACATGGCCCATTATCTGACCGCCGTCGCCGAACTGCGCGCCGCAGGCGTCGCCGCCGAGCTTTATCTGGGTCGCGCGGGCATGAAGGCCCAGATGAAATACGCCGACCGGCGCGGCGCCCCCGCCGTCGTCATCCTGGGCGGAGACGAGATCGCGGCGGGCGAGGTCACCATTAAGGATCTGGACGCCGGCCGCGCCGCCGCCGCGGCCATCACCGACAATGACGCCTGGAAAGCCGAACGCCCCGGCCAGATGAAAATCCCACGCGAAGGCCTGGTCGCAGCCATCAAATCCATTATCGAATAAGCTTCGATAATAAGGGGCCTCCAAGATGAGTTATCAGCGATAAGTCGAAGAAAGTTCGACTCGGGCGAAACGCGCCGTTGACGCGGACGGGGCCGATGCGTCAAATGAACTCACTCGAGGGCAAGCGTTGCTCAAGCGCGCAGCACTCGAAGGCGTTTCGGGGAGGAAACGTCCGCTCTGCAAAGAGCGCGAAAGCCCGCTGCGATGTATCCCCCGCAGCGGGCTTTTTCGCGTCTGGAGCCCAGCTCGGCCTCTGAAATACCTCGACAAATTGTCGATGCGAAGTCGAGGTTTCGACATGTGCTTGTCGATATGAAAAAGGCCGGGGCGAACCCCGGCCTTTCCATTCTCGAACAAGCGTCGCCTTACCAGAGGCGAACGCGTTCCTCGGGCGTCAGATAGTATTTCGTGCCCGGCTGGACGTCGAAAGCGTCGTACCAGGCGTCCACGTTGCGCAGCGGGCCGATGACCCGGAACTGGGCGGCCGAGTGCGGATCGGTAGCGACCTGCTGCTTCAGGGCTTCGTCACGATACTTCGACTGCCAGACCTGGGCCCAGCCGTAGAAGAAGCGCTGGTCGCCCGTCGCCCCGTCCAGAACCGGCGCCGGCTGGCCGTTCAACGACAGGTGATAGGCCTCAAGCCCCACCGCCACGCCCGAGGCGTCGCCGATGTTCTCGCCCATCGTCAGGCCGGGATTGATGGTGTAGCCGACGATCGGCTCATAGGTCGCATATTGCGCACCCAGACGCGCGGTCAGGGCCTCGAAGTTGGCCTTGTCCTCAGGCGTCCACCAGTTGCGCAGCACGCCGTCGCCGTCGGACTTGGAGCCCTGGTCGTCGAAGCCGTGGCCGATCTCGTGGCCGATCACCCCGCCGATGCCGCCATAGTTGACCGCCGCATCGCCGTTCGGATCGAAGAAGGGCGGCTGCAGGATCGCCGCCGGGAAGACGATCTCGTTGTTGGCCGAGTTGTAGTAGGCGTTCACCGTCTGCGGGGTCATGCCCCACTCCGACTTGTCGACCGGCTCGTTCAGGCGGGCCAGATCATAGTTCCACTCGAACAGGCCCCGGCGCTCGGCGTTGCCGACCAGGTCGTTCGCGCGGATGTCCAGGCCGGAATAGTCGCGCCACTTCTCGGGATAGCCGATCTTGACCGTGAACTTGCGCAGCTTCTCCTGCGCCGCCGCCTTGGTCTCCGTCCCCATCCACGTCAGGGTCTCGATCCGGTGCGACAGGGCGGTGCGCAGATTGGCGACCAGTTCTTCCATCTTGGCCTTGGATTCGGCCGGGAAATACTGAGCGACGTAAAGCCGGCCCGTGGCCTCGCCCAGCGAACCTTCGGCGAAGGAGATGGCGCGCTTTTCGCGGGTGCGCTGCTCGGGCTGGCCCGACAGATCGCGCGAGCGGAACTCCCACTGGGCGTCCGAGAAGCGCTTGGACATCATCGGCGCCATGTCATCGGCGGTGTGGAAGGCTTCCCAGGCCTGCAACAGCTCGACCGGCGTCTCGGCGTAGATGGCCGCGATCTTGGGCATGGCCGTGTCCTGTCGCACGATCAGGCGCGGCACGCCGCCCAGTTCGGCGGCGTCGTAATAGGCCTGCCAGGCGAAGCCGGGCGCGTCCTCGGCGAGTTTGGCGATGGTGAACTCGTTGTAGGTCTTGTCGCGGTTGCGGTTCTCGGCCGGCGACCAGTGGGCCTCGGCGATCTTGCCTTCCAGGGCCACGATCTGGGCGGCGGTCTCGGTTGGGTTGGCCCAGCCGATCATACCCAGCATGCGCGCGACATAGGCCTCGTACAGGACCTTCTTGTCGGCGAAACGGGCGTCCAGATAATAGTCCCGGTTGGGCAAGCCGATGCCCGACTGACCCGTCGAGACGACGTAGCGGGTCGGCTGTTTGGAATCGATGGTGATGCCGGTGCCGAAGAAGGACGAGCCGAAGCGGCCGACCGTCTGGCCCATATAGACGGCCATCTTGTCATGGCTGTCGGCGGCGCGGATCGCGGCCAGATAGGGTTGCAGCGGCTGGGCGTCCAGTTGCTCGATGCGCGCTTCGTCGATGTAGGAGCGATAGGCGTCGGCGACCTTGGCCTCGTCCGAACCGGGCGCCAGGTCGGTGCGGTTCGCCAGGCCCAACACCAGTTCCTTCATACGGTTGTCCGACAGTTCGCGCAGCAGGGCGAACGAGCCATAGCTGGTGCGGTCCGACGGGATGACCAGTTTTTCCAGCGCCTTGCCGTTGGCGTACTGGAAGAAGTCGTCGCCCGGCTTAACCGCTGTGTCGCGGCCGGCCATGTCGAAGCCCCAGGTCCCGTAACGGGGCGCCTCGGTGCCTTGCCAGCCCGCCGCCGTCTCTTCGCCCGAGAACAGCGAAACGATCGAGCAGGTCTCGTCGATACAGGCGTGGTCGTGGCCGACGTCCTGCGCAAAGGCGGCGCTGGCGGGCAGAAGAAGGGCGCCGACAGCAGCCCCGATAAGCAGTCTTTTCATCACGGATTCCTGGAAGCCGCCCCTGAAACGGACGGGTCGGGCCGGACCCTAGACCCGCGCGAGGGGGTGTCGCCTTAAAAAAAGTTCATGAAAGCCGTGCGACCTCTCGCCACGGCCGGCGGATAAAGGTCACATACGCTAAGACGAGGAGGGCGGATGCACGGTCAGGGCGGGGACTATAAGGATCTGGTGGTCTTTCTGGCCGCCGCCGGCGTCATCGTGCCCCTGGTCAACCGGCTGAAGATCAGTCCCGTGCTGGGTTTCCTGGCGGCGGGCGTGCTGCTGGGGCCGGACGGACTGGGCCGGTTCGCGCACGTCATGCCCTGGCTGTCGTGGCTGACCATCGGCGATCCGGGCCAGTTGGCCCAGCTGTCCGAACTGGGCGTCGCCTTTCTTCTGTTCATGATCGGGTTGGAGCTGTCGTGGGAACGGCTGAGGGCCATGCGCCGGCTGGTGTTCGGCCTGGGCCTGATGCAGGTCGTGGTTTGCACGGCCGTGCTGGCCTGCGGCTTCCTACTGATGGGTCAGACGCTGGCCAGCGCTGTGGTGCTAGGGATGGGCTTGGCCCTGTCCTCGACCGCCGTGGTCATGCCGGTCCTGGCCGAGCGCGGCCGGCTGAAAGGGACGGTCGGCCGCTCCACCTTCGCCATCCTGCTGGCCCAGGATCTGTCGGTCGCCCCCATCCTGATCACCGTCACCGTCCTGGCGGCCCTGGCGCAGCAGGGCGGCGCGCTGGACACCGCCGTGCTGGGGCGCGCCCTGTTCACCCTGGTGCCGGCCGCGCTGGGCCTGGGGCTGATGGTGCTGTTGGGCCGTGTCGTGCTGCGCCCGATGTTCCGTTCGGTAGCCAAGGCCCGCAAGGTTGATCAGGGCGGCGAACTGTTCGTCGCTGCTTCCCTATTGGTGGTGGTCGGCGCCGGCCTCGCTGCCCAGGCCAGCGGCCTGTCGATGAGCATCGGCGCGCTGTTAGCCGGCGTGCTGCTGGCCGAGACCGAGTTCCGTCGCGAGGTCGAGGTCTCCATCGAACCGTTCAAGGGCCTGTTGCTGGGCGTCTTCTTCGTCGGCGTCGGCCTGGGGTTAGACCTGGACGCCATCGCCGCCGATCCCGTCGGCGTCTTCGGCCTGGCCTTGGCGCTGACGGTGGTGAAGACGGGCGTCATCTTCAGCCTGGCGCGGTTATGGGGCCTGGGCGCGCGGCCGGCGCTGGAGACGGCCCTGGTCCTGGCCCCGGCGGGCGAGTTCGCCTTCGTCGTCTTCGCGACAGGCCTGGTCGAGGGTCTGGCGCCGCCGCAACTGACCAACACCGTGGCCTTGTCGGCGACGGTCAGTATCTTCTCCATTCCCCTGCTCGCCCTGCTGGGCCAGCGGCTGGCGCGCAAGTCGGCGCCCGCCGGCCAACCGCTTGATCTTCCAGCGCTGGAGGCGGCGGACGGCGCCGTCATCATCGTCGGCTTCGGCCGCGTCGGGCGGCTGATCGGCGAGATGCTGAAGGAGCACGACCAGGCCTTCATCGCCCTAGACACCGATCCCGGCATCGTCTCGGCCGGCAGGCGCGACGGTTTCGACGTCTTCTACGGCGACGCCGGCCGCCGCGAGATGCTCCAGCACTGCGGCGTGCAATCCACCCGCGCCCTGATCGTGACGATGGACGCCCCGACCAAGGTGGACGAGGTGGTCACGGCCGCGCGGTCGATGCGCGAGGACCTGATCCTGATCGCCCGCGCCCGCGACGACCAGCACGCCATGCGACTTTATGGCCTGGGCGTCACCGACGCCGTGCCGGAGACGACCGAGGCCAGCCTTCAGCTGGCCGAAAACACCCTGGTCGATCTGGGCGTGCCCATGGGCCTGGTGCTGGCCTCGATCCACGAACGGCGCGACCAGTTCCGCAAAGCCTTCCAGGCCGCAACCCCGATCGAGCGCCGCAATCGCCCCAGCCGGGCGCTGCGTCGAACGGTGCGTCCGGCCAAAACTGCCCCCAGTCCAGACTAGGGGCTGATACCTACGGTCGCCAAGCGGACCCATTTTCGTCATGGTTCCGTGATGCAAGCGCGGCTTCCGTATTCCTGCATCTTCGGAGCAGCAGCGCCCATCCGACCCGCTCTCGGGCCGAGATATTCACCTGAAGTCGACGGCGGATGCTCCCTCTCATCCGCGACTTAAAGTAGAGTAAAAGCCTGATTTATGACTGATACTGTCGCAACCCTCGCCGTCGAACCCCGCCTGAACCGGCGCCAGGCCGCCAAGATCCGCACGCGACAAAAGGTTCTCGACGCCGCCCGCTCGCTCTTCGCCGAGCGCGGCTATGAGCCCGCCACCATCCGAGACATCGCCAAGGGCGCCGGCATGTCCACCGGCGCCGTCTTCGCCAACTTCCAGGACAAGGCCGAACTGTTCGAGGCCGTCCTGACCGAGGACATGACGCGTCTGGCCGAAGTGGTCGAGGCCGCCGCCCCCAAGGGCGAGCCCGTCCGCCAACGCCTCGTCACCGCCCTCAGCGCCGGCTACCACTCGTCGCTGGACCAGTTGCCCCTGTTCCAGGCCATCGTCGCCCGGTCGTGGTTCCAACCGCTGGCCGCCGAAATGCGCGCCCGCGCTGCGACCAAGAACCTGCTCCTCGCCATCGGCGGCATCCTGCAGGACGCCGTGGCCAAGGGCGAACTGTCCAAGGACGCCGACAGCCGCCTGCTGGTCGAGCTGATCTGGGACGCCTATCTGTCGAACTATCGCCGCGCCGCCTATGACGAATGGGACGCGCAGGCCCTGTCGGACCATATGGGCAAGCAGATCGACGTGATCCTGGCCGGCGCCATCGCCGCCAAATAGGCCGAAGACAAGTCGCTTTGGAAAAGGCCGGGTCCGCCAGCGCGGATCCGGCCTTTTTCGTGGGCGTCAGGTCTGACGTTTCAGGGTGACGTAGAAGGCGCCGTTTCCGCCGTGCCGCTGGTGGGCGACGGTGAAGCCCGACACGACGCCGCGTAGCGCGGTCGACGACATCCATTCCCCAAAGGCCGAGCGGATGACCCCGCCGCCCATCCGGCCCTGCCCCGTGATGACCAGCACCGCGCGCATCCCGCGCGTCTGACACGAGATCAGGAAACCGCGCAGTTGATCCTCGGCCTCGAACCGGCCGAAACCGTGCAGGTCGATGCGCGCCTCGATGGGATCGCGTTCGCGCGACAGCCGCTGCTTGCGACGCGGCTCCAGATCCTCCGGCGCCGGCTTGGGACGCGGGGGCGAAGCGCGTTTTTCGACCGGGGGCGCGGCGGCGACGCGTTTGGGCGACGACTTGGCCAGCGGACGCGAGCGTTCCACCGGCGTGACGACGATCTCGGGCGGGGTCTCGGCGCCGGGCGTGACGCGGGCGGCCTTGCGCGTCTTGGGCGTCGCCACCGATCCGGCGACGCGGGTCCAGATGCGACGGTCTTCGGGCGTCAGTCCGTTCTCGTCACGGCTCGGACCCTTTCGCCTCATGCGTCGCCGTCGTCCTCGATCGTGTCTCCCGGACCCGGTTCATGGGCCAGCAGGTCGCCGGGCTGGCAATCCAGTTCGCGGCACAGGGCGTCCAGGGTCGAGAACCGCACCGCACGCGCCTTGCCGGTCTTCAGGATCGACAGGTTCGCCACCGTCACCCCGACCCGGTCGGCGAGTTCGGTCAACGACATGCGGCGTTCCACGAGGACGCGGTCGAGCTGGACGCGGATGGCCATGCGGGAATCCTACTTCGAAACGGCTCAGATCGTCAGTTCGGATTCGCGGCGCAGGCGCGCGCCCTCGCGGAACACCTCCGCCAGCACGAAGACGATCAGCACGGAAAAGATCGGTGTCAGCAGCTCGCCCAACCCCTGCGGGTCCATGACGCCGGGCGCCAGCCGCTTGGCGACGAAACCCTGCGCCACCCAGACGCCGCCGGTCACGACCGCGAGCGTCAGACCGATCTGGCGCAGACGGCGCACATTGTCGGGCTGGAACGGGTCGCCCATGGTCAGGGTGCGAATGATGCGGCGCAGGCTGCGCAGGATCAGCATGAAGCCGCCGAAATAGGCCGTCGCGGCGCCCAGGCCGAACAGCAGCAGGGTGCGCGTCAGCGGCAATTGCTTGCCGCCGGAATCCCCGCTGACGGTGATGTTCACATTGTCCAGGGGAATGAAGATCGCGGCGATCACCAGCAGCAGCAGCACGCCGGTGATCAGCCAGAGCAGGATGTAGGCGACGTCCAGCACCACCTTCAGCATGCTGGAGACCGAGCCCGGTCCCATCGCCTTGAAAGGAATGCGCAGGGCGCTGAGCCCCTTAATGGCGCTTGCCTCGCCTCGCTTCAGCGGATTTGGCGGCGTCGGCAGGCGCATGGTCTTTCTGATCTCAGGCCGGGGAAGGCGGGGCGATGGCCACGCGGGGTCCGGCGAACCCGCGCGCGGCTCTATACATCGCGGTCTTCATGCTGGTCGTCAAAGCTCTCTTGATCGAAAAAGGCTAGATCAGACGCCTTGGAACAGAATGACGACCAAGGCGGTCGGCAGGGCGGCGATCAGAACGGTGGCGACAAAAGCAGCGCCGACCTTGTCGAGCCACATCGAGGCGTTCATCGTGTGCATGGTATTTCTCCGTCTTTCCTGTTTGGGCGATTATCGCCCTTTGCATTTGTTAATCGCATGATCATTTCCGTTTTCGCGGAAGTCATGAACGTTGCGACCTCGTTCCTGACGATCAATAGATAGGCCGTGCGGACGGAAAAGGCACGTTACATATCGTTTAACGATATTAAAATTTGGCAATAGACTGTTTCAGGGGCGTGATCGTCGATGAATCTCAAGCTTATCAAGGGGATGCGGCTCGTCGTCGCGACTCATAACCCCGGCAAGGTCCCAGAAATCTCGGCGCTGCTGGGCGGAAATTACGAGATCGTCACTGCAGGCCAGTTGAATCTGCCTGAACCGGACGAGACCGAGACGACTTTCGCCGGCAACGCCATGCTGAAGGCCCGCCACTCCGCCCAGCTGTCGGGCGAGGTTTCGCTGGCCGACGATTCCGGTCTGTCGGTCTCAGCGCTTGACGGGGCGCCGGGCATCTTCTCCGCGCGCTGGGCCGGACCGGGCAAGGATTTCGCGGTCGCCATGACAAAGGTCGAGCAGCGGCTGGAAGAGATCGGTGCGACCGATCGGGCCGCCTGGTTCACCTCGGCCCTGGCCGTCGCCTGGCCCGACGGTCCCTGCGTGGTGGTCGAGGGCGAGGTTCACGGCCAGCTGACCTTCCCGCCGCGCGGCGACCGGGGATTCGGCTACGACCCCCTCTTCATTCCCGACGGCGGCGATCTGACCTTCGGCGAGATGGAGCCCCAGGCCAAGGACGCCATCAGCCACCGCACCCGCGCCTTCGCCAAGCTGAAGGCCGCCCTGATTGACTGATCCCCGCGATCCAGGGACCGACATCGGCCTCTACGTCCACTGGCCCTATTGCGCGCGCATATGCCCCTATTGCGATTTCAACGTCGTGCGCGACCGGGGGCGGACCGAGGAGCAGGCCGGGCTGGTCGAGGCGATCCTGGCCGATCTGCGCGCGCAGAGGGTTCTGACCGGCCCGCGACGACTGGCCTCGATCTTCTTCGGCGGCGGCACGCCGTCGCTGATGGCTCCCGAGGCCGTCGCCCGCATCGTGGCGGCGGCGCGCGACCTGTTCCCGCCCATTGGCGAGATCGAGATCACGCTGGAGGCCAATCCCACCGACGCCGAGGCCGGCCGTTTCGCCGCCCTGGCCGAGGCCGGGATCAACCGCCTGTCGATGGGGGTGCAGGCGCTGGACGACGCCGCCCTGAGATTCCTCGGTCGCGACCATTCGGCGGCCGAGGCCCTGCGTGCGGTCGATCTGGCCCGCCGCGCCTTCGAGCGCCTGTCCATCGACCTGATCTACGCCAGACCGGACCAGACGCCCGAAGACTGGGCCGCCGAACTGACCACGGCCCTGGCCCTGGGGTTCGAACACGTTTCGCCCTATCAGCTGACCATAGAGCCCACGACCGCCTTCGGTCGGGCGTTTGCACGCGGCACCCTGACGCCGCCGGACGAGGACCGCGCCGGCTCGCTTTATGAAACCACCCAGGACGTGCTCTCGTCCGCCGGTTTCGACGCCTATGAGGTGTCCAACCATGCGCGTGGCCCGACCGCCCGGTCGTCGCACAATCTGCATGTCTGGCGCGGCGGCGACTATCTGGGCCTCGGTCCCGGCGCCCACGGACGGTTGACGCTGGACGGCGTCAGGACCGCGACCGTCGCCCATCGCCGCATCGCCGACTATGTCGCGGGGGTTTCGGCCGCTGCACCTTGGTCGGACCGCGACGCACAGCCTCCAGCCGATGCGGCCGAGGAGCGGTTCCTGCTGGCCCTTCGCACCACCGAGGGCGCGCCCGCGGTTCTGCTCTCGGCTCTGGACCTGTCGCCAACGCGGGCGCCCGTCGCGGACCTGATCGCCGACGGGTTTCTGATGCTCCAGGACGACCGGCTGATCGCCACCACCCGCGGTCGTCCGGTGCTGGACGGGGTGCTGAAGGCGCTGCTGACCTAGCCCTTCCTCAGCCCCAGCATTCCCAGCCAGCCGCCGCTGGTCAGCAGCGCGACGTCCAGCAGCGCCAGCGGCAAGGGCGTCGAAACCGGCGCCGCAATGAAGCGCGAGCGCCAGTCGGGTGCGAACTTGGCCTTGTAGCTGCGCAGCCCCTGGAAGCCGTACAGCGCCCCACCTTCGTCGAACACCAGGGCGCCGACCCGCGCGAACACCGGGGCCAGGCGCCGATCCTCCAGCCCCGCCAAGGGGGCCATCCCCAGGTCGAAACTGGCCAGGCCCTCGGCCTTGGCCCACTGGGCGCAACGAATGAACAGATAGTCCATCACCCCGTGCGGCGCGTCGGGATGGTGCCGCATCAGATCCACCGCCGCCTCGTCCGGCGCCGTCAGCAGATTGGCGAAGGCCACGATCTTCCCGCCCTCGCGCACGACGGCCAGCGGCGTCAGGTCCAGATAGGCGGCGTCGAACCGCCCCAACGAAAACGACTTCTCCGCGCCTTCATGCATGGCCAGCCAGGCGTCCGAGATCGCCTTCAGCTCGCCCGCGATCGGCCCGACCGATCCGGGCGGCAGCACCTCGAACGACGCCCCTTCCCGCTCGGCGCGATTGATCGCCGTGCGCAGGTTCTGCTTGCTCTTGCCCTCCAACGAGAACTGGTGGGCGTCGATCACCGCCGTCTCTCCGACCTTGCGCATAGCCAATCCCATGGTCGCCAGATCGCCCAGCGCGTCCTCGCTGACGGAATAGAAGACGGCGGCTCCGCCATAGCTGTCGGCCGTCTCCGCGAAGGACCACAGCAGTTCGCGCCGCTCGCTCTTCAGTCCCGCCGGCTCGCCCATCGCGATCCAGCGGCGACCGCGCACGCGGTAGGCCAGGAAGCTGGACCCCGACGGGCTGAACATCAGGGCCTTGTCGCCCAGCATGGCCAGCCAGGCCTCGGGCGTCGCCGAATTCGCCGCCTTCAGGGCCGCCGTCGCGCGTTCGATGTCGGCGGCGCTGGCCGGGCCGTGACTATGCGACCCCGGCGAACTCAGCAGCGAACGTCCCGCCACCACCAGCGTCAGGATCGCCAGCACCAGCCCCGCCCGCAGGAAGCCCGACGCCTGGCGATCGCTGAGGAAACGCCACCACAGTTCGTCACTATAGGCCACATCGCGATAGGCGAAGAAGCCCAGCCACAGCATGGCCGCCACCACCGCCGTCAGCAGCAACAACCAGCTGGGCCGCAGCGGCTCGCTGAGCCGCGAACGCCGATTGAAGGCCGTGCGGCAGGGCGCCAGCAGGGCAGCGACGATGGCCAGATCGGTCGCCTGCTGCCAATCCAGGCCTTTGAGAACCGAAAACACCGCCCCTGCCGCCAGCACCAGCAGCGCCGCCCAGTAGGCCCCCCGCCTGCGACGCCATAGGCCCGCCGACAGCATCAGCAGCAGGAAGCCCGCGATGCTTCCGACAAAATGCGACAGGTCGACCAGGATCGGCGAAACCACCCCGGTCAACAGGCGCAGCCGTCCGTCGAACTCGGGCGTCACCGCCGAGACCAGCATCAGGGCGCCCGCTCCGAAAGCCAGCACCGCAAAGATCTGCGGCGTCAGCTCATAGGCCAGGCCCAGAAGGCGGCGGATCAGACCGGACGTATGCCTGGGTCGGCTAGACAAGCTTGGCCTCTCGAATCGGGAAGTGCCCGAACATAGACCAAGAATCGTCCAACCGGGGCGGTCCTGAGGTCATTTCTAGGCGCGTGAAACATATCGTAACATGGCGAGTTTGGTCTGGTGCGGGCGTCGGGCTCGCGTAACCGGGGACGTTCTCCCATGACCATCAAGACTGTTCTTCTGGCCGGCGCTGCCGCCGCCTTCATGACCGCCGCGCCGGCTATGGCGCAAGAAGCCACGCCCGCTCCGGCTGCTGCGCCTGCCGCCGCTGCGTCCTCGCAGCAATCGCTTTCGCTGAACCCCGGCTCGAGCGTCGCGGGTCCTGACGGCGAACTGGGCAAGCTGGAAGGCGTTCAGTCCAATGCCGAAGGCAAGCAGGAGCTCACCGTGCGCGGCGCCGACGGCCAGCTTCGCGCCGTGCCGCTGAGCGGCATCCGCCAAGAAGGGACCGGCGTGGTCGTGGCCTACACCAAGGCCGAGTTCGACGCCGCCGCCCCCATCGCGGGCGCACCGCCTGCTCCGGCCGCCGCGCCTGCTGCGACGCCGAGCCCGGACACGATGAGCGAGCCGACCACGGAGCCGACCGAGCCGGCGACGAGCGAGCCGATGACGCCCGCGCCGGACGCCGCGACGCCGGCTCCCACCGAGCCGCAATAAACCGACCTTTCAGGGTTGAATGACAAAGGGCGGTCGGATTTTCCGACTGCCCTTTCGTTTGCCTGCAATGGAAGAGCGGAATCACCCAGCAAAAAGGGCGGCTCTTTCGAGCCGCCCTTTTCGTCTTCAGCCTATTGCCGGATCAAGCGCGACGCTTGACCAGTCCCAGAAGGAACAGCAGCAGGCAGGCGCCCAGAAACGCCACGATCAGCGTCACGAAGTTGAAGCCGCCGACCGGCGTACCGAAGACGTTGGCGGAGATGAAACCGCCGATCAGGGCGCCGATGACGCCGACGATCAGATTGGTGAGCAGGCCGTGATTACGACCCATGACCTTTTCAGCCAGCCAGCCGGCGACGATGCCGATGACGAGCCAACCAATGATTCCCAAACCCATGCTGTGGTTCCTTCCTGTAAAAGCCAAGCTGTTGCAGTAAATGCAGCTCGAGCCATACGGTTGCGTCGTCATTGCTCGCTTGCCGCAATATTGCCGAACTCGCCTCGGACGCGATCCGGCACGGCGATTGCCCCCATCGACGTGTGTCGTCCCGCATCGGGACAGACGTTGATACGAGGATCACGGCCATGGCCGCCGACATCGACCTGCACCTGGGCCGCCGCCTGCGTCGGCGCCGGCGTCTGTTGGGCCTGACCCAGCAGCAGCTGGCCGTCCAGGTCGGCATCCGCTTCCAGCAGATCCAGAAATACGAATGCGGCGCCAACCGCATCTCGGCCGCCCGCCTGTGGCAACTGGCCGAGGCGCTGGAAACGCCGGTCGCCTATTTCTACGACGGTCTCGCAGAAGCGATGGAAGACGACGCGCCCCTGCCCAAGGGCGGCGAGGTCTTCTCGCGCAAGGAGACCCTGGACCTGATCCAGGCCTATTATCAGCTAGACGAACGGCCCCGCCGTCGCCTGCTGGACCTGGCCAAGTCGCTGCACACGGATATCCCCGCCTGAAACGCAGAGGGGCGCCCAAGCCGATGAAAGCGCGGTAAGGGAGCCTCATGACCGAATACGAAGCCTTCGCCATCGAACTGGCGCGCGAAGCCGCGCGCGTGACTTTGCCCTTCTTCCGCTCGGACATCGGGCATGAGGACAAGGGCGGCGCCGCCGGCTTCGATCCGGTCACCGAGGCCGACAAACAGGCCGAGGCCGCCATTCGCCGCCTAATCGCGGCCCGCTATCCCGACCACGGCGTCATCGGCGAGGAATATGGCCAGGACCGGCCGGAAGCCGAGCACGTCTGGGTGCTGGACCCCATCGACGGCACCCGCGCCTTCATCTCGGGCCTGCCGCTGTGGACCACCCTGATCGCCTTGCGTCAGGCCGGGAGGCCCACGGTCGGCGTCATCGCCCAGCCCTATCTGGACGAGATCTTCATCGGCGGCCCGTCCGGCGCGCGCCTGCTGCGCGGCCAGACCGAGATGCCCCTGGCCGTCAGGGCGTGCGAGAAGCTGACCGACGCCGTCATCTCGACCACCGACCCCGACATCTTCAACGGCGCCGAACTGGGCGCCTGGACCCAGGTCCGCGCCACCGCCCGCCTGGCCCGCCTGGGCTGCGACGCCTATGCCTATGCCATGGTGGCGGCGGGCAAGATGGATCTGGTCGCCGAGACCAGCCTCAAGCCCTGGGACTGGTCCGCCTTGGTCCCGGTGATCGAGGCCGCCGGCGGCCGGGTCGTCAACTGGCGCGGCGCAGCCCCCGACGACAACGGCCAGATCCTCGCCGTCGGCGACGCCCGCCTGATCGACCAGGCCCTGGTGACCCTGAAACGCGCGGCGATCTGAGCTCCAAGCCCTCGAAAACCAACACGTATTGACGCCCGACGAATAGCGGCGTCAGGTGATCGCGGTTGGGGGACGCGCTCGATGTCGGGGCATTACACGCTGGTCGTCGGCAGTGATGTGCCCTGGGTCACCAGTTGGAGCGGCGAGCAAATCGTCGGCGCCGCGCCCTGCCAGACGGTCGGCGGACGTCTCGCTCTGATGCAGGCCAGCGATCCCGGAAGCGGCAAGCCCCAGTATTCGAAAAATCATCTCGTCCGCCAGCGGCTTACCGTCGTGCGCATGCTGTGCCCCATGTGCGGCCAACCGACGGATCAGGGTGATCGCTGGACGCAGATCGCGACACGCCGCTGCGCCGGACAGCTTCGAGCGCGCGGGGGCCAGGTTCGCGCTGACATCGCCGATGACCGGGTCATGATCGACGCTGGCTCGATCGCGCCCCTGCATCGGCGATGCGTCGACCGGTCGATGAAATACTGTCCGCACCTGCGGTCCAGCGACGACGTAATGGTGATGCGTTTCCCGCGCGAATGGCTGGTCCTGCCCCTGCTCGTGAAGTCAGAAACGAACGCCGGCGTCGCGGTCGCCTTCCTACAGCTGTGCGGCGTCACCCAGACCATCGACCGGCGCTGGCGCGCTCAGGCCGCACTCGGCTGAACGACCGAAGGCGCGCTCAGACCGCCGTCACGTCCGCCGTCCTGGCCGACGGATCAACGACCGCATCCGCCGTCGGGGCGACCATGTCGGCCATGGCGTCGAACTCGCTCAGGAAGACCGCGCGCAGGTCGTCGGCCTCCATGATGACCTCGTGCTTGGCCCCAGCCACCTCGACATAGCGGCCGCGCGGGATGCGTTTGGCGGCCCAGCGGTTCGTCTGTTTCCACACCACGTCGTCGGCGTCGGCCTGGACGATGACCACCGGCGCCTTGACCGCCTTCAGCGCCTTGGGCTTGAGCGCCCGCTCGCCGGCATCCAGCGCAAAGGCCAGCCAGCCGTAGGTGGGGCCGCCGATGGCCAGGTGCGGACAGGCGTACACCTGCTGGCGCCACATCTCGTATCGGCTCTCGTCGGAGGTCAGGGCGTCCTCGGCGAAGTTGTGGTCGAACGGATCGTCGGGATCGCCCAGGATATAGTCGCCCGCCTGGCCATGTCGGATGTTCCAGCGCATCACCAGCTTGACCGACCACATCGACCGCTTGCCGGTCTTGATCCGCAGCATGGGGCTGGACAGGACCGCGCCCGCGAACCGGCTCTCGCCGCTCTCCAGCGTCAACAGGTTCAGGCAGGCGCCCATCGAATGCCCGACCATGATCCACGGCTTGGGGCACTGGTCCTCATAGGCGTTCAGCAGGCGGTTGTAGTCGTCCAGAAACTCCTCGACCGCGCGGGCGTGACCCTTCAGCCGGTCGGGCAGCAAACGGGCCGACAGCCCCTGCCCCCGCCAGTCGTGGGTCAGCACGCACCAGCCGCGCGCCAGGAAGTTGCCGATGACCTCGTAGTATTTCTCGATCGGCTCGGTGCGACCGGGGCTCAGCACCACCGTGCCGCGCACCTTGTCCGCGCTCAGGTGAGACGGCTTCCACAGGCCGGCGCGCAGGCGCATCCCGCCTGCGCCGCGGAACCAGTCGCCCTTGCCGCCGGGTGGCGAGGCGGCGCCGGGCACCCCCATCAGGGGGGCGTTGGCGGCGAAGGCTTGGGCGCGGTTCACTCGGGCTTCCTGAACTTCAAGGTCATGCGATCGCTCTCGCCGATCGCCTCGTATTTGGATCGGTCGAACTCGGGATCGACCGGCTGGCCGCGCGGTGCCGTCAGGCGCGTGGGGGCCAGCGTATCGACGCCGAAGGGATGGTCCTTGGTGTCTTCGGGATTGGCGTTGATCTCCGACGCCTCGACGAAGACGAAGCCCGCCTCAGCCGCAAGCTGGCGCACGAAGGCCTCTTGCACATAGCCGTTGGCGGCGACCGGATCCTGATCCTCGGCGGGCGACAGCCGGTGCTGCTCGATGCCCAGGATGCCGCCGGGCCGAAGGGCGGCGAAGGCGTCGGCGAAAGCCTTTTCGGCGATGCCCGCCGCCATCCAGCCATGCAGGGTGCGCATGAACAGGCACAGTTCCGCCGTCCCCGCCGTGGTCACCGGGCCAGAGCCGGACCCGAACACCGTAAACTGCGGCTCGCCATACAGTTTCTTGTCGCTGGAGAACCGCGTGCGGAAGGCGGTGTTCAGCACGGCCTGGGCCGGATCGGCGGTCGGCCCTTCCGGGAACAGGGCGGCGACATAGGTTCCGGCGCCCTTGGCCAGATATGGAGCCAGGATTTCGGTGTACCAGCCGCTGCCGGGCCAGAACTCCACCACCGTCATGCGCGGCTGAAGCCCGAAGAACCGCAGCGTCTCCATCGGATGACGGAAAGCGTCGCGCGCCTTGTCCTGGGCGTTGCGCCACGATCCCTCGACCGCCCATTCCAACGACCCTTCCGCCGGGCCGGCGGGCTTGGGCGGCGCCTCGGGGGTCTTGGCGGCTTCGTCCTTGCGACCGCAAGCCGCCACGCCGGTCAGCGCCAGCGCGGTCGCGCCGCTCAGCAGGAACCGACGCGAAAACCCGCCCGCGCTCGCCAGACAATCAGCCATTCATAACTCCCGCAGGACGCCGGGACCCGCGTCCGACGCACCCTGACCCCTTGGGCTTAATCAGGTTCGCAGGCCTGGTCAAAACGCAACATCCCTTATTCGAGTTTGCGGAACCGCAGTGTCATCCGGTCGCTCTCGCCGATGGCGTCGAAGGCGGCGCGTTCCTCGGGCGTCAGGGTGCGGCCCGACGGATCGTTGCGCGCCGCCGACTGACGGATGGGCGGCAGGGTCCACACGCCGAACGGATGGTCGTGATCGTCCTTGGGATTGGCGTTCAGCTCGCTGCGCGCCTCCAGCACGAAGCCGGCGTTGCGGGCCTCGTGAATGACGTAGCTTTCGGGGACATAGCCGGTCGAGGCCACGTCGGCGACGTTAAGCCCCTCGGCGCTGCGGTGCTGTTCGACGGCCAGAACGCCGCCGGGCTTCAACGCCTTGAAGAAGGCCTGGAGATAGGGTTGGGTCCGGTCGTTGCGCGACCAGTTGTGGAAGGCGCGCGCCACCAGGATGAAGTCTGCGCTGCCCTCAGGCACACCCATATCTTCCAGCGGGCGGTTGACGGGCACATAGCGACCGCCGGTCGCAGCCGCATAGGGTTCCAGGATATGCCGCCACCAGCTGGCGCCGCCCGGCTCAATCTCAACCACCGTCATGCCCGGCGTCAGGCCCCAGAAGGTCAGGGATTCGTAGGGGTGGCGATAGACGTCGCGCGCGCGGTCGGCGGCGGGCCGGGTCTCGGCGGCGACCGCGGCCTGCAAGGCCGTGTCCTCGGCGAAGGTCGGCAGGGCGCTGGACAGGGCCGAACGCGGCGGCGTCCACGCGCCTTCGGTCTGGGGCGACTGCTGGGCGACGACAGGGGCGGCGGACAGCAGGACGGCGGCGAGGCCGAAGACGGCATGGCGCATGATCAGGGGCTCCGGGTTCAGGTCCTTCTCCATAGGCAGGCGCGGCGCCCGAGCAAATGACGATCGCGAGACGCAGGCCAATTTGACGCAAGCAAAATCATCACCGCCGCGCCCTTGACGCGGTTTTGCAGGTCACCATCTCTTCTCCCGAGAGCGCCGATTTCGGGTTCTCCAGACTGACGGCGCCGGTTTCGGGTCGTCGGACTGCATCCCTACCGTCCGGGCCAAACCGCCGGGCGGCTCAACCTTGCTGATCCTCAGGAGGATGCTGATGCGTACCTATGATTTCACCCCGCTGTACCGTTCGGCCGTCGGCTTCGACCGTCTGGCCAATCTGCTGGAAAGCGCCTCGCGCACGACCGGCCAGGACACGGGCTATCCCCCCTACAATATCGAGA
The DNA here is from genome assembly GCF_902506205.1 of Brevundimonas sp. G8. GTDB lineage: Bacteria > Pseudomonadota > Alphaproteobacteria > Caulobacterales > Caulobacteraceae > Brevundimonas. The sequence continues at coordinate 1,491,105 of NZ_LR732816.1, read as the reverse complement.
CCACGGGCGAGAACGCCTATCGCATCGAGATCGCCGTCGCCGGCTTCGGCCCCGACGAGCTGAATATCGAGGTGAAGGAAAACCTTCTCACCGTCACCGGCCGCAAGACCGCTAACGACGACGCGGCGACACAGAAGACCTATCTACATCGCGGCCTGGCCGAGCGCGATTTCGAGCGCCGCTTCCAGCTGGCCGACTATGTCGTCGTCACCGACGCGAACCTGGTCAACGGCCTGCTATCGATTTCGCTGAAGCGCGAACTGCCCGAGGCGCTGAAGCCCCGCCGCATCGAGATCGGCGCCGGCCAGCCCCTGATCGAAGGCAAGGCTGAAAACAAGGCCGAAGCGGCATAAGCCGTTTCAATGCGAACTAGGAAAGGGCGGCGTTCGCGCCGCCCTTTTTCTATGTCGCCAGATGCGAAAAGGCGGCGACGACCTGTTCATAGGCCGGGCGCTTGAACGGCACGATCAGGTCGCAGGCGTCCGACAACGGCCCCCAGCGCCAGGCGTCGAACTCGACATCGTCGTCGGCCGCCAGATCGATCTCGGCCTCGTCGCCGGTAAAGCGGAAGGCGAACCACTGCTGCTTCTGACCCTTGAAGCCGCGCCAGGCCTTGGCGTTGTTCATGGCCTCGGGCGGGAAGTCGTACAGGATCCAGTCGTCCGTCCGCGCCAGCAGCGCGACCGAGGTCACGCCCGTCTCCTCGCGCAGTTCGCGCCGGGCGGCGGCTTCCAGATCCTCGCCCGCATCGACGCCGCCTTGCGGGAACTGCCAGTTATGCGGGCCGGGCGTGGCGTGGCGCTGTCCGTACCAGACCAAGCCGTCGCGATTGAACAGCACGACCCCGACATTGGGCCGATAGGCGTCGAGATCGGACACTAGCGACCCGGCCGCATCGACATGGACGAGGCGGGCGCCAGTTGCAGGCCGCGCTGCTCCAGACCGGCGGTCCAGCGGGCGGCGGCCTCGACCGTCACCGGATAGCTGAAGCCGGTCCCCAGGGCCGAGCCGCGCAGCTTGGCTTGGGCTTCCAGCCCGTTCAGGGCGGCGATGATGGCGGCCGGCGACTGGGTCCGGTCGATGACGCGGTCCGCGCTGGCCCGCGCCCAGGCGCCCGGTCGCCGCTGGAAGGAACCGTCGTCCAAGAAGGCGACGCCGCGCTGACGCAGGATCCCCAGGAAGGCGTTCATGCCGGTGTCCGAGCTTGAGAACCGGTCGCCCAGATAGTTGGTCACGCCGAAATAGCCGGTGGCCCGACCCAGCAGCCAATCCATCTTGGCGCCGACATCGTCCGCGCCGCCGTCGGCCAGCAGCGTATAGGGGCCGGGATCGTTGTCGGGATAGCCGGTCGGCTCCATCGGCATTTCCAGCATGACCTCGTGGCCCTGCGCCCGCGCCTGGTCGATCCAGGATTGCAGGTTGTCCGCATAGGGCACGAAGCTGAGCGTCACTTCCGGCGGCAGGCGTTCGATGGCCGCGCGGGTCGTCACTGCATTCAGGCCCAGGCCGCCGACGATCAGCGACACGCGCGGCTTGCCGTTCGGACGGAAGGGTCGGGCATAGGCCTGGGCCGGGACGCGGCCGTCGGGCGCGATCATCGGCAGGGGGCCATTAGAGCCGGGCTGCGACAGGCCCGCGATCGGGGCCTTGGCCAGGGGCGAGGCGGCATGGACCGGAGCGCTGATGGGCGCGCCCTGGCCCGACACGCTGCCGCCATCCGGCAGGGTGATGACCGCATCGCCACCCGCCGCCGGGTCGCCGCCGCCCGCGAAATTCTGATAAAGCCCCATCGCTCCCATGGAGAAGGCCTCGAACCCGGTCGGCGCAACGGCCGGGGCTTGCGCCGCAGGGGCCTCACGCTCCAGCGCGACATGGGCCGAGGGCGTGCCGGCCTTGGGATCGCCCAGCACCGTCAGGAACAGGGCGCTTGTGCTCAGCAGGAACAGTCCGGCCAGGCCCGCCACGACCGGCGGCTTCTTCAGCGCATTGATGACGGGTGTCAGGCTCGGGCCGTCCTTTGCGCGCGGAGCGGCTCCGGCGGCGGCGGCGAGGGCGGATTGGCGTTTGGCGAACATGGGCACGGGCGGAACCGATCTGGAATCCTACGCCGACATCATCGCCCCGCGCCGGTTAAGAAACCCTAACGGCGGGTTCACCATGAACGCTGCGGGGATCTCTGCGCGCGGCTGTCACGGATCGTGCGTTGACGCGGGCGCATTCGCACTTCCAGATGCCGATCTCCCCGTGCCGACCAAGGATATTCCACATGATCAGCCCCGCCGCCGACGACGCCCTGCGCGACGAAGTCCGACTGCTGGGCGGTCTTCTGGGCGACATCATCCGCGACGAGGGCGGACAGGCCCTGTTCGACCACGTTGAGGCGGTGCGCCAGGCCTCCATCGCCTATCACCGCGACCCGGCCTCGCATCCCGCCAAGCGGCTGGAGAAGCTGCTGACCGCCATGTCGGTGGATCAGGCGGCCGGGCTGGCGCACGGTTTCGCCCTGTTCTCCCTGTTGGCCAACATCGCCGAGGACCGCTCGACCCGCAGGCGGGCCCAAAGCCAGGCCGAGGCCGGCGCCCGGCCCGACACCCCCGAAGGCGCGCTGAAGCGGTTGGCCGATCAGGGCGTGGACCGCGAGGCCGTGCGCGCCCTGCTGGACCAGTCGCTGATCTCGCCTGTCCTGACCGCCCACCCGTCGGAAGTGCGCCGAAAGAGCGTCATCGACCGGATCGCCGCCATCACCGACCTGCTCGACGCCTGCGACAAGGCCGGCGATGCCTGCACGCTCGACGCCGTATCCGAGCCGCTGCGTCGCCAGATCGTCATCCTGTGGGCCACGCGCCTGGTCCGCACCCAGGGCCTGGTGGTGCAGGACGAGATCGACACCGTCGTCTCCTTTCTCGACCGCATCTTCCTGCACGTCGCGCCCAAGCAGCTGTCGGCCTGGCGGCGTCTGCTGGACGCGCCGGACTTGAAGCCCTTCATGCGGGTCGGCACTTGGGTCGGCGGCGACCGCGACGGCAATCCGAACGTGGACGCCACCGTCATGACCGCCGCCTTCCGCACCCAGGCGCGGGCCGTATTGACCTTCTATCTGGAGGAGGTCCACGCCCTGGGCGCCGAGCTCAGTCTCGCCGCCGAACTGGCCCAGGTGTCGCCTGAACTTCAGGCCCTGGCCGACGCCGCCCACGACCCCTCGCCCCACCGCGCCGACGAGCCCTATCGCCGCGCCCTGACCGGCGTCTATGCCCGTCTCGCCGCCACGCACCAGAAGTTGGGTGACGCCCCCGCGCCGCGCCGTCCCGCCGTCGAGGCCCAGCCCTATCCCGGTCCCGACGCCTTCGAGGCCGATCTGAAGACCCTGCACGACAGCCTAGTCTCGCACCATGGCGGCGTCTTCGCCGACGACCGGCTCAGCGACCTGATCACGGCGGTCGAGGTCTTCGGCTTCCACATGGCGACCTTGGACATGCGCCAGAACGCCGACGTCCACGAACGCGTCGTCGCGGACCTGCTCAAGGTCGCCGGCGTTCAGTCCGACTATCTGGCGCTGGACGAGGAAGGGCGTCTGAAAATCCTGGCGAAGGAATTGGCCTCGTCGCGGCTGCTGTTCAGCCCCTATGCCGACTATGAGCCCGAAACGCTGAAGGAGCGCGCCATCCTTCAGGCGGCTGCGACCTCGCTCGCCGCCTTCGGACCCCAAGCCATCCGCACCCATATCGTGTCCAAGACCGACGCGGCCTCGGACCTGCTGGAGGTCTATCTGCTGCTCAAGGAGGTCGGCCTCTATCGGCCCGAAGACCCCGCCGCCTGTCCCATCCAGGCCGCCCCCTTGTTCGAGACCATCGAGGATTTGCGCGCCGCCCGTCCGACCCTTGAGCGATTGCTTCAGGAACCGTCCGCCCTCGCCGTCGCCCAGGCGCGCGGGGTGCAGGAGGTGATGATCGGCTATTCAGATTCGAACAAGGACGGCTCCTATCTGACCTCAGGCTGGGAACTGCACGAAGCCTCGCGCGCCCTGGTCGAGGTCACGCAGGCGCACGGTCTGAAACTCCAGTTGTTCCATGGTCGCGGCGGCACGGTCGGGCGCGGCGGGGGCTCGTCCTTCGCCGGTGTGCTGGCCCAGCCGGAAGGCACGGTCCAGGGCCGCATCCGCACCACCGAACAGGGCGAGGTCATCGCCAACAAATATGGCGAGCCCGAGATCGCGCTGCGCAATCTCGACGCCCTGACCTGCGGCGCCATGCTGGCCTCGCTGGGCAAGGGGACGGATCACGCCTTCACCGCCGAGCATGGCGCCACCCTGTCGGACCTGTCGGCCCGCTCGATGGCCGCCTATCGCCAGTTGGTCTATGAGACCGACGGCTTCGTCGACTACTACCGCGCCGCCACCCCGATCGCCGAGATCGCCGACCTGAAGATCGGCTCGCGCCCGTCGTCGCGCACCGCCTCGACGCGGATCGAGGATCTGCGCGCCATTCCCTGGGTGTTCAGTTGGTCGCAGAGCCGGGTCATGCTGCCCGGCTGGTTCGGCTTCGGTTCGGCCGTGCAGGGTCAGGACATGGGCGAGCTGAAGGCGATGGCCGAGGCTTGGCCCTTCTTCAAGACCCTGGTCCAGAACATGGAAATGGTCATGGCCAAGTCCGACATGACCATCGCCCGCCGCTACGCCACCCTGGTCCCCGACGCCTCTCTGGCGGCCCGCATCTATGGCGAGATCCGCGAGGAGTGGCAGCGCACCCACGACGCCATCCTGGCCATCACGGGCCACGACAAGCTGCTGGGCGGCCAGCCCGAGCTGGACCGGCTGATCCGCCTGCGCATGCCCTATGTCGAGCCGCTGAACCACGTCCAGATCGAGCTAATCCGGCGCCGCCGCGCCGGCGACGACGACCCCCGCGTCCGCGAAGGCATCCTTCTGGCCATCAACGGCGTGGCGGCGGGATTGAGAAACAGCGGGTGACGGCGCTGCGACCGTAACGACGATTTAATCCCATTGTCGCGGATCGGCGGCTGAACCCTCATCATCCCGTCGCAGGACAAGACTATTGCGCCCTCGTCGCCACTTCGAGCGATAATTTTTCGCCTCAGGAGCTAAGTGATGAAGGTTCTCTCCCCCGTCCTCTTCGCCGCCGCCGTTCTGTCCGCCGCCGTCGTCGCCCCCGCCACGGCCCAGGACGCCCACATCCGTTATGGCGACCTGGACCTGTCCACGGCCGCCGGCGCCGCGGCCTTCGACACCCGCGTCGATGAGGCCGGCGTTCGCCTGTGCCGCGACATGCGTCGCACCGGCCGTCTGGCCGTCGATCAACGTCGCTGCCTCACCTTCATCCGCGAGGAAGCCCTGCGCGAACTGCCGCGCGCGCGTCAGACCGACTATGCGCGTTCGCCGCGCGCCGACCGTCAGGTCGCCCAGGTCGTCGATCTGTTCGTTCTCAGCTGAAGCGTAACGGCGAGGGGCGCCAGCGCATCTCGCCGCCTACAGCCATTTCGTACGCTTGAACGTCACGTACAGGGCCGCGCAGATCGCCGCGATGACGCCCAGAGCCGCATAGTATCCATATTCCCAGCGTAGCTCGGGCATGTGCTCGAAGTTCATGCCATAGATGCCGGCGATGGCCGTGGGCACGGCCAGGATGGCGGCCCAGGCGGCCAGTTTCCTGGTGATCAGGCCCTGGCGTTGCTGCTCCAGCAGATTGGCGACTTCGAACACCGACGACAGGATGTCGTTCAGCCCGCCCAGCCGGCTGTTCACCCGCCGCACATGGTCGCTGACATCGCGGAAATAGGGCCGCACGTCGGGGTCGATACAGGGCATATCCAGCGACTGCAGACGCCCCGCCACCTCCTCCATCGGCCCCAGGATGCGCCGGAACTTCAACAGTTCGCGCCGCAGGGTGAACAGCCGCCGGATCTCGACCCGCGACAGGAAGGCGTCCAGCGTCCGCTGCTCCATCTCCAGAACGCTGTCCTCAGCGTCGTCGACGATGGGGGAATAGGCGTCGACGATGAAGTCCAGAATGCCGTGCAGGACGAAATCCGGCCCCTTCTTGAGCTGTAGCGGCGACGCCTCCAGCTGCGCCCGCAACAGATTGTGCGACCGCGCCGAACCGTGGCGGATGCTGACCACATGGTCATCCCCGACAAAGACGTGGGTCTCGCCATAGGCGATGCGGTCGTCGATCTTCATGGCTGTTCGCGCCACCACGAATAGTTCGCGACCATAGACCTCGACCTTGGGCATCTGGTGCGCGACCAGGGCGTCCTCGACCGCCAGAGGATGCAACTTGAACCGCTTCACCAGGACATCGATCTCGGCGTCCGTCGGGTCGTAGAGCCCGACCCAGACGAACTCGCCCGGCTCAATCGCCAGACCCTCGGGCGTCAGAGGCGCCTCGCGCACGCGCTGACCGTCGCGGTAGACGTAGGAGGCGACGACGGTCATGAAATCTCCAGCAGGCCGATGCCCGCCCCTGACTTAGGGGCTGAACGGCCCCAGTTGAAGCGCCTGACGCGTCCGCGCGCTCATCGCGGCGTCGATCCTGACCGAAATGTCATGACGTCGATTTATGAAAGCGCCGCCTTTCCGCCTCAGAAGCTTCGCCGTTTCGATCCGATCCAGCGTCACCGTTCCCTGCCTCGGACGACAAGGGGCGGAAAAATGGAACCAGGATCATGCTCAGAATCGCCTCTCTGACGACCGCCGCCTTCCTCGCCGCCGGCGCCGCCTACGCCGCCCCGATCGAAGCCCGCATCCCTTACGGCGACCTCGACCTGTCGAGCCGCGCCGGCGCGACGACGTTCGACGCCCGCATCCAGCGCGTCGCGCGAAATCTCTGCACCGGCCGCCTGCCCGTCGAACGGCTGAGCTGCATGGACAAGGTGCGAGACGAAGCCATGTCCCTCCTGCCCGACCGCGCCCGAACCGAATACGCGCGCGGTCGCGTCGCCTTCGAGGCCTGAAACGCAGGACGCCGCCGGATGGATGATCCGACGGCGTCCCATTTCACAAAGCCGAAGCCGCTTTTCGGGCCTCAAGTAGCCCGAAGGGCGATAGGCCCAAGATCAAGATACCGGGAAGCCCCGGACCTTCAGCAGGGCCGCCACGTCCGGGTCACGACCGCGGAAGGCGCGATAGGCTTCCGCACGGTCCGTGGTGTTGCCGGGCGCCAGCATGATCGACTTGAAGCGGCCGGCGATGTCCGGATTGAACACGTCACCCGACTCCTCGAAGTACGCCCAGGTGTCGGCGTCCATCGTCTCGGACCACAGGTAGCTGTAGTAGCCCGCCGAATAGCCGTCCGACGTGAACAGGTGATTGAACTGCGGCAGGCGGTGCCGCATCACGATCTCCTTGGGCATGCCGATCCGCGCCAGGCTGGCCTTTTCGAACGCGTCGATGTCGGTCGGCGGCGTGGCTTGCGTGTGCAGGTCCATGTCGACGATGGCCGAAGACAGATAGCTCACCGTCGCATAGCCCTGGTTGAAGGTGGCGGCGGCCTCGATCTTGTCGACCAGCGCCTGCGGCATGGCCGCACCCGTCTGATAGTGTTTCAGATAGCCGTCCAGGATCGGGCGGCTCAGCACCCAGTGCTCATGGACCTGCGACGGATATTCCACGAAATCGCGCGGCGTGTTGCCGTACGACGGATAGGTCACGTTCGAAGAGAAGTAGTGCAGGGTGTGGCCGAACTCGTGGAACAGGGTCTCGGCGTCGTCCAGCGAGATCAGCACCGGCTCGCCCGGCTCAGGCTTGGTGAAGTTGTTGTTGTTAGAACCCAGGATGATCTTGGAGCCGTCCAGCGTCGAGAACGACCGATAGGTGGTCATCCAGGCGCCCGAACGCTTGCCCGGACGGGCGTAGTCGTCGGTGTAGTAGAGGCCGATCTGACGGCCCCTGGTCTTGTCGTGGACCTCATAGACCTCGACGTCCGGCTCGAAGGTCGGGACCGTGCCCTTGGGCAGCTTCTTGAAGGTGAAGCCATACAGACGCTCAGCCATGGCGAACGAGCCGGCGCGAACGGCGCTGAGTTCGAAGTAGGGCTTCAGCTCGTTCTGATCCAGGTCGTACTTGGCCTTGCGGACCTTCTCGGCGAAGTAGAGGTAGTCCCACGGCTCGATGTCGAAACCGGCGATCGCCTTCATGTCGGCGACCTCTTCGGCGACGCGGGCCTTGGCTGGCGCCCATACGCGGTCCATCAGGGCCTGAGCCGCAGCCGGGGTCTTGGCCATGGTGTCCTGCATGCGCAGTTCGGCATGGTTGCGATAGCCCAGCAGCTTGGCGCGCTGGTCGCGCAGCTTGACGATCTCGGCGATGGTCGCGTTGGTGTCGTTGGCGTCGCCGTTGTCGCCGCGGTTGACGAACTTCTTCCAGACCTGCTCGCGCAGGGCCCGGTCGTCGGCGAAGGTCAGGAAGGGATCGACCGCCGAACGGGTGTTCAGGATGGCCCAGCCCTGCAGGTTGCGGCTGCGCGCCGCGCCCGCAGCGGCGGCCTTGTTGGAGGCCGGCAGGCCCGCCAGACCGGCTTCGTTCGGAATCAGGGTCCAGGCGTTCTCATCGGCGACGACTTTCTGGCCGAAGCGGGTGAAGGCGTTGGACAGGGCGGTGTTGATCCGGCCCAGCTCGGCCTTGCCGGCCGCATCCAGATTGGCGCCGGAACGGATGAAGGCGTCGCGACGACGCTCGGCCAGGCGCTTCTGCTGGGCGCTCAGGCCCGCCGCGTCGGCGGTGTCGGCGACGGTCTTGACCCGCTGGAACAGCTTCTCGTTGAAGGTGATCTCGTCCGAGGCGGCCGAGAGGATCGGCGACAGTTCGGTATCGACGGCGTCATAGGCTTCGCCGCCGATGTTGGAGGTCATCACCGAATAGATGTTGGACGCCCGGTCCAGCGGCTCGCCCGCCAGTTCCAGCGCCGCCATGGTGTTGGCGAAGGTCGGGGCCTCGGGATTGTTCGCGATGGCGGCGATGTCGGCGCGTTGCAGCTCGATGCCTTCCAGCATGGCTTCGCGCAGCTTGGCCGGCGTCACCTTGTCGAACGGCGGCACCCCGTCATAGGAGCCGGTCCAGACCTGCAGCAGCTCGGCGCGCGGCGTCTGGGTCGGCATGACGGCGCGGGCGATGCGCGCTTCCTCGGCCAGGCTGGCGGCGGACGGCGCGGCGGCGGACCCGCCCGAGGCGGCGCCGGTCGAGGCGCAGGCCGACAGGGCCATCAGGCTGCCGCCCGCGATGAGAAGCTGGCGTCTATGCATGGAATGCTCCGAAAGAAGATCATGATTGCCCACACACTTAGGCGCACTGACCGGCCCCGTCACCTGATGCAGACATAATCTTGTCGCCAAGCCGGTTGGATACGTCGTCGCACTGCTCTAAAGCGCGCCCATGGCTATTGGCGTTTTCGACTCCGGCGTGGGCGGCCTTACCGTTCACCGCGAACTGACCCGGCGGTTTCCGCAACGGGACTTCGTCTATCTGGCCGACCAGGCCCACGCCCCCTATGGCGGGCGGGGCGGCGAGGACATCGTCGAACTGACCAAGGCGGGCTGCGAGCGCTTGTTCGACGCCGGCGCCTCCGTGGTCGTCCTGGCCTGCAACACCGCCAGCGCCATAGCACTGCGTCGCCTGCAACAGACCTGGCTGCCGGGTCTGCGGGAGCGTTTGGGCCGCCCGGTCAACATCCTGGGCATCATCGTGCCGACCATCGAGGCCGCGACCGGCAAGCCCTGGAGCTTCGAGGCCGAGCGCCCGCAGGAGGGCGAAAAGGTCGCCTCCATCGACATCACCGGCGTCTTCTGCACCGCCGCCACCGCCATCAGCCGGGTCTATGAGATCGAGATCGACAAGCGGCGCGAGGACATCGCCGTCTTCTCCGAACCCTGCCCCGGCCTGGCCGGCCTGATCGAGCTGGGCGCCCCGCGCGAGGAGCTGAAGGTGGTGATCGACGACCACGTCGACGCCCTGCGTCGCCGCATCGGCCGCCATCCCGACAAAGCCATCCTGGGCTGCACCCACTACGAGATCGTCGCCGAACTGTTCGCCCAGGCCCTGCCGGCGGGAACGGCGCTGATCGAACAGCCCAAGGCGGTCGCCGACGCGCTGGAACGGTATTTCAAGGCGCATCCCGAATACGACCTGGGCGACAGCGGCCGTCGCGACTTCCTGACCACCGGCCAGGCTGGTCCGCAGTCGGAGATGGTGTCCCAGTTCTGGGGCGCGCCCCTGACGTTCGCCCAGGCTTAGAAGGTTAGCAGCCCGGACAATCGGGCAGCGGCTCGTTCTCCAGCTGCAAGGTCGTGTGGCCGATAGCGTAATGTTTCGCCACGGCCTGCGCCTCACCGATCAGGGCCGCGGCATCCTCGCGGTCGTGCACCAGGTGCGCCGTCAGGGCCGTCTCGGTCGTGGACAGGCCCCAGACGTGCAGATCATGCACCGCCCGCACGCCCGGCAGGCTGACCAGCGCCTTTTCCAGCGCCGGCACGTCCACCCCTGTCGGGGCGCCGTCCATGGCCAGGTTGACCGAATCCTTCAGCAGCCCCCAGGTCGACCACAGGATCACGACCACGATCGCCAGGCTGACCAGCGGATCGACCACCGACCAGCCGGTCATCATGATCAGCCCGCCCGCCAGCACCACGCCCAACGACACCCCGGCGTCGGCCATCATGTGCAGATAGGCGCCGCGTGCATTCAGGTCGTGCTGCGACTTCATGAACAGGAGCGCCGTGCCCAGGTTGATGACGAAGCCGATGCCCGCCACCGCCATGATGACGCCCGACCCGACCGGCGCCGGCTCGTTGAAGCGCCGCACGGCCTCGAAGGCGATGGCCCCGCAGGCGAAGATCAGCAGCAGCGCATTGCCCAGGGCCGCCAGAACCGTCGCCTTGCCGAATCCATAGGTCCGCCGACCGCCCGCCGCCCCATGCGCCCCGCGCCGCGCCAGCCAGGCCGCGCCGCCCGCCATCGCCAGGCCCAGCACGTCCGACAGATTATGTCCTGCGTCGGCCAGCAGCGCCGTGGAATCCGCGATCAGACCCGCGCCGAACTCGCACGCCACGAAAAGCAGATTGACCACCAGGCCGACGGCATAGCGCCAGTCGCCGGTGTCCACAGGGCCGTGGCCGTGGCCACCATGCCCGTGGTTGTGTCCGTGATGGCTGTGGGAGTGACCATCTCCGTGACCATGGTCGGCATGATCGTGGTCGTGGTCGTGTGCGGCGTTCATGGTTCGCCTATACGCCCTTTGGCGGAACAGCCAAGCTGATACATGATAACGCATTGAATGTTATCATGTAATGTCGCCTCAGTGCTGATGCATGGCGACGACGAGGCCCAGAACGATCAGGGCCACACCCAGCACCGCCCCCTCGTATCTCGCCCACCGTTCCAGTCGCAGGATCGAGGCGCCGGCGCTGGCCAGGGCCGTGAACGTCGCCATGCCGGCGACCGTGCCGACCGCAAACACCACCGTCAGCATCGCCAGCGCGCCGATGCCCGCCGAGGCCGAGGACAGATAGATGGGCAACAGAACCTCGCCCGGCGAAACCGCCATCATCACGACAAGACCCACGAAGGCGGCCTTGTCCGACACCGCCGGCTCGGGCGTCTCGACAGCGGGGCCGCCTGCCATCGCGGGCCGCTTCAGGGTCGCGCGGGCCAGATAGAAGGCGCCGAACAGGAACAGCAGCACCGCCGCCAGATGAGGCAGCACGCCTCCAATCCACTGATCCAGCGCCAGGCCCGCGGCCACGATCAGGCCGCCGACCACCGCCGTCGTGGCGATATGGGCCAGGCCGGCCGCCGTCACCGCCATCAGGATCCGCGACGGTCGCCAGCCTTGCGCCCGCCCGACCAGCGTAAACGGCAGCCAGTGGGTCGGCAGGGCCGCATGCAGAAAGGCCGCGACGAAGCCGCCGCCCAGCAGGGAAAGCATGACGGACTGTTCGGGACCGGGGGACATGAGCGGCCCTATAGCGTGTTACTTTATAACGGTCGAGAACAATTCTCGCCTAAAGCCAGTCGGCGAACGGCTCGCGATCCAGCATTTCCTCATAGGTCGGGCGCGGCCGGATCACGGCCCACTGATCGCCGTCCACCAGAACCTCGGGGACCAGGGGTCGGCTGTTGTATTCGCTCGACATCACCGCGCCATAGGCGCCCGCCCCGGTGAAGACGATCAGGTCCTCAGCCTCCAGCGGAGGCAAATCACGATCACGCGCGAAAGTGTCACCCGTCTCGCACACCGGCCCGACCACATCGTGCGGCAGGCGCTCGCCCACGCGCGGATTGACCGGCTGGATGTCGTGGAAGGCGTCGTACAGCGCCGGTCGCATCAGGTCGTTCATCGCCGCATCCAGCACCAGGAAACGCCGCCCGTCCGAGCGTTCGTTGACCTGGATCACCTGGCTCAGCAGCACCCCGGCGTTGGCGGCCAGCAACCGCCCCGGCTCGAACGCCGCCTCGACATCCAGGCCGTTCAAAACTCGCGCCGCCATGGCGACATACTCGGCCGGCGACGGCGGTTCGGTCCCACCCGAATAGGGCACGCCCAGCCCGCCGCCCAGGTCCAGCCGCGTCACGGCATGACCCTGGGCCCGCAGGTCCCGCGTCATCTGGGCCAGCACCTTGAAGGCGGCCTCCAGTGGCGCCAGGTCGGTGATCTGGCTGCCGATATGACAGGCCAGCCCCACTGGCGTGACGTGGGGCGAGGCCGAGGCGCGCTGATAAAGCGCCATCGCCTCCTCGACCGGCACGCCGAACTTGTCGCTTTTGCCGCCCGTCGTGATCTTGGCATGGCCGCCGGCGCCGACGTTCGGATTGACCCGCACGGCGATGGCCGGGGCCGTGTCCATCATGGCGGCGATGGCGATCAACCGGTCCAGCTCTGCGCCGGATTCGACATTGATCTGGCGCACGCCGACGCTGATGGCGAAGGCCATTTCCACGTCGGTCTTGCCCACGCCGGAAAAGATGATCCGGTCGGAGGGCACGCCGGCCGCCAGCGCCCGGCGGATTTCACCTTCGGACACGGTGTCGGCCCCCGACCCCAGTTTCGCCAAGGTCGCCAGCACCGACAGGTTGGAGTTGGCCTTGACCGCAAAGGCGATCAGGGCCTCGCCCAGGGCGTCGCGATGCGCGTCGGCGGCGGCGCGCAGCAGGCCGTAATGCCGCTTCAGCGTCGCGGTCGAATAGACATAGGCCGGCGTGCCGACCTCGTCCGCGATCAGCTCCAGCGGCACGCCCTCGGCATACAGGGCGCCGTCCTTCAGGTCGAAATGGTGCAACGGTTACCGCGGGTCGTTCTGGGCGGCGCCGGCGCCGATGGGGTTGGACGGGCCGCCATCGATCGGCACGCTGCTGGACGGGCGGTTGATCGTCGCCGGCTCGGGCAAATGCGGGGCACGGCTGTCGCGCGGCGCGCGTTCGGTCTGGCGCACCGGCGATTCCAGATCGGCCATGCGACCGCAGGCCGAAGTCAGAAGGGCGAGCGCGCCCGCGAGGATCAGGGTCTTTTTCACAGGCGGGCTCTCCAGTCGGCGATACGCGCACGGACCTGTTCCGGCGCGGTTCCCCCATAGCTTTGACGGCTTTCGCAAGAAGCCTGGGCGGTCAGCACCTTGTAAACCGCTTCGGTGATGCCCGGCTCCAGTTTCTGCATTTCTTCCAGCGGCAGTTGCGACAGATCCACGCCCAGGCCTTCCGCCTGTTTCACCGCAGCGCCCGTCACATGGTGCGCCTTGCGGAACGGCAGGTTCAGCTCGCGCACCAGCCAGTCGGCCAAGTCCGTCGCGGTCGAGAAGCCCGCGCCCGCCGCCTGGGCCATACGCTCGGTATTGGGTTGCAGCGCCGCCACCATCGCCGTCATGGCGACCAGGGCCAGGTCGAGGGCGTCGAAGGCCTCGAACACCGGCGGCTTGTCCTCCTGCATGTCCTTGGAATAGGCCAGCGGCAGACCCTTCATCACGGTGGACAGGGCGACCAGCGAGCCCATGATCCGGCCGGTCTTGGCCCGCACCAGTTCGGCGGCGTCCGGATTGCGCTTCTGCGGCATGATCGACGACCCGGTCGTGAGGTCGTCGGGCAGGGAAGCGAAGCCGAACATCGGCGTCATCCAGATCACGATCTCTTCGGCCAACCGCGACAGATGCCCCGCCGTGATCGAGGCGGCGGCCAGGCTCTCCAAAGCAAAGTCCCGGTCCGACACCGCATCCAGTGAGTTCGCCATCGGCCGGTCGAAGCCCAACTCCGCAGCCGTCATCTGGCGGTCGATGGGGAAGGGCGAGCCGGCGAGCGCCGCGGCGCCCAGCGGACTTTCGTTCATCCGGGCGCGCGCGTCGGCGAACCGCCCCGCATCACGGCCGAACATCTCGACATAGGCCATCAGGTGATGGCCCAGGGTCACAGGCTGGGCGGTCTGCAGATGAGTGAAGCCGGGCATCAGGTCGCCGGCATGCTGTTCAGCGCGCGCCAGCAGCGCGGCCTGCAACGCCTTCAACTGCGCCACCGAGCGATCACAGGCGTCGCGCACCCACAGACGGAAGTCTACGGCGACCTGGTCGTTGCGACTGCGCGCCGTGTGCAGGCGGCCCGACGGCTCGCCGATCAGTTCGTTGAGGCGCGCCTCCACATTCATGTGGATGTCCTCGAACTGATCGCGGAAGGGGAAGGTCCCATCCTCGATCTCGGATTCGATGGCGTCCAGCCCGCCCAGGATGGCCTCGGCATCCGCCTGCTGGATGATCCCCTGCTTGGCCAGCATCCGACAGTGGGCCCGCGACCCCGCCAGATCCTGACGCCACAGGCGCTGGTCCACGCCGATGGAGACGTTGATCGCCTGCATAATTTCGGCAGGGCGCGACGAAAAGCGTCCGCCCCACATGTCTTGACCCGCGGGCTTCACCGGCGCAGTCGAACCGCCGGATGGCTTGGCGTCGGAAGAGGTGGATTCAGTCATGAGCGGCTCTAGAAAGGCGATCTGGGCGGTCGTGGGCGCGGTCGTGGTCGTCAGCACCATCGCCGGCGCCGGCGGCATGGCGATGTCGCTATACGCCAATCATCGCCAGAAGGCGCAAGTCGAACAGGCCGCAACCGCCGTCGCAACGCCAAAAAGCGACCTGGCGCGGTTCGCCGTCGGCCCCATGGCGGCGCTTTCGACCCCGGCAGAGGCCAAGACCGCCCCCGAATACGCCTTCCGTGACCGGACCGGCACAGCCGTCCGCTTCTCGGCCTTCCAGGGCAAGGTGGTGATCGTGAACCTGTGGGCCATGTGGTGCGCGCCGTGCAAGGCGGAGATGCCGACGCTTCAGGCCTTGGCCAGGGCCTATGAGGCGAACGAGGATCTGGTGGTCCTGCCGATAAATGTGGACGCCACGCCCGAAGCGGCGGCCGAGGCCAGACGCTTCCTCGACGACCACGCCCCCCTGCCCTTCTACAGCGACATCCGCTTCCAGCTGCCGTTCGAGTTTCCCGGCAAGGGCGCCATGCCGCAGACGATCATCCTGGATCGCCAGGGCCGCATCCGCGCCACAATGGCTGGCGAGGCGGACTGGTCCAGCGTCCAGGCCCGCGCCCTGATCGACGCGGTGCTGGCGGAAGGCGGCGCACCGCCTCCCGCCTGATCCGAGCCTAGTTCTTGGCCGGGACGCGCTCGTCCGTTGCGGGATTGATCGCGCCCGGCTTGCCTTCAGCCGCAGCCTCCGCCTGCTCGCCTTCCAGCTTGTTCGCGACATGCCCGGCGCCGGTTTCGACGGCCTGAGCCGCCTTCATCGCGCCGCCCTCGATCACTTCACCGGCCTGCGACGCCACGTCCGCCGTCTTGTCGGCGGCGGCCTCGGCATGGGCTTCGGTCTTTTCCTGCTCAGCCTGGGTGCAGGCGGCGGCGCCCAGGGTCATTGCGGCGACGGCCGCCATCGAGGCTTTGGTTCGGATCGTCATGGCGGATCTCCGGTCAAGGTTAAGGTCTCGACCGGGAACGCAATGTGACGGCTCAGGTTGCAGCGGATCGCCCCCACAAGCGCAACCCCGGTCACAAGCGCGCGGCAGAGGCGCGGCGCCCCGATGTCCCAAGCGCAAACGGCTAAGCCGTCGTAAAGATAATGACGCCGCAACCATAAGTCCCTGTCGATGGTCCGTGGATTTGCCAGGCGAGCGAAGACATGAGAGCTTGGCGGATCAGGGAGAAAGACATGTTCTCAACACCTATCATTTTAGCAGCCGCGCTAGCGTTTCAAGCGTCCGCTCAAACACCACCTGTCACGACGCCGCCTTCGCCCCAGGCCGGCGCGGCGGAGCAGCCAGCGCCGACCCGTGCACGTCGCGTCTGCGAACGGCGGGCCTTGACGGGACGCAGGCTGGAGCAAACCATTTGCTACACGCCGGAACAATACGCTGCGCTGGTCCAGGCCAAGCGCAAGGAATTGGAAGAAATCCAGAGCCGCAACAATGTTCAGTATGACCGCGGGATCGTCGGCATTAATCCTGGACCGCTCTGAGCCCTGACGAGTATTCTCGCCATGGAAAGTGGTGACTGGAGGCGGGATCGAACCGCCGACCTGTGGGTTATGAATCCACCGCTCTAACCATCTGAGCTACCCAGTCCCGGGCCAACGCGAGGCAGAGGGCCAGCGCGAAAGAGGCGTGCCTATATCGCCGTCGGGCGCGCGGTTCAAGTCGTCTCGGTGCAGATCGTGCGGCGATAGGGCACAAGACGCCGCAGGGCCGGAACGGTAACGCTGACGTCGCCGTTCCCGAACCAACGCCTATTCACCTCGGAGCCCCTCCATGCGCCTGATCGTCGCCGCCGCCTCGACGTCCCTGCTTGTCCTCGCCGCCGCCTGTGGCGCGAACGGCGAAAGCGCGAACGCCCCGCCCCAGGTTGGCGCCCCGCTGGAGACCCGCCCGGCCAACAACCCCGATCAGCAACCGGCCTTCGCCGGTCAGACACGCGCACCGGGCGTGAAGACCGAACAGGCGATGAGCCACATGGTGGTCGCCTCGGGCCTGGTTCACCCCTGGGGCCTCGCCGCCCTGCCCGACGGCCGCTGGCTGGTGACGGAAAAGCCTGGCCGCCTGCGCATCATCACTGCCCAAGGCCAGATCAGCGAGCCGGTCGCGGGCCTGCCTGCCGTCGACGCGCAGGGCCAGGGCGGCCTGCTGGACGTGATCGTCGGGCCCGGCTTCGCCCAGGATCGGATGATCTACTGGAGCTATTCGGAACCACGTCAGGGCG
The DNA here is from genome assembly GCF_902506205.1 of Brevundimonas sp. G8. Lineage (GTDB taxonomy): Bacteria > Pseudomonadota > Alphaproteobacteria > Caulobacterales > Caulobacteraceae > Brevundimonas. The sequence continues at coordinate 1,473,880 of NZ_LR732816.1, read as the reverse complement.
GCAACGCCACCTCGGTCGCCCGCGCGCGCCTGTCGGACGACGGATCGCGGGTAGAGAACGTCCAGGTCATCTTCCGCGCCCTGCCCATCTATGACGGCGACAAGCATTTCGGCTCGTCGCTGGCGTTCGCGCCCGACGGCAAGCTGTTCATCACCCTGGGCGAACGTTCCGACAAACCGATGCGGCCCCAGGCCCAGGACCTGGGCTCGCACATGGGCAAGACCATCCGCATCAACGCCGACGGCACGGTTCCTCAGGACAATCCCTTCGTCGACCGCGCCGGCGCCCTGCCCGAGATCTGGAGCCTGGGCCACCGCAACGTCCAGGGCATCGCCGTTCAGCCCGGCACGGGCGCGATCTGGACCATCGAACACGGCACGCGCGGCGGCGACGAGGTCAATATCGACAAGCCGGGCCTGAACTACGGCTGGCCCGACGCTGCTTACGGCGTCGAATACGCCGGCGGTCAGATCAATACGGGCGCGACCCAGGCGCCGGGCACGGAACAGCCCGTCTATTACTGGGATCCGGTCATCGCGCCGGGCGGCGCGACCTTCTATCAGGGCGCCATGTTCCCCGGCTGGGACGGAAACCTGCTGGTCGCGGGCCTGAAGGAGAAGCACATCGCCCGTTTGGTGATCCAGAACGATCGCGTGGTCGGCGAGGAACGACTGCTGACCGACTTGGGCGAACGCGTCCGCGACGTGGCGGTCGGCGCCGACGGCGCGGTCTGGGCCATCACCGACGAGGAGAACGGCAAGCTGGTCAGGTTGGCGGCGACGCAGTAATCTGCGGCCGCCGGGGGGCAATGCGGAGCGGATCGACGCTCCAGGGAGCACCGAGCCATGCGTATCCTCATTCTCTCCGCCGCGATCAGCCTGCCTTTGCTGGCGGCTTGCGGCACGATGGGCGGCGTCAGCAGCTATCAGAAGGACATGGACGCGCTGGAGGCTGAATGCACCCGCAGCCAGGGCATCCTGACGCCGACCGGCCTACAAACTGGCCGGCCCCAGACGGAATACGCCTGCAAGATAACCGGCGGCGCGACGCGTATTCCGCCGCGCTGATTTAGTCTGAGCGGACCGACAGCCGAGCCGGTCCGCTCGCCAGCGGCGTCGAAACTCATCTTGAGTCGAAAAACACCAGACCCATGGCGCAGCATCACGCGGCTTATTACTTGACGTTGACGTAAACGTAGGGTTCTTGGCGAGCACGCTTGGAACCGCCTGCCCCTCATGTCGCGAACCGCCGCGCGGTGAGCATGGGGCCAAAGATGGAGACGCACTCCCATGGCTGACGCCTATATCTACGACGCCGTCCGCACGCCGCGCGGCAAGGGCAAGAAGGACGGCTCGCTGCACGAGATCACCGGCCTCAGCCTGGCCACCCAGGTTCTGGAGGCTCTGCGCGACCGCAACGATCTGGACACGTCCAAGGTCGATGACGTCATCCTGGGCTGCGTCACCCCCGTGGGCGAACTCGGCGCCGACATCGCCCGCACGGCGGTGCTTTCGGCCGGCTGGTCGCAATATACGGCGGGCGTTCAGGTCAACCGCTTCTGCGCCTCGGGCCTGGAAGCCGTGAACATGGCCACCGCCAAGGTGAAGTCCGGCGAGGCCGATTTCGCCGTTGGCGGCGGCGTCGAGGTCATGAGCCGCGTGCCCATGGGTTCGGACATGGGCGCATGGCCCACCGATCCGTCGTCGGCCTTCCCGACCTATTTCGTGCCGCAGGGCGTGTCCGCGGACATGATCGCCACCAAATACGGCTTCAGCCGCGACGACGTGGACGCCTATTCGGTCGAGAGCCACAAGCGCGCCGCCAAGGCCTGGGCCGAGGGCCGGTTCAAGAACTCGGTTCTGGCGGTCAAGGATCAGCTGGGCCTGGCCATCCTGGACCATGACGAGACCATTCGTCCGAACACGGACATGCAGGCCCTGGGCGGCCTGAACCCCTCCTTCGCCATGATGGGCGAGATGGCGTTCGACGGCGTGATCAACCAGCGCTACCCCGAGGTCGAGCGCGTCAACCACGTCCACACCCCCGGCAACTCGTCCGGCATCGTCGACGGTTCGGCCGGCGTGCTGATCGGTTCGCTTGAAGCCGGCCAGGCTCTGGGCCTGAAGCCGCGCGCCAAGATCTTGGGAGGCGCCTCGATCGGCTCGGAACCGTCGATCATGCTGACCGGTCCGGAATATGTGACCCGCAAACTGCTGGGCAAGCTGGGCATGACGCCCGACGACATCGACGTGTGGGAGCTGAACGAAGCCTTCGCCGCCGTCGTCCTGCGCTACATGCAGGCCCTGAACATCGACCACGCCAAGATGAACGTGAACGGCGGCGGCATCTCGATGGGCCACCCCCTGGGCGCCACCGGCGCCATGATCACCGGCATCGCCCTGGACGAGCTGGAACGCTCGAACAAGTCGACGGCTCTGGTCACCCTGTGCATCGGCGGCGGCATGGGCACCGCCACCGTCATCGAACGCGTCTGAGGATCACACCCATGGAAAACTTCAAGATCGACGTCGACGCTGACGGCATCGCCCTGATCACCTTCGACGTGCCGGGCCGTTCGATGAACACCCTGACCTCTTCGGTGATGAAGGAAATCCCCGAGCTGGTCGAACGCATCAAGACCGACGACGCCATCAAGGGCGCAGTCATCACCTCGGGCAAGGCCTCGGGCTTCTGCGCCGGCGCGGACCTCGGCGACATGGCCGGCGGCGTGCTGTCGGGCGGCGGAGACCTGCAGAAGGCGTTCGACGCCGGCTGGAAGCTGAACGGCGCCTTCCGCGCGCTGGAGACCTCAGGCAAGCCGATCGCGGCCGCGATCAACGGCCTGGCCCTGGGCGGCGGGCTGGAGTTCACACTGGCGACCCACTATCGCGTGGTCGAGAACGACAACAAGATTCAGCTGGGCCTGCCCGAGATCAAGGTCGGCCTCTTCCCCGGCGGCGGCGGCACCCAGCGCCTGACGCGCCTGGTCGGTGTGCAGAACGCCATGATGGCCATGAGCGAGGGCAAGTCCTTCCGCCCCAACGACGCCAAGGGGGCCGGCATCGTCCATGAAGTGGTCGAGAAGGGCCAGGCGGTCGAGGCCGCCAAGGCCTGGATCAAGAACGGCGGCAAGGCCGTTCAGCCGTGGGACGACAGGTCGTTCAAACTGCCCGGCGGCGGCCCCTATCACCCGGCCGGCATCCAGAACTTCATGGTCGGCAACGCCATGCTGCGCAAACAGTCCTACGGCAACTATCCGGCCGTGGTGAACCTGATGAAGGCCGTCTACGAAGGCGCCCAGGTGCCGATGGACGCGGCCCTGCGCATCGAGACCCGCTACTTCATCAAGACCCTGATGACGCCGCAGGCCCAGGCCATGATCCGCTCGCTGTTCCTGTCCAAGCAGGAACTGGACAAGGGCGCCGTGCGTCCGGCGGGCATTCCGAAGTCGGACCCGAAGAAGGTCACGGTCATCGGAGCCGGCATGATGGGCGCCGGCATCGCCTATGTTCAGGCGCTCGCCGGCATCGAGACCATCCTGATCGACCAGACCCAGGAAGCCGCCGACAAGGGCAAGGCCCATGTCGAGGAACTGCTGAAGAAGCGCCTGTCGCGCGGCCAGCTGACGCAGGAGAAGTATGACGCCCTGCTGGGTTCGGTCACCGCGACGACCGACTATGAGCTGATCAATGGTTCGGACCTGGTCGTCGAGGCCGTGTTTGAAAGCCGCGAGATCAAGGCCGACGTGACCAAACGCGCCGAGGCGCAATTGGCTGAAGGCGCCGTGTTCGGCTCCAACACCTCGACCCTGCCGATCACCGGCCTGGCCGAGGCCTCGGTCCGTCCTGCGGACTTCATTGGCATCCACTTCTTCTCGCCCGTCGACAAGATGATGCTGGTCGAGATCATCCTGGGCGAAAAGACGGGTCAGGCCGCCATCGCCAAGGCGCTGGACTATGTGCTGAAGATCAAGAAGACCCCGATCGTCGTCAACGACAGCCGCGGCTTCTACACCTCGCGCTGCTTCTCCACCTTCCTGATGGAAGGCATGGCGATGCTGGAGGAGGGTTACGGCCCGGCCCTGATCGACAATGTCGGTCGCATGACCGGCATGCCGCGCGGCCCGCTGGAGATGCACGACGACGTCGCTCTGGACCTGTCCTACAAGATCGCCAAACAGACCCGGGCGGACCTGGGCGACAAGTATGTCGCCAACGAGGGCGAGCAGATCGTCGCCACCATGGTCGAGGGCGGACGGTTCGGCCGCAAGAACGGCAAGGGCTTCTACGACTATGACCAGAAGCCCAAGACCCTGTGGGCGGGTCTCGCCGACCTGGCGCCGACCACCAAGGGCATCGACAAGCCCGAAGAGGCCACCGCCTTCGCCCAGATCGACGACCTGAAGACGCGCCTGCTGTACCGCCAGGCCGTCGAGGTCGCCCGCTGCTGGGCCGAGGGCGTCATCGACGACCCCCGCGAAGCCGACCTGGGCGCCATTCTGGGCTGGGGCTTCGCGCCCTGGACCGGCGGCCCGATCAGCATGATCGACGGCATCGGCCTGGCCAAGTTCGTGGAAACCGCCGACCGCTTGGCCGCGACCTACGGCGACCGGTTCAAGGTGCCGCAGTTGCTGCGCGACATGGCCGCCAAGAACGAGACCTTCTACGGCAAGTTCGCCCCGGAGAAGGCCGCCGCCTGATTGGCTGCGGACAGCGTTGAGTAACGGAACGGGCGGCCTTCGGGTCGCCCGTTTTCGTTTGGCCTGTCTTTCTTCCGCTCATCCCGGCGAAAGCCGGGACCCAGTGCTTTGGGCTATCCGGCTCGTCCTCTGGCCCAATCACTCAAGCCAACGCACTGCCGAGCGACAGAACTGGGTCCCGGCTTTCGCCGGGATGAGCGGGTATCTGAATCTGGCCTCAAGTAGCGCGAACGCGCGATAGGCCACAAAAGAAAGACCCGCTCGACACGAGGTCGAGCGGGTCGCTCCGCCGCCCTTCGCGGGGTCGGTGGCGGGTCGCTGGGGCGACGGAGTAGGGTGAAAAGACCGGGCCGACGCCGGAGCGAACCCGAAAAGGTCCGCCCGGCCGACCAGCCTCTTGTCTTGGTGTCAGCCTTCGAGATCCTGACCTTCGTCCGGCTCGGGCGTGCCCAGCAGTTCGTCGGCGATCTTGTTGGTCGAGGCCCGCACCGCCTTCTCGATCGAGGCGGCGATGTCGGGGTTCTGTTTCAGGAATTCGCGCACATTCTCGCGGCCCTGGCCGATCCGGGTCGAGTCATAGCTGAACCAGCTGCCCGACTTCTCGATGATCCCGGCCTTGACGCCGAGATCGATGACCTCGCCCAGTTTGGAGATGCCCTCGCCATACATGATATCGAAGATGACCTCGCGGAACGGCGGGGCGACCTTGTTCTTGACCACCTTGACCCGGGTGGTATTGCCGACCACCTCATCGCGGTTCTTGATCGCGCCGGTGCGACGGATGTCCAGACGCACCGAGGCGTAGAACTTCAGCGCATTGCCGCCCGTCGTCGTCTCGGGCGAGCCATACATGACGCCGATCTTGTGACGGATCTGGTTGATGAACAGGACGATGCAGTTCGACTTGGAGATCGAGGCCGTCAGCTTGCGCAGCGCCTGGCTCATCAGACGCGCCTGAAGACCCGGCAGGCTGTCGCCCATCTCGCCTTCGATTTCGGCGCGCGGTGTCAGGGCCGCGACGGAGTCGATGACCACGATGTCCACGGCGCCGGAGCGCACCAGGGTGTCGACGATCTCCAGCGCCTGTTCGCCGGTGTCCGGTTGCGACACCAGCAGGTCGTCCAGATTGACGCCCAGCTTCTGAGCGTATCCCGGATCCAGCGCGTGTTCCGCATCGACGAAGGCGGCGACGCCGCCGGCCTTCTGAACCTCGGCCACCGTATGCAGGGCCAGGGTCGTCTTGCCCGACGATTCAGGACCGAACACCTCGATCACCCGTCCGCGCGGCAACCCGCCAATGCCGAGCGCCATGTCCAGACCCAGCGATCCGGTGGACACCGAGGGGATCACGTCGGCGACCCCGCCCTTGCCCAGTTTCATCACCGAACCCTTGCCGAAGGCGCGATCGATCTGCGCGATCGCCGCCTCCAGGGCGCGTTGCTTGTCGCCGTCGTCCTTGCCCACCAACTTGAGTGCTGCCTGTGAAGCCATTGCCTTCGTCTCCCTTGCCATGATTCCCGTCATTAAGCTTGGGAGAGACCCGCCTGGACCCGCCCCCGTTTCGTGAGGACGACTATGTGCATGGTTTGTTCTGGTTCACAAGATGTTCTCATTGATCAAAACGAGAACATCGAAAAAGCACGACCGTTTCTGACGTAGGGCGGTTCAGTCAGGCGATGGCTCTCGCAGCCAATGCCACACCGCATCCGGCAATCAGACAGACGGCCGCGAGCACGCTCAGCGCCCTCGCCTCCCCTGCCGATGTCGGCGCCAGAGGCCGGGCCGTCAGCACCACCAACAGGGCGATCAGGCCCAAGGCGCCGGGCAGGTCCATGCCGACGCCGAGAAACACGCCGTGCCCCTGCACCAGCAGCCATCCGCCCACGACCACCGTCGCGACCGCTGCCGGGATCAAGGCGCGCCAGGACGTCAGGCTAGCCCCGATCACGGCCGCAAGCGCTGCGGCGAGCGCGGCGATCAGGCCGGGCCAGAGGAACAGGAAGGCCGCCTCGGGCGCCACGGCCTGGACCAGCCCGCCCAGGATCAGCACCAGCACGATCAAGCCCAGCCAACCGCCCCAGGGCGTCTCGTCCTCGCCCGAGGGCCACGGGCTCAGCCCCACAGCGACCACCGCCGCGCCGACGACCAGCGGGCTGAAACCGCCGAGTGCCGTCGCCAGAACCGCCGCGACGGCGACGACCCCGGCCGTGACCCTGCGGCCGATCCGCCCCCGTCCGGCAACCAAAGCCATGACCAGCCCCGCAACCGCCAGCGCCACGCCGATCTCCAGCACCGGCAGTCGGCGCAGCAGGGTGTAATAGGTCTCGGCCGAATCGATCCGGCTGCCGACCGGCCCGGCCAGCACCCGCACGGCCTGGCCCACGACCACGGCGCTGGCCAGCAGCCACAGGCCACCCATCGCGCCCCGCACCACCGACATCGCGTTCATCCCCGTCGCATGACGCGCGCCCCAGGCGGCGAAGGCGGTCGCCAGACCGGCGATGGTCAGCAGTATCCAGCCGACGACCGGCGGGTGATGCACGACGAACAGGCCGAACACATCTGCATAGACCGCATTCTGCGTCGCCTGCGGCAGGCTCGGCGCGCGCAGGAAGGCGTCGGCGGTTTCCAGCGCCTGGGATCCGATATGTTGCAGACTGCCCTGGTCCAGCGCGTCGGGCGTCGAGGACGGCGAATGGTACTGGGCCGGGCGGCCGATAAAGGCCAGATTGATCCCCGCCAGTTCGCGGCCCGCCGCCACCGTGAAATCCGTGCCGTTGGGCATCAGCCGATAGATGAAGATCGCCAGGGCGTTGCTGGACGGCCCCCCGGTCGCCTTGCGCGTCGCCTGGGCGTAGCGGGCGATGGTTTCGGCGTTTCCGGGTCCGGTCTCGAACATCATGGCGCGCCCGCCGCCGCCCCGCGCTTCCAGGTTGATCACGGCGCCAATGCGGTCGCGCAACGGATGCTCGCTGAAGAAGGCCCGCGCCCCGTCCAGGTTCAGCTCCTCCGCATCGGTCAGCAGGACGACCAGCGTCCTGTCCACCCCGCCCCGCGCCTTGATCGCCCGCACGGCTTCCAGGATCGACGCAACGCCGGTGGCGTCGTCGGCGGCGCCCGGCGAGTTCGGCACGCTGTCGTAATGGGCCATCAGGGCGACGGCGGGCAGGCCAGGATCTCGTCCCGGCAGAACCCCCACGATATTGACGGCTCTCAGCGCGCTGGCGTCGCCGCCATCCTTCACGATCCGCGCCACCGCCGCAGGCGACAGGGCGCCGGATTGCAGGCTGGGCTGCAGCCCCAGCACGGCCAGCCGCTGGACCAGATAGGCCTGGACCTGCTGATGTTCGGCCGATCCGACAGGATGGGGCGCGCGCGCGATGCGGCGCACATCGACCACGGCCCGCTCGGCGGAAAAGCCGACGGCGGGCGTCGAGGCCGGCAGAGGCGCGGGCGTCTGGCTGGCGATCACGGCCAGCCCCAGGGCGGCGATAAGAGACGCGAGAAACAGAACCAGCCGCATACTCAAAATCCCCCGATCGATCAGGCGCTCAGTCAGCCTCGAACCGCGAGCTTGCGCAAGTGCGGCCCAAAGGCCTCACCGTTGGACGATGTTGCGCGCCGTCACATTGCCCGTCGCCCCGTCGCCGTTGTCTACGCTGGAGCCGAACGGCCAGCCCCGGTCGTCGCCGCAATAGGGCCGTCCGCCCTCGCGTGAGCCGATCACCACCGCGCGCGGACGCAGCCAGCCGGCCCCAGTGAAGACATTGTCCGTGATCTGATTATATGACGGCGTCTGGTGCCGGATCACCCCGTCCTCGCCGCAGTTGCGATACAGGAAGACCCCGCCCCTGCCGCCCAGGGCCAGCCGGTTGCCGACGATTCGATTGGCGCCCGAGCCGTCCACGGCGATCTGCTCGCGCCCGGTGCGGATGTCGAAATCATTGTCCTGAATCAGCGCGCCCGCGCTTTCGGCGTCCAGATAGACGGCGGTGGACGTCGAACGGCCGGAAAAGGTCGACCGCGTCACCGTCGTGCGCGTCACCCCCGGCCCGACATAGAGGGGTATGGTCCCCACGCCCTCGAACCGCACCCGGTCCAGGGTGACCCGGATCGGCGCCGCGGACTGGGCAGCCTTCGTATGGCTCGCGGTGCGCGACGAGGCCAGCAGGTCGCGCATCGACCCGCCGGCGCCCATGCCCCAGATGCGCACATTGCCCACGACGGTGCAGTTGCGCACCGCGACATCGATCGGCCGCGACCACTGGTCTCCCTCCTGCCGCGACCAGACGGCGACGGTCGGCGCAGCGGTCGTCGCCGGGCCGGGCGCCCGCACGGCGCCCCCGCCGCAGTCCAGCGACGCACCCGACGCCTCCGCCCCCTCAATCAGGACACGTCGACGAATATCCACGCCCGACAGTTCGGCGCGGCACCTGAGGCGATAGGGTCGGTCCGACGGCGTGGTCAGGTCGCGGATTTCCTGCGCGGTGCAGGGCCGGTCGGCGGGCGACGCCTGAAACGCCAGGGCTGACAGGGCGAGCCACAGCGCCATGTCAGGGCAGGACGGTCGCCAGGGCCGCGCGTTCGGCCGCGCAGCCGGGGTTGGTCAGGCCGCTGCGACGGGCGGCCTCCAGTTCCGCTCGCGCTGCAGCGACGTCCGCCTGGAAGGCGGGTGTCTGCACGACCTCGACGACGACGGCCCGGCCGATCTCTTCGCCCACAGCCACGTCGGTCGGATAATGCATGGCGCAGATCAGGCGGCTGACGCCGATCTGATGGCCGATCCGTCGCACGGCCTCGGCCCGATCCGGCTCCAGCGCGGCGAAGGCCTCTCCATAGGCCGCGCCCACGGTGGCGCTGCCGGAGGGATAGGAGGCGCTTTTTCGCGCGGCCGCGTTCACGACCTGACAGGCGCGCCGGTTGGGATCGTCGCCGATGGGCCGAGGCCGCGCCGCTCGCGCCTTCACCCGTTCCGCCACGCTGTTCGCGTCATGAAACACGCGCGCCATCAGCCGATCCAGCGCCGGCGTCTCGGCCGACCCCAGTCGCACGCCCAAAGCGCAGTCGAAATGCTGCAGGGCCAGGGGCGGACGCAGTTCCGCATGGGAGGTCGCCAGCAGCCAGCGATCACTGTCTTCCAGGGCGACATAGCGCGCGGAGGCAGCCTTGTCCGCCAGGTCCTGGGTCGACCCGACCGCAGGCGGCGGCGGGACCGCCTCGGCCAGCCGCGCGATCGCCCCCTCGGCCAGAAATCCCTCAGTCGGCATCGTCACGACCGGTTTCGAGGCGCCGGCGCAACCGACGACCAGCAGGATCGCCGTCGCCGCGCCCAGGGCGGCGACCGGCCTCACTGACCTGCGCTCCAGCCCAGCTGGACCGAGGTCGCGCCCGCATCCGTCGGCGCCGCCACGACCTGCAGCGACGGCCCATTGGCCTGGTCGCCCGCCGCGCCATAGGCCCGCGCCTCACCCTGGTTCATGCCGGTGACGGATCGCAGCCCAGCCGCCTCCGCCCGCTCGCGATAGAAGGCCACGATCTGATCCGGCGAGGCGTCGGTGGTGAAGGTCACCAGACCGCCTGCGCCCGCTTCGCCGCCCGCCAGCAGCGGCTGTCCATCGACCTGTGCGCCTGGATAAATCGCAGCGAAAGCCGGCGCGCCGTCGATCGCAGGTGCGGCCGCAACAGACGCGTCGTCTGACGGCGCGACACGATCCGGCGTCGGCGTCTCCTCGACCGCCACAGGCGCGCCCGCATCGGGCGCCTGCTTCGCGTCGGCCGGCTCGGCCGTGCGGTCGCATCCGGCGATACAGAAAAGAACCACGGCGGCAGCTGCCGCCCAACGAAGCGTCATCGAGAGATCGTCCCTAGACCTATTTGGTCGAAGCGCCACCGTGGCGCATGCGTGCGGCGTCAGCAAGGCGCCGTCGTCAGTCGCCGCGCGCGCCTTCCGCCGGATCACCGCCGGAACCGTCGAAACGACGGCCCGATCCCTCGACGGCGTCTGGGTCTGCGTCCGACGGTGAGTCCGGGTCGGCCGACTCGCGTCCCTCTTGCGCCAAGGTCGCGTTGATCTCACGCGAATCGGGATCGTCGTCGGATCCCGAGGCGGATCCGCCCCGCAGCGATCCTGCCCGCGTGTCCGATCCCGAATCGCTCCCGTCCAAGGCGTCGATCAGCGTGTCCGCCTTGTGCCCCAGATCCGGCTTTTCGCCCATGTCGGCGGCCTCTCTTGCGTCGTCGCAATCCACGTCAGGCTTGTTGGGATCGATGTCCGTCATGGCGAAGGTCTCCGTAATGAGGATTCGAGTCTTAAAGCGCCCGACCCGGTTGCGGTTCCGCACCCCGCGCCCTTGAACCGCGACGCACAGCCCCGATCTAGGCGTCATGACCCCGTTCTCAGTTCTTGACCTCTCCCCCATCGTCGAAGGCGGCGACGCCCGCCGCGGCCTGGACGAAACCCTGGCCCTGGCCCAGGCCGCCGACCGCCTCGGCTATGAGCGGTTCTGGCTGGCCGAACACCACAACATGCCCGGCATCGCCAGCGCCGCCACCTCGATCGTCATCGGCCATGTGGCGGCGGGGACGCAGCGTATCCGTGTCGGCTCGGGCGGCGTCATGCTGCCCAACCACGCGCCCCTGGTGGTCGCCGAACAGTTCGGCACGCTGGAGACGCTGTTCCCCGGCCGCATCGACGTTGGCCTGGGCCGCGCGCCCGGCACGGACGGCGCCACTGCCCGCGCCCTGCGTCGCTATTTCGAAGGCGCCGACCAGTTCCCGCGCGACGTGGTCGAGCTGATCCAGTGGTTCGAACCGGCGTCCGACAACCAGCCCGTCCGCGCCGTGCCCGGCGCCGGGCTGCGCGTACCGGTCTGGCTGCTAGGCTCCAGCCTGTTCAGCGCGCAGCTGGCCGGTCAGCTGGGCCTCCCCTACGCCTTCGCCAGCCATTTCGCCCCCGAACTGCTGCTTGAGGCCCTGTCGCTTTATCGCCGCAGCTTCACGCCTTCGGATCGCCTGGCCAAGCCCCACGCCATGGCCGCAATCAACGTCTTCGCCGCCGACACCGACGCGGAAGGCGTGCGCCTGTCCACCTCGATGCAGCAGAGCTTCGCCCGCCTCTCGACCGGCAAGCCCGGCAAACTGCCCCCGCCCGTCGACGACATCACCACGGTCCTGACGTCGCAACAGATCGAGGGCGCAAAGGGGCGGCTGATCTATTCCGCCGTCGGCGGGCCCGAGACGGTCAAGCGCCAGCTCTCCGACTTCATCGCCCTGACTGGCGTGGACGAGCTGATGGTCACCGGCATGATGTTCGACAACGCCGCCCGCATCCACAGCCTGGAAATCGTCGCCGAGGCGCGCGATCGGATGGCGATGGCCGACGCGGCCTAAAGCCCGGCCAGAAACTCCAGCAGCAGCGCGTTCACCTCTGCGGACCGCTCCTGCTGGATCCAGTGCCCCGCCCCCGGCACGACCACCGACCGGGTCAGCCCCGGCGCCCAGTCCTTCAGCCCCGCCTCATGCCCACCGGCATAGTGGCGCACCGGATCGTCCTCGCCGACGACGAACAGGGCTGGAGGTGTGATCTTCTGGTCCTGCACGAAGGCTGTCAGCGACCAGTTCAGGTCCATCGCGCGGTACCAGTTCAGCGGCGCGTCGAACCCGCCAGCCGAGAAGGCCTGCACATATTCGTCGAAATGATCCGCGCTCATCCACGGCGGCAGGGTCGCGGCGTCGGCGATGGTGTCCAGCAGCGCCACGCCCTCGGGCATGAAGCCGGTGGATCTCCGCTCCGCCGGGGTCGCCCCGTCATAGGCGTAGAACAACTTTCTCAACGCCGTCGCCGGATCGTCGTCCAGCGCCCGATGGGCGTCCGGCGCCTGGAATCGGCTGATATAGAGGTCGCCCAGCCCCACCCGTTTTGAGATCGCGGCCATGGCGGCGGTGGGCGGTCCCTTGGGCCGGCGCGGCTGGAACGGCACCGACAGGCCCGCCACTGCGGTGAAAACATCGGGCCTCAACAGGGCGCAATGCCAGGCCACCGGCGCGCCCCAGTCGTGACCGACCACGACGCAGGACGCCTTGCCCAGTGCGTGCACCAGATCGACCATGTCCCCGACCAGATGCAGGATGGAATAGGCGTCCACCCCCGCCGGCTTCTCGGTCCCGCCATAACCCCTCATGTCGGGGGCGACGACGTGGTAACCTGCCCGGGACAAGGCCTCGACCTGGGCCCGCCAGCTGACCCCCAGTTCGGGAAAGCCGTGGATCAGCAGGACCAGCGGCGCGTTGGGGTCTTCGAACCCGGCGTCCAGAACCTGTTGGACCAGGCCGTCGGTCTTGATAAGCCGCGTTCGCATTCCACCCTCCTTCGCGGTCTTCGCCGCTTATTCTTCGTCAGGACGGACATGACCCGCCTCGTCACATTCGCAGACGGTACGACCGTTCCCGCCCTCGGCCAAGGCACCTGGGAGCTGGGCGACGACCCGGCCTGGCGCGACGAGGAACAGCAGGCTCTCGCCCGCGGCATCGACCTGGGCATGACCCTGATCGACACGGCCGAACTGTATGGCGACGGCCGTTCCGAGCGACTAGTGGGCGAGGTCATCGCCGACCGCCGCGACGAGGTCTTCCTGGTCTCCAAGGTCCGGCCCGAGAACGCCTCGGAGATGAAGATGATGCTGGCCTGCGAGAAGTCGCTGGAACGGCTGGGCGTCGAACGGCTGGATCTCTACCTGCTGCACTGGGAAGGCAACGTCCCGCTGGAAGAGACCGTCGAGGCCTTCCGCGACCTGGTCGACGAGGGAATGATCGCCCGCTGGGGCGTATCCAACCTGGACCTGCGGGCCATGGAACAACTGATGGAGATCGAGGGGGGCGAGGACTGCGCCGCCAACCAGCTGCTCTACAATCTGGCCTCGCGCGGGGTGGAGTTCGACCTCCTGCCGTGGATGCAGGCGCGCGACATGCCGATGATGGCCTATTCGCCCCTGGGACGCGGCGAACTGCTGGAACAGCCCCTGATCCGCGACATCGCCAACCGCCATTCGGTTAGCCCCGCTCAGGTGGCCCTCGCCGCCGTCCTGCGCCACGACGGCGTCATCGCCATCCCCAAGGCCAGCTCCGTCGAACACGTCGAGGCCAATGCCGACGCCTTGGAAATCCAGTTTGATCTGGAAGATCTGGAACGGTTGGACGAGGCCTTCCGCGCGCCGAACCATGCGGTGCCGCTGGATATTATCTGAGGGTCATGACGCGGTTCGCCTTCTAGACCCCGTCATCCTCGCCCTCGTGGCGAGGATCCAGACTCCCGGTGGGTCCGCAGAGTGCGCCGTCGTCGAAACCGAGAGTCTGGATCCTAGGCACAAGGCCTAGGATGACGACCCGATGAGGGACAGCAGCCGCGCCCGCTCATCGTCCGCATACGGAACAACCGGCCCTCGCCCCCACACCGGATCGGGCCACAGGCCGTCGTCGCGCCTCCGCCCCACCACATGAACATGCAACTGCGCCGTCACATTGCCGATGGCCCCGACGTTCAGCTTCTCGACCCCGCCCAGCCGCCGAACCAGCGACCCTGCCCGCACCGTCTCCTCCATCAGCATCGCCCGCTGCTCGACGCTCAGGTCCTCCAGCTCCACCGCCCCCTCGACGCGCGGGATCAGGATCAGCCAGGGAAACCGCGCATCGTCCTGCAGCCGCACATGGCACAGGGGCCATTCGGCGGCGGCGGCCGAACCGGCCTCGAAGGCCGGCGCTGCCTCAAACCCCATCAGTTCAGCCCGTAGATGACGCAGGCGCTGTCGGTCAGGGTCTGCAACGGCGGTTGCAACGCCAGCCGTGCCGCCTCTATGTCCGCCTCGCTGGGTCCGCCGCCGCCAGATATCGGTGCGGGCGGCGGCGGGGGCGGTGCAAAGGCCGCCTCGGCGCTCACCCGCGAGCCTGTCACCACGATGTCGTCCACCGTCGTCGCCTGGCCTCCGGCGGCATAGGAGGGCCAGCCCGCCAGCACATCCGTCTGGCAGACCCGCCCCGACGGATCGATGATCTTGACTCGGCCCAGGGTCGCGCCCGCATTGGTCGCCGCCGCCTCGGCCCGGCGGCGCGCATCCTTCATCGCCTCCGCCTGCAGATTGGCCTTCCAGCTGTTCTCCGGCTCCAGGTTGAAGTTCACCTGGCCGATCGACGTCGGGCGCGAGGCCACGATCGTCGCATAGACCCGCTCGATCAGGCGCACGTCGCGCACCGTCACGCTGACGGAGGCGTCGGCCTGATAGCGCGCCACGCGGTCGGCGCGGGTGTTGTCGCGCATCACCCCGTTCTCGTCGCGATACTGGTCGTAAAGCGGCCGGGTCGTGACGCTGGTCTCGACCCTCACCTTGTCCGCACCGTAAGCCGACAGGGACTGGCTCAACGCCCGCACCTGGTCGGCGGCGGCGCGCGAGGCCTCCGTTACGCTGCGGTCCACCGACTGGAAACTGGCGGAGACGAAGGCGCGGTTGGCCTGGATCTCGACACGCACCTGGCCGACCGAGGCGATCACCGGATCACGCATCCACCAGGGGGCGGGAATATAGCGGTCACCGATGGTGGCGGGCGGGGTCTGGGCCATGACAGGCGCAGAAGCGACGACAGGCGCGGCGCCCAGCAGCAGGGCGAGAGCGAGAGAAGGGCGCATCGAAATCCTCCGGTTAGGGCCGGACCTTCGCAGCCCCGACCAAGGCCGTAAAGCGAGGTTCTTGCGACAGCCGCTTGAGGGGTCTAGACCGCCCGCACGATTAATCCCCATTTCGCACACGCAATAAACGGAGACATCCATGGCTCGCGCGAAGATCGCCCTTATCGGCGCCGGCATGATCGGCGGAACCCTGGCCCACGTGGCTGCGCGCGAAGCCCTGGGCGACGTGATCCTGTTCGACATCGCCGAAGGCACCCCTCAGGGCAAGGCCCTCGACATCGCCGAGGCCACCGCCGTCTTCGGCTCTGACGTGTCGCTCAAGGGCGCCAATGACTACGCCGACATCGCGGGCGCCGACGTCTGCATCGTCACCGCCGGCGTGCCGCGCAAGCCGGGCATGAGCCGCGACGACCTGATCGGCATCAACCTGAAGGTCATGAAGGCCGTCGGCGAGGGCATCAAGGCCCACGCCCCCAACGCCTTCGTCATCTGCATCACCAACCCGCTCGACGCCATGGTCTGGGCCCTGCAGAAGTTCTCAGGGCTCCCCAAGGAGAAGGTCGTCGGCATGGCCGGCGTGCTCGACTCGGCCCGCTTCGCCTATTTCCTGGCTGAAAAGACCGGCGTCTCGGTTCAGGACATCCACGCCTGGACCCTGGGCGGTCACGGCGACGACATGGTGCCGATGGTGCGCCACTCGACCATCGGCGGCCTGCCCCTGCCCGACGCCGTCGCCGCCGGCCTGCTGAGCCAAGCCGACCTGGACGCCATCGTCGACCGCACCCGCAAGGGCGGCGGCGAGATCGTGGCCCTGCTGAAGACCGGCTCGGCCTTCTACGCGCCCGCTGAATCGGCCATCGCCATGGCCAAGTCCTACCTGCTGGACCAGAAGCGCGTCCTGCCTTGCGCCGTCTGGCTGTCGGGCGAATACGGCCTGTCGGACCTCTACGTCGGCGTCCCCGCACTGATCGGCGCCAACGGCGTCGAGAAGGTGATCGAGTTCACCACCAACGACGAAGAAAAGGCGATGTTCGAAAAGTCCGTCGCCTCGGTCCAGGGCCTGCTGCAGGCCTGCAAGGATATCGACGCCTCGCTGGCGTAAGCCACGCGTCAATCGAATGACGAAGGGCCGTGGAGCAATCTGCGGCCCTTTTTTCTTTTCCCGTTACTCTTCCCTTCTCCCTGGGGGAGAAGGTGGCCCGAAGGGCCGGATGAGGGGTTACGGTGCGGGCCGTGTCGCACAGCGTAACCCCTCACCCTTTCGCGCAGACCGATCGCTTCGCTCTCGGACGCTCAAGCCCTCTCCCAATGGGAGAGGGAAGTTCTACGGCGCCACATATCCCATCTCGCCCGCGAACTTGGGCAGCAGTTGCAGCCAGACCGCCAGCGGGTCCGCCAGTTGCGCCACGCCTTCGCCTGACAGCACGACGACATCGTACTGCACCGTCGCCGTCGGGGTCTCCGCGGCCGTGTGGAAGGCCTTCAGATAGCGGTTGTCGCGGTTCCAGGCGTTGACCTTGTCCAGCGTCGCGCCGGCGCCCGGCACCACGGCGCTGAACTGCACCTCGCCGCAGACGCCCGCCTCGCAGCCGTAGAAGAAGACCGCCCAGGTCAGGCCCGCATTGGTCACGGTGAAGAAGGTCAGGCCGTTCTCGGTCTGCACCGGCCCAACGCGACCGCCCAGACCGGTGATCCACGTCCCGACCTCGGCCGGCGTCAGCCCGCGACTGGCCGTCGCCCGCGCCGTCTGGGCCGAGGCCGCCCCCGCCGTCAGTGGCGACAAACTCAAAGCAAGGGCGGCGGCGAGGGCGAGGCGGCGCATGGGAAACACTCCGAAGGTCAGCCCCCACCCTAGCCGTCAGTCGCGGACGTGCGCCAGCCAGTCCTTGCTCTGCATCTCGTTGAACCGCGACACGGTCCGTTCGAACTCGAACGCCCCCACCCCTTCGGTATAGAGGGCCTCGGGCTTGGCCGCCGCCAGCACGATCAGCTTGGTCTTGGCTTCGTAGAGCGCGTCCACCAGCGTCACCAGACGCCGCGCCTCGTGATGATTGGCCGAGCTCAGGATCGGCACGTCTTCCAAGAACAGAGTGTGGAACCGCTGGGCGATGGCCAGATAGTCCTGTGGCCCCAAGGGCTTGCTGCACAGGTCGGCAAACGTCGCCCGGGCCATAGAGCCCACGGTGCGCGCCACCACCACGTCGCGGCCCAGCACGGTCAGGTGCGCCGACGCCTCGGGCTCCCCGCCCTTCAGCTCGCGCCACAGATCCTCGAACTCTGCCCGGTCGTCGGGCGTGTGCCACACCTGGGCCGACGTCATCCGGTCCCGCCGCCAGTCGCGCGCGCCGGCCATCTCCACCACCGCGCAACGGTCGCGGATGATGTCGATGAAGGGCGTGAAGAGCTGGCGATTGATGCCGTTCTTGTACAGGTCTTCCGGCGCGCGGTTCGAGGTGATGGCCAGTACCACCCGATCCTCGAACAGGGCCTCGAACAACCGTCCCAGGATCATGGCGTCGGCGATGTCCGTCACCTGCAGTTCGTCGAAACACAGCAGCCGAGCTTCCGACGCGATCAGCCTGGCGATCGGCGGGATCGGGTCGTCGCCCTTGTGGGTGCCGAACACGGCCTTCCTCGTCTTCGCATCCCCCTCGCGCCATTGTTTCACCAGGTCGTGGATGCGGGCCATGAAGGCGTGGAAGTGGGCGCGGGTCTTTCGCGGCTCGGGCGTCGCCGAATAGAACAGGTCCATCAGCATCGACTTGCCGCGTCCCGGCGGGCCGTAGAGGTAGACGCCCCGCACCTCCGGCGCCTTGCCGAACAGGCCGCGCTTGGCCAGATCGACCTCCAGTCGCTCCAGCGCCGCGATCACGCCGGCCTGCTCTGGATCTGGCGTCAGCACGCCCTCTTCCACGCGGATATCGTAGGCGTTGCGGATGCGGGAGGTCATGGCGCCCTGCTTAAAGTCCCCCGAACCGAAAAGCGATTGCTTCGCGGCTGCGAACGCCTATTTGCAATGCCGAACACCACACCAAAAAAACGCTCAAGCAGCGAGGCTCCGCTGAGCCGAGCGTAGCGCGTCCGAAGGACAAGAAAAAATGGGTTATCGCGTCGCCATCGTCGGAGCCACGGGCAATGTGGGCCGCGAAATGCTGAACATCCTGGAAGAGGTCGAATTCCCCGTCGACGCCATCCACGCCATCGCCTCGCGCAAGTCCAAGGGCGTCGAGGTCTCCTTCGGCGACAAGACCATCAAATGCCAGGACATCGAACAGTTCGACTTCTCGACCGTCGACATCGTCCTGATGTCCGCCGGCGGCGACGTGTCGCGCGCCTGGTCTGAAAAGATCGGCAAGGCCGGCCCCATCGTGATCGACAACTCCTCGGCCTTCCGCAAGGACCCCGACGTGCCGCTGATCGTGCCGGAAGTGAACCCGGACGCGGTCAAGGACGCCAAAAAGAAGAACATCATCGCCAACCCCAACTGCTCGACGATCCAGCTGGTCACGGCGCTGAAGCCCCTGCACGATGCGGCCAAGATCAAGCGGGTGGTCGTCTCGACCTATCAGTCGGTGTCCGGCGCCGGCAAGGAAGGCATGGACGAGCTGTGGAACCAGACCAAGGCCATCTACGGCCTGGGCGACGCGCGTCCCAAGAAGTTCCCCAAACAGATCGCCTTCAACGTCATCCCCTACATCGGCGCCTTCCTTGAGGACGGCTCGACCGACGAGGAGCAGAAGATGTCGGACGAGACGCACAAGATGCTGGACCCGGACATCAAGGTCACCGTCACCTGCGTGCGCGTGCCGGTCTTCGTGGGCCACTCCGAGGCCGTCAACATCGAGTTCGACCGCGCCATGGAACCCGACGAGGCCCGCGCCATCCTGCGCGAGGCGCCCGGCGTTCTGGTGATCGATAAGCAGGAGCACGACGGCTATATCACCCCGGTCGACGCGGCCGGCGAACACGCCGTCTATGTGTCGCGCATCCGCAAGGATCCGACCGTTGATCACGGCCTGAACCTGTGGGTCGTGTCCGACAACCTGCGCAAGGGCGCCGCCCTGAACGCCATCCAGATCGCCCAGCTGCTGGACGAGACGGGTGTCATCACGTCGTCGTCGGGATACCGTTCGATCACGGTGTAAGCATCCGACCAGTCATCCTCGAGCTTGACCCGAAGATGATGGAAAAGGCTTGGAAGAACATACTCCAATGACCTCCGCCACCCCCAATGACCCCCGCGCGGTCGGCACGGCCATCGCCTGCTACACCCTGTGGGGTCTCTTGCCGCTGCTGTTCATGGCGATGGCGGCCCACGGCTTCGGCGCGCCCGAGATCCTGGCCCACCGAGCCGTCTGGTCGGTCTTCGTCGCCGGCCTCGTCCTGCTGCTGGCCGGTCAGTGGGGCGAGGCGCGCAAGGTCTTGGCCACCCCGCGCACCCTGGCCTGGCTGGCCCTGTCGGCCCTGCTGATCGCCACGAACTGGAGCCTCTACGTCTTCGCCACGACGCACCATGCGACGCTGGAGGCCAGCCTCGGCTACTACATCAACCCCCTGCTCAACATGGCGGCGGGGGCCGTGCTGTTCCGCGAGAAGATCGACCGCTGGAGCGCCGTCGCCATCGGTCTCGCCGCCGTCGGGGTCGTGATCCAGACCGTCGCCCTGGGCCATGTGCCGATCATCGGCCTGACCCTGGCCGTCACATTCTGCGGCTATGCGGTGATCCGAAAGCGTGTCCCCGCCTCCGCCCAGACCGGCCTGTTCGTCGAATGCCTGGTGCTGTTGCCCATCGGCGCGGTCTTCCTGGCCTGGCTGACGATCCAGGGCCAGGCAGTAGGCTTTTCTTCGCCCTCGGGCCTGGCCTGGGCCCTGATCAACGGGCCGGCGACGGTGATCCCGCTGGTGCTGTTCGCCTGGTCGGCGCGGCGCCTGCCCCTGTCCACCGTCGGCTTCATCCAGTTTCTGGCCCCCACGCTCCAGTTCGCCTGCGGCGTCCTGACGGGCGAGGCCCTGACGCCGCTGCGCATCGTCTCGTTCGTCTTCATCTGGGCCGGCGCCGGCATCTTCGCCCTGGGCGCCGCCAATCGCAGCCGCGCGGCGCGCGAGGCGTTGAAGACCACGGCGGAACCGGCGTAGCCTCCGCTCTTCAAGGAGGCGAGGCCATGACGACCGCCCAACCCGGCCCCTGCGAAGGCGGACAGGTCCACGCCGCCGCCCATCCAGAACATGACCTGTCGGCGGCGCGCAAACGCTGGGTGCTGGCGGCGACCGTCCTGGGATCCAGCCTGACCTTCATCGACGGCTCGGCCCTGGGCGTCGCCCTGCCCGCCGTGCAGCGCGATCTGGCGGCGGGAACCGCGGCGGTGCAGTGGGTGTCGAACGCCTATCTCTTGACCCTGGGCGCCCTCGTTTTGATCGGCGGGGCGGCGGGCGACCGGTTCGGGCGACGCCGCGTCTTCCTGATCGGGGTGGCGATCTTCGCCCTGGCCTCCATCGGCTGCGCCCTGGCGCCCTCGGTTCAGGCCCTGATCGCCGGTCGCGCGGTGCAGGGGATTGGCGCGGCCCTGCTGACGCCCGGCGCCCTGGCGGTGATCGGCGCGACCTTCCCGCCGGAGGAGCGCGGCAAGGCCTTTGGAACCTGGGCCGGCTTCGGCGCCCTGACCGGCATGATCGGACCGCTGATCGGCGGGTGGCTGGCCGACGCCGCCGACTGGCGCGCCATCTTCTGGATCAATGTCCCGCTGGCGATCCTGACCGCCGTCGTCACCCTAGCGGTCACGCCCGAAAGCCGCGATCCCGACGCCAAGGGCCTGGACTGGATGGGCGCCGTACTGGCCGTCGCGGGTCTGGGCGCCCTGACCTGGGCGCTGACGGCGGCGCCCGATCTGGGCTTCGCCTCGCCTGTCATTCTCGGCGGACTGGTCGGCGGCGTCGCCCTTCTGGCCGCCTTCGTCTGGGCCGAGGCGCGCCAAAGCCATCCCATGATGCCGCTGGGCCTGTTTCGCTCTTCGGTGTTCAGCGGCGTCAATCTGCTGACCCTGCTGCTCTATTTCGCCTTGGGCGGCGCCATGTTCTTCCTCCCGTTCGACCTGATCCGCGTACACGGCTGGAGCGCGACCGAGGCGGGGGCGGCCATGCTGCCCTTCGCCGCCGTCATGGGACTGTTCTCGGGCCTGGCCGGGCGGATCGCCGACCGGTTCGGCGCCCGGCTGTCGCTCAGCGTCGGCCCGGCGCTCGCGGGCATCGGCCTGGCCCTGCTGGCGATCCCTGCGCTCGGCGCCGGCTATGTCGATGGGCCGCTGGCGGGAATGACGGTTCTGGCGATCGGCATGACCCTGGCCGTGGGGCCGCTGACAGCGACGGTGATGGGGGCGGTGAAGGCCGGACATACGGGCGTGGCTTCGGGCGTCAACAACGCCGTGGCTCGCGTCGCCAGCCTGCTGGCCGTCGCCCTGTTGGGCTTGGTGCTGTCGGCGGTCTTCGCCGCCGTCGCGAACCTGCCCGACGGCCGCGCCCTGCTGGCCCAGGTCATGTCGGGCGCGGAGATGACGCCCCTTGGCCGCGACGCCTTCCACGCCGCCTTCCGGGCGGTGATCCTGACCTGCGCGGCCTGCGCGGGCGTCGCCGGCTTGATCGGCCTGCTGACCGCCCCCGGCCCTGTTCAGAAGGCGGCGTAAAGGGCGTCCAACAGCCGCTTGGGCCGGGGGTCGCCGATCAGGTGCGGCGACTGGCGCGTCATCACATAGGCCGCCGACAACCGGCGCGATGGATCGGCCATGGCCATCGACCCGCCCCAGCCATAGTGGCCGAACGCCTCATCCGGCCCGAACACCTTCAGCCCGTCGTTGCGCATCAGCCCCGCCGCCCAGCGGATCTCGAACGGCAGCACCTTGTCCGCCCCGTGGATGCGTTCGCGCGTCAACTGCTCCAGCGTCCCCGCCGACAGCACCGACCGGCCGTCCAAAGCCCCGCCGTTGGCGACCACCCCCATCATCCGCGCCAGCCCCAAGGCCGTGCCGTGCAGGTTGGCCGACGGAATCTCCATCTCGCGCCATGCTGCCGAGCCGCGCCCGCCGGGCGCCGAGCCGCGATCCAGGAAGGCCGCCTGTTTGATCGGATCGACCACGCCCAGGCTGGGGGCGGAGGTCGGTTTCCTCATCTGCGCCACGCGCCCGTGTTCGCTCTCCGGCAGGCCGATCCACAGATCCAGATCGGCGAAGTCCTGGCGCAGCGTCTGGCCCATCGTCCGCCCCGTCGCGCGGCGAAACACCTCATTGGCCAGATAGCCCACCGTGACGGGATGATAGCCCGAGGCCGTGCCCGGCGCCCACATCGGCGCCTGGGCCGCCAGCCGCGCCAGCACGGCGGGCACATCGAACCAGATCGTCGGATCGACCGCCTCGGAAAAGCCCGGTAGACCCGACTGGTGGCTCATCAACTGGGCCACGGTCACGTCCGCCTTGCCCGCCGCCCCGAACTCGGGCCACAGCGAGGCGACCGTCTGGTCATAGTCGACCTGCCCCGCCTCGACCGCCGTCGCCATCAGGATCGCCATCACCGCCTTGCCGGTCGAGAAGACCGAGGTCAGGGTCGTCTCCGTGAACGGCATGGCCTTGGCCGTATCCGCATGGCCCGCCCACAGATCGACGACCGCCTCGCCCTCGACCAGCACGCTGAACCGCGCCGCCTGCTCGTTCAGCCCCTCGGGCGCCTCGGTAAAGTTGGCGGCAAACGCCTCGCGCACGGCCTCAAAGCCGGGTGCGCAGACGCCTTGGATGTCTATGAGATCGGTCATGGGGTGGTCCTAGCGCGACCGCCGCCCACGAAAAAGGCCTCCCGCCGAAACGGGAGGCCTCAAATCGTTCGCCCCTTTGAAGGGTTAGCCCGCGAAGACCTCGACAGCCTGTTCGGCCAGGATGGTCAAGCCTTCGCCGTTGACGTCGGCGAAGCCGCCGTGGACGTCGTACTGGACCTTGGTTCCGCCGTTATAGACGGTGACCAGACCCGCGCGCAGGGCGGTCATGAAGGGGGCGTGGTCGGGCAGGACGCCGAAGTCGCCCTCGACGCCCGGCGCGTCCACCTGGTCCACGAGGCCCGAAAAGACCTCGCGTTCCGGCGAGACGAGGGAGAAGTTCAGCTTGCCGGCCATGATCAGGCTTCCGAAGCCATCTTCTCGGCCTTGGCGACGGCCTCTTCGATGGCGCCGACCATGTAGAAGGCGGCTTCCGGCAGGTGGTCGTAGTCACCGGCGACGATGCCCTTGAACGAGCGGATCGTGTCGGCCAGTTCGACGAACTTGCCCGGCGCGTTGGTGAACTGCTCGGCCACGAAGAAGGGCTGCGACAGGAAGCGCTGGATCTTGCGCGCGCGCGAGACGACCAGCTTGTCCTCTTCCGACAGCTCGTCCATGCCCAGGATGGCGATGATGTCCTTCAGGCCCTTGTACTGTTGCAGCACTTCCTGGACCGAACGGGCGACCTGGTAGTGCTCTTCGCCGATGACCAGCGGGTCCATGATCCGCGAGGTCGAGTCCAGCGGATCGACGGCGGGGAAGATGGCCTGGGCGGCGATGTCGCGCGACAGCATGGTCGTCGCGTCCAAGTGGGCGAACGACGCGGCCGGGGCCGGGTCGGTGGGGTCATCGGCCGGGACGTAGATGGCCTGGACCGAGGTGATCGAGCCCTTCTTGGTCGAGGTGATGCGCTCTTGCAGGTTGCCCATCTCGGTGGCCAGCGTCGGCTGATAGCCCACGGCCGACGGGATGCGGCCCAGCAGAGCCGACACTTCCGAACCGGCTTGCGTGAAGCGGAAGATGTTGTCGACGAACAGCAGGACGTCCTTGCCTTCTTCGTCGCGGAAATACTCGGCCTGGGCCAGGCCGGTCAGGGCGACGCGGGCGCGGGCGCCGGGAGGCTCGTTCATCTGGCCGTAAACCAGGGCGCACTTGGAGCCCTCGGTCGAGCCGCCGTTCTTGGCCGGGTCCACGTTCACGTTGGACTCGATCATCTCGTGATACAGGTCGTTGCCTTCGCGGGTGCGCTCGCCCACGCCGGCCAGGACCGAATAACCGCCGTACGCCTTGGCGATGTTGTTGATCAGTTCCTGCATGGTGACGGTCTTGCCGACGCCGGCGCCGCCGAACAGGCCGGTCTTGCCGCCCTTGGTGTAGGGGCAGATCAGGTCGATCACCTTGATGCCCGTGACCAGGATTTCCGACGAGTTGGTCTGCTCCTCGAAGGTCGGGGCCTCGCGGTGGATCGGGCGATACTGCGTGGTCTGGATCGGGCCGGCTTCGTCGATCGGCTGGCCGACGACGTTCATGATGCGGCCCAGCACGCCCGGTCCGACCGGGGTCTGGATCGAGGAACCGGTGTCGATCACGGGCTGACCGCGCGTCAGGCCTTCGGTCGTGTCCATGGCGATGGTGCGGACCATGTTCTCGCCGAGGTGCTGGGCGACTTCCAGCACCAGGGTAAAGGGCTCGCCCGTCTTCTGGTCGACGTTCTGGGTGTTCAGGGCGTTCAGGATCGCGGGCAGATGGCCCTCGAACTCGACGTCGACGACGGCGCCGATGACCTGGGCGATCTTGCCGGTGGCGACGATGGAGCCAGGCGCGGTCGCGGCGGCGGGCGCCTTCTTGACGGCGGGCTTCTTGGCGGCGGGTTTTTTGGCGACGGTGTCGGTCATGGCTGGGGTCCGTATCGGAATGTCTGTTCGGTCGGGATCAGAGGGCTTCGGCGCCGGCGATGATCTCGATCAGTTCGGTAGTGATCTGGGCTTGGCGCTTGCG
Source organism: Brevundimonas sp. G8 (assembly GCF_902506205.1). Classification (GTDB taxonomy): domain Bacteria; phylum Pseudomonadota; class Alphaproteobacteria; order Caulobacterales; family Caulobacteraceae; genus Brevundimonas. The sequence goes on along the minus strand of NZ_LR732816.1, from coordinate 1,448,716 downwards.
GTTGTACTGCAGCGTCAGGGCGTTGATGAGGTCGCCGGCGTTGCGCGTGGCGTTGTCCATCGCCGCCATCTGCGACCCGAAGAAGCCGGCCTGGTTCTCGTACAGAGCGGCCAGGATCTGGGTCGTCAGGTTGCGCGGCAGCAGGGTTTCCAGGATTTCCTCTTCCGAGGGCTCGTATTCATAGACCGCGCCGTTCAGGTCGATGGGCTGGGCGTCTCCCTCGACCACGGCCGGGATCAGCTGCTTGCCGGTCGGCACCTGTTGGATCACCGACTTGAACTGGCTGTAGAACAGTGTGACCACGTCGGCCTGACCGTCCTCGAACGCCGTGGCGATCATCTCGGCGACCGGCTGGGCCGAAGGCAGGCCGATGGTCTTGTGCTCGCTCAGTTCGAAGGTGTGGATCACCTTGGCGCCGTACAGACGCGTCAGCTGATCGCGCGACTTCTTGCCAACCGCGATGATCTTCACATCCTTGCCGGCGTTGACGAGGCTGTTGATCCGCTCGCGTGCGGCACGGATGACGTTGGTCGAGAAACCGCCCGCCAGACCCTTGTCCGCCGTCGCCACCACGATCAGGTGACGCTGGTCCTGACCCGTGCCGGCCAACAGCTTGGGCGCGTCGGCGCCCGAGACGCCGGCGGCCAGGTTGGCGATGACCGAGGCCATCTTCTGCGCATAGGGTCGGGCGCTTTCGGCCTGATCCTGGGCGCGTTTCAGCTTGGCCGCGGCGACCATCTGCATGGCTTTCGTGATCTTCTGCGTCGCTTTGACGCTTCCGATCCGATTGCGCATTTCCTTGAGGCTGGCCATCCGGCGCTTACTCTCTCAGCTATCCGGCGGGGTTCAGGCGAAGGTCTTGACGAAGGCGGCCAGGATGTCCTTCAGCTCGGCTTCGAGGTCCGAGGTCAGGTCCTTCTTGGTGCGGATGCCTTCGAGCAGCGAGGCGTGGTTCGCATGGATGCGCGCCAGCAGTTCCTTCTCGAAACGTCCCACGTCGCCGACAGCGATGCCGTCGATATAGCCGCGCGTGCCGGCGTAGACCGAGACGACCTGCTCTTCCATGGCCAGCGGCGAATATTGCGGCTGCTTCAGCAGTTCGGTCAGGCGGGCGCCGCGCGCCAGCAGCTTCTGGGTCGAGGCGTCCAGGTCCGAGCCGAACTTGGCGAAGGCGGCCATCTCGCGATACTGGGCCAACTCGCCCTTGATGGTGCCGGCGACCTTCTTCATCGCCTTGGTCTGGGCCGATGAACCCACGCGCGACACCGAGATGCCGACGTTCACGGCCGGACGGATGCCCTGATAGAACAGGTCCGATTCCAGGAAGATCTGGCCGTCGGTGATCGAGATCACGTTGGTCGGGATATAGGCCGACACGTCGTTGGCCTGGGTTTCGATGATCGGCAGGGCCGTCAGCGAGCCCGAGCCGTAATCTTCGTTCAGCTTGGCCGAACGCTCCAGCAGGCGGCTGTGCAGGTAGAAGACGTCGCCCGGATAGGCTTCACGGCCAGGCGGGCGGCGCAGCAGCAGGGACATCTGGCGATAGGCCACAGCTTGCTTGGACAGATCGTCATAGACGATCAGGGCGTGCATGCCGTTGTCGCGGAAGAACTCGCCCATGGCGGTGCCGGCGAACGGGGCCAGGAACTGCAGCGGGGCCGGCTCCGAGGCCGTGGCGGCGACGACGATGGTGTATTCCAGCGCGCCGGCCTCTTCGAGCGTCTTGACGATCTGGGCGACGGTCGAACGCTTCTGGCCGATGGCGACGTAGATGCAATAGAGCTTGGCGCTCTCGTCGTCGGTCTTGTTGACGTTCTTCTGGTTCAGGATGGCGTCGACGGCGACGGCGGTCTTGCCGACCTGACGGTCGCCGATGATCAGCTCGCGCTGGCCGCGGCCGACGGGGATCAGGGTGTCGATGGCCTTCAGGCCGGTCTGCATCGGCTCGTGAACCGACTTGCGCGGGATGATGCCCGGCGCCTTGACGTCGACGCGGCGACGCTCGGTGAACTCAATCGGGCCCTTGCCGTCGATCGGCTCGCCCAGCGGGTTGACGACGCGACCCAGCAGGCTACGGCCGACCGGCACGTCCACGATCTCGCCCAGGCGGCGCACGTCGTCGCCCTCGGCGATCTGGGCGTCGGCGCCGAAGATCACGGCGCCCACGTTGTCGCGTTCCAGGTTCAGGGCCATGCCCTTGACGCCGGCCTTGGTGAACTCGACCATTTCGCCGGCCTGAACATTGTCCAGACCGTGGATGCGGGCGATGCCGTCGCCGACCGACAGCACGCTGCCGACGTCGGAAACGTCGGCTTCGACGCCGAAGTTGGCGATCTGCGACTTGAGGATGGCCGAGATTTCAGCGGCGCGGATGTCCATGACGGGCTCTCTGTTCTTCAGTCTTCTGCGGGTGCGCCGTTCAGGCGCGCATTCTTGGTGGCGGGAGCGCGTTTATGCGCGCTTGAGGGCGAACTTCATCTGGTCGAGCTTGGTCTTCAGCGAGGCGTCGAACAGTTTCGAGCCGACCTTGATCTTCAGGCCGCCCAGGATCGACGGATCGACGCGCGCGGTCAGTTCCGGCGCCTTGCCCAGGCTCTTGGACAGGGCGGCGGTGATGGCGGCGACCTGTTTGGCGTCCAGCGCCTGGGCCGAGACAACCTCGGCGGCGACGACGCCGGCGTGTTTGGCGTAGCGGGCTTCGAACCCGGCGATGACGGCGGGCAGGTCCTTGGCGCGATGGTTCTGGGCCAGCAGACCCAGGAAGTTGGACGTTGTCTGTTCGAACCTGGCCTTGGCGGCGATGGCGACCAGACCCTTGGCCTGATCGTCGGCGGAAATGACGGGCGAAGCGGCCAGACGACGCAGGTCGGCGCTCTCGATCCAGGCCGCCTTCAGCGACTTCAGATCGGCGCGCACGGCGTCCAGGCGGCCGGTTTCCAGCGCCAGGTCAAACAGCGCCTGTGCGTAGCGATCGCCGACTTCCGTCGTTCTGAAATCATCAGCCACTGATTAGGGTCCGAGGTCGTTGTGTCAGGGTCGCGACCGACTGCGAGGCTCGCAACGGTCAAAAGCTTGAAATGCTTACGGAAAGCACGACAGAGGCCGTATCCGTGAATACGCCCCCTTCAAGCCGGGCGCCTGATAGCACGGGGTTTCGCCGCTCGCAACATTGCGTGAAGGCGCGTCGATGCCGCAGGGGGTGGAAAGGGGTGACGAAAGACAACCCGTCTCCTCCGAACGAAATGGGGAGGGGGACCGCGAAGCGGTGGAGGGGCTCTCGAAGTCCCACAGGCGCCTGTGATGCGGTGAAGAACCCCTCCGTCGCGGCGCTGAACAAGCGCTGCGCCACCTCCCCGCTGCGCGGGGAGGAGACGACGGTCAGCCATCACAATGACGCTGGTTCATCCCTAGAGATTTCAACAGCTTGCCGATTTATGTCCTCGTTCTCCTGCCCACGGTGTCAAACCGCCGCATAATACACCCGTCCCGTCGCATCGGAGGGCTCGCTTGGCCTGCGACCTTGCGGCGGCGGGAGCGGATGGAACGGGAGCGGGTCTGAAACGGCTCGCGCTGACATCGACTCATGGAGCGGTGCCGGAGGGTCGAGGGGGATACTCGATCGCACTCGGGACGGGGTTCGCAGACCCCGCCGACCCGTCGCAGGCTTATGGGGTTAGGCGATAAGACCGCCACCGCTCGACGCCCCGAGCTTGCAGGCCAACCTTCCGCGCGGAGCGTCATACCCTTCGTCGAAACGGTACTTACAAACTCACACTCCGGGCGAAGGCCCGGCGCTCCGCCCAGCCCTCCAATAACTTCGCAGCGAAAGCGCGAAGGCGCTTCCGCACGCCATGTTTCCATCGCAGAGTGACAGGGGGTGCGACCATGACGCCGCACCCTCTCGCTTGATCGGAACTCGCGGCGGCCCTAGCGCTTTCCGCTCAAGCTTTTATCCCCCTCAGGAACCCCAATGCTCGACAGCATCACCCCGCTTCTCTCCGATCCGGCCGCCTGGGCCGCATTGGTGACCCTCATCGTGATGGAGGTGGTGCTCGGGATCGACAACCTGATCTTCATCTCCATCCTCTCGAACAAGCTGCCCGAGCACCAGCGCCAGAAGGTCCGCCGCATCGGCATCGGCCTGGCCCTGGTCATGCGCTTGGCTCTGTTGTCGATCATCGCCTGGCTGGTCGGCCTGGTTCAGCCGGTCTTCACCGTCATGGGCAACGAATTCTCGTGGAAGGATCTGATCCTGATCGCGGGCGGCCTGTTCCTGGTCTGGAAGGCCACCAAGGAAATCCACCACACCGTCGATCCCACGCCCAGCGACGCCGTCCTCGACAAAAAGGACGTCATGATCATGAACGCGGGCGCCGCGATCTTCCAGATCATCATCCTCGACATAGTCTTCTCGATCGACTCGATCCTGACCGCCGTCGGCATGACCGAACATCTGCCGATCATGGTCGTCGCCGTCCTGGTCGCCGTGACCGTCATGCTGCTGGCCGCCGACCCCCTGGCCAACTTCATCAACAAGAACCCCAGCGTGGTCATGCTGGCGCTCGGCTTCCTGCTGATGATCGGCATGGTGTTGATCGCCGACGGCTTCGGCTATCACGTGCCCAAGGGCTATATCTATGCGGCCATGGCCTTCTCGGCCGGCGTGGAGGCGTTGAACATGATGGGTCGTCGCGGCGCCACCAAGAAGGAACAGGCCGAACGGGCCCGCAGCGAGGCGAACGCCGCCGAGGTCCGCGCCCAGAAGGCCGAGGCCGAAGCCGCCGCAGAAAAGGCCTGACACCTATGACCCGCCTGTCGTCCCATCTCGCCGGTCTTGTCGCCGGCCTGCTTCTGGCGACAGGCGTTTCCCTGCCCGTCCGGGCCGAGGTTCCGATCCAGTCCTACGAGGTCGTGCGGGCCTATCCGCACGACACTGCGGCCTTCACCGAGGGCCTCTTCTTCCATGACGGCGGCCTCTACGAGAGCACCGGCATGTATCCGTCCTTCATCCGCCAGGTGCAGTTGGAGACCGGCGAGGTGCTGCGCCAGCGCGATCTGCCGACCGTCTATTTCGGCGAGGGCATGACCACGCTGAACGGCAAGCTCTACAGCCTGACCTGGCGCAACCACATCGGCTTCATCTGGAAGCTGGACGACTTCTCGCCGCTTGGCGGCTTCTCCTATCCGGGCGAAGGCTGGGCCCTGACCACAGACGGCCGCCGCCTGATCATGAGCGACGGCACAGACCAGCTGCGCTTCCTCGACCCCGAAACGCTGGCCGAGACCGGCCGGGTCTCCGTCACCGCCGACGGCCAACCGCTGACGCAGATCAACGAGCTGGAATGGATCGATGGCGAGGTCTTCGCCAACATCTGGCAAGACAACCGCATCGCCCGCATCGACCCCGAGACCGGCGTGGTGAAGGCCTTCATCGACCTGACCGCCCTGGTCCCCAAGGACATCGGCCTGGACCCCAACGACGACGTCCTGAACGGCATCGCCTGGGACGCCGCTGGCAAGCGTCTGTTCGTCACCGGCAAGCGCTGGCCGCAATTGTTTGAGATCAAGCTGCGCTAAACGACAAAGGGCCGGACGCTGCGACGGCGCCGGCCCCTTGCTTTCAGTCTCGGCTCAGGCTCAGCCGTGCAGGTCGAACCGGTCCAGCTCGGTCACCTTGGTCCAGGCCGCCACGAAGTCCGACACGAACTTGGACTGCGCGTCCGACCCGGCATAGACTTCGGCCAGGGCGCGCAGCACGGCGTTGGAGCCGAACACCAGATCGACGCGGGTGCCGGTCCACTTCGCCTCGCCCGTCTTGCGGTCGCGGCCTTCGAACACATCCTTGGCGTCCGAGGTCGCCGTCCACTTCACGTCCATGTCCAGCAGGTTGACGAAGACATCGTTGGACAGCACGCCCGGCCGCTCGGTCAGCACGCCGTGCGTCGCCCCGCCGACATTGATGTTGATGGCCCGCAGGCCGCCGATCAGCACCGTCATCTCCGGCGCCGTCAGCGTCAGCCGCTGCGCCTGATCGATCAGCAGGGCCTCGGCCGGCACGGCATAGCGAGACTTCTGGAAGTTGCGGAACCCATCGGCGACCGGCTCCAGATAGGAGAAGGATTCGACATCCGTCTGCGCCTGGCTGGCGTCCGTTCGACCCGGCGTGAACGGCACGCTGGCCTCATGCCCGGCCGCCTTCGCCGCCTGCTCGACGCCCGCATTGCCCGCCAGCACGATCAGGTCGGCCAGGGACACCTTCTTGCCGCCCGTCTGGCCCTGATTGAACTCGAACTGGATACGCTCCAGCGTCTTCAGCACCCGGTCCAGCTGCTCGGGCTGGTTGGCGGCCCAGTCCTTTTGCGGCGCCAGGCGGATGCGCGCGCCATTGGCCCCGCCCCGCTTGTCCCCGCCCCGGAAGGTCGAGGCCGAGGCCCAGGCCGTGCCGACCAGTTCCGACACGCTCAGGCCCGCGTCCAGCACCTTGGCTTTCAGAACCGCCGCATCCGTCGCATCGATCAGCGGGTGATCGACCTCCGGCACGGGATCCTGCCAGATCAGCACCTCGCGCGGGACTTCCGGCCCGACGTAGCGCGAGCGCGGTCCCAGATCGCGGTGGGTCAGCTTGAACCAGGCCCGCGCGAAGGCCTCGGCGAAGGCCTGCGGATTGTGCAGGAAGCGCCGCGAGATCGCCTCGTATGCCGGGTCGAACCGCAGCGACAGATCGGTCGTCAGCATGGTCGGCCGCTTCTTCTTGGACGGATCGTGGGCGTCGGGAATGACCTCGCCCGCGTCCTTGGCCACCCACTGGTGCGCCCCGGCCGGGGACTTCTCCAGCTCCCATTCGAAGCCGAACAGGTTCTCGAAGAAGAAGTTGCTCCACTGGGCCGGCGTCTGGGTCCAGGTGACTTCCAGGCCGCTGGTGATGGCGTCGCCGGCCTTGCCGGAACGAAAGCTGGAGGCCCAGCCCAACCCTTGCGCCTCCAGGCCCTCGCCTTCCGGCTCGGCCCCGACATGGTCGGCCGGGCCGGCGCCGTGGGTCTTGCCGAAGGTATGGCCGCCCGCGATCAAAGCCACCGTCTCCTCGTCGTCCATCGCCATCCGCGCGAAGGTGTCGCGGATGTCGCGCGCCGCCGCGATCGGATCGGGATTGCCGTCCGGCCCCTCAGGATTGACGTAGATCAGGCCCATCTGCACGGCGGCCAGCGGGTTCTCAAGATCGCGCGTGTGCTCGTCGCCGTCCGCGCGGTCGTCGCTGACCAGCACGGCCTCGTCGCCCGGCTTCACCACCCCGTGCGAGCCGTGGGCATAGCGTTCGTCGCCGCCCAGCCAGGTCGTCTCACGCCCCCAATAGACGTCCTGATCCGGCTCCCAGACATCCTCGCGACCGCCGGCGAAACCGAAGGTGCGGAAGCCCATGGTCTCCAGCGCCACGTTTCCGGTCAGGATCAGCAGGTCGGCCCAGGAGATGGCCTGGCCGTATTTCTGCTTGATCGGCCACAACAGGCGGCGCGACTTGTCGATATTGACGTTGTCGGGCCAGGAGTTCAGCGGGGCGAACCGCTGCTGCCCGCGTCCGCCGCCGCCGCGCCCATCGCCGACGCGATAGGTGCCGGCGCTGTGCCAGGCCATGCGGATGAACTGCGGCCCATAGTGACCGAAGTCCGCCGGCCACCAGTCCTGCGAGTCCGTCATCAGCGCGCGCAGGTCCGCTTTCAGCGCCTCATAGTCCAGCTTGGCGAAGGCCTCGCGGTAGCTGAAACCCTCGCCCAGCGGGTCGGAGCGGTTCGAATGCTGGTTCAGCAGGTCGGTGCGCAGTTGCCCCGGCCACCAGTCGCGGTTCTGCACCCCGCCGCCCGCGACGGATTCGGTCGTCCGGCCTGAGAAGGGGCATTTGGCTTCGTCGGTCATGGTGGCGTTTCCCTGCTGATTTCGCGCGACTTGAGGGCCGGTCTCGATAGCCCTGTAGATGACGAGGTCATTCGACACGGGTCAAACGGATAAAGCCAATCGATTATCCTTGGCGTCGGCATAGGACAGGCCTATCTCACGCCCATGCTCCCCACCCTGCGTCAGCTCCAATATCTCAAGCTTCTGGCCGAACACGGCAGCTTCTCGCGCGCCGCCGAGGCCGCCCACGTCAGCCAGCCCGCCCTCAGCGCCGGGGTGCAGGAGTTGGAGCGCATCCTGGGCGCGCCGGTGGTCGAACGGGCGCGTGGCGCCGTCATCATGACCGCCGTCGGAGCCGAGGCCGTGCGCCGCGCCGAGGACGTGCTGGCCCGCACCGAGGATCTGGTCGAGGCGGCCAAGAACGCGGGCCGCCTGCTGTCCGGCCGCTTCCGCCTGGGCGTCATCCCGACCGTCGCCCCCTTCCTGCTGCCCGCCAAACTGCCGTCGGTGAAGGCCGCCTATCCCAGCCTGAAGCTGTTCATCCGCGAGGACCTGACCCCTCGGCTGATCGCCGCCTTGAAGGCCGGTCAGATCGACGCCGCCGTCATCGCCCTGCCCTATGACGCGCCGGGCATCGAACACGCCCGCATCGGCGACGACGAGATCATGGCCGCCGCCCCCCACGACCATGTCCTGGCCGCGCCTGGCCCCATCCGCCCCGGCGCGCTGCGGGCCGAGGATCTGATCCTGCTGGAAGACGGCCATTGCCTGCGCGACCATGCGCTGGCGGCCCTGGACATCGAGGCCCCGCGTGGCGACGACGTCTTCGCCGCCACCAGCCTGCACACCCTGGTCCAGATGGTCGGCTCAGGCCTTGGCGTCAGCTTCCTGCCCAAGATGGCGGTTCAGGCCGGTCTCGCCGACACCCCCTCCGTCGCCATCCGCGCCTTCGAGAACCAGGCCGACGGCGCCCCGCCCCACCGCGAGATCGTCGTCGCCTGGCGCGCCGGCTCCAGCCGCGCCGCCGAGGCCCGACTGCTGGCCGAAGCGCTGAAACTGGACTGACCGGACGCTAGTCCTGCCGCAATGCGGCTGGTGATGTCGAACCCTCCGACCACAGGACATTCAGCCCGCTGATCCGACCTTGCCCATCACGGTTGAAACGCACCCGCTGGGTCGGTTCGCCTTCGACGGTAAACATATCCGTTGACAGCGCACGCAGCGTCCACGGCGGACGTTGCCCCTGGCGATACAGCAGCCGCTCATTTTCAACGAATACCCGCCCCTCGCCATACTGACCGACGTAGGGATCAAGCGGCGTCGCATAGTCCGGCGCTTCCAATGCCTCGATGATCCAGCGATCTTCGATGGCGATCGCCTCTGGCGCGCCTCGATCCAGAACATTGTGCAAGGCCAGAGCCCATCCGTGGTTTCGAGCCTCCTCTATAGGCCCGACGATGTCGGGCTGGACGCCGGATCGCTCCCAGTTTGTCTGGGTCAGAGGGCTGAGGGTCACGGCGAAGGGCACGAAAACCGAGAACCCGGATGGCGTTGCAATCGGTCGCGCCATACTGGCCGCTCCCATGCTCGGCTGACCGACGATCGTCGCCCGCCCGGCGGATTGCAGCATGTAGGGGAGGGCTTCGGCCGCAGAGGCTGAACGCGCGCTGATAAGGATGATCAAAGGCACGTCGATACGTGGCCGGGTGTAAGGCTCGGCAGGCCGCAGACTGGTTTCGGTCCCGATGCGGTCGCGCTCGAACATATAGGCGTCGGTGTGTGGAGGCAGAAAGGCGCTGGCCAAATACATGGCCATAGCAGGCGATCCCCCGCCATTGTCCCGCAGGTCGATGATCACCGCATCGGCATGCGCCAAGGTCTGTAGCGCAGCATCGGCCGCCAGTTTTTCGGGACTCTCGGGAGCATCGAAATCAATGTCCGCAAAGAACCTCAGATCGATATAGCCGATATTGCCCGGCAGTATCTCCAGGCTTCTAAATCCATAATTGATCCGCCGAACCTGGTCCTCATAGTCGATATGCAAAGCAGCTTCTTCTTTGGGGGTAGGCTCCGACGGCGGTCCAGCGACGCCGAAATGCCCATCGATAGGCTTCAGACGCCGGGTCAGCGCAACGGCCAACTGCTCACTGTCCGAGTATCGGTCGTAAGCGCCGTTTTCGGCCTCCATGCGCAGGGCCGAGGCGGCGGTCCTCGCATCCGCCACATCAAAATAATTGGCTTCGATCGCGTTCGCCACCTCATCCACGACACGCCGAGGATCGAGCGGTTCCGATGCCGATGCGAGACCACCGAACAGCAGAGAAATAGCAAGCGCCAGAGCCGTTGCGTGTCTCATGAATCCCCCAAACGGCGGGCGCTTGAATCGCTCGCCTAAACGAACAGTGCTCGATATTCGCTGAAATGACTATCGGCGTGGGCCGTGCCTCCGACGGAGGCCGAGGCGCTGAAACTGGACTGGCCCTGTTGACCTCAGCGCCGAACAGGCCGCTTGGGAAGCGCATGGCAACTGAAACCGTCTATATCGTCCAGGCCTATGTCCAAGGCCGGGGCAAGGCCCTTCGCGCCGAACAGCAGGTGGGCTGCAAGGACGCCGAGGAGGCGCGTCGCAAGGCCGAACGTCTGGCGCCTTTGCGCCTGGGCGTCGTCGCCTTCGCCGTCTCCGCCGACACCGAAATGGGCGACTACGACGAGGAGCCGACCATCATCTTCAAGTCCGGCCAGCTGCCGCCGCCCTTCAGCGACGCGGACTGAGACATTCGGCGAAAGGGCGGGGCAACCGCCCCGCCCAGCAGGCGTTCGTTTCCTTAGACAACGGATCGGCGCCGCCCCCGGGCGTCCGACCGAAGCTTCAGGACGCCGCATGGCCTATCGCACCCTCAATCCCTTCACCGAACAGACGGTCGAGGAATACGCCGAACACTCGGACGACGCCGTCGAGGCGGCTCTGGCCAAGGCCGACGCCGTCTTCCGCTCCGACTGGTCCCAAGGCGACATCCAGCCGCGCCTCGCCGTGCTGAAGTCGCTGTCGGCCCTGCTGACCGAGAACCGTGACAGCCTGGCCCGCACCATCGCCGAGGAGATGGGCAAGCCCCTGGCCCAAGGGCAAGGCGAGATCGACCTGTGCGCCGGTATCGCCGCCTATTATGCCGAAAAGGCCGCCGACTTTTTGAAACCCCAGAAGATCGACAGCGAGCTGGGCGAGGCCTGGGTCGAGTTCCATCCCGTCGGCGTGCTTCTGGCGGTCGAGCCGTGGAACTTCCCCATCTATCAGCTGATCCGCGTCGTCGCCCCCGCCATCGCGGTGGGCAATCCGGTGCTCTACAAGCACGCTGGCATCGTGCCGCGCTGCGCCGCCCGCTTCGCCGAACTGGTCCAGGAAGCCGGAGCCCCTGAGGGCTTCGTCGCCAACCTCTACATCTCCTCGGACAAGGTCGCCGAACTGATCGGCGACGACCGCATCCAGGGCGTGGCCCTGACCGGGTCGGAGGGCGCAGGGTCCAAGGTCTCGGCCCGCGCTTCGGAAATGCTGAAGAAGTCCACGCTGGAGTTGGGCGGCAGCGACGTCTTCGTGGTGCTGGACGACGCCGACATCGAAAAGGCCGTCGCGGCAGGCGTCGAGGGGCGGCTGTCCAACGCGGGCCAGGTCTGCACCGGCTCCAAACGCTTCATCGTCCAGAAGTCTGTCGCCGACGCCTTCACCACCGGCTTCGTCGAGGGCATGAAGAGCGCCGTCATGGGCGACCCGCTGGACGAGGCCACCGTCCTGGGTCCGCTGTCGTCCGAGGACGCGCTGAAAACGCTGACAAAACAGGTGGACGAGGCGGTTCAGCACGGCGCCAAGGCGGTGATCGGCGGCAAGCCGGCAGACCGCACCGGCTTCTTCTACGAACCCACCGTCCTGACCGACGTCGCCCGCGACAACCCGGCCTTCTACGAAGAATTCTTCGGCCCCGTGGCCCAGGTCTTCGTGGTCGAGGACGACGATGCGGTCGTGGCCCTGGCCAACGATTCCCGCTTCGGCCTGGGCGGGTCGATCTTCTCGGGCGACACGGCCCGCGCCCGCAAGCTGGCCTCGCGGATCGAGACCGGCATGGTCTTCATCAACACCACCACGACCTCGATGCCCGAGCTGCCGTTCGGCGGCGTCAAACGCTCGGGCTTCGGCCGCGAGCTGGGTGACGTCGGCATCAAGGAGTTCGTCAACCGCAAGCTGGTGGTCGTCAGCGCCGGCTGACCCACCGTCTTCGGACAAACAAAAGGGCCGGCGGATCGCTCCGCCGGCCCTTTCTTCATCTCAGCAGACCGCTGCCTATTCGGCGGCGATCGGCGCCTCGGTTTCCGGGCCGCGCGCCAGGTTGCGCAGCACGTAGGGCATGACGCCGCCGGCCAGCAGGTAATCCAGCTCGGTCTGGTTATCGATGCGGCAGCGGACCGGGAAGCGGGCCATCTTGCCGTCCGACGGACGGAACAGCTCGACCCACAGGTCCTGGCGGGGCTTCAGCTTGCCGATGTTGGCGTCCGACAGGCCGCGGATCGTAACGATCTCCTCGCCCGTCAGGCCCAGCTTCAGCCAGCCGTCCTGCTTGAACTGCAGCGGCACGACGCCCATCCCGACCAGGTTCGAACGGTGGATACGCTCGAAGCTTTCGGCGATGACGGCGCGGACGCCCAGCAGACGCGTGCCCTTGGCCGCCCAGTCGCGCGACGAGCCGGTGCCGTATTCCTTGCCGGCGAAGACGACCAACGGCCGGCCTTCCGACTGATACCGCATGGCGGCGTCATAGATCGACATGGTGTCGTTCGACGGGAAGTGTTTGGTCACGCCGCCTTCGATCTCGGGCGTGATCCGGTTCTTGATGCGGATGTTGGCGAAGGTGCCGCGCATCATGACTTCGTGGTTGCCGCGACGGGCGCCGTAGCTGTTGAACTCGGCCGCCTCGACGCCGTGGTTGGTCAGATAGACCCCGGCGGGCGAGGTCTTCTTGATCGAACCGGCCGGGGAAATGTGGTCGGTGGTGATCGAGTCGCCGAAGATCGCCAGGACGCGCGCCTCGACGATGTCCTGGACCGGGGTCAGGTCCATCGACAGGCCTTCGAAATAGGGCGGGTTGGCGACGTAGGTCGAGCTGTCGTCCCACTCATAGGTCTGACCGCCCGTGACCTTGATCGCCTGCCAGTGCTTGTCGCCCTTGAAGACGTCCTTGTAGCGTTTGGCGAACATGGCCGGGGTGACCGACTTCTTCTGGATGTCGGCGATCTCTTGCGAAGTCGGCCAGACGTCCTTCAGGAAGACGTCGTTGCCCTTCTTGTCCTGGCCGATCGGGTCCTTGGTGATGTCGATCCGCATCGAGCCGGCGATGGCGTAGGCCACGACCAGCGGCGGCGAGGCCAGGTAGTTGGCCTGGACGTCCGGGTTCACGCGACCTTCGAAGTTGCGGTTGCCCGAGAGCACGCTCGTCGCGACCAGGGCGTTGTCGTTGATCGCCTTGGAGATCGCCGGATCGAGCGGACCCGAGTTGCCGATGCAGGTGGTGCAGCCATAGCCGACCAGGTTGAAGCCCAGGGCGTCCAGATCCTTCTGCAGGCCGGCGTCGGTCAGATAATCGGTGACGACCTGCGAGCCGGGCGCCAGCGAGGTCTTGACCCACGGCTTGGCCTTCAGGCCCAGGGCGTTGGCCTTGCGCGCCACCAGGCCGGCGGCGATCAGGACCGACGGGTTGGAGGTGTTGGTGCACGAGGTGATGGCCGCGATGACCACATCGCCGTCGCCGACGGTGAACTTCTGGCCATCGACCGAGACGCGCTCGGCGTCGGTCGGGCGGCTGAAGACCTCGGTCAGGGCAGTCTCGAAGGCCGGGGCGGCGGTGGTCAGTTCGACGCGGTCCTGCGGACGCTTCGGACCCGCCAGCGACGGCACGACGGTCGAGATGTCCAGTTCCAGCACGTCGGTGAAGACCGGGTCTTCACTCGTCTCGTCGATCCACAGGCCTTGCGCCTTCGCATAGGCTTCGACCAGGGCGACGCGCGCCTTGTCGCGGCCCGTGGCGGTCAGATAGCCGATGGTGGCGGCCGAGACGGGGAAGAAGCCGCAGGTGGCGCCGTATTCCGGGGCCATGTTGGCGATGGTCGCCTGGTCCTCGATCGTCATGTTCGGCAGGGCGTCGCCGAAGAACTCGACGAACTTGCCGACCACGCCCTTCTTGCGCAGCATCTGGGTGACGGTCAGCACCAGGTCGGTCGCCGTCGTGCCTTCCGGCATGGCGCCGGTCAGCTTGAAGCCGATGACTTCGGGGATCAGCATCGGGATCGGCTGGCCCAGCATGGCCGCCTCGGCCTCGATGCCGCCAACGCCCCAGCCCAGGACGGCCAGGCCGTTGATCATGGTGGTGTGGCTGTCGGTGCCGACGACGGTGTCGGGATAGGCGACGGTCTTCTTGCCTTCGTCGATGGTCCAGACGGTCTGGGCCAGGTTCTCAAGGTTCACCTGGTGGCAGATGCCGGTGCCGGGGGGCACAACGCGGAAGTTGTTGAAGGCCGACGAACCCCAGCGCAGGAAGTTGTAGCGCTCGATGTTGCGCTCATATTCGCGCTCGACGTTCTGACCGAAGGCCTTGGACGTGCCGAAGTTGTCGACCATCACCGAGTGGTCGATGACCAGATCGACCGGCACCAGCGGGTTGATCTTGGCGGCGTCGGCGCCCAGGGCGCTCATGGCGTCGCGCATGGCGGCCAGATCGACCACGGCGGGCACGCCGGTGAAGTCCTGCATCAGGACGCGGGCCGGGCGGAAGGCGATCTCGTGCTCGACCGAGCCCTTGTTCTCGACCCAGGCGGCGACGGCGCGCAGGTCGGCTTCGGTGACGGACACGCCGTCCTCGTTGCGCAGCAGGTTCTCCAGCAGCACCTTCATCGAGCGCGGCAGGCGGGAAATCCCGGTCAGACCGGCTTCCTCGGCGGCGGGAAGGCTGTAATAGGCGTATTTCTTACGCCCGACGGAAAGGTCCTGGCGGGTCTTGAAGCTGTCGTTCGACGGCATGGAGTCTTCCTCTGGTCAGCGCCGCCCGACAATCCGGTTGCGCCTTCGCGCGACAGACGCAGCGGCTCACAGGGCCCCTGCGCGCGCGGCGAAAGCCTGCTGCGGCGACCGTGCCTATAGCTCCACGGGATCGCACCGTCCATGTGTCCACACCCTCGACAGGGACATTGAGAAGGGTTCGCAGATTCCGCGAGCTTGGCGGAACTTAGATGATCCACACCCTCACCCTCTCCGACCTGACCGTCTCGCGCGGCGAGCGGCGGCTGTTCCATGGCCTCGACCTCACGCTGCGCGCCGGCGAGATCCTGGCCCTGACCGGGGCGAACGGCGCGGGCAAGACCAGCCTGTTGCGGACCATCGCCGGCCTGCTGCGGCCCGACGCCGGAACGGTCGCCTTTCATGACGGCGACGGCAATCCACTGGACGCCCGTGAAGCGCGCGGACGCGAAACCCATTTTCTCGGTCATCTTGACGGGCTGAAGGGCGGCCGCACGGCGCGCGAGGAGCTGGGCTTCCAGTGCGACTGGCTGGGCCACACCCAGTACGGCCTCGATCACGCCGTCGAAGCTTTCGGCCTGAAACCCCTTCTGGACCTGGAGGTGCGGCGTCTGTCCGCCGGCCAGCGCCGCCGCCTGGCCATGGGCCGGCTGGTCGGATCGCCGCGCGCCCTGTGGCTGCTGGACGAGCCGATGGCGCCGCTGGACACTCGCTGGCGCGAGGCCTTCGCCGAACAGATGCAGCGCCATCTCGACGCCGACGGGCTGATCGTCGCCGCCGTCCACGACCCCCTGCCCCTGCCGACCCGCGCTCTCGATCTGGGGAGCCTGAAATGAGCCGCCGCGACGCCGATCAGGAACCGCGCCCGCCCGGCCTGCGGGGCGCCACGCGCGTCCTGCTGGAGCGCGAACTGGACCTGGCCTGGGGCGGGGGCGGCGGGCCGCTGCTGGCCTGCGGTTTCTTCGCCTGTCTGACCGCCATCCTGCCGTTGGCGGCCGGCGGCGACCCGCGCACGCTCGGCCCCGTCGCGGGCGGCGTGGCCTGGCTGGCCCTGGCCCTGGCGTCTCTGCTGTCGCTGGAGCGGCTGTTCGAGCGCGACATGGAGGACGGCGGCCTGGACCTGCTGGCGCTCGGCCATCTGTCGCTGGAGCACGTCGTCCTGATCAAGGCCGTGGCCCAGTGGATCGCCGTCGGCCTGCCGCTCGCCCTGACCGCGCCCGTCGCCGCCCTGGCCCTGGGCCTGCCGGCGTCGCTGACGCCTCTGACCGCTCTGACCGCCCTGATCGGCGGGGCGGGTTTCGCCTTCACCGGCGCGCTGGGCGCAGCGCTCGCGTTGGGCGCCAAACGCGGCGGCCTGCTGATCGCCGTGGTCGTCCTGCCCCTGTTCATCCCGCCCGTGGTTTTCGGCGCCGGCGCCCTGGAACGCGCCGCATCTAGCCAGCCGGTCGGCCCGGCCCTGGCCCTGCTCTGCGCCTATGTCCTCTTCGCCGCCGTCATCGCCCCCTTCGCCGGAGCGGCCGCCGTTCGGAACGCGCAAGGGTGAGCTTGCCCGTCAGCCCTTCGCCGCGTAAGCGCTGAATCGATGTTCGGCCTGTCCAACCCGCAGCGCTTCATGGCTTTCACCGGCCCGTTGACGCCCGTCCTGTGGGGGCTCGCCGCCGTATTGCTGAGCGTCGGCGCCTGGCTCAGCTTCTCCGTCCCGGCCGATTATCAGCAGGGCGACACGGTGCGGATCATGTTCGTCCACGTCCCCGCCGCCGTCTGGGGCCTGGGCGCCTATGCGGCCCTTGGCGTCTCCAGCTTCTTCGCCCTGGTGTTTCGTCATGCCCTGGCCGACGCCGCCGCCCGCGCCGCCGCCCTGCCGGGCGCCGCCTTCACGGCCCTGGCCCTGTTCACCGGCTCGCTGTGGGGCCAGCCGATGTGGGGAACGTGGTGGGTGTGGGACGCGCGCCTGACCAGCGTGCTGGTGCTGTTCCTCTTCTACCTTGGCTATATGGCGCTGAGGGCCTCGATCGACGACGAGCAGAAGGCCGGGCGCGCCGCCGCCGTCCTGGGCCTCGTCGGCCTGATCAACCTGCCGATCGTCAAATTCTCGGTCGATTGGTGGAACACCCTGCATCAGCCCGCCAGCTTCCTGACCCCCGGATCATCGGGCCTGGACCCGGTCTATCTGCCGCCCTTCCTGACCATGCTGGCGGCCTATGGGGTGCTGTTTGCGGCCCTGTGGCTGACGGCCATCCGCACCGAGATCCGCCGTCGCCGCGTCATGACCCTGCGCGCCCGTTCGGCTCAAGAGGCCTAGATGCTCGATCTCGACATGACCCCCTACGCCGCCTTCGTCTGGCCCGCCTGGGGCGTCAGCGCCCTTGTCCTGGCCGCCCTGACCGCCCGCGCCGTCATCGCCTCCCGCAAATGGAAGCGTGAACTGGCCAAGCTGGAGACGAACCAAACCCCGTCGCCAGAAGAAGCAGGCCCCAACCGCCCTCAAGTAGCGCGAAGCGCGATAGGGCCAAAAAAGTGAACCGCTGGCTGGCCATCCTCCCACTAGTCGTGCTCGCGGCGTTGGCGGCCCTTTTCGTCGGCTGGTCGCTGAAGCGCGATCCGGCCTTCAAGCCTGACGCCCTGGTCGGCCAGACCATCCCCGAGACCGTCCTGCCCCTGCTGTCGGGCGATCAGGCGGGGCCGGGCAATCTGGACCTGAAGACCGCCGGCGTCGGTCGACCCATGCTGGTCAATGTCTTCGCCTCCTGGTGCGCGCCGTGCCGGATCGAACATCCAAAACTGCTGGCGCTGAAGGCGCAAGGCATCGCCGTCGTCGGCATCGCCTACAAGGACGAGCCGGTCGCGACCCGCGCCTTCCTGGACGAGATGGGCGACCCCTATTCGATGGTTCTGGTGGACCGGGAGGGGCGTGCAGGTCTGGACCTGGGCATTTCCGGCGTGCCCGAGACCTTCGCCGTCGACGCCATGGGCCGGATCACAGCCAAACAGTCCGGCCCCCTGCTGGACGACGCCGACATCGAGCGGCTGGTCGCCTCCATGCAAGCTCCGCCGCGCCCGGCGCCTCGCCCTCAGTGATCCCCTGAACGCGCGTTAACCCTTTTTCGAGGGTTTCCATTAACCATACCGGCATGAGCGCGATTCGCACCGGCCTGCCGCTGAACCTGCCCGCCCCGGGCCTTGACCTGCCGAGCGCGCGCAACGCCCAGGCGGCCTTCTTCCGCGCTGCCATGGACCAGGCTGCGGCGACAAAGGCCCCCACGCCCGCCGCCGCCGTCATGTCCACAATCCGCACCGCCAACCCCGCCCGCCCGGTCGAGGCGCCGGCGGCCCCGCCTCAGCGCGAAGAGCCGCGCATCATGCGGCCCGGCTCCTACCTCGACATCCGGGTCTGATCAGTTCCAGCCGCGGCTGGCGATATACTGCTGAAGCATGTCGATCCGCGTCGCGTCCGACGGGTGGGTCGAGGCGAACTGAGGCGTCTGGGTCTGGCGTTGCGCCGCCATCAGCCGCCAAAGGGCGACGGCTTCCGACGGCTTGAACCCCGCCCCCGCCATATAGTCGACGCCCAGCCGGTCGGCCTCCAGCTCGTCGCGCCGCGAATAGGGCAGCAGCAGGCCATACTGGGCCGCCAGACCGCCATAGGCGTTCACGGCATCCCCATACCGCCCGGCCGCCCCGCCCACGGCCGCCAGACCAACGCTGGTCACCGTCTGGTTCGAGGCCCGCTCGGCGGCGTGGTTGGCGACGACGTGGCCGATCTCGTGACCGATGACGCTGGCCAGTTGGTCGTCGTTCTGAACCAGGGCCAACAGGCTGGTGGTCACGCCGATCTGACCGGACGGCAGGACGAAGGCGTTGGGGCTGGCCTCAGTGAAGACCGCATAGTCCCAGGTCCGGTTCCCCAGGCCCGCCGTCTGCACCAGACGGTCGCCGACGCGCCGTATCCGGTCCACCTGGGCGCCGGTCGTCGTCACGCCCGGCTTGGCGATGGCCTCACGCCACGCCTGCGTCGATTGCTGCGACAGGGCCGCATTGTCCACCAGCAGGAACTGGTTGCGACCCAGCGCCTCGTTATAGGCGCAGGCGGACAGGGCCGAGGCCGCGACGGCGGCGGTCAGGACGAGGGCGGAACGGCGGGGCAGGATCACGGGCGGCCTCTTCGACAGTTTGGATCAGCCAAGCAAATCCCGGCCGCCGGGTCGAGGTTCCAAAGCCGTCGCCGGGGCCTGAAACGACAAACGGCCCGTCGTTTCCGACGGACCGTTTCGTACTCTCGACTTGGAGCGGGCGAAGAGATTCGAACTCTCGACCCCAACCTTGGCAAGGTTGTGCTCTACCACTGAGCTACGCCCGCACTCCGTAGGAGCTAGGTGCGCTCCCCGTCGAGGAGGGGGCGTATAGCGGAGGGTTGAGCGGTCCTGCAAGAGTGAATTTGCAAAAAGCGACCAAGCCCTGCTCACGCCCTCTGCGCGTTAGCGCGGCGCCAAGCGAATGGCGCCGTCCAAGCGGATGCATTCGCCGTTGATGTAGACGTTCCGGGCCAGTTCCAGCACCAGGGACGCGTAGTCGGCCGGCGTGCCCAGGCGGCTGGGGAAGGGGATGGCGGCGGCCAGGGCGTCCTGGATCTTCTGGTCCATGCCGGCCATCATCGGCGTCCACATGATGCCGGGCAGGATGGTGTTGCAGCGCACGCCTTCCTGGGCCAGATCTCGGGCCACTGGCAGGGTCATGGCGTAGACACCGCCCTTGGACGCCGAATAGGCCGCCTGGCCGATCTGGCCGTCCTGGGCCGCTACAGAAGCGGTGTTGACGATCAGGCCGCGCTCGCCGTCCGCCATCGGTTCCAGCGTGATCATGCCGGCCGCCGACTGTGACAGGACGCGGAAGGTGCCGAACAGATTGACCCGTACGGTGCGCTCGAACGCCGCCATGTCGTGGGCGCGGATCTCGCCCGTGTCCTTCTTGCGCGACACAGTCTTCTGGCCCGTGGCGATGCCGGCGCAGTTGACGGTCAGACGCTCCTGGCCGTGGGCGGCGCGGGCCTTTTCGAAGGCTGCGGCGACCGAGGCGTCGTCGGTCACGTCCACCTGGCAGAAGACGCCGCCGATTTCCTTGGCGATCTCTTCGCCCCGCTCGGCGTTCAGGTCGAACAGGGCGACCCGTGCGCCCGTCGCCGCGATGGCGCGCGCGGTGCCTTCGCCCAGGCCCGAGGCGCCCCCAGTGACCACGGCGGCGATGGTGTTGTCGAGTTTCATCCTGATCGTTCCTATGTATTGTTTGAACCTGAGTTTCGTTTGAGGATTTAGCGGCCATGACCGCCAAAGCCAAACCCGCCGATCCGGCCCCCGATCCCGCCGATGTCCTGGATCCGAAAAAGGCGCTCGTCCCTTCCGTCGTGAAAGTCAACGAGGCGCGTGTGACCCGGGGCTTCTGGCCCAAGATCACCCGCACGGCCGCCCGCATCCCCTTCGCGGATCAGGCTCTGGCCGCATGGTACGCCGCGCGCGATCCTGACACGCCGATGGCGGCCAAGGGCATGATCTTCGCCGGCCTGGCCTATTTCGTCCTGCCGATCGACGCCATTCCCGACATCTTCGCGGGCATCGGCTACACAGACGACGCCGCCGTGATCACCGCTGTCCTGGCCATGGTCGGCGCCAACATCAAACGCCGCCACCGCGACCAGGCCGAGGACGCGGTGCAGCGGTTGAAGAAGAAGTAGGCGGGCCTCCCCCGCTGTGCTGGGGAGGATTTAGCTCTCCACCGTCACCACGATCTTGCCCAAGGCCTGACGGTCGCCCAGCGCCTTGATCGCCTCACCCGCCTTCTCCAGCGGGAAGGTCTTGGACACGCGCGGCTTGATCTTGCCGTCGGCGTACATCTGCATCAGTTCGGCCATGTTGGCGGCATGGCCCTTGGGATCGCGCGCGACGGCCGCACCCCAGAAGACGCCGATCACCGACACCGACTTCAGCAGGGTCAGATTCAGCGGCAATGACGGGATCCCCGCCGGGAAGCCGACCACCAGATACCGCCCGTTCCAGTCCATGGCCCGCAACGCAGGATCGGCATAATCGCCACCTACCGCGTCATAGACCACGTCCGCGCCGTCGCGGCCCGTCGCCAGCTTGAACTCGCCCGACAGCTCTTTCTGCGCGGCCTTGTCCATCGGCCCGCTCGGATAGATCAGGCCGTTGTCGGCCCCCAGGTCCAGGGCGAACTGGACCTTGTCGTTGGTCGAGGCGGCGGCGACCACGCGCGCGCCCATGGCCTTGCCCAGTTCGACGGCGGCGGCGCCCACGCCCCCCGCCGCGCCCAGCACCAGCAGGGTCTCCCCGGCCTTCAGCTGCGCCCGATCCTTCAGCGCATAATAGCTGGTGCCATAGGTCATGATCAGGGCCGCCGCCTCCTCGAAGCTCATGGCCTCGGGAATCGGGATGACCGTCTCGGCCCGCACCGCCAGCCGTTCGACCAGCCCGCCCCAGCCCGGCACGGCGATGACGCGGTCGCCCTTGCGCACGCCCTTGACGCCCTCGCCCACCGCCTCGACCACGCCCGCGACCTCGGCGCCGGGCGAGAAGGGCCGTTCGGGCCGGAACTGGTATTTGTCTTCGATGATCAGCGTGTCGGGATAGTTGATCCCCACCGCCTTGACCTCGATCACCACCTCGCCCGCCTTGGGCGTGGGATCGAGCACGTCCTCGACCACCAGAGTTTCGGGACCGCCAGGCGCTTTCGAAAGAACGGCACGCATAGAAATTTCCTTTCTTGGCCTATCGCGCTTCGCGCTGCTTGAGGCCATTTCCCCTGGACCGACATGGCGCGGCCTTCATCGCGACGCTAAAGAGCGCCACGCCCGATTGAAAGAGGCGACGAAAACCAGGCTCAGGAAGACGACATGACCGCCCTCATCCTCCACGGCGGCGCCGGCGCCCGGCGCGAACGCAACTACGACGCCGAGGTCGTGCATATGCGCCAGGTGGTCGAGGCCATGAAGGCGCGGTTGGACGCGGGCGACAGCGCCCTGGACGTCGCCACGGCCGCCATAGTCATGCTGGAAGATTCCGGTCTCTACGTCGCCGGCAAGGGTGCCTCGCCCAACCTGGCCGGCGCCTATGAACTGGACGCCAGCATCATGGACGGCTCGACGAAACGCGCCGGCGCCGTCGCCGCCCTGCAAGGGTTCCGCAACCCGGTCGTCGCCGCACGCGCCGTGATGGACCGCACGCCCCACGTCATGCTGGTGGGCGAGGGGGCAGCCCTGTTCGCCCACGACCAGGGGCTGGAGCTTATCGCCGACGAGGCCGCCTGGTTCACCGGCGCGGGCCAGGGCGAAGACAATCACCCGCCCGGAACCCTCAGCCACGGCACCGTCGGCGTCTGCGTTCTCGACAGCCAAGGTCGCCTCGCCGCCGCCACCTCGACCGCCGGGGTGTTCGGCAAGATGCCGGGCCGCGTGGGCGACACCCCCATCCCCGCCGCCGGAACCTGGGCCGACGCCCGCGCCGCAACCTCCTGCACCGGTCAGGGGGAGTATTTCATCCGCGTCGCCGCCGCCGCCCAGGTCGCCTGGCGCGTCGCGGCGGGCCAGACCCTTAGCCAGGCGACCCAGGCCGTCATCGACGAGATCGGCGCAATGGGCGGCGACGGCGGAATGATCGCCCTGGACGCCGCCGGAAACATCGCCGCCCCCTTCAACAGCCAGGGCATGAAACACGCCTGGCTGACCCCCGCCGGCGAGATCGGCGTCGAGGTCTTCCGCGACTAGGTTTTCGCCGACATCACGTCGGAGATCGTGGTCAGCAACACCTTCAGGTCGATGGGCTTGGCGACCACCGCATCCATGCCCGCCGCCAGATAGGTCTCGACCTGTTCCACCATCGCATTGGCCGTAAGGGCGATGATCGGCGTCCGCGCCAGGCCTGTGTCGGCCTCGCGCTGGCGGATGGTCCGCGTCGCCGTCGGGCCGTCCATGTTCGGCATCTGCACGTCCATCAGGATCAGGTCCCAGGCGCGCGATTGCGTCGCCTCGACCGCCTGAAGGCCGTCCTCGACGATCTCGACCTCGATCCCGGCCTGGCCCAGCAGGCCCCGGATCACCTGCTGGTTGACCGGATGGTCCTCGGCGACCAGCACCCGCAGCGCCCTTTCCGGCCCGGCGTCGGGCGTATCCTCGCCGGCCTTCACAGGCTGCGCTGGCGTCAGCGGCAGGGTGACGACGAAGGTCGCCCCTTCTCCGGCCTCGCTCTCCACGTCGATCCGGCCGCCCAGCAGTTCCACCAGCGTCGCCACGATCGACAGCCCCAGCCCCGCCCCGTCGCGCCGGTCCACCGCCGCCGCCTCGATCTGGGCGAAGCGCGTGAACAGATGTTCGATCTGATCGGCCGGTATGCCCCGCCCGGTGTCCGAGACCCGCAACACCACCCCGGCATCCGTGCGTGCGACATCCAGCGCCACCTGACCCTCGGCCGTGAACTTGATGGCGTTGGACAACAGGTTGAACAGGATCTGGCGCAGGCGCACCGGATCGGCGCTGACCCAGCCCAGGCCCGCCGACCGTACATGGAAGGCCAGTCCCTTGCTGTCCGCCAGCGGCCTCAGCGTCTCGGTCACCTCATGGATCAGGGCGTCGGCGTCGATGGCCTGGGGCACGATCTCCAGCCGCCCCTCCTCGATCCGCGACAGGTCCAGGATCTGGTTGATCAGGTCCAGCAGGGTGTGCGCCGAGCGGTCCAATATCTCCAGCCGCGTCTTCTGCCGATCCTCCAGCACATCCCCGGCCATGATCTGCGCCATGCCGATGACGCCGTTCAGGGGGGTGCGGATCTCGTGGCTCATATTGGCCAGGAAGCGGGACTTGGCGGCGTTGGCCTCATCCGCTTCAGCTCGCGCGCCCTCGGCGGCGTCACGGTCCCCCACGGCCGCCGCGTGCGCCGTCTGGACCTCGACCAGCAGGGCCTTGTTGCGCTGGTCGGCGGCGAACAGGT
This sequence comes from Brevundimonas sp. G8, assembly GCF_902506205.1. Taxonomy (GTDB): domain Bacteria; phylum Pseudomonadota; class Alphaproteobacteria; order Caulobacterales; family Caulobacteraceae; genus Brevundimonas. The sequence goes on along the minus strand of NZ_LR732816.1, from coordinate 1,424,785 downwards.
CGCACCACAGGGCGTGGGTCGCGCGCGAGATGATGACCAGGATCGCCGCCAGCATGACAAAGGCCGCCCCGACCGCCAAGCCGTGCGGACCGATCAACGACGGATAAATCACCACCAGCACGGTGGCGCAGATCGGCGCCGCCGCCAGACCCAACAGCCTCGGCGCCGCGCTGAACTGAACGAAGGCCACCCCGATCGACCAGACCTGGATCAACACGACCACCAACATCACGTCGGGGCGGGGGTTCATCAGCCAGGCGACCAAGGGCCCCGACACCCCCAGTCCGAACCGAACCGCCACGATCACCATCAGCACGACCGGCCAGCCAGACGCCGGCGCCGCCTCGTTCTGATAACGCTTGACCCTCTGCTGCGCCCAGGCGTCGAACGCCATGCCGACGGCGGCGAACCCCAGCCCCAGCCAAGGCTGCCCCAGGGCCGCCAGGATCAGCCCCGCCGCCGCCCAACTGCCGTACAGAACGGCCGGCGGAGTAACCATATTTTCCAGGACGAAGGCCCAGACTGCGATCTTTTCGTCGGAGACAGAAGTCGCTTTCGCTCGTCTCGGCACGCAACCTCAGCTTGGTGGTCGCTGGATGCGACCTTTCGGCAATAGATCGCCGCCATGAACTTGTCCATGAACGACCGGCTTGGTCCCCAGCTTCATTACATCTCGGTAAGGTGCATGTCGGCCAATCGCTGATAGGTTCAGCGCGCCCGGCGTTCCGGGCTTCGGAGCCCCTCATGAAATTCCGCCTGACCGCCACTCTCAAAGTCGGGGCAGCCGCCTCGGCCCTGATGCTGGGCCTCGCCGCCCCCGCCTTCGCAGAAGGCGCCGCCGCCCCCGCCGCCGTTCAGGCGCCCCAGGGCGTCGTCGTGCCCCCGCTGGGCTTCGCCAAGCGCGTCCTGCCGAACGGGCTGGAGGTCTATACTGCGCGTGACGCCGACACCTCCAACGTCACGGTCCAGGTCTGGTACAAGGTCGGCTCCAAGGACGATCCGGCAGGCCGCTCGGGCTTCGCCCACCTGTTCGAACACCTGATGTTCAAGTCCACCAGGAACCTGCCGCCCGAGACCTTCGACCGGCTGACCGAGGATGTGGGCGGCTCCAACAACGCCTTCACCGCCGACGACACCACCGCCTATTTCGAGACCGTGCCCGCCAACCATCTGGAGCGGATGCTGTTCGCCGAGGCCGACCGCATGGGCTCGCTAGTCGTGGACGAGCCGACCTTCGTCGCCGAGCGCGACGTGGTGAAGGAGGAATACCGTCAGCGCATCCTGGCCAATCCCTACGGCCGCCTGTTCGGCCTGTTCGTGCCCGAGACCATCTATCAGGACAGCCCCTATCGCCGTCCCGGCATCGGCTCGATCGAGGAGCTTGAGGCCTCGTCGCTGGACGACGTGCGCCGCTTCCACGCCACCTACTACCGGCCCGACAACGCCTATCTGATCGTGGCGGGCAACTTCGACCAGGCCCAGTTGGACCGCTGGATCGACCAGTATTTCACCCCGCTGAAGAACCCGACCACGCCCATCCCGGCCAATAATGTCGTCGAGCCCGAGCCGACCGCGCCGCGCGCCGTGACCTATTACGCGCCGAACGTACCCCTGCCGGCCGCCGTCGTCGCTTGGCCGACGGTCAAATACGCCGACGCCGACCGCGCCGCCCTGACCGTGCTGGACGGCATCCTGTCGACGGGCGAATCGAGCCGCCTCTATCGTTCGCTGGTCTATGACAAGCAGATCGCGGCCCAGATAGGCTCGACCCCCGACTTCGCGCAACAGGCCGGCAACCTGTCGGCGCTGGCCATCATGGCCCAGGGCCATACGGCCGAAGAAGGCGTCGCCGCCCTGAACGAAGAAATCGCCAAACTGCGCGACGCCCCCGTCACGGCCGAGGAGTTGTCCGAGGCCAAGAACGAACTGGTCGCCGACGCCCTGCGCAGCCGCGAGACGGTGGACGACCGCGCCACCGCCCTCGGTTTCGCCCTGATCAACACCGGCTCGGCCGCCGCCGCCGACGATGAGGTCGCCCAGATCCAGGCCGTCACCGTCGCCGACGTCCAGCGCGTGGCTCGCAAATACCTGACGCCGCAGCGCCAATCGACGATCACCTTCCTGGCCGCCGATGACGCAAACCCCGCCTCGGTCCAGAAGATGAACGTCGGCGCCCCCGTCACCGTCGCCGACCTGGCGCCGGCCGGTCCGCCCGCCGTCCTCCTGCCCGAGGCCGAGCGCACGCCCCTGCCCCAGCCGGGCGCGGAGGTCGCGCCCGTGACGCCGGCCGTCGCGGACTTCCGCCTGGATAACGGCCTGCGCGTCCTGGTCGCCCCGACCGACGGCGTGCCGCTGGTCTCGGCCCGTCTCAGCTTCGACGCCGGCTCGTCCGACGATCCGACGGGCAAGGCCGGGATCGCCGCCATGACCGCCGCCCTGCTGACCCAAGGCACCAAGACCAGGACGGCGCCCGAGATCGCCACTCAGATTGAACAGCTGGGCGCCTCGATCGGCGCCGGCGCGGGCGTGGACTTCTCCAACGTCTACGCCAACGCTCCGTCCAACGCCTTCCCGGCGACCGTCGCCCTGATGGCCGATCTGGTGAAGAACCCCACCTTCGCCGCCGAGGAGCTTGAGCGTCAGCAGGCCCAGACCCTTGACGGCCTGCGCGTCGCCCTCAGCCAGCCGGCCGCCATCGCCGGCATGACCGTGGGCCGCGTCATCTATGGCGACGCCCCCTATGGCGCGACGATCACGCAACAGACGGTGCCGACCATCACCCCGGCCGACGTCGCCGCCTTCCACGCCGCCCGCTATCGGCCGTCGGATGCGACCCTGGTCTTCTCGGGCGACATCACGCCTGACGCCGCCCGCGCCCTGGCGCAACAGGCGTTCGGCGACTGGCGTCCGGCCGGCGCAGCGCCGACCGCGACCGCCAATCCCGCCGGCCAGGCCCTGGCGCCCCGCATCGTCGTGGTGAACCAGCCCGGCGCCGGGCAGGCCGCCGTTGTCGCGGCCGTTCGCGGCGTGTCGCGCACCGACGCCGACTTCTTCCCGCTCACGGTCGGCAACACCCTGTTGGGCGGCGGCTTCTCGTCGCGTCTGAACCAGGAAATCCGCATCAAGCGCGGCCTGTCGTACGGCGCCTCGTCGTCTCTGGGCGTGCGGGCGGATGCGGGCCTGTTCACCGCCTCGACCCAGACCAAGAACGAGACCGCCGACGAGGTCGCCGACCTGATCCTGGCCGAGATCGCCAAACTGGGCGCCGAGACCCCGAGCCAGGCCGACCTGGCCCCGCGCCGCGCCACCTTGATCGGCGGTTTCGGACGCTCGCTGGAGACGGTGGATGGCCTGGGCGCCCTGGTCGCCAACCTGGCCCTCTATGACCTGCCGATGAGCGACCTCGCCGACTACGCCGGCCGGGTCCGCGCCGTGACGCCCGAACAGGTCCAGGCCGCCTTCGCCGAACACCTGCCGGTCAATCGCGCCAGCCTGGTCATCGTCGGCGACGGCTCGCTGTTCCTCGACGCCCTGCGCGCCAAACACCCCAACCTCGAAGTCATCGAGGCCGGCGCCCTGAACCTGAACAACGGCGCGCTGAAGTAGGGCGCGCAAATACCCTCTCCCTCCCCTGCCAGGGGAGGGAGAGACGCCGTCTCATACTCGCCAGCCATCCTAATCCAACCGGCGCCGCCCAAGCTTTTCAATACCTTGAAGACCAGCAGCGTCTTTCATCCATACGCGGTCCCGACCGGGGTTATGATCCCCCCTCGGTCTTTGACATCGCAATCCGCCGACTTGGACTTGTTGGACGATCTGGACTGTTTTTTCGCAGCCACACTTCGAGTCCAACTCGCCTTCAAATTGCACAGTGCAATTCGAGTGCAACTTTTTCTTTCAACGATTACAGTTGATTGACAGCGAATTACACTTCGTTGCACTGTTTTTCCCGAGTGCAACTTCGCCGTCTAGACCGACAGGCAGACCACCTGCGCCACGCGCAGATCGCGCCTCAGCCGGTTCGACACCCGCCCATAATCCTCTGTCGTCACCGCCTGGCCCCGGGCATCCTCGCCCGCCGTCTGTTCGCCCCGGATCGCCGGGCCGAAGGTCTCGGGCGCCGTCGTATAGATCCGGCCCCGGCGCGGCGCCTCGGCGATGGTGACGCCCACGACCCGGCCCTGACCGTCCAGCGCCGGCGCGCCCGACAGTCCCGACAGCGTCCCCTCCAGCCCATTGGTCCGCCCGACCTCGGCCCAGGCCAGAACAGGCTCGTCGCGCGCCCCGCGTCCGAACACCTTCAGCGTCTCGCGACCCAGGAGGCGCGAGGTCACCTCACCGGGCCGTCCCTGCGGAAAGCCGGGATGAAAGGCCCTCTGCCCCTTCCTCAACGGCGCCTCGGCCGCAACCGGCAGCGCCGCCGGTCCGCCGTCGGTGATCAGCAGGGCGATGTCCGCGCGCGGCGCCAGGCGCACGTCGGCCGCCACCGCGCGGCCCTGTCCCACCACCAGGGCGGGCCTGCGACAACCCTCGACCACATGGCGCGCCGTGACCCAGCGCCCACGTCCAGCGATGGAGAAGGCGGTCCCCGACGACGGCTTGAACGGCGCCTCGCCCGCATCGACGGTCACGGCGGCGTCGAACGGCGTGATCGGTCCCAAGAGCGGGCCTTCGACCTCAGACGCAGGCGCCGACGCGGGCGGCGCATCCGCATTCTCGCGACGGCCCAGAGACACCGCCAGAAACACGGCCGCCACCGCTCCGTAGATGGCCCAGTCCGGCAGGCGGGGAAACTGCATGACCCCGGCCGATCAGCCGGTCAGCGCGGCGGACAGGATCACGGCCGTCGCCAGCTTGGCGCCCAGCAGCACCACCGCCGCCGCGATCTCGCCGTCCTTGATCCGCTGCGGCAGGCCGGTCAGCAACAGGTCCACCACCCGGAACGCCAGCAACTGCAGCACCACCGTCGCCACGCCCCAGATGGCGATATCGCGCACGGAGGTCGAGACCGAAAGAGACACCGCCAACGGCACGGCCAGACCCACCAGGATGCCCGCGAAAGCGATGGCGGCGGCCGTATTGCCCTGACGGATCAGGTCGACCTCTTTCCAAGGCGTCAGCAGGGCATAGACCGTGGCGCCCGCCGCGAGCAGCAGCAGGGTGACGATCAGGTGCATGACCATGACCGGGAACCCCGAGGCGAAAGCTTGAACCTCGGCGCTGGAAAGGACGTTCGACAAGGACGGATCCATACCTAGACGCCTTGCCCGATTGTCGCCCCAATCCGCAAGCGCGGCCGGGACACAGTGCGTGACATTATGTGTCGAGGGTTGTGTCTCCTCCCTATCGCGTAGCGATGGGGAGGTGGCGCGGCGCATCTTCGCGCCGTGACGGAGGGGCTCTTTGGTCCATCACAAGCGGCAGCGTGACTCCAAGAGCCCCTCCACCGCTTCGCGGTCCCCCTCCCCATTTCATGGGGAGGAGACGCAGATCAAGCCGCCGCCTGCTCCGCCTTCCTGAGCGTGCTGGCGCGGACCTTCTCGCTCTCGGACTTCAGCTGACCGCAGGCGGCCAGGATGTCGCGGCCGCGGGGGGTGCGGATGGGCGAGGCGTAGCCGGCCTTGTTCAGGATGGCGGCGAAACGCTCGATCGTCTTCCAGTCCGAGCATTCGTATTCGACGCCCGGCCAGGGGTTGAACGGGATCAGGTTGATCTTGGCCGGAATGCCCTCGATCAGCTTCAGCAGGGCGCGCGCCTCCTCGGGGCTGTCGTTGACGCCCTTCAGCATGACGTATTCGAACGTCACCCGGCGCGCGTTGGACAGGCCGGGATAGGCCCGGATGCCCGCCATCAGCTGTTCGAGATTGTATTTCTTGTTCAGCGGCACCAGCACGTCGCGCAGGGCGTCGTTGGTGGCGTGCAGGCTGATGGCCAGCATGGCCGCCGTGCGCATGCCCAGGGCGTCCAGTTGCGGCACGACGCCCGACGTCGAGACGGTGATCCGGCGACGCGACAGGGCGATGCCCTCGTTGTCCGAAATGATGTCGATGGCGTCGGCGACATGGTCCAGATTGTAGAGCGGCTCGCCCATGCCCATGAAGACGATGTTCGACAGGCGACGGTCTTCCTTAGGCGACGGCCACTCCTCCAGGTCGTCGCGGGCGACCTGCACCTGGGCCACGATCTCGGCGGCGGTCAGGTTGCGCACCAGCTTCTGCGTGCCGGTGTGGCAGAAGGTGCAGTTCAGAGTGCAGCCGACCTGGCTGGACACGCACAGGGCGCCGGCCCGGCCGACGTCAGGGATATAGACCGTCTCGATCTCGATGCCCGGCGCGGTGCGGATCAGCCATTTGCGAGTGCCGTCCTTGGACACCTGGCGTTCGACGATCTCGGGGCGGGCCAGGGTGAAATGCTCGGCCAGCCTGGCCTGCATGTCCTTGGCGACATTGCTCATGGCCGAGAACTCGGTCACGCCGTAGTGGTGGATCCAGCCCCAGACTTGGCTGGCGCGCATCTTGGCCTTTTCGGGCGGACAGACGTCGGCGTCGATCAGGGCCTGGCGCAAGCCCGCGCGCGTCAGACCGCTGAGGTTGACGGGGGCCTTTACGGCGGGCGCGTTAGAGACGCGCGAAAGGTCGAGCGTGATGCTCAAGGCGGCGATCCTGCGTGAGGTTAAGCCGGCCTATATAGCACGGATCCCGGCGATTGCATGGCCGGGGCGGATTCGGCGACTTTAGAGGCCCACGTCCCAGACGCCGGCGTCGCGCATCCGGGTCTCGCGCGCCTCTTCGGCCCGGCCGCCCATGTCGCAGGCCATGCCGCGGATCGCGGTCGAGACGGTGGTCTTGTGCACGCCCGGCACGACGGCGTGGGCGAAGGCGGCGCCCGCCAGACGCAGCAGCTTGAAGCCGAACCCGGCCGAGGCGACCATGTGCTGAACATAGGTCTCTTCGACCTCGCGCGGGTGGTCGCGGAACAGGCGGTCGAACGGCGTCGAACCCGAACGGCTGCGTTCGATCGTCGTCTGGCTCATGCGGCGGCCTTCCCTGTATTCGTCGCCCTATGGTCACGCCGTACGGCGCCGGACGCAACCCCTGTCGCGATCTGTTCATTCCGCCCGCCCATCGCGCATCAGGGCCATCGTCAGAAGCGAAAACTCGGGCTAGGGTCGTCGTTCGATCAAGGGAATGCTCATGCCGATCCGCCTCAAGGCCGTCTCCTCCATGGCCCTCGCGCTCGCCCTGCTGGCCTCGGCGTCGCCGGTGCTGGCCCAGTCGGGCGCCGCCGGCCTGCCTTATGACGCCCGTCGTGGCGTGTTCAGCTTCTCGTCGGGGCTCGAGGGTTCGCTGCCGGCGGTGGTGCAGGTGACGACCCTGGGCCAGTCGCGCGGCCCAAGTTCGGACGCCGCCGATCCCAAACCCTATGCCTCCGGTTCCGGCGTCATCGTCGATGCGGCCGAGGGCCTGTTGATCACCAACAATCACGTGGTCGAGGGCGGGCGCAAGTTCACCGTCGACCTGACCGACGGCCGCCTGTTCGACGCCGTCTTGGTCGGGGCGGACAAGGCCACCGACATCGCCGTGCTGCGCATCGTGCCGGATGGTCGGCCCCTGAACCTGAAACAGGTCCAGACGGTGGATTCCGACACCCTGCGGACCGGCGACCTGGCCTTTGCGGTCGGCTATCCGCTGGGCCTGGACCAGACCCTGACCATGGGCGTCATCTCGGGTTTGAACCGCTCGGGCCTGGGCGATGCGGTCGAGGACTATATCCAGACCGACGCGGCGGTAAACTCGGGCAACTCGGGCGGGCCGCTGCTGGACAGCCGCGGCCGGCTGATCGGCATCAACACCTCGATCCTGTCGGGCGGCCTGGGCGGCGGCAACGACGGCATCGCCTTCGCCGTGCCGACGCGGATCATGCTGTATGTCGCCGACCAGCTAAAGAAGAACGGCGAGGTCAAGCGCGGCGAGACCGGCGCCATCTTCGGCTCGCTGAACGCCGAGCGCGCGCGCGAGCTGCACCTGGGCATCGTGCGCGGCGCAGTCGTCGCCGATGTCGCGCCGGGATCGCCGGCCGAGCGTGCAGGCCTGCGCCACAACGACGTCATCACCCGCATCCAGGGCCGCCCCGTCGCCAACGCCGGCTCGGTCAACGCCACCATCGGCATCGCCGCGCCCGGTTCGGACCTCAGCGTTTCCTATCTGCGCGGAGGCCGCGATGCTGTGACCAGCCTGTCGGTCGAGACGCCCGTTGATCTGCCCGTGGTCGTCGGCGCCCAGTCTGTGCTGGCCTATGGCGCGACGCTGCGGAACCAGGACGGCGGCGCCCAGGTCGTCGCCGTCACCGCCGGCTCGCCCGCCGCCCAGGCCGAACTGACGGCCGGCGACCTGATCACCGCCATCGGCGGCGCAGCCGTGCCTGACGCCCAGGCGGCCGCCACCGCCCTCCAGGGTGCGACGGGTTCGGTCGAGGCGACTGTGCTAAGGAATGGAGAGACCCTTAACCTGACCCTGCCGCTCTAGGCGGCGGGGCTCCAGGCCGGGTCAGGGCGTCCTACCGCTGTCGAGCAGAGCTCCAGACAGCGAAACGCCCGCCTTGCCAGGGAGGGGGAGGGGAAAGGCAGGGCGGGCGCTCGCTTGGAGGAAGCATCGGCCGCCGGAGCCCTTGGTGGAAACATCCAGGGGGGCTGGGGGGGCTGTTCAGGATCCGGGACGCTTCCGAACTCCGACGAGCCGATGATCGATATTTCGTCGCCCAACCGGGCGGGCGAAGGACCGAAACGGGGCCATTTCGTGTCTGCGTTGTTTTCCTCGCGCCCACTGGCGCTGGACCGCCGTGCCCTTAAGTTGAGGGGCATGAGCATGAACCCTCACGACGCGACGCCCACCGCCGGACCTGTCTTCTTCGACCGTCGCGAACTGGACCCCATCCTGCGGGTCTATGGCCGCATGGTCGCCCAGGGCGAATGGCGCGACTACGGCATCGTGGGCCACAAGGACTTCGCCGAGTTCGCCGTCTTCCGCCGCTCCGGCGACGCACCGCTCTATCGCATCGAAAAACGCCCCGCCCTCCAGACGCGCCAGGGCCAATGGGCCGTCATCGGCGAAGGCGGCCAGATACTGAAACGCGGCCGCGACCTGGCCCAGGTGCTGCGGGTCTTCGACGGCCGCAAGTTTCAGGTGGTGGATTAGGTCGAAATGGACCGCTTCTTTCTGATCAGAACACCGATTGAAGTGGTCTCGAACCCGCTGAGAGCCATCTTGAGATGGGGCTCAGCCCGAAAGGGCGGCAGGTCTAGATATTGTTCAACGGGCCGCCCCCCCATGACCAGTCCATCTCGGCCACGTCATGCCCCTGATCCGATAGCTTTTGCATCAGCGCTTCTATGTCGCGTCGCCGGAACAGAACGGTCCCTTCATTGTCGACGGTTTCGTCGTTTGAAGAAATGTTGAATTCCGTTGTGTGAACAGCCCACCCGCCCGGCGCGAGACAATCGATCGAACGCTCTATGAAGGCCAAGCCTTTCTCAATGGAACCCAAGTGTTCCAGAGCGCAAGCAGACCAGCAGAAATCATAGCCGGTCAAATCTTGGGAAATGGCGTTCATGTCGCAGGGTAGAAACTCGACATTCCTATGGAATAGCGCGTCGGGACATATTTCTGGATTACGCAATGCTTCCTTCCCCGACGCGTGCTGGTTCGTCGCTTCCCAGCCCAGTTCTACACGGCCGTCGGCGGCTAAATCTGTGGCCGTCACAGCGACGCCTTCTGACGCGAACATTGCCGTCAAGGGTTCACGACCGACACCAAAACCAAGACCCCGCTTACCAGGAACGCAGAACCCCCTCTCCCACAAAGCCTGAGCGATAAATACAAACTCCCAAAGCTTGCGATGATATCGGAGGTTTTCGTTGAGTCGGGCAGACCAGAAGGAGAAGTAGGGTTGCTGGAAGCTATCCTGTCGACATAGGCCCCCGCGATCAAAAATGCGCACTCCAGGGCCTCCGCTCACCAGAAGGGGAGGCTGTCCTCTCCAAAGCAAAGGTTCGGGCAAAGTCGCCTGATCAATCACCAACCTGTGTGCGCGTTGAACCTCGGTTATATCACGTAAGGAACGCTCTATGGCGGCGACGCGGCCAGGCAGCCTACGCAACTGAGCGGCCAGCCTGACACCCCTGCGAAATACCTCTGCAGACTGTGTCAGCATTTCTTCCCCCAGAGCTAAGCTGCGGGAAGCCTTAGCAACCGAGGCGAGCGAGCAAAGCGCGCCAAAATGTCGCACCACTTATTCGACCGCACAAAAAGAAAGGGCCCCGCGGGGGGCCCTTTCTATATCCATCTTGCGACAGACCTTAGTTCCGATTGCCGCCCATGAAACGCAGCAGGAAGAGGAACAGGTTCACGAAGTTGATGAACAGGCTGAGCGCGCCATAGCTGGTGGCGACGCCCATGGCGTTCTTGTCACCTTCCAGCGCGTAGTAGCTCATCTTCAGGCGCTGGGTGTCGAAGGCGATCAGGCCGGAGAACAACAGCACGCCGGCGGCGCTGATGATCCAGTACAGGACGCCGTTCGGCCAGAACATGTTGACCAGCGAAGCGATGATCAGGCCGATCACGCCCATGATCAGGAAGGTGCCCATCGGCGAGAGATCACGCTTGGTGGTGTAGCCATACAGGCTGAGACCACCGAAGGCCGCCGCCGTGACCAGGAAGGTCGAAGCCACGCTGGCGCCGGTATAGAGCAGGAAGACCCAGCCCAGCGAGGCGCCCATGGTCGCCACAACCAGCCAGTAGAGAATGTTGGTCGCGCCGGCCGTCGGGTTCTTCATAAAGAACATCGAGCCGAAGATCAGCACCAGCGGGGCGAACTGGATCGCCATACCCAGCATCGTCATACCCATGCGACCGTCGGGACCGACGGTGTAGAGCAGTTGCTGGACGGCCGGGACGTTGCCGGTCGTGTAGGCCAGGGCGGCGGCGACCACCAGGCCCAGGGCCAGCTTGTTGTAGACGCCCAGCATGAAGCTGCGCAGGCCGGCGTCGACCGACATGTCGGCCGTCTGCGGCAGAGGACGGGCGTAGCCGTTGTTGAAATCGCTCATGGCGACGAACTTTCTCCGATTGGCCGGAGAGGCTTCTCCGGTCACAGGGTTTGAATATCGTGAGCCTGGGCCCCCGCTGCAAGGAAAACCGGACTTGGAGGCCGTTGTTCCTGCCGCTACCTTCGGTCGCATGCTTCGCCTGTTCACCGCCCTGACCCTGCCGCCCGATGTCGGAGAGACGCTGAAGCGGCGTCAATCCGGCCTGCCCGGCGCGCGCTGGCGGCCCTTGGACGCCCTGCACGTCACGCTCAGCTTCTATGGCGAAACCGACGAACGCCGCGCCGACGACCTGGCGTCGGAACTGGCGCGCGTGGCGGGCGGGCCGTTCGAAATCGCGCTGAAGGGCGTCGGCTGTTTCGGCGACGACCACCGCAGCCATACCCTGTGGGCCGGGGTCGAGACGCCCAACGAACGGCTGTCCGTGCTGGCGGGGCGCTGCAAATCGGCGGGCGAGCGGGCCGGGATCACGATGGAGGCGCGCACCTACAAGCCGCACGTGACCCTGGCCTATCTGAAGACCCAGACCAATCCCGACCGGATCGGCGCGTGGATGGCGGGACACAATCTGCTGCACTCGCCGCCGATCCGCATCGACCGCTTCGGCCTGTATTCCAGCGTCCTGACCGACAGCGGCAGCCATTACGAGCTTGAGCGGGAGTATCTGCTGTGAGCGATGCCTATGTCGTCCCGCCCCATTTGGTGCTCGGTCCGACCCTGGAGACCGAACGGCTGATCCTGCGTCCGCCGGCGGTCGAGGACTTTCCGCGCTGGGCCGAGTTCATGGCCGATCCCGAGACCGCCCGCTTCATCGGCGGCGTCCAGCCCGCACCCCAGGTCTGGCGCATGATCTGCACCGTCGCCGGCATGTGGGCCCTGACTGGCGAGGGCATGTTCTCGATCCTGGAGAAGTCCACCGGCCTGTGGATCGGCCGGATCGGCCCGCTGCACCCTTATGGCTGGCCCGGCCGCGAGGTGGGCTGGAGCCTGCACCGTGATGCGACCGGCAAGGGCTATGCGGCCGAGGCCGCCACAGCGACGATGGACTATGCCTTCGACATTCTGGGCTGGGACGACGTGATCCACTGTATCGACCCCGAAAATCTGGCCTCGGCCGGGGTGGCGACGCGGCTGGGATCGCGCAATCGCGGACCGGGCGTCCTGCCCGATCCGCTTCAGGATCACGCCGTCGATCTGTGGGGCCAGACGCGCGAGGAATGGGCGGTCAATCGGTCGCGCTTGAAACGCTGAAGGCAACCGATCATGCCGGTGCGTCGTATCCCCTGCAAACCGAACGAGGATACGCCCATGTTTCGCGCCAGCCTGATCGCCGCCTCCGCCGCCCTGGCCTTCCTGCCCGCCACGGCTTTCGCCCAAGCGCAAAGCGTCGATCTGGGACAGTTCGACGGCCGCTGGTTCGAGATCGAGCGCAATCACAACAACGTCCAGAAGGACTGCAGCCGCGCGCAGATCGACTTTACCCAACGCGACGCCGCCGACCGCTACGCCATCGCCGTGACCTGCACCCGCCGCAACGACGGCAAGGTCGAGGTGCTGCGCGCCAACGCCCGCGTGACCGACACCACGACCAACGCCAAGTTCAGGTTCAGCCTGACCGGCCTGCTCAGCTTCGGCGGTCTGGCCGGCCAGAATTACTGGGTCTACGACCACGCCCCGGACTACAGCTGGGCCATCATGGGCCTGCCGGACAAGTCGAACTGGTGGATCTGGCACCGCAATCAGAATGCTTCCCAAGCCGAGCGCGACCGCATCCTGACCCGCGTCCGCGCCCTGGGCTTCAGCACCGGCCGCCTGGTCCACACCGGCCTGTAAAGGCGACGCTTGCGATGGGAACGTAGGCGGAACATAAGCTGTCGGCATGTCCGCCGTCGCCCATCTCGAACTCGTCTTCAGCCGCCCCCAAACCACGCAATCGGTCACGCGCGGCGCGGCTCGGCTGATGATGGACATGGGCTATGCACCACTGCTGGAAGTCTGCCTGCCCAACGGCCGTCGCGCCGACGTCATGGCCATCGGGCGCAAGGGCGACATCGTCATCTGCGAAGTGAAGTCTGGCGTCGACGACTACCGCGTCGATCGCAAATGGCATGAATACGGACCGTTCTGCGACGCCTTCTATTTCGCCGTCACGCCCGAGTTTCCGCAAGACATCCTGCCGGACGAGCCGGGCCTGATCGTCGCCGACGGCTTCGGCGGGGCGGTGGTGCGTGAGGCGCCGTCGATGACGCTGGCGCCCGCGCGCCGCAAGGCCCTGACCCTGGCCTTCGCCCGGCTGGGGGCGATGCGGACGATGCGCGACTAGAGGCGGCGGAAGACGGCGGCGGCGAAACCGTCGGCGATCAGGCGCGCCTCGACCTCGGCCAGGGGTTCGATGACCACCCCCTTGCCGCCCGTCGCATGGATGATCCGCTCGCCGTCCAGCATCAACGCCGAATGGCCGGTCCAGTCCTGATCGCCGGTCGGCGCCAACCAGACGACGATGTCGCCGCGCTGGATGTCGGACGAAGAAACCGCCCGTCCGAGCTGGGCCTGGGCGTCCGACCGGCGTGGACCCGGCAGGCCGCACGCCAGCAGCGCTTGTTGCACCAGACCTGAACAGTCGGTCGAGATCGAAGACCGCGCGCCCAGCTCGTGCGGACGGCCCAGCAGCCGTTCGGCCACGGCGACCAGATCGGTCTCGAACTCGCCCACAGGACGCAAAGCGCCCTCGGCCAGATCTGCCGCTTCGATCACCAGGGCGTTCAGCGGCAGGGCCGCGTCCACGGCGGCGACGCGATAGGTCGCCAGCGGCGCGCCGCTCGACAGGCTGTCCAGCACGACCCAGCCAACCACGCCGTCCCGACGCGCCCGGCCCCAGGCCCGGCCGTTCGCCCGATCCAGAACATCGAAGATTTCGCCGTGCAGCAACTGGTCGATCCGCCCGTCTTCGTCGGACAGGATGTCGGCCACGGCCGCGCGGCAATGCATGGCCTCGGTCGCCCGATAGGCGCCCGCGCGCACCAGCCCTTCCAGCGCCTGTTCGGCGAGGTCGGGGCGAGCGAGGCGGTCGCCGGGCGGAAGAAGATCGAGGACGTCGGTCAACGTGAACTCGCGTGATTGAACCCACAGCCTTATCCCCCGATGGCTTAGGGGCCGTTAACGGCCGTCGCTTTTACGAAAGAAATCAACAGAACCGCGTTCTCGAATTCAATATGACACCTTGAAGCTTCGCCTTCAGAGGCCACCTCAGATGCCAGACGCCGTCCGGTTCTATTGGAGATTCAGGTGCTTTTGTCGCTGATGCTGTTGATCGTGCTTGGCCTGACCGTCGCCGACGAAGGGCTTGTCGGCATCGCTCTACGGCGATGGCTGGTCGAGGCGCCGGCGCGACTTCTGGCGCGTCTGTCGCGCGGTCGGATGCTGGGCCTCGGCCTGGTCGTCCTGCTGGGCGTCGCGGCGATCTTGCTGTTCGAGGCCGAAGGCGTGCGGCTGTTCTCCATGGCGGCGCCGGACATGATCGCCTGGGTTCTGATGTTCGACGTGACCGTGATCTTCGATCTGGTCATCCTGGCTATCAGTCTGCGCGCCGTCGCCGGCTGGCGCGGCCTGGTTCGACAGCGGGATATGGCCCTCAGCCGAGCCGGCGCCCTGATCGGCCGGATCAGACGCGGCGCGCGGTCGCGGGGCGGGCGCACCAGAAAGCCGTGGGCGCCGCGATCCCCGTCCAGCGACGGCGAGCCGGACCCTGGTTTCGCCTTCGCCTGATCGTCAGTCGGCGTAACGCGCCTTGAGCATGGCGTAGCAGGCCCTCAACGCCTGAGCCTCACCGCCCTCGGGGTGGCCAGGCCGGGCGCGGGGGTTCCAGGCGAAGATGTCCATGTGCGCCCAGGCGCCGGTGGTCGGGGCGAACTTCTGCAGGAACAGGGCGGCGGTGACCGATCCGGCCTGGGCCCAGGCGGAGCTGTCGTTCTTAAGATCGGCGATTTCGGTATCCAGCGCAGCGCGATAGCCGGCCCACAGCGGCATCCGCCACAGCGGATCGCGCACCTGCCCCGCCGCCGCCAGCAGCCCGGCGGCCAACGCCTCGTCGTCGGTATAGAGGGGCGGCAGGTCCGGCCCCAGCGCGACCCTTGCAGCCCCGGTCAGGGTGGCGAAATCCAGCGTCAGGTCCGGTTCGTGCTCGCCCGCCCGCGTCAGGGCGTCGGCCAGGATCAGCCGCCCCTCGGCGTCTGTGTTGCCGATCTCGATCGTCAGGCCCTTGCGGCTGTTCAGCACGTCGCCGGGCCGGAAGGCGTCGGCGGACACCGCATTCTCCACCGCCGCCACGATGACCACCAGCCGTACGGGGAGGTCCGCCTGCATCACCAGCCGTCCCAGGGCCAGGGCATGGGCCGAGCCGCCCATGTCCTTCTTCATGTTACGCATGCCGGCGGCGGGCTTCAGGTCCAGGCCGCCGGTGTCGAACACCACCCCCTTGCCGACCAGAGCCACCAGCGGCAGGTCAGTCCGGTCCAGCTTCCAGCCGATCTCGATCAGGCGCTGCGCCCGATGCGGGGCGGCGGCGCGGCCGACGGCGTGGACGGCGGGATAGTTCTCCTCCAGCAGGGCGTCGCCGGTCGTGACGCTGATCGCGGCGCCGGCGCTCTCGGCGATCTCGCGGGCGATGGTCTCGATCTGCAGCGGCCCCATGTCGGCGGCCGGCGTATCGACCATCTCGCGCGCCAGGGCGCAGGCGGCGGCGATGCGCGAGACCTCGGCGACATCCACCCCGTCCGGCGCGGCCAGCCTGGCCGGCGCCCGATCGGGCCGGGCCTTGTAGCGGTCGAACACATAGGCTCCCAAGAGGAAGGCCAGGGTCGCAAGTTCCGCGTCCTCGGCCGCCACCTCAAGCCGATAAAGGCCGCCCGGCAACCGCGCCGACAGGCCCCGCACGCTCATCGGATCGAACGTCGTCCCCGATCCAACCACGACCTGGGCGATCTCGCCGTCCGATCCCGGCACGACCAAAAGCTGCCCCGCCTTACCCTCGAACCTGTGCAGATCACCCCAGCGGCGGGCGCCGACATCCAGCGCACCGCCCGCCTGAACGAAGCGGATCGGGATCGCGCCGTCGCCGTCTTGGGCGGAAACCAGCAGGGGATGCGAGACGGACATGGGGCCCTCGGGACGAAGTTAACCATCAGTTGACGCGAAAAGGCGATTCTAGGGGCAAGACCCAAGGACCGCCTGGACCTGACCCATGTCGCGCATGCCCGCCCTTCTCGCAACCGTCGCCCTGATCGCCCTGTCCGGCGGATCAGCCCTGGCGGCCGACCTTACGCCGGCCACGCAGGCCCAGACTCAGGCCCAGACGCGCGCGCCATCGTCCGCAGCGGTCCGCGCCACCTATGACCGGATGGACGCCCTGTCACGCTCGGTCTTCTGGGCCTCGGAACAGGAAGCCAACCCGACCGATGCGGTCGCGGGGGTAAAGCTGGCCCAGGCCCTGCGCGAACTGGGCCGCTACGATCAGGCCGCCGAGGCCGCCCAGGCGACCCTGACCGTCCAGCCGAACAATCTCGACGCCCTGCTGGAGCTGGGTCGCGCTCATATCGCGCGGGGCCAGGCCTTCTATGGCGTCGCGCCTCTGGAACAGGCCCGCAATCAGGCCCCGCGCGACTGGCGTGCCTATTCGCTGTTGGGCGTGGCCTATGAACAGGTGCGCCGCACGGACGACGCCCGCGCCGCCTGGAACCAGGCCCTGGCCCTGTCGCCCGACAATCCCGATGTCCTGACCAACGCCGCCACCGCCGCCCTGACCCAGGGCGATGCGCCGGGCGCCGAGACCCTGTTGCGCCGCGCCGTCGCCCAGCCGACCGCCTCGGCCAAGGTGCGCCAGAACCTGGCCATGGTGCTGGGCCTGCAAGGCAAGATGGGCGAGGCCGAACAAATCCTGCGCCGCGAGCTTCCGCCCGAACAGGCCGAGCAGAACCTGCAATGGCTGCGTGCGCGCGGCACGGCCGGCGCCGCGCCGTCCAGCGGCGGCGCACCGGCGAACACGCCGACGACCGACACGGCCCGCACCTGGAATTCGCTGCAAGGCGGCTGATCGACCCGTTGCGGTCGGGCCGCCCGCGTGGTGGATGAGGCCATGGCTTCACTCCCCGCACCCCGCACCTACCAGGCCTTCCTGTTCGACATGGACGGCACCCTGATCACCTCGACGCTCGCCGCCGAACGGGTCTGGACCCGCTGGGCCGAGCGTCACGGCCTGGATGTCGCGGCCCTGCTGTCGGTCATGCACGGGGTGCGGGCCGTCGACACCATCCGCAAACAGAACCTGCTCGACATCGACCTGGACGCCGAGGTCGCCTGGGTCGAGCGGGGCGAGATCGAGGACGTGGACGGCGTCGCTCCCATTCCCGGCGCCATCGACTTCGTCAAACGCCTGCCGCCCGACCGCTGGGCCGTGGTCACTTCCGCGTCCGTCCCCCTGGCCCGCGCCCGACTGAAGGCGGCCGGGGTGACGCCGCCCGCGGTCATGATCACCGCTGAGGACGTCGAACGCGGCAAGCCCGACCCCGCCGGCTATCTGAAGGCCGCCGCGACCCTGGGCTTCGACGTCGCCGACTGCCTGGTGTTCGAGGACGCCGCCGCCGGCATCAAGGCGGGCGAAGCGGCCGGCGCCGACGTGATGGTCGTCACCGCCGCCTGGACCCATCCGCTGGAGACGGATCATCCCACACTGGCGGACTACGCGGATGCTGGGCTTGAAGTCGGAACCGACGGGACGCTGACGTTCACCGCGCAGGTCTGACGCATCAGCATTCCCGGTCAGGTTCGCCCGCCGACTGATCTTTATCCCTGCATGCGCCAAGGAGGTGCGGATGGGCCGGAACGTCATCGACAACTATCACGCGCGGATGCACCGGGCGCTCGTCTTCATCGACGAGCACCTGGATGAGGATCTGAGCGTGGCGGCGGTCAGCGAGGTTGCGGCCTTCTCCCGTCATCATTTCCAGCGGCAGTTCTCTTCGCTGTTCGGGGTCAGCCTGGGCCGCTATGTGCAGCTCACGCGCCTGAAACGCGCGGCCTACAGGCTGGCCTTCCGCAACGGGCATAGCGTCCTGGAGATCGCGCTCGACAGCGGTTTCGAGGGGCCGGAGGCGTTCAGTCGCGCCTTCCGGCGTCATTACGACCAGAGCCCCACCGGCTTCAGAAGAGAGCCCCGCTGGAATCCTTGGCTCGCGGCCCAGACGCCGCTCATTCAAGCCAGGAGCCAGACCATGTCACAGACCTTCGACCAAACCGACGTCCGCATTCTCGACTTTCCCGAAACCCCCGTCGCCATCATGGCGCATAGGGGCGGTCCCCGCAGAGATCGGCGAGACCATTCGCCGTTTCATCGCCTGGCGAAAGGCGGCCGGCCTGCCGCCCAAGATCAGCGCGACCTTCAACGTCTTCCATCCCGAGCCCGACGAGGCGTCGCCGCAGGCCTATCGCGTCGATCTGTGCGCCGCCACGAACCGAGCGATCTCGCCGAACGACCCGGACGTGGTGGCGGGGGTCATACCCGCCGGGCGTTGCGCGGTTCTGCGCCAGATCGGAAACAGCGACGACCTGAGCGCGGCGGCGAATTGGCTTTATGGTCAGTGGTTGCCGGACAGCGGGCAGGAACTGCGCGACTTCCCGATGTTCGCCCAGAGGGTCAGCCTCTTCCCCGACGTGGCGGAGCATCAGGCGATCACCGATCTCTTCCTGCCGATCCGGGACTGAGCCGAACGGGCCTCCCCTCCTCACAACGGGGGGGAGGTTTCGCGCCGGCGTCGAACACCCTATCTTCGCCCCATGATCGACGACCTCTACAGCGCGCGCATCCTGTCGCTGGCGGCGAACCTCCCGCATGCGGGGCGTCTGCCCGCGCCTGACGGCACCGGCGAGCGGGTCGCCAAGCTGTGCGGATCGCGGGCGACCGTCGATGTGACACTGGACGATCAAGGCCGCGTCGCCCGCTTCGCTCAGGACGTGAAGGCCTGCGCCTTGGGTCAGGCCGCCGCGGGGGTGCTGGGCCAGTCTGTAATCGGCGCGTCGGTCGATGAACTCCGGGACGCTCGTGACGCCATGTCCGCCATGCTGAAGTCCGGCGGCGAAGGCCCAAGCGGCCGGTTCGAGGATCTGCGTCTCTTGCGGCAGGTGGCGGATTATCCCGCCCGCCACGCCTCGACCCTGGTCTCGCTGGAGGCGACGCTGGAGGCGGTTAACAACGCCCTGACCGCCCGAACTCGCCTCGCCGGCGCGGCCTGAGGGGCACGACCGGTTGATCCCCCTGCGATGACAGGGGATAAGCGCGGCGAACTCTTCCAGCCCCCGGCGAAGGGACGTGATGTCTCTCTATGAACGCGGCGTGCGCGCGGCCCATCGGGGCTACAAGCTGACGCTGTCTCCCCTGATCGGCCAGCAGTGCCGGTTCCTGCCGACCTGTTCGGATTACGGGCGCGACGCCCTGATCCAGCACGGACCGGTCAAGGGGGGATGGCTCACCATGCGCAGGCTCTGTAAATGCCATCCCTTCGGCGGGTCGGGTTACGACCCGGTTCCGCCCCTGAAGACCGACCAAAAAGAACAGCAGTCATGATCGACCTGAAATTCCCCGACGGCGCGGTTCGCCAGTATCCCGAAGGCTCCACGGCGCGCGACGTCGCAACCTCGATCTCGCCGTCACTGGCCAAGAAGGCCGTTCTGGCCGAGTTGAACGGCGAGCAGCGCGACATGGGCCGGGTGCTGGAGACGAGCGGCGACTTCCGCCTGATCATGCGCGACGATCCCGCCGCCCTCTATACGATCCGTCACGACACGGCCCACGTCCTGGCCGAAGCGGTCCAGACCCTGTTCCCCGGCACCCAGGTCACGATCGGCCCAGCCATCGAGGACGGCTTCTATTACGACTTCTTCCGCGAGGAGCCCTTCTCGACCGACGACTTCGCCGCCATCGAAAAGCAAATGGCGAAGATTGTCGACCGCGACGCCAAGTTCGAGCGCGAAGTGTGGGAGCGCGATGAGGCGATCCAATTCTTCGAGGCCCGCGGCGAGAAGTTCAAGGCCGAGCTGATCCGCGACCTGCCGGGGACCGAAACCATTACCCTCTATAAGCAGGGCGACTGGATCGACCTGTGCCGGGGCCCGCACTTCCCCTCGACCCGCCACGTCGGCAAGGCGTTCAAACTGACCAAGCTGGCCGGCGCCTATTGGCGCGGGGATTCGAAACGCGAACAGCTGCAGCGCATCTACGGCACCGCCTGGGCCACTAAGGAAGACTTGGACGCCCACCTGCTGCGTCTGGAAGAGGCCGAGAAGCGCGACCACCGCAAGGTCGGCAAGGCCATGGAACTCTTCCACATGCAGGAAGAGGGCCGGGGCATGGTCTTCTGGCACCCCAAGGGCTGGGTCCTGTGGCGCGTGCTGGAGGCCTATATGCGCCGCCGCCTGGACGCCGCCGGCTATGTCGAGGTCAAGACGCCCCAGGTTCTGGACCGGAAATTCTGGGAACAGAGCGGCCACTGGGACAAATACCGGCCAAACATGTTCGTCTGCGAGACGGTCGAGGGCGAGGAACTGAGCCTCAAGCCGATGAACTGTCCGGGCCACGTTCAAATCTTCGACCAGGGCCAGCGCTCCTATCGCGAGCTGCCGCTGCGCATGGCCGAGTTCGGCGCCTGCCACCGCTATGAGCCGTCGGGATCGCTGCACGGCCTGATGCGAGTGCGCGGCTTCACCCAGGACGACGCCCACATCTTCTGCCGCGAGGACCAGATCGTCGAGGAGACGGCTGAGTTCATCAAACTGGCCCGCAGCGTCCACGCCGACCTGGACATGCAGACGGCCTACATCAGCCTGGGCACTCGGCCCGAGAACCGCGCCGGCACCGACGAGTTCTGGGACAAGGCCGAGGCCCTGATGCTGGAGGCCGCCCGCGCCGCCGGAACCGAGCCGGTCATCACCGAAGGCGACGGCGCCTTCTACGCGCCCAAGCTGGACTTCGTGGTCAAGGACGCCATCGGCCGCGAATGGACCTGCGGCACGATCCAACTGGACTATGTCCTGCCCGAACGCCTGGATGCGACCTACATCGCCGAGGATGGCCAGAAGCACCGGCCGGTCATGCTGCACCGCGCGATCCTCGGATCGTTCGAGCGGTTCATCGGCATCATGATCGAGAACTACGCCGGCGCCTTCCCCCTGTGGCTGGCGCCGACCCAGGCCGTGGTGGCGACCATTACCTCGGACGCCGACGACTACGCCCGCGAGGTCATGGCCAAGTTCAAGGCCGCCGGCCTGCGCACCGAGATCGACCTGCGCAATGAGAAGGTGGGCTACAAGGTCCGCGAACACTCGGTCGGCAAGGTGCCGGTCATCGCCGTCGTCGGTCGCAAGGAGGCCGAGGAAGGCATGGTCGCCATCCGCCGCCTGGGCTCGCAGGCCCAGACCCTCGTCACGGTCGATGAGGCCATCCGCATCCTGACCGACGAGGCGACGCCGCCGGATCTGAAGCGAGACAATACCCTGGATTGACAGAAAGAATGACCCCAGGCTGTTATCCATCTTAGGACGGCAGGCTTCAACACGCTCCCGTGTCTGTGCCGGCAACGGTCCAAGGGGAGAGCGGCATGGCCAGCACCATCCTGGTCACGGGCGGCGCCGGCTATGTGGGGTCGCACACCTGCCTAGCCCTGTCCCAGGCCGGTTTCACGCCGGTGGTCTATGACAATCTGTCGAACGGTCATGCGGCCTTCGTCCAGTGGGGCGAACTGGAGACCGGCGACATCCGCGACGGCGCTCGCCTGGATGCGGTGATCGCCAGACACAGGCCCGTTGCGGTCCTGCATTTCGCCGCCCTGATCGAGGTGGGGGAATCGGTCAAGGCGCCAGGCCGCTTCTATGACAACAATGTCGTCGGCGCCCTGACCCTGATCGAGGCGGCGCGGCGCGGCGGGATCGAGGCGATGGTCTTCTCCTCGACCTGCGCCACCTATGGCGACCCCGTCTATCTGCCGATGGACGAGGCCCATCCCCAAGCGCCTCTGAACCCCTATGGCCGATCCAAGCTGATGGTCGAACAGGCCCTGGCCGACTATTCGGCCTATGCCGGTTTCCGCTCTGTCTGCCTGCGCTATTTCAACGCCGCCGGCGCCGATGAGGACGGCAGGATCGGCGAGCGCCACCACCCCGAGACCCACGCCATTCCGCTGGCGCTCCAGACGACGCTGGGCCAGCGCCAGGGGTTCAAGCTGTTCGGCGACGATTACGACACCCGCGACGGCACGGCGATGCGCGACTATGTCCACGTCATGGACCTGGCTGACGCCCATGTGCGGGCGCTGAAATACCTGCTCGACGGCGGCGAGACGACGGTCTTCAACCTGGGGGCCGGCACGGGCACGACGGTCAGGGAACTGATCGACACCATCCGCTGCACGACCAACCGCCCCTTCCCCGTGGAGACCGCGCCGCGTCGTCCCGGCGACGCCCCCTGTCTGGTGGCCGACAACAGCCGCGCGCGCGAGGTTCTCGGCTGGCGGCCGACACGGACCCTGGACGACATCGTTCGCACGGCCTGGCGCTGGCATGCCGCCGAGCGTGACGCACTTGAGGCCTAGATCTTCGCAGCCTGCGCGCGAAACCGAACAGAGGAACGTAAACCTGAAAGATCGCTTGTGGTGAGGTGCGCGCCTGCGCTCCACCACAAATAGCGAGACACGACCATGGCCGAGAAAACCCTCGACACCCTGTTCCACGACACGCTCAAGGACATCTATTACGCCGAGCGGAAAATCCTGAAGTCCCTGCCCAAGATGGCCCGCGCCGCGCAATCGCCCGAGCTGAAGGCCGCCCTCGAGAAACACAAGGACCAGACCGAAGGCCAGATCGAACGCCTGCAACAGGTCTTCGAACTGATCGGCAAGCCCGCCCGCGGCAAGACCTGCGACGCCATCGAGGGCATCCTGGCCGAGGGGGAGGAGATCATGGACGAATACAAGGACAACCCTGCCCTAGACGCCGGTCTGCTGGCCGCCGCCCAGGCGGTTGAGCATTATGAGATCACCCGCTACGGCACGCTGAAGCGCTGGGCGCTGGTCCTTGGCATGAAGGAGGCCGCCGCCCTGCTGGACGAGACCCTGCAGGAGGAAGCCCAGACCGACGAAGACCTGACCGGCATCGCCGACGCCGCCGTCAACGCCGCCGCCATGAAGACGGCCGCCTGATACGACCGGAGGCGGTTTCGCGGCCGCCTCCACCCTATCCGCCCTCAAGCCTTGCGTACGAACCCGGACATTACAGGCTACAAAAGTCAGCGTTCACCGTATGTTAGGTGAAGAGTGGGTATAAAAGGTCGTTGCCTTTTCCGAGACCCTGACGATGACCCAGCCCCAATCCGCCTCAGGCCGCCTGGTTCTGCAGCACGTGATTGCAGCGGGTTACATGCGGTATCTGTTGATCGCCAGCTGGGCCTTGGCCCTCGCCACCGTCACTGACTGGTACGAGGCCGTCTCCTGGTTCTGTGCGGCTACGATGATCGGCATGTTGCGAACCTTCGTCGAGCGCCGACTGGTTCTTTCCGACATCCGGCTTCACGATCGCATCAAGCTGACGACGGCGACGGTTTCCTGCGTCGCCTGGGCGGCTGCGCCGCTGTTGGCCATCCTGCACGGCGGCGCCTATGGCGTGCCGCTGGGCGTCGGCCTGCTGATGGCGGGCTATGTCCTCGTCTTCACCCAGATGCGCGCCGCACCGCGCGAGGCCTTGATCGTGTCGGCGCCCTATTCGATCGTGGCGGCCATGCTGTTGGTCCGCCTATGGGGTGGTCCCGGATTCTGGGTCATGCTCAGCATGGTTCCCGTCCTGGCGCTTGCGCTTCTCATCAAGGTCGTCATCACCCAGATGAAGGACGGCGATCTCGAGGCCGTGAACCGGCGTCAGGCCGAGCTGATCGCAGAGCTGGAAACCGCCCGCGACCGCGCCGACGCGGCCAGCGCGGCCAAGTCCAACTTCCTGGGCGTCATCTCGCACGAACTGCGCACGCCGATGAACGGGGTGCTGGGCGCGGCGCAACTGCTTCAAATGTCCGAACTCAGCGACCGCCAGAAGGAGTTCGTCGGCGTGATCCGCAACTCGGGCGAAGGTTTGATGGTGCTGCTGAACGACATCCTCGACATCACCAAGATCGAGTCCGGCAAGATGGAACTCGACATCGCCGATATCGAGACCGACACGCTGGTGACCCGGCTGACAGGGCCGTTCAAGGCCCAGGCCGAGGCGCGCGGCCTGACCTTCGCGACCGAAATTCGAGACGATCTTCCGCCCGTGCTGAAGATGGACCCGCTGCGCCTGGCCCAGGTCACGCACAATCTTCTGGCCAATGCGATCAAGTTCACGCCGCAAGGCGAGGTGCGTATGGTCGTCGAAAGCGAACCGCGCGCCGAAGGCCGCATCGCCCTGCGGATCGGCATCGTCGATTCCGGCATCGGCATCGCCGCCGACGATCTGTCGCGCCTGTTCCAGCCCTTCTCTCAGGTGGACGGCTCGTCCACGCGCCGGTTCGGCGGCACCGGCCTGGGCCTCAGCATCTGCCAGCGTCTGGCCGTCCTGATGGATGGCGAGATCACGGTGACGTCGACCCCGGGCCAAGGGTCGACCTTCACCCTTCACGCGACGTTCGAAACGCCCATGATACAGGACGCCCGCATCGCCGCCTGATCAGTCGCGCAGCAGTTCGTTGACGCCGGTCTTGGCCCGCGTCTGGGCGTCCACGCGCTTGACGATGACGGCGCAATACAGCGACGGCCCGCCATTAGGATCGGGCAGCGCGCCCGGCACCACGACCGAATAGGCCGGCACCTCGCCCCGGAAGACTTCTCCCGTCGCCCGGTCCACGATCTTGGTGGAGCCCGACAGATAGACGCCCATGGCCAGAACCGCGCCCTCGCGCACGATCACGCCCTCGGCCACCTCGGCGCGGGCGCCGATGAAACAGCCGTCTTCGATGATGGTCGGATTGGCCTGCAGCGGCTCCAGTACGCCGCCGATGCCCGCGCCGCCCGACAGGTGGACGTTCTTGCCGATCTGGGCGCAGGAGCCGACCGTGGCCCAGGCGTCGACCATTGACCCCTCGTCCACATAGGCGCCGATGTTCACGAACGACGGCATCAGCACGACGTTCCTGGCGATGTGGGCGCCGTGACGAACGATGGCGCCGGGGACCGAGCGGAAGCCCGCCGATTGATAATCCGCCGCCGTCCAGTCACCGAACTTGTTGGGCACCTTATCCCAGAAGGGTCCGACGGCGACCGGATGATCCGCCGACAACGGCATGACGGACGCAGGGCCGGCGCGCATGATCTGGTTGTCGTTCAGACGGAAGGACAGCAGCACCGCCTTCTTCAGCCACTGATGCGTGGTCCAGACGCCGTCCTCACCGCGCGAGGCGACGCGCGCCTGGCCGGAATCCAGCAGGGCCAAGGCCGTCTCGACGGCGTCGCGGACCTCGCCGTGGGTGGCGGCGGACACCTCGGCGCGCTGTTCCCAGGCGGCCTCGACGACGGATTCGAGATGCGACAGATCGGTCATGCGGCGTCCTTGAAGGTCAGGTCGGAGAGGAAGTCGAGAAGGTCGGGGCCCACATGGTCGATGTGCGGGCCGATCGGCTTGCCGTGGCCGTCGCCGATCAGGACGGTGGCCATGCCCAGGGCCTTGGCCGGCTCCAAGTTCTTGGGCGTGTCCTCGAAGAAGGCGGCCTGGTGCGGGTCGATGTCGAACCGTTCCAGCATCCGGCGGAAGGTGGCGGGATTGGGCTTGGGCGTCAGGTCGCCGTCCTCGATGGCGAAGACGTCGGCGAAACAATCGGCGATCCCGATCCGCTCCAGCACCTGGTGCGCATAGTCGCGCGCCCCATTGGTGAAGACGTAGCACCGCCCCGGCAGGCTTTTCAGCCGCTCGGCCAGGCGCGGATTGGGTTCGACCCCATCCAGCGGCACATCGTGCACCTCGCGCAGGAACCGCTCGGTATCGACGGCATAGTTGGCCATCAGACCGGCCAGGGTGGTGCCATGCTCGTCCAGGAACTGACGCTGCATCGCCGCCGCCGCCTCGGGGTCCAGCCCCACGGCCTCGACCACGAAGGCGTTGATCCGCGCCTGCACCAGCCGCATCAGCCCCTGCTCGCGCGGATACAGGGTGTCGTCCATGTCGAACACCCAGGCCCGCACATGCCCAAGGGATGCAGAATGGGGATCCGTCAAGACGCCTTCACCAGGGTGCCCGCGCCGAACTCGGTGAACAGCTCGACCAGCATGGCATGCGGCCGGCGACCATCAAGAATGACCACCGCCTCGACGCCCGCACGCACGGCCGCCATGGCCGTCTCCAGCTTGGGGATCATGCCGCCGTGGGCGACGCCGCTGTCGATCAGGGCCTGCGCCTCCTCCAGCGTCATCTGGCGAATGATGTCGCCGTCCGCGCCCTTGACCCCGGGCACGTCGGTCAGCAGCAGCATCCGCTTGGCGTTCAACGATCCGGCGATGGCGCCCGCCACCGTATCGGCGTTGACGTTGTAGGTCTGGCCGTCCTCGGCGACGCCAATTGGAGCGATCACCGGAACCCAATCCTCGGTCTCCGACGCGATCAGGCCCTTAATCAGCTTGGGATCGACCTTGGTCGGCTCCCCGACATAGCCCAGGTCCACCTCATGCTCGATCATACTGTCGGGATCGCGTTTGGTGCGACAGGTCTTCTCGACCGTCAGCAGGCCCGCGTCCTTGCCCGACAGACCGACGCCGCGCACGTCCGCCTCCTTGCCCGCCATGGTGATCCAGTGGGCGATTTCCTTGTTCACCGCGCCCGACAGCACCATCTCGGCGACCTCCATCGTCGCCGGATCGGTGACCCGAAGGCCATCGACGAAGCTGGACTTCACGCCCGCCTTTTCCAGCATGGCGCTGATCTGCGGCCCGCCGCCATGCACCACGACCGGGTTCACGCCCATCAGCTTCAGCAGCACGACATCGGCCGCAAACTGACGCGCCACTGCGCTCTCGCCCATGGCGTGGCCGCCGTATTTGATGACCACGGTCTCGCGGTCATAGACCTGAATATACGGCAAGGCCTCGGCGAGCGTCTTCGCCGTCTCCCAGCTGCGTTCTTCGGACTGGCGTTCTGTTTCGTTCATCACGCGCGCGAGATAGCGGGGGATGGAGGCGGTGTCACGCAGGAAGGGCCGACACATCCTCGATCCGCCACATAGTGGACAACCGTTGCGACAGCGGATTTATCGTCAAAAGTAAGCAGCTTGCTGCGTACGGCCGAGAATCGTCGCGCGCCAACACCTAGCGAAATAACCGTTGGACAATGCCAACATCGTCGGCCAGCGAACAACCTGCAGAGTTACCCGCAGAATCGACATCAAGGTTGACGCAGCCTGCGCGCTTGTCGTAGCCGAAACTGACATCTATTTCAGGAGCCAAATCCTTCGCATCAACGGTTATCATGGGCGCGAATTTCGACGGCCGCTTGATCAACCTGCTGGGAATGCCATGCGGTATGAAAGCTGTTTGTCATCCGCCCAAGACGCATCTCGGCTTGCATCCCATGCGCTACGCGCAGAGTAAGATCCTATGAACCGTTCGCTTCCTACCGGCCTGCCTCTCCATGGCCGTATAATAGGCGCGCTCATGATGCGCGAGATAATGACGCGTTACGGTCGGGAAGGTCTTGGCTTTCTGTGGTTGGTGGCCGAACCGCTAATCTTCTGCGTTGGCGTGCTCACGATGTGGCACTTTATCAAGCCCCCCTATGAACACGGCATAAAGCTGGGGCCATTTGTGATGACGGGCTACATGAGCCTGCTGCTTTTGCGCCACCTGATCGGCACGACCATCACCGCTTTGCAAGCGAACTCAGGGCTATTGTACCATTCACGCATCAAGCCTCTGCACATCTACGCGACCCGAGTAGTTCTCGAATTTGCCGGTGCCACATGCGCCTTCATTATCGTCTACGCACTTCTGCTCGGGCTCAAGCAAGTCAACCTGCCCACAGACTATCTGCTGCTTTATTCCGGTTGGCTTATCATGCTGGGCCTCGGCTCAGGGCTTGCACTGACATTCGGCGGCCTGGCCATGATGTCAGATCTTTTCGAACGGCTGATCGGCTTTCTCAGTTATGCGCTCATTCCGATATCGGGCGCATTCGTCATGACATCATTTTTGCCTCCGTCTGCGCGCGAGATTTACCTCTGGATTCCCTTCCCTCATGCTGTGGAAATGATACGGGCAGCCGTGTTCGGCGAGTTCGTTGAAACGCACTACAATCCGGCTTACGCACTTCTTTGGGTTCTCATCATGAACCTCAGCGGCGTGTTGTTGATAACAGTTGCCAGCAAGCGCATCGAAGTCGATTAAGCATCGATCCGACGTACGCCTCAAACGCGAAACACCAATGACCGAAAATCGTCTATCCTACGTCGGCCCGCTCTCGTCGGCACAGAAGCCTCCACAACGAAATTACCGGCATATCTTCAAAAAGATACCTTGGGGTTTTTTGGTCGTGGTCGCCATCCCCACACTGATCGCCGCCATCTACTTCGCTCTGATTGCCGCCCCGATATATGTATCAGAGGCGCGCTTCATCGTGCGTTCGCCAACACAACCCCAAATGTCGGCATTGGGCATCGCGCTTCAAGGAGCAGGCTTCACGAGCCAAGCGTCGGACGCCTTCGCCATTCACGAGTACATCACTTCGCGCGATGGCCTTGTCGAACTGAACCGGCGCGTGAACATGGTCGATGTTTTGGGTCCCGCGCATGCAGACGTCTTCGCACGCTACCCTAATCTGCTTGAGGATCGCAGCTTTGAAAGCATGTACAAGGCATCCAGCCGATTTATAACTGTCGGCTACGCCTCTCAAACTGGAATCAGCACGCTGCGCGTTGAAGCCTTCCGACCGGGCGACGCCCAAAAGGTGGCCAATGCCTTGCTTGACGAAGGAGAAACGCTTGTTAACCAGCTAAATCGTCGCGCAACTGCAAATGCGATCTCTGACGCAACGCTACGTCGGGATTCGGCCGTCCGCTTGTCTGGCGAAGCACAAGCTGCCTTGGCCACCTTCCGCAATCAGCAGCGTTTTCTCGATCCCGCACGCGAGGCCACTGCGATGTCGCAAGTGATGGTTGGACTGATGTCCAGCCTTGCGGAAATCGAGGCGCAACGTGATCAGTTGCGGGCTGAAACACCCCAAAGCCCATTGCTCCCCTCGATCAATGGCAGGATTACAGCCCTTGAGCGCCAGATCGCTGAAGAACGCAGCAAGATCGCTGGCGGCGCATCTTCGCTTGCCCCCCAACTTGGCCAATATGAAACTCTGGTCCTCAACAACGAGCTTGCCGCCAAAGAAGTTGCTGCGGCGACAGCAAGCCTCTTGTCCTCTCAACAGGACGCACAGCGCCAACAGCTCTACCTGGAACGTATCGCGTCTCCGAATCTGCCAGACGTAGCATCCGAGCCTCGCAGGCTACGTTCCATTCTTTCAGTCCTTATGACCTGCCTATTGATTTATGGGGTTGGTTGGCTGGTTTGGGCTGGAGTGCGCGAGCACAGGCAGGACTGATGTCCAGCTTGCAGAGCGACAGCGGCCTTCGCGTTACCTCACTGACAAAGACATACGGAAAACCCGGCGTCGGTCGTCCGGTGTTTTCCGATCTAAATTTCGAAGTGCCCAGATCTGGTCGCCTCGCTCTGCTCGGTCGCAACGGGCAAGGCAAATCGACGCTGATAAAGATTCTAGGAGGCGTCCTACCCCCGACATCCGGCAAGATAGAATGGTCGGTAAAACCATCGTGGCCGATCGGTTTCGGGGGAGGTTTTCAGGGAAGCCTTTCAGGCCTAGACAATATCCGCTTCATATCACGGCTCTATGGTCGTGATTATCATGAAATTCTTAATCGTGTGGAAGGCTTCGCTGAACTGGGCAAGCGCCTTGAAATGCCCGTCAAACACTATTCATCAGGGATGCGGGCACGCCTGGCTTTTGGCATGTCGCTAGCGATCGAATTCGATTGCTACCTGATAGATGAACTGGTTTCGGTGGGAGACGCTCGCTTTCAGGAGCGCTGTAATACCGAACTCTTCCAACACCGCGCTGATCGCGCCTTCATAATGGCGTCGCACGACATGGGCCTTATCAAGGCGCACTGCAGTCGCGCTCTTGTTATCGAGGGCGGACAAGCTAAGATTTTCGACGATATTGATGAGGCTGTCGATGTCTACATGTGGCTTCGCGCTAGTTGACGATCGAAATAGAAATGCTCTCTCCTAATCCGCTACTGATCAGTCAATCCGAAACCCATTCGGGCAGTGCATTGGTCATTATTCCATCGTCACCTGACTCTGAGGGGTGGCGTCGGGCAATCTTGGCTGAAGGGCAGGGCAGCGGCATAGCCATTTCCACGTGGGAAAATGAGGCCGTCGATCCGACAAATGCCTACAGCATCCATATTTCCGATAATCTTAACGACCTATCGACCAACGCCTACACTGAGAAAACGGTAATTCTTACGCAGGCTGACGCTCTCGGGCACTGGACTGGCAGGCAAAGAGCCGATGTATCGCTTGCCCTTTCGGTCCTTCCGACAAGTCCTAGCGTGCGATATATAACCCCATCTACGCTGGATGGGGCCAAGTCTGTAGCTGTGACATCCTTCCTCAACGTGCCCCTCGACGGAACGTTTGATTCGAAGGAGGGCCCTGTAGATCATGCGCTCACCCTCTACAGGGAGGGCCCACTGAAGCCGGGGGCCATCTATTCATGGTTACCCTCAGATTTCTCGATCGATCCTGCTCATCAAAGCCTTGATGCATCAGTCGGCACACGAATCGACTTGACGGGTCGTGCTCGATGTCTGGTTCACGGTCCATACGTGGCGTTGCCCAAAGGCCAATGGCAGGCGACCGTTAGATTTTCTGTTGACGCGTCTGCATGTCGACATCGGCTGCGGTTCGAGTGGGGGCCTCTTGCCCAATTTGCTTCATTCGAAGCTTCTCCGGGAAAATCTGGTCATTTCATCGCTCAAATCACCCATATTTTTGAAGAAGCGGCGCTTTGTGAACTCCGGGTTATTCTTCCAGAAAGCTCGCTCGCAGGCGCTTTAACCCTAGAAGGCGTCGATATCGAAATGATGGGCGAGACCGCCCCGGCCTAGACGGACTGGCTGGTTCGTAGTTTTACACTATCAGATCTTGAAAAGTTCACCGCGCCTAGTCAGTCGGAGGCACCCAAAACGTCTCAGGGCGCAACTTGAACAAGGGGGCGTCTTTACGGCACGTCTTAAAGACGCTCGTGAGGAGTATTCGCCATGTGGAGCGTGCGCGCCTAGCTCGCCAGCTTGGAGCGATGTTCGTCGAGCACCGAGGCCAACAGGGCGGTCCACTCCCCCCTAGGAGACCAGCCGATATCCTTCTTCAACTTGGCGCTTGAAAGACGTGTGACGGCAATATCGTTAGGTCGAAAACGTTCTTTATCTACGATAATGCTGCAGGTGACAGCAGAAAGAGCAAGAAGGTCGGTCAACACACTTTTTATGCTTCTTACAGATCCCGATGATATATTGAATATATCTCTTGAACCAGGTTCGATTGCCTTCTGTAAGAGAACCATGAGATAGGCTTCCACCACATCGTCGACGCTCATGAAATCGCGCTGGGCGTCAAGATTTCCGACACGGATTTCCGGGGGACGCAAACCGCGTTCAATTTCGGCAATCTGTTGGGCGAAGGCGGAAACCACAAATCTGGAGTCCTGCCCCGGTCCGATATGATTTAGGGGACGCATCACAACTAGGCTGGCTTCCGAATTCAGCCGATCGGCGAGCAAAAACTCGGCTGCAAGCTTTGAGCGCGCGTAGGGATTGGCCGGCGCGACAGGGCTTGCCTCATCAAGCTCCACACCGGAAGAGAACGCAGCACCGTAAACTTCGGCGGAACTCGCAAACAGGACCTTGGCGTAAGGGGCGTGCATTGCTACGCCGTCGGCTATTCTCAGCGCCCCACCCACGGACACATCCATAACGCCTCGACTATCTCGCAGGGCTGAGAAGACTGACGACTTAGCCGCCAAGTGCACAATATGACTGGGTCTGAACGCGCCAATCGCCATTTCGATTTCATTGGTCGTGACATCAGCCACGCCGGTCTCGACTTTCGATGGGGTTGTTGCACCTCCCCCCAATGCCAGAATAGCGCCGACACCTGGCTCCCCGGAAAGCGCGCTCACGAGGCGGCGCCCTACAAACCCGCCGGCACCAGTGACCAAAACCCTTGCGCTGCCCTCCATCTTCAGATCGTGCGGCGCAGTCGAACCAAGTCGGCTTCGACCATCTCCGAGATCAGCGCTTCGAAGCTGATCTCGGGCGTCCAGCCTAGTTGGTTTCGCGCCTTGGTCGCATCTCCCAAAAGAACATCTACTTCGGCAGGACGGAGGAATTTGGGATTGATTGACAGATAGTCGTCGGGATTGAGATCGACCCGCTTGAAAGCCACATCAATCATGTGACGTACCGTATGAGTTTCGCCTGTGGCGACCACATAATCGTCGGGCTTGTCCTGCTGCAGCATAAGCCACATCGCGCGCACGTAATCCTTGGCGTGACCC
Organism: Brevundimonas sp. G8; assembly: GCF_902506205.1. Lineage (GTDB taxonomy): Bacteria > Pseudomonadota > Alphaproteobacteria > Caulobacterales > Caulobacteraceae > Brevundimonas. The sequence goes on along the minus strand of NZ_LR732816.1, from coordinate 1,392,012 downwards.
CAGTCACGCTTGGCGTCAAGGTTGCCCATTTCCAGTTTGCTAGCCAGCCCCAGCTTGATCGCAGCCGCAGTACGCGTGACTTTGCGCGTGACGAACTCAAGGCCACGAAGCGGGGATTCGTGATTGAACAGGATGCCCGACGATGCGTGCATGTTAAAGCTCTCGCGATAATTCACCGTGATCCAGTGACCGTAAAGCTTGGCTACCGCATAGGGGCTGCGAGGATAGAAGGGTGTGGTCTCGCTCTGCATCGGCTCCTGAATCAGGCCGTACATTTCGGACGAAGAGGCTTGATAAAAACGTGCGCTTGGAGCCTCAAATCGCGCCGCTTCTAGAATGTTCAACACCCCGTTCGCCGTGACACTGGCGGTCACAATAGGCTGGTCCCAGCTAGCCTTTACAAACGACTGGGCGCCCAGATTATAAATTTCGTCGGGTTTGACTTCGCGAAGCACGCGAATGAGAGAACTGAGGTCCGTAAGGTTGCCATCAACGATACGGACATCGTCGTGAATACCCAGCCACCTCAGTCGATGGTCATCGACTTCAGAGTGGCTGGAACGACGCACAAGGCCGTAAACCTCATACCCCTTCTCCAGCAGTAGCTGGGAAAGATACGCTCCGTCCTGTCCTGTGACGCCCGTGACCAACGCGGTTCTAGCCAAGTCGAAGTCTCCATCTCGCCGATTGGCCCGAGCTAGCATCGGCTGGCCTTCGAAGTCAAAACGCCATTCGCACCGCAAACACCGAACGATCTGCTTATAGCCAGTGATGGGGGCACATTGGAAAAACCCCGACCGCTCAAATTGTGATCCCTGTATAGGGACGCGCCCACGGTCGAGAATGACCACACATTTCAGTCGTCATTCTTCGTCCGCCGCCGCAACTTGCCAGACTTCATGGAAACAACGGTGCATTTCGTCGACTTCCACTTTAGTTCTCCGTCCATTTGATGAAGCTTCAGGAGCCGCTTACTCTATGCTTGTATTTATAGGTCCATTTTATTCGGATATCTAGATCCTCGCATTCTGAGCATCTGCACTGTGGCCAAACGCCCCGATTGAGGCTCGCTTGTCTTCCCCGGACCCGGCAGCCGAGCCGTCGCCGCCCCTCTACAGGCATCGTCTTTTCCTCGTTCTGCCCCCTAGGCTAGACGGAAACTTCAAGCCTAATAGGCTGATTTTCAGGGCTGGCGCGGACGCCCGACTATTGAAACCCTGCGACGCGCCTAATATAGGCTAGAGCGGCACCGCGGTTTCTCCGCCGAAGGGCGGATCCGTTTATATGGGCTGATCCGCCCCCTCCGAGCGCAAACCATATTATTTGGCTTTGCTGGATATAAGCTGAGTGGGTTGAGATATATGAAGGTCCTTTTGCTGGCTGGCGGCCTCGGAACACGCCTAGCTGAAGAAACCGGCTCGCGCCCGAAGCCGATGGTTGAGATCGGCGGGCGGCCGATCCTCTGGCATATAATGCGGCTTTATTCGCATTATGGCTTCAACGATTTCGTGATACTGACCGGGTACAAGGGCTTCTATATAAAGGAGTATTTCGCCAACTACTTCTTGCACATGAGCGACGTGACCATCGATATCCGCGACGGGTCGATGGAGGTGCACAACAACGAGAGCGAGCCTTGGAGGGTGACCCTTCTCGATACAGGCCTCGAGACGATGACCGGGGGCCGCATCAAGCGCGCACAGCCGTTTATCGGGGATCAGCCATTCCTGCTGACGTATGGCGATGGTGTAGCCGACATCGATCTGGCCGAGCTCGTTCGCTTTCACAAGAGCCATGGCAAGGCGATTACAATGACCTCCGCGCAGCCGGACGCGCGGTTTGGCGCTCTAGAGATCGGCGACAACATGCGAGTCGCGAGCTTCTCTGAAAAGCCCAAGACTGAAGGCGGATGGATCAATGCAGGCTTCTTCGTCTGCGAACCGACCGTCTTCGATTATATAACAGATGGCGATGCGACGGTGTTTGAGCAGGATCCGCTTCGCAATCTTGCGCGCGACGAAGAGCTCTACACTTGGCAGCACGACGGTTTTTGGCGTCCGATGGATACGCTTCGCGACAAGAATGTTCTCGAAGAGCTGTGGCAGTCGCAACGGGCCCCTTGGAAGATTTGGTAACCCGCGCATGGACTTCCAAGAACTCTCTATCCATGGCGTCTATCGTCTCGATGCACGCTGGATTGGCGACCAGCGAGGTGGATTCGCCCGCCTATTCTGCCAGCGAGAATTCGAGCCGCATCTTGGGCAGGCTTCGATCGTACAGATAAATCACTCGATCAATCGTGAACGGGGTACGGTTCGAGGGCTGCACTATCAGAACCCTCCTCATGCCGAGATCAAAATCGTCCGTTGCATGGCAGGCAGCATATTCGACGTCGTCGTAGACCTGCGTCCAGGATCGCCAACCTTCTTGTGTTGGCTCGGTGTCGAGCTGAGCGCCGAAAACAGGCACGCCTTACTGATTCCCCAGGGCTGCGCGCATGGATTCCAGACTCTCGCGGATGACAGTGAAATCCTCTACTTCCATTCGGAATATTATACCCCGGGTGCAGAGGACGGTCTTCGCTACGACGATCCCCGCCTGGGAATCGAATGGCCCTTGCCCGCCATCAACCTATCCAATCGGGATGTCGCACACCCGCTGATTACGCCCGAATATGCGGGCGTCGTGTTCCCGAACTCCAATCCCAGTCGCTAGGATCGTCATGAAGTGTCGCCACTGCAGCCAGCCGCTCACACATAAGTTCGTCGATCTTGGCTATGCGCCGCCGTCGAACGCCTACCTGAGCGCGGACCAGCTTCATGCGCCGGAAGTGACCTTTCCCTTGCGCGTCATGATCTGCGACACGTGCTGGCTTGCCCAGAACGAAGATTTCACTGCGGCCGACGATGTTTTCTCGCCCGATTATGCGTACTTCTCATCGACGTCGAGTAGTTGGCTCCAGCATGCGAAGTCCTATTGTGAAATGATCAGCGGCAGGCTTGGCCTGACCGCAGACAGCTTTGTAGTCGAGATCGCCGCAAACGACGGCTACCTACTTCGCAACTTCGTCGCCGAAGGGATACCGTGTCTCGGGATCGAGCCGACTGAGAGCACAGCGCTGGCCGCCGAAAAGATAGGTGTTCCCATCTGGCGGCGTTTTTTCGGAGAAGAGACCGCCGGCACGCTGATCGAGAGCTGGCGCCAAGCCGATTTGATCTGCGGTAACAACGTCTATGCGCACGTCCCCGACATCAATGACTTTACAAAGGGTCTCGCGGTCGCGCTTAAGCTAGGCGGCGTCGTCACTCTAGAGTTTCCCAGCCTGATGTCGCTGATGCGCGACTTCCAGTTCGACACCATCTACCACGAGCATTTTTCCTATCTGTCGCTGACTGCGGCACGACGGATTTTCGCAAGCTGCGGATTGCGCATATTCGATGTGGAATGCCTGCCGACTCACGGCGGCAGCTATCGGATCTACGGCTGCCACGATACCGACGCGCGTTCCGATACAAAGAACGTCCAGGCATTGCTTGACGAGGAGCAGGCCTTCGGACTTACAGAGCTGGACACCTACCGGGAATTCCAGGGCAAGATTGAACGGATCAAGGACGATCTGCTCCTCTTCCTGATCCAGCAAAAGCGCGCCGGAAAAAAGGTCGCGGCCTATGGGGCGGCGGCGAAGGGCAACACGTTCATGAACTTTTCAGGCATCTCTACCGATCTGATCGCTTTCGTAGCGGATGCGGCCCCGTCCAAACAGGGCAAGTGGATGCCTGGCAACCACTTGCCAATCCTGCCACCCGCAGATCTCGTGGCATACCGGCCGGACTATGTCGTGATCTTCCCTTGGAACATCGCGGCCGAGATCGTGCAGCAACAAGTTGCGATCCGCGAGAATGGGGGAAGGTTCGTGATCGCCATTCCCGAACTCGCCGTCCTCAACTAACTCGAATTGTTCACAAGTCCGCGTAGCACGTCACCAGCAAGGCATCACGATGAGCCAAGCAATTTCCATCCGGTTCCAACCGCCGGAACATCTCAGCGGACCGGCGCGAGATCTGCTGGTGTCTTTGAGGCGTCCCACAGGATCCGAGCCGATCGTCCAGCACGACGAAAAGATAGAGCCTGTGGCGCTTCCCCCCTCGCCGAGGCAGGAACAGTTGAACGCGAGGGCGCTGCGGCAAAAGTTGCGCGCGCTGGAGAAGGAACGCGCGCTGAAGACAGTGGACGGAGCAGCGACATGGATTGTCACCGATCGCCTGTCACACAATCCCGATTTAGGTGAACGGATCGATAACACCATCGTCGGCGACGGCGTGGGAACTGGTCGGATCATCTACGGCCCACCTGATTTGTGTCTGCCGGCCGGTCTCTACATGGCGATCATCGAGTTTCAGGTGACGAATATGGGGGACCGAAAAAGGGCGCGGGTGACGGGTGAGGTCACACTGAATAACAGGACAAACCTTTGCCAGCAGACCAAAAAGATAACGGCACTAGGCAAGTCGACATTCCACCTGCCCTTCCGCCTGCGAGAGGACGACCTTATGCGGCACGTGGTGCCGGCGATTGAGGTACGCCTTAATCTTAAAGATGTGGTTGGCGTCACGGTGACGCAGGTTGCCGTCGTCTTTAAGGTGCCGGGCCTGCACACCCTCGCCACGCAACTGAGCTCCGGCATCAGTGTTTGGTTTAGACGACTGAGGCGTAGCATCGCCAAGCCGCGCACCTAACAGAACGTCAGACCGGTTCGGTCATCAAGGAGCGCTGATGCGTATCGTACTCGACCTTCAAGCCATCCAGGCCCCAGCAAATCGGAGCCGCGGCATCGGTCGTGCCTATCGCTCTCTTGTGCGGGAAATCATCCTGCAACGTGGAGATCACGAAGTCCTCGTCGTCATCAGCGGCCTGCTTTACGATTATGCCGAAGAGATCTGGGCGCAGCTATCCGACATATTGCCGATAGAAAATTTCCATGTTTGGCATGGCATTGTCGAAGTTAGCTGGCACCAAGCACGACAAAACGACACTTGGGCCTATCAGCGGAGAATCAACACTATTCTGTACCAGTCCTTCCTAACGGGACTGAAACCAGATGTCGTTTTGTTTGGAAACTTTTGCGACGGATACCACGACGCCTGCCTGCTCCCTGTACCCGCCGGAGCCTACGAAATTCCGGTCGTCATGATTTGCTACGACCTCATCCCTCTCGTTTATCCGCAATTGTACGATGACCGCACGGGTAACGGATTCATCGATTTCTACCGCGAACACTTGGCGTACTTAAAAAAATCTCACCACATATTCGCGATTTCTGAGAGCGTTAAGGACGACATCGTTCAGTTCCTTGATTATTCTGCTACCGACATCACGATGACGAGCCTGGGTTTCACAAATCTTTCCACGGCGACGCCCACCAGCAGTCAGGTTCAAGATGTCTGTCACAAGTACAATATAAGGAAGCCATTCATCCTGTACGTCAGTGCACAGGATCCACGGAAAAACCATGTTGGCGTGATCGAGGCATTCGCTCGACTGGAGCCCCACATCAGGGATTCCTATCAAATCGTATTCGCAGGCTCCAACTTCAACGATCTCGGCCGGCTGTCAGCCGTAATTCAGGCGAACGATCTACCGCAAAGTGTGCTGAGCGTTGCGGTGCATCCCACAGACGAGGATCTGCAGGTCCTATACAAGCTGGCTCATCTCGGCATTTTCCCGTCGCTGTATGAGGGATTTGGCCTGGGGATTCTTGAGTCTATGGCCTTCGGGCTTCCTGTGATCGCCTCTAGTACGAGCGCGATGCCAGAAGTCATGGGACGCAACGATGCGTTGTTCGACCCGACCGATGCCGACGACATGGCGGCGAAGATGGCGCAGGGCCTGACCGATGAGGCGTTCCGCTCAGACCTGAGAGACTACGGTCTCGAACACGTCGAAAAATGGGACTGGGCCGCTTGCGGGATGCGCGCGATCGCTGGGCTAGAGCACGCCCATTCCAAGGCCGGCACGCGGCTCCCAGATGGATTCTCGGCCCGGAAGTGGGCGATCGAACAAATCGGCGCGCTGCCGTTGCCCAATACAGCTGCGGGAGCGGAAATAGACACCATTCTGGCAAATGCGGCGACTGCGATTGATCTGACCTACCCGACATCGGCGCCTATCGAACGGCGTCGGATATTCATCGATGTTTCCGAGTTCGTCCATTACGACTACAACACTGGCATTCAGCGCGTAATCAAGTGCATCGTAATCGAAATGGCGCGTCAACTTGAGGATGTCGAACTCGCCCTAGTGTATTCGCATGCTGATGGCATCGGGTATCATTATGCTCGGAACTTGCAGGATCATCTTCTGAACGGGAAATCTAGGAGGCCCTTCGATCAAGAGTCGACTGAGCGGGTGGTCTTTTCCGACGGCGACACCCTGCTCCATTCCGAACTGACGATGCCGCAATTGATCCGGCAACGTTTCCATCTGCAGACGCTTCGCGAGATCGGCGTCAAGACCGTGTTCATTGTCTACGACCTCATCCCGATCAACTACTCGTTCCATGAGGGGCATCATGCCAAGGAGGCGATGCTCAGTTGGCTGTCATGCCTGCTGCAGGGTGACAAACTAATCTCCATATCTCGGGCGACGGAGGACGATGTCCGCGCCAGCGTCATAGAACACGATCTGCCTTTTCAGCCGATGGTCGAGCTTGACTGGTTCCATCTCGGCGGCGACTTCCACAACTATGTCCATCAGGACGCTGTGAAGCGGAGCACGTCGGAGGTTCTGGAGACGTTCCGCGAGAAGGAGATCGCAGGCCTCAGAGGCAAGACCAACTTTTTGATGGTGGGCACGATCGAGCCCCGAAAGAGTCATGCGGATATGCTCAGGGCCATGGAAGTGCTTTGGGAGAAGGGCTCCGACGTGAATCTCATCATCGTAGGAAAGGTGGGCTGGCTCGACGAAAAACAGATGACTTATATCAAGCAACACCCCGAGCTCGGCCGCCGTTTCTTCCTTTTCAACGATCTAACCGACGTTCAACTAGACGAAATTTACCACCTATCGACCTGCCTGCTCTATTTCTCGAAAGTCGAAGGTTTCGGCCTGCCGTTAATCGAAGCGGCGCAGCACGGTGTGCCCATCATCGTTCGGGATGCGCCGGTGTTCAGGGAAGTCTGCGGCGAGCACGCCTTCTATTTCCCCGACAATCTGAGCCCCATAGAGGTGGCGCCCTACATTGAGCAGTGGCTTTCGCTTCATGAAAACGGCGAGCATCCGACATCAACCAATATGCCTTGGCTCACTTGGCGGGAAAGCATTAGAGGCTTGATCACCAAGATCTTTGCGGCGCCTGATCCAACGAAGCGCCCGTTCGCAAGCGGCGATGGACCTCGCGGCGAGCTGCAAGGCGAAACAGGGGTTGCTTGATGCTGATCGACGTCGAACCTAATCTGGTCATCGGTATCCTGCTTTCGCAACCCGAACAGAAGGCGAGCGCCATCCAGAGCATTGACGTGACTGGCGTTGATGGTGTTCAGGTCGACGTCGCCCTTCGAGGCGACGGCCAGGCCCTGCTGAGTTATGCGCAGGCTTTGCAGGCAACCTATCCCGACAGCCATATCCTGCTACTGGACCAAAACGTAGTCGTACCGTCGTCCTTCCTCCAAACCGTACGATCCCAGATCCGCTTCTTCGCAGAGCGCAACGTGGCTTGGGGCGTTATCGGAAACGCGGGCATATCGTTCCCATATTTCAAGCCGGTCAAAAATATGCTCGCCGTGGGTGCCGCGGCAGACCGGTTTGCGGGCGTGGTGCCCGCCGCCCATCTCGATGCCCACCTACTTCTGATCCATCGCGACGTTCGGCTTGAGACTTTCGTGGGGTCGGGCGAGTGTCCAGCGGATGCGCCGGTCGGCGATCTCGCTACGCTCGCCGCATGGGAGGCAGAGCGGCCGTGCTGGATCTGCAATCTGCCGGTCTATCTCGATGGCGCGTCCATCGACGGGCAAGTTGCAGGCGATCGCGACGCATGGGCTCGCTATCTTGCCACGCGGTACAATAACGCGAGCTTCGTCTCCGCGTACGGAACTATCGGCCTGTCCGGCCATGCCGCAGACGCGAAGGATTTTTATTACAGTCTGGTTGAACCCGTGTTGAACCGGGCGACCCATCATCTAGACCGCGCGTCCGTAACGGTCTTCGTTTTCGCGACATACTACGACCCGGACGTATTCGATCGCTGCCTGATGAGCGTCGTCTCTCAGTTCCAGCGGCCCGACGCTGTTTACCTGATCGGCTTGGACCGGCTGGACAGCGCGAAATACGACGAATTCCGCGCTATCGTCGAATGCTATCGCGACTATCTGACGATCCATTGGTCTGAGGAGGAACTTCCGGGAATAGCCGCGATCGATCAATGGCGAACATATCTCCAGCGCACCCCCAACGACGGCTTCAGCCTACTGGTCTACGATGCGTATGTTCTTTTTCCGCAGGCTGTCCGGCAGATTTGCGAGTTCATGCAATTCGCGCTGCGTGACGTGAATGTTCTGCCCATCACGACCGCCGAGATATCGCGGCTCCATCGCAGCGTGGAAACGCGCTTCTCCCCTCGGCCTCAAGCATTCTTCCTGGAAGTAGAGAAGTTTGGCTTTACCCACCGGGAGCAGTGGCTGTCGTCAGAGCCCAGTTCCACGCTGCATTTCACCTTCCCCAACGCTTTCCTCCGAGCGACCCCGCTTGATGGAATCAATCTGTTCGATTTGGGCAGCACCCTGCCACAACGCCTGATGGCCGAGCCGATATCCTTCTTCCTCATCGAGCGGGGTGCGGGCTACATGAGCTTCCAGAAGCCCTCGCCCAACGAGACGATCTCACCGCTGGTGGAGGCGGGTACGCCGTACCACTTGGCGAATAAGGCGGGCGCGCTACTCGATGCGCGATCGAACGTGCTGCAGTACGCCGTAGACGCCGGGGTTATAGCGCCGGGGCTGTCCTGGCGGGACGAAGACGCCGCGTCGCAACGACAAAGAGCAAGGCTGGCCGAATTAGAGGCGTATCGCGATCACGCCGAGCACGAGATCGCCGGTCTGCGAGATTTGGCCGACCGGCAGAAACTGTCGATCAACAAGCTCAGAAACAGCTGGTACTTCAGGACGCGCCGGCGTTTCAAGCGGCTGCGCGATCTGTTTCAGCGCGCGTAATGACTCTGAGCCCCTCCACGGAAACGCAACTCATGACGCTGGCGACCATCCCCGTGCAGATCCTAGCTACGCGGGACGAGATCGACCGCTATATCGAGGACTGCCTTCAATCGCTGACCCGCCAGACGGGTCTTGGCGAAAAGTTCAGACTGGTGCCAATCATCGCCACGCACCAGCCGGTCGACGCTGCGTGGATGCAGGGCCTCATCGAGCGTTTCCAAGGCGAGCATTTCCATCCGCAACATATGACCATCGACCGCTATTGCGGTTATGGCGAAAAGCAGAACCTCATCTGGAATGAGGTGACGCGTTCGATCCCGCGCGACGAGCGCGTGTTCATTGCACTTAACCCCGATACGATTGTCCATCGCGATTGTGTGCTCTCGCTATGGGAGATGTATCTGGCGAAGAAGGACGATGCGTTCGTAGTGGAGGCACGCCAGTTTCCACACGAGAATCCGTACCGCCACTTCAACCCTGACACCTACGAGATTTCGTGGTGCAGCGGGGCATGCGCACTCTATGCCGACGCGTTGTTCGAGACCGGTGGCGGTTTTGATGAACATATCTTCCTTTACTGCGAAGATGTCGATCTCAGCTGGCAAGCGTGGCAATACGGCAAGAAATGCTACTACTGCCCGTGGGCCTATATTTCCCATATGACGGGAGGACTATTCCGGGGCGTCTACCAGACGCACAAATATCCTCAGCACGCCTATTACATGGGGCTAGGCCATTTAATCCTGGCAAAGAAGTACTTTGGGCACGATGAGGCGCGCTTCGCAGATCTGCTCAAAGTGTTCGAACAAGATGTTTATACGCCCGACGTGGTCAAAGATCGCTGTCTGCGAGACTTCCGGGCTATGGAACCCGAGCTCGTGGTGTTTGACCGGCCGATGAAGGAAATCCACATGGGCCGCTTCGGTGAGTTCACCGGAACGGTCTGACGCTGGACCTACGCATTTCTTATCGCTTTGCCACGTTCCACGTCGCCGATATAAGCGCGGCGCCCAACCGAATTTGTCCAGCTATACCTGTTCACTCCATAGTATCGTCTAGAAAATCCCGGCTGGGAGGCCGTTCGCATGAATGTTTTGATCACGGGCAACATGGGATACATCGGCCCCGTTGTCGTACGCCATCTGCGCAGAACGATGCCGGACGCCCGGATATACGGCTACGACAAGGGCTATTTCGGACACTGTTTGACCGACGCTGCAATGCTCCCGGAAAACGATTGCGACGTGCAGTATTTCGGGGATGTCCGGGCGTTTCCGGACGAAGTCCTGGAGCAGATTGACGCCGTGGTGATGCTGGCGGCGATCTCGAACGATCCGATGGGCGCCAGCTTTGAGAAGGTGACCGACGAGATCAATCATCTTGCCTGTGCCGATATCGCCAGGCGTGCCGTGGCCCGCGGCGTGAAACGCGTCGTGTTCGCCTCCAGCTGCAGCATGTACGGTTCCGCAGAAGGCGGCGCTCGCAAGGAAACGGACGCACTCAATCCTTTGACCGCCTATGCTCGCTCTAAGGTGGCGACCGAGCAAGCCTTGGCTGCGCTCGATCCCGGTGACGCGGTCATCACGTCTCTGCGTTTTTCGACGGCGTGCGGCATGTCTCCGCGCCTAAGGCTAGACTTGGTGCTCAACGATTTTGTCGCCTGTGCGCTGGCCAGCGGGGAAATCACCATTTTGAGCGATGGCCAACCGTGGCGGCCGCTGATCGACGTCGAGGATATGGCGCGGTCTATCGAATGGGCGCTGACACGTGAGGCCGATCAAGGCGGACAATATGTCGCCGTGAATGTAGGCGCGGCCGAGTGGAACTATCAGGTGCGCGATTTGGCGGAGGCCGTAGTGCGGCGTGTCCCCGGCGCCAGACTCAGCATCAACGCTGACGCTCCACCAGATCGTCGATCCTATAAGGTCGATTTCGAGAAATATCGTCAGATCGCACCGCAGCATCAGCCGCAGGTCACGCTTGATCAGGCGATCGATCGGCTGAAGATCGGGTTGGAGGGAATGCACTTCTCCGACGCCAATTTCCGCAACTCCCAGTTCATGCGACTTAAGGTGCTTGAGGCGCATATCGACGACGGCAGACTGACGTCGGACCTCAACTGGACGGCCCGGTAGACGGACGCGGCGATGAAGATCCTGCTGACAGGGGTGAGTTCCTTTACGGGCGCCTGGTTCGCCCGGGCGCTGGCTGAACGCGGACACGAGGTTCAAGGAACTCTGCAGCGTCCAGTAGACACATACGGCCCCGCGCACCAGGCGCGCTTCGGCTTTATGGAAAGCGCCGGCGTCAGCCTTTTGGCGTCGCATCCGTTCGGGCACGACGCCTTTCTCCAGACGCTGGCAGAGGGGTTCGACGTCCTCTGTCTGCACGGCGCCTATGTGCACGACTACAAAAGTCTTGATTTCGACGTCGTCGGCGCGGTCCAAGCGAACACACGCAACCTGAGGGAGGTCGTAAGCCTCGCGAAGCAAAGTGGAGTGCGGCGCCTGATTGCGACAGGCAGCGTGTTCGAAGAGGGCGAGGGCGCAGGCGAACAACCGTTGGGCGCGGCGTCCCCCTATGGCCTATCGAAGGGCATTACCTGGGCGCTGTTTCGCGCCTATTGCGAGCGCGCCGACCTGCCTTCGGCAAAGTTCGTTATCCCGAATCCCTTCGGCCCCTACGAAGAACCGCGTTTTTGCGCTTATCTGATGAGGTGTTGGACCAACGGGCAGGTCGCTCGCGTCAATACGCCGTCCTATATCCGCGACAATATCCCGGTCCGGATGCTTGCCTCGGCTTATGTCGACTTCGTGGCCCGCGCCGCAGCGGCAGAACCGGTGCTTTATTGCCGCCCTAGTTGCTACGTTGAGAGCCAAGGAAGTTTCGCAGCACGCTTCGCAAGAGAGATTGGGCCCCGCCTGGCCCTGGAAACACCGTTGAGCTTTGCGGTACAGACCGAGTTCGATGAGCCGCGGATGCGGGTGAACACTGATCGCGACACCGTCAACCATGATGAGGCCAGTTGCTGGGACGAGCTCGCAGCCTATTACCGGACCGTCTATCCGACAGAGCCTTCCTGAATGCTGAGGGTTGATGCGATGGTCGTGGGGGCTGGCGTCATCGGCTTGGCTATAGCGCGCGCGCTTCAGAGGGCTGGACGTGAAACGGTCCTGATTGAGAAGGAGTCGTCTTTCGGAACGCAGACGAGTTCGCGCAGTTCGGAAGTGATCCACGCGGGAATTTACTACCCGGCCGGCTCGTCGAAGGCGCGGTACTGCGTATCCGGTAAAGAGAAGCTCTACGCCTATTGCAGGCAACGAGGCGTGCCGCACCGCCAGATCGGCAAGCTGATTGTTGCAGCATCGCCCGCCGATGTCTCAATCTTGGCCAACTACGAGCGTCGCGCCGTCGATAACGGCGTGGAAGACTTGGTATGGGTAGACAGGCAGCAGATCGCGACGATGGAGCCCGCGATCAAATCGGAAGCGGGACTTCATTCGCCAAGCACCGGCATCATCGACAGCCATGCCTATATGCTCGCTCTGCTCCACGATTTTGAGGACGCGGGCGGCATCTTTCTGCGCCAGACTGCATTTGTGGCGGCAAAAGTCAGACGAGACGGACACCAAGTGCAGTTGGGGGATGGCACAGAGGTGCTTGTCGAGTGGCTGATCAATGCGGCCGGGCACGCTGCGCCCGCCGTCGCCACACTTATCGAGGGATTGCCGGCGGATCATATTCCGCGACCGGCCTACGCGATTGGCCATTACTACGCTCTACGGGGGAAAGTTCCATTCAACCGTTTGATCTATCCGGTCGCCGAAGCTGGAGGCCTTGGCGTCCATGTGACGATCGACATGGCAGGATGCGCTCGGTTCGGTCCGGATGTTCGCTGGATCGATGACCTGGACTACGCATTCGACGACAACCGCCGGTCAGACTTCGCCGCAGCCATCCAACGGTATTACCCGGACCTCGCGATCGACGACCTCGAACCCGCCTATACCGGCATCCGACCAAAGATTGGGTCGCCTGACAATTTAAGCCCCGACTTTCAAATTGATGGTCCCGACGCGCATGGCAGGCATGGCCTAGTTAACCTTTTCGGCATCGAATCACCAGGGTTGACGGCGTCGTTGGATATTGCGGATGCCATCTCGGACCTTGCCAGCGGCAGCGCCCAGCTACACAGACTTTAGCGGGCGCGTTTTCCTTGACTTGCCCGCCATGTCGGGCAAATCGTCGGCAACAAAGGGACCGCCGCAAGGGTGTGTCCCTGCAGCACAGAGAGTGTGAGCAATATGGGATTTCAATGTAATCTGTGCGGCCAGCAGCACACTGATCTCCAGCCGCAACTCATTTGGCGCGAGGGATCGTCATGTCATCATTGTCATTCCACCCCCCGGTTCAGGGCGATGGGCTATCTCGTCACCAAGGCGATGCTGGGCAAGGGGGCCGTCTTGGCGACTCTGCCCGAGCGCAAGGATATCGTCGGCTGTGGAATGTCCGATTCAGAAAACTATGCCGGGCACTTTCGGCGTGTTTTTTCCTACACCAACACCTTCTACCATCAGGAGCCGCTCCTAGACATCACCCGTCCGGTGCCGGACGAAGCGCGCGATACGATGGACTTTATCGTCTCTAGCGATGTGTTCGAGCACGTCACCCATCCCGTATCGCGAGCGTTCGAGAACACTTATGCTATGCTGCGCCCCGGTGGAACGTTCGTGTTTTCGATGCCTTATTACGACGCTTTGACTGATGAATTTTTCCCTGACTTGCATGATTATCAAATCAAGGAAGAAAATGGCGTGTTCATCATAGAGAATACCCGAGTAGACGGAACCACCAGCCGTTACGACAATCTGATCTTCCATGGTGGCCCTGGCACCGTGCTTGAGATGCGGAAGATCTCCAAGACAGACATGATATCGCACCTCGAAAAGGCTGGCTTCGTGGATATCGAATTCTGCCATCATGTTGAAGAATTTGGCATTTTCAATCACTACCCGCTGCCGCTGACGGCACGCAAACCGGCCGCATCCAAGCGTTAAGGCTGTCACCTGCATGACCCAGGTGGATTGGCCGTTCGGCTTATCGGCTGAACTTTAGGGCCTGCTAGAACAGCGCGGTGGCCCTCTCTTGCGCAAAGAGTGGCGATCTATTGAAGCTACAGCAAAGCGGCAATCGCATCGTGATGAGTTCACAATGCGATTGCCGAACAGCGACATGGTCACCTTATTATCTTCTCTGCACTCGCGCTGGCCTCGACCACCACTTGAAAAGCTTTCAGACAAGCCCAAGTCCGGCGTACATTGTACGGACCCTATCTGCATGAGCCTGCGGCGAAAACGCCGCAGCACGGACACGGCCACGGCGCACCAGTTCGTCCACCAGATCGTCATCTACGGCTAGCGCCTGGATTCCCTTGGTGATGGCTGGCACATCGTACGGATCGACCATGAATGCGGCGTCGCTGGCCACTTCGTGCAAAGCCCCCCCCGTCGAAGTAAGCACGGCAGTGTCCAAAATCATGGACTCCAGAACTGGAAGACCAAAACCTTCGTAAAGCGAGGGGAACAAGGTCGCCCGCGCCCCACGTACCAAACTGATCAGCATAGAATACGGCATATATTCATAGCGCCGGATACGTTTTCCTGCTCGAGTACCATCTCTTTGCACCTGATCGAGCAACGAGATTTCCCCTTCCTCCAACCATGCTCTACCACCCACGATAACGAGCGGTCGTTCGACGCCAGAGGCCAGGTATGCTTCGACAATCCGTCCGACATTTTTCTTTGGCTCGATCGCGCCATAATAAAGGAAATAGTCTTTCCAACCGAGATCGAAGACGCCCTCCACCTCCAGAGCGACTTCATCCTGCGACCTGCCAGATATTGATTCCGGTATAGAAACAGATTGATATGTATTGGTAACGCGATCCGCACTCACGCCTAGCAGTTTTACTACATCGTTCTTTGTTGTTTCAGAAACCACCGCGATATGATCGGCTTTTTTTGCAATAAACTCACACATGGAGAGGTATCTTTGCTTGTCTTCCATAGTAGTGTGCGGAAGACGAAGTGGTATTAGATCGTGTATAGTGTATATGTTAGCCGAATTTTTCGCATACAATGGCAATGTGGCCGTCCATTGAACTGCATCAGGGCGACCAACATGACCAACTGCTTCAAATGCAACGGGCGTCACTTGGCCATAGGCCTGAAAGCAACGATGCGCATAGTGAAACAGATTGCCCGCCGCCCAAAAGCAGTCCGCCTGGGGGCGGCCGCCACCTCGCGAAGACCAGATCACATTGTCGCTGGGGACAATCGGATATGCTGATCGCCCAAACTGCGACATGGCCGTACGTTTGAAGCGATCAAGCTTCTGGCCTTTTGCGGGCTGCCGAATGGCGTCGGCAAGAGTCACTTCGGATATCTTGCGGCTATCTTTAGCAGGTGGGCCATAGAGAACTTGGCCACTTATGCCGATATCGTTGAACGCCGTAAGCAGGTTGCGACTGTATGTGGCTATGCCCGATCCTTTGGGCAGGGCAAGATTGAAGCCGTCGATGCAAATTGCAGACACGAGCGATTCCGTCATTATTATCAGCAGCAGCCAGCCTAGCATGAAGTCGCCGTGGCGCCGCCAGTGCATCGACGCGATCCTGCCCAATCGATTGCGCTATGCAACAACTCCCACAGGGCATGGGTGGCCGGGTTTCGCTACTGGACGGCTAGAGAGGTGACCATCGCAGTCATCAACAGGCGTTTCGAAACCAAACACCAGACGCTCTGCGAGGCACAAACCCGGTAGGCCCGCTGACCAGTTCAGCGTGCGGATAGTTGGTTGTGATGGGATCACCCAAAACGTGCACCGCGCCATTTCCACGATTATGCCTTGCCGACACTCTGAGGCGCGCATGGCCGTATTGTATTGGCGGGGCCGGTGAAGCCTAAAGGTTCAGCAACGCCGGATCCCCGCCTTGGGCAGCGATGTTCACGCTGATCGCCTTCTCGGCGGCGTAGCGGATCAGGCTGTTGGGTCCGCCGGCCTTGGGGCCGGTGCCCGACAGGCCCTCGCCACCGAACGGCTGGACGCCAACCACCGCCCCGGTGATCGAGCGGTTGACGTAGACGTTGCCGGCCGGGACCAGGTCGACCACCTCGGCAGCGAAGGCTTCGATGCGGCTGTGGACGCCCAGGGTCAGGCCGTAGCCGCGCGCGGCGAGCTTGCCGGCGACCGACTTCAGGTCGGACGGGGCGTAGCGGTAGATGTGCAATATGGGACCGAAGACCTCGCGCTCCAGGAAGTCGGGCGTGGGAATTTCGGCGATGGTGGGGGCGAACAGGTCGCCCTTTTCCGCGCCCAGCGGCAGGTCGGCGCGGGCGATGATCTTGGCTTCCTTCGACAGGCGTTCGACGTGGGCTTCCAAGGCGCGGCGCGATTCCGTGTCTATGACGGGGCCGATGTCGGTCTTGGGATCGACGGGATCGCCGACGGTCTGGACCGCAAGCGCGCCCTTCAGGCCCTCGATCAGGGCGTCGGCCGAATCCCTGGGCACATAGAGGACCCGCAGGGCCGAGCAGCGCTGGCCCGCCGAGCCGAAGGCCGACTGGATCACGTCGTCGATGACCTGTTCCTTCAGCGCCGTGGTGTCGATGAACATGCCGTTCAGGCCGCCGGTCTCGGCGATGAAGGGGATGATGGCGCCGGGGCGGGCGGCGATGGAGCGGTTGATGGCGGCGGCCGTATCGGTGCCGCCGGTGAAAGCGACGCCGTCGATGCCGGGGTGCGTGACCAGGGCTGCGCCGACGGTCTCGCCGCGGCCAGGGACAAGGGCGAGCAGGTCGGGGTTCAGACCAGCCTTGTGATACAGGCGAACGGCCTCGGCGGCGATCAGTGGCGTCTGTTCGGCGGGCTTGGCTAGGACGGCGTTGCCGGCGGCCAGGGCGGCGGCGATCTGGCCGGTGAAGATGGCCAGGGGGAAGTTCCACGGGCTGATGCAGGCGAAGACGCCGCGTCCGTGCAGGAACAGTTGGTTGGTTTCGCCGGTCGGGCCTTTCAGGGTTTCCGGCGCGGTGAAGTCGCGTTCGGCCAGCAGGGCGTAATAGCGGCAGAAGTCGGCCGCCTCACGCACCTCGGCGACGCCGTCGTTCAGGGTCTTGCCCGCCTCGCGGCTGAGCAGGGCGACCAGACGGTCCAGGTCGGCCTCCAGCGCATCGCCCATAGCCCGCAGGACGATGGCGCGCTTGGCGCCGCCTTGGCGATCCCATTTGACCTGGGCCTCAGCGGCGGCTTGGACGGCGGCGTCGATGTCGGCCGGTTCGGCCTCGGACACATGGCCCAGCACCTGCGACCGGTCGAAGGGATTGGTCACGGGCTGGGCGTCGATGCCTGCGCGCAGCTTGCCCCCGACGATGGGACCGGAGGTCAGCTTCTCGCGATCGACGCCCTCCAGCGCCTTGGCGTGGGCTTCACGGTCGGCGGCCTGGGAATAGTCGCGGCCGAGGGAGTTCTGACGATCGCCGTACATGTCTTTCGGAACCGGAATCTTGGGGTGACGGTCGGGCGCTTGCTCGACCAGGGAAATGGGATCGGCCGCGACCGCCGAGGCGGGCACGCGCTCGTCCAGCAGGGCGTGGACGAAGGAGGAGTTGGCGCCGTTTTCCAGCAGGCGCCGCACCAGATAGGGCAGCAGTTCCTCATGCCCGCCGACGGGGGCATAGGCGCGGACGATGACGACTTCGTCGGCCCAGGCCTCGTGCGCCGCGTCGTAAAGCGCTTCGCCCATTCCGTGCAGGCGCTGGTGCTCGACGGTCACATTCCGGTCGCGGGCCATGAGACGCACGGCCGCCAGAGTGTGGGCGTTGTGGCTGGCGAACTGGCTGTAGATCGCAGGCGCCGCCTCGATCATGGCCTTGGCGCAGACGAGGTAGTTCAGGTCGGTCGCCGCCTTGGTCGTGTAGACGGGGTAGTCGGTGCGGCCGAACACCTGGGCGCGCTTGATCTCGGTGTCCCAATAGGCGCCCTTGACCAGCCGCACCATCAGGCGACGGCCCGAGCGGCGGGCCAGGTCGGCGACCCGTTCGATCGTCTCCAGCCCGCGCTTCTGATAGGCCTGAACCGCCAGACCCAGGCCGGTCCAGCCGCCCAGGCTGGGTTCCTGCGCCAGCCGATCAAGCAGCTTCAGCGACAGGGCCAGACGGTCCGCCTCTTCGGCGTCCATCGTATAGTTGATGTCGTATTTGGCCGCGATCTGGGCCAGGCGAAGGATGCGGGGATACAGGGTCGCCCACACGTCGTCCTCGTGCGTCGCCTCATAGCGGGGCGATAGAGCCGACAGTTTCACCGAGACGCCGTGGCCGTGTTCCGGCCCCTGACTTTTTGACGTCTTGCCCACCGCCTCAATGGCGTCGGCGTAGATCTTCTCGTAGCGGTCAGCGTCGGCGACGGTGCGGGCGCCCTCTCCCAGCATGTCGAAGCTGCACAGCCAGCCTTCCTTGTTCGACCGCTTCAGCGCGCCCTGGATGGTGCGACCGACGACGAACTGTTCGCCCATGATCTTGACGGCGGTGGCCACCGCCTGGCGGATGACCGGTTCGCCCAGACGACCCGCGATCCGCTTCAGGAAGCCGGGTAGGTCGCTGCGCGCCTCGTCGTCGACATCGACCAGTTTGCCGGTCAGCATCAGGCCCCAGGTCGAGGCGTTGACGAACAGGCTGTCGGACTGGCCCAGGTGCGAAGCCCAGTCGGCGGAGCCGATCTTTTCGGCGATCAGCCGGTCGCGGGTCTCCTCGTCCGGCACGCGCAAGAGGGCCTCGGCCAGGCACATCAGGGCCAGACCCTCGCGGGTGCCCAGCGAGAACTGCTGCAGGAAGCTTTCGACCACCCCCTGCTTCTTCTGGCTGCGGCGCGCATGTTCGACCAGAGCCGTAGCCTCGGCGACGACATCGGCCCGTTCGGTCGCATCCAGAGGCATGCGCGCCAGGTTGTCGGCGACGGCTTCGCGTTCGTCGCGGAACTTGTGCGTATCCAGACCCTCCCAGGCGGCCAGGCTCGAAGGCGTGAAGGCGGGGGTGGTCATCGGCGACAGATCCTGTGGATTTCCGCCGTATATGCCGGAGTTCATTGAAGGTGCTTCGTATGATACGAACCTGAGCCGAAGATCGTTCGGCGAAGAGCCCTAATTTCCGATGATCGACATAGACGCCGTCGACCGCCGCATCCTCAGGGTGCTTCAGACCGACGCCCGCATCTCCAACGCAGAGCTGGCGCGGCGCTGCAACCTGTCGCCCGCCGCCTGTTTCGAACGGGTCAAACGACTGCGCGAGAAGAAGATCATCACCGGCTACGCCGCCATGATCGACCCGAACCAGGTCGGCCGCGACCTGCTGATCTTCGTCGAAGTCCTCTTGGACCGCACCACTGGCGACGTCTTCGAAGCCTTCGCCGCCGCCGTCCGCAGCCAGCCCGAGGTGCTGGAATGCCACATGGTCGCCGGCGGCTTCGACTATCTGATCAAAGCCCGCGTCGGCGACATGGACGCCTACCGCGCCTTCCTGGGCGACGTCCTCGTGCGGATGCCGGGCGTGCGGGAGACACGGACCTATGCAGTGCTGGAAGAGGTCAAATCGACGACGGTGCTCCCGCTTTGATCAAAACCCGTCACACCGGCTTCAACCTTTAAAGTACCGACTCCAGCCGTGACTTCGGATCAGCAAATGAGGTGACGACGCCAACCGTCTCACTTAATAGACTGATCTACCTCACAGATCACAGCGTTGATAAATGGCTACCATCTATCCCGTCATCATGTGCGGCGGCTCCGGAACGCGCCTGTGGCCTGCGTCACGGCCCTCGCTCCCCAAGCAGTTTATTCCTCTCGCCGGGAACCGATCTTTATTTCAGGAGGCCGTCTCTCGCGTCGCGGCGCTTGCACATAAAGGCGGCGAATTGGTTATCGTGGGCGGAGTCTCTCACAAGCGAGCCATCCTCGAACAGCTTGAGGAAATCGGCGTCACCGCTGTCATCCTGCTCGAACCCGAGGGTCGCGACTCTTCCGCCGCCATGGCCGCCGCTGCGCTGTGGACAGCGCGTCGTGCGCCAGATGCGGTCAACCTCTTCGTCGCATCCGACCACCACATCCCCGATGCAGAAGCTTTTCGGCAGTCTGTGAAAGAGGCCGTGTCCGCCGCTGCGCAGGGACAGATCGTCACTTTGGGCGTGGTTCCCACCGAACCCTCGTCGGCTTATGGTTACATCGCCCCCTCCGGCCCCATGCTGTCGGAAGTGTCCGCCTTCGTCGAAAAGCCTGACCCGGCGACGGCCCGCCGCTATATTTCCGAGGGCTACCTCTGGAACAGCGGCAACTTCATCGTTCGCGCGGATGTGCTGGGCAAGGAAATCGCCGATCGGGCGCCCGCCGTCGGAGAAGCGGTTCGGGTTGCGCTGGACCAGGCCGAAATCGACGGGCCCTGCATAACCCTGGGGTCCGGTTTCAAGGCTGCACCCAAGATTTCCATCGACTATGCCGTCATGGAAAAGACCTCCCGTGCGTCGGTCTTGCCCGTACGGTTCGAATGGTCGGACCTCGGCGCCTGGGACTCGGTGCACGCTTCAGGCGAAGGCGATGTGGGCCTCCATATCCTCGAAGATTCGGAAGGCTGCCTTGTTCGTGCGTGCGACGGCGTGATGGTCGCGGCCATTGGCCTCAGGGATGTCGGCATCATCGTGGAACGTGATGCCGTGCTGGTCACGGACCTGAAGAAGAGCCAGGACGTCAAAAAGGTGGTGGAGCGACTGCGCAAGCTGTCGCCGCAACATCTCGACTTCCCGTCGGCCAAGCCCCTGGAAACTTTGGAGGCCGGCGCCGCTCGCCTGACGACCTGGCTCAGACAGGCCGCCCTTCCCGTCTGGTCAAGCCTGGGCCAGGACGAGACAGGCGCCTTCGAAGAGGTCCTGGCGCTCGACGGCCGACACATCGCCACATCGCGTCGTGCGCGCGTCCAGGCGCGCCAGTTGCAGGTCTACGCCGAGGCCGGCCGCCAGGGATGGCAGGGGCAATGGAAAGCCGTCGTTGAGAGCGGACTGGATCGCCTCAAATCTGCCTACCTGCGCCCCGACGGTCAGATGCGCACCTTGCTGGCGGCGGACGGATCGCCGCTGGACGAGACGGCGATGGTCTATGACCAAGCCTTCCTGATCTTCGCCCTGGCCTGCATCTCAGACGTGACCGCAAACCCGGCCATCGAAGAGGAGGCGGCACGGATTCGCGACCTCCTTATGCAAGCCGCCGACGCAAAAGGCGGCTTTGAGGAAGCGGGGATCCATCCTTACCAATCCAACCCCCATATGCATCTTCTAGAGGCTGCGTTGGCTTGGGAAGAAGTCGGCGGCGGCGACAGATGGACCGCGTTGGCTGACCAGATCGTGCACTTGGCCCGAACCCAATTCATCGACACCGAAACTGGCAGCCTACGTGAGTTTTTCGACGCGGACTGGTCGCCCACCACAGGCGACGACGGACGCTTGGTCGAACCCGGTCACCAGTTCGAATGGGCGTGGCTGATGGCGCGGTATGGCCGCAGCCGGAACGACGAGGCGGCGATCGCGGACGCCTGGAGACTCTACGAAGCCGGCCTGAAGGGCGTCGATCCGAAACGCGGCATCGCTATCGACGCCATAAACATCGACGGCAGCGTGCGTAGCCCGCGCTCGCGCCTGTGGCCTCAGACCGAATGGCTGAAGGCGTCGCTCATACTCGCCACTCTCAGCGACGACGGGCGACGCGCCCAATGTCTCGATCAGGCGTCGCGCGCACAACGGGCCCTATGGCGCTATCTAACGCCGCAAGGTCTGTGGCATGACAAGATGTTGGAAAATGGGATCTTTATCGACGAGCCTGCTCCCGCAAGCTCGTTCTACCACATCATGGCCGCCTATGTTCAGGTGCGCCAAACGATCATTGCTCTAAATCCAAACATGAGCGCCACCTTATCCCTCGCTTGAAATTTACAGCTAGAGCAGTTCTTCGGACACGTCGTCAGCGTTCACCAAATGGATTCGACCGAGCGACCACGAGATCGCACGGGTCCAAATCTCCAAGAATATTGCAATCAACGGGCAAAAGTTGCGCCTTGGTGGTGATGCGCCAAAATCTGAACCCCATTCCTTGGAGTCGATTAGCGACTTGTTGTGGGTCCGCGCGGGAACGTATCTGCACTACGTCCCACTCAATGCATAGAATGATATCAGGCTGCTGAAGAAGATTTTCGGCTCCCGACAAAATCAACGGCTCCGACCCTTCTGCATCAATCCGAAGCAATCTTACGTTGGGCAGATCAAGATCATCCAAACGGATCGCTTCGACCTCAAGTACCTGAGTATCGCCGCCGAGCGCATTATCTCCCACGTAGACGTGGCCGCCGCCTCCATATTGGCGGGAGATCGAGAACCTGACAGCACCAGCCGTGTCGCTTGCGACTTTTTGAATGATTTGCACCCAAGACGCATAGCCGTTCAGGCGAACCGACTTGGCGGAAAGCGCAGCAAGTCTCGGATTCGCTTCGAATGTCAGAACACTTCCGCCAGGCCCTACTCGATGAGCCATTGCCACGGTGTAAAACCCGACGTGCCCGCCAACCTCGACGACACGATCTCCGGGCCTCAGCAGGCTCAGCACAACCTTAGCGATCCAAGGCTCCCATGTTCCGTGCGCAATTAGATGCGCACAAACACTTTCTTCCATCGGGTCAACATAAAGGAAGTGGCCGCTTTTGAGCTTCGTAAGAGCCAAGCCATCGCCTAGATAGAAATATGGCCGCTCGGGCATATCGTTACGCGCAACGTCTTTTTTCGGTCTCCACAACTTGGAAACCGATTTCGACCAGTTTTTCATAACGCTTTCCGAATCCACGACGGTCACTGCCGCAGCAGAGCCAATGCGCGCCTGCCAAGCAGACCGCCGCTTATCCTATTGGTATTGACCAAACAACTGCAACCGTCTCGCCTTCGTCATTCGAACCGTCTAGAAGTTCCGCCCTTACCAACGGCTCAGGGTCCGCCCGCCTCAATGCGCATCGTTCTGGCCACCGACGCCTGGGAACCTCAGGTCAATGGCGTCGTCCGCACCCTGACCCGTACGGTCGCGGAATGCCGCAGCATGGGCCATGAGGTCGAGGTCATCGAGCCCAGCCTGTTCAAGACCATTCCGTGCCCCACCTATCCGGAAATCCGGCTGGCGCTAGGGGCGGAAGAAGAGATCCGTGAGATGCTGCGAGCCTTCGAGCCGGAGGCCGTGCATATCGCCACCGAGGGTCCGATCGGCATCGCCACACGCCGCATCTGCGTGGAATGGAAACTGCCGTTCACGACCAGCTACCACACCAAATTCCCCGAATATGTCTCGGCCCGTTTCCCGATCCCGGTCCAGGTCGGCTACGCCTATATGAAGTGGTTCCACAAGCCGTCTGGCCGGCTGATGGTGGCGACGCCGACTTTGCGCGACGAACTGGTCGAGCATGGGTTCAAGAACGTTTCTCCCTGGTCGCGCGGCGTGGACACGGACGTGTTCAACCCCGACCTGGAGCGCATCTACGATGAGTTGGGGGGCAAGGACTGGCCCCGCCCCTTCTTCCTGAACGTCGGCCGCGTAGCGGTCGAGAAGAACATCGAATCCTTCCTTCAGCTCGATCTACCCGGCACCAAGATCGTCGTCGGCGACGGACCCGCCCGCGCGGAGTTGCAGGAGAAATATCCCGAGGCCAAGTTCCTGGGCGCCCGGTTCGGCGACGATCTGGCCCGCTGCTTCCGCGACGCCGATGTCTTCGTCTTCCCCAGTTGGACCGACACCTTCGGCCTGGTGATTTTGGAAGCCATGGCCGCCGGCACGCCGGTCGCCGCCTATCCGGCGCATGGCCCTATCGACATCATCCCCGGCTCTAACGCCGGGGCTATCGATAAGGATCTCAGGACCGCCTGCCTGGAATGCCTCGAACTCGACCGCAAGGTCGTCCGCGCCTATGCGGAAAAGTTCAGCTGGCGCGCCTCGGCCGATCAGTTCGTCGAGAACCTGCAGCCCTATCCCGAGCCGGAGCGCGGCCGTTTCTGGCGCCGCCTGCGCCGCATAGCCCGTATTCGCAAGCGCGCCGCAGCCTGATTGGCCGGCCGCCCACAACCAAGGACCACCATGCTGAAGCCCCGTCAGGATCTGAAGCCGAACACGGCCGCCTACGAAACCCAGGCGCTGGTTAAGCACACCGGTTTCCGCGAATACGATGCACGCTGGATCCTGGAAAAGGAGATCAATCTCCTCGGCATCCAGGCGCTAGGTCTGGGCTTGGCCACCTATGTCCACGAAATCGGCGTACCGCCGAAGATCGTCACCGGCCATGATTTCCGCCGCTATAGCCTGAGCGTCAAACAGGCCCTCATCCTGGGCCTGCTGGAAGGCGGAATGGAGGTTCTGGACGTCGGCCTGGCCCTGTCGCCCATGGCCTATTTCGGCCAGTTCGAACTGGACGCGCCCTGCGTCGCCATGGTCACCGCCAGCCATAACGAGAACGGCTGGACTGGCGTGAAGATGGGAGCGAACAAGCCCCTGACCTTCGGCCCCGAGGAGATGAGCCGTCTGAAAGAGATCGTGCTGAACGGCGAGGGCGTGGCCCGCCCGGGCGGCAAGCTGGTCCGGGTCGAGGACTTCCGCGAGACCTATGTCGCCGACGTCGCCTCCAAGGTTCAGATCAAGCGACCGCTGAAGGTCGTCTGCGCCTGCGGCAACGGCACGGCCGGCGCCTTCGCCCCGGATGCGCTGCGCCGCATGGGCGCCGAGGTGATCGAGATGGACACGGATCTCGACTACACCTTCCCCAAATACAATCCGAACCCGGAAGATCACGCCATGCTGGTGCAGATGGCCCAGCGGGTGCGCGAGACCGGCGCCGATCTAGCCCTGGGCTTCGACGGCGACGGCGACCGCTGCGGCGTGGTGGACGACATGGGCGATGAGATCTTCGCCGACAAGATCGGTCTGATGCTGGCCCGCGACCTGTCCAAGGTCTATCCGGACAGCACCTTCGTCGTCGATGTGAAATCAACCGGCCTCTACAAGACCGACGAGATCCTCAAGGCCAACGGCGCCGAGGTGGTCTATTGGAAGACGGGCCATTCCTACATCAAACGCAAGACCGCCGAACTGGGCGCCCTGGCCGGGTTCGAGAAGTCGGGCCATTTCTTCATGGCCGGCGATCTGGGGCATGGGTATGACGACGGCCTGGCCGCGGCCGGAGCGGTTCTGGCCATGCTGGACCGCAATCCGGGCAAGAAACTGAGCGAACTGAAGGCCGCCCTGCCGGACGCCTGGACCAGCCTGACCATGTCGCCCCACTGCGACGACGAATTGAAGTACGGCGTGCTGGAGCGGATCGTGAAGGAATATTCCGATCTGGCCGCGTCCGGCGGCCAAATCCTGGGCCGCAAGATCCTTGAGGCCATCACCGTCAACGGCGTGCGCGTGCATCTGGAGGACGGATCCTGGGTTCTGGTTCGCGCCTCGTCGAACAAGCCGGAACTGGTTGTGGTGGTCGAGAGCATGCAATCCGAAGACGACATGCGCGATCTCTTCCGCAAGGAGATCAAACCCCGCTTGGCCGCCTATCCGGAAATCGGCGCCTTCAACCAGGAAATCTGAAAGATCACAGAGGGCTGAACCAATCGGCCCCGTGACCGCTTCCTCCCTCGGCTGCCAGGAGGAAAGATTGCCGCGCTACTTTTTCCATACCCAGAACGGCGATTGCATCCGCGACGAGCAGGGCGAGGAGCTGAAGAGCGTCGATGCCGCAAGGGAGGAAGCCGTCGCCGTTCTGGGCGAAATCCTACGTTATCGTGGAGCATCCTTCTGGACGACCGGCGCCTTCAGCGTCATCGTCACCGATGCAGACGGCCAGACGGTCGTCAGCGTTACCGCAGCCGCTTCCGATGATGCGCCTGAGGGCTGGAGCCTGATGGAAAGCGCCAAATGAGCAGACTTCAAGCCGCGCCAAAGATCACGACCCTGGTCGAAAAACTGTCCCTGCGCGACCGCATCTCGCCGGACGAGATCGAGGCTCTGCAAAAGGCGCTGGAGTCGCCCAAGATCGTCGCCGCAGGTTCCGACATCGTGCGCGAACATACCCGGCCGCTGCACAGCACGCTGCTGATCTCCGGCTTCTCCGCCCGTTATTCCACGCTGGAGGACGGAGCGCGTCAGATCACCGAGATCAATGTGGCCGGCGACTTCATCGACCTGCACAGCCTGTTGATGAAGCAGATGGATCACGGGGTCGTCGCCCTGACGGAGTGCGTCGTCGCCGAGGCGCCCCACAGCGGCCTTATCGACATCACCGAGCGCCATCCGCACCTGACGCGCCTGCTGTGGCTGGACACCATCATCGACGCGGCCATCCACCGCCAGTGGCTAGTCGCCATGGGTCGGCGCAGCGGGTTGGGTCATCTCGCCCATCTGGTCTGCGAGCTCTATCTGCGTCTTCAGGCCGTCGGCCAGACCGGTGACCTGAGCTTCGACCTGCCGCTGACGCAGGCCGTTCTGGGCGACGCTCTGGGCCTGTCTACGGTCCATGTCAGCCGTCTGATCTCGGAACTGCGCGGCGAGGGCGTGGTCAACTGGTCAGGCGGTCGGATCGACATCCTCGACTGGCGCCGCCTGGCCGAGATCGCCGAGTTCGACCCGACCTATCTGAGGCTTCAGAGCGACCCGGTCTGACCCCTTAACGCATGTTATCGCGCAGAACGCCGTTTGGCGGTCTACACGGCGCATGTCCAAGTCGAACCTCGCGCGGTCCCTGCTCTCCCTGCTGGCGGTACAGGGTCTGGACGACGGCGACGCCTTCAACGCGGCGCCCGGCGAACGCACCGCCCTGACGCGTGATGGCGAACCCCAGGTCACCTTCATTCTTGATGGAGTCGCCGCCCGTCTCGGCCCGGATGAAACCCTGTCGCGCGGCCTGGCCTCTCGCGACGACTTGATCAATTTCGACGCCGTGACGGAATGCGGCGAGAAGGAAGTCGCCCTGTGGCTGACGGCGGGACGGTTCCTGACCGTGCCGGCGCGACGGC
Source organism: Brevundimonas sp. G8 (assembly GCF_902506205.1). Classification (GTDB taxonomy): domain Bacteria; phylum Pseudomonadota; class Alphaproteobacteria; order Caulobacterales; family Caulobacteraceae; genus Brevundimonas. The sequence goes on along the minus strand of NZ_LR732816.1, from coordinate 1,364,689 downwards.
TGGCCCAGCGGATCGACCGCGAGACCCTGATTGAGGCGACCTTGACCGACCTGCGCCGCCGCAACGCCGCGCTTCAAGCTGAGCTAGGACGTCACGCGGCCCTCAAGGTCAGCCAGCGTCTGGCAACGCTCATCCTTGACGTTCACGACCAGGGCGGCGGCGACACTGTATCCCTGCGTCAGAGCGACTTGGCCGACCTGATGTCGGTGCGGCGCGCCAGCGTCTCGACAGCCTGCACCGAACTGTGCGCCGCGGGCGCGCTGCGCTTAAGGCGTGGCGCGATCCAGATCGCCGATGTCGAGACCCTGCGCGAGACGGCGGCCGCGCCTCACTCCACCGTGACAGACTTGGCGAGGTTCCTCGGCTGATCCACGTCGGTGCCCTTCTGGACGGCGGTGTAATAGGCCAGCAGTTGCACCGGCACGGCATAGACCAGGGGCGCGATCAGCGGGTGGCAATCGGGAGCGTGTATACGCCGGATTCCGGCGCCGTGAAGGTCGGGTGCGCTCTCCGGCGCGATCATGATGACCGGGCCGCCGCGCGCCGCCACTTCCTGAAGGTTGGATGCGGTCTTCTCGAACACATCGTCCAGCGGCGCCAGGGCGATGGTCGGCGTCTCCTCGTCGATCAGGGCGATAGGGCCGTGCTTCAACTCGCCAGCGGCATAGCCTTCCGCATGGATATAGCTGATCTCCTTCAGCTTCAGCGCCCCTTCCATGGCCAGCGGGAACATGGCGCCCCGACCCAGAAACAGGACGTCGTCGGCCTTGGCCAGGTCCTGAACGACGGCGCGGATGCTGTCGCCCATCGTCAGGGCCTCGGCGATCAGGCGGGGGCTTTCGAACAGGGCCTTGACCAGTTCGGCCTCCTGAGCCGCTTCGATCCGGCCGCGCGCCACTCCCGCCGCGACCGCCAAGGCCAATAGGGCCGCGACCTGGGCGGTGAAGGCCTTGGTCGAGGCCACGCCGATCTCCGGTCCCGCATGGGTGGGCCACAGCACGGCCGCTTCGCGCGCCATGGACGAGGAATGGACGTTGACGACGGCGGCGGTGTTCAACCCTTGCGCCTTGCACCATGTCAGGCTGGCCAGGGTGTCGGCGGTTTCGCCCGACTGGCTGACAGCGACCGCCAGGGTCTTTTGCGACACCGCCGGCGAGCGGTAGCGGAACTCGGATGCGATCTCGACGTCGCAGGGCAGGCCCGCCAGCTTCTCGAAGGCGTAGCGGCCGATCTGACCGGCGTAGAAGGCGGTGCCGCAGGCCACGATCTGAATGCGGTCGATGGCGGCGAAATCGACGATGTTCGTTTTGGCTGTGCCGGTCACCAGATCGAGATATTCCGACAGGGTGTGCTGGACGCTGTCGGGTTGTTCATGGATCTCCTTTTCCATGAAGTGACGATACTCGCCCTTCTCGACCATGGCCGAGGACGCCGAGACCTGGACGATGGCGCGTTCGACCGGCTTGCCCGCCACGTCGAACATCTGGGCGCCGGCCTTGGTCACGGCGACGTAATCGCCCTCTTCCAGGTAGGAAATCTTCTGCGTGAAGGGACCGACCGCGAGCGCGTCCGAGCCCAGATACATCTCGTCCTCGCCCCAGCCGACGACCAGCGGGCTGCCGCGACGCGCGCCCAGGATCAGGTCGTCCGTCCCGTCGATCAGCACAGCCAGCGCATAGGCGCCGGTCAGGCGATCCAGGGTGATCTTGAACGCCTCAAGCGGCGCACGACCCGTATTCAGTTCGGCATCCAGCAGGTGGGCGATGACCTCGGTGTCGGTCTGGCTTTCAAAGACGTGGCCCTCGGCGGCCAGTTCGGCCTTGAGCTCGGCGAAATTCTCGATGATGCCGTTGTGGACCAGGGTGACGCGGCCGGCCTTGTGCGGGTGGGCGTTAGCCGTCGTCGGGGCGCCGTGCGTGGCCCAGCGGGTATGGCCGATGCCGACCGTCGCCGTCATCGGCTGTTCGGCCAGGACGGCCTCCAGATTGCGGATCTTGCCCTTGGCGCGGCGGCGTTCGACCGAGCCGTTAACGACGGCGGCGACGCCGGCGGAATCATAGCCGCGGTACTCCAGCCGTTTCAGGCTGTCGATCAGCCGGGGAACGACAGGTCCGTTGCCGGTGACGCCGATGATGCCGCACATAAGCGAAGGCTCCGAGAGGTCAGGGAAAGGGGCGCCGCTTTGCACTGGCGGCGATCCGAGGCTAAGCCACACATCAAGCCCCACCGGCCGTCTATGCAATCTTAAGGCGGACCGCATCAAAAAAGGGGTTTCGGAACGTTACCCGAAACAAAGGACCAGGCCTTGGGCGACAGAAAATACTTCGGCACCGACGGGATTCGCGGGCGCGCCAACACCTATCCGATGACGGCCGAGGTCGCGTTGCGCGTGGGTCTGGCCGCCGGGAAACTGTTCCGCACCGATGACGACCGCCGCCATCTGGTGGTGATCGGCAAGGACACCCGCCTGTCGGGCTATACGATCGAGCCGGCCCTGGTCGCAGGCTTCGCCTCGGTGGGCATGGACGTGCGCACCTTCGGTCCTGTGCCGACGCCGGGCGTGGCCATGCTAACCCGGTCGATGCGCGCCGACCTGGGGGTCATGATCTCGGCCTCGCACAACGACTATGCCGACAACGGGATCAAGCTGTTCGGGCCGGACGGCTACAAACTGTCGGACGAGATCGAGCTGAAGATCGAGGCCATGATGGACCAGGGCCTGGACCAGGGCCTGGCGCCGTCGAACAAGCTGGGTCGGGTCAAGCGGATCGACGACGCCCAGGCCCGCTATATCGAGATCGCCAAACAGGCCTTCCCCAAGCGGTTGACGCTGCAAGGGCTGCGCATCGCCGTCGATTGCGCCAATGGCGCCGGCTACAAGGTCGCGCCCACCACCCTGTTCGAGCTAGGGGCCGAAGTCTTCCCCGTCGGGGTGACGCCGAACGGGACCAATATCAACGCCGAATGCGGCTCGACCCATCCGGCGACCCTGGTCGATGCGGTCAAACGCTACCGCGCCGACATCGGCATCGCCCTGGACGGCGACGCGGACCGACTGATCATCTGTGACGAGAAGGGCCAGGTGGTGGACGGCGACCAGATCATGGCCCTGGTCGGTCTGGACTGGGCCAGACGCGGCATCCTGACCGGCGGCGGCGTCGTCGCCACCGTCATGTCCAACCTGGGGCTGGAGCGCCGACTGACCGCCGAGGGGCTGACGCTGGAGCGGACCAAGGTCGGCGACCGCTACGTCATGGAGCGGATGCGTGAGGGCGGCTTCAACATCGGTGGCGAACAGTCGGGCCACATCATCCTGCACGACCACGCCACCACCGGCGACGGCCTGATGGCGGCGCTGCAGGTGCTGGCGGTCCTGGTCGAATCCGGCAAGCCGATGAGCGAACTGGCCCATCAGTTCGATCCGGTGCCGCAAAAACTTGAGAACGTCCGCTTCACCGCCGAAAAGCCGCTGGAGACTGACACGGTCAAGGCCGCCATCGCCGACGCCGAGGCGGCGCTGAACGGTCAGGGGCGGTTGCTGGTGAGGCCGTCGGGCACGGAAAAACTGATCCGCGTCATGGCCGAGGGCGACGACGAGGCCTTGGTGAAACGGGTGGTGGCTGAAGTTGCAGCGGCTGTGAAAACAGCAGGGTGAGACCCATAACACAATGTACGAACCTATGCGGCGTATGCGTGCAACTTCGCGGTTCACAGCGTCTGAGTTTACGGTAGACTCTTCCTATGCAGTCCGATCTGGAACATCTGCCGGAGCGTCAGCAACGTGAACTTCGACGCGTTCGCGACATCCTGCTTGCCGGATTTGAAGCGGCCAGGACAAGCGGCGGCGGCGCCAACTCCGGTTGGAGACGCGGCGGCCAGATCCTCAAGATCATCCTGTTCGGGTCGTACGCACGGACGGACTGGGTCGACGAGCCGGAGAATGGCTATCTCTCGGACTTCGACCTCCTGATCGTGGTCAACCACGAGAAGCTCACCAACATCGCCGACTACTGGTGGAGCTCTGAGGATCAAATCCTTCGCGACCCGGCCATCGGCCGCACCGTCAATCTGATCGTTCACGATCTTCATGAGGTGAACGACGCCCTGCGACGCGGCGAGTACTTCTGGACTGACATCGTCCGCGACGGCATCGCCCTTTACGAAGTTCCCGGCCATCCCTTCGCGACGCCGCAGCCGATGACGGCGCAAGACGCGCTTGATACGGCGGTGCGGTTCTATGAGAAGAAACACCGCGATATCGGCGAGTGGTTGAATACCGCTCAAGGGCAGATGGATCGATCAGACGCGGAACCTCACCTCCGAGCTCACGCCGCCTTCAATCTCCACCAAGCGGTCGAGACTTCCTACGCCTGCTTTCTCCTCGTCCACACCTTCTATTTTCCGCGCTCGCACAACATCAAGTTCCTCCGCTCCTTGGCCGAGGACGTAAACACCAGCCTGGTCGAGGCCTGGCCGCGTGAAGGCCGCTTCGATCGCCGCCGGTTCGAACTGCTGAAACGGGCCTATGTCGAAGCGCGGTACAGCGACCAATATGATGCCTCGTCCGAAGACCTGGAGTGGCTCATGGCGCGGGCTCGGTGTCTGCGCGATCGGGTCGCCGAACTCAGCAAGGCGCGCATTGAAGACCTCAGGGTGAAGGTCGGGAGCGCCGGATAGGTCGTCAACCTTGGGAGACGCAGATGCAAATAGGGCAGTCGAATACGAAAATCGTCTTCTGAATCGAAAGGAAGCGTCGCGTGAACTCGCCGCCTTGGGCATTCAACTCGCTCCGTCCACGCTAGCGAAAATGCTGTGCCTGGGGTTGGACGGTCCGCCCTATATCCACCTTCGAAAACGCCCCTACTATCCGAGACGTCAGCTTCGGGACTGGGCCAAGCTGCAGGTCAGCGCGCTGCGGTCTTCATCGCGCGAGCCGCGCCTCGCGCAGGAGTCGAAGGAGGACGATGCCTAGAGCTCGAGTCCCAGACCCCGGCCACGCTCTCCGAACCGAAACTCCACCTGCCCTGCCTGCAGGACCCCGGTGAGACCCTGGCCACGACACGCCTCCAAACCCGCTCGCCAAGGCGCCAGGGTGACCACGGTGCGGCTCTCGACCGCCGCATAGGTTCGACCGCCCATGTGAACTCTATCGTCGTAGACGCCCGAGAAGGGCTGCCCCTCCTCAGCCTTGACGACCAGTTTCTCGCCTTTTCCAAGCCTCTTGAACTGGGTCTCTAGCTCCATCGTCCAGAGGGTGAGCATGTCCTTGTCGGCAAGCTTTGAGCCATCGCCATCGCCGATCCCCCACCCCTTGCGAATCTCAGCCCGTTCTTGTCCCAACTTCCTGGCTTCATCCGCCATGGCGCCCGCGCCGGGATCAGGTTCGAACCCGCCAGCAACCCGGTCCAGCCACGTGACCCCACGCGCTGCGGTCTGGAGGTGCAGAGGCCTGACATCGAGCACGCGGACTTCGACGTCGGTGGGACCGTGGCGCGCCTGATCCGCCGCCGACGCCCGCGAGATGTAGTCGGGTGGAATGGCGAACCGGCCTTCGCCCAGAGGCTCAACCGCGCCTTCGCGGCGCATCGCTTCGAGCCGTCGAAGATGGCGCTCTATGAAACCAGACCGATCTTCGGGCCGGACCGCAAGATGATCGCCTTCAGAGTAGACGCCGTTTCTCAATCGCGCGACCTGGGCGATGGTCTGGTCCGAAGTCCTTTCCCTCCATGGCCTTCCCCGCAACGCGATGACGGCCCGCTCGGGCACGCGATCCAGGATCATGACGCGATCCAATGACGCCAGCCGGACATGCCCCAGACGTCCATCCATGGTCTCGAGCACGAGCAACTGGGCCGCTTTCTTGTGCCATTTGAGCGGCTGAACGCCGGCGTAAGCGCCAGCGACCACCTCGCCTTCCGAGAGACTCAGCGGTTCAAGGCGATCGGTTTGCCCGCCCCAAAAGCCGCCCCAGATGGCGCGCGTCGCGGCGGCTTCACGCGCCTCCTGTTCACCGAGATTCCGCAGTATATCGCGCAGATTTTCAGGGACGGCCCAAAAGCCTTGGCTATCTCGCTGAGCCCATCCGCGACGCTCAAGATGGACCAGACGGCGGAGGGCGTTGGCTCTTTCTCCGCTTTCCAGACCCTCGAGATTGAGCTTGCCGTCGCCCTGACTGCGCAAAAGCGTGTCATCCATCGCCGTCAATCGGTCCGCCGTCAGATCACGGGTGGAGGCCGTCCGGTCGGATCTCGGACCCAGGATTTCGGTCGCCAGGGCCTCGCACCGGCTGCGCAGGCCTTGTGCTGCATAACCGCGGCTGAAGACAAGGTCGCGCCCGTCGTCGCGCAGACCGCGTAAAATGATGTGGAGATGGGGCCGTCCGGTGTCGTAGTGCGTCACGGCGAGCCATTCGAGCGGCGTGCCGGTGTCGATCTCAACCTGTTTCATCATCCGACGTGCGAACTGCCTGACGTCCGCGAGCTCTTGTCCATCCTCCGGGTTCACGACGATCCGGTAATGACGGCGGTCATCGGCCCACCGATCGACCTCCGCCTTGGCGTCAGGCCGGTCCTCCTGCGGCCCGAAAAACGCCGCTCTCGCGCCCTCCTCGCCAGCGCCCTCCCGTCCGAAATATCGCACACAAGCTTTCAGGGAGGCGCGCGCGTTCGGTGTCCTCATCACGACCTTGACCTTCACGAATACGCGACGCGACGGCCCGGCGCCCCGGAAGGCAGGCCGGACCCGCTTCGCGACGGTCTTGGCGGCAAAGTGTCGTGTTCTCGCTCTCAAGGTCATCGACGCCGTCGCACGACCGGGCAGGCCGACGGCCCCGCGGGGATAGTGATCTCTGTGGGCCGTCATTGACGGACGAAATGGAAAATCGTCAGGATCGTGAGGCGTGGCCATGGGGCAACCTGTCGTCAACAACCGTTTTGTTCGCGAACCGTCCACCGGTCGCCGGAAGTTTTGCGAACAAAGTCGCGCCTGTCGCGCCCTGAGTTATTCCGTCGGATTGACGGGGTTTGATCACCTTTGATCGGAGTGCATCACGATCGACCGTGTTCGGGCCTTACGACCTGGGCGCTCTGACGACCGCCCATCCCACGCTCTTCGCTGCTGACTGTCCGTCCGTCAGTTCGATCCGGTGCAGCAAAAGCTGGAGACGTCCGCTTCACCGCCGAAAAGCCGCTGGAGACAGACACGGTCAAGGTCGCCATCGCCGAGGCCGAGGCGGCGCTGAACGGTCAGGGGCGGTTGCTGGTGCGGCCGTCGGGCACGGAAAAGCTGATCCGCGTCATGGCCGAAGGCGACGACGAGGCGCTGGTGAAACGGGTGGTGGCCGATGTTGCCGGCGCGGTGCGCGCCGCCGGCTGAGGGTCGGCCTTTAGGGCTTACACGCCGCCGGCGGGTCGCCGTCGCGTTCCCACAGCTTGCAGGAGCGGTCGATCTCGCCCTGGATCAGGTCGCAAGGGTTGGCGGCGTTGCAGGGCGGGCGGGTCGCCGGGCTGACCTGGATGCAGCGCTCGACCAGGCGGGCCGAGGCGGCGGCCCCGATGGCTTCGCGACATGGAACTTCGCTGACCGGAACCGGCTGAGGCGCCATGTCCGGCCCCTCGGGGATGCTGGCCTGGGGCTCCTCTACGGGCTTTGCCGGCTCCTTGGCCGGAGCATCCGCCTTGGCAGGCGGAGCGACCGGCGCGGTTTCCGGCTGTAGTGGAACCGCATCGATCACGTCGGGGTTCGACGCCGAATCGCTGGATGCGGGCGCTCCGGGGCCGGAGGGCTGACATCCGGCCATCAGCACAGCGCAGGCGGCGAGCGAAAGCCATTGGGATCGACGCATCGACTTGTCTCCGGTCAGGACCAACCAGGCGAGGATGCCCGTCAACGACTCAAGGCGAAACCCCCTATCGCTTCACCGCCGCCAGCGCCGCCTTCTGCAGGGCGAACAGTTCGGTGCAGCCGACCTCGGCCAGCGAGAACAGCCGGTCGAACTCGGCGCGCGAGAAACCGCGCTTTTCGCCGGTGGCCTGGACCTCGACGATCTGCCCCCCGCCGGTCAGGACGAAGTTGGAATCCGCCTCGGCCTCTGAGTCCTCTTCATAATCCAGGTCCAGAACGGGCACGCCGTTGCAGATGCCGCACGACACGGCCGCCACCTGGTCCAGGATCGGGTCGGATTTCAGCACGCCCTCGTCACGGAGGTAGTTCAGCGCCGAGGCCATGGCGACCCAGGCGCCGGTGATCGAGGCGGTACGGGTGCCGCCGTCGGCCTGGATAACGTCGCAGTCCAGCACGACCTGACGCTCGCCCAGGGCCTTCAGATCGACCACGGCGCGCAAAGACCGGCCGATCAGGCGCTGGATTTCCTGGGTGCGGCCCGACTGCTTGCCGGCGGCGGCCTCGCGGCGGCCGCGGGTGTGGGTGGCGCGGGGCAGCATGCCGTATTCGGCCGTGACCCAGCCCTGACCCTTGCCGCGCATCCAGCCGGGAATGCTCTCCTCGACCGAAGCCGTCACCAGCACCTTGGTGTGGCCGAAGGTGATCAGGCACGAGCCTTCGGCATAGCGGTTGACGCCGGTCTCGATGGTCACGGGACGCAGTTGATCGTCGGTGCGTTGCGAATGGCGCATTGAGAGCACTCCTTGGAAGTCTGGCCTTGGAAGCCGTGGCGGCGGTGCTTATCCTGAAACCGTGAGCCTGTATGCCCCCAAAACCCCGCCGTTCGATGGCGCCCAGTCCCCAGGCATGGCCTTGGCGGGACTGGCGGGGCTGGACGCGCGCGCCCGCGACATCTTTCGGCGCATCGTCGAGAGCTATCTGGAGACGGGCGAGCCGGTCGGGTCGCGCACCCTCTCGCTGGGCGGCATCGCCCTGTCGCCGGCCTCGATCCGCAACACCATGCAGGATCTGACCCTGGCCGGGCTGCTGGCCGCGCCCCACACCTCGGCCGGGCGTATCCCCACCCACGCCGGCCTGCGGCTGTTCGTGGACGGCCTGCTGGAAGTCGGCGACCTGACGAAGGAGGAGCGGCGCGAGATCGACGGGCGCCTGGCCGGACGCGGACGGAACTTCGAATCCGCCCTGGACGAGGCGTCCAATCTGTTGTCCGGCCTGGCGGGCGGGGCGGGCGTGGTGTCCAGCCCGGTGCGCGATTCCGGCGTCAAACACGTCGAATTCGTGGCTCTGGGCGGGGATCAGGCCTTGGCGGTGATCGTCGCCGACGACGGCACGGTCGAGAACCGAATCATGACCCTGTCAGCGGGGGTCACGCCCTCCACTCTTGTCGAGGCCTCCAACTTCCTGAACGCCCGCCTGCGCGGCCGCCCCTTCGCCGACGCCAAGCGGGAGATGACGCACGAGCTGGAAATCGCCCGACGCGAGCTGGACCAGACCGCCGCTCGCCTGGTCGAGGACGGGTTCGCCGCCTGGTCCGGCGGACAGGACCGCGAGCGCGCCCTGATCGTGCGCGGGCGCGCCAATCTGCTGCAGGACGGCGAGGGGCTGGCGGATCTGGAGCGGGTGCGCGTCCTGTTTGACGACCTGGAACAGAAAGAACAGCTGATCGGCCTGCTGGACGGCGTCGATGCGGCCCAGGGCGTGCGCATTTTCATCGGCGCGGAAACACGGTTGTTTTCACTTTCGGGTTCCGCCGTGATCGCGGCGCCCTATATGAGCGGCCGACAAAGGGTCCTGGGCGCCATCGGCGTCATTGGGCCCGCAAGACTGAACTACGCCCGTGTCATTCCGTTGGTGGACTATACCGCCCGGGTGCTGGGCCGGATGCTGGACGGGAACGACAAGTGAGCGACAAACCCCTTAACGACGAATTCGACGCCCTGGACGCGGCCGAGACCGACGCCGAACACGGCCTGGACGCCCATCCTTCTGAAAATCGGGGTGATGATCTGGCGCCGCTGGACGCCATCATCGCCGAACGCGACGAGTGGAAGGACCGCGCCCTGCGCGTCGCCGCAGAGATGGAGAACCTCAAGCGCCGTTCGGAGACGCAGCAGAACGACGCCCGCGCCTTCGCCATCCAGCGCTTCGCCAAGGACCTGCTGGGCGTGGCCGACAATCTGGAACGCGCCCTGATGGCCGCGCCCAAGGACGCAGAGGGCGCCACCGCCGGCCTGGTGACCGGGCTGGAACTGACCCAGAAAGCCCTGCTTCAGGCGTTCGACAGCAACGGCCTGAAGCGCGTCGCGCCGGAAGCCGGCGAGGCCTTCAACCCGCACCTGCATCAGGCGATGATGGAACAGCCGTCGGACACCGTGCCCGGCGGATCGGTGCTCCAGACCATGCAGTCCGGCTTTGAACTGTTCGGCCGCACCGTCCGGCCCGCCATGGTCGTGGTCGCGGCCAAGGGCTCTGGCGCGCAAGGGCCCAACCCCTATGGGGCCGCACAGGCGCCCGAAGGTCAGGCCTTCGACGGCAAGGCCTGATCCCGGTTCAGCAGGCGGCGTCGGTCAGAACTGACGCCGCCATGCTCCGATCAGGGCGAACTCCGGGGGCGCATCCGCCACATGGCGTGGCTCACGGCTGGCGACGGCCTGCAACGTCATGCTGGAGCCATCCCACAGCCGACGCTCACCACCCAGGATGAAATCGATCTGGCGACCGCTGGGCGACGCCGAGAAGCTGCGCCGCGAATAGGTCAGGGGATCGAAATATTCGACCGGAACATCGGCCAGCAGGGCCGAGAAGGTCCCGCTCTCGATCCGCAGGGGCTGCGACAGGGTAAAGCTGATCCGGTCGCACAGCATCGAACAGCCGGTCAGCAGGCCCAGCCGCCAGTTCGAACTGATCGCCGCCTGATCCATCGACAGGAACCGACCCTCGATCTGCGTCGACCCCATGCCCGCCTCGCCGATCAGGCGCAGACCGGGCCTCAGCGTCCAGTCCCCGCCAAGCGCATAAAAGGCGGTCCGCGACGGAAGGGCGAAGTCGGACCCGCCAGGCAGGAAGGCGCCCAATGGCCCGAGCCGTTCGTCAAGCGCGCCGACGCTGAACGACAGGCCGCCCTCGGCGCCCCGCCATCCGATCGCCGCCCGGCTATAGGTGGAGGCGTCCTGCTCGACCTGGCGCAGCGGCATGCGGCGATCGCCGCCCCCGCTTTCGGCCGAGATGGTCACGGCGCCGAACCGCATTGCGCCGCGCACTGCATGGTCGGCCTGGGCCAGGGCGGCGAAGCCGTCGCCGGCCGCGCCGTCGAAAGGCGAGACCGCCCCGCCCTTGCCCTGCCAGACCGAGAAGTTCATCCGCCCGGTCTCTAGGTTCAGCATCGCCTCCTGGCGCGGCTCGTCGCCCATCCACGGCGCGTCATAAAGATCGTGGCGCGGCGTCACGGGCTCGGGCGTCGGGCTGGGCTGGGCCGCGATCAGGTTCAGTCGCCCGCCGCCGGGCAGGGCCAGGGTGGTGGTCGCCGTGGTGCTCTGCTCGAAGGGCGCAGCCTGATAGGATCGGCTGGGCGCGGTCGGATAGGCCCCGCCTAGCTGGACCGCGAACATCCGGTCGTAGGCGTCATACAGCACAGTGTTGAGCGCGCTCTGACGCAGGAAGGCGTCGCCGAAGGCCGCGCCAACGAAACTGCCCGGCTCGCTGAGGGTCACGATGGAGCTTCCGTCCGCCATCGGGGTGGAAGTCGTGCCGACCGGGCGGAAGGCGCCGGCCATATCCAGCAGGCCGCGCCCATAGACGATATCGGTGCCCGGATCGCCCGCGTCGCGCGCCGTATCGACCAGAATAGCCAGGGCCGCTCGCGCCGTCAGATTGGGGAAGGCGTCCATCAGCAGGGCAAGAGCGCCCGAGACATGTGGCGCCGAGAAGGAGGTGCCGTTGACGCGCCAGCAAGACGTGCCCTCGCAGCCGGTGATGACGTCCTCGCCGGGCGCAGAGATGTAGCCCGCCGCCGTATCACCGGCCCGGTTCGAGAAGCTGGACATGACATCGGTCGCGCCGTGCGAGCCGACGGCAATCACACTTCCGGCGAAGCGCGGATCGATGGCGTAGCGCGCCGGCCAGCCCGGATTGGCGTTTCCGTCATTGCCCGACGAGGCCACGATCACCGCGCCCGAGTTGACGGCGCGCAGCAGCGCCGCCTCGAACGCCGAGCCCAGCCGGCCATCGCCGCCCAGCGACATGTTGATGATCTTGACCCCGTTGGCGACGGCGTAGTCCAGGGCGCGCACCAGGTCCGAACTGCTGAAACAGACGTCGGTGTTCTTGTCCGTGCAGTCCGAGATGTCGGTGCGGATCGACAGGATGGTCGATTCATAGGCCACGCCGATCGTGCCGAAGCCGTTGAAATTGGAGGCGATGACGCCCGACACCCGGGTGCCGTGGCTGCTCGACGCGACATAGGGGGTGTTGCGCCCCGCGACCACGTCGGTCGAGGCGCTGGAAATCCGCCCTTCGAGCTCGGGCAGGGTGTTGGCGATGCCGGAATCGACGACGGCGACGGTGACGCCCAACCCGGTCGCCCCGGCCTGCCAGGCGACTTGGGCCTTCATATTCGCCAGGCCGTAGTTCCGCAGATATTCGCTCGATGTCACCGAAGGCGGGGGTGGTGGTGGAGGTGGGGG
>NZ_LR732816.1:1325637-1352005 GCF_902506205.1 Brevundimonas sp. G8 | reverse complement strand
GGCGGAGGGGGTGGTGGAACAGGAGGCGTGATCGCGCCACCACCACCGCCGCCTCCCCCACCGCCGCACGCGGCCAGCGGAAGGAACAGCAGGCTCAGGCCCAGAACGACCGCCCCGCGACGCCGCAATCCGTTCATATCCAGCCCTCCACTCAGGCCGCCCTCCGCAGCCTTCACATCAGTAACGCCCTAATTCTTTAACGCTTTATCGAAGGTCGCCAGCAGTTTGGACCAGCCGTCCCTGGCGTCCGTTTCCGAATAGCTGGCGCGGTAATCGGCGTGGAAACCGTGCTGGGCGTCGGGATAGACGACGATCTGGCTGCCGGTCTGACCCGCGCGGGCGAGGGCCTCGCGCATCCGCTCCACGCTGGCTAGCGGAATGCCTTGGTCCTTGCCGCCATACAGGCCCAGCACCGGCGCCTTGAGGTCGGCGGCCAGATCGACCGGCCACGGCTGCCCCGACGAGATCTGAACCGGCGTCGCATCGGCGGCGGGGGCCAGACGGCCGTACCAGGCCACGCCCGCGCCGATGGCGGCGAACCGCGCCGCCGCCTGCCACACCACCTTGCCGCCCCAGCAGTAGCCGGTGATCCCGACCTTGCCGTCCTTGGCCCACGACTGCTGGCTGGTCCATTCCAGCGTCGCCGACAGGTCGCCCATCACCTGCTCATAATTCGCCGCCCCCACGATCTGCATGATCCGCTGCATGTCCGACAGGGGCGCGGGATCCTCGACCCGGTTGAAGAAGGCGGGCGCGATGGCGGCGTATCCCTGCTTGGCAAGGCGGCGGCAGATGTCGCGGATATATTCGTGGACGCCGAAAATCTCGGACACCACGACGACGACCCGGAACGGCCCCTCGCCCGCCGGCCGCGCCACATAGGCCGGGAGTTGGAACCCGTCCGGCGCGGCATAGGTCACGGTCTCGGTCGCCAGACCCGCATCGTCGGTCGTGATCGGCTTGGCCTCCTTGGCCAGGGCCGCGACGGCATAGCCGGAGAATAGCAGCCCCCCGAGCGCACCGAGGGTTCGACGGTTCAGCTTGAGGTCGTCGGCGGTCTGGCCTTCGGGACGGATCAGGACGGTCATGGGACGCTCCAACGCGGGAAAGCGGTCAGAGCATCACGCCCGGCGCCGAGCGTCCAGTCACGTTAAGGCGCGCTGTTGAAGTCTAGACGACCTTCACAAACGAGAAGAAGGGCGCTCAAGCAGCGAACGACCGCGTCGCGAGCGTTAGCGCCCTTCTTCTCAAGATTAGTGCCTGAAGACGCGCACGCCGGTGAAGGCCATGACGATGCCCTTCTCGTCGGCGGCGGCGATGACCTCGGCGTCGCGCATCGAGCCGCCGGGCTGGATCACCGCCGTGGCGCCGGCCGCGACAGCTTCCAGCAGGCCGTCGGCGAACGGGAAGAAGGCTTCGGACGCACAGGCCGAGCCTTCCGCCAGGGACTGGGTCAGGCCCTTGGCCTCGCCGGCTTCCTTGGCGCGGATGGCGGCGATGCGGGCGCTGTCGCGGCGGTTCATCTGGCCGGCGCCGATGCCGGCGGTCTGGCCGTCCTTGGCGTAGACGATGGCGTTGGACTTGACGTGCTTGGCCACGGTGAAGGCGAACAGCATGTCCTGGATCTCGGTTGGCGTCGGCTGACGTTTCGTCACGATCTTCAGGTCGGTTGGCTTGATCAGGCTGCGGTCTCGCGATTGCACCAGGAAGCCCCCGGCGACCGAGCGGAACACCTCGCCCGGTCCGTGCGGATCGGGCAGACCGTTGGTGATCAGCAGGCGCAGATTTTTCTTCGCGGCGAAAACGGCCTTGGCCTCGTGGTCCGCGCCGGGGGCGATGACCACCTCGGTGAAGATGCCGGTGATGGCGCGGGCGTCGTCGCCGTTCAGCGGCCGGTTGACGGCGATCACACCCCCAAAAGCGGAGACGGCGTCACATTCCAGCGCGCGGGCGTAGGCTTCGGACAGATCCTTACCGACCGCCACGCCGCAGGGATTGGCGTGTTTGACAATGACGACGGCCGGCGCCTCGAACTCGGCGACCAGCTCATAGGCGGCGTCGGCGTCGGCGATATTGTTGTAGCCCAGCTCCTTGCCCTGGACCTGTTCGGCATAGGCCACGCCCGGACGGCGCTCGCCTGTGCGATAGAAGGCGCCGGTCTGATGCGGGTTCTCGCCATAGCGCAGGGTCTGGGCCAGAGAGCCCGCGATGGACTTGCGCGCCGGCGCGGCGTCATCGACTTGGCTCGCGAACCAGCCCGAGACGGCGGCGTCATAGGCGGCGGTGCGGGCGAAGGCGCGGGCGGCCAGACGTTTGCGCAGGGCCAGATCGATCCAACCTTCCGCCTTCAGCGCCTCCAGGATCAGGCCGATGCTCTCGCCGTCGACGGCGACGGCGACATAGCCGTGGTTCTTGGAGCCCGAACGGATCATGGCCGGGCCGCCGATGTCGATATTCTCGACCGCCGCCTCGAACGACCCGCCGGCCGCGACGGTGGATTCGAACGGATAGAGGTCGATCCAGACGATATCGATGGCGCCGATGCCGTGGTCGGTCATAGCCTGGGCGTGATCGGCCGCGTCGCGCACGCCCAGCAGGCCGCCGTGAACGATGGGATGCAGGGTCTTGACCCGGCCGTCCATCATCTCGGGGAAGCCGGTGAGATCGGCCACATCCTTGACAGGCAGGCCCAGCTTCTCGATGGCCGCACGCGTGCCGCCGGTCGAGACCAGTTCGACACCCAGATCGTGCAGGGTGCGGGCGGCGTCTTCCAGCCCGGCCTTGTCGGACAGGGAGATCAGGGCGCGTTGCGGCTTCACCTGATCGGGCGCGGGCGGAAAGGCGGGAGCGGCGGGCATGAGGCGGCGTCCGTGAAGGCTGGGGGAGGATGGCGCGCCCTCTAGACCCAAACCGGCTTCACGTCACCCCACGGACGGTTTCAGGTGGGATCGCCGCTCGCGCCGGCCGGGCTCAGCTTCCAGCGGATCTTGCTCTCGCTGTCGGTGCGGGCCGAGCCGCGCACCACAATCTGCAGCGAGCGGCGGGTCAGGCCCGCGTCGATATGGACGCTGGGTTCGATGGCCACGTCCGGGCCGTCAGTGCGGAACCACCAACCCCGGCCCGAGGCGCCGCGCAGCAGGATCGAGCGGCGGTCGCGCGCCAGCGAGGCCTGAACCCCCGGTTCCAGATGGAAACGGATGGCGTAGGGGGCCGCGATCTGGCGCACCATCTCCTTACGACCCGGCGTCGGGAACAGCTTCTCCTCGGCCCGCAGCTCGTCCAGCCGCTGGTCAAGATACAGCCGCCGCTGATGGTTCAGGCCGAACAACTCGTTCCAGCCGTCATGCTCCATTTCCAGCCAGACGGCGCCGTCGCCGTCGCGCAAATCCGTCGTCACATGGATCGGCGGCCCGACCAGGCGCGGGCCCAGGAGGTCGCCCTTCCAGCCGCCCAGCGGCTCGTTCAACGACCGCTCGCCCAAGGTCAGGGTCGAATGGGCAGGCGTCAGACGTAAAGCCTGGCGATCGGTCGAGGCCGGTGTCCAGCCCGAGCCGGTCACCAGCCGGTCCTTGCCGCAGGCGATCTCCAGCGCCATCGGCTGGGCGCAGGAACCGGCGCCCCAGGCCCCTCGGGCCGGTGGGGCGGCGTCCGCGACGATGGTCAGCAGCGGGCTGGCGATACGCGTCAGGCCGGTGACCGTACCGATAGGCGAAGGAGCGGAATCGACCTTGGCCGAGGCGACCTCATCATCATGGGCGCGGGCCGCAGCGACCCGTTCGGCGCTGGAGGGACCGCCGCCCTGGAAACTGGCCAGACGACCGTCGGGCAGGGTCAGAAGCCGCAGCCCCTGCGTCAGCCGGCCGATGGCGGCCGAAACGCTTTCCGGCGTCGGTTCGGACAGTTGCGACAGGGCGTCGTCCAACGTCAGCAGGTCGAGCAGAAGCTCCAGCCCCGCCTCGGGACTGCGGGAGGCATGGCCGCCGTCGTTCTGGACCGTGGTCTTCAGTGCGCCGTCCAGCTGTCCCAGCGCGCGACGACGCAAGGCCTGCCCCGGCGCGCCGGCCAGGACGCAGCCGCCGATGGCCGCCGCCGTCAGCCGTTCGGCCCGGCTGGCCAGACCGCCGGGCGGACGCAACAGCTGACGCGTCTGGCGCGCCAGGCTGTCGGCCAGTTTCAATCGCTCGGCCTCGGTGGCGACGGCGCCCATCCGACGCGCGCCGCACGCCAGATTGACCACCCGCCGCGCCAGGATTTCCGGGCCCCAGGCGAAGGGCGACCACCGCGCGAAGGCGTCGGCCCAGGCCAGGGTCAGACGCAACGCCTCGCGCGCGCCCCGCTCTCCCTGGGCCATCAAGCCCGGCAGCCAGGCGAAGGCGTGAAGTTCGACCGCGAACGGCCGCGAGGGGCTGGGCCGGTTCCACGGATCGGACGGCGCCTCGACCTCCATCGAAGCCCCCGCCAGCATGAAACGTCCGGCCAGGACATTACGGCCCGGCGCCGGATCATGGGGGCGGAAGTCGCGCGGCGTGGCGGCGAAGGCCGTCACCTTGCCGCCCCCAAGGGTCAGTCCATAGCCGGGCAGGCCATAGAGCTCGATCCACAGCTGTCGCGTCGCCAGTCGCCCGGCGATGGCGGGCCACAGGCCCGGCCCCGCGATCGTGTCGCCCGAGCGCACAGGCGTGCGCACCGGCGCGCCGGGCAGGCCGGGAATCTGGCCCGAGGCGACGTCCAGCGTCGTTTCCTGCCCGCGCGGGGCGAAGGGGCCGAGCGGGCTCACGATACGGCCGGAGCAGCTTTCAGGGCAGCGATATTGGTCGCGTAGTCGCCCTTGAACACAAACGACCCGGCGACCAGCGCATCGGCGCCGGCGGCGACGCAGGCGCCGGCGTTGGCCGAGGTCACGCCGCCGTCCACCTGCAGGTGCGCCGATGAGCCGGCCCGGTCCAGAATAGCCCGCGCGCCAGCGATCTTGCGCAGCGAACTGTCGATGAACTTCTGCCCGCCGAAGCCCGGATTGACCGACATGATCAGCACCAGATCGACCAGATCGACCACCTCTTCCAGGATCGACAGCGGCGTCGCCGGATTGAACACCACGCCCGCCTTGGCGCCCAGCTGGCGAATACGGCCCAGTGTCCGGTGCAGGTGCGGCCCGCTCTCGGGGTGGACGGTCAGGACGTCGGCGCCGGCTTCGCGAAACGCCTCCAGCCACGGATCGACCGGCGCGACCATCAGGTGCACGTCGAACGGCAGGCTCGTGTGCGGCCGGATCGCCTTCACGATGTCGGGGCCCAAAGTGATGTTCGGCACGAAATGCCCGTCCATCACATCGACGTGGATCCAGTCGGCGCCCGCTGCCTCCAGCGCGCGGACTTCTTCACCCAGCCGCGCGAAATCGCTGGCGAGGATCGACGGACAGATCAGAGGGGTAACGGCCATGGCCTTCCGGATAAGGCGGGTTGCGGGCGGGAGCAAGGCGCTCCCGCTCAGGAAACCCGTTCCAGCCTGGCGGCGAAGAAGCCGTCGAGGCCGCCGTGCTCGGCCCACATGGAGGGCAGGATGCGCAGCCAGCCTTCGGGCGTCAGGGCCTCTGGCGGGGCGCCAAGGGCGGTCGGATCGGCGGCGACGGTGCGGAAGGCGGGGTTGCGGCGCAGGAAGGCGATGATCTGGGTCTCGCCCTCCTCGCGCTCCAGCGAACAGGTGCAATAGACCATCCGGCCGCCCGGCTTGACCCGGTCGGCAGCGACGTCGAGCAGACGGTGCTGGACATCGGCCAGTTTGGCGACCTCGGCGGGCTTGGTGGCGCGCAGGACTTCCGGGTTGCGGCGGAAGGTGCCGGTGGCGGTGCAGGGCGCGTCCAGCAGCACCGCGTCGAAAGTGCGGGCGTCTTCCCAATCTTCGGCGGGGACGGCGATCACCTCGGCGATCAGGCCCGTGCGCTCTAGGTTTTGGCTCAGGCGTTTCAGGCGTGAGGCCGAACGGTCCAGGGCGACGACAGAGGCGCCGGCGGCCGCCAGTTGCAGAGTTTTGCCGCCGGGCGCGGCGCACATGTCCAAGGCGGCCTCGCCGGGTTTGACGTCCAGCAGGCGGCCGGGCAAGGCGGCGGCGGCGTCCTGAACCCACCAGTCGCCGTCCTCAAAGCCGGGCCAGGAGGCGACATCGCCGCGACGGCCGGTGCGCACGGTTCCGCCGGCCAGAGCTTCACCCTCCACTGCAGCGGCCACGGCGGCGGGATCGACGCCGGGCTTGAGGCTGAGATCGGTCGCCGGTTCTTCGCGGGCGGCCAGGGCCAGACCGGCCAAGGCCGCCTCGCCGTAGGTCGCCTTCCAGCGGGCGGCGATCCAGTCGGGCAGGTTGCTCTCGGCCGTCGTCAGGCCCGGGCCTTCACGACCCACGCCGCGCAGCACGGCGTTGACCAGATTCTTGTAGGGACGCGTCTTGGGATCGCGTTCGGCCAGCTTCACCGCCGTGGAAACAGCGGCGAAGGCGGGAGTTTCCAGCACCAAGGTTTGGGCCAGGGCGATGCGCATCAGGGTGCGGACGGCCTCGGGTGGCGACTTCTTCAGGCGGCGATCCAGGATCTGGTCGATCTCGCCCAGACGCCGCAGGGCCGCCATGGCCACGGCGCGGGCGAAGGCGCGATCCACGGGCTCCAGCGCGCGAGCGGCCGGTTGAGACAGAGCCTCGTCCAGACCGTTGCGCTTTTCCAGCGCCGCATTCAGCAGGATGCCGGCGACGACGCGGGCCTCCACGCCGATGTCGTCCTGCGACGGGGCGGCGGCGGCGTCCACGGCCGGAGCGGGGCGAGGGCGCCCCTTGACAGCCATGCGGCGTCCACGCGCCTGCGAACTTTGTCCGCCTCGTCCCTCAGCACTCATACGGCCACCTGCGCGCCCAGCTCGACCACGCGGCCGGGGGGAATATGGAAGAAGTCGGTCGGATTGGCGGCGTTGCGCATCAGGAAGATGAACAGCCGGTCCTGCCACAGCGGCATGCCCTGTCGCGCCGACGGGATCAGCGAGCGGCGGCCCAGGAAGAAGCTGGTCGACATGATGTCGAACTTCAGCCCCTGCTTGCGGCACAGGCCCAAGGCGCGCGGCACGTTCGGCGTCTCCATGAAGCCATAGGTGACGGTGACCTTTTTGAAGTCGTCGTTGATCGGCTCCATCTTCACCCGGTCGGCCTCCTTAACGCGCGGCCGCTCGGACGTGCGCACGGTCAGGATGACGTTCTTCTCGTGCAGCACCTTGTTGTGCTTGAGATTGTGCATCAGGGCGACGGGGGCGACGTCCGGGTCGCTGGTCAAGAAGATGGCCATGCCGGGGGCGCGGTGCGGCGGGCGGGCCTGCAGCATCTCGATCAGGTCGGTCAGCGGCAGGCTGTCCTTGCGGGTCTTGGCCGTCAGAATCTGGGTGCCGCGCACCCAGGTCCACATGATGACGACCAGACAGGCGCCCAGAACCAGCGGCATCCAGGCCCCGTCGGGGATCTTCAACAGGTTGGACGTCAGGAAGACGCTGTCGATGAAGGCGAACGGAATGAGCGTCCCGGCCACCGCCCACATCGGCCATTTCCAGCCCTTGCGAATGACGGAATAGGCCATCAGCGTATTGACCAGCATGGTGCCCGTCACCGCGACGCCATAGGCGGCCGTGAGGTTGTGCGAGCTCTGGAACACGAACAGCAGCACCAGAACCCCGATCATCAGGAAGGTGTTCACCGCCGGCACGAATATCTGGCCGGCCTGGGTCTCGGATGTGTTCCGAATGTCGATGCGGGGCAGAAGGCCCAACTGCACCGCCTGCTGGGTCACCGAGAAGGCGCCGGTGATCACGGCCTGCGAGGCCACGACCGTCGAGATCGTCGCCAGGATCAACATGGGCCAGTAGGCGAACTGCGGCACCATGTTCCAGAACGGATTTTCGGCCGAGGCGGGATTGTCCAGGATCAGGGCGCCCTGACCCAGATAGTTCAGCGTCAGGCACGGCAGGACGAAAGCCAGCCAGCCCATGCGGATCGGCGCCTTTCCGAAATGGCCCATGTCGGCATAGAGGGCTTCGGCCCCCGTCACCGCCAAAAAGACGCTGCCCAGGATGATGAAGCCCAGAAAGCCGTCGTGCAGCAGCAGGCTGACGCCGTAATAGGGCGACAGGGCGCGCAGGATGCTGATGTCGTCGAAGATATGGACCAGGCCCAGGGCGCCCAGGCTGAGGAACCAGACGGCCGTGATCGGGCCGAAATATTTGGCCAGGCTGGCCGTGCCGCGCGACTGGACCATGAAAAGGGCGATCAGGATGCCGGCGGAGATCGGCACGATGAAGGCGTCCAGCTTGCCCGCCAGACCCGGCGCGTCCTGCAGCCCCTCGACCGCCGACAGCACCGAAATGGCGGGCGTGATGATGCCGTCGCCATAAAACAGCGCCGCGCCGCAGACGCCCAGGATGAAGATCCAGGCGCTGCGCCGTCCGACCGCGAACTGGGCCAGGGCCATCAGCGACAGGGTGCCGCCCTCGCCCTTGTTGTCGGCGCGCATCAGGAAGAAGACGTATTTGAACGTCACGACGACCATCAGCGCCCAGAAGGCCAGCGACACCACGCCGACCACGGCGAGGTCCCCGCCCACGCCGCGCTGGGCATGACCGATCGCTTCGCGCAGGGCGTACAGCGGGCTGGTGCCGATATCGCCGAACACCACGCCGATCGCGCCAATGGTCAAGGCGAACATGCCGCCGTGCTTGGCGATATGGCCTCCTGGAGCGTGGGACTCGGGTCCCGTGGTGTGGGTCGGCTTGTCCGGCGTGTTCGACGCGGGCGAGGGAGCGCTCGCGTCGTGGGGAGTATCCCCGGCCATGCGTATCCTCCGGGTCTCCGACGATGCGCCGGTCCCTTCAAAGCGGCGAGCCTTTAGGCTCATTCCGCGCGGTCTTCAATCGTGCCGGGAGGGGATTCGGTTTCGGCGTTCTGCGGATCGATTTGTGATTCGGGCCATGAGCGCCTATTTTCACATCAGGAACAAAACCATGTCAGACAGCCAGCGCTTCCCCGTCGCCGCCCACGCCTTGGCCTATATGGCCCACAAGGGCGCCTATGGACCTGCGCAGGCCGCACCCAGCGGGGTGCTGGCCTCGTCCATCCCGACCAACCCTGTCGTGGTTCGGCGCGTGACGGCCCTGCTGGCCAAGGCCGGGCTGATCGCCACCCGTCCGGGCGCGACCGGCGGGTCGTGGCTGCTCCGCCGGCCCGAAGACATCCGGCTGGACGAAGTGCTGAAGGCCGTGAACGGCTGCGCCCACATCGGCTCGCCCCCGGCCGGGGCCAAGGGCTGCCCGATCAGCGAACATATCCCCCGCCAAGTCGCCAAGGCTCTGACCGCCGCCGACGAGGCCGCGACCGAGGCCCTGTCCAAGATCACCATCGCGGACCTGCTGGCCCAGAACCCGATCTCTCTGGCCGCCTATGCGCCCCACGCTTCCTGCCCCGTCGCGGCCTGACCGTCTCGCATGAGCCGACCCCGGTGAGCCGAACCGTCCTGGTCACCGGCGCCTCGGCCGGCATTGGTGCGGCGCTCGCTCGGACCTATGCGGCCAAGGGCTGGAACCTGATCCTGACGGCGCGTCGTGAAGCCCCGCTTCAGGCTCTGGCCGACGAACTGACCGCCGCCCACGGCGTCGCCGCGACCGTCATCCCCGAAGACCTGTCTGACCCCGCAGCGCCCGAACGACTGGTCGCGACCATCGCCGCGGGCGGCCTGACCGTCGACGGCCTCGTCAACAACGCGGGTTTCAGCCGGGTCACCGGCTTTCTGGACACGGACCTCGGCGCCCACCGCGCCATGATTCAGGTCATGCTGACCGCGCCGGTCGCGCTGTCGCGCCTGCTGCTGCCCGGCATGATCCAGCGCGGCTTCGGCCGGGTGCTGAACGTGGCGTCTCTCGCCGGCCAGATGCCGGCGACCGGCGGCGACACCCTGTATGGCCCGATCAAGAGCTTCCTGATCAAGGCGTCCCAAGGTCTGTATCTTGAGACGCAAGGGACCGGCGTCCACGTCACGGTCTTGAACCCCGGCTATACCTTGACCGAGTTCCACGACGTCAACGGCTCACGCGACCAGGTGTCCGGCGCCTATCCGGCCTGGATGTGGATGGACGCCGCTCGCGTGGCGCAGATCGGCTACGACGCCTGCGAGGCCAACCGCCCCAGCGTCACGCCCGGCGTCATGAACAATGTCATGGCCGGCCTGGCGCGGTTCCTGCCCGACGGGCTGGCGCTTCGCATGGTGGCGAACCACGCCAAGCGGCTGGACCGTATCTGATCAGATATGAATCGCGTGCCCGAGCGCGCGCAGCGACGCCTCGTGGAAGGCCTCGCCCAGCGTCGGGTGGACGTGGATGGTTCCCGCCACATCCTCCAGCACGGCCCCCATCTCCAGCATTTGGGCAAAGCTGTTGGACAATTCCGACACATGCTGGCCGACCGCCTGGACGCCCAGGATGCGGTGATCGGCCTTGGATGCGAGCACACGAACGAAGCCGCCGTCCTCGCCCGCCTCGATGGCCAGCGCCCGGCCGATGGCGGCGAAGGGAAAGACCGACTGGATAACGTCGTCGCGGCCCGCGACATCGTTCGGACCCAGACCGGCCGAGACGATCTCCGGCTCGGTGAAACACACGGCGGCGATGGTGACGGGGTCGAACACGCGGTCACGGCCTGCGATGATTTCCGCGACCACCTCGCCCTGGGCCGAGCCCTTGTGCGCCAGCATGGGTTCGCCGGTCAGGTCGCCAACCGCCCAAACGTTCTTCATGCTGGTGGCGCAGCGGTTGTCGATTTTCACAAACGGGCCGGCCATGGCCACGCCCATGTTTTCCAGACCCCAGCCTTGGGTGCGCGGACGACGGCCCACGGTGACCAGCACCTTGTCGGCGTCCAGTTGCAGCGGCTCGCCATCCCTGGTCGTGATCGACAGTTTCCCGTCACCGAACCCGCCGGCGCGTGCGCCCAGGTGCAACTCGACCCCGTGCTTCTCCAGCCATTTGGCGACCGGGTCGGTCAGGGCCTTGTCATAGAGGGGCAGGATGCGCTCAGCCATTTCGACGATGGCCACCTCGGCGCCCAGCTTCCTGAAAGCGATGCCCAACTCCAGCCCGATATAGCCGCCGCCGACCACGACCAGCTTCTTCGGAACATCCGACAGGCTCAGCGCCTCGGTCGAGGAGATCACGTCCCCACCGAACGGCAGGAAGGGCAGTTCGACCGGCTCCGACCCCGTGGCCAGGACGACGTGTTCGGCGGTGATGCGGATCTCGCCGTCTTCGGTTTTCACCACGCAGGTCTTGGCGTCGGCGAACTCAGCCCAGCCCTTGATGACCTTGACCTTGGCCTTCTTCAGCAGGGCCGCGACCCCGGCATTCAGCTTACGGACGATGCCGTCCTTCCACTCTACCGTCTGTTTCAGGTCGATGACCGGCGCCGCCGCCGTGATGCCCAGAGTCCCGCCGCCGGCCGCCTTGGCCACCGTCTCGAACTTGCCCGCCGCATGGATGATGGCCTTGGACGGAATACAGCCGACGTTCAGGCAGGTGCCGCCCAGGCCGTCGCCGCCGTCCACCAGCACGGTGTCCAGGCCCAGCTGGCCGCAACGGATGCCGGCGACATAGCCGCCGGTGCCCGCGCCGATGATGAGGACTTTGGTCTTGAGCTGCTGCATAGCGAGGCCTGTCACAGAATATAGGGGGTGCGGACGCCCGGCTCGTCGGTCGGGAAATCCTTGGTGTTGCGGGTGACCAGCAATCGACCAGTCGTCTGCGCCGCAGCCCAAATGATGGCGTCGGGCAACTTGAGGCGCCGCGTCTTGCGCAGTGAAACGGCGCGTTCGGCCACCATGCCATTAAGGCCGATCACGGTGAACTCATCCAGGAAATGGCGAGTCGGCTCGGCCAGATGGTCGGGAATGCCGACCATTACTTCCATCCAGCTGATGATGCTGATGGCGCGATCTTCGTAGCGGTCGATCTCGGCCTTCGCCTGCGGGAACCCTCTCAGATGGTCCACGAGGATGTTGGAATCGAAAAGCGCGGCTACCATTCGCTGCGAAGCTTCTCTTGGAACTCCAAGCCATCCGGTCCGTCGGCCCACAAGCCGAAGGCTTCCTGAACGCCCTTGCGGCGGTGACGGGCCAGATAGTCGTCGATCGCCGCGCGGATCACAGCCGCGCGCGGGCGCTGCTCAAGCTTGGCCAGGTCGTCGAGAGCGGCGACCTGGGCCTCGTTTGCATCCACTAGAATACGCATTCACGCCTCCATGATATACTGCGCATATATCATATGTGGTTCCTTACCCCATCCACAAGGTCGCGGGATGTTCCAGCAGCCCCTTGATCCGTTGGACGAAAACCGCCGCATCATGCCCGTCGACGATCCGGTGATCGAACGACGACGACAGGTTCATCATCTTGCGCACGACCATCTGGCCATCGCGGACCACGACTCGTTCGGCGATCTTGTTGGGGCCGACGATGGCGACCTCCGGGTGGTTGATGATCGGGGTGTGCACCACCCCGCCCAGCGTCCCTAGCGAGGTGATAGTGATGGTCGAGCCGGACAGTTCCTCGCGCTTGGCCGTGCCATCCTTGGCCGCACCCGAGACGCGGGCGATCTCCAGCGCCGTGTCATAGGGGTCGCGCGCCTCGGCGTGACGGACCACCGGCACCATCAAACCGTTGGGGGTCTGGGCGGCGATGCCCAGATGGACCGGGGCGTGCTGGGTCAGGACGCCGGCCTCGTCGTCATAGGTGGCGTTGATCTGCGGCTGGTCGCGCAGGGCGACCACGATGGCGCGAGCGATAAAGGGCAGCAGGTTCAGCTTAGGCTGATCCTTGGCCTTGGTCGCATTCAGGTGGGCGCGAAGCTCTTCCAGCGCCGTGACGTCGATCTCCTCCACATAGGTGATGTGGGGAATGCGGCGCACGCTCTCGGCCATCTTCTCGGCGATCTTGCGACGCAGACCGATGATACGGACCTCGGTTGTTCCCTCCGCCTTGGCGTAGGTCGAGGCACCGCCGGCCGGGGCCGACCCGGGCTGCGATCCGCCGCGCGAGACGAAGCCGTCCAGATCCTCGTGCGTGATCCGCCCGGCCGGGCCGGAACCGGGCACGAAGGTCAGGTCCACGCCCAGATCCCGCGCGCGGTTGCGCACAGCGGGCGAGGCGGAAGGACGCTCGCCAGGGGCGCGACCGGTCAGGGCCGGGGCGGACAGAGCCCCTCCACCACGCCCTGCGGGCGCGCTCCCCCTCCCCGTTTCACGGGGAGGGGACGATGCGGCGACTGTCTCCCCGCGCGAAGCGGGGGGAGGTGGCGCGGAGCGAAGCTGAGCGACGGAGGGGGTCTTGGCGACATTGCCTGCGCCCGCCACATCGAATGCCACCAGCGGCCCGCCGACGGGGACCGACTTGCCCGCCTCGCCGTAGATGGCGACGACCGTTCCGGCGACGGGAGAGGTGATCTCGACGGTGGCCTTGTCGGTCATGATGTCGGCGATGATCTGGTCTTCCTCGACCACATCCCCGACCTTGACGTGCCAGCCGACCAGTTCGGCCTCGGCCGTGCCTTCGCCCACGTCGGGGAGTTTGAAGACGTAGTTGCCGGCGGAGGTCGGTGCGGGCGCCTCAGCCGGAGCGGCCGGGGTTTTCGGCGCTTCGACCGGCGCGGGAGCCGCTTTGGCGACAGCCGGCGTGGGCGACTCTTCGGCATTCCCTGCCCCCTCGACCTCGAACTCCACCAGGGGTCCGCGCACCGGCACCATGGCGCCGGGTTCACCGTGCAGGGCGATGACCTTGCCGGACACAGGAGCGGTGATCTCGACGGTGGCCTTGTCGGTCATGATGTCGGCGACGATCTGGTCCTCGGCGACGATGTCGCCGACCTTGACGTGCCAGCCGACCAGTTCGGCCTCGGCAGTGCCTTCGCCCACGTCGGGCAGTTTGAAGACGAAACGACCCATCTTAACGACCTCCCGTCATGACGCTCTTCAAGGCGTCTGCGACCCGTTGCGGCCCTGGGAAATATTCCCATTCGAAAGCATGGGGATAGGGCGTGTCCCAGCCGGTGACGCGCGCGATCGGCGCCTCCAGGTGATAGAAGCAGCGCTCCTGCACCAGGGCCGACAGTTCCCCGCCGAAGCCCGAGGTCTTGGGCGCCTCATGCACAATGACGCAGCGACCGGTCTTCTTCACCGAGGCCTCGATGGCCTCGATGTCCAGCGGCACCAGGCTGCGCAGGTCGATGACCTCGGCGTCCACGCCTGCGTGTTCGGCCCCGGCCAGGGCGACCCAGACCATGGTGCCATAGGCCAGGATGGTGACGTCGTTTCCTTCGCGCATCACGCGCGCCTTGCCGATGGGCTCGACGTATTTGCCGGTCGGGACCTGGGCCAGATCCTGGGCTTTCCACGGCGAGACCGGCTTCTCGTGCCAGCCGTCGAACGGGCCGTTGTAGAGGCGCTTCGGCTCGAAGAAGACGACGGGATCGTCGTCCTCGATGGCGGCGGTCAGCAGGCCCTTGGCGTCATAGGGATTGGACGGAATGACAACCTTCAGACCCGCGATGTGGGTGAACAGGCTTTCCGGCGACTGGCTGTGGGTCTGGCCGCCGAAGATGCCGCCGCCATAGGGGCTGCGGATCGTGATCGGGCTGGTGAACTGGCCGCCTGAGCGATAGCGCATCTTGGCCGCTTCCGAGACGATCTGGTCGTAGGCCGGATAGATGTAGTCGGCGAACTGGATTTCGACGACCGGGCGCAGGCCATAGGCGCCCATGCCGATGGCGGCGGCGACGATGCCGCATTCGCTGATCGGGGCGTCGAAGCTGCGGGTCAGGCCGTGCTTCTGCTGCAGCTTGTCGGTGACGCGGAAGACCCCGCCGAAATACCCGGCGTCCTCGCCGAACGACAGGACATTGGCGTCCTCGGCCATCTTGACGTCGATGGCCGAGTTCAGGGCCTGGATCATGTTCATCGGCACGACGCCCGATCCCGTCGCCTGCGAGGCGGGCGCGGCGTTCTGGTCGATCATGTCCGGCTCGACGCCGTCGTTGCGATCGCTGTCGGTGAAGGTGGTTTGCTCAGCCATGGTCAGACCCCCACCTCGCGGCGCTGTTCGATCAGCCGCCAGTCTTCGGTCGCATAGACCTCTTCGAACATCGTCTTCACGCTGGGGCGCGACTGACCCAGGGTGCCGATGGCTTCGGATTCCTTGCCGGCGGCGCGAACCTGTTCGACGGCGTCCTTGAGGGCGGCCGTATGACGTTCGTCATCCCACTCGCCGATGACGTTCAGGTGCTGGCGCAGACGTTCCAGCGGATCGCCCAGCGGCCATTTCTCGTGCTCGTCGCCGGGGCGATAGCGGCTGGGGTCGTCGGAGGTCGAGTGCGGGGCGCCGCGATACGTGAACAGCTCGATCACCGTCGCGCCCTGGTTCGAGCGCGCGCGTTCCTCGGCCCACTGGGTCGCGGCCCACACCGCCAGAAAGTCGTTGCCGTCCACCCGCAGGGCCGGCAGGCCGTAGCCGATGGCCTTGGAGGCGAAGGTGGTTTCCAGCCCGCCGGCGATGCCTTGGAAGGACGAAATGGCCCACTGGTTGTTGACGACGTTCAGGATTACCGGGGCGCGATAGACGCTGGCGAAGGTCAGGGCGTTGTGGAAGTCGCCTTCCGCCGTGGCGCCGTCGCCGATCCAGCTGATGGCGATCTTGTCGTCGCCCTTGTAGGCGCTGGCCATGGCCCAGCCGACGGCCTGAGGCACCTGGGTGCCCAGATTGCCGCTGATGGTGAAGAAGCCGTAATCCTTGGCCGAATACATGATCGGCAGCTGGCGGCCTTTGATCGGGTCCGCCGCGTTCGAATAGATCTGGTTCATCATCTCGACCAGCGGATAGCCCCGCGCGATCAGAAGCCCCTGCTGGCGATAGGTCGGGAACCCCATGTCCTCGCGGCTCAGGATCATGCCCTGGGCGACCGCGATGGCCTCTTCGCCGGTGCACTTCATATAGAAGCTGGTCTTACCCTGACGGTGGGCGCGGTGCATCCGGTCGTCGAAGGCGCGGGTCAGGATCATGGCCTTCAGGCCACGACGCAGCGTCTCGACGTCCAGGCGCGGGTTCCACGGCCCGACGGCGTTGCCTTCGTCGTCCAGCACCCGAATCAGGCGGAAGGCGAGATCGCGCATCTCGTATGGCGTCGATCCGACCTCGGGACGTTCGACCACGCCGGCGGGGTCCATCAGCAGGTGGCTGAAGTCCGGCGCATCGCCGGGTCGGCCGGACGGTTCCGGCACGCGCAATGACAGGGGCTGGCTGTTCTTTTTCACGTTTTCGTCGTTCATGCGGGCGTCCATATCCATTCGGGGTCCGTCCGTGTTTCCTCTGGACGTGTGATAACACGGCCCCTAAGCAGGTGCTCGCTCAAATTGACCTTGCAAAATCCCGATCTCGGGTATTTTATTTCGCGATAATCACCATCGGAGAAACGCATTGGCCGACGAACTCGACCCCATCGACGCCCGCATCCTGGATATCCTGCAGCAAGACGCTGGGCTGTCGGTCGCGGAGGTCGCGGATCGCGTCGGATTGTCGGCGTCGCCCTGCTGGCGGCGGATCAAGCGGCTGGAAGATTCCGGCCTGATCACCAAGCGGGTCACCCTGCTGAACGCGCAGCTGCTGGGCCTGGACTTCGAGGTCTACGCCATCGTCAAGCTGATGCTGCCCTCGGCCGACAATCTGAACCTGTTCGAAGCCGCCGTGGCCAAATGGCCGGAGGTGGTCCAGTGCGCCACCATCACCGGGCGCGAGGACTATGTGCTGCGCATCATCACCTCCGACATGCACGCCTTCGACCTGTTCCTGCGCGAGAAACTGCTGGCCTTGGGCATCGTCTCGGACTGCGAAAGCCACATCGTCACGCGCGGCGTGAAGAATGTGACCGCCCTGCCTCTTGGCATCATCACCCCCCACGTCGGATAACGTCGCTCAGGCGGGCCGATCCGCCTGAGGATGACGACCATGATCGAACTGGTGATCGACGCGCGCCGCAAGGACCTGGGCGGGTTCGAGGTCGGGCGCGTCCTGCCCTTTCATTCACGCCGGATGGTGGGGCCCTTCATCTTTCTGGACCAGATGGGGCCGGCCGAGTTCGCAGCCGGCGCCACGGCCATCGACGTGCGGCCGCACCCGCATATCGGCCTGTCGACCCTGACCTATCTGTTCGAGGGCGAGATCATGCACCACGACAACCTCGGCTATGATCAGGCGATCCGGCCGGGCGAGGTCAACTGGATGACTGCCGGCAAGGGCATCGTCCATTCCGAACGCACCGATCCGCTGAGAAAGAGCACCGGCGGAGCGATGCACGGGATGCAAGCCTGGGTCGCCCTGCCCGACGAGGCCGAAGAGATCGATCCGGCTTTCCATCACCTGGGCGAGGACGCCCAACCCGCCTATGAGAACGGCGGCCTGTTCGCGCGTCTGGTCGCAGGCGAGGCCTACGGCGCCAAGGCCGCCGTTCCTGTCTCGTCGCCGCTGTTCTATATCCATTGGGAGCTTCAGCCCGGCGTTCGCACCGCCCCGCCGTCCGGCAAGGGCGCGGGCGGCATGAGCGAGCGCGCCCTCTATGTAGCCAAAGGGTCCATTGAGGTCGGCGACCGCACCTTCCACGAGGGCCAGATGATCGTGCTGGAGCCGACGGCAGAACCGACGATCAAGGCCCTGGTCCAGTCGACCGTCATGGTGCTGGGCGGTGAGCCGGTGGGCGAGCGGCTGATCTGGTGGAACTTCGTCGCCTCCAGCCAGGCCCGCATCGATCAGGCCAAGGCCGACTGGAAGGCCGGGCGGATGAGCCTGCCCCACGCCGACGACCTGGAGTTCATCCCCCTCCCCGACGAACCGGCCCAGGCCCAGGCCGCCCCGGCGCCGGTCGAGCCCAAGCCGACCGACCCGGTCTAGGGGCACGACATCACGCAGAAGGTGACGCGGCGAGGCCGGATCGCTACATGCGGCCTATGAACTTCGATTTCGACGCCCAGGTCACCGCCGCCCTGTTCGACAACGCCGGCGCCGTCTTCGCCCTCGGCGACGGCTCGGTCCGGTTCGAGGACCGGACGCGGGTCGAGGCCCATGACGGCGCCGTGCTGTGCGCCTGCGTCCACCCGTCCGGCGAGGGGGTGGTCACCGGAGGCGACGACGGCAAGGTCGTCTGGACCCGCCGCGACGAGGATCCGGTCGTGCTGGCCACGGCCAAGAACCAGTGGATCGACGCCATCGACGCCTCGCCGGCCTCGGGCCTGATCGCCTTTTCCTTCGGCCGCACCCTGTCGGTGATCGATCCCAACGAGGTGGGTTTCCGTCGCGACTTCCAGCACGAACGCACCGTCTCCGGCGTCGCCTTCGAGCCCAAGGGCCGGCGCATCGCGACCTCGACCTATGGCGGGGCGGCCCTGTGGTATGCGCGGATTGAGAAACAACAACCCGTGAGACTGGCCTGGGCCGGGTCGCACACCGGCGTCGCCTTCTCGCCGGACGGCGCCTTCGTCGTCACGACCATGCAGGACAACCAGATGCACGGCTGGCGCATCAAGGACGCCAAGAACCTGCGGATGGGCGGCTATCCGGGCAAGGTCCGGTCGATGGCCTTCCTAGCCAACGGTCAGTTGATGGCGACCTCGGGCGCACAGGGCGCGGTGCTGTGGCCCTTCATCGGATCGAACGGTCCGATGGGCCGCGAGGCGACCGAGATCGGCTATGACGACACCACCCTGGTCAATCTGGTCTCGGCCCGCGCCGACCAGGGGCTGCTGGCCGCGGGCCTGACCGACGGCCGGGTCTGGGTGGCGCATCCGGCCGCCCAGGGGCTGAACTTCGTCAAGGCCGAGAAGGGGCCGGCCATCGTCGCCCTGTCGCTCAGCCCCGCCGTCGACAAGGTCGCCTGGGCCGACGAGGACGGCGCCGCCGGCGTGATCATTCTCTGATGGCCAAGGGTCGCAAGAGCTGGCGTCGGGTCCTGCTGACCGCCCTTCTGGTTCTGGCCCTGATCCCGGTCGCCGGCGTGCTGATTGTCGCCGTCGTTCCGCCGCCGCCCACCATACTGATGCTGCGCCAGCTCGCTCGCGGCGAGGGCATGGATTACCAGTGGCGCGGCCTGAACCAGATCTCGCCCAACCTTGTGAACGCCGCCATCGCCGCCGAGGACGCACGTTTCTGCAGTCACCACGGCTTCGACATGGAGGCGATCCAGAAGGCGCTGGACCACAACGCCGAGGGCGGGCGCATCCGGGGCGGATCGACCATCAGCCAGCAGACGGCCAAGAACGTCTTCCTGTGGCCGGGCCGCGACTGGATCCGCAAGGGGCTGGAGGCGGGCTACACCGTCCTGATCGAAACGGTCTGGTCCAAGCGCCGGATCATGGAGGTCTATCTGAACGTGGTGGAATGGGCGCCCGGCGTCTATGGCGCCCAGGCGGCGTCGCGCCACTGGTTCGGCAAGGACGCCCGCGACCTGAGCCCGCGCGAGGCCGCGCGTCTGGCCGCCATCCTGCCGGCCCCGCGCCGGTACGAGGCGGCCGCGCCCGGCCCCTATGTCCGCCGAAGGGCGTCACGCGTCCAGGCGGCCATGGGCACGGTGCGCAACAAAGGGCTGAACACCTGCGTCGTCGGCCGGGGCTGAACCGTTCCGCTTGACGGGCGACCGGGCCTGACCTCTCCTGCCCGCGCTGTTCAGGAGATCCATCATGAAGCGTCAGATGATGACCGCCGTCGCGGTCTGCGCCCTCGCCTTCGCCGCCGGCTGCGCCAGCACCGCCGAACCTGTCGCCCGCGCTGCGGGAACCGAGCAGACGGCATCGACCACGCCCCCGCCGCCCTCCACCGGCGTAAAGGTCGACTATCCGATCACCGCTCAGGGCGCGACCGCCTTCGTCGCCGACGCCGAGACGAAGTGGGCCGAGGTCAGCGAATATGTCGCCCGCATCCAGTGGGCGCGCGCCACCAACATCACCTTCGACACCATGTGGCTGGAATCCAGGGCCAACGCCGAGGCGACCGAGCTTCAGGTCCAGCTGGCCAATCAGGCGGCCAGGTTCAACGAGGTCGATGTCGATCCCGTCGTGCGCCGCAAGCTGAACCTGCTGCGCCTCAGCCTGGTGCTGCCGGCCCCCAACCGCCCCGGCGCGGCCGACGAACTGGCCCAGATCACCACACGGCTGGATTCGACCTATTCGACCGGAAAGTTCGACTTCAAGGGCCGTCAGATCACTTTGGACGACGCCTCGCTGATCCTTGCCGACAGCCGCGATCCGACCGAGACCAAGGCCCTGTACGAAGGCTGGCGCACCATTTCGCCGGTGATGCGCGACGACTATGCCCGCATGGTGGAGATCGCCAACGAAGGCTCGCGCGAGTTGGGCTTCGCCGACACGGGCGCTCTGTGGCGTTCGGGCTACGACATGCCCGCCGACGATTTCGCCGCCGAGACCGACCGGCTGTGGGCGCAGGTGAAGCCCTTCTACGAAAACCTGCACTGCTACGTGCGGGCGCGGTTGAACGCCAAATACGGCGACGAGGTCCAGCCCGACCACGGCCCGATCCGCGCCGACCTGCTGGGCAATATGTGGTCCCAGCAATGGGGCAACATCTATGACGTGGTGGCCCCCGCGACGGGGGGCGCTTCCAGCTACGACCTGACCGAACTGCTGAAGACGGCCGACTACGACGCGACGAAAATGGTCAGGACCGGCGAGGGCTTCTACGTCTCGATGGGCCTCGACCCTCTGCCCCAGACCTTCTGGGAACGCAGCCAGATCACGCGACCGCGTGACCGCGAGGTCGTCTGCCATGCCTCGGCCTGGGACCTCGACAACGCCGACGACATCCGCATCAAGATGTGCACCAACGTCAACGGCGACGACTTCTACACCGTCCACCACGAGCTGGGTCACAACTACTATCAGCGCGCCTACAAGAACCAGCCGATGCTGTTCCGCAACGGGGCCAACGACGGCTTCCACGAGGCCATCGGCGACTTCGTCGGCCTGTCGGCCCTGACGCCCACCTATCTGAACCAGATCGGCCTGCTGAAGACGACGCCGGGCGCGGAAGAGGACATTCCCTTCTTGCTGAAGATGGCGTTGGACAAGATCGCCTTCCTGCCCTTCGGCCTGATGGTCGACCGCTGGCGCTGGGACGTTTTCTCGGGCGAGACGGCGCCGGCCGCCTACAACACCGCCTGGACCGCCGACATGCTGCAATACCAGGGGCTGGTGCCACCCGGACCGCGTCCGGCCAACGCCTTCGATCCGGGCGCGAAATACCATGTGCCGGGCAACACGCCCTATACCCGCTACTTCCTGGCCGCGATCTATCAGTTCCAGTTCCAGCGCGCCGCCTGCAAACAGGCCGGCTGGACCGGGCCGCTGCACCGCTGCTCGGTCTACGGGAACAAGGAGGTCGGCGAGCGCTTCAACGCCATGCTGCAGATGGGCCAGTCTCAGCCGTGGCAGGAGGCGATGAAGGCCTTCACCGGCGACGACGGCAACGACGCCTCGGCCATCGCCGACTACTTCGCCCCGCTGAACGTCTGGCTGGAGGAACAGAACCGCGGCCATCAGTGCGGATGGAGCGCCGCCTGAGCCCGATCAGGCTTTGGGGCTCGGTTAACCGTTCCCCTTGAGGCTTCCCTTAACCGCCCGATGACACACTGAGCGCTAATCGGGCGGTATTCGGGCGATCTGCGCCCTCGGGGATGGTCTTGGCGCAAGCTTCCACACTGATCGGCAAAGCGGTTCGAAGCCTGCGCAATCTGGCGGCGCGCCTCTTGTCCGACCGGGGCGGCAACGTCGTGATGATCTTCGCCCTGGTCATGCCCGCCCTGATCATGATCACTCTGGGCGGGATCGACATCAACCGCATCACCACGGTCAAGGCCCGCGTTCAGGACGCCCTGGACGCCGCCGCACTGGCTGCTGCGAGATCTTCCCACACGGACCCTGTCAAACTTAGAGAGGTGGCGGTGGTCGCCCTTCGCGCCAATCTGCGCAACGCCTCCGTCGAACCGTTCGCTGACAGCGATGTTAAAATCCAGCTGACCGACAATCAGGTGATCATCGCCGACCTGAAGGTTCAGGTGAAGACACTGGTCGCCAACGTCTTTCTGCCGCCTTACGGCACGATTCTCGACAAGACCCTGCCAGTCAATGTGCACTCGGAGGTCAACCGTTCTTCAAGGAACATTGAAGTCGCCCTTGCCTTGGATATCACGGGCTCAATGGACAATTGCACTCGCAACTGCCCACCCACAAGCAAAATTGCGGCTCTAAGAGCAGCAGCCAACGAACTGGTTGGCATTGTGGTTCAAGATGAGCAGTCACCGTATTACTCAAAGATTGCTCTCGTCCCCTATTCAATGGGCGTCAACGTCGGTGCCTATGCCGATACGGTTAGAGGGACACTCCGGTCTACATCTCGCTCGATCTCTGCCACGACTTG
The DNA here is from genome assembly GCF_902506205.1 of Brevundimonas sp. G8. Lineage (GTDB taxonomy): Bacteria > Pseudomonadota > Alphaproteobacteria > Caulobacterales > Caulobacteraceae > Brevundimonas. The sequence goes on along the minus strand of NZ_LR732816.1, from coordinate 1,329,483 downwards.
GTTAACCGGCAGTGTCAAGACGATCTCCGATATTTCGCGTGCCTCTACGGCGGTGGTTTCATCCTCTGGCCATGGCTTTGTGACTGGAGACAAGGTGGTGATCTGGGGCGCAGAACCAATGGCTTCGCTGAACGGATCGCCATTATCGGTCGTGAGAGTCGATGCTAACAAATTCCAGCTTTCAGGCATCAACAGCCGGAATTTCAACTCGTTTGCTGGATCTGCTTATGTGGCTAAATGTGCGCGAACCGACTGCTCCATCGTGATAACAGCCGCCCAGCATGGCCTCTCGACGGCGGGCGACGCGGCATATCTCACCGATATGGGAGGGCTTGCACAGCTAAACGGCATAGGCTTCGCTGTTAGCGCAGTTGCAAACAACACAGCCACGCTGAGCTTGAACGGCTCATCCGCCCGATTGGCTGTAGCGACAAAAGGCGGGGCTTCGTACACCTCCGGCGGTCAGCTCGCTTGCGGGATCGACGGTTGCACCGTGCGTGATTTCATCAACCAGACAGGCACGTGGATTCGCCAGAACGCCAGTACCTGCGTCAGTGAACGCACCGGATCCGCATGGGATACAGACGCGCGGCCGGCCGGTTCTTCGACATATGTGGGGCGCAACTATCCTGGAGCAGGCAACACCTGTCCCTCTGTCGCTATCGTGCCGTTGACCAACGTCAAAAAGACAATCACGGGCGAGATCAACAAGTTGGCAGCGTCTGGCTCCACGGCCGGCCATATAGGACTGGCCTGGGCCTGGTACATGGTTTCGCCGAACTTCGGCGTGTGGTCGGGGACGGCCGCACCGGCACAGCACGACACCACGAAGACCTTGAAAGCCATCGTTTTGATGACGGATGGAGAGTTCAACACGCCGTACTTCGGCGGTGTCATCGCTGCAGATGCAGGCACAGGTAGCGGTGGCGTAGATACCCACATCAACCAACCCGCGGCGAACGGCTCGTCATTCTACCAGTCATTCGAGCTTTGCAAAAAGATCCGCGATTCGGGTGTCATCATCTACACTGTAGGTTTTGACATTCCCGATGCGGCGAACCTTGTGGGCGAAATCGACTCCGCTGGCGAACTCATGCAACGCTGTGCATCCGGCTCCGCCCGCGCCTTCCAAGCCGGCAACTCGACCGACCTGTCCAAGGCTTTTCGCGACATCGGCCGCGACATCACCCGACTGCGGATTTCCCGCTAACGCCTTACAGCAGCCGGATTTCCCGGAGGCGCTCGGTCAGATAGTCCTCAGCCAGGATGGTCTTGCCGGCATAACGGTCGGGATTATCCGGTGTGATGGCGCTGGGCAGGGTCTCGATGGGGAAGTCCGGGTTGAAGTGCAGGAAGAAGGGCGTCGAATAGCGGGCGAAGCCGCGACGCTCGGGCGCAGGATTGACCACGCGGTGGGTCGTCGACGGCAGGATGTGGTTGGTCAACCGCTGCAGCATGTCGCCGATGTTGACGACCAGGGCGCCAGGTGGCGGCGCGATGTCCAGCCAACTGCCGTCCTTTTCCTTGAGCTGAAGGCCGGCCTCCTCGGCGCCCAGCAGCAGGGTGATGACGTTGATGTCCTCATGGGCGCCGGCCCGCACGCCCGGCGCATCGGCCGGAACCGGCGGATAGTGCAGCATGCGCAGGACGCTGTTGCCCATCTCGACCTTGTCCGCGAAGAAGTCGTCGTCCAGCTTCAGATAGCGGGCGATGGCGCGCAGGATCTTGGCGCCCAGCGCGTCCAGATCCTCAAACATGCCATAGAGGTGAGGCTTGAAGCCCTCGACCTCGGTGGGCCAGACATTGTCTCGCATATAGCGACGGTAGGGATGCGCCTGCGGCAGTTCACGGCCAACGTGCCAGAATTCCTTCAGGTCAACCGTCTTGGCGTCCTTGGCCGCCTCGACCCCGAACGGCGTCAGGCCGCGCGCGCCGCCCGTGCCCGGCTGGTGATACTGACGCTTCACCTCTTCCGGCAGGGCGAAGAAGGCCTTGGCATCGTCGATGGCGGCGGTGATCCGCGCCTCGTCCAGACCGTGATCGGCGACCACCGCAAATCCGTATCGCGAGAAGGAGGCGCCCAGGGCGTCGCTGAACGCCAGAAAATCGGCATCGTACTGGGTCATCGACACCGGCGTGATGGCGCGGCCGGCGGGGCTGTCGTTAAGGGTCGTGCTCACTGACGTCCTCGATCTGGGAAAGTGCGGCGGTTCCCATACGCCTAATCCGCGCCCTTGTCAGTTCATCGTCGAACGGGTCGCCAAGGCCGTTCACGCGCCATACAGCTTGGAACCTTCACAGTAAGCATACGTTTCCGCGCCAGACCCCATTCACCAAAAGGAATATTCCATGCGCGCCAAGATCATCGTCGCCAGCGTCTCGATCGCCGCCCTGCTGGGCGCCGCCGCCTGCACCACGACCGACCCCTATCGTTCGGGTCCCGTCCGCAACAACACCGGAACCGGCGCCATCGCGGGCGCCGTAGGCGGCGCGCTGCTGGGCTATCTGACCAACACCTCGAACGGCGAGCAGGGCCGTAAGAACGCCTTGATCGGGGCCGGGGTCGGCGCCTTGGGCGGCGCGGCCGTGGGCCAGTATATGGACCGCCAGCAACGCGCCATGGAGGCTGAACTGTCCGGCTCCGGCGTCGGCGTGGCCCGCCAGGGCGACGTGCTGGTTCTGCGCATGCCGTCTGACGTGACCTTCGCCACCAACCAGTCCTCGATCGATCCGCGCTTCCTGCCCGTTCTCGACGACGTGGCGCGCGTGCTGCAGCAGTACGACCAATCGACGGTGGACGTGATCGGCCACACCGACTCCTCGGGCGGCGATGCGATCAACCAGCCTCTGTCGGAGCGCCGCGCCGGCAGCGTCGCTTCCGAACTGGTCCGTCGCGGCGTCATCGCCCAGCGGCTCTATGTCGCTGGGAACAGCGCCCGCAATCCGATTGCGTCGAATGCCACGGCGGAAGGCAAGGCACAGAACCGCCGTGTGGAAATCCTGATCCGTCCGTTCACCGGCTGATCGATGGCTGCACGTTAAGACCTGCATAAGGGCGGCGTCACGAGGCGTCGCCCTTTTTTCGTTATTCAATCACAGGCTTCGTGATTTGCGCGTGCTCGCACACCATGGTTCTCGATGTCATCGGATCATGGGAATGATGCAGTGACGCTTGGGAATCGGGAGTTCGGGCAGAGCCTGAAACTGGCTGCGATCGCCGTGGTCAGCGCCGTTGTGACGGCGACCCTCGTCATCGGCGCCGGCCAGGCGTTTTTGCGCGGCTCAGAACCGATCACGATGCCGCAAGCAACCGTGGCTTCGCACCCATCTGACGACTGACCCTGTTCGCCTCGTTCTAACGACCTCTCCAGCAAAGAAAAACGCCGCCTCCTTTCGGAAGCGGCGTTCTGTCGTTCGACGACTTCGACATCCGAAGATCGGCCCGGAGATAAGTCCGGGCCGACCCCTCGGAGGTCTTAGAAGTTGATGTCGATGGTCGCGCGGCGGTTGAGCGGTTCACGCACACCGTCGGCGGTCGGCTTGGCCAGATTGGTCTCGCCCTTGCCGTCGAGGGCGATGACGCCGCCGTTGACGCCTGCAGCAACCAGCGAGTCCGCAACGGTGCGCGAACGGCGGTTGGACAGACCCAGGTTATAGGCGGCCGAACCCGAGGTGTCGGTGTAACCGACGATCAGGACGCGCGTCGGGCGACCCGACTTGGCGTAGTTGGCGGCCTGCGTCACCACCGAACGGGCTTCCGCCGTCAGGTCCGAGCGATCCCAGTCGAAGTAGACCACGAACTGGCGAGCGACCGGGGTCTGAGCGACCGGCGGCGGGGGCGGCGGG
>NZ_LR732816.1:843974-1321474 GCF_902506205.1 Brevundimonas sp. G8 | reverse complement strand
CGGGGGCGTTGTCCCAGGAAATAACTCCAGCAGAGACCGTACCCGAAACCGACACAGGTGGTCAGGTAGAGCATACCAAGGCGTTTGAGAGAACTATGCTGAAGGAACTCGGCAAATTGCACGCGTAACTTCGGAATAAGCGTGACTCACCCTGCGCAAGCAGGACTGAGTGGCACAAGCCAGGGGGTAGCGACTGTTTAGCAAAAACACAGGGCTCTGCGAAGCAGCAATGCGACGTATAGGGTCTGACGCCTGCCCGGTGCCTGAAGGTTAAAGGGAGTTGTGAAAGCGACGAACTGAAGCCCAGGTAAACGGCGGCCGTAACTATAACGGTCCTAAGGTAGCGAAATTCCTTGTCGGGTAAGTTCCGACCTGCACGAATGGCGTAACGACTTCCCCACTGTCTCCAGCATAGGCTCAGTGAAATTGAATTCCCCGTGAAGATGCGGGGTTCCCGCGGTCAGACGGAAAGACCCTATGAACCTTTACTATAGCTTCGCCTTGGCGTTAGCGACCGTATGTGTAGGATAGGTGGGAGACTATGAAACCGGGGCGCCAGCTCTGGTGGAGTCGTCCTTGAAATACCACCCTTACTGTCGTTGACGTCTAACCGAGGGCCGTTATCCGGTCCCGGGACATGGCGTGGTGGGTAGTTTGACTGGGGCGGTCGCCTCCTAAAGTGTAACGGAGGCGCGCGATGGTGGGCTCAGACCGGTCGGAAATCGGTCGTCGAGTGCAATGGCATAAGCCCGCCTGACTGCGAGACTGACAAGTCGAGCAGAGACGAAAGTCGGCCATAGTGATCCGGTGGTCCCGAGTGGAAGGGCCATCGCTCAACGGATAAAAGGTACTCTAGGGATAACAGGCTGATTTTGCCCAAGAGTCCATATCGACGGCAAAGTTTGGCACCTCGATGTCGGCTCATCACATCCTGGGGCTGGAGCAGGTCCCAAGGGTATGGCTGTTCGCCATTTAAAGTGGTACGTGAGCTGGGTTCAGAACGTCGTGAGACAGTTTGGTCCCTATCTGCCGTGGGTGTTCGAAGCTTGAGAGGATCTGTCCCTAGTACGAGAGGACCGGGATGGACATACCTCTGGTGTACCTGTCATGGCGCCAGCTGTGCAGCAGGGTAGCTAAGTATGGAATAGATAACCGCTGAAAGCATCTAAGCGGGAAACTAACCTCAAAACAAGGCTTCGCTGAGGATCGTGGAAGACTACCACGTTGATAGGCCAGGTGTGGAAGTGGGGCGACCCATGAAGCTTACTGGTACTAATAATCCGATCGGTTTGATCGTTTCTCAGCAAAACTCATTCGATGATTGCTCCTTGACCGAAGCAATCTCAGACAATGTCTTCTTCTCATCCTTGTTCAAGCTAACGCGCTTCGCGCTGCTTGAGCTTGGATGTCTTCTTGCTCGCTCTATCGGCCCTAGGCCTACTTGAGAGCGGTCGGCCTCATGTAGCGCGCAAGCGCGATAAGCCCAGCAAGACGTTCATGTGTGCTTGGTTGACCTGGTGACTATGTCGGAGGTTCCCCACCCGATCCCATTCCGAACTCGGTCGTTAAGCCCTCCAGAGCCAATGGTACTTCGTCTCAAGGCGCGGGAGAGTAGGTCGTCGCCGGGTCTACCAAGCACACATGATTTACGCGCTGACGGCTTTCGGCCTACTTCAGCGCGCTTCTCGAACCGTTCTTCCTTCACGACACTACCGTTTGCCGCGGGATGGAGCAGCCCGGTAGCTCGTCAGGCTCATAACCTGAAGGTCGTAGGTTCAAATCCTACTCCCGCACCCAAGATTTAGCCCGCTATTCCAATAGGATAGCGGGTTTTTCTTTGACCAAATTCAGCACCCCAAATCCACCCGTGGAAGCCTCTTGGAAGCACCCGGCGCGCAAACCCAGGGGCATACTCCCGCACCCAAGATTTAGCCCGCTATTCCAATAGGATAGCGGGTTTTTCTTTGACCAAATTCAGCACCCCAAATCCACCCGTGGAAGCCTCTTGGAAGCACCCGGCGCGCAAACCCAGGGGCAGCGGGTAAGACCCGACTGACGGCCAAGCTGCCGCGCACTTGTAGATCGAACTTGCCCAGACCGTTCATCGGGACGATGTCCACCCGCTCGATCAGTTTGCGCAACTCGTGGCGCAGGTCCTCGCCGGTCACCCTCGATCGCCAAGTGCAGATTCTCCGCCAACCGGCGGTAAGCCTCGGCGATCCCGGGGTCCAGACGCGCCGGCGCCGCCGAGACATCATCGGAAAGCAGGGCGCTCAATTCCCGCCGGCGCGTCTCTAGCGGCGCCGTGCGAGCCTTCAGGGTGTCCAAGTCGATGATCTCTTCCATAAACATAACCTGCGCGCGTTCCAGCCGCCGGCCGATCTCGATCAACTCCTTCTCCATCGGCGCACGCTCGCGGTCGATCATGCGTTGGTGCTCCTCGGCCGCTTCCTGATAACGGCTCACCGCAAGAGCGATGGCCGCTGGTGAGATCAGATGCGCCTTCACGCCTGCCAGCACGCGCCGCTCCACAGTGGCGGCGGCGATAATCTTGCCGTTGGTGCAGGTGGTGAAGCCGCGATCATAATGACCGCTGCAATTGTACTTGCCATCCTTCAGCCTCGTGGCCAAGCGGTCTCAATGACCTCGCCACCATGTTGGGCATAATGCTCGGCGTGCTCTCGGGTGCAGACCCAATATTCACCACGACCATAGTCTCCTTGATCTGAGGCGAAATCAGGATGATTGCGACGTCCCGATAGCGCTCGGCACATGCACATTCTGAATTCGCCGCTCTGGCCCACGGCAGGGAACACCTGTGGTTTAGATCACAAACGGCCGCGTCCTGATTCATTCTCCCCAGCGCGGCTGATGTCTCCTTCCGGCACGGAGTCAATGTCAGCTTCTGGCGCGTTTGAGACGTGAGGAAAGCGATGTATCGGCCTCGTTGGAGAGACCGACACGGCATTCTTGCAACTCGCTTGCATTCACGTCGGCGCAAGGGTAACTGCGACGCGTTCGCAAGTTTGTCCCGGTTTATCATGCACCTTCGCCAATTGTTCGTTTCTTCCAGCGCTATGTGCGGGGTCGCAGTTGTTGCACTCGTAATGCCGGGCACAGCGGCCGCTCAGACCCTGCCCACCACTACGTCACAGACGGAGCCGGCGACACTGGACGAGGTCGTCGTCACCGGCCGCGCCCAACGCCTTTATCGCACCGATAAGACTACGATCGGCAAGACGGCCGAGAACCCGCTCGACATCCCTCAGGCCCTGCAGATCCTCAACGCCGAACTGATTGAGGATCAGGGCGCGCGAGACATCACCGACCTTTATAGAAACATCTCGGGCGTCACCTTCTTTTCCTATGCCGGCGTGACGTTCAGGGGCTTTCGCCAGGAAGAGGCCTATTTCGACGGCGTGCGGGGCAATCCCTTCATCGGCTTCGCTGTACCGCAGCTGTTCAACATTGAGCGCGTCGAGGTCCTGAAGGGACCGGCAGGCATGCTCTATGGTCCCGGCTCGCCAGGCGGGACGATCAACTATGTGACCAAGACGCCGAGCGATGTGTTCGCGGGCGAAGTCACCGGAGTGATCGGCGACTATGACCGGATCGGAGTCTCGGGCGAAGTCACTGGCCCGGTCAATGCGGCAGGACGGATCACCGTCCGCGCGGGCGGCTTTTATGAGGAGCGCGACAGTTTCCGGGTCAATGCCGGGGCCCGAAACCTGATCGGCGACCTGGGCGTGGGTATCGTCCTGACAGACCGAACCGATCTGACGCTACAGGTCAGCGTTTATGATCAGACCCTGCCCGCCAATCGCCTGCGGGGCGTGCCGGTGGATATGGATGGGAACTTCCTGACCGACATAAGCTGGAACCACAACGAGCCGACCGATTTCGCCACGCTGGAGGCACAGGTCTATCAGGCGCGGCTGGCCTCCCAACTGGCGGACAATATGAGGTTCGACGCGACGGCCCGTTATTCGGAATCATCCGAACGTCAGAACTATCACGAGCCACGCGGCGCCATCGACACCGACGGCGACGGCCGGCTCGACGCCGTGCGCCGTCAGTTCCGAGATCAGTACCGCGACGCCGACAGTCTGTCGCTGGCGGCCAATCTGGTCGCCGACGTTCGGGCGCTGGGGCTGGATCACCGCATTCTGTTCGGCGGTGACTGGGCGCAGGAGGACCTGCTGTTCAAGAGCCGCACTGCCGCCCAGGCCAACCTTGGCGGCCCCGTGCCGAACCTGTCGCTGTTCAACCCCGTCTATGGCCTAACCGGAGCCGCCGCCTACAATCTGGATGCCTTGCCCCTCTCGCGTTCCGACGACCGTTCTATCCGGGGAGGGGTCTATCTTCAGGACCAGATCCGCTTCGGAGATCGGTTTATCGCCTTGGCCGGCGTTCGTTGGGACAGGTTTGAAGACGACAACCGCTTGAGCGATGTCGATTTCGAGGACTCCGAGGTGACCTACCGCCTTGGCCTGATCTTCAAGCCGCGCCAGGACGTCTCGACCTATATAAGCTGGTCCGACACTTTCGAGCCGCAGGGCGCAGGCAGTCAGAACGTCGATGTCGGCGGCCCATTCGCGCCGGTGACCGGCTCCCAGGTTGAGGCCGGCGTCAAGACCGCCCTCCATGGCGGCCGTGTCCAGGTCAATGCCGCCGTCTATCAGATCGTACGCGAGAACATCCTCCAGGCCGATCAGAGCTTGCCCCCGGTCAACGGCCAGGACCAGTTGCGCCCGATCGGGGAGGTGACCTCCGAGGGTTTCGAGGTCGATGTCTCGACCGACCTGACGGCGAACTGGGTGCTGACCGCCAACTACGGCTATAACGACACGCGCATCACCGGCACGGCGCCGGGGCAGTCCATAACCAATGCGGTCGGCGACCGCTTCGTCAATGCGCCACGACACCAGGCCGGATTCTGGACGCGCTACCAGGTTCCCAAACTGCGCACCGCCTTCGCCTTCGGCGGCGAATATGTGGCCGAACGGGTCGGCTTCAACAACGAACGGGTCAAACCCTACACCGTGTTTGACGCCTCGATCACCACGACGCTCGATGTCGCCAAGGTTCGTCTGCGCGTCGACAATCTGTTCGACAACACCTATGCGGCCTCCGGCTTCGGTCTTCAGGGATCCTTCCCTGGCGAGCCGCGCACCGTGTTTGTCGAAGTCAGCCGGGCCTTCTGAGCGGTCGGATGGCGCTCACCCCCGTTCAGGCTGGCAGACAGACGCACCGGAAAGGCCGGTCGGCCTGGTGGTGGGTGCATCACTGGCTGGGGCTCAAGCTCGCGATCTTCATGACCTTCGTCCTGGCGACAGGGACCCTTGCGACGCTCTCCAACGAGATCGACTGGCTGGTCGATCCCGCCCAGAGGGTCATGCCCCGCGAGGTGCCGACCGCGTCCTGGGGCGACTGGGCGGCGGCGGTGAAGGCGGCCGAGCCTGAGGCGACGCTCCAGTACCTCGCGGCTCCCCTTGATCCTTGGTTCGCGGCCCGCGTGGTGATCGAACGTCCAGACGGTGGACTGCGGATCGCCTATGTCGATCCCTGGACGTCCGAGGTTCGGGGCGTGCACGGCTGGTTCAACGTCAATCGGTTCCTGCGCAACACGCATCGCCATCTGATGATGCCGGTGGACATCGGGGTTCCTATCGTCGGTTCGATGGCCCTTGTCCTTCTGGTCTCCATGATCACGGGGCTGGTGACCTACAAAAAGTTCTGGCGGGGGTTCACCCGCCTCCCGCAATGGCGCAAAGGGCGCCAAGGAGAGGCGCGCCGGTTCACCGGCGACCTGCACCGCTTCGCCGGCCTGTGGTCGATCTGGTTCCTTGCCCTCATCATCGTCACAGGCGTCTGGTATGTCGTCGAGGTGTTCGGGGGGCAGGCGCCGCCTGGGCCGCGGCCCAAGGTCGTGACCGGGGCGGCCCAGCCGGTCGGGTCCGAGCTCGACGCGGTGATCGCCCGCGCTCAGGCCGCCGACCCGGGTCTGCGCATCGCGGGCGTCAGCTTCCCCGACGACAAGGGACGTGGCGTCTTGGTCGCGGGGCAAGCCAAGGCGATTCTGGTGCGGGATCGCGCCAACGCCGTCTGGGTCGATCCCCGAAATGGTGAGGTTCTTCTGACGGCGCGTGGTGAAGATCTGAACCTTCACCAGCGCATTTCGGAAGCGGCCGATCCCCTGCACTTCGGGACCTTCGGCGGGCTTGCGACCCGGCTGATCTGGTTCGTGTTCGGCGTGGTGATGACCGGCCTCTCTGTGACCGGAGTCATGATCTACAGCCTGCGTATGGCGCGCGCTCAGGATGAAGCCCGTCCTCGCCACGGGCTCGTGCGCCTATGGGTCAGTTTCGGCCCGGCCGCCTATCCGGCTTTGGGCCTGATTTTGATCAGCCTCGCCCTGACTCCAGGCGCGGTTATCGCGGCGTCGGGAGGGTGACTTCGTCCCCCTTCCTACACGACGGCCGTCTACTTCTCCGGCGCCTGAAACACCGAGTAGGGGCCGAGCACGCCATGGCGACTGCACCAACCAGCGTGATCGGGATGATAGCCAGCAGAAACGGGTCGTAGGACTCGACCTTGTCGAAGATCGCCCCGGCGACGACAGGTCCGAGGCCTGTGCCCATGGTTGACACGGTTAGGATCGCCCCGAACAGAACGCCAAAACGCTTCAAGCCAAAGCGCCGCGATCGAGAGGTAGACGACGGCGTCGAGTTCGGACCCCAACCACCAGAGCAACGATTGCATAGATGATCAGGCTTCCGGGCGCCCACAACAGCAGGGCGCAGGTAATGATCGGTAGGAAGGTCACGGCGGTGACACGATCGCCCCTAAACCGGTCCAGTAGCAGTCCCGTTACGACACGTCCGAAAATCGAAGCGATGCCGACGATACCGGCCAAGCTGACGGCTTCAACAGGGCTCGGACCCTTGTCCTTCAGAATCGGAACGAAGTGTACGATGACGTCGACCAGACAGAATGTCAGCAAGGCGCCAGCCACGAGACGCTTGTAAAGGCGGGTTTTCGGATGCCCTCGTAGAAGGTCAGCCCGGTGAGATCCCCACCCGGAGTCCTGTTTCTCGGACTCGTTCCCTCGTTGGCTCCGCGGAAGAACAGCAAGATCAGCGGCAAGAGAAGAATGGCCCAGATCACGCCGAGCCCCACGAAAGCCACGCGCCAGCCGAACTCCCCTATCAGCCACGTCGCGACGAGCGGCAATAGGGTCGAGGCGGCGCCGCTGCCCGCCAGGGTCAGCGCGACCGCGAGTCCTCTCGACGCATCGAACCGGCTGGCCACAGCTCCCGTCCAGATGGTCGGCTGAACGGACACCGTGCCAATCATCACCACGACCCATAAAGCGAGCCAGTTGAACAGAGAGCCGGTGGCCGAGCCGAGAAGCGCCACCGCCGAGGTCATGATGACCACGCCGATGAGACCGACTCGCCGGGGGCCCCAACGATTAATCAGCAGGCCAACAATGGCATAAAGCGCAATGGCTCCACAGTTCGCCACCGTAATGCCTGCGGACACCTCGGCCCGGCCCCAACCAAAGGCTTCGTTCAGCGGCTGCATGAACGGTCCCAAGGAATAGATGTGAAGCACGGAGGCGGAATTTCCGAGAGCCGCGACAACCGGCAAAATCCAGAACTGACGCCACTCCTCCTTTGCGGCTTGGGACTGAATTTCGTGAGTCATAGCCTAGGCTCCCCGAGCGTCATTCACCGACGTCGAAGCGTCGTCGGCGGCAACATCGCCAGACTGCCGCTCAATACCCCCCCCCCGCCTAAAGGCGGGGAGCGATGGGTGTGGCGGTTAGAACTGGGATGGATGGGCGCGTCAGGGAGCGGATCCATGTCGGCACACAACAGAGGTTTGACCGAGACGCCCACCGCTGAGATCGTAGATTTGGCCAAATACGAACGGCAGGCCCGCGCCTACACTGGAAACGTAAGCATAGGTGTGAGATGTCGATCAGATCGAACTCCCGCACCCAACGATAACGACACCCCCGTCGCGTAAGCGCCGGGGGTGTCGCCATTTACGGTCCTGGGACGTTGGTCGAGCCAATCCAGGATGACGCAGAGGACCCGGCGCGCGAACCCGAGCTGGATATGACGCCGGGCGCCAAGCTGGTGCCGGCCGTCGCCGCCATCGAAAGCGAAAAGGACCGGTTCGAGGGCATCGCCTACTACTGCGCGAGGACGGCGTCTGTTCATGTCGCACGACTTGACGGCCATAATCTCAAAACTCTGACGGAAAAATGTACGTCACGCATCGTGTTCTCGAGAGGGGAATGGCAGTTGGTGGGACGTGACGGCGAGTCTGAACAGGCGAAAGTGCGATGGCTGGCGCTTGAAGTGCTGCCTCACGAGCATGATGTGCGGGTCTGGTTGCGGCGATCGCTTGTGACCGCAAATGACGTCGATGATGTCATCCAAGAAGCCTACTGCCGGCTGTCCAACCTCAAGGTCGTGGAGCAGATCGAAAGCCCGCGCGCCTACTTCTTTCAGACCGCACGGTCCGTCGTCCTGGAGCAGATGCGGCGCGCCCGGATCGTGAGGATCGACGCCGTGACGGAAATCGACGCCCTGCGCATCGAGTGGGACGAGCCGTCGCCCGAACGTATCGCCGGAGGACGCAAGGAACTCGAACGCGTCATGAAGATCGTCGCCACATTGCCCGAACGCAGCCGGCGCATCTTCGAAATGCGTCGGATACTCGGCCTGTCCCAGAAGGAAATCGCGACACGGCTGGGGGTCACCGAGAACGTGGTCGAGAACGAAGCTGCGCGTGGTCTGAAGGCTGTGATGGCCGAGTTGTCGAAGCTCGATACGCAAGGGCGGCCGGCAACGATCGGGGAGCGACGGGCATGAGCCGGGAGAGTTCGACCGAGATAGACGCCATCGCAGCGCAATGGGCGACTCGTATGGACGCCGGCGCGATGGCTGCATCTGAACAGGCGACATTGGACGACTGGCTTGCAGGCGACAGCTGCCGACAGGGCGCCCTGTGGCGGGCCAGGGCTGTGCTTGCCGTGATGGTCGATCAGACACCGGATGCGACGACCAAACGCGCCTCTGAGAAACCCGACCGCCGCGTTCTGCTGGGCGGTCTTGGCCTGGCGGCGGCGGTCGCAACAGGCTTGGTTCTGACACCCATCATTTCACGCCAACGCTATCGCACGCTGGTTGGGGAGATCCGTCGGGTCCCGTTGGCAGACGGGTCGATGGCGGCGATCAACACCGATACGACGCTGGATGTCCGCTTCCAGAAGGCCGAGCGCGCCGTGACGCTGGATCGTGGAGAGGTTTGGTTTCAGGTCGCCAAGGATCGCGAGCGGCCGTTTGTGGTCACGGCGGGCGACGTGCGCGTGCAGGCCGTCGGGACCGCCTTTTCGGTTCGCCGCCGGGCCTTGGGCGCTGAGGTCCGGGTGACGGAAGGGGTCGTTGAGGTCTGGAGCGGCAAGGGTTCGGGCGGACAAAGGCATCGCGTCCTGGCGGGTGAGCAGGTCTTCGTCAGTGGGGATGCGGGCGCTTCCAATCCGGTCAAACGTCCGTTGGAAATGGATCGGGCCCTGTCGTGGCGAGACGGTCAGATCGTCCTGGATGGTGACACCATCGCCGCCGCCGCCGCTGAGTTCAATCGCTACAACAGTCGAAAGATCGTGATCGTGGATCCCGATCTGGAAGGCCGCACGGTCGTCGGCTGGTTCCGCACCAACGAGCCGGAGAGCTTCGCCGAGGCCGTCGGCGTCGCCCATGGAGCGGGCGTGAAGGTGTCGGACGACGTCATCATGTTGGGCGGCGTGGAATAATTTTTCGATCCGGCGACGGAAAGTCGATCGCCGGACATCGAGACTCTCGGAACCCTCGCAAGAAGGGTCCGGGAACCAGGAAACAGAAAAGGGAGGGCCGACGCATGGCCATGTCGCGAAACCAAGGCGCGAGGGCGTCGCTGATGATCGCCGTCAGCACGATGGCTTTGGCCGGCGCCGGCGCCGGCCAGGCGCAAGACAGACAGTTCAATGTTCCGGCGCAACCCGCCTCGACCGGCGTGCCTGCATTTGCACGTCAGGCCGATCTGCAGGTTCTGGCTTCGACGGATGCGGTCGCCGGACAGCGGACCGCCGCCGTGCAGGGCGTCTATTCGGTCGATCAGGGGCTGAACCGGCTGCTGCAAGGCAGCAATCTGGTGGTGGCGTCCAACAACGGCCGAACGGCGGTGCTCGCCGGCGCGACCGTCTCGCCGCAGACTATCGCTCAGGGGAGCGAAGTCGAAGACCAGGCCGATGAAGTCGAAACTATTGTGGTAACCGGTTTCCGCGCCTCTCTGGGTAGCGCGTTGACGGCCAAGCGTCGCTCTAACGGGGTCATCGATGTCATCAAGGCCGAGGACATGGCCGACTTCCCCGACGCCAACCTGGCGGAATCCATCCAGCGCGTGCCGGGAGTCTCCATCGCACGCGATGCCGGCGAAGGCCGCCAGATCACGGTGCGGGGTCTGGGACCACAGTTTACGCGTGTCCGCATCAACGGCGTCGAAGGCCAGAGCACGGCGTCGGGCACCGACAGCTCGGGCGGCGCGAACCGTAACCGCGCGTTCGACTTCAACGTCTTTGCGTCCGAGCTTTTCAACAGCATCACCGTGCGCAAGACCGCCTCGGCCGAGACTGAAGAAGGCTCGCTGGGCGCGACGGTCGATCTGCAGACCGGCCGACCGTTCGACTATTCCGGCGCGAACCTCGTGCTGTCAGGCCAGTATGGCTACAACGACCTGTCGCAGGAATGGGACCCCAGGTTTGCGGCGCTGGCCAGCAACACCTGGATGGACGGACGCCTCGGCGCGCTCGTCTCGGTGGCCTACACCAAGCGTCGTCTGCTGGAAGAAGGTCACGGCTCCGGTGGCTGGCTGAATGGGACCGAGGCGGGGAAGTACAATCCCGCGTCGCCCTTTGCGGATGCCAGCAGGGCGGATGTCTATACGCCGCGCTTTCCGCGCTACGGTCGGCTGACCCACGACCAGGAGCGACTCGGCCTGACGGGGTCGCTGCAGTTCCGTCCGCAGGAACAGACGCTGATCAATCTCGATCTGCTCTATTCCGACTTCAAGGCGACGCGTCAGGAGAACTGGCTGGAGGCGCTGTCCTTTGCCCGTAACGCGTCCCAGGGCGGCCGGCCGGAAATCATCGTGCGCGACGGTGTCATCGATGCGAACGGGGACATGATCTACGGCCTGTTCGACGACGTCGATGTGGAGACCGAGACCCGCTACGACGAGCTGGACACCAAATACACCCAAGGCACGCTGAGCATCGAACATGCGTTCAGCGACCGATTCCGCGTCAAGGGCCTGGTCGGCTATTCCAAGTCCGATTTCGACAATCCGATCCAGACAACGGTGATCCTGAATCGCGAGAATTCGGACAACTACTTTTACGACTATCGGCAGAACCGCGACGCGCCGCTGATCGGCTTCGGCTACGATGTCACCGACCCGCTGGCCTATAATTTCGGCGCCGCGCGTTCGGAAATCCGCCTGCGTCCACAGGGGGTGACCAACACCATCAAGACGGCGCAGTTCGACGGAGGTTTTGATCTGACGCCGTCGCTGACGCTGAAGGCCGGGGTGAACTACAAGGAATACGAGTTCGATTCCTGGGCTCTGGCGCGCGTCAACGAGGGCGTCGTGCCCCAACTGCCCGCGGGCGTGACCTTGGCCAGCCTGACCGAGCTGGTCAGCGGTTTCGGACGCAATCTGGGTGCGCCGGACGGCACGGTCACCAACTGGATCGCGCCGAATCTCAACGCCTTTGCGGATCTGTTCAACATCTACAGCGGAACAGGCCTGTTCGAACTAAGCGGCGCGTCGAACGCCAATGCGCGCGGCAATATCCGCAATGTGACCGAGAAGGATTCGGCCGCCTATCTGCAGCTGGACTTCGATACGGAGCTCGGCGGTATTCCGGTGCGTGGCGACATCGGTGTTCGCTATGTGAAGACGAAGCAGAGCTCGACCGGTTATCAGCTGGTCGCTGGCGCGGCCCAGCAGACCACGGTCGATCGCGACTATGACGACGTGCTGCCGGCACTGAACCTGACGGCCGAGGTCACGCCGGACTTCCTGCTGCGCTTCGGCGCGGCCAAGGTCATGACGCGCCCCAACCTCGGTAGCGTAACGCCGGGCGGAAGCCTGAGCACGGTTGGCGTGTTCAGCGTCAGTTCGGGCAATCCTTACTTGGATCCCATTCGCGCCACGACCTACGATCTGTCGGCGGAATGGTATTTCGCGCCGGACGCCCTGCTGTCCGTCGGTCTTTTCTACAAGGACATCGACAGCTACATCCAGACCTCGCGGATCTCGCAGCCGTTCAATCAGTCGGGCCTGTCGCCGGACTTGCTCAATGGCCTGGGTGTGTCTCCCAGCGACGTCTTCTTGTTCAGCCAACCGGTGAACACCGAGGGCGGTCCGCTGAAGGGGATCGAGATCAGCTACCAGCAGCCGTTCACCTTCCTGCCGGGGCCGTTCGACAATGTCGGCGCCATCTTCAACGTCACCCTCGTGGATTCGAAGATCAGCTACATCTCGTCGCGTTCCTCGACAGGCTTCGTCGAGAACGATCTGCTCGGTCTGTCGAAGACGGCCTACAACGCCACCCTCTATTACGAGGACGACCGGTTCAGCGCCCGTGTCTCGGCGGCCTATCGTGATCGCTATCTGACGGCGGTGCCCAGCGGCACCAGCACCAATGACATCGATGGGGTGCGCGACATCGTAACGGTTGATGCTTCAGCGTCCTACGCCTTGAACGAACGCATCAAGGTGACGTTCGAAGGGCTGAACCTGACCGACGCCTTCAACGAACAGTACACCGACAGCCGTCGCGACAGCATCTATGTCTATTCCCACACGGGGCGGCAGTACAATTTCGGCGTCCGCTACACCTTCTAAGACACTCCCAACTCCCCCAAGGAGACCTGGCGCTGACCGGTTCGCCGGTCGGCGCCGATTTTCATTCGGAGCCGCCATGATCCCGCTGGTCTCACGTCGCAATCTGTTGGCCGCCGGCGCCGTCCTGCCCATTATGGCATCGACGCCGTCATGGGCGGCTGCGACAGCGTTCGACGCCGTTATCTGGGCCGGCCCCGGCGACCGTCAGTTCGGGGCGCCCGTCTATCCCAGCCTGTCCGCCGCCATCGCCGCCGCGCCGGCGGACGGCCGACGACCATTCCGCATTCTGGTGACGCGCGGAATCTGGACCGAGCAGGTCGTCGTGGACAAACCCTTCATCCATCTGATCGGCGAGGATCGAGCGGGGTCAGTGATCAATCACCTGGCGGCCTCGGGGCTTGGCGCGCCAGATGGCCGGATGTGGGGCACGTTCCGCACGCCGACCCTGTTCGTGCGGGCTCCCGATTTCCACGCCGAGACTTTGACGATCAACAACGCCTTCGACGGTCTGGCGGAAATGACCAAGCCGAACGGCCTGCATTCGCACAATGGGGCAGGGCCCCAGGCCGTGGCCCTGATGATGGACAAGGGCTCGGACCGCGCCGTCATCCGCAACTGCGACATCCTCAGCTATCAGGACACCCTGTTCCCCGATGCGGGGGCGACCCTGTTTGATCGCTGCCTGATCACGGGCAGCTATGATTTCATCTTCGGCGGCGGGCGCGCCTGGTTCGAACGCTGCGAAATTCGATCGCGCCTGCGACCCGCCGATCCGGTCGAAGGCTATATTGCGGCCCCCAGCACGCCCCTCGAACAGGCTTACGGCTTCGTCTTCCACGATTGCCGGTTGACCAAGGATGCGGGCGTCGCACGACATTCTGTGTTTCTGGGGCGGCCGTGGCGTCCCTCCAGCGCGTTCCCGGATGGACGATATGGCGACCCCCGCTTCGTCGGGGCGGCGACTTTCCTCGACTGCTGGATGGACGACCACATCGCGCCGGCCGGCTGGACCGAGATGTGGTACACGGGACGCGACGGCGATCCCCGCACCATGCTCCAGCCCGAAGACGTTCGCTTCGCGACCTTCGGCTCGCGGGGCCCCGGTCGGGGGGACTTCTCACGCGGCGCGCGCCTGACGGCGGTGCAGGCGGGACGGATCAAAAAGGATGTCGTGCTCGCCAGCAACCACGGTCCTGCGTTAGACTGACAGCACCGTTCAGAACGGGAAGAAGATCGGGATCGCCACCATGGCCGCCACCCAGGTGACCAGGTTCAGAGGTAGGCCCACGCGCACGAAGTCCATGTAGCTGTAGCCGCCCATGTTGAAGACCAGCACATTGGTCTGATAGCCGAAGGGCGTAGCGAAGGCGGCTGAGGCGGCCATCATGACGCAGACTAGGAAGGGCCGGGGATCGACGCCCAGGCTTTCGGCCAGGGCCACCGCGATCGGGGTAATCAGAACGGCGACCGTGGCGTTGGACAGCAGTTCGGTGGCGAAAAGGGTCACGCCGTACAGCACGATCAGCGCGCCCAGCGGTCCCATCGGCCGGATCACGCCGATCAGACGCTCTGCTCCCGCGGAGGCCAGGCCCGTCACCTCGATGGCGGTGCCGACGACCACCATGCCGGCGATCAGCAACAGGATTTCGGGCCTCAGACCGGCATAGGCCTCTTCCGGCGTGATGACCCTCAGCAGGATCAAGGCCACCGCGCCGGCGAAGGCCGAGGCGGCGATGGGCGCCCACCCCAAGGCCGCAGAGGCGATCACCAGGGCGAAGATCGCCAGCGAGATCATCGCCGGCCGCAATCGGAACGGCCGGTCCGCCGCGCCATACAGATCGACGTCGCCCAGGTGCGCATCGCCCGAGCCATCGGCCTGGTTGCGAGAGCCGCCCAGGCGCGGCAGGCCGAAGGGCAGCAGACGTTTGCGGCGCGATATGGCCTCCGCTTCAGCGCGTTGACGCGCTTCCTCCATCTCGGCCAGGCGGGCGGCTTGCGCTTCGTCCATGGCGACGGATCGACCCAGTTGGCGGGCGCCGACGAAATAAAGCCACAGGCCGCCGACGAGCGCGATGGCCAAGCCAACGGGCGTGATCTCGAACAGGCCGAAGACCGGCTGGCCGGCGTTGCGCGCCATATCGTTAACCAAAAGGTTGGTCGAAGTGCCGATCAGGGTCAACAGGCCGCCCATCACCGTGACGTGGCTGAGCGGCATCAGGAAGCGTTTGGGCGACAGGCGCAGCGATTGAGCCACGTCCCGGATCACCGGCGCGGCCAACACCACTACCGGCGTATTGTTCAGGAAACCGCCGACGGAACCGCACAGGCCGATGACGATCCAGATGCCCCGCGCGCCGATCCGGGCGGCCAACTGCGTCGCCTGGCGGATCAGCCAACCGAGCAGGCCCGACAACTCGATCGCATAGGCGATGACGAACAGGCCCGCGAGCGCGATGACGGCGGGGCTGGCGAAGGCGCCCTGCACCTCGACCGGCCGAACGACGCCCAGCACCAGCAGGACGGCCGCGCCGGTCAGGGCGACGACATCGGCGCGAACCTTGCCGTGGATCAGCACGCCGACGACGCCGACGAGCACCGCCAGGGCTGCGATCTGATCGAAAGTCATGATGCCGTGCAGAGCGTCCCCCGTCGCTTACGTCAACCTTTTTCGGGTGTTCGCCTCCTCATCAGCGAGCGGCGTGCTAGAGTGGTTCCATGTTCGAACCGACCGTGTCGCCTCGCCCGTCGGTCGTCGCGATTGCGGCGTCCCTTCTCGTCCTCGGCGCCTGCCAACGCGAGGAGGCCGCGCCCGCGCCGATCCCCGCGCCCGCTGCGCCGACGCCCGTCGTCACCGTCGCCCCTTCGCCGACCCTGGATCGCGCCAGCCTGCTTGAGGCCATGGACCTCGCCGCCTCGGCCTTTGCGGCAGGGCGCGAGGTCGGGGGCGCGTCCCTGGCCGGCCGGCGGTTCGTGGTGCGCCAGACCTTCGGTTGTGGCGGGCCGGCGCCGGCTCAAGCGAACGCGAGCGAAGGTCTTCCCGCCCTGACCTGGGGCGAGGGCCGTCAGAGCCTGAAGCTCAGCCTGGCGCCTGGCGACTGGTCGCAGTCCGCCCTGATCGCCGGCGACGCCGAGACGTGGGAGGCGGCCGAGGGCTTCTGGCTGGCGCGCCCCTGGCTGCGGGCCGAGGGATGTCCGGCCGCGCAGGGCGATCCTCTGGCCCAGGGTCAGGCGTCGCTGCAGACCATGGGGCTGGCGGCGGTCTTCAAGGAAGGCGGTTCGCGGACCGGCCGCCGCAACGGTCGCGCCTATGAGTTCACTGTGCGCGGCGAGGGCGATCAGCCGCCCGTCGCCCCTACCCGAGGGTATCGCCTGGTGCTGGAAGGCCGCATGGCCGCCTTTGCAGACGGCCGCGCCATTCGTTGCCGCGCCGCCAGCCCCGACCACCGGCCGGTCTGCATCGGCGCGGTCCAACTTGATCGCGTCGCCTTCGAGGACGCGGACAGCAAGATGCTCAGCGAATGGCGCGACGGCTGAACGTCAGGTCAGGCCTGGCGGCATGTCGTCCACGCCGCCTTGTTCCAGGGTCGGCGATGGCCGCAACTGCATCATCGTCGCCAGTCGATCCACGGCCGTCGCCATGGCGGCCTGCTCGTCCGAGGACAGGCGGGCGAAGCCGGTGATGAAGCCGTCGCCCAACAAGCCGGGCGAGGTGGTCAGCGCCTGTCGCCCAGCATCCGTCAGCCGCACATGGACCACGCGGCGGTCGATGGTGGAGCGATAGCGGACGGCCATTCCCTTGGTTTCCAGCTTGTCCAGCACGGCGACCACCGTCGGGGGCGACATGGAGGCGTCGCGGGATATGGCGCTGGTGCTGACTTCGCCCAGGGCGCGGATGGATTGCAGCACCAGCAGTTGCGGCAGGGTCAGACCCGTCAGGCGGGCGATCTCTCGTGACCGGACGTCGATGGCCTGGGCGATGCGCCGGACCGATCGAACCAGGGACGCCGTGGGATCAGCCGCTGCATCGGGAAACGGCCGAAGGGAAATATCGCTCATTCGGTTGAACTCTTTCGTGTCCTAACCATTTGTACGCGCTGCTTCCACAATTCAAGGAGGGCCCATGTGCGGTCTTAGCGGCGAGATCAATTTCGACGGACGACCGGCCGACGCCGGCGCTGTCCAACGCATGACCGATGCGCTCTCGCCCCGTGGACCGGACGGGTCCGGCATCGTGATGCGCGGCCCGGTGGGGCTGGGTCACCGACGCCTGAAGATCATCGACCTGTCGGAAAAGGCGCAGCAGCCGATGGTGGACGCCGAGCTGGGCGTGACCCTGGCCTTCAACGGCTGCATCTACAACTATCCCGAACTGCGCGAAGAGCTGCAGGGGATGGGCTTCCGCTTCTTCTCGCATGGCGACACAGAAGTCATCATCAAGGCCTGGAAGGCCTGGGGCGAGGCCTGCGTCGAGCGGTTCAAGGGCATGTTCGCCTTCGTGCTTCATGAACGCGACACCGGCCGCACCGTGATCGCCCGCGACCGGTTCGGCATCAAGCCGCTGTATCTGGCCGAACAGGGCAAGCGCCTGCGCTTCGCCTCGACCTTGCCGGCCCTGCTGGCGGCGGGCGATGTGGACAAGACCATCGATCCGGTCGGCCTGCACCACTACATGACCTTCCACGCCGTGGTGCCGCCGCCGCACACCATACTGAAGGGCGTCAAGAAGTTCCCGCCGGCGACCATCCGCGTGATCGAAGCGGACGGAACGGCCAAGGACCGCCTCTACTGGCAACCCGACATGACCCGCCACGCCGAGGACGCGTCCCTGACGGCCGAGGATTGGCGAGACCGGGTGCTGGACAGTCTGCGCGAGGCGGTGAAGCGTCGCATGGTCGCGGACGTGCCGGTCGGCGTCCTGCTGTCGGGCGGGGTGGATTCCAGCCTGATCGTCGGCCTGCTGGCTGAACTGGGTCAGAAGGATCTGATGACCTTCTCGGTCGGTTTCGAGGAAGCCAATGGCGAGAAGGGCGACGAGTTCGTCTATTCCGACCTGATCGCCAAACATTACGGCACCAAGCACCACCAGATCTTCGTGCCGCACCAGCGGCTGATGGAGGCTCTGCCGGGCACCATCGGCGCCATGTCGGAGCCGATGGTCAGCTACGACAACGTCGGATTCTATCTGCTGAGCCAGGAAGTCTCGAAACACATCAAGGTGGTGCAGTCGGGCCAGGGGGCGGACGAGGTCTTCGCGGGCTATCACTGGTACCCGCCGATGCTGGGCGCGACCGACCCGGTCGAGACCTACGCCAAGGCCTTCTTCGACCGCAGCCATGCCACGCTGAAGACCCAGTTGAACGGCGCCTATATGGCCGACACCGACGTCAGCCGCGCCCTGGTCGAGGCCCATTTCGCGCAAGGGCGCGCGGCCACGCCGGTCGATCAGGCCCTGCGCCTGGACAGTCAGGTGATGCTGGTCGACGATCCGGTGAAGCGCGTGGACAACATGACCATGGCCTGGGGTCTGGAGGCGCGCGTTCCCTTCCTCGATCACGAGCTGGTCGAACTGGCGGGCCGGATTCCGCCCGAGCACAAGCTGTCTCAGGGCGGCAAGGGCGTGCTGAAGGAGGCCGCCCGCCTGGTGATCCCGTCCGAGGTGATCGACCGCAAGAAGGGCTATTTCCCTGTGCCTGCGCTGAAATACATCCAGGGCCCGTATCTGGAGATGGTGCGTGAGGCCCTGACCAATCAGGCGGCGCGCGACCGAGGCCTGTTCGAGCCCGCCTATCTGGACACCCTGTTCGCCAATCCAACCGAGCACATCACGCCCCTGCGCGGGTCGGAGTTGTGGCAGGTCGCCGTCCTCGAAATGTGGATGCAGCAGCATGGCGTCTGACATCCGTCCCGAGCGGTCAAAAGCCCACCGGCTCAAACGCCTGCGCGACGAGGGCCTGAAGCCGCCGGTGCAGTCCGGCGATGGACCTGCGCCCGACGCCGTGCTGGACTGCGGCTGGGGGCGGCTGCTGTTCGCTCAGACCTTCGAGACGGCCGAGCCTCTGGTCGAGGCCCTGCGCGCCGAGGGGCCGGATCGGCGCGACATCGCCTTCTATGTTCGCAATCCGCACGTCCTGCTGGCCTCTGCGCCTCAGGAGCTGTTCCTGGATCCGTCGCACACCTATCGGCTGGAACTGGCCACCTATCGCGCCAGCCGCCGCCAGCCGCGGGGCTTCACCGTGCGTCGCCTGACGTCGGAGATGGACGCCCAGGCGGTCAACGACATCTACGCCAAGCGCAAGATGGTGCCGGTTCCGCCAGACTTCTTCTGGTCCCACCGCGACGACCGGACCATCACCTATTTCGTCGCCGAGGATACGGCGACCGGCGTGGTCATCGGCACCGTGACGGGCGTCAACCACGCCCGCGCGTTTCAGGATCCCGAGTGCGGCTCGTCCCTGTGGTGTCTGGCGGTCGATCCCCAGGCGACCCAGCCCGGCGTCGGCGAGGCGCTGGTCCGGCGTCTGGCCGAGCACTTCAAGACGCAAGGTCTGGCGCACATGGACCTGTCGGTCATGCACGACAACGACCAGGCCATCGCCCTGTACGAGAAGCTGGGCTTTCGCCGCGTCTCCTTCTTCGGCGTCAAGCGCAAGAACCCGATCAACGAGGCCCTGTTCGTCGGCCCGACCGACGACCACGACCTGAATCCCTATGCCCGGATCATCGTTGACGAGGCGCGTCGGCGCGGCATCCATACCGAGATCATCGACGCCGAGGGCGGGCTGTTCCGCCTCAACTGGGGCGGTCGGTCGGTGCGGTGTCGCGAAAGCCTGTCAGAACTGACCTCGGCCGTGGCGCTCAGCATCTGCGACGACAAGCGGATGACGCGCCGCATCGTCGAGGCGGCCGGAGTGCGCGTGCCCGAGCGGATCGACCCCGAAAACCCCTCGGCTATCGAAGCCGCGTTAGCCAAGTTCGGCGCCCTGGTGGTCAAGCCCGCGCGCGGTGAACAGGGACAGGGGGTCGCCGTGGGCCTGACGACGATGAACGAAGTCCAGACGGCCCTGACCCGCGCGCGTCGCATCTGTTCCGAGGTTCTGATCGAGGAACAGGTCCAGGGCGAGGACCTGCGGCTGGTGGTGATCGACTACAAGGTCGTCGCCTGCGCGCTGCGTCGTCCGCCGCGCGTCATCGGCGACGGCCGCTCCACCTTGCGCGCCCTGATCGAACACCAGAGCCGCCGCCGCGCCGCCGCGACAGGCGGAGAATCCACCATCCCCATCGACGGCGAGACCGAACGCACCCTGGCCGAAGCCGGCTATGGTCTCGACGATGTGGCGCCGGAGGGGGCCGAGGTTCTGGTGCGCAAGGCGGCCAATCTTCACCTGGGCGGCACCATCCACGATGTGACGGACGAGGTGCATCCCGCCCTGATCCGCGCCGCCATCGCCGCCGCCCGCGCCATAGACATTCCCGTCACCGGCATCGACCTGATGGTGAAGTCGCCGCGCGAGCCGGACTACGCCTTCATCGAGGCGAACGAGCGCCCCGGCCTGGCCAACCACGAACCCCAACCGACCGCCGAGCGTTTCGTCGATCTGCTGTTTCCCCTGTCCGCGCCGGCCGCCGTGCGGACATTCCCGAGATCCGAAGCCTGAAGGAGGCCCCTTGGCCCGCCCCGCGATAGACCTCGACTACCTGAAGGCCCGCCTGGCCGACCTGCTGAACACGCCCAGCCCGACCGGCTATACCGATGAGGCGGTCTGGCTGCTGTGTCGCGAGCTGGATCGGCTGGGCCTCGACTATGAAATGACCCGACGCGGCGCCATCCGTGCGCGCCTTCCGGGCCGTGCCCCAAAACCGGCGCGCGCCATCGTCGCCCACGTCGATACGCTGGGCGCCCAGGTCAAACAGGTGAAGGACAACGGCCGGCTGGAACTGGTCGCCATCGGTCACTGGTCCTCGCGCTTCGCCGAGGGCGCGCGGGCGACGATCTTTTCCGAAGGCGGCGCCTATCGCGGGACCATCCTGCCGCTGAAAGCGTCGGGCCACACCTTCAATGAGGAGGTGGACACCCAGCCCGTGAACTGGCGTCAGGTCGAACTGCGCATCGACGCCGTGACCCACGGTCGTGACGACACCCTGGCCCTGGGCGTGGACGTCGGCGACATCGTCGCCATCGACCCCCAGCCCGAGTTCATCGACACCGGCTTCATCGTCTCGCGCCATCTGGACGACAAGGCCGGCGTCGCCACCCTGCTGGCCGCGCTGGAGTGCATGATCCGCGAGAAACGCACGCCGACGGTCGACACCTGGTGGCTGTTCACCATCGCCGAGGAGGTCGGGCTGGGCGCCTCTTCCGTGCTGATCCCGGACGTGGCCGCCATGGTCACGGTGGACAACGGCACCACAGCGCCGGGCCAGAACTCATCCGAGTTCGGCGTCACCATCGCCATGGCGGACCAGACGGGTCCGTTCGACTGGCACTTGTCGCGCAAGCTGGTCCAACTGGCCCGCGACCACGACATCCCGCACCAAAAGGACGTGTTCCGCTACTACCGCTCGGACTCGGCCTCGGCGCTTGAGGCGGGCGCCGACATCCGCACGGCCCTGGTCACCTTCGGCATCGACGCCAGCCACGGCTATGAACGCATCCACGAAAGCGCGCTGGAAGACCTGACGCGCCTGCTGATCGTCTATGCCGAAAGCGACGTTGAAATCAGCCGCGACGCCAAGCCCATGAGCGGCGTCAAAGGCTTCACCCACCAGCCGCTGGATGAGGAGCGGGACTAGGGCGTTCGTCAGAGCACGTCAGACGCCGGCCAGGTAAACCGAGCCGTCGTCTGCCCGTCGCACGTTCCATCCGCGCGGAAGCGTCGCTCAAAGATGGCTCCCTGGCCGGCATCGTTGATCGTCACCACGGTGCTGCAGCGTGTTCCGAAGACCGGGTTGCGGATGAAGATCGAGGACAGGGCGGGCACGCGCGCATCGCCGGCCGTCCGGTCGTCGGCGAGGGCGTGCAGCAGGGTTTCGGGTTCGTCGCTGTCGCGCGTCAGCCAGTCCGAGACGGCCGCCTTCAGGCGCTCTGTCTTGGGCCAGGGTGCGTTCAGCGCGGCGTTCGATAGGCCATGGACGCCGGGCGTCAGCGGATGGGCGATCGCCTCGGGCCGATTGCTGGCGAAGGTCGCTTCGCCGCCCGTGATGAAGATCAGGCTGAACGGATTGAAGGTCGCCAGGGCATCAGAAGACAGGGCGAGCGCCGGGTCGGTCCCCGTCAGCAGATCCTTCAGCAACTGACCGCGTGAGGGTGCTTGGGGATCGGGCGGCGCGCCGGTGTGCAGGTTGGTGACCACGGCCAGCCGCCCCTCGTCCGACACGCCCAGCCAGGTTCCGCCCGATACCAGATCGCGTCCGCCCAGGACTGTCGGGGCGTCGGTCCAGCGCGCCAGAGGGGCGGAGGCGCGGTCATGCCTTTCGTCCCGGTTGGCGGCGAGGACGAGACGCCACCGGGGGTGGGCTTGCCACGCGAGGGCCAGAACGCACATTCAGTCAGCCGCCTTCCAGGGCGACGCCGGGGGCGCCGGTTATGGCGTAACGTTGCGTTCGCCGGCCGGGATGATAAGGCAGGGCATGGACCGGCGTCGCCGACATTCTCCGTGGCTCGCGGCGCTTTTTGCGCTGTTCCTTGGCGTGTTCGCATTGTCGCCCGTCGCCGACGCCCTGACCTGCGCCGGCGAGATCGAACCGGCCCACTCTTCGGCGACTTTCGACGACCCGGCAGACCATTCGTCGCCGTCGGACGTGGCTCACGGCGCCTGTGCGCACGGTCACTGCCATCACGGGGCCAAGGCGCCGTCGGATCGGCCCGAGGCGCGCGTGGCGTCCTTGCGGTCCGTCGAACATGCGCGGGCGTTCGACGACATGCGCACCGCCCATGCGCCCGAAGGTCTGAAGCGCCCTCCCAGAGGCTGACCCGATCCCGCGCCTGCGCGCGTCTCGTGTCAGATCATCTGGGAAGAATGAACCATGCATCCCCTCTATCGCCGTCCGCCGCATCGCGCGGTCGGCTGTGCGCTGGCCGCCCTTGCGGTCGCGCTCACCAGTCCGTCATGGGCTGAACCCGCGCCGTCGTTCGCCGAGCTTTTGTCCCGCCTCGATCAAACCCCTGCGACAATCGAGGCCGACGCCCTGTTTGACGCCGCCGAGGCGCGCGCTCGCCAAGCCCGTGTACGGCCCAATCCAACCCTGGGGCTGCAAGCCGAGAACGCGTTTGGAACGGGCCCCTTCTCGAGGTACGCCAATGCCGAAACGACGCTTTCAATCAGTCAGGATGTCGAGCTTTGGGGTCGCCGCACGGCGCGGATCAATGTCGCCCGCGCCGAGGCCGGGACCGCCGCGCTCCAACGCGACCTTGCGGTCATAGATGCGGCCGGACGTCTGGCGCTGACCTACGCCGAGGCGGAGGCCGCACAACGTCAGGCCGTACTGGCCGAGGAGAACCTCGCGCTTACCGTCGCCGATGCGCGCGCGGCGCTTTCCCTCGTTGAAGAGGGCCGTGAACCCCTTCTAAGAGGCATTCAGGGTGAGAGCGAGGCGGCTGCGGCGCGCGCTCGTCGGGATGAAGCCGTCGCCGAGCGAGATGCCGCTTTCGCACGCTTGACCGCAGTCGCCCTGCTGGCTGAGCCGGTCACGACGATTGAAGCGAGCCTGCTCAATCGGCTTCCGGCGGGCGCTGTCGTCGATCCGCTGGAGGCGCCGACCGTGCGGGTCGCCTCCGCTCAACGCAATGCTGCAGAGCAACGGATCGCCGTCGAGCGAATCCGCACCCGACCGGACATCAACGCCAGTGTCGGCGTCCGGCGATACGAGATGGAAGACGCGACAGCCCTCACCTTCGGCATCAGCATGCCTTTGCCGCTGTTCGATCAGAACCGCGGCAATATCGAAGCGGCGCAGGCCGACTTCAGGGCCGCAGACGCGCGATTGATGAGTGCGCGTCAGGACGCCCAGGCCGAGAGGGCCGCGGCCCGCGCGCGCCTATCGGCCTCGGTCAGTCGCGTGTCTGCGGCCGACTCCGGCGTAACCTCCGCCGAGGAGGCCTACCGACTTTCGCGGATCGGCTTCGAGGCGGGACGCATTTCGCAAATCGAGCTGCGTGCCAACCGAACTGCGCTGATCTCCGCCAGAACCTCCGCCGTCGACGCCCGCCTCTCGCGGGTTCGAGCCGAAATCGAACTTGCGCGCCAGGACGGCCGCGCCCCCTTTCAAGGAGCCCAGTGATGCGCACACGCACATCCAACAAGACAATATTGGTCGGCGGTGTCGCCGCCCTCGTCCTTCTTGGCGGGGCGAGCATCTATCTCGCCTTCGGGCGGGCGAACCCAAAACCGGCCGTAGCCGCAGCGGCGCAGGCAGAGGAAGCCGGTCACGCCGAAGGCGAAGTCGAGGCGCCGGAGGGCTTCGTCGCACTCAGCGCCGCCGAGGCTCAGGCGGCGAACATCATCATCGTCGGTCTGGGCCGGGGCGGGGGCGTCGAGACACGCCTTTCAGGCCGCGTCGAGCCCATGGTCGACGCGAGAGCCGCCGTCGCTGCGGCGGTGAGCGGGCGTGTGGAACGCGTGCTTGTGGCTCCAGGACAAGCGGTCAGGGTCGGACAGACGTTGGCGGTTCTGGTCAGTGGCGACGCCGCCAGCCTGCGTGCTGAGGCGGATGCGGCCCAGGCCGCCTATGTCGCGGCCGAACAGGCGCATGGCCGAGACGAGGAACTGGCGGATCAGGGCGTGGTGGCGCGACGCGAGGCCGAGGTGTCACACGCCCAGGCGCTGAGCGCACAAGCCGCCGCCCGTGCGGCGACCGCGCGAGCCAGCGCTGCAGGCTCGCCAAACGCTTCGGGACGGCTGAACGTCACCAGCCCCATCGCGGGCGTGGTCACCAACGTGCAGGTCGGCCCGGGCGGCTTCGTGGCTCAGGGCGGTGTTGTGGCTGATATCACCAACCCCGCGCGCGTCGAGATGGTGTTCAACGCGCCGCCGGCCCTGGCCGCCGCCGTCCGTACCGGAGCGGCCCTGCGGGTCAGCAGCCCGAGTGGTGACTTCGACGCCGTGGTCACCGGCATCGCCGCCGGCGCCGGCGTGGGAAGCGGAGCCACGGTCATTCGCGCCCTCCCAACGGGCGGAAGACTTGCGCCGGCTGGATCGGCCGTGACCGGCGTGATCGTAACGGGCGACACTACAGGAGGCATCACCGTGCCGACCGAGGCGGTGCAGACCGTCGACGGAACCGCTGTCGTCTTCGTCCGGGTCCCGAACGGCTTTCAGGCGCGCCCTGTGCTTGCCGGTCGTCAGGCCGGTGGGCGGACGGAAATCCTTCGCGGCCTGACCGGAACTGAAAATATTGCCGGCGCCAACGCCTTCCTCCTCAAAGCCGAACTCGCCAAGGGCGAGGCCGAGCACGGTCACTAGGGGCGCGACGCATGTTCAAATTCATCATCGAACTGTCGGTCAAATTCCGATGGTTCGTGGTCCTGGCTACGGCGCTCGTCGCGGCCTACGGACTGCTCGAACTGACACGGCTGCCCATCGACGCCGTGCCGGACATCACCAATCGCCAGGTCCAGGTGACCACTGTCGCCCCGGCGTTCGCGCCGGAGCAGATCGAACGGCAGGTCACCTATCCGATCGAAACCGCTATGGCCGGCATCCCCGGCCTGACAACCACGCGCTCGCTCAGCCGCAACGGCTTCAGCCAGGTCACTGTGATCTTCACCGATCAGACGGACATCTACTTCGCGCGTCAGCAGGTGGCCGAACGTCTCGCCGGAGCGCGCGAGGCCATGCCGGAGGGCGTGGAGCCGACACTTGCGCCCATCACCACCGGCCTGGGCGAAGTGTTGATGTGGACCATCGACTACAAGCCCTTCAATACTACCAATCTGGCCAAGCCAGCCCAAACGGGCTGGCAGGCTGGCGGGGGGTATCTGACGCCCGAGGGCGACCTGCTGGACACGCCTCAAAAACGGGCGACCTATCTGCGCACCGTGCAGGACTGGATCGTCGTTCCGCAGATGCGCACGGCCCCAGGCCTGGCCGGGGTGGATACGGTCGGCGGCTATGTGAAGGAATATGCTGTAAGGCCGGATACCGCTCGTCTCGCGAGCTATGGCCTTGGCATGAGCGACCTGATCCAGGCGCTCGACCGCGCGAACGTCCAGGCTGGCGCCGGCTATGTTCGACGCGCTGGAGAAGCCCTGACCGTGCGTACCGACGCCCTGGCCTCGACCATCGAGGACCTGACCCAAGCGCCCGTCGTCAACCGTAACGGGCTGGTCGTGCGTGTCGCCGATGTCGCCACTGTCGAGGTCGGTCAGGCGCCGCGTCTCGGCGGGGCCAGCCGTGACGGCCATGAAGTGGTGCTCGGCACGGCCCTGATGATCGCGGGCGGCAACAGCCGAACCGTGGCCCAGGCTGCCGGCGACCGGCTGGAAGAGGTTCGCAAGACCTTGCCTGCGGGGATCGAGGCGGTCAGGGTCTTGGACCGCAGCGCCCTGGTCAACTCCACGATCCAGACCGTTGCCCGCAACCTGATTGAGGGCGCGCTGCTGGTCATCGTCGTGCTGTTCCTGCTGCTCGGCAATATCCGGGCGGCGAGCATCACGGCGCTCATGATCCCCATCAGTTTCCTGTTCGCCGTCATCGGCATGAACAGGTTCGGGATTAGCGGGAACCTGATGAGCCTGGGCGCCCTGGATTTCGGCCTGATGGTCGATGGCGCTGTGGTCGTGGTCGAGAACACCCTGCTCATGCTCAGCCAACGGCGCGCCGAGGCCGGACGGATGCTGACCCGCCGCGAGCGGCTCGGCGTCGCCGTTCAGGCGGCGCGACAGATGGTCAAACCAGCCGCGTTCGGTCAGCTGATCATCCTTCTGGTATTCACGCCCCTGCTGATGCTGGAAGGGGTCGAAGGCAAGACCTTCGTGCCGATGGGGGCTACGGTGATGCTGGCCCTGGTGGGCGCCTTCATCTTCTCGTTCACCTTCGTGCCGGCGATGGCGGCTCTGTTGGTGTGCGATCCGAAGACGATCGAAGTCGATGAGCACGGCCAAGCCCACGAGCATGAGACTTTCGTGCTTCGTTTCGCCAGGCGCTGGATCCAGCCGGCGATTCGCGCGGCTGTGGATCGTCCCAGGATCGTTCTGATCTCGGCACTCGGCGCACTGGTCGTCGGCGGCTTGGTGTTCACGACCTTGGGGCGCGAGTTCATTCCCACCTTGGACGAGGGCGACGTCGCCATGCAGGCGCTTCGCGTGCCTTCCGCCTCGCTGGAGCAATCTCTGGCGATGCAGATGATGCTTGAGCGGGCGATCACCGCCCAGCCGGAAGTGGAGACCATGTTCTCGCGAACCGGCACGGCCGAGGCCGCCGTGGACCCCATGCCGCCCAACATCTCCGACAGCGTCGTCGTGCTGAAAGATCGCAAGGACTGGCCCGATCCCAAGCTCAAGAAAGAAGAGTTGATCGCCCGCTTCGAAGCCGAGGCCTCCAAGCAGATCGGCAACAACTTCGAGTTCAGCCAACCGATCGAGTTGCGGTTCAACGAACTGATTTCGGGCGTGCGGACCGATCTTGCTGTCATGGTCTATGGCGACGACTTCGGCACCATGCAGCGGGTGGCGGACGAGGTCGCCGGGGCGCTGCGCCAGACGACCGGGGCTGCTGACGTCCGCGTCGAACAGGCGTCCGGCCTGCCGACCTTGACCATCAGCGTCGATCGGTTCGCTGCGGCCAACTACGGCCTGTCCGCAGCTGACGTCTCCGAGGCCGTCTCGGCGGCCATCGGCGGCGCCGAAGCGGGGCGGATATTCGAGGGCGATCGTCGCTTCGACGTGGTCGTTCGCCTTCCCGACAGCGCTCGCAATGATCCCGCAGCGCTTGCGGCCCTGCCGATCGTAACCGCGACCGGGGTGACGATCCCCCTGTCCTCGGTCGCCCGTATCCAGAGCGCCGAAGGGCCTAACCAGATCAGCCGCAACGACGGCAGTCGCCGGATGGTGGTCCAGGCCAACGTCCGGGGACGCGATCTGGGCGGCTTCGTCGCGGATGCGCAAAAGCAGGTCGATCAGATTCAGCTTCCGCCAGGAGTTCGCCTGACGTGGGGTGGGCAGTTCGAGAACCTGAAGCGCGCCGAACAGCGGCTTGGTTTGGTGATCCCTATCGTCTTCGTCCTGATCGGGATGCTGCTGTTCATGGCCTTGGGATCGTTCGCGGAGGCCGGTCTGGTCTTCGCCTGCGTGCCCTTGGCCCTGGTAGGTGGCGTCTTGGCATTGCTGTTACGGGGGATGCCGTTCTCGGTGTCCGCTGCAGTCGGCTTGATCGCTGTGTCCGGGGTGGCGACGTTGAACGGTCTGGTGCTGATGCAGGCCATTCGCGAGCGGCTGCAACGGGGTCAGACGCCGCGCGACGCAGCGATCGGAGGGGCGTCCAGCCGACTGCGCGCCGTCCTGATCACGGCCATGGTCGCGATCGTCGGCTTCGTTCCAATGGCCTTGGCCCACGGCGCGGGTGCCGAGGTGCAAAAGCCCTTGGCGACCGTGGTCATCGGCGGGCTTTTGACCGCGACAGCCCTGACCCTGTTGGTTCTCCCGACCTTCGCGGCTCGGGCGCTCCGCCACCGCAAGGACGACGAGATTGGGGATTGACGACCCTTGCTCAGCAAGACCCCAGCAGCGTCGCACGCTGCTCTTAGCCTTCAACACGGTTCGCACGGTGGTAGGCGGGCTTGACCGCATTTTCCAACAGGCTGCTGGAAAATGCGGTCGACAATGGATTGGACGCCACTATTTATCTGATCAGATTCCGGGCGGTCGATGCGCGCGGCGAAGTTGGCGTCATTTCCTGAGCGACAAAATGAGGCGCTCTGAACTTCGCTGTCAGATTCCGCCGCCACGCAAAACCACGGCTGCGATAAGCCCAAGGCAGACCACGGCGGCAACACCGATGGCGAGCACGATGATGCGAAAGGCGCCTCTGGTCGGCTTGTCGGGACCGTCCTCGTAGCCAATGGGGGTTCGGCGTGGTTCTTTTTCCGTCATCGTGCAGCAACGCGCTAGCCATCAAACTGTTCGCGAGTCTGCACCCAATTCTGAACCACCAACGGTCGTCCGCTGCTTTGCAATGGCTTGGCGAAGACTTCCTTGAAGCCTCCAATCCAGGATGCGTTGTGGATTAGAGGTGTGCTGTTCGAAGGTTGGTGGAAATGGGGATGTAAGGCATCGTCGCGGTCTAATTGACGGCTGTGCTCATAGAGTCGGCCTCGCCTGACAAGGGGTTTCGCCATGTCGTTTGAAGCGCTTGTCGGTCAGGTGGGTCCGCTCTTTCTGTTTGTCGGTTCAGGGACCGAAGGCGAGGCCGTGGCCGTAGCGGGTGGGGCGATGGCGCATCGTGGGATGCTGCCGCTGTGGCAGGTCGGTCTTGCGGTGTTCGGCGGCTCGCTGGTTCAGGGACAGGTGTTGTTTTTCGCCGGTCGTTATCTGCGCGAGATGGCGTGGGTGCGACGCGTGACCGCGAAGCCAGCCTATGGCCGCGTGGCGCAGGGGCTCGCGCGACATCCGATCAAGCTGGCGCTGAGTTTCAGGTTTCTGTTCGGCTTGCGGTCTTTGACGCCGCTGGTGCTGGGGACGTCGACCGTGGCGGCGCTCAGGTTCGCCCTGCTGAATGTCGTCGGCGCGCTGATCTGGGCGACGGTCTTCGTTGGTTTGGGCTACGTTTTTGGCACAGGGATCGAGCGGCTTTTCGGGAGGCTGCCTGTCCATATTCATCTGACGGCCGTCGTTGTCTGCGCGGTCGTGCTGCTCGTCGGCATCTGGGTATGGCGTAGATTGAATCGCAAACGTTCGGTCGAGGTCGTCTGACGGTCCAGCCCCAATCCGATGGGCGGAACGATCGCCGCCCATCGGGTGTCTCTGACGTCAGAAGCGGTAGGCGACGCCGACACGCAGGTTACGGCCTGGAAGCGGGGCGATGTCCTTGAGGAAGGACACATGCTCGCGCGCTTCCTCGTCGGTCAGGTTCCGCGCCTCGGCGAACAGGGTCACGTTCTGCTGGTTGAAGGGCCGCACCGCCACGGAGGCGTTCACTAAAATGTAGTCGTCGGTCGGCAGTTCGAAGGCGTTGGCGACACGGTCCTGTTCGCCGACGTGACGAACCTCGCCGCTGATGTCGAAGCGGGTCGAGGTCCAGGCCAGGCGGCCGGTGACGGAATAGGGCGGGATCCGCGCGGCCGGGCCGAAGTCGGTCTGGGCGTGGACATAGTCCGCAGCGCCTTCCAGCGACAGTTTGCGGTCGCCGTCCTGCCACAGGGCGTAGGCGCCTTCGAGCTCGAAGCCGTAGAATTTCGCGTCTGTCTGGACGAAGCGATAGACGGGGAAGGTCTCGTTCTCCTCCTCGAAGAGAAATTCTTCGCCTGTCGGCCGCTCGTCGATGAAGCCGTCGTACCACGAGTGATAGACGTGCAGGTCGCCGGTGAAACGGCCGCGATTGTAGTGGGCGGTACCCTCGACCGTCGTGACCTTTTCGGAGTTCAGATTCAGGTCGCCAGTTTCATAGGCGGCGGTCGCGATGTGAACGCCGTCAGCGAACAGTTCGACCTCGCTGGGCGCGCGTTCGTTGTGGGCCAGGCTGAGGCCCAGAAACAGGCCGGTCGCCGGACGGATGAAGGCGGCGGCCGAAGCGGACCAGTTGTCGAATTCGCGGTTCACTTGGCTGGTCCCGCCGATGGGCGTGGCGCTCAGTTCGCGCCGGTCATAGCGCAGGCCGCCCTCGAAGCCGTGGTTGCCACGGTCCAGTCGCTGGACCGTGTAGATCCCCAGTTCGTCGATATCGACGGTCGGGACGAAGGCTTCCTCGCCGATGGCTTCGAAGTTGCGCGACAGGGCCTGCACCCCGACAGCGCCGTTCCAGCCGTTGCGCTCGCGTTGAACGAGGTCCGCCCGGCCTTCCCAGCCGTCCGAGTTGAAGATCGTGCCAGGCTCGCCCACCGCCTCGAACTCGGTGTGGGTGTAGTCGGCATGACCGTAGGAGCCGCGAAGGGCGGCGAAGGGACCGGCGTCGAAGCGGTATTCGCCGCGCGCGTCCCAGCGCTTCTGGTTCAGTTTGATGAAGACGGACTCTTCCGCGACCGTGCCGTATTCGCTGTCGGTGTTCTTGTAGGAGACGCCGGCGAAGCCCTTGTCGCCGATGTAGGATCCGCCGACGCCCCAGGCTTCCAGGTCGCTATAGCTGTTGGGCTGAGTGCCGCCGTCGCCGCGCGCGATGCCTTCGGCGGCGGAGCGTCTGGCGGAAATGGCCGGGGCCGGAATGTCGTAGTCGTCGCTCTTGCGCTTCACGCCATCGACGTTGAAGGCGAAATGACCGCTGCCGACCGTGACGCGGCCAAAGGCGCTGCGGCCGTCATCGACGCTGGAGGCCTGGGTCGAGACGACGCCAGAGATGCCGCCCTCGGGGATTTCGGTCGGGATGCGGTTGTCCAGAACATTGACCACGCCGCCGATGGCCGAACCGCCATAGACCAGAGTTGCGGGGCCACGAATGATCTCGATGCGGTTGGCCTCGGCCGGGTCGGTCGCGACGGCGTGGTCGGGCGACACCGAACTGGCGTCGATCAGGCCGATACCGTTGGTCAGCACCTGAACGCGCGGCCCGCTGAGCCCGCGAATGACCGGACGGCTGGCGCCAGGCGCAAAGTCGGTGGAGCGGACGCCGGGACGGCCGTTCAGCAAGTCGCCCAGGGACGTGGCCGGCGCGGTGGCCAGGGTCTGCTCATCCACCACGTCTGTCGCGATCACCGAGGCCCGCTGGCTGATGCCGTAGGGCGCGCCCGTGACGACGATGTCGTCGAGCGTGGCGGGGGTGGTGGTCGTCGATTGGGCGGCTGCGGCGCCGGCCAGAACGGTGGAACCGACGGCCGCCAGAAGGAGCGAGCGCGAGACGGAAGAGGGACGCATGACAGTGACCTTCGGGGAGTGAAGCCGTTGTGTTATGAGATAACATCACGAAAGGTCAAGAGGTCGCAGGCTGAAGTTTGACCGAAAGGCCGTTGACCCGATGCGCCCGGGTTCAAATCCTTGCGAGAACGGACTGGATTTCGCTGAGCAGAAGGGCGGAGGTGAACGGCTTTCCGACGTGGCGGTCGGCGCCGGCCTGCCTGGCGGCCGCGACATGCTCGGGTTGGGTGTTGGCCGTCAGCATGATGACCGGAACGGGAGCGAGGTCCGCAGCACGCTCGGCTTCGCGAATGTGCGCGACCGCTGTGATCCCATCCATGCGGGGCATCTGGATGTCCATCAGTATGACGTCGAACCGCTCGCGTCCGGCCGCCTCCAGCGCCTCGACACCGTCTTCGGCCAGGGTGACCTCCGCCATTCCTTCCAGCATGATTTCGACGATGCGCCGATTGGTGGGGTGATCGTCGGCCACCAGAACCTTGACCAGGGCCTCGACACCCGTGGGCGCTTCCACCGGCGCAGGCGACAGCGGCACGTCCAGCCAGAAGATCGAGCCGCCGCCCGCGCGCGCCTCAGCCTCCACGGTTCCGCCGAGCAGGCGCGCCTTCTCTCGCGCCAGAGCAAGACCCAGGCCCATGCCGCCGAACTTGCGAGTCAGGGTGTCGTCCTGCTGACGGAAGGCGCCGAACAGGGCGTCCTTTGCATGGGGATCGAAGCCTACACCTGTGTCGATACAGGCGAAGCGAACCATGTCGCCCGTCTCGGAACTGACCGTCAGGCGGACCTCGCCCTTGTCGGTGAATTTGACGGCGTTGTGCACTAGAGGCGTCAGCGCGCGCACCAGTCTTTCCGCGTCGCCGATGAAGGCTGCAGGGAGGTTAGACGAGATCTCGATGATCATCGTCAGGCCCTTGGCTTCGGCCGTGGCCCGATGCGGCTGAACGATACGGTCCACCACCGGGGCGAGGTCGAAGGTCTCGAAGTGTGGCGCGGCGGCAGAGCCATCGAGGTCGGAGATGGACAACAACTGCTGGAAACGGTCCTGAAGCGCCGCCGCCGACGTGCGGATCATCGCTGTTACCTCGGCCAAGTCGGTGGTTTCGGATCGCCCGGAGAGCAAATCCACCCCGGCCACCACGCCGTTCAAGGGCGTGCGAACCTCGTGGCTGATGTTGCTGATGAAGGCGCTGCGGGCCTGACTGGCCAACTCGGCCTGTTCCAGCGCCAGCTTCAACGCGTCCGCATCTTTCTGTTTCTGAGTGACGTCCTGCGTCAGGCCGATCAGGTGCCGAACGCCCTCGTCGTCATAGGTCGCGACCTTGGTGGCGGACAGATAGCGGACGCCGCTGGGAGCCTGATCCTCATGGACGGCGGACTGCAAACCCATGCCGAGCGCCGCATCGGCCGACCATTCGGCGAAGGCGGCCGGCAGGACGTCGGCGGCCCTCAACCCGGTCAGGCCCTCGAACTTTCCGAACAGCTTTTCGGCCGAGCGATTGGCCAGGATATAGCGTCCGGTCCGGGCGTCCTTGACCGTCAGCGCCAGGGGGAGGACGTCGATGACCGTGTTCAGGAAGGCGGCGGATTCCGTTTCGGCCGTCACGTCCTCGGCCTTGACCAGAAGGCGCACGATGCGACCCGTGTCGTCGCGCACGGCGCTGATGGTGGTGTCGAGATAGACGCCTGAAACCTGTGTCGCCGGAAAACGGGTGCGGAAGGCGAAGGGCCGGCCGGCCTGGGCTTCGTTGACGCCGCGATCGATCGAGAAGCGGCAATCGGCCGGCCAGGCGTCTCGCCATGCCATTGTGTGCGCAACGGGCGGGTCGGGCTGAAAGCGCCTCGCCGCCAGGTTCACATGGACGATCCGCCCCGATGGATTGAGCAGCCAGATATAGGCGGGAGAGGCGTCCGCAATCTGGGCATGGAAGAGATCGCCCTCATAGGGCGTTGCCGCATGTGCGCCGACGTCGATCAATCCGGGCCTCCCGCTCAGCCGTTCTGCTGAGGCTTCATCCCTAGACGGAGGAGGTGAAGTGGAAGTGAATCCGACAGCCACCAGTTGCTTATGGTCAAGCTAGGTAGATTCCCCTATGCGGCTTTTGAAGGCAGTTTAACGGCTATCGTCAACCCTAAGGCTCAGTCCCGAGGCAGTACGCCACGGAGGGGGAGCCGGTCATGACAAAGCGCTTGATGATAGACGCCGCCCTTGTGGTGAAGAACGTCGCCGTCATCCGCCAATCCATCCTCGACGCCTTCGAAGAGGCGGACACGATCACCCTCGATCTGGTCGAGGGTCAGGCCGTGGATCTGTGCGGGCTACAGTTGATCGAGTCCGCACGACGACATGCGCGAGCGGTCGGCAAGACGCTGTCCCTCGAACGTCCGTGTACGGAGTTTCGCACCGTTCTCGACGCCGCCGGCTTCCTGACCGAGCCCTCTTCCGACGACCTCCAGTTCTGGCTTCATCAAGGAACCGCCCAATGACGGCTTCGATTCTAACGGTCGATGACTCGCCCAGCATCCGCGTCGCGCTGAAGATCGCGCTGACCAACGCCGGCTATTCAGTGGCCGAGGCCGGCAATGGCGCCGAGGGTATCGAGAAGGCCAAGGCCAGCGCCTTCGATCTGATCATCACGGATCTGAACATGCCGGTGATGGACGGCCTGACCATGATCGAGGAGATGCGCCGCATGCCCGATCAGATGGGGGTGCCGATCGTCTTTTTGACCACCGAATCCGACGAGGCGATGAAGGCTCGCGCCAAGGCGGCCGGGGCCACCGGATGGCTGACCAAACCCTTCGACCCCGACCAGCTGGTGCGCATCGCCAAGAAGGTTCTGGGTCGATGAGCGACGAAGCCATCGCGGTTTTTCAGGTCGAGGCGAGAGAAAACCTGGAGTTGATCGAACAGGGTCTGCTGGACCTGCTGGATCGCCCCGAGGACCGCGATCTGGTCGATGCCGTTTTTCGCGGTCTGCATACGCTGAAAGGGTCGGGGTCGATGTTCGGTTTCGACGCCCTGGCCGGCTTTACCCACCATTGCGAGACCGCGTTCGACCGTGTTCGCAAAGGAGAGGTCGCTGCGACGACCGACCTGGTTTCGGCGGTGCTGGCGGCGCGCGATCATATGCGTCGCCTGATGGAGGATCCGTCGGGTGATCACGGCGCGGCCGGCGATGTGTTGCTGGCCGATCTGGAACGGGCCGTGCGGGAGGCGGACGGCGCAGCGCCGGTACCCGTCGCGCCCCAACAGGTGACGTGGCGCATCCGTTTCGACCTGCCGTCGAACGCCTTCAAGAACGGCACGAACCCGTTGGCGCTGCTGAACGAGCTTCGTGACCTGGGCGAGGCGCGTGTCGTCGCGGACCCGACGAATGTTCCGCCGCTGAGCCAGATCGAGCCGACCGATCACTATCTCGCCTGGAACGTCACTCTGACGACCGACCAGGGGCGTGCAGCGATCGAGGATGTCTTCATCTTCGTCATGGACGACATGAACCTGAAGATCGAAGCGGTGGATGACAGCGCGCTGATCACCCAGGCGGAGGCGCCTGTCGCTGTAGTCCAGGCCGTCGCGCCGGAGATCAGCGCGCCGACCCCTTCCATTCCCACGCCGGCTGTGGTCGCCAACGATCCTGTAGAAGCGAAGATGGCGAAGACCGCCGAAAGCGTGCGGGTGCCGGCCGACCGGCTGGACGAACTTATGGATCGGGTCGGCGAACTGGTCATCGCCCAGTCGCGCCTGAGCCAAATCGCGCATTCGGGAACGGACACCGCCTTGCGCGCCGTGTCCGAAGAGATCGAGCGCCTGTCCGGCGAGCTGCGCGACACCATGATGGTGCTGCGGATGGTGCCGGTGGCCACCCTGTTCGGCCGCTTCCGCCGCCTGGTCCACGACCTGGCGCGCGAGACCGGCAAGGCCATCGAACTGTCGACCGACGGCGAGACGACCGAGATCGACAAGACGGTGATCGAGCGTCTGGCCGATCCTCTCGTCCACCTGATCCGCAACGCCGCCGACCACGGTCTTGAGACGGCCGAGGATCGCGCCGCCGCCGGCAAGCCTGCGACTGGCCGCATCCGTCTGTCGGCGCATCAATCGGGTGGCGAGGTCGTCATCACCATTCGCGACGACGGCCGGGGCATCGATCGCGACCGCGTCCGCGCCAAGGCCGAAGCTCAAGGTCTGATCGAGCCGGGCGCCTTGCTCAGCGATCACGATCTGCTGCAGATGATCTTCCATCCCGGCTTCTCGACGGCGGCGGCGGTGACCAACCTGTCGGGCCGCGGCGTCGGCATGGACGTGGTCAAGCGCACCATCGAAAGCCTCCGTGGCTCCATCGATATCGCCAGCCGTCCGGGCGAAGGTTCGGAGGTGTCGTTGCGCATCCCGCTGACCCTGGCCATCATCGACGGTCTGCTGGTCCGTGTGGGTCAAGGCCGCTATGTCATCCCGCTGGGCGCCGTCGAGGAATGCCTGGAGCTATCGCTGGACGAGGACATGCGGTCGCGCGGCCGCAGCTTCATCTCCCTGCGCGACAGTCTGGTGCCCTTCCTGCGTCTGCGCGAGATGTTCGACACCGGGACCCAGCCCGAGTTGCACCAGAAGGTCGTCGTCGTCTCGACCGGCCAGGAACGTATCGGTCTGGTCGTCGATCAGATCATCGGCGACCACCAGACCGTCATCAAGTCGATGTCCAAGCTGCACGCCGGTCTGGCGACCTTCTCGGGCGCCACCATTCTGGGCGACGGCAGCGTCGCCCTCATCCTGGACGTCAGCCATCTGGTCGCCCTGGGCCAGCAACAGGAGGCGCAGATGCGAGCCGCCGTATGACCGCCGCCGTCGAGAAATCAACGGCCACGGCCGCGACCTGGACCGGTGGTGACGAGGCCGAGGTGCTGACCTTCGAACTGAACGGCGAACTGTTCGCCCTGGGCGCCGTCCTGGTCCAGGAAATCACCGACCTGGTCGCCGAGACCGCCGTGCCCGGCGCCGGCGCCTTCGCTGGCAGCGTGATCAACTTCCGGGGCAAGGTGATTCCGTTGGCCGACTTGCGCGTCGCCTTCGGCCTGGAGGCCCACGCTGCGACGATCGACAGCCGCATCGTGGTCATCGAGATCGTGCTGGGCGGCGAGCCGACCCTGGTGGGTTTGCGCACCGACAAGGTTCACGAGGTC
Organism: Brevundimonas sp. G8; assembly: GCF_902506205.1. GTDB lineage: Bacteria > Pseudomonadota > Alphaproteobacteria > Caulobacterales > Caulobacteraceae > Brevundimonas. Next base: position 1,284,339 of record NZ_LR732816.1, on the reverse strand, counting down.
ACCACCCTGGCCCGCGCCGATTCAGAGGCGCCGCCCAGCGTCGGCATGCGCTGGCGGCCCGAGTTCATCCAATGCCTGGTCAAGCGGGGCGGCGAGTTCATCGTCGTTCCCGACCTTCAGGCCATTTTCAACCAGCAACAGGACGCCCGCCAGCCGGTCGCGTCCACCACCCGTCATTGACCGGCTTATCGGGGGATCAGCCCATGCGTTTTACCATCAAAGCAAAATTGGCCGCAGGCTTCGGGATGATGATCCTGCTGCTCGTCGGCATCTCGGGTCTTGGCATCTACAGCCTGGGCAACCTCAACCAGGCCATCACCGAAGTGATCGCGGGCCCGGCCAAGCGCCTGGAGACGTCTCAGCAGGCCAACATCCGACTGCTTGAAGCCATTCGCGCTGAAAAGAACCTGATCCTCGCCACCTCTCCGGCCGAGATCGCGCGACATGTCGCGACGGGTGAAGAGGCCCGCGTGGCCATGCAGGATCTGTTGACGCAGGGCGAGGAGAAGGCGTCTGAAACCGGCAAACCCGACTGGAAGCGCCTCAGCGTCCTGCTGTCGGAAATGACCCAGCTTGAAACCCGCATGGCCGATCTGGTTCGTGGCGGACAGGCTGCCGAGGCCGCGCGTATTTCTTCCAACGAAGCGCGCGAAGTCGCCGGCGAGATGACCGAGTTGTTCGCCAAGATCGTCGCCCGTAACCAGGCCGCCATGGTCAAGGCCGACGAAGACACGAACAAGCAATATGCCGAAACGCGCAATCTGGTGATCGGCATCACCTTGGCCGCTCTGGCCATCGCCGTCGCCTTTGCCCTGTGGATCGCCCTAGGCATCAGCGCCGGTCTGAGCCGCCTGATGACGGTCGCCAACGCCGTCGCCATCGGCGACCTAGACGAGCGCGTCTCCATCAAGTCGAACGACGAGATCAAGGATCTGGTCACCGTCTTCAACACCATGACCGACAATCTGAAGGTCACGGCCTCCATGGCGGACGAGATCGCCAATGGCGACCTGACGGTCCAGCCCAAGCCGCTGTCGGACAAGGACACCCTGGGCCTGTCGCTGCAAAGCATGGTCGAGCGCCTTCGCGGCGTCGTCGGCGACGCCCTGTCGGCCGCTGACAATGTCTCGGCCGGAAGCCAGGAACTGTCAGCCACGTCGGAACAGATGAGCCAGGGCGCGACCGAACAGGCCGCCGCCGCCGAACAGGCCTCGGCCTCGATGGAAGAGATGGCCGCCAACATCAAGCAGAACGCCGACAACGCCGCCCAGACCGAGAAGATCTCTCGCCAGTCGTCCAAGGACGCCGAGGCCAGCGGCGAGGCGGTCAACCGCGCCGTCGACGCCATGCGCACCATCGCCGACAAGATCGGCATCGTGCAGGAGATCGCGCGTCAGACCGACCTGCTGGCTCTGAACGCGGCGGTGGAAGCCGCCCGCGCCGGAGAGCACGGCAAGGGCTTCGCCGTCGTCGCCTCGGAAGTCCGCAAGCTGGCCGAACGCAGCCAGACGGCCGCCGCCGAAATCGGCGCGGTGTCAGGCGACACCGTCAAAGCGGCCCAGGAAGCCGGCGACATGCTGCAACGCCTGGTGCCGGATATCCGCAAGACGGCCGAATTGGTCTCCGAAATCAGCGCAGCCTGCCGCGAACAGGACATCGGCGCCTCGCAGATCAACGAGGCCATCCAGCAACTGGACAAGGTGACCCAACAGAACGCCGGCGCATCCGAGCAGATGTCGGCCACCTCCGAGGAACTGGCGGCCCAGGCCGAGGAACTGCAGACCTCGATCGCCTTCTTCCGCACCGATACGGTCGGTGGTCGTGCTCCCGCTCGCTCCGCGCCGGCCCGCGTCTCGACCTTCAAGGCGTCGGCCAAGCCCGCCGCCCGCCCTGTCGCCAAGTCCGCGCCCGTGAAGCCCAACGTTCATGCCCAGCAGGCCCGCGCCAAGGGTTTCGCCCTGGACATGGCCATGGGCGGCGCGGACGCCGAGGACATGGACTTCAGGGAGAGCGCTTGATGTCCGGCGCAGCCGAGGGCCAGTACGTCACCTTCGGCCTGGGCGACGAAGTCTTCGCCGCACCGGTCGGGCTGGTGCGCGAAATCCTGACCTATCAGGCGCCGTCGCGCATCCCCAACGGCCCCGCCTATCTGCTGGGTTTGACGGATGTGCGGGGTCGGGGCGTGCCGACGGCGGATCTTCGGATCCGCCTGGGCATGACGCCGGTCGAGCCGACGCTGAACACGCGCATCCTGGTGCTGGACATCCCGCTCGAGGATCGCGTGCTCAGCCTGGGCCTGGTCGCGGACCGCGTGTTCGAGGTCGCGGCTTTCACGACCGATCAGATCGAACCCTCGCCCGATCTGGGGGTGAAGTGGCGCTCTGACTATATTTCGGGCGTGGTGCGGCGCTCTGATGGCTTCGTCGTCCTGATCGACTTGGCGCGCCTGCTGTCCACGACGGACGCGGTCTCGCTGTCGTCGATGTCGGATATTGACCAGGCGGCCTGACGGCCGCCGGTCCTTTCTCGGAAAGAGAAAATCGCCTTGTCTCAAGCGGCCCGCCAGGAAACGGCATCGACCGTCGATCAGATCAGCGCCCGCAACTTCGAGCGGCTGGCGCGCTATATCTACGACTACAGCGGCATCAAGATGCCGTCGTCGAAACGCACCATGCTGGAGGGTCGCCTGCGTCGTCGCCTGCGTACCACCGGCCATGCGACGTTCGACGGCTACTGCGATTATCTGTTCAAGGACGATGGGCTCGAGGCCGAGTCCGTCTTCCTGATCGACGCGGTCACGACCAACAAGACCGACTTCTTTCGCGAGCCGCGTCACTTCGACTACATGACCAGCCATGTCCTGCCGGAGTTCAAGTCGGCCGGCGTGCGCCGCATCCGCGCCTGGAGCGCGGCCTGTTCCACCGGCGCCGAGCCCTACACCATGGCCATGGTCATGCAGCGGTATGCGGACGAGCAGGGCGGCCCGGATTACGAAATCCTGGGGGCGGACCTGTCCACCGATGTGCTGGAGACGGCGCTGCGCGGCGTCTATCCCAACGAGATGCTGACGCCGGTTCCGGCGGAATACCGCCACTGGGTCATGTCGGCCAAGGACAAGACCCGCCGCGAAAGCCGCATCCACCCCGCTCTGCGCGCCAAGCTGTCGCTGGCGCGCCTGAACCTGATGGGCGACAGCTATGCCGTCGGCGAACCGTTCGACATGATCATGTGCCGCAATGTGATGATCTATTTCGACAAGCCGACCCAGGCCAAGGTCCTGAAGCGTCTGTGCGAGCGTTTGAAGCGCGGCGGCTATCTGTTCATCGGTCACTCCGAGAGCATCACCGGCATCGAACTGCCGCTGGTCACCGTGGCCAACACCGTCTTCCGAAAGACCTGACCCAAATGCCAAAGGTTCGCGTCCTGGTCATCGACGACTCGGCCAGCGTCCGCCAGACCCTGGTCGATGTGCTGTCCGCCGACCCCGGCATCGAGGTCATGGGCGTCGCCTCAGACCCCTTCGTCGCCGCGCGCCGCATTGCGGAGGACGTGCCCGACGTCATCACCCTGGATGTCGAGATGCCCCGCATGGACGGCATCACCTTCCTGCGAAAGCTGATGTCCCAGCGGCCGATCCCGGTGGTCATGTGCTCGTCCCTGACGGAAGCAGGCTCCGAAACCCTGATGCAGGCGCTGGAGGCCGGCGCGGTCGATATCATCCTGAAACCCCGTATCGGGGCGGCGGATCACCTGGCCGAAAGCGCCGATCGCATATGTGACGTCGTCAAGGCCGCCGCGCGCGCCCGAGTGGGCGCCCGCCGACCGACCAAGCGCTCGCTCGACCCCGGGACGAAGCTGACGGCCGACGCCATGCTGCCCCCGCCGTCCGGCGCCGCCATGGCGCGCACGACCGAGATGGTCGCCTGCCTCGGCGCCTCGACCGGCGGGACCGAGGCTCTGCGCGAGGTGCTTCAGGCCCTGCCGGCCAATGCGCCCGGCATCGTCATCGTCCAGCACATGCCCGCCGGCTTCACCGCCGCCTTCGCCAAACGGCTGAACAGCCTGTGCGAAGTGGAGGTCAAGGAGGCCCAGCATGGCGATCCCGTCCTGCGCGGCCACGTCCTGATCGCGCCGGGCGACAAGCACATGCTGCTGGAACGTCAGGGCGCCCGCTATCAGGTCGCTATCAAGGACGGCCCGCCGGTATCCCGCCACAGGCCGTCCGTGGACGTCCTGTTCCGCTCGGCGGCGCGCGCCGCCGGCCGCAACGCCATGGGCGTGATCATGACGGGCATGGGCGACGACGGCGCGCGCGGTCTGCTGGAAATGAAGGAGGCGGGGGCGACGACCCTGGCTCAGGACGAGGCGACCTCGGTCGTCTTCGGCATGCCGCGCGAAGCCATCGCGCGCGGCGCCGCCCAGAAGGTCACGGCGCTGGAACATATCGCCCGCGAGATCATGACCGTGGATCGCGCACGCTGACGCACAACGGCGGCTCAAACGGCCGCCGCTCTATCAGAACAGAATGTCGTCGAATTCTTCGGTGGCGTCGGTCGCCGCCATGACCCGTTTCGGGGCGTCTTCGGTCGCGTCAGCGACGGCATGGGCGGCATGGATCGTCCGCTCGCGCGCCATCGTGTAGCAGCGCCCGATTTCGCCAATGGCCTCGTGCACCACGTCGAGGATGTCGGTCATGTCGTCAACGGCTGGACCGGCGGCTTCGGCCAGAGCCAGAGCAACGGCGTTCAACGCATCACCCAGGTCTTCCTTCAGGCTCAACTGATCAATGGCTGAGGACAGCGACTGGGCGGTCGCTTCGCTGTGGCTGCCCAGACCGGCGAGGTCGTGCTCGACCACATCGGCCGCCTGACGCAGACGGCCGCGCACGGCGTTCAGGCGAACGGCGTCCACCTTGTCGTCCTTGTGGGTGGAGACATCCATGTCGCTGGCGAGGTCGGACAGGGTTTTGAGCGAGCCCAGAGTCTGATCCGCAGCTTCCTCCAGATGCCCCGCATGGCTGCTGAGTTCGATGGCGATGACGCTCAGCGGCTTACCGATCTCGCCCAGACGATTGCAGCGCAGGCTGCTGTTGATGGCCATCTGCTGGATGTCGCGCTTGACCCGCTGAATGGCGTCGACGCGGTGCGTCAGGGCCTCGACCGCCGAGACGGTGCCGCTGCTGATCCTGTGGGCGTTGGCCATCGCCGCCGTGACGTCTTCGACCAGGATGCCGGCGTCGCCCAGGCTGTTCTCCAGTCCGCGCAGCCCGCCGCCCTGACCCGAGGCGTCAACTAGGTCATGCACAATCAGGATCTGGGCCGTGTCCTGCGCCATCCCGGCGAGGCCCTTCATGACCTTGGCGGCTTCTGTTTCGAAATCTGTGGCGATGTCCGCCATCTGGTCGGCGAGCAGATGAAGCAGGCGTCGTTCGGCGCGATCCCGCCCCTCTTCGGACAGGTCGGCCTCACGTTGCATCTTGGCTGTGACTTCCAGGCCCAGCTGGACGTGTTCGATCCGCTGGCGGGTGATGTCGCCGATCTGCAGCGCCATCAGGGCCTTGCCGACCTTTAGCTGAATGTCGCGCGCGATGGCCGCGACCGAACCGGCGACCTTAACGATGCGGGAGTGGTGCGACTGAATGGCTTCGGCATCGACCGCCAGACGGTTCGGCACCGACGGGATCAGCGTCTTGTATTTTCCGCCCAGACCCAGCTCGAACGCCTTCGCGCCCTCGAGCCGTGCGGTCAGGCTTCGGATTTCTTCGCCCAGGTCGTCGAGTTGCGACACGCCCAGATCCAGCTGATCGCACATGCGTTCGGCGAAGCCCGCGAACTCGTCCGATGCGCGGATCGTGCCGCCGGCGGTGATCTTCACGTTGAGGGCGAACGCCCGCAGATAGCGCAGGGTGGTGCGCATCTCGTCGATATGCGCCTCCAGCGTACCGCTGGCGGAGCGCAGCTTGGTCAGATAGCCGACGCGGCCTTCCTGCGCAGCGGGCAAGGCGTTCAAGCCGTCTGCGGTGGACAGCAGTTCTTCGGTGGTCTGCGACACCGTCGCGGCGTTCAACGTCACGCCCAGTCGATCCAGCGACTCGATCAGACGCCCCACCATGTCGAGCGATCCCGCCAGACGCAGGCCTGCGTCCGAGAACCGGCTCTCGATCAGGGCGCGCGCCGTTTCGAGCTGCGCGATGATGCTTTCGGAGCCGAAAACGACGGGCGTTCCGGCGACAACCTTAAGATGTGCTTGGGTCTGCACGAACCAACTCGTTCTGAGGGGTGACGACACAAGCGTAGCCGGGACATGAGAACCGAAGGTAAAGACCCCCCGTCCGGCGTGCCGATTTTGGCGAAACCTTCTGCCATCGTTAGCAGCGTGGGCGGTGGTGAGAAGGAGATGGCGCACCCGACAGGATTCGAACCTGTGACCCCTGCCTTCGGAGGGCAGTACTCTATCCAGCTGAGCTACGGGTGCGCATGCGGCGTGACGCCGGAAAGGGCCGCTTACAGCATGGCGCGGGCGGTCTCAATCCCGAATGCGCAGGATGGCGCGAACTGGCGCAAGCATCTGAGGTCCCATCAAGTCAGCGGCCTCAAACAGCGCGAAGCGCGGTAGGCCCAAAAGAAAGCAGTAGGCGCGCGCGCCCTACTGCGCCGTCATGCCGCCGTCGATCTTGAACTCAGAGCCCGTGACGAACTTCGACTCGTCCGAGGCCAGGTAGAGGACGCAATAGGCGACATCGTCGGGTTCGCCGATCCGCTTCAGCGGGATGCCGCGCGCCAGGCGTTCGTGGGCCTTGTCCTCGTCGCCGCCGGCCATGGCGATGAAGGGGTCCAGGATCGGGGTCTTGATGAAGACGGGGTGGACCGAGTTGCAGCGTACGTTCCAGTCGGCTTTGGCCGCCTCCAGCGCCAGGGTCTTGGTGTACATCCAGACGGCGGCCTTGGTGGCGTTGTAGGCGCCCATGCCGGGGGCGGCGACGAGACCGGCGATCGAGGAGATGTTGACGATCGAGGCCGGGGCTGCGGCCCGCAGATGCGGCATGGCGTATTTGGCGCCCAGCATGATGGAGCGCAGATTGATCTCGTATTGACGCTGCCAGTTGTCGACCGTGTCTTGTTCGACGAAGGCCAGGGGGCCGCCGACGCCGGCGTTGTTGATGAGGACCGACAGGCCGCCGAGATCGGCGACGGCCGTGGCGACCACCCGTTCCCAGTCGGATTCGCTGGCGACATCCTGGGCATAGGCAAAGGCGGCGCCGGGCAGCTCGTCATTGATCCGGTCCGCCAGAACGCCGGCGCGCTGGCCGTCGATGTCGGTGACGGCGACACGGGCGCCTTCGCGGGCCAGCATGAAGGCCATCGCTTCGCCCAGACCGCCGGCCGCGCCGGTGATCAGGACGGTCTTGCCGGCGACGCGGCCGGGGCGTTCGGCGCCGCTCACGACTTGACGCCCATGCCGGCGGCTGCGTCGTCGATGAAACGGGCCAGGGCGACGTCCTTGTCGGTCACGCCGCCGGCGTCATGGGTGGTCAGAAGCACCTCGACCCGGTCATAGACGTTGGACCATTCGGGGTGGTGATCCATCTTGTCGGCCATCAGGGCGACGCGGGTCATGAAACCGAAGGCGGCGTTGAAGTCGGCGAACTTCAGCGTCCGCACGATGGCCGGGCGGTCGCCGTCGAAAGCGCGCCAGGCGGGCAGATCCTTAAGCGTTTCCGCTACGTCAAGACGGGCGTCGATCATGCTGTTTCCTCTTTTCTTCAGGCCTAAGGCGCCCGGATGATCGCCGCAAGCGGACGTGACGAGGGTGTCCCGGCGTGGCGGAACACATGGTCAAGCTTGCGCGTTCTGACTGTCATGACGGCGTTTCGCGTCGTCCGATCGTCAGTGGGGCTTAAGATGGACAATCTCTGGATCGCCGCCCTGGATGCGGCCGACCGCAAGCGGATCGAACCGCACCTGAAACAGGGCGAGATCGCGCGCGGCCAGATGCTGTACGACGCCGGCGAGGCGGTCGATCAGGTCTGGTTTCCGATCAAGGGAGTGGTGTCGCTGATGACCATTCTGCCCGACGACAAGATGGTCGAGACCGCCGCCATCGGCCGCGAAGGCCTGATCGGCGTCACCTGCGGTCCATTCAACGCCCGCGCCGCAAGCCGGGCCATTTCCCAGCGTGACGGGGTCGCCGCCCATTGTTCCGCCGAGGCGTTCGGCGAGGCCCTGGACGCGAGCGAGAGCCTGCGCCTGGCCCTGTCGCGGTTCACTGAAGGACTGATGGCCCAGGTCCAGCAGGCCGCCGCCTGCAATGCCCAGCACCGGCTGGACGAACGGCTGGCGCGCTGGCTGCTGATGTTGCACGACCGGGCCGAGGATGACCGCATCGACCTGACCCAGGCGGATATCGCCGGCATGCTGGGGGTGCGTCGCGCCACCGTGTCCGAGGTCGGGACGGTGCTGGAGGGCAAGAGCTTGATCCAGCGCGGGCGCGGCTGGGTCAAGGTGCTGGACCGCGACGGCCTGGAGAAGGCGTCGTGCGGTTGCTACGGCCTGATGCGTGACGTGATGAAGGATCTGAAGCTGCCGCAGCCGCAAGCCGCCTGACTTCGGGTGACGGCGGCGCGGCGACGCGCTAGACGCTTTGACATGACCGACGCCTCCTCCCACGGCCCGCATTCCTCGGGTGATCGTTCCTCCTTCGGATTCCGCGACGTGGACGCGCGCGAGAAGGTCAAGATGGTGCGCGGGGTCTTCGATTCCGTCGCCTCCAGCTACGACGTGATGAACGACCTGATGAGCGTGGGCGTCCACCGCATCTGGAAGGACATGGCGGCCGCCAAGCTGAACCCGCGCCCAGGCGAGACCATCCTGGATGTGGCCGGCGGCACCGGGGACATGGCGCGACGCTATTCGAAGATGGCGCGTGCGGCCCAGGAACGGCGCGGAGGCGAGGACGCCAGCGTGATCGTGCTGGACTACAATGCCGAGATGATCCTGGCCGGCGTGCACAAGGGCGGCGAGCCGGAGATGCAGTGGAGCGTCGGCGATGCGATGAACCTGCCCCTGCCTGACGCCTCGGTCGATGCCTATTCGATCAGTTTCGGCATCCGCAACGTGGCCCATATCGACAAGGCCCTGTCCGAGGCGCGGCGCGTGCTGAAGCCGGGCGGCCGGTTCCTGTGCCTGGAGTTCTCGCGCCCGACCACCAGCCCGATCCGCAAGGTCTATGACGCCTGGTCCTTCCACGCCATTCCGCGCATCGGCGGCTGGGTCGCCAAGGATCGCGAGAGCTATCAGTATCTGGTCGAGAGCATCCGCCGCTTCCCCGACCAGGCGACCTTCAAGGGGTTGATCGAAGACGCCGGTTTCCGCCGCGTGTCCGTGACCAACCTGTCGGGCGGGATCGCCGCCATCCACCACGGGTGGGCGATCTGACCAGCCGGATCTATCGCACGGCTCCGCCGCCGCCCGCGACCGTGGCGGTGCAGAACCCGGTGGCGTCTTTCCTACGCCTGCTGGGCTGGCTTTGGGTGCTGGTGCGCCACGACGCCCTGGTGCCGCGGGAGGTCACGCCGCTGCTGCCCGCCTGGACCCGGCCCTTCGCCCGGTTCGTGCAGATGCTGTCCGGCAAGGCGGGCCGTCAGGGCCGGCCGGGTCAGAGGCTGGGCAAGGCGTTCGAACATCTGGGGCCGGTGGCGATCAAGCTGGGCCAGGTGCTGGCCACGCGGGCCGATATCTTCGGCCTGGAGTTCGCGCGCGACCTGGGCCGGCTGAAGGACGCCCTGCCGCCCTTCTCGCAGGAAGAGGCGCGGCGCGAGATCGAGAAGTCGCTGGGCCGGCCGGTCGAGAGCCTGTTCATCGATCTGAGCGAACCCGTCGCCGCCGCCTCCCTGGCCCAGGCGCATCGCGCGACCTTGGCCGACGGCCGGGCCGTGGCGGTCAAGGTGCTGCGGCCGGGGGTCGAGCGGCGGGTCTACAACGGGCTGGATTCCATGCGTCTGGGCGCGCGGCTGGTGTGGCGGCTCGTACCGATGGCGCGCCGGCTGGAGCCGTCGGCCTTCGTCGAGACCATCGCCAATTCTCTCGATCTGGAACTGGACATGCGGCTGGAGGCCGCCGCCGCCAGCGAGATGGCCGATGTCCTGGCCAAGGACGGATACATGTCCGCCCCGGCCGTGATCTGGGATGGCGTGGGCAAGCGGGTGCTGACCCTGGAGTGGGCGCAGGGCGTGCCCATGACCGATCCGGCCCTGGCGGACCTGCCGGGCCTCGATACTGACCTGCTGGCCGACAATGTCGTTCGCGCCTTCCTGGTTCAGGCCCTGGACCACGGGGTGTTTCACGCCGACCTGCACGAGGGAAATCTGTTCGCCAGCGCGCCCGCCCATCTGACGGCCATCGACTTCGGCATCGTCGGGCGGCTGGGGCCGGCCGAGCGACGCTATCTGGCCGAGATCCTGTGGGGCTTCATCAGCCGCGACTACGACCGGATCGCCCGCGTCCATTTCGAGGCCGGCTACGTGCCCGCTCACCATTCGGTCGAGACCTTCGCCCAGGCCTTGCGCGCCGTGGGCGAGCCGGTGATCGGCCGCGCGGCCAGCCAGGTCTCGATGGGCCGGCTGCTAGGCCAGTTGTTCGAGATCACCGCCCTATTCGACATGCGGCTGAGGCCCGAGCTGATCCTGCTGCAGAAGACCATGGTCTCGGTCGAGGGCGTGGCGCGTCGCTTGCAACCCGACCACGACCTGTGGAAGGCCGCCCAGCCGGTGGTGGAACGCTGGATCCGCCGCGAGCTGGGACCCCAGGCCCAGGCCAGGGACGCCCTCAACGAGATGATCGCAGCGGCGCGCGCCATCTCGCGCCTGGTGCAGGAACCGCCGCGTCCGGCGGCGGTGGTCATCGAAAAGTCGGGAACTCCGGCTTGGCTGGTGGCTTCAGTCACGGTCGCGGTTCTCGCGGCTCTGACGGCCCTGGGCCTTTCGCTCTGGCCCTATCTGTCCTGACCGGAGCTTTCGCTATGAAGCCGACCCTGATGAAGACCGCTTTGGCAGCCGCCTTGTTGCTGGCGCCCGTTCCCGCCTTCGCCCAAGCCGCCGCCGGCGCCGTGCCGAACGCCTTTGATCGGCCTGCGCAGTCGGCGACCACTCAAGCGCGACCTGCTCCTGCTGCACCCGCGCCAGCCGGCGCGGCCCAGGCGCCCGACATCGCCCGTTCGGAAGAGGCGTTGCGCGCCGTTATCGCCGCAGCCCAGGGGGCCGGGTTCGACTATGCGGACTTCACGACGGGTCTGGGAACCCAGATCCGCCAGCAGGAGGCCCAGGTCATCCCGCTGATCAAGGGCTTCGGCGCGATCAAGACGGTCCAGTACGTCAGGCAGGAAGGCGAGGCCCAGATGTTCAAGGTCACCTTCGACAACCAAGTCACCGAATGGATGATCGGCTTCGACGCCGAGGACAAGATCGCAGCCCTGCTGTTCCGCCCAGCCGAAAGCTGATCGCTCAGGTCTCCGTCGCGGGCGGCGCGTCGTCGTCCGGGATGGGGCCGGTCTGATGGTACAGGCGCGCCGCCGCGTAGCAGGGCGCCACGGTGCAGGTCTTCATCACCAGGCGCACGGTGTAGGCGCCGTTCGCCGAGGGCTGGATGTTTATCACCGGCGCTGAGTCCGGAAGCGTGTCGCGTTCGACGATCTTGCCCGCCGGATCGAGCAGCTCCATATCGAGGTCGGAGCATTCGTTGTCGCATTCGCCCAGGATGCGATAATTCTTGCCGTTCTCAAGGTTCAGTTTCCAGACGTGAACTTCCGTCGGCTGCATCGCGACGACCACATCTTCGACGCCGGCGACGGGCGAAAAGCCCTTGGCGAGTTCCTTAGCGGCTTCGTCAAGATAGCCGCGCGCCACGCTGCGAATTTCGGCTCGATCCCGAGCGGACATGGAAACCTGAGGCGTTGCGGCGATGACGGCCTTGTCCTGTTCGGACTGGGCCGGCGCCTGAGGTCCGGGATCGGCGCTGTCCTTCTTTCGGACCTCGTATTGGCCGCAGGCGGCGAGGCCACCCGTCGCCAGCATCAACCCGATCGTCATCGCCCGAAATCGCCGCATCCGCGCCTCACTCAACCGTTGCTGTGGAAGCTGAACGATATCGAACAAAAGACGTTCCTGCGTCTCAGTCGTCCTGACGGGGTTTTCCCCTGCCGGACTTGATCGTGGACCGCGTAGTCTTGGCCTTCAGCCGTCGCTCTTTCGACGCCTTGGTCGGGCGCGTGGGCACGCGATAGACGGGTCGGATCGAGGCCTCGTCCACCATCGTCTGTAGCCGTTCGATGGCGTCGGCGCGGTTGCGCTCCTGGGTGCGATGGCGGACGGCGGTGATCAGGATCACCCCTTCCAGCGTCAGACGACTGCCGGCCAGCTTCATCAGCCGCGCCTTGACCGGATCGGTCAGGGAGGGCGAGTTCTTGACGTCGAATCGCATCTGGACGGCGGTCGAGACCTTGTTGACGTTCTGACCGCCCGGCCCGCCGGCGCGGTAGAAGTGGAACTCCAGCTCGTCCTCTGGAATGACGGTGGTCATGTCGCCGCCTTGTGCGCCTTGACCACGGCCTGATCCAAGGCCTGCAAGAACCGTGAGCGGTCGGCGGCCGAGAAGGGCGGCGGGCCGGAGGTGGCCACGCCCATGGACCGCAGATGCTCGCCCACCATCCGCCCGGCCAGGGCCGAGCCGATGGAATCCGGCGTGAAGGGCTGGCCATTGGACTTCAGCGCCTGGGCCCCCGACTTCAGGCAGCGGTCAGCCAGCGGGATGTCGGCGGTGATGACGACGTCGCCCACGGTCGCGCGCTCGGCGATCCAGTCGTCGGCGATGTCGGGCCCGGCGTCCACCACCACCTGTTCGATCAGGGCCTCGCGCGGCACCTGCATCCAGGTGTTGGAGACCACATAGGTCTTCAGCCCATAGCGGCGGGCGACGCGATAGACCTCTTCCTTCACCGGGCAGGCGTCGGCGTCGATGTAAAGAACCGTTGGCATGGGCGTGACCTAGCGCGGACGCGACAAATGAAAAAGGGCGGGACCGCGAGGCCCCGCCCTTTCCGTTCAGACCGAAGCGATCGTCAGTTCCGATAGGCCGGCGGCATCGGCGTCTGCTGGCGATAGCGGTCGCGCAGCATCAGCGGGCGGCTGGTTAGCGGCTGTTCGACGCCATTGACGAAGATCGCCGACGGTTGGCTCAGCGGCTCCAGCGGATCGCCGGACCAGACCACCACGTCCCCGGCGGCGCCCGGCGTGATCTGGCCGAATTGTCCGGCCATGCCGAAGATCTTGGCCGGGTTGACCGTCAGGGCGGCGATGGCGGCGCCGTAGGGCAGGCCGTGCGAGACGGCGTTGCCGGCGTTGTAGCGGGCCTCGCGGGCGCGGTGGGTCGAGCCCTCGTTGCCCTTGATGGCGATGACGACGCCGGCCGCATTCAGGGCCGCCGCATTCTCCATCCGCGCCGCCCGCATCTCGAAATCGCTGGGCAGGTTGGAGATGGGGTTCAGCAGCACCGGCACGCCGGCGGCGGCGATGTCGCCCGCGACCAGCCAGCCCTCTTCGGCGCCGTCCAGGATCAGCTTGATCCCTTCCTCTCGCGCCAGGCGCAGCACCTGCTGGATGTCCGAGGCGCGGTGGACGCTGACGATCAGGGGCATGGTCCCGTTGGCGACCGGGATCAGCGCCTCCAGGTCCGCGCGCGACAGGCTGAGGTCGCGCAGACCCGCCCGCTCATAGGCCGACTTGTTGCGGGCATAGAGGCGGACCTCCGACAGGGTCTCCTTGAACAGGACGAACTGCGCCCCGCGCGCGCCGCCGGCGATGCCCGCGCCGGCCTCGCCGAACGGCGCGACCATGGCGACGCGCGGCTTGACCAGGATGTCGGTCCCCTGACCCAGGTTGATGATGGCCGCCTGGCCCGCGAACAGGCCGGGCGTCTGATAGCCGCCGTCGCCGGCGCCGGCCGTCTCGTCCTCATGGACATGGCCGCCGGATGAGCCGGGATGCTGGGGCACGACGATGGCGCGGGTGATGCCGCCCAGCCGCGCGACCGGCAGGGTGAAGGACCAGGGGTCCAGCCCGTAGGAGATGTCGAATGCCGCGCTGAGGGTGTTGGCGCTGTTGCGCAGGGCGTTGGTTCCGCTGACCGAACTGACCTCGGTGCCGGCAAGGCCAGAATCGACGGCGACGAAGCCGGGCGCGACCGTCTTGCCCGCCGCGTCGATGATGCGCGCGCCGGAGGGGGCGACCCCGGCGCCGACCGAGACGATCTTGCCGTCACGAATGACGACCGTGCCGTTTTCGATGACGGAGGTTCCGGTCAGGATGCGGCCGCCGACGATGGCGACCGTCTCCTGTGCAACAGCAGGGGCGGCGAGAGACAGCGCCACGGCGGCGCCGGCGATCAGGTGCGAGAGACGCATCAGCGGGCTCCTTCCGTGACGTTGGCGGCGGTCAGGCCATAGCCCGGCTGACCCAGCTCGAAGTCGCTGGTCGGCTGATAGGCGGGGTCGGTCCGGTCGAAGGTCAGGGCACCGTCGATGAAGACCTGATCGGCGCGGGCGTAGATCGAGAAGGGATCGGCGCTCCAGATCACCACGTCGGCGCGCTTGCCGGGCTCCAGCGAGCCGGTCTGGTCGGCGATGCCGATGGCCTTTGCGGCGTTGGAGGTGATCCAGCCGATGGCATGTTCCTCGGAGATGTTCAGACCGGCGCGACGACCGGCCGACAGTGCGGCGGCGGCCTCCTGGTTCAGGCGCTGGGTCAGTTCCGCGTCGTCGGAGTGGATGACGGCGCACGATCCCTGCTGTGCGTCCACCAGGGCGGCGTTTTCCTCGATGGCGTCCAAGGCTTCCATCTTGAAGCCCCACCAGCCGGTCCACATGGCCGCGCAGATGCCGTTGGCCGCCAACTGGGGCGCCAGCTTGTAGGCCTCGGTGGCGTGGTGGAAGGTGGTGATGTGGTAGCCGAACTCCTTGGCCATATCCATCATCAACGCCATTTCGTCGGCGCGGTAGCAGTGGTTCTGGATCAGGATCGACCCGTCCAGAACCCCGACCAGGGTCTCGTTCTGAAGATTGCGGGTCGGGGCCGCGCCCTCGCCGTCGGCGCGCCACTTGTCCCATTTGGCCTTGTAGTCGCGTGCGGCGATGAAGGCGGCGCGATAGCCCGCCATATTGCCCATGCCGGTCGCCGGGCTCTGGTTGCGGCCGCCATAGACGCGCGACGGGTTCTCGCCGCAGGCCATCTTGACCGTGTAGGGGGCGGCCGGAAACTTCAGGCCCTGCATGGTGATGGAGGGTACGTTGCGGATGGTCACGCCGCGTCCGCCGAACAGGTTGGCCGAGCCGGGCAGGATGTGAAGCGTGGTCACGCCGCCGGCGCGGGCGGTGTTAAAGCCGGGATCCTGGGGCCACAAAGAATGTTCGGCCCAGACCTGGGCGGTGTTCGGGCTGGTCGCCTCGTTGCCGTCGCTCATGCCGCTGACGCCGGGCGACGGATAGACGCCCAGGTGGCTGTGCACGTCGATGACGCCGGGGGTGACGTAACGGCCGCGCGCCTCGATGACGCGATAGCCGGTCGGGACGGGGGTCGAGGCGTCGCCGACCGCGGCGATCTTGCCGTCCGTGACCACGACCACGCCGTTCTCGATCTTGCGGTCCGTGCCGGTCAGGACCGTGGCGCCGACCACGGCGAAGTTCTCGCGCGGTAGGGGCTGATAGGTCGAGGGATAGGGATCCAGCGTGGTCGCGGGATCCAGGCCGGCGGCCAGGGTCTGGTCCTTGGACGGTTTCGCGGGGGTTTCGTCGGGGGTCTGGCCGGTGGTGGCGCAGGCCGACAGGCCCAGCACGGCGCATGTAATGGCCGCGAGGCTGACGCCCCGCAGATGATGTCCGATCATCGAAATCCTCTCCCCGCGAATGCGTCAGCCCCGACGCCGCTTGCAGCCGTCATAGAAAGGCGTTCGGTCACGACCGTCAAAAGGTTTCGGTGTTCGCCGGTAGACGCCTTGGCCCGCGACAGCTAACGGCAGGCGCATGAGCTCCGACGACCGTCCCGAGGACGAAAACCCGCATCTCGACCGCCCGCTGCGGTCGTTCGGCCGCATCAAGGCCCGTCCGATCAAGCCCCGCCAGGCGGCGCTGATGGAGACGCTGCTGCCGCAGATCGCCGTGCCCGATCCCAAGGCGGGGCCGCTGGACCCCAAGGCGATGATGCCCGAGGCGACCGAGGTCTGGCTGGAGATCGGCTTCGGCGGCGGTGAACACATGGCGGCTCAGGCGGCGACACGGCCGGACGCCCTGGTGATCGGCTGCGAACCCTTCCTGAACGGCGTCGCCTCGGCCCTGCGACACGTCGAGGAGCGCGGTCTGAAGAACGTCCGCATTCATGCCGACGACGCGCGCGATCTGGTCGACGCCCTGCCGGACGCCTCGGTGGATCGGGTGCTGATCCTGTTCCCCGACCCCTGGCACAAGGCGCGCCACAACAAGCGTCGCTTGCTGCAGGACGAGACGGCCCAGGCCGTCGCCCGCATCCTGAAACCGGGCGGCACGCTGCGCTTTGTCACCGACTGGCTGGACTATGCCGAATGGGCGCTGGAACGGCTGAACCGCACGCCGGGTCTGGAACGGATCGGCGCCCCCGACCAAGACTGGTTCGTCCCGCCCGCCGACCATGTCGTGACCCGCTATGAAGAAAAGAAGCTGGGCGACACCGCGCCGGTCTTCCTGGAGTTTCGAAGGACGAGATGACGCAGGCGCTGCGTAGTTTTACGCATCCGACCCTTTCGCGGATATTTAACGAACCTCGTTAGTACTGTCCCAACAGGTGAGATTTGGGACGGGGAACATGAAGGCTTTGACGATTGGCGGGCGGATCAATCTGCTCGCTCTGGTGACCATGGCGGGGCTTTTGGTCATCACGGGTCTGTCGCTGATGCGGCTAGATGCTGCGATGCGCGCCGATATCGCCGACCGGACCAAGGCCTCCGTCGAGATCGCTTATAGCGTCGTGGCCCACTATCAGGCCGAGGAACAGGCCGGTCGCCTGACCCGCATTCAGGCCCAGGACGCCGCCAAGGCGGCCGTCGGCGCCATGCGCTACGCAAACGACGACTATTTCTGGATCAACGACATGCATCCCACCATGGTGATGCACCCGATGAAGCCTGCCCTGAACGGCACGGATCTGAGCGAGAACAAGGACGCCGAGGGCGTGCTGATGTTCAAGGAGTTCGTCAGCGTCGTTCAGCAGAAGGGTGAAGGCTTCGTCGATTATCAGTGGGCCAAGCCGAACCAGGAACAGGCCTCGCCGAAGATTTCATTCGTGAAGGGTTTCGCGCCCTGGGGCTGGGTGATCGGCTCGGGCGTCTATACCGATCAGATCGCCGCCGCGGTCGGCAAAGCGGCCTTGACCTTGGGCGCCATGGCGCTGGCGGTCGCGCTGGTGATCGGGGCGGCCGGCTGGTTCATCGGTCGGTCGGTGTCCGCGCCCGTGGTGGCCTTGGGCCGGCGCATGCGCGGCCTAGCCGATGGCGACAAGACTACGGAAATCCCCGGCGTGATGCGTGGCGACGAGATCGGCCAGATGGCCGCTGCTCTTGCCATCTTCCGCGACGCCGCCATCGAAAAAGACCGTCTGGAGGTCGAGGCCCTGTCGCAGCGCTCCATGAGCGAACAGGAACGCGCCGCACGCGAGGCCGAAAAGGCGCGCGAGGCCGAGGCCGACCGCGTCACCATCCAGGCCCTGGGCCAGGGCCTGTCGGCCATGGCCGACGGCGATCTGACCTATCGGATCGAGGCCGAGTTCGCGCCCAAGGCGGCGCAACTGAAGACCGACTTCAACGCCGCGGTGGCCCAGCTGCAGCAGGCCGTGTCGGTGGTGGTCGCCAACATCTCGGGCATCCGTTCGGGCGCCGGCGAGATCAGCCAGGCTGCCGACGACCTGTCGCGCCGCACCGAACAGCAGGCCGCCGGTCTGGAAGAGACCGCCGCCGCCTTGGACGAGATCACCGCCACGGTGAACAAGACCGCTTCGGGCGCGCGCCAGGCCTCCGATGTCGTTCAGGCCGCCAAGGGCGACGCCGAGACCTCGGGCGTCATCGTCCGTGACGCAGTCCAGGCCATGCAGGCCATCGAAGGATCGTCTTCGCAGATCAGCCAGATCATCGGCGTCATCGACGAGATCGCCTTCCAGACCAATCTTCTGGCGCTGAACGCCGGGGTCGAAGCCGCCCGTGCGGGCGAGGCCGGCCGCGGCTTTGCCGTCGTCGCCTCGGAAGTCCGTGCCCTGGCCCAGCGTTCGGCCGAAGCGGCCAAGGAGATCAAGACTCTGATCTCCACCTCGACCACCCAGGTGGGATCGGGCGTCAAACTGGTCGGCCAGACGGGGGAGGCCCTTCAGCGGATCGTGGATCGGGTCGCCGAGATTGACGGGCTGGTCTCGGAAATTGCGGCCTCTGCTCAGGAACAGGCCGTGGGTCTGGCCCAGGTCAACACAGCCGTGAACCAGATGGACCAGGTCACCCAGCAAAACGCCGCCATGGTCGAGCAATCGACGGCCGCCAGTCATTCTCTGGCTCAGGAGGCCGAAAGCCTGCAGGCCTCGGTCGCCCAGTTCCGCGTCGGCTCGACCGTAGCATTGGCGCCGGCCCCCGCTCCACGCAAGGCCTCTGCAACCGCCGCCCCGCCGGCGCGCTCGCCCCATCTCGCCGCTGCGCTGAAGACGGTCGGCCGAGGCGGCGCCGCGCCCAGGGTCGCCGCGATGGCGGCCGAGGATGGCTGGGAAGAGTTTTGACTTAAGGGATCGGGAGGGCTGGCGTTTGGACGGCGCACCGCCCAGCTATGGCGCCAACCGGAGCCACGGAATGACCTTCTCGATCTACGACGCCGCCTAGCCGATCTTCGTGCGCGGCCTGACCAATCTGTCGGGCTGGCTGGACAAGGCGTCGGCGGAGGGCTTCAACGAAGCCGCCCTGATCCAGGCGCGTCTCTATGACGACATGCGGCCGCTGGCGTCGCAGGTCCAGCTGGCGTCAGACTCGGCCAAGGGCGCCGTCGCGCGACTGGCGGGCGTGGACAATCCGGCCATGGCCGACACCGAGACGACCTTCGCCGAGCTGAAGGATCGCATCGCTCGCACGATCGCCTTCATCGAGAGTGTGGAGCCCGCCGCCTTCGCCGGCGCCGAGACCCGGCCGATCGTGGTGAAGACGCCGAACCGCGAGCTGAACTTCGCCGGCGTGGGCTATCTGACCAGCTTCGTCCTGCCCAACTTCCACTTCCACCTCACGACCGCCTACGCCATCCTGCGCAAGGAAGGCGTGCCGCTGGGCAAGATGGATTATCTGGGTCAGCTGGCGCTGATTTGACCCCCGACTTCGCCCCAAGCTGACGAAGAGGGCTGACAAGCGATCGTGAACAGCCTATATGGCCCCTCACATCGTTAGACCGGCGTCCAACGGCGTCGTTCCAAGCGGCGGCCCGGACGGACCGCCGCTTTTGTTTTGGATACTCGTCGCTTGCGCGCAAGAACCGCCCAGGACCGCCAACTGCTGGAGCTGATCGACCCCATCGCGGAGTCGCTCGGTCTGGAGGTCGTGCGCGTCCGCCTGATGACCGGCTCCAAGCGCCAGCGCCTGCAGGTCATGGCCGAGCGCCCGTCCGACCACGACATCTCGGTCGAACAGTGCGCCAAGCTGAGCCGCGCCGTATCTGAGGTGTTCGACGCCGCCGACCCCATCGCCGGCGAATATATGCTGGAAGTCTCGTCGCCCGGCATCGACCGGCCCCTGACCCGTCCCATCGACTTCGACCTGTTCGAGGGCGAGGAGGCGCGGCTGGAGACCGATCGGATGATCGAGGGCCGCAAACGCTTCAAGGGCGTGCTGGCCGGCTATGAGGACGGCAACGTCTTGATCGACCTGGACGGCGAGGAAGAGACCGCCCTGATCCCCTTCGACTGGCTGAGCGACGCCAAGCTGGTCTTGACCGACGCCCTGATGAAACGGGGCGCCGCCATTCGCGCCGCGCGCGGCGAACCCGAAGACGACGGCCTGCCCGAAGGGGAAGCCGCTGAACTGACAACCGACACCACGACCCCTTCTGAGGACAACGCCTGATGGCCGTCACCGGTATTTCCGCCAACCGCCTCGAACTGCTGCAGATCGCCAATGCGGTCGCGCAAGAAAAGAACATCGAGCGCGAGGTCGTCATCGAGGCGATCGAAGAAGCCATCCAGAAGGGCGCCAAGTCGCGTTACGGCGCGCATCACGACATCCGCGCCAAGATCGACCACAAGACCGGCGAACTGTCCCTGACCCGTCACGTCACCATCGTCGAGGACGACTGGATGCCGGAAGACGAGCTGGAAGAGTTCAATGACAGCGCCATGGTGCGCCTGACGGACGCCTCCAAGCGTGACCCGGAGGCCGAGGTCGGCAAGGAATATGTCGAGACCCTGCCGCCGTTCGAGTTCGGCCGCGTCCAAACGCAGATGGCCCGTCAGGTTGTCACCGGTAAGGTCCGTGAGGCCGAGCGCGCCAACCAGTACGAAGAGTTCAAGGATCGCGTCGGCGAGATCGTCAACGGCACGGTCAAGCGCGTCGAATACGGCAACACCATCGTCGACCTGGGCCGGGGCGAGGGCGTCATGCGCCGCGACCAGTCCATCCCGCGCGAAGTGTTCAACATCGGCGACCGGATCCGCACCTACATCTACGACGTCCGCCCCGAGGCCAAGGGGCCGCAGGTCATGCTGTCGCGCGCCCACCCCGGCTTCATGGCCAAGCTGTTCGCCCAGGAAGTGCCGGAAGTCTATGACGGCGTGATCGAGATCCGCGCCGCTGCGCGTGACAGCGGTTCGCGCGCCAAGATGGCCGTCCTGTCCAACGACAGCTCCATCGATCCCGTCGGCGCCTGCGTCGGCATGCGCGGCTCGCGCGTTCAGGCGGTCGTCGCCGAACTTCAGGGCGAGAAGATCGACATCATCCAGTGGAACCCGGACGAGCCGACCTTCATCGTCAACGCCCTGGCGCCGGCCGAAGTCTCCAAGGTCGTGCTCGACGAAGAAGCCGGCCGCGTGGAAGTCGTCGTGCCGGACGAACAACTGTCGCTGGCCATCGGCCGTCGCGGCCAGAATGTGCGCCTGGCCTCGCAGCTGACCGGCTGGCAGATCGACATCATCACCGAAGCGCAGGACAGCGAGCGTCGCCAGCGCGAGTTCAGCGAGCGCACCGGCCTGTTCCAGGAAGCCCTGGACGTGGACGAGGTCATCGCCCAGCTGCTGGTCACCGAAGGCTTCGCCACGGTCGAAGACCTGGCCTATGCCGATCCTTATGAAGTCTCCGAGATCGAAGGCTTCGACGAGGAGACCGCCGAGGAACTGCAGGCCCGCGCCCGTGAGTTCCTGGACAAGAAGGCCGCCGAGCTGGACGCCAAGCGCGTCGAACTGGGCGTCGAGGACGGCGTGCTTCAAGTGCCGGGCGTGACCCTGGCCATCGCCGTCGCCTTGGGCGAAGGCGGCGTTAAGACGGTCGAGGACCTGGCCGACCTGGCCACCGACGAAATCCGCGGCGGCTACGAAGTCAAGAACGGCGAACGGGTCAAGGTCCCGGGCGTTCTGGAAAGCTTCAACCTGGCCCAGGAAGACGCCGAATTGCTGATCCTGCAGGCCCGTGTCGCCGCCGGCTGGATCGACGCTTCGGAACTGCCGCAGCCCGAACCGGAAGAGTTTGAAGACGGCGAGTTCGCCGAGGGCGAATACGACCCGGACCAGGTGTTCGGCGATGCGCCCGCTGAAACCGAAGCCGACGCCGGCGGTTCCGACGAAACGGAGGTCCTCGCCGAGGACGACTCCGAACCGTCGAACGCGTGATGGAAGACCTGGCCACATATGAGCTTGCGCGACGCAACGATCGATAGGGAACGCCGGGACCTCGTCTCTCACGAGGTCATGGACGAATCTCGCCTGATCCGTTTCGTCGCCGGGCCCGATGGCCAGGTGGTTCCCGACCTGGGCAGGAAACTGCCCGGACGTGGCCTGTGGGTCGAAGCCAGCCGCGCCTCGGTCGAGGCGGCGGTCAAGAAGAACGGCTTCACCCGCTCGGCCAAGACCAAACTGACTGCCCCGGCTGACTTAGCCGATGTCGTCGAACGGCTGCTGGTCCGGCGCTGTCTCGACCAGCTGGGTCTTGCCCGGCGCGAAGGCGTTCTTATATCCGGGTTCGAGAAATCCGCCGCGAACATCCGTTCAGGCAAGGCCGCCTGGGTCTTGGAAGCCGCCGACGGCGCCGCCGACGGACGCGGAAAAATCCTCGCCCTGGCCCGCCATCAGACCTCCAAGATCTGTGGCGCGTTCACGGCGGACGATTTGAGTTTGGCCCTTGGGCTGGAAAATGCGATACACGCCGTCCTGCTTGCGGGCGGACGCGCCGATCGGTGGACCATAGAGGTCGAACGACTGGCTGGATTTCGGCCGCTTCGCCCCCCTCACTGGGACATTTCCAGTGTCGAGGACGGACCGGCGGGAGCAACCCCGACTGACCTTGATAAAGGTGGGGCGAGCTGAGGATTTTGGCGGCCGAGGGCCTGTCTCCAAGGGCGGAGACGGGCTCACGGTCGTTCATGGGTATTAGATGAGGACGGCGGGCCTTTCCGCCCCGAGTAAAGCGACCGGATGAGCGACGAAAACGACAAGACCAACGAAGGCCAGGGCAACGCGGGCGGCACGCCGTCCCAGACGGGGCCGCGTGCTCCGCTGAGCCTGAAGCCGCGCGTTGTGGGATCGGTCCCGACCGGGACCGTGAAACAGAGCTTCAGCCATGGCCGATCCAAGACGGTGGTGGTCGAGACCAAGCGCCGTGCCGGCGCCGGCGGACCTCAACGTCCGCAGGGCTTCGATGTCGCACGTCCGCAACAGACCTCTCAGGCGCCACGTCCGCAAGGTCAGCGTCCGTCGCAACCCGCCGGCGGCGCCCTGTCGCCCGAGGAGCAGGAAGCGCGTCGCCGCGCCATCGCCCTAGCGACACAGGCCAACGCCGCCAAGGCTGACGCCGCCGCCGCCGCCAAGGCCGCTGCCGACGCCGCTGCTCGCGAACAGGCCGCGGCCACCGAACGCGCCGCCCAGGCCGCGCGCGACGAAGCCGCCGCCGCCAAGGCTGCTGCCGAAGCCGCCCGCGCCGAGGCCTCCAAGCTGACCGCCGCCGCGCCTCAGCCGGCCAAGCCTGCGCCCAAGCCGGCGGCTCCAGCCGCCGCTGCGCCGGCTCCAGCACCTGTTGCGCCGACGCCGGCTCCCGCCGCCCCCGTCGCGGCAGCGCCTGCCGCCCCGGCACGCCCGGCTGCTCCGGCTCGCCCGGTCGTCAACTTCGGCCAGCGCGTGCCCAAGCCCGGCAATCCCCAGCGCGCGGCGCCTGAGCGTCCCGCCTTCGGCGGCCGTTCGGCCCGCGAACAGGCCATGGGCGGCGGAGACCGCGCCTATTCGGATCGTCCGCAGGCCGACCGCCCGCAAGGCGCACGTCCGGCTCCCGGCGGCGCAGGTCGTCCGCAAGGCGCCAAGCCCGCTGAGCCCGTTCGCTATTCGGCCCTGAACCCGCGTCCGGCCCCCGGCGCCGCCCGTCCCGGCGGCGCGCGCACTGGCCCTGGCGGCCGTCCGACCCCGAACGCCCCCCCGGCCGAGGCCAATGTTCTGCGTCCGGCCCGTGCGCCCGGCGCCGGCTTTGGCCGTCCGGTCGGTCGCGACGATGATCGCGAGAAGCGCTTCTCCGACGCCGGCAAGGCGGTCAGCCGCACGCGCGGCGAGCCGAAGCGTCGCGAAGGCCGCATGACCATCCAGTCCGTGGTCGGCGACGGCGACGCCGCCGAGCGGATGCGCTCGCTGGCCTCGGTCCGCCGCGCTCGCGAACGCGAGAAGGAAAAGCGTAAAGGCGGCTCGACCGACGCGCCGAACCGTCCGCGCGAAGTGGTCATCCCCGACGTCATCACCGTTCAGGAGCTGTCCAACCGGATGGCCGTGCGCGGCGTCGACATCATCAAGTTCCTGATGAAGCAGGGCCTGATGATGAAGATCAACGACGTGATCGATTCCGACACCGCCGAACTGGTGGCCGAAGAGTTCGGCATGGCCGTCAAGCGCGTCTCGGAATCCGACATCGAGTTCGGCTTCCTGGGCGATGCGGACGACGCCGAAGCGGCGGAGACCCGCGCGCCGGTCGTGGCCATCATGGGCCACGTCGACCACGGCAAGACCTCGCTGCTGGACGCCCTGCGCACCACGGACGTCGCCGGCGGCGAAGCCGGCGGCATCACACAGCACATCGGCGCCTATCAGGTGCGTCTGGAAGACGGCCAGAAGGTCACCTTCCTGGACACCCCGGGCCACGCCGCCTTCTCGGCCATGCGTGCGCGCGGCGCCAATGTGACGGACATCGTGGTTCTGGTCGTCGCCGCCGACGACGGCGTCATGCCGCAGACGATCGAGGCCATCCAGCACGCCAAGGCCGCCAATGCGCCCCTGATCGTGGCCGTCAACAAGATGGACAAGCCGGGCGCGACTTCTCAGAAGGTCGTCAACGAGCTGCTGCAGTACGAAGTCATCGCCGAGAGCCTGGGCGGCGACGCCCAGATCATCGAGGTGTCGGCCAAGGAGCGGATGAACCTCGACGGCCTGCTGGAGGCCATTCTGATCCAGGCCGAACTGATGGACCTTCGCGCCAACGCCGATCGTTCGGCCGAGGGCGTGGTCATCGAGGCCAAGCTGGACAAGGGTCGCGGCCCGGTCGGCACCGTCTTGGTCAAGCGCGGAACGCTGAAGCGTGGCGACATCGTCGTCGCCGGCGGATCGTGGGGCAAGGTTCGCGCCCTGCTGAACGAGCGCAACGAGCAGCTGACCGACGCAGGACCCTCCGTCCCCGTCGAGATTCTGGGTCTGGACGAGGCGCCGTCTCCGGGCGAGGTCTTCGCCGTGGTGGATTCGGAGGGCCGCGCTCGTGAGTTGACCGAATACCGCCAGCGGGTGAAGCGCGAGAAGGCCCAGGTCTCGGGCGGTTCTGTGTCGCTGGTCGACATGATGTCGCGCCTGCAGTCCAAGAAGGTCTCGGAACTGCCGGTCGTCATCAAGGCGGACGTGCAGGGTTCGGCCGAAGCCATTGTGGGTTCGCTGGACAAGATGAGCACCGACGAGGTGCGCGCCCGCACGGTCTATTCCGGCGCAGGCGGCATCACCGAGAGCGACGTCAACCTGGCCAAGTCGGCCGGCGCGCCGATCCTCGGCTTCAACGTCCGTGCCTCGAAACAGGCGCGTGATCTGGCCGACCGCGAGGGCGTCGAGATCCGCTACTATTCGATCATCTACGACCTGCTGGACGACATTAAGGGCGTGCTGTCCGGCATGCTGGCGCCGCTGCAACGGGAAACCTTCCTGGGCAACGCCGCAGTTCTGCAGGTGTTCGACATCTCCAAGATCGGCAAGATCGCCGGTTGCCGCGTGTCGGAAGGCGTGGTCCGCAAGGGCGCTCGCGTCCGTATCGTTCGCGACGACGTGGTGGTGCTGGAGCTGGGCGTGCTCAACACGCTCAAACGCTTCAAGGACGAGGTCAACGAAGTCACGGCGGGCCAGGAGTGCGGCATGCAGTTCCAGGGCTTCCAGGACATCAAGGAAGGCGACTACATCGAGTGCTTCACGGTCGAAGAGATCAAGCGCACGCTGGACTAGTTCGCGTTGCGAGCCCCTCAGAGACAAAGGCCCGGAACCCAAGTTCCGGGCCTTTTCTTTTGCCGAATCCCGCGCATGATGTTCAGTGTCGCGCGCGGGGCGCCGCGCGGGGATCGTCATTCATGAGCAAGCCCCACCTGCCGTCGGGCGATTTCTTCGGCGCCGCCTCGCGGACGGTCGAGGCCGGCGGTTTCCGCGTCGGCCTGTGGGTCGCCAGCCGCCCGCCCGAGGGTGTCGAGCTTCACGCCCATGACGACGCCCATTTCATCCTGGCCTTGGACGGCGGCTATCGCAGCCTGGCCCATGATCCCCTGACGCCCAAGAACGCCGCCTTCGGTCCCGGCGCCTTGGTGTGGAATCCGCCGGGGGTCGAGCATCGGGACTGTTTCGACGTCGCCGGCGGCCGCTTTCTGTCGATCAGTTTCGATCCGCCTAAGCGCGCCGGACGCGGCGACCCGATGCGGTTGCGCGGCGCTTTGGCCGAAGGGGTGGCGCGTCGTCTGGTCGGGGTGGCCGGGCGGTTCGCAGAGGGGGACGCGGTCAGGATGGAAGGGCTGACCCTGGATCTGGCGGCGTCGGTCCTGTCGCCGGGGGAGGTGGACGAGGATCCTGCGCCGGATTGGCTGTTGCGCGCCCATGACGTCCTGCACGACCTGGCCGATCAGCCGGGACTGGAGGTGGCGACGGTCGCCCGCCTGGTGGGGGTCCATCCCGTCTCCCTGGCCCGCCGTTATCGCCGCCACTTCGGCTGTTCGCCCGCCGTCGCCATCCGTCGTGCACGCGCGGACCGGGTGGCGGGACAGATCGCGCGCGGACTGGACCTGGCCGAGTTGGCCCTTGGCGCGGGCTATGCCGACCAGAGCCACATGACGCGCGAGTTCGGCGCCCTCTATGGCCTGACGCCGGCTCGCTACCGCGCCCTGTTCGCCTGATCGGTTGCGTCTGTTCAAGACGGGCGGCTCGCCGCGTGGGATGTCCGGCCGTTACTTCTTCCAATCCAGGAACGCCATGCGTCATCTGCTTCTCGCGACCCTCGGGCTCGCGCTCGTCTCCGCACCGGTGATGGCCGAGCCGAACTGGCCGGTCGCCGCACCCGAAACCCAGGACGTTTCGGCCGAGGGTCTGGCGGCCATGGACGCCGCCGTTCGCGCCGGGACCTTCCACAAGATCACCAGCATCCTGATCGCCCGCCACGGCCGGCTGGTGCACGAGGTCTATTTCGATGAGGCGGGCCGCGAGAGCCGCCGCAACACGCGCTCGGTCACCAAGACCGTCACCGCCATGCTGGTCGGCGCCGCCGTCGCGCGTGGCGAAATCGCCAGCGTCGACACGCCGGTCCTGCCCTTCGTCTCGGACCACGGCCCGTTCGACAATCCCGATCCGCGCAAGGCGGCGATCACGGTCGAGGATTTGCTGACCATGAGTTCCCTGCTGGAATGCGACGACGACAATTCGTTCTCGCGCGGCAACGAGGAGCGGATGTATCTGATCGAGGACTGGGTGAAGTTCGCCATGGACTTGCCGGTGCGCGGCTTCCCCGACTGGATTCCCCAGCCCGAGAACCAGCCTTACGGCCGGGCCTTCTCCTATTGCACGGCGGGGGTGACCACGCTGGGGGCCGTCGTTCAGAAGGCGACGGGCGAGCCGCTTAAGGACTTCGCGCGCGAGGCCCTGTTCGGTCCGTTGGGGATCGAGGGCGAGCGATGGCAGATGTCGCCGATGGGGCTGGCCCAGGGCGGTGGCGGACTGGGGCTGCGCAGCCGGGACCTGCTGACCCTGGGTCAGTTGCTGCTGAACCACGGCCGCTGGGACGGACGCCAGGTGCTGCCCGAGGCTTGGACTCGCGCCATGACCGCGCCGCACGCCAGCGTCGATCCGCAGAAGGGCGACTACGGCTACCTGATCTGGCTGCCGACCTATCAGGTCGCCGGCGCGCCGCATCCGGCCTGGACCATGTCGGGCACGGGCGGCAACAAGGTCGCGATCATCCCGGACCTGGATGCGGTCGTGGTGGTGACGACCGAGAACTTCGACGTTCGCAATCCGCACGGGCTGGCCGACACCTTGATCGCGGACCATGCGCTGGCGGCGATGAAGTAAGGGCGTTCGTTCGCGCTTCGCCAATGAACGGGGGTGGTCGTTCGCGAAGGACGGCCGTGCGTCGCCGCAAGTGGCGTGGCGGCGGGCAGGGGGCGGCGGCAGTGTCTGGTCATCGAGGGCCGGTCGTCGGTCTCCTCCCTGAAACAGGACGCACCGTCATGAAGACCTTCGCCGCCATCACCCCCGTTCTCGCTCTTGTCGCCGCCGCTGTCGTCTCGGCCCCGGCCTTCGCCGCCGACCTGACCGTCGAGTTTCCGGCTGCTGCGCCTCAGGGCCAGATCATGGTCGCCCTGTTCGGCAGCGAGGCGAACTATGGGGGCGAGGGCCAGCCGGTGCGTTACGCCATGGTCGATGCGGCGGGCGGTCAGAAGAGCGCGACGTTCGAGGGTTTGCCCGACGGCGACTATGCGGTGCGCGCCTTTCATGACCTGAACGGCGACGGCAAGATGAACACCAACCCGTTCGGCATGCCGACCGAACCCTACGCCTTCTCCAACAATGCGGTGGGCAACATGGACCCGGCGTCGTGGGAGCGCGCACGGTTCACGGCGGCCGGCGTCGCCGTCCAGTCGATCGACCTGAAGTAAGCGACCGAGCCGGAGCCTGAAATGACCCCCTCCCGCCGTTCCTTCCTGATGGGCGCCGCCGCCCTTTCCGCCGCTGTCGCCACGCCCGAGATGGTCCGCGCCGCCGCCGCTCTGGACGCCGTCGCCGCGACGAAAGCCGACTGGGCGCTGGCGACCCAAGACGTCGAAGGCGACATCGCGCGCCAGACGATGCGCCTGATCCACGGCCGCGCGCCGGCGGGGCTGCAGGGCGCGCTCTATCGCAACGGGCCGGCCAAGTTCCGGCGGCCGGGCGGTTCGGCGACCCACTGGTTCGACGGCGACGGCATGATGCGCGCCTTCCGCATCCAGGACGGCCAGGCGACGCTGGAGGCCCGGTTCGCCGACACGCCCAAGCGCCGCACCGAGACCGAACTGGGCGCCGTCGTGACTCCAGGCTTCGGCACCAGGGGCGATGCGCGGGCTCGCATCGGTTCGAACGACGACGCCAATGCCGCCAACACGGCCGTCATGGTCGCCGGCGATCAGGTCTGGGCGTTGTGGGAGGCGGGATCGCCGCTGGCCATGTCGGCCTCCGACCTGTCGACCACGGGCTTCGTCACCCTGCGGGACGACCTGAAGGGCATGCCGTTCCAGGCCCATCCGCGTTATGCGCCCGACGGGTCGATCTGGAATGTGGGCATGGCCGGAAATCAGGCCGTCATCTGGCATCTGAACCCCGACCGCAGCCTGAGCGACGCCCAGATCGTGCCCCTGCCGCGCGCCAGCTATATGCACGACTTCACCGCCACCGACCGGCACGTGATCCTGGTGCTCCAGCCCTGGGTGTTCGAGACCCACGCCATGCCGGTGATCTCGGGTCTTGCCTGGCGACCCGAGATGGGGACGCAGGTCCTGGTGCTGGACAAGGACGACCTGTCCAAGCGTCGCCTCTACGACCTGCCCGGCTTCTTCCATTTCCATCTGGGAGACGCCTGGGCCGAGCGGGACGGCACGATCCGCTTCGACGTCGCGGCCAGCGACGATCCGCGCTTCGCGGTCGACGGCGCGCGGGTTCTGGTGGATGGGCATGGAGTGGTGCCGGGCGATCCGGCCAAGCTGGCCTTGATCACCCTGCGGCCCGATGGTCGCGCCGACATGACCTATAGCGACGTTGTGGGCGAGTTCCCGAAAGCCGATCCGCGCCGGGCGGGGCTGAAACGCAGCCTGACGGCCCATACCTCTGGCGAGACGCGCGGGCGCCCCCTGCCGACGGGCCTGGCCGTACACGACTGGGACAGCGGCCGCTCGAACGCCTTCGAGTTCGGCGTGCATCAGGTGGTCGAGGAGGCGGTCTTCGTGCCCAAGCCCGGCGCGACGGCCGAGCGCGACGCCTGGCTGGTCGGGCCGTCGGTCAATCTGAAGGACGGGCGCACCGAACTGCATGTCTTCGACGTGGCGCGGATCGAGGACGGCCCCGTGGCGACCTGGCAGGCGGACACGGCCCTGCCTGCCGGCTTCCACGGCGTCTGGGCGGGATAGGGGCCGCCGGGGCACAACCTTTGCGGGCCTTCACGGTTCGAAAAGGCTGACGTGCCAAGGTGAGACCATGACCCCCGATCAGACGCACGCCCAGACTCCCGCCGATCTTCGCCCCATCACCGCCCTGCGCTTCGGCGCGGCGATGTGGGTGGCCGTCTATACCTTCTGGGAAAACCTGGCCGGGGCGGGTCAGTCCGGTCTGGTGGCCAAGGGGTATCTGGGGGTCGAGCTGTTCTTCGTCCTGTCGGGCTTCATCCTCAGCCACGTCTATCTTCAGGCGGCGGGCGAGAAATCGTTCTCGTATAAAAGCTTCCTGTGGGCGCGGGTGGCGCGGGTCTATCCTCTGCACATCGCGACCCTGATCGGGGTCGGGCTGCTGGCCGCCGCCGCCCTGTTCGCGGGCATGAGCGTGGACGGCAATGTGCTGAGCTGGGCGTCGCTGCCCGCCAACCTGTTCATGGTCCACGCCTGGGGCCTGGCGCCCGTGGCGGGCTGGAACCATCCGTCCTGGTCGATCTCGGCGGAGTGGTTCGCCTACCTGTGCTTCCCTCTGTTCGCCTTCGTGTTCTGGCGTGCACGGCATCGTCCCATCGCGGCCGTCGTCGGCGCAGCGGCCTTCCTGGCCATCCTCTATTTCGTCTTCGAGCAGTGGGCCGGCTTCGCCCTGACCGAGGCGACCATCCGTTGGGGCGCGCTACGGATCGTGCCGTGCTTCGCCTTGGGGTGCGCTCTTTACCTCGTCTATCGCCGCGCGCCCTTGAAGGCGCCGTGGCTGAGCGCCGCCGTCTCGTTCGGCCTGATGGTCCTCAGCGCGGCGCTCGGCCTATGGGACGGAGTGACGGTTTTGCTGGCGGGCGCCCTGATCTTGTCGCTGGCGTCGCTGCCGAACGAACGCGCCGGATGGCTGGCGTCCAAGCCTGCCGTATACCTCGGCGAGATCAGCTATTCGGTCTATATGGTCTGCGTGCCGTGGAAGCTTCTGGCCGTCGGTCTCGCCGCCAAAGTGTTCGACGCGCCCGACAAACAGCTTCAAATTTTCGTGTGGTTGGCGATTTTGGCCCTGCTGCCGGTCGTGGCCGCCGTCTCGTATCATCTGGTGGAACACCCAGCCCGAAAGGCTTTGCGCGGTATGGCAAAGCGCAGCAATAAGGTTTCGGCAAACAGTTTGAAGTCCAGCGCTACGCCGAAACAACTTGCTACCGAGCGTGAACCCATGGCCTAAAGGGCGTCCCAACGGCGGGTCGGGATACCCCTAAGCATGACGAAACGGCTCAAAGCCGCCGCGGTTGCGGCGACCCTCGGTTTTTTTGCGTTGGGCGCAGTTCCCACCAGCGCAAAGGCTGACGAGCCGTATTGGCAGTGCGTGACCTTCGCGCGCATGTTCTCGGGCATCAATATCTTCGGCGACGCCTGGACCTGGTGGCGTCAGGCCTCCGCCGGCTTCCGCACCGGCAAGGCGCCGGAAACCGGCTCGGTTCTGGTCTTCCGTCCCGAGGGCCGCATGAGCCGGGGCCACGTCGCCGTCGTCTCCGACATCCTGACCGACCGCGTGGTCCGCGTGACCCACGCCAACTGGGGCGGCAGCCGCGGCAAGGTCGAGGAGAACGTCACCGTCGTCGACGTCTCACCCTCCAACGATTGGTCGCAGGTCAAGGTCTGGTACAATCCGATCAACGATCTCGGCACCACGGTCTATCCGACCTACGGCTTTATCTACAAAGGCGCGCGTGACGCCTTCGACGCCGGCCGTCAGATCGCCTCGAACGTCTCGGCCCAAGGCCAGCACTAAGCTTGCGCCGCTCGCCATCGCGGGCGATAGGCGGGCATGACCCAATCCAGCGACATCACCTACGCCGGCTATCTGGCGTTGGACGACCTGCTTTCGACCCAGCATCCGCTGTCGGACCAGCACGACGAGATGTTGTTCGTCGTCATCCACCAGACCAAGGAACTGTGGCTCAAGCAGATACTGCATGAGACGGCCCTGGCCCAGCGGCTGGTGCGCGCCGGCGACCTGGTCCCCGCCTACAAGAGCCTGGCGCGGGTGTCGCGCATCCAGGCGGTGATGACCCACAGCTGGGACATCCTGTCGACCATGACCCCGGCCGACTATCTTCGGTTCCGGGGCTCCCTCGGCTCGTCTTCGGGCTTCCAGAGCGATCAGTTCCGCCGTTTCGAGGCCATGCTGGGCCTGAAGGACGCCAGTTTCCTGAAGTTCCACGAGGACCGCCCCGAGGCCCTGGCCGCGCTTCGGGCCGCCATCGCCGCGCCCAGCCTGTACGACGACGCCCTGGCCCAGTTGGCCCAGGCGGGTCTGCCCGTGCCCGCCGAGGTGCTGAACCGCGACGTGACCCAGCCTTACGAGCCTTCGGAGGCCGTCGAGGCGGCCTGGCTGGAGGTCTATCGCGATACAGAGCGCTGGTGGGTGCTGTATCAGCTGGCTGAGAAGCTGGTCGATCTGGACGACGCCCTGCTGACCTGGCGACACAAGCACGTCGTGACGGTCGAGCGCATCATCGGCCGACGCCGTGGCACGGGCGGAACAGAAGGCGCGGCCTATCTGGCCTCGACCCTGACCAAGCGCTGCTTCCCCGAGCTGTGGTCCCTTCGCACCAAACTTTGATGTCGCAGGGCGGCAACCTTCGCCGCGCCCGGCCATTTCGCCGTTCGACCGCAACAGCGGAAGGATAGACGAGATGACCAACCCCAACGCCCACGACATCAAGGTTCTGAACGGCCTGATCGAAACCACGCTGGACAGCGCCGATGGCTATCGCGAAGCCGCCGAACAGACGCAGGACCCGCATTACCGCACCCTGTTCGAGCGCCGCAGCGCCGAACGCCAGCAGGTCGTCGAAGACCTGTCCTCCGCCGTGCGCGGTCTAGGCGGCGATCCCGAATCCGACGGCTCGATCCTGGCCAAGGCGCATCGCGCCTTCCTCGACGTGAAACACGCCCTGCTGCGCAACGACGATTCCGTCGTCGGCTCGATCAACAGCGGCGAAGGCTTCATCGCCGGCAAATACGAAAAGGCGCTGGAGGATACCGGCATTTCCGCCACCACGCGCGAGACGATCCGGCGGGCCTATGCGGCGGTGAAGACCGAGCATGAGCAGATGGAAGCGCTGAAACATAGCCTGGAAGGCCAGCGCGATGCGGACAATCCGCTGTTCCCCACCTAACTCCGGCCCTACCTTGAATAGAAGTGGTTCAGACCATGGCGCGTTAAAGTAAGCATCAGACCCGAAACGGAAATTAATCCAAGCGATAGAGGTCTAGTCAGGGTTGTCGCAGATGGAAGCCATCCAGTTTTGCCGACCAGCCACGTAATGAGGACCAAAAGCCAACAAAGGAAAAGTCCGTGCATCATTAAGCGGACGCCAAAAGGTGGCCGGTCACGCAGGTAATCGTCCAATTGATCGTCAGGTGATCGGCTCCCGAAGATGAGAGACATGATCCTTTCCGAAAGGGTTCGATCCTCTGGCGTCATTAGATGATGGCCACCCCGTCTATAACTGATGTCAATCCAGCGTTGCTGCACCAACAGGCATCCATGAAAAAGGCCCCGGCGTCACCGCCGGGGCCTTCGTAATTTCAGTGTCCTGCCTGAACCTAGGCTTCGTCGCCCTTGGCGGCCGAACCGGTTTCCGGAACCACGGCGCCCTTGACGGGACGGACCGTCTGGCGCTCGGCGATACGGGCCGACTTGCCGCGACGATCGCGCAGATAATAGAGCTTGGCGCGACGCACGACGCCGCGGCGCTTCACTTCGATCGACTCGATGTTCGGCGACAGAATGGGGAATTTGCGTTCGACGCCTTCGCCGAACGAGATTTTGCGGACCGTGAAGGTTTCGCTGATGCCGCCGCCGTCACGGGCGATGCAGACGCCTTCGAAGGCCTGGACGCGCTCGCGCTCGCCTTCCTTGATCTTCACGTTGACGCGCAGGGTGTCGCCGGGTTGGAAGACCGGGATCTTGCGTTCGCCCAGGACGCGGGCTTTTTCTTCGGCGTTCAGCTGTTGAACGATGTTCATGTCATTTCTCCTCGGGCTTTGCGCCCTTTAGCTGTGATTTGGCGGAATGCGCCTGCCAGAGATCCGGCCGCCGCTCCCGCGTTGTCTTCTCCCGCTGCGCCTCGCGCCATTGCGCGACCTTCTTGTGGTCGCCCGACACCAGCACCTCGGGTATCTCCAGCCCCTCGAACGTCCGCGGTCGCGTGTACTGCGGGTGTTCCAGAAGCCCATCCTCGAAGCTTTCGGACGACAGGCTGTCTGCCGCGCCGAGCACACCGGGGATCAGTCTTACGCACGCCTCGATCGCGACCATCGCCGCCGCCTCGCCACCGGCGAGAACCGCGTCTCCGACCGAGACCTCCTCGAACCCGCGTGCGTCGAGCACCCGCTGATCCACCCCCTCGAAACGACCGCAAAGCACGACGATTCCGTCGGCTTTCGCCCATTCCTTGACGCGCGCCTGGGTCAGGGACCGACCCCTGGCGCTCATGTACAAAAGCGGCCGCTGGGGTCCCGGCAGGCTATCCACCGCCCGAGCCACCACGTCCGCCTTAAGCACAGCTCCCGGGCCGCCACCCGCAGGGGTGTCGTCCAGGAAGCCGCGCGTATCTGTGGAAAAGGCGCGAATGTCAACCGTTTCCAGGCTCCACAAGCCCTTCTCGCGCCACGCCGTGCCGATCAGAGACACGCCGAGCGGGCCGGGAAAGGCCTCGGGAAACATGGTCAGGACGGTCGCGGTAAAGGGCATGGCGCGCGCCCTTTACCGCCCCGTGACGGGAAAGGCGAGCCGAGTCAGGTCGTCGGCGCCCCGCCGCCCGCCGCGATCCAGCCGTCCACTTGGTCCTCCAGCACGTCGAGCGGCACCGAGCCGGAGCCCAGGACCACCGCGTGGAAGTCCTTGATGTCGAACCTGTCGCCCAGCGCGGCCTTGGCCCGGTCGCGCAGTTCCTCGATCTTCAGTTCGCCGATCTTGTAGCTGGTCGCCTGTCCGGGATTGGTGATGTAGCGCTCGACTTCCTTTTCGATGTCGCGCTCGGACAGCAGGGAGTTCTGGCGGAAATAGTCCATCGCCTGTTCCCGGCTCCAGCGCTTGGCGTGCAGGCCGGTGTCGGTCACCAGCCGCACCGCGCGCCACAGCTCGGTCGAGAGCCGGCCGAAGTCGGAATACGGGTCCTGATAGAAGCCCATCTCCTTGCCCAACTGCTCGGCGTACAGGCCCCAGCCTTCTGCGTAGGCGCCGTAACCGCCGAACCGGCGAAAGCGCGGCAGGCCCTCGATCTCCTGCGCATAGGCAATCTGGAAATGGTGCCCCGGGGCGCCCTCGTGATAGCTGATGCCCTCGATCTGGGGCTTCAGCACCTGAGTCATGTCCGACAGATTGACGTAGTAGATGCCCGGCCGCGATCCGTCCGGCGCCGGGGAGTTATAAAAGGCGATGGAGGCCGTCGCCTCGCGGAACGGCTCGACCGCCCGCACCTCCAGCGCCGCCTTGGGCAGGGTCGAAAACCATTGCGGGGCCGCCGCCATCACCTGGGCGATGAAGCCCCGCGCGTCCGTCAGATACTGTTCTTTGCCCTCGGCCGTGTTCGGATACTGGAAGCGCGCATCGGTCTTCAGGAAGGTGAAGAAGTCCTGCAGCGTGCCGGTGAACCCGACCTGGGTCTTGATGACTTCCATTTCGGCCTGGATGCGGGCGACCTCGTCCAAACCGATCTGGTGGATCTGGTCGGCGGTCAGGTCGGTGGTGGTCGAGAGCTGGAGCCGGGCGTTGTAGTAAGCCTCGCCCTGCGGCAGGCGCCACACGCCTGCATCGCTGTCGGCCTTGGGCTGCACTTCGGCCAGGGCCGTCAGTACAGTCTCGAACCCAGCCTTGTAGGGTCCGGTCAGGGCGGCGCGGCCCTCCGACAGCAGCCTGTCCTTGGTCGCCTGATCGGTCTCCAGCGCCGCGACCTTCTTGTTGAAGTCGGCCCAGACCGGATTGTCGGCGCCGCCGTCGAAGGGCGCGCCTGAGATGACATTGCGGGTATTGGCGATCGAGGGTTCGAACACGAAGCGGGGCGACACTACGCCGGCCGCCGCGCGCTGACGCAGTTCATCGGCGACCTGGTCCATCTGCACCTCTGCGGCGCGCAGGCGGCCGACATAGGCCTCCGCATCGGCGACGCTGGAGACGCGGTGGTTGTTGATCAGGAAGACCGGCAGGCTGGTGGTCGGATTGCCGTTGGCCGCGAACTGAAAGCCCCAGTCGCGCCACTGGTTCGACAACCGCGCCTGCTGGACGCCGTATTCGAACATCCGCCACGACAGCCGCGCCTGCGGACCCAGCTTCTGCGGGTCGAATTGGGCCTTCATCTGCGCCAGCTGGGTCTCCTGCAGCGCCAGGGACCGGTCGGCGGCCGCATCCGACACGTCGTCCAGCTTGTCGTAGTCGGTCTTCATCCCCAGTGAGGTCATCTGCTGCGGGCTCAGCGCGATGCGGGCCTGGAAGGCGTCCTCGAAGAAAGCGTTCAGCCGCGCGTCCTCGCTTTGGGCTTCGGCCGCCGGCGCCCCCGTCCCGACAGTCGCTGGCGTTTGGGCCATGGCGGGCGCGGCGGACAGGACCGCCATCATGGCGGCGGACGAGATCAGAAGACGACGCATGGACAACCCCTCGTAAAACAGGGTGGCACCTTCGGGGCAGCCGCCGACCGACGCAAGCGGTTCAGGAGATCCAGGTGTTGCGGCACTCCGACACGGTCCAGCCGGCGACGCCCGCGCGCACCCGGCACACCACGCCGATGCCGGCCCGCGGACCCTGCACGATGCCAGCCTCTATCAGTGCGCCCTGACTGTCATAGCGAGGGCGCTTGAACTCGACCCATTGGATGCGCGGACGACCCTCGTCCTCAGGCCGGTCGGTCGCGGCGCCATAGATTTCCGGGAAGCTGACGCCATACCGGCTCCAGTCGCAGTCCGGCTTCCAGTCGGTGTCGTCATCCAGCTTCAACGGCGGCGCGACGTTGCCGGGACCGAACTGATAATGCTCCCGCGCCACCGCCGCGATCACGGCGCAGTCGTCGCCGTTCGTCGCGTGGCTAGCCCCTTCGACTTGCGCGCGCGAAGGCGTCGCGCAGCCTGACAGGACGGCGGCGACCATCACGGAGAATAGTCCTGTCGTCGGATTTCTCATTTTCTGATCTCCTGAACGGACTGGACCAACGCCTCAGGATGCATCTCGCCCATCACCATGCAACCCAAGGCCAAGATCGGCGTTTGGACGGAGCTTGACCATATCAACAAGGGGTTCACACCATGCGCAAGATCATCACTCTGACCATCGTCGCCGCCGCCCTGGCCGTGTCGGCCTGCAACACCATCGCCGGCGCCGGCCGCGATGTCTCGGCTGCCGGTTCTGCCGTCACCACCGGCGCCAACGACGCCAAGAACTAAGGCTTCGGCGAAGTCGATGCTGGAAAGGCCCGTCGGATCACCGGCGGGCCTTTCTCGTATCCGTCGCACGACGGTGTTATGGTGCGCCATCAGACAGGAGACGGACGATGGGCTTTCTCGACAATGTGGTGAAGGGTCTGGGCGACGACGCTGCGGGCGGACTGGGCGACCTGCTCAAGGGCCAGGGCGGCATCGGCGGCCTGGCGGAGAAGTTCGGCCAGGCGGGCTTGGGCGACCTGGTCGGTTCCTGGGTCGGCACCGGTCCGAACGCCAACATCTCGCCCGAACAGATCGCCGCCGTCATCGGCTCCGGCCCCATCGCCGACATCGCCGCCAAGATGGGCGTCTCGCCCCAGCAGGCCGGCGAGACCCTGGCGGGCCTGCTGCCCGAGGCCATCGACCGCCTGACCCCCGGCGGTCAGATCGACGGCGCAGACGACCTGCTGGGCAAGCTGCCGGGCGGTTTGGGCGACATGATCGGCGGTTTCCTGAAGCGCTGAGGCGTCAGGACGGCTGACCCTCGGGCGCGGCGACGGCGGCGTCCTGTTCGACCTTCTGGCGTGCCTGAAGCGCGGTCTGTTTGCTGGCCACGACAAAGGCCAGGACGATGGCGAACACGCCGATGATCGTCGAATAGAGGAAGAAGACGACGTAGCCCGCTCCCAGCGCGGCGGGGGTCACGCCGCTGGTCGCCGCGCCCGCCGCCAGCGAGCCTTCCGGCAGGCGGTCAAACAGGGATCGCAGGCCGGCGAACGGTCCTGTCCCCTCGGCCGCGCGGGCCGAGGCCTCGACGATCCGACCGGATTGCGACGCGATCAGCTTGCCGGGCAGGGCGTACAGCGAACTGAACAGGGCGTACTGGGTCGCGGTGAAACCAATCGACGTCAGGCTGGACATATAGGCGATTAGGGCCGTGCCGGCGTAGCCGGTGGCGATATTGTCCACCCCGATGGCGATTGTCAGGGCCGGAATGCTGGGCCCCTGGGTGGCCAGCCAGGCGAAGACCAGGTTCGACATTGGGCTCATGAAGGCGCCGATCACCATGGTTCGGATCAGCCCCAGCTTGGCCACCGACCAGCCGCCGATGATTACGCCCAGAGTGGTCATGATGACCCCGAACACCTTGCGGACCTCGGCCAGCTCGGTCTTCGAGAACCCCAGGTCCAGATAGAAAGGGTTCATGATGTTCAGCACGAAATCGGCCAGGCGATAGACGCAGATCAGCGCCAGGATCAGCGTCGCCACCCCCGAAAATCGCCTGTAGAAATCCGCCAGCGGCTCGCCGAACGAGCCCGCAAGATAAGCTCCCGGCCTGGTCCTCACCCCCGGAATGGGCCAACAGGCCAGGACCAGAAGCGCCAAGCCCGCGAATACCGCGACGACCTGCAGATAGACGCCGCCCGGCTTGGCGGCCCAGGCGTCGGCGATGGCTGTCTGGCCGTCTGCGCCCAGGCCGAATAGGCCCAGCAATCCGTTCAGCGGCCCCGCCTGCGCCGTCAGGCCCGAACCCACCACCATGGCGGCGGCGGCGATCACGATCAGGCGGGCGATCCACTCAAGCACTTCCAGCTTGGGACGCGACGGTGTGTCGCCCACCGGAATGGCGCGGATGGAGTGGGCCTTCTCACGCGGGGCGAACAGGACGCCGGCGATGCCGAACCCCATCAGGGCGGCCATCACCGCATAGGAGACGTTCCAGTTATAGAGATCGGCCAGCACCAGCGGCACGGCCCCGGCCACGATCATGGCGACGCGGTATCCCATCTGATAGGCGGCGGCCATGGCGCCGTGGCGGCTGTCGTCCGCCGCCTCGATCCTCCAGGCGTCGATGACGATATCCTGGGTCGCGCCGAAGAAGCCGACCAGGGTGGCGAAAAGGGCGATGGCCACCAGCGCATTCGACGGGTTCAGGCCCGAGATCGACCACAGACCGAAGACGACCACGGCCTGCGTCACCAGCATCCATGACCGGCGATGGCCCAGCAGTGGCGTCAAAAAGGGAATGGCTGTGCGGTCCACCAGCGGCGCCCAGACGAACTTCAACGAATAGCTGAGCGTGGCCAGGGCGAAGAAGCCGATCACTTCAAGCGTCTGGCCGCTCTCGCGCAGCCAGGCCGACAGGGTGTCGAAGATCAGCAGGTTCGGCAGGCCCGCCGAAAACCCCAGCAGCAGCATGATGAAGACGCGGCGCTCGCCATAGACGGCGAGGCCGCCGAAACGTCCGGCGGGTTTGCCGGTGGCGGCGGGGGTGGCTTGGTCGGTCATGCACGGCTCCGGCGCGGCGGCCGGAAACGCGGGCGCCTGTAACTCAGCCGACCTTGGCGCGGATGTCGCGCTTCGTCCAGCGGGCCAGGGCGGCGCGCAGGGCGTCGGCGTCCAACGGCTTGACGATATGGTCGTCCATGCCGGCCTCCAGACAGGCGCGACGGTCCTCGGCGAAGGCGTTGGCGGTCAGGGCCAGGATGGGCGTCGTATCGCCCCCGGCGCGGATGGCGCGGGCGGCGGCGGGGCCGTCCATGCCGGGCATCCGCATGTCCATGAAGACCACGTCGTAGCGTGCGCGTTTCAGGGCCGCGACGGCCTCGTCGCCGGTGGCGGCGGTCTCGACGGTGCAGCCCTCGCGGCGCAGCAGGGTGCGGGCTAGAAGCGCGCCGACGGGATTGTCCTCGGCCAGAAGGACGCGAATGCCGGCGAACTGAACGGGCGAGACGCGGTCGTCCTCGACATGGGCCGCGACGGGGGTGGTGCTTCTGTCGCTGGTCTCGGCGCCGATGGCCGCCAAAACGCGCTCTGCCAAAGAGGCGCGACGCAGGGGTTTGATCAGATAGCCGTGGAAGCCGGCCGACCGATAGCGCGCGATCAGATCGCGCTCGGACGGTTTCAGCAGGACGATGCCGCGACCGGTTGCAGGCAAGGCGGCCAAGGCGCCGACGGCGACACCCGCATGATCGACCAGCGTCACCGGCGCCTGATCCGTCACCGCGCCGCCCGAAGCCTCGATCTGGGCGCTGGCGGCGGACAGGACGAATGGGTCGGGCGAGCGCACCGCGACCGTATGGTTCCGCAACGGCTTGTCGCGCGCCACGGCGACGGCGGCGAAGGCGGCTTCGAAGCGGAAGCGGGCGCCCCTGCCGGATGTGCCGTCATCGGGCCGATCCTCGACCCGCACCGAACCCTCCATGGCGGCGGCCAGTTTGCGCACGACCGCCAGCCCCAGGCCGGCGCCGTCATGGCGCACGGCGTCGGAGGAATCGGCGTGACCGAACTCCTCGAAGATGCGCGCGCGGGCTTCGGGCGCGACGCCGGGCCCCGTGTCGTCGACCAGGAAGGCCAGGCGCGGGCGGGCCGCACTGCCGCCGGCGCGCTCGACCGTGATCCGCACGCCGCCGGTCTCGGTGAACTTCACCGCATTGCCGGCGAGGTTGAACAGCACCTGGCGCAACCGTCCTTCGTCGGCCAGGACATCGGGCGCGTCGGCGGCGACCGACCAGACGATCTCCAGACCCTTGTCATGGGCGCGTGGGCTGAGCAGTTCGGCGACGCCGCGCACCAGCCCTTCCAGATCGACGGGCGCTAGGTCGAACTCCAGCGCCCCGGCCTCCAGCCGCGCGAAGTCCAGCAGGTCGTTGACCAGGCCCAACAGGTGTTCGGCCGATTGGCGGGCGTTCTCGGCATAGGCGCGCTGGGCGCCGTCCAGCCGCGTCCGTTGCAGCAGGTTGATCATGCCGATCACGCCGTTCAGCGGCGTGCGCATCTCGTGGCTCATCAGCCGCAGGAACTGCTGGGCGGGATCGACAGGCTGAACAGCCTCGTCCTCGATCCGCTTCGTCGCCGTGCGTCGCGCCATGGTCGCTTCCCCGTTCGCGCGGACCCTAACGGCTGCGGGTTAAGGATCCCTCCATCCCGCAGCGGTCACGAATGAAGGAAGGGCGCCTGTTCTCCGTCGTCCTCGCGCATTCCGAAGGCCGTATCGCGAGACGCCACGCGTCGGTCGAAATCCGCCTCGGCCCCGACGGTGTTGCGGCGATAGATCAAGGCCTCGGCGATGTGGCGACGCAGCACGCCGGTGCAGCCGTCCAGATCGGCGATGGTGCGCGCCAGACGCAGGGTGCGGGTCCAGCCGCGCGCCGTCAGGCCTCCGGCCTCGCCCGCCCGCATCAACAGCATCCGACCCGCCTCGTCCGGGGTGGCGAACCGGTCCAGCGTATCGCCAGAGGCGCGAGCGTTCAGGCCCTGGGCTGGCTCCAGTCCCGCCTCGCGCACCCGATCCTCCTGCATGGCGCGGGCGGTCGCGACGCGCGCCCGGGCCTCGGCCGTGCCCTCGGCGGGCGGCGGCAGGGCCATGTCCGCGGCGGTGACGGGCGGGGTCTCCACCGTTAGGTCGATCCGGTCGAACATCGGACCCGACACCCGGTTCTGATAGTCGCGCTGACAGCGTGGAGCCTTGCCGCAAGCCCCGCGTCCGGCCCCGCCCATGCCGCAGCGGCACGGGTTCATCGCCGCCACCAGCTGGAACCGCGCCGGATAGCGGACATGGGCGTTAGCGCGGGCCACCACGATCTCGCCCGTCTCCAGCGGCGCCCGCAGCGAATCCAGCGCCTGGGCGCTGTATTCCGGCAGTTCGTCCAGGAAAAGCACGCCATTGTGCGCCAGCGACGCCTCGCCCGGCTTGGCGCGATGACCGCCGCCGGTCAGGGCCGCCATCGAGGCCGAGTGGTGCGGGCTTCTAAACGGCCGGTCCCTGGTCAAAGCGCCACGCTCGATCAGGCCGGCGACCGACCAGACCATCGAGGTCTCCAGCAGCTCCTGCGAGGTCAGGGGCGGCAAGAGGCCCGGCAGGCGTTGCGCCATCATCGACTTGCCCGATCCCGGCGGGCCGATGAACAGCAGGTTGTGGCCGCCGGCCGCCGCGATCTCCAGCGCGCGCTTGGCGCTCTCCTGGCCCTTGACTTCGCGGAGGTCCGGCACGGCCTTGCCGCTGGCCAGTGGGCCGGGCTCTGGCGCGCGCAGCACCTGGGTTCCCTTGAAATGATTGACCAAGCCGATCAGCGAGCGCGGGGCCAGGATGCGCGCGCCGCCGGCCCAGGCCGCCTCCGGTCCTGTCGCCTCGGGACAGATCAAACCCAGGCCCATGGCGTCGGCGGCGACAGCGGCCGGCAGGGCGCCGCCGACGCGTGCGATCTGTCCGTCCAGTCCCAGCTCCCCGATGGCGGCCCAGCCGTCTAGTGCGTCGGGCGCAATCACCCCCATGGCCGCCATCAGAGCGAGGGCGAGGGGCAGGTCGAAATGGCTGCCCTCCTTCGGCAGGTCGGCGGGGGCCAGATTGGCGATGATCCGCGCCGCCGGCAGGGCCAGGCCGATGCCGGAAAAGGCGCCGCGTACCCGCTCGCGGCTTTCGGCCACCGCCTTGTCAGGCAGGCCGACGATGGTGAAGACCGTCTCGCGGTTCTGACCGACCAGCTGGACCTCGACGTCCACGCGCCGGGCCTCCACCCCATCGAAGGCGACCGTGACAACCCGTGCGACCATGACGTCCTCCCGCTTCCCACGAAAGAACGAACCATGAACCGAAATCTAATTCAAGTGGCGGTCATGCAACCTGTGCGGCGCGGCGGGCTTCGATGGCGTCCCACATCAAGGCGGTGGCGTCGATGCCGGTGAAGGTCTTCAACTGCTGGGCGCCGGTGGGGGAGGTGACGTTGATCTCGGTCAGATAGTCCCCAATCACGTCGATGCCGACGAAGATCAGGCCGCGTTCCTTCAGCGTCGGGCCGATGGCCTTGCAGATTTCCAAATCGCGCGGCGTCAGTTCGACCGGCATGGCGGTGCCGCCGACGTGCAGGTTTGAACGCACGGCGCCGGCCGCCGGGACGCGGTTGATGGCGCCGACCGGCTCGCCGTCGATCAGGATGATCCGCTTGTCGCCCTTGGAGACGGCGGGAATGAACTTCTGGATCACCAGCGGGTCGCGGCTGCCTGCGGCGTGGATCTCGATCAGGGCGTCCAGATTGGGATCGTCGGCGCGCAGCTTGATCACGCCCGAGCCGCCGTTGCCGTGCAGCGGTTTCAGAACCACCTCGCCGTGCTTCTTGTGGAAGGCGGTCAGGGCGACGGGATCGGCGGAGATCAGCGTCGGCGGCTGCAGGCCGGGGAAGGCCGTGACCATCAGCTTTTCGGGCGCCGAACGCACCTGGGCCGGGTCGTTGACCACCAGGGTCCGGGGGTGGACCGTCTCCAGCAGATAGGTGGCGGTGACATAGGCCATGTCGAAGGGTGGATCCTGACGCATCAGGATGACGTCCACGTCCTCGGCTAAATCCAGCGTCTCCCAGTCGCCGAAGCTGACGTGGTTTCCCACCTCGCGGCGCACGGTGATCGGCCGGGCGCGGCAGTAGAGGCGGCCCTCCTCCAGCGCCAGGGTGCGGAAGTCATAGACCCACTGTTTGTGCCCGCGCGCCTGGGCCGTCTCGGCCATCAGGAAGGTGGTGTCCCCGGCGATGTCGACGGCCTCGATCGGGTCCATCTGGATGGCGATTTTGAGGGTCATGCTTGGGCCTATCGCGCTTCGCGCTAC
Source organism: Brevundimonas sp. G8 (assembly GCF_902506205.1). Taxonomy (GTDB): domain Bacteria; phylum Pseudomonadota; class Alphaproteobacteria; order Caulobacterales; family Caulobacteraceae; genus Brevundimonas. The sequence continues at coordinate 1,240,397 of NZ_LR732816.1, read as the reverse complement.
TTGAGGCCCGTCAGGTGCTTCGGGCCGGTAAGGTTCGGGGGTGGGGGTTGGAGCGCCCTAGTCCAGCTGACGCGCTTCCTCGGTCAGCATGATCGGCACGCCCTCGCGGATCGGATAGGCCAGCTTGGCGCCGGCCGAGATCAGTTCGTTGGCGTCGCGGTCGTAGGTCAGCTTGCCGCGCGTGACGGGGCAGACCAGCACTTCAAGCAGGCGCGGATCGACCGAAACAGGGGTGTTAAAAGCATCACTCATGGCGGTTTCCTGAAAGCGTGGCCGCTTATTGCATAGACGGCGCGGCGTCGTCACCGGCGTCGGCGGCGTCGATGCGCAGCAGGGCGGTCAGGGCCTCGGCGCGGGGCATCAGGCCCATGGCCTCCAGCAGCGCTTGTTTTTCGGCCGGCTCGAACGGCAGGGCCATCGACAGGCTGTTGACCAAGGCCTCCATCGGCGCGCTCTCGGCCGTCTCCCAGTCGATGTCCAGAAGGCGGTGGGCCATGTAGGCGCGCAGGGCGTCCAGGAAGGCCTCGCGGTCGAAATCCGGTTCTTCCGGCGGAGACGCCAGGTCGGATTCATAGGCCTCGAAGGCGGCGCGGATCTGGCGATAGGGCGCCTTGGACGGCATTTCGGCGGCGATGCGGAACCGCGACACCCCGGTAAGCGTGATCAGATACCGGCCATCGGACGTCTCGGCGAAGCTGGTGATCCGGCCGGCGCACCCGATCGGCGACAGGCTGGGCAGCGCCGGGGTTCCGCCATTGGGCTGGACCAGGCCGATGATCCGATCCCCGGCCATGGCGTCGTCCACCATGTTGAGATAGCGCGGCTCGAAGATGTTCAGCGGCAGTTGCCCACGCGGCAGCAGGATGGTCCCGCCCAGCGGGAACACCGGGATCACCTGCGGCAGATCGAGTGCGCGGACGTAACCTTGCGGCATCTTTTCTCCTTGGCCTATCGCCCTTCGGGCTACTTGAGGCCGGTGGTTTCGCGCTTATGAAAACAGGATCGACGACAGCCGGCGCCGTCCGTCCTTGGCCACGTCGGAACTGACGCCCGCCGCTTCGAAGATGACCAGCAGCTGCTTGCGCGCCGCCTGTTCGTTCCACTCGCGGTCGGCCTTGATGATGTGCAGCAGATTGTCGACCGCGCCCTGGAAGTCGCCGGCCGCGCTCTGGGCTTCGGCGAGGTCGAACCGGGCCTGGTGATCGTTCGGATCGGCCGCCACCTTGGCCTCCAGCTCGGTCGAAACGCCTGACGGGGCTTTCGCCGCCAGGGCCAGTTGGGCGCGCACGCTTTGGACCGTCGGCTCCTTGGAGTCCTGCGGCGCCATGGCGATGGTCTGCAGCGCCTGTTCGTGGTCGCCGCCGCCCAGATAGACCCGCGCCATGCCGGCGATGGCCTTTTCGTTCTCGGGTTCGATCGACAGGACATGGGCGAAGGCCTGGGCCGCGCCGCCGAAGTCGTTCAGGCCGAGAGATTCCTCACCCAGCTCCAGCAGTTGCGCCGTCTCGGTGGATCCGCCCTGGCCGCCGGTCAGCTTGTCGATGAAGGCCTTGATCTGGCTGTCGGGGATCGCGCCCTGGAAGCCGTCCACGGGCTGGCCATCGACGAAGGCGTAGACCGTGGGGATCGACTGCACCCGCAGCTGACCCGCATAGGCCGGATTGGCGTCCACATCAATCTTGACCATCTTCACCGCCCCCTTGGCGGCGCGCACGCCCTTCTCAAGCGCCGGCCCCAGGGTCCGGCACGGCCCGCACCAGGTGGCCCAGAAGTCCACGATCACAGGCTGATGCTTTGACGCCTCAATCACGTCCGTCATGAAGGAGGCGTCGGTGCCTTCCTTGATCAGGTCGTCGCCAGAGTGGCCGGGGGTCAGGGTCGGATCGAGCAAAGTCATGGGCGAAGTCCGTGCAGCGTCAGTCAGGATCAACGGTTCAGATGGCGTCGGGATGCGTCGGCATCAAGCGGCGATAGGGTCGCGCCGGGATTTCAGACGGGGGGCGCAGAAAACAGAGTCTAATTCGTCTGAATCGTCTGAAATCACCGCTCGCTCCCCTGCTGATCGGCCGTGGTTTCCGAGATGGGGCATCGGTCGCGGGGTTCAAGCGGTCGGTGGCGTCAAGAGAATGTGGGCGGCGTTGCATCCGTTCGGGCCGCTCGACGCCTCCTGTCCTTTGAGCCTGAGTTCAGGATCGTTTCGAGTGAGAAGACATGATCATCATCGCAGCGGTCCTTGCGGCAGCCCTGGCGGGCGGGGCTGAGGCTCCCCCGACCCCAGCGGCCGAGGTGGAGCAGGCCGACGAGGCCTTCTGGGCCGCCTATAATGACTGCGACCGGGATCGGATGGCGGCAGCCTTCACCGAGGACGCAGAATTCTATCACGACATCACCGGCCTGACGCGCGGACGCGACGCGATCGTCGCCTCGCTGATGAGCGGGCCGTGCGGGACGGCGGGCCAGCATCTGCGCCGCGAAGTCGTCCAGGGCACGGTCCAGGCCTATCCGCTGGCGGACCGCAATATCTTCCTCGTCGGGGATCATCAGTTCTACGTCCGGCAGGACGGCAAGGCCGAGCATATCAGCGCCCGCGCCCGGTTCGCCGATGTCTGGCGCCGGGAAGACGGGCGATGGCGGATGGCTCGGGTGGTCAGCTACGATCACGGCCCGCCGCCCTATGCACCGCCGCCCGTCGATGCGGCGTTCGACGCGACGCGCCTGCCATCATTCGCCGGTCGGTATCGGTCGCCGGATTTCGGCGACGTGACCCTGTCGGTCGAGGGGCGCGGCTTGCGAATGCAGTCCGGCGGTCTGTCGCTGGTCCTCTTTCCGGTCAGCGAGGCGCGTTTCGCCGCGACGGACCGGGATATTCAGTTCGCCTTCAATGGCGACGAGGTCACGATCTTCGATGGTGGCCAAGCGGTGACGACGGCGCAAATGCAGCGCTAGACGCTTGAGGTCAGAGCCTCGAAATCCACCAACACTGGCTCGCGTGTCAACAGCGACAGCACCCGCCGGAACGCTCTCTGATCCAGCGCCGTCGTCGCCGTATTGGTCAGGGGGTGGAAGTTGACGATGTCGGCGTCCCACAGGCGGCGGTCCAGGACGAAGGTCACGTGGCGGTCGATGTCGTTGATCAGGCCCAGCGCCGTGACGGAGCCGGGGCGGACGCCTAGCGTCTCCCACATCAGGGTCTCGTTGCCGAACGACAGCCGGCCTGATCCCATCGCCCCCGCCGCGCGCTTCAGGTCGATGACTGTGTCCTGGCGGGCGGAGATCAGCCAGAGGCGGCCTTTGTGGTCTTTCAGGAACAGGTTCTTAGTGTGGGCGCCGGGCAGGTCGGCCTTGAGGTCCAGCCCCTCCTCGACGCGGAAGACGGCCGGGTGGTCGTGGGTGACGTGATCCACGCCGTTCGCGGTCAGCCAGACGGTCAATGTCTCGCGGTCGAACGCCGGAGTGGCAGCGGGTTCGTCAGTCATGGTTGAGCCGTCGGGTTTCGGGCGTTAGGAAATGATCATGGTCGATACCGTGCAGACGCGCCCGCTGGAACTGGAATGCTATCCGATGACGGCCCGGCCGCCGGATCTGGTGCCCGGTCGCCAGTCGCGCAACTGGATGGACGCCTTCATCAGTCGCCACCCCTATCGCTGTTTGCCGCTGAACATGGCCAACACCACGGGGTGGGAGATTTTGTGCCCGTTCGGCTTCTCGGCCGAGTGGAACGGCGGCCCGCGTCAGGAAGACATCGTCATCACGCCGGACCGGCCCCAGCACGATCTGGACCATTTCGTCACCTCGCACTTCTCGCGCGGCGTCCTGACCATGCATCCCCAGTATCTGTTCCGCACGCCGCCGGGCTGGGGGATGATGTGCTCGGGGTCGCCCAACCATGTGAAGGACGGAATCCAGCCCCTGGTCGGCCTGATCGAGACCGACTGGCTGCCCTTCCCCTTCACGATGAACTGGATTTTCACCCGGCCGGGCCGGATCACGTTCGAGAAGGGCGAGCCCTTCTGCTTCATCAATCTGATCGAGCACAAGAAGGTCGAGCAGTTCCAGCCGATCATCCGCACCCTGGAATCTAACCCGGTGATGAAGGGCCAGTTCGAGGCCTGGAACCGCGCCCGCACCGACTTCAACCAACGTCTCGCCGGCGGCGATCCCGATGCGGCCAAGGAGGCTTGGCAGCGCTACTACTTCAAGGGCGAGGTGCCGGAAGATTTGGGCGCGGCGCCGGCCACCCACTCGAACAAGCGCCGGCTGAAGTCGCCGCGGGTCGGGTAATGTTTTGAATGTCTCCTCCCTATCGCGGAGCGATGGGGAGGTGGCGCGGCGCTCTTGACGCCGTGACGGAGGGGCTCTCTCCGTCTCCAAATGTTTGGGAGGCTTCAAGAGCCCCTCCACCACCGGCTTCGCCGGCGGTCCCCCTCCCCATTCGCTGCGCGAACAGGGAGGAGACGACGCGTTTACGCCGCCGGTCGCGTGACCTGCGGGCCAAGGTTCTGGACCACCTCGCGGGCGTCGAAGGCGTTGGGATCGCCAGCGGGCTTGGGTCCGCGGCCCATCACGATCTCGGCGTTGGCCTCGAAACGATCGACCTGACGAACGTCGAAGTCGTTGGCGCCCCACGGACCGTAACGGTCCCACGGGCTCCAGAAACCGCTGCGATAGTAGCGCCACGACGGACCCCAATAGGGGCTGTAGAAGCGGTTGTAGCCTGAATAGAACGGATCGGGCGTGCCGACGAAGCGGGTGTCGCGGTCGGTGGCGCGGTTGACGGTGGCGAACCAGTCGTAACCGCTCTCGACCGTCAGTTCGGCCGAACGCAGCAGCAGCGACTGCTCGACCTGCTCGCGCGAGGTCAGCGAGTTGCCGGAGAAGCTGACCCGGAAACGGTCGTTTTCCAGACGCTGTTCGACATAGCCGCCGCGCTGGCCGTTGAGGCCTGCGGGCTGGTAGGGGGTGGCGGTGGCGCAGGCGGCCAGCGCAAGACCGGCGGCCATGGTCATGGCCAGGGTCTTTAAGGGGAGGGCTTTCATGACATCAAACTCCTTGATCGCCCATTCGGGCGCTCTGACGGCTGAACGGAGCATGAACGGCGGCGTTCCCGATCAATCTAGGACGAAGCGTCGCGGCGTCTAGAGCCTGAGGACGATAAGCCCCGCCGCCGTCATCAGAAGGAGGCCGACGAAGACGCCGAATCCCCGCTTGAACCGGGGCTGCTGCATGCGACGCGACAGGGCCGCGCCGGACAGGGCGTAGGTGCTCATCGACAGCATATCCATGCCGATGGCGGCGACGGCGAACATCGCCATCTGCGGCGCGACCGGCCGGTTCACGTCCACGAACGGCGGCAGGACGGCGGTGAAGAACAGGATGGCCTTGGGGTTGGCGATCTGGACGGCGAACCCGTCGACCAAGGCGCTGCGCCCCTTCTTGACCACGACATGGTCCGGCTGGGCGGCGGTGGCGAAGGCGCCGCGCAGGGCCTTGATCCCCAGCCAGGCGACATAGAGGGCGCCCAGGACGGCGATGACCCTGAAGGCGGCGGGGAAGGCCTTGACCAGGGCGCCCAGACCCAGGGCCGCCGCGCCGAACCAAACCAAAGTCGCCGCATTCATGCCCACGACCCCGACGAGGGCCGAGGCCCGCCCTTTTTCGACGCCGGTGGCGACCGCGAACAGATTGGCCGGGCCCGGCGTGATCGCCATCACCGCCATCACGCCGAGGAAGGTCGAATAGAGGTGCGGATCGACGGGCAGGGCGGGCATGCGGCGCGATGTCGCTGCTTAGGTCGGCGCGGTCAAGGACCTCCGTCTCCTCCCCATGTCATGCGAGGAGACGGGGCGCGTCTTCAGCGCCGTGACGGAGGGGTTCTCACCGCATCGCAAGCGTCGGTGGGACTTCAAGAGCCCCTCCACCGCTTCGCGGTCCCCCTCCCCACGAGTGGGGAGGAGACGGCGGTGTTAAGCCGTCGGACGTTCCGGAGCTTCGGGCGTTTGCGGCGGCTCGGGCGCTTCGGGCGCTTCGACGCCGACGTCAACGACATCGGCGGCGGCCTGGTCCAGAGCGTATTGGGCGACCAGGCTGTAGGTTTCCATCTGCTCGGGGGTTGGATTGGTCCAGGCGCTGTTCTGGGCGATGCCGTTCGCGGTGACGACGCCCTTGTGCATGCCGTCCTCGATCGCCTGTTTGACGTCGGGGTCGTTCATGGCGTCGGCGATCAGGGCGTCGACATCGATGTCCTTCAAGGCTTCGGCCGCCATTTCCGTGGCGTGTTTCGTCGTCTCGGCGGTGAAGGCGGCGACGTCGGGGGCATATTCGGCCCACAGGGCGGCGATGCGCTGGCCGCGCACGGCCTCGCTCAGGCTCCGGTCTTCGGAAATGGCCTCGGCGCGTTTGCCGAACGCCTCCATCCGGGCCTCGAAGGCGTTGGAGGCGATTTCCAGCCGGGCTTCGGCGGATTCAGGGGCGGGCGTCCCGTCCTGGGCCATGGCGGAGGACAGGGGCAGGATCGCCAGGGCGGCGGTCAGGCTGAGCAGGCGGATCATGGGAGGGCTCCCGTTAAATGACCCGTGCAAACTCGACCCTGCGCCGCCCTGCCTCAAGTGAAATCGCGGTAAGGCTCGGCTTACTGCGGTTGGGCGGGTGCTGCAGCAGCGGGCGCAGCGGCGGCTTCTTCGACCTTGGTGCGAACCATGGCCGGAATCGATTTGATCTGTGTGGCGGCGATGGCCATCTGATCCGCCGGGGCACCTTGCCCCGTCGCGAAGGCCTGCAGCTCGGCGGCGAAGGCATCGACTTCAGGCTGATAGCGCGCCTGGAGGGCGTCGAGATCGGTCTTGGCCTTGGCCTTGTCGGGTTGGGCGGCGGCGGCTTGCATTTCGTTGGACATGGTCTCCATCTTCTCGCCGAAGGCCTCGCCCTTGGCTTCGAACGCAGCCGCTTCCGGGCTGTCCGCGTCTTCAGCCGGTGCGGGGGCTGCGGCAGGGGCGGGCGCCGCCTCGGGCGCTGGGGTTTGGCCCGCGGCGAAGGCCGGGGTGGTCAGGGCCAGGGCGGCGACGGCCGCGACGGAAGACAGAAGACGCATGGGAAACTCCGAAACAGGCCGCTGCGCGACCAGAGAAAAGGCTATGTACCCGCCTTGGACGCCACACTCTTACACTCGGATCAGATTTCAAAGACCCGATAGGGGGTGTCGCCCAAGGTCCGCAGCACCGGTAGGGCGACGTTAAAGACCGGCACCCCCTTGTTGGTGCGGCCCTCCGGCCCGCCGCGATGGGCGTGGCCGTGGACGACCAGGCTGACGTTGTCGTAGCGATCGATGGTCTCGGCCAAGCGCGAGGATCCCAGGAAGGCGTGGATCTCGGGCGGTTCGCCCATCACCGTCTCGACGACGGGCGCATAGTGCAAGAGCACCACCGAGCGTTCGGTGCGCAGCATGCGGATCGAGTTCTCGATCAGATTGGCGTCCTCGACCGCCTCCTGCACGAACCGCTTGACCGAGGCCTCGCCGAACGAACTGAGCATGTAGCGACCAAAGCCGCCGACGAACCCCTTGCCGCCGGCGAAGCCGACGCCGTCGATCTCATAGGCCTCGCCGGTCAGCATCCTGACCCCGGCGTCGGTCAGCATCTTGGTCACATGCTCGGGCTGGCCGCATTCATGCTCGTGATTGCCCAGCACGCCGACCATTGGAATCGTGCACAGCTTCAGGTCTTCCAGCAGCCGCTCGACCTCGGGCGTCTTGCCGTAGTTGGTCAGGTCGCCGCACAGGCACAGCACGTCCGCATCGTCCGACACCCGTTCGAACAGGTCGCGATAGGCATGCTCGGTGGCTTCGCCAACATGCAGGTCGCCGACGGCGGCGACGCGCATCTTCTTGGCGGGGCCAGGCTCCAGGCCGGGCTGGGTGGTCTGCGGGTCGGGGGTGGAATCGGTCATGGCGGCCGGTCCTCTCAGTGGCCGAGGTTGACGGGGTCGTGGCGTTCCTCCAGCCCCTTGCCCACCACGTCGCCAAAGCCCCATTCGGCGACATCGGCGACATAGTCGCGCGGACTGAACAGGCGGCCGCGACACACCCTAACGCGCGGCGCCGGCAGGTCGATCTGGGCCGTCAGCCGCTCGACCAGCTCTTCCATCAGCCAGCGCGGGATGCGGTCGCGCTCGGTCGGATAGGCGAAGCGGAAGTTCAGCAGATGCGCCGCCAGCACCTCCCAATAGAGGTCCATCTGATCCAGCAGGCTTTTCCAGTCGATGGCGTCGGACTGTTTCAGGATGACGTGGTTCACGTCGGCGCCGTCATAGCGATAGCGGTCCTGGATGAAGACCTTGGACAGGATCAGGGCCGTGGGCGGGGTGATCTGGACCTGATGGCCATAGACGGTGATCCGGTCCTCGCTGAACCAGCTGTCGGACACGGCGATGGTGCCGTTGGACATGGCGAAGATGACGTCGAAGAAGTGTTTCTCGTCCTTCCATACCTTGGCGATCCAGCGCTCGTCCTCGACGTCGGTCCGGTAGCCGTGCTTCTGGAAGAAGGCCAGGATGCGGGGATAGTCGCCGGGCTTGCAGAAGACATCCAGGTCCTTGGTCGGACGGCGGATGCCCGTATAGGCCGTCACCGCATAGGTGCCCGACAGCAGGAAGGGGATGCCGCTTTCCTTCAGCAGGCGCAGGCTTTCCTCATAAAAGGCCAGGGCGTCCGCAGGCGGTTCGAACGTCGGTTCGGCGATCACGTCTGACATCGGTTCGGGCCTTTCCTGCGAGGGCAAGGAAACGGCGACGCTGAACGGCGGTTCCGCATTACTACCTAGTCCGGCCGCTACGGGATCCTTAACTCCTGAATGTCACTGTTCGGTCATGGGATTGAAGTGGGTGAACGCAGAAGGCGGGCGCTGGCGGTTCTTCCGCCATGAAGCCGGCAGGGCGGCAGGACCGCCCCCTTACGCCTATGTCGCGCTGTTCGTCCTGTGCCTGGCGGTGGGGCAGTGGAGCATGAACACCTTCGGCGCCACCGTCCTGTGGCCCGCCAATGCCGTGCTTCTGGCCGCCGTCCTGCAACTTCATCGTCGCCCAGCCATCGCCGTCATGGTGGCTTGCGCCGGGATCAATCTGATCGGCAACGTCGTGCGGGGCGGCCCCGTCGTGATGATGTTCACCAATGTCGCCCTGAACATGACCCAGGTGGTCGTCGCCGTCCTTTTGGCGCGTCGCTTCTGCGGCGCCGCGCTGGATATGCGCCGGCCCTGGCGCCTGTTCCGGTTCGCCGTCTGCGCCGCCGCGCCTGCGGTCCTCCTCAGCACCCTGCTGGCGGGCGGTGTCGCCATCCTGATCAGCTGGAAGGTGCCGGGCACGCTGGGCTTCCGCATGCACCACCTGTTCGACATGGAGATGCTGGCGATGATGATCGTCACGCCGTCCCTGTTGCTGCTGGCCCGCAACCACCGTTTCCGCGAGGACGCCCAGGCGACGTTGACCGAAGCCGCCGCTCTGCTGGTTTTGGTCGGGGGCGTCAGCCTGTGGGTCTTCTCCCAGTCCTCGGCGCCGATCATGTTTGCGATCTTCCCGCCCTTGATCCTGCTGGCCTTCCGCCTGTGTCCCCCGACGACGGCGGGCGCGGTGGTGATGGTCGCTGCGATCGGCGGGGTCGCGACGCTGGGCGGTCATGGGCCGATCGTCCTGACCCATCTGACGCCGGATCCCGTTCTGGAGGCCGTGCCTGCCGTGATGCGCCAGATGAACGTCTTTCATCTGTTCCTGCTGTGCGTGGTCGCCACGGCCTTGCCCATCACCACCCTGTCCACCGAGCGCCGTCGCCTGGTCGAGCGGCTGAAGGCGCGCACGGAGGCGGCCGTGTCCGCACGTCACCGCGCCGAGACCGCCCGCGCCGCCAAGGGTCGTTTCCTGGCCATGATGAGCCACGAGATGCGCACCCCCCTGACCGGCATCACCGGCTATGCGGATCTGTTGTCGCGGCGCGCGTGCATGGACGAAGAGGGCCTGCGCCAGGTCGATGCGGTGCGGCATTGCGGCGAGACCATGCTGCGTCTGGTCGAGGATCTGCTGGAGGTGTCGCGCGGTGGGGCCGAGGTGACGCCCAAGGCCAGCGATGTGCGCCAGATGATCGACGAGGCGATCGCGCCCTCTCGCGAATGGGCCGCCATCAAGGGGCTGGAGTTCGCCCTGACCATCGCGCCCGAGGCCGAGGGCCAGGTGATGATCGACGCCCGGCGTCTGCGTCAGTCCGTGCATCACCTGGTGAACAACGCTGTCAAATTCACCGGGCGCGGCGGCGTGTCCGTCGTCGTTGATCGGGTCGAAGACGGCCTGTCCATCGTCGTTTCCGACACTGGCTGCGGCATGGATGAGCAGACCCGCGCCGGCGTCTTCGGTCTGTTCGAACAGGGCGACGCCACCACCAGCCGTGCCCACGAAGGCGCCGGCGTCGGCCTGGCCCTGGCCAAGAACCACATCGCCTGCCTGGGCGGCGCTGTCGTGGTCGAAAGCACGCAATGGGGCGGCTCGACCTTCACCCTGACGATCCCCGCGCCGGTGGTCGAGGCGGTCGAGGGCGAGGAAAGCGTGCCGCTGCACAGCCGCCGCACACGCATCCTGATCGTCGACGATCATCCGGCCAATCGCGACCTGCTGCGGATCATGCTCCAGGCCGCCGATTGCGAGACCGCAGAGGCGGCGGACGGCGAACAGGCGCTGGCGGTGCTGGCGGTCCAGTCCTTCGACCTGGTCCTGATGGATGTGCGGATGCCGGTAATGGACGGGATCGCCGCCACTCGCGCCATTCGCGCCCTGGACGCCCCTCTGCGTGACGTGCCGGTCCTGGCCGTCACCGCCGAAGCCATGCCCGAGGACGCCGCCCGCTGCATCGCCGCCGGCATGGACGGCCATCTGGCCAAGCCCGTCACCCAGGCCAAACTCTACGCCGCGATCGAAGCCGTGTTCGACACGGTCGCCGAACGCCAGGTCGACGCCCAGGCCGCCTGAGGCGCAAGCGTGGCTGGAGGATACGAAATCGTCCCCAGCTCCCTCCCCAGAATCCTGAGGCAAATCTACCAGATATAGCGTCTGTCAGAAAATGTGACGCAACATAGACCAAATTCGACTTGGCGCCGGGGTTCGAGAGTCGCATGGTGAACGCCTCTTCGGAATCGCTTCAGGTCCAGTTCGATGAACGCCATCACCCCGATCATCCGTCCCGGCGCCGCCGGCCTGCTGACCCCTTCCGCCGCCTACAAGCCGTTCCGCTATCCGTGGGCGTTCGACATGTGGAAGAAGCAGCAGCAGGTCCACTGGATGCCCGAAGAGGTGCCGCTGGGCGAGGACGTCAAGGACTGGGCCTCGACCCTGAATGACGGGGAACGCAACCTGCTGACCCAGATCTTCCGCTTCTTCACCCAGGCGGACATCGAGGTTCAGGACAACTACATGGAGCGCTACGGCCGGGTCTTCAAACCGACCGAGGTGAAGATGATGCTGGCCGCCTTCGGCAATATGGAGACCATCCATATCGCGGCCTACGCCCTGCTGCTCGAAACCATCGGCATGCCCGAGAGCGAGTTCGGCGCCTTCATGGAATATGAGGCGATGCGCGACAAGCATGACTTCATGGGCCAGTTCGGGGTCGATACCGACGCCGACATCTGCCGGACGCTGGCCATGTTCGGCGGGTTCTCGGAGGGCGTGCAGCTGTTCGCCAGCTTCGCCATGCTGATGAACTTCCCGCGCCAGAACAAGATGAAGGGCATGGGCCAGATCGTGTCCTGGTCGGTGCGCGACGAGAGCCTGCACTGCGAGGGCATCATCAAACTGTACCACGCCTTCAACCAGGAGACGGGCGCGGTCACCAAGTCGGTCGCCGACGACATCGTCGACTGCTGCAAGACCGTGGTGACCATGGAAGACCGGTTCATCGACCTGGCCTTCGAAATGGGTTCGGTCCAGGGCATGACGCCCGAGGACATCAAGCAATATATCCGATTCATCGCCGATTGGCGCCTGCGTCAGCTCAAGCTGCCGGAAGTCTACGGGGTGAAGGAAAACCCGCTGCCCTGGCTGCAATCGCTGTTGTCGGGCGTCGAGCACGCCAACTTCTTCGAGGCGCGCGCGACCGAATATTCCAAGGCCGCGACGCAGGGCGACTGGCACGGCGTCGAGGGTGTCTGGACCGAGTTCGACCGCATGATGGCGCGTCGTGACATGAGCCTGGTCGCGGGCTGACGCTCAACCCCTTTCGGGCGTAGGCTCTCCCGAAAGGGAGAGCGCCATGACCGACGAGATCGTCTTCTACACCAACCCCATGTCTCGCGGGCGGATCGTCCGCTGGATGCTGGAGGAGGTCGGTCAGCCGTATCGCACCGTCGTGGTCGATTATGCGGCGATGAAGGCTGCGGACTATCTGGCGATCAATCCGATGGGCAAGGTGCCGGCGATCACCCATCGCGGGATCGTCGTAACCGAATGCGCCGCCATCTGCGCCTATCTGGCCGACGCCTTCCCCGACGCCGGTCTGGCCCCCGCTACGGATGACCCGCTGCGGGGCCCCTATTACCGCTGGATGTTCTTCGCCGCCGGCCCTGTCGAGGCGGCGGTGACCGCCAAATCGCTCGGACAACTGCCGCCTGCCGAAAAAGCCGCCATGGTCGGCTATGGTTCGTTCGATCAGGTCGTCGATGGCCTGGAGCACGCGCTGGACAAGAGCCCGTGGCTGCTGGGCGAGCGGTTCACCGCCGCCGACGTCTATGTCGGCAGCCAGATCGCCTGGGGCCTGATGTTCAAGAGCCTGCCCGCCCGACCGGCCTTCCAGGCCTATGCCGAGCGGATTGCGGCGCGTCCGGCAGCCGTCCGTGCGCGAGCGATCGACGACGCCCTGATCGCCGAGTCGAAGGCGAGCGAGACCTAGCGTCCCAACGGCGCCGGCGTCCCGCAGGCCGAGCGGACGCCGGACCGGCACAGCCGCACCTGTTCCTGCCAGGCGGCGTAGTCGCGGTCGTACTGATCCTGGGCCTCACGGGTAGCCAGGGCGGCGGCGCGAGCCTGTTCCTCGGTCTGGCGCACCTCGATCTGATGACGGGCCAGGGCGGCGTCATAGTCCAGACGGGCGGCTTCGTCGGCCTTGTCGGCCAGGACGTTCTGGGCCGCGATCTCGTCGTTCAGGGCGCGAGTGGTGCGCAACTCCTCTTCCGTCTGTTGATCGTCGCTCGCGCGGTGGTAGGCCTCTCCCCGGGCCCTCAACAGGGCGTCGCGGCTGTTCGGATCCGCCGGATCGGGCAGGGCGCGTTGATCGCGATAGGGATCGGGCGAGGCATAGGGGGCGGTCGGGGCCGCCTGCGCCTGGACCGGTCCGGCCAGCGCCACAGCCGCCAGCATGACGGCGCAAAGGGAAGGGCGAACGATCATGGGCTTGTCTCCTGAGGGCTTGAGCTTGGCCATAAGCCGCCACGCAGCACAACGCCGCAGCCACGAAAAGGTGGCGCAAGACCCAGCTTCACGGCATGGTCGGTTCCTCCTCAACCGTTTCCGCACGCGAGAAGACTTGATGATCCTCAGCACCTCGTCCGGTGACTTCCCCATCCCCGCCGATGTCGCGCGTCAGTTGCCGAACGTCCCGGCCCTGCCGGATGCCGCCGCCTCGGACGCCCGGCTGCAGATCGAGGATTTCCGCCACTGGCTGGACGCCTCGCCGGAACACGCCATCGACTACGAACGGCTGCGGCGCTGGCACCTGGTCCAGGACGAGCTGGCGGCCCAGGCCAAGGCCGAAAACCGGCCGTTCGTGGTGTCGGACGACGGACTGGAATAAGGCCGCCTAAGCCTTCAACCCGGCAGGCGCAGTTCGAAGGTCGCGCCTGCGCCGTCGGACTCGACCAGGCGGAGATCCCCGCCGTTCAGGGCGGCCAGTTCGCGCGAGATGGTCAGGCCCAGGCCGGTGCCTTCGGAGCTCTTGGAGCTGACGAAGGGTTCGAACAGGCGTTCGGCTAAACGCGGCGGGATGCCGGGGCCGTCGTCCGCGATGCGGACCACGCAGAAACCGTCCTGGCCGAAGGCGCTGACGGTGATCGCGCCCTTGCCGCGGCGCTCGGCCGGCCGGCCCGGATCGGCCTCGATGGCCTGACGGGCGTTGCGCATCAGATTGACCAGGATCCGGTACAACTGATCGGCGTCGGCCTCGACGGCGAAGCGCGGCGGCAGTTGCTTGATCAGCGCTACGCCGTCCGGCTCCAGCCCCGCATCCTCGGCCGCCAGGGTCAGGGCCTTGGTCAGGACCACGCGCGTCTTCTGGGCGGCGGGCTCTTCGCTGCGGCCGTATTCCAGCACATTGCGCGACAGGTTGGCGGCGCGACTCAACGCGCGCTCCAGCCGGGGCAGGGCCTTGGCCACCTGGGGGTCGGCCGAGGTCGCCAGCCGTTCCGACGCCATCTGGGCCGAGGTCAGCATGTTACGCAGGTCGTGGTTGATCTTGGCCACCGCCTCGCCCAGCGCCACCAGACGGGCGCGCGAGCGCAACGAATGGCGCACCTCTTCCTGCATCCGGCTCAGCTCGCGCTCGACCCGACCGATTTCGTCGTGCCGATCCGACGGCGCCTCGGCTTCGCTTTCGGGATCGGCGGCGAACCGCTCCATTGAGCGGGTGACACGGCGCAGGGGACGCAGCACCAGAAGCGCGAGACCGCCATACAGCAGGGCGCCCGCCGTCACCGACACCAGCAGGGACACGATCAGGCTGTTCAGCAGGAAGGTCTTCAGCTCCAGTTTCAACGGCTGGGCCGGGGTGACGATCTCGATGAAGTCGCCAGAGCGATAACGCGGCTTGGCCTGGACCCGCAGCGAGCGGTCGGGGTGGCCGAAAAGGGTGCGCCAGGGGTCGGTCAGCCGCCCCCAGCTGTCCTGGCGCCGCAAATCGATCAGTTCAGGCGCACGGGGCAGGTTGGGGGCCTGGAGCAGCAGCCGACGCACACCCTGTTCCGTCAGGGCCACCGCCTGGACCCCGCCAATCCGCATCAGCTCGGCGGCCGTGTCGTCCTCGACCGCGCTATAGGGCAGGGCCTCGACGCCCACCGAGGCCAGTTCGGCGGCCTGGAGCCGGTCGCGCAGCCAGCGCTCGTGGAAGGCCGCCAGGTTCGGCCCCATGATCAGCGCCTCGACCGCCAGGGTGAAGGCGACCGTCAGCAGCAGCAGCCGTGCCGACAGACCATCAGGTGCGCGCGGCGTCAGGCGTTCGCGCCACAGGGTCGCCTGTTCGGGCGTCAGGTTCAGCCGCGTGGCGATCCGGTCGAACAGGGCGCTCATGCGGGCGCGCCCGCGTTACGCCGCGCGCGGACCATCTGGAACAGCTTGATGCCGATGGGCAGCAGCAGGGACAGGAAGACCACGCCCATCAGGGGCCAGAAGAACTGATGCAGCAGCATGGGCAGGTCCGGCCGCACGCCGGCGCGCAGCAGGTCGCCCAGTTGCGATCCAATCCAGGTGTAGATGAAGGTGGAGGGCAACAGGCCGATGAAGGTGGCGATCACATAGGGCCGCAGCGGCACCGCCATCATCCCCGCCGTGGCGTTGACCAGGACGAAGGGCACGCTGGGGATCACGCGCAGGGTGAACAGGGTGGTGAAGGCGTTACGATCGATGCCCTTGGCCAGCCGATCCATAAAACCGGCGTCGGTCTCGAACTTGGCGCGCAGCCACGTCCCGATGGAGGTGCGGTACACATAATAGATGACGACAGAGCCGATTGTGGCCCCGCTCGCCTGGGCCAGGGCGCCGACATAGGGCCCGAACATCATGCCCCCCAGCAAGGTCAGGAAGACGGGTCCAGGGATGGTCGAGGCGGTCGCCAGGGCGTAGACGGCGATGAAGGCGGCCAGCGCGATCCACCAGTGTTCGCGCGCATAGGCCTGAAGGTTCAGGCCGTGCTCGCGGATCAGGTCCATCGACAGATAGCGGTTCCAGCCCAAGGCGAAGAAGGCGACCACCAGACCGGCGATGGCCACGAGCGGCAGCAGCCGCAGGCCCCATTCCTTCGCCGTTCGTTTCGCCATCCGTTTCATCGTCCCGAAATGCCGTCCGAGCGTTGACTCACGCGGACATGCGACTTATACGCCCGCCCTTCCTGCGACGGACGCCTCTTGCCCCGCCGCCCAACCTTTAACGTCAGGAGCCGACCGTGAAGCGGACCTATCAGCCGTCGCGACTCGTGCGCAAGCGCCGTCACGGCTTCCGCAGCCGGATGGCCACCAAGAACGGCCAGAAGATTGTTGCGCGCCGTCGCGCCAAGGGCCGCAAGCGCCTGACGGCGTAAGCGGCTTTCAGCGTCCGGAATCTTTTGGACGCATGAGCGACCTTTTACAGATCAAACGTCTGTTGCGGCGGCCCCAGTTTCTGGCGGCCGCCAAAGGCGTTTCCGAGGCGCGCGGCGCCGTGGTGATTCAGCGTCTGGAGCGCGGCGACGGTTCGCCGCACATCGGCCTGGGTTTCACCGCCACGAAAAAGGTCGGCGGCGCGGTGGTTCGCAACCGCGCCAAACGCCGTCTGCGCGAGGCTGCGCGGGCCATGCTGGCCCAGCACGGCGTGCCCGGCAGCGACTATGTCTTCATCGCCCGCATGGGCACGACCGAGCGTGCGTGGGACCGTCTGCTTGACGACGTGAAATCGACGCTTACAAGGCTGGCGACACCGCGACATGATCGGGGGGCAGCCAAGCCCTCGCCCGCCCGCGCCCCATCCGGCCAGGACCGCCAGAATCCATGAAAAACGAGAACACGCGCAACACGATCATCTTCATCGTGTGCTCGGCCCTGATCATGGGGATCTATTATTTCGCCGTGCTGCGTCCGCAGGCCGAGCGTCGCGCGGTGCAGCAGCAGGCCCAGGCCGAGCAGTCGCAGACCGCCGACAACGCTGCGCGCACGGCGCTCAGCCCCCAAGGCCCGACCTTCGTCACCGACCGCAGCCAGGCGCTGAGCACCGCCGCGCGGGTGCCGATCCAGTCAGGCACTTTGAAGGGCTCGCTGTCGCTTCAGGGCGGGCGTATCGACGACCTGTTCCTGACCGACTATCGCGAGGTTCAGGACAAGCCCCAGCCGGTGGAGCTGTTCCGCCCGCAAGGGATGCAGAACGCCTATTTCGCCCAGTTCGGCTGGACCGGCCCCAACGTCGCCGGCGGCGTGCCCGGACCCAACACCGTCTGGCGCCTGACCAATGGTTCGACCCTGACGCCGACCACGCCGATCACCCTGACCTGGGACAACGGCCAGGGCCTGCGCTTCACCCGCGTGATGTCGGTCGATGACCGATATGTCTTCTCGGTTCAGGACACGGTCCAGAACCTGGGAACCCAGGCCATCACCATCGCCCCCTACGGCAGCGTGCAGCGCCAGGGCGTCCCGCCCGCAGCCGGCTCGTCGCACATCGTCCACGAGGGCGCGATCGGCACCTTCGGCAAGCCCGGCGGCTATCGCACCGAGCAGAAGAAGTACAAGGACTGGCTGAAGGAGCCCCGTATCGAGAACGCCTCGACCGGCGGCTGGCTGGGCATCACCGACAAATACTGGCTGGCGGCCCTGCTGCCCCAGCAGGACGAGGCGGTCGAAACCGAATTCCGCGTGCGCGACATCAACGGCGGCCAGCAGCTGGAAGCCAATGTCCTGGGTACGACCCGCACCGTCCAGCCGGGCGCGACCGCGACCGAAACCCAGCGCCTGTTCGCCGGGGTCAAGCGCGCCGAAGTGCTGAAGTCCTATGAGGAAAGCCTGGGGCTGCCGCGCTTCGTCTATGCGATCGACTGGGGCATGTTCTGGTTCCTGACGCGCCCGATCTTCTGGATCCTGGAAAACGTCTATGGCCTGGTCGGCAGCTTCGGCGTCGCCATTCTGGCCCTGACCGTCATCGTGAAGCTGGTGATGTTCCCGCTGGCCAACAACGCCTACGCCAGCATGTCCAAGATGCGGAACCTCCAGCCCAAGATGGAGGAGATCAAGAAGAAGTTCAAAGACGACCCGCAGAAGCAGCAGCAGGAGACGATGGCCCTGTACCAGAAGGAAAAGATCAATCCGGTCGCCGGGTGTCTTCCGCTGGTGCTTCAGATCCCGGTCTTCTACGCCCTGTATAAGGTGCTGACGGTGACCATCGAAATGCGTCACCAGCCGTTCCTGGGCTTCGTGCATGACCTGTCGGCGCGCGATCCGTCGTCGATCTGGAACCTGTTCGGCCTGATCCCGTGGGATCCGTCCATGGCGCCGCTGATCGGCGGCCTGCTGGCCGGCCCGCTGCACCTGGGCCTGCTGGCCATCGCCTACGGCCTGACCATGTGGCTGCAGACGGCGATGAACCCGCCGGCGACCGATCCGATCCAGCGTCAGATCTTCCAGTTCATGCCGCTGCTGTTCACCTTCATCATGGCGCCGTTCGCGGCCGGCCTGCTGATCTACTGGGCCTGGTCCAACGTCCTGACCATCCTGCAGCAGTACGTGATCATGCACCGCTACAAGGCCGAGAACCCGATCGACACCTTCTTCGCCCGGTTCAAGAAGTCACCGGCGTGATCGACGAAACCGAGTTCACGCCCGAGGAAATCGAGGCCGCGCGGGTCCTGTTCGCGCGGCCCGCCACCTTCATCATGGGCGCGGCCAAGATCGAGCAACTGCCCGAGCCGAACCTGCCCGAGATCGCCTTCGCCGGCCGCTCCAACGTCGGCAAGTCCAGCCTGATCAACGGCCTGGTCGGCATGCACAAGCTGGCCCGCGCCTCGAACGAGCCGGGCCGGACGCGCGAGGTCAACTTCTTCGACCTGGACGGCCGGATGCGCCTGGTCGATCTGCCCGGCTATGGCTGGGCCAAGGCGTCCAAGACCACGGTCAGGAAGTTCCAGGATCTGGGCCGCGACTACCTGCGCGGCCGGGTGACGCTGAAGCGGGTCTATCTGCTGATCGACAGCCGCCACGGTCTGAAGTCGGTGGACAAGGAGGCGCTGGACGCCCTGGACCTGGCCGCCGTTAGCTATCAGATCGTCCTGACCAAGGCCGACAAGCTGAAGAAGGGCGAGGGCGAGGTCGTGCAGGACGCCACTCTGAAGGCCATATCCAAACGCCCCGCCGCCTTCCCGGTGGTGCTGCTGACCTCGTCGGAAAAGGGCCTGGGCCTGCCCGAACTGCGCGCCGAGATAATGCGCACGACGGGTGCGACGACCGACTGATATCGTCGTCATCCTCGGCTCGACCCGAGGGGCGAATGTTCCGCCGCATTGCATCCGACCAAAGAAAAAGGCCCGGAGATCGCTCTCCGGGCCTTCGTCGTTCTAAGCTGTCGTCGCCTACTGGGCAGCGCCGGCCGCCGAGCGGACCTCGACGGGGATGCCCAGGGCGTCCAGTTGAGGCTTGACCACCGAGGCGTCGCCGACAACCACCCAGACGAACTTGGACGGGTCGATCGCGGCCTTGGCTGCGGCGTCCAGTTGGGCCGCCGTCAGGGCGTTGGTGCGGGCGGCGATGGTCTCAGGATAGTCGTCCGGGCGACCCAGCAGGTCGTTGGAGCGCAGGGCGCCCAGGACGGCCGCCGAGGTCTCGTAGCTGCCGGCCAGACGGCGGGTGTTGCCGTTGATGGTCCGCTCCAGCTCGGCCGGCGTGACGCCCTTGCCGCCCGACAGGAAGTCGTTGAACTGAAGGTTCAGGGCTTCGATGGCCGGGCCGGTCTTGTCCGCCTGGACCGGGGCGGTGACCAAATAGGGCACGCGTCCGGCGAAGCCGGCGACCGAGGCGTTGACGCCGTAGGACCAGCTCTTGGTCTCGCGCAGGTCGGAGTTGATGCGCGACAGGAAGTCGTTGCCCAGCACATTGTTGGCCGCATTCAGCATCAGCAGATCATCCGTGCCCGAAGCGGCCAGCACTTCGCCGCCCATGATGTAGGACTGGGGCGATTGCGGACGGTCGATCAGGACGATCTTGGGCGTCGCGGCCGGGATCGGGGCCGAGAAGTCCTTGACCGGCTTGGCTGATGCAGGCGGCACCCACTGGCCGAAGCTGGCGTTCAGGATCGGCGTGATCTCGCTCAACGGCCGGTCCGAGACCACGAAGATCTTGGCGTTGTCGGGCCGGATCCACTTGGCGTAGTCGCTGCGGATATCGGCCTCGGTGATGGCCTTGACGCTGGTCTCGTCGCCATTGCCGCTGAACGGACGGCCATAGGGGCTGGCCGATCCATAGATCAGTTCCGGCAGGGCGCGGCTGGCCAGGGCGGCCGGCTGGGTGCGCTCTGCGGCGATGCGCGACAGGCGGGTGGCGCGCAGACGCTCCAGCTCCGCCGGGGCGAAGGCCGGGCTCTTGACCACCTCGGCCAGCAGGGCGACCGACGGCTGAAGGTTCGGCGTGACGGCGGACAGCTGCACGACCGAGCGATCCATGGTCGCGCCGGTGGTGATGCTGGCGCCCAGCGCTTCTTGCGCCTCGGCCAGTTGCGTGGCGTTCAGGGTGCGGGTGCCCTCGTCCATCAGGTCCAGCATCAGGGTCTGAAGGCCCAGTTTCGCCCGGTCGTCGGCGGCGAGACCGGCGTCGAAGTCGATGGCGATCTTGGTGGCGGGCACGGCGTCGCGCTGGGCGTAGATGACTTCCATGCCGTTCGACAGGTGTGCGCGTTCGACGGCCGGGAAGTCGACGTTGGCGACTTGGCCGATCTCGGGCTTGGCCATGCGGGCGACGCGCTGGATTTCCGGCGCCGGCGTATGGTTGGCGCCCGACGGGGCCGCGGCCGCCTCGGCATAGGCTTCACGCTCGCCCACCAGCGTCGTCAGCGTATAGGCCGGACGGGTCAACCACTTCTGCATCGCCGCCTGGACCTGGGCCGGCGTCACCGCCGCATAGGCGGCCAACTCCTTCTTGTAGAACTCGGGATCGCCGGCATAGAGCTGGCCTTCCGCCAGGGCCGTGGCCTTGCCGCCGAAGCCGCCGACCTGTTCCAGGCCCTGGATGCGACGCGAGGCGTACTGGGTGACGACGCGGTTGATCTCGTCCTGCGTCGGGCCGTTGGCGATCAGGCCGTTCAGGATCTCGCGGGTGCGGGCCTCCACCGCAGCCGGGTCCTCGCCGGGCTTCACCATCGCGCTGATCTCGAAGATGCCGATGCGGTGATAGGCGCCGTTCGAGGCGCTGACCGACACGGCGCTCTGGTCGCCACGCACCAGTTCATTGTCCAGACGCGAAGACGCCAGGCCGCCGAGCACCGAGGCGCCGACGCTGAGCGGCACCGAGTCCGCGTCCAGCATGCCGGGCACGACCCAGCTGATCTCGACCTGGGCGTTGGAGACGCGGTCATGCGTCGTCTCATTGACCGGCGCAGACAGGGTCGGGACCGGCGCCTGGGCGGGATTGTTGACCGGACCCTTGGCGATGGGGCCGAAATATTTCTCGGTCAGCTCACGCGCCTTGGCGGGCGTGATGTCGCCGGCAAGGACCAGCACCGAGTTGTTGGGGCCGTAGTTGGAGGTGAACCAGTCACGCACCGTCTGCATCGACGCCGCGTCCAGATCGGCCATCGAGCCGATGGTCGAGTGGCGATAGGGGTGGCCTTCGGGGAACAGGGCTTCAAGTTGTTTGTACTGGTTCAGGCCATAGGGCTGGTTGTCGCCCTGGCGCTTCTCGTTCTGGACCACGCCGCGCTGCAGATCGAGCGTCTCCTGGCTGATGGCGCCCAGCATATAGCCCATGCGGTCGCTTTCCATGAACAGCGCCTGTTCCAGCGCCGGGGTCGGGACCGTCTCGAAATAGTTGGTGCGGTCGAACCAGGTCGTGCCGTTCATGTCCGTCGCGCCCATGTTGCGCATCGGCGTGAAATAGCTGCCCGGCGCATTCTCGGACCCGCCGAACATCAGGTGTTCGAACAGGTGGGCGAATCCGGTCTTGCCGGCCGGCTCGTCCTTGGAACCGACATTGTACCAGACGGACACGGCCACGACCGGGGCCTTGTGGTCCTCGTGGACCAGGACGGTCAGGCCGTTGTCCAGGGTGAACTTGGTGTAGGGAATATCGACTTCGGCGACCAGATCGGCGACCGGCGCGGCCTGGACGGCGGGCGCAGCCGCCTGGACGGCCGGGGCGGGCGCGACAGAGGCCCAGACAGGGGTTGAAACCGCCAGAAGGGCGGCGGCGGCGACGAGAGAGCCGGTGCGGCGCATGCGAGATCCTCAGGATTGCAGTTGGTTCGGACCATAACGCTGGTCTGTCGTGTGGCAACGCGACGGAATGAAACATGACCAAAGGTTCATGTTCGCCGCCGTCTCTTCGTCGGCAGACCCCGGAAAAGGTTGCATCGCCGGACCCCCGGTCTTATGCGCGCGTCAACTCCCCGACGACTGCCGCCCAAGCCTGTAGAAAGAGCCGCCATGTCCGCCCCCGCCGACAAGCCCATCAAGAAGGTCGTCCTCGCCTATTCGGGCGGCCTGGACACCTCGATCATCCTGAAGTGGCTGCAGACTGAATATAACGCCGAGGTCGTGACCTTCACCGCCGACCTGGGCCAGGGCGAGGAGCTTGGCCCCGCACGCGAGAAGGCGCTCAAGCTGGGCATCAAGCCCGAGAACATCTTCATCGACGACCTGCGCGAGGAGTTCGTGCGCGACTTCGTCTTCCCGATGTTCCGCGCCAATGCGCAATATGAGGGCGACTATCTGCTGGGCACCTCCATTGCCCGCCCGCTGATCTCCAAGCGCCAGATCGAGATCGCGCGTCAGGTCGGCGCCGACGCCGTCTGTCACGGCGCGACCGGCAAGGGCAACGACCAGGTCCGGTTCGAGCTGGGCTATTATGCGCTGGAGCCCGACATCCGCGTCATCGCGCCCTGGCGCGAGTGGGAGTTCCGCAGCCGCGAGGCCCTGCTGGACTTCGCCGAGAAGAACCAGATTCCGATTTCCAAGGACAAGCGCGGCGAGGCGCCCTTCAGCGTCGACGCCAACCTTCTGCACTCCTCGTCCGAGGGCAAGGTGCTGGAAGACCCGGCGGTCGAGGCCCCCGAGTTCGTGCACCAGCGCACCATTTCGCCCGAGGACGCGCCGGATAAGGCCACCGTCATCGAGATCGGCTTCGAGCAAGGCGACGCCGTCTCGATCAACGGCGAGGCCTTGTCGCCGGCTACGATCCTGACCGCCCTGAACCAGTACGGCCACGACAACGGCATCGGCCGTCTGGACCTGGTCGAGAACCGCTTCGTCGGCATGAAGTCGCGCGGCGTCTACGAGACCCCCGGCGGCACGATCCTGATCGCGGCGCACCGCGGCATCGAAAGCATCACCCTGGACGGGGGCGCCATGCACCTGAAGGACCAGCTGATGCCGAAATACGCCGAGCTGATCTACAACGGATTTTGGTTCTCGCCCGAGCGCGAGATGCTACAGGCCGCCATCGACCTGAGCCAGGAAAAGGTGTCCGGCACGGTCAAGGTCAAGCTCTACAAGGGCAACGTCAGCGTCATCGGCCGCGAAAGCCCCCACAGCCTGTACGATCAGGACCTGGTGACCTTCGAGGAAGGCGTCCAGGCCTATGACCACAAGGACGCCGCCGGCTTCATCAAGTTGAACGCCCTGCGCCTGCGCGTCCTGGCCAAGCGCGACGCGCGCAAGGCCTAGGGCGCGATCTCCGACCGGGCGATCCTGAGGATCGCCCGGTTCCGGTCGTCCGTGACCCAGATCGCGCCGTCGGCGGCGACTGCCAGGACCACCGGCGCGCCACGCGGCTGACGACCCACGGCCGTGTCCCAGCCTGGTGTCAGCACCTTGCCGCGTACGCTGGGCGCCCCGGCCGGATAGGTCAGCGATCCTCGCGGATAGATGGCGTAGCGCCCGCCCCGGTCCGTCAGGGGGCGGCCTTCCGCATCCGTCTCGGCCGCCACGATCCGGCCGCCCGCGCGGCGATAGCCGTGCCAGCTCATCAGCAGTCGGCCGCGCAGTTCGGGGAACATCGCCCCCTCGTAATAAACCAGGTCCAGCGGCGCGGCGTGCGGCGGCAGCAGGGCCAGCGGTCGGTCGCGCTCGCCGCATTGCGCCTGGGCCGCGCTCCAGCCCGGCAGGGGCGTCGCCAGGTCCACGCAATAGGGCCAGCCGTAATGGCCGCCCTGACGCAAGACATTGATCTCGTCATAGGGATGGTCGGGCGTGGTCAGATCGACCGAGTTCTCGCCTTGCAGGATCGTGCCCAACGGATGCCGGACCAGGGCGATGGAGTTGCGCAGGCCCGAGGCGAAGACCGTGCTGTCCTCGTCCCACCGGCCGTTCCCCAGATAGGCGTGGCGGCGCACCTGGGCCGTCGCGGCGCTGTCGATGCAGGCGCCCCTGGCGTCTGTGCGCGCCCGGCCCTGCGCATCCACGCAGCGGTCGCTGGGGGCGCCGACATTGACCAACAGATCACCGTTCCCGTCGAAGACGAAACTGGACAGAGGATGGCGATTGGCGTGCAGCCGGTTGTCCGGCAGGTCGCCGATCACCGTGCGCACCGTCGCCGCTGGATCGGCCGCGTCGGGATCCAGCGTCAGGATCCGGTTCATCTCGGACACATAGAGGCGCCCGTCCGGTCCGCGCGCCGCCGTGTGCGGCATGTTCAGGCCCTGGGCCAGCCGTCGCCAGCGCGGCGCGCCGTCGGGGCCGAACGACAGCCGCCAGATGGCGCCGTTGCCCGGATACCAGTTGCCCAGGTCCGTCACCAACCAGCCGCCGCCGGACAGCGCCAACAGGCCGCGCGGCATTCGTGGCCCCTCGGCGCCCGATCCCTGCCACACCAGCCCCAGGCAATAGCCGGGCGCCATCCGCACGCCGGTCATGGGCCGGCCGCCGCAATCCCCCTGTGTCGCATAGGCGCCCTGCGCCGCGCTGGCGCTGACGGGCGCGGCGAGGAGAAGGGCGAGCAGGGCCAGCAGGCGGACGGTATTCATGGGCGTAGAAGTCCTGACAGGCGGCCGAAGATCAAGCCGTCACGTCAGATCAGGCCCTGCTCGCGCGCCGCCGCCGTCAGCCCGTCGCGAAACTCGGGCGCGGCCAGGGCGATCAGGACGCGGGCGCGCTCGCTGGACGACTTGCCCTTCAGATTGGTCCAGCCGTGTTCGGTGGCGATGATGTGCGTGTCATTGCGCGGCGTGGTGACCGGCCCGTCCAGCCGCGCCACGATGCGCGAGGCCGTCCCCTTCGCCGCCGTGGCGTGACAGGCGATGATCGACTTGCCGCCTTCGGAGCCGTAGGCGCCGCGCACGAAGTCCAGCTGACCGCCGGCGGCCGTGAACTGGCGCCCGTTCAGGAACTCCGAACAGCAGGCGCCGGTCAGATCGACCTGAAGCGTGGCGTTGACCGAGATCATCTTCGCATCGCGCGCGATCACGGCCGGGTCGTTCACATAGGAGACCGGATGGGCCTCCATGCCGCGATTGCCGTCCAGGAATTCATAGGTGTTGAGGTCGCCCATCGAGAAGGCGAACACCCCCACGCCGGGATGCAGGGTCTTGCGGGCATGGTTGGCGACGCCGGCCTGCATCAGTTCGACCAGGCCGGGCGTCAACATCTCGGTATGGACGCCCAGGTCGCGATGGTCCTTCAGGGCGTCGCAGACGGCGTTGGGCAGGGCGCCGATCCCCATTTGCAGCGTGGCGCCGTCCTCGACCAGGCCGGCGATGATCCGCCCGATGGTCAAGTCCGCCGGCTGAGGCTCGGCGCGCGGCACGACCAGCAGGGGGGCCGCGTGTTCGACGATGCCGGCGACCTTCGACACATGGACGGTGCAGTCGCCGAACACGCGCGGCATGTGCGGATTGACCTCGACGATCACGGTCCGCGCCGTCTGCGACACCGGCTTGGAATAGTCGGTGTTGGTCCCGAACGAGAAGAAGCCGTCCGCATCCATCGGCGACACGGTGCAGACCAGGGTGTCCACCTTCACCTCGTCGCACAGCAGGCGCGGCGACTGCTGGAAGCCGGTAGGAATGAACTGGACGGGATTGGGCCGGCCCTCTTCGTAGGCCCGCTGTTCCAGACGCCGTTCGATGGCGCTGTGGAACAGGCTCCAGGGCCGGATCCGGTCCATCAGCTCGTAGCGCAGCACCGTCTCGCCCGCGATGGCGGTTGAGAGCAGATAGTAGAGGTTCACATCCTCGACCTCCTCCCGCTCCGCCCGCTCGGCCAGAGCCTTCAGCAAGGCGGGCGGCTGGGACACGCCCAGGCCCATGGCGACCTTGGCGCCCGAGCGGATCAGGGCGGCGGCCTGATCCGGGGTCTTCAGGCGTTCGGCGTAGAGGGCGGCGTGGTCCATGGCTTATCTCTCGCGGCGTCCAGCCAGACTAGCGCGTCGCCACCCGGACGGCGGGCCTAGACTTTGGTCGGGCCTTCTTCCGGGAGATCGGCCGCCGGTTGGTCCTGCAACGTCGCGTGGTGGCGTTTCTGCAGCCGTTCCACACCATAGGCGACCAGCCAGAGGACCATGGCCCAGGCGGCGCCGACGGCCCAGCCCGCGAATACGTCCGAGGCCCAGTGGGCGCCCAGATAGATGCGCGTCAGTCCGACCAGCAGGGCCATCAGCATGCCGA
This sequence comes from Brevundimonas sp. G8, assembly GCF_902506205.1. Taxonomy (GTDB): domain Bacteria; phylum Pseudomonadota; class Alphaproteobacteria; order Caulobacterales; family Caulobacteraceae; genus Brevundimonas. The sequence goes on along the minus strand of NZ_LR732816.1, from coordinate 1,213,844 downwards.
CGCCCAGAACGAAGATCTTGAACCGCCGCTTGGGAAAGGCGCGCGTCAGCATGACGGCGACGCTCAGATAGAAGACCGTCGACAGCAGGGCGTGGCCCGAGGGGAAGCTGGCGTTGATCGTCTCGACCGCCTGCATGGCGACGGGCGGCCGCTCGCGCTCGAACACGGCCTTCAGACCCTCGCTCAGCACCACGCCTCCGGCCAGCGCCAGGATCAGCAGCAGGGACGACAGCCATTTCCTCTGGCTCAGCAGGAAGACGATCACGATCAAAGCGAACAGGCCCAGCACCGATATGCCGCCTAGCGAAGTGATGTCCGCCGCCGCCTCCTTCAGCCACCACGGGCCCCAGGGTCGTCCGGGGTCGTCGGCATAGGGACGCATCAGCGCAAGGACATGACGGTCGAACACCTGGGTGTCGCCGCTGCCCAGGTCCTCGGTCACCTCGGCGAAGATCGACACCGACAGGGCTAGGACCAGCAAGGCGCCCAGCGCCGCGATCTCCGTGCGGGCGACCGTCAGGACGCGTATCAAAAAGGAACGGATATCGGCCAAGGTCAGGGATTGGGTCATGGACGGCCCAAACGGCCAAGCTCGGTCAATGTTCCGATCACGCGTTCGTGATCGTGCTGTCGCGTGAACGTAAAGGGGCCGTGCTGGCTTGCGCACTGGCTTTTCCCCAGGCCTGCGCGACTTGTCCAAGCGATTCGCCCACTAAGTGTCCGTCAAGCCCGTTGACGGGTCATTAGGCATATGCGCCCTATATGTGGGCTCGGGGAGCGCAGAGGCCACAAGATGATGTGGTTACGGCGCAGGTGGCTCTAGGCTTTTTCTGTTCAGGACGCGGATGACCATGGCTGGCGGCGAGGCATTGAAGACGACGGAATTCCAAGGTGTTGCGGGAACGCAGACGCCTGAACGCCCCCACCTGACGGTGGTGAAATCGGTCCAGGTGGACCGGTCGCGCGACGCCCTGCTGACCGATTTCGGCAAGAAGACCCTGGAGGACCGCTACCTGCTGGCCGGCGAAAGCTATCAGGACATGTTCGCCCGCGTCTCGACCGCCTTCTCGGACGATCCCGAACACGCTCAGCGCCTCTATGACTATATGAGCCGCCTGTGGTTCATGCCGGCGACGCCTGTCCTGTCGAACGGCGGCGCGGATCGCGGCCTGCCCATCTCCTGCTTCCTCAACGCCGTCAGCGACAGCCTGGACGGCATCCAGAACGTGTGGAACGAGAACGTCTCGCTGGCCTCGAACGGCGGCGGCATCGGCACCTACTGGGGCGGCGTGCGCTCCATCGGCGAAAAGGTGAAGGGCGCGGGCAAGACCTCGGGCATCATCCCCTTCATCCGCGTGATGGACAGCCTGACCCTGGCGATTTCGCAGGGCTCGCTGCGTCGCGGCTCGGCCGCCGTCTATCTCGACATCCACCACCCCGAGATCGAGGAGTTCCTCGAAATCCGCAAACCCTCGGGCGACTTCAATCGCAAGTCCCTGAACCTGCACCACGGCATCAACATCACTGACGAGTTCATGGAGGCGGTGAAGGCCGGCGCCACGTTTGATCTGAAGTCGCCCAAGAACGGCGAGGTCATGAAGACCGTCGACGCCCGTTCGCTGTGGACCAAGCTGCTCGACATCCGGATGCAGACCGGCGAGCCCTATATGATCTTCTCCGACACGGTGAACCGCCAGATGGCGCCGCACCAGCGCGACCTGGGCCTGAAGGTCAAACAGTCCAACCTGTGCGCCGAGATCATGCTGCACACCGGCCGTGACCACCTGGGCGTGGACCGGACCGCCGTCTGCTGCCTGTCCTCGGTCAACGCCGAGACCTTCCTGGAATGGCGCGAGGAGCCGCGCTTCGTCGAGGACCTGATGCGCTTCCTGGACAACGTCCTGGAAGACTTCATCCGCCGCGCCCCGCCCGCCATGGCCGCCGCCGTCTATTCGGCCAAGCGCGAGCGTTCGGTGGGCCTCGGCCTCATGGGCTTCCACTCCTTCCTGCAGGGTCAGGGCGTCGCCTTCGAAAGCGCCATGGCCAAGTCGTGGAACATGCGCCTGTTCAAGCATCTGCGTCGCGAGGCCGACAAGGCCAGCCGCCTGCTGGCCGAAGAGAAGGGCCCTTGCCTGGACGCCGAAGAACGCGGCGTCATGGAGCGGTTCAGCCACAAGCTGGCCATCGCCCCGACCGCCTCGATCTCGATCATCTGCGGCGGCACGTCCGCCGGCATCGAGCCGATCCCGGCCAACATCTATACCCACAAGACCCTGTCGGGCTCGTTCGCGGTCAAGAACCCCTATCTGGAGCGCCTGCTCGACGAGAAGGGGATCAATACCGAGGCCGTCTGGAACTCGATCCTGGAACAGGAAGGCTCGGTCCAGCACATCGAGGCCCTGAACGAGGACGAGAAGGGCATCTTCAAGACCGCCTTCGAACTGGACCAGCGCTGGGTGGTCGAACTGGCCGCCGACCGTGCGCCGGAAATCTGCCAGGCCCAGTCGCTGAACCTGTTCATCCCCGGCGACGTCAACAAGTGGGATCTGCACATGCTGCACTGGTCCGCCTGGGAACGTGGCGTGAAGTCGCTGTATTATCTGCGCTCCAAGTCGGTGCAGCGCGCGGCCTTCGCCGGCGCCGAGGACAAGGTCGAGGCGGTTCTGGATCCGAACCAGCCCGATCTCTTCTCCATGCCCAAGACCGATTACGACGAGTGCCTGGCCTGCCAATAGGCCTCAGCACTGAAGACCTCGAAGGGCTCCGCGACAGCGGGGCCCTTTTGCATTTGGGAACCCTCGCCGGTCGTCCTCGTTGAAAAGCGACGAAACCATGTCGAAAACCTGTTGGACTCCTGCGCCGGGTGGTTGCAGTGTGAGTTCAGCGGATCGGTGGGGAGACCGGATGCGTTTGAAGGCCTGCATGATTGGAGCGACCGGCGTATTGGCGACAGCCTGCGCCAACGCCGCCTGTGCGCAGACCTGGGCCCCCAACGCCTTCGACGCTGCGCCGGACGCTGCGGGCGCCGTGACCGCCCGCCTGACCGACCAGACCACCTTCCGTGTCGCGCCCGACGCCCGTTTCGGTCCAGAGATCGAAATCCCCACCGCCTTCCGCCCCGAGGACGGATCGGGCCTGTCCGCCACCACCCGACGCGACGTCTGGATCGACCGCACCGACTTCACCGACCGCGTCACGCTGGAGACCGCAGGGCGGCTTCGTCGCGCCGACGGCTCGCCGTTGCCGGTCACTCCAGTGGACCGGGCTGAACTGGACCCAGACGCCTATGACCTGCGCTATGTGCGCGGCTTCCGGGCCGCGCGCGGCCATACGGCTTCGGGTCTGGAAGTCAGCCTGACGCCCCATGCCGGCCTGGGCGTCGGCAGCGAGGGCCGCTCGGCCGAGGCCGGCGTGACCCTCAAGATCGGCGAGGGACTGGACCGTCTGGCGCCCAACGGCCGCGAACGGTTCGGCGAAAGGCCCCGCTGGTATCTGTATGCTGCAGGCTCAGGCCGCGCCGTGGGCTACAACTTCGCCCGCACGCGCGACGGCGACTACACCCGCTCAGGCTATACCCAAGACAAGGGCAGCTTCCTCGGAGACGCCTCGATCGGCGTGGCCTATCGCAAGGGCGACATGCAGACCTCCTTTGGCGTCGTCTATCGCGAGATCGACGCCGGCAAGGGCCTGCGGGGCATGAACGGCCTCGATACCGACGTCAGCGAGGGCCTGCTGGCCTTCCAGCTGTCGATCCGCCCCGGCCGCTGAGCCTCTAGCGAACCTCTGATACCGCCACCCCTTCGCGACGCGGATCCGCCCCCGCATCCCATCGACCGTCGCGCCAGATCGCCCCATGAAGTCCCGAGGTCTCGGTGGCGTTGGGCTGAAGCCGCATGCCCGCCGCGCCCAGGGCGTCGCGGATCTCTGGCGCGATCATGTCGGTATCGGCGCCGACCATGTCGCCCCGCACCACCAGATTGGGCAGGGCGATTGCGTCCTGCATCGACAGGCCCCAATCCATCGTCCCGACCAGCGCCTTGGCCACATAGGCCAGGATGCTGGACCCGCCCGGCGACCCGATGGCCCCGACCAGACGGCCCTGCCGATCCAGGATCAGCACCGGCGTCATCGACGACCGTGGCCGCTTGCCCGCCGCCACCGCATTGGCGGCCGGGTGGTCGTCCTCACGCGGCGTGAACGAGAAGTCTGTCAGCTGATTGTTCAGGAAGAAGCCGCCGACCATCCGACCGTTGCCGAAGATGCTCTCAACCGTCGTCGTCATGCTGACCGCATTGCCCCAGGCGTCGACCACGACCATGTGCGAGGTCCCGCCCGGCTCGGCTGTCTGGTCGATCCCGCGCGGCGGCGACCCCGTCGGCGCACCCGCCTCCACAGGTCCATCCACCTGGGGCGCAAGCGCCGCGCGGGCGGCGACATAGTCGGGATCCAGCAGGCCGGCGATAGGCACGCCGACGAAGTCGTTGTCGCCCACATAACGGTCCCGGTCGGCATACATCAGCCGCTGCAACCGCCCGAACGCGACCCAGGCCTCGGGGCTCGCGGCCCCCTTGTCCAGATCCGGCGTCTTCTCGGCCATGGCCAGGAACTGCAACAGGGCCACCCCGCTGGACGGCGGCGGCGGCACGCAGATCACATAGGCCTGATACGGGCGGCAAATAGCGTCACGGCGAAGCGGCCGATAGCCGGCGATGTCCGCCTCGGTCAGACCGCCGGGACGCGGCCCTTCGCGCACCGCGTCGGCGATCTCATGCCCGATGGAGCCGCCATAGACGACGCCCGGCCCCTCCTGCGCCAACCGCACGACCGTGTCGGCATAGGCGGGGTTCTTCAGCGTGTCGCCTGCCTGATACCGCGTCCCGTCCGGCTTGGTGAAATAGGCGGTCGCCCAGCGCGTCCGCGCCTGGGGAAAGCGCCCGTTGATCATGCCGGCCAGACGCGGGCTGACCGTGAACCCGTCGCGCGCCAACCGCTCGGCGTCCCCGAACAGGTCGCGCCACGCCAGCTTGCCGTGATCCTTCTGCGCCATGGCCAGCATGGCCACCGCGCCCGGCGCGCCCGTCGAACGCCCCGACAGGACCGCGTCGATGAAGGCCAGGGGCTTGCCGTCCTCATAGAACAGCTCGGGCGTCGCCGACGCCGGCGCCGTCTCGCGCCCGTCATAGGCCGTCACCGTCCCGGTCCCGGCGTCATAGCTCATCATGAAGGCGCCGCCGCCCAGGCCCGACGATTGCGGCTCCACCAGCCCCAGCACCGCCTGGATCGCCACCGCCGCATCCACCGCCGCGCCGCCGCGCCGCAACACCTTCATTCCCGCCTCGACCGCCAGCGGATTGGCCGCCGTCACGAACGGCCCCCGAGCCGAGGACGACGCCGACGACGAAGCCGGAGCGCCCGCTATGCCTTGGGGTGCCGCCGCTTGCATCCCTGTCGTCTGACACCCCGCCAGGACGACGGGCACGAGCAGGGCGGCGATCTGACGACGAAACGAGCGCATGGACTATCCGGAGAGGCGAGAGCGTCCCAAAGGCCTAATCCGTCCCGCGCGCCGCGCCAACCGCTCTATCTGCGCAAAACTGCATTCCCCCGCTTGCGTCCGCCCAATCCCCGAGCTAAAGACCCGCCCTCGCCGCAAGGCAGCCGCACCCGTAGCTCAGCTGGATAGAGCACCAGACTACGAATCTGGGGGTCGGGCGTTCGAATCGCTCCGGGTGCGCCATTTTTCCAATCATCGTTGAAAACGCTGCGGAAATACCGTCCGCACAACCCGTCTTCCGACGATTGCTACGCACCCGCGTTAAGCAATCCATCCGACGGTCAGAAGCCAACGCTTTTTGATTGTTCAGGCATAAGGACGGCCACGCGTGTGCCTGTCGATCTTGCACGTCGCCAGCCGTCGACGATTTTCAGTTCTTAAATAGCTGGAAACGCTGTCTGCTCAGCATCGGTAAAGCATGTCCCTACGCGTGATTTTTACCTGCAGCGACGATTGTCGGGATGAACCGGAGGGAGAATTCCCGTGAACGTTTTCAAGACCGCCGCTTGTGCAACCGCATCCCTGGGTGCTGTGCTTGCCCTGCCCAGCGCGGCGTCCGCCGCCGACGCCAGTGTTGGTTTCCGCCTCGTCGCCGTGGTGCAGCCCTTTTGCCGGGTGCAGTCCGAGGTCGGCGACGCTGCCTTGTTCATGCGCGACGGCGTGGTCGAGCTCGGCATGGTGCGCGAGGTCTGCAACACCCCGGGCTATCGTATGGATGTGCGACTGCTGAACGTCACAGGCGGCCTGCTGTCGCATGGGGCGGAGCAGGACACGGTGGACCCGTCGGGCCAGTTGCAACTGTTTTCGAACCAGCCCCGCGTACGCACCGTCAATTGGCGGCTGACCAATGCAGCGCTGACGGACGTCCAGGCGCCGGTCTTCATGCGCGTGTCGATCTCGCCGCTTTAGGTTAAGCGGACAGGACAATAACAGGCCCGACTGGATGTCCTCCGGTCGGGCCTGTTGTCATTCTACGCAGGAGATGAGCCGCCGCCGAGGCGTGGGCTGATCTCTACAGTGATGAAGTCCCTATAAGCGCCGGCCTGGCCCGACTCGAACGGAAGCGCCGTCGCTTTGAGTTCGTGCGAGCGCCGCCCGTTCCTGGGCTGGTCGAAGCGCAGCACCGAGGCCTCGTCGCCGTCGCGGCGAACGGGACGATTTGAAATGGCGACGCGATAAGGCACGCTGGGCGCATCGGCGGCGTTGGAGCCGTCCAGGGTCATGCGCCACTGATGATCCGAGCGCACCTTCAACTCATAGCCCACGTTGGAATAGGCGTTGAAGGTCATCGGCTGGCTTTCGGCGCCGGGCGTCAGTTCGCCCAGGAACAGACGCTGCTGTTCGACCCCTGCGGCCAGGCGGAACGAGGGCTGGACCTCGATCTCCACATAGAAAGGCGTCTCGATCGTCGCGGTCGCGTCGCCCTCTGCGTCCAGGGCGCGGGTCAACAACGTCGCGCGCGCGCGATAGCGACCCGGCGGCACCACCTGACCATAGGACGCAGACACCCTGAGGCCCGGCCCGGTCAGCACGCCCGAGGCCGACAAGCGGCCGGCCGGCGCGGGGCTGTTGAAGGCGTTCGAGGGATCGGTCACGATGCGCGCCGGCCCCATCTGCGAGGTCAGCTGGACGGTCACGCCGTTGGCGCCGTCGCGGGCCTGCAGCGAGCCCGAGGGGCCGATGCTGTCGATGTCCGGCGTCACCGCCATCTCGATACGTGCATTGGCGCAGCCGTCGTTCGAGGCCAGACGCACCTGAATCTCGCCGCGTGCGTCGTCCTGATCGAACGGGTCGTAGCGCAGAACCACGCCGTCCGAGATCACGCGCACCGAGGTCAGATCGCACTCGGCCTGGGCCGCGCCCGCCCCGCCCAAAGTCGCGGCGGCCAGCGCCGCCGCCGTCATCAACGCCTTGCGGTTCATCGGCTTCCTCCTGCCGTCACGGTCGGACGGATCTCGCCGGCCCGGTATAGGGTCGTGTCCGGAACGACGATATCATAGATCAGCGCGGGTTGGCCGACCAAGGTGATGCGCCAGCGCCCGGCGGACAGCCCGCTGACGGCGAACCGTCCCTGGCGGTTTGTGACCACATCGGCTTGCGGCGCATCGCGGTCGTCCAGCGAGACGGCGCGACCCGAGCGCAGGCTGACCGCCTGGCCCTGATCGTCCATCATGATGCCTGACGCCGTGACGTAATAGGCCGAGCCGACCGTGAGGGCATAGCCCGAGTGCAGGCGCGGTTGCACCTGGAACAGGCCCGAGCCCAAGTCATAGCCGATCGGCAGGTCTTCGACGTCGTAGGGCACGGACTGCGCATAATAGGAACCCAGCGGCACCAGGGCAGGCCCTAACGGTCCTGACCGGGCGCTCTCTTCCAGGGCGGACAAGCCGCGGATCAGCACGGGCCGGCGCCCCAGACTGCTATGAGCCGACACCAGACCGAAGGAATCGTAGACGCGGCGTCCGATGCCGAGCCGTCCGCCAGCATAGCCTACGGAGCCGTAGGCGCGCAGCGAGGTCTGCTGGTTTGCGATTTCGCCGTCGTTGTCGAAGACGGTCGCGTGGTTGACCTCCAGCTCGCCGCGGTTGGCGATGTAGACGGCTGCGCCGTTCAGGCCGATGGCTTCATTCGTCCGCGAGACATCGACGCTGTAGGCCCAATCGTTGAGCGACCGCTCGGGCGCTCGCGAATAGCCGGCGCGCACCAGGCCGCTGCGGCTCTCCGCTCCGGCCGAGACGGTTCGGCGAGCGCCGAAGCGGCGGGTCAGGTTGACGAAGACATTGGTCTCTTCGCCCCTGATCGCATTGGAGTTGTAGGTCGCACCGAAGTTGACGTTGGTCTCGTAGTTGAGGCGCCAGTTGGCGAAGGTCGTCACGCCGTAACGGTCACGCAACTGATCGCGGCCCTTGGCGTAATCCGCGCCGATCGAGGCGGTCAAGCTCCGGCTCAGCGGGCGTGAGTAACGAGCTGCGGCCTGGTAGGCGAAGTTTGTTGCAGAGCCTAGCTGTTCAATCGTCGCGAATTCACGGCTCCGCATTTCGATCGAGAAATCAAAGGTTTCTTGGCCCGGAAGGGTTTTAAGTTCGCGAAAGACGCGATGCTCGACGCGCGCGACATAACCGCCGCCTTCGATGTCGCGATTGCTGACCGCCAGTTCGAACGCCGTCAGACCCCAACCGCCGCCGTACACAAGCTCGGCGCCGACAAGACTGGCGTCTTTTGTGGCCTGCAAGTTGGCGCCGGCGGTGAGCTGGGCGTTGATGCCGCGGCGATAGAACCCCGAAACGATCGGATCGTCCTGGCGATAATCGATACTGCCGAACTCCCGCGGCGCGCGTACGCCGCCCGAGAAGTAGAACTCGTCGACGCCGGGCGCCAGCAGGGTTGCGTCGCTGAAGAAGTCGAACGAGATGACCTCGCGGGCTCCCGATGGTCCCTCGACAACGATCTCGACCGCGTTCGCCCCTTGCGTCAGCGGAAGATCCTGCAGGTCATAGGTGCCAGGTTGCAGGGTCAGGGTGCGGACGGTCGCGCCATTGATTCTGATGTCGACCGTAGACGCTTCGCGCAACGTGATGCTGCGTGAGGACCGCGACGCCACGAAACGATCGTTGGGCCGCAAGCTGTACAGTCGGGCCACGCTGAGGCCGGCGATATCGCTCGCGCTCTGGAACGAATTGCCCTCGGGCAACAGATCGCCGACGGTCCAGCGAATGGCCTTGTCGGATTGATCGTAAATCAGGCGCGAGGCATTGCGCTGAAAGGCTTCAGGCGCATCGGCGTCGATGGTCAGCAGGTTTTCGAATGCGACCGGGCCGACGGAGCCGTTGACGTCCAGGTCGAAGCGCGGCGCCTGCAGCCCTTTTTCTCTCGAACCGGTGTCGCGGTGAAGATAATCGATCGAGGCGCGATAATTGACATAGGCGGAAAAACCGGCCTGACGGTCGGTGACTGTCGGGGGCGTGACGGATGTGTCGAAGCCCAGTTCGAAAGTCTGCCGCTGCCGGGCCTCCAGGGGGACGCTCACGGCCAGATCAAGAAGGCCTGGATCGAACACCAGATCGAAGCCGAGGCCGCGCACGGCCTCGGGCGTCAGATAGCCCTGGTCATTCGCCAGTCCGGTCAGTGACTGAGCCGCAGCGGGTGTGATCAGGCTGCGCAGCAGGCCGACCAGATCGGCGGCCCGGATACGGATGCTGTCGTCGGCGCCGATGATGATCGTCGCCTGCCCGAGAGGTCCACGTTCTCGGACCGGCACGACCAGTTCGATGTCCTGCTGTGTAGAGTTGATGCGCGCAGGCGCAGGCGGCGCCGTGACGATCACGCCGCTGTCGAACAGGTCCAGCGTATTCGCCCAGGCGAAGGCGCCGTGCGGTGTCACCAAAAACGCCATCAGCGTCGTGGCGGTCATCAACTTGATTTTGTCCCCCCGGATCACGTGCGTGCTCAGATCAAGGGTGCGGCGGGAACGTCGGCGACGACATTGAGATCGCCATCGGCCGGTACGTCGGGAAGGGCGAGGAACATCTCGCGTTTGGCGTTTGCAGGCACCAGTCCCAAGCCGACGGCGTTCGAGACGTCGGCCGGCTCGATGCGGTGGCTCCAGCCGGGGACGGACACGGTGATGGTGCTGGAGTTCACCTGGCCATGCAGGGCGCCGGTGTTCTCGAAGGTGATGATCACGCCCTTCGTGCCGTCGGCCAGTTCGCCGCGACGGATTGCAATGGGCTTTATATCGGCGCGTGCGCCGGCCGGACCGATCGCGACCACAGTCTGGATCGCGTAAAGCAGTTGCACGGCGGCGCCTGCCGTCTGGTCCATTTCGATCGGCAATTCGCTGGTGGTGAAGGCGAACATCTTGCCTTCCGCCAGTGTCGGGTCCCCGACCCAACGAATGCGGAAAATCTGAGTGCCGTTCGGCGGGATGTTCGCCACGGCGGGAAAGATCAGGAAGTCCTCGCCTTCGACGGGGGTGAATACCGCCTGTCCCTTCTCGGGAATTTCAAGGCTGCTCACCGTCAGTTCGACGGAAACGGGGCGGTTGCGGTCGTTCACGACCCGGATGCCGCCGTTGGACTGAGCGCCGCTGTAGCGCATGTCCAGAAAGACCGGCTGTACGAGCAATGCCGAAGACGGCGTCGCCACAAGCATCAGGGCAAGCGCCCCGAGCAATCCCAGCTTCTTGAAAATGGCGGCAGGCATCACGCGTCTCCGACTAACGTCCCGCGACCATCGCGTCGTAGGGGTTTAGAAAGCTTCAAGAAAAAGGGCCCAGCCTCGTTGAGACCGGGCCCTGTATCAGAACGTCAGACGTTCCTTAGAGAGGCGTGGCGCCCGAAACGACCGGAGCCATCGTCACCTTCAGGAAGTCGGTGTATTGGCCGGCCAGCAGAAGGCGGCTGGCGTCGGCCGGAACGGCGACGCGGATTTCGAAATCGCCGGCAGCCGGTTGTTGGTTGGCCAGCAGGGTCGACGTGCCGCTCAGAGCGCTCTTGAAGCCGGTTTGGCCGCCGAAGAGGGCCGACACGTTGTAACGCACTTGGTCGGTAAAGGCCGAACCGAAGGCCGAACCGAAGGCGGTGTTGCGCAGGCCGTCACGCTCGGATTCGGCAGTCACGTTGAAGGTCGTGTTGCACTGCGATTGAGCATAGACCATCGCGGCGGCGGACGCTTGGATGGTGTTGGTCGTCGGGTTTTGGATGTTGAAGGTGATGGTGCCGTCACCGTTAGCGGCGGTGCCGCCACGGCCGTTGTCGCCAGGAGCAACGGTCGAGTTGCCGGCGCGCGTGGTCACCGAGGTGCCCAGCTTGCAGAAGTCGGCGACGGTCGAACGCAGAGCCCAGGTGGCTTGGCCGTCGTTGCCGTAGGTAGCCGAACCCCAGTTGGTTTGGGCGGCGGCGGGGCTGGCGATCAGGGCGACGCCGGCAGCGGCGAGAAGCAGCTTCTTCATGGTGGTAGTCTCCAGGTAGAGGCCCCATCGAGCCTCGTGCGTTACGGGGCGCTGGCCCCAATATGGCGGCGGCGAAATCGCCGTCGTCATCTCTCTCAGTCCCTCTCCCCGCCCAGGACGGGCGAGAGGCGAAGGACCAATCGATCTCGGTATTGACCTGCCAGAACCGGCGTCGGATCTGCGGCCATGGTCAGCTTCACCGACGCGGCGCCCGAGGCGCCCTGGCGGCCGTTGAAGCGGAAGACGCATCCGGCGCGTTCGCCGGCTTCGCGTTGCATTTGCTCGCTGTCGCAAGACGAGGTGGCGCGGCCGTTCGGCAGGGCCAGAGCCGCGTCGTAGGTGATGCGATTACGAAAACCGGAGGCAGGCGTCGCATCGGTCTGCAGCCCGCCGTTCTGCGAGGTCATCACCGCGCGGAAGGGGCTATTGCAGTCAAAGGTGAAGCCTAGGCTCAGGGCCCGTGCCGCCGTGCCGCCGTTGGACGGATCCAGCAGTTGGCCGAACGAGGCCGAGCTTTCCGATTGGCTGACCATGCAGCGCGGCGAGATCACGCCGGCCACTTCGACGCGCAGCCGGTTCGATGCGCCGGTCGGTCCCAGGTCCATGGCGCTGGCGGCGGTGCTCAGCCCGCCAGCAAGACACAGGGCGCCGAACGCCGCGATGCATCGCAGTTGCCCCCTCATGATCGCTTCCCCTGAGCATCAGGCCCCAGCCTGTGCCTATCGTTGTTATTCGGCGGCGAATTACCGCCAGACTAAGTAGAACGTCAATAGATAAAAACTGAACTGTCTGGTTCGCTCAGACACTCGCCATTCAGGGGAAATATCGGAGATCAGGATACACTTGCGCATTGATGCAAAGTCATCAGACCGCATCGCTTTTACTACGACAATGAGTTTGAAAATCAGTGGTTGTCGTTCTGATTGGCGCTCAAGCGGCGAACATATAGTCGGCCGTATGATCTGCTGTGTCAGATCGTGCCCAAAGTTGTCTTCCCCTCCACCGTCTTCCCTCACCCTTCCAAGTTCCATGCCGTCCCGAATCAGGACGGTTTCGGCGTGGATATGCAGGATGGTTAAGAAAACGTTAATCGAAGAGTCCTGTAATGTCGCTTTTGACGAAATGCAACTGGCATCTAGAGGGCGTGGCCGTTTCCTCCGAGTGTTAAAAATCAGGTGTCCCAAAGGCTTAGCTTGACCATAAGCCCGCTCCGGGACTGCGTGATCCCGTGCCATAGGGCGCCGAAGCGACGGCTCATTCTGGGTGTCTTCTCTGAGCGGTCCCCTGAAGATGCGCCGGGGATCTTCGCCGATTTTAAGCGACTGTCGGCAGGCGGTGCGAGCTGGAACAGGTCTGCCAATTCTGCGGATCGAGCGTCGCTGGTGCCTCCACCACGACGTCTGGCGGAAATGGCGGGCAAGGGGACAAGTTGTGTCGGTTCGTGCGCATATGCCCACGAATGTATCAAAACGATACAGTCGTGGGCGGACTGCAAATCCGCATGTCGGCTTAGAGGTCGATCAGACGATCTCTACGCGCAGATCGCTAGCTCGATGTGCGATCCAGGCCATGCATCTTGCGGTCGGCATAGGCGATGCGCGGCCGTTGATGTCGTCCCACAAAACGATCGCAGCATTAACGCGCAAGGCCATAGCCACCGAGCGGTCACGCCGTCATGCGTCACCGCACGGCGCGACGGCGAGGCATCCCAGGCTGCTGCACGAACCTTTAACGCTGCTGGATATACAACCCATGCGAGCAATCGTGAGGTTGGTATGCGCACGCACGGACCCATCCCTCAGACCATGCGACGCCGGCGCGAAGGCGCGGCGGCGGTGGAGTTTGCGTTGGTGGGGCCAATCCTGGTGCTGCTGCTGATCTCCATCGTCGTCTATGGCGGCTGGTTCCTGATGGCCCAGTCGGTTCAGGCCCTGGCGTCTGAGGGCGCGCGGGCCGCGGTGGGCGGGCTGGACGCGGTCGAGCGCGATGGGCTGGCGCGGCGCGAGGTGACGGCGGCCGTGCGGGGCGTGGCGCTGGATCCCGATAGGATGACGATCGAGGTGGCGGAGGAGGCCGGGCGGCTGCGGGTCGTGGTCGTCTATGATTCCGGCGACAGCCTGGTCATGGCCTTGGGCGGAATGCTGCCGCGTCCGCCGGTGGTCATCCGGCGCTCGGCGGTGATCCATGTGGGGGACTACTCGTGAGCGCCTGGCATAAACGCTTCGGCGCTGATCGGCGCGGGGCGGTCGCCGTGATCGCGGCCGTGGCGGGGGGCGTGCTGTGCATCGTCACGGCCGTGACCATCGATCTGGGCGTGCTGGTGCTGCACACACGACGGGTCCAGGCGGCGGCGGATCTGGCGGCCCTGTCGGCGGTTCAGAACCTGTCACAGGGCGAGGCGACCGTGCGGCGGGCGGCGTCTGCGACGGTCGAGGCCAATGTCTCGCCCGATGTCACGGTGCCCGTGGCGACCACCCTCGGCGTCTATGCGCCCGACCCGAAAAAGGCTCGGGATGATAGGTTCGCCCCGGGCGGCGCGACGCCCAACGCCGCCCGCGTCGAGGTGACGAGCCGTGCGCCGCTGTTCTTCACCGAACTGCTTCTGGGCCGCGATCAGGTGCGCGTGCATCGTCGTGCCACGGCGGCAGCATCCGACGGCGCCCCGCCCAAGGCCATGTTCTCCATCGGCTCACGCCTGGCGCGGCTGGACGAGGGCGTGGTGAACCAGGTGCTGAGCGGCCTGACTGGCTCCAAGGTCTCGCTCAGCGTCATGGACTATCGGCGGTTGGCGGACCTGGACGTCAATCTGCTGGGCTTCACCGACGCCCTGGCGACGGATCTGGACATCGAGATCGGTGATTACGACAGGCTGCTGGCGAGCGATGTCGATGCCGGCCGGGCGTTGAAGGTGCTGGAACGCCTCGCGGGTGGCGACGACGGCGGCGCGCTGGGTCGGTTGGCTTCGGCCTCGGTCGGAACGAAGGTGAAGCTGGGCGATCTGATCGGTGTCGAGGCCCAGTCGCCGCAAGGAATCCGCGAGGGGCTGGACGCCTCGGTCTCGGCCATGGACCTGGCCATGGCGATGCTGGAGGTCGGGGGCGGGGACCGGCAGATCGCGCTGAACCTGGGTGTGCCCGCCGGCCTCGCCGATCTGAAGACCAGCCTGGCCATCGGCGAACGGCCCAATCGTTCGCCCTGGCTGACGGTGACGGCGAACGGCCAGCCGATCATCCGCACGGCCCAGGCGCGGCTCTATGTTCGAGCCAAAACGGCCCAGACTCTGTCGGGTCTGGCGCGGGTCGAGCTGCCGATCCTGGTCGAGTTGGCGGCGTCCGAGGCGCGGCTGAAATCCCTGTCCTGCGATCCCGCGCGCTCGGTCGAGGTCGAGGTGCGGCCGGGCCTGGCCCGCGCCTCGATCGGCGCGGTGGACGAGACGACGCTGGACGACTTCAAGACGGGTCTGTCGCCGCGCCCCGCAACCCTGCTGTCCATCCTGGGGCTGGTCAGCATCACCGGCAAGGCCGACGTGGAGGCCGCCGATCCAGGCTTCAAACCGCTGAGGTTCGATGCCGCCGACATCGAGGCGCAGCGGGCCAAGACCATGGCCTCGCGTAGTTTCGCCAGCGGCCTGGTGTCCAGCCTGTTGGGGCGGCTGGACGTGGACGTGAACGTGGTCGGCCTGGGCTTGGGGCTCGGCGACCTGACCAGGGCTCTGGGCCGGCTGCTGGAGCCGCTGGGCCCGGTGCTGGATGGCGTGCTGAACCCGGTGCTGGATGCTGGGGCTCAGGCTGGGCGAGGCCGATGTGACCGTTCACGGCCTGTCCTGCCCCAGCGAAGGCCGATCGACGCCGCGCCTGGTCGGCTGAACTCAACTGGGTCGGGTTAGCCGCGTGCGGGACGTAGGCCCTCGGCCGAGGCCTGCTGCATCGAGGGGCGCTTCTGACCGCCCGAGGCGATGATGCGGTCGATACGGGCCTTTTCGGCGCGGAAGGCGGTCAGGTCGGCGCCGGCCAGTTCGGTGCCTTCCTGGGTGCGCACGCCGGCGGGATTGATCCGCTGGCCACCGCGCCACAGCTCATAGTGAAGGTGCGGCCCGGTCGAGGCGCCGGTCGAACCGACATAGGCGACGATCTGGCCCTGGCTGACCCGCTGGCCGGCGCGGATGCCCGAGCCGTAGCGCGACAGGTGACCGTAGCCGCTTTCGAGGCCGTTGTTGTGACGGATGCGCAGCCAGTTGCCATAGCCGCCCCAGCGGCGGGCCTCGACCACCACGCCGTCGGCGGGGGCCACGACCGGCGTGCCGGTGCCGGCGGCGAAGTCGATGCCCTGGTGCATCTTCTTGTAGCCCGAGATCGGGTGGGTGCGGAAACCGAAGCTGGACGACACCCGGCGGAAGCTCTGCAGCGGGGTGCGCATCATGGCCGAACGCAGGTTCTTGCCGTTGGCGTCGAAGAACTGAGCGTCCTTCGCGCCGGCCGGCTTGAAGCGATAGAAGGTGACGCCGCGCAGTTCGGCGTACATCAGGTCACCCACGTCGACGGTGCGGCCGGCCTCGGTCACTTCACGGTCGAAGACCATGGTGAACTCGTCGGTGGCGCGGATGTCGCGCTGCATGTCGAACTTGGTGGCGAACAGGCGGCTGGCGGAACGCACGATGGAGGCGGTGGCGCCCAGTTCACGGGCGCTGGCGGACAGGGAACGCTCGACGTCGCCCTTCAGCACTACGGTCTCGTGGGTGACTTTTTCTTCCAGCGACCGCAGACGCAGGGCGCCGTCGAAGCTGCGCGATACAGTCAGCTGGGACGCCGGGCCGGTGCGCATGGTCAGGCCGATCAGGCGGGCGTCGCCCCGGCCGTCGCGCGGCTTGGCGATGGCGGTCTCGAACTTCAGGCCGGCGCGCAGGTCAGCGAGGTCGAAGGCGTTGGCGACGGTGGCGGCGACGGCGCTGGCTTCTTCCGGCGCGACGCCGGTGCGGCGCACGGCCTGCTCGAAGGTTTCACCGCGGCGAATCTGGACGTTGACGGCCTCGGGCGCGGTCAGGCCGGCGGGGGCGTTGGCCGAAGCGAAGGCTTGGGCTTCCATGGCGGCCATCTGGGCCGAGGTCAGCGCGGGAACTTCTTCGGCCTGAGCGGGTTGATAGGCTCTACCGGCGAGCATCGCCACCGAGATTGCGGCGACCGCAGTCAGCATATGCGGCGCGAGCCGTGTCGGCTGGCGGCGTGGGTCGAACTGAGCCATCGGTCCCCGTCGTATTGCGACGCCTGCGGCGCCAAAGCGTTACTCGTTCTCGAAGTTCGCGCCGATCGCCCATGGCGCGAGGGCGGTCCTATACCTTGCCTGTCTCAGTTTGGGAAGACAGACCGTTACAAACGGTTAACGTCCGAATCAGGATGGATCATCCGCTGTGGAGGGCCGCACCCGCTCGCGCCCCTTTGTCGCCCAGCTTCACCGTCAAGCAACGCGCCGTCGAACGCCGCCGGTGACGCTTTGATCTTGTGCTTGGGGTCAGGATGACGAAGGTGATCGGCGACACGTTTTAATCCCGCGATCGATCCGCTTGACCGACACCTCCGCCCAGACTTCCGCCAAGTCCGACGCTCCGTCGCCCAAGGCCCAGCCGCCCAGGGCCAAGCCGCGCCGCGTCCTGCGCGCTGTGGCCATCGGCGTCCTGATCCTGGCGCTGTTGCTCGGTGTGGCGGCGGCCGTCCTCTATCTCAATCGCCGCGCAGTGGCGCGGGACGTGCTGGTCGGCTGGCTGGACCAGCGCGGCATCCAGGCCGATGTCGAGGTCGAGCGGATCGAGATCGATGGCTTCGTCGGGCGCATCCGCATCGGCGATCCGAAAAACCCCGATGTCGTGGTCGAGCGGGCCGAGGTCGATTACGCCCTCGCCCTGCCGTGGTCCAAAACCGGCCTGGGTGTCACGCCCAGCCGCATCCGCCTGGTTCGGCCAGTGGTGCGGGCCAGCTGGAAGGGTGGGAAACTGTCGCTCGGATCGCTGGACCCGCTGGTCAAGGAGTTCACCGGCGGCCCGCCACGCCCGGATTCGCGCAGTCCCCTTGTCATCGTCGAGGGCGGGCGCGGGCGGCTGGACACCGAATATGGGCCGGTCGAAATCCTGGCCGACGCCCGGATCGACGACGGCAAGCTGATGCGGCTGGCGGCGCGCCTGCCCACGGCGGCGCTGAAGAGCGGAGAAGTCGAGGCGCGAGGCCTGTCCGCCACGCTGGACCTGACCACCACGGGCGACCGGGTGGCGTTGCGGCTGCTGGCGGCGGCCGACGCCTTTACGACGCCGGCAGCGCGAGGGCAGGGGGCCAATCTGACCCTGACCGGCGACCTGCCCTATCCCGATCTGAAGACCCGACGTGGCGACGGCCGTTTGGTTCTGGACGCCCGCCTGACCGGCGCAAGCCTGGGGACCGAAACCGTCGGCGCGCGCAACGCCGACGTCACGGCCCAGTTCGACGGCGTCGTCTCCGGCTGGATCGAGACCTTCCGTCTGGAGGGCGCGACTACGACCGCATTGAAGGCGGCGGCGGTCCAAGGCGCGGACCTGCGCATCGCCGATGTCGCGGCGACGGCGACGAGGGCCAAGCTGACCGTCTCGCGCGACGCCGCCCTGCGCTGGAGCGTGCAGGCGCCCCTGTCCGTGACGGCCGGCTCGGGCCGGATGGGCCAGACGAGTATCAACCGCCTGTCGCTGACCTCGCGCGCCCTGACGTTCGGCGGCAAGGATGCGGTGTTCGAGGCGACCGGCCCGGTCAGCGCGACCTTCGACCGGTTCGGCTTCGGCGACCTGGCGCTGAAACGCGGACGCGCCGACCTGAACCTGGATGTCGTCAGCGACGGCGTGATCCAGATCGCCGCCGATGGATCTCTGCGCGCCGCCGACGGCGCCTGGCCCCTGTTCGGCCCGGTCGGTCCCGACGACATCGCCGAACTGGCCGAAATGAAGCGTGCGCTGGGAAGCTTCGCCCTGAACGCCCCGGCGATCCGGTTCGCGACCGGCACGGCGGGCACCACGGTCGCCCTGGCGCGCCCCGTGACCCTGACCCCGGCCAACGGCGGCGTCCTGACGGTGGCTCAAGCCGGCGAGGGCGCCTATCAGGCCGAGCCGGGACGGCCTGGCGGCGGCGCGCTGAACGTCACCGCGACGCGCGGCAAGGGCCTGCCGGAGATGACCGTCGCCGTGCCGAACTGGCGCCTGACCGAGACCGGTTTCGAGGCCACGCTGGACGGCCGCGCCCGTCTGGATTTCGACCTGGCGCGCGGCATCGACGCCCGGACGCGCGGCGTCCTGGCCATGGCCGACGGCCGGCTGACCTATGCGACACCGGACTGCGTGGATCTGACGGTCGAGCGGCTGGAGCTGGACGAGAACGACGTGCACCAAGTCGCCGGCAAACTGTGCCCCGCCGGCGGTCCCCTGCTGACATCCAAGGACGGCGTCTGGCGCGTCGTCGGCGCCTTCGATCAGGTCTCGGCTCAGGCCCCCTTCCTGGGCATGCGGTTCGCCGACGCCTCGGGGCGGGTCACGGTCGATGGGACCAAGGCCGGCGTCGGCCTGACGGCGAACGTCACAGCCGCCCGCGCCATCGACGCCCTGACCCCCTCACGGTTCGAACCTCTAGCGGCGACCGGCTCCGCGACCCTGGCTGACGAACGCTGGAGCGGCGCCTTCGACCTGAAGGGCACGGGCGAGGCGGCGGCGCATACGCTAGGCCGTCTGACCCTGGCGCACGACGGCCGCACGGGCGCGGGCGGCATCGTCATCACCGCCCCCAATGTGACCTTCGCCGAACACGGGCTTCAGCCGGAAATGCTCAGCCCCCTGGCCGCCGACTTCCTTCAGTCGCCGGTCGCCGGCTCCGTCAGCTTCGACGGCCGCTTCGACTGGACCAAGGACGCCGAGCCGACCTCCAGCGGGCATCTGGTCACGCCGGGCCTAGATTTCGTCAGCCCGGCCGGTGCGGTCAAGGGCCTGCGCGGCGACGTGGTCTTCAGCAGCCTGACGCCCCTGATCACCGCCCCGAACCAGAAGTTGACGGCCGACAGTCTGGCGGTCGGCACGGCGGTCACGGCGCTGGATGTGACCTTCTCGGTCAACGAGGCGGGCGTCCTGATCGACGGCGCCCAGGTCGTCGCCGGCGGCGGCACCGTCTCGGTCGAACCCTTCACCGTCCCGCTGGACGCGACCCAGCCCTACAGCGGCGTCATCGTGCTGGACCGGGTGCAGCTGGGCGATATCGTCGCCGACACCGGCTTCGACGACAAGGTCAAGCTGGACGCCGTGGTCTCGGGCCGTCTGCCCTTCATCATGGACCCCAAGACGGGCCTGCGGATCACCGCCGGGACACTGGGCGCGGTCCAGCCGGGCCGTCTGTCGATCAAGCGCGAGGTCCTGACCGACGTCAATGCGGGCGGCGGCGGCGAGGAACTGCCCTCCGGCATGGTCGAGGATCTGGCCTATCAGGCGATGGAAGACCTGTCCTTCGACGTGCTCAGCGCCGATGTGAACAGCATGGACGGCGGCCGGGTCTCGGTGCTGTTCCACATTCGCGGCCGTCACGATCCGCCCCAGCGCCAGGAACTGCGTCTGACGATCGCCGAGCTGATCAGCCGCCAGTTCCTGAACCGCAAACTGCCCCTGCCGTCGAACACCCAGATCGATCTGACGCTGGACACGACCCTGAACGCCAACCAGCTGATCTCGGACCTGCTGGCGGTCAATCGCGCCCGCCAGGGTCAGCAGGAGCCGGACCCGATCCCGGCGCCCGCCGATTGAACTTCACCATTCAGCGCGCGTTCACTTGGCGACGTGCTATTAGAGCCATCATTCTCGGCCGTACCGGAGTCCACGTCATGATCCACAAGCGCCAATTGGCCGGCCTCGGCTTCGGAGCGGTCGTCGTCGCCCTCGCGGCCTGCGCCCCGACCATCCGTCTTGAGGTCGCGCCGATCCAGATCTACGCCAAGCTGGACGCCGACGTGCGCGTCCGCCTGGACCAGGAGCTGCAGACGCTGCTCCAGCAAAACCCCAACCTCTTCTGATTTCCCGCTTCTCTTCTGAAAGGGACAGGCTGAAATGACCTTCCGCAAACTCTTCGTCATCGGCGCTGCCGTCGCCGCAATGGGTGTCGCCGGGGCCGCCATCGCCCAGACCGGCGCTCAAAAGGCCCAGATCGATCAGGCCAAGGCTGCCGGCACGGTCGGCGAACAGGCCGACGGCTTCCTGGGCTTCCGCACCCCGACCTCGGACGCCGGCCTGCGCGCCGCCGTAGACGCCACCAACGCCGGCCGCCGCGCCGCCTACGCCCGCAGCGCAACCGACGCCGGCACCTCGGCCGATGTCGCCGGCGCCCGGATGTTCGAATCCCAGCTCCTGCCCCGCATCTCCTCGGGTCAGTGGTACCGCAACGCCCAGGGGCAGTGGGTCCAGCGCTAACTAAAAGACCGTCACCCTCGGGCTTGTCCCGAGGGCCCACGGCGGGTTCAGGCATGAGTCGCAGAGCTTGGCTGCGCGGCCTCAACCCTCGCCGGGCTGCTCACCCATCCTATTGCGCAAGAAGAAAAGACGCGTTTTCAGGCCACTAGACTGCCGGACCGTCATCTTCCTTAGCGCCACGTCAGACCGGGTTATGATGCGTGCCCGGTCTTTGACATCGCCATCTCCACGACTTGGACTCGTTGGACTGTTTTTTTCGGAGTCCAACTTCGCCGAGTAAATTGCACCTTGTTGCACGAGTGTAATTCGAGGCTGAATTTTACCTCAACGAAAACAACGTTCTGAGGCAAGATTGCACCAATTGCACTGTTTTTCCGTTGCAGTGCAATTCCGCCCTAACCGCCTCACCGGATCAGGCCGCCGCGCGTCGATCCGACAGCGCGGGCAGCAACAGACCCTCGGCCAGCGCCCTGACCACCGGCACGGCGACGGCGTCTCCCATCAGCTTCAGCGCCGCGCTTTCGCTGGACGGTAGGCGATAGTCCTCGCCCACCCCCATCAGCCGCGCCGCCTCTCGCCCGGTCAGGCGCCGCACCCGTGCCCGGCCCTGATCGCACACCACCACATATTGCCGCGACGAGCCGCCGGCCGGCGTCCTCAGACATCCGGCCAGGCCGTCGAACCGGACCTCCAGGCGCTGGATCTTCTGCCCGTCCTCGGTCCGCACCCGACGATAGGCGGCCCCGACGCAGCGCCGGCCCGAGGCCACGGCGGCCGCAATCCGGGCGCGGTGCAGCGGCCCGGCCAAGGCCAGGATGGCGTCCGCATCCTCCAGCCAGGTCACGGCGTCGTCCGGCTCCAGCACGGCGGCCAGATCCAGATTGCGCTGCGACGGCGCGGGCAGGGACCACCAGGCCCAGGCCGCCTTCACCGCCTCTGGCAGGCGCGCGTGGGCGGCGATCAGGCGCGGCGAATGGAAGGGTGCGACCGGCGCCTGCGCACGCGGCGCCTCGCCCCGAATGGCGACCACGAACAGCCTCGGCCGCGACTGCGGGAGCCAATGCGCGGCGTCCATCTCCAGCGCCCCGACCCTATATCCCGCCTCGGTCATGGCCGCGCACACAGCTGCAAAATCTCGACCTTGGCCTGAGGTCAGCAAGCCGATCACATTCTCCAGCACGATCACGCGCGGCCCGCGCCCTTCGGCCGCCAGACCCTGCATCAACCGCCAGAAGCCCCAGAAGGCGCCAGATCGTCCGGCCTCCAGCCCGCCGCGCGCGCCGGCCAGGCTGACGTCCTGACAGGGCGACGAGGCCCAGGCCATGTCCGGCCGCCCCGGCAGATCCTCGACCGTCAGGCCCCAGACATCCCCCTGACGAAACGGCGTGTGCGGATGATTGGCGACGAAAGCCCGAGCCTTGGCCACATCCATGTCGTTGGCGAAGACGGTGTCTATGCCGGCGCTGGACAGGCCCAGTCCTGAGAGACCAAGTCCCGCCAGACCGCCCCCGGCGAAGAACTCGTATGCGCTGGGGCGAATCGACATCCCACCAGCATAACCCAGGCTCCGCCCTTGACCGAGGCCGCACGCGACCACACCTGCGCAGGGACGAAAGGGAGGCCGTCCATGCGTTTCATACTGCCCGTTCTGCTGGCCGGCGCCGCTCTGGCCGGCTGTTACGACCGCGAGGCCAACGCCCCCAAGGCCGCCGCTGCGCCCGAGACGGCCGCGACCCTGGGCGGCGTCGATCTGGGCAAGCCGGTGCGCGCGCTCGGCACCGAACCTTTCTGGGGGGTGGAGATCACCCCCGACGCCCTGATCTACACCCGCGTCGATCAGCCGGCCCAGCGCGCGCCCAATCGTGGCGCGACGGTTCAGGGCACGGTCGCCACCTTCGCCAGCTCCACCGATCTGAACCAGGCTTTGAATGTCGTCCTGATCGCCACCGAATGCTCGGACGGCATGAGCGACCGCACCTATCCGCTGACGGCCAAGGTCGAGATCGGCGACGACACCCTGACCGGCTGCGCGGCCCCGGCGTCGATGCTGACGGCCCAGCCCGCCTCGTGATCGCTCACCACCATTCGGCGTCGCGCAGCATCCGGGCGTAGCGGCGGCTGACGGGCGCCGAGAGGCCGCCGTCCAGGGTCAGGGTCGCCCGCCCGTCGCCGCGCTCGACCCCGCGCACCGCGTCGCGCGCCACCCACCAGCTGCGGTGCGTCTGTGCGCCTTCCAGCCCCTCCAGCTCCTCCACCGCATCCGACAGCCGCATCAGGATAAGGTCAGACCCCCGGTCGGTGTGGATGCGCAGATAATGGTCCTCGGCCTGCACTGCGTGCAGGGTCGCGCCCTTCAGCTTCATCGGCAGGCGGTCGAGAAACCGCACCGGCCGGGCCGTCGTCTCGGTCGGCGCCGCATGGGTCTGGACCGGCCGAGCGCGCCCCAGGAAGACGTTCAGCGTCGTCACCGCCGCCGTCACCACCACGACCGGCACGACCACCTGAGGCAGCACCGCCAACGGGTACAGGCGCTGGGCGAAGAACAGACCCGTCGCGGCCCAGACGAGGACGCACGCCGGCCCGGTGATCATCACCACCATGACCCCGATGGTCAGCCACGGCCGCTCGTCTATATCCAGAAAACGGCTGACAAGGGCGCTGCACAAATGGCCCCACACCCCGCCCAGAACCATGACCACGACCCAATAGGCCAGCCGTGGCCCTAACGCCGCGCCTGCTGTCCCGAACGCCCCGGTCATCGCCAGGAAGACGCCGCCCAGAACGGCGACGATCAGGCCGCGCAGGAAGGTGCGGCGGCGTTCGGCGGCAAGGGGCGTCATGGCGGCTTTCGGCATCAGAAGATCGCGCCTTGAGACCACGATTTCCCGCCCGTTGAAAGGAGGGGGCGAAAGCCGTCGCGCCGATCACGCTGTGCGCGGCGACATCCCGACCACGGCGCGGAAGCCGGCCGCCGCGAACCGGACCATATAGTCGCCCGCCGTCTCCAGATCGCCTGAGCGCGCCTGACCATTCGACAGCCGGTCCAGCCGCCCCGTCTCGCCCAGCGTCAGGGTCAGGGCGCCCGACAGATTGTGATAGCCCCAGTACAGATCGACCTCGCTGGCGTCGGGCAACACCACGGCGATCAGTTCGATCAGCCGGTGGATGGCCGGGTCGAAATAGCGGGCCATGGTCTCGCCGCCGAAACTGGGGTTGGCGTTGGTCTGGGCCACCAGGGCGGAATAGTGTTTCCACCCCGGCCCGCCCTTCAGCGACCATTCGAACGGCGGCCGCAGGAAGGCTTCCAACAGGCCCTCCAGCGTCATGTCCTCGCCCGCCGTCTCGGCATAACGGTCGATGGCGGACACCCGGTCGGCGTTCCACACCTCGGCCCGGCGCAGGAAGACAGCGTCGAACAGCTCGCGCTTGGCCCCGAAATAGTAATGGACCAGGGCCGTATCCACGCCCGCCTCACGCGCCACCTCCCGGATGGTGACGCCATAGAAACCGTGTTTGGAGAACAGGTCCTCGGCCGCGTCCAGGATCAGGTCGCGGGTCTCGCCCGCCGCCTTGGCCTGGGCCTTGGGGGGGCGGCCCCGCCGAGCCGGCGCAGCGCCTGCCGCCTGGCGACGCGCGGCGGCGACGGGGCGGGGTGTCGGGATGGCGGCGTCCAGTTTGCTCATGCGGCAAGGCTTAGGCGCGACCCAACCCCGGTGCAACGGGCCGGTGCAACGGCGCCACGCTCGACAGCTCAAGTGACCTTGCGTCAGCACAGCGTTTGACAGCCGGACGAAACCGGGTAGGTTCCATGAAAATCATTGAACGCTGAATAAAAGCGTCAATCGGGCTGGAAACGACAACAAGGGGTCTAGGATCATGAACCGTCATGTGAAGTGCGCGCTGCTGGCCGGCGCGGCGTGGGGCGTGCTTGCGGGGGCCTCGGTCGCCCAAGACGCGGAGGCGACCGCTCAAGCGGCCAACACCCAGGATGCCGCCACCGTCGACGACATCGTCGTCACCGCGCGCCGTCGTGCGGAAAGCCTGCAGGACGTGCCGGTCGCCGTCACGGCCGTCAGCGGCGAACAGCTTGAGGCGCGCGGCGCCCTGGACATCACCGAACTGGCGCGCTCGACCCCCAGCCTGACGCTGAACGCGGCGCGCGGTTCGAACTCGACCCTGATCTCCTTCATCCGCGGCGTGGGCCAGCAGGATCCGCTGTGGGGCTTCGATCCCGGCGTCGGCCTGTATATCGACGACGTCTATGTGGCCCGTCCGCAGGCCGCCGTTCTGGACATCTTCGACGTGGAGCGGGTCGAGGTTCTGCGCGGTCCGCAAGGCACCCTGTACGGCCGCAACACCATCGGCGGGGCGATCAAATACGTCACCCGCCGCATCGACGCCGACGAGCCCGAAGGTCGCCTGCGCGCCTCCTACGGCAGCTATAACCAGCGCGACGTGATCGCCAGCGCCCAACTGCCGTTCAGCGACGAGTTCAAGGTCTCGGCGGCCCTGGCCCGCTATCTGCGCGACGGCTACGGAAAGAACCTGAACACCGGCAACGAACACTACAACAAGGACGTCACCGCCTTCCGCGCCAGCGCGGAATGGACCCCGACCGACAGCCTGTTCTTCCGCCTGGCCGGCGATCTGGTGAACGACGATTCCAACGCCCGCCATGGTCACCGCGAAACCGCCCCGTCGCCGTCGGATCCGTATGACACCAACGCCGGCGCCGGCGACAAGAACCGCGTCCAGACGCGCGGCGTATCGCTGACCGGCGAATGGGAGATGAGCGACCTGCTGACCTTCAAGTCGGTCACCGCCTATCGCGACGGCTTCACGCGCGGCAACATCGACTTCGACAACCTGCCCGGACCGATCCTCGACATTCCCGCAGCCTATGACGACGACCAGTTCAGCCAGGAATTCCAGGTGGTGGTCAGCGCGGGCCGCCTGAACGGCGTCGCCGGCGTCTTCTACATGGACGCCAACGCCTCGGGCGCCTTCGACACCGTCGTGGGCCTGGCCAATCTGACCACCCTGACCTCGGGCGCGGTGGCCACCAAGAGCTACGCCGCCTTCGCCGACTTCAGCTACGACGTGACCGACGCCCTGTCGGTGTCGGTCGGCGGCCGCTTCACCAAGGACGAGAAGGAAGGCACGGTCTTCCGCCAGCAGTATCTGGGCATCCGCAGCCCCTATTTCGGCAACAACGCCGCCGTGCCGCTGGGCGCGCCGCGCACCAACTACACCCGCACCCGCGAGTTCGAGAAGTTCACCCCGCGCGTCTCGGTCAACTACAAGTTCGGCCCGGATCTGACGGCCTACGCCTCGTGGGGCGAGGGCTTCAAGTCGGGCGGCTTCGACATGCGCGGCGATGCGGTCCTGTATCCCGCCACCGTCAACGGCTATGCGCCCGAAACCGTCGAGACCTATGAGATCGGGCTGAAGGGCTCGCTACTGGATCGTCGCCTGACGTTCGCCACGGCGATCTTCGATTCCAGCTACGAGAACCAGCAGATCACGACCCAGTATCCGGCCGGCGCCACCGTCGCCTCGGTGGTGGACAACGTCGGCTCGTCCTCGATCCGCGGTTGGGAGTTCGAGGGTCGTCTGCGCGCGACCAGCGCCCTGACGATCAACGCCTCGCTGAGCTATATCGACGCCAGCTTCGACCAGTTCCTGGCCTATATCCCCACGGCGTCGGGCAACACGGCCTGCCCCACCTTGCCGGGCTGTTTCGTCGACGTGTCGTCGCTGCGTGATTTCCAGAACACCCCCGAATGGACCGGCTCGATCGGCGCCACCTACAACTGGTTCATGGAGAACGGCTCGTCGATCGCCTTCATCCCGTCGGTCGCCTATCGCGGCGCTTATCAGCAGTTCGAGGAAGCTTTGCCTTTGCTCGATCAGGACGCCTACTGGATGTATGACGCCAGCATCGTCTGGACCTCGTCCGACGACCGTCTGACCTTCGGCGTCCACGGCAAGAACCTGGGCGACGAACGCTACCGTGTCGGCGGATACAACTTCCCCGCGGCACTGACCGGGAACTCGATCATCGGCTTCTACGGTCCGCCGCGCACGGTCACGGCCACTTTGGGTCTGAAGTTCTGATCCATATCCACAACGCCTGACGACGAGGGGCGGCGGTCTCCGGGCCGCCGCCCTTTTGTTTGCAGGGAGCAGAGTTGCGGCTAGGCTCGCCTCAACAAAAAAGAAAATGCCGAGGGAAACGCCGATGACGACGGATACGCGGACGGTCGAGGACAAGGCGGTCGAGGGTGGGGTGCGCCCGGAGCGGCCCGGCTATCGCTACTATGTGCTGGCGGTCCTGATCCTGATCTACATGCTGAACTTCCTGGATCGCCAGATCATCGGCATCCTGGCCGCGCCGCTGAAGGAAGAGTTCGGCATGTCCGACAGCCAGTTCGGCCTGTTGGGCGGCATCGCCTTCGCCTCGGTCTATTCGACATTGGCCATTCCCCTGGCCTGGATGGCGGATCGCTACAGTCGGGTCTGGATCATGACCGGCGCCCTGGCCGTCTGGTCGGGCTTCACCGCCCTGTGCGGCATGGCGGGCTCGTTCGGGCAGCTGTTCCTGTGCCGGATGGGCGTGGGCATCGGCGAGGCGGGGGGCGTGGCCCCGGCCTATTCGCTGATCGCCGACTATTTCCCGCCGCATCAACGGGCGCGGGCCATGGCGGCCTTCGCCTTCGGCATTCCCTTGGGCATGGCGGCGGGCACCCTGGTCGGCGGCCTGCTGGCGGCGACCTACGGCTGGCGCACGGCCTTTATCGTCGTCGGCCTGCTGGGTGTGCTGGTCGCGCCGTTGCTGCGACTGACGGTCCGCGATCCCAGGCGCGGTGGAACCGATGCGGTCAAGACCCCGGCCCAGGTCGCGGCCTTGGCGGCCGCACCCGTCGGCACGGACCGGGCCGGCAAGATCGCCGCCCAGGTCATGCTGGGGCTGGGCGCGGGCCTTCTAATCCTTGGGGGCTTGAGCTGGCTGATGGGCACGTCGCTGGGCAATCCCCTGGTGCTGGCGTTCGGCGGCCTGCTGGCGGTGGTGATCGGCATCTCGCTGATGATCGCGCGTCGCACGGCGTCGGTCGTGATCCGCAAGCCCAGCTTCTGGCTGCTGGGCCTGGGTGCGGCCTCGTCGTCGGTGTGCGGTTACGGCGTCGCCGGCTGGCTGCCCCTGTTCTTCATGCGCAGCTTCGACCTGACCCTGCGCCAGACCAGCATCTACTATTCCGGCATCGCCCTGATCGGCGGCGTCCTGGGCATCTGGCTGGGCGGCATGATCGCCGACAAGCTGTCGAAGAAGGGCAAGGGCGCCTATCCGCTGACGCCCGCCATCGCCTTCCTGATTTCGGCGCCGTGCTTCATCCTGGCGATGAATTCGCCCTGGTTGATCGGCCTGGTCCTGCCCGGCGGCGGCAGCCATGTGCAGCAGCTGACCCTGGCCTTCCTGATCTTCCTGTTGCCGACCGGACTGAACCTGGCCTGGCTGGGTCCGATCACGGCGGCGGTCCAGCATCTGGTGCCGGCGGCCATGCGCTCCACGGCCTCGGCCCTGTTCCTGCTGCTGAACAATCTGCTCGGGATCGCGGTCGGCTTCTACTATTTCGGCTGGATGAGCGACCTGTTGGCGCCGCGCTTCGGCGAGGAGAGCCTGCGCTGGGCCATCTACACCGGCATGGGCTTCTATGTGCTGGCGGCGATCCTGCTGATCGGCGCGTCACGCACCCTCAAGAAGGACTGGGTCGACTAAAGGCAGGCTGTGGACGGTTGCACCTGCGAAGGGGTGGGGCCTATAAGCCCCGCAACTCTCCCAGCAGCGGTTGCGACGGTCCCTCATGAACATCCACGAATATCAGGCCAAGCAGGTCCTCAAAGGTTTCGGCGCCCCCGTCGCCGAAGGCGTCGCAGTGACGTCGGTCGATCAGGTGGAGGCGGCCGCCAGATCCCTGCCCGGCCCGCTCTATGTCGTGAAGTCGCAGATCCACGCCGGCGGACGCGGCAAGGGCAAGTTCAAGGAACTGCCGGCCGACGCCAAGGGCGGCGTCCGCCTGGCTTTCTCGGTCGAGGAAGCCGTCGCCCACGCCAAGGAGATGCTGGGCAATACACTCGTCACCGCCCAGACCGGCGACGCCGGCAAGCAGGTCAACCGCCTCTATATCGAGGACGGCGCCGACATCGATCGTGAACTGTACTGCTCGTTGCTGGTCGACCGCGCCTATGGCCGCATCGCCTTCGTCATCTCGACCGAAGGCGGCATGGACATCGAAACCGTCGCCCACGACACGCCCGAGAAGATCCAGAACATCGTCATCGACCCCAGCGCGGGCGTGACCGACGCCGACGTCGCCGCCATCACCGCCGCCTACGGCCTGACGGGCGCCGCCGCCGAAGACGCCAAGTCGCTGTTCCCTGCGCTGTACAAGGCCTTCGTCGAGAAGGACATGGACATGCTGGAGGTGAACCCCCTGATCGTCATGAAGGACGGCCATCTGCGCGTCCTGGACGCCAAGGTCAGCTTCGACGGCAACGCCCTGTTCCGCCACGACGACATGAAGGCCCTGCGCGACGAGACCGAGGAAGACGCCAAGGAGATCGAAGCGTCCAAGTGGGACCTGGCCTACGTCTCGCTGGACGGCAACATCGGCTGCATGGTCAACGGCGCGGGCCTGGCCATGGCGACGATGGACATCATCAAGCTGTACGGTAAAGAACCGGCCAACTTCTGCGACGTCGGCGGCGGCGCCGGCAAGGAGAAGGTCGCTGCGGCCTTCAAGATCATCACCGCCGACCCGAACGTCCAGGGCATCCTGGTCAACATATTCGGCGGCATCATGAAGTGCGACGTCATCGCCGAGGGCGTCGTCGCCGCGGTGAAGGAAGTCGGTCTGAAGGTGCCGCTGGTCGTGCGTCTGGAAGGCACCAACGCCGAACTGGGCAAGAAAATCCTCAACGAGTCGGGCCTGGCCATCACGGCCGCCGACGACCTCGACGACGCCGCCCAGAAGATCGTCGCGGCGGTCGGCTGAGGCTATCGCCTCACCGCCACCGCCCTGCTGACTGACACATTCCAGAGATCGATAGACCCATGTCCATCCTCGTCAACAAAGACACCAAGATCATCGTCCAGGGCCTGACCGGCAAGACCGGCGGCTTCCACACCGAACAGGCCCTGGCCTATCACGGCACCCAGATGGTCGCCGGCGTGCACCCGACCAAGGGCGGGACCAGCTGGACCGGCTCGCACGGCGAAAGCCTGCCGATCTACGCCTCGGTCGCCGAAGCCCGTGACGCCACGGGCGCCGACGCCTCGGTGATCTATGTCCCGCCGTCGGGCGCGGCCGCCGCCATCATCGAAGCCATCGACGCCGAGATCCCCTTCATCACCTGCATCACCGAAGGCATCCCGGTGCTGGACATGGTCAACGTCAAGCGCCGTCTGGAAGGCTCGAAGTCGCGCCTGCTGGGTCCGAACTGCCCCGGCATCCTGACGCCGGACGAGTGCAAGATCGGCATCATGCCGGGCAATATCTTCAAGAAGGGCTCGGTCGGCATCGTGTCGCGTTCGGGCACCCTGACCTATGAAGCCGTGTTCCAGACCACCAACGAAGGCCTGGGCCAGACCACGGCTGTCGGCATCGGCGGCGACCCGGTCAAGGGCACCGAGTTCATCGACGTGCTGGAGCTGTTCCTGGCCGACGATGAAACCACCTCGATCATCATGATCGGCGAGATCGGCGGCGGCGCCGAAGAAGACGCCGCCCAGTTCCTGATCGACGAAGCCAAGAAGGGCCGCAAGAAGCCGATGGCCGGCTTCATCGCCGGACGTACGGCGCCCAAGGGCCGCACCATGGGCCACGCCGGCGCCGTCGTCTCAGGCGGCAAGGGCGATGCGGAATCCAAGATCGCCGCCATGGAAGCCGCCGGTATCCGCATGTCGGAATCGCCCGCTCGCCTGGGCAAGACCCTGGTCGAAGTCCTGAAGGGTTAAGACCCGCTACGACTTCCCCGAAACGGGGAGGGAGAAGAAAAATGCCGTTCTCGGCTGGAATGGACGCCCTCGGCTCAGGCCGGGGGCGTTTTTCTTTGGGCCTGCGACCAATTTCTCACCGAATTGCCCCGTTTCGGTCATGACCCATAAGGAAACGACGCCTATATGACGGGCGCGCCCCTCACGGAGATGTGTCCGTCGGGCCCAGGGATTGCGAAACGATGGCGGACGATGCCGGTCGGCTGAACCAGGTCTTTGCCGAGACCTCATTCCTCTACGGGTCCAATGCGGCCTATGTGGAGGAGCTGCAGGAGAAGTGGGCCAAGGACCCCGGCTCCGTCTCGGCGGAATGGAAAGCCTTCTTCGACCAGCTGCGCGACAACGCCGCGCTGGTGACCGCCTCCGCCGAGGCCGGCGGCTGGGGCCGTGGTACGGCGACCGAACCCACCGAGGAGACTGGCGTGTTCGACGGCCGCTGGCCGGCGCCGAAACCCGATCCCAAGAAGCCCGACGCTGCGCCCGCGCCGGCCGCCGCCAAGGCTGCGCCCGCAGATGTCTCGGCCGACGTGATCCGCGCCGCCGCCCATGATTCCATCCGCGCCCTGATGCTGATCCGCAGCTACCGCGTGCGCGGTCATCTGCAGGCCAAGCTGGACCCGCTGGGCATCGAACAGCCGGTCGAGAACCCGGAACTGACGCCGGAATTCTACGGCTTCAGCGGGGCCGATCTGGATCGCCCGATCTTCCTGGACGGCGTGCTGGGTCTGCAGACCGGCACGATCCGCGAAGTTCTGGATATCCTGAAGCGCACCTACTGCGGCACGGTCGGCATCCAGTTCATGCATATCGCCGAGCCGGAAGAGAAGTCCTGGCTGCAGCAGCGGTTCGAGGGGCCTGACAAGTTCGAGCAGAACGCCTTCTCCAAGGAAGGCAAGCTGGCCATCCTGTCCAAGCTGGTTGAGGCCGAAGGCTTCGAACGCTTCCTGCACAAGCGTTTCCCCGGCACCAAGCGGTTCGGTCTGGACGGCGGCGAGGCCATGGTCCCGGCGCTGGAGCAGGTCATCAAGCGCGGCGGTTCGCTGGGCGTGGACGAGGTCGTTCTCGGCATGGCCCACCGTGGCCGCCTGAACGTGCTCGCCGCCGTGATGGGCAAGCCCTACAAGGTCATCTTCCACGAGTTCCAGGGTGGTTCGGCCGTGCCGAGCGACATCGAGGGCTCGGGCGACGTCAAATATCACATGGGCGCCTCGTCGAACCGCGAGTTTGACGGCAACCACGTCCATCTGTCGCTGACCGCCAACCCGTCGCACCTGGAAATCGTCAACCCGGTCGTCCTGGGCAAGGCGCGCGCCAAACAGGCGTTCGACATCCGTGAAGCCAATGAGGGCGTGCCCGAGGGCCAATGGGCGCTGGACCGTTCCAAGGTCGTGCCGCTGCTGATCCACGGCGACGCCGCCTTCGCCGGCCAGGGCGTGGTCGCCGAATGTTTCGCCCTGATGGGGCTGAAGGGTTACCGCACCGGCGGCACGCTTCACTTCGTCATCAACAACCAGATCGGCTTCACCACCAGCCCGCGCAACTCGCGTTCGTCGCCCTATCCGTCGGATGTCGCCCTGATGGTCCAGGCGCCGATCTTCCACGTCAACGGCGACGACCCCGAAGCGGTCGTCTTCGCCTCCAAGGTGGCCACCGAATACCGCCAGAAGTTCAAGAAGGACGTGGTGGTGGACATGTTCTGCTACCGCCGCTTCGGCCACAACGAAGGCGACGATCCCACCTTCACCCAGCCGCTGATGTATTCAAAGATCCGCGCCCAGCCCTCGACCCGCGAACTGTATTCGCAGCGTCTGGTCGCCGAAGGCGTGATCACCCAGGCCGAGGTGGACGCCGAGCTTGAGCGGTTCGACACGTTCCTCGACGAACAGTTCGAGGCCGGCAAGACCTGGTCCGCCGAGAAGGCCGACTGGCTGGACGGACAATGGCAGGGCTTCCAGGCGCCGAACGCCGAGCTGCGCGGCGACACCGCCGTGCCGCTGGCCAAGCTGACCGACCTGGGTCACCGCCTGACCACCATCCCCAACAACGTCGACATGCACAAGACGCTGAAGCGCGTCATCGACGGTCGCCGCGAAGCCATCACCTCGGGCCAGGGTCTGGACTGGGCCACGGCCGAGAGCCTGGCCTTCGCCACCCTGGTCGACGAAGGCTTCCCGATCCGCCTGTCGGGCCAGGATTCGGTGCGCGGCACCTTCTCGCAGCGTCACTCGGGCATCATCGATCAGACGACCGAAGAGCGTTACATCCCGCTGAACAACCTGCGCGAAGGCCAGGCCAATTTCGAGGTCATCGACTCGGCCCTGTCGGAAGAGGCGGTGCTGGGCTTCGAGTACGGCTACTCGCTGGCCGACCCCAATACGCTGGTCATGTGGGAAGCCCAGTTCGGCGACTTTGTGAACGGCGCCCAGGTGGTGATCGACCAGTTCATCAGTTCGGGCGAACGCAAGTGGCTGCGTATGAGCGGCCTGACCATGCTGTTGCCCCACGGCTATGAGGGCCAGGGACCGGAGCACTCCTCGGCCCGTCTGGAGCGCTTCCTGCAACAGTGCGCCGAAGACAATATGCAGGTCGCCAACTGCACGACCCCGGCCAACTACTACCACATCCTGCGTCGCCAGATGCACCGGCCGTTCCGCAAGCCGCTGATCCTGATGACGCCCAAGTCCTTGCTGCGTCACAAGAAGGCGGTCTCGTCGATGGCGGACCTGGCGGAGGGTTCGGCCTTCCACCGCCTGTTGCACGACGACGCCCAGACGCGTCCCGAGATCGCCGGGATCACGATCAAGGCGGACAAGGATATCCGCCGGGTCATCCTGTGCTCGGGCAAGGTCTATTACGACCTGCTGGACGCGCGCGAGAAGAAGGCCAAGGACGGCCAGGCCGTGGACGATGTCTACATCCTGCGTCTGGAACAGTTCTATCCGTGGCCGATCCAGTCCCTGCGCAAGGAACTGGCCCGCTTCCCCAAGGCGGAAGTGGTCTGGTGCCAGGAAGAGCCCAAGAACATGGGCGGCTGGACCTTCGTCGATCCGTGGCTGGAGCTGACGCTCGACAAGCTGGACGTCGCCTCCAAGCGCGCCCGCTATATCGGACGGCCGGGTTCCGCCTCGACCGCCGCCGGTTTGATGAGCCGGCACCTGAAGGAACTCGACACCTTCACGACCGAAGCCTTCGCCTGATACACGTATAAAAGACCGACCTAGAGACGAGCTGGACCTGACATGGCCGACATCCTGACCCCCGCCCTCGGTGAATCCGTCACCGAAGCCACCATCGCGAAGTGGACCAAGAAGGTCGGCGACCCGGTCAAGAAGGACGAGCTGCTGGTCGAGCTGGAAACCGACAAGGTCTCGCTGGAAGTCGTCTCGCCCGCCGACGGCGTGCTGGGCGACATCAAGGCGGCCGAGGGCGACAACGTCGTTCCCGGCACGATCCTGGGGTCGGTGACCGAGGGCGCGTCCGCCGCCGCTCCGGCTTCCGCCCCCGCTCAGGCAAAGGCCGCACCGGCCGCCAAGGCCGAGACCAAGTCGGCCCCCGCTGCTGCGGCTCCGCCCGCCGCGCCCGCCGCTGAAACAGCGATCGACATCATGGTCCCGGTCATGGGCGAAAGCGTCGCCGAAGGCTCGGTGGGCAAGTGGGTCAAGAAGAACGGCGACACGGTCAAGAAGGACGAACTGCTGGTCGAGATCGAGACCGACAAGGTCGCGGTCGAGGTGTCGGCCCCGGCTGACGGCGTCCTGACCATCGCCGCCGACGAAGGCGCGACAGTTACCCCGAACCAGAAGATCGGCTCGATCTCGGGCTCGGGCGCCGCCGCCGCTGCCCCAGCTGCTGCTGCTGTTGCCGCTCCAGCCCCTGCCGCCGCCCCGGCCAACACCGGCTCGGCCCAAGTCTCAGGCGCCAAGAACGAAACCCTGTCGCCCGCCGTCCAGCGCGTCGTGGGCGAGAACAATCTGGATCCGAAGGCCATCGCCGCCACGGGTCCGAAGGGCAACATCACCAAGGCCGACGCCATCGCCGCCATTGGTCAGGCCGCCGTTTCGGCTCCGGCCGCCGCTGCTGCGCCTGCCGCCCCGCGCGCCGACCAGCCGCGCGAAGAGCGGGTCAAGATGACGCGCCTGCGTCAGACCATCGCCCGTCGCCTGAAGGAATCGCAGAACACGGCCGCCCAGCTGACCACCTTCAACGAGGTGGACATGACCAACGTCATGGCTCTGCGCGCCCAGTACAAGGACGTGTTCGAGAAGCGTCACGGCGTGAAGCTGGGCTTCATGTCCTTCTTCACCAAGGCCGTCGTCGCGGCCCTGCACGAGATCCCGGCCGTCAACGCCGAGATCGACGGCACCGACATCATCTACAAGAACCACTATGACATCGGCGTCGCCGTTGGCACCGACAAGGGCCTGGTGGTTCCGGTCCTGCGCGACGCCGACACCCTGACCCTCGCCGGGATCGAAAAGGGCATCGGCGCCCTGGGCAAGGCCGCACGTGACGGCGCCCTGACTATGGATCAGATGCAGGGCGGCACCTTCACCATCACCAACGGCGGCACCTACGGCTCGCTGATGTCCACGCCGATCCTGAATGCGCCACAGTCGGGCATCCTGGGCATGCACAACATCGTCCAGCGCCCGATGGCCATCAACGGCGAGGTCAAGATCCGCCCGATGATGTACCTGGCCCTCAGCTACGATCACCGCATCGTGGACGGCAAGGAAGCCGTGACCTTCCTGGTTCGGGTCAAGGAACTGCTGGAAGATCCGGCGCGGGCCCTGTTGGACCTGTAAAGACCCTGAAAGGCGGCGACGATCTCGCCGCCTTTTTCTTTGATCAGAGGTTTGAACATGCTGACCCTCCATACCTCTCCCGGCTCGTGCAGCCGCGCCAGCCACATCGCGCTGGAAGAGTCCGGCCTGGACTTCGACATCCGCCTGATCGATTTCGCCAAGGCGGACCAACGCCAGCCGGCGTTTCTGGCGATCAATCCGAAGGGACGCGTCCCCGCCCTGGCGACCGATCAGGGCGTGCTGACCGAAAGCCCGGCGATCCTCGCCTACATCGCCGCGCTCGCCCCTGCGGGCTTGTTGGCGCCGGTCGATCCGTTCGCATTCGCGCGGATGCAGGCCTTCAACCTCTATCTGGCCACCACGATCCATGTGGCCCACGCCCACGGCCGTCGCGCCTCGCGCTGGAGCGACGATGCCGCCGCCCAGTCCTCCATGGCGGCCAAGGTGACGCAGAACATGCGCGATGGCTTCGCCTTGATCGAAGGCGGTCTGAACGGCGACTGGGTCATGGGCGACGCCTATACGGTCGCGGACCCCTATCTTTTCACCTTCGCGGCCTGGCTGGACAGCGACGGCGTCGACATCGCCGACTTCCCCAAGGTCCAGGCCCATTTCGAACGGATGCAGGCCCGGCCCGCTGTTATCCGGGCCCTGGCCGCCGAGGGGTAGCGGGCGCGGTGGGATACCATCGGTTGTGTCTATTTTGCGCCGGTCGTTAAGGTTTCGAATCGCCCTGCATTTTCGGCGATTACAACGGCCGAAAATGGTGCCTTATTCCTGCCATGGAGTGGGCTGCACGCGCGATCGGGGTGTTCTACGTCTTGGGCGGACTGATGCTTATGTATCAGGCTTGGCTCAACTGGCGTCTGCAACGGGCCTTGTCCGGCCTGATCTCCGTTCCGACCAATGATCAGGTCGCTGACGGGGTTATCGCCTTGGGCGGGGTGCTGGTCCTGGCGTCCGGCGCGGCGCTTGCGGCGCTCAGCGCCTGGGCGGTCGTCGCCTTCCTGGCGGGATGGGGCATCCAGGCAGCCTATCTGTTGTGGGCCAACCGTTCCGATCTGAACGATCCCGCCGCCGCCGGCCGCCGGCGCTCGGTCCACGCCTTCCTGGGCTACACCGCCGTCACCGGCCTGGTGCTGTGGCTGCCGGTCGCCGGCGTGCTGGGCTGATCAGCCGAACTCGGCTTCCAGGTCCGCCAGGCGCGCGGCCTGATCCTCGGCGATCAGGGCGTTCAGCAGGGGGTCGATGTCGCCTTCCATGATCTGGGCCAGGCTGTGCAGGGTCAGGTTGATGCGGTGATCGCTGACCCGGCCTTGCGGATAGTTGTAGGTGCGGATCCGTTCCGACCGGTCGCCCGATCCGACCTGGGACTTGCGCGTATCGGACCGGGCCAGGTCCTTGGCCTGGCGCTGCATGTCGTACAGGCGCACGCGCAGGTTCTTCATCGCCTTGTCTCGGTTGACGTGCTGGGACTTCTCCGACGAGGTCACCATGATGCCGGTGGGCAGGTGGGTGATGCGCACGGCGGAATCGGTCGTATTGACGTGCTGACCGCCCGAGCCGGAGGCGCGGAAGGTGTCGATGCGGATGTCCTTGTCGTGGATTTCGATCTCGACGTCCTCGACCTCGGGCAGGACCGCGACCGTCGCCGCCGAGGTGTGGATGCGCCCCTGCGACTCGGTCGTCGGCACGCGCTGCACCCGGTGGACGCCGCTCTCGAACTTCAGCCGGCCGAACACGCCGTCGCCGGTGACCGTGGCGATGATTTCCTTGTAGCCGCCAGCGTCGCCCTCGGTCGCCGAATCCAACTCGATCCTCCAGCCGCGCGTGGAGGCGTAGCGGGAGTACATGCGGAACAGGTCGCCGGCGAAAAGAGCCGCCTCGTCGCCGCCGGTGCCGGCGCGCACTTCCAGCACGGCCGAGGCGTTCTCGTCGGCGTCGCGCGGGGCCAGCAGCAGGGCCACCTCGCGTTCCAGGCCCGGCAGGGTTTCACTCAGGATCTGCAGCTCGTCCTGCGCCATCGCCGCCATTTCGGGGTCGGCCGTCATGGCTTCCAGGTCCGCCATCTCGGCGCGGGCGCGGGCCAGGCCCTGAACCGCGTCGGCCACGGGCTTCAGTTCGGCATGTTCCTTGGACAGGCGCACGATCTCGGCGCCGTCGGTGACCGCGCCCATGCGCGCTTCGACTTCGTGGAAGCGGTCGAGCACCTGATCGAGACGGGCCTGGGGCAGTCGCAAGACGGAAATATCCTGAGGAAACGCAAGGGGCCGTCCTTACCCGCCGGGGGCGGTCGTGTCGATTGCAAGCCGTCTCACCGACCGGGCGCCGCGCTTGTGATCGGCGATAACGCCACGGTCACGATGGCGTCAGAGGCGGTTACGAAGAGGGGTTCAACCGCTTAGCTGGCCATGAGCAATCGTGAGGAGGACGCATGTTCGATCGCCCGCCCCTATCTAAACCCGATACGGCTCAATTCGACACCGACCCTGTCGCCGACAGCGTCGAACGCCTTTGCCGCCTGTACGATACCCGCCTGGCCGAGACCGGCGGGGACCTCTCACCTGAAGACGCCCGGGAGCTGAACGCCATGGCCGCCATCTATGATCTGGACACCGACCGCCCCTCGACCGAGGTCTGGCGCGACCTGCGCGCCGTCGTCACGCGTCAGGCGCCGCTGGACGCCACGCCGCCGACCGATGTCGAGGCCCTGACCTTGCTGGTGGTCGAGGACGATCCCGACGCCGCCGCCTCCCTGACCGAGCTGTTGACCGAGGCG
Organism: Brevundimonas sp. G8; assembly: GCF_902506205.1. Classification (GTDB taxonomy): domain Bacteria; phylum Pseudomonadota; class Alphaproteobacteria; order Caulobacterales; family Caulobacteraceae; genus Brevundimonas. Next base: position 1,175,254 of record NZ_LR732816.1, on the reverse strand, counting down.
GGCCACAGCGTCGTCGGCCCCTTCCACAGCGCGGCGGCGGCCGAGGCGGCGGCGGCGCTGCACAGCCTCGACGCGGCCCTGCTGGACATCAATCTGTCGGGCGAGATGACCGGGGTTGAACTGGCCCAGGTGCTGACCGGACGTTGGGACGTGCGGGTGATCTTCATCTCCGGCGATGTCGCCGCCGCTGCCCGAAACGCCGACATGGCCGAGGCCCTGGTGCTGAAACCCTACAACGGCGCCCAGATCCTTGAGGCCGTGGCCCGTCTGGGGCGCACGGCCTGAGATCGTCCGCACCGGCGAACGGCGTCTTGCGTCCGGCGTCCGGTCGGGCGATCACGGACCATGCTGTCGAACCGGTCCCGCTACGCCCTGCGCGCCATGGTCCATCTGGCCGGTCTTCCGGGCGGGGGACCGGCCACCATCGCCGAGATCGCCGAGGCGGCGGCGGCCCCGCGCAAGTTTCTGGAGGCCATCCTGCTGGACCTGCGACGCCAGCATCTTTTGGTGTCGAAACGGGGCAGGGCGGGCGGCTACGCGCTGGCGGCCCCGGCCGACGCCATCAGCTTCGCCGACGTCATCCGCGCGCTGGAAGGACCGCTGGCTCTCGCGCCTTGCGCCTCTCGCACCGCCTATGGCCCGTGCGAGACCTGCCCGGATGTAGAGACCTGTCCTCTTCAACCCGTGCTTCAGGACGGGCGCGACGCCATCGCGGCGGTGTTCGAGGGACGAACCCTTCTGCAAGCCGCCGCCAATTCTTCTCCTATTGACCGACTAGGGAAATAAACCGCACCGTTCGTCCGCGTTTCAGGGGCCGCCCATGCAAGATTTTCTCCTCTTTCTCCTCGTCGGTTTCCTGGCCCAGATCGTGGATGGGGCGCTGGGCATGGCCTATGGCGTCATATCCTCGACCGTGCTGCTGTCGTTCGGCGTGCCGCCTGCGACGGCGTCGGCCAGCGTCCATGCGGCCGAGGTCTTCACCACGGCGGCGTCGGCCGGATCGCACACGGTCAACAAGAACGTGAACTGGAAGCTGTTCGTGCCCCTGGCCCTTGGCGGGGTCGTGGGCGGAAGCATCGGGGCCTTCGTCCTGACCAGCATCGACGGCGACGTGATCCGGCCGTTCATCACCGCCTATCTGGCCGTCATGGGTTTGGTGATCATCTGGCGCGCCACCCGCCAGACGCGCGAGCGAATCTTCCCGCGCAAGTTCGCCGGGCCTCTGGGCCTGGTCGGCGGCTTCTTCGATGCGGTGGGCGGCGGCGGTTGGGGCCCTACGGTCACCACCACCCTGGTCGGCACGGGGCAGGACCCGCGCGCCTCGATCGGCACCACCAATACGGCCGAGTTCTTCGTCACCTCGGCCATTTCCGCCACCTTCCTGGTCGCCCTGCTGACGGGCCACTGGCAGGAGGCCGAGGGCTTCTCCACCCACGCCATGGCGGTGCTGGGCCTGATCATCGGCGGCCTGATCGCCGCGCCCTTCGCCGGCATCATCGCCCGCATCGCTCCGCGTCGCGTGCTGACCTACGGCGTCGGCGCCGTGGTGCTTCTGTCCGCCGGCTATCAGGCCCTGCGGCTGTTCAACGTGATCTGAAACGAAAAGAGGCGGCGGTACGAACCCGCCGCCTCTTCTTTATCCTGTCCTACGGCTCAGCGAGCGCGGGCGCGGAAGCGGGTCAGGAATTCCTTGATGTTCTCGCGGATCGCCGCCTCGTTAGCCATGCGAAGACGTTCGCCTGCAACGAGGGCCTGACCCATCGTCGCCGTTCCGGTCGCACCGACCGTTTCGTCGAAGACGGTGCGTTCGCCACGAGCGACCGTGTAGCGAACCTGGCTGGTGACCGTCATGTCGAAGCCGGCCAGCGGCTGCTTCAGGTTGATCAGCGACGCCGAGACGGTCATGGGTTGGCCTTCGCTTCCCATATAGCCGGCTGCGGCCAACGAGCCTTCGAGCGCGGTCTTGAAGTCCGCATTCGAGACCTGTGAGGTCCACAGCGGGTTGGTGCTCTGACCTCCGGAAACCGTCACGCTGGTTACCGAGCGATAGCCCAGGTCCCCCGCTGAGGCCGTCAGGCCCGGGGTCGCCGCCAAGGTCATCATGGCGGGGTTGGACGGCGTGGCGCAGGCCGCGACGCCCATCAGGGCGGCGACCAGGCCAGCGGCTGCGATGCGGCGGATCATCATTCGCCGCCAGCCGAAGTTGCGGCGGGCGCGCGGGCGGCCGCCGCTTCCTCGGCGGGCGTGAGCAGGACGACGGTCAGCGGATTGGGCTTCAGGTCATTCAAGGCCCCGGATGAGGCGTCGACGGCTCCGCCGATCAGGCCGCCGACCAGAACGTTTCCAGCCAAGGCCGCGCCGCCGGCGCCGGACATGCTGCTGGTCACCTCGTGGGTCTGCGAGACATAGCCCTCCTTGGACACGGTGATGTTGAACGCGTCCTTGCGCGACATGCGGAAGGTGCAGGGCGTCGCCGCGCACTCGAAACCGTTCGACGTGCTGGCCTGAGCGCCGGGTGGCGTGCTCTCGACGGTGAACTCCTGCGTCGTGCCGCGTGTCATGGTCGCACACGCGGGCAGGGAAAGCGCCACGCCGACCAGCGTGAACGCACGCGCGCCAAAGCGCGCGACAGTCTTGGAAATCATGGAAACCCTCGATGAAATAGGGTCCGGCCTCCCCAGGCGGGCCTATAGCCTAGGTTGCACTTTCATTATCGAGCGTCAATCACGGAACGGTGAAGTTTGAAAGCGAGGGTGCGGCGAGGCGCCGCAGGCCTATTCTGCCGCTTCCAGCGGTGCCCGCGCCGCGTCCAGTTCGGCGGCCTTCTGCTCCACAAGATCGACGATGTGGTCGATCATGCCGTCGTTGGCCTGTTTGTGGGCGATCTTGCCGTTCAGATAGATCATGCCCGCGCCCTTGCCGCCGCCAGTGAAACCGACGTCGGTGTAGAGGGCCTCGCCCGGTCCGTTCACGACGCAGCCGATGACTGACAGGCTCATCGGCGTCGAGATATGGGCCAGTTTCTCTTCCAGCACCGCCACCGTCTCGATGACGTTGAATCCCTGACGGGCGCAGGACGGGCAGGCGATGATGTTCACGCCCCGGTGCCGCAGGCCCAGAGACTTCAGGATGTCGAACCCGACCTTGATCTCCTCGACCGGATCGGCGGCCAGCGACACGCGGATGGTGTCGCCGATGCCGGCCCACAGCATATTGCCCATGCCGATGGCCGACTTGATGGTGCCGGTGCGCAGCGGCCCGGCCTCGGTCACGCCCAGGTGCAGGGGGCAGTCGATGACCTCTGCCAGTTGTTGATAGGCGGCGACGGTCAGGAAGGGGTCGGACGCCTTCACCGAGATCTTGAACTCGTGGAAATCGTGATCCTGAAGAATCCGGGCGTGGTTCAGCGCGCTCTCGACCATGGCGTCGGGGCAGGGCTCGCCGTATTTTTCCAGCAGCTCCTTTTCCAGGCTGCCGGCATTGACGCCGATCCGCATCGAACAGCCGTTGTCCTTGGCGGCCTGGATCACGTCGCGGACGCGGTCGGCCGAACCGATATTGCCCGGATTGATGCGCAGGCAGGCGGCGCCCGCCTCGGCCGCCTCGATGCCGCGCTTGTAGTGGAAATGGATGTCGGCGACCAAGGGGACCTTGGCCTCGCGGGCGATGGTCTTGAAGGCCTGGGTCGATTCCACGTCGGGGCAGGAGACGCGCACGATGTCGGCGCCGGCCTCTTCCAACTGGCGGATCTGGTCGACCGTCGCCGCCGCATCGGTGGTCGGCGTATTCGTCATCGACTGGACGCTGATCGGAGCGTCGCCGCCTACCAGGACGGAGCCCACGCGGATCTGGCGGCTCTTGCGGCGCTCGATATGGCGCCAGGGTCGGATGTGAGAGTGATCGCTCATGGAAGGATCATATAGGCCGATGATGACGGCGGGACCACGGCCGACGATCAGTTCGGCGTCGTGGGCGTCGGGGTCGGGGCGGCGGGGGTCGCGGAAGGTGGCGTCTGGGCCTGCGTCTGGGCTCGGGCCTGAGCCGCCTGGGCCTGGACCTGGGCGCGCGCCTGGGTCGCCGCCAACGCCCGCGCGGCCTGGTCGGCGCGGCTGTTCAACTGGGCCAGGGGCGTCAGCACCCCGGCCAGCGACCCGCCGTATTCCCCGTTCAGATAGAGGTCGAAGGCGGCCGGGTCGGACACGTCCACCGTCGCCGCCACGCCGATCGGCGCGCGCCAGGCTTCGCCCGGCGCCATTTGGCGTGCGAACAGGGCCTGACCATCGCCCAGCCGCACGACCAGAGCGCCGGCCGTCTTGGCCTGGATCACCACCATGGAGGCGTTGGCGGAGGCGCCATAGACGGCGCCGCGCGGGTTGAAGGCCTTCTGTACCGGCTCGGGATTGGCGGCGGCGGCGATCGCGGCCGGATCGGTCGGATCGACCCCCGTCAGTTCGGCCTCAAGCCCGCGCGTGATGTAGAGCTCGGGCGTCGTCTGGTCGGGCGGCGCGGCCAAGGGCGCGCTCAGAGCCACCTGCGGATCGGGATCGTCGCCCTTCGCCCAGGTCTTGGGCACGGCGGCGATGTCGGAAGGGTGGGCGACCTGGTGCAGGCTGGCGCGCTGGAACACGTTCCAGCCGATGACGGCGACCACCACGGCGACGACGCCGGCGACGATGCGCGGCGAATGGCGTTTCACGTCCTCGAAGGCGATGCCGATGGGCGCCTTCAGCGGCACCGAGGTGTCGGGGCTTTCGCGCTTGAACCGCTCGACCGCCGACTGCTCGTCCACCGACAGCGCCGAGGCGTAGGCGCGCACATAGCCCAGGGCGAAGACGCGCGAGGGCAGGGACGACCAGTCGCTCTGCTCCAGCGCGGTCAGAAAGCGGCGATGCACCTTGGTCTCGGCGGCCAGCTCGGCCAGGGACTTGCCCGACCGCTCGCGCGCGGCGCGCAGGCCCTCGCCCAGGGTCGCGGCGTCGGTGAAGGCGGCCGCCGGATCCTGCCCGTCCGAAATGGTCTTGATCGCGTCGGGGGCGGCCCCCGCATTCAGCGCCATTACGCCTGACCCCATGTTCGGGAAATACTGCGCCCGAGCGCCGTCTATGTCGCCGGAGATAGACGATTGCGGGCTTGCCAGCAACGCCGCGCGTGGCCTGCCACTACCGTCGGAATCAGACTGCGACGTTCAGCTTGCGCGCCAGGGACTCGATCTCGTTGCGCACCGAGCCGGTGGACAGGTTCAGCAGGTTGGACATGCCGCGTCGCGCCGCGGTCAGGTCCGCCGACAGGATCATCCGCTTGACCGGCCCGACCCCGCCCGCCGGCGCCGACAGGCGCGTGAAGCCCAGGGTGATCAGGGCGAAGGCCTCCAGCGGTCGACCCGCCAGCTCGCCGCAGATCGACACTGGCGTGCCGGTGTCGGCGCAGGCCTTTTGGATGGTCTGGAGCGCGCGCAGGGTCGGCGGCGACAACGGATCGTAGCGGTCCGAGACCAGCGGATTGGTCCGGTCGGCGGCGTACATATATTGGAACAGGTCATTGGTGCCGATGGAGACGAAGTCCGTCAGCGGCAGAAGCGCGTCCAGGTGCCACAACAGCGACGGGCATTCGACCATGGCCCCCACGCGCAGCAGGGCCGGCAGGGCGCGCCCGCGACGCTTGGCCCAGGCGCATTCGATATCGACCAGTTCGCGCGCCGCCCGGAACTCGTCCACCGTCGCGATCATCGGGAACATGACCCGCAGCTCGCGCCCCGCCCCCGCCGCCAGCAGCGCACGAAGCTGCATCCGCAGCAGCGACGGCCGGTCCAGGCCCAGGCGGATGGCGCGCCGGCCCAGGGCCGGGTTCTCTTCGCGCTCGGCCTCCAGATAGGGCAGGACCTTGTCGCCGCCGATGTCCAGGGTGCGGAAGGTGACGGGTTTGTCGCCGGCCGCGTCCAGCACCAGCTTGTAGAGCGCCGTCTGGGCGTTCAGCCGGGGCAGTTCGTCCGAGACCATGAACTGGAACTCGGTGCGGAACAGGCCGATACCCTCGGCGCCCGTCTCGGCCATGTTCTCCAGATCGACCGCCAGGCCTGCATTGGTCAGGACCGTGATCCGCTGGCCGTCCAGGGTGACGGCGGGCACGTCGCGCAGCTGGGCGAACTCGGCCTGGCGCTGTTCGCGCACGGCCATGCGCGACTGCACGGCCTCCAGCATGTCGGGGCGGGGGCGCAGATAGGTCTCACCGGTCTCGCCGTCGGCGATGACCATGTCGCCTTCCGATAGCCGGTCGCGCAGGCCCATCAGGCGCCCGACGCACGGGATCTGCAAAGCTCGCGCGACGATGGCGGCGTGGCTGGCGGCCGAGCCTTCCTCCAACAACAGGCCCTTCAGCTTGTCGCGCGGATATTCCAGCAGGTCGGCGGGGCCGAGGTTCCTCGCCACCAGAATGGCGTCGTCGGGCAGTTCGCGCTCGCCCGGCTTGTCGCCCGCCAGCACCCGCAGCAGCCGGTTGGCCAGGTCCTCGAAGTCGTGCAGCCGTTCGCGGATATAGGGGTCGCGCGCCTGGGCGAAGCGGGCGCGGTGTTCGTTGCGCACCCGGTCCACCGCCGCCTCGGCCGTCAGGCCGTTACGCACCGCCTCTTCCAGCGACCGGTTCCAGCCCCGGTCGTCGGCGAACATGCGATAGGTTTCCAACACCTCGAACGAAGGACCAGCCAGGCCCTGGCCCTTGTCCAGCATGACGTCCAGGCCGGTCTTCAGCGTGGCCAGCGCCAGCTTCAGCCGCGCCTCCTCCATCGCCGGGTCTTCGGACAGCAGCTTTTCAGGCGGCAGCGGCGCCTCGTGCAGCACCACGCGGCCGAAGGCCAGGCCGTCCGAGAACTTCTGTCCTTTCAGTCTCTCGGGCCGGTGGGGCGCCAGTTCGACATCGCGCAGTTCGTCCAGGGCCAGCAGTTCGCCGGACGACACCGTCTCGGACAGGACCATGGCGATGGTCTGGATGTCTTCGACCTCTTCCTCGTCATAGCGCCGCTCGGTGCGGTTCTGGACGACCAGCACGCCGATGGCCCGGCCGCCGCGCAGCAAGGGGGCGCCCAGGAAGGCGTGATAAGGATCTTCGCCCGTCTCCGGCCGATAGGAGAACGACGGATGCGACGGCGCGTCCGACAGGCTGATCGGCTGGCCCAGGCGCGCCACTTCGCCGACCAGGCCCTCGCCGGGCCGCAGGCGGGTGTTGTGGACGGCGTCGGGGTTCAGGCCCTCGGTGGCGAAAAGCTCAAGCTCGCCCGAGGCGCGACGCAGATAGATGGAGCAGACCTCGGCGACCATCGACCGGGCGATGATCCTGACGACCATGTTCAGTCGGTCCTGCGCCGGCGTCGCGCCGGCGCCGGCCCCGCCCAGAGCCTCGCGGATCTGGCGCAGGAGGATCCGAGGTCCTCTGGTCATCGCGCCGCCTGCCGGCATCATGTCTCCCGCGCCCTTTTCGTGGATATAGACGCCCTGTTCAGATCACCTATACCGCGTCCAGCCCATAGGCCGCGTGCAGCGCCCTAACCGCCAGTTCGGCGTATGCGGCGTCGATCAGGACGCTGATCTTGATTTCCGAGGTCGAGATGGCCTGGAACTTGACCCCCTTGTCGGCCAGGGCCCGGAACATCAGCTGGGCGACGCCCGCATGGCTGCGCATGCCGACGCCGACGACCGAGACCTTGGCCACGTCCTCGTCGATGCGGATTTCCTCGAAGCCCAGTTGCGCCTGACCGGCGGTCATCAGCTCGGCGGCGCGCACCGCGTCGCGGCGGCCGGTTGTGAAGGTCAGATTGACCGCGCCGGCCGTGCGCGACTGGCTCTGCACGATCATGTCGACATTGACGTTGGCCTCGGCCAGACGCGTGAAGACATCGGCGGGGGCGTCCACGCGGTCGGACAGGCCCAGCAGGGTGATGCGGGCCTCGTCACGGCTCATGGTCACACCGGACACGATACGTTTTTCCACGATCTCCTCCTCGTCGCAGATCAGGGTTCCACCCTTGTCGGGCATGACGCCATTCGCGTCGGGTTCGATAAAGCTAGACAGCACGCGCACCGGCACCTGTTTGGCCATGGCGAGCTCGACCGAGCGGGTCTGCAGCACCTTGGCCCCCAGCGACGCCATTTCCAGCATCTCCTCGTAGGACACCTTGGCCAGGCGGCGCGCGCGGCTCTCGATGCGCGGGTCGGTCGTATAGACGCCGTCCACGTCGGTATAGATGTCGCAAGGCGCGCCCAGGGCCGCCGCCACGGCGACCGCCGAGGTGTCCGAGCCGCCCCGGCCCAAGGTGGTGATCTTGCCGTCCGTCGTCACGCCCTGGAAACCGGGGACGATGGCGATCTCGCCAGAATCGACGGCCTCGCCCAGCTTCTCGCCGGGGATGTCGATGATGCGGGCGCGGGCGTGGGCGTCGTCGGTGATGATCGGCACCTGCCAGCCCATCCACGAGCGGGCGTTGAAGCCCATGTTGCGCAGGGTCGCGGCCAGCAGACCCGAGGTCACCTGCTCGCCAGAGGCGACCACCACGTCGTATTCGTCGTCGCTGAGCGGGAGGCCGGCGCCGGCCGGACCCGCGCCGTCGGTCCAGGCGACCAGTTCGTTGGTCTTGCCCGCCATGGCGGAGACGACGACGGCGACCTTCTTGCCCGCAGAAACCTCTGCCGCGACGATCCGCGCCGCACGGCGAATGCGTTCGAGGTCGCCCATCGAGGTGCCGCCGAACTTCATCACCAGTCGTGTCGTATCGGATCGTGAAGAATCAGGCCGCGTCATCGTGGCGTTCCGCCCCCTGCTTGCGTGAAAGGGCGCGAAGGTTCATCCCTCGCGTCATGACCGCTTCTAGCGACGCCGCACCGTCTCGCCTACCCCGCGAAGGGCATGGTTTTTCGCAAAATTCGCCCGAAGGCGCATTCGGCGCATCGATCGACCCCGCCGACGTGGCCCGCTTCTCGGCCCAGGCCGCCGAATGGTGGGACGCTAAAGGGCCGTTCGCGCCCCTGCACCGGTTCAATCCGGCCCGGTTGGCCCTGATCCGCGACCAGCTTTGCACCCGCCTTGGCCGCGATCCCAGGGCGCGCGCGCCCTTTGAGGGGCTGACCCTGCTGGACGTCGGCTGCGGCGGCGGACTGATCGCCGAGCCGATGCGGCGGATGGGCTTTGCCGTCACCGCCATCGACGCCTCGTCCGAGAATATCGGCACGGCGCGAGCGCACGCCGACATGGTCGGGCTGGACATCGCCTATCGCGCCGCCACGGTCGAACAGATCGAGGCTGAGGGCGCGGGGCCGTTCGACGTAGTCCTGACGATGGAGGTGATCGAGCATGTCGCCGATCCTGAGGCCTTCGTTCGCGCCTGTTCGCGCCTGGTCCGGCCGGGCGGGGTGATGATGGTCGCCACGCTGAACCGCACCTTGAAGTCTTTGGCCCTGGGCAAGGTGGCGGCGGAATACATCCTGCGCTGGGTGCCGGCCGGGACGCACGACTGGCGTCAATTCCTCAAGCCCGAAGAGATCCGCGCGATGCTGGCCGCCGAGCCGGTTACGGTCGAAGGGCCGTACGGCCTGAACTACGACCCGCTTCACGACCGCTGGAGCCAGACCGACGACGCGGGCATCAACTACATGATGGTCGCCACGCGGGGCGCATGACGGGGGTCGTCATCACAGGTGGGCCCGGTTCGGGCAAGACCAGCCTGATCGAGGCGCTGGCGGACGCCGGACACCCCGTCGAACCCGAAGCCGGGCGCGCAATCATACGCCGGCAACAGGCGGAAGATGGCCAGGCCCTGCCTTGGCGAGACCGCGCCTTGTTTGCGCGGCGCATGCTGGAACATGACATCGAAGCCCACGAACGCAGTCGATCAGCCGCAGGTCTGGTATTTCATGATCGCGGCGTGCCGGACGTCATCGGCTATCTGACCCTGTGCGGCCTGCCGATTCCCGATCACCTGTCCCAGGCGGCGGCCGCCCTGCGATATCATCCCAAGGTTTTCATCGCCCCGCCCTGGCCCGAGATTTTTGGACAGGATGCAGAGCGGCGTCAGGATTTCGACGAGGCGAAACGCACCTTCGACGCCATGGCCGCCGTCTATCCGACCTATGGCTATGAGCTGGTGGAGATGCCGAAGGCGACCGTCGCAGAGCGGGCCGCCTTCGTTCTCGATCATCTCGGTCTGGTCTAAGCGTCAGACCTTCTCGGCCCGTTTGCGCGTCCAGCTGTAGAGGCCGAATACCGCCGCCGCGAAGGCGACGATCCCGGCCAGCATGGCGGGCCAGCCGGAGCCTTCGGGAATCATGGCGAAGGGGGCGTCGCTGTTCGTGCCGACGATGACGCTGGCGTAGAAGACGCCGAACAGGCTCTCGCCCACGATCAGGCCGGACGCCAGCAGCACGCCCATGCGGCGCGCCACATCGGCGAACCGGGTCGTCTTGACTGCCTTGTCGTAGACCCAGCCGACCACGGCGCCGATGACCAGCATCGTCGTCACGGCCGCCGGCAGATAGAAGCCGATGCCCACGGCCAGCGGCGGCAGCTTGATCTTGCCCTTGGTCGATTTGGACACGACGGCGTCCAGCACGATGATGACCACGCCGATCACCGCGCCCAGGCCGATCAGGTCCCAGCGCAGGTCGCCGCCGATGACGCCACGCGCCAGGGCCGAGATCAGCGTCGCCTGAGGCGCCGCCAGCGGCTCGTTGGCGATGCCGGGGGGGCCGCCCTCGAACCCGAAGGCGCCGTTCAGCTTGTTCAGGATGAAGGGGATGACCAGGGCGCCGGCGATGACGCCGACGATCAGGGCGACCTGCTGGCGCCAGGGCGTGGCGTCGACCAACTGGCCGGTCTTCAGGTCCTGAAGGTTGTCGTTGGCGATGACGGCGACCGCGAACACCACGGCCGTCACGATCAGGGCGAAGGCGATGATGGAGCCGTCGGCCGGCACCCCCGCGATCTTCATCACGCCCAGCATCAGCAGCGAGGCGACGATGATGGCCAGGATGCCGACGCCGGACACCGGGCTGTTCGACGACCCGATCAGGCCGGCCATATAGCCGCAGATGGCCGCGACCGCGAAGCCGATCAGCACGACATAGATCAGACCGCCGATGACCAGCAGGGGCGCGGACGCCGCCAGCGTCGGCGAGGCCAGGGCGATCCAGGTCAGCAGGCCCGCGATGGCGATCAGGGCCGCAACCGAGACGGCGCCGACGATCTTGATGGGAATATCCTGTTCCGTGCGCTCCAGCACCTCGCCGTGCGAGCGCTTGGACTGGGCCGCCAGGGCCGAGGTCAGGCCGCCAATCAGAGGTCCGGCCAGCTTGATCAGGGTCCAGATGGCCGCCACGCCGATGACGCCGGCGCCCATGAAGCGAACTTCACGGCTCCAGACCGTCATGGCCAGTTCCTCGGCGGGCGTCCCGGCCGGCAGGCTCGCGGCGATCGACGGCAGGCCGTGCGACGTCAGCCAGGCGATGGTGTCGGGGCTGGTCAGGATGGGCACGGCGATGACCCAGGCCAGGATCAGACCGAACAGCTGGGCCAGGCCGACCGTCAGGCCGATCAGATGCCCGGCGCCCAGCAGGGCGAACTGCATGCCGAAGCCGACGCCGGTCGCGCCGCCGCCCAGGGCGGCCGGAAGCTTGAAGAACCTGGCCGCTTCACCCGCGAACACACGGCCCGCGACCAGCAGCGCGTAACCGGACGACACCACGGCGCCGGCGACAACGACCCACAGGCCGGACTTGTTCTCGCGCACCGCGCTTTCGGTCTGTTCCGCGCCGCGCGAGCCGACCTTCAGCACCTCGGCGGCGGCGACGCCTTCGGGGTAGGGCAGGCCGCCGTTGGTCACCAGGGCGCGTCGCAGCGGGATCGAGAAGGTCACCCCAAGGATGCCGCCGAAGATGCAGATCAACGTTGATTCCCAGAACGGAAACTCCAGCCACCAGCCGATCATAACCAGGCCGGGCAGGACGAAGATGATCGAACTCATGGCGCCGCCGACCGAGGCGACGGTCTGGACCGTCATATTCTCCCAGATGGTCGAGGTGCGGAAACCGCGCAGGATGGCCATCGAAATGACCGCCGCCGGAATGGCCGAGGCGAAGGTCAGACCCACCTTCAGGCCCAGATAGGTGTTGGCGGCGGTGAAGACCACCGCCAGCAGCACCCCCAGCACGATGGCGCGAAGGGTGAGTTCAAGCCGGCCCTTAGGGGCGGCGGCGGCGTCTGTCATCGGCGAATTCCCACGTTCGCGGCGGACGTAAGCGCATTATGTCGCAGGCGGCAACTGGTCTCAGGCGGTTGCGATGTTCAGGACACGGAGCTTGCGCCGGCGAAGGGCCGCCGATGCGACCTTCAGGCCGCGATAAAGCAGGGCCAAAACCAAGGCCGTCACGGCCCAGGACAGCAGCACGTCTGACAGGAAATGGCCGCCGAAGACGATGCGGTTGGCCGACAGGCTGATGGCGTAGGCCAGGGCCAGTCCGCCCGCCACAGGCCGCCAGCGACGCGGCGCCAACACCAGAGCCGCCGCCACCATCCAGGCCGCGCCGGCGCCCTCGCCCGAGATGAAGGAACAGTTGGACTGGCACGCCGTGCTGGGCAGCCAGGCGGCCGTGAAGGCGTCGTCGCCGCCGAACAGCCGCACGTCGATCGGGCGTGCCCGACCCCAGAGTTCCTTGAACAGGCTATTGACCACCAATCCCGGCCCCAGGGCCAGGCCCGAGATCACGAACAAGGCCCGCCGCCCGGCCAGATCGGCCTTTCGCCGCCGCAGCAACCGCCAGATCCACCGCCCGATCGCCGCCAGCAACATCAGCGACATCACCAGGGTCGAGCTCTTGCGCAGGGCGCGCAGCACGGGATCGTCGGCCAGATAGAAGCCGTCCCGCGTCCGGTGGAACAGGCCGCTGACCGCCAGGTCCATGCCGGGGAACATCAGGAAGGCGGCGCTCAGTCCCACGATGGCGGCGGCGGCGAGGATGGCCGTTTCCTCGCTGGACAGCCGCATCCGCCATCGAAAGGCGGCAGGTTTTCGCAGGGTCGGCGGGACGGCGTCTGCGGTGAAGTCCGTCATGATCGTCCCCGGATCATCGCACGCCCTCCATGCCCTCAAGGCGTGTCGCCGCGATGTCGATCCTGCGACGACCCCATGATGCGCGACCTAGCTTGGCGGGCGCACGCGGGCGGGCTACGACGCCTGATGCCTGAACTTCCCGAGGTCGAAACCGTCCGACGCGGCCTGACGCCGGTGCTGGAGGGTGCGCGGCTGTCGCGGATCAGGATCAACCGGCCCGACCTGCGTTTTCCCTTCCCCGAGCGGTTCGTCGAACGGCTGGAGGGGGCGACGGTCCAGCGGATCGACCGGCGGGCCAAATATCTGCTGATGCCGCTGTCGACCGGCGAGACCTGGATCACCCATCTGGGCATGACCGGCCGCTTCACCCTGGACGGAACGCTGCTGGGCGAGTTCGAGGAGGCGGCGCCCATCGCGGGCAAGCACGAACATTTCAGCGGCTGCGCCGTCCGCGACGGCTCCGCAACCCGCATCGGCTACGCCGACGCCCGCCGGTTCGGCTTCATGGGCCTGATCCCCACCGACCAGGTCGAGACCCATCCGTGGTTCGCCGGCCTGGGCCCAGAACCCCTGGGCAACGGCTTCTCCGGCGCGCATCTGGTCGAGGCCTTCTCCGGCAAGAAACAGAACATCAAGGTCAGTCTGCTGGATCAGCGGATCGTGTCCGGCCTGGGCAATATCTATGTGTGCGAGGCGCTTTACCGCGCCCGCATCTCGCCCCTGGTCGCGGCCGGATCGGTGTCCAAGGCCCGGCTGGAGCGACTGGCGACCGAGGTCCGCAACGTCCTGAACGACGCCATCGCGGCGGGCGGCTCGACGCTGCGCGACTTCGCCAACGCCGAAGGCGGTCAGGGCTATTTCCAGCACCGGTTCGACGTCTATGGCCGCGAGGGCGAGCCGTGCAGAGGCGAGAAATGCACCGGCGTGGTCGCCCGCATCGTCCAGGGCGGCCGCTCCACCTTCTACTGCCCCTCCTGCCAGAAGGCGTAAGGCCATGAGCGACCGCATCTGCCTGTTGCGCGGCGTCAATGTGGGCGGGGTCAAGGTTCCCATGGCCGAGCTGAAGGCCATCGCCGTCGAGGCCGGTTTCGGCGACCCCCGCACCCTGCTGGCCAGCGGCAATCTGGTGGTCGAGAGCGACGCCGATCCGGCCGATGTCGAGGCGCGGCTGGAGCAGGGGATCGTCGCCCACTTTGGCCGCCCCATCGACGTGATCGTGCGCACGCCCGGTCAGTGGGCCGCGCTGATGGCCGCCAATCCGTTCGTGAACGAGGCCGGTCTCGACGGCTCCAAACTGCTGGTCATGGTGATGAAGGCGGGGATCAAGGACGGCGCGGTCGAGGCGTTGCGCGGCTTCGCGGCCGGCGACGAACGGGTCGAACCGGTCGGCGGCGACCTGTTCTTCTGGCATCCCGACGGTCTGGGTCGGTCAAAGGTGGCGGAAAAGGCCCAGCCGCGCCTGATCGGCGTCGGCACCGGCCGCAACTGGAACACGGTGCAGAAGTTGGCCGCCATGGTCGGGCTGTAGAGACGCCTTCATCTCGACGCCGATTTCGTGCCAGATCGTCTAATGACCCTACGCCAGCAACATCTGTGGATCGCCATCGTCACGACGCTGGGCGTCTGGGGGCTCTATGTCTGGCAGTTACTCGAACGCGTTTGGGTCGGCGACCTGAAGACGACCGGTTTCGCTGGCGAGATGGGCGGGCTGTTCCTGTTCGGTCTGCTGTTGATCGGGATCGCCGAGGGGGCGCTGACCCTGATCGCCCGGCTACTGCCGCATGCCGACACACGTGACGGCGCGGCAGAGCGCAAGGCGTCGCTGCAGGCCAGCCACGTCTCGCTGATGGCGCTGATCGGTATGGTCACGGTGGTCGCCGCCGTCCTGTTCATCATCGGCTGGATCGGTCAATCCGCTACGGCGCGGCTGCTGGCGGCGACGACGCCGGCCAATCTGCTGGTGCTGATCGCCAACGGCCTGATGGGCTGCGTGGTGGTGTCGGAGCTGATCCGTTTCGCCATGACGCTCGCCCTGCTGCGCGCCAGACGTTAGACCGGGCCGAAAGAGGAGACCGACCATGGCCGACACCTATTCCAACCTGCTGATCGAACGCCACGCCGACGGCTATGCGGTGGTGACCCTGAACCGGCCCGAGGCGCTGAACGCCCTGAACTCCGCCCTGTTCAAGGACCTCGCCGACTTCCTGGACGCCGTCGAATATGACGACAGTGTCCGCTGCCTGATCCTGACCGGCTCGGGCGAAAAGGCCTTCGCCGCCGGCGCTGACATCAAGGAGATGGCGGATCAGACCTATGCCCAGATGTACACGGGCAACTATTTCGCCCTCGGCCACGACCGCATCACCCGGTTCAGGAAGCCGATCATCGCGGCCGTCAACGGCTTCGCCCTGGGCGGCGGCTGCGAACTGGCCATGCTTTGCGACTTCATCGTCGCCAGCGAGAAGGCGAAGTTCGGTCAGCCCGAGATCAACCTCGGCGTCGCCCCCGGCATCGGCGGCTCGCAGCGCCTGACTCGTCTGGTGGGCAAGTCCAAGGCCATGGACATGGTCCTGACCGCCCGCATGATGGACGCGACCGAGGCGGAGCGCGCCGGTCTCGCCTCGCGCGTCTTCCCCCACGACACCCTGATGGACGAGACGCGCAAGATCGCCGCCAGGATCGCCTCGCAAAGCCCGCTGGCGGTCATGGCCAACAAGGAGATGGTCAATGCCGCCCTTGAGACGACCCTGACGCAAGGCGTCCAGTTCGAGCGCCGCCTGTTCCACTCCCTGTTCGCCTTCGAGGACCAGAAGGAGGGCATGTCCGCCTTCGTCGAAAAGCGCAAACCCGACTTCAAGGGGCGATAAGCCGCAACGCGCCGTCAACCGATCGCCGTGATCGGGCGTTAGGGGCGAATGATGATCCGTCTCTTCGTTTCGCTTATGGCGACCCTGTTCGTTCTCGTCCCCGCCGCCGTTCAGGCTCAGGCTCCCGTTCAGCCAGCCGCGTTCAGCTCCAGCCGGATCATCGTCGAGACGCGCGGGACGGGGCCGGACATCATATTCATTCCGGGTCTGGGTTCGACTGGCGCGGCATGGCGTTCGACGGCGGATCGGCTGGACGACCGCTACCGGGTGCATCTGGTCACGGTGCGCGGCTTTGGCGAGACGGACATCGGCGGCAATGTCAGCGGCGGCCTGGCCGGACCGGCGGCCAGCGAGATCGAACGCTATATCCGTGAGCAGCGTATCGACCGTCCCGCCGTGATCGGCCATTCGCTGGGCGGTCAGATCGCCCTGCGCGTCGCCGCCGACATGGGCGACCGTATCGGGCGGGTGATGGTGGTCGATTCCTCGCCCTTCTTCCCGTCGCTGGTGGATGCCCGCGCAACCTCGGCCCAGGTCGAGCCCCTGGCGCGGCTGGGCTATCAGGCCCTGCTGCTGTTCGGCGACCAAGCGCTGAAGTCCCAGGTCGCGGCCTTTGGCGTGGACATGGGTCTGGCCGGCGACATGGTGTTCCAGGGGCTGGGCCTTCAGGGCGGCGACCGGCGCGTCCTGGCCCAGGGCCTGTATGAAGCCCTGACGGTGGACCTGCGCCCGCGCCTGTCCCAGATCACCGCCCCGGTGACGGTGGTTTATGGCTGGACCCGCGATACCGAGGCCCCCCGCAATCGGCTGGAAGGCCTCTATCGTTACGGCTTCGAGGGCCTGCCGCGCACCGCGCGGTTCGAGCGGATCGAAGGCGCCCAGCACCAGGTGATGATCGAACAGCCACAGCGGTTCCTGGCGGCGGTTCAGCGGTTCCTGAGCTGATCCTTCAGTCCGTCAGCGCGTCGATCACGACGCCCTCGGTCAGCAGTTGCGGCAGGATCTCCGGCTCGGCCTGACCGGGGCGATACAACAGATACAGCGGCACGCCCGAACGGCCGTGGGCCTGAAGTTCGCGCGTGATGGAGTCGTCGCGACGGGTCCAGTCGCCGACCAGATAGGCGGCGTTCGCCTGCGTCATCGCCTTGGCGACGCGGGGCGAAGACAGAGCCGCGCGCTCGTTGATCTTGCAGGTCACGCACCAATCGGCGGTCAGATTGACCAGCACGGGCCGGCCCGCCGCCGTCGCCTCGCTTACCGCCGCGGCCGACCAGGGCCGGGCGGCGAGAGGGCCGCTCTCGCCCCGGGGCGCGGCGTCGGCATCCCGCGTGGCGCCGGCCGCAACGCCCGCCAATCCGATGGCCATGACGCTGGCGACGGTTGCGCAGATCGTGGCCAGTACGGGCCGCTCTTCCCTCTGGCGGGCGGCCTGGGCCAGCCCCCACAGCCAGGCGGCGAAGGCCAGCAGCAGCGCCGCCGTCAGCAGCAGACCCAGCGCATCCACGCCGCCCTGCCGCGTGAACACCCACAGCAGCCACAGCGCCGCCCCATACATGGGAAAGGCCAGCAGCCCCTTGAGGCGCTCCATCCACACGCCCGGTCGCGGCAAGCGCACCAGCAAGCCCGGCGATAGGCTGATCGCCAGATAGGGCAGGGCCAGGCCCAGCCCCAGCATCAGAAACACCGCCAGGGCCATCGGCCAAGGCAGGACCAACGCCGCGCCCAGGGCCGCCGCCATGAAGGGCGCGGTGCAGGGCGCCGCGACCACCACGGCCAGCACGCCGGTGAAGAAGGCGCCCGCCGCGCCGGGCAGGCGGGACAGAGGCCCCGACCCGGCGTTCTGCATCCCTGCGCCGACATGGAAGACGCCCGACAGGTTCAGCCCGACCAGCAGCATGACCAGAGCCAGGGCCGCGACCACGCCTGGCGACTGAAGCTGGAACCCCCAGCCGATGGCCTGACCCGCCGCCCTCAGCGCCAGCAGCGCCCCCGCCAGCACCAAGAAGCTGACCAGCACCCCGGCGGTGAAGGCCACCCCATCACGCCGCGCCCGCGCCGGATCGTGCGCCGCCGCCGACAGCGATGCCGCCTTCATCGCCAGGACGGGGAAGACGCAGGGCATCAGGTTCAGCACCAGCCCGCCCAGCAGCGCCAGTCCCAGGGCTTGGAGAAAGACCAGAACGCCGGTCCTGGCCGGCGCCGATGTCGCATCGTCCAGCGGCGCCAGCACACCCTGCCCCTGCGCGCCGGCCAGCGGCGCACCGGGTTGGGCCGTGATCTCCCACGCGCCCTTGTCGGTCGCCAGGACGCCGCTCAGGGGCGAAGACGCCGCCTCACGGCCGGGCGTCAACGTCACGCTCACGCCGTGCGGTCCCCGGCTTCCCGGCTGGACCGCTGCGTGGTCTACCCGTCCGCCGTCGAACGGATAGAAATAGACCTGGCCGATGTCGGCGCCTGACAGCGGGCCGCCCGTCGCGGTCAAAACCAGCTTGCCGGCCTGGGCGGTGACGCGCGCCTCAATGCCTGCCGGGCGCGGCGCGGTCTCGACCATCCGCTCGATCTCGGCCCCCCAGGGCTTGGCAAGTGGAGCGGCGCTCTCGCGCACCGGCAGGGCCAGCGACAGGGTCAGCGGCTCGGGCACGCACATCTGGTCGCTGCACACCAGGAACAGCACGTCCGTCGTCAGGGTCAGCACTTCGCCCGGCCGCGCCGAGGCCGGCACATGGATCGGCACGGGCAGCAGAACCTCGCCCGAATAGCCGTAGTTCATCAGGCTCATCAGCCGTTGGCGGCTGGGCAGGGGCCACAGGATCGGATCGGCCGTCACACCCTCGGGCAGGGTCCAGACCAGGCTGGTCGCCCCGCCGCTGTCGCCTGGATTGCGCCAATAGGTATGCCAGCCCGGCGCGATCTTCTGACGTACGGCCACCACGGTGGTCGAACCGGGCGCGACCCATTGCGACATCGGGACCAGTTCGGCCTCGATCCGCTCGGTCCTTTGCGGGCCGAAGGCGACGAGGCCGGAAGGCTGGCTCTGGACCGGCTGGGCCTGAACCGTCGAGAGCGACAGCAGGCACAGCAACAGACCGGCGAGGAAGGCAAGGGGACGCAAAGGGCGATTTCCGACGTTGGAGGCGGCCGCAACCTAGTCCCTCGGTCGCCCCCGCGCCATCGCCCCCTTTGCCACAGATCAGCCGTCGCAGATCAGCGCGGCGAGGTCTCGATGAACACTTCCGCTCGGCGGCGCAGCAGTTCGTCCGCGCCCGAGGCGTTGACGGCGCCCGCATCGCCGGCGGCGTTCACTTCAAAGGCCGGCGCTGGCATGCCGGCCTGGGTCAGGGCTTCGGCGACCGCGAGGGCGCGCCGTTGCGACAGGCTCAGATTGGCCTCCACCGTGCCGGTCGCATCCGCCAGGCCCAGCACCCGCACGTGGTTCACGCGGCATTCCTTGGCCTTCTCGGCGGCGGTCCGCAGCAGCAGCGTGGCCGCGTCGGTCAGCTTGGCCTGGTTCTCCACGAAATAGACGTCGAACCGGCCTGAGACGCAGGGCGATTCCCCAACCACCAGCGCCGTCCGCTTCGGCGTCGGCGCGCATGCCGCCAGCAGTCCCATCGCCAGCATCGCCAGCCCAGTCGATCGCTTCATCACAGCCCTCCTCCGGCTTGGCCGGCCCATTACGCAAAAGAGGCGGCCTGTCCTTCGACAAGCCGCCCCTTCAACCTAGCGCCGGTCGCTGAGTTGCGCGACCGGCAAGTTCTTAGCGATCAATAACGGCGCTGACCGTTGTCCCAGTAGCACTCGTCCTGGCGGTTGTCGTAGCAGTAGTAGTAGCGACCTTGGCTGTCGCGATAACGCTGCTGGTTGTTGCGGTCCTGGTTCGAACCGCGGATCGCGCCTGCGGCGCCGCCCAGGGCGCCGCCGATCAGGGCGCCGGTGGCTGCGTTGCCGCCGCCGACGTTGTTGCCGATGATGGCGCCGGCGACAGCGCCGAGGCCTGCGCCGATGGCGCCTTGGCGAACGGTCTGGTTCGGGCCGGTGTTGCTGCTGTACGGGTCGCTGGCGCAGGCCGAAGCCAGAAGGCCGGCGCCGGCAATCGCGATAATCGCCTTGTTCATGGTGAAATCCTTTGTCCCTGGGTGTCTGCCCCTAGGTCCGCAAACGTATCGGTCCAGCTTGGGTTCCGCATCGACGCGACAAATATGGTCACGCTTGCGCGGAACGGCGGCGGCTGCGGGACGTTCGGCCGCCATGACAGACACCACGATCTCACCGCCCGAAGCCGATGCAGGGCCCACGCTGACGCCTCATGCGGCGCTGAAGCATGTCGTGATGCTGGTCAACCCGCTGTCCGGCAGCGTGGGGCCGCGCGCCGCAGACGAGGCCGAGGCGATCCTGGCCGGTTATGATCTGAAGGCCGAGGTCATGACGTTCGAGGGCGGCAACTTCGATCAGATCATCGCCGACGCCTTCGCGGCGGAACCCGACGTCATCTTCGTCCTGGCCGGAGACGGCACGGCGCGCTCGGTGGCGTCCAAGGCCCAGCCGGACGGTCCGATGATCGCGCCCCTGCCGGGCGGGACGATGAACATGCTGCCCAAGGCGCTGTACGGCACAGCCGACTGGAAGCTGGCTCTGAAGCGCGCGCTAGAGGAGGGTGAGCCTCAGGCCGTCTCTGGCGGCGAGGTCCAAGGCGAATATTTCTACTGCGCGGCCATCCTGGGTTCGCCTGCCCTGTGGGCGCCGGCGCGCGAGGCCATGCGGACCGGCAAGATCAAGCTGGCGTGGCAATACGGACGCCGCGCTTTGAAGCGCGCCTTCTCCGGCCGCCTGCGGTTCACGCTGGACGGCGGCGAGAAACGTCGCACCGAGGCGCTTGTGCTGATCAGCCCGATGATCTCCAAGGCGATGGAAGATCCCATCGGACTGGAGGCGGCCGCCATGGACCCCAGCGACACGACCCAGGCCTTCCGCCTGGCCGCCACCGCCCTGTTCAGCGACTGGCGCCAAGACCCCGCCGTCTCGACCCGTCCGGCCAAGCTGATCGAGGTGCGCGCCCGCTCCAAGATTCCGGCCGTGATCGACGGCGAGCCGCTGTTGCTCAAGCCCGAGGCCGTGATCCGCTTCGTGCCCAAGGCCTTCAAGGCCCTGGCGCCCCGGCCGCCGTCGGCCGAGGACAGCATCTAATGGGGCGTATTCTCCAGTTTTCCGACGTCCATTTTGGTTGTGAGCACAAGCACGCCTGCGCCGCCGCTCTGGACTACGCCCACGCCACGCCCAACGACCTGGTCCTGATAACCGGCGACATCACGCAAAAGGGGTTCCCGGACGAGTTCACGGCCGCCGGCGAATGGATGCGTGCCATGCCCGAGCCACGCTTCGTCATCGTCGGCAATCACGACGTGCCCTATTGGGATGCCGTCGCGCGGGTGCTTCATCCGTGGCGCGCGTTCGAGACGGCGACGGGCTTTCCCGCCCACGACGGTCAGTTCCTGGGCAAGGACGTCATGGTGCGCGGCGTGGTCACCGCGCGCGGCTGGCAGGCGCGGCCCAACTGGTCCAAGGGCGTCATCGACCTGGATCAGACGCGGCGCGCGGCCGAGGCCCTGCGCCAGGCCCCCATCGGCACGCTCAGAATCCTGGCCTGCCACCATCCGCTGATCGAAATGGTCGGCACGCCGATGACTGGCGACGTCAAGCGCGGCGACGAGGCGGCCCTGATCTTCGCCGAGGCCGGCGTCGATCTGATCATGACGGGCCATGTCCATGTGCCCTTCGCCATGCCGATCCCGCTGGCGGATCGCTGCTCCTATGCCGTCGGGTGCGGGACGCTGTCTCACCGTGAGCGGGGTGCGCCGCCAGGCTTCAACCAGATCGACTGGGACGCCAAGACCATAACGGTCACGGCCCTGGCCTGGGACGGCGTCAGCTACCGATCGCACCAAATCTGGCGACTGCCCCGTCGTCAGGACACCCGCAAGGCCGCCACCGCGCCCAGCCCTGTCGAGCCGGGCGCATTGGAGAAGGCGGCGGTCTGAACCTGTCTCCTCCCCATTTCATGGGGAGGTGGCGCGGCGCTCTTCGCGCCGTGACGGAGGGGTTCTCACCGCATCACCAGCGCCTGTGGGACTTCAAAGAGCCCCTCCACCACGCTTCGCGCGGTCCCCCTCCCCGCAAAGCGGGGAGGAGACATCGTGATCACCGGAACGGCGGCTCGTCGAAGGCGCGAAGCTTGCGCGAATGCAGTTTCGGCCCTTCGCTGCGCATCAGGTCGACCGCCTGGATGCCGATCTGCAGGTGTTCGGAGATCGAGCCTTCGTAGAAGCGGTTGGCCTGACCCGGAAGCTTGATCTCGCCGTGCAACGGCTTGTCCGACACGCACAGCAACGTCCCGTAGGGCACGCGGAAGCGATACCCTTGTGCGGCGATCGTGGCGCTTTCCATGTCGATGGCGACGGCGCGGCTCTGGTTGAAGCGCAGGGCCGACTTGGAATAGCGCAGCTCCCAGTTCCGGTCGTCGGTGGTGACCACGGTGCCGGTGCGCAGGCGCAGCTTGACCTCGTCGCCTGGCATGCCGCTGACCGACTTGGTCGCGTCGTACAGGGCGCGCTGGACCTCGGCGATCGACGGGATGGGGATGTCCGGCGGCAGGACCGCGTCCAGCACGTGATCGTCGCGCAGATAGGCGTGGGCCAGCACATAGTCGCCGATGGTCTGGCTGGCGCGCAGGCCGCCGCAGTGACCGATCATCAGCCAGACGTGGGGCCGGGTGACGGCCAGGTGATCCGTGATGGTCTTGGCGTTGGACGGGCCGACGCCGATGTTGACCAGGGTCACGCCCTTATGGCCAGGCGCGGTCAGGTGATAGGCCGGCATCTGGTGTTTCTTCCAGGCCGTGTCGCTGATCGCCGCCTCGGGGTTGGGGGTGTCGCGCGTGATGACGACGCCGCCGGCGCAGGACAGGGTCTGATACGGCGAACCCGGCGTCTGAAGCTGTTCGATGGCCCAGCGCACGAACTCATCGACATAGCGATTGTAGTTGGTGAACAGGACGTAGGACTGAACGTCGTCCACCGGCGTGCCGGTGTAGTGTTTTAGCCGCGCCAGCGAGAAGTCGGTCCGCAGGCCGTCGAAGTGCGACAGGGGGAAGTCGCCGCCCATCTCAAATAAACCATCGGCGATCTCGTCGCCGATATGGGCCAGGTCCGTGGTCGGGAACCAGCGCGCCAGGGCGGCCGTCATCGACCGGTCCAGCGCGACCTCCAGCCCGTCCGTCACATAGGGGAAGGGGATTTCCTGGCGCGACAGTCCGACCTCGAAGGTCGCGGCGTATTCCTGTTCCAGCAGGCCCAGCTGTTCGGTCAGATAGGGGCGGAACAGGTCCGGCCGCGTGATGGTGGTGGCGTAGCTGCCCTGTTTCGACAGCCGGGCATAGGCGCGCGGCTCCAGGTCCTGGGGGCGATCCCCGTCCCAGCGGATGCGAAGTTCGGGATAGGCGAACACCCCATCGGCGCGTTTCAGCGGATCGGGCCGCTCGCCGGTATTGACGAAATCCCGCACGGCGTCGCGCAGGTTGGTCACGGATTGGGTGTAGAGGGTTTCGAGGCGGTCCAGCGCCGCCTGTGCTGTCATCTGTTCTGTCATGACTTCCTCTAGCCGAGCTTCGCGGCAATGGCGAGGCGCCTGACGCTCAAGCTTGATTTCGCTGCCCCGACTTCGCTGCATTGCAGCAATTTGTGACGGGGCTGCGGTTGCGGATCGGGGCGCGACGGCGCATCTGGCCCGAATGTCTTCTTCCCTCGCGTCAGCGCCCGCCAAGAAGGAGCTCGGCTTCGTCGAGTTCGTCTGTCTCATCGCCTTGATGATGGCGCTGAACGCTCTGGCGATCGATTCGATGTTGCCGGCCCTGCCGCACATCGGCGCGGACCTGAACGTGGCGACCGACAATGACCGGCAATGGGTGGTGACCTCCTATCTGCTCGGGTTCGGCGGCGCCCAGCTGTTCTACGGCCCGCTGGCGGACCGGTTTGGGAGGAAGCCCGTCCTGCTGTTCGGCGTGGGCGTCTATGTGGTGTTCAGCCTCTTGGCGACCCTGGCGCCGACCTTCGACATGCTGATCCTGGCGCGTATCGGTCAGGGTCTGGGCAGCGCCTGCACCCGCGTGCTGGCCGTCTCCATCGTGCGTGACCGCTACGAGGGCCGCACCATGGCGCGGGTCATGTCCTTCAGCTTCCTGGTCTTCCTGGGCGTGCCGATCCTGGCGCCGTCCATCGGTCAGATGATCATGCTGGTCGGTCCGTGGCGCTGGATCTTCGCGGGGCTGGGCCTGATCGGCGTGGGCCTGATCGTCTGGGCGTCGTTGCGTTTGCCCGAAACCCTGAAGCCCGAGGATCGTCTGCCGATCCAGGCCAAACGCCTGGCTGCGGCCTACAAGACTGCCCTGACCGACCGCACCGCCGTCGGCTACATGCTGGCCATGACGGCCATCACCGGCGCCTTGTTCGGCTTCATCAACTCGTCGCAGCAGATCTTCGCCGACGTGTTTCATGCCGAGGCGGCCTTCCCGGCCGTCTTCGCCCTGATCGCGGGCGGCATCGCCGTGGCCTCGATCGTCAACGCCCGGCTGGTGGTGAAACTGGGGTCGCGCAAGATCTCGCACACGGCCCTGATCGGCTTCACCGCCATTTCGGCCGTCCACGCCGCCGTGGCGATCAGCGGCCATGAATCGATCTGGACCTTTGCGGTGCTGCAGACCCTGACCATGTTCTGCTTCGGCCTGATCGCCGGAAACTTCGGGGCCATGGCCATGGAGACAATGGGCAAGATCGCCGGCACCGCCGCCTCGATCCAGGGCTTCATCTCCACCATCGTCGGTTCGCTGCTGGGCTTTGCGGTGGGCCAGCAGTTCAACGGGACGACCATCCCGATGTCGGTGGGCTTCACCGTCTTTGGTTTGATCGCCCTGGGCTGGGTGCTGTTTGCCGAGCGCGGCCGGTTGTTCCGTGCCCATCACCTGCCTCCCGTCGTGAGCACTTAGACCGAGACTTGATCTTTTCGGCGTTTCCGCGCGTTCTCCGGCCAATCGTTACGGTCAGCCCAGGAAAACCTCGATGAAGCGCAAAGCGCTCGGTCTCGTCTCCGCCCTCGCCCTCGTCGCCGCCCTGGGGGTGAGCGCCTGCTCCACCACGACCGGGGGCAGCGCCATGACCCCGCCCGCCATTGCGCCGGCGCCCGGTCCCGACGCGGTCGACAGCCACACCTACGCCCGGCCCGAGATCGCCCGCGTCGTCGACGTGGCGTTGGACCTGACCGCGAACTTCGAGGCCAAGACCCTGTCGGGCACGGCGACCCTGGACATCCTAGCCGCACAGGGCGCCAACGAGGTGATCCTGGACATCAAGAACCTGGACATCCAGGACGTGCGCGACGCCGAAGGCCGCGCCCTGCGCTACGTCACGGGGCCGAACGACGCCATCAAGGGCCAGCCCCTGACCGTCTATTTCCCGGCCTTCGCCGCCAACGAACGGCGCAAGATCGTCGTCACCTATTCGACGCGACCCGATGCGGCGGCCCTGCAATGGCTCAGCCCGACCCAGACGGCGGGCGGCGAAAAGCCCTATCTGTTCAGCCAGGGCCAGGCGATCCTGACCCGCACCTGGGTTCCGACCCAGGACAGCCCCGGCATCCGCCAGACCTATTCGGCCCGCATTACCGCGCCCGCCGACCTGACCGTGGTCATGAGCGCCGACCACCTGACGCCCAACGGCGAGGCGGCCGCCAACGGCATGAAGACCTGGCGCTTCCGGATGAACAATCCGATCCCGCCCTATCTGATCGCCATCGGCGTGGGCGACATCGCCTTTGCGCCGTTCGACGGTCGCACCGGGGTCTGGACCGAGCCCAGCCGCCTGCGCGCCGCCCAGTGGGAGCTGGAGCCGACCGCCCAGATGGTGACGGCGGCCGAGAAGCTGTACGGCCCGTATCGCTGGGGCCGCTACGACCTGCTGGTCCTGCCTCCTTCCTTCCCGTTCGGCGGGATGGAGAACCCCAAGCTGACCTTCGCCACCCCGACCATCATCGCTGGCGACCGCTCGCTGGTGTCGCTGGTCGCGCACGAGCTGGCGCACAGCTGGTCGGGCAATCTGGTGACCAACGCCACCTGGAACGACTTCTGGCTGAACGAGGGTTTCACCACCTATTTCGAGAACCGGATCATGGAGTCGATCTACGGCTATGACCGCGCGGTTCAGGAACAGGTGCTCAGCTGGGACGGGTTGCAGGACGAGCTGAAATCCCTGCCGGCCGACGACACCCGCCTGCATCTGAACCTGCTGGGTCGCGATCCCGACGATGGCATGAACACCATCGCCTATGACAAGGGCTCGGCCTTCCTGCGCACCATCGAACGGGTCGTCGGGCGCGACAAGTTCGACGCCTGGCTGCGCGGCTATTTCGACCGCAACGCCTATCGCCCGATGACCACGGCCATGTTCCTGGACGACATCCGCGCCAATCTGGTGAAGGGCGACCCCCGTCTGGAATCCGAACTGCAACTGGAGGCCTGGGTCTATCAGCCCGGCCTGCCGTCGAACGCGGTCGCGCCGGTGTCGGACGCCTTCACGCCCGTCGACGCCGCCGCCGTCGCCTTCTTCAAGGACAAGGGACCGGCCTCGGCCATTCCCTGGGCGGACTGGAACACCCAGCAGCGCCAGCGCTTCCTGGGCTGGCGTCCCGAGGGCCTGCGCGCCAACGCCGACTGGCTGACCAATGCGCAGCTGGCCGATCTGGAGCGCACCCTGAACCTGGCGAACGAGGGCAATGCCGAACTGACCTTCGGCTGGCTGCAGATCGCGTTGGCGCACCGCTATCAGCCCGCCATCGCCACGGCCGACAAGTTCCTGACCAGCCAGGGCCGGCGCAAATTCGTCATGCCCCTGTTCCAGACCCTGTGGAACGAGGGCGACTGGGGCCGCACCATCGCCCGCCGCATCTACGCGGAGGCCCGGCCGCTGTATCACCCCGTGACAAGCGGCTCGGTCGATCAGCTGGTGGGACGGCAGTAAGTGAGATCTTCTCCTCTCCCTTACGGGGAGGGGGACTGCGAAGCGGTGGAGGGGCTCTTGAAGTCCGACAGGCGCCGGTGATGCGTAAGAGCCCCTCCGTCACGGCGCGAAGGCGCGCCGCGCCACCTCCCCATTTCATGGGGAGGAGACGGCTAGGGGCCGCCCGGTTCTAATCCTAGAGATTGACCACCGTGGCGCCGTCTTCGTCCGCCAGCCGTTCGGCCAGGACGGCGCGGTGGCAACCGGCGTGGTCGGCTTCGAAGCACAGCAGGGCGACGCGCTTCTCGCCCGCGAGC
Source organism: Brevundimonas sp. G8 (assembly GCF_902506205.1). GTDB lineage: Bacteria > Pseudomonadota > Alphaproteobacteria > Caulobacterales > Caulobacteraceae > Brevundimonas. The sequence goes on along the minus strand of NZ_LR732816.1, from coordinate 1,147,944 downwards.
GCTTTCAGCCGCTCGTATTCGACCTGCGCCTGCGGTTCGGCCAGATGATCGGCGAAGATGGCGCGCATCTCGCCGACATGGCCCTTGCGCGCCGCATCGCGTCCGGCCTTGGGCGTGCCGAGACCGCGCAGATGGACATAGTCGATCCCCTCGGCCTTCAGGCTTTCGCCCAGGATCGTCTTGGAAAAACCGGCGCGGCGCGAGGCGGCGACGGCGCGGACATCGATCAGGGTTTCGACCCCGGCGGATTTCAACCGCGCGATCACCTCCGCCTGGGTCGCGCCTTCATAACCAATGGTGAAAAGCTTCATCCGCATCAGATGGGCGGCGACGGGCGTATCGCCAGCGTCACCGTGAACGCCCGCGTTGCGGTGCGGCGCCCTATCGTCTATCCCGCCGACACGGATTTCGACTGGAGCTTTCCCCATGGCTGACCTCGCCCCCGGCGTCGTGACTCTCTTCGGAGGATCGGGCTTTATCGGGTCGCAGGCGGTGCGCGCGCTGGCGCGTCGCGGCTGGCGCATTCGCGTGGCCGTGCGCAATCCGGTCCTGGCCATCGAGATCCAGCCGCTGGGCGATCCCGGTCAGATCCAGTTCATGCGGTGCGACATCACCAGCGCCGAGGACGTGGCCGCCGCCGTGCGCGGCGCCGACGCCGTAGTCAATCTGGTCGGCGTCCTGCACGACGCAGGCGGCAAGCGCGGCTTCGACGCCGTCCATACCGAGGCGGCCAAGACCATCGCCGAAGCCGCCAGGACGGCGGGCGTCCAGCGTCTGGTCCAGATCTCGGCCATCGGCGCGGATGCCGCCAGCGCCTCGGCCTACGGGCGCTCCAAGGCCAAGGCCGAAGAGGCGGTGCGCGCCGTCTATCCCGACGCGGTGATCCTGCGGCCGTCGCTGGTGTTCGGCGCCGGCGATGGCTTCCTGAACCGCTTCGCCGCCATGGCGACGCTGTCGCCGTTCCTGCCGCTGATCGGCGGCGGCGACACCAGGTTCCAACCGGTCTATGTCGGCGATGTCGCCGAGGCCATCGCGCGCGGCGTGACCCGCGTCGATGCGGCGGGCCGCACCTTTGAACTGGGCGGGCCGAGCCTCTACACCTTCCGCGAAGTGCTGGAGCTGGTGCGCCGCGAGACCGGTCGCGACCGGATGCTGGTCCCCGTGCCCTTCGCCGTCGCCAAACCCCTGGGGTCGCTGCTGCAACTGAGCCGGTTCGTCGGCGTCACACCGCCGCTGACGCGCGATCAGGTGCTGATGCTGGAGAAGGACAATGTCGTCGCGTCCGACGCCCTGGGCCTGAGCGCCCTGGGCATCGACCATCCGGCCGGCATGGCGGCCATCGCCCCCTCCTATCTGTGGCGCTACCGCGTCGGCGGCCAGTTCGCCGAAGCCCCCGCCCACTGAACCATCCCCATCTGATGCCGCCGCCGGTCGCTTTCGCGGCCGGCGGCGCTTCGCATATGGGAACAAAGAGTGCACAGCTTAAGGATGCCGGCCACGCAGCCCCAGTTCTCCCGGACCGATACGCCTGACCTGAACGACGCGCGGGCCCTGCTGTCGCGCGTCTGGGGACATGCCGATTTCCGGGGGATGCAGGGCCAGGTGGTCGAGCAGATCCTGTCCGGCGGCGATGTGCTGGCCGTCCTGCCGACCGGCGGCGGCAAGAGCGTCTGCTATCAGATCCCCGCCATCCTGCGCCCTGGCCTGGGCTTGGTGGTCTCACCCCTGATCGCCCTGATGACCGACCAGGTCGAAGCCCTGAAACAGCAGGGGGTCGCCGCCGCACGTCTCGATTCCGGGGTGTCGCTGGACGAGCGTTCGGCCATCTGGGCGGCGGCCCGATCCGGCGATCTGGACCTGCTGTATGTCTCGCCCGAAGGCCTGGCGGCCGGGGCCATGATGGATCGTCTGGCCGAACTGCCGCTGAGCCTGATCGCCATCGATGAAGCTCACTGCGTCTCGCAATGGGGTCACGACTTCCGTCCCGACTATCGCAACCTGGGTCTGCTGGCAGAGCGGTTCCCCCATGTGCCGCGCATAGCCGTGACCGCCACCGCCGACGCCCGCACGCGCGACGACATCCTGCGCTCGCTGCGGCTGGAAGAGGCCAAGGTCTTCGTCGACAGTTTCGCGCGTCCGAACCTGCAACTGTCGGCCGAGCGCAAGGAAAGCGCCTCGCGCGCCAAGACAGACGCCCGCGTCATCGAACTGGTGCGCGAGCGGCTGGGCAAGTCGGGCGTGGTCTATTGCGGCAGCCGCGACGGCTGCGACCGCGTGGCCCAGGCGCTGCGCGACGCCGGGACCAACGCCATCGCCTATCACGCCGGCATGGACACCAGGGAGCGGGACCGCCGGCTGGAGCGGTTCCTGGCCCAGGAGGGCGCCGTCATGGTCGCCACCATCGCCTTCGGCATGGGGGTGGACAAGGCTGACGTGCGCTTCGTCATCCACGCTGATCCGCCCGGTTCGCTGGAGGCCTATTGGCAGGAGATCGGCCGGGGCGGGCGCGACGGCGAACCGGCCGAGGGCATCACCCTGTATGGCCCGTCCGACATCGCCTGGTCCCTGCGTCGCCTCGACAGCCGACCGATGGCCGAAGAGGTCAAACAGGTCCAGGTGCGCAAGACCCGACAGCTGTTCGCCATGCTGGACGGCGCCGTCTGCCGCGCCCAGGCCGTGCGCCGCTATTTCGGCGAGACCGACGCGGCGCCGTGCGGCGTCTGCGACATCTGCGGCGACCCGCCCCAGCTTTATGACGCCACCGTCCCGGCGCAAAAGGCGCTGGCGACGGTGCAGCGATTGGGCGGCCGGTTTGGGCGCGGCCGGATCGTCGATCACCTGACCGGCCGCACCAAGGCGGTCCAGCCGTGGGAGCAGCAGCTGTCCACCTGGGGCATCGGCGCCGACATATCGCCCAACGGCTGGCGCGATATCGTCGATCACCTGCTGTTCGAAGGCCTGCTGGTCGAAGACGCCAACGACGGCAAACCTTTGGTCGGTCTGGGCGATGGCGAGGCGGTGCGCGCCGTCTACAAGGCCGAACGCAAGATCGAGGTTCGCCGCGTGCCCGCAGGCTTCGACGCAGGCACGCGCTCGGGCAATCCACGCAATCGTCGCGACCGCACCGGCGAGGGCCGCAACGCGGCGCTGGAGACGATGGACGCCGATGTCCGCGCCCGGTTCGAGGCCCTGCGCGCCTGGCGCCGCGACCGCGCCTCCGAACAGCATGTCCCGCCCTATGTCATTTTCCAGGACAAGACCCTGCTGGAAATCGCCCAGGCGGAGCCGGGCGATCTTAACAGTTTGGGGGCGATTTCAGGCGTCGGCCAGTCCAAGCTGGATCGCTACGGCAAGGGTGTTCTGGAGACGCTGAACGCCCTCTAGATCGGGTCAGACCGCCGGCTTGGGCGGGGCGGTGATGACTTCGACATTGTCGTTCAGCAGATAGGACAGTTCCGACAGGGCTGTGGCGCGTTCGGCCGGATTGGCGGCGGCCTGAACGGCCTGCACCTTCTTGGGCATGTCCTCGGAAATGCCGCGCAGGATGCATTTCAAATCGCCGTCGGTGCCGCGTTCCTTCAGGATCAGGTGGCCCTGCATGTCCAAAGCGGCCAGCTGCTCGGTCTGGGCCTTGAAGCCGGCGAAGGCCTGGCTGGTGAAGAAGGCGGCGTCGTCGGCGGCCTTGGCGGTCGCCCAGCCATCGACCATGGCCTTCAGGCTGGTCGAGCGCGAGATGATGTCGGCGAACAAGGGCTCGCCCGCCACCGAGATCGGCGCGCCGGGCACGGCCGCCGGCTGATCCGCCGCAAGCGCAACGGCGGGATTGGACATCGCCAGGGCGATCGAAAGCGCGAGGCCGCAAGACATGGGGATGACTTCCTGTTTCACCGTCCGCTAGGACGTTGAACCTAAATACGCCCGACCCGTAAACGAGTGTTTACCCTCTCCAACGCCCACATCATCGACCGAGGACGCCATGAGCCGCGACGACGCCTGGAAGACATTCGATCGCACCGCCGCCGAGGCGGGCCAGACCCGGATCGTGGATCAGTTCGCCGCCGATCCCGACCGGCTGGCGCGGATGTCGGTCGAGGCGGCGGGACTTTATCTGGACCTGTCGAAACAGAGCTGGACCCGCGCGGCGTTCGACGCCTGTCTGGACCTGGCGCGGGCGTCCGACGTCGAGGGTCGTCGCGCGGCCCTGTTCGCTGGCGAGGCCGTCAACCTGACGGAGGGGCGAGCCGTGCTGCACCCCGCCCTGCGCGCCGCCCCCGGCGCCGACTTCAAGGCCCTGGGCGAACCGGTCTCGGCCGAGGTGGACGCCGTGCGGGCGGACATGAAGGCCTATGCCGACGCGGTGCGGTCGGGGGCCGAGGCCGGAGCGACGGGGCGCAAGTTCGAGGCCATCGTCCATGTCGGCATTGGCGGGTCGGATCTGGGGCCGCGCGTGGTCTGGGATGCGTTGCGTCCGCTTGATCCGGCCATCGACCTGCGCTTCGTCGCCAATATCGATCCGCGCGACATGGCCGAGGCCCTGACGGGCCTGGACCCCGAAACGACCCTGGTCGTGGTGGTGTCCAAGACCTTCACCACCCAGGAAACCCTGGCCAACGCCGAGGCGGCCAAGGCCTGGCTGGCGGCGTCGCTGCCGGCCGAGGGGATGACGAAACACTTCATCGGCGTAACCGCCGCCCCGGAAAAGGCTGGGGCGTTCGGCTGCGGCCGGACATTTGCGTTCCGGGACTGGGTCGGCGGGCGGTATTCGCTGTGGTCGGCCGTCAGCCTGTCGTGCGGCATCGCCCTGGGCTGGGACGTGTTCGAACAGATGCTGGCCGGGGCCGCGGCCATGGACGACCATTTCGTGTCGGCTCCGCTGGAGCGGAACGCGCCGATCCTGCTGGCCCTGGCCCAGGTGTTCAATGTCGACGGGCTGAACCGACCGGCGCGGACGGTGGCGCCCTATGCTCATGCGCTGCGTCGCCTGCCGTCCTTCCTGCAGCAGCTGGAGATGGAGTCGAACGGCAAGCGGGTGCATCGCAACGGCACGCCGGTGACGCGCCAGACCTGCCCCGTCGTGTTCGGCGAACCGGGCACCAACGGCCAGCACGCCTTCTTTCAGCAGATCCACCAGGGGCCGCAGACGGTGCCGGCCGAGTTCGTGATTGTCGCCAAGACGCATGACGATGCGCCGGAATCGCCGCTGTGGTCGAATGCCCTGGCGCAAGGTCAGGCCCTGATGCTGGGCAAGACGACCGAGGCGGCCAAGGCCGAAGCTCAGGCCCAGGGCCTGTCGGAGGAAGAGGCGACCCGTCTGGCGCCCCACCGCACCTTCACCGGCAACCGCCCCTCGACGGCCATCGTCATGGAGCGCCTGACGCCCCAGGCCCTGGGCGCCGTGCTGGCCCTCTACGAGCACAAGACCTTCGTCGAGGGCGTGATCTGGGACATCAACAGCTTCGACCAATGGGGGGTCGAACTGGGCAAGGTGCTGGCCAAGGCGATCCTGAAGGACGTGGACGCCGGCGGGCCGTCGGCAGACCTCGATCCGTCGACGGCTGCGCTGATGACGCGCCTGATGGGCTAACGAAGAAAGGGCCCGGCCTTGCGGCCGAGCCCTTCGTTCTTTTCAGATCGTCGCGCGATTACCAGCGGCGGTCGTGACGGTAATCGCGGCGATCGTCGCGGCGATCATAGCGTTGCTCGCGGCGATAATCACGGTAGTCGCGGCGCTGCTCGTAGCGCGAGTCCCGGCTGTTGATGCCGTGGTCGCGTTCCCAGTGGCCCTGGTTGCGGTAGCACTGGCCGCCGCGATAATATTCGCAGCCCGAACCGCGGTTCGAAGACGAGGCCACCGCGCCGATGGCTGCGCCGCCTAGGGCGCCGCCTGCGATGTAGCGACCGTCTCCGTTGCCGTAGATGGCGCCGGCCAGGCCGCCGACAGCGGCGCCGATCAGGGCGTTGCGGCCGGTATCGTCGCGATCACGCGACTGGGCCGAGGCCGGGGCGGCCATCAGGCTCAGGGCCATGACCGGGGCGGCGACGACGGCGGTGATCTTCAGCAGCTTGGACATGTTCCGTCTCCTTTTGTTTCGTTGCTCGATCTGCGTTCCGAGAGAGGAATGCCTCCAGCGTTGAAACGGTTCTATCGGCCCGCGCTTGAACGACCCCAGAGGTCGGCATTCATTTTCGGTTCATGCTCGCGTCGCCTTGTCGCGGAAGTTTCGCAGGCGATTAAGGGCGGCGCCGCTTGACGATGGCCTGCCGTCTGCCTAACTCCCGCTCGCGTTAGCACTCTCGCCGGTCGGCTGCCAAAACGGCGATCGCGGGAATGCCGCACACCGTTTCAAAAACGCCCCGATCCGGGGGTTTTACAGGGAGAAGTCCGATGGCGTTCCGTCCGCTCGGCGACCGCGTGCTGGTCAAGCGCGTTGAAGAAGAATCCAAGACCAAGGGTGGGATCATCATCCCCGACACCGCCAAGGAAAAGCCGCAGGAAGGCGAAGTCGTCTCCGTCGGCCCCGGCGTTCGTGACGAATCCGGCAAGGTCAACGCCCTGGAACTGAAGGCCGGCGACCGCATCCTGTTCGGCAAGTGGTCGGGCACGGAAGTGAAGATCGACGGCGACGACCTGATCATCATGAAGGAATCCGACGTTCTGGGCGTGCTCTCGTAAGCACCCGCGTCGACGACCTTCTTCAACGTAATCCATAGATAGGAGCTGCCCGCATGGCCGCTAAAATCGTACACTTCAACACCGACGCGCGCGACAAGATGCTGCGCGGCGTCAACGTGCTCGCCAACGCCGTCAAGGTGACCCTGGGTCCCAAGGGCCGCAACGTCGTGATCCAGAAGTCCTTCGGCGCCCCGCGCTCGACCAAGGACGGCGTGTCGGTCGCCAAAGAGATCGAGCTGGAAGACGCCTTCGAGAACATGGGCGCCCAGATGATCCGCGAAGTCGCTTCGAAGACGAACGACAAGGCGGGTGACGGCACCACCACCGCGACCGTCCTGGCTCAGGCCATCGTGCAAGAGGGCCTCAAGGCCGTCGCCGCCGGCATGAACCCGATGGATCTGAAGCGCGGCATCGACAAGGCTGTCACGCTGGTCCTGCAAGAGATCAAGGACAAGTCCAAGCCGGTCTCGAACAACTCGGAAATCGCCCAGGTCGGCACCATCTCGGCCAACGGCGACAGCGAGATCGGTGAGCTGATCGCCCAGGCCATGGCCAAGGTCGGCAACGAAGGCGTCATCACCGTCGAGGAAGCCAAGACCGCCGACACCACCGTCGACGTCGTCGAAGGCATGCAGTTCGACCGCGGCTACCTGAGCCCTTACTTCATCACCAACGCCGACAAGATGGAGGTTCAACTCGAAGAGCCGCTCATCCTGCTGTTCGAGAAGAAGCTGACCTCGCTGCAAGCCATGCTGCCGATCCTGGAAGCCGTGGTGCAGTCGGGCCGTCCGCTGCTGATCATCGCCGAGGACATCGAAGGCGAAGCCCTGGCGACCCTGGTCGTCAACAAGCTGCGGGGCGGCCTGCGCGTCGCCGCCGTCAAGGCGCCGGGCTTCGGCGATCGCCGCAAGGCCATGCTGGAAGACCTCGCCATCCTGACGGGCGGCCAGGTCATCTCGGAAGACCTGGGCATCAAGCTTGAGAGCGTCACCATCGACATGCTCGGCAAGGCCAAGAAGGTCACCATCACCAAGGACGACACCACCATCGTCGAAGGCGTCGGCGAGAAGGACGCGATCGAAGCCCGCGTGGCCCAGATCAAGCGCCAGATTGAAGACACGACCTCCGACTACGACAAGGAAAAGCTGCAGGAACGTCTGGCCAAGCTGGCCGGCGGCGTCGCGGTTCTCCGCGTCGGCGGCTCGACCGAAGTCGAAGTGAAGGAAAAGAAGGATCGCGTCGACGACGCCCTCAACGCCACGCGCGCCGCGGCTGACGAAGGCATCGTTCCCGGCGGCGGCATCGCCCTGCTGAAGGCCTCCAAGATCCTGGCTGACGTCAAGGGCGACAACGCCGACCAGAACGCCGGCATCGCGATCATCCGTCGCGCCCTGCAGGCTCCGATCCGTCAGATCGCCGAAAACTCCGGCGTCGAAGGTTCGATCGTGGTCGGCAAGGTTCTGGAAAACGAAGACGCCTCGTTCGGCTTCAACGCCCAGACCGAAGAATACGGCGACCTGGTCAAGATGGGCGTCATCGACCCGGCCAAGGTCGTTCGCACGGCCCTGCAAGACGCCGCTTCGGTGGCCGGCATCCTGATCACGACGGAAGCCGCAGTCGCCGACGCCCCCAAGAAGGGCGGCTCCGGCGGCGCCCCTGACATGGGTGGAATGGGCGGCATGGGCGGCATGGACTTCTAAGTCCAAGTCCTCCCACGCTGAAATGCAGAAGGGCGGGGTCGCGAGACCCCGCCCTTTTTGCTGTTTCCTCCCTGCGAAGTGGGGAGGGGGCCGCGTAGCGGTGGAGGGGCTCTTGAAGTCCCACTGACGTCTGCGATGCGTCGCAGAACCCCTCCGTCAGGACGCCAAGAGGCGTCGCGCCACCTCCCCACGATGTGGGGAGGAGACGGTGTTTCAGAACTCCGAAATCGCGCCCGGCCGGCGCGAGCGGGTCTTCAGCCACATGACGCCCAGCAGGTCCGAGAAGGACGCCCGCAGTCGGCCCCAGTTTGTGTATTTCGAGCGGCCGACCTCGCGGTGGCGGTGGTCCACGTCGAGGTACTGGTTCCTGAACCCCTCGCGGATCATCAGGGCCGGCAGGTAGCGGTGGATGTGATCGAAGTAGGGCAGGCGCAGGAAGACGTCGCGGCGGAAGGCTTTCAGTCCGCAGCCGGTGTCGTCGGCGTCGTCGCCCAGCAGTTTGCGGCGGATGCGGTTGGCCCAGATCGAGGCCTGGCGCTTGGCCTCGGTGTCCTGGCGTTTGGCGCGACGGCCGCCCACTAGGCCGACGTCGGCGGGCGCGGCCAGCAAGGCGTCGACCAAGCGTGGCGCGTCGGCGGGCGGGTTCTGGCCGTCACCATCCATCGTCACGACGACCGGCGCGCGGGCCGCGAGGACGCCGGTGCGGACCGCGCGGCTCTGGCCCGCATTGGTTCCGTGGGCCAGGACGCGCAGGGCCGGCAGTTCGGCCATGGCGGCCTTCAGCTCGGCCAGGGTGGCGTCTTTCGAGGCGTCGTCGACGAAGATCATCTCATACGAGCGCCCGGCGAAGGCGGCGGCGATCTCGCGCGCCAGGGGCACGGCGGCGCCCGCCTCGTCATGGACGGGAACGACGACGGAAATCTCGGGTGTCTCGACGGTCATTGGCGCTCCATAGACGAGAACGACGGCTTAGGGGAGACGGCTGACGACGGCGCGGTCGCGGTGTAAGGAGTCTGGAATGAAGACTTTTGATCTGGATGGCCGCATCGCCGGCTGGCGCGGCCCGGTCCTCGCGGCCCTGCTGACGCTGATCGCGGGCTTGCCCGGCCTGTTGCTGCTGCCGCCGCTGGACCGAGACGAGAGCCGGTTCGCCCAGGCCACGTCCCAGATGCTGGAAAGCGGCGACTACGTCGACATCCGCTATCAGGACGAGCCGCGCTGGAAGAAGCCGGTCGGCATCTACTGGATGCAGGCCGTCGCCGTCGGGCTGACCTCGGATGTCGAGAACCGCGAGATCGCCCCCTATCGCATCCCGTCCCTGCTGGGGGCCATGCTGGCGGCCTGGGCCGTGGCCTGGGCCGGGTCGGCCATGCTGGGCAGTCGGGTCGGCTTCTTCGGCGGAGCGATCATGGGGGCGACCTTCCTGCTGTCGACCGAGGCGGGCATCGCCAAGACCGACGCCATGCTGTGCGGAGCGACTACGCTCGCGATGGCGGCGCTGGCGCGCATCTATATGGCGACCAAGGCCGGTGAACGGCCGATCCGACCGCACAAGCTGCTGTTCTGGATCGGCATCGGGTTGTCGATCCTGATCAAGGGACCGATCGGGTTTCTGGTCGTGGCCCTGGCCATCATCGCCCTGTCGATCTGGGATCGGAACATCAAATGGCTCTATCGCCTCGGCTGGGGCTGGGGCCTGCCGTTGGTCGCCCTGATGGTCGGGCCGTGGGCTATCGCCATCACCATCGCCACCGATGGCGGCTTCTGGCGCGAGGCCATCGGCGGCGACCTGGCACCCAAGATCGCCGGCGCCCACGAAAGCCACTCGGGCTTCCCCGGCATGTACCTGTTGCTGGCGCCCCTGCTGTTCTTCCCCTCGACCCTGCTGCTGCCCGCCGCCGTGTCGACGGGGTGGAGCCGGCGGGCCGAGCCGGCGATCCGGTTCCTGGTCTGCTGGCTGGTTCCCGGCTGGCTGATGTTCGAACTGGCTCCGACCAAGCTGTGGCACTACACCCTGCCGACCTTTGGGGCGCTGGCTCTGCTGGCCGCAGCAGCCCTGGCCCAGCCGATCGGCAAGGTGTCGAGGATCACCGGCGCGGTCCTGGCGGCGTTTGCGGCCCTGCTGGTCATCGGCATCACTGTCTATGGGCTGACGGTCTATGGCACCTCGACGGCCCAGACCTGGGCGGCGCTGACGGTGGTCATGGCGCTGGCGGCGGGGGCGATGGGGGGCTTCCTGCTGTTGAACCGGGCGCCGGTCGCGGCGCTGGTCGCCTCGCTGGCCTTCGGCATCGTGGCCCATGCGGCCCTGGCCGGCACCATCCGCCAACTGCGGCCCCTGGCCGTCGCGCCTCAGCTTGAGAAGGCGCTGGAGGCGGCCGACCTGCATCCGCGCCAGGGTCGCACGCCGGGTCCGGTAGCGATCACCGGCTTCCATGAACCCAGCTTCGTCTTCCTGACCGGGCGCGACACCGATCTGACGGACGCGCGAGGCGCAGCCCAGGCCCTGGCCGAGGGGCGTCCCGCCATCGTCGAGGGACGCGACGCCGACGCCTTCCGTGCGGCGGCGGCTCGGCTGGGCGTCTCGGGCCGCGCGGTCGGGGTGGTCAACGGCTATAACTATTCGGGCGGGGACGAGGTCAGCCTGACCGTTTATGCGCCGCCTCCCCGGAACGGGTCGGGCGCCGGCGCCGGAGGCTCGTGATGGGCCGCTTCATCCAGATCGTCGAGGTCGGCCCACGCGACGGGCTGCAGAACGAGAAGGCCGTGCTGGAGCCCGCCGTCCGCGCCGATCTGGTGCGACGGCTGGAAAGCGCTGGGGCGAAACGGATCGAGGCCGTCTCCTTCGTCCATCCCAAATATGTGCCGCAGATGGCCGGCGCCGAAGAGGTCATGGCCGCCCTGCCGCATGAGGCGGGCCGCAGCCGCATCGGCCTGGTTCTGAACGGCAAGGGCTATGACCGGGCGCTGGCGACCGGGGTGGACGAGGTCAATGTCTCGGTCGCCGCCACCGACGGCTTCGGCCTGAAGAATCAGGGACTGGCGGTGAAGGATCAGCTGACCATGCTGGGCGAGATCGTCGCCCGGCGGCACAATGCGGAGGCGTCCGAAGGCGCGCCGGCGCTGTCGGCCATGATCTCGTGCGTCTGGGGCTGTCCGTTCGACGGCGAGGTCTCGGTCGATCAGGTCGCGGACATGGTTGGAGCCATCGCAGAGATGGGCGTAGGCGAGATCGGTCTGGCCGACACCATCGGCGCCGGCGATCCCTGGGCGGTGACGAAGAAGGTCGAGGCGGCGAAAGCCGTAGCGCCGGACGCGACCCTGCGCCTGCATTTCCACGACACTCGCAACACCGGCCTGGCCAACGCCTATGCAGGGGTCGAGGCCGGGATCGACGTGCTGGACGCCTCGGTCGGCGGCATCGGCGGCTGTCCCTTCGCGCCGGGCGCCACGGGCAATATCGCCACCGAGGACCTAGTCTATATGCTGACGCGGGGCGGGTTCGAGACGGGCTATGACCTGGACGCTTTGATCGCTGCGGCGCGCTGGATCGGCGAGGCCATCGGACGGCCGGCGCCGTCGGCGCTTAGCCGTGCGGGCGGGTTCCCCAAGGGCTGAAGCCTTGCTGTGGCGACGATTCGCAAACGGCGTTATTCATGATGAACAGGCGTAGCCGTCGGGCGGGCTGCGAAGAGGACAGACCATGCTGATCGCCATTCCGCTGCTGCTGATCCCCGTGGTGCTCTACAATATCGTGGTGCTGTTCGGCGGGTCGGGCGGCGGCGCCATCGTCCAGGCGGACGCCCTGCTGCGCGATCCGCTGTTCTCGATCACCATGACCTCGGGCGCGCAATGGACCATCGGTTCGGGCGACCTGATCCTGTTCCTGGGGCTGATCCTGCTGTTCTTCGAGCTGGTGAAGTCCACATCCAGCCAGCGGGTCGCCATCATCAATCACGCCCTGTCGATGATCCTGTTCATCGCCGTGCTGGTGGAGTTCCTGCTGCTGCCGGGCTTTGCGACCTCGACCTTCTTTCTAATCGTGATCATGATCCTGCTGGACGTGCTGGCCGGCTTCATCGTGACGATCATCGCGTCCCGCAAGGATTTCGATTTCGGCGGAGCGTGAGCCGCGCGGCCTCAAGTAGGCCCTTACGAACAATGGGCCTCAAATAGCGCGAAGCGCGATAGGCCCTAAGAGAATGCCGTGAAGATCAGGGCGACCACGGCGACGTCGAGGAATTTGGCGGCGAGGGCGAAGACGGCGGGCATGGGCAGGTCCGGCTGAAGGCGTTATGCCGCGCCTCCAGCAAACCCCGTGCCGCCGGATCAGATGTCGGTCTTGGCCGTCTTGCCCGTCGTCGGACGACGCTCGGCTGCGCCGGAATATTCGGCTCCGAGATAGGCGGAGCGCGCCGCGTCCAGCACCGGCGGGCCGCCGCGCAGGCCGCGCTTCTGTCCGGTCTGGCCCATCTGCTGGGCGACGAAGGCGGCGGCGCCGGGCTCGGGCGCCGGGAGGACGGCAGCTCTTGCCGGGGCAGGCTGGGGCTCGACGATCTCGGGCGCATCGACCGGCACCAGAGCGCGCGAGGCCGACTGGGCGCGCCGCTCGCGTTCGCGGCGGTCGCCTTCGCGACGATCCACGCGCTCCGGCCCGCCCACAGCCTGGATCCGGTCGGTCATTTGGGCTTGGCGCCGCCCGCCAGCTTGTCGATCTGGCGGCGCATCTCGTCCATCTGGCGGCGCATTTCGTCCAGAGCGTCGGGCGCCTCAGACGTGGGCTCCGGCTTGGTCTCGGGCGTCGCCGCCGGTTCGGCGCGCGGATAGCCGAAAGCCGGGAACATCTGCATGGCCCGCTCGAACATGGCCATGTTCGCCTTGGCCGTCTCCTCGATCAGGGTCGCGCCCGAGCCGGCGCCGAAAGCGCGGCCGACCTGGCTGGCGAACTGTTCCTGCTGGCGGCCGAAGTTGGCCAGGGACATCTCAAGATAGGAGGGCAGAACCCCCTGCATCGAGCCGCCGTAGAAGCCGATCAGCTGACGCAGGAACTGGACGGGCAGAAGGGCCTCGCCGCGGCTCTCTTCCTCGAAGATGATCTGGGTCAGTATCTGGCGGGTCAGGTCGTCGTTGGTCTTGGCGTCATAGACGACGAAATCGACCCCCTCGCGCACCATGGCGGCCAGGTCTTCCAGCGTCACATAGGCGCTGGTCCGTGTATTGTAGAGACGGCGGTTCGCATACTTCTTGATGACGACCGCGTTCGCCTCGTTCTTGTTTCCGCCCTTGGTTTTTTCGTCAGCCACGCTTGTTCTCGCGATGTTGCAACGCATCACTATCCCCCCTTGCGCCGCGAAGCGCCAGAGGGGGCGTCAATGCGCGCCCCCCGCGAAAGTGTGCGGACGGATCAGCCGTGGCTCATCGCCGGGGCCAGGACGACGCCGACCAGCACCGCCGTCCAGTGGACGGTCGCGCCCGTGACGACGAAGCCATGCCAGATGGCGCGGCGGAACTTCACACGCGGGCTGACGAAGACGAAGACGCCGGCGGTGTAGATCAGGCCGCCGATGACCAGCAGAGCCAGGGCGACGGGATGCACCGTCTCGACCATCGGCTTCAGGGCCGCGACCGCCAGCCAGCCGAAGACGACATAGACGCCGCTCCAGAACTTGTCCGAGATGCGCGGCGCGAACAGCTTCACGCCCGCGCCCATGAAGGCCAGGGTCCAGATCAGGGTGGTGAAGCCGATGGCCCACAGGCCCTCGAACCGTTGGGTGGTGAAGGGGGTGTAGCTGCCGGCGATCATCAAGAAGATGGCCGCCTCGTCCAGCCGCCGCAGCACAGGCCGCGCGGCGCAGGGGTTGGTCCAGTTGTAGATGGTCGAGGCCGTCAGCATGCCGACCAGGCACAGGGCGTAGATGGCCGTCGCCATGACGCCGCCGATGCCGGTATAGACGCCCGCCAGTCCCGCAAGGATGATCCCGCCGACCGCCGCCAGCATCAGGCCGACGACATGGACCCACAGGTCCGCCAGTTTCTCGGCGCGTGTCGGATAGTGCTCGATCATGTCCAGCTCGTCCGGCGTGCAGACGTGGGTGACGAGACGTTTCAGCGTACGAAGCATAGCCCTTCCAATCCATGGATCGCTTCTATCGTTCCGCGACAATGCGCCGACAGGGTGACGAATGGCTGAATCCGGCCGGGTTCCTATCGTCGCAGGTGACGAACACGCTGCGATGCGGCAAAACGGCCACGCAGACCTATTCTCCAGAGAGTGAAATCCCATGACCGACGTCGTCATCGTTTCCGCCGCGCGCACGCCGGTCGGCTCTTTCCTGGGCGCGTTGGCTTCCCTGCCTGCCTCGAAACTGGGCGAGATCGCCATCAAGGCGGCGCTGGAGCGGGCCGGCGTCTCGGGCGACGAGGTGGACGAGGTGATCCTGGGTCACGTGCTTCAGGCCGCCGCCGGCCAGGGACCAGCGCGCCAGGCCGCTATCGGCGCCGGTGTGCGTAAGGAGGCCGCCGCCTGGAGCCTGAACCAGATCTGCGGCTCTGGCCTGCGCGCGGTCGCCATCGCCGCCCAACAGATCGCGCTCGGCGACGCCAAGATCGTCGTCGCGGGTGGCCAGGAGAGCATGAGCCAGGCGCCGCACGCGCAAGCCCTGCGCAACGGACACAAGATGGGCGACGTCGCTCTGGTCGACACCATGGTCAAGGACGGCCTGTGGGACGCCTTCAACGGCTATCACATGGGCCAGACGGCCGAGAACATCGCCGACAAATGGGCGATCAGCCGCGAAGCCCAGGATGAATTCGGTCTCGCCAGCCAGCACAAGGCCGAGGCGGCCCAGAACGCCGGCAAGTTCGACGACGAGATCGTTCCCGTCGTCATTCCCGGCCGCAAGGGCGACGTGACGGTCGACAAGGACGAATACATCCGCCACGGCGCGACGCTTGAGCTGATGCAGAAGCTGAAGCCTGCCTTCGCCAAGGACGGCAGCGTCACCGCCGCCAATGCGTCCGGCCTGAACGACGGCGCCGCCGCCCTGGTGCTGATGAGTGCGGACGAGGCCAAGGCGCGCGGGCTGGAGCCGCTGGCGCGCATCGCCTCCTACGCGACGGCCGGCGTCGATCCGTCGATCATGGGCACGGGGCCGATCCCGGCCTCCAAGAAGGCGCTGGAGAAGGCGGGCTGGAGCGTCGCTGATCTCGATCTGGTCGAATCCAACGAAGCCTTCGCCGCCCAGAGCCTGTGCGTGGTCAAGGAACTGGGTCTCGACCCGGCCAAGGTCAACGTCAACGGCGGCGCCATCGCCATCGGCCACCCCATCGGCGCCTCGGGCGCACGCATCCTGACGACGCTGCTGTTCGAGATGAAGCGTTCGGGCGCGAAGAAGGGCCTGGCCACCCTGTGCATCGGCGGCGGCATGGGCGTGGCCATGTGTGTGGAGCGGGCGTAATTTTGTAAGTCCCTTCTCCCATTGGGAGAAGGTGGCCGGGCGGAGCCCGGTCGGATGAGGGTCTGATGGTGGGCCAGATCGCACCACCGAACCCTCACCCTTTCGCGAAGCCGATCGCCTGACGGCTCTCGGGCGCTCAAGCCCTCTCCCACCGGGAGAGGGAGGCGTTAGTCAGTCCGCCGCCGGGTATTCGAACGGGTCGCTCGGCGTCGGCTGGGTCGGCGTCGGCATGCGCGGCAGGGGCTCGTCGCGGTTGGCGGCGTTCAGCAGGAAGCTGGCCAGGATGACGGCCGCCTGACGCAGATCCTCGGCCTTCAGGTGGTCATAGCTGTCGATGCTGGTGTGGTGCAGGCGGCTGGAATAGTCGAGCGGGTCCTGGATGAACTGATAACCGGGCACGCCCACCGTCTGCATATAGACGTGGTCGGTGCCGCCCGAGTTGCGCAGCGAGACCGTAGTCGCGCCCATGCTGGCGAAGGGCGCCAGCCATTCCTGGAAGATCGGGGCGGCGGCGACATTGCCCTCGGCGTTGATGCCGCGAATCTTGCCCGAGCCGTTGTCCAGATTGAAATAGGCGACCAGGTCGCGATAGCCCGCGCGCGGCTCGATGGGCCAGCGGCTGCGCCAGGTGCGATTGTTCGACAGGCCCGCCAAGGCCGGGTCGTTCGACGCCGCGCGGGTCGCCAGGTGCTGATCGACGTAGGCCAGCGAGCCCAGAATGCCCTGTTCCTCGCCGTTCCACAGGGCGAAACGGATGGTGCGCTTGGGCCGCACGTTCAGGGTTTTCAGGATGCGCGCCGCCTCCATGACCACCGCGCTGCCCGCCGCATTGTCCACCGCGCCGTCCGAGGCGACCCAGCTGTCCAGGTGGGCGCCGGCCATGACGTATTCGCTGCCGCGCGCTGTACCGGGGATGTCGGCCAGGATGTTGTAGGCCTTGACGTCCTCGTCGTGGAACCGGACCTCGCTGTTCAGCTCCAGCGTCGGGGGCGCATCGGTCAGGGCCAGGCGCGCCAGGCGGCGATAGTCCTCGGCCGCCAGCTCCATCCCCGCCAGCTTCGGCGTGGCGCCGACCTGATAGGTGTAGCCCGTGCCGTGCAGCAGGCCGCCGTCGCGCTGGGAAATCCGCACCCAGGCCAGGGCGCCCTGTTCGACCAGGAAGGCGTCCAGTTCATTGGCGAAGTTGACGGTCTTCAGCGAGCGTTCGATGGCGGCTGGCGAATGCTGCGGCTGGTTATAGGTGTTGCGCTCGGCCAGTTCGGCGCTGGTCCAGCGGCGGAAGGCCGGCTCGGTCGGCTCCGAGCCCGTGCCCGGCTGAGAAAGCATGACGATCTTGCCCGACAGTTTGCCGCGCCATTTGTCGAAATCCTCGACCTTGGAGATCGGAGCCACGATCACGCCGCCGCTGATCGTTCCGTTGGTCGAAGGCGTCCAGGCGACGGGAATGGCGCGCAGGTCCAGCGGGCGAGGCGCAGTCATGCGGGCGCTGGAGCGGATGATGGACCAGCCCCGGCCGAACTCGAACCCTTCGGCCCGGACATTGGACAGGCCATAGTCGGTGAACTGCGCCTGAGCCCACCGCTCAGCCTCGCGCATCTGGGGCGAGTTGGTCATCCGCCCGCCGATCCGGTCGGTCAGATAGGCGGCGGTCTGCATCACCTGGCTGTGGTTCAGCCCCTGGTCGATGATGCCGTTGACGGCGACCCGGTCGACCGACTGTGCGGCGGCCGGCGTGGCGAGAAGGGCGGCGGCGGATACGAAGGCGAGCAGACGCGGCATGGATTCCCCTAGAAAGACCGATGGCTGAACAGGAGCGCATCTGATGCGATCCGCCTACGGAGTGCAAATCGCAAAGAAGGCCTGCGTCGCGACGATCAGCCCCAGGGGCCGCGCGGTTCCGTCGGCGTGGCGGGCACGCCGGTGGTCGAGGTGGTGAAGCCGGCGGCGGGGCGAGGCTGAGTCAGGTCCGGCGTTCGCGGGCGCGGCTGCATCCCCATCTTGGCGCCCAACTCCACCAGCGCCCGCACGCGGTTGGCCGTCGCCGGGTGGGTCGAGAACAGGTTGTCGGCCCCGCGACCCGCCAGCGGATTGATGATGAACATCTGGCCCGAAGCCGGATTGCGCTCGGCCGTCTGATTGGTGATCCGCTTGGCGTAGGCGTCGATCTTCTGCAGGGCCGAGGCCAAAGCCTGGGGGTCGCCCGCGATTTCGGCGCCGACGCGGTCGGCCTCGTATTCGCGACCCCGGCTGATCGCCATCTGCACCAGACCGGCCGCCATGGGCGCCAGCAGCATCAGGGCCAGGGTTCCGATGATGCCGCCCGGCCGTTCGCGATCCTGACCCCCGCCGAAGAACAGGGCGAAGTTGGCCAGGGCGGCGATCGCGCCGGCGATGGTCGCCGTCACTGTCATGATCAGGGTGTCGCGGTTCTTCACATGGGCCAACTCGTGCGCCATCACCCCGCGCACCTCCTCGCGGGTCAGCATGTCCAGCAGGCCGGTGGTGGCGCAGACGGCGGCGTTTTCGGGATTCCTGCCCGTGGCGAAGGCGTTGGGCTGGTCGTTGGGAATGATGGCGACCTGGGGTTGGGGCAGGCCGGCGTCGCGGGCCATCTGGCGCACGTCGGCGACATAATTCCTGACCACGGCGTTGGGATGCTGCTCGTCGACCGGTTGGGCGCGGTACATCTTCAGCACGATCTTGTCGGCGTTCCAGTAGCTGAACAGGTTCATCCCGCCCGCGAGCAGCAGGGCGATGGCCATGCCGGTCGCGCCGCCGATAAGGTAGCCGATTCCCATGAAGAGGGCGGTCAGCGCGGCCAGCAGGATGAAGGTCTTCAGATGGTTCATCGCGGTTCCGTCCCCCGATCCGGCCGCTAAGTCTGGCGTCACGGGTTTGATCCTCTATTTGAGAGAAGGCGCATCAAGCCTCAAGGGAGCCGCCCTGTGACCGAACATCCCACCCCCGGCCCGGACAACGACGCCGAAACGGCTCCAGCGACCCCCGTCTTCAACGCTGACGTGCCCCACGCAACGCCCGAACGCCCCCTCAGCGAGGCCGCCCGCCGTGCGCTTCAGGAGGCGGCCGATCGTCGCGCGCGCCAAGAGGCGGTTCAGGCGTACACGGAATACGGCGGCCCGTCCGGTCCCGAACCGACCCGTTTCGGCGATTGGGAAAAGAAGGGGCTGGCGGTCGATTTCTGACCTTCTGGCCCAGTCGGCGCGGGCAAAAGGGTTAACCACGGCTTAAGAAACAGGCGCCGGATTTGCCAGTGCAGGGACAACTCAGAGGAGTCTGTCCCGTGACGATACAGTCGATAATCACTGCCGCATCGGCGGCTCTGCTGCTTTCGGCGGCGCCCGCTCTCGCCGGAGGTCCCGGAGGCCACGGCGGCGGATATGGCGGCGGCCATGGCGGTCAACCCGGCGGCTGCGGCGGTGGCTGCGGTGGAGGCGGCGGCCATTACGGCGGCGGCAACTACAACGCCAACCACAACGTCAATGTGAACGTGAACGGCGGCGCCTACGCGAACGCGAACGCCTATGCGGGCGCATCCAGCTATTCGGCGATCAACGCCCGGTCCTATTCCAGCTCGTCCAGCTTCCAGCGCGGCTACGTCGGCGGCGGCACGACCTATGTCGGCAGCGGCGGCTATTCGGACGGCTACTATGGCGGCGGATACGGCGGCGGCTATGTGACCTCGGCCCCGGTTCTGGTCGGTCGTCCCCCGGTCAGCGCCCCAGTCGGTTATCCCGTCTATGGTTTCGGTCGCGACTACATCGGCTGGCGTCCGTATCAGCAGGGCCGCCCGGTCGACTGCAACTGCCGCCCGCCCGCACGTCCGCCGGTGCGTTACGAGCAGCGCTATGAGCAGCGGTACGAACAGAACTACGTCGAGCAGCCCCCGGTCTATGTCCAGGCGCCGCCGGTGCAGGTCGCGCCGCAGCGCATCTATGTCGCGCCGTCGCAGGTGAACTTCGCGCCGCCTCAGATCGAGATGGGACCGCCCACCTATATCGAGCAACCGCCCATCTACGTGCAGGCGCCGCCGGTCAACATCGGGCCTCAGCGCGTCCAGGTCGCCGCGTCGCAGGTGAACCTGGCCCCGCCGCAGATCGAAACGGGCGGTCCGGTCTATTACGATCAGGCCCCGGTCTATGTGCAGTCGGCCCCGGTCAACATCGGCCCGCAACGCATCCAGGTCGCCCCCGGCCAGGTCAACATGGCGCCGCCGCAGATCGAGACCGGCGGCCCGGTCTATGTCGATCAGTCGCCGGTCTATGTGCAGTCCGCACCGGTCAACGTCGCCCCGGCCCAGATCTATGTGGCCCCGCCGGAGGTGAACACCATGCCGCCGCCCCCTCCGCCGCCGCCTTCGGGCTACTACGGCGACCTGCCGCCGCCGGAAGCGCCCGCGCCTCACGCGCCGCCGCGCCACGGCTATGCCCAGGAGCCGGGCGAGCGGGGCTGATCGCCTCGCGATAGGACAACCGAAGACGAAACGGTCGCCCTGGTCTGTCTCAGATCAGGGCGATCTGCTGTGCGATCTCTTGCGCCGCCGCGCGCGGGTCGGCCGACGCCGTGATCGGCCGGCCGATGACCAAATGGGTGGCTCCCCCCTGAAGCGCCGCCTGCGGGGTCGCCGCCCGCGCCTGGTCGTCCAGCGCCGCGCCGACCGGCCGCACGCCCGGTGTCACGATGAGGAAATCCGGCCGTCCCGCCGCGATGGCCAAGGCCCGCGCGCGCGCCGCCTCGTGCGGGCTGGAGACGACGCCGTCGATGCCGGCGTCCAGCGCCTGGCGCACGCGTCGCTCGACCAGGTCGGCCGGCGACAGGCTGTGGTCGTCGGCGGCCAGATCCTCGGCCGTCAGGCTGGTCAAGACGGTGACGCCCAGCACCTTCATGGTCGATCCCGCCGCGCCCCGCGCCGCCGCCGCCATCACCTGCGGCCGCGCATGGACGGTCAGCAGGTCGCAGTCGGCGCTCGCCAGATTGGCCGTCGCCTTCTCCACCGTCGCGCCGATGTCGTGCAGCTTCCAGTCCAGAAAGATCTTGCTCCCTTGCGCCTTCAACTCGCGCGCCAGGTCCATGCCGCCGACCGCGAACAGCTGAAGCCCGATCTTGTAGAAGCCGACCGCATCCCCGATCCGCGCGACCAAGGCGGCGGCCTCAGCGGTCGTCGGCACGTCCAGGGCGCAGATGATCCGTTCGTCAGGCAGGCGATTGGGCGATGCGGTATGGGTCTGGGTCATCGACGGACTCGCGCTTAGCGGCTATGCCGGGACCTGTGGGGGCGCGTCGGCATGCGGCGTGACTGATTGAGGGCGAGGGCAGGCGATGAACGCAGTCGATTTGGGTGTCAACCTGTTCGTGACCCTGTTCGCCCTGCTGGACCCGATCGGCAATCTGCCGATCTTCGCCGCCGCCACGGCCGGGGCGACGCTGCGTCAGCGGATTTCGGTGTCGGCCCTGATCTGCGCCTTCGCCGCCGTCTTCCTGGCCTTCTTCCTGTTCACGGGCCTGGGCCTGCTGCAGTTCTTCGGAATTTCGCTGGCGGCGTTCCGCATCGCCGGGGGCATTCTGCTGCTGTTCCTGGGGCTGGACATGGCGCGCGGCGACTTTTTGGCCATGTTCGCCGACAAGGACGCGCTTGCCGACTCCAAGGACGTGCGCGGCTATGCCCGCCGCCGTTTCCAGCGCCTGGTCGTGCCCTTCGCCATTCCGCTGATGATCGGCCCCGGCGCCATTTCGGCGGTCATCATCCAGGCGGGCGAGGCGGCCAAGCTGGGCTATGCCGGCACCATGGGCTCGCTGGTCGCCATTTCGGCCGCCTGCGCCGTGTCCTTCGTCTGTTTCGCCCTGACCGGGTCGCTCAGTCGTCTGCTGGGCGAAGTGGGCATGGCCATCATCGTCAAGGTGCTGGGGCTGATCCTGTGCGCCCTGGCGATCCAGTTCATCCTGCTGGGCCTGGGCGAGGCCATCCCAGGCATGATCTCCGGCGCGGTGACCACGCCCTATCCGGCGGTGAAATAGGGCTTCAGTCCTCGTCGTCCTCAATGACGTGGATGTCGTCATCGGTCAGGCCCAGGTGGTGGCCGATCTCGTGGATCAGGACGTGGGCGATCAGTTCGCCGATCCCCACGTCGCCGCGCTCGCACCATTCGTCCAGGATCGGGCGGCGATAGAGGAAGACGCGCGACGGCTCGGCCGCCGGCCCCAGGCTGTCGCGCCGGCCGATGTCCACGCCGTGATACAGGCCCGTCAGCTCGAACGGATCCTCGATCTCCATCTCCGCCAGCGTCGCCTCGTCGGCGAAGTCGTCGATGCGGATGACCACCTCGCCCGCCGCCTGTTTGAAAGGCCCCGGCAGGGCGTCGAACGCCTCTTGCGCCAGCCTGGCGAAGTCGTCGAGGGAGGGGGCGATCGCGTCGGTCATGACTGCGATATCGCCGCCCCGAGGCTCCGCCGCAACGGGGCGCGATGACGCGATCACGAGACTGCCGCTTTTTCGCGCGCTTGGGGTATGGTTACCGAATCGGGGCGCAGACCTTTCTCCAGGGACACGAATGGCCGAGGCCGACATCGCCTATGTCGCCACAGCGGGCGCAGCCGGACTGGCCATGGCCGTCAGCGCCTGGGCCTTGCTGCTGCGTGGACGGCTGAACGAGACGGCGGTCCAGGCCGAACGCGAGCGGGTCGAGGCTTTGGCGGACCTCAGCCGCCACGACGCCATGCTGCGCGCCTTCGACGACGTCAGCCTGGCCCTGACGCCGGAGGGTCAGGCGGCCGGCGCGCCCATCGGCTCGGCCGAACTGATCGCGCGCCTGGCGGGCGACAGCGACGAGGTCGGCGCCGCCGTCCTGGCCAAGCTCAAGATCACCCACGACGCCCTGATCGAGGCCCTGGTGCAGTCGGGCCAGGCGTTCGAAGGTCTGGTCGCGCTGGACGACGTCGAGCCGTGGCGGATCGAGGGGCGGGTCGCGGGCGGTTCGGCCTGGCTGCGGCTGTCGCCCGCGTCGCGCTTCACCCTGACCGGCGCCGATGCGACCGAGAGCGGGTTGGCCATGCTGGGCGACGCCTCGCCCATGCCGACCTGGGTCGTGGACGGGACCGGCAAACTGGCCTGGGCCAACCGCGCCTGGCTGGCCGAGATCAACGCCGAAACCATCGAAGCCGCCATCGATGAAGGCCTGTCTTTCGACCGTGGGGCCGACGCCTTGGTCGCCGAGGCCGCGCGGCTGGGCGTGCGACAGGAGGGCTTCCGCTGGACGACCGGCGGGGGGGCGCGCCGCGCCTGGCGCATCATCGCCGAACCGGCGGGCGGCGGCGCCGTCACCGCCTTCGCCATCGAGGTGACCGAGGCGGAAGAGACGCGCGACACCCTGCGCCGCCACGTCGAAGCCCATGACGAGACGCTGAACCACCTGGCTGACGCTGTCGCCATTTTCGGCCCGCAGAAGCGGCTGGCCTTCCACAATACCGCCTTCCAGACCCTGTTCGACATCGACGCGGCCTGGCTGGACGAACGCCCGACCCATGCCGAACTGCTGGACCGGCTGCGCCAGCGTCGCAGCCTGCCCGAAGTCGTGGACTATGCCGGCTGGAAGGCGCGTGAGCTAGAGTTCTACGGCGCGTCGGAGGCCTCGCCCGACGACAGCTGGTCCCTGCCGGACGGGCGCACCCTGCGTGTCGTGCGCCAGCCGCATCCGCTGGGCGGCATATTGCTGATCTTCTCGGACATCACTGACGAGCTGAAGCTGCGCAGCCGGTTCAACGCCCAGATTCAGGTCCAGCGCGCGACGCTGGACAAGCTGAACGACGCGGTCGCCGTGTTCGGCTCGGACGGGCGGCTGAGGCTGCACAACGAGGCGTTCGAGACCTTCTGGAACCTGTCGGTCGACCGGATCGCGGCGGCGTCGGATTTCGACGCCCTGGCCGAACTGTGCAAGGCGGTGCTGCCCGATCCCGCCTTGTGGCTGGGGCTGAAGGCGCGCGTCGCCGATCCCGATCCCGAAAGCCGCGTGGCGATCTCAGGCGAGGGCCGCACCGTCGATGGACGCGTCGCCGCCTGGCAGACCCGGCCGCTGCCGGACGGCGCGACCCTGGTCGCCTTCTCGGACGTGACCGCCCGGCGCGGTCTGGAACAGGCCCTGGTTCAGCGCGAACAGGCCCTGGCCGAAAGCCAGGCGCTGAAGCGCGAGTTCGTCGGCAGCGTCTCCTATGAGCTGCGCACACCCCTGACCACCATCGTCGGCTATTCCGAACTGTTGGAGACCATGGGCGACCTGCCCGAGCGCAGCCGCCAGCACGCCGGCGCCATCCGCATCGCCGCCAGCCAGTTGGCGCGCTCGATCGACGACGTGCTGGACATGGCCCAGATCGACGCCGGCGAGATGGAGCTGTCGCTGGGCGACATGCGCGTCAGCGACCTGCTGATCCAGGCGGCGGAAAAGGTCCGTGCGCGGGTCGAGGGACGCGGCGCGACCCTGACCATCGCCTGTCCCAGCGACCTCAAGCCGATCCGCGCGGACGAGCACCGCATCGGCCAGGCTCTGGATCATCTGCTGGAAAACGCCGCCCGCGCCGTGTCCGAGGGCGGCGCGGTTGAGCTGAAGGCCGAGACCGGCCCGTCCGAAATCCGCCTGACCGTTTCCGACACGGGGCGAGGCATCCCCTATCACCTGCAGGCCCACGTCTTCGACCGCTTCGTGCGGCGCGAACGGGGCGGCCCCGGCGTGGGCCTGGCCCTGGTCAAGGCCCTGGTCGAACTGCACGGCGGGTGGGCCGAGGTCGAGAGCGAGCCGGGCAAGGGCGCCGCCTTCATCCTGCACCTGCCGCTGGGCGCCGCGACCACCGCCGCCGCGCCCGAGCTTCAGCTGGAACTCTAGCGTCGCGACGCTTTCGACGTATCGCGCGCCGGGCCGAACTCGGCGCCTGCGTTCCATTCCGGCCATTGGTCGCTGTCGGCCAGCTCACGGCCGACGGCGTAGATCAGGGCCACGTCGGCGGCAGCGGCGTCCATTTTCCAGGTCGCATCCCATTCGTCTGTAGGCTGATGATATCGGTTCTGGACATAGTCTCGGCTGGCCGCGCTGGCGCCGGTGAAGCCCGCCGCCGGGAACAGAGCCGGCACGCCGCGCAGGGCCAGGGGGAAGTGGTCGGAGCGATAGAAGCCCCCGGCCTGGGGCGCCGGATCGGCGATCAGGGTTCGGCCGGCCTGGGTTGCGTGGCGCGCCAGGACGTCGTCCAGCTGGTTCTTGCCCTTGCCGATGACGACGACGTTGGGGTCGATTTCGACGCCGGGCAGCAGGCTGTCGACGTTGATGTTGGCGACCGTTGTCTCCAGCGGCCAGACAGGATTGGCGGCGTAGTAGGTCGAGCCCAGCAGGCCCGCCTCCTCGCCCGACCAGGCGGCGAAGACGACCGACCGTTTCGGACGCGGACCGTCGGCGAAGGTGTGGGCCAGTTCCAGCAGGGCCGCGACCCCGGTCGCATTGTCCACGGCGGCGTTATAGATCTTGTCGCCCTGAGCGTTCGGCGTGCCGACGCCGTAGCCGTCCCAGTGGGCGCCGTACATGACGGTCTCGTCCGGGCGTTCGGCGCCGGGAATGCGAGCGATGACGTTCTTGGTCTCCACCTTGTCGGCGATCTGGCCGAAGTCCACGCTCATGGTCACGCCGGGCAGGATCACGGGCTTGAAGTCCGCGCTGCGGGCGCTGTCCTTCAGGGCGGCAAAGTCCAGGCCGGCGGCGGTGAACAACTCTTCGGCCTTGGCCCGCTGGATCCAGCCCTGGAAGGGCGCGCGCTCGGCGTCGGGATCGGCGCGTACGATGTCGAACTTTGGCGCGGCCGACGAATTCTGCAGCGTGGACCAGCCATAGCCGGCGCCGTCCGTCTCATGCACCACCAGCACGCCCGCCGCGCCGCGACGGCCCGCCTCCTGGAACTTGTAGGTCCAGCGGCCATAGAAGGTCATCGCATTGCCGTCGAACTTGCCGGCGACCGGATCGCCCTCGGGTGCCTGGAAATCGGGATCGTTGACCAGGACGACGATGACCTTGCCGCGCACATCCACGTCCTTGAAATCGTTCCACTGGCGTTCCGGCGCGGTCGCGCCATAGCCGACGAAGACGACGGGCGCGTCGGTCACGGTGATGTGGTCGGTCGGGCGGTCGCTGGACACCAGCACGTCGGGACCGCGCTCCAGGCTGATCGTCCTGCCGGCGACCGTCGCGGCGACGGTCGCGGGGCCGTCCTGGCGCGTGCGCGACAGATGGGCGACCTGGACGAAGGCGCCGTCCGGTCCACCGCCCTCGGCGCCTGCAGCACGGAACTGTTCGACCAGCCAGGCGACGGTCTTCTCCTCTCCCGGCGAGGCGGGGGCGCGGCCTTCGAACTCATCCGACGCTAGGACCCGCACCGATTCGTTCATCCGCGCGGCGTCGATGTTCGGCGACGCCTCCTGCGCCAGGGCGGGGGAACAGGCCATCATCAGAGCCAGGACTGAAACGGTGGGCAGGGTGCGGCGCATCGGAAACTCCTAATCGAACCGGGCGACCCTGCCTTCCTCAGTCGCGGCTGTCGAGCCAGTCGATGACGCCGGACGCCGCCACCACCCCTGACGCGAAGCTGGCCTGAAGCAGATAACCGCCGGTCGGCGCCTCCCAGTCCAGCATCTCTCCGGCGACGAAGACGCCCGGCCGCGCGACCAGCATCAGCCGTTCGTCCAGGCCGTCCAGCGCCACGCCGCCCGCCGAGGAAATCGCCCGCTCCAGCCCCTGCACGCCCGTCAGGGTCAGCGGCATGGCCTTGATTCGTTCGGCAATGGCGCGGGGCGAGGCGGGCAGGGGGCCGGCTTCGTACAGCAGGGCGACGGCGGCGGGATCGAGCCCAACCACCTTGCGCAGATGGTTCGACAGGCTGGCCTTGCCGCGCGGCTGGGACAGACGTTCTGTCAGCCGCCCGGTCGCCACGTCGGGCTTCAGGTCGATGCGAATCTGCGCCGTTCCCTCCGCCTCGACCGCCTCACGCAGGACGGCCGACAGGGCGTAGACAGCGCCGCCTTCGATGCCGTAGCGGGCGATCATCGCCTCGCCGCGCGCCGTCCTGTCGCCATGGGTGACGGCGACGCCCTTCAGCGGCTGGCCGGCGAACCGGTCGCGCAACAGCCTAGACCAGGCGACGTCGAACCCGACGTTCGCGGGCCGGAACGGCGTGACTTCGGTTCCAGCCTCCTTGATCCAAGGCGTCCAGGCCCCATCCGAACCCAGACGCGGCCAGCTGGCGCCGCCCAGGGCCAGAACCACGGCGTCCGGTCGCTCCAGTCGTTCGCCTTCCGGCGTCTCGAACGCCAGCGCCCCGTCGCGCCAGCCGGTCCAGCGCGACCGGGTGCGGATCTCGACGCCCAATCCCTCCAGCCGCGCGAGCCAGGCCCGCACGAGGGGCGAGGCCTTCATCGCCTTGGGAAATACCCGGCCGCTGGACCCGACGAAGGTCTCCTGTCCCAGGGCCTCGACCCAGGCGGTCAGGTCGGTAGGCGTGAACCGGTCGATCCAGGCGGCGGCTGTGGGTTGGGCAGCGCCATAACGGGTGGCGAACCGGTCCAGCGGTTCCGAATGGGTCAGGTTCAGTCCGCCCCGTCCGGCCATCAACAGCTTGCGGGCGACGGACGGCATCCGCTCGTGCACCACCACGGTCGCCCCCGCCTGCGCCAGCCGCTCAGCGGCCATCAGTCCGGCGGGACCGGCGCCGATCACATGGACGGTTCGGGAGGGCATCGGGCGAGGGGACTGTTGCATGGCGTCGCTTTGCGCGCTTGCGGCGGCGCTGGCTATAGCTTCCCGCATCGCTATGTTCCGTACCATGAGCGTTGCATTCACCCGCGAAGAAGATCTTGAGGCCACCGCCGCCGACTTGGCGGACCGCCCGATCTCGCCCCATCCCAATCTGGTCACCCCGGAAGGCTTGGCGATGATCGAGGCCGAACTGGCCTCGGCCCGCGCCGCCTATACCGCCGCCCAGGTGAAGGGGTCCATCGAGAGCGACCGTACGGCGATGGCGCGCGCGACGCGCGATCTGCGCTACTGGTCGGCCCGGCGGGCCTCGGCCCAGCTGGTCGAGCCGACGCAGGACGACGGCGCCGTGCGGTTCGGCGGTTCGGTCTCCATCGAGCGCGAGGACGGCCGCGCCCAGACCTGGCGTATCGTCGGTGAGGACGAGGCCGATCCGGCGGCCGGCTCCGTCAGCCATGTCTCGCCCCTGGCCCGCGCCGTCGTGGGCAAGCGGGTCGGTGACGAGGTGATCGTGGCGGGCCAGTCGGCGGAAATCGTCGCCGTCAGCTAGACCCTAGTTTTGGGCGTCTTCGTCGCCTAGCATCTCGCGCATCATGTCCAGGATCAGCTTCTGCTTGCGCGGCGGCAGGCGCGGCGCAAGGCGGGTGATCTCGACGCTGTTCCTGGTCGGCTTGTGCTCGTGGTCGAAGGCGGGGGCCGCTTCTTCCGCCATACCCGGCTGGGTGCTGGCGTAGCCTTTGAAGAAGAAGGGGATTTCGACCTTCATGAAATCGGCCATTTCGAACAGTTTCGAGGCCGAGACGCGGTTGGTGCCCTTCTCGTATTTCTGCACCTGCTGGAAGCTGACGCCGACGGCCTTGGCCAAGGCCGTCTGGGTCAAACCCAGGTCCAGACGCTTCTCCTGAACGCGACGGCCGACATGGCGATCGACGGGATGCGGATCCTCGTCCTTCTCACGCGCCATCGCCGTCCCCCTCTAAGTCAGATCGCTGCCCGATTCGCACGGACCCTAGATCGCCGGATCGAAGGCCACAAGGACAGGATGAACGCTGTTAGGGTCGAGAAAAAGAACAGGAAATCGCCGAACCGACCATAGGGCGTGATCCCGGTCGGGCGCGGCAGGGGGGCGTCGATCACGCCCATGACGCCGGGGTCCAGCCGTTGGCCGTCCACGATCCGGCCCCAGGGGTCGATCATGGCCGAAATCCCCGTCGGCGTGGCCCGCGCGATAGGCAGGCCGGTCTCGATGGCGCGATAGCTGGCCAGGTTCAGATGCTGGCGCGGCCCCGATGTCGCGCCGAACCAGGCGTCGTTGGAGGCGTTGACGATCCACTCGGGCCGCCCGGCCGCGCCGGGGGTGAAGCCGGGATAGAGGCTCTCGTAACAGATCAGCACCTGGGCCGGCGGCGCGCCTGGAATCGAAATCGGCGCCGGCGTGGGTCCGGCGGAAAAATCGCTGGGCATATGCACCAGGCTGCGCAGGCCGATCTTGGTCATGATCCCGCCCAGCGGAAGATATTCGCCAAACGGCACCAGTCGATGCTTGTCATAGACGGCGGCAACCCTCAGGCCCGCCCCGCCCTCGTCGGCCATGGCGAACAGGCTGTTATAATAGCGGCCGCCCTCCGGCGCCGTCGGGTCGGGCTCGCCGCGCGCCAGGCCCATCAGCAGGGTCTGGCCGGGCCGCAAGGCGCCGGCGATGGCCTGGGCGTCGGCCGAGGCGAAGACGTCGTTTGCCGACGCAGGCAGGGCGCCCTCGGGCCAGACCACGACATTAGGCGTGCGCGCCGCCGCCTGACCCGTCAGGGCGACATAGCGATCGACGATGGAGCGATAGGCCTCGGGCGACCATTTGGTCTCCTGCTTCACATCGGCCTGAACCAGCCGCACGACCGTGTCGGTGAACTGCAGGTCCGACTGCGCCAGCCTGATGGCGCCGAACGTCCCGACGGCGATCAGGGTCAGGGCGCCCAGGCTTGTGGAGATCAGGCGGCTGCGTTTCGCGCCCGGCCCGATCAGCGGAGCGAAGGCCGCCGTCGCGGCGACCGTCACCAGGCTCAGCCCATAGACGCCGACGACCGAGGCGAACTGGGACATGCCCCCCCCCGCACGCCAGGTCGCGCCGGCCGGGTTCCACGGAAAGCCGGTCAGCACATGACCGCGCAACCATTCGGCCGCGCAGAACAGGGCGGCGAACAACAGCACCCGCACCGCGCCTAGCGGCGCCCAGCGACGATACAAGGCGGTCGCCGCCCCCCAGAACAGACCCAGGCCGGCCGGCAACAGGCTGGCGGCGAAGGGCGCCATCCACGCCTGTTCGGGATTGACGAAGAAGGCCTCGGCCACCCACCAGCAGCCGACGAAGAAATAGGCGAAGCCCGCCAGCCACCCCATCCAGAAGGCGCCGCGCACCGTGTCGGATCGCTCCGACAGGATCATCAGCAGCGGATAGCCCAGCAGGCCGATCAGCACCCCGAACGGCGGATGGGCGAAGGCGGTCCCGGCGCCGGCCAGCAGCGCCAAGACGACGCGGATCAGACGCCAGGTTAGCGCGCGTTTCTTGTCGGGCATCGCGCGGATCGGGGCGGCGACACGGTCCAGCAGGGCGTCGGGAAACATGGGGTCAGTCCTGCTGCTCGGAGGCGTAGGGGTCGGCGACGCCGATCTGGGCCAGAATCTCGCGCTCCTCGGCCTCCATCTCCTCGGCCTCGCCGTCGTCCTCGTGGTCGCGGCCCAGCAGGTGCAGCACGCCATGGACGACCAGATGGCTCAGGTGATCGGCCAGGGTCTTGCCCTGGGCCTCGGCTTCGGTCGCGCAGACGCCGTAGGCCAGGACGATGTCGCCCAGATGCGGCGCGGCGTTTTCGGGCGCGGGGAAGGACAGGACGTTGGTCGGCCGATCCTTGTCGCGAAACCGGGCGTTCAGTTCGCGCACGGCTGAGTCATCGGTCAGCAGGACGACGATGTCGCCCTCGACCGTTCCCAACGCGGCCTGGGCGGCGCGTTCGACTACCGCCTCAGTTTCCGGCAGGGCGCCGGTCCAGGCCTCGGCCTCGACTTCGATCTCGATCATGCTGGGTCTTCGGCAACAGGAGCCGGACGACCCTTCGCAACGTCGGCGTCATAGGCGCGCACGATCCGCTCCACCATGGCGTGGCGCACCACGTCCGAGGCCTCGAACTTCAGGACACCGACGCCCTTGACCCCGTCCAGGATCTTCAGGGCATGAGCGAGGCCGGAATCGCGCGGGTTCAGCAGGTCGATCTGCGACGGATCGCCCGTCACCACCATCCGCGCGCCCTCGCCCAGCCGGGTCAGGACCATCTTCATCTGCAGGCGGGAAGTGTTCTGAGCCTCGTCGACTATGACGAAGGCGTGGCTGAGGGTGCGGCCGCGCATGAAGGCGATGGGGGCGGCTTCGATCTCGCCCTTGTCGCGGCGACGCTGCACGTCCTCGGCGCCCAGGATGTCGTTCAGCGCCTCCCAGATCGGGGCCAGATAGGGATCGACCTTCTCGTTCAGGTCGCCTGGCAGAAAGCCCAGCTTCTCGCCCGCCTCGACCGCCGGCCGGGTGATGACCAGCCGGTCCACCTGTCCTCGCCGCAGAAGCGACGCGCCATAGGCCGCCGCCAGGAAGGTCTTGCCGGTGCCGGCCGGGCCGACGCCGAACGACAGCTCGCATCGGCCCAGCATGTCCAGATAGGCGGCCTGCGCCTTGGTCTTGGGCACGATGGAGCCCCGCTTGCCGCCGGGAAGCGACACGCCCGCCGCCGCCATGCCCGGCGTGCCCTTGCCGCCGCGCGCCTGACCCAGGGCCGCACGTACATCGGCCTCGGTGACTTCGGCGCCCAGGGCCGCGCGCTTGGCCAGGTCCTCGATGACTTGGCGCGCATCGTTGCGGTCGCGCGTGCCGCCGTTGACGGAGACGCCGCCGCCCGGCGCCTCGACCAGCACCTTGAAGGCGTCCTCGATCAGGGCGACGTGACGGCTGTTCGGCCCGACGACCGCACGCAGCTCGGCGTCATTCAACGGGACGAATTCGGACTCACGCGCCATCAAGCAGCCTTTTGCTGGGAAATAAGCCGGCCCATCAGACTGTTCTGCTGGCCCGCAACGATCTCGACCGGAACGATTTGTCCGATCAGATGATCCGCGTCATCGACGTGGACCGATTGCAGATATGGGGATCGACCGATCGCTTGGCGACGGTGGCCGTGTCGGCCGGGCTTGTCGAACAGCACATTCAGGGTTCGGCCCGCCTGGGCGAGGTTGAAGGCGGTCTGCTGTTCGGTCAGCAGGGCGATCAGACGGTGCAGCCGTTCCTTGGCGACTTCCGGCTCGACCTGTTTGCCCATGCCGGCGGCGGGCGTGCCGGGGCGGGGCGAATAGGCGAAGGCGAACGCCCCCGCGTAGTTTACGCGACGCACCAGATCCAGCGTGTCCTCGAACTCCTTGTCCGTCTCGCCGGGGAAGCCGACAATGAAATCGCCCGCGATGGCGATGTCGGGCCGCGCGGCGCGGATGCGGTCGATCAGGTCGAAATATTTCTGGCGGCCGTGCTTTCTGTTCATCGCCCGCAGGATTCGGTCCGACCCCGCCTGAACCGGCAGGTGCAGATAGGGCATCAGGGCGTCCAGCTCGCCGTGCGCGGCGATCAGTTCGTCGGCCATGTCGTTGGGGTGGCTGGTCGTATAGCGGATCCGGTCCAGCCCGGGGATCTCGGCCAGGGCATAGGCCAGTTCGGCCAGGGTCGCCTTCTTCCCATCCAGGCGCTCGCCGGCATAGGCGTTGACGTTCTGGCCCAGCAGGGTGACCTCACGCACGCCGCGCCCGGCCAGTTGCCGCGCCTCTTCCAGCACCGAAGCCATCGGCCGCGACCATTCGGCGCCGCGCGTATAAGGCACGACGCAGAAGGTGCAGAACTTGTCGCACCCCTCCTGCACCGTCAGGAAGGCGGTCGGTCCTTCTGTGAATCGTGCAGCGGGCAGGGCGTCGAACTTGTCATCGGGGGCGAAGTCGGCGCCGATGCGCTCGCCCCGCGCCCGCGCCGTGCGGGTCAGCAGTTCGGGCAGCTGATGATAGGCCTGGGGGCCGACGACGATGTCGACCGCCGGTTGGCGGCGCATGATCTCCTCGCCCTCGGCCTGGGCGACGCACCCGGCGACGGCGATGGTCAGGTCGCCACCGGTTTCTCGCCGGATGTCGCGCATCTCGCGCAGCTTGCCGAGCTCGGAATAGATTTTTTCGGCCGCCTTCTCGCGGATGTGGCAGGTGTTCAGGATGACGAAGTCGGCGGCCTTCACGTCGTCGGTGACGGCATAGCCCAGCGGGCGCAGCACGTCGGCCATGCGCTCCGAGTCATAGACGTTCATCTGGCAGCCGTACGTCTTGATGAACAGACGCTTCTCGGGCGCCGTCTCGACTTGGGGAGCCAGGGTCTCGGTCATCGGGGGCTTATGATCGCCCATGCCCCTGACGACAAGGCGCGCCCCGACAAGACGGGCGCTCAGCCCGCATCCACATCGGCGGGATCGACCCGCGCGGCGTGGCGGGTGAAGATCAGGCCTTCGCGCTTGGACGGCTCGGCGCCCTCGATGGCGACGCCGTAAAGCTCAAGCTTGTGGCCGATAAGCTGGAAGCCCAGCCGTTCTGCGATCTCGGACTTCAGCCGCTCGATCTCGGCGTCGAAGAACTCGATCACCTCGCCGGACTTGGTGTCGATCAGGTGATCGTGGTGATCGTCACCCGCCTCTTCGTAGCGGCTGCGGCCGTCGCCGAAGTCATGCTTCTCGACCACGCCTGCCTCTTCGAACAGGCGCACGGTGCGATAGACGGTGGCGATCGAGATGTGGGGGTCGATGGCCGAGGCGCGGCGGTACAGCTCCTCGACATCGGGGTGGTCTTCGGCGTTCGACAGTACGCGGGCGATCACCCGACGCTGTTCAGTCATACGCATGCCGCGGTCGGCGCAGAGTTTTTCGATCCGGTCCATGACCCTAGAATAGGGGCTCGGATCGCATCAGGGAAGCGGCACGTTGGCCTGATCCACACAGAGATCGCGGCTCATCACCACGGCGTCCGTCCGAGACCCGTCGGCTTGCGTATAATAGGCCTTTCGACGGCCGATCTGACGGAATCCTGCGCGGTCATAAAGGGCGCGGGCGGGGGTGTTGTCCTCGGCGACTTCGAGGAACAGTCGCGCGGCGCCGGCCTGCGTCGCGACGACCGCGCCCTCTTCGACCAAACGACGGCCCAGGCCGAGGCGGCGGGCCGTCGGAATGACCGCCAGCGTCAGGATTTCAGCCTCGTCCAGCACGACGCGGATCAGGATAAAGCCGTCGGGTTCCTGGATCGCAAGGACACCGGGCTGGGACAGCAGGTCGGCGAACTCGCGCGCGCTCCAGGGGGCCGCAAAGGCCTGGGCATGAAGGGCGGCGAGGGCGACCGGGTCCGATGCGGTCATGACGCCGGTTGACGGGGCTGGCCCGGCAGGCGGCTGGGCGGGGTGGCGTCGGGCGCGCGCAGGTAGAGCGGACGCGGCGGATGCGTCGCCGGATCGGCGACGGCGGCGAGGCGAGCCAAGGCTTCCGGCGATGGGGCAACGCGGTCGTCGATATTGGCGAACTTCAGGTTGGAGAAGGCCTCCGCAAGCACTGCTGCGCCATTGCCGACCAGAGCGACGTCAGGACCGGTATCGGCGACCCGTCGCGCCGCCTCTTCCAGAGAAAGTGCTTCGTCTGGACCAAGCGCTGCGCCGCTCGTGAACAGCCGAGCGTAAACCTGGCCCCGTCGCGCGTCGATCAGGGCTGCAACCGGCCCTGTCGCCTCCTCCAGCGAGGCGGCGAGGGCGTCCAGGGCGGAGATGCCGACCACGGGCCGATCCAGCGCCGCGCCCAGTCCCTGGGCGAAGGCCAGACCGACACGCAGGCCTGTGAACGATCCCGGCCCGACGGTGACGCCGATCCGGTCCAGGCTGTCGAAGCCGTCGCCCGCTTGCGCCATCACATCGCGAACCAGGCCGCCCAAACGTTCCTGATGGCCCTTGGTCATCGGTTCGAACCGCACGGCCAGGGGGCGGCCGTCCTGGAACACCGCCGCCGTGCAGGCGCCGAGCGCCGTATCGATCACCAGAAGTCTCATGAAGGGCCTTCTAGGCCGCTCTGGCGAGAACCTCCACCAGCCGTGTCAGGGCCTGGCGCACTGCGCGGTCGTCGATGCGGGAAAATCCGTCGGCCATGGCGCGTCCCTCGATCGTCGCGGCCAGAGACTTGATCACCACAAGTTCGGGGTCGTCGCTCGCTTTTGGCCGATCCGGAAAGAAGGCTTCGACGGGAAGTCCCAAGGCGAGGGCCAGGCGGTGCAGACGCGCCGCCGAGATGCGATTCTTTCCGCCTTCGTATTTCTGAAGTTGCTGGCAACTGACGCCGACCATTTCGCCGAGAGCCGTTTGTGACAGGCCCAGCGCGGTGCGTCGCGCCATGATTCGCGCGCCGACCAGAACATCCAGAGGCTCGACCGCGCGGGCCGTCTTGCGTGTTTTAGCGTCCGCCTTGTCCATAAGAGGACAGTTTCACAACCTTACCGAGAGTGCAACTTTTTCGTTTCATCGCTCCAGTCGGGCGACGATGGCGGACGTTCTGACGACCAAGCGGCGGTCGATGGTCTCGGCCTTGTCGAGCCCACCCGCGCCACGAACGTGCATCTCTTGATCGCTGGCCCGCTCGAATAATCGCACCCGCGTCGATCCGTCCGTCATCTCGATCACACAGCCTTGGCCTTGTCGAGGCCACAGATCCGGTTCGTATTCCAACTGCACGCCGGGTTCGGCCCAGGGCGACAGGTTTTCGTTGCGGACCTTGATGCGTTTCAAACCGGCCGGTCGGCCTTCAAAGGTGCGCCCTCGGCCTTGCACGCCTGTTGGATCAGATGTCTCCGGCGGTTCGGCCTTACCGGACACCAGCAAGGCCAGGGCGTCTGGACTGGCGTCCAGCGCGCTGGTCAGGCGACGTTGCACATCGGGTCGGAACAGACCGGGACGCCGGCCGGATTCATAAAGACCCCACCCCTGGCTGGTCATGTTCAGGCGCGCGCCCGCTTCGGCCTGCGAGAGACCGCGCTCGCGACGCAAGGCGGCGAGGGCTTCGCCGAGGCGGAGAACTTCAGGGTCGGGAACGAAGCGTGGCACCAACTTAAGATGACGCCCGACGGCCTGTCTGGCGAGACGAAACCGTCGAAACGATCAGATCGTCTGCTCGACCCGCGTCACTTCCGGCACATAGTGGCGCATCATCTGCTCGACGCCGGCCTTCAGCGTGGCCGACGACGACGGGCAGCCGGCGCAGGCGCCGCGCATCCGCAGATTCAATACGCCGGTCGATTCGTCGAAGGAATCGAACAGGATGTCGCCGCCGTCCTGGGCCACGGCCGGGCGGATGCGGCTGTCCAAGAGGGCCTTGATCTCGGCGACGATCTCGCTGTCGTCCTCGGCATGGCCGTCGGTCTCGGCGCTCGCGCCGCGCGTCAGCGGCTGGCCCGAGACGAAATGATCCATGACGACGCCCAGGATGGGCGCCTTCATCTCCGACCACTCCGGCCCCTGGGGTTGCCGGGTCACGGACACATAGTCGGCGCCGAAGAAGACGCCGTCGACGCCTTCCAACTCGAACAGGGCCTCGGCCAGGGGCGAGGCCGTCGCCTCGTCGATGGTGCGGTACTCCAGCGCGGCGGCCGGCGACACGTCGCGGCCGGGCAGGAATTTCAGCACGTTCGGATTGGGCGTGGGTTCGGTCTGGATGAACATGGGCGGGAGATGCGCTCGCCCCCGCCCCGTTGCAAGACCCGCGCGGAACCTAGCGCCGTTTCAACCCGCCCAGCAGGCCGCGCATCAGCTCGCGGGTCAGGGTCGATCCGGCGGTGCGAAGGACCGATTTGGTCATGGCTTCGATCGGTGTTTCGCGCGTGGAACGGCGGGCCGGGGTCGCTGTCGCGCGCGCGGCCCGCGCATCGGCCTGAGCCTGCGCCTTGGCTTGGGCCTGGGCCGCTTTCTCATCGGCCTTGGCCTGAAGCTGAGCGGCCTTGTCGGCCTCGACCTGGGCCTTCGCCTGAGCCGCTGCCTGATCGGCGGCGCCGTGGCGGTTGGCCAGGATTTCGGCGGCGGATTCGCGGTTCAGAACCTGATCGTAGAGGCCACGCACGGGACTGGCGGCCATGATCGCGGCGCGCTCGGCGTCGGTTGCGGGGCCCAGGCGCGAGGCGGGCGGGCGGATCTTGGTGCGGGCCACGATGGTCGGCGCGCCCTTTTCGTCCAGCACCGAGACCAGGGCCTCGCCCACGCCCAGACCCTGGATGGCCTCGGCGGTATCGAAGGCGGCGTTGACGCGGAAGCTTTGCGAGGCGGCCTTCAGCCCCTTTTGTTCCGACGGCGTATAGGCGCGAAGGGCGTGCTGGATGCGGTTGCCCAACTGGGCCAGGACGCTGTCGGGAATGTCGGCCGGGTTCTGGGTGACGAAATAGACGCCCACACCCTTGGAACGGATCAGGCGGACGACCTGTTCGACCTTTTCCAAGAGGGCGCGCGGGGCGTCGTTGAACAGCAGGTGAGCCTCGTCGAAGAAGAAGACCAGGCGCGGCTTTTCCGGGTCGCCGACCTCCGGCAGTTGTTCGAACAGTTCGGACAGCAGCCACAGCAGGAAGGCCGCATAGAGGCGCGGGCTGTTCATCAGTCGGGTCGAATCCAGCACATTGACCTGGCCCCGCCCGTCCAGGCCGACGCGGATCATGTCTTCCAGCTTCAGCGCCGGTTCGCCAAAGAAGGCGTCGCCGCCCTGTTGCTCGACCTGCAGCAGTGAGCGCTGGATGGCGGCGATGGAGGCGGGGGCCACATTGCCGACCTCGCGCCCGATCCGCTCGGCGTTCTCGCCGACATAGACCAGCAAGCTGCGCAGATCGTCGAGGTCCAGCAGCAGCAGGCCCTCCTTGTCAGCGACGTGGAAGACGACGGTCAGAACGCCCTCCTGCACGTCGTTCAGGTTCAACATCCGCGCCATCAGCACCGGGCCGATCTCGGACACGGTGGTGCGGATCGGGTGGCCCTTCTGACCGTACAGGTCCCAGAAGACGGTCGGCGCAGCGCGGGGCGTCAGGGTCAGGCCCATCTCGGTCGCGCGGGCCAACAGCTTCTCGTTCGGGGTTCCGACCTGGGAAATGCCCGACAGGTCGCCCTTCACGTCGGCGCAGAAGACCGGCACCCCGGCGTCGGAAAAGCCTTGGGCCATGATCTGAAGCGTGACCGTCTTGCCCGTTCCGGTCGCGCCGGCGACGACGCCGTGGCGGTTGGCGCGATTGAACAGCAGGCTTTCCGGCTGGTCGGCGTCGGACTGGCCGAGGAACAGGCCGGGCAGGGCGTCGGTCATGAAGGTCTCCGATGACGTCTCGAAGAAAGGTCTAGCGCGTTCCAAACGCGGTCGGAACAGTGATTGACGCCGAAGCCGGGCGGTTCGACAACACAGGCATGAAAAGCCCCGTCGCCATGCCGTCCTCGGCCGTGTCCCGCAACGCCCTGGGCGTCATCGCCACGGTGGCGGCGGGGGCGGCGGTCTATTGGTTACGGGACATCCTGACCCCGCTGGCCATGGCCATCTTCCTGCTGATCATGATCGACGGCGTGAAGCGGTTGGTCGAGGCGCGCACGCCGCTGAACCACCGATGGGCCGGGATCGCGGCCTTGACCCTGGTGGTGCTGGCCTTCTTCGCCTCTATCGCCATCATCGTGAACGGCGCGGCTGGCTTCTTCGGCGAGGCGTCGGGCGTGTCCCAGAACATCGGCCCGCGCATCGATCAGATCATTCGCGACGTTTATGGCGTCGTGCGACTGGCCAATCCGCCGACGGCTCAGGACCTGATCAACGGCATCGACGTGCGCGGCTATCTGACGTCGATGGCCTTCCAAGTGCAAGGCATCGCCTCGGGCGCCTTCTTCGTCCTCATCTATCTGGGCTTTCTCCTGGCGTCGCAGGTCGGGTTCCGGCGCAAGATCATCGCCATGTTCCCGTCCGAGGCCCAGCGCGACGAGGCTGTCGCCGTGTTCCAGCGCGTGCGCGGCGGGGTCGAGGGCTATATATGGGTTCAGTCGGTGACGGGGGTGATGATCTGCGTCGTCGCCTGGATCCTGATGCGGGCGGTCGGGCTTCAGAACGCCGAGTTCTGGACCTTCGTCATCTTCATCGTCGGCTTCATCCCCGTGCTGGGCGGGGCGGTCGCAGGCCTGGCGCCGCCGCTGTTCGCCCTGGTCCAGTTCGAGAGCTACTGGCCCGCCGCGATCCTTCTGGTCGGATTGCAGGTCATCCTGTTCGTCGTCGGCAACTTCATCCAGCCGCGCATGCAGGGCGAGAACCAGAACATCGATCCGGTCGTGGTGCTGCTGGCCCTGGCCTTCTGGGGCAAGATGTGGGGCGTGATCGGCATGTTCCTGTCCACGCCGCTTGCGGTGATGGCCATGGCGATCCTGGCCGAGTTTAAGGGCTCGCGCTGGATGGCGATCCTGCTCTCCGGCGACGGCGAACCTTATGCGGACGAGGACAAGAAGCCCGCCAAGTCGAAATCGACCCGGCGCAAACCCGAGCCTGAACCCGAGCCCGCGCCGGAGGCCTGATCAGGGCTGCCAGCCGCTGATCTGGTCCGCATCGCTGTCGCCGGCCAGGGCGCCGCGCGTCTTCTTCACCTCGGCCCAGGCGGCGCGAAGCAGGGCGGCGACGCCCTCGCCCGACACGCCGGACACCAGCATGGGACGGCGACCGGCGACGGCCTCCAGTTCGGCCGCCTTCTCTTCGCGCGCTTCCGGCGTCAGGGCGTCGATCTTGTTCAGCGCCAGGATCTCGGCCTTGTCGGCCAGGCCCTCGCCATAGGCTTCAAGCTCTCCACGAATGATCCGGTAGGCCTCGGCCACATCGTCCTGGGTGCCGTCGATCAGGTGGATCAGGCTGGCCGAGCGTTCGACGTGACCCAGGAAGCGCGTGCCCAGCCCTGCGCCCTCGCTCGCGCCCTCGATCAGGCCGGGAATGTCGGCGATGACGAACCGTTCGGACGGCGACAGGTCCACCATCCCCAGGTTCGGCGCCAGGGTGGTGAACGGATAGTCGGCGATCTTGGGCTTGGCGGCGCTGGCGGCCGACAGGAAGGTCGACTTGCCCGCATTCGGCAGGCCCGCCAGACCGATATCGGCGATCAGCTTCAGCCGCAGCCAGATCCAGCGTTCCTGACCGTCCTGGCCAGGGTTGGCGTAGGTCGGCGCCTGGTTGGTCGGCCCCTTGAAGCGCACATTGCCCCAGCCGCCGTTGCCGCCCTTAAGCAGCAGCTCCATCTTGCCGGGCGCATCCATGTCCAGCAGGACCGTTTCCTTGTCCTCGTCCAGAACCTGGGTGCCGACGGGCACCTTCAGGTGGATGTCGTCGCCCTTGCCGCCGTGCATCTGGCGCCCTTGGCCGTGGTGGCCGGTCTGGGCCTTGAAATGCTGCTGGTAGCGATAGTCGATCAGGGTGTTCAGCCCATCGACCGACTCGATCCAGACATCGCCGCCGCGCCCGCCGTCGCCGCCGTCCGGGCCGCCGTTGGGGATGAACTTCTCGCGTCGGAACGACACGGAACCGCCGCCGCCATTGCCGGAGCGGATGTAGATTTTGGCCTGGTCGAGGAACTTCATCGCGGGCTTATGCCAAAAGACGACGGCGAGGGCGAGGCGCCGCGTAATTCATAGGTCATTAAGCGACGCCACCCAGACTCTTCGCCCATGAACGTCTCGTCCGCCAGCGCCATGGTCAATGTCCTGAACGAGGGCCGGGTCCAGCGCGAGAAGGCGGCGGACGAGCGATCCGCCGCCCGGCTGCGTGACGCCAGGTCGGCGGTGGCGACGTTGAAACAGATGAACACCAACGCCTCGGACCAGAAGAAGGCCGCCGCCAAACAGCGGGTGAATCAGCTCAAGGCCCGGCTGCAGATGCTGAAGATGAGCAGTCCCGTCGATCCCAAGGTGCTGGCCCAGTTGGCGCGCGAACTGAAATCGGCGGTCAGCAGCTATGCCGGGGCGGGCGGGTCCGCCGGCGATCTGGGCGTGACGGCGACACCCGCCGCCTCGACCCCGTCGGCCGATGTGGGCGCGGCGCAGGTCGAGGCAGGGGACGCCGCCGCTACGGCCCAAGCTGTCGCGACAGAACAGGCGGACGAGCCAAAACAGGACGAGGCCGGATCGCCCGACAATCCCTACCAGCGCATGGCGCAGGACGCCGAGGTCAAGCTGGCCGATGCGTCACGTCGCGGCGTGTCCAGCCAGGCTGACAGGGACTTCCTGACCGACGTTCGCGGCCTCGCCAATCAGATCAAGGCCATGGCCAAACAGGCGTTCGCTTCCAAGGCCGATCCGGTCGAACGGCGCGACGCCGAGACGGCGGAGAAGGCCGCCGCTGATGCACTCAAGGCCGTCGATGATGCGAGCAAAAACCTGAACGTCGGCGGGATTTCCCTGACGGTCTGATCACCGCAGCGCCAGGGTCACCGTCTTGATGTCCACATATTCGTCGATGCCGTGGATCGAGCCCTCGCGGCCATAGCCCGATTGCTTGACCCCGCCGAACGGGGCGACGGCGGTGGAGATCAGGCCGGTGTTGACCCCGCACATACCCGCCTCGATCCGGCGCGAAAACCGCATGGCGCGGTCCAGGTCGCGCGTGAACAGATAAGAGGCGAGGCCGTAGTCGCTGGCGTTGGCCTTCTCCAGAACCTCATCCTCGGTGTCGAAGGCGAAGACGGGGATCATCGGGCCGAACGTCTCCTCCTCGCGGAACAGTGCGTCGTTCCCGCCCAGGGTCACGGTCGGCTGGAAGAAGCGGCCGCCCAGCTCATGGCGCGATCCACCGGTGAGAACCCGGCCGCCGTCGGCCTTGATCGCCGCGACATGTTTCTCGACCTTGTCGATCGCCTTGTCCTCGATCAGAGGCCCGACCTTCACGCCGTCTTCGAAGGCGTTCCCGACCACGATCTTCGCGACCTCGGCGGCCAGTTTCTCGGCATAGGTCTCGGCGACCGACCGTTCTACATAGACACGGTTGGGACAGACGCAGGTCTGGCCCGAGTTCCTGAACTTGCCCTTGATGGTCTCGGCGACGGCCAAATCCAGATCGGCGTCGGCGAAGACGATCAGGGGGGCGGCGCCGCCCAACTCCATCGACACCCGCTTCAAGGTCGGGGCGCATTGTTCCGCCAGCTTGCGGCCCACGCCGGTCGAGCCGGTGAACGACAGTTTGCGGATCAAGGGGCTGTCGGTCAGCACCTTGCCGATGGTCGCGGCGTCGCCCGTGACGATGGACAGGGCGCCCTTGGGCAGACCGGCCTGATAGGCCAGTTCGGCCAGGGCGATGGCGGTGAAGGGGGTCTGGCTGGCCGGCTTGACCACGGCGGTGCAGCCGGCGGCGAAAGCGGGGCCCAGCTTGCGGGTCAGCATGGCCGCGGGGAAGTTCCATGGCGTGATCAGGGCGCACGGCCCGACCGCCTCGCGATAGGTCAGGATCAGATGGCCCAGCGGACTGTCCTGGGTCTCGCCGATCAAGCGTTCGGCCTGGCCCGCGAACCATTTCAGGAAGCCGTTGGCGTATGTCACTTCGCCTTTGGCCTCGTCGAACGGCTTGCCGTTCTCCAGCGCCATCAGCGCGCCCAGCCCCTCGACATTGTCGTCGATCAGCGCGGCCCATTTGCGCAGGAAGGCGGCGCGCTCATGAGGATCGGAGCGGGACCAGGTCTTGAACGCCTCGGCCGCCGCCGCGATCGCCCGTTCGGTTTCGGCGGCGCCCAGGTCGGGGACATGGCCGATGACTTCGCCGGTCGCCGGATCATCGACGGCGATGCCTGCACCGTTCGCAAGGATGGGCTCTCCGGCGATCAAGGCGTGCTGGCGCAGCAGCGCAAGGCCGGCGTGGCGGGCGGTGTGGTTCACGAGAGAAGCTCCTGTCACGGTCCTGAAACGAACAAGGCCCCGACGATGCGGGGCCTTGCAAGTCCGACGATGCAGCCGAGGCTGCGGCCGTCGATTAGTTCTTGGCGTCTTGGGCGGCGCCGGTCACGGCTTGGCCGGCGGCTTGGGTATCGCGGCCCACGCCTTCGACGGTATTGCAGGCGGCGGTGGTCAGGGCGGCGGCGGCGGCGACCAGAACGAAAATCTTGCGCATGAGTGAAGCTCCGAGGTTAGCCGGGGTGAAACTCCGCCGGTCTTGCCACATCAACGCGACGCCACGGCTCCGGTTCCGTTGCTGGACGCCTTGTCCGCCGGATCGACCGGCGCCAGGGCTTCGGGCGTGGCGAAGGTCATGCGGGCGATGGTGCCGCCGCCGGGGGGCGTGATGAAATCGGTCTCTCCCCGCAACTGTTTGGCGAACGCGCTCATCAGGGTGCGGCCCACGCCGACCTCTGCGCCGGCAGGGGCGCCGGGGCCATTATCCTCGACCTCCAGA
Organism: Brevundimonas sp. G8; assembly: GCF_902506205.1. Taxonomy (GTDB): domain Bacteria; phylum Pseudomonadota; class Alphaproteobacteria; order Caulobacterales; family Caulobacteraceae; genus Brevundimonas. The sequence goes on along the minus strand of NZ_LR732816.1, from coordinate 1,104,828 downwards.
ACCGAGCTGTCGCCATGGACGCGGAACCGGACCTTCAGCTCGCCGCCGCTGCCGGCGAAGGCGTGCTTCTGTGCGTTGGTCACCGCTTCGACCAGCCACAGCGCCAGGGGCGCCAGCTTGTCGGGATCGACGTGCAGGGAATCGGCGTCCACCGAACTGAGCACCACTGGGCCGCGTCCTGCCTCGCTGGAGACAAGCTGGCCCACCAGTTCGTTCAGGAATTCGCGCGCATCGGCATGGCGGATGTCGTTGCTCTGGTAGAGGGTGCGATAGATCAGGGCCAAAGCCGATATCCGCTGGCGCGTGTCGCCCAGCGCCGCCTTGGCGGGGGCGTCGGTCAGGGCGCGCTGCTGCATCGACAGCAGGGAAGAGATGATCTGAAGGTTGTTCTTCACCCGGTGGTGGATCTCGCGCATCAGCGCGTCCTTCTCCGCCAGGGCGTCGGTCAGCTCCCGATCTCGAACCGTGATGGCCTCGGCCATTTCGTCCAGGGTGCGGGCCATGGTGCGGATTTCGGCCGGAGCGTTCATCGCCTGCAACGGCCGCACCGAGAACCGCCCGCGCGCATAGATGGCCGCGACCCGCTCCAGATAGTCCAGCCAGCGGATGAAGATGCGCTCGGACAGCAACATCACCGCCGCGAACGCCGTCAGCCATGCGCCCAGGGGCAGCAGCAGCGTCCCGATAGGATTGAGCCGCGCCCAGGACAGCAGGCCAGGCGCCGGCGCCGACAGCAGGGCGTAGAGATCGCCGCCCGCCAGCGCCGCGCCGGCATAGTCGCGCCGGTGGTTCTGAACATCCTTGGCCTCGAACACGGCCGAACCCTGGTCGCGCGCACGGGCGACCCATCCAGCGATGTCGTCGCCGTCGGCCAGCTTGAAGACATCGGGGTCACTGGCGGTCAGGATACGCCCCGCGCCGTCGGTCAGGGCGGCCTCGGCGCCCGAGGGCAGGGCGGGGTCGCCGATGTCGGGTTGCAGAGCGGACAGAGGAATGACGGCGACCATGGCTCCGTCGAACCGACCCATCGGCCGCTCGGCGCGGGTCGCCACGATCAGCGCGCCCTGATAGCCCGCGCCATCCGGCGCGCGCACCACGACAAGTTCCTCCCCATTGCGCAGACGCTGGAACCATGTGGCCTGTGCGGCGGGGGCCACGCCGGAACGCAGCCCGTCCGTGCGGCCCGAGGCGCAGACCGCCTCGCCGGTCGGGCTGATGCGATAAAGGCCTTCATAGCCTTCCAGCCGCCCGACGAGGGCCGTCAAGCGCGGCGCGCAATAGGGCCCGAGCGCATCGGGACTGAGCGCGCGCAGCAGAACCTGGGCGCTGTCCAACTGGGCCTTGGCGCTGGAGGCGCTGCGCTCGGCGGCCAGTTGCAGATCGACCTGTCGATCCTCGGCCTGTCGGCGGAAATCCGCCTGGGTCTGGATCAGGCTGAGGACGAAGATCGGCAGCAGGGCCATGGCCATGGCCGCGCCCAGCCGAAAGCGAATGCCCTGAAACCGGTCCGTATTCCACGTGCGACCGAGGCGCGGCCTTGAGGCGTCTCTGGTCGTCTCATTCACCGCAGGTCAGCTCCGGGCGCCGGCCAGCCTGTCGGCCTCGCCCAGGATGGAGCGCATGGCGTCGCCCGCCGCCTTGCCGTCGCGGCCATAGCCGCCCTTTTCCAGCGTGGCCGCAAGCGCGCGGCGCGCCCGGCTGACGCGGCTCTTCACCGTGCCGACCGCACAGCCGCAGATTTCGGCCGCTTCTTCGTAGGCGAAGCCGCCGGCGCCGACCAGGATCAGCGCTTCACGCTGTTCTTCGGGCAGGGTCTTCAGCGCCTGACGCAGTTCGTCCAGGGCGACGGGCGCCTCGGGATCGTCCACAGCGACCAGGGTCCGCTCGGCGGCTTCCTGATCGAGTTGCGACTGACGCCACGAGCGACGCTTCTCGGAATAGAACTGGTTGCGCAGGATCATGAAGGTCCAGGCCTTCATGTTCGTGCCCATCTGATAGGAGGCGCGCGCGTCCCACGCCTTCATCATGGCGTCCTGCGCCAGGTCGTCGGCAGCGGTCGGATCACCGGTCAGGGTGCGGGCGAAAGCGCGCAGATGTGGGATCAGCACCACCAGCTCGCGCTTGAAGCCTTCGTCGTCGGCCGAGGCGGGCTTGGGGGCGGCCCCCAGGCGAGACGTACTCATGCGGCGCCATCCGCCGCCTTGGCGTCGGCGCGCTTGAGGATATCGAGAAACTCGTCGGGGACGGGTTCGTTGACGACCTCGTCGAACATATGCCGCAGCTTTACGCCAATGGCCTGCTGGCGAAGCCGAGCTTCTTCAAGCCCCGCCTCCCCCTTGTTGTCGGCGCCCTTGGCGCGCGAGGAGTCGGTAGAATCAATCATAGACAGAACACGCCCACCCAACGTTCTTCGCAGAGATGCCCGCCGATAACGTCATCGTCCCCCTAGGGTTCCTGTGTGACGCAGATTTTAAGCTCAAGCTTTGTCCAAACTGCGGAACCGTGATGCGTATGATACGTTTAGGCTCGCTGTAGCGCTTTCCCTTGGCGGGATTGCGGAGATTTGTCGGGGACTATCTGAATGAGCCTTCTGGCCAGACTTGCGCCGCACCTGCCTTATGTGCGCCGTTACGCCCGGGCGCTGACCGGCGACCAATCCACCGGCGACAACTACGTCCGCGTCGCCCTTGAAGCCCTGGCGGCCGGTGAGCAGCAGTTGTCGGCCGACATGACGCCGCGCGTGGCCCTGTATCACGTCTTCCACGCCATCTGGTCGTCCACCGGCGCCCAGCTCGAAACCGGCACGCTGGAGACCACGGGCAACGACGCATCGCAGCGTCTGCTGCGTATCGCGCCGCGCTCGCGTCAGGCCTTCCTGCTGACCGCGCTCGAAGGCTTCACGCCTTCGGAAGCCGCCCAGATATTGTCCGCCGATCCGCGCGACGTCGAACGCCTGATCGCCGACGCCCAATCCGACATCGACGCCGAACTGGCGACGGACGTGCTGGTGATCGAGGACGAGGCCATCATCTCGGCCGACATCCAGAGTCTGGTCAAGGAACTGGGTCACCGCGTGACCGGCACCGCCACAACGCATGACGAAGCCATCGACGCCGTCGCCCGCCACAAGCCGGGTCTGGTGTTGGCGGACATCCAGCTGGCCGACGGGTCGTCCGGCATCGACGCCGTCAAGGACATCCTCAAGACCATGGACGTGCCGGTGATCTTCATCACCGCCTTCCCGGAACGCCTGCTGACCGGCGAGCGTCCCGAGCCGACCTTCCTGATCACCAAGCCGTTCCAGCCGGAAACGGTGAAGGCGGCGATCAGCCAGGCGCTGTTCTTCCATCCTTCGCGTCAGAAGGAAGCGGCGTAGGGCCGCAGTTCGTCTTTGAGACGACAGAGGCCCCGTTCGCATCCGCGACGGGGCCTTATCTTTTGCGCCTACAGGAAAAGTCGCAACCGCCGGGAACCCGTGTTCAGTCTCGTCGTTATCGGGATGCGGAGGCGGCGACGCCCCCCGACTTGATCAGCGATAGCCGATCATGCCGCCTCCGCGCCTCATTCTCGATGATGCCACTTCAAAGCGGTCCGCAAGGGCCGCTTTTTTCTTGGTCATGGCTCGACCGCCGCGCGCGCTGGGGCCAAGGTGGTGGTCAAAGAAAACCCACGGGAGAGACGCGCATGGCCTCGACGAATGGCAAGACGAACCGACAATGGGTGCTGCGCCAGCGGCCCAAGGGTCTGATCCAGCCCGGCGACCTCGAACTGGTCGAGACGGCCATTCCCGATCTGAAGGAAAACGAGGTGTTGGTCCGCACCGTTTACCTGTCGCTGGACCCCACCAACCGGACCTGGATGAACGATTCCGAAGGCTATCTGCCGCCGGTGGGCCTGGGTGAGGTGATGCGCGGCCTGACCCTGGGCGTGGTCGAGGCCTCGCGGTCCAGCCGTTTCAAGTCCGGCGACGTGGTCATGCCGACCTCGGGCGGCTGGGCCGACTACGCCGTCGTGCCGGAAGGCGGCCTTCGCCCCGTTCACCGCGCGCCGGGCCTGCCGCTGACGGCCAATATGTCGGTGCTCGGCATGACCGGCCTGACCGCCTATTTCGGCGTCACAGACGTGCTGAAGGCCAAGGAAGGCGAGACAATCGTCATCTCGGCGGCGGCGGGCGCCGTCGGCTCCATCGCCGGTCAGGTGGCCAAACAGCGCGGTTGTCGCGTCATCGGCATCGCGGGCGGACCCGAAAAATGCGCTTGGCTGACCGACGAACTCGGGTTCGACGCCGCCATCGACTACAAGAACGAGGATGTGGGCGAGGCGCTGGACCGTCTGGCTCCCGACGGCGTCGACCTGAACTTCGAGAACGTCGGCGGCGACATCATGATCGCCGTCTTCAACCGTCTGAAGGTCCATGGCCGGATGGCGGTCTGCGGCCTGGTGTCCTCCTACAATGCGACCAAGGCGCCGCCGTCGCCCAACTTCGCGCGCATCATCACCCACCGTCTTCAGGTCCAGGGCTTCCTGGTCCTGGACTATGCCCCGCGCGCCCGCGAGATGGTCGCCGAGATGGGGCCGTGGCTGGCGGACGGACGGGTGAAGTGGAAGGTTCACGTCGATGACGGCCTGGACGGCGCGGTGGATTCGCTGAACCGCTTGTTCACCGGCGATCACGACGGCAAGCTGCTGGTTCGCGTTTCCGAAGAACCCGCCTGAAGCCGATACGGAAAGTCCCGCCCATGAGCGATCCGCTGCATGTCCATTTCGAAGACCTGGAAGTGGGTCAGGTCGTGCCGCTGGGCGCCTGCGCCGTCGACCAGGCGGCGCTGGACGTCTTCATCGAGCGGTTCTCGCCGGGGTGGGACGTGGCCTACGGCGCGCCGGACGCCATGGTCTATGTCCTGTGGAGCCGTCTGGCGGCCGACAAGTCCGGAGGCTGGGCCCAGACTAAGGTCCTGGCCGTCGATGGCCTGCGCTACATGCGCAATCCCCCGGCCGGCGAACTGCTGCGCGGGCGGATGACGGTGATGGGCAAGGATCCGGTCGGCGACGAAAAGGGCATCGTCATCGCTTCGCACGACCTGCTGGACGAATCCGGGCGGCTGGTCTTCTCCTGCCTGACACGGGCGCTGTTCTCGCGGCGTTGAGTCCACGAAAAACCCCGCCGGCGGAACCGGCGGGGCTGATCGTCTTGCAGCGTCGTCGGCTTAGTTGACGGTCGTCGGCGCCTGGCGCAGCACGGCCAGGGCGATCAGGCGATCCCAACCGACCAGCGACACCAGGTGGGCGTAGATCTGGCCCAGGGCGCCGTTGTCACGCAGCTCGACCAGCTTCTCGGCGGGCAGGGCGCGCAGCTTGTCTTCCGACACCGCATAATATTCGGCCAGTTTCTGCGGCTCACCGGGCGTGCCATCGGGGTTGCGCGGCGTGAAGTGGGCCTCGCGGATGTCCAGCAGGTCCAGCTCGTTGATCAGCGTCATGAAGCCTTCGGTGCGCAGACGCTCCTGCTCGAAGTTGTTGCAGAACTCCATCGCCATATTGGTGTAGTCGCTGGGCTGGCCATCGACGAACAGCGGGTTCTGGCCGCCCTCGGCGACGATCGAGGCGCCGCGGTCGATGCACAGGATCAGGCGCTGGTTCTGCTTGTCGTCAGCGAAGACGAACGGATAGCGGCGCACATAGGCCGGCACATAGGCGTCGGCGCGGAACTCGCCGTCGTCGGCGACGAACAGGTTCTCGTTCGAGCGCAGACCCATCACGGCCACCGGCTGGCGGTTCTCGCCGGTGAAGATAATCGGATAGGATAGGGCGGCGGCCGAGAATTCGGTCACCGTCAGCGGCACGACATTCGTCTGGGCCACAAAGGCGTAGGGCTTGTCTGTCGGGTTGACGCCCAGGCCGCCGTGGATGCCCTGATCGAGCGGCTCGGGGTTGACGTAGAAGAGGACGTTGCCTTCGAGCGGCGAGTTGTTCGTGTCGGTCATGAAGCGAGGACGCTCTGATTGGGGATATGAGGCGCGCCTTCTAGCCCAACCCTGCGCAACCGGCAAACCCGCGATGCGTCGGTTGCGGTAGGGGGCGCCAGCCATTAGCTGTGGCGCATGGGTTCCGCCTGCGATCACGATCACGACCATTCCGGCCTGAACGGCGGCGCGCTGGATCGCGCCCTGGCGGCGGCCGAGGCGCGCGCCGTCCAGCGAGGCGAGCGCATGACCGCCCAGCGCCGCCGGGTTCTGGCCCTGCTGCTGGAAACGGGCGAGCCGGTGAAGGCCTATGACCTGATCGCGCGCTTCGGCGAGGACGGGCAGGCCGCTAAGCCGCCGACCGTCTATCGTGCGCTGGAGTTTCTGGAGCGATTGGGCATGGCCCACCGCATCGCCTCGATCAGCGCCTACGTCGCCTGCACAGACGACGGCGACGCCGCCCATGCCGCCGCCTTCCTGATCTGCGACTGCTGCGGGGCAACGCGAGAGGTCAGCGGCCCGGATCAGAGCGCCATGAACGCCGCCGCCGCCGCTGCGGGCTACGCCATCGCCCGCACCACCATCGAGGCGCACGGCCGTTGCGCCGCGTGCCGCGAGGCGGCTTGAGCATGGATGCGGCGCTGATGTCTCCCCCTCGGCGCCTGTCCGTCCCCATCGACAACCGTTGGGGCGCCGGCGAGATGGCGGTGCTGGATTTCGGCGATCCCAAACGCCCGGTCGATCTGATCTTCTCCCACGCCAACGGTTTCAACGCCGCCACCTACCGCAGCCTGCTGTCGCCCCTGTCGGCGTCGTTGAGGATTTGGGCGCCCGATCTGCGCGGGCATGGTCGCTCGACCCTGCCGGTCTTCACCCGTCCCAAGACAAGCTGGCTGGATCACCGCGACGACCTGTTGGCCCTGCTCAAGGCCATCGACGGTCCACCGGTGGTTATGGCCGGCCATTCGATGGGCGGCACGGCCTCGCTGATGGCGGCGGCCATGCAGCCGGAGCGCGTCTCCAGCCTGGTGTTGTTCGACCCGGTGATCTGGAAACGCTCGGCGGTGTTCGCCTTCAACCTGCCCTTCGCCCACCGGCTGATGGGCGCCATCCCCATCGCCAAGGCGACCCTGCGTCGCCGCAGCCTGTTCGACAGCCGCGAGCAGGCCATGGCCGCCTATCGCGGGCGCGGCGCCTTCAAGGGCTGGCCCGACATGGTCCTGGCAGACTATCTGTCGGAAGGCCTGAGTGAGCAAAAAGGCGAGGGGGAGGGCGGCTTGAACCTCAGCGCCACCCCGGCCTGGGAGGCGGCCAACTATTCGGCCCAGGCGCACGACCCCTGGCGGGCGCTGCGGCGCTATCCGGGGCCGGTGCGCATCCTGAAGGCCGAACACGGCGCCCTGACCCATGTGCCGGTCACGCCTCGCGGCCTGCCCAACGTCACGGTCGAGGTCGTATCCGGCGGCGGCCACCTGTTCCCCATGACCCACGCCGACATCGCGCGCGACGCCCTGTTCGACGCCGCGGTTTGAGAATGATTTCTGTAGGCTGAACAAACACCCGCGCTATAAGGGCGCCGCTGAGCAAAACTCCCTCGCCGCCCGAGACGCCGCTTGTCCTTCTTCCACGCCGGTCCCGCGCCTAAAGGCGCCGGCCCCCGATCCGGGGCGCTGCGCGATGGCCTGACCCTGGCGCCGGGCATGAAGGTCGGCCTGTTCGGCGGCTCCTTCAATCCGGCCCACGACGGCCATGCCCATGTCGCCGAGACCGCCATGCGTCGCCTCGGTCTGGACCGCGTCGTCTGGCTGGTCTCGCCGCAGAACCCGTTGAAGGAGGCCCGCCAAAGCGCGCCGCTGGACGAGCGCATGGCCTCGGCCCGCCAGCAAGCGCGCGGTCCGTCGATGATCGTTTCGGACTTCGAGACCCGCGCCGGCGTCGCCTGGACCGTGGACACCCTGCGCCTGCTGGTCGCGCGGCATCCCGGCGTGCACTTCGTCTGGCTGATGGGATCGGACAATCTGGCCAGCTTCCATCGCTGGAGAGGCTGGACCGACATCATGCGGCTGATGCCCGTGGCGGTGATCGCCCGACCTGGTTCGCTGCTGGACAGCCGCACTGCGCCGGCCGCCGCCCGCTTCGCCGGTTTCCGCATTCCGGCCCAGCAAGCCGGCCTGCTGCCCACGCTTGAAGCGCCGGCCTGGACCTATCTGACGGCGCCGCTCAATCCCCTGTCCTCGACCGCGATCAGGAGTTCGACGGGGCGACGCGCGGCCTCGTGATCGCCCGATGATTCGGGCGCCGGTTCACGTTGCGGCCCATCCGTGCTAGAGGGCTTCTTTAGTCAACGCTCCCGGAGCCCTCCGCTGACCCCCTCGCCCGCGTATGATACGCAAGACGCCGCCGTCTCGAACACGGCGCACGAGATGGACGCTATCGAACCTCTCCATTCCGAAGACGGCTTTGAATCCGACGCCTCCCCGCGCGGCTTCGACGATTCCGCTCCGCGCCCCGTCGGCGCAACTCCGCTTGAAGAAGCCATCCTGAGCCGCCTCGACGAGGACAAGGCCCAGGACATGGTCCTGATCGACCTCAAGGGCAAAAGCGCCATGGCCGACACCATGATCGTGGCGTCCGGCCGTTCGCACCGTCACGTCGGCGCCATCGCCGACCACCTGTTGCGCACGCTCAAGGAAAACGGTCTGGGCAAGGCCAAGGTCGAAGGCCTGCCGCATTGCGACTGGGTCCTGATCGACGCCGGCGACGTGATCGTGCACCTGTTCCGCCCGGAAGTGCGCACCTTCTACAATATCGAGAAGATTTGGGCCGTCGATTCCGCCCACCGCATGGTCCGCGACTAAGACCGTGAAGCTGAGCATCGTCGCCATCGGCCGACCGGGCCGGGGGCCTGAGGCGACGCTCGCCGACGACTACGCCAAGCGCGCCACCCTGTCGGGACGCGCGCTTGGCCTAGGTCCCCTCGAACTGATCGATCTTGAGGCCCGAAAGCCCGGCAAGGCGCCGGAGGCCGAGCTGATCCTGGCCGCCGCAGAGGGCGCGCACCTGATCGCCTGCGACGAACGGGGAAAAACCTACTCCTCGCGCGCCTTCGCCGACCACATCGCCAAGTTGAGGGATCAGGGCGAGCGCCGTCTGGTCTTCGCCATTGGCGGGGCGGACGGACTGGACGAAAGCGTGCGCGCCGCCGCGTCCTCGACCCTGGCCTTCGGTCCCCAGACCTGGCCCCACGCCCTGGCGCGCGCCATGCTGGCGGAACAGCTATATCGGGCCGTGACCATCCTGGCCGGATCGCCCTATCATCGCGACTGACATGCGTCGCGCCATTCCCCTATCGCTAGCCCTGCTGACGGGTTTCGTCTGCGCCGTGCCCGCCGTCGGCAGGCAGGCGCCCGAAAGCGAGCTGTCGCGCATCCAGGCCGAATACCGCGACGAGACGGTGCGGGCGCGCCGCCTGCGCGCCGACGCCGACGCCGCCAAGTCCGAACTGGCCCAGTTGGAGCGCCGCCTGGCTTTGCTGCGCGCCGACGAGCAGACCGGCGACCGCCAGATCGACGATCAGCGCGCCCGGCTGCAGCAACTGACCGAACGCGAGGCCGAACTTGTCACCGACCTGGCCCGCGAACGCGGCGCCCAGGGCCGTCTGCTCAGCGCGCTTCAGATGATGAGCCGCCGCCCGCCGCCGCCCCTGCTGGTCCCCGCCGACAAGGCCATCGACACGGTGCGCGCCTCGATCCTGCTCAAGGCCATGACGCCGGACCTGGAAAATCGCGCCAAGGCCCTGGGCGCGCGTCAGGCCGAGATCATGCGCATCCGTCGCCTCGCCGTCCTGTCCTCCGAACGGCTGCTGACGACCGAGAGCGAGCAGGGCGACCGACGGGGCGAGATCGAGGGTCTGACGTCGCGCAAGACCGCCCTGACCGCCGTCCTGAACGCCGAGGCCCGCGCCGCCGAACGCGCCGCCGCCGTGCTGGAACGCCGCATCCGTGAACTGGGCGGGGCCGTGCCGACCACCCAGGCGGCGGAAACCCCCACGGCCCGCCTGCCCGCCGGCCGCGCCCGCCTCAGTCCGCCCCTCTCCGGCGCCCCCAGCCAGACCTGGGGCGCCGGGACTTCCGGCTGGCGCTGGCGCGCCGACCGGGCGGCCGTGACGGCCCCCGCCGACGCCAAGGTCGCCTATGCCGGGCCGCTGACCGGATGGGGCAATGTGGTGGTGCTTGATCTCGGCCCCGGTTGGCGCGCTGTCATCGCCGGACTGGACAGCGTGGATGTGGGATCGGACGTCCGTGTGTCGGACGGCCAGACTCTGGGGCGCAGCGGCCCGGACGGCGACATCTATTTCGAGCTTCGTCGCGACGAACGGCCCATCGATCCGGGACCATGGTTGCAGTGAACCTGCAATAGTCCTTTGCATTCTCGTCTGACGCTGATTTTATCGGCGGAACGCTGCGTCGCCACGATTTGGTCGTGTCTGCACCGCCTTACCCTTCCCACGGGCGCCTTGAATGATCGGCCCGACCGAAAGAGACCGAATGCGTAAACTGCTCCTCGTCGGCTGCGCCGCACTGGTGCTCGGCGGATCCGCCGCTGCTGTCAGCAGCCAGACCCCTCGCAACGAAACCTTCCGCATGCTGGAGCTGTTCGGCGACGTGGTCGGCATCGTCGAGCAGGCCTACGTCGTCCCGGTCGACAACAAGAAACTGATTGAGGCCGCGCTGGCCGGCATGATGACGGCGCTGGACCCGCACTCCAACTATCTGCCGCCTTCCAACTACGACGAGCTGCGCGAGCGCACCGAGGGCCAGTATTCGGGCGTCGGCCTGACCATCAGCGCCGACGGCGGCATGGTGAAGGTCATCTCGCCGATGGACGACAGCCCCGCCGCCAAGGCCGGGGTCCAGGCAGGCGACGTCATCTCCTCGATCGAGGGCCAGAACGCGGCCGGCCTGACGGTCAGCCAGGTGTCCGAGAAGCTGCGCGGCGCCGTGGGCACCAGCGTCAAGGTCACCTTCCTGCGTGACGGCTCCGATCCGCTTGAGGTCGTCCTGACCCGCGAGGTCATCAAGGTCCAGTCGGTCACCGGTCGGGTGGAGGGCGACTTCGGCTATCTGCGCGTCTCGACCTTCAACGAAAACACCGGGCGCGAGCTGAACGAGGCCATCGCCAAGATCAAGGCCGAGAAGCCGGGCGTGAAGGGCTATGTCCTTGACCTGCGCAACAACGGCGGCGGTTTGTTGAACGCCGCCATCGACGTGTCCGACGCCTTCCTGGAGCGCGGTGAGATCGTCAGCCAGCGCGGCCGCAAGCCCGAGCAGATCCAGCGCTATTCCGCCAAGCCCGGCGACATCACCGGCGGCCTGCCGCTGGTCGTGCTGGTCAACTATGGCTCGGCCTCGGCGTCGGAAATCGTCGCCGGCGCCCTGAAGGATCATCAGCGCGCGACCGTGGTCGGCCTGACCAGCTTCGGCAAGGGATCGGTCCAGACGGTGATCCCGCTGCGCCAAGGCCAGGACGGCGCCCTGTCGATCACGACCGCGCGCTACTACACGCCGTCGGGCGCCTCGATCCAGAAGATCGGCATCGAGCCGGATCTGGAGGTCGCCCGGTCCGAGGCCGAGGCGCGCATCGTCTCGCGCTCCAGCTTCATCTATTCCGAAGCCGCCTACGCCACGGCGCTGGACGCCTCCATCGGCGCCGAGCGCAAGGGGCCGCACACGCCGCGCGAAGCCCCTGGCGAGAGCTTCGACAAGGAAAAGGATTACCAGCTTCAGCGGGCGCTGGACGTCCTGCGCGCCGGCGGAGACCTGTCGAAACTGTCGGCTGCGCCCGAAGGCATCGTCGTCACCGAGCCGGGCTCGACGCCCAAGCCCGACGCCGAGCCGGCGGCGGACGAACCGAAAGAAGAATAGGACGGGGAAGGGCGGCGCGAGCCGCCCTTTTCTTTGCGATCAGGACAGTCGGTCGCGGAATTCCGAATAGTCGAACTCGCGCACCAGCCTCAGCGCGTCCGTCTCGCTGTTCCACAGGGCGATGGCCGGAAGCGGCACCCCGTTGAAGGTGTTGGTCTTCACCATCGAATAGTGGGCTTGGTCCAGAAACGCGATGCGTGTCCCCGACGTCGGCGGCGTCTCGAAGACATAGTCGCCGATGATGTCGCCAGCCAGGCACGACGGCCCGCCCAGCCGGAATGTCGTGCCGGTTTCGCCCTCGTTCAGCATGGCCGGGCGATAGGGCGCCTCGATCACATCGGGCATGTGGCAGGTCGCGGAGATGTCGGTGATGGCGACCGCGATGCCGTTGTCGAAGGTGTCCAGCACCTCGCCGACAAGAATCCCGGCATCCAGCGCCATGATGTCGCGACCGATCGACGGAAGGGTCTCGATGTCGGCGAGGTTCAGGTTGCTGCGCGGCGAGGTGCGCAGACCGCCCGAGCGAACGCCCGTCACGACCACGTCGTCCACCTGGGCGGCGCTTTCGCCGGCGCCGGCGATGACCAGTTCGATGGAAACCGGCGTGCCGATACCGATCGTGGCGACCTGAGCCGCGGCGTCGCCGGCGGCGGATGCGCTACGGACCAGATAGGGGCCGCCGACGCGCAGGCCGCGCGACGAGAACTGACCGTTCGGATCGGTGAAGGTCGTGGAAGTGGTGCCCGACGGAACGTGGACCACGGTGACGGTCGCGCCGCCCACCGGCGAACCGGCAGCGTCATAGACGACGCCCGAGATGCCGCCGGTGGTTTCTTGTGCGAAGACGGCCGTCGAGGCGGACATCATGATGGCGACGGCCGAAGCGCCGTACGCCAGTTTCCGGAAGGTCATTAGCTATCCCCAGCTGGTGGACCGAAAATGGTCGAGGACATGTTCAAGACATGTCGCAATCCAGCCCCCTCTAGGACTCATGTTGAACCCTGGGACGACATTTATGTGACAGGTACATGACAGCGCCCAGAGAGTGGTCTCGGCGCCACACCTTCGGGATTCGTATCTTACGTTCAGTCCGAGGTACGCTCGAAGACGTCCGCGATGCCGCGCGCCGTCGGCACGATCGCGTGGGGTTCGTGGAAGTTCCCGTTGACCTGGCTCTGGGCGATCACATGGGCGCGGAAGCGGGTGAACAAAGCGGTATTGGGCGCCTGGGGCGCAGACCAGAAGGCGTCGATCGGTTGCTGGTCGGTCAGGCCGTCGAAGTCGAAGAAGGCGTCGCCCATGACCTTGACCGGCGTATGGAAGCCCAAGGCCGACAGGGCGGCGCTGGAGTTGTTGACCACCATGCCTTGCGATGCGCGACACAGGGCGGCGAGATTGCCGCCGTCGATAAAATCGACGCGGCCCGCCAACCCATGCTCTTGCGCCAGACGCATCGTAACGGCGCGCAGGTTCACCAGACCGGGGTCCAGAGGGTGGTTCTTGACTACCAACCGAGCATTCGACGGAGCCCGAGCGGCAAAGCTGGCGACGACCGCCGTCAGGAAAGCGCGATTGTCGGCGTAGCGCGAATATCGCAGCAACTGCGCATCGCCTTCGCGTTGCAGACAGGCAATGAAGAAGTCGCCCCGCGCCTTGATGACGTCGGCGTCGCAATTTTCGGCCTTGCGGAAAGCGAGGCCGACATAGCGTCTGATATGGCCGACGCACTGTTTCAGCGGGGAAAAGACGTAAGGGGCGCTGTAATGCGGGAACAGCGCCTTTCCGATCACCTGGACCGCGTGATAGGCGCTGATATTGGCCACATGGTGCGGCAAGATTTTGCCGATCGCGACCGGTTCGGGGAGGCGCGGCGCGGGTTCGGGATAGCCGTCGCGGAACCGGGGCAAGGCGCTGGAACCGTTGACGCCGTTGCGCTCGACCGTCACCCAGTCGGGGCGGAAATAGCCGTTCTCCAGCACCCATATACGGGCATCCAGAGCCTCGGCCGCCGCCAGAACGGCGCGATTGTAGACGCCGGCTTCTCCGAACACGACGATGTCGCTGAAGCCTGCGGCGAACGCTTCCAGACTATCGACCCACACCTTGGCTGTATCCTTGAACACCAGACCACCCGGCCGCCGCCAATTCATGGCGTCCCCTGCGTTGAAGATCATCCGGTTCACGACGGCGCCGCGCGCCTCAAGCACCGAGGCCATCGCCGGTCCGAACGCCCCGAAAGGCGCTGAGACGATCAGAAATCGACGCCCCGCCAACGGCTGCGAGTCAAGCCGCTTGGAGGGTGGAAAAGAGGAGATGACGGCCGATTGAGCGGCATGGGGCGCTCGAAGTCGCAGTTGGACATCGGGACGGACGCCGTCCGCCCTAAGCCGATAGCGACGGCGGCGACGTGCTGAAAGCATTCTCGAGGACGAGCGCAGGTCCACCATTACGCCCACCCGTGCGATTGCACCGCGGCATGAGCAGTCGCGAGACCGATACAATCACAACGTTTGCAAGGGGAGGTCATTATCGCCCTTGTGTCGCGACGATCGGGTGCAATCAATCGAAATCGCCAGATCATGGACGGTTTTGACGCGCCAACTCCACGACATGGCTTTTTCGCATCAAAACCGCCGCCGCCCTGAAGGCGACGACGGCTTGATGTCTTGGAATCGACAGCTTCCATGATCTGCAAGCCGCCGGTCTGGAACTCCAGACCGGCTTCCTCGGAGGTCTTAGAAGTTGATGTCGATGGTCGCGCGGCGGTTGAGCGGTTCACGCACACCGTCGGCGGTCGGCTTGGCCAGGTTGGTTTCGCCCTTGCCGTCGAGGGCGATGACGCCGCCGTTGACGCCTGCAGCAACCAGCGAGTCCGCGACGGTGCGCGAACGGCGGTTGGACAGACCCAGGTTATAGGCGGCCGAACCCGAGGTATCGGTGTAGCCGACGATCAGGACGCGCGTCGGGCGACCCGACTTGGCGTAGTTGGCGGCCTGTGTCACCACCGAACGGGCTTCCGCCGTCAGGTCCGAGCGATCCCAGTCGAAGTAGACCACGAACTGGCGAGCGACCGGGGTCTGAGCGACCGGCGGCNACCTGACCTACCGCTATCTGACGGGCGACGCTTCGTTCGCCTCGACGACGGTCGGCGGTACGCAGTTCGGCGAATGGGACGGCGACTACGATCAGTCGCACACCGTGACCCTGGGCCTGCGCTACAGCTTCGGTGCGTCTTCCGCACCGAAGCTGTAGCGCAGGCCCAGGGTCACGGTGTGCGACTGATCGTAGTCGCCGTCCCATTCGCCGAACTGCGTACCGCCGACCGTCGTCGAGGCGAACGAAGCGTCGCCCGTCAGATAGCGGTAGGTCAGGTCGATGTTGGCGCGGTCGCTGACGGCCCAAGCCAGACCGGCGATCGCCTGAGCGGCGAACTTGGTCGAGGTGTCATCGACGTTGAAAGCTGCGGTGCGGTTAGCGCGCAGATTGCCGATCGTGTTGGTATCGACGCGGTTTACACCAGCGCCCAGGCCAACGAAGGGACGAACGCCCCAGTATTCGAAGCCGAAGTCATAGATGACGTTCGCCATCAGGGCGGCGGACTCGATGTCGCCTTCGGGCGAGAAGCAGCCGCCCGTCGCCGGGGTCAGGTTGCAAAGGCCCTGCGTGCCAGAAACGGCGCGGACCTTGCCGATATCGCCCGAGCGATAGCCGCCTTCGAGTTCAACGCGCCAGTTGGGGTTGAAGCGATAGCCGAGACGGGCGAACGCCGCCCAGCCGTTGTTCACTTCATAGTTCCACGACGCACCGGTCGTCGACGACTCGGCATTGATGTCGTCGATCATGTGGTAACCGGCGTCGATCGCGCCGTACCAGCCGTTCGGTTCTGCCGACGCAGCACCAGCCGACAGGGCCAGGGCGGCCGCTGCGCTGGAGGCCAGCACGAAAGTCTTCATACGCATAGGGGGTGGCCCTCCGCCTTTGTTATAGTAGGGGCGGGTCTACCGCCTAAGCGGGTCTTATCAGCCTTGCTGTGGAAGGTCGAGGCGGAAACGTGACCGCACACGCTGCACAAACGCACACCGTGGCGTTGATGATACAGGTAAATTTGGCGTCCTGGCTACGAATTGTTAAGATTCAGCCCTCCGCGCGTCACAATCGACGAACGTTCGGACA
The DNA here is from genome assembly GCF_902506205.1 of Brevundimonas sp. G8. GTDB lineage: Bacteria > Pseudomonadota > Alphaproteobacteria > Caulobacterales > Caulobacteraceae > Brevundimonas. The sequence goes on along the minus strand of NZ_LR732816.1, from coordinate 1,088,768 downwards.
ATAACTCATCCGAGCACCTTCTGTTCGTCGGCGCGTCGCGCCTGCGTCATCTGCATCCCTAGCCACTCAGCGATCAGAGCCGGTTTGTCGCCGCCTTCGATCTCCACGGTCAGTTCGTGCTTCAACAGCCAGCGACCGCCCCCCTTGTCTTCGGCGGATAGCAGTTTGAACCGGCCTCGGATGCGTGATCCCGCCGGTACCGAGGCCAGGAACCTTAGCTTGTCGAAGCCGTAGTTGACCCCCATCACCACCCCGTCCAGGGGGGCGACCGCGTCGTAGCTCATGGCAGACGCCAGGCTCAACGTCAGGAACCCATGGGCGATGGTTCCACCGAACGGCGTGGCCTTGGCTGCCTCGGGGTCGACGTGGATGAACTGGTGATCCTCGGTGCAGTCGGCGAAGGCGTCGATCCGGGCCTGGGTGACATCGAACCATTTCGATAGCCCGACCTCCTGGCCGATCAGTCCCTGAAGTTCACTGGCCTTAGTCATCGCGTCCTCCCTCGTTTGCTTTGAGGCGAGGTTGGCCGACCCGCGTGGCGAAGGAAAGCCCTCAGCCGCCGAACCGACCCTCGATGATCTCGGCATACAGTGTCGGATCGACATTGCCGCCTGACAGGATGATCGCCGTCGTCAGCCCTTCCGTCCCGATCTTTCCGGCCAACAGAGCCGCCAGGGAAACTGCGCCGCCGGGCTCGATGACCAGCTTCAGATGGCGGAAGGAGAAGCGCATGGCCTCGGCGACCTCAGCGTCCGACACGGTGATGGCGCCCGCCAGCCGCCGGTTGATCGGCCAGGTCAGGACGCCTGGCATCGGCGACATCAGGGCGTCGCAGATCGAGGGCGCGCCTTGCGGATGACCGACCCGCTCGCCCGCCGCCAACGACCGCGCCGTGTCGTCGAACGCTTCGGGTTCGACGACGAACACCGGGGTCGAAGGGCTGCGTTCGCCCATGACCAGATTGACCCCGGCCATCAATCCGCCGCCCGAAGCGCCGCACAGTAGCTGGTCGAACGGCGCATCGGCCTGATCCAGCATCTCCAGCGCCGTCGTTCCCTGCCCCTCGATAATGGAGGGATCGTCGAACGGCGGCACCAGGATCGATCCCCTCTCGGCGGCGATGCCGGCGCCGATCGCCTCGCGGCTTTCGGTCCAGCGATCGTAAAACCGCACCTCGCCGCCGAAACCGATCACCCCCTCGACCTTCACCTTGGGCGAATCCGACGGCATGACGATGATGGCCGGCATCCCGACGAGTGCAGCGGCGGCGGCTACCCCCTGCGCATGGTTGCCGGACGAGAAGGCGACCACCCCGCGCGTCTTCTCGTCGGCGCTCAGGCGACTGATGCGGTTATAGGCGCCGCGAAACTTGAAAGCCCCGCCCCGCTGCAGATTCTCTGCCTTCATCAGGACACGCCCGCCCACGATGGCGTTCAAGGCGGGGCTTTCGAGCAGCGGCGTGCGGACGGCGACGCCGTCGATCTGACGGGCGGCGTCGAGTACGCCTTCATAGCTGGGCAGGTGCGTCGTCATATGCTCCCCTTAGACCGAACCACAGGCGTCGCCCAAGACGTGACCGGGAGAGAAATGAATGAGCCTGATTCTCGCCATCGACCAGGGCACGACCTCGACGCGGGCCATCGCTTTCGAGGTCCGCGACCAGGATCTGCATCCCGTCGCGGTCAGCCAGATCGAGTTGGCCCAGCACTTTCCCAAATCCGGCCGGGTCGAGCATGATGCGGCCGAAATCTGGACCGCGACCCTTCAGACCTGCCGAGAGGTGGTGCGCAAAGCGGGCGGCGTCGCCCGTTTCGCCGCCATCGGCATCACCAACCAGCGCGAGACGGCGGTGATCTGGGACGCCCTGACCGGTGAGCCCCTGCACCGCGCTATCGTCTGGCAGGACCGCCGCACCGCCGACGTCACCGCTCGCCTGACCGCAGAGGGCCATGAACCCATGGTCCAGGCTGCGACCGGCTTGATCCTGGATCCCTATTTCTCGGCGACCAAGTTCGCCTGGCTGCTGGACGCCGTGCCGGGATCGCGCGAGCGGGCGGCGAAGGGTGAGGTCAAGCTGGGCACGATCGACGCCTGGCTGATCTGGAAACTGACCGGCGGCCGGGTCCACGCCACCGATGCGACCAATGCGTCCCGCACCGCCTTGATGGACCTGAAGACGGTCGAATGGCGTGACGACCTGTGCGCCCTGTTCGATGTGCCGCGCGAAGCCCTGCCCATCATCGTCCCTTGCGCGGGCGTCATCAGCGAGACCGATCCGGCGCTGTTTGGCCGGCCTCTGCCTATCGCCGGATCGGCAGGCGACCAGCAGTCGGCCCTGGTCGGCCACGGCGCGCTGAAAGCCGGCGACGCCAAGATCACCTATGGCACCGGCGCCTTCCTGGTCGCCAATGTCGGGGCCGAGCCCGTGGCCTCGACGCGCCGGTTGCTGGGCACGCTGGGCTACCAGGCCGACGGTCAGACCGCCTATGCGCTGGAGGGGTCGATCTTCTCAGCCGGATCGGCGATCCAGTGGCTGAGGGACGGGGTCAAGCTGATCTCGGAGTCGCGTCAGTCGGAGGCGATGGCGCAGGAGCTTCCCGACAACGGCGGGGTCTATATGGTGCCGGGCTTCACCGGCCTGGGCGCACCTTGGTGGGAGCCGGAGGCGCGCGGAACTGTCGTCGGGCTGACGCGGGATTCCGGACCCGCCCATTTCGTCCGCGCCGCGCTTGAGGCATTGGCCTATCAGACGCGCGACCTTCTGGACGCCCTGGCCCAGGACGGCGCCCCGCCGCTGAAGACGCTGAAGGTGGACGGCGGCGTCACCGCCAACAGTTTCGCCATGCAGTTCGTCGCCGACATCTGCAAGGTCGAGGTCGAGCGGCCCGCGTTTCAGGAAATGACGGCCCTGGGCGCCGCGCGCCTAGCGGCCCTGGGCGTCGGCCTGCTGCCCGACCTCGAGGCTCGACCGGCCGAGGCCCCGGCCTGCTGGAAACCCCGCATGGGCCAGGCCGAACGCGAGCGTCTGCTTTCCGGCTGGCGTCGCGCCGTGAAGGCCGCCATCATCGCCGCGCCGGACCGGGCCTAAGATCCGGGCGGCGCAAGGAAACGCCAAAAGAACGGACTGGGTCGCCCATGACCGACGCCTCTTCCCTCGACGCGCAAACGACCTTTTCCGGCACGCGCGAGGTCGATCCCCGCTATCGTCTGGACGAGGCGGCGCTGGACGCCTGGATGACCGCCCATGTCGCGGGCCACGCGGGCCCGTTGGCGGTGCGTCAGTTCAAGGGGGGCCAGTCGAACCCCACATATGAGCTCACCACGCCCACGGCCACCTATGTGCTGCGCCGCAAGCCGCCCGGCGTCCTTTTGCCCAGCGCCCACGCCGTGGACCGCGAGTTTCAGGTCATCTCGGCCCTCGCCGCCCAAGGCTTCCCGGTGGCGAAACCCCATGCCCTGTGCCTGGACGAGGCCGTCATCGGCTCGATCTTCTATGTGATGGACAAGGTCGAAGGGCGGATCTTCTGGGATCTGAAACTGCCCGGCCTGACCCCCGCCGAACGCCGGGCCGTCTATGAGGCGCAGACGGATACGCTGGCCCGGTTGCACGCCTTCGACCCCGCCGCCATCGGGCTGGGCGACTATGGCAAGGCTGGCAACTATTTCGCCCGCCAGGTCGGCCGCTGGACCAAACAGTATCGCGCCTCGGAAACCGAGCCCGTTCCCGCCATGGACCGACTGATCACCTTCCTGCCCGACAGCCTGCCGGCAGAGGGGCCAAGCCGTATCGTCCACGGCGACTTCCGTCTCGACAACATGATCCTGGCGCCTGACCGTGCCGAGGTCCGAGCCGTGCTGGACTGGGAGCTGTCGACCTTGGGTGATCCGATGGCCGACTTCTCCTATCTGCTGATCGCCTGGGCCATTCCGGCCAGCTTGCGCAACGGCCTGGCCGGCGCCGATCTGGAGGCCCTGGGCATCCCGTCCGTCGAGGAGACGGTCGAACGCTACGCCGCCGCGACGGGCATGCGGCCCGCCGATCTGGACTGGCTCTACGCCTACAACCTGTTCCGTCTGGCGGCCATCTGCCAAGGCATCGCCGGCCGCGTCCGCGACGGCACCGCCGCCAGCGCCCACGCCAGGACCATGGCCGCCCAGGTCGGCCCCCTCAGCGATGCGGCCTGGGGGTTCGCGAAGACGGCGGGAGCGTAGATCAGACGCCGAGCCACTCCAAATCGCCAGGAAGCTCATCGGCTGCATAATCGATCTGAAGAACGCGCCGTCTCATGGGCCGGGCTGCGGCGTCCGAGGCGTGCAAAATCGGCGTTGCGTACAGCCAGATATCGCCAGCCTTGGCGAGGCAGACTTGAACGCCGCACTGTCGAACGACCCCAGGGACATCGTCAATCGCAACCCGGCCATAATGGTGAGAGCCCGACGCGATCAGGAGCGGTGCATTGTCTTCGGAGACATCGTCCAGATGCACCCGCAAGGTCACCATACGCGAAAGCAGATCGAACGGCGGCGCGACATGCTGCATTCCCGCTTTCAGGGACCAGGGACCAAATCCATCGACGGCGACACGCCGCTCGACGCAGATCATGCGGTCCTGATGCCAATCCAGCGACCAATTGGTTTCAGCCGTCTTGTCAAAAAGAATAGCCCGGACGGGCCGGCTGGCATCACCAAGCACCTCGGCGGCAACGGCCCCTATCCGTCCGTCTGGCGCCAAATATCGGCTTAGTCGATCAATGCCGTGTAGGCGGACGCCCGCGCGATCAGAGGGAAGGTCGGCGAGGATCGTGCAGAGCGTATCGAGGTCATCCGAAACCGCGCCGTGAAAACGCTGGGCGCCCAAGTTCTGAAACGCCGCATGATCGAGCGTCATAAGCTTAGACATCAGTCCCTGACGGCGGCGCCCAGGATGCGTTTGTCGGTCTTGCCCTGGACCAGCACCGCAACCGCCTCGCCGGAGCGGGCGGGGGGCAGGGTGTAGAGCATGGGGCGGCCGCGCCATTCGCCCAGGCGGGTCACGCCGCGCACGACGTTCATGTGCCGCACGGCCTGGCCACGGTTCTCGCCTTGGCGGACCTCGACCACCTGAGGGCCGGGCGTATAGGTCACCGCCACGACCTCGGCGCCGCCGACAGGCGCGCGTCCCGAGCCGACGCCGACGCCGTTTCCGTTCTCGCGGAACTCGATCTGGGGCGGCCAGGCCTGGCGAACGGCTTCCTGGCCGATGGCGGTTTCAAGCTCAAAGCTGCGGGCGCCCGACACCTGACGACGGCCGTCGATCACCACCTGGGGCGTCGAGACGCCGCGCTGATGCAGGGCGGCGCGATAGGCGCGCTGGCGCTGGACGAACTCGGGCCGGGCGAAGGTGTCGGTCCAGCCCAGATAGTCCCAGTAGTCGACGCCATAGGTCAGCGCGATCACGCCGGGCTGGGACGCAGCCTTTTCCACCGCCGCATTGGCCTCGATGCAGCCGCCGCAGCCTTGGGCGGTGAACAGTTCGACCACCACGGGCGGGCCGTTGGCTGTGGCGTGGCGCGGCGCAAGCGGAGGTCGGCCAGCCGCCGGCTGGGCCGCCGAGGCGACGGACATAAGGGCGCCCGCCATGACCGTTCCCGCGATGATCCAGCCCTTGGTGTTCATGGCGTTGTTCTTACCCCAGGCCCGATGCGGAACGCCTCATATTCGCGTGACCAACTCTGGGCTCAGCCAGCGCGAAGCGCGATAGCCCGAGAGAATGAGCTCTCAGTCCATCAGTTGTTGCGACAGATAGACATAATGCCTGGCCCAGCGGCGGGCGTTGGCGACCGGGTCGGCGTCGTTGGAGTGACCCCCCGCCGTGTCCTCGTAATAGAGATGGTCGTGGCCCTGGTCGCCCAGTCGGGCGGCGAACTTGCGCGCATGGCCGGGGTGGACGCGGTCGTCGCGGGTGTTGGTGGTCAGATAGACGCGCGGATAGGCCACGTCGGGGCGGAGCTGCTGGTAAGCCGAATATTCAGCGATCCAGGCTGCTTCTTCGGGGATGCGCGGGTCGCCGTATTCGCCGATCCACGAGGCGCCGGCCGGCAGCTCGTGATAGCGCAGCATGTCCACGAGCGGGCTCTCGATCACCGCCGCATTGAACAGTTCGGGATGCTGGGTGATCGACACGCTGGTCAGGACACCGCCGTTCGAGCGACCGTATATGCCCAGGCGACGCGGGCTGGTGACGCCCCGCTGTTCCAGATCACGCGCCACAGCGGCGAAGTCGTCGAAAGCCTTCTGGCGGTTGCCATCCAGCGCCGCCTGGTGCCAATCGGGTCCGAACTCGCCGCCGCCGCGGATATTGGCCTGGACGAAGACGCCGCCCCGCTCCAGCCACAGCTTGCCCATCTCGGGCTTGTAGGCCGGGTTCAGGCTGACCTGGAAACCGCCATAGCCCAGCAGGATGGTCGGGTTCGACCCGTCCAGCTGCATGTCGCGCGGGCGGGTGATGAAATAGGGAATCTTGGTTCCGTCGGTCGAGGAGGCCTCATACTGCTCGGTCACGTCGCGCGAGGCGTCGAACTTGGCCGGCGCCGATTTCAGCGTGGTCAGGGTCGCGGCGTCCGCGTCGGCCAGGCTGAGGGTCGGCGGGACCAGGAATCCCTGGGTCGAGACGAAGACCTCGCCCCTCGATTTGGACGAGTCGCCCAGACCGACCGCGAGGTTGTCGGGCACGGCGACGGACTGCACGGTCCAAGGGAACTCGCCTCTTGGCGCGAAGATCGAAAGGCGACCGCTGACATTGTCGTTGATGGCGACGACGATCCGATCAGAAAGCACCCTGACATCGGCAATGGCTTGGCGCGGGCTCGGGACGAAGACTTGCGTATCTTGATGACGCGGCCCTGAACGCGAACCGTCAGGGCGATCATGCAAGCTGTCCAACGCCATCGCCATCAGGGCACCGGCGGGGCCACCGCCATACCCGAGCAGCTCCCGACCGAAGACCTCCTCGGGCGTGAACACCAGCATGCCGTCGAGCACGCCATAGATGCTTACCCGCTCAGGGAGTCGCAGCTTGTAAGTTCGGTCGCCCAACAGACGCCACGTCTCCGACCGGAAGGTGTCCAGTGGGCGGGTGATAATAACCGCCGTGACCTGGCCGTCCTTGTCGCGATAGACGGCGGGGCTGACGCCGTAGCCGCCGTCGCCCTGTTCACCGCGATAGACCTCGGTCGCCTGGACCAGGGCCTGGCCGCGCTTCAACGTCTTGACGATGAAGGGATAGCCCGACTCGGTCATGGTTCCGGCGCCGAAATCGGTGGCGACCAGAAGCGTGTCGCGGTCCAGCCATTCGATGCGGTGCTTGCCCTCGGGCAGGCTGAAGCCGTTATCGACGAACGTTTTCGTCATCAGGTCGAACTCGCGCACGACCACCGCATCCTTGCCGCCATCGGACAGGTTGATCAGGCAGCGAGTCTCGTCGGGCGCCAGGCAGTCGGCGCCCTTGAACACCCAGTCGCGCCCTTCAGCCTTTGACAGGGCGTCGATGTCCAGCAGCGTCTCCCACTGGGGCGTGGCGGTGCGGTAGCTGTCCAGCGTCGTGCGGCGCCAGACGCCCTTGGGATTGGTCGCATCCTGCCAGAAGTTGCCGACGCCATCACCCAGGAAACTGGGCGTGGGGATTCGGTCGGTCGCGGTCAGGATCGCCTGCGCCTCGGCCCGGAAGGTCTCGTAGCGGGGGTCCCCGGTCAGGATGGCGAGGGACTTGCGGTTCTCCTCTGCGACGAAAGCCATGGCCTCAGCCCCATCCACCTGCTCCAGCGCCAGATGGTCATCCGCCGCCGCCACGCCCGCCGGGGTTAGGTTCTGAGGGTAACCGGGCGGCGGCCCCATGCGCTCGGGATGCTCATCCGCCCGCCACATTGAGGATTGCGCCGGAGCTGTGGCGCAAGCGCCCAGCAGAAGCGCCGAAATGGAGGCGGACAGGATCAGGTGACGCATTCGAAAACTCCGCAAACTAATCCTCCTCCGCATCGCGGGGAGGGGGGACCGCCGTCAGGCGGTGGAAGAGGCGGAACCAGACAGGGTGCGGCGGGGTCGCCCCCCACTTCGTGGTCCCCCTCCCCCGTTCGCAAGCGCTCACGGGGGAGGATTGAGTTCTATTCCTGCGCCGGCGTGTCCATCAGGCGGCGCGACAGATAGGTGTATTCCAGCGCCAGGCGGCGCGCGGTCTCGCGCAGGTTCGCCCCGGCCGCATGGCCGCCATCGACGTTCTCGTAGAACAGCACCGGATAGCCCAGCTCTTCCAGACGCGCCGCCGCCTTGCGGGCATGGCCCGGATGGACGCGGTCGTCCTTGGTCGAGGTGTGGATGAAGACCTCGGGATAGGGCTGGCCCGCGCGAAGGTTCTGATACGGCGAATATTGCTCGATCCAGGCGCGCTGTTCGGGGATGTCGGGGTCGCCGTATTCGCCGATCCACGAGGCGCCGGCCAGCAGCTTGTGGAAGCGCAGCATGTCGAACAGGGGCACCTGGATGACGGCGGCGTTGATCAGGTCCGGCCGCTGGGTCAGCATCGCGCCCATGAAGAGGCCGCCTTGCGAGCCGCCCATGATGCCCAGCTTGGGCTGGCTGGTGATGTCGCGGGCGATCAGGTCCAGGGCTACGGCCTGGAAATCCTCGTGCGCCCGCTGGCGGTTCTGCTGCAGGGCCGCCTCGTGCCAGCGCGGGCCGAACTCGCCGCCGCCGCGCGTATTGGCGATGACATAGACCCCGCCCCGCTCTAGCCACAGCTTGCCGACCGTCGCCGAATAGCCGGGCAGCAGCGAGCTTTCGAACCCGCCGTAGCCGTAGAGCAAGGTGGGGTTGAAGCCGTCCAGCGGCATGTCCGCCTTATGGACCACGAAATAAGGGATCATCGTGCCGTCGGCTGAGCGGGCCTCGTGCTGATCGACCGTCATGCCCGTCGCGTCGAACTTGGCCGGCATGGACTTCACCTGATCGACCGCGCCGGTCGCCGCATCGGCCAGCCACAGGCTGGACGGGTTGAGATAGCCGGTGACGCTGACGAAAACCTTGTCGTCCTTCTCGGAGGCCGAGCCGATGCCGACCGAGACGTTCTGCGGCAGGTCCAGGGTGGTGTGCGCCCATTCTCCGTCACTTCCTTCTGGGCCAGGCGTATAGACCCGCACCGAACCGCGCACATTGTCATACAGGGCGACGACCAGACGATTGCGCGTGACGTTGACGCCCTCGATCGCCTGACGGTCGGTCGGGCGCAGCACCAGTTGGGCCGGGGTCGCCTGATCGGCCAGCCAGGCCTCCAGCGGCCAGGCGATCAGATCGCCCGTCTTGAAATCCTGACCCGACGGCGCGGTCCAGTCCTGTTTCAGCGACACCAGCAGGCGGCCGTCCACCAGACCGGTGATATCGGACTTGGCCGGAAGCTGGAGCTGGGTCAGGGCGCCGTCGTCGGTCAGCCGCCAGGTCTCGGACGAATAGAAATCCACCGAACGGTTGATCAGCGTCGCCTTCACCACCCCGTCGGCGTCGCGCAGCGTATAGCCGGACACCGAGACGTCTGTGGGCTTGCCGGTGAACAGGGTCTCTGCCTTATCCAGGCCCTGACCGCGCTTCATCCGCTTGACCACCATCGGATAGCCCGAGTCCGTCAGGGTGCCGGGACCGAAGTCGCGCGAGATCAACAGGGTGTCCTTGTCGATCCACGAGGCTCCGCCCTTGGATTCCGGCAGGACGATGCCGCCCTCGACGAACTTGCGCTCGACGCTGTCGAACTCGCGCAGGGTCACCGCGTCCTTGCCGCCGTTCGACAGGCTGAGCAGGCAATAGCGTTCTTCGGGCGCCAGGCAGGTCGCGCCCTTGTAGACCCAGTTCTGGCCCTCGGCTGCGGCCAGGGCGTCGACGTCCAGGATGGTCTGCCACTCGGGTGTCGCGGTGCGATAGCTGTCCAGCGTGGTCCGCCGCCAGACGCCGCGCACGTGCTGGGCGTCCTGCCAGAAGTTGTCGATATGACCGTCGTGGGTGAAGCCGGGCGAGGGGATGCGGTCCTGGGCCTGGACGATCTCCAGCGCCTGCTGATGCAGCGGCTCATAGCGCGCATCGCCCTGCAGCACGGCGAAGGTGCGTTCGTTGTGGGCCTTGACCCACTCCATCGCCCGCTCGCCCTCGACCTCCTCCAGCCACAGATAGGGGTCGGTCGCGTCGCTGGTCGCGAATCCACCGGCAGGGGCGGGAGAAGAAACAGGGGTCTGGGCCATGGATACCGAGGTCAGGCTGGTGGAGGCGAGAAGGGCCGCGAGCGCGACGGCGGAAGAGCGGATCATGGACAGTCCCCGAAAAACGACGCCGGCACCTTAGCGGCGAGACCTAGGGCGGCAAGCGCGCCGCCCGAACCTTACGGCTTTGTCATGATCCTTCGTCAGGGATGCAGAGCAGATTGCCGCAGGCCTTGCAGTGGACGGCGTCCTGATCGTGCGTCTGCAGGCCGCAACGCTCGCAGGGATAGCGCACCTTGTGCGGCTTGATCAGGGCCTGGGCGAGCCGCAGGAACAGCGTGATCCCTACCAGCATGACGGCGATCGACAGCAGTCGCCCCCAAGGGCCAGGCAGGGTCACGTCGCCGAAGCCTGTCGTCGTCAGGGTCGCCACGGTGAAATACAGGGCGTCGACGTAGCCGGAAATGCCGTCGTGGCCTCTGAACGTCGCATAGACGAAACCTGTCGCCACGAAGACGAAGGTGATCAGGTTGGCCAGGGCGCGCGCGATCCCTTCGACCCGCGTATCGTCGAATCGAGCCCCGATGGTTCGCCAGAAAAAATCCGAGTTCAACAGGGTCCACAGCCGCAGCATCCGCAGGAAGCCGAGGTTGAACAGCCAGGCCGGGAACAACAGGGTCGCCAGAACGAACAGATCGACCCAGACGATGGGCCGCTTCAGCCAGTCCTTGATGTCCGCATAGGCATAGGCGCGTGCGGCGAGGTCCAACGCCAGAACGGTGGCGATCAGATAATCCAGCGCATAGAAGGCCCAACCCATATTCTTCAGGATCGGCGCCGCCAGGAAGAAGGCGATGATGGCCAGGTCGATCACGATGACCGTCAGCCGGAACCGCACCGCCGGAGGCTGAGAGCCATGATACAGATAGCGCAGCCGCGCCCGCAGGCGCAGGCCGTCCTGCCGGGATTCGGTGTCGGTCTGAGACAAATCAACCTTCCGCTCGCCCGGGCGAAGCCGGGCTTGATGCACCGGGCACTCAACCGCTTACGGCTCGGCATGTCCAACGGTTCCGACACAGGCGAACCGAGCGGGAGATTTCACGAAACGCGCGCGCGGCCTATATGGCCTGCATGACCCGTCCTTTCGTCAAGATGAACGGCGCCGGCAATGATTTCGTCGTCGTCAATGCGCTGGAACAGCCGTTTGCTCCCGGCGAGGACCAGATTCGCGCCCTGGGCGACCGTGCGACGGGCGAAGGCTTCGACCAGTTGATCGCCATCGAGCCATCCGAAACGGCCGACGCCTTCATGCGGGTCTGGAACGCCGACGGGTCGATGGTCGAGACATGCGGCAACGCCCTACGCTGCGTCGGCTGGCTGTTGATGCAGGCGAACGGCGCGGACCGCGTTGTCATCGACACGGCAGGCGGCCCGACCACCGCCACACGCGCCGGCGATCAACGCGTGACCGTCGACATGGGCAAGCCCCGCCTGGACTGGACCCAGGTGCCGCTGGCCGAGGAGATGGACACGCGTGGGATCGAGCTTCAGGTCGGCCCGATCGATGCGCCGATCCTGCACACGCCGGGCGCCGTCTCGATGGGCAATCCGCACGTGGTCTTCTTCACCGACCGCCAGGACGACGCCTTCGTCACCGGGTCCGGCTCGCTGGTCGAGCATCACCCGATGTTCCCGCAGGGGGTGAATGTCGGCTTCGCCAACGTGCTGGACCGCGATAACATCCGCCTGCGGGTCTGGGAACGCGGGGCCGGTCTGACCAAGGCGTGCGGCACCGGCGCCTGCGCCGCCCTGGTCGCCACAGCGCGGCGAGGCCTCACCGACCGCAAGGCGACGGTAGTCGTGGACGGCGGCGAACTGGTCATCGATTGGGATGCTGAGAGCGATCACGTCCTGATGACCGGGCCGGTCGAGATCGAGCGCACGGGCGTGCTGGCGATCTGAACACCGGCCGTTTTGCGGAAAACCGCACCCAGCCATTCCGTCGGGTCACCTTTTCCGCACAGCCGTTGAGACTGCTGCGGCCGTGACGGCCCTTGCATCCTGATGCTGCGGGATAGGGCCGGATAGGGCGTCGGCGGTTGTCCCTTACCGCCCGCCGCTTTAGGAACAGACAAGCCAATCAGAAACGACGCGCCCGGAAACGCCCAAAGTCATGCCCGATCAGACCGAAAAACAGACCTTCTCCGACCAGGAGGCCCTGGATTTCCACCGCATCCCGACGCCGGGCAAGATCTCCATGGCGCCGACCAAGCCGATGGCGACACAGCGCGATCTGTCGCTTGCCTATTCCCCGGGCGTGGCCGTGCCGGTGCTGGCCATCGCCGCCGATGCGGACAAGGCTTACGACTACACCTCCAAGGGCAATCTGGTCGCCGTGATCTCGAACGGCACCGCCATCCTGGGCCTGGGCAACCTCGGCCACATGGCCTCCAAGCCGGTAATGGAAGGCAAGTCGGTCCTGTTCAAGCGGTTCGCCGACGTCGACAGCTTCGATGTCGAGGTCAAGACCACCGATCCGGACGAGTTCATCACCGTCGTCAAGAACATCGGCGACACCTGGGGCGGCATCAATCTGGAAGACATCAAGTCCCCGGAATGTTTCGTCATCGAGAGCGAACTTCAGGACCTGCTGGACATCCCCGTCTTCCATGACGACCAGCACGGCACAGCCATCATCTCGACCGCCGGCCTGATCAACGCCTGCCATGTGGCGGGCAAGAAGCTGGACGAGGTCAAGGTCGTGCTGGCGGGCGCCGGCGCTGCGGGCCTGTCCTCCATCGCCCTGATGAAGGCCGCGGGCGTCAAGGCCGAGAACACCGTGATCTGCGACCGCGACGGCGTGGTCTACAAGGGTCGCGAACACGGCATGGACCAGTGGAAGGCCGCCCACGCGACCGACACCCCGCTGCGCACCCTAGCCGAGGCCATGGTCGGCGCGGACGTGGTGCTGGGCCTGTCCGCCAAGGGCGCGATCACCAAGGAGATGGTGGCGTCGATGGCCCCCAATCCGATCATCTTCGCCATGGCCAACCCCGATCCCGAGATCACGCCCGAAGACGTCCAGTCGGTGCGATCGGACGCCATCATTGCAACGGGCCGCTCGGACTATGTGAACCAGGTCAACAACGTCCTGGCCTTCCCCTATCTGTTCCGGGGCGCGCTGGACGTGCGGGCGCGCCGCGTGAACCACGAAATGAAGATCGCCTGCGCCCAGGCCCTGGCCGCTCTGGCGCGCGAGGACGTGCCGGACGAGGTCGCCGCCGCCTATCGCGGGCGCAAGCTGAAGTTCGGCCCGGACTATATCATCCCGACCCCGTTCGACCCGCGCCTGATCTGGTACATCCCGCCCTTCATCGCCCAGGCGGCGATGGATACCGGCGTGGCCCGCGTCCAGATCGAGGACATGGACGCCTACCGCAACGCCCTGCGCTCGCGCGTCGATCCGTCCGCCGCCCTGATGCAGAAGATCAGCTCGGCCGTGCGCGGCGGGCCGAACAAGCGCGTCGTCTTCGCCGAGGGTGAAGAACCCGCCGTCATCCGCGCCGCCTGGGGCTTCAAACAGGCTGATCTTGGCACGCCGATCCTGGTCGGGCGTGAGGACCTGATCCGTCAGAACGCCGCCGAGGCGGGTCTGAACTTCGACGAACTGGGAATCGAGATCATCAACGCCCGCGTCTCGGACCACAATGTCGAGGACACCGACTGGCTGTACGAAAAGCTGCAACGTCGGGGTTATCTGCGCCGCGACGTACAGCGGATGATCAATCAGGACCGAAACTATTTCGCCGCCACCCTGGTCGCCAAGGGCCGGGCCGACGCCATGGTCGCGGGCGTGACCCGCAACTTCAACATGGCGCTGAAGGAGGTCCAGCGCGTGCTGGACGTCGAGGACACGCTGATCGGCCTGTCGATCCTTCTGGCCAAGGGCCGGACTCTGTTCGTCGCCGACACCACCATCCACGAACTGCCCAACGCCGAAGAACTCGCCGACATCGCCGTCAAGGCGGCCGAGACGGTGCGCAAGCTGGGCCGTAACCCACGCGTGGCCTTCCTGTCCTATTCGACCTTCGGCAACCCGCCCGGCGACCGCGCCGAAAAGGTGCGCGAGGCGATCCGCATTCTGGACAAGAAGGGCGTCGACTTCGAATACGAGGGCGAAATGCCGCCGGAAGTCGCCCTGGATCCCAAGGGTCACCCGGCCTACGCCTTCAACCGCCTGACCAAGCCCGCCAACATCCTGGTCATGCCCGCCATCCATTCGGCCGCCATCTCGACCAAACTGGTCCAGGCCCTGGGCGGCGCGACCGTGATCGGCCCGCTGCTGGTCGGTCTGGAGAAGCCGGTGCAGATTGTCTCGCTGGGCGCCTCGGTCAGCGAGATCATCACCGCCGCCACCTTCGCCGCCTATGACGCTGGTCCCGCCTTCCAGGGGTCGGGCCTGACCTCGGCGCCGCGCCCGCCGGCGGCCGTGGTCGAGCGTTGAGCGAAACCTCGCCCTTTCCACCCGCCGCCCCGCCGCCCCGGCGGGTGGAGCCGGGCCTCTATCTGGTCGCCACCCCGATCGGGAACCTGCGCGACATGACGCTGAGGGCGCTGGACGTGCTGGCCGCCGCCGATCTGGTGCTGGCCGAGGATACCCGCGTCACCGCCAAATTGCTGGCGGCCTATGGGCTGAAGGCGAAGCTGGAACGCTGCGACGATCACGCGTCGGGCCGCGCCGCCGAACAGGCCATCGCCCGCCTGCGCGAAGGCCAGGTCGTGGCCCTGGTCTCGGACGCGGGCACGCCCCTGGTCAGCGATCCCGGCTTCGTCGTCTCCCGCGCGGTCATCGCCGAGGGCCTGCCCGTCCATCCGATCCCCGGGCCGTCCAGCCTGCTGGCGGCCCTGTGCATCGCCGGCCTGCCTGCCGACCGGGTGCTGTTCGCCGGCTTCCTGCCGCCCAAGACCGCCGGTCGCACCGCCGCGCTGGAAGCGTTGAAAGGCCAGCGCCAGACGCTGGTCTTCTTCGAAAGCGGGCCGCGGCTGAAGGCCAGCCTGACCGACATGGCCGCCGTGCTGGGGCCGCGTCCCGCCGCCGTCGCCCGCGAACTGACCAAACTCTATGAAGAGTGCGTGCGCGGGACGCTGGACGAACTGGCCGTCGACCCGCGCCTGGATGGCCCCAAGGGCGAGATCGTCGTGGTCGTCGGCCCCGGCGAAGAGGTTCAGGCGACCGAGGCCGATGCGGACGCCGCCCTGAAGGACGCCCTGCAGACCCTGTCGACCGGCGACGCCGCCTCGGAGGTCGCCAAGGCCCTGGGGCTGAACCGCAAGACCCTCTATCGCCGCGCGCTGGAGCTGAAGGGCAAGTGAGCCCGCGCCTGCCTCGCCCAGCGCCCATCCGTCGCCCCAAGGCGGCGTGGCGTCAGGCGAAGGGCGGGACGGCGTTCAAGGCCGGGCATGCCGCCGAATGGATCGCCGCCCTGTGGCTGATGCTCCGCGGCTATCGGGTGCTGGGGTTTCGCCTCAAGAGCCGGGCCGGCGAGATCGATTTGCTGGTCTGTCGCGGGCCTGTGCTGGCCGTGGTCGAGGTCAAGCGCCGCGCGACGATGGAGGCGGCGATGCTGGCGCTGAAACCCGACCAGCACGACCGGCTGATCGCAGCGGGCGAGGCGATCCGGCGCAATCGGCCGGGGCTGCAACGTCTTGATTTGAGAATTGATATGGTGGCGCTGGCTCCGTGGCGCGTTCCACGTCATCTTCGCAACGTCGAAAGGCGCTGACGAAGGGATCGCATGACGCGCGAGGAGGCCGAGGCCATCCTGACCGCGGCCGGTCAGGCCGAAGACGACGTCTTCCCCCTGCTGGAGGCCGCGATCGCCTGCGCGATCCACGACCACCCTCTTCGTGATCCCGAACCCGTGCGCGCCCTGGCCCGCAACGCCTGTGAGCGCTTGAAGGAACGGATCGGCGGCGAAAGCCCCGACGACGCCCTGTCCGAAACCCTGTGCGCCGACCTGAGGCTGAACGGCGACCTGATCCACTTCGATCATCCCGGCAACACCGACATCATCGCGGTGGCCGAGCGGCGGCGCGGCCTGTCCGCCGCCCTGGCCGTCTTCTACCTGCATGCCGCGCGCGAGGCCGGGATCGCGGCGGCGGGCGTGGACTTCCCCGGCCATTTCATGATCCGCGTCGAGACGCCGGAAGGGCCGGTGGCGCTGGACCCATTCAGCCAGGGGCGGCTGATCCTGCCCAGCGAGTTGACCCGCCGGGCCCTGCGCGCCGGGCTGATGCCACACGTCGCGGATCGGCTGGACATCCTGATGGCGCCGGTGACGGATCGGCAGTCCCTGATCCGACTGCAGAACGTGCTGTTCAGCCGCGCCATTCGCGGCCAGGACTATGAGGCTGCCGAACGCTCGGCCCTGCGCCGCGCCCTGCTGGATCCCGAAGACCACCGGCCCTGGCTCGACGTCGCCTCGGCGCGCGAGAAACAGGGGGCGTTGGCTGGCTCGCTACAGGCCCTGTCCCGCGCCCACGGCCTGGACGGGGTCGAGGAGGCGCGGCGGTTCACGACGTTCGAACGCGTGCGGATGCAGTTGAACTAGACGACCGCCTCGCCGCGCAGCAGCCGCGGCAGATCGCCCGTCGCGCCGCCGGCCTCCTGCATGAAGGCCCGGCGCAGGGGACCGATGCGGTTGACCGCCGCCATGCCCAGATCGCGCGCCAGGCGCACCGGCGCGATATCGTTTGAGAACAGCCGCACGAAGGCGTCGAAGCCCGCCGCCAGGGCCGCATTGTCGAACCGGCGCCAACGGGCGTAGCGTTCCAACACCGTCTCGGCGCCCAGGTCCTCGCCCAGGCGCGCAGCCTCGGCCAGCACCTCGGCCAGGGCGGCGGCGTCCTTCAGGCCCATGTTCAGCCCCTGGCCCGCGACGGGGTGGACGCCGTGCGCCGCGTCTCCGATCAGGGCGATGCGCGGCGCGACCAGTTTCTCGGCCAGGCTGAGCGCCAGCGGATAGACGAAGCGCGGCCCCTCGACCGTCGCCCCATCCAGAAACTCTCCGAACCGGCGCATCAGATGGGCGTGGAAGGCTTCATCGGAGGCGTCGCGCAAGGCCTCGCCCCGCCGCGTCGTCTCGGTCCAGACCAGGCTGGCGCGCTGATCGGTCAGGGGCAGGATGGCGAAGGGGCCGCTGGGCAGGAAATATTCGTGGGCGATATTGCCGTGGTCGCGACCCAGCCCCACCGTGGCCACGACACCGCTCTGACCATAGCCCCAGCCGACGGTTTCGATCCCGGCCGCGCGGCGCACGGTCGAGCCTCGCCCTTCGGCGCCGACGACCAAGGGCGCGATCAATGTCGATCCATCGGCCAGGGTCACGGTCGCCTTGCCCGCATCGGCCTCGACCCTGGCGACGGTGCCCGGCGCCCGCACCGCGATCCCCGCCCGCGTCACCGCCTCGGCCAAGGCCGTACGAATGCGGCGGTTCTCGACCATGTATCCCAGCGGCTCGCCCCCGGTGCGCCCGCCGATCTCGTCGGCGTCGAAACGCAGGAAGGCCGGCGAGGCCTTGCGGCTGGCCGCGCCCGGTCGCCTGCCGTCCGTCACCAGAATATGGTCCATCCGACAGGCATGGGGACGCAAGGTCTCTCCCAGGCCCAGGGCGTCCAGCATGCGGAAGGTCGAGAAGGCGACGGCGGTCGAGCGCCCGTCGAAGGTCGGCGCCAGCTGGTCGCTGAACGGCTGCGGATCGACCATGACGACCTTCAACCCGCCCTGCGCCGCCGCCAGGGCGAACGCCGCCCCGGTCAGCCCCGCGCCGGCGATAACGATGTCGTAGCGTTCGGTGTCAGCCATGACAGGCTTGTCGCGCCGCCGACGCCAAAGGTCCAGAGGGCGGTTTGTCCCTCGCCAAGGCCAAGCTGGTAAATGCGCTCTTAACCCTGGGGGTGCGACAAGGGCCGTCGAACGTCAGCCGCCCGGAAGGTCACGCCTTTCATGTCCACCGCCCTCGCCATCAGCCGTCAGGCCTGGATCAGCGCCCGCATCCTGTGGGACGCGCCCTTTGTCGTGCGATTCAGGGGGGTGCTTCAGGCGCTTTTGGCGACCCTGCTGCTGGTCGCCCTGATCTCGTGGAATCCGGCGGACGCCAGCCTGAATGCGGCCTCCAGCCTGCCGACGACCAACTGGCTGGGAACGAACGGCGCCCTGTTCGCCGATCTGTTCATGCAGTCGCTGGGCCTCGCCGCATGGCCCGCCGCCCTGCTCCTGGTCGCCTTCGGCCTAGCGCGCGCGGTCGGCGATGCGATCCAGCAAAGGCTCAAACCCACGCCGTTGAAGGCTCTGGCCGCGACAGGCGGGGTGTTGTTGCTGTCCAGCGCTCTGGCCGCCCTGGCCGCGCCCGCCGCTTGGCCCTTGGCGGCCGGTCTCGGCGGTCTGTGGGGCGATGCGGTCACGGGTCTGGCGGCGCGCGGGATCGGCGCCCTGCATATTCCAGGCGGACGGATCATCGCCGGCGTCATCTTCGTGATTGTCGGCCTTTGGCTGGTCGGTTTCGCCATCGGCCTGCGCGCCATGGACTTCATCGACGCCCTGCATTGGGGCAAGTCTCTGCGCCCGGCCGTCGCACCCCGCGCTACGGCCCAGCCTGCCCGCGAAAAGGCGCCGGCCAAGGCCCGCACGCCCCGCGCCGCGCCCCCGCCCGAGGAGGCTTCGCAAGCCGCGCCCGCAGATGCGCCGCAGACCGCCTATGACGACCTGCCGCCCTGGGAGGACGACGCCGTCCAGCCCGCGCCGCGCCCGTCGGCCGCCCGCCCTGTCGAGCCGCGCGTCGCTGCGGTCAAGGCGCCCAAGGCCCGCAAAGACGACGTGGACCAGCAGGCCTTCGACTTCGTGCGGCCCGAGGGCGATTTCGACCTGCCGCCGCTGGGCATACTGACCAAGCCCCCCCAGCGCGTGGGTGCGGTCGACGAGGATTCGCTGAAGCAGAACGCCAAGATGCTGGAAGGCGTGCTGCAGGAGTTCGGCGTGCGCGGCGTGATCGACCAGATCCGTCCCGGCCCCGTCGTCACCCTGTACGAACTGGTCCCCGCGCCCGGCGTGAAGCACGGCCGCGTCGTGGCCCTGGCCGACGACATCGCGCGCTCGATGTCGGCCCGCGCTTGCCGCATCAGCGTGGTTCAGGGGCGCAACGCCATCGGCATCGAATTGCCCAACGCCAAGCGCGAGACCGTCTATCTGCGCGACCTGCTGTCCAGCGCCGAATACGACAAGAAGGGCCACCTGCTGCCCCTGGCCCTGGGCGAAACCATCGGCGGCGAGCCCTATGTCGCCGATCTGGCGCGCATGCCCCATCTGCTGATCGCGGGCACCACCGGCTCGGGCAAGTCGGTCGGCGTCAACGCCATGATCCTGTCGATCCTGTATCGCCACAGCCCGGCCGAATGCCGCTTCATCATGATCGACCCCAAGATGCTGGAGCTGTCGGTCTACGACGGCATCCCGCACCTGCTGGCGCCCGTCGTCACCGATCCGAAGAAGGCCGTCGTCGCGCTGAAATGGACGGTGCGCGAGATGGAGGATCGCTATCGCCGCATGTCCAAACTGGGCGTGCGCAATATCGCCAGCTACAACGAGCGTGCGCGAGAAGCGCAAGCCAAGGGCGAGCATTTCGAACGCACGGTCCAGACCGGCTTCGACGATCAAGGCCGCCCGGTGTATGAGTCCGAGAAGATCCGGCCCGAACCCCTGCCCTTCCTGGTCGTGGTTATGGACGAAATGGCGGACCTGATGCTGGTCGCGGGCAAGGACGTCGAGGGCGCCGTCCAGCGCCTGGCCCAGATGGCCCGCGCCGCCGGCATCCACCTGATCATGGCCACGCAACGCCCGTCGGTCGACGTGATCACCGGCACCATCAAGGCCAACTTCCCGACCCGCATCTCCTTCCAGGTCACGTCCAAGATCGACAGCCGCACCATCCTGGGCGAACAGGGCGGCGAACAGCTGCTGGGCCAGGGCGACATGCTCTACATGGCCGGCGGCGGGCGGATCACGCGCCTTCACGGTCCGTTCGTGGACGACAAGGAAGTCGAGGACGTCTGCAAACATCTGAAGGCCCAGGCCGAGCCTGACTATCTGGACCTGATCACCGACGAGCCGGACGGCGACAGCGACGGCGCGATAGACGAGGGCGGCGGCGGCTCGGGCGACGACCTCTACGACCGCGCGGTCGCCGTCGTCACTCGCGACCGCAAGGCTTCGACCAGCTACGTCCAGCGCCGGCTCCAGATCGGCTACAACCGCGCCGCCTCCCTGATCGAGCGGATGGAGCAGGAAGGCGTGGTCAGCCCCGCCAACCACGCCGGCAAGCGCGACGTCCTGGCCGGTCCGCCGCCGATGGCGTGAGAACACCCGTCTCCTCCCCACGAGATGGAGAGGAGACAACATGCAACCGTCCTCGCCAATGTCCGTTCTCCACCCCGCCATCTCTGCCAAGCTTCAGCATTTCGATGAACAAGGCTTCATCGCAGCGCCGGAATATGGTCAGGCTCGCGTCATTCCGACGCCAAGCCAACCGGGCAAGACGGCAGGATCGACAACCATCCCGAACGGGAGACGGACTTCATGACCTCCAAGACGCTCGCCATCGCTCCGACCGACCTTCAGCGCCGCAGCCTGCTGCTGGGCGCAGGGTTTCTGACCGCGTTCGCCGCCCTGGGCGTGTTCGACGCCGCGCAGGCGCAATCGAACCTGTCGGCCGAAGACCGCGCGGTGGTTCAGCAGGCGCAAGGCTATCTGCAGGCCCTGACCTCGGCGCAGGGGACCTTCACCGAGACGGGTCCGGGCGGCCAGACCCGCCAGGGCCGGTTCTATCTGCAGCGTCCGGGCAAGATGCGGTTCGAATACACCAACCCGGCCGGGCTTCTGGTGGTGTCGGACGGCTATAACGTCAAACGCTACGACCCCCGCCTGAACAATTTCCAGCAGGTGCCGCTGGGCCGCACGCCCCTGTCCACCTTCCTGGCGCGCAACGTCCGTCTGGACCAGGGCGTCCGCATCGAGCGCGTGACGCGGATGGCGTCCGGCGCCTTCGCCATCACGGCTCGCGACGCCAACCGCCCGAACGACGGACAGGTGATCCTGGCCTTCGCCGGCAATCCGATGCGCTTGCAGGAATGGACCATCACCGATCCGCAAGGGGCGCGCACGCGGACCCAGCTGACGGCCTTGCAGCCGGCGTCGAACCTGTCGGCGCGACTGTTCCAGCTGACCGACCCGACTCGTCGTCCCGGCCGGAACTAAGACCCTGAGGGGCGGGTGACCATTCCTCAACCCCTGTTCCTCTAGACTGGCCGCATGAGCGCGACCGCCCCGCCATCGCTGAAATGGATCGTGGCGGTCGGCCTCGGCGCCTTCGCCCTGTTCATGTTGGGTGCGCTGGTGGTGGAGCCGGTGGTGCATCGCCTGATCGAACCGGCGGATGATCCCGCGCCGCCGCGCCCGTCCGGCCGGGTCGAGGTCGGGGACGCAGTGCTGGCCGGCCGATACGCCACGGCCGGATCGACGCTGGTGGTCCAGATCGAGGGCGGCGCGCTGTCGATCGGCAACGGCGGGACGCTGAAGTCCGAACCGCATCGCCTGGTCCCGGCGGATCAGCGGGCCAGCGTCTCAACGATCTTCGCCGACGCCATGACCGTGCCGACCCAGGCCCAGATCGAGATTCGGCGCGTGACGGCCGAAGAGGACACCCGGCTTTGCGCGGGGCATCCTGTCGGCTGGCTGGCGCTGGCGGTGCGGCGCGACGGCTTCGTTATGATGCCGGTCCGGCAGGGGCCGCCGCCCGGCGCCCTGACGCCTGACGATCGGCTGTGCGCCGTTCTGGACCTGAGCCGATGATACGGGGGCTGTTGCTGGCGGCCCTGGTCGGGGCGGTCGCGGCGCTTCTGACCTGGACCCAACCGGGCGATGCGACACCCGCCGGCGCGCCGGACACCGTCGTCGTTCAGGTGCTCGACAACGGATTCCATACCGACCTGGCCGTGCCGCGCGAGGCGCTGTTGCGACGCGGCGGGCCTCTGGCGCGCGCCGTTGCGGGGCTGGCGCCCGGCGACTGGATCCTGATCGGCTGGGGCGACGCCCGCTTCTATGTGGACCAGAGCCCGATCGCAGACCGGCTGCCCGACGGCGCCCGCGCTTTCTTCCGACCCGGCAATCTCTCGGTGGTCATGCTGGACCCGGTGACTGCCGATCCGCGTCTCAGCTATGGCGAGGACAGCGCGACCCTGACCCTGACGCGCGCCCAGTTCGACCGTCTGGCCGCCCGCGTGGAGGCGTCGCTCGACCTGTCGGACGGCGCGCCCCGTGTCGCCGCCGCGCGCCCCGGCGACGATGCGCGCTTCTTCGCCAGTCGCGAGACCTTCTCCATCCTGCATCTGTGCAACCACTGGACGGCGGGCGTGCTGAACGCCGGCGGGGTTCCTGTCCGCCCGGTCCCGTCGATCACCTCGGCCGAGGTGATGCGGTCGGTGCGGGCGGCCGCCACGATCGAGGAACGGGAGCGAAAACTGGACATAGGCCCTTCGCGAGACTAGACCGCCCGACTTTCGCTTATCCGGCCGGGTCCGAGCCCCGGCGGGCGAACAAGAAGGAGAGGCCGATGGCCCACAAGCAATTTACCCGCAGTTCCTCCAGCGCCAGCCCGGCAGGAAAAGCGCCCAGCCAGCGCCAGCTGCGCGCCGGCGAGCTGATCCGTCACGCCCTGGTCGATATCCTGCGCGAAGAGGACATCCGCGACGAGGCCCTGGCCGACGTGTCCATCACGGTGACCGAGGTTCGCCTGTCGCCGGACCTGAAACACGCCACCTGTTTCGTCGAGCCCCTGGGCGCCGGCGTCGAGGCCGCGCCGACCAACGGCCATGAGAGCGAGATCATCAAGGCCCTGAACGTCCACGCCAAGTTCATCCGCGGTCAGCTGGGCCGTCGCCTGGACATGAAGTTCACGCCCGACCTGAAGTTCCGCCACGACGAGAGCTTCGGCGCCGCCAACCACATGGACAAGCTGTTCGCCGACCCGCGCATCCAGGCCGACCTGGCGGCCCGCGACGACGAAGGGGACGACGCTTGAGTGATCAGCCTCAAGTCGCACGAAGCGCGGTTGGCCCAGCCTTGCGGCCTCAAGTAGCGCGAAGCGCGATAGGCCAAGCATAATGGCCCGCAAGAAGAAGGGCGACGTCGTCGATGGCTGGGTCTGCCTGGACAAGCCGTTCGAGATGGGATCGACCGAGGCGGTCAGCCGCATCCGCCGCCTGTTCAACGCCCAGAAGGCCGGTCATGCCGGGACGCTGGACCCGCTGGCCAGCGGCATCCTGCCCATCGCGCTGGGCGAGGCGACCAAGACCGTGCCGATGATGATGGAGGCGCAGAAGGTCTATCGCTTCACCATCAACTGGGGCGTCTCGACCGACAGCGTGGACCGCGAGGGCGAGATCATCGGCCGTTCCGACGTGCGGCCCACGGTCGATCAGGTAAAGGCGGCGCTGCCGGCCTTCGTCGGCGAGATCGATCAGACGCCGCCGCGCTTCTCGGCCATCAAGGTCGATGGCGCCCGCGCCTATGACCTGGCCCGCGACGGGGTGGAGTTCGAGCTGCAGGCGCGGCGCGTGACCATATATTCGGCCGAGGTCAGCGATGCGCCCGACGCCGACCACGTCGAACTGACCATCCGCACCGGCAAGGGCGTCTATGTCCGCTCGCTGGCGCGCGACCTGGCCGTCGTATTGGGCGCCGAGGGTCACGTGTCGGCCCTGCGGCGCGAGCTGGTCGGGCCGTTCAGCACGCAAAACGCCGTCACTCTGGATTCTCTGGAGGAAATGGTGCATAGGGGCGCCGCCTCGGAAGGCTTGCTTGCCGTTGCGACCGCCCTGGACGACATCCCGGAGCTGGCCGTGACGGAACAGGACGCCTTCTCGCTTCGGCAGGGACGCCCGATCGTTCTGCTCCCCCGTCAGGTGGAAACCCTAAAGGATCGTCTTACCGGCGGTTCGCGGACGGTTTCAGCCTTTCAGGGCCAGACCCTCGTCGCACTCTGTCAGTTGCGGGCCGGCCGGTTAGAACCCGACCGCGTTTTCAACCTCTAGGCCCGCGCCATCTGGCAAGGGCCGAGACCTCACGGCCTCAAGTCGCGCTAAAGCGCGATAGGCCAAGAAAGGACTCTTCGATGTCGGTTACTGCTGAACGCAAGCACGAGATCATCGCCGATAACGCCCGCACCGCTGGCGACACCGGCTCGGCCGAGGTTCAGGTCGCGATCCTGTCGGAACGCATCGCCAACCTTACCGAACACTTCAAGACCCACAAGAAGGACAACCACTCGCGTCGTGGCCTTCTGAAGATGGTGTCGCAACGTCGCCGCCTGCTCGACCACCTCACCAAGGTCGACGCCGGTCGCTACCAGGCGCTCATCGCCAAGCTGGGCCTGCGCCGCTAAGGCGTCGGATCAGTGTAGAATACGCTTTCGAGGCGCGGACGGTCACGTCCGCGCCTCGTTGTGCGACTAGAGACGACCTCCTAGACACGACCTGGGCGCCGCAGGACTTACGGCGCAGTTGCGAGGGCCATGCCGGTCCTCTCCCGGTCGATCGCGATGGCGCGGCGACCTCTGGATCGAAGGACTGAACGCCCGACGCATCCACCCCCAATGATGGGACCCCGCCGGGAATACGCCTGCCGGGATACGAAAGACGAAATATGTTCGACATCAAACGCAAGACGATCGACTGGGCCGGCCGCCCGCTGACCCTGGAAACGGGCCGCATCGCCCGCCAGGCCGACGGCGCCGTGCTGGCGACCTACGGCGAGACCGTGGTTCTGGCCACCGTCGTCTATGGCCGCTCGCCCAAGCCGGGCCTGGATTTCTTCCCCCTGACGGTCAACTATCAGGAAAAAACCTTCGCCGCCGGCAAGATCCCGGGTGGCTACTTCAAGCGTGAAGGCCGCCCGACCGAGAAGGAAACCCTGGTTTCCCGCCTGATCGACCGTCCGATCCGCCCGCTGTTCGTCAAGGGCTTCAAGAACGAGACCCAGGTCGTCGTGACCGTGCTGCAGCACGACATGGAGAACGATCCGGACATCGTCGGCCTGGTCGCCGCCTCGGCCGCCCTGACCATCTCGGGCGTGCCCTTCATGGGCCCCATCGGCGCCGCGCGCGTCGGCCTGATCGACGGTGAGCTGGTGCTGAACCCGCACATCGACCTGATCGCGACCTCGGACCTCGACCTGGTGGTCGCCGGCACCCAGGACGCCCTGATGATGGTCGAATCCGAAGCCAAGGAGCTGTCGGAAGAGAAGATGCTCGAAGCCCTGATGTTCGCGCACGCGGGCATGCAGCCGGTGATCGACGCCATCATCGAACTGGCCGAACACGCCGCCAAGGAGCCCTTCGACTTCCAGGCCGAAGATCACTCGGGCGTCGTCGCCTCGATCAAGTCGCTGGTCGGCGAAGATATCAAGGCCGCCTACACCCACGCCGGCAAGTACGACCGCCGCTCGGGCGTCGACGCCGCCAAGAAGGCCGCCGCCGCCAAGCTGGTGAAGACCGACGAAAACCCCGACGGTGTCGACAGCTCCAAGTTCTCGGCCGCCTTCAAGGAATGCGAAGCCGAGGTCCTGCGTCGCGACATCATCGAGAACGCACACCGCGTCGATGGCCGCGCCCTCGACAAGGTCCGCGCGATCGTGTCTGAAGTCGGCGTCCTGCCGCGCACCCACGGTTCGGCCCTGTTCACGCGTGGGGAAACCCAGGCCCTGGTCGTCGCCACCCTGGGCACCGGCGAGGACGAGCAGTACATCGACAGCCTGTCGGGCACCTACAAAGAGAGCTTCCTGCTGCACTACAACTTCCCTCCCTATTCGGTGGGTGAAGCGGGCCGCATGGGTTCGCCCGGCCGTCGCGAGATCGGTCACGGCAAGCTGGCCTGGCGCGCGGTTCGTCCGATGCTGCCGACCAAGGAAGACTTCCCCTACACCATCCGTCTGGTCTCCGAGATCACCGAGTCGAACGGCTCGTCCTCGATGGCCACGGTCTGCGGCGCTTCGCTGGCTCTGATGGATGCGGGCGTTCCGCTGATCCGTCCGGTCTCGGGCATCGCCATGGGCCTGATCCTGGAGCCGTCGGGCGAGTTCGCCATCCTGTCGGACATCCTGGGTGACGAAGATCACCTGGGCGACATGGACTTCAAGGTCGCCGGCACGTCGGAAGGCATCACCAGCCTTCAGATGGACATCAAGGTCGCCGGTATCACCAAGGAGATCATGAAGCAGGCTCTGACGCAGGCCTCGGCCGGTCGCCTCCACATCCTGGACGAGATGTCCA
This sequence comes from Brevundimonas sp. G8, assembly GCF_902506205.1. GTDB lineage: Bacteria > Pseudomonadota > Alphaproteobacteria > Caulobacterales > Caulobacteraceae > Brevundimonas. The sequence goes on along the minus strand of NZ_LR732816.1, from coordinate 1,062,178 downwards.
AGGCCATGGACGCGCCGCGCACCGAACTGGGCGAGCACGCTCCCAAGATCGAAACGGTCAAGATCCCGGTCGACAAGATCCGTGAAGTGATCGGTTCGGGCGGCAAGGTCATCCGCGAGATCGTCGAGAAGACGGGCGCCAAGATCGACATCGGCGACGACGGCACCATCAAGGTCGCCGCCAACGACCAGGAGAAGATCGACGCCGCCAAGGCCTGGATCCAGTCCATCGCCTCGGAGCCGGAAGTCGGCACCATCTACTCCGGCAAGGTCGTCAAGGTCGTCGATTTCGGCGCCTTCGTGAACTTCTTCGGCGCCAAGGACGGCCTGGTCCACGTGTCCCAGATCGCTCTGGAACGCGTCGCCAACCCGGCCGACGTCCTGTCGGAAGGCCAGGAAGTGAAGGTCAAGTTCCTCGGCTTCGACGATCGCGGCAAGACCAAGCTGTCGATGAAGATCGTCGATCAGACCACGGGTGAAGACCTGACCGACAAGATCAACGCCGAACGCGCCGAGCGTGGCGAAGAGCCTCTGTCGGACGACACCGGCGGCCGTCCCAAGCGCGAAGGCGGCGGTGATCGCGGTGGCGATCGCGGACGTCGTCGTCGCGACTAAGCGACCTCGGTATCGAGACTGAAGAGGCCCGGCGGAGCGATCCGCCGGGCCTTTTTCTTTGGCCGCACCATGCAGAGATCGGTGGCCTGTCTGGAATTTCACTTGCCGCGCCCGCGCCTGCGGTCTCCATTGCCGCATCCAAATTTCGAGGGGCCGTTCCATGTTCGATCGTCGTCGTCTTCTTCAGTCCGCCGCGCTGGGCGCCGGCCTCGTCGCCGTGGGCGGTCCTGCCTGGGCCAGGCAGGCTTCCGCATCGCAAGGCGACGCCGCCGCCCAGCTCAAGACCTTCATGGATGCGACGTTCGAGCAGACGCTGGACAAGAGCCCCGAGATCGTCACCATGTTCGGCCTGGACAAGGGCGACCGCGCCGCCGCCAAGTCGAAACTGACCGCCCCCACCCGTGCCGAGGAAGACGACCAGCGCGCCTTCACCCGTCGCCAGCGCGCCGAACTGGCCCGGATCGACCGCACCAAGCTGGATGCGCGCAACGCCAACTACTACGACAGCCTGGCGCAGAACCTGGACGGGGTGATCGCCACCTTCGACATCCCCTATGGCCAGGGCGGCTGGCCCAATCCGTACAGGGTCAGCCAGCAGGGCGGCGCCTATCAGTCCACGCCCGACTTCCTGGCCAACCAGCACACCATAGAGACGGCCGCCGACGCCGACGCCTATGTCGCGCGCGTCAACGCCTTCGCCGACGTGCTGCTGGCCGAGACGGACCGGGTGAAGGAGGAATATGCGCTGGGCGTCATTCCGCCGGACTTCATCCTGGCCAAGGCGATCCGCCAGCAGGACGGCTTCCTGGCGACCCCGGCGGCGACCTCGCCCATGGTGCAGTCGGTCGTCGATCGCGCGCGCGCCAAGGGCCTGACCGGCGACTGGGGCGCCCAGGTCGAGCGTCTGGTGACCGAGCGGGTCTATCCGGCCCTGGCCGCCCAGAATGCGGTGCTGAAGGCCGCCCAGCCCAACGCCGTCCACGAGGCTTCGGTGCGACGCCTACCGCAGGGCGAGCAGTATTACGCCAACAGCCTGCACTACATCACCACGACCCGGCTGACGGCCGACGAGATCCACCGCACCGGCGTCGAGCAGATGGCCGACCTGACGGCGCGCGCCGATGTGCTGCTGAAGGCGCAAGGGTTGACGCAAGGCTCGGTCGCCGAGCGGATCAAGGCCCTGGGGGACGATCCCAAATACGTCTACGCCAACACCGACGCCGGCAAGGCCGAGCTGATCGACAAGCTGAACGCCCAGATGGCCGACATGCAGGCGCGGCTGCCGAACGCCTTCGGTAAGCTGCCCAAGGCCAAGGTCGAGATCAAGCGCGTCCCGCCCGAGATCGAGGCCGGCGCGCCCATGGGCTATTACAACTCGCCCAGCCTGGATGGGACGCGGCCGGGCATTTACTGGATCAATCTGAAGGATACGGCGGAATGGCCGTCCTGGACCCTGCCGACCCTGACCTATCACGAGGCCACGCCGGGCCACCATCTGCAGATCAGCCTGCAACAGGAGAGCGAGTCTGCGCCCTTGCTGATGAACCTGCTGGGCTTCTCCAGCTATGTCGAGGGCTGGGGTCTGTACGCCGAGCAGTTGGCCGACGAGCTGGGCGCCTATGAGAACGATCCGGTGGGCCAGATCGGCTATCTCCAGTCGCTGATGTTCCGCGCCGCCCGCCTGGTGGTCGATACCGGCATCCACTCCAAGGGCTGGAGCCGCGAACAGGGCATCCGCTACATGATGGAGGCCTATGGCGATCAGGAGGGCGCGGCGACGTCCGAGGTCGAACGCTATTGCGGCTGGCCGGGCCAGGCCTGCGCCTACAAGGTCGGGCACAACGAATGGGTCCGCCTGCGCGAAAAGGCCAAAACGACCCTGGGGTCCAAGTTCGACATCAAGGGCTTCCACGACACGGCCCTGGCCGCCGGCGGGGTGCCGCTGTCGGTGCTGGAGCGGATCGTGGACGGCTGGGTCGCGACCCAGGCCTGACACTAGCAGGGTCGCGCCGGACCCGCGTCGAAGACCAGCAGGGACCGCGTCGGCGCGGTGCGGTCCCGTCACCGAGAGTTCCCGCATGATCGATCGTCGCCGCCTTCTGCTGACCGCCGCAGCCACAGCCACAGTCGCGCCCTCTTTGGCCAAGGCCCAAGCCGCCTCTACCGATGCGGATGGACGGTTGAACAGCCTGCTGGACGGCTGGTTCGAGGCGGACATCGACGAAAGCCCGGAGCGCGCCACCAACCTGGGCCTGGACCGGGGCGCGCGGGCGGGGCTTTCGTCCAGGCTCAGCGAGGCGGGACCGGACGCCATCCGCAAGGATCGCGCGAAGGCCGTGGGCCGTTGGGGCCAACTCAGCGGCTTCGATCAGGCTGGCCTGTCGCCGGCCGGGGCGCTGAACTACGCCATCGCCGCCTTTGGGTCGGAGACGGCGGCGCAGACGGCGCGCTTCGACTATGGGGCGGGACCGGGACGGCCGTCGCCCTATATCGTGACCCAGCTGTCGGGCGCATATTTCAGCACGCCGGACTTCCTGGACAACCAGCACCGGATCGAGGACGCGGCGGGCGCCGACGCCTTCCTGTCGCGGCTGGAGGCCTTCTCGGACGTGCTGGAGGGCGAGACGGCCAAGGTTCAGGAAGACGCTGGCCTGGGCGTGATCCCGCCGGACTTCATCATCGACCGCATGCTGCCGCAGATCCGCACCCTGCACGACACGCCCGCCGCCGACACGGCCATGCTGAAGTCGCTGGCGCGCAAGACGGCCGGGCTGAACCTGACCGGTTACGACGCCCGCGCCGCCGCCATCGTGGACGAGAAGGTCAAGCCGGCCCTGAGCGCCCAGATCGCGGCGCTGGAGGCGTTACGCCCCCGCGCCACCCATGACGCCGGGGTCTGGCGCCTGCCGGACGGCGAGGCCTTCTACGCGGCCGGACTGAAGGCCAATACGACCACCACCCTGTCGGCCAAGGAAATCCACGCCCTGGGCCGCGAACAGGTCGCCGAGATCAGCGCCGAGATCGACGCCATCCTGAAGGCGCAGGGCTATACGCAGGGCACGGTCGGCGAACGCATCCAGGCCCTGAACAAGGAGCCGGCCCAACTGTTCGCCAATACCGATGTGGGCAAGGCCGAGCTGCTGGCCTGGCTGAACCAGTTGGTCGCCGATCTTGAGCCCAAGCTGCCACAGGTGTTCGGCCGCCTGCCCAAGTCGCACGTCGAGATTCGACGCGTGCCGGTGTCGATCCAGTCGGGCGCGCCGGGCGGCTATTACCAGGGACCGCCGCTGGATGGGTCGCGACCGGGCGCCTATTACATCAACCTGCGCGACAGCGGGAACTGGCCGCGTTTCGCCCTGCCGACCCTGACCTATCACGAGGCGTCGCCGGGGCATCACCTGCAGGTGGCGCTTCAGCGCGAGTCCGGCGAGCTGCCGCAATGGCGCCGCGCGGGCGGCTTCTCGGCCTACAACGAGGGCTGGGCGCTGTATGCCGAGGCGGTGGCGGCCAACGATCTGGACGTCTATGCGACCAATCCACTGGGCCGGGTCGGCTTCCTGATGTCCTACCTGTTCCGGGCCGTGCGGCTGGTGGTGGACACCGGCCTGCATTCCGAGCGCTGGAGCCGCGAACAGGCGGTCGAATATATGGCGGCCTCCGGCGCCAAGCCGCTGGATGCGTCGAACAGCGAGATCAACCGTTACTGCGTCTGGCCCGGTCAGGCCTGTTCCTACAAGGTCGGCCACACCGTCATCGCCCGCCTGCGCAAGGAGGCGGAGGCCAAGCCCGGATTTGATCTGCGCGCCTTCCACGACAAGGTGCTGGAGAACGGCTCCCTGCCCTTGGCCGTGCTGGAACGGATCGTGGGCGGCCGAACCTAAAATCTGGGCCTAGTCGGCTACGGTCAGGCCGTCGATGCGGCGCAGGCGGTTGTGGATGTCGGTGGCGGCGACGGCGGCCTCTGCGGTCGCCACGGCGATCTGGTTGAGGCCGCGCACCACGTCGCCGGCGGCATAGAGACCCGGCACGCTGGTCGCCTGATGCAGATCGACCTCCAGCCGACCGTCGCCGGACAGGCGGACGCCCAGGCCTTGGGCCAGTTCGGCGTTTGGCGACGTGCCCAGGGCCGAATAGACCAAGTCGAATGCTCGGGTCTGACCGCCCCAGGTCAGGGCGGTCACGCGGTCCTGTTCCAGTTCCACCGCCTCCAGCGGCGCCAGGATCAGTTCGACGCCCAGCCTGTCCAGCTCGTCGCGGCGCGAGAGAGCGTCGGCGGGACCGATGTGGATCAGCGTCACCCGGTCAGAATAGGTGCGCATGAAGGCGGCTTCGCGCGCGCCCTTGTCGCTGTGGCCGATGACGGCGACGGCCTTGTCGGTCGCCTCGTAACCGTCGCAGATGGGACAGATGCGGACCAGCGCCTTCTGAACCGCCTGTTCGACGCCCGGCAGGTCCGGGTGATGATCGACAACGCCGGTCGCCAGCAGGACCGCGCGGGCGCGGATGGCGCGGCCCTCGATCTGGGCGACAAAACCCTCGCCGTCATGGGCCAGCGTCTCGACCCGGCCCGGCGCGATGACCGCGCCATATTCCTCGGCCTGTTCACGCATCCGCGTCAGGATGTCGGCGCCCGTTATGCCGGCCGGAAAGCCCGGCATGTTGTGGCTGAGCGGGATCCAGCAGGCGCGCGGCGCGCCGCCATCCACCACCAGAGTTCCCCTGCGAAACCGACCCAGATAGGTCGCCGCCGTCAGACCGGCCGGACCCGCGCCGATGATCAGGACCTCGGGGTCATTCACCGCGTGCGCCAGGCGACGGGCCACAGGTCGGACCGCACGCCCGCGCATTGGCCCATCGTGCTCTCCATCGTCAGGGCGAAGCGGTCGCCGGTCCAGGCCCAGGTCTGGGCCGAACCGCAGTCGCCGATGCCGCGTCCCTTGGCGAAGGCCGACAGGGTACGGGTCTTGGGATCATAGGCCCCGTTGACGGTGGAGTTGTCGGCCATGACCGGATCGGCGCCGGGTCCGGCCGTTCCGGCGAGGATCGCGGGGCGCGGGTCGCGACCGCCCGGTCCCGTCAGATACCAGTTGTGGGTGACATTATAGGCCCCCGCACCGCAGGGCACGGCCCACAGCTCGGTTCGGGCGTCCAACCGGGCGGACATGACCATGTCGCTGATCGCCGGCATGCTGGATTCCTTCAGACAGGTTCCGACCTCGGTGCGGGTGCGAAGGGCGGCGGGCACGGTCTGGTTCACGTCGCCGAAGCCCGCCTGATCCACGGCCGGCGCGGGAGTGACCGTCGGCAAGGGCGGGGCGACCGGGACGGTGGCGGCGGGACGGTCGCCGCGTCGGATCAGGGCCGTGGGCGTGTCGAGGCGGCCCTGTTTCTCGTCGATCCACAACAGGGCGGCGGCGGCCCCGTGCAGCGAGACGTCCTGGGTCGAGGCGCCGCGAATGGTCATCACCTTGCCCTGAGCCATGGCGTCGATCGCGGCGCGGGCGTTGGCGCCGATTTCGCCGATGGGCGCCTCGGCCTCGCCTTCGGGGCTGAGCGTGGAGGCAAAGGCGCGGCCGTCGATCGTCAGCGCGATCTGGCCTGGGCCTTTGGCGTCGCTATCGGGCCAATAGCCGAACAGGATCTGGGGCTGGGCTTCCGGGCCGGGCGCCAGGGTGATGCGCACCCAGCCGGCGGCGAACTCGGGCGCAAAGCCGAAGGCCCAGCAGGTTCCGTCGTTGCCGCAGGTCACGCTCCAGTCGCGGAACTGTTTCGTCTCGGCGCGGATCTGAAGCACGGGAGCAGAAGCGACGGCAGCGGCCGTTGCAGGCATGGCGGCCTGGGGCGCGCCGGGCGTCTTGTCGGCGTCCTTGTCGCCGCAACCCGCCACGGCGAAGGCGGTCAGGGCCAGAGCGGAAAGCGCGACGCCGCGAGACAGGGTCTTCATGCCTTTTTCAACTCCGACGGCTTGTGCGCCGCGCGCGCGCCGGTCTTGGCGCTCTCGACGATATACTCGGGATTTTGCGGCGAAGCTGCGACCTTGTGGCCCTTGATGTGGGTTTCAGCGGTGACCTTCTTGATGACCTTGCCGGTCGTCGTGCCCTGGCTGTGGTCCCACTTTACGCGGTCGCCGGACTTAAACGTCTTGTCGGGCATGGCTGTGATCCCTGCTGTGTCGCTTCCTGTTCAGCGATCAGCCTGCGCATCAGTTCCGCATCGATCACGGGAGGCGTCTCGCAGAAAGTGACGATCCACCGATCGACCAGGTCACGCTCTTCGTTCGTCATTGCGTCGTCCGTCGCTGTTGTTGGGCCAAGGAGAAGCCAAGACAGACAGAAGGGTTCAGCGTGGCCGTGGAGGTTTTTTCCGGGCGGGGTTAACGGACGGCGGGGTTTGCGTGGACGCGCGGCCCCGCTATATCCCCGCCACGACATTCCCTTCCCCAACGTTCAGAGGCGGACCTCACGCATGGCCAAGATCAAGGTCGAAAACCCCATCGTCGATATCGACGGCGACGAAATGACCCGCATCATCTGGCAGATGATCAAGGACAAGCTGGTCTTCCCGTTCCTGGATCTCGAACTGGACTACTACGACCTGGGCATGGAGCACCGCGACGCCACCGACGACCAGGTGACGATCGACGCCGCCCACGCGATCCAGAAGCACGGCGTCGGCGTGAAGTGCGCCACCATCACCCCTGACGAAGCGCGCGTCGCCGAGTTCGGCCTGAAGAAGATGTGGAAGTCGCCCAACGGCACCATCCGCAACATCCTGGGCGGCGTCGTCTTCCGCGAGCCGATCATCTGCTCGAACGTGCCGCGCCTGGTTCCGGGCTGGACCCAGCCGATCGTCGTCGGTCGTCACGCCTTCGGCGACCAGTACAAGGCCACCGACTTCCTGATGCCCGGCCCCGGCACCCTGACGATCAAGTTCGTGGGCGAAGACGGCGCCGTGATCGAGCACGAGGTCTACAAGGCCCCCGGCGCCGGCGTGGCCATGGCCATGTACAACCAGGATGAGTCGATCCGCGAGTTCGCCCACGCCTCGTTCGCCTATGGCCTGCAGCGCAACTATCCGGTCTATCTGTCGACCAAGAACACAATCCTGAAAGCCTATGACGGCCGCTTCAAGGACCTGTTCCAGGAAGTGTTCGACGCCCATTACGCCGCCGAGTTCAAGGCGCGCGGCCTGACCTACGAGCACCGCCTGATCGACGACATGGTCGCGGCGGCGATGAAGTGGTCGGGCGGTTTCGTCTGGGCGTGCAAGAACTATGACGGCGACGTGCAGTCGGACGTGGTGGCGCAGGGCTTCGGCTCGCTGGGCCTGATGACCTCGGTCCTGATGACGCCGGACGGCAAGGTGCTGGAAACGGAAGCCGCCCACGGCACCGTGACCCGCCACTATCGCCAGCACCAGAAGGGCGAGGCCACCTCGACCAACTCGATCGCCTCGATCTTCGCCTGGACGCGCGGCTTCAAGCACCGCGCCAAGCTGGACGACAACGCGGCCCTGGCGACCTTCGCCGATACGCTGGAGAAGGTGGTCGTGGACACCGTCGAGAGCGGCCACATGACCAAGGACCTGGCGCTGCTGGTCGGCGACCAACAGGGCTGGCTGACCACCGAGGGCTTCCTCGACAAGGTCGCCGAGAACCTGAAGACCGCTCTGCCGGACGTGGGCTGAGGATAGGCGGGAGCCGGAAACGTCGCGAGGCGTCCGGCCCCCTCCACCGCTACGCGGTCCCCCTCCCCCGATGGGGGAGGAATGTCCAACCAAGCGTCCTCAAGTAGCCCGAAGGGCGATAGGACAAACAACAATCCAGCCCCGTCGGAGCGATCCGGCGGGGCTTTTCGTTGTGTGATCGGCCGGGGCGTGCATGATCGGCGATAATGAGGAAGCGGTCTTGAAACGTCTGTTCGGAAATCTGATGCTGGCGGCGGTCGTGGCGGCGGTGCTGTCCTTCTTCGTCGCGCCCGCCGTGGCCTTCTTCGCCATTCGATCGGCGGCCGAGGCGAACGACGTGGCGGGGCTGTCGCGGTTGATCGACTTCAACGCCGTGCGCCAGTCGCTGCGGCCGCAACTGGCGGGACGGCCCGAGGCGATGGCGCCCGCGCCGTCGTTCCTGGAAGACCCAATCGGCGCTTTTCGGCGTCAGATCGAACAGAACCCCATCCTGCGCCAGCCCGACGTGGACGCCTATCTGACGCCGGCGGCCCTGACGGCCCTGCTGCGCGGCGAGGGCCGGTACGCCAGTCAGAGGACGACGGCGGGTGTGGCGCCCGCGTCGGCCCAGGCGCGCAAGCCCTGGCCCAGCCCGGCCTATTGGAGCGTCAACCGGGCGCGGATGGCGGTGACGGACCAGGGCGGGTCGCGCACCCTGTTCACCTTCGAGCGGCGCGGGCCGTTCGAATGGAAGCTGGTCCATATCGGCCTGCCGGACGGGACGGCACCGGCCGTGAGCGTGACGCCCCGTCCCTGAGGCTAGGGACAATGAGGCAACCGGGCGGTCGGGCGCCGCGTTGGTTTTTCAAGGAGACTGCATGAACCGCAAGATCGTCACCGGAGCCATGATCGCCGTCGTCGTCGGCGTGGTCGTCGCCCTGTTCGCCTCGCCCTTCATCGCGGCCCAGGCCCTGGTGCGGGCGGCGCGGACCGGGGATGCGGCGGGGCTGGAACGGCAGGTGGACTTCCCGGCCTTTCGCGCCAGCCTGAAAGACGAACTGAACGCACGCGCGGCGCTGGAAATCCGCAGCCGGACCAAGGGGGATCGCGGTCTGGCGGCGCTGGGGATGCTGCTGGCGCCGTCGCTGGTGGATGGGGCGGTCGACAACTTCGTCACGCCCCAGGGCATCGCCGCCATGGTGCGTTCAGGCGAGACGCCCGAGCCCGAACGGCCCGTCCCCGCCGACGACACGCCGGCCGTGGACAAGGACAAGATCCATCAATCCTGGGCCTATCGGGGGATCAACACCTTCGCCGTGACCCTGACACGCGACGACCGGCCGGACGACGCGCTGGTGCTGATCATGGAACGCCGCACGCCGTTCACGTGGAAGCTGGCGGGGGTGGACCTGACGCCCGATCCGATGGGGTGAGGCGGCCGAGGAGCAAAAAACACCGTCTAAAGTGTCTAATCTGTCTGATTGGACGGTGCGGCGCCGATCAAAAAATTGAGTGCAATTGGTGCACTTTTGTCCTGGATGCGCGTCCTCCTCTATGACCGGCGGCGATTATACGCGCGGTTTGGAGGGCGAGCAGGAAGCGGACGCTGCGGCAGCTTAAGCCGCTGAAGAATAAGGCCGTTAGTCTCGAAAATAGGAAGCCTTGCCCCTCTCCCATTGGGAGAGGGCTTGAACTCACGAGAGCGACAGCGATCGTCCTTGCGTGACCCAAAGGGCGGCGCGAAGCAGCCAAAGGGTGTGGGTCGGATGGTGCAAACTGGCCCACCGGCCGACCCTCATCCGGCCCTGCGGGCCACCTTCTCCCAATGGGAGAAGGGCTTAGTCTTTTACGCCAGCGCCGCTCGCACCGCCGCCAGGCCGTCTTCGGCCTTGGAGCCGTCGGGGGCGCCGCCTTGGGCGAAGTCGGGTTTGCCGCCGGCGCCTTGGCCGCCCATGGCGATGACGGCGGCGCGGGCGAGGTCGGCGGCGTTGACGCGGTCCGTCAGGTCCGAAGTGACGGCGACGGTCACGGCGGCCTTGCCTTCGGTCACGCCGATCAGGGCGACGACGCCGGTTCCGACCTGTTTGCGGAAGTCCTCGGCGACCCCTCGCAGACCCTTGCCGTCCACACCGTCCAGCACGCGGGCCATCAGCTTGATCCCGCCGATCTCTTCAGGCGCGGAGGCGGCGCCCGAGCCCCCGCCCAGGGCCAGTTGCTTCTTCAGCTCAGCGACCTGTTTCTCCAACGTCTTGACCGAGGCGGTCAGGCTGTCGACGCGTGCGGGAACGTCGGCGGTCTGGACCTTGAAGCCCTGAGCCAGCGAACGGGCGACGCCGGCCTGGGCCAGCAGATACTGGCGCGCGGCCTCGCCGGTCAGGGCCTCGATACGGCGCACGCCGGCGGCGACGCCGGTTTCCTGGACGATCTTGAACAGGGCGATGTCGCCGGTGCGGGCGACGTGGGTGCCGCCGCACAGCTCGACCGAATAGGGAGCGTTGTTGTCACCGGTCAGGGCGCGGCCCAGGGTCAGGACGCGGACCTCGTCGCCGTATTTCTCGCCGAACAGGGCGATCGCGCCGGCCTCGATGGCCTCTTGCGGGGCCATCAGCTTCATCTCGGTGGGGACGTTCTGACGGATGACCGCATTGACCTCGGTCTCGATGGCCGAAAGCTCGGCCTCGGTCAGAGGGGCGCCGTGGCTGAAGTCGAAACGGGCGCGTTCGGCATCCACCAGCTGGCCCTTCTGGGCGACTGCCGGGCCGAGCACATTCTTCAGCGCCGTATGCAGCAGGTGAGCGGCGGAGTGGTTGGCGCGCGTCGTGCGGCGTTTCTCGGCGTCCACTAGCTGGGCCGCACGGGTTCCGATCTCCAGCTTGCCGGCCGTGACCTGGGCCACCAGCACGTGCAGGTCGCCAGCGTGTTTGCGCACGTCGATGACCTCGGCCTCACCTGCCGGCCATTCCAGGGTTCCGTGATCGCCGGCCTGGCCGCCGCTTTCGGCGTAGAAGGGGGTGGTGTCGAACAGGACCTCGACGATGTCGCCGGCCTCGGCCGTCTCGACCGGCGCTCCGGCGTTCATGATGGCCAGGACCTCGCCCGAGCCTTCGATATTGTCGTAGCCGGTGAAGACGGTCGGCCCCATGCGGTCGCGGATCGCCAGCCATTCGTTGGTGTTTGCGGTCTGGCCCGAGCCCTTCCAGTGTTCGCGCGAACGCTGGCGCTGCTCGGCCATAGCGGATTCGAAGCCGTCGACGTTGACGGAGAAGCCGCGACGACGGGCCTCGTCCTGGGTCAGGTCCAGCGGGAAGCCGTAGGTGTCGGACAGGGTGAAGGCGGTCTGGCCGTCCAGCATGTCGCCGGGACGGAAACCCTGAACCGCCGTGTCGAACAGGGCCATGCCCCGGCCCAGCGTGGTGCGGAAGCGGATCTCTTCCTGCTTCAGCGTATCCTCGATGAAAGGCTGTGCGCGGGCCAGTTCGGGATAGGCGTCGCCCATCTGAGCCACCAGGGTCGGGACCAGGCGGTGCATCAGGGGGTCGGCAGCGCCCAGCAGGTGGGCGTGGCGCATGGCGCGGCGCATGATCCGGCGCAGCACATAGCCCCGGCCCTCGTTCGACGGGGTGACCCCATCGGCGATCAGGAACGACGACGAGCGCAGGTGGTCGGCGATGACCCGGTGGCTGGCGGCGCGTTCGCCGTCCGACTTGGTCGAGGTGGCGTCTTCCGAGGCGGCGATCAGGGTCTTGAACAGGTCGGTCTCGAACACCGAATGCACGCCCTGAAGGACGGTTGTCATCCGCTCCAGACCCATGCCGGTGTCCACGCTGGGCTTGGGAAGGTTGCGAACGATCTGATCGTTCTCCTTCTCATACTGCATGAAGACGTTGTTCCAGACCTCGACGTAGCGGTCGCCGTCCTCGTCCGGCGAGCCGGGAGGGCCGCCGGGGATCTTGTCACCGTGGTCCCAGAAAATCTCGGTGCAGGGTCCGCACGGGCCGCTGTCACCCATGGCCCAGAAATTGTCCGAGCCGGCGATGCGGATGATCTTGTCGTCGGAAAAGCCGGTAACCTTCTTCCAGATCGCGGCGGCCTCGTCGTCGTCGATATAGACGGTGACCAGCAAGCGTTTGGCGTCCAGGCCGAACTCCTGCGTGACCAGGTTCCACGCCTTCTCGATGGCGTGTTCCTTGAAATAGTCGCCGAACGAAAAGTTGCCCAGCATCTCGAAGAAGGTCAGGTGGCGCGCGGTATAGCCGACATTGTCCAGGTCGTTGTGCTTGCCGCCTGCGCGGACGCATTTCTGAGAGCTGGTGGCGCGCGGATAGGGCGGCTTGGACGCGCCGGTGAAATAGTCCTTGAACGGCACCATGCCCGCGTTGACGAAGAGCAGGCTCGGGTCGTTCTGCGGCACCAGTGGCGCCGAATGGACCTTGGCATGGCCGTCCGCCGCGAAATAATCGAGGTAGGTGGCGCGGATCTCGTTCAGGCTGGGCATGGGCGTGTCTTCGGCTCGGCGGTCGCTAAGGAACCGGCGTCTTATAGGGTTTTGGCGGGGAACGCATCACCTCCGCACGGCGCACTCAAACCCTCGGCGGCGGGCCGAACTTGCCGGCCTGGTAGTCCTGGACCGCCTGGATGATCTCTTCGCGAGTGTTCATGACGAAGGGGCCGTGGCTGAAGACCGGCTCACCGATGGGGTCGGCATGGCCCAGCAGGACGACGGCGTCGGATGCGGCCGTGATCTGGACGGCGTCGCCGTCGCCCAGGGCGGCGAGGTTCCATTGCGGCACTGCGGTTCCGGCGACCGAGACCTCGCCCTTGATGACATAGAGGAAGACGTTGCGGCCGGGCGCGACCGGCGTCTGGAATGTCGCGCCTGCGGGCAGGCGGACGACCGCCAAATGGATGTCGATCAGGGACTGGATCGGGGCTGCGACGCCCAGCCATTCGCCGGAGACCGGCTCGACCGTGACGCCGCCCTCGGTGGTGAAGGTCGGGATGTCGGCCTTCTGCAGGCCGACATAATCCGGCTTGGTCATCTTCAGCCGCGACGGCAGGTTCACCCACAGCTGCAGGATCTCCATCGGCCCGCCGTCGCGCTTGAAGTCGGCCGGGGACAGCTCGGCGTGGACCAGGCCTGAGCCGGCGGTCATCCATTGGATTCCGCCCGCCTCGATGATGCTCTCGCCGCCGCCTGAATCGTTGTGGGCCAGTTCGCCGTCGAGGATGAAGGTGACGGTCTCGAACCCTCGGTGCGGGTGGGGGCCGAACGGCAGGCCCTGGTTGCCCGGCGCGTAGGTCTGCGGTCCATGGTGGTTCAGGAACAGGAAGGGATCGACCTGGTCCAGGCCCGGACCCGGCACGGGACGACGGGTGGTCAGATCGCCAATGTCGTCGCGGTGGGCGGGATGAAGGCGAAGAACGGGGCGGAGCTGGGTCATTCGCCACATATAGGGTGGCGGATCGGCTCTGGCGAGCCTAGCCGGCGCGGGAGACGGTCACTGGACGGGCGCGGCCGTTCTGGATCAGTTCGCCGGTCCAGCCCCTGGCGGCGGGTTGCAGATGCAGTTCGCCGCCGGACAGGGGGATGACGGCGATGTCGCCGCTCCTCGAAGCGGGGCCGGCTGGGCCGCCCTGGTCGGTCCCGGCCGGGGCGTCCAGCCGACGCCAAGCGCCCTCGATCACTCGCCCTGCGCCGCGATCCGTCAGGGCCAGGGACAGCAGGGGCTTTCCGTCATGACCGACGACGCGCCAGCGGCCGTCCAGAGGACCGCTGCGGGCGTCCGCGTCGATCTGGGCCTGGGCCACGCCCTGATCATAGGCGATCTCTGCGTCGGTGGGGCTGACCTCGTAACTGCCGACATAGGCGTTCACGTCGACGGGGTTGGTCAGGGGGCGGCGATGCCGATCGGTCGCGGCGTCGCCCTGCGCTTCTTCGCGACCAAAGTCGGAGGGCGGCTCGAACGGGCGGATGACCGGCGCCTGATAGGTCTCGGGCGTGGCGTCCAGCAGACCCGTGGTCTGAATAGCGGGCTCCAGAGCGACGACGGAGATCAGGGCGAACAGGATCATGAGGACACCCTGCCAAATCCCGCCCCGCGGCGCCTAGCCGTCGATGGAGGCTCGAACGGAAACGTGATTCCGCGTGATGGAACCGTTCACAAAGCAACAATCCGCCGATGTTAGCCCCTGTGCGTTGACACCGGCCCCCCAGGGTCACAAAAGCCTTCGCAACCGCACACGGCGATTGAATTCATTCGCTTTTGAGAACCATTCGCATGACCCAGCCCAGCCCGACGCCGGGTGGCGCCTCTAGCGACCGGACCGGTCGCTTCGTCACCCAACCGAACGGTCACATCGCGCCGCTTTCGCCGCACATGAGCATCTGGCGCTGGCACGTCACCATGACGGCCTCGATCCTGTTCCGGGCCACGATCATCGCCGCCACCGTCGGCGCGCTCTTCGTCATCGGCTGGCTGGGCGCAATGGCCTTCGGGGCCGAACATTACGCCTGTTTCGCCTCGCTGGCGGGGTCGCCGCTGGGTCTGTTCATCGGCTTCGGCCTGACGGTGGTGCTGTTCTCCTTCATCCTGAACGGCGCGCGTCACACCTATAACGACACCGGCAACGGCCTGACGGTGAAGTCGGCGACGCTGCTGTCCAATATCGCCGTCTGGGCGCCGGTCCCGCTGGCCGTGCTGTTCTGGGTCGTCCTGTTCGCTGTCGGGAGGGTCTCGCTGTGAGCGGCGCCGCCAAGTTCAAGAACAACGTCAAGGTTTCCGAGCGCCACGGCGCCGGCGAATGGCTGATCGAGCGGGTGCTGCTGGTGGCCCTGCTGCCGCTGGGCCTGTGGGCCGCCTCGACCGGCTTCACCCTGGCGGGCGCCGGCTATGACGCCGTGCTGGCCTGGTTCGCCAATCCGCTGAACGCGGGCCTGCTGGCCATCACCGTCGTGGTGTTCTTCGGCTATGTCAGCCTGGCCTGGAAAGTGATCCTGGAAGACTATGTGCCCAACGCCGGAACGCGCGGCCTGCTGGTGATCCTGCTCAACATCGTCTTCCTCGTGCTGGCCGCCGCCAGCGTCTTCTTCATCGTGCGGCTGGCGCTGGGTTCGGCGCCGCTGCCCGCTGGTTTCGGAGCCTGATTTACTGATGGCCGCTTACGAACTGATCGATCACGAATACGACGTCGTCGTCGTCGGCGCTGGGGGCTCGGGCCTTCGCGCCGCGCTCGGCGCCGCCCAGCAGGGGCTGAAGGTCGCCTGCGTGACCAAGGTCTTCCCCACACGGAGCCACACCGTGGCTGCGCAAGGCGGCATCTCCGCCTCGCTCGGCAATATGGGCGAGGACAGCTGGCAGTGGCACATGTACGACACCGTCAAGGGGTCGGACTGGCTGGGCGACCAGGACTCGATCGAATATCTGGTCCGTAACGCGCCCAAGGCCGTCTATGAGCTGGAACACTGGGGCGTGCCGTTCAGCCGCACCGAAGAAGGCAAGATCTATCAGCGCGCCTTTGGCGGCATGACCCGCAACTTCGGCGAAGGCCCGGTGCAGCGCACCTGCGCCGCCGCCGACCGCACCGGCCATGCCATCCTGCACACCCTGTACGGCCAGTCGGTGCGTCGCGAAGTGAAGTTCTTCGTCGAATATTTCGCGCTGGACCTGATCATGCAGGACGGCGTCTGCACCGGCGTGACGGCGCTTCAGCTCGACAACGGCCAGCTTCACCAGTTCCGCGCCAAGATGGTGGTGCTGGCGACCGGCGGATACGGCCGCGCCTATTTCAGCGCCACCTCGGCCCACACCTGCACCGGCGACGGCAACGCCATGGTGCTGCGCGCCGGTCTGCCGCTGCAGGACATGGAGTTCGTCCAGTTCCACCCGACCGGCATCTATGGCGCCGGCTGCCTGATCACCGAGGGTGCGCGCGGCGAGGGCGGTTATCTGACCAACTCGGAAGGCGAGCGCTTCATGGAGCGCTATGCGCCGACCGTGAAGGACCTGGCGCCGCGCGACATGGTTTCGCGCTCCATGACCATCGAAATCCGTGAAGGCCGGGGCGTGGGTCCGAACAAGGACCACATCTTCCTGCACCTGGACCACCTGGATCCCAAGATCCTGCACCAGCGCCTGCCGGGCATTTCCGAAAGCGCCAAGATCTTCGCCGGCGTGGACGTGACCAAGGAGCCGATCCCGGTCCTGCCGACCGTCCACTACAACATGGGCGGCATCCCCACGAACTATCACGGCGAAGTCCTGACGCTGCGTGACGGCAATCCCGACAGCGTGGTGCCCGGCCTGATGGCCGTGGGCGAGGCGGCCTGCGTCTCGGTGCACGGCGCCAACCGCCTGGGCTCCAACTCCCTGACCGACCTGGTGGTGTTCGGCCGCGCCGTCGGCCTGCGCTGCGGCGAGGTGGTGGACAAGGCGTCCGCCGTGCCGTCCGCCTCCAAGACACAGACCGACGCCCACCTGGCCCGCCTGGACCGCTTCCGCTTCGCAGACGGCTCGACCCCGACCGCCGAGCTGCGCCTGTCGATGCAGAAGGCCATGCAGGCCGATGCGGCGGTGTTCCGCACCGGCGAGACCCTGCAACAGGGCACCGACAAGCTGCGCGCCATCGAGGCGGCCGGCGCCGACATCAAGACCACCGATCGCGGCCTGATCTGGAACACGGATCTGATCGAGACGCTGGAATACGACAACCTGATCGCCCAGGCGATGGTCACCATCGAGGGCGGTCTGAACCGCACGGAATCGCGCGGCGCCCACGCCCGCGAGGACTATCCCGATCGCGACGACGTCAACTGGATGAAGCACACCCTGGCGTGGAAGCGTCCGGGCGAGCAGGTCCAGATCGATTATCGTCCGGTCCACAACTACACCATGTCCGACGACATCGCGTATATCGAACCGAAGGCGCGGGTTTACTAAGATGGTCCAGCTTACTCTCCCCAGAGGCTCCAAGCCGACGACCGGCAAGGTCCACAAGGCCGCGCCCGGCTCCAAGGACGTCAAGACCTACAAGGTCTATCGCTATGACCCCGAGGTCGATGCGGACCCGCGCTGGGACACCTATGAGGTGCCGACCGGCGACCACGGCCCCATGCTTCTGGACGCCCTGATCCACATCAAGAACACCATTGACCCGACCCTGTCGTTCCGGCGGTCATGCCGCGAGGGCATCTGCGGCTCGTGCTCGATGAACGTGGACGGGCGCAACGCCCTGGCCTGCACCAAGGGCTGGGACGAGTGCAACTCGCACAACATCACCATCGCCCCCCTGCCCCACCAGCCGGTGGTCAAGGACCTGGTGACGGACCTGAGCCTGTTCTACGCCCAGTACGACTCGATCCAGCCCTATCTCCAGTCGGACGAGCCGGATCCCGAGAAGGAACGCCTGCAGACCCCCGCCGAGCGCGAGAAGCTGGACGGCCTGTACGAGTGCATCCTGTGCGCCTGCTGCTCGACCTCCTGCCCCAGCTACTGGTGGAACCAGGAAGAATACCTCGGCCCGGCGGCGCTGCTGCAATCCTATCGCTGGATTTCCGACAGCCGCGACGACGCGACCGACAAGCGCCTGGACGACCTGGAAGACCCGTTCAAACTGTATCGCTGCCACACGATCATGAACTGCGCCCAGGTCTGCCCCAAGGGCCTGAACCCGGCCAAGGCCATCGCCGAGACCAAGAAGCTGATGGTCGCGCCGAGCCGCAAGAAGGCGGCCTGACTTCAAAAACCCCCGGAGCAGCGCTTCGGGGGTTTTTCTTGTCTTCTACTCAGCCAGCTTGAGCCCGCAGTGGGCGGCGAAATGGCGAAAGTCGGAATCGCCGGAGATCAACGGAATACCCGCATCGATGCAGGACTGGGCGATCAGGGCGTCGGCCAGCCGCGCCTTGAGGCCCCGCATCGCGAGCGTGCGGCGATTGAGCGCCGCCCTTTCCCAATAGCCGTCGATGACCGGCACGAGCGGCGCCGCGCCCAACAGGGCGTCGAGATCGCTTTCAGGCGACGGGGCGGACAGCAGTTCCGTCAGAACCAGCGGCGGCAGCACCAGCCGCTCGTCGCGAAGAGCGCGGCGAACCGCAGGGCGCGCGGGTCCATCGAAGCCGTGCAGGAAATGCAGGACCGCGCTGGTGTCGGCGGCGATCAAATCGACCGATCCGATCCGTCCAGCGGCCGATCCTGGCGCAGGTCGTCGAGATCGACGTCCAATGGCATACGGCCTTCCAGGGCCAGCATGCGACGGCTCCAGTCGGAATGCGCCAGGGTTTCGAGCGCCCGACGCAGGGTTTCCGTCACGCCCTGGCCCGTCGCATCCTGAGCCGCCGCCAGGAGGCGGGCTGGCAGGATGGCGGTGATCTTGCGCATGTCGTTCATGCGTCGATAGTGCCATATCGGAATGCTGGCGCCAACTTACGGTCTTGCGCAGGCGGCATGGCTTGATATGAGCGGCCCATGGCCAGCATCACCTATATCGAGCATGACGGAACCGAGCACGTCGTCGACGTGAAGCCGGGGCTTTCCGTAATGGAAGGCGCGATCCGCAACAATGTGCCGGGCATCGACGCGGACTGTGGCGGGGCCTGCGCCTGCGCCACCTGCCATGTCTATGTCGACGAGGCCTGGCGCGAGGCGACGGGCAAGCCCAGCGCCATGGAGGAGTCGATGCTGGACTTCGCCGAGGAGGTCGAGCCGAACAGCCGGCTGTCGTGCCAAATCCGGGTTTCGGATGCGCTGAGCGGCCTGGTCGTGCGGTTGCCGCAGAACCAGCACTGAAATGGGCGAGCCGGGGCTGATCGACAGGATCGGCCTCTGGATCGACCATTGGATCAAAAAGACCTGCCCGGCCGGACCGCCGCCGATCCTGGGGATCGCGGGGTCGCAGGGGTCCGGGAAATCCACCTTGGCGCACGACGTCGCCGAGCGGTTCGGCGGGGCGACCCTGTCGCTGGACGACGTCTATCTGACCAAGCCCGAGCGAGCCGATCTGGCGGCGCGGGTGCATCCGCTGTTCGCCACGCGCGGGCCGCCGGGGACGCACGACCTGGGTTTGCTGCACCGGTTTGTGGATCGGCTGGGGCGCGCCGGGCCGAACGACCTGACGCCGCTGCCCCGGTTCGACAAGCTGGCCGACGACCGGGCGCCCGAGGTGGACTGGCCGGGCGTGAAAGGGCGGCCGAGGGTGATCGTGCTGGAGGGGTGGTGCCTGGGGGCGACGGCGCAGGCGGAGTTGGCCCTGGTCGCGCCGATCAATGGGCTGGAAGCCGAACAGGATGCCCACGGTCTTTGGCGGGGCGCGATCAACGAGGCCCTGACGCGAGATTATGCGCCGTTGCGCGCGCGTCTGGACGCCTTGATCCTTCTGAAGGCGCCGTCGTTCGATGCCGTGCTGGACTGGCGCTGCGAACAGGAGGCCGGGCTGATGAAGCGCGGCGCCGTGCCGCCGGAGCGGCGCGCGGCCCTGGCGGTCTTCGTCCAGCACTATGAGCGGCTGACCCGGCACATGATCGAAGGCGGCGTCGTCGCTGACCTAGTCGTCGAACTGGACAGGGATCGGCGGGTCTTGGGCCTGGAGGGCGCGGACTTCCTCGCGGCGACAGGGGGCGTGGCGCCGGAGCCGGCCTCGCGCGTTATCGCACCATGAGCCTGTTTGGATCCAAGCCCGCCGCCACGGATGACAGACGGTCGGTGGCGCGTCGTCCGGCCAATGCGCGCGGCGTCGTCTGTGCGCCTGGCGTGGAGACGGCGTGTGTGATCGTCGAACTTTCGGACGGCGGGATGAAGGTTCGGCTGGATCGGGGCGCCGCCCTGCCCCGCGAGGTGGTGGTGGTCGATGTCACGCAAGCTGTGGCCTATCCCGCGACCGTCGTGTGGCAGAGGACGAACGAGGCGGGCTTGAGACAGACCGGCGCCAAATCCCTGCGCGGCCTGGCGCCCGCCCGTCTGGTCGGGGCGCGCGAGGCCTGGCTGAGAGCCGGTGGCCGTTAGAGCCCGGCGGGCATGGAGCCGGCGTTGATGGCGATCCGCCCCACCAGACCCTTGACGATCAGATCGAGCGCTGAACCCTCGCGGTAATCGGCGGCGGCGACGAAGTTGACCCGGTCTTCCGAGATCAGGGAATAGACCTTCTTCTGGTCCTTCTCGTTCGAGCGCGGATCATAGACGGCGATGGAGAAGCCGCCCTTGGTGTGCATCATCTTCATGGTCGGCACGTCGGTGTCGCCGTCGCCGATGAAGATCATCCGGTCGAACGGCACGGCGCGCTCGTCGTCGGGGATGAAGTGGTTGATCCGCTCGTGCTCCCAGTGGTTCTTCACGCCCTTGTTGATGCGGAACAGATACTGGGTCTTGGTGGTGTAGTTGACGCCCACGGCCGGCCAGGCTGCCTCGCCCTTGTCGTCATAGACATAGTGGGAGGCGAAGACGTGGTTCAGGGCGGGGCGGATCGGGGTGCCGTCGATCATCTCCTCCAGCCCGGCCGAGATGATGTAGTGCTCGATCTCCAGCCCGTATTTGGCGCCGAAGGCGTTCATCCGGTCGAACCAGCTGAGGTCTTTCAGACCCTCGAACAGAGCCACGGCCTCGCCGTGCTGGCGCAGGGTCTCGCGCGTCACGGGCGAGCCGTTCTGGCGCGCGTGATGCAGCATCAGCTGCATGTACATCAGGATGCCGTCGCCGTCGGCGTCCTTGGTCAGGCGCTCGGCCTCCTCCCAGAAGGCGCCGATGCCCATGCCGACGGAGGGAATGAACGACACCTCCTGCATGTTGCCGCGCGCCAGGGTGCCGTCGAAATCATAGATCAGGGCGGTTTTCAGCAGCGGGGTCTTGGGTTCGGACATGAGGGCGAGATCCTTGGTGGAACCCGCCCTCTATATCAGCCCGCCGCGCCCGTCGATTGGCGACGCTGGCCGAAGGTGGGGGCGGCCGCCTTCTGCTCGGCCCAATAGTCCGCGCCCGTCGTCGGCTTGAACATCGTGCGCGGCGACCCGTTTCGCGCCACCACGGCGAAGGTGTTGGTCGAGGCCTGATAGATCAGAGTGTCGCCGTTCGGCCGTTTCACGGTCTCGGCGTCGCGCGGAGGCTTCGTCGTGAAGGCCGTCACCTTGGCCAGATAATCCTCGGCCGAGCGGGCGTCGAAGTCGGCGCCGTTGCGGTCGTAAAGCCGGGCGATCTTTGCATCGACGGTCTCGCGTCGATTGGCGGTCAGAACCGGCTTTTCCTGCGGCGTTGCGGCCTCTTCGCCCGTCGCCGGCATGGACGTCAGAGCCACCGGTTCGGCCGCCGCCGTCCGGTCTCGTGTCTCGACCGCCGAACTATTGTCACAGGCGGTCAGCCCCAGCAGACCGCACAGAGCCAGCGCGGCCCCTCCCCTCGTCAGCGTTCTCATTCTTCCCTCCAGATACCCGCTGAGCGCGACGAAAGCACAACTTTATTGTTCGCGCAATGTTCTCGTCTCGACGGCGTCACGCGGGGCGGCTAGACGGAGATCATGGACAATCGCTCCCTTTCGAACCGCAAGATCCTGCTGATCGTCGGCGGCGGCATCGCAGCCTACAAGGCGCTGGAACTGGTGCGGTTGATCGCCAAGGCGGGCGGACAGACGCGAGTGATCCTGACCGAATCCGGGGCCGAGTTCGTGACGCCTCTGTCGCTGGCGGCGCTGAGCGGCCATCCGGTGCGCTCGGGCCTGTTCCATCCCGACGACGAGACCAGCATGGGTCATATCGAGCTCTCGCGCTGGGCCGACCTGGTGGTGGTGGCGCCGGCGACGGCGGGGTTGATCGCCAAGGCCGCGAACGGTTTCGCCGACGACTTGGCCTCGACCACCCTGATCGCCACGGACAAGCGCGTGCTGCTGGCGCCGGCCATGAATGTGCGGATGTGGGAGCATCCGGCGGTCCAGGCCAATATGGAACGGCTGAAAGCCTTCCCCGGCTTCCACGGCGTCGCGGTGGTCGGGCCGGACGAGGGCGAAATGGCCTGCGGCGAATACGGCTTCGGTCGCATGGCGGAACCGGCGGCGATCCTTGAGGCCATCGAGGGTCTGCTGGCCGGTACGGGTGGACGGCCGCTGGCGGGTCGCAAGGCCGTGGTCACCGCCGGGCCGACGTTCGAGCCTATCGACCCGGTGCGGGGCCTGACCAATCGCTCCAGCGGCAAACAGGGCTACGCCATTGCGGCGGCTCTGGCCGAACTGGGCGCCGAGGTGACGCTGGTGTCCGGGCCGACGGCGCTGGGGGCGCCCACGGGCGTGACGCGCATCGACGTGGAGAGCGCGCTGGAGATGCAGGCGGCGACGCGAGCGGCCCTGCCCGCCGACATCGCCGTGCTGTCGGCCGCCGTCGCCGATTGGCGCGTGGACACCATCGCCGGCGGCAAGATCAAGAAGGGACCGGGCGGCCCGCCGACCCTGGCCCTGATCGAGAACCCCGACATTCTGGCGGGCGTCGCCGCGCCGGGACCGAACCGGCCGGCCCTGGTCATCGGCTTCGCCGCCGAGACCACAGATCTGGAAGCCAATGCGCGAGCCAAGTTGTCGCGCAAGGGCTGTGACTGGATCATCGGCAACGACGTTTCCGACGACGTGTTCGGCTCGGACGGCAACGCCGTGCTGCTGGTCACGGCCGACCGGACAGAGACCTGGCCGCGCCAGTCCAAGACCGCCATCGCCCGGGCCGTCGCCGCCCGTATCGCCGCCCATTTCAAGAGCCCTGAATGACCGAGACCGCCATCCAGATCCTGCGCCTGCCGCATTCCGAGGGCCTGCCCCTGCCGGCCTATGAGACGGCGGGATCGGCGGGCATGGACCTGCGCGCGGCGGTGCCGGAAGACCAGCCGATCACCTTGGCGCCGGGCCAGCGGGCGTTGGTGCCCACGGGTCTGAAGATCGCCCTGCCGGTGGGCTACGAGGCCCAGGTGCGGGCGCGCTCGGGCCTGGCGCTGAAACACGGCATCATCTGCCCGAATGCGCCGGGCACCATCGACAGCGACTATCGCGGCGAGTGCGGCGTGATCCTGGCCAACATCGGCGCTGAACCCTTCGTCATCAGCCGAGGCGAACGCATCGCCCAACTGGTGATTGCCAAGCATGAACGCGCCGACTGGATCGAGGTCGAGACGCTGGACGACACCGCGCGCGGAACAGGTGGATTTGGATCGACGGGCCGATAGGGACAGCCTGGCTGTTATTCTGGAATAGCGATCATGGTCATTGCCGCCTTTCTGTTGTTGGCCACTCAGAACGTCGCGCTGCCCGAAACGCCCTTGGCGCCAGTTTGCGTCCCTGTTGAAAGGGGCGCGGGCGGCGCGGTCAAAACCTGGTGCATGGCGGAAGCACCGCTTCGAATGGAGCGGCCCTACCCGCCAGAGATGGCGTTAGAGCAGCAAATTCCGTTCGGTTGGGCTGAAGTGAGATGCGTCTTCAAAGACGTGCGCACACTGGAAAATTGCCAAATCGTTTCAGAGTCTCATCCGGTTGGTTTCGGACGAGCAACATTGAGGGCGTTGAGAACGGCAGAAGTCGCAGTCGTTGAAGGAGAAGATTCTCCTCGCGCTGGCGACTTTTACGTCGCGATCCCGAAGTTCCGAATTCTCGGGCCAACAGCAGCCCCTCTGGCGACGCCCTCCAAATAGGACGAAGACTGCCAACGCCTAAGAGGTGGTCTGGTGCATTGCCCTAAACCGGCGGCGCGGTCGGCTGGATCAGGGCGGCCTTGCGGCGGACGTGTTCGCGCCACGCGGTGTAGAGACCGCTGGACCCGATCAGGGCGGCGCCGGCCAGGGTGCTGAGAGTTGGGGTCGTGGACATCAGCAACCAGCCGAAGACGATGGCGCCGACGATCTGGAGATAGTCGAAGGGCGCGACCACGGCGACCGGGGCCTTTTGCAGCGAGGCGGTCATGAACAGTTGGGCCAGGCCGCCGGCGATCCCCGATCCGATCAGCAGGGCGAAGGTCAGGGGCGAATGCCAATGACCGACGAAGGGCAGCAGGATCGCCCCCACGATCAATGAACCGACGAAGAACCAGAAGACAATGGCGGCGACATGCTCGGTGTCACGCAACTGGCGCAGGGTGATGGTCACGCCGGCCGTCAGCAGGGCCGCGACCAGACCGAAGGCGATTCCCTCGACCGGCACGCCGTGGTCCGCCGCACCCGGCCGCATGACGATGATCACCCCGATGAAACCCACGGCGACGGCGGCCCAGCGGCGCGGCCCGACGGCCTCCTTCAGGATCAGGAAGGACAGCAGGGTGGCGAAGATGGGGGCGGTGAAGCTGAGGGTCGTCGCGTCGGCCAAGGGCAGCAGCGTCAGGGTCTGGAAGACGCACAGGATCGAGACGATGCCCAAGGCGCTGCGGCCGACATGGGCGAAGGGTCGGCGCGTGGTCAGGCCCGCAAGACCGCCCGGCTGGGTCAACACCCAGGCCAGAACCACCGGCAGGCCGAAGAAGGCGCGGTAGAACAGCATTTCGGGCGCGACGACGCCGTCCAGCGACGCCAGTTTCAGCACCGCCGCCATGACCGAGAAACAGCCTGCCGCCGCGATGCGCAGGGCGATGCCGCGGGCGATATCCTCGCCGCGTCCGCCTGTCGCCTGAACGCCCTCGACCATCCGCGCCTTTCGATGCGGCCAAGGCGATGAAGGCCCCGGCCGCAGGAACAGTTCGGCTTACGCCTGGCCGGTTTCGACCGGCTGTTGGGCGATCTGCTGCTGGCGCGCGATGTAGATGGCGGCGAAGTCGATGGGGTCGAGCTGGAACGGGGGATAGAAGCCGCCGTCGGCCGTGGCGCCCGAGATGATCTCGCGAGCGAACGGGAACAGGTAGCGCGGGCATTCGATCAGCAGCAGCGGCTCGATGTCCTGCTCCTGAACATTGGCCAGCTGGAACAGGCCGCCATAGACCAGTTCGACGTGGAAGACGGGCTGGTTCTCGTGGGTCGCCTTGATCGACAGCTTCAGGTCCAGCTCGAACAGGCCGTCGGGGCGGCCCTGGGCGGCCATTTCGACGCCCAGGTCGATGGCCGGCTTGCCGTCGATGCGCAGGGATTCCGGGGCGCGCGGGTTCTCGAACGAGAAGTCGCGGACATACTGGGCAAGGATGCGGAAGCCGGGGCCGGCGGGCTGGCCCTGTTGGGCGTCGCCTTGCTGGGGCTGTTCGGCGGGAGGTGCGGCGTCGGTCATGTGAACGGTCTTTGGCGCGATTGGAGGCCGATGAGGCCACAATGAGGCGCCGCGACTACCATGCCGGGACGCTTGGCCGCAACGTCGCGCGCGCGATTGGGGGGCGCGCTTCGCCTTGCCTCACCCTATATGACACCGTAATCACGCCAGACAACGTTTGACGCGCCCGTCGTTCGCTACAGGAATCTCCCCTTGAACATACCTGTCCAGTTCCAGGTCGTCGTCTTCGCCTTCATCGCGGCCTTCGTGCTGTTCCAGCTCTATAATGTCCTGGGCAAGCGGGTGGGCCGCCAGCCGCAGGAAGACGCCAAGGCCGTCCTGCCTGGCCCGGCGCCGGCCGACACCGCCAAGATCCCGGCCATCGACCCCGCCACCCTGGCCTCCATCGCCACCCTGAAGGCGCGTGATCCGGCCTTTGATCCGGCGCGGTTCCTGGATGGGGCGCGTCAGGCCTATGAGACCATCGTGCGCGGCTATGCCGCCGGCGACCGGGCGGCGCTGCAGCCGCTGCTGAAGCCCAATGTCATGGCCTCGTTCGAAGCGGGCATCGCGGCGCGCGAGACGCGCGGCGAGACCGAGGCGGTCGAGTTCCTGTTCCCGCCCCGCGCCGATCTGGAAGGCGCCGTCGCCGAGGGCGACCGGGCCGTGGCCAAGGTGCGGTTCCTGGCCGAGCTGCGCAGCCGCGTGACCAAGGTCTCGGGTGAGCCCGCCGACGTCGAGAGCGGCGAGCCGGTGATCGAGGAGCGTCGCACCGCCGAACACTGGACGTTCGAGCGCACTCTGGGCGCGGCCGATCCCAACTGGGTCCTGGCCCGCGTCGAGCCGGCCAACGCCTGATGTCCGCCTTGCGCCAGTTTGGCGCCTGGCCGCTGCTTGCGGGTTCGCTGGCCATCGCGGCCTGCTCGACCGGGCCCATGACGCCGGTCGCGCCAGTGGGGCCGCAGACGGGACCTGTCCCCTATACGCCGTCCCCGACGCCCGGGGGCCAACCGGCCACGCCGTCCAACGCGCTTAGTCCCGCTGTCCTGCCGGGCTGGAGCGAAGAGGATCACCTGGCGGCCTTCCGCGCCTATCTGGATGGATGCGGCGCAGCGCGCGATACGGCCGCGCGCGCCGTCTGCGGACGGGCCAAGGCCATGGCGACGACCACCACCGTCACGCCTTCCGACGCCCGCGCCTTCTTCGAGGCCAGTTTCAGTGCGGTCCCGGCCGCGACGGCGGACGGCCGGCCCGGCCTGCTGACCTCCTATTTCGCGCCCGAGTATCCGGCGCGACGCCGGCAGGACGCCGAGTTCTCGGCCCCTGTCCTGCCCAAGCCCGCCAACCCGCGCGGCGCCGGCGACCGGGCCTATATCGAATCCGCCGCCCGACCGGATCAGGCCCTGGCATGGATGCGGGCCGAGGACCTGTTCTTCCTGCAGATCCAGGGCTCGGGCTATCTGACGTTCGAGGACGGGACGCGCGGCCGGGCCGCCTATGCCGCCGACAACGGCAAGCCCTTCGTCGGCATCGCCCGGCCCATGGCCCAGCAAGGCCTGCTGCCTCAGAACGGCACCTCGGGCGACGCTATCCGGGGCTGGCTGGCGAACCACCGTGGCTATGAAGCGCAAGCCGTCATGGCGCTGAACCCGCGCTACATCTTCTTCCGGCTGGACGGGGACGACGACGGCCATCCGGCCGGCGCGGCGGGGATACCTCTGACCGAGCGGCGCGCCATCGCCGTCGATCCAGCGCACTGGCGCTATGGCGAGCTGATCTGGCTGGAGGCGGACGGCGGCAATCTGCGCGGCGCCACGGCCAGCTATCGCGGCCTGGCCATGGCGCTGGACACGGGATCGGCCATTCGCGGGCCTGTGCGGGCCGACCTCTATATGGGACGCGGCGACGCAGCCGGGGCCGAGGCGGGGACCGTGCGCCATCCTTTAAGGATGTGGCGACTGGTCCCGAAGGGCTAGGCCCCTCCCCTCAAGCCAGGTCTTCGATCTCTTCCTCGGACAGTTCGCCGGGGACGATGGTGACGGGCAGCTTGCGACCGCCCAGCTGGGCGCCCTGTTTGATGATGGCCGAGACCAGCGGGCCGGGGCCGCGCGAACCGGTTCCCGCCGCAAGGACCAGGATCTTGATGTCGGGATCGGCGGCGACGACCTTCTTGATCGCGGCCTGGGCCTCGCCGCGTTCGATCAGGAAGACCGGAGCGGCGCCGGAACGGGCCATGGCGTCTTCGCCCAGCCGGTTCAGCAGGATTTCCGCCTCTTCGCGCTGCTGGCGTTCGATCTCTTCGCGCACGCCCGACCAGTGGGCGTCGCTGTCGGTGGGCAGGACGCGCAGCATGACCACGCGCCCGCCCGTCGATTTCGCCCGGCGCGAGGCGAACCGCAGGGCGGCCTCGAACTCGGGACTGTCGTCGACGACGACGAGGAATTTTCTCGGCATGGCAGCCTCCCCAGCCTGATCAAGGGCCGAAGAGGCCGTGAGACGCCCGCTTCGTCAAGCGCCGAAGACGATCGCTCGCCTATCCGTTCATCGCCGCCGTCGCCAGGTCGCGGATCGTCGCGTTGGCGATGGTCAGTTTGGCGAAGGTCCAGCCCGAGCCGGACTGTTCGATCTCGTCCACCGAGGCGCGCACGCCCTCGACCGCTGCCTGTTTGGAGCCGATCCAGGCGTCCACGGCGCCCTCGGCCGCATCCTCGCTGACGCCAACCGACGGATCGGAGGCGCGGGCGACGGCGCGGGTCAGGGTCGCTTGCTCGTTCATCAGATCCTCGATCAGGCGACGGACAGCCAGACGATCGAAATGATCCGCAGACGGAATGGAGCCGGCGGCGGCGCGCAGACGGTCGAAGTCGAAGGCAGCCCCGACCTGGTGATACAGCCGCGCCATCGCCGCGACGGGCCAGTTGGCTTCCTGGGCCAGGTCGCCGATATCCGAGGCGGCGACCAGCGGACGCATGATGGCGATGCTGCGCGTCAGATCCTCGGGCGCGCCGTGGTCGGCGAAGGTCTTGACCCGCGCGTCCAGACGTTCCTGTTCGAAGCGCGACAGGACCAGAGAGCCCTCGGCCTGGAGCGCGTCGGCGATCGGACGATAACGGTCGATCAGGGCCTGGACCGAGACGCCGCCCTTGGCGCGGCGGGCCAGCCAGAAGGTCTGGCGGCGCAGGACGACGGCGATCTCCTGATAGAGGGCCGTCTGAGCCTCGGCCGAGATTTTCAGGTCCAGGGCCGAGACGGCGTCCCAGGCCTGGTCCAGGCGGAAGACGCGACGCGCCGCCTCGAAGGCGATGATCAGGGCGGTGGTGTCGCATTCCGCCGAACCGCGGAGGCGGTCGGGGAAGGTCGGGCCACACATGTTGACGACTTCGTTGGCCATGACGGTGGCGATGATCTCGCGCCGCAGCCGGTGGCTCTTCATCTCCGGCTCGAACCGGGCCAGGGCGTCGGGGAAGTAACGAACCAGGATCTGTTCGAAGAAGGGATCCTCCGGCGCTTGCGAGGCGACGATGTCGTCCGACAGCTCCAGCTTGGCATAGGCCATCAGGACCGCCAGCTCGGGCCGGGCCAGCGGAATGCCGGCGGCCATCAGTTCCTTTACACGGGCGTCGTTGGGCAGGCCCTCGACCTTGCGGTCCAGCTTGCCGCGCGCCGACAGGGCCTGCATGAACCGCTGCTGGGCATCCAGGGCGCCGACGCCTTCGGCCTGTTGCAGGGTCAGGGCCAGGGTCTGGTCGTAGTTGTGGGCCAGCACCTTCAGGCCAACCTCGTCGGTCATCGACGCCAGCAGGGCCGGACGCTCCTCGACCGGCAGTTCACCATTGGTCACGGCCGAGCCGACCAGGATCTTGATGTTGACCTCGTGGTCGGACGTGTCGACCCCGGCGGAGTTGTCGATGGCGTCGGTGTTCATCCGGCCGCCGGCCTGTCCGAAACCGATACGGCCGGCCTGGGTGAAGCCCAGGTTGGCGCCCTCGCCCACCACCTTGACCCGCAGTTCGTCGGCATTAATGCGTAGGGCGTCTGTACCCTTGTCGCCGACCTGGGCGTCGGTCTCGGCGGCGGACTTCACATAGGTGCCGATGCCGCCCAGATACAGTAGCTCGGCCGGCGCCTTCAGGATGGCGCGGATCAGGCTGATGGGATCCAGCACATCGTCGGTGATGTCCAGCGCCGCCTTGATCTGAGGCGTAAGCTGGATCGACTTGGCCGAACGCGAGAAGACGCCGCCGCCCTCCGAGATCAGGCCCTTGTCATAGTCCTGCCAGGACGAGCGCGGCAGGTCGAACAGGCGCTTGCGCTCGGTCCAGCTGGCCACATGATCCGGGTTCGGATCAATGAAGATGTCGCGGTGGTCAAAGGCCGCGACCAGGCGCGTGGCCTTGGACAGAAGCGCGCCATTGCCGAAGACGTCGCCGGACATGTCGCCGACGCCGACCATAGTGAAGGGCTGGGTCTGGATGTCCTTGCCCATTTCGCGGAAGTGGCGCTTGACCGCCTCCCAGGCGCCGCGCGCCGTGATGCCCATGGCCTTGTGGTCGTAGCCGATGGAGCCGCCGGACGCGAAAGCGTCGCCCAGCCAGAAGCCGTAGGAGGCCGAGACGCCGTTGGCGATGTCGGAGAAGGTCGCCGTACCCTTGTCGGCCGCCACGACCAGATAGGGGTCGTCGCCTTCCCACGCGATCACATTGGCCGGATGGGTCACCGAACCGTCGGCGGCGATATTGTCGGTGATGTCCAGAAGGCCGGACAGGAAGGTGCGATAGGCGCGGATGGCCTCGCCCTGAATTGCCTCACGATCCGTCGTGCGGGGCAGTTGCTT
Organism: Brevundimonas sp. G8; assembly: GCF_902506205.1. Classification (GTDB taxonomy): domain Bacteria; phylum Pseudomonadota; class Alphaproteobacteria; order Caulobacterales; family Caulobacteraceae; genus Brevundimonas. The sequence goes on along the minus strand of NZ_LR732816.1, from coordinate 1,031,896 downwards.
GGGATAGAAGCCGCCCTTTGAGCCGACGGGCACGATGACGGCGTTCTTGACCTGCTGCGCCTTGACCAGGCCCAGCACCTCGGTGCGGAAATCATCGCGCCGGTCCGACCAGCGCAGGCCGCCGCGCGCGACGGGGCCGAAGCGCAGGTGGACGCCCTCGACGTGCGGCGCCCAGACGAAGATCTCGCGATAGGGTTTGGGCAGGGGCAGATCGTCCAGCTCGCGCGAGGCGATCTTGATCGCGATGTGCGGCTTGGGCTCGCCGTCGACGTCCAGCTGGAAATAGTTGGTGCGCTTGATCGCCCCGATCAGGGCGGCGATGCGGCGCAGGGCCCGGTCGTGATCCAGGCTCTTCACGTCCTGAAGCAGGGCGACGATCTTGTCGTTCAGCTCGGCGACGGCGGGGGCGCGGTCGTCGGCCGAGCCGCCGCCCGAGAGTGTAATATGCGGCTCGAACTTGGCCTTGAACAGCGACAGCAGGGCGCGGGCCACGTCGGGATATTCGCGCAGGGCCTCTTCCTGCACCGTCTGCGACGGGTCGAGGCCGGTCTGCTGGCGATAGTGGGCCAGGGTGCGGATCAGGGCGGCCTCGCGCCATTCGACGCCCAGTTCGATCACCAGGCGGTTGAAGCCGTCGCTCTCGTTGCGGCCGGTCCAGACGGCGGCGAAGGCCTGTTCGAACGGCACCTTCACGTCGTCGAAGATCAGCGCCTCGCCGCGTGGATCCTCCATCAGGAACTCGTGGACGTGGATCTCGGTCTCGCCTGTCGGCCGGATCGGATAGCCGTACTCCTCCAGCGTCTTCAGGCCCATGTCCGCCAGGATCGGCAGAACGTCGGACAGCGGCACGGCCGGACCGCGACGATAGAGTTTGAATCGGAACTGCAGGCGGCTGTCGTCAATGGAACGGAAGGCGCGCACGGCGACGGCCTTGCCCTCGCCCGGCAGACCGGTCTCGTTCAGCCGGTTCACATATTGCAGATCGACCGCGGCCTCGTCGGCGTCATAGCGGTCGCGATAGGCGGTCCCGAAGGCGCGGGCCCATTGAGCGCTGAGCGGTCCGACAGCGACTTCCTCGACGCCCGAACGACGCAGGGCGCCTTCGAAACGATCGATCCAGCCGCGTCCGGCCTCGGCGACATCGGCCTCCAGCTGAACCGGATCGGGGATCGGATGCTCGCCGGGGTTCACGCCGATGATGTAGTGGACCCGGACCAAGGGTGCGTCCGACAGTTGCGGATACCAGGCCGAAATCCGGCCGCCCCAGGCGCGGGCGACGATCTGGCCGATCCGTTCGCGCACGGCGGAATCGAACTTCTCGCGCGGGATGAAGCACAGGACCGAGACGAAGCGGTCGAACGGGTCCTGACGCGAGAACAGGCGGATGCGCGGCCGGTCGTAGAGGTGAAGGATGCCCAGGGCGATGGACAGCAGTTCGTCCTCGGTGATCTGGAACAGCTCGTCGCGCGGGTAATTCTCAAGGATGTTCTTGAGGCGTTTTTCGTTGTGGCTTCCGGGCGCCTTGTCGGCGCGGGCCAGGGCGTTGGCCACCTTGCGACGCAGCAGCGGCACCTCGGTCGCCAGTTGGTCGTAAGCTTCGGAGGTGAACAGGCCGACGAAACGGGTCTCGCCCGTCGCTTTGCCGTCCGGGCCGTAACGCTTGACCCCGACATAGTCCATGTAGGCGCGGCGGTGCACACGCGAGCGGGCGTTGGCCTTGGCCACTGTCACAGGCTCGCTGAGGTCCAGCTGACGACGCATCTGACGCGTCAGGACCGCCGGCTCGGACGCGCGGCGCAGAACGGTGCGTTCGGGGTCGGCCAGAATGCCCAGGCCGTCGGTGGACAGACCCAGGGGCGCCTCGGCCTCATAGTCGCCGTCGGCGTTCAGCGGATAGTCGTAGTCGCGCGCGCCCAGGAAGACGAAATGGTCGCTCTTCAGCCATTTCAGGAAGGCGATGTTTTCGGCCAGCACGGCGGGATCGACCGACGGCGGGGTCGCCTCCAGCCGCTGCACGGCCTGGCGCATCAGGGCCGTCATGGCCTCGTGGTCGGCGACGGCGGCGTGGACGTCGGACAGGCTCTGGGCCAGGCCCTCGCCGAGAACGTCGCGACGCTCCTGCGGCACGCTGTCGATGACCAGCATGATGATCGACAGGCGACGGCCGTCCAGTTCCACCACCGGGTGGAACAGGGCGCGCACCGAAACCCCGGCCTCGGCCAGGGCGCCCATGACGCTGTCCACCAGGAAGGGGGCGTCCGCCTGGACAATGCGCACCAGGTCATAGTCCAGCGCCTTGCCGTCCGCGCCCTGAAGCGGGCCGACGGTGATGGCGGGCGCCGCGGCGTCGTTCGGATAGGTCTTGGCGGCGGTCCAGGAGGCGGCGAGCAGGGCGGCGAGATCCTCGCCGCTCAGCTCGGGCGTCTCGTCAGCGGCATAGTCCTCATGCGCCTGGGTCAGATAGGCCTGTTCGACTGCACCGGGCCCGGTCCCAACGATCTTGGCGAAGGCCGCCTCCAGCGCGGCCTTGGTGATCGGCTGAACGGAGGATTGGCGCAGATCGGGGGCGGTCATGGACGAGCAGTCTCGAACAACGCGGCAGAGCCGCAAGAAATGCGGCGCGACGCGGCGCCACCCCCGCTGACTAGGCCAGGTCCGGTCGCTCGGGAAGCCCCTGGCGACCGATCGTTGTGATGATCAGCGATCAGGTTGGAATTATTGTGCAGCGCCACAAAGCAGAAAGCCGCCGGACTGGGGGAGTCCGGCGGCCTGCGCGAGCGGCGCCTGGAGGGGAGGGGAGGGCGCCGGTCTCGCTTCGCTGCGGTTCGGAGGGGGAGTGTCCCGCAGCGTCGAAAACAAAAATGGGAAGCCCGTTTCGCCGTTCAAGAGCGAGGGTCGGGGATTCTTCGCGACATTTTGGCCTCTGTCCGGCGCCGACCGCTGGCGTGGACAACGGATTTCGATGCTATGCGTTGTGAGGGGTCAACGGTGAAGCTGGAGCACCCGATCATATGCGTCGCTTTCTTCTGGGATCGATCGTGGCGGCCATAGTCGGCCTGTTGCTCGCGGGTGCGGGATACTGGGCCTACTGGAACTTCTATTCGCGGTTTCAGCCGGTCACGATCAGCCGCAATCAGGCCGAGGTTCAACAACTGCTCGACGAGGCCTCGTGGGTGTCGGACGGCAGCGGCGGGCAGGCCCTCTATATCGTCACCTATCGCGACAGCGCCTCGGCCCATCGCTATGAGCGCGACGAGGTGGCCAAGCTGAAGGCCGCAGGGATCGAGACCCGGTTCATCCTGTTCGCCCGCCCCGATCTGGAAGGCGCGCCGCAATCGACGGCGGCGGAGCGCGCGACGGTCGCCGAACTTTGGCTGACGCGCGACTGGCCCCTTTACGAGCGCTGGATGGCCACCCCTGCGAACAGCTGGACCGCCGCCGGTCTGCCCCAGGCCGACGGCAATCTGGCGCGCACGGCCGTGGTCGAGGCCGGGCGCCGGTTCGACGAACGGCTGAGCCAGCTGCTCAAGGAGTCCGGGGTCAAGATCAGCTATCCGCTGATCCTGTGGCGCGACCAGAACGGCTTCCTGAAAGCCTGCGGCTGCGCCGACCATCGCGCCTGGGCCTTCATCCGCGACGATGTCGGGGCGCCGGATCGACTGGGGGAGACGAAAGGCGACGCCGCCCCACCCGAGGCCGAGGCCGAGACCGAAGTTCCGACGGCGCAAGGCGAGGCGCCAGCCATGCCTTATCCGGCGCTTCCGGCTATTCCGCCGGTGAACGCCCCAGATGCGAACGCGACGCCGACGCCGGGATCCCCTCAGGCCCAGCCCGGCCCGCCGTCTCGACTGAACCGACCGGGTTCGACGCCCCGTGCGGCGCCGGCCCCCACCAAGCAGGACGACACGACCTTCTATTGATCAGAGGGTGCGGCAGGCGGCGATCAGGCGATCGACGTCCTCGGCGTCCTGATACAGACCGAAGCCGAATCGGATCACGTCGTCGCGCACATCAGTGACCACGTTCGCCTGACGAAGACCGGCGCACCAGGCCTGAGCGTCGGGGTGACGAAGGGCCAGAAAACGAGCGCGCGGGGTGTCGCCGACCACCGGGTTGAGGATTTCCGCCTGGTCCAGCACGCCGGCGCGGCCGTCCTGGGCCGCCGCCTGGAAGCGGCCCGCCAGATCACGCGCGTGGGCGGCGACGGCGGCGGTGTCCAGACCCTGATCCTCCAGCATCCGACGCGCGGCGTTGAACCGATAGATAGCCGAACAGTCGAAGGTCGCGCCCCAGAAGCGGCCGCCGTCGTTGCGATACTGAACCCCGCCGGGCGGGCCCGACAGGTCGCCGAACTCCGCGAACCAGCCGGTCACCACGGGGCGCGGACAGAAGCCGGGCGGGGCGTGCAGGAAACAGGCCCCCTCGCCCGCCATGGCGTATTTATAGCCGCCAGCGACATAGAAGACCCGGTCCGCCACCGCCGACAGGTCGGTCGGGGTCGCCATGAAGCCGTGATAGCCGTCGATCAGCACCCAGGGCCCTTCGGGCCGGGCCAGGGCGGCGAGATCCTCGATCCGGTCGAACAGCCCCCCGGTGCGGAAGAAGACCTGACTGACCACGATCCAGTCGTAACCGCCCTTAGCCGCCTCGGCGACGAAGCGGTCGGCGAAGGTGTCGAAGGGGGCCAGGGGCACGCGCGTGACCACCGCCGCGCCGATCTCCTCCCACCGCTCGGCCTGACGGCGGAAGGAATGGAATTCGCCGTCCGTCGCCAGGATGCGGGCCGGCGTCGTCTCCACGCCCGAGAACAGGCGCAGCAGGAAGTCATGGGTGTTGGACGAGAAGACGATGCTGTCGGGCGACGGCAGGCCCAGCTCGGCGGCGACCTGAGCCTGGGCTTCGGGGATCACTTGGCCGAAGACGAGGTCCCATTTGTGGTCGGCGTGCAGATTGGCGTCCAGCCAGGCCTGCTGCTGCGCCTCGAAACTGGCGTCGGGCCACAAATGGTGGCTGTGGGCCGCGAAATGCAGCCGCTCGGGGGCTGCCGACAGGGCGCGTGAAAATAGGGATTTGTAGGTCATGACGAACGAACCATATCGGCGTCGATCAGGCGAGCGCTATGAATGACCCGTCGAATCCGAACGTGGTCCGGCTCGACGACATAGAAGATGAAATAGACGCCGTGCTTCACCAGGCGGAGGCCTTCGCCGAGGTGTTTTGCAAGCGGATAGAGGCCGGGATCGTCACCGATCGCATGACAACGTTTACGCAGTTCCAGACCAAGCGATCGCGCGCGAACCGGACTGTCGCCTGCGATGTAGATCACGATCTTTCTTATATCCCGCTGGCTGGCAGGCGACAGGACGGCCTTCATTCCGCCTTTGCCGACGGATGATGCAGGGCGCCGATTTCTTGATCGAGACGATCAAAAAACGCGTCGGCGTCCATGCCTTCGCCTTCCGCCCCCTCTGCTAGGAGCGTGCGCAAGTCTTCAGATGAGAGCTCTGCGGGGCGAGCGCCGTCCAGCCAATGCGCCAGCGCATCCAGCACCAAGGCATCGGTCGAAGCATAGGCGCCGGCTCCAACGGCGGCTCGGATGCCGTTCGCCATCTCGACCGGAACCTCGGCCGTTATCCGTTCCAGCTTGCCCATCGCGGTCTCCTTTCGATCAGGATCGTCCAGAGACCGCGCCGAGGCAAGCGGCGCAGCCTAGACCAGCGCCCCGTGGCAGTGTTTGAACTTGCGGCCCGAGCCGCAGGGGCAGGGGGAGTTGCGGCCGGTCATTTCCCAGCCGGGGGGCAGCATCTCGATCGGCAGTTTCGAACGGTCGTCGCCGATCAACGTGCCTTCCGGGTTCTGGGCCGACGGATTGGCCATCTCGTTCTCGCCGGTGCCGGGGTTCAGGTGGATTTCCTGGAACTCGGGCAGTTCGGGCGGGGCCTGGAAGCGGAACTCGACCGTCATCAGCCAGCGCGTCACGTTATGACGCAGGTCGTAGAGCAGGCTTTCGAACAGGGAGAAGGCCTCGGTCTTGTATTCGTTCAGCGGGTCGCGCTGGCCGTAGCCGCGCAGGCCGATGACGCCGCGCAGGTGGTCCAGGTGGACCAGGTGCTCGCGCCACTGCATGTCGATCATCTGCAGCATGAACTGCTTTTCGAGGCCGCGCGTCTGGTCGGCGCCGATCTGTTCCAGGCGCTCGGCGGCGCGGGCGTCGGAGGCGGCCAGAAGCCGGTCCTCGATCTCCTCGTTCGAGACGCCTTCCTCGGCCGCCCAGTCGTGCAGCGGCAGCTCCAGGCCCAGAGTCGAGCGGACGCGCTCGTCCAGGCCGTCGATGTCCCACTGCTCGGCATAGGCCTTGGGCGGCATGTAGCGTTCGACCAGGTCGGAGACCACGTCGCGGCGGAAATCGCCGACCAGTTCGGACAGGTCCTCGGAGTCCATGAACTCCTGACGCTGCTCGAACACGGCCTTGCGCTGGTCGTTCACGACGTCGTCGTATTTCAGCAGGTTCTTGCGGATGTCGTAGTTGCGGGTCTCGACGCGCTTTTGGGCCGTCTCGATGGCGCGGTTCAGCCAGGGGTGGGTAATGGCCTCGCCTTCCGCGACCCCGAACGTCTTCATGATCGAGTCCAGACGGTCGCCGGCGAAAATGCGCAGCAGGTCGTCCTCGCAGGACAGGTAGAATTTCGAGGTGCCGGGGTCCCCCTGACGACCGGTGCGGCCGCGCAGCTGGTTGTCGATCCGGCGGCTTTCGTGACGTTCGGTGCCCAGGACGAACAGGCCGCCGGCGTCCAGCGCAATCTTCTTCTGAACGGCGATGTCGGCCTTGAACTGGGCCTCCTGGGCCACTTCCATTTCGTGGGTGACCTCGACAGCCATATTGCGCTGTTCGAGCATCCACTTCTGCATCTTCATTTCGAGGTTGCCCCCGAGCTGAATGTCGGTACCGCGGCCGGCCATGTTGGTGGCGATGGTCACCACGCCCGGTAGGCCGGCGTCGGCGACGATATAGGCCTCTTGCTCGTGCTGACGCGCGTTCAGGACGGAGTGCGGGATGCCGCGAAGCTTGGTTTCGTAGGTGATGTCATAAGCGGCGTCGCCGATCTTCTCGGCTTCCTTGGCCTTGCCCGCATATTCCGGCTTCAGCGCGCGCGAGACCTCGACCTTGTATTCGAACTTGCTCAGCAGGTCCGATAGCTGTTCTGAACGCTCGATCGAGACCGTGCCGACCAGGATGGGTTGACCCGCCAGGTGGCATTCAGCGATCTGTTTGGCGATGGACTGGTTCTTCTCGTCGTGGGTCCGATAGACCTCGTCGTCGAAGTCCTTGCGCTGGATCGGACGGTTGGTCGGCACCTCCAGCACGTCCATCTTGTAGATGTCGCCGAACTCCTGCGCCTCGGTCGCGGCCGTGCCGGTCATGCCCGACAGCTTCTGGTACAGGCGGAAATAGTTCTGGATCGTGACCGAGGCCAGGGTCTGGTTCTCGGGCTGGATCTTGACGTCTTCCTTGGCCTCGATGGCTTGGTGCAGGCCTTCGGACAGGCGGCGGCCGGTCATCATGCGGCCGGTGAATTCGTCGATCAGGACGATCTCGCCGCCCTTGATGATATAGTCCTTGTCGCGCTGATACAGGGTGTTGGCGCGTAGGGCCTGGTTGGCGTGGTGGACCAGGCTGATGTTGGCGGCGTCATACAGGCCGGTGGTGTCGGCGGCGAAATGCCCGCCGCTTTCCAGCGACTCTTCGATCCGCTCGGAGCCCAGCTCGGTCAGCAGGACCTGCTTCTGCTTCTCGTCGAGCTCGAAGGTCTCCTTGTCCTTGATCAACTCTTTGATCAGGCCGTCGAGCACCTTGTAGAGGTCCGAACGGTCTTCGGTCGGTCCCGAGATGATCAGAGGCGTGCGCGCCTCGTCGATCAGGATGGAGTCGACCTCGTCGACGATGGCGAAGTTGTGCGGACGCTGCACCATCTCGCGCCGATCATAGACCAGGTTGTCGCGCAGATAGTCGAAGCCGAACTCATTGTTGGTGCCGTAGGTGACGTCGGCGTTGTAGGCTTGCTGGCGCTGGCCCTGGCTGAGGCCGTTGACGATGACGCCGACCTCAAGACCCAGGAAGCGATAGACCTTGCCCATCGTCTCGGCGTCGCGGCGGGCCAGGTAGTCGTTCACGGTGATGACATGCACGCCCTTGCCAGGCAGGGCGTTCAGATAGACGGGCGCCACGGCGACCAGGGTCTTGCCCTCGCCGGTCCGCATCTCGGCGATGCCGCCCTCGTGCAGGATCATGCCGCCGGCCAGCTGCACATCATACTGACGTTGGCCCAACACCCGCTTGGACGCCTCGCGCACCACGGCGAAGGCCTCAGGCAGGATCTTGTCCAGGGTCTCGCCGTTCGCCACACGGTCGCGGAAGGCGTCGGTCATCATCCGCAATTCGTCGTCGGACAGGGCCGCGAACTTGGGCTCCAGCGCATTGATGCGCTGGGCGTGGTCCTGGAAGGCCTTGACCTTGCGGTCGTTGGAAGAGCCGAAAAGTTTCTTGGCGAAGCCGAGCATGTTGGATCCGGTAAGCGGTCGAGCGTCTGCGAGCTGAGCGGCTCTGAAATCCCGTGAGGGGCGGCGATACGGACGCCGCGAGAGAGGCCCTGAACGATCACGGCCCCGGAGCGCCGCATCAGGCGCGCGCGAAGGGCCGCGCAGACGATCAAAACCCCTCGACTTGGGCGCAGGCGGGACTTAAGCACCGGCCTAACCCCTGTCAACGCGAGGGGCTTTCGGCCGCCTTCGACGGAGCGCCCCCTTGACCCCCTTCCGGCGACCTTCCAGCATCCTGACGACAGCGCTTTTGGCCGCGGTCCTTTCGACGGCCGCCTGTTCGCGATCCGGCGACGACCGGCCGCCCGAGCAGGGCGACCAGGCCGTGGCGACGGTGCAGGACGAGACCATCTGGGCGTCGGACGTGAAGCGCGAGGCGGTGGCGCAGGGCCTGATCGGCGAGGGCGAGACGCTGGATGCGACCTCGGATCTTTTCCGCCGCGTGCTGGATGAGGTGATCGACCAGAAACTGCTGGCGGGCGAGGCGCAACGCCGCCGGCTGGATTCGTCGCCCCTGGCGCAGCGGCGTCTGGATGCGACCCGCGAACGGATCCTGGGCGACATGCTGGTCGAGAGCGTGGTCAACAAGGCCGTGTCCGACCAAGCGGTGCAGACCCTCTATAATGAGCAACTGCGGCTGGCGAAGACCTCTGAAGAGATCCGCGTCCGCCTGATCCTGTCACGCACCAAGCCCGAGGCCGAGGCCGTGATCGGCATTCTGGGCCAAGGCGCCGGGTTCGAAGCGGTGGCGGCGGAGCGGTCGGTGGACGAGGCGACGCGGTTCTCGGGCGGCGACCTGGGCTATTCGACGCTGGACGTCATGCCCCAAGCCTATGCCGACGCCCTGCGCGACAAGCCGGCAGGTTCGACCGTCGGCCCGTTCCAGACCGAGGGCGGCTGGGCCGTGCTGCGGGTCGAGGATCGGCGCAAGGAGAACCCGCCGACGCTGGAGCAGGCCCGTCCGCAGATCGTGCGCTATCTGACCTATGAAGGCGTGCGCCAGTTGCTGGAACAGCTGCGAGGCAAGGCCAAGGTCGATGTCCGCCTGCCTGCACAGTCGCCGGCCGCCGCCTCCACGCCTGCCCCGGCATCCACCCCGTCTCCCGCACCGGCCGCCTGACATGACCAAGCCCCCCTCCACGACCGGCCAGAAGATCGAGCATGCGTTTGAAAAAGCGCTGGACCCGTTCGCTACGGCCCTGAAGCGCGCGACGCGCACCCCCGGCTCGGACACGGCCGTCGCGGCGGCTGCGCCCGCCGCCGGCAAGCCCGGCCTGTCCATCTCGCCCCTGGCCGTGCCCTTCCCGACCATTCCCCCCATCGGCGGAGTAGAAATCGCCACCGCCCGCGCCGGCTTCTACAAGCACGAGCGCGACGACCTTGTGGTGTTCCATTTCGCGCGCGGCACCAGCTGCGCCGGGGTGTTCACCCGCCACAAGATCGGCTCTGCGCCCGTGGACTGGTGCAAGAAGCATCTGGCGGGGCCGGACGGCGGCAAGGACGTGCGGGCCCTGGTCGTCAACGCCGGCTGCGCCAACGCCTTCACCGGAAAGGCCGGCGCCGACGCGGCGCGCCGCACGGCCTCGGAGGTCGCCAAACGGTTCGGCTGTCGTCAGCGCGACGTCATGCTGGCCTCGACCGGGGTGATCGGCGTGGTGCTGGACGAAAAGAAGATCGTCGCCAAACTGCCCGAGATCGAGCACGGGCTGGACGCCGACGCCTGGGCCAGGGCCGGTCGGGGCATCATGACCACCGACACCTTCCCCAAGGGATCGTATGCCGAGGCCGAGATCGAGGGCTACAAGGTCCGTATCGCCGGCATCGCCAAGGGGTCGGGCATGATCGCGCCGGACATGGCGACCATGCTGGCCTTCATCGTCACCGACGCCGACATCCACCCCAATGTGCTGCAGGCGCTGCTGGGCCTGCACGTCCGCACCACCTTCAACAGCGTGACGGTGGACGGCGACACCTCGACCAACGATACGGCATTGCTGTTCGCCACCGGGACCTCGGGCGCTCCGCGTATCGGGCGGGTGGGGGATCGCCGCCTCAAGAGCTTCTCGGCCGCTCTGGACAAGGTGATGCTGGACCTGGCGCACCAGCTGGTGCGCGACGGCGAGGGCGCGACCAAGTTCGTCAAGGTGACGGTGGACGGCGCCGCCAGCCCGGCATCTGCTCGAAAGTTGGCCAAGTCCATCGCCGATAGCCCCCTGGTAAAGACCGCCATCGCCGGCGAGGACGCCAACTGGGGCCGGGTCGTCATGGCGGTTGGCAAGACCGAGGAGCCGGTGGATCGCGACCGCCTGGGCATCAGGTTCGGCCCCAATGTCGCCGCCGTCGACGGCGCGCCGTCAGCGACCTACGACGAGGCCAAGATGAGCGCCTATATGAAGAAGCCGGAGATCGACATAACCGTCGATGTGGGCGCGGGCCGGGCCTCCGCCACCGTCTGGACCTGCGATCTGACCAAGGGCTACATCGAGATCAACGGCGATTATCGCTCATGAGCGACGCGCCGCTTCCCACTGTCCTGGTCGTCGCCGTCGCCTTGATCGATGTTGACGGACGGGTGCTGATCGCCAAACGGCCGCAAGGCAAGAAACTGGCCGGGCTTTGGGAGTTTCCGGGCGGCAAGGTCGAGCCGGGAGAGCGGCCGGAACAGGCCCTGATCCGCGAGCTCAAGGAAGAACTGGGCATCGACGTCAGCGAAAACTGTCTGTCGCCGTTCGTTTTCGCCAGCCACGCTTACGATTCGTTTCACCTGTTGATGCCATTGTATCTGTGCCGACGGTGGGACGGCGTGGTCACGGCGCGTGAACACGACGGCTTGGCCTGGGTGAAGCCGAACACGCTTTCGGACTATCCCATGCCGCCGGCGGACGAACCCTTGGTCGCCTGGTTGCGCGACCTGCTTTGATCACCGCCGACCAGGGAGGCCGGCCATGCGACGTCTTATCGGCCGGTTCCTGCGTAACGAGAGCGGGGCCACCTCAATCGAATACGGCCTGATCTGCGCCCTGATTTTCCTGGCGATCGTCACCTCGATCAGCGCGCTGGCGAACACCCAGAACGGCGGCCTGGCCGTGACGGTGCAAAAGCTGTCCGCCGCTATGCAGGCCGCGATCGGCGGCTAATCCGGCTCTTCGCCCGTCATTTCCTTTACGCCCAGGACATCGGCCAGCCGCGTCTTGGCCGAGCCGCGGGGCAGAGGCTTCTGCTGGCTCTCGTGCGGTTTCCAGCCGGCCAGGTGGATGATCTCGAACGTCGCCGGGATGCGGCCGTCGGACTGGGCGTGGCGTTCGGCGTATAGAGCGGCGGCGCGGGCGGCGATGCGGCGGTTCAGCGGTCGGACCGATCCATGCAGCACATTGGTCTCGCCCATGGCGCGCAGGTCGCGGATCAGGGCGAACAGGTCTGCGTAGCGGACGCTGAACCGGTCGACGTCGGAGACGGGCAGGGCGAAACCGGCGCGCTGCAGCAGAGCCGCACCGTCATAGCCGTCGGCAAAGGGCGAGACCCGCGCCTGGGCGCCGCCGCGTTCCTCCAGTTCGACCTCGGTCAGGATCGCCCGAAGTTCCTTCAGGGTGCCCGCGCCAAACAAGGTGCCGATGAACAGACCATCCGGCTTCAGCGCGCGCCGGATCTGGGCCAGGGCGCCGGGCAGGTCGTTGGCCCAGTGCAGGGTCAGCAGCGAGACGATCAGATCGGTCGATCCATCCTCCAGCGGCAGGGCTTGCGCGCCCGGCGCCGCGCGTTGGGCCAGGGAGACGGGCGTCAGGATCGGTCCCACGCGACCTGCGGCGTCGCTGGACCTGACCGCGCGCTCGAACACCCCTGGGTGGGCAGACAGATCGACCGCAACGGGAAAATCGCGCAATATGGCTTCCAGGCTCTCTGCGGCGTTGGCGGCGGCGCGGGCGTGGAGGAAGTCGGCCTGGTCGAACCGGGCGGCGGACCGCGCCAGCCGCGCCTGACGCCGGGCGGCGTCGAAGATGCGCGGGGGGCCTTCGGAAGGGGATTGGGGGGCAGTCATGGACGAACAGGATGGGGGCTGGCGGCGCGCCTGGGAAGGGGCGGGGCGACAGTTGCGCGGCGCCGGACGCGGATTGGCGGATCTGATCCTGCCGCCGATGGCGCATGACAGCCGCGAGGCGACGGCTGCGGCCGGTCTGACGCCGGACGCCTGGAGCCGCATCCGGTTTCTGGAGGCGCCGGTCTGCGACGGGTGCGGGGCGGCGTTCGAATATGACGGCGGCGCCTTCGCCGAGGACCGCTGCACAGCCTGTATCGCCCAGCCCTATGTTTTTCAGCGGGCGCGAGCGGCGTGTCTGTACGACGAGGCGTCGCGGGGGCTGATCCTGAGGTTCAAGCACGGGGACCAGCAGCAGTTCGCGCCCCTGTTCGCCCGCTGGATCGGCCGGTCCGCCGCCGATCTGGTCGAGGCGGCCGATGCGGTCGTTCCCGTGCCGCTGCATCCGTTGCGCCTGCTGTCACGCCGCTTCAACCAGGCGGCCGAGATCGCCCGACCGCTGGCCCGCGACGCAGGCCGCGACTATCTGCCCGACTCCCTGGTCCGCACCAGCCACACCACCAGCCAGGGCGGCAAGAGCCAGCGCGGGCGGCGTCTGAACGTCAGGAAGGCCTTCGCCGTGACCGAGGTCGGGCGGCGTCGCATCAGAGGGCGGCGCATCCTTCTGATCGACGATGTGTTGACCACGGGCGCGACCGGAGACGCCTGCGCGCGCGCCCTGCTCGACGCCGGAGCGCGCGGCGTGGACTTGGCGGTCATCGCGCGGGTGCGAAACGCCCGTGAACTGACTATGTAACCCCTATCGCTCCCCGCGCGGCGGCTCGCCGCCTGGGACATATCGTTCTGGAGACCTGATTTGGCCGACGTCGTCATCTACACCAAGCCCGGCTGCCCCTATTGCTACAGCGCCATGGCGCTGCTGAAGAAGAAGGGCGTGGACTACACCGAGATCGTCGCCTCGAACGATCCCGACAAGAAGGCCGAGATGGTCGAGAAGTCCGGCGGCCGCATGACCTTCCCGCAGGTCTTCATCGGCGGCCAACACGTCGGCGGCTCCGACGACGTCCACGCCCTGGATCGCGACGGCAAGCTCGACGCGCTTCTGGCGGCCTGATCCCGTGAGCGGCGGGCTCGACATCGCCCTGATCCAGACCCGCACGCCGGCGACGGCTGAGGCGGCGTTGGCCCATGTCGAGCCCCTGATCCGCGAAGCGGCGAAGGGCGGAGCGAAGTTCATCCTTACGCCCGAGGGGACCAATGTCCTGGAACAGCGCCGGGACCGTCGCGACGCCGCGATTACCACCGAGGACGCCGATGTCGTCGTGGTGGGTCTGCGTCGTCTGGCGGCGGAACTGGGCGTTTGGCTGCTGATCGGCTCAGCCATCGTGAGGTCCGGCCATGCCGGAGACGGCCGCGCCGCCAATCGGTCGCTGTTGATCGATGCGTCCGGTGGGATCGTCGCCCGATACGACAAGCTGCACGTCTTCGACGTGAACCTGCCGAACGGCGAGACCTATCGCGAGAGTGCGACGGTGCGGCCGGGAGACGGTGCGGCGGTCGCGGACACGCCCTGGGGTCGGCTGGGACTGACCATCTGCTACGACATCCGCTTTCCCCATCTGCATCGCCAGCTGGCCAAGGCGGGGGCGTCGATGATCGCGGTCCCTGCCGCTTTCACCGCCCCGACGGGCGAGGCGCATTGGGAGACTTTGCTGCGCGCTCGCGCCATCGAGACGGGCGCCTTCGTCCTGGCGCCGGCGCAAGGCGGGCTGCACGAGGACGGTCGCCGCACCTGGGGCCGGTCCACCGTGGTCGGACCCTGGGGCGAGATCATCGCCAAGGCGGATCATGACGACCCTTGCATCGTGACGGCGAAGCTGGACATGGAGGCGGTGGCCCGCGCGCGAGCGGCGGTGCCTGCCCTGACCCACGATCGCGATTTCCTGCCCGCCGTTTGATTGTCCCATGATCCGCTACGCACTGAAATGCGACCAGGCCCACGAGTTCGAGGCCTGGTTCGGCTCCTCGTCCGACTTTGACGACCAAGCGGGGCGCGGCCTGGTGGAGTGCCCGTTCTGCGGCTCGCATTCGGTTCAGAAGGCGATCATGGCCCCGGCCGTCAGCAGCGCGCGCAAGGCCGATCCCGCGTCGGATGTCGCCGCCAAGATGCAGACCCTGATGATGACCGCCGCCCGCGAGGTGCGCGCCCACGTCGAGGCCAACTTCGACTATGTCGGCGACACGTTCGCCCGCGAGGCCCGCGACATTCACGAGGGCAAGTCGGAGAAGCGCGAAATCTATGGCGAGGCGACGCCCGCCGAGGTGAAAAAGCTCAAGGACGACGGCGTGCCGGTTTCCGCCCTGCCCGACGCCCCGCCGAACCCATCCAAGGTCAACTGACATGGCCTCGGGGGAGGAACGGTATCAGGAGTTCGCGCCGCCGCCGGCCTTACGGCCCTTCGTCCGCGTCATCTGGACCTATGACGCGCCCGATCCGACGCCGACCATCCAGCGCATCGCGCCCGACGGCTGTCCCGAGCTGATCTTCGACCTGGGCGCACCTTATGCCGAACAGGGCGACGACGGCGAATTCCGCCTGCAGCCCACGGCCCTGTTCGCGGGGCAGATGACCCGGCCCCTGGTCATGCGGCCGACCGGCCCGACCGAACTGGTCGCCGTGCGGTTCGAACCCGATGGCGCACGGGGATTTCTGGGTCGGCCGCTGAGCGAGGCGACCGACCGGCGGCTGGACATGGTCGAGCGGCTGGCCGGATTCACGGCCCCAACCGGGGATTCAGAGGGTCAGGTCGCGGCCATCGCCGCCTGGCTGGAGGCGCAGAGGCTGGGCGCGGGCTGGACGATCGACCCCATGATCCGCGCCGAGATCGAAGACGCCGCGGCCGAACGCCCGGCGCGGGTCCGATCGGCATCCGAACAGCGCGCCGTTCAGCGCCGGTTCGCGCATCGAGTGGGGGTGTCGCCCCGCTTGCTGCGTTCGATCTTTCGCTTTCGTCGGGTGTTCGACCACGCGGCCCAGCCGGACGGCGAGACCGAGGGCTGGCTGGCGGCGGGGCTGGAGGCCGGATATTTCGATCAGCCGCAGATGGCGCGCGACTTAAGACGCTTTCTGGGCTGCACCGCCACAGACTGGGCGCGAGAACAGCATGAACTGGCCCGCGCCATTGCGTCGCAAACCTACAAGCCGTCGGGGCCGCATCCGGTCTAGCCTGCATGCCTCGACTAGAGAGGGATGACGACCATGCTGACCCCGCTGCTTCTCGCCGCTGCGCTTCACGCGGACCTGCGACCCGACTTGGGCTGGATGTCCGGCTATTGGCTGTCATGCGAGCCGGAGCGCGAGGTGTCGGAGACCTGGACCGATCCGCGCCTAAACCTGATGCTGGGAACCTCGCTGACGGTGCGCGGCGGCCGGGCGGGATGGGAGCTGTCGCGCATCGCGCCGGTCGATCCGACCCCGGCGGCCCCTCTGGCCTATTTTGCGCATCCCGAGGGGCAGGCCGCGACCACGTTTCCGGTCATCGCATCCGGCCCGACCCGCGTGGTGTTCGAACAGGCGGCGGACGACGACTTTCCCAAACGCGTCGTCTATGAACGCGAAGGCGATGTCCTGAACGCCCGGATCGAAGGCGTGATGGACGGTCAGGAAAGGATCATCAGATGGCGTTTCCAGAAGGCGGAACTGAACGCGCGCTGCCCGACCCAGTAACGGGGCTAAACTGGCGACCCATGCGGCCGACCGACATCGACGCCGTGGTCGAGGTCGCGCGCCTGTCCTTCCCGGACCATTTCGAGGGCCGATCCTGTTTCGAAAATCGGCTGGCGCTCTATCCGCGCGGCTGTTTCGTGCTGGCGGATACGGATGGCCCGGCCCGGGGCTATCTGATCGCCTATCCGTGGCGGGCCGAGAGCGCGCCGCCGTTGAACACGGTGATCGAGGGCCTGCCGGCCGAACCGGCCCTGATCTATCTGCATGACCTGGCCCTGCATCCCGAAGCGCGGGGCGGGGGCGTCACGGGCCGGATCATCGAGCGGCTGGCCGAACAGGCGACCGAGGACGACTGGCCCGCCATCGCCCTGGTCGCGGTCAATGATGCGGTCGGCTTCTGGTCCCGGCACGGTTTCGTCGAACAGCCGGCCGAGGCCATGGCGGCGAAACTCGCCAGCTACGGTCCCGACGCCCGCTATATGCTCAGGCCGCTCTAGGAACGATTCAGCGCTGTCTGACCACCCGCCCGCACGAAGTCCAGGCGGCTGGACCGGGGCAGGGCGTTGTATGCCCGACGCCTCATCTCCCGCTCGCACACCAGGGGGTCGCCCACAGAATTCGGGGTCAGAAAGGCGCGGTGCGCGGCGCACCAGTCACGACTGGCGACCCGAATGCGTCCCGCCAACATCAGCGCATCTCCCGGTCGAGCCATCTGCAGGCCCTGGGCATCGACATGCATGTCCGGCGCCTCGCCAGCGAGCAAAGCGCCAGCCACCATCAATTCCAGCATCACGCCCATCGTCACAATCTCCCGCATCAGAAGAGCCTGCCTTCAGGCCCTCGCTGGAAAGAGGAGACGTCCGACGTCATCGGATGCGGCCCTGCGGATGAAATATCGGTAAGCTTGGAATAATCGCCGCGAACGCCCGCTATGGTGTTTCTGTCCACATGCCTGTAAGAGGCGCGCGCCTCCCGCATGCCTTTTCATGACCAGCGGCCGCCCGTATGCCGGCCGCGCCTTTTCGCGATTATCAAATGAACCTGCGCAACGTCGCCATCATCGCCCACGTCGACCACGGCAAGACGACCCTGGTGGACCAACTGCTCGCCCAGTCCGGCGTCTTCCGAGCCAACGAGGCGCAGACCGAGCGCGCGATGGACTCCAACGACCAGGAAAAAGAGCGCGGCATCACCATTCTGGCCAAGTGCACCTCGGTGCTCTGGAACGGCAAGGCCGGTGAAACCCGCATCAACATCATCGACACCCCCGGCCACGCCGACTTCGGGGGCGAGGTCGAACGCATCCTGGGCATGGTGGACGGTTGCGTCATCCTGGTCGACGCCGAAGAGGGCGTCATGCCCCAGACCAAGTTCGTCCTGACCAAGGCGCTGAAGATGGGCCTGCGCCCGATCCTGTGCATCAACAAGGTCGACCGCGCCCACGCCGATCCGGACCGCGTCCACAACGAGACCTTCGACCTGTTCGCCGCCATCGGCGCGACGGACGAGCAGCTGGACTTCCCGCACATCTACGCCTCGGGCCGCAACGGCTGGGCGACGATGGATCTGAACCAACCCAACGACAACCTGGCCCCGCTGTTCGACCTGATCGTCGATCACGTTCCGGCGCCCAAGGTTCAGGAAAACAAGGACAAACCGTTCCGCATGCTGGACGTGCTGATCGAAAGCGATCCCTTCCTGGGTCGCATCCTGACCGGCCGTATCGAGAGCGGCAAGGCGATCCCGGGCATGGCGATCCACGCCCTGGACCGCGACGGCAAGGAAATCGAGCGCGGCCGGATCACAAAGGTCCTAGCCTTCCGCGGCCTGAAGCGCACGGCTCTGGACGAGGGTTCGGAAGCGGGCGACATCGTCGCCATCGCCGGCATGTCCAAGGCCACCGTCGCCGACACCCTGTGCGCCATCGAGGTGACCGAGCCTCTGCCCGCCCAGCCGATCGATCCGCCGACCATCTCCATGACCGTCTCGGTCAACGACAGTCCTCTGGCCGGTCGCGAAGGCGACAAGGTCCAGTCGCGCGTCATCCGTGACCGCCTGCTGAAGGAAGCCGAGGCCAACGTCGCCATCCGCGTGACCACGACCGAAGGCGGCGACGCCTACGAAGTCGCCGGCCGTGGCGAACTGCAGCTGGGCGTCCTGATCGAGAACATGCGTCGCGAAGGCTTCGAGGTCTCGATCTCGCGTCCGCGCGTGGTCTTCCAGGAAGGCGAGAACGGCGAGAAGCTGGAGCCTATCGAAGACGTCATGATCGACGTCGACGACGAGTTCTCGGGCATCGTCATCGAGAAGCTGTCGGCGCGTAAGGCCGAAATGACCGACATGGGCCCGTCGGGCGCCGGCAAGACCCGCATCAGCCTGAAATGCCCGTCGCGCTCGCTGATCGGCTATCAGGGCGAGTTCCTGACCGACACGCGCGGTTCGGGCGTGCTCAACCGCGTCTTCAGCCACTACGAAGGCTACAAGGGCGCCATCGCCGGTCGTCTGAAGGGCGTGCTGATCTCGAACTCGGACGGCGACACCGCCGCCTTCGCCCTGTGGAACCTGGAAGATCGCGGCGTCATGTTCGTCGGCGCCGGCGAAAAGACCTACCAGGGCATGATCATCGGTGAGAATGCACGCTGGGACGACCTGGACGTCAACCCGATCAAGGGCAAGCAACTGACCAACGTCCGCGCCTCCGGCAAGGACGAGGCCGTTCGCCTGACCCCGCCGCGCCAGATGTCGCTGGAACAGGCCATCGCCTATATCGACGACGACGAACTGGTCGAAGTGACGCCGAAGTCCATCCGCCTGCGCAAGCAGACGCTGAACCCGTCGTTCCGCAAGAAGCGCGTTCGCCCGGAATAGCAATCCCTCACTGACGCGAAGGGGGATGCGGCCTATAGGTTGGCCGACATGATCGCTTCGCCCAGTCTGGATGACCGCCTTGACGAGGCCGCCCGCGCGGGAGATCCGCGCGCGGCGGTCTCTGTCGTTCTGCGCGAGACCTATGACGCCGCCCGCGCCCGCGCCGAGCGCAAACTGGACGGCGGCATGAAGGGGCGCGAGGTCGCCCGCATTTACGCCACCGCCGCCGACGACATGCTGGCGGGTCTGTGGCGGGTCGCCACCCAGATCCTGTTCCCCGTCTCCGCCGTCGAGAGCGAGCGGCTATCCCTGGTGGCGGTCGGGGGTTATGGCCGGGGCGTCCTGGCGCCCTTTTCCGACCTCGACCTGCTGTTCCTGCGCCCGGCCAAGGCCACGCTGCGCGGCGAGAGCGTCATCCAGTTCGTCCTCTATGTGCTGTGGGACCTGGGCGTGAAGGTCGGGCCCGCGGTGCGATCGGTCGAGGAATGCCTCAGCCTGTCGCGCACCGACATGACGGTGCGCACGACCCTGCTGGAGGCCCGGCATCTGGCGGGCGACGAGCGGCTGTCGGACCTGATGATCGGCCGGTTCCGCGACATGGTCTCCAAGTCCGATCCACGCCCCTTCATCGCCGCCAAGCTGGAGGAGCGGGCCGTCCGGCACCAGAAGGCAGGCGTGACCCGCTACAAGGTCGAACCCAACGTCAAGGACGGCAAGGGCGGGCTTCGCGACCTGAACACCCTGTACTGGATCGCGCGGTCCCTTGCGCCCGACAGCCGGCTGGGCGCGACGGTGATGGACGAGATGTTCACCTCGCGCGAGCGGCGCGCGTCCGACGACGCCTTCGACTTCCTTTGGCGTGTGCGAATCCATCTGCACCTGATCGCTGGGCGGGCCGAGGAGAAGCTGACCTTCGACATGCAGCCCGAGGTGGCCCGCCGCATGGGCTGGCAGGGGCGGGGCGACGAGCCGGCGGTCGAGCGGTTCATGCGTCGATACTTCCTGGTCGCCCGCGATGTCGGCGCCCTGACCCGCGCCATGTCGGCCAAGCTGGAGGCGCGTCATCAGAAGACGGCGCAGGGCCTGTCGCGGCTGATGACCTCTTTCCGTTCCACCCGACGCAAACTGGAGGTGGAGGGTTTCTGGGTCGATCAAGGCCGGCTGTCGGTCGAAGGACCGGAGGTGTTCGCCGCCGATCCGGTCAAGCTGCTGACCCTGTTCGTTTGCGCCGACAAGCACGACCTGGATTTGCACCCGGACGCCTTTTCGGCCGTAACCCGGTCGCTGTCTCTGGTGACGCCCCGGCTGAGGCGCGATCCGGCGGCGACGCGCGCCTTTCTGGACATTCTGGCCCACGGGCAGCGGCCCTATCGCGTCCTGACCATCATGAACGAGACGGGCCTGCTGGGGCGGTTCCTGCCCGAGTGGGGGCGGATCGTGGGCCAGACCCAGTTCAACATGTACCACGCCTATACGGTGGACGAGCATACGCTGCAGGCCATCGGCATCATCAACGATATCGCGCGCGGCAAGCTGAAGGACGACCACCCGCTGGCCACCGAGATCGTCCAGCTGATCTCGGACATGGAAGCCCTGATGCTGGGCATGCTGCTGCACGATGTGGGCAAGGGCGGCGAGCGGGGACAGCTGGAAGACGGCGCCATCGCCGCGCGCCGCGCCTGCGAGCGGCTGGGCGTCGATCCGCGTCGGATCGAACTGGTCGTCTGGCTGGTGCGTAGCCATCTGGCGCTGTCGGACTATGCCCAGAAGCGCGACCTGTCCGATCCCGCCACCATCCGCGCCTTCGCCAAACTGGTGGGCGAGCCCGAGCGGTTGCGGATGCTGCTGGTCCTGACCGTCGCCGATATCCGCGCTGTGGGGCCGGGGGTGTGGAACGGCTGGAAGGGTCAGCTGATGCGCACCCTCTACAATCAGGTCGCCGCCCTGTTCCGGGGCGAGGACGTGGCGCGCGAGGATCCGCTGGCGGCGCACCCGGCCCTGGTCGAACGCGCGCGCCAGACAGGCGCCGCCGGCGAGGCCGCGCCGACCCCCCCGGTCGCGGGGCTGGCGGTCCAGACCACCGAAATCTCCATCGCCGCCGCCGACCGACCGGGCCTGTTCGCCGATCTGGCCCAGACCATGGCCGCCCTGGGCGCCGACGTGACCGACGCCCGCGTGGCGACCACATCCGAGGGTCTGGTGCTGGACGTCTTCCGCATCCAGGACGGAGCGGGTCTGCCGTACGGCCAGGCCGAGCCGCGCCGGATCAAGACCCTGGTCGAGGCGCTGGAAAAGGCCGCGCGCGGCGATGGTCGCATAGGCAAGGCGCCCGACCCGACCGGCAACGCCCGAAAGGCCGCCTTCGAGGTTCGGCCCGTGGTCATGGTCGATCATCACGCCAGCGAACTGGCCACCGTGGTCGAGGTGTCGTGCGCCGACCGGCCCGGGCTTCTGGCGGCCCTGTCGCGCGTGTTCAATGACGAAGGCCTGAACATCCGCTCCGCCCACGTCGCTTCCTACGGCGAACGGGCGGTCGACAGCTTCTATGTGGTGGACCTCAAAGGCCGAAAGGTCACCTCGGAACAGCGGATCGCCGAACTGCGCACGGCCCTGGAGGCGGTGCTGGACAGCCGCGCGCCGGCCCCGGCCGGACGCAAGGTCGCCTCGGCCCGCGCCAGCGCCCGGGACGTCTCCGACCTGGGCCGCCGCAGCCCGCGCGCGAAGCCCGTATCGCCCGCCGGGGAAGCGCGCTAAGCGAAAGCCTTCTTTCCGCGCCCTGTCGAATGTCCGCATGAGCCTCGCCCGCAATACCCTGGTGCAGTCGACCCTGACGATGGGCAGCCGTCTGCTGGGCTTCGGCCGCGATCTGGCCCTGTCCGCGAACTTCGGCCAGGGGCCAATGATGGACGTGTGGTCCACGGCCCTGATGCTGCCCAACATGTTCCGTCGCCTGTTCGCCGAGGGCGCCTTCGCCCAGGCCTTCGTGCCGGTCTATGGCGGGGTCAAGACACGCGAGGGCGACGAGGCCGCAGCCGTCACAGCGTCCGAGGCCATGTCCTTCATGTTCGCTGTGGTCGCGGCCTTCTGCATCCTGTTGCAGGTCGCCATGCCCTGGATCGTGCCCCTGTTGCTGTCGGCCTGGAAGGACGACGCCGAGGTGATGCGCGTCGGGGTGATCGCGACCCAACTGGCCATGCCTTACCTAGCCTGCATGACCATCGCCTCCCTCTTGTCAGGAGTGCTGAACACCGGCGGCCGGTTCGCCCTGTCGGCGGCGGTTCCTGTCTTTCTGAACCTTTGCACCCTGGCGCCGCTGTTGGGCGGCTTCTTCTTGCCGGTCTCGCCCGCGATGGTGCTGTTGGCCACCAGCGCGGCGGTCACTGTCTCGGGGGTGATCCAGGCCGGTCTGTTGTGGTGGGGCGTGCGACGTCTGGGCGTGAAGCTGAAGCTGGGCCTGCCGCGCCTGACCCCGAACGTGAAGCGCGCCCTGGCCCTGGCCGTGCCCGGCGCCATGGCGGGCGGGGCCATGCAGGTCAACTCGGTCGTGTCCCAGGTTCTCGCCGGGTCCGACGCCGGCGCCCGCTCGGTCCTCTACAACGCCGACCGACTCTACCAACTTCCGCTTGGCCTGGTCGGGGTCGCCATCGGTCTGGCCCTGGTGCCGCGCCTGACCCGGGCCTTCGTGTCCGGCGATCACGAGGGCGGTCAGAAGACGCTGGATGACGGCATCAACCTGGCCATGGCCTTCACCCTGCCGGCCGCCGTCGCCCTGTTCGTCATTCCCTTCTTCATCATTGACGCAACGGTGACGCGCGGCGCCTTCACCAGCGCCGACGCCGCCCGCACCGCCGATGTGCTGCGCCAGTTCGCCTGGGGCGTGCCGGCCTTCGTCCTGGCCAAGGTTCTGACTCCGCCCTTCTTCGCCCGCGAGGACACCCGTCGGCCGATGTATTTCGCCGTCACCGCCGTGGTCATCACCGTGGTTCTGGGCTCGGGCCTGTTCTTCTGGTTCCGCACCCAGGGCTGGGACGGGGTGCTGGGCCTGGCCATCGCAACCAGCGTCTCGGCCTGGGTCAATGTCGGCCTTCTGGCCGGCGTGCTGATCCAAGAAAAAGCCTGGCGACCGTCGCCGGCCTTCGTCTCGCGCATCGCCCGTGTCCTGGCCGCCAGCGCCGTCATGGCCGGCCTGCTGCTGCTGGCCAGCATCAACTATGGGCTTTTGAGCCGGATCTTCCTGGCCAAGGAGATCGCCGTCCTCGTCGTCTGCGGCCTGGGCGCCGCCGCCTACGGCGTCTGCCTCTTCGCCTTCCGCGCCGTGACCCTGTCTGAGCTGAAGGCGACCTTGCGGCGCGAGCCGGGCGGCGGCGCGGTCTCCGGTCTGGACTGACCGGCGGGGAACCGATAAGCGCGAGGCATGACGACCTCGGGCCTGATTTCCGACCGGCGATGGCGCGGCTGAACCGTCGCCGCCTTCACCACGCCTGCCTTTCGACCTTCCGAGACCCGACCCCATGACCGACCAGACCCCAGCCGTTGCGACATACGACGGCCCGCGCCGCATCCTGTCCGGCATCCAGGCCTCCGGCGCCCTGCACCTGGGCAACTATCTCGGCGCCCTGAAGCGGTTCGTCGAACTGCAGGACCAGGGCGCGCCGGTCTTCGTTTTCGTCGCCGACATGCACGCCATCACCGTCTGGCAGGATCCGGCCAAGCTGGCCGCCCAGACGCGCGAGATCGCCGCCGCCTATCTGGCCTCGGGCCTGGATCCGGCGAAATCGATCATCTTCCCGCAGTCGGCCGTGCGCGCCCATGCCGACCTGGCCTGGATCTTCAACTGCGTCGCCCGCCTCGGATGGCTGGACCGGATGACCCAGTTCAAGGAGAAGTCGGGCAAGCACAAGGAGCGGGCCTCGGTCGGCCTCTACACCTATCCCGTGCTCCAGGCCGCCGACATCCTGCTGTACAAGGCGACCGAAGTGCCGGTCGGCGAGGACCAGAAGCAGCATCTGGAACTGACCCGCGACATCGCCGCCAAGTTCAACAACGACTTCGGCGTGCCGGGCTATTTCCCCGTGCCCGAGCCGATCATCCAGGGACCCGCGACGCGCGTCATGTCCCTGCGCGACGGGGCCGCCAAGATGTCCAAGTCGGACCCGTCCGACAACAGCCGCATCAATCTGACCGACGACGCCGACACGATCGCGTCCAAGATCAAACGCGCCAAGACCGATCCCGAGCCCCTGCCGGAAACCCTGGACGGTCTGAACGACCGCCCCGAGGCCAAGAACCTGGTCGCCATCTACGCCGCCCTGGCCGGCCTGACCCGCGAACAGGTGATCGCACAGTTTGGCGGTCAGGGCTTCGGCGCCTTCAAACCGGCGCTGGCGGATCTGGCAGTGGCGTCGCTCGCCCCCGTCACGGCCGAGATGCGCCGCCTGATGGACGACCCGGCCGAGATCGACCGCGTGCTGAAGGACGGGGCCGAACGCGCCGCCGCAGTCGCCGACCCGGTGGTGGACGAGGTCAAGAAGATCGTCGGCTTCTGGAGGGCGTGATGGGCGTTTACGAAGCCAAGATCGCCTGGAGCCGGGGCGACCAACCCTTCCTCGACAAACGCTACAGCCGCGCCCATTCCTGGACCTTCGACGGGGGCGCGGTCGTGCCGGGCTCGTCGGCGCCGTCCAGCGTGCCCTTGCCGATGTCGGACGCCTCGGCGGTCGATCCGGAGGAGGCGATGATCGCCTCTCTGTCCAGTTGCCACATGCTGTGGTTCCTGGCCTTCGCCGCAAACGCCGGCCTGGTGGTCGACACCTATGTGGACGAGGCGTCGGGCAAGATGGGCAAGGACGAGAAGGACAAACGCTACCTCGCCGAGGTGACGCTGCGCCCCTTCACCAGCTTCACCGGCCGCGAGCCGGATCAGGTCGAGATCGACGCCCTGCACCACCAGGCCCACGACCATTGCGAAATGGCCCATTCGGTGCGGGCGACCATCACGATCGAGGCGACCGTCGGCTAGGCGGCGATCGCCGTCTCCTCCTCGACCAGGGACCGGAACAGGGCGTGGGCGGCGATCATCCCGTCCGAGGTGGCCAGGGTGATGTTGGAGGCGGCCCGCGCCAGGTCGCCGGCGGCGAAGACGCCTGGCTGGGTCGTCTGCTGCATTGCGTCCACCTTGATCACGCGGCCCATCGGCGTGTCGGTCATCTCGCAACCCAGCCGCTCGGCGAAGGGGCTGGCGACGCGGACGTTGGCGCCGACGAAGATGGCCTTCAGATCCACGAACCGCCCGTCGGTCAGACGTGCTCCGGTCAGGGTCGGGGCCTCGCCCTCCAGCCGGGCGATGGGCGTGGTCTCGATGGTCACGCCGCGCCGGTACAGGAGATGGGCGTCTTCCGGCGACAGACCGACCTCCAGCCCCATGAACAGGGTCACCTGCCCCCATTCGGCGACAGTTGCGGCATACTGGACCGCATGGTCGCCGCGCCCCAGAACCCCGATGGGGCCGCCGCCGATCTCGTAGCCGTGGCACCAGGGGCAGTGCAGGGCGGTGCGGCCCCAGCGCTCCTTCACGCCCGGAATATCGGCCAGCACGTCCTCGACGCCGTGCGACAGTAAAAGGCGACGACCGCTGGTGCGCGTGCCGTCGGCGAAGGTGACCGAGAAGCCGCCGTCGATCCGCTCGATCCCGACGGCCTCGGCCATGCGGAAGGCGGCGGTGGGATAGGCGGCGACCTGGGCGCGGGCGGCGGCGGCGATCTCGGCGCCGGGCTTGCCGTCATTGGTCAGGACGCCGTGGGCGCGGGCGGCGAAACGGTTGCGCGGCCGCCCATCATCGATGACCAGAACCCGACGACGGGCGCGGACCAGCTGCATGGCGGCGGACAGGCCGGCGTAGGAGCCGCCGATGATCAGGGCGTCGTGCGGCATGGTTTCGGACTCTCGGGACTCAAGCTTCGTGGCGATGGGCATGGAACAGGTCTCTCTTCGGGTGTTCGGCCAGCCGGCGCGAGAAGTCCGCCGCCAGATCGGCCAGGGTGATGTCGTTCAGCCGCGCGACCAGCAGGGCGCGGGCGGCGGCGTAGGTCTCGCCCAGCGCGTCGTTGACCGCAGCCTCGACCAGACAACCCTCGGCCTCGACCGGCGGGGTTTCGGGGATCAGGCCCGGCTCGCCCAAGGCGGTGTTCACCTGGCCCAGGGTCACCTGGTCCAGCGGCCGGGCCAGCCGCCAGCCGCCGCCATGCCCCTTTTCAGAGGCCACCAGTCCCTGTTCGCGCAGGCCAGCCATGGTCCGGCGCACGACGACCGGATTGGTCGACAGGCAGACGGCCAATTGGTCCGAGGTCATGGGCGCGCCGGTTCGCGCCTCATGCTCGGCCATGTGCAGCAGGGCGTGCAGGATGTTGGAGAGGCGAGAATCTCTTTTCATGTAACTTGAATTGTTACGTGATGCGGCGCGCGTCAAGACGGGCCGGCGAGATTCTTTTCAGACGTGAGGGGCGACGTCGGTCAGGAAGGCGCGGAAGCGGCGCAGGGCCTCTTCGGTCAGTTCCGGATCGTGGCGCATCGGGCCGTTGTTGGTCGGCTCGT
Organism: Brevundimonas sp. G8; assembly: GCF_902506205.1. Classification (GTDB taxonomy): domain Bacteria; phylum Pseudomonadota; class Alphaproteobacteria; order Caulobacterales; family Caulobacteraceae; genus Brevundimonas. The sequence continues at coordinate 1,005,080 of NZ_LR732816.1, read as the reverse complement.
CGAAGGCGTGGGTGCCGACGGCGACCCAGCTTTCGACCTCGGCGCCGCAGTTGCGGATCATGGCGTTGACCTGTTCGGCGTTGCGCTCGGTCGTCAGGTGATCGCGCTTGCAGGTCACGGCCAACACCTTGGGGCAATGCCGCCAGGGCTTCATCCGGTTGAAGGCAAACGGGCCGATATAGGGATACATCAGCCAGACGGCGCGGACGCCCGACAGGTCGGCGTCGGCGGGGTTCGTGACGCCCATGGTGTTGGGCAGCGGCTCTGCGCTCATCATCTCCATGATCGACCAGCCGCCGTGGCTCCAGCCGCCGAGGGTCACTTGCGTTTCGTCCACGTCCGGCCGGGCCGAAATCCCCTGGATCGCCGCCAGCACGTCGCCAGCCCGCTCGTAACCCCGGAAGGACAGGCCGGTGCAGACCGCCGTCAGGGTGAAGGCGCGTCCCCAGCCGCGCGGGCCGTAAGAATCGATGATGAAGGCCCGCCATCCCGCCGCCTTGGCCGCCGCGGCGTAGCGGGGCAGGTGGTCGCGCAGGCCGCCGCAGCCGTGAAACAGCAGCACAGCCGGCCGAGGCTTGTCGTCGTCAGGGCCCACGACGGTCATGTGCGGTTCGAGGCGGGCCCAACGGCTCTTCAGGTCGTCCATTCCCGATTTACGCCGCAGCTTGCGCCCGAACACCAGCCCCTCTTGCGGATTTCGTCATTCAGATATATCTAACCCCCGTGAATAGATATATCGAAAAGGAATCGATCATGAGGTCCAAGGGGATCTTTCAAGGACGCCGCGACGGATGCGGCGAAAAACACGGTCGTCATGGCGGGTTCGGCCATGCTTTCGGCAGAGACATGCGCGGCGGGCGCGGCGCCGATTTCGGTCCCGGCTGGGAAGGCGGCGAGGCGCGTGGACGCGGTCACGGCCATGGCCGGCGAGGCGGCGGCCGCCTGTTCGACCACGGCACATTGCGCTGGGTGCTGCTGTCGCTGATCGCCGAAAAACCCAGCCACGGCTACGAACTGATCAAGGCCGTCGAGACGAAACTGGGCGGCGCCTATTCGCCCAGCCCCGGCGTCATCTACCCCAGCTTGACCCTGCTGGAGGAAATGGGCGCGCTGGAATCCGAGGCGCAGGGCGGCAAGAAACTGTATTCCATCACCAGCCCCGGCCGCGCCCTGTTGGCCGAGAACGAAGACATCCTACGCGCCGCCGAGGCGACCATGGACAAGTTCGCCGCCCGCGCCCTGCGTCCGACCGCCATCCAGGACGCCATCGGTCGCCTGCGCCACACGATCCACGGCCGTCTGACGGGCGAGACCGCCCTGACCGAGGCCCAGGTCCAGGCCATCGCCGCCATCCTGGCCGAGGCCGCCGACAAGGTGGACCAGGCATGAGCGCCCGCGAAACTCGCCGCGTCCGACACGACCTGAAGTTCCGCACCCTGACCGTGGCCTCGGTTCAGGACCTGACCCCGGCTTATCGCCGCGTGGTCCTGACCGGGGACGACCTGGACGGCTTCGTCTCCCTGGGGTTCGACGACCATATGAAGATCTTCCCGGTCGCCGAGGGCGAAGCGCCGATCCTGCCTACCCTCGGGCCGGACGGCCCGGTCTTTCCCGAGCCGCGTTCCGTCGCCCGTGACTACACCCCTCGCGCCTACGACGAGGGAAGCCGCACGCTGACGATCGACTTCGTCGTCGGCCACAGCGGTCCGGCGACCGCATGGGCCATGGCGGTGAAGGTCGGCTCGATCCTGGGGGTCGGCGGTCCGCGCGGCTCGTTTATCGTGCCGGCCGATTTCGCCGATCATGTGCTGATCGGCGACGAGACCGCCCTGCCGGCCATCGCCCGACGGTTGGAGGAACTACCCGGCGGCGTCCGCGCCCATGTGGTGGTCGAGGTCGCCGACGCGGGCTCTACTTTGCAGTTCGACAGCGCCGCCGACGTCACTGTGACTTGGGCCGTCCGCAACGGCGCCTCGCGGGGCCAATCTGAAAGCCTGCTGGGCGAAATCGACAAAGCCTTGGCTGGGATCGACCCGACCGACGCCTATGTCTGGATCGCCGCCGAGTCCGCCGTGGCCAAGACGTTGCGGGCGCGGGTGCTCGACCGGGGCTTCTCGCCCAAGTCCATGAAGGCCGCCGGCTACTGGCGCCTGGGCGGCGTCGGCGCCCACGACGTCATTGAGGACTGACGTTCAGCCCGCGCAACGCAGCGTCAGGTTCAGCCGCCCGCCGCCGGGGATCAGGCGCGACGAGCCCTCCAGCACGCGGTCGATCCCGTGCCGGGCCAGTCGCGCCGAGCCAGTCAGGGCGCAGACATCGCCGCTTTCCAACTTCAGCGTCGTGGTGCGCCCGCCTTCGGCCGCGCCGATGCGGAACATGGCCGCGTCGCCCAGCGACACAGACAGCACCGGCGCGCCCAGATCGGCCTCGTCCTTATCCTGATGCAGGCCCATCTTCGCGCTCTCGCGATACAGATTGACCAGACAGGCGTCCGGCGGCGCTGGCCAACCGACCGTGGCGTTCCACAGGTCTAGCAAAACCTGCGGGATCGCGGGCCAAGGCCGGGCCGTCTCGGGATGGGTCGCCTGATAGCGATAACCGCTTCGATCCGAGACCCAGCCCAGCGGTCCGAAATTGCTCATCATCACCGAGAACGGCCGGCCACCCGGCGTAATGGGTCGATAGAGCGGAGCCTGATCCAGCCGCGCGAACACCTCGGCGACCAGATTGGCCTGCGCCGCCGCATCGAGCGCCCCCGGCCACAGCCGAAAGCCCGCCACCCTAGTTGTGACCTCTGAAATCGTGGACATTCTCTGATCCTCGCCGGAATCAGCCCGTGACGGACCTCCGAATCGAAGAACGCCCTTGCAGGCCTAGGGGATTTTCCCATATCGGGGCCAGCTTCGGAGAAACCCCGCGAAACTTGGGGCTATCCAGCCTGATCCACGCCAACCCAACCGGGGGCGGTCACGCGCGGCGCTTCTTCGAAGGCCGCCGCATCGCCCGCTGAACGAGAGAGACTGAAGAACACATGGCCAAGATTATCGGCATCGACCTCGGCACCACCAACTCCTGCGTGGCCGCCATGGACGGCAAGACCCCCAAGGTCATCGAGAACGCCGAAGGCAACCGCACCACTCCGTCGGTCGTGGCGATCCAGGACGGCGCAGAAGTGCTGGTGGGCCAGCCCGCCAAGCGCCAGGCAGTCACCAACCCGTCCAACACCTTCTTCGCCATCAAGCGCCTGATCGGCCGCAGCTTCGATGATCCGGTGGTGGCCAAGGACAAGGGCATGGTGCCCTATGAGATCGTCAAAGGCCCGAACGGCGACGCCTGGGTGCGCGCCTTCGGCAAGGACTATTCTCCCCAGCAGATCTCGGCCTTCATCCTGCAGAAGATGAAGGAATCGGCCGAGGCCTTCCTGGGCGACAAGGTGACGCAAGCCGTCATCACCGTGCCGGCCTATTTCAACGACAGCCAGCGTCAGGCCACCAAGGACGCCGGCAAGATCGCCGGCCTGGAAGTGCTGCGCATCATCAACGAGCCGACTGCGGCTGCGCTCGCCTATGGCCTGGAAAAGAACGAAGGCCAGAAGATCGCCGTCTATGACCTGGGCGGCGGCACCTTCGACGTCTCGGTCCTGGAAATCGGCGACGGCGTCTTCGAAGTGAAGTCGACCAACGGCGACACCTTCCTGGGCGGCGAGGACTTCGACCTGCGCCTGGTCGATTATCTGGCCGACGAGTTCAAGAAAGAACAAAGCGTCGATCTGCGCCAAGACAAGCTGGCCCTGCAGCGCCTGAAGGAAGAGGCCGAAAAGGCCAAGAAGGAGCTGTCGACCACGACCCAGTACGAGGTCAACCTGCCGTTCATCACCATGAACGCGTCGGGTCCGCTGCACCTGAACATCAAGCTGACGCGCGCCAAGCTCGAATCCCTGGTCGACGACCTGGTCCAGCGCACGATCGAGCCGTGCAAGAAGGCTCTGGCCGACGCCGGCCTGAAGGCCTCGGACATCGACGAAGTCGTGCTGGTCGGCGGCATGACCCGCATGCCCAAGGTCGTCGAAGCTGTGAAGGCCTTCTTCGGCAAGGAGCCGCACAAGGGCGTGAACCCTGATGAAGTCGTGGCCCTGGGCGCCGCCGTTCAGGCCGGCGTTCTGCAAGGCGACGTCAAGGACGTGCTGCTGCTGGACGTGACCCCGCTGACCCTGGGCATCGAGACCCTGGGCGGCGTCTTCACCCCGCTGATCGAACGCAACACGACGATCCCGACCAAGAAGAGCCAGACCTTCTCGACCGCCGACGACAACCAGTCGGCCGTGACGATTCGGGTCTTCCAGGGCGAGCGTCCGATGGCGTCGGACAACAAGATGCTGGGTCAGTTCGACCTGATGGGCATCCCGCCTTCGCCGCGCGGCATGCCGCAGATCGAGGTCGCCTTCGACATCGACGCCAACGGCATCGTAAACGTCTCGGCCAAGGACAAGGCCACCAACAAGGAACAGTCGATCCGCATCCAGGCGAACGGCGGCCTTTCGGACGCTGACATCGACAAGATGGTCAAGGAAGCCGAGGCCAATGCCGCCTCCGACAAGGTCCGCAAAGACTTGGTCGAGGCCCAGAACGCCGCCGACAGCCTGATCAACTCGACCGAGAAGGCTTTGGCCGAACACGGCGACAAGGTCGGCGCGGACGAGAAGACAGCCATCGAGACCGGCCTGGCCGAGCTGAAGACCGCGCGCGAAGGCACGGACGCCGAAGACATCCGCGCCAAGACCAACACTCTGGTCCAGGCCTCGATGAAGTTGGGTGAAGCCATGTACGCCCAGCAACAGGGCGCGGGCGAAGGTGACGCCGCCCCGGCCGACGACGGCGTGGTGGACGCCGAGTTCGAGGAAGTCTCGGACACGGACGGCGACGACAAGAAGAGCGCCTGATCCGCCACAGTGCGCTGAAATGATACGGCCCCGCTTGTCTTGCGATAGGCGGGGCCTTTTTCTGAAACTTGCATCGTTCGTCCCGGCCCCCATGTCAGCCGGGACACCGTTTTCCTCCAGGGTCCGCAGAGATCTGAGGCGAACGGCAGGGGAAGTATGAGGACGGACGCCCGATGGCGCGTGATTATTACGAGGTTCTGGGCGTCGAACGCACGATCGACGCGCCCGGTCTGAAGGCCGCCTATCGCAAGCTGGCCATGATCCATCACCCGGACCGCAACGGCGGCTCGGAAGAGTCGATGGCGCAGTTCAAGGAAGTGTCCGAGGCCTATACGGTCCTGTCGGACGAGAACAAGCGCGCGGCCTATGACCGGTTCGGCCATGCGGGCGTGAACGGCGGCGGCGGCGGCAATCCCTTCGGACAGGGCCAGCAGGGCTTTTCGGACATCAACGACATCTTCTCCCAGGTGTTCGGCGATGCGTTCGGAGACGCTTTCGGTGGTCGCCAGCAGGGTCGGGGCCAACAGGGCGGACCGCGTCGCGGCTCGGACCTGCGCTACGATCTGGAGATAACCCTGGAGCAGGCCTACAAGGGCGAGGACGTCGAGATCGACATCCCCTCGACCATGACCTGCGACACCTGCGAGGGATCGGGCGCCAAGCCGGGCACCAAGCCCGTCACCTGCACCACCTGCCAGGGCGCCGGTCGCGTGCGCCAGGCCAACGGCTTCTTCCAGGTCGAACGCACCTGCCCCCGCTGCCACGGCCAGGGCCAGATGATCGCCGATCCGTGCACGACCTGCCACGGTCACGGCCAGGTTCGCAAAAACCGCACCCTGAACCTGAAGATCCCGGCCGGCGTGGACGACGGCTCGCGCATCCGACTGTCGGGCGAAGGCGATGCGGGCCAGCGCGGCGGACCGCGCGGCGACCTGTATGTCTTCCTCTCGGTGACGCCGCACGATCTGTTCGAGCGCGACAACCTGGACCTGCTGGTCACCGTGCCCGTGCCGATGACGGTGGCGGCCCTGGGCGGCGAGATCGATGCGCCTTGCCTGGTGTCGGCCGCCTGCGACGGCAAGTGCAGGGCCGCCGTCACGGTGCCGGCCGGCGCCCAGACCGGCAAGACCGTCCGCATCAAGGGCAAGGGCATGCCCCATCTGAACGGCCGCAACCGGGGCGACCTGGTGGTCGAGCTGTTCGTCGAGACGCCCACTGATCTGACCGCGCGCCAGCGGGAGTTGCTGGAAGAGCTTGCCCTGTCGTTCGGCGAGGGGCAGAACCCTCGCAACTCCAGCTTCGCCGGAAAGGCGAAGCGCTTCTGGGCCGACATCCTGGGCAATCAGGACGCGGACGGATCGAAAGAGACGGCGGCTTGAGCGCAATCTTCCACGCCGGCATTTCCGGCTATCGCGGCCGGATGGGTCGTGCGGTTTCCCAAGTGCTGGACGCCCGCGAGGACGTGGTGGTCGCCGCCCGCTTCGATTGGGGCGAAACCGCCGATCTGTCGCTGTGCGACGTGATCATCGACTTCTCGACGCCCGACGCCTCGGTGTCGCTGGCTCAAAGTGCTGCGGAACGCGGCGGCCCGGCCCTGGTCATCGGCTCCACAGGCTTTACGGCCGAGCAGGAGGCCGAGCTGATGAAGGCCGCCGAGAAGATCGCCATCGTCAAGAGCGGCAACTTCTCGCTGGGCGTGAACATCCTGATCGGCCTTGTGCAACACGCGGCCCAGCGTCTGGACGCTCAGGACTGGGACATCGAGATCACCGAGGCCCACCACCGCCGCAAGGTCGACTCGCCTTCCGGCACCGCCCTGATGCTGGGCGAAGCCGCCGCCGAGGGTCGTTTCGCGGACCTGGCGGACCTTCAATCCAAACCCTATGACGGCGTGCAAGGCGAGCGCGAGAGCGGCAAGATCGGCTTCTCTTCGATCCGCGCTGGCGGCATCATCGGCGAACATACGGTCCTGTTCGCCTCCGAGGACGAGGTCCTGACCCTAAGCCACTCGGCCATCGACCGTTCGCTGTTCGCACGCGGCGCCGTCGCCGCCGCCGCCTGGGTACGCACGCGCAAGACCGGCCTCTACGACATGCAGGATGTGTTGGGCTTCCGTCAGGCTTGATGCCTAGGCGCTGACGCGCCGCGCTACGTTCCGCCCGGGTCCGATCTTTGATCGGCCCGAGGACAGGCTCTGCGGTCGCTCTCGACTTGAGCGCTCTGAGCTTGGTGTTCTAGCGACTAGGCCGCGTCGTCCTGCGCCGGCAGGCCATAGGCCTCCCATAGCGAGCGGTCCTTCAGCGCCTTGGCCAGGAAGGCGACGTGCGCGGCCTGTTCCTCGGGTGTGGAGCGCAGCGCCAACGGGCGCGGACGCTGGCCATAGGCGGCGGTTTCCACGACGCCGCCGGGACCACGACCGACCGGGCCGGACGACAGGTCCAGCACCCGCTCCTTGCCGCCGCGAAGCTCCAGATAGACCTCGGCCAGCAGACGGGCGTCGATCAGGGCGCCGTGCAGCGTCCGCTCCACCAGCGACACCTTGTAGCGTTTGCATAGGGCGTCCAGCGAGTTGGGCATGCCCGGAAACCGGGTCTGGGCCAGTTTCAGCGTGTCGATCCAGCGCGCCTCGCCCGTGATCGGCCGGCCGCACAGCTTGTACTCATGGTCGATGAAGTTGCGGTCGAAGGCGGCATTGTGCGCGATCATCTGCGCGTCGCCGATGAATTCGATCAGGTCGTCGGCGATCTCGGCGAACTTCGGCGCATCCTTGACCTTGTCGTCGGTGATGCCGTGAACCCGGATCGCGTCGGGCGGGATCAGCCGCTCGGGATTGACGAAGCGGTGGAAGGTGCGGCCGGTCGGCAGCAGATCCTGAATCTCGATACAGCCGACCTCGATCAGCCGATCGCCCGTCTTGGGGTCGAAGCCGGTGGTCTCGGTATCCAGAACGATTTCGCGCGCCATGTCTCCTTAATGGCGGCATTCGCCTCAGTGCGAAAGGCCCGCCGCGCCGCGCCGGGGAGATATCCACGACGGGTCCAGGACGGTGGTTACAATCACCTCCACATCCGCCCGCGCGGCATCGAGGCCCCGGCCGGTGTCGATCACGAAATCCGCTCGCGCACGCTTTTCGGCGTCCGGCATCTGGCGCGCGAGGATGGCGTCGAACCGTTCGCGCGTCATGCCGGGACGGGCCAGGACGCGCTCGGCCTGGATCGCGGCGTCGGCTGTGACGACGACCACGGCGTCGACGGCCTTGTCACCCCCGGTCTCGAACAGCAGGGGGATGTCGAGGACCGCCAACCGGGTTCCCGCAGCGCGCGCCGCCTCAAGATCCGCCGCCCGCCCCTGGGCGACCAGAGGATGGACGATGGCTTCCAGCCGGCGAAAGCCAGTCTCGTCGCGACCCAGGGCCTCGGCCAGCCGCGTGCGGTTCACGGCGCCGTCCTCCACCACGCCGGGAAACGCCTCACCCACTGGCTCGACCGCTGCGCCGCCAAGGGCATAGAGGCGATGCACCGCGTCGTCGGCGTTCCAGACGACGGCCCCTAGATCGGCGAACATGGCCGTCGTCGTGGACTTGCCCATGCCGATGGAGCCGGTGAGACCAAGCAGGATCATGCCGTCTCGCCCAGATGGCTCATTAGCAAGGCGCGCAGGTCCAACGGCGGCGGGGGGCGGCGGAACAGGGCCTCGAACGAGGGCGCTGCCTGGCCGATCAGCATGGCCAGACCATCCACCGTCGGCAATCCGCGCGCCCGCGCCGCCGTCAGGAACGGGGTGGCCAGCGGCTTGTAGGTCATGTCCATCACCACCGTGCCCGGCGCGATCCGGTCGAAATCGATCTGCGGCGGAACGCTGAGCGCATTGATGACCAGGACCGCGCCATCAAAAGCGTCCGCCGCCGCCATGACCCGCACAGATGGCCCGAGATCGGCGGCGAGAGCCTGGGCCCGTTCCGGCGACCGATTGACGATACGAACCTCGGCCCCGGCCTCGACCAGGGCGCCCGACCCGGCGCGGGCCGCACCGCCGGCGCCCAGCATGACCACCGGCCGCCCGGCGACGTTTAGTTCCGGCGCCTGTTCCTTCAGACCCCGCATCAGTCCGACGCCGTCGGAGCTGTCGGCGGATACGCGACCGTCGTCGAACGTCAGGATGTTGGCCGAGGATGTCAGCCGCGCCGCCGCTGTCGCCGCGTCGGCCAAGGCGAAGGCCTGTTCCTTGAATGGGGCGGTGACGTTCAGTCCAGAGATCAGCCCGGCGCGCCCGGCCGCGACCAAGGCCTCGAACCCGGCTGCATTGGCGGGGGCGAAGGGGACATAGGCGCCGTCGATGTCGCCCGCCGCCAGCCAGGCATTGTGGATCACCGGACTGAGCGAATGGGCCACCGGATTGCCGGCGATCCCGGCGACTATTGCGGCGCCGGTAATGCGATGGACGCTCATGCCGCGATCACTCCCGCCCGCCGCAGTTCGGCCAGCACAGGCCACAGGGGCAGGCCCAGGACGGTGAAATAGTCGCCGTCCACGGCCTCGAACAGCTGAGACCCCAGGCCCTCCAGCCGGTAGGAGCCGACGCAGGACAGCAGGTCCTCGCCTTCCGCCGCCAGATAGGCGTCGAGGAAGGCGTCCGAGAAATCCCGCATTCGCATCTCGACCGTATCGACGCCGGACCAGACGATCTGACCCTTGGTCGCCAGGGCGGCGCCGGAATGCAGCTGGTGCGACTTGCCGCGCATGGCTTTCAGCCGCTCGCGCGCCGCATCTAGCGATTTCGCCTTGGACACCAGGCCGCCATCGAAGGCCAGGGTCTGGTCCGAGCCCAGCACCCAGGCGGTTTCGTCATCGCGCGACACGGCCAAGGCTTTGGCCTCCGCCAAGCGCACCGCCAGGGCCGCCGCATCCAGATCGCCGGACACGGCCTTGATCGCGTCTTCGTCCACATTGGCGACCCGCACCTCGAAGGCGACGCCAGCGTTTTCCAGCATGGCGCGACGGGCGGCGCTCTTGGACGCGAGAATGAGGGTCTCATTCATCTACCAGGTCGTCCCGATCTTGTGGTTGCGATGCTCGCTGAGCAGGTTGGTGATCGCCGCCGCCGTTTCCTCGACCGAGCGGCGGGTTACGTCGATGGTCGGCCAGCCGCGCCGTTCGAAGGCCCGTCGCGCCTTGATGGTCTCGTCGCGGACGGCGTCCTGATCAGTGTAGTTGGACGACTGGTTGGCGTTCAGATTGTCGATCCGATTGCGACGGATCTGCACCAGCCGGTCGGGCGAAACCGTCAGGCCGATCACTAGCGGCTTCTTCAGCTTCGTCAGCCGCTCACCATCTTCCTGACCTGGCACCAGGGGCACATTCGCGGCCCGGATGCCGCGATGGGCCAGATAGATGCAGGTCGGGGTCTTGGATGTCCGGCTGACCCCGCACAGCACCACGTCCGCGCCCTCCAGCTGGTCCAGCGAGCCCTGGCCGTCGTCATAGGCCATGGCGTAATCTAGCGCCGCGATCCGGTTGAAATAGTCGTGGTCCAAGGCGTGTTGGGCCCCGACGCGCGTGGACAGGGCGGCGCCGAGATAGCGCGACATGGCCCCCACCAGGGGATCCAGCGCCCCGATCTGGGGCATGTCCAGACGGCGGCAGCCTTCTTCCAGCTGTTCGCGCAGCTCACGGTCCACCAGGGTGTGCAGAACCACGCCCGGCGCAGCCTCCACCTCCTGAAGCACCCGATCCATCTGCTTGTCGGATCGAACCAGGGCGTAGATGTGCTCGATGGGGATGACGCCGTCGAAGCGCGCCGTCACCGCCTTGGCCATGGCGTTCAGTGTCTCGCCGGTGGAATCCGACACCAGATGAACATGGAAATAGGTGGCCAGACGGGCCGGTCCCGAAGGTCTCGCAGGGCTCATGGGACTGTCTGTCTCCCTGTTGAAAGTTAGGGGACGGCGTTGGACCGTCGGGGCGCCGTTTTCCTTAGCCGCTCCTCGCCCGGCCTGCGAGCGGGGATGACGGTGGATGGCGATCCCCATCCGAGGGCGGATCATCCCAAGGCGGAAAACCGGTTTCTCCATCGCTGTGGAAAATCCTAACGAAGGGTTAACGCCGTTTAACCGTGCTCACAGGCGCAAGTCCCCGCAAACCCTTGCTTGTTAAGGTTTCGTTAGGGATTGTCCACCGGCAGGATTGTCGCCCACGGCGTCCCCGTTAAGGATCCGCGGGGCGTGGATATCCGCTTTTGTTCCGCCGGCCGTCCTGAAGTCATCCCCGCCATTCCACTGCCCTACCTGCCACTTCGAATCTTTTAATTCTTAATCTGATTAGGGATTGAGAGCGGGGGGCTGTGACCTTAATCGTCCGGCATGACCGATCCGACCCAGAACGCCGATCAGACGCCCCAAGATGTGCCCATGATGATCCGGGCTCTCCGAGGAGAGACGTTGGAGCGTCCGCCGGTCTGGTTCATGCGTCAGGCGGGGCGTTACTTGCCGGAGTATCGCCGCCTGCGGGCCGAGGCGCCCGACTTCATCGCCTTCTGCCTGAACCCCGAGATGGCGGCCGAGGCGACCCTGCAGCCGATGCGAAGGTTCGGCTTCGATGCGGCCATCGTCTTCGCCGACATTCTGCTGATCCCCCGCGCCCTGGGCCAGGACGTCTGGTTCGAGACGGGCGAGGGGCCAAGGCTCGGCGAGATGCCCATTCCCGGTCGGATGGCGGAACTGGCGGCGGGGGCGGGCGAGTACCTGTCGTCCGTGGGGGAGACCCTGTCGATCGTGCGTGCGGCTCTCGAGCCTGAACGCGCCTTGATCGGGTTCGCTGGCGCGCCCTGGACGGTGGCGACCTATATGCTGGACGGCGAACACCGCACCATCGGCAAGGGGGAACGCGCCCAGGCCCGGACCTATGCCTATGCCGATCCCAAGCGCGTGGACGAGACGCTGGAGGTGCTGGTCGAGGCCACGGCCCGGTATCTGAAGATGCAGGCCGACGCTGGCGCCCAGGTGTTGAAGATCTTCGAGAGCTGGGCCGAGGGACTTCCCGACGATCTGTTCGAAAGACTGGTCCTGAAGCCCCACCAGGCGCTTGTCAGGCGCACGCGGGAGCTGGGTGTCACCGTGCCCCTGGTCGGCTTCCCACGGGGCTCTGCGGCGCTTGCAGAGCGGTATGCGCAGGAGGTTGAGGTCGACGCCGTCGCCCTGGACACCGCCTGTCCATTGGAGGTCGGCAAACGGGTGCAGCAGATCAAGCCGATCCAGGGCGCGCTGGACCCGCTGTTGTTGCGCGCGGGCGGCGACCTGCTGGACCGCCGCGTCGATCAGCTGATGGAGGCCTGGGGGCAGGGACCGTGGATCTTCAACCTGGGCCACGGCGTCCTGCCGGACGTGCCGATCGATCACGTCGAACAGGTTCTGAAACGGATCGGCGCCCAATGACCGAAGCGACCCAAGGCCGTCGCATCGCGGTGGTGCTGTTCAATCTGGGCGGGCCGGATGATCAGGCTTCGGTCAAGCCGTTCCTGTTCAACCTGTTCAACGATCCGGCCATCATCGGCCTGCCGGGCATCGTGCGCACGCCTCTGGCCAAGCTGATCTCCAGCCGACGCGAGACCAGCGCCCAGGCCAATTACGCCCTGATGGGCGGGGGGTCGCCTCTGCTGCCGGAAACCCGCCGTCAGGCCGAGGCGCTTGAGACGGTGTTGAACGGCCGGCTTTCGGGCGACACGGTGCGGGTCTTCGTCGCCATGCGTTACTGGAACCCGCTGAGCGAAGAGACGGCCGCCGAGGTCGCGGCCTTTGGACCCGACGAGGTGGTGCTTCTACCGCTCTATCCGCAGTTTTCGACCACGACGACGCAGTCTTCGCTCAAGGCCTGGAACGCCGCCTACAGCGGCTCGGGCGTCAGCCGCGCCGTCTGCTGCTATCCGGCCGCAACGGGCTGGGTAGAGGCTCAGGCTCAGGCCATCGGCGAGAAGCTGGACGAGGCCGTAGGCCAGCCGGTGCGCGTGCTGTTCTCCGCCCATGGCATCCCCGAGAAGCTGGTGACCGGCAAGGGCGATCCCTATCAGGAGCAGATCGAGACGACGGTCGCCGCCGTGGTCGCCGCCATCGAGGCGCGGCGTGGACCCATCGACCACGCCATCTGCTACCAGAGCCGGGTGGGACCGATGAAATGGCTCGGTCCTTCGACGCCGGAGGCCATCGAACAGGCGGCCAGCGACGGTATCGGCGTGGTCGTCACCCCCATCGCCTTTGTCTCCGAACATATAGAGACCCTGGTCGAGCTGGATATCGAATACGGCGAACTGGCCCATGAAAAAGGGGCCAGTCCCTATCTGAGGGCGCCGGCGGTCGGGATCGGACCCCTGTTCATCGACGCCTTGGCCGATGCGGCGGTCAGCGCCCTGTCCCGCAACGGCGTCGCGCCGTTCGGCCAGGGGTGTAAGACGGACTGGAAAGCCTGTCCGTATCGCAACGGGAGACAGGCGGCATGAATACCTACGACCTGGCGCGTGGCCTGCACATCCTGGCCGTCATCGCCTGGATGGCGGGGCTGCTGTTCCTGCCGCGCCTCTATGCCTATGACGCCGAACAGCAGTCCAAGTCCGAGCCGCTGAAAAGCGAGATGCAGGGCCTGCTGCGTCTGTGGCAGACGCGCCTGCTGCGCATCATCCTGAACCCGGCGATGATCCTGTCTTGGATGTTCGGGTTGTGGCTGATCCACATCGATGTCTCCGCTCGCGGCGCGGGCTTCCTGGCCGAGCCGTGGATGATCGCCAAACTGTCCGGCGTCTTCCTGCTCAGCGGCTGGCATGGTTTCCTGGCCGCCCAGCGGAGGAAGATCGCGGCTGGCACGTCGAAATATTCCGGCAAGTTCTGGCGCATGACCAACGAGGTTCCCTTCGTCCTGGCCATCGTCATGGTGCTGTCGGTGACGACGGAGTGGACGTTCCGGTAAGCGGCCACGCTTGACCTGACCCGCCGGCTGTGGTTCCGCTGGCGGTGAACCGTTCGGCATCTAAGTCGGCGGTCCCTCTCTTTTCGTGACGCCTGCAGGCCTTGAGCCAGCGGGAGCCCGTCGCGCCTCCCTTCGGCCTTACGGCCAGACATTTTCAGAGACCCGCGCCGCAGCCTTCTGGCCGTGTGCGCCCGCGAGCCTGCATCATGACCGACGTCCGCGACACCAATCCCGATACGCCCGAAAACGAAGCGGTGGAGGCGCAAGCCCCGACCCATCACGGCGCCGAGCACGAGGCCGGTGAAGTCGCAGGCGCCGACTCCGGCGTGGACACCACGGCCGACGACGATGACGACGGCGAACCCGTCGTCGCCAACGGCCGCATTACCCTGGCGGAACTGAACGAGAAGACGCCGGCCGACCTGGTCGCCTTCGCCGAACAGCTGGAGGTCGAGAACGCCTCGAACCTGCGTAAACAGGACCTGCTGTTCGCCATCCTGAAGGCCCTGGCCGACGAGGAAGTCGAGATCATCGCCGACGGCGTGCTGGAAATCCTGCCCGATGGGTTCGGCTTCCTGCGCAGCTCGGACGCCAACTACCTGCCCGGGCCGGACGACGTCTATGTGTCCCCGTCGCAGATCCGTCGCTTCGGCCTGCGCTCGGGCGATACGGTCCACGGCGCCGTGCGGGCGCCGCGTGAAGGCGAGCGTTACTTCGCCCTGCTCAAGGTCGACACGATCAATCTCGAAGACCCCGAGATGGTCAAAACCAAGGTCCTGTTCGACAACCTGACGCCCCTCTATCCCGAAGAGCGGCTGCACATGGAAATCCAGGATCCGACGCTGAAGGATCGCTCGGGCCGGGTCATCGACATCGTCGCGCCGCTGGGCAAGGGCCAGCGCTGCCTGATCGTGGCGCCGCCGCGCGTCGGCAAGACGGTGATGTTGCAGAACATCGCCAAGTCGATCGAGAAGAACCACCCGGAAGTCATCCTGATCGTCCTGCTGATCGACGAACGGCCGGAAGAAGTCACCGACATGCAGCGCACGGTAAAGGGCGAGGTCGTGGCCTCGACCTTCGACGAGCCCGCCACCCGCCACGTCGCCGTCGCCGAGATGGTGATCGAAAAGGCCAAACGCCTGGTCGAGCACAAGAAGGACGTGGTGATCCTGCTGGACTCCATCACCCGCCTGGGCCGCGCCTACAACGCCACCGTCCCCTCGTCGGGCAAGGTCCTGACCGGCGGTGTGGACGCCAACGCCCTGCAACGGCCCAAACGCTTCTTCGGCGCCGCGCGGAATGTGGAGCAGGGCGGGTCGCTGACCATCATCGCCACGGCCCTGATCGACACCGGCAGCCGCATGGACGAAGTGATCTTCGAAGAGTTCAAGGGCACCGGCAACTCCGAAATCGTGCTGGACCGCAAGGTCGCGGACAAGCGCATCTTCCCGGCCATCGATGTGCTGAAGTCCGGCACCCGCAAGGAAGACTTGATCACGCCGAAGGATCAGCTGGCCAAGACCTACGTCCTGCGCCGTATCCTGAATCCCATGGGTCCGCAGGATGCGATCGAATTCCTGCTCGACAAGCTGCGCCAATCGAAGAACAACTCGGACTTCTTCCAGTCGATGAACACGTAATCCGTCTTCGGACGTTTCACGTGAAACAGGAGATGGTTCGATGAAGGTCAATGTGGAAGTCGATTGCACACCGGCCGAGGCGCGCGCTTTCCTGGGGCTGCCCGATGTGACGCCGCTCAACGACGCCATGGTCGCCGAGATGCAGAAGCGGATGGAGACCAATGTCGCCGCCATGCAGCCCGAAGAGCTGATGAAGACCTGGACCAGTTTCGGTCTTCAGGCTCAGGACCAGTTCCGCCGTCTGATGGAAGCGGCCGTCAAGCCATGACCCCTACGTCTCCTCCCCCATCGGGGGAGGGGGACCACGAAGTGGTGGAGGGGGCCAACCCCAGACACCGGCGGTGCGTCAAACCCCCTCCACCATGCGTCGCAGGGTCCCCCTCCCCCGATGGGGGAGTATCTCAATGACCGACACCATCTTCGCCCTAGCGACGCCGCCTGGCCGAGGAGCCATCGCCGTCATCCGTCTGTCTGGACCGGCGGTCGAGCAGACCCTGAAGGCCCTCGGCGCGATTGGGCTGAAGCCGCGAATGGCGGCGGTTCGCGACCTGGCCCATGCCGGCGACCACATCGACCAGGCTCTTGTCCTGCGCTTCGTGGCTCCGAACGCCTACACTGGTGAGGACTCCGCAGAATTGCATCTGCACGGCGGTCGCGCCGTTGTCGAGGCCGCCAGCCGCGCCCTGATCGCGCTCGGCGTTCGTCCGGCTGAACCCGGCGAGTTCACCCGCCGCGCTTTCCAGAACGGCCGCATGGACCTGGCCCAGGCCGAGGCGGTCGCTGATCTGATCGACGCCGAGACCAGCGCCCAGGCCAGGCAGGCCCTGGGGCAGTTGGACGGAAAACTCAGCGAGACCTACGCCGGTTTTCGCCGCGACCTGCTTCACGCCCTGGCTCTGGTCGAGGCGGAGATCGACTTTCCCGACGAAGAGGTCCCGGACAATCTGGCGCGCACCGCCGGGCCGGTGCTTGATCGTCTCGCTGACGATCTGCGCCGAGCGGTTGATACCGGGCGACGCGGCGAGCGGGTCCGGGACGGCTATCGCATCGTCCTGATCGGCGAGACGAATGCCGGCAAGTCGTCGCTGTTCAACGCCCTCGTCGCCCGAGAGGCGGCCATCGTGACGCCAATCGCCGGCACCACTCGCGATGTGTTGGACGCCGATCTGGTGATCGGCGGTTACGCTGTGACCCTGTCGGACACGGCAGGGCTGAGAGAAAGCGACGATCCAGTCGAGGCCGAAGGCGTTCGCCGCGCGCGTCTCCGGGCGGAACAGGCTGACCTTCGTCTGTGGGTTCGCGCACCCGGCGATCCCGACGGGGTGGCGGCTGACTATGCTCGGCCTGGCGACCTGATGGTCGCCAACAAGTCTGATCTTGGCGACGTGGATGCGACAAGTGGTTTGGAGGTCTTGTCGGTCAGCACCGCGACCGGGCAGGGCTTGCCGGCGCTTCACGACTGGATCGCCGCGCGGCTGTCCGCCGATCTCGCGGGTGCGGATTTTCCAGCGATCACGCGTGAGCGTCATCGACTTCGGTTGACCGAGGCAATGTCGGCGGTGGGTGCAGCGCGAACAGCCTTGGATGTCGCGCCAGAGATGGCGGGCGACGATCTGCGTCGAGCGGCCGATGCCTTGGCGCGCGTAACCGGCGCCATTGGGGTCGAGGACATACTCGGTCAGGTTTTTTCGACCTTCTGCATCGGAAAGTAATACCCGTGTTCCACGTGAAACATCGGCGGTCCGTTCAAGGCTGAAGGTGGCGAAGTCGAGCCAATTAGACTATGTGCCCCGCATGAGTTCTCCCACCGATCTTCTCTTCGACGTCGTCATCATCGGCGGCGGCCACGCCGGGTGTGAGGCTGCGGCGGCCTCTGCGCGTGCGGGCGCGCGCACCGTCCTGCTGACCCAGAAGCTGGAAACCATCGGCGAGATGTCGTGCAACCCGGCCATCGGCGGCCTGGGCAAGGGACACCTGGTGCGCGAGATCGACGCCCTGGACGGGATCATGGGACGGCTGGCGGACGTGTCGGGTATTCAGTTCCGACTGCTAAATCGATCCAAAGGGGCCGCCGTGCGTGGTCCTCGCAGCCAGATCGACCGACGCCTGTATCGCGAGGCCATGCAGGCCGAACTGAAGGCGACAACAAACCTGACTCTGATGGCCGGCACGGCGGAAAGCTTGATCCTGGATGGCGACCGCGTGGTCGGGGTTACGACGGGAGCCGGCGAGACGGTGCGGGCCGGGGCCGTTGTCCTGACGACCGGCACCTTCCTGAACGGCGTCATTCATCGTGGTGACGAGCGGATCCCTGCCGGGCGCCATGGGGAGGATCCATCGACCGGCCTGGCCGCCGACCTGCATGCCGCCGACCTGATGATGGGGCGGCTGAAGACGGGCACGCCCGCGCGCCTGAATGGGCGCACCATCGCCTGGGATCGGTTGGAGATGCAGCAGGCGGACGAGACCCCGTCGGCCTTCTCTTTCCTGACTGACAAGATCACGGTGCCTCAGATCGCTTGTGGGGTGACGCACACGACGGAAGAAACGCATCGGATCATCGCTGAAAACCTCGGCGAGAGCGCCGTTTATGGCGGCAAGCTGTCGGGGAGGGGACCGCGCTATTGCCCTTCGATCGAGGACAAGGTGGTGCGGTTCGCGGACAAGACCAGTCACCAGATCTTCCTCGAACCCGAGGGTCTGGATGATCCGACCGTCTACCCTAACGGGATTTCGACATCGGTCTCCGAACCGACCCAGTTGGCCTTCCTGCGCACCATCCCCGGGCTCGAAGCCGTGGAGGTGTTCCGCTACGGCTATGCCATCGAATACGACTATGTTGATCCGCGCGAGCTGAGCCCCGCGCTGGAGGTCAAGAAGCGGCCAGGTCTCTATCTGGCCGGCCAGATCAACGGTACGACCGGATATGAGGAGGCTGCCGCCCAGGGTCTGATGGCGGGGCTCAACGCGGCCCGCGCTGCGGCGGGACAGGATGCCGTGGTCCTAGGACGCGACCAGGCCTATATCGGCGTGATGATCGACGATCTGGTGACTCGGGGGGTGACCGAGCCCTATCGCATGTTCACCAGCCGGGCGGAGTATCGTCTGACCCTGCGTTCGGACAATGCCGATCAGCGTCTGACGCCGCTGGCGATTGAGGTGGGGATCGTGGGCAACAGGCGTCGGACGCGGTTCGAAGCCAAGGCGGCTGAGCTGGCCAAGGCGAGCGCCGTTTCACGTGAAACACTATTCACACCTAACGAAGCGGGAGCCCTGGAGATCACCGTGAATGCGGATGGACGCCGTCGGTCGATGCGGGAATTGCTCGCCTTCCCTGATGTCACGCTGAATCACTTCGTCGCCGCTTGCCCGTCCATCGCAGAATGGAGCGTTGAAGTTCGCGAGCAGGTCGAGATCGACGCGGGATATGCCAACTACCTTGATCGGCAAGCGCTGGACGCTGAAGCCTTGCGGACGGAGGAGGGGATGATCCTGCCCGCCGATCTCGACTATACCGGCATTGGGGGTCTGTCGAACGAGGTGAAGGAGAAACTGGCGCGCGTCCAGCCTCGCACCCTGGGTCAGGCCGGGCGGATCGAGGGTATGACGCCCGGCGCCCTGACGGCGCTGCTGGCCCATGCGAAGAAATCGCCCAAAGCCTCGGTCGCCGCTTGATGCTCGATACGGAGAAGGCCGCCTTTCAGGCCAAAACCGCTGCGACGTCGCAGCAGATGGCCGATCTTGAGGCTTTTCGTAATCGTCTTGGCGACGCCAATTCGGTGATGAACCTCGTCGGTCCCGACAGCCTGCCGGACTTCTGGAATCGACACGTCTGGGACAGTGCGCAGTTGTTGACGCATGCGCCCGAGGCGCGGACATGGGCCGATCTGGGGGCCGGAGCCGGGTTTCCGGGCGTAGTGTTGGCAATCCTGATGAAGGGGCAGGAAGGGGCGCATGTGTGGCTGATCGACAGTCTGGGCAAGCGGTGCCGGTTCCTGCAGGAGATCGTGGATGCGCTCGATCTGCCGGCGACTGTCATCACCGGCCGCGCTGAGGAACAGCAGGTGACATGCGACATCGTGACTGCGCGGGCCGTGGCACCGATGGAGAAACTGCTGGGTTATGCACAGCCCTACTTCCAAAGGGGTGCACAAGGTCTGTTCCTCAAAGGGGAGAGGGCCGAATCCGAGTTGATCGAAGCGCGGAAATCCTGGCATTTCGAAGCTGAACTGGCCCCGTCGCAAAGCGACGCGCGCGGCCGTATCGTGACAATCCGGAGTCTCCGACGTGCCCGCACAAAGCGCTAGAAAGAGACCTGCCCGCGTCCTGGCGGTGTCCAACCAAAAGGGCGGGGTGGGCAAGACCACGACGGCCATCAACCTGGGCACCGCCTTGGCCGCTATCGGCGAGCGCGTGCTGATCGTGGATATGGATCCGCAGGGCAATGCCTCCACGGGGCTGGGTGTTCCACGTGAAACACGCCGGGTCACCATCTATGATGTGGTGGTGGATCAGCGGTCCATCGACGACGCGGCGGTCCAGACGACGGTGCCCGGCCTTTGGATCGTGCCGGCTGACGCCGACATGTCGGGCGTCGAAATCGAATTGAGCCAGGCCGATCGTCGGTCCTATCGACTGCGCGACGCGTTGCGGGCACACGACGACGGCCCTACCGCGTATGACTACGTCCTGATCGATTGCCCGCCGTCCTTGAACCTGCTGACGCTGAATGCGATGGCGGCGGCGGATGCGGTGCTGGTGCCGCTTCAATGCGAGTTCTTCGCCCTGGAGGGCTTGAGCCAGCTGATGCGAACCATCGACATGGTCAAGCACAGCCTCAATCCGTCGCTGGAGATCCAGGGCCTGGTTCTGACCATGTATGATCGCCGCAGCGCCCTGTCGGGGCAGGTGGCCAATGACGTGCGCGCCCACTTCGGCGACAAGGTCTATGAGAGCGTCATTCCCCGCAACGTCCGCGTCGCCGAGGCGCCGTCCTTCGGCAAGCCGGCTCTGATCTATGATCTGAAATGCGCCGGCAGCCAGGCCTATCTGCGTCTGGCCAAGGAAGTCGTGAAGCGCGAACGTCAGCGCCTGAAGCTGGCCGCCTGAGTTTTATTGGAAACGGAACAGTATCTTGGCTGAACGACAAAGAGGTTTGGGCCGCGGCCTGTCGGCATTGATGGGGCAGGACGCCGAGGCGCCGGTGGCGTCGGACGCACCCGTTCCTACCGGCGTGCAACGCGTGCCGATCGAGAGTCTGAAGCCCAACCCCGATCAGCCGCGCAAGACCTTCCGCCAGGAGGATCTGGAGGAACTGACCGCCTCAATCCGCGACAAGGGCGTGCTGCAGCCGATTCTGGTGCGGACCCATCCGGGCGAGGACGGGGTCTGGCAGATCATCGCCGGCGAACGCCGCTGGCGCGCCTCCCAGGCCGCGCGCCTGATCGAGGTGCCGATCGTCATCCACGAGATGGACGACGTGGAGGTGTTCGAGGTCGCCATCGTCGAGAACGTGCAGCGCGCCGACCTGAACCCGTTGGAGGAGGCGGAGGCTTACCGCGTCCTGATGGAGCGGTTCGGCCGGACTCAGGACGCAGTCGCGGGCGTGGTCGGCAAGAGCCGCAGCCACGTGGCCAACACCATGCGCCTGCTGCAACTGCCCGAGCGGGTGCTGTTCTATGTCCGAGAGGGCAAGCTGTCGGCCGGCCATGCGCGGGCGCTGATCAATACGCCGGATCCGGGCCAGTTAGCGGACATCGCCTTTGTCGATGGTTTGAGCGTACGCGAGACCGAGGCCTTGGCCCGTCGCGCGGTTGAGGGCCCCAAGCCGGTCAGGGCCAAGTCTGCGTCTTCGGTCGGGGAGGGGGCGGCCGATGTGGTCGCGCTTCAGCAGGATCTGGCCGACGCCCTGGGCCTGAAGGTTCAACTGGCGGACAAGGGCGGCAAGGGTGACCTGACCATCCGTTATGGCTCGCTGGAGCAACTGGACGATCTGTGCCGCCGTTTGATGCGGGGTTGAACGGCCGGATGTGCTAGGATGGTCGCATGACCGAAGACAACACACCTACCGCCGCCGAAAAGCTGAAACAGGCGCTCGCCGCCAAGAAGGCCAAGGCGGGCCACGGTTTCAACGCCCAGGCCGGCGCCAAGGCCGAAGAGAAGAGCGTCTCCGCGCGCAACGTCGCCATGGCGCAGCCGGCGTTCCGTAAGGCGTCGAAGCCAGGGTAAGCAGAAGGGCTTGGGCTTAAAGCCCGAGCCGTCGCGCTCGTCCGGCGATTTCCAGCAGTAAGCGTTCGGCGATCAATTGGTCCGGCATTCCGGTCGTCTTGGTGGCGACGTCGGCCGTGTTGATGCTGTCCAGCACCTCGTCCAGCGCTTCGAGCCGCCAGGATCGCGCCTGACGCAGCATTTCAGCCTCCTGTTTCCAGAAGACGCCGGCGGCCTTGGCGGCCTCCTTGGCGTTTGCGCCGGTTGCCTGCAAGATATTGATACGGCGTAGTTTTCCCAGATGCATGGCGGCCGAACGGACGGCCAGAACCGAGGATTCGCCCTCGGCGAAGGCGCGCCTGAGCCCCGCTTGCGCCGGGGCGGGCCGGGCGCCAAAGGCCTGAAGCGCGGCGTCGGACAGGGAGGCGTCCGGTTCGACGCCCAGGTGATGCTCCAGCGCGTCCATATCCAGCGTCTTGCCGGAGCCGGGGCCGATGAACAGGGCCAGGCGCTCGATCTCCTGGCGCATCAAACCCCGCTCGCGCGGCAGGCGGGCGACGAAACGGTCCAGGGCGTCGGACGTCAGACCGACCTTGTCGGCGGCCAGGGCCTCGCGGACCATGCGGGCGACATCGCCGGTCTCGTCCTCGTAGCAGACGATGCCGACCGCGCCGTTTTCCTTTTCGGCGGCCTTTCGCAGGGCGGACTCGCGACCCAGCTGATCAGCCTCGACCACCATCATGGCGTCGGGATTATAGCCGCCCTCGGCGTGGATCTTGAGCGCGGCGGCGACGGCCTTGTCCACGCCTGGCTTCAGCGTCGACAGACGAATCCGCACCAGACGGCGGCCGCCCATCAGGGACATGGCCGTCAGGGCTTCTTCCAGCTTCGTCTCATCGCCGTCGATGTCGCTGTCGGTCAGTGCGGTGACGTTGAAGGGGTCGTTCAGGTCGGGCGTTACCGTGCGACACAAAACCTCAGCCCGTTCGGCGACGCCGGACCGGTCCTTGCCGTGGATCAGCGCCGCCCGGATCGCCGGATCGGGCGCCTTCAGAAAGCGATCGATCTCGGGGCGTTTGGCCAGGATCACGGGTTCGACAGCGCCTGCATGAGGTCGAGGCGGATCAGCCGGGCCAGTTCGGAGGCGGCGCGCTCCTCGCCGTCCTGCTGCGCGGCGATGGCGGCATAGGGCTGGTCGGCGGCTGCGTATGTGGTGGTGACCGTCTCGGTCCCACTGACGGGTGTTCCGCCGGCGGCAGGCGTCAGGGTCCAGGTCGCCTTGACCGTCAGTTCATAGCGGGTGGCGGTGTCGTCGATCCGGCGGCCCAGTGAGCGGCGGTTCTGCTCGACCTGGGTCGTCAGGCGATAAAGGGGCGTGGAGGACCGATCCCAGGCCAGGGCGTCCTCCAGCTGTTCGCGCAGGCGATATCCCAGACGGTCGTCTTGGGTCGTGACGGCGATGCGCCGCAGGGACGAGCCCACGGCCGGTTCGGCGTACATGGGGGTGAAGCCGCAGGCGGAAACCGCCAGGGCGGACAGGACCGCGAAGGCCGTCGCGATACGCATCAGCCGGCCACCAGATTGACGATGCGGTCCTTGACCACGACGATCTTCTTCACGCTCAGACCCTCCAGCCGCGCCTGCACGGTCTCGTCGGCCAAGACGATGGCCTCGACCTCGGCGGGCTCCATGCCGCGCGGCACGCGGATTTCCGCGCGACGCTTGCCGTTGATCTGGATGGGCAGGACCACCTCGTCGTCGGCCGCCAGCGCAGCGTCCCACACGGGCCACGACGCGTCCAGAACCATCCCGCTTTCGCCCAGACGTGTCCAGGCTTCCTCGGCAAGGTGCGGGGTGAAGGGGGCGATCAGGCGGGCTAGGGCCGACAGGGCCTGCCGCTTGGCGTCCCCGCCGGCCTGGGCGTTGTCGCGGATGGTGGCGACGAAGGCGTAGAGTTTGGCGATGGCCGAGTTGAAGCGGAAACCCTCGACCCCTTCGGACACGGCCTTGATGGCCTTGTGCGTCTCGCGCAGCAGGTCGGCGTTGGCCTTGTCCTCGCCGGCAAAGGCAGGATCGTAGGTGTCGAACAGGGTCCAGGCGCGCTGGACGAAGCGGCTGGCGCCCTCGACGCCGCCGGGGGTCCATTGCACATCACGCTCGGGCGGGCTGTCGGACAGGACGAACAGGCGACCGGCGTCCACGCCGTGGCTTTCCAGGATTTCGGCCGGGGCGACGACGTTCTTCTTGGACTTGGACATCTTCTCGATGTCGCCGATGATCAGGGTCTCGCCGGTCGACAGCTGTCGGGCTGAACGGACGCCATTGTCGTTGGTCAGATCGACGTCGGTCGGCTCGACCCAGGCGCCGTCGGCGCGGCGGTAGGTCTCGTGGACCACCATCCCTTGCGTGAACAGGCCGGCGAACGGCTCCTTCACCGACAACATGCCGGCGTCGGACAGGGCGCGGGTGATGAAGCGGGCGTAGAGCAGGTGCAGGACCGCATGTTCGACGCCGCCGATATACTGATCCACCGCCAGCCAGCGGTCGGCGGCGGCCTTGTCGATCGGCGCCTCGGCCGTCGGATCGGTGAAGCGGGCGAAATACCAGCTGGAATCGACGAAGGTGTCGAGCGTGTCGGTCTCGCGCGTGGCGTCTTCGCCGCACGACGGGCATTTGACGTGTTTCCAGGTCGCATGGCGATCCAGCGGATTGCCGGGCACGTCGAAGGTCACGTCGTCAGGCAGGACGACCGGCAGCTGGTCGGCGGGAACCTCGACCACGCCGCAGGACGGGCAGTGGATGATCGGGATCGGGCAACCCCAGTAGCGCTGGCGCGACACGCCCCAGTCGCGCAGGCGATAGATGGTCTCGGCGCGGCCCTGGCCGGCGGCCTCGACCTTGGCGATGGCGGCGGCCTTGGCGGCCCCGACGTCCAGCCCGTCCAGGAAGTCGGAGTTGAAGATCCGGCCGGAACCGACGTAGGCCTCCGTCCCAATCTCGATGGTCTCGGCGTCGTCGGGCTTGACCACCGGCGTAACCGGCAGGTCGTATTTGCGGGCGAAGTCGAGGTCGCGCTGGTCGTGGGCGGGGCAGCCGAAGATGGCGCCCGAGCCATAGGTGGACAGGACGAAGTTGGCGGCCCAGACGGGCAGGGTCTTGTCGGCATCGAAGGGATGGCGGACGCGGACGCCCAGATCGACGCCGAGCTTCTCGGCCTTTTCGATGTCGGCTTCGCTGGTCCCGGTCTGGGCGCAGGCTTTGATGAAGTCCGCCACGTCCGGCCGATGTTCGGCGATGGCCTTGGTCAACGGATGGTCGGGGGCCAGGGCCAGGAAGCTGGCGCCGAACAGGGTGTCAGGGCGGGTGGTATAAACCTCGATGGGGTCGCGGGCGTGGTTCGGCTCGCCCTTGGGCGAGGCGGACAGGAAGGCCGGCGCCTCGGCGACGTCCCACCACAGGGTCGCCCCCTTGGACTTGCCGATCCAGTTCTCCTGCATCAGCCGGACCTTCTCGGGCCAGCGGTCCAGGGTCTTGAGGCCGTCGATCAGGTCGTCGGCATAGTCGGTGATGCGCAGGAACCACTGGTTCAGCTTGCGCTTCTCGACTAGGGCGCCGGAACGCCAGCCGCGGCCGTCGATGACCTGTTCATTGGCCAGGACGGTGTTGTCGACTGGATCCCAATTGACCGTCCCGTCCTTGCGATAGACCAGGCCGCGCCGATACAGCTCAAGGAACCAGGCCTGCTGCTTGCCGTAGTATTCGGGGTCGCAGGTGGCGAACTCGCGCGACCAGTCCAGCGACAGGCCCAGCAGCTTCAGCTGCTCGCGCATCGTGGCGATGTTGGAATAGGTCCAGCCCTTGGGATGGATGCCGCGTTCCATGGCCGCGTTCTCGGCCGGCATGCCGAAAGCGTCCCAGCCCATGGGGTGCAGCACGTCGAAGCCCTGGGCGCGCTTTGACCGCGCGACCACGTCGCCCATCACATAGTTGCGGGCGTGGCCCATGTGGATGTTGCCCGACGGGTAGGGGAACATCTCGAGCACATAATATTTAGGACGGCCTGTGTCCTTCGTCACGAAGGCGGACGCCTCTGCCCAGCGGGCCTGTTGGCGAGGTTCGGCGGTCTTGGGTTCGTAACGGGCCACAGTCGTCCTGAAAATCAGAAGGGCGCTGACGCCCTCCCGACTGAACTAGCCCGAAGGATGACAGCGCCCAAGAAGTAATGCGTTTCAGCCGTCCGAAGAAAGGCGACTGAAGCTAAGCCAACCGGTGCTCAAGTAGCCCGAAGGGCGTTAGCACCCAAAGTAAAAGCGAATGGCGATCAGCCAGCCTTAGCGTGCGTTGGACAGGTTCAGCTGGCGCGCCTTGGTCAGGATGGCGTTTTCCAGATCGGCTTCGGTCTGGGCGGCGACCGGGGCGGCGGTCCATTGCCCATCGGCGCCCTTCACTTCCTTGGTCACCGTGACGTTCAGCGCGTCGGCGCGCAGACGGGTGTCCAGGATGAAGACGGTCGCCTTGAAGCGCTCGTTCGGCGTCTGGGGATTGATGTACCAGTCGTAGTTGATGACGCCGCCCCACGGATCGGCGGTCAGCAGCGGCATGAAGCTGAGGGTGTCGAGCGAGGCGCGCCACAGGAAGGCGTTGACGCCGATGCCCTGTTGCACGTTCGTCTTGGGCGCAGACTTCTTGCCGCCGACGAAGGGAATGCTCGAGCAGGCCGACAGGGACGCGCCAAGGGCCACGCCCGAGACCAGGACGACCGCGACGTTCCGAACCAGGGCCTTGTTGAGGCTCATCAAGAGAAGTCTCCGTAAACTCAGGGACGTGCAAGCCCTCGCCCACACGCGCGCACGGCCAAAGGAAGAATGCCGACTGCGTGGCTCTATAACACGGTGAAAAGGGGCGATGACAAGGCGAAGTCTGCGCCGGTCACGTCCGGCGTCGCGCTGTTTTGCGACGGGACCATGTCAACGGACGGGATTCAGACCAAATCCCGTGACGCTTGAGACACATGCGCCGACAACAATGACGGGGAACCTTGTTATCGGGCGCTCATTCCGTTGACCGCGAGGACACCCGGTGTCTAATCGCCTGGCTCACGACCATATAAGGTCGGTTCAGGGTTGAAACGCCGCGTCACGGCGGGGTTTGAAGGATTTGGTATGCGGTTCGGTGGTTTCCTGGCTGTGGTGATGACGACGGCGGCGCTTGCCGTGTCGACGTCGGCGCTTGCCCAGAGCGCGTCGCCGACCGTGTCGCTGTCGGAGGCCCAGGCCGCCCAGCGCAACGCCCCCGCTCCTCAACGCCGTGGTCTGCGCCTGAATGACAATGGCCGCTGGGGTCTGGACTTCAACCTGAACCAGCCCGTCGGTCGGGAGACCGACTGGGGCGATGTCGAAGCCGGCGCCTATTACCGTCTGAACGACCGTCTTCGCGTCGGCGCAGCCGCGGCTGTTGGCTCGCCTGAGGCCGACCCGGCCCGTGCACCGGAAACCAACGGCCGCGCCCAGCCGCGCGTGCGTTTGGAAACCATCTTCAAGTTTTGAGGTCTCAGCCCTCCGGTTCGACCCGAGAGCTACTCTAGCCATCTGCGCGAAACGCCGACTTGATTGCGCCGACGCCGGCTAAGCCGCAGGCGCCCGTTCCGATCAGTGATGCGGCGTTGTCCGGTCCGATCCCACCCAGGGCGTAGATCGGGAGGCCGGCGTTGAGGCACCGGCGTCTGAATTCAATGAGACCGATCGATGGCTTGTCGGCCGAGGTTCCGCCTGCGGGGAAAACCGGCGACAGGATCAGGGCGTCGAGGCCCTGGGTCCAGGGGTCTTGCGCCCCATGCCAGGCGGCCGTCAGGATCCAGTCGGGCCGGGCTGCACGAACGGCTAATGCCTGCGCCGCCTCACGCTCGGGCAGGTGAAGCCCGTCGGCCGAAATCGCTTCTGCTAAATCGGCATCCAGCCCGACCAGCAGTTTCACCCCACGATCCGCCGTCGCTGTGCGCAGACGCAGGCCGGTTTCAACCGCGTCGGCCGCGCCGAACGCGCGATAGACCACCGCCGATCCGGGCGGCAGGCGACGCGCCGTCTCCCACGGGCGAGGCGTGCGGTCGGGATCTGTGAAGAACAGCAGCGGCGGCAGGCCGGCGACCTGCGGGCTGACAGCAGCGGCGGCGCGGTTTAGAGCGGTCGCCGCATCCCAGAGCGCGCGCGCATCGTCGCTGTAACCGGCCGGCAGGATCATGACCTCTTCTTCCCCCGCTTTACCTCCGTCGTCCATCGCCGAAAGGGTCGCCGCCGTTCGCGCCCGCGTCGACGCCGCCTGCCGCTCGGCTGGCCGTTACCCAGCGGCGGTGACCCTGACCGCCGTGTCAAAGACCCAGCCGCCCGAGGCCATCGACGCGATCCTGGGGACAGGCCAACGGATTTTCGGCGAGAACCGGGTGCAAGAGGCGCAGGGCCGGTGGGCCGAGCGACGCGGCGCGGTCTCGGATCTGGAATTGCGGCTGATCGGGCCATTGCAAACCAACAAGGCCGAGGACGCCGTCGATCTGTTCGACGTGATCGAAACCCTGGATCGCGAGAAGCTGGCCCGCGCCCTGGCCCAGGCGGCCGAGCGGCGGGGCCGATCGCCGCGCGTCCTGGTCCAGGTCAACACCGGCGCGGAGCCTCAGAAGGCCGGCGTCCTGCCCGATGCGGCCGACGCCCTGATCGCGGCGGCGCGCCAGACCTACGGACTGAACATCGAGGGCTTGATGTGCATTCCCCCGGCGGATCAGGACCCGGAGCCGCATTTCGAGATGTTGCGCGGCTTGGCCGAACGAAGCGGTCTGTCGGTCCTGTCGATGGGGATGAGCGGCGATTACGAGACCGCGATCCGGTGCGGCGCGACCCATGTGCGGGTCGGAACCGCGTTGTTCGGGGAACGAAATCGACCTTAAAGCCCCTCTAAGCCGTAACCCGATGTGAATTCGCACCCCCAAGCCTTGGCGCGGGGGCCAAGCCTCGCCATTGTCTGCTCATGCCCACGCCAAAGACCATTCTGATCATCGACGACGACGACGACCTGCGCGAGGCCTTGGCCGAGCAGTTGAATCTGCACGAGGAGTTCAAGACCCAGCAGGCCGCCACCGCGACCGATGGAGTGCGCATGGGGCGCGAGATCCGCGCCGACCTGATCCTGCTGGACGTGGACCTGCCCGACATGGACGGCCGCGAGGCCTGTCGCCTGTTGCGCAAGGACGGGGTCTCGACCCCGGTCATCATGCTGACGGCCCAGTCGGCCGACGCCGACGCCATCTTGGGCCTGGACGCCGGCGCGAACGACTATGTCACCAAGCCCTTCCGGTTCGCGGTGCTTCTGGCCCGCATCCGCGCCCATCTGCGCAGCCACGAGCAGTCGGAGGACGCGGTCTTCTCGATCGGGCCTTACGAGTTCCGGCCCGCCGCCAAGGTGCTGATGGACGCCAAGGGCAAGAAGGTGCGGTTGACCGAGAAGGAAACCAATATCCTGAAATACCTCTACCGCGCCGGCGCCAAGTCGGTATCGCGCGAAGAACTGCTGACCGAAGTCTGGGGCTATAACGCCGGGGTCACGACCCACACGCTGGAAACCCACATCTATCGTCTGCGCCAGAAGATCGAGCCGGAGCCGGGCCACGCACGCCTGCTGTTGACCGACGCGGGCGGATACCGGCTGCAGCCTTAGGGCTCAGTTGGTCGCTTTAGGGCGGATCGTGAACATCGGCAGGAAGACATGGACCAGCGGGCCGATGGTCACGGCATAAAGCACCGTGCCCAGTCCGACCGAGCCGCCCAATAGCCAGCCGACAGCGATGACGGTTAGTTCGATACTGGTCCGAACCCATTTGACCGGCCAGCCGGTGCGGGCGACAATGCCGGTCATCAGGCCGTCGCGCGGGCCGGGGCCAAGACCTGCGCCGATATAGGCGCCGCTGGCGACACCGTTGAGGACGATGCCGGAGGTCAGCAGGCCTGCCCGCAGCGGTAGGCCCAAGTCCGACGGGATCCAGTCCAGGCCGACGTTGGCGACCGTGCCAATGATCAGGACATTGGCGACCGTGCCGATACCGGGCCTCTGACGCAGGGGAATCCACAGCAGCAGCACGGCCATACCGATCAGGTTGACCACCAGACCGAAGCTGATTCCGGCCGAAGCGGCGAACCGCTCGAACACGCCCTGGTTCAGCACGTCCCATGGATCCAGCCCCAGATCGGCACGCACGATCAGGGCGATGGACAGGCCGTAAAGGACGAGGCCGGCGAAGAGCTGGATCAGGCGACGGGTCATAACCAGATAAATGCGCCAAACTGGCTATGTTAAAAAGGGCCAGTCATGCCATTCTGGTCCTATGTCGCTCCGTTCGATCGGTCTTATCTCTCTGACCCGCCATCTCGGCGCCTGGCGCGCGCCGGGCGCAGGGGCGGCCTATCGTCAACTGGCGGGGGCGGTAAGACTGCTGATCCTGGACGGTCGACTGCCGTTGGCGGCGCGGTTGCCAGGCGAGCGCGAGCTGGCGCAGGCGCTGGGTTTGAGTCGCACGACCGTGTCGGCCGCCTATGGACGATTGCGGGATGATGGCTTTCTGACGGGCGGGCAGGGGGCGGCGGCGCGCACCAGCCTGCCGGCCGGGCCTGGACCGGGCCGTGAGACGGTCGCAGAGGTGTTCGCCAAGTCGGGCCTGATTGACCTGACCGCCGCCGTCCTACCGGCCGATCCCAATGTCCATGCCGCCTATGTCCGGGCGCTGGAGCGATTGCCGGCGAACCTGCCCGGACACGGCTACGAGACGGCGGGGCTTGAGGAACTGCGAGAGGCGGTAGCGGCGGGCTATCGACGGCGCGGCCTGCCGACCTCGCCGGGGCAGATCCTGATCACCCATGGCGCCCACAACGGCCTGGTCCATCTGCTTCGACTGACGACGCGGCCCGGCGCCCCGGTGGTGTTCGATCATCCCACCTATCCCCAGGCCATCGACGCCATCCTGGCGGCAGGCGGTCGCGCCGTGCCGGTGGCCTTGCCCGACGGCGAAGGCGAGGAGAGCTGGGATGTCGAGGGACTGGTCTCGGCCTGCCGCAGCAGCGGGGCGGCGATGGCCTATCTGGTGCTGGACCACAACAATCCGACGGGACGGATGATGCGGGCGTCGGACCGGACGCGGTTGCTGGCGGGATTGAAGGGGTCCGAAACCCTGCTGGTATTGGACGAGACCTTAGTCGAGCTGACCCTGAGCGGACCGCCGGCGCTTAGCGCCTCCGCCGTCGATGCCCCGCGCATCGTCCGGCTGGGGTCCATGTCCAAGAGCGTCTGGGGCGGTCTGCGAATCGGCTGGATCCGCGCCGACCGGGCTGTGATCCAGCGCCTGGCCCAGAGCCGCGCCAGTTTCGACCTAGGGGTTCCTATCCTGGAGCAGTTGGCGGCGGTCGAGCTGTTGAACGATGGCGGCAAGGCCCTAGCGGCGCGCCGGCCCTTGTTGCGGGCGCGCCGTGATCATCTGCGGGCGCGGCTGGCGGAGCGGTTGCCGGAGTGGGTCTGTCCGCGGCCGGCCGGGGGGCTGTCGTTGTGGGCGCGACTGCCCGCGCCGATCAGTTCCGCTCTGACGATCCAGGCCGAGGTCGAAGGTCTGCGCCTCGCCGCCGGCCCTCGATTCGGCGTGGACGGGGCTTTCGAACGCCGGCTGCGCCTGCCCTATACTCTGCCTGAGGCCGACCTGGACGAGGCGGTGACGCGCCTGGCTCGCGCGGCGAAGAAGGTCGGCCGGGGCGGCAAGGCCGTGACGGCGACCAGGCCGGTCGCCGTCTATTAGGGATCAGGCGTCCAGATCGACGGTCACAGGAGCGTGGTCGGACGGCCGTTCCCATTCGCGGACATCGTCGTGGATGCGGGCGGTGTCCTTGACCACGGCGGGCGTCAGGCCGGGCGAGGTCCAGATGTGGTCCAGTCGAAGGCCGCGATTGGATTTACGGAAGTCGGCGGCGCGATAGCTCCACCAGCTGGCCAGTTTCTGCGGTTCTGGGAAACGGTCGCGCAGCACGTCGGCGAAGCCGCCCGTTTCCTGAAGCCGGTTCAGGGTCTCGACCTCTAGCGGCGTATGGCTGACGATCTTGGACATGTAGCGGTGGTTCCACACGTCGCCCTCGCCCGGCGCGATGTTGAAATCGCCAGCCATGACCAAGGGGCGGGACCTGTCCTGCTTGGCGATAATGGCGGTCAGCTGTTCGTAGAAGTCCATCTTGTGATCGAACTTGGGGTTCAGCGCGCGGTCGGGAACGTCGCCGCCGGCCGGGATGTAGAAGTTCTGCACGTCGATCCCGGCAACGCGGGCGGAGACACAGCGGGCGTGGCCCAGTTTGCAGACCTGGAAGGTGTCGCTGTCCTCCAGCGGCAGGCGGCTGGCGATGGCCACGCCGTGCCAGCCCTTCTGGCCCGCCACGCGCAGATGGGGCATGCCCATCTCTTCGAAGGCGCCGCGCGGAAACTGGTCCGTGGTGCATTTGATCTCCTGCAGCATCAGGACGTCGGGCGCGCGCTCTTCGACGAAGCGGGCGACCTGGTCGATGCGCAGGCGGACGGAGTTGATGTTCCAGGTGGCGAGGCGAAGGGTCATGCCTGTCGTCTAGCAGGAGCGCCGCGTAAAAAAAGCCCGGCCGCAACGGGCCGGGCTATGGGAGGTTCGTCTCTCTCGCCGCCGGGGAGGGGGATTTTCCGTGGCGGTAGAACGGCCGCCGCCGTTCATGTGCTCAAAGTGTCACTCGTGAATATAAAAGTCAAATCGTCATAATCGATGCTTGTGCGTGCCCATTATGAAACAGTCCGAGGTCGGATCAGTCGGGTGTGGCGCGAGATGCGGGTGCCGTCGCCCATTCGCCGCGCCATTCGTAGGTCAGGGTGACGCAATGGCGATAAGCGCCGTCCGACCAACGTCCGACCGCCTGCATGGTCAGGGGGCGCGGCGCCCGCACCCGGCTCATGATCAGCCAGACTTCGTCTGAGCCAGGGCAGAGGGCGC
The DNA here is from genome assembly GCF_902506205.1 of Brevundimonas sp. G8. Lineage (GTDB taxonomy): Bacteria > Pseudomonadota > Alphaproteobacteria > Caulobacterales > Caulobacteraceae > Brevundimonas. The sequence continues at coordinate 972,320 of NZ_LR732816.1, read as the reverse complement.
GAGCCAGGCCACGGCCATCGCCGTCCTGATCCACGCCATAGATGTCGTTCTCCTGCGCGCCCTGTGGCAGGGCGCGCCGCGCCGCATCGGGTCCGCCACGAGTGAAACCGGCCGTGCCGCGCGCCGAGGTGGAATAAAGCCTTTCGACCTGGACCGCGCCGAACAGGCCGCGCCGGATCTCCAGCGTCACGCCCTTGGTCAGGGCCTGGGTGATGCGGTCCGACGCATTGTAGGACAGGAACCGGGTGTCGGCCTGAGCCGGCGCAGCGGCGGAAGCCACAGCGGCGAGAGCGAGGGCGGAGGCGATGAAACGGCGCATGCGTCCCTCTTCGTCAGGCTTTGCGGCGAGAACTAGGCTTCGCCCCGATCAGTGCTCGCCGAGACAGCGGAGAGCGACTTCAAGATTGCGCAGGCCGTCCTCGCCCGTGACCGCCGGCGTTTCGCCGGTGGTGATGGCATGAGCGAAGGCTTCCAGTTCCTTGCGAAGAGGCTCGGCCGGCCAGGAGTTCAGCATCCGGGTGGAATAGGAGCCGTCGGGTTGCTGGCCGAAATATTCGGTGACCTGGCGAGTGATCAGGTCGGCGACGATGAATTTGGTCTTGGTCGCGACCTGAAGCGTGCGGGTCTTGTAGGGCGTGACCCAGTTGGTGGTGATGTGGGCGATCACCCCATTGTCCAGACGGAACTGCAGAAGAGCCGTGTCCTCGCGGTCGGCGCGGGTGCGGGCCAGTTGCGGCTGGACCTCGGTGATTTCCGAACCGGTCAAATGGCGGATAATGTCGATGTCGTGGACGGCCAGGTCTATGACCACCCCGACCTCGCCCATGCGCGGCGGGAAGGGGCCGACGCGGGTGATCTGGATGGAGATGATGTCGTCGTCGGCGACGGCGCGCTTGACCGTCTCGACCGCCGGATTGAAGCGTTCGACCTGACCGACCATCAGGACGCGATCATTGGCCTTGGCCGCGTCGATCATGCGCTGGGCGTCTGCGACGCTGGCGGCGATGGGCTTCTCGACCAGGACGTGGACGCCCTTTTCCAGCAGGGCGACGCCGATCTCGGCATGGAAGCGGTTGGGCGTGGCCACGATGGCGGCGTCCAGACCGGCATCGACGAAGGCCTGGGCCGTCGTGACCGCGTTCGCTTCATAGGCGGCCGCGACGCCCTCGGCCGTCACCGCGTCGGGGTCGAAGACGGTGGTCAGGTCGAACTCGCGCATCTCGGAGGCGACGCGTGCATGGTTGCGGCCCATGACGCCGACGCCGGCGACGCCGATCTTGAGGGCGGGAGTGTTCGGCATCAGGTTCAACCCTTGTAGCTGGCGACGGCGGCGATGACGCGGTCTTGCGTCGCGGCGTCCAAATCGGCGTGCATCGGCAGGCTGATGACTACATCCTTCAGACGTTCGGTGACCGGCAGGCCGCCGACCCCGCGCGGGAAATGCTCATACGCCGGCTGCAGGTGTAGCGGGATGGGATAATAGACGGCGGTCGGCACGTCGTTGGCCTTCAGATGGGCGGCCAGGCCGTCGCGATCCGGGTGCTCGATCGTATATTGGGCCCAGTTGGAGATGTTTCCGGCCGGCACGTCCGGCACCTTGGCGACATGGGGACGCAAGCCTTCGTTGTAGCGAGCGGCTGCTGTGTTGCGCCATTCGATCTCCTGGCCAAAGACCTTCAGCTTCTCGATCAGAACGGCGGCCTGGATGGTGTCCAGACGGCTGTTCAGGCCGATGCGCATGTTCAGATATTTGGGGTCGTGGTCGAAGGTGCGGTCCTTCAGGTCCACGGCCACGGCCTTGCCGTGGACGCGGACGGAATCGATCAGCTGGGCCAGCTCGTCGTCATTGGTCAGCACCGCCCCGCCGTCGCCGTAGCAGCCCAGCGGCTTGGCCGGGAAAAAGCTGGTGGTGGTGATGTCGGCCCATTTCAGCGGATGCTCGCCATCGATGGTGCAGCCGAACCCTTGCGCCGAATCCGAGATCAGCTTCAGCCCATGCTTGTCGCAGATGGTCTTGATCGCAGGATAGTCGGCCGGCTGGCCGAACAGATCGACGGCGATGACCACGCGCGGCGTCAGGCGGCCCTCGGCCTTGATCCCCTCAATGGCGCGTTCCAGCGCGGCCGGGTCGATATTGTAGGTGTTCTCGTCCACGTCGACGAAAACCGGCTCGGCGTCGAACCACGGCACGACCTCGGCGGTGGCGGCGAAGGTGAAACTGGGCACGAAAACCGCGTCGCCGCGCCCGATGCCCCAGGCCATCAGCGGCAGGGCCAGGGCGTCGGTGCCGTTGGCGCAGCCCAGGGCGTGCTTGGCCTGGCCGAAGGCGGCGAGGTCGGCTTCGAACTGAAGGACCTGCGGGCCCATGACCCAGGCGCCGCCGACGACGGCCTCCTGAACGGCGGCCTCGATCTTGCCGGCAAGACGCAGGCGCTGGGCCTGAAGGTCGATGAAGGGGATCATGAGGGACGCTCTCCACGGGGGATCGGGCGGCGGCCCAAATAGAGATGGGCCGCGAATGTCGGGTCGTCCTAGCAAGATCGCGCGCGGGGGCCAAATCGCGCGGCGTCACATCGCGTTGCCCTTTGCTACCGCTTCATGCTCTTGGCGCCCGCCGGGTTGCGCCTTAAGCCGACGCCATGACCACGCTCGCCCCCGCCCAAACCAAGGTTTCAAGCTGGCTGTTTGATCATGCCCTGCCTTTGTGGGGCGAACGGGGCGTGGACGCGCAGGGTCGCTTCTTCGAGCAGATGGATTTCAACGGGTGGCCTGTCACGGGCGCGCGCCGTCGAACTCGAGTGCAGGCGCGCCAGATCTATGTCTTCTGCGAAGCCGCCGCCCTGGGCTGGGAACGGGGTCGCGCGGTGGCGCAGGCCGGGTTGGATGGCATGATCGCGACGTGCCGTCGCGAGGACGGCCTTTGGGTCGCCGCCACCGATGATACGGGGGCGGTGCTGGATGAAACGCCCGACCTCTATGACATGGCCTTCGTCCTCTTCTCGCTGGCCGCGGCGCACCGGGTGCTGGGCGATCCGCGTGCGCGACCGCTGGCGCTGGAGACGCTGGCGAAGATCGAGGAGATGATGGCCGCCCCTCGCGGCGGTTGGCAGGAGGCCTTGCCGCCGCGCCTGCCGCGCCGACAGAACCCGCATATGCATCTGCTAGAAGCCATGCTGGCCTGGCAGGCGACCGCGCCCGATCCCGCTTTCGAGGTGGCCGCTCGTGTGTCGCTGGATCTGTGCCGAACCCGTTTCCTGATCAATGGCGCCGTCCACGAGTATTTCACGCAGGACTGGGCGCTGGATCCTGGCACAGGCCACATCCTAGAACCGGGTCATTTCGAGGAATGGGCCTGGCTGCTGAGCCAGGCCAAGGTCGCGGGACTGGATACGGCCGAGGCGGCCGAAGGGCTGCACCGTCGCGCCGTCGCCCAAGGTATCAAGGGCGGTTTCATGATCCGCGAGATGGATGCTTCAAGCGCCCCCATCGATGCAGGACGGCGCCTGTGGTGCCAGACCGAGGCGATCCGTTCGGCCCTGCTGTTCGACGACGCGGGCGCGGTCGATCTGATCGACGCGACGTTCGACACCCATTTGGCGACCACCGTCCCTGGTTTGTGGGTGGACAGCTACGATGCGGACGGACTTTCGCGTGATGAGTTTGTGCCCGCCTCAAGCCTCTATCACCTGATGACGGCCTTCACCGAAATACTGGCGCGCAAGTCATGACGGGCGTTCCTGCCGCCTTTCTGGACCGCGATGGGGTGCTGATCGAGGACAGCGGCTATCCGCATCGGCCCGAGGATTTGAAGCTGATCCCCGGCGCGGCGGCGGCTGTGCGACGCATGAACCAGGGCGGCTATCGCACCGTCATCGTCACCAACCAGTCGGGCGTGGCGCGAGGTCTGTTCAGCGAAGCGCAGATGGAGGCCTTCAATGACTTGCTGGTCGCCCGGTTGGCCGATAACGGCGCGATCATCGACGCCGTCTATGCCGCCCCCTTCCACCCCGAGGCGGTCGAGGCGCGTTATCGCCATCCCGATCATCCCGACCGCAAGCCCAATCCCGGCATGTTGCTGCGCGCGATCGCCGAGCACGATCTGGACCCGGCGCGGTCCTTCATCATCGGCGACCAGAAGCGCGATCTGCAGGCTGGCGAACGGGCAGGCGTGGCGGGGTTCCTGTTCGAGGGCGGCGATCTGGACGCCTTCGTGCGCGACGTGGTCGGCCTCTAAAACCGGCCGTCGCATTTCCTCGCCTGGTGAATTACTCTGATCGAAAATCGGAGGAGATCGCCAATGAGCGCGCAACATCCATTCGTAGAACGGCGCTGGACCTCGCCGGATGGCCTCAGCCTGTTCGCGCGTGATTATGCGCCCGGTCCCGGCGTCGCGCGTCCGCCGGTCATCGCCATTCATGGCCTGACCCGCAACAGCGCCGATTTCGAAGCCATCGCGCCGCTGCTGGCCCAGAGCGGGCGGAGGGTGCTGGCGGTGGATGTGCGGGGGCGCGGCCGATCGGATCGTGCGCCCGATCCGATGACCTACATGCCGGATGTGTATGCGCGCGACGTGCTGGCGCTGATGGAGCAGGCAGGCATCGACCGTGCCATCTTCCTCGGCACCTCGGCCTCGCCCGGCTCGATATAGACCTCAAGCGCGTGCGTCTCGCCCAGCCGGCGCAGGAAGGCCGCCAGATCGTCGCGTCTGTAATCGGCCCGCGTGACATGGTGCCCGCCGCCCAAGTTGATCCACTTCAGATCGGCCAGCAGGGGCGCCAACGTCGGCTCTACCGCCGCCCAGATCCGCTCCAGCGGCTCGAACCCCTGTTCGCACAGGGCGTGGATGTGCAGGCCGTCCACGCTGTCCAGATGTTCCGGTTTCAGCTGCGACACCGGAAACCCCAGGCGCGAGCCGAACTGGCAGGGATCGTATTTGGCGACCTCGGCCTCGGAATGCTCGGGGTTCAGCCTCAGGCCGATGTCGAACGTCTCGCCCTCGCCGCGCGCCGTGGCGATCATGTCGGCGAACCGGGCGATCTGGTCCGGGGCGTTGAAGATCACCGTGTCCGACAGACGCAGGATCTCTGGCAGGTCCGCTGGCTTGTAGGCCGGCGAATATGTGGTCAGGTGCCCCCTGTAGAACTCCCGCGCCAGCCGCGCCTCCCACAGGCCCGAGGCGCAGACGCCGTCGAGGTATTCCCCGACGACATCGGCCAGCGACCACATGGAAAAGGCCTTCAGGGCCAGCAGAACCCTCGCGTTTCCACGCGCGCCCACGTCCTTGAGGATCGACAGGTTACGACGCACCGCCGCCTCGTCGACCACGAAGGCGGGCGACGGAACGCGGTTCAGATCGAACCGGGCGAAGGCGCCCGGTTCGCCGGCTTGTGTCTGCATAGCCATGGTCTGAGCCTTAGAAGTCGAGAGGGGCGTCCAGGTCCTGAACCTTCCACGGCAGGCCGTGCTTGTTCAGCATGTCCATGAAGGGATCGGGATCCAGCTGTTCCATGTTGAACACGCCCGCGCCCTTCCACTGGCCGGTCAGCATCAGGGCCGCACCGATCATGGCCGGCACGCCGGTGGTGTAGCTGACGGCCTGGTTGCCGGTCTCGGCATAGGCTTCCTGGTGATCGCAGATGTTGTTGACGTAGACCGTCTTCTTGACCCCGTCCTTCACGCCCGTGGCGATGGTGCCGATATTGGTCTTGCCCTTGGTGATCGGACCCAGCGACGACGGTTCGGGCAGCAGGGCCTTCAGGAACTCGATCGGGATGATCTCGCGGCCCTGGAACATCATCGGCTCGATCGAGGTCATGCCGATGTTTTCCAGCACTTCGAGGTGCTTCAGATAGCTGTCGCCGAACGTCATCCAGAAGCGGATGCACTTGATCTCGGGGTAGAATTTCGCCAGCGATTCCAGCTCCTCATGATACATGAGGTACATGTTCTTCTGACCCACGCCCTCGAAGTCGAAGACCTGTTTGTGGCTCAGCGCCGGGCCCTCGACCCACTGGCCGTCGGCCCAGTGACGCGACGGGGCGGTCACTTCGCGCAGGTTGATCTCGGGGTTGAAGTTGGTCGCGAACGGCAGGCCCGTGTCGCCGCCGTTGCAGTCCAGGATGTCCAGCGTCTCGATGGAATCCAGCAGGTGCTTCTTGGTGTAGGTGGCGAAGACCGAGGTCACGCCGGGATCGAAGCCCGAGCCCAGCAGCGCCATCAGACCGGCTTTCTCGAACCGCTCCTGATAGGCCCACTGCCACTTGTATTCGAACTTGGCCTCGTCGCGCGGCTCGTAGTTGGCGGTGTCGAGATAGTTCACGCCGGCGGCCAGGCAGGCGTCCATGATCGCCAGGTCCTGGTAGGGGAGGGCCAGGTTGACGACCAGTTCGGGCTGAACCTGTTTGATCAGGGCGGTGGTCGCCGCGACGTCGTCGGCGTCGATGGCGGCGGTGTCGATGGTGACGCCAAAGCGCGACTTCACGGAGGCGGCGATTGCGTCACACTTGGACTTGGTGCGGCTCGCCAGGGTGATATGCGAGAAGATGTCCGCATTCATCGCCATCTTGTGGACGGCCACCGAACTGACGCCGCCTGCGCCGATAACCAGCACCTTGCTCATGCGTGCTTCTCCTGAAGTCAAAAACTTTGGCGACATCGCCGCCCCTATAAAGGGCGGGGCTCTTAGCACGATGATGACAATCCGCTAAATGCCGTGACGAAGATCAGGATTAAAGCGTGACCGACTCGCTCCGGTTGCCTTCCACCTTGTTTTCCTCCATAAGCCGCCGCTTCCGACGCAAGTGAACCTGCGTCTCCACCCACACGACAGCTCTCGCAGGAGAGAACGAGGTGGGCGAGAACCCTCCGCCGACGTGATCGTCGCCGGGGGCCGTTGTCGTATGGAGCCGTTTCACCCGTCGCCACGAGGTAGTGAATGTTCGAGGCTCTGAACGAGCGGCTGACAGGCGTCTTCGACCGGATCACCGGGCGCGGCGCCCTGTCCGAAAAGGACGTCGCCGAGGCGATGCGCGAAGTGCGCGTGGCCCTGCTTGAGGCCGACGTCGCCCTGCCCGTCGTCAAGGAATTCATCGCCTTCGCCACCGAGCGCGCGACGGGCGAAGAGGTCATCCGTTCGGTCCGCCCCGCCGATCAGGTGGTCAAGATCGTCTATGACGGCCTGATCGAGATGCTGGGCGGCGAAGAGCCGGTCCCGCTGAACACCAACGCCAGTCCGCCCGCCGTGGTGCTGATGGCCGGCCTGCAGGGCTCGGGCAAGACCACGACCTCGGCCAAGTTGGCGCTGCGTCTGACCAAGTTCGATCGCAAGAAGGTCATGATGGCCTCGCTGGACACGCGTCGTCCGGCCGCGATGGAACAGCTGGCCCAGCTGGGCAAACAGATCGACGTCGCCGTCCTGCCCATCGTGGCGGGCGAGAGCGCGGTCCAGATCACGCGCCGGGCGCTGCAATCGGCCAAGCTTCAGGGCTTCGATGTCCTGATCCTCGACACCGCCGGCCGCATCACCCTGGACGAAGGGCTGATGAACGAGGTGGCCGAGGTCGCCGCGATCTCTCAGCCCATCGAAACCCTGCTGGTCGCCGACAGCCTGACCGGCCAGGACGCGGTGCGCACCGCCGCCGCCTTCCACGCGCGGCTGCCCCTGACCGGCCTCGTCCTGACCCGCGCCGACGGCGACGGTCGCGGCGGCGCCATGCTGTCGATGCGGGCCGTCACCGGCTTGCCGATCAAATATCTGGGCGCCGGCGAAAAGGTCGACGCCCTGGACGTGTTCGACGCCCGCCGCGTCGCCGGCCGCATCCTGGGCCAGGGCGATATCGTCGCCCTGGTCGAAAAGGCCAGCCAGGACCTGGATCAGGCCAAGGCCGAGAAGATGGCCCGGAAACTGGCCAAGGGTCAGTTCGACCTGGACGACCTCGCCGGCCAGCTTCAGCAGATGAAGCGGATGGGCGGTCTTCAGGGCATCATGGGCATGCTGCCCGGCGTGGCCAAGATGAAGGGTCAGATGGCCGAGAGCGGCATCGACGACCGCATGATTCTGCGCCAGGAAGCCATCATCTCCTCGATGACCAAGGCCGAGCGCAAGAAGCCGGACCTGCTGAACGCCAGCCGCAAGAAGCGTATCGCCGCCGGCGCCGGCGTGGACGTCCAGGACGTGAACCGGGTTCTGAAGCAGCACCGTCAGATGGCCGATGTGGTCAAGTCGATGGCGCGCGGCGGACCCAAGAAGATGCAGCAGATGGCCGCCATGCTGGGCGGCCTCGGCGGCGGCGGCATCCCCGGAATGGGGGGCGGCGGCCCAGATCTGAACCGATTGAAGGCCCTGGGCGGCGGCAAGACGCCGGAAGCCAGCGCCGACGACCTGAAAGCCATCCAGGACCGGCTCGCCGGATTGGGTGGCGGACAACTTCCGGGGGGGCTGCCTGGCCTTCCGGGCTTCCCTCCCAAGAAATAACGACTTCCTAGAAAGAGACCTGAAAATGCTGAAGATTCGTCTGGCCCGCGGCGGCGCCAAGAAGCGCCCCTACTATCACATCGTCGTCGCCGACTCGCACTCGCCCCGCGACGGCAAGTTCATCGAGAAGGTCGGCAGCTACAACCCGATGCTGCCCAAGGACGGCGCCACCCCGCGCGTCGCCCTGAAGGTCGAGCGTATCGCCGAATGGCTCGGCAAGGGCGCCCAGCCGACCGACCGCGTCGCGCGCTTCCTGTCGCAGGACGAGACCCTGGGCCAGAAGGTCAAGTGGACCCAGTCGAACAACCCGAACAAGGCCCAGCCCGGCAAGAAGGCGCAAGAGCGCGCCGCTGAACGCGCCCAGCGCGAAGCCGACCGCCTGGAAGCCGAAGCCGCCGCCAAGGTCGAGGCCGCTGAAGCCGCCGCCCGCGCCAAGGAAGAAGCCGCCGCCGCTGCCGCTGCTCCGGCTGTCGAAGAAGCTCCGGCTGAAGAAGCGCCTGCTGCTGAAGCCGCCGCCGAAGAGGCTCCGGCTGCTGAAGAAGCGACCGAAGAAAAGACCGAAGCCTAAGCCTTTCGGTTTGACGATGATCGAGGCGGCGTCTTTCGACGCCGCCTTTTTCATGCGCTAAGGACGACCATGACCACGGACAGCAGATTGATCCTCGTCGGCCAGATCGGCGGCGCTTTCGGCGTGCGGGGCGAGGTGCGGGTGACCGCCTTCACCGCCGATCCCCTGGCCCTGACCGCCTATGGCCCGCTGCTGCGTGCCGACGGCACGGTGGCCCTGACCCTGACCTCGACGCGGCCCGACAAGGCCGGCGTCGTCGGCCGGGCCAAGGAGATCACGACCAAGGAACAGGCCGACGCCCTACGCGGCCTGAAGCTGCACGTCCCTCGCGACCGCTTCCCTGAGCCGGACGAGGACGAATTCTATCTTGCCGACCTGTTGGGCGTCGAGGTCCGCGACACGGCAGGCGCCGTCCTGGGCACGGTCAAGTCGGTCCAGAATTTCGGCGCCGACGACATGCTGGAAATCGTCCCCGCGACGGGCGGCCCGACCTGGTATCTGCCCTTCACCAAGGAAGCGACGCCCGAACTGCACCTGGCCGACGGCTGGCTTCTGGCCGTGCCGCCGACCGAGGTGGGCGAGCGCGAGCCCGACTAGGCGTCTTCGACCGGGGCGTCGCCGACGTGCTTCTTGATCGACTCGATCGCGCGCTTGGCGCCCGACTTGTCGGAATAGCCTTCGGTCGAAAAGATGATTTCGGAATTGTATTTGAAGCGGACCCGGTATTCGCCAGCCTTGTCCTGATAGACTTCGAACTTGTGCGCCATCGGGCGTCTCCATTCCTACGACCTGTGATCGGTCACGGCCAAGCTGGCATCGTCTGCGGTACGGTTCCAGACACAAGCCCGCGATCAAATCGTGCCGATGACAGTTGCGAACCTCGCGCGCGACCCCGACATGGATGTTCATCACCAAGTCGAGGCTGAACGCATGACCGACCTGTCCGCCTTCCCGATCACCCAGCGCTGGCCGGCCCAGCATCCCGACCGGCTCCAGCTCTATTCGCTGCCCACGCCCAATGGGGTGAAGGTTTCGATCATGCTGGAGGAGATCGGCCTGGCCTATGAGCCGCACCTGATCGACATCATGGCCAACGAGACCTGGGGGCCGGAATATCTGTCGTTGAACCCCAACGGCAAGATCCCCGCCATCCTCGACCCGAACGGTCCGGGCGGCCAGCCGCTGGCCCTGTTCGAATCCGGCGCCATCCTGATCTATCTGGCGGAAAAGACCGGCAAGCTGCTCTCGGCCGATCCGGCGACCCGCTACGAGACGATCCAATGGGTCATGTTCCAGATGGGCGCCATCGGCCCGATGTTCGGTCAGTTGGGCTTCTTCCACCGCTTCGCCGGCAAGGATTACGAGGACAAGCGCCCGCGCGACCGCTACGTCGCCGAAAGCCGCCGCCTGCTGGGCGTGCTGGAGACGCAGCTTGAAGACCGGGACTGGATTGTCGGAGACTACTCCATCGCCGATGTCGCCACCCTGGGCTGGGTCCGCAACCTGATCGGCTTCTACGAGGCGGGCGAGATCGTTGGATTTGCGGACTTCCCGCGCGTCGCCGCCTGGCTGGAACGGGGTTTGGCGCGTCCCGCCGTTCAAAGCGGATTGGAGATTCCGGCGCGTCACTGAACCGTCGTGCCCGGCGGGCATTATCTGACGACACAAACAGGAGCGCGACCGATGGGTATCTTCTCTTCGATTTGGAACAAGATCACGGGCCACAAGCCGAAAGCGGCCCCCGCACCGGCGCCTACGCCGACCGCTGGTGTCACGCCGACGCCCGCAACTGCTGCCCCGACCGCCGCTCCGGCCCTGCCGCCCGTCGATGTCGAGGCGGTGCTCAGCGATCTGGCGGCATCCAAGGGCGGCGGCGGCAACTGGCGCACGTCGATCGTCGATCTGTTGAAGTTGCTGGACCTGGATTCCAGCTTGGCGGCTCGCAAGGAACTGGCGGAAGAGCTGAACGTCCATGCCGGCGAGCACGGCTCCGCCGAACAGAACATCGCCTTGTCCAAGGCGGTCTGGAAGAAGCTGGCCGAAAACGGCGGTCAGGTGCCGGCGTCGCTGCGCGACTAACGCGCCTCAGGCAGCGCGAAGCGCGATAGGCTAAAAAGAGAGGTGCTGGGTCAGGCCTGCGGTCTGATCCAGCGTCCGGCGGCCAAGGCCGCAAAGCCGACGACTAGGCCCCAGAAGGCCGACCCCACTCCGAACATTGCCAGACCTGAAGCCGTCGCGGCGAACGTCAGCACGGCGGCGTCTCGTGACGCCGTCTCAGACATCATCCCTTGCAGCGCGCCCGTCAGCGGCGCGACCAAAGCCAGGCCCGTCACAGCCGCCAGCACGGCCGGTGGCATGGCGATAAACAGCCCGGCCAGTGGCGCGGCGAACAGGGCCACGATCAGATAGAAGCCGCCATAGATCACGCCAACGACCCAACGTCGCGCGGGATCGGGATGGGCGTCAGGCCCGGTGCAGATCGCCGCCGTGATGGCCGCCAGATTGACCCCATGTCCGCCGAACGGAGCGATCAACAGGCTGGCGACGCCGGTGGACAGGATCAGACGGTTGGCGGGAGGTGGATAGCCCGCGCTCTGCAACACGACCAGCCCCGGCAGGTTCTGCGCCGCCAGCGTTACCAGAAACAACGGAAAGCCCAGGCTGACGGCCGCCTTCCAGTCGAACACGGGAACCACCGACTCCAGATGGCCGAACAGGCCCGTCCCGGCGGGCAGGGCCAACTGTCCCCGCATCGCCAGCACGGCAAAGGCCGCCGCCAATATGGTCGGCAGGGTCCAGACCGGCCACAGGCGCCGAAAGATCAGGAACAGGGCGATCAGGCCGACGACCAGCACCGTCTCGTCCGGCACGACCTTGAACAGCCGCAGCACGAAGGGCAGCAGCACCCCCGCCAGCATGGCCGAGGCGATGGCCGCCGGTATCCGCGCCGCCAGCCGCCCCAACGTCGGGATCAGGCCGGTCAGGATCATCAGCAGGGCGGCGAAGACGAAGGCGCCGATGGCTGTCGGCCATAACAGGCCCAGGGTCGAGGCCGCCAGCAGGGCCGCCCCCGGCGTCGACCAGGCCAAGACGACGGGGATCCTCAACCGCCAGCTCAGCAGGGCGCCCGGCACGCCGATGCCCAGGCACAGGGCCGTCACCATCGACCCGATCTGACCGGCGTCCGCGCCCAACGCCTGTCCCGCCTGCACGACCAGGGCGACCGTGCCGCCGAACCCGATCACCGTCGCCACGGCGGCGGACGAGAAGGCGGAAGCGGGCAGGGCGCGCATGGAAAAGGCCGGAGCAGTCATGCCCCGGCCTTAAACCGTCACCGTGAAGGCTGGAAGGGCCTGATCAGGCCTCCCCGATCAACCTTCCATGTCGTCCGGCAGGCCCACGGCGTGGAAGCCCGCGTCGACGTGGACGACCTCGCCCGTGGTGGAACGCCCGAGGTCCGAGCACAGCCACAGGGCCGCGCCGGCGACGCCCTCCATCGAGGTCTCTTCCTTGATCAGCGAGAACTGCGCCGACTTGGAGTGCAGGCCGCGCCCGCCCGAGATGCCGGCCAGCGACAAGGTGCGCATGGCCCCGGCCGAGATGGCGTTGACGCGGATGTTCTTGGGTCCCAGGTCGCGCGCGATATAGCGGGTCGCCGCCTCCAGCGCGGCCTTGGCCACGCCCATGGTGTTGTAGTTCGGGATGACCCGCTCGGACCCCAGATAGGTCAGGGTGATCAGGCTGCCGCCGTTCGGCATCAGCTTGGCCGCGCGCTTGGACACGTCCACGAAGCTGAAGGCCGAGATGTTCATGGCCAGAAGGAAGCTGTCGCGCGTGGTGTTGTCCACAAAGCTGCCCTTCAACTCGTCCTTGTTGGCGAAGGCCACCGAATGGACGACGAAGTCGATCGTGCCGAAGGTCTTTTCCAGCTCGGCGAAGGCGGCGTCCATCGAGGCGTCGTCGGTGACGTCGGCCGGGATCAACAGCTTGGCGCCGACGCTCTCGGCCAGGGGGCGCACGCGGCGCTCCAGGCTCTCGCCCATATAGGTGAAGGCCAGTTCCGCGCCCTGGGCCGCCAGCTGCGAGGCGATGCCCCATGCGATGGAGCTGGAGTTCGCCACGCCCATGATCAGGCCCTTCTTGCCCTTCATGAGGTCGCCTGTCGGCATGTCCCAGCCTTCGGAAGTGGCCATGGTTCGTCTCCTGATGATTTGGCGGAGGGTTAGCAGGGTGAAGAGGCGCGCTCAACGCCTCTCCATCTTGTCTACAGCAGGCCCGAGATCACTGCGCGCGCGGCCTCGCCCAGGTCGGGGCGTTTCAGGGCCAGGGCGACATTGGCCTTCAGCAGGCCGATCTTGTCGCCGCAGTCGTGGGTCACGCCCACATATTCGACGGCGGTGAAGGCCTGGTGCTGCATCAACCGCGCCATGGCGTCTGTCAGCTGAATCTCGCCGCCTGCGCCGCTTTCCTGCGTCGCCAGCAGGTCGAAGATTTCCGGCTGCAGGATGTAGCGTCCCGAGATCGACAGGTTGGACGGCGCCGTTCCGGCGACGGGCTTTTCGACCATTCCCTTCATGACGATACGCGAGCCGTCGCGGCTTACCGGATCGACGATGCCGTATTTGTGGGTTTGTTCTTCGGGGACGGACTCAACCCCGATGATGTTGCCGCCGGTCTCGGCATAGACCTCGGCCAGTTGTTTCAGGGCGCCCGGCTGCGAATCCACGATCACGTCGGGCAGGATGACGGCGAACGGCTCATGGCCGATAATGTCGCGCGCGCACCAGACCGCGTGGCCCAGGCCCTTGGGCTGCATCTGGCGGGTGAAGCTCATCTCGCCGGCGGACGCCAGTTCGGCGTTCATCATCTCGAGGATTTCGATCTTGCCCTTGGCCAGCAGCTGGGCTTCCAGCTCGATCTGGTGATCGAAATAGTCCTCGATGGCGCCCTTGGAGCGGCCGGTGACGAAGACGATGTGCTCGATCCCGGCTTCGCGCGCCTCTTCGACGATGTAGGACAGGATCGGTCGATCAACGACGTTCAGCAGTTCCTTGGGCGTGGTCTTGGTGCCGGGGAGGACGCGGGTGCCGAGGCCCGCGACGGGCAATACGGCCTTGCGCAGGCGCGCGGGCGTGGTGGTCATCAATATTTCCTGACAGCTATCCCGCCCCTTCTAGCCGGTGCGGACCGGCGAAAGAAGGGGCGGGACGGCCGTCGGGTTCCGCCTTACTTGGCGGGGCGCGTCATGGGGGTCATGGCGGCGATGGTCGCGCGCTGGGCCAGCAGTTGATCTTCCGGCAGCGGGATCAGGCCGCGGTCGGCCAGATAGCCGCCCTTGCCGGCCGAACCTTCCGACAGGAACTCCTGCACGAACTGCTGCAGGCCCGGAATGACGCCGATGTGAGCCTTCTTCACATAGATGTAGAGGCTGCGCGACAGCGGGTATTCACCGCTGGCGATGGTGTCGGCGGTGGGCGACACGCCGTCGATGGTTTCGGCCTTCACCGTGTCCAGGTTCTGTTCCAGGAAGGAATAGCCGAACACGCCCAGCGAGCCCGGCGTGCGGGTCAGGGTCTGGACGATGGCGTTGTCGTTCTCGCCCGAGTCGATCCAGGCGCCGTCCTCGCGCAGGGTGTGGGCGATGCCCTCGAACCGGTCCTTGTCGCCTTCGATCGCCTTGACGGCCGGCACCAGCTTGGCGCCCGGCGTCATGCCCAGCTCCAGGAAGGCGTCGCGCGTGCCCGAGGTGGGCGGCGGGCCATAGACCTGGATGCGCTGGTTCGGCAGGCCGGCGTTGACCTGGTTCCAGATCTTGGCCGGGTTGGCGACGAAGGTCCCGTTCGGGCCCGGAACTTCCTTGGCCAAGCCTTCGTACAGGTCGTTCAGTTCGAAGTTGAAGCCGTTGCCATTGCGGGCCGTGGCGATGACGATGCCGTCGAAGCCGATCTTGATCTCGACGATGTCGGTGACGCCGTTCTTGGCGCACAGATCGAACTCGGACTGCTTCATCTGACGCGAAGCGTTGGCGATGTCCGGGGTGGTCGGGCCGACGCCCTGGCAGAAGGCCTGAATGCCGCCGCCGGTGCCCAGCGATTCGACGCGGGGCGCCGCGCCGTTGGAGGCGCGGGCGAAGGTCTCGGCGACGCGCGTGGCGAAGGGGAAGACGGTGGACGAGCCGGCCGCCCAGATCCCGGCGCGCGTGCCGGAGGCCGACCCGCCGCCGCTATCGCCGCAGGCGGCCAAGGCCAGAAGGGCGGCGGCCGAAGCCGCCAGTTTCAGTGTGCGGATCATCCTGGGCTCTCCCTGAGCATCGATTTCGGGATGCTTAGAGCAGAGGATTATGACAGTCCCGCGAACGGGACTGTCGCCGCTACAGCAGGCGGCGACGCATGACCTGCGACAGGGTGTCGATCAGGGTCACGGCGACGACCACGACGATCACGATGGCTGACACGGCCCGGAAGTCGAAGGCGTTCATGCTGTCGAACAGCACCTGACCGATGCCGCCCGCGCCGATCAGGCCGAGCACCGTCGCTGAACGGCTGTTGGATTCGAAGCGATACAGGGCGAACGAAGTCCACAGCGGCGCGACCTGAGGCAACACGCCCCATACGATCTCGTGCAGCTTGCCGGCGCCGGTGGCGCGCACGCCCTCGACGGGGCCCTTGTCGATCGACTCGACGGCTTCGGAAAACAGCTTGGCCAGCACGCCGGCCGTGTTCAGGGTGATGGCCAGGACGCCGGCCAGCGGCCCCAGGCCCACGGCGGTCACGAACAGCAGGCCGATGACCAGATCGGGCACCGAACGCAGCAGGTTCATCACCCAGCGCACCGGCGTCACGATCCAGACGGGTGCGATGTTGCGCGCGGCGGCCAGACCCAGCGGAACGCCCAGGAAGACGGCCAGGAAGGTGCCCCACAGGGCGATCTGCACCGTCTCCCACATCTTGGCGACGAACATCTTCCAGTCGCCGAAATCGGGCCGCAGCAGGTCGTGCACGAACAACTGGGTGCTCTCGTTGTCGGAGAACAGGCGCGAGATGTTGCGCAGATCGACGGCGTCGATGCTGTAGAGCAGGACGGCTGCCACGCCGCCCCACACCAGGATGTCGGCCGCCCACGCCAGGGTGGATTTCTTGGGCGCCTCAGGGATGGAGAGGGCGGGGGACGTGACTGCGGTCAAGGCCGGACCTCACGCAGGCTGCGCAGGCGTTGAAGCTCGCGCTCGGCGGCGGCAGCGGCGGTCGTGTCGCCCTTGGCGCGCGCATCGCCCAGCTTCTGGTCGGCGATCATCTCGCGGATCGGGTCCAGATAGCTGTCGTCGGCGGCGGCGAAGCGGGAATATTCCAAGTCGGCCAGAACCTTGCGCTGACGCTCGGCCTCGGCGCCTTCGCCTTGGCCATAGGTCAGGAAGAAGCTGCGGATTTTTTCCTTCAGCGCCGGGTCCAAATCCTCGCGCACGACGATGCCGCTCTCGGGGATGGGGGGCGAGGTCCAGATTTCCTCGATCTGGCCGGCCAGTTGCGGGTTCTCGCGGCGCATGAAGACGGTGTTGACGCTGTTGGACGTGGCCACTTCGATCACGCCGGTGGCGACGCCAAAGGCGTTGGCCTGGTGGTTGGCCGAGCGCACGGTTTTGAAGCACTGGGCCGGGACGACGCCGCGCGGATTGAACAGGAAGGTCAGCGGGGCCAGGGTGCCCGACGTCGACTGGGCGTCGCCGATGCCGAAGTTGTACTGCTTGCCGCACGCCATGACCTTATCCAGCGTGATGCCCGAGCCCTTCTTGACGATCAGGGTCGACTGATAGCTGTCCAGACCTTCGCGGTTGACGGTGCGGGCGATGACCTCGGCCTTGGCGCGGTCGATGGCCTCGACCTCGGGCTTGGCCGAGAACCAGCCGACCTGGGTGTGGTTGCCGCGCATGGCCTCGACCAGAACCGTATAGTTCGAGCCGAAATAGGGTTTGACCGGCACGCCGATGGCCTTGGACATGTCGTCCAGCAGCGGCTGCCACATCGGGCCGGACGAGGCCTGGCCCTCGGCCGACAGGATCGAGAAGGTGATCTCGGTCGGCGCGCCGCCGGCCTTCTTGTCGTCACCGCCGCCACAGGCCGCCAGGCCCATGATCATGACGGCCGCGCCGGCAGCCGCCATCAGACGACGTGTGGGGGAAAAACGGGACAGGCTCATGCCTTGGTCTCCCAGAACGCGTCCTCGAATTCGGGACCGTAGATTTCGATCAGACGTTGTTGGTCCAGCGCCGTTGACGGACCGTCATAGACGATCTTGCCGCCCTGCAGGGCGATGACGCGGTCGCAGTAGCGGATGGCGTAGTCGACCTGGTGCAGGGTGACGATCACGCCCATCCCGTCGCGCTTGTTCAGCTCGACCAGCAGTTCCATCACCTTGCGCGCGGACACCGGGTCCAGCGAGGCGACGGGTTCGTCGGCCAAGATGGCCTTGGCGCCCTGCACGATGGCGCGGGCGATGGCGCCGCGTTGCTGCTGGCCGCCGGAAAGGGTGTTGGCGCGCTGGGCGGCGTAGTCGGACACCCCGACGCGGTGCAGGGCCGCCATGGCCTTGTCCTTGTCCGCCTGGGGCCAGGCCCCCAGCAGACCCTTCCACGCGGGCAGGCGCCCGAGCGCGCCCAGCATGACGTTGGAGAACAGGCTGAGCCGGCCGACCAGATTGAACTGCTGGAAGATCATGCCCAGCTTGCCGCGCGCCTTGCGCACGGAGCCGGTGACCCGGCCGTCCTTCTGCACCGTCTCGCCGAACACCTGGATCGTGCCCTTGCCCGCATCGATCGACTGCAGGCCGGTGATGGAGCGGAGCAGGGTGGACTTGCCCGAACCGGACGGACCGATCAGGGCGACCATTTCGCCGGAGGCCACGGAAATCGAGACGCCGTCCAGCGCCTTTCGCGATCCGAAGGTCTTCGACACGTCGCGCGCCAGGACGAGCCCGGGGGAGACGGCGGCTGCGGATGAACTCATGAACTCGCTAGGAGGCTGTGGCGAAGGGGCGCCGCATGACGCGACGAAGGCGTCTAGGCAAGGCCTTAATCGCACACGGCGTGCGACCTCGTCCATAGCCGACCCATTCAGCGGCCTTCAGCCGCGGCCTCGACCCGTGAGACATCGGCAGGGATCGGCAGGACCGCGCGGCATCTTTCCAGCGCCTCCTGCGTGAGGGTTTCGATGGCCGGCCTCAGCGCCGGTATCGTTGCAAGCGCCCTGAGGCCTTTTTGCAGTCTGATGGAAACCGCCAGGTCGCCCGCCCCGTAGCGCGCTACGGGGCCGAACACGTCGTCCAGAAGGTCGGCGTCGACGATGCCCGGCACGAACAGCCGGTCGCGAACAGGCGTCTGCTTTTCCACCGCCGCATCGCCTGCCCAGATGTCGAGAAGGCGTACGCCGCTGGATATGACCTGAATCGCGGTTCCAGGATCGTTCACGCCGGGCGACAGGGCCTTGGCTGCGATCTCGCCCAGCACGATCAGGCCGAAGCGGGGATCCTGATCGTATGAGCGCGAATCTCCGATCGTGAAGGCGGATCGAAAATCATCCTGCGCACGGTCGTCGCAGGTCGGCAGGCTGATGCGCGCCAGCACGCCCCCGCGCCGCACCAGTGCGCCAGGTGCGGCGACCACCTCGACTTCGCAATCGCGCGCCTCGGCCATCGCCTGAAGACGTGCGGGATCGACGTTCTGGACATAGCCGGTGGCGTGGGCCTTGACCTCGGCTCCCGCTGAAAGGTGTCCCCGCCTGCCCCCAAGAAGCGGAAGGTCGCGGCGCTGCGTCAGGGCGTCGAGCGCATAGCCCTCAACCAGATCGATCATGTGACCTACCCGGGCCAGGCTCGACAGTCTGTTGATCCAGGCGAGCAGCCGAAACGCCACCAGCCCAACCATCGCCAGGCTGAACAGGAACAGGATGGCTCGGCCGTTCTGGCCGTAATAATGGGCGTTGATCGCCGTCACCGCGACAATGGCGTAGAGAAAGGCGCCGACGAAGGTGGCCAGGGACTTCTGCGTCTCCTCGTCGCTGGTCACCAGGGCGGCGACCCTCGGACTGGCTGCTGACGATACGGAGGTATAGGCCGTGACCATGGCCCCGACCGAAAACGTCGCCACGCCCAGCAGGCTGGACGCCAGGATCGTCAGTATCGATTCCACTGACTGGCCGCCCAGTCGCTCGGCCATCGGGGCGGGAACCCATGGCGCCAGGAAGACGGCCAGCAGCGCCGCAGCCACCCCGACGCCCGCATAGGCCGTCGCGCGCACCCAAAGCTGGCGTTTCAACTTGCGCCACAAGAATATCCAGCGGTTCATTCACGCCTCCAGGCTGCTGAACGGGAAGGAACGGCCAAGGTTGCCGCCATGACGGGGTTTCATGGGGTGGACGGACATTTGTGACAGTCGAGCCGTGGCCAAACCCAGGCCCTGCCACGAAAAAACCCCTTTACATGACAGTTCGAAGTCCCCATATCGCGCCTTCCGGCGGACCCCGTAGGTCCTTTCTGCGCCGCTAACGCCGGTCTGGGTTTAACAATTAGCAGGGGGTTACGTGAATTGCGCACGTATCAGCTTCCCCTGGACCTGGTCCGTGAGCGGTCCCCTGAACGTCCCGTCGCCCTCGTGCGACCGCGTTCGGTTTCCGTAGCGGCGCGCTGGTTCCAGGATAATCTAAAGGCCGACGTCTTCTATGCCGTGAAGGCCAATCCGTCGCGTTGGGTCGTCGAGACCCTGATCGAGGCGGGCGTTCGCGGTTTCGACGTGGCGTCCATCGCCGAGATCGAGCTGGTTCGCTCGGTCAGCCATGACGTGCGTCTGGCCTTCATGCACCCGGTCAAGAGCCGGTCTGCGATCACCAAGGCCTATTTCGATCACGGCGTGCGGACCTTCTCGCTCGACTGCGTCGATGAGCTGAACAAGATCCTCGACGCCACCGGCGGCGCGGACGACCTGAACCTGATCGTGCGGATGGCCGTCTCGGCCGACGGCGCGGCCTATACGCTTTCGGGCAAGTTCGGCGTTTCGGCGGATCAGGCTCCGGCCCTTCTGATGGAAACCCGTCAGGCGGTGAAGGAAGGCCTGATGGGCGTTTCGTTCCACGTCGGCAGCCAGTGCATGCGCCCGACCGCCTACCAGGCCGCCATGGCCCAGGTCGGCCGGTCGATCAGCCGCGCGGGCGTCATCGTGGACATCGTCGATGTCGGCGGCGGTTTCCCCTCGGTCTATCCGGGCATGGTCCCGCCGGACATGAGCGAATACGCCGACGCCATCCATCGTGGCTTCAACGACATGCCCGTGTCGGAAACGACCGAGCTGTGGTGCGAGCCCGGCCGGGCGCTGGTCGCCGAGTCCTCGTCGATCCTGGCCCGCGTCGATCTGCGCAAGGGCGACGCCCTGTATCTGAACGACGGCTCGTACGGCTCACTGTTCGACGCAACCCATTCGCGCTGGCCCTTCCCGACCAAGCTGGTTCGGGACGGCGAAGCGGCGAGCGATCTGAAGGCGTTCCAGTTCTACGGCCCGACCTGCGATTCCATCGACCATATGCCAGGCCCGTTCTGGCTGCCGGCCGATGTGCGCGAAGGCGACTTCATCGAGATCGGCATGCTGGGCGCCTATGGCGTTGCGATGTCGACCGGCTTCAACGGCTATGGCGAGCATGATCTCGCCGTGGTTGAGGACGCCCCGATGGCCTCGCTCTATGGTCTGGCCCCGCGCTCCATCCCGACCGTGCGCACCACGGCGGAAGAGAACGCCCGCAAGGTCGTGCGCCTGTCACGTCCCAAGGGTAAGGCCGGTCAGCGCAAGTCGCGCCGGAAGTAGGTCGCTCCAACCCCATCCGTCATCCTCGGGCTCGACCCGAGGATCGGGCTGTCCGCGACTCCCGTTGCGGGACGTTCGCGCCGGCGCGTCAGACCCTCGGATCAAGTCCGAGGGTGACGGTTTGAGGCTGTAAGTCTATCGGTCCTGTCGGTCGCTCCGTCCCGGCATGTCTGCTTGTTCGACGGGCGCTCAAATCAAAGGGAAACCTCCGAAATGAACGCACCCGTCCAGGCCAACACCAAGGCCCAACTGCTGCAAAATGTCGTCGAGCACGTGGACATCACGTCCTTCGACGCGCGTCCGATCATCGACAGCATGCGCAAGATGTCATTCAGCTCGCGCGACACCGCCCGCGCCGCCGACATTTTCTCCATGGCGATCGAGGACAAGGACTGCTCGCCCTGGCTGATTCTGGCCGGTTCGACCTCGGCCGGCGGCTGCATGCATGTGTACCGCGACATGGTGAAGTTCGGCATGGTGGACGCCGTCGTCGCCACTGGCGCCTCCATCGTGGACATGGATTTCTTCGAGGCCCTGGGCTTCAAACACTATCAAGCCGCCGGCGAAGTGGACGACAACGTCCTGCGTGAGAACTACATCGACCGGATCTACGACACCTATATCGACGAGGAAGAGCTCCAGGCCTGCGACCACACCATCCTGGAGATCGCCAACCGGCTGGAGCCGCGCGGCTATTCCTCGCGCGAGTTCATCTGGGAAATGGGCAAGTGGCTGAGCGAGGGCAACGCCAAGAAGCCCGGCTCGCTGATCCAGACCGCCTATGAAGAGGGCGTGCCGATCTTCTGCCCGGCCTTCGTCGACAGCTCGGCCGGCTTTGGTTTGGTCAAGCACCAGAAGGAGCGTGCGGCCGCTGGCCAGCCCTATCTGATGCTGGACGCCATCGCCGACTTCCGCGAACTGACCGACATCAAGATCGCCGCGGGCGTCACCGGCCTGTTCATGGTCGGCGGCGGCGTGCCCAAGAACTTCGCCCAGGACACCGTCGTCTGCGCCGAAATCCTCGGCGTCGAGGCCGAGATGCACCGCTATGCCGTCCAGATCACCGTCGCCGACGTCCGCGACGGCGCCTGCTCGTCCTCGACCCTGAAAGAGGCCGCCTCCTGGGGCAAGGTCCAGACCACCCACGAACAGATGGTCTTCGCCGAAGCCACCACCGTCGTCCCCCTGATCGGCTCCGACGCCTACCATCGCGGCGCCTGGAAGGCTCGCGACAAGCGCCGCTGGAACAAGCTGTTCGGGAAGTAAGATCTACTCGTCGGTTTCCTTCTCCCCTCGGGGGAGAAGGTGGCCGGCGGAGCCGGTCGGATGAGGGGGCTGTGTCCGCCCCACGGCATGTCGCCGTATGGCCTCGGTCACGACCGCTGGGTTTCTTGAAAACTCCGCGTTCCGAAACCGCAGCACCGTATAGCCCGCCGCCTCGATCCGAGCGTCCCGAACGGCGTCCCGTGCCTCGTGCAGATCATGCACGCCGCCATCCAGTTCGATCACCAGCTTGATCTCATGACAGGCGAAGTCCGAGATCGCTCCGGCGACCGGCGCCTGTCGTCGAAACTTCAGCCCGTCCAGTTGTCGGTTTTGCAGCATCGCCCACAGGATCGCTTCCGCGCTCGTCATGTCGGCGCGCAGACGTTTCGACTGTCGAGTTCTTGGCGGCGACTGCCACATTTGTATCGGGCAGCCCCCTCATCCGACCCGCTCCGCGGGCCACCTTCTCCCCCGAGGGGAGAAGGATCAAGGGGTGGCTAGGCCGCGCAGCCCTCGAACCCGGCCTTCAGCGCCGCCTCGTCAAGGTCGCGGCCGATGAAGACCGCGCGGCTCCAGCGGCGTTCGGCGACGCCCCATTCGCGCTGCAGGTCGCCCTCCAGGATCATGTGAACGGCCTGGAAGACCAGGCGGCGGTTTTCGCCCTGAACGTCGATGATGCCCTTGGCGCGTAGGATGTTTTGGCCCTGCTCGCCCAGCAGCTTGTCCAGCCAGGCGGTGAACTTGGCGCCGTCCAGCGGCCGGTCCAGCGAAAGGGAGATGCCCTTGATGTCGTCCTGGTGGGCGTGACCCCGGGCGCCATGAGAATGCGCGCTGTGTGAATGGTCGTGGTGGTGATGATCGTGTCCATGATCGTGGTGGTCGTGACCGCAGTCCTCGTCATGCACATGGCCGTCCGCGCCGTGCGGCGGGTTCACGAAGTCCGGCCGAACCTCCAGGATACGGTCCAGGTCGAAGGCGTGAAGGCCCAGCACCTGATCCAGCGGCACGTTGGACCGTTCGGCGCGCACGATGGGCGCCAACGGGTTCAGCGCCCGCAGACGGGCCTCGACCGCGTCCAGCTCTTCCGCCGTCGCCAGATCCACCTTGTTCAGGATGATCCGGTCGGCGAAGGCCACCTGTTCGCGGGCCTCCCTGGAGTCGTCCAGACGGGCCATCACGTGTTTGGCGTCCACCAGGGTGGTGACGCTGTCCAGCTGGGTCTTGGCCTTGACGTCCTCGTCCACGAAGAAGGTCTGGGCCACCGGGCCGGGGTCGGCGAGACCCGTGGTCTCGACGATGATGGCGTCGAAGGCCGGCTTGCCGGGACGCTGGCGCTTCATCAGGCCGGCGACCACGCGGATCAGGTCGCCGCGCACCGTGCAGCAGACGCAGCCGTTGTTCATCTCGAACACGTCCTCGTCCGCGCCGACCACCAGATCGTTGTCGATGCCGATCTCGCCGAACTCATTGACGATGACGGCGTAGCGCTTGCCGTGGTCCTCGGTCAGGATTCGGTTCAGCAGCGTCGTCTTGCCCGCGCCGAGATAGCCGGTCAGGACGGTGACGGGGATCTTGCCGCCAGAATTCTGGGGTGCGGCGGTCGAAGCGGGGGCGGCGAGGGTGTCGGTCATAGGCCGCTAGATGGCGGCTGCATCGCCTGATGAAAAGGGGGTCAGGCCTTCTTCACGAACTCGACGCGCAGGACCAGGCCGCGCACCTTGTCCACATTGGCCTCGATCTCGTCGGTGTCGCCGGTCAGACGGATGTTCTTGACCAGCGTCCCGCGCTTCAGCGTCACCCCGCCCGACCCCTTCACTTTCAGATCCTTGATTAGGGTCACGCTGTCGCCGTCGGCCAGGATGTTGCCGTTGGAATCTTTGGTCACGTCATCGGTCATGGTGAAGCTTCTAGCGACTGGTTCGGCGAATATCCACACTCAACCTATGGGAATTCACGTATCGTCTCCTCCCCGCTTTGCGGGGAGGAGACGGCTTAATCCGGCACGTTCGCGTCCAGTTCGTCGAGCCACACCCGGGCATTCCCGTCGGACGGCGCGCGCCAGTCGCCGCGTGGCGACAGCGACCCGCCCGTAACCACCTTTGGCCCGTTCGGCAGGGCCGAGCGTTTGAACTGCGACGTCTGGAAGAAGCGCACCAGGAACTTCCTCAGCCAGGCCTTGATCGTCGCCAGATCGTATTGGACCTTTTCGTCCTCGGGCGTGTTCGCCGGCCAGTCTCCCGCGCTCGCATCGCTCCAGGCCTGGTGCGCCAGAAAGGCGACCTTTGACGGCTTCAGCCCGAACCGGCTGATGTAGAACAGGAAGAAGTCGTTCAGCGCATAGGGGCCGACCGTCCCCTCGGTCGACTGGATCACGCCATCTTTCGCCGGCACCAGCTCGGGCGAGATCTCGGTGTCCAGAATGGCGTGCAGGGTCTCGCGCGCCTCGCCGCCGATCAGGTCGCCGGCCGCCACCCAGCGGATCAGGTGGCGGATCAGCGTCTTCGCCACCCCGCCGTTGACGTTGTAGTGGCTCATATGGTCGCCGACGCCGTATGTGGCCCAGCCCAGGGCCAGTTCCGACAGGTCGCCGGTCCCCAGGACGAACGCCTTGTTCTGGTTGGCCAGTCGGAACAGATAGTCGGTCCGCAAGCCTGCCTGCACATTCTCGAAGGTGATGTCGTGCACCGGCTGACCCTCGGCGTAGGGGTGGCCGATGTCCTTGAACATCTGTTCGGCGGTGGGGCGGATGTCGATCTCGGCGCCCGTGACGCCCAGCGCGTTCATCAGCGCCCAAGCGTTGGACTTGGTGCCGTCCGACGTCGCAAAGCCCGGCATGGTGAAGGCCCGGATGTTCGTGCGCGGCAACTCCAGCCGGTCGAAGGCGCGACAGGCGACCAGCAGCGCCTGCGTCGAATCCAGCCCGCCCGACACGCCGATCACCAGCGACTTCGCGCCCGTCGCCGTCATCCGGCGCATCAACCCCTGCACCTGGATGTTGAACGCCTCGTAGCAGTCCTGATCCAGCCGCCCGGCGTCGTCCGGCACGAACGGGAACCGGTCCAGCGGCCGGATCAGTTCGCTGGCTTCGTGGTCTTCCCGCGCCATGAAGGGCACGACCGTCACCGGCTCACCCTCGTTTCTCGCGCATTCGGCGAAGGTGCCGTTGCGCAGTCGGTCCAGCCCGATCCGGTCCACGTCCACGTCGGCGAGCGTCAGATGGCTATCCAGGGCGAACCGTTCGCCTTCGGCCAGTTTTGAGCCCAGCTCATGAATCGTCGCCTGGCCGTCCCAGGCCAGGTCGGTGGTGCTCTCTCCCCAGCCCGAGGCGGCGAAGACATAGGCCGACAGGGTGCGTGCCGAATGGCTGGCGCTCAGCATGGCCCGCTCGTCCGCCTTGCCGATGACGATGTTGGACGCCGACAGGTTCAGCAGGATCCGCGCGCCAGCCAGCGCCGCCCGCGTCGAGGGCGGCAGGGGCGCCCAATAGTCCTCGCAGATCTCGACCGCAAAGACGAAGCCCGGCCGGTTGACCGCCTCGAACAGCAGGCCCGGCGCGAAATCCACCGTCTCGCCGTTCAGCTGGATCACGTCCTCACTGCGCGCCGTCGCCGGCGCGAACCAGCGTTTCTCATAGTATTCCCGGTAGTTGGGCAGATAGGTCTTGGGCACGATGCCCAGCACCTCGCCGGCGCCCATCACCACTGCGCAGTTATACAGGGCGTCGCCGTTGCGGATCGGCGCGCCGACGACGGCGACCAGATCATGCTCGCCGGTCGCCTGGGCGATGACCGCGATCTGACGCTCCACCTCTTCCAGCAGGGCCGCCTGCATATGCAGGTCGTCGATGGCGTAGGCCGACAGCGACAGTTCGGGAAACACCATCAGGTCCACGCCCTGCTCGCCCGCCTGGCGGATCAGGGCGACGTGCTCCTCCGCATTGGCCTTGGGATCGCCGACATGGCTGACCGGCGTCGCCGTCGCCACACGCACGAAACCGTGCGTCTTGGGCGAGAAGAAGGAGGTGGCGTCTACCATAGGATCGTCCGCTGCATCCGGCGCGCGCCGGTCGTCGCCCTTCATATAGGCCGAAAAGGTGAAGGGCGAGAATCCGTCGTCCGACCGGATTGATCATGGAGACGTGATGGAGGTTCGATCAAACCCGCCATCACCGCCTTGCGTGTCAGATTTCAATATGTAGAGTGCGTCGCAAATAATGGGACTGGCGAAGAG
Source organism: Brevundimonas sp. G8 (assembly GCF_902506205.1). GTDB lineage: Bacteria > Pseudomonadota > Alphaproteobacteria > Caulobacterales > Caulobacteraceae > Brevundimonas. Next base: position 945,941 of record NZ_LR732816.1, on the reverse strand, counting down.
GCCGGACCGCACCAGGAAATGCACCATGAGACACGCCCTCGCCGCCTCGGTTCTGACCCTCGTTCTGGCCGCCGGTCTCGCCGTCGGCGCGGCCCAGGCCGAGGTCATTCGCGCCAACACCCCGGCGGTGGGCCTGACCATTGACCGGATCGGCGCCCTGCCGGATGCGGAGCGCGGCGCCTGGGCCGACTATCTGGCGCGGTCCCAGGCCCAGCATCTGGCGGATCGCGCGGCCCTAGCCGCCGAACTGCCCGCAGGCGCGACCCTGCCCCCGCCGCCCTTGGCTATTCGCGGCAACAGTTCGCACATGCCGCTGGATCGCCCCGCCGCCTGGTATGGCACGGCCGAAGCTCGCGCCGTCGCCGACGCCATCGTCACCTTCCAGACCCCCGCCGGCGGCTGGAGCAAGAACCAGGACCGATCCATCGCCCGCTTGCCGGGCCAGCGGTTCTCCAACGACGCCGAGACGATGGAGCAGAACCCGGCCAACTTCGACGCCCCCGCAGACCGGTTCTGGACCTTCGTCGGCACCTTGGACAACAACGCCACCTGGACCGAGATGCGCTATCTGGCCAAGGTCGCGGCCCAGACGCCGGGCCGTCAGGGCGACGCCTGGCGCGCCAGCGTGATCAAGGGCGTCCACTATCTGCTGAACGCTCAGTATCCGAACGGCGGCTGGCCCCAGATCTGGCCGCTGGAAGGCGGCTTCCACGATTCCATCACCTTCAACGACAATGCGGTGGCCGAGGCGGCCATGGTTCTGCGCGACGTGTCCAAGGGCGCGGAAGGCTTCGACTTCGTCCCCGCCGAACTGAAGGCTCGCGCCGGCGAAGCGACGAAGAAGGCCATCGACGTCACCCTGGCCGCCCAGGTGAAACAGGGCGACCGCCTGCTGGGTTGGCCGCAACAGGTCGAGCCGATGCGCCTGGTCCCGACCAGCGCCCGCAACTACGAACCCCGCTCCATCGCCAGCGGCGAAACCACCGACATCCTGATTTTCCTGATGGGCGAACCCGATCCCTCGCCTGAAGTCCAGGCCGCCATCCGGGGCGGCGTCGCCTGGCTGGAGGCGAACCGCACCTATGACAAGTCGTTCGAAATGACCGACGATGGCCGCAAGCTGATCGACAAGCCCGGCGCCGGTCCGATCTGGTCGCGCAACTACGACCTGGTCACCGGCCGCCCGATTTTCGGCGACAAGGACCAAACCATCCACGACGACGTCAACGGCATCTCCGTCGGCCGCCGCAACGGCTACTCCTGGTGGCTGGCTCAGCCGCAGACGGCGCTGGATGCCTATGCGGCCTGGTCGGCCGCGCGCTGACTTCGTCTCCTCCCCACATCGTGGGGAGGGGGACCACGAAGTGGTGGAGGGGCTCTTGAAGTCCCACAGACGCCTGTGAGGCGGTGCAGAACCCCTCCGTCACGGCGCTGAAGAAGCGCCGCGCCACCTCCCCACGAAGTGGGGAGGAGACTTGGGACCAGCCGTCACCCCGCCCGCTTCTCGTCCGGCCTCAGGGTCAGCACCCGCACACCGTCCTTCGTCACCGCCACCGTATGTTCGAACTGGGCCGACAGTTTTCCGTCGTCGGTGACCACGGTCCAGCCGTCGTCCTCGGTGCGGACCGTGCGGACGCCCTGGTTCAGCATCGGTTCGATGGTGAAGGTCATGCCTTCGCGCAGGGTCGCGCCGGTTCCCGCCTTGCCGAAATGCAGCACCTGCGGGTCTTCGTGCATCTCGCGCCCGATGCCGTGGCCGCAGTAGTCGCGCACGACGGAATAGCCGGCCTTGCGGGCGTGTTTCTCGATGGCGAAACCGATGTCGCCCAGCTTGGCGCCCGGCCGCACGGCCTGGATGCCCTTCCACATCGCCTCATAGGTCGTGCGGACCAGGCGGCGCGCCTGCGGTCCCACCGATCCGATCAGATAGGTCTTGGAGGAATCGGCGATGAAGCCGTCTTTCTCCAGGGTGATGTCCAGATTGACGATGTCGCCGTCCGTCAGCACCTCGTCCGCCGACGGCACGCCGTGGCAGACGACCTGGTTCCTCGAACTGTTCAGCACGAAGCCATAGCCGTATTGGCCCTTGCTGGCCGGCCGGGCCTTCAACTCGTCGACGATGAAGGCCTCGGCCCGGTCGTTGATCTCCAGCGTGCTCAGCCCCTCCAGCGTCATTGCGTCCAGATGGGTGAAGACCGAGGCCAGCAGTCGCCCCGCCTTGGCCATCAGTTCGATCTCGGCCGGCGTCTTGATCACGCCGCGGCGTTCGTCGGCATTGGAGCGTCTTGGGCAGGCCCATCAACGCCCGCCGCCCTCAGCTCGCGCGCCACCAGTTCCTGAAACGTCACGCCCGGATGGGTCTCGCACAACATGCCGATCCTGATCCAGAACGCCGCCTGGGCGTTGATGGAGCGATAGGACGCCTTGGCGGCCCGACGCAGCTGCTCGTGCAGTTCGTCCTCGATGTTGACGATGCCCATGAATGGTTCTCGACTATATGAAACGTATGTGATGCGTATAATCTGTCGGCGATCCTATGCAAGCGCCTCTTTTTGCGAATGCGGATGACGTTCGCCTTCGCCCCCGCTAAAGCCATCCCATGACCGACACGCCGAAAAAGGGCTGGTTCCAGCGCCTGTCCGCTGGGCTCTCGCGCTCCTCCAAACAGATGACCGATCAGGTCGTCGCCACCTTCGTCAAGGAGCCCCTGTCCGAGGCCTCGCTGGAGCAGCTGGAAGAGCATCTGCTGGAAAGCGATCTCGGCCCCGCCGCCTCCGCCCGGATCGTCGAACGCTTCCGCGGGCTGAAGTTCGGCAAGGACGCCCAAGAGCGCGAGGTCAAGGAGGCGCTGGCCGAGGCGGTCGCCGCCGAACTGTCGCCGCGCCAGGCGACCTTCGATCCTTTGTCCGGCCCCAAACCCTATGTCGTCCTGTTCGTCGGGGTGAACGGCTCGGGCAAGACCACGACCCTGGGCAAGATCGCCGCCGACCTGACGGGCAAGGGCGCCAAGGTGATGATCGTCGCCGGCGACACCTTCCGCGCCGCCGCCCGCGAACAGCTCAAGGTCTGGTCCGAACGCGCCGGCGCCCATTTCGAAAGCCGTCGCGACGGCGCCGACGCCGCCGGCCTGGCCTTCGACGCCTATACCAAGGCCAAGGATGAGGGCTTCGACGTCGTCCTGATCGACACCGCCGGCCGGCTTCAGAACAAGTCCGCCCTGATGGACGAACTGCTCAAGATCGTGCGGGTGCTGAAGAAGATCGATCCGGACGCCCCACACGACACGCTTCTGGTGCTGGACGCCACGGTTGGACGCAACGCCCTGGCCCAGGAACAGATCTTCGGTCGCACCGCCTTCGTCACCGGCATCGTCATGACCAAGCTGGATGGCACGGCGCGCGGCGGTGTGCTGGTGCCGGTGGCCCAGGCGTCCGACGCCCCCCTGATGTTGATCGGCGTGGGCGAGAGCGTCGAGGACCTGCAACCGTTCGACGCGCGCGCCTTCTCCCGCTCGCTGGTGGGATTGGAAGACTGACATGACCGAGACGCCGCGCAAAGCCTCCAACATCCGCCAGGCCGTCGACTTCGGCGCCTTGCTGGCGTTCATGGTCGCCTATGCTGTCAACCGCTTCGCACGCGGCCTGGACGGGCAGGAGGCCCTGGTCCAGGCGACCTGGGTGCTGGTCGGGGCCTCGGCCATCGCGCTGATCGTCGGCTATGCGGTGGAACGGCGCCTGGCGCCCCTGCCCCTGCTGACGGGCGGCTTCGCCCTGATCTTCGGCGTGCTGACCATCGTGTTCCACGACCCGAACCTGTTGAAGATCAAGCTGTCGATTCAGAACGGTCTTCTGGCGGTCGTGCTGCTGGGTTCGTTGCCGATGGGTCGATACCCGTTCAAATATCTGCTGGGCGACGCGATCAAGATCACCGACCTGGGCTGGCGTGGCCTGACCCTGCGCTACGGCCTCTATTTCGCGGCCGTCTGCATCGTCAACGAGATCGTCTGGCGCACTCAGTCGGACGACACATGGGTCGCCTTCCGCGGCGGCCTGTGGATCGCCTCGGCCGTTTTCGGCGTCTGGCAGGTCTTCTTCATCATGAAACACATGATCAAGGACGAGGAGCCTGCGCCCGTCTCGCCCGATACGGGGCTTTAGTTCTGGCGAACTGTCACGGAACCGACGCGCTTTTCCCGTCAAATCGTAAAGCATAGCTGATACGTGTTCGGACGAAACTTAAGGGGAGCGGTGCGATGGTGAAGGCTGGAAAAGCGATACGGAAGGTCGGGCCTTTGGCGACCTCCCCCAGCCACCTGATGCACCGCGCGCTGCAACTGTCGCTCGACATCTATGCCGAGGAGACCGGCGCCGACGGCCTGACCCAGCGCCAGTTCGCGGTGCTGGAGGCGGTGTCGATCAAGGCCGGCCTGACCCAGACCGAACTGGTGCGCATGACCGGCATCGACCGCTCGACCCTGGCCGACCTTGTCACCCGCATGACGGCCAAGGGCCTGCTGGAGCGGGAACGTTCCACCCTGGACGCCCGCGCCAAGGCCGTTCGTCTGTCCACGGAAGGGGCCGCCCGGCTGGAGGCCGCCCGTCCGCTGGTCGAGGCCGCCGACAAGCGGATCATGGCCCTGCTGCCCAAGGGCCAGCGCGAAACCTTCCTGGCTCAATTAGCCGAGCTGGCCGCCGCCGCCGACGCCGCCCCCGACGCCGCCAAGGCCGAGGCCAAGGCCGCCAAGAAGGCGCTGAAGGGGGTCGAAAAAGAAGCCAAGAAGGCCGAAAAAGCCGCCAAGAAGGCCGACCGCCCGGCCAAGCCCGCCAAGGTCAAGAAGCCCAAGCTCAAGGTCGTCGAAACGGCGTGAGATTGGCCGCTTCATCCAGCCCTTCGCCGCGGCGAGGATTTTGAAGGTCCGGTTGTCGGCGCGATCTTGAAGATGGTTCACGTCCCATTGCGGACTTTGCCCGATTGGGCGACGGTCGAGCCATGGCTTATGCCGAACACGACGGACACCGTATCTTCTATACGGTTCAAGGCAGTGGACCGGTCGTGGTTCTGCTGCATGGTCACCTGCTGAGTTCAGCTTGCTGGCGAGACGGCGGGTTCGCTCAAACTCTGGCAGACGGCTACACCGTCGTTCTGATCGACGCCTTGGGTCACGGCCAAAGTGATAAACCGAGCGCTTCCGACGCGTACCAACTTACGTGTCGTGCCGGTGAAGTCGTTGCCGTTCTCGACGCAGTCGGAGCCGAAACCTTACATCTCGTAGGTCATTCTATGGGGGGATGGACCGCCGTCGGATTGGCGCGAGCCATACCTGACCGCCTGCTCTCCGTGACCCTGGGCGGATGGAATCCCGTACAGGGCATCGCGGCGGGGCTTCCCGCCGAGGTAAAAGGGCCAATCCCGTTTGCAAGGGTGCTCAGCATGGCCCGGGCGACCGCCCCTGAACTCGTCGCGTGGGTGACAGCCGAGAACGAGCCTGGATTGCGCGCCTCATGGGAGGCGATGGGTGACCTCGACGGCGCGGCAGAGGTGCTGCTCGAATGTGCGTGCCCGGTGCTGCTCTGGAGTGGGCGTGACGACCCGAGAGGAATGTCTATGCAGACGCTGGCCGCCCAGTACAGGTGGAAGATGCTTTGGACAGAAGGCGATCACCTGACTGCCGTGATCGGGCATGGCAGGGAGAACGCGCCTTTAATCCGGCAAGCCCTCGAGAAGAATTGAAAACCGCCTGCCGCCGACCTCCGCTTTCCACCCTTTTCGGACCATAGGCATGTCCGCTTGCGGCGCCTGCGCTTCGTTTTGCCTGTAGGCGCTAGCTCTTCTTGCGCAGCCGTTTCGCATTGGCCGTCGCCGTCTTGTGGATCGGGGCCAGGGCCTCGGCCTGGGCCTTCATCAGTTCGCCGTTCAGGGTCATGGCCTGGGCCGCCGCCCGGCTCCACCAGCCCATCGCATAGTTGAACTGAGCCTCGGCCGCCTTGGCCGGCGTGCGCGCCTGGGTGACCGCGGCCGCCGCCCGCAGCGCATGCGCGCCCTCGTCCATCGCCGCCCGTCCCAGCCGCTGGCCTATGGCCCCGGCGCTGGCGGACACGGCGCCGGCCGACGCGGACAGGGCCTCGGCCTTCTCCGAGCTCATCAGCGACAGCTCCTTCAGGTCCTGCCCCTTGGCGCTGGTCAGGCCTTGGGCCATCAGGCCGGTGCGGGCCGCGATCACCTCGGCCGATGCGGCCAAAAGTTCGGCGCCGACGATGGCCGCATTGGCGGCTGTGGGGGTCTTGCGGGTCAGTGAGGACCTCCGGCTTCAGTCTCTGCGGCGAAGGCCGCGATGTCGCTCAACAGGGCGGGGATCGCCGCGTCGATGATCTGCTGGCCCTTTTCGGGACTGGCCTGGGCCGGGTCCGAGCCGATACGGCCGTCGGGGAAGCGGGCGCGATAGTCCAGGGCGTCGCGGATCGGGCCGTTCGGCGCGATCTGCGGGCTGTAGTCGGCGGTCTTGATCCGCTCGGGGTAGGCGGCCTGCGTCACCGCGATCTCGGACGGTGTGGCGTGCATTCCATGGCCGGTAGGGAACAGGCGGTTGCACAGGCCATGCACGCCGGGCAGATCCCACCAGTTCTTGAGCTTCAGAATAAACGGCGGTTGATCCTCGACGAAGCTCCACTCGGAATAGATCTCCGAGATGGTCGCCTCGATAGTGGCGACATTGCCGCCGTGGCCGTTCAGGAAATAAATCCGCTCGAACCCGTGCCGGCTCAGCGATGACACCCAGTCCGTGATCGCGGCCATGAAGGTCGAGGGGCGCAAGCTGATGGTGCCGGCGAAGGCCAGATGATGCTGGGCCATGCCGATGTTGAAGGTCGGCGCCACGATCAGACCGCCGTCGGTCTTCTCGGCCGCATGGGCGATGATCTCGGGGCACAGCCAGTCGGTGCCCAGAAGGCCCGTCGGTCCGTGCTGCTCGTTGGAGCCGATGGGCACGACGACCGTCTTCGACAGCGGACCGCCGTCGTTCAGCCGGGCGTCGATTTCGGGCCAGGACGACAGATGGATCAGCATGGCGACACTCTCAGGCTACAAAACACCAGCGCTTCTAACGCGGCAGGGTCAAGAAGTCTTCGCCATGGACGGACGCGGAGCATGGGCGACCACGAAGATCCTCGCCGCCTCCCTGGCCCGCGCCGCGCGCTTCTCTGGCGCCAGTTGCGGCACGTCCAGCATGGCGCGCAAATGGCCGTGGCCCAGCACCAGACCGGAGAACATCTCGGCCGCCTCCTCGGGATCGGCGACATCCAGCCGCCCCAGCCGCGTCTGTTCCGCCAGCCACAGCGACACCTCACGCAAACTGCGACGCGGGCCGGCCTCATAGATGGCATGGGCGATCTCGGGCGCTTCGACGGACACCAGGGCCACGCCGCGCATCGAGCCGACCTTGTCGGCGCTACACACTCGGTCCAGCAAGGTCAGGGCCAGGGTCTCCAGCACGGTCTGCGGATCGCCGGTCCCGCGCAGGGGCGCGATGATGTCCTCCACCCGCTTCGACGCCAGGGCCTGGGCGATCTCCAGCTTGGAGGCGAAGCGGTTGTAGACCGTCTGTTTGGAGACGCCGGCCAGTTTGGCGATCTCGTCCATCTTGGCCTGCAACCCCTTGTCGGCGAACAGGGTCGCGGCGGCGTCCAGGATCGCCTCGCTCTTCTTTTCATCGACCTGACCGCGACGGCGCGCCATCAGTGGACGTCCGAGGGCGGCGCGCCCGCCTGGGCCTTCACCGGCTGGGCCGCCAGCGTGACGAAGGCGGCGCCCGCGCAGAGGATGCCCAGCAAGGCGAAGGCGTCGCCGAACGCCATCGTCGTCGCCTGACGTTGCAGGATGCCGTAGATGGCCTTCATCGCCGAGGCCGCCGGGTCGATGGAGCCGGCGAACCTCTGAGCCATGCCCGCCATCATCTGCCGCATCGCCTGGTCGCCTTCACTGATCGCGCTGGTCAGTTCGGCCATGTGCAGGGCGGTGTTGGTGGTCAGGCTGGTATTCAGGATCGCCAGGCCGAAGGCGCCGCCGACGTTGCGCGCCAGATTGACCAGGCCCGAGGCGTTCTTGACCATGTGCGGCGGCAGTGTCGCCATCGTCACCTGTTGCGAGGCGATCATGGCCAGCATCACGCCCACGCCCCGGAACGCCTGGATCGATGCGAAATTCCAGAAGCCCCAATTCTCCGTCACGATCCGCGCCTCCCACATACCCCAGGCGCACAGCATGAAGCCGCCGAACATCAGGATGCGCGCGTCCATCTTGCGCACCAGTCGCCCGGCGAACGGGGCTGTGGCGAACATGGCCAGGCCCGAGACGACCATGGTGGTGCCGACCTCGGACGAGGAATAGTGCAGCACACGGCCCAGGAACAACGGCAACAGGAAGGTGCCGCCGAACAGGGCGAAACCGACGATGAAGGTCATGATGAAACCGACCAGGAAGTTGCGGTTGCCGAACGCGCGCAACTCCACGATCGGCTGGCGATAGGTCAGCGACCGCCAGATGAAGACCGGCCCGGCCACCGCCGCGACCACCGCCAGCAGCAGGATATGGGTGTCGTCGAACCAGTCGTTCTTGGCCCCTTCCTCAAGCACGAACTGCATCGACATCAGGAAGGCGGCCATGAAGCCCAGGCCCCACCAGTCGAAGCCCTTGGCCAGGGACGGATCGCCCTTGTCGAAGTTGCCATACCGACCGACCAGGAACAGCACCAGCAGCCCTGGGCCCACATTGATGAAGAACAGCCAGCGCCAGCTCAACCACTCGGTCAGGTGTCCGCCCAGGGTCGGGCCGACCGTCGGCGCCAGGGTGACGATCAGGCCCATGACCACGCTGGCCGTGACCCGCTTGTCCGGCGGGAAGGCGGTGAAGGCGACGGCGAAGACGGTCGGGATCATGGCCCCGCCGACGAAGCCCTGGATGGCCCGGAACAGGATCATCATGTCGATGGATGACGACAGTCCGGTGGCGATGCTCATCAGCACGAAGCCGGCGCACGAGGCCAGGAACAGCCGCTGCGTCCCCCATAGCCGCGACAGGAAGCCCGACAGCGGGATCATCACCACCTCGGGGATCAGATAGGCGGTCTGGATCCAGCTGATCTCGTCAGCCGAGGCGCCGACCCCGGCCTGGATCTGGGGCAGGGAGGCGGCGACGATCTGGATGTCCAGAATGGCCATGAACTGGCCCACCACCATCCCGGCGAAGCCGAGCAGCAGCATGGTCCAGTTGATCTCGGGATGGCCGGCGACGGGGCCCTTGGGCGCGGCAGGGGCCCCGCCGTCAGTGGCGGGGTTGGCGGCGGTCACTGGCCTGCGGCTCCCGTCGTCGCGGCCCCGATCGCGGCCTCGCCGAAGCTTTGACCGCCCTGGCTCTTCAGGTCGATCTTGACGTCCACCGACAGGCCGGGACGCAGGGCCAGGCTGCGGTCGGCGCCGCTGACCACGATCCGCACGGGCACGCGCTGGGTGATCTTGGTGAAGTTGCCGGTGGCGTTCTCGACCGGGATCAGGGCGAACTCGGATCCGGTGGCAGGGGCGAAGCTGTCGACCCGGCCCTCGATCTTGCGGCCGGGGAAGGCGTCGGCCGAAATCTCGACGGTCTGGCCCAGGCGCACCTTGTCCAGCTGCGTCTCCTTGAAGTTGGCGACGATATAGGTCTGGGTCAGCGGCACGATCGACAGCAGCTGGGTCCCCGCATTGACGTACTGTCCGGCGCGGACGCTGCGGGCGCCGACGACGCCGGCGGCGGGGGCGCGGATGACGGTGCGCTCCAGCGCGATTCGGGCCTGATCGACCACGGCGCGGGCCTGTTCGACGGCGGCGACGCTCTGCTGTCGGGTCGAGCCCAGCACGCCTGCGGTGCGTTGTTCGGCGACCAGGGCGGCCTGGGCCTGCTGAACGCTGGCGGAGGCGGTGGCGGCCGAGGCGCGTTCGGTCTGGATGCGCTGCTGCGAGACCCAGCCCTGTTCGGCCAGCTTGCCGTAACGATCGACCTCGGCGCGGGCCAGACCGGCCTGGGCGTTCGCCTGGGTCACGGCGGCGGCGCGGGCGGCGATGGTCGCCTGTTCCTGCTCGGCCTGGGCGTCGACATGGCCGACGGAGGCGATGGCGGCCGCCAGATTGGCCTCGGCCTGGGCCAGTTCGGCCTTCTGGTCGGAATCGTCTAGCTTGACCAGGATCTGTCCCGCCTCGACCCGCTGGTTGTCGCCGACCAGAACCTCGGTCACGCGTCCGGACAGTTGCGGGCTGACCAGGGTGGTGTCGGCCTGGACGAAGGCGTTGTCGGTGGTCTCCCAGCGCTGGCCGTTCACCCACCAGATCACGCCGCCCACGATCAGGGCGAGGCCGACGATGACCGCCGCGATCAGCGGCAGGCGTTTCTTGAGTTCAGGCGACATGGGACATCCGGGGAGGGTGCGACGTTTTGAAGCGGCGCTAAAATGGACCCCGCCGTCCAAAAATCAATGACCCATCGTACGAATGTTTGAAGACGCCGACGGCGGCGGGGGATTTCGTGTATCTTTCCCGCTGCATGACCGATCTCCCCAAGGCCTCGAATCCGCTTCCGTCACAGGTCGACGTCGTCGTGATCGGCGCCGGCGCGGCCGGGATCGCCGCCGCACGTCGCCTGATGCGGCCGGGTTTGTCGATTTTGGTGCTGGAGGCCCGCGACCGCATCGGCGGGCGCGCCTGGACGCTCAGGGCCGAGGGCGAGGGGTTGGACATGGGCTGCGGCTGGCTGCACTCGGCCGACGACAATGTCCTGGCGGGCCACGTAGAGGCCGAGGGGCTGACGCTGGATCAGACCCCGCCGCCCTGGCGCACCCAGGCCTTCGATCACGAGATGACCCGCGCGGATCAGGCCGCGTTCGGCGAGGCCTTCGCCGCCTTTGACCAGCGCGTCACCGAGGCGGCCGCGCGGGGCGAGGACCGCCCCGCCTCCGATTTCTTCGATCCCGACAGCCGCTGGAACGCGCGGATGGACGCCATCTCCGGCGCCCTGAACGGCGCGCGCTTCGCTGAGGTCTCCAGCCTCGATTACGACGCCTATGGCGACACCGGCGTGAACTGGCGGGTTCGTGAGGGATACGGCCGCCTGATCGCGCGTCTGGGCGAGGCCGTGTCGTCGGTCACGGTGACGGACTGCGCCGTGCGGCGGATCGACCGTTCCGGTCCGGTGCTGCGGCTGGAGACCAGCCGGGGCGAACTGACCGCGCGGATCGTGATCCTGACCGTGCCCAACAGTCTGATCGCGACCGAGACCGTCCGCATCGACCCGCCTGTTACCGCCTTGCTTGAGGCGACGGCGGGCGTGCCCCTGGGCCTGGCGTCCAAGGTGCATATGACGGTGCGCGGCGCCGGCGATTTCCAGCCTGACACCCAGCTGTGGACCCGCACCGACACGGCCGAAACGGGCGGCTATCACCTGCGGCCATTCGGGCGTCCGATGATCGAGGCCTATTTCGGCGCCGACCTGGCCTGGGGGCTGGAGGCGCAAGGCCCGGCCGCCCTGTTCGATTTCGCCGTCTCCGAACTGGTTGCGGCCCTGGGTTCGGACATGCGCAGACGGCTGGAGGCGGTCGCAGTCAGTGGATGGGGTGTCGATCCCTGGTCGCGCGGCGCCTATTCCCACGCCCTGCCGGGCCATGCGGCAGACCGGGCGAAACTGCGCACCTCGGTCGAGGACCGGATCTTCTTGGCCGGCGAGGCGACGGCGCCCGTCTATTACGGCACGGCGCACGGGGCCTGGATGGAGGGGCAGCGGGCGGCCGATGCGGCCCTTATCGCCCTGGGTCTTGACCCGCGTCGCGACGACGGCGACAGCGAGGCATGAAGCCCGCCAAGGCCCGAAAGCTCGCCGCCAAGCCGGCCGCCAAACGCCCGTCCATCATGACCGGCGCGTCCATTCCCGTGCTGCGCTGGCCGCCGGACGAGGACCGGGTCGAGACCATCTTCGAACGCCTGTCGGGCGTCATGCCCGACCCCAAGACCGAGCTGAACTTCTCCAATCCCTACACCCTGGTCGTCGCCGTCGCCTTGTCGGCCCAGGCCACGGACGTTTCGGTCAACAAGGCGACCGACCGGCTGTTCAAGGTTGCGGACACGCCGCAGAAGATGCTGGCTTTGGGCGAAGAGGGGCTGGTTCCCTACATCGCCTCCATCGGCCTTTATCGCGGCAAGGCCAGGAACGTCATCGCCCTGAGCCGCATCGTTCTGGAGCAGCACGGCGGCGAGGTCCCGCTGAACCGCGCCAATCTTCAGGCCCTGCCCGGCGTGGGGCGCAAGACGGCCTCGGTGGTGCTGAACGAACTGGGGATAGAGGCGGCCATCGCGGTGGACACCCATGTCTTTCGCGTCTCGCACCGGCTGGGCCTAGCCAACGCCGCAACGCCGGACAAGGTCGAGACCCAGCTGTTCAAGGTCGTGCCGGAAGAATGGCTGCCCAAGGCGCACCACTGGCTGATCCTACACGGCCGCTACACCTGCACGGCCAGGAAGCCCAAATGCCTGTCATGCCTCATCGCCGACCTGTGTCCCTCACGAGCCGGGCTGCTGGCGCTGGGCGAGGCGGCTTAGGGCAGGCTGACGGCGTCGGGGCCGTGGGTCAGCTTCGACGACAGGACCTTCAGCACCCTGAGGGCAGCAGCCAGATCGTCGTCCGATATGCCCTCGAACATCCGCTGACGCATGGCGGCGGCATGGATATCGAATGCGCCTAAAGCAGCGTGGCCGGACGGTTCCATGGCGATGAGCCACGATCGACCGTCGCCGACCATGCGACGACGCGTGACCATGCCGTCCCGTTCCAACCGTTGGACCAGCCGGGTCAGAGAGGCCCCGGACAACTCCATACGCGCCGACAATTCGGACAGCGTAAGCCCCTTGGGGTGGTCCTTGAGATGGTAGAGAACCAAGGTGGGCGCGCCTGTGTGGCCTGCTTCTCGAAACAAATCGGCAACCCGGGACTTCCACCGTCGGGCGGTCACCATGACCTGTATCGCGACCTGCAACTGCATGGCCTCGCGAGGCGAAGACGCCGAAGCGACGGAAAAAACTGGCAAGATCGACCCCGATGAACCGGATACTAGGCGGCCACTTTTACGTTTAAGGTTTCACATCCGATCACAAGAACTGATTCCCCTTCAGGTTGAGGGTTAGCGCGCTAATCATGCTGACACCTGTCTTGAACGGTTTGCATGCGAAGACCTTTCGATTGATCCATGAAAGGTCTTGCTCTTGCGCCTTTTCGACAAACCCAAAGACGACGGCGCGCTAGTCGAACTGCGCAGCATGATGGCGGCGGTGGAGCGGTCACAGGCCGTCATTCAGTTCGATCTGAACGGCACGATTCGCGACGCGAACCCCAACTTCCTGTCCGTCGTCGGTTACGACCTCAGCGAGATCGTGGGCCGCCACCACCGCATGTTCGTCGATCCTGCAGAAGCTCAGACCCCGGCCTACGCCGAGTTCTGGCGTCGGCTCAACGCTGGCGAGTTCGTCTCGGAAAAGTTCATCCGCTACGGCAAGGGCGGGCATCGGGTCGTGATCGAGGCCAGCTACAATCCCATTCTCGATACCGCAGGCCGTCCCTACAAGGTCGTGAAGTTCGCCATGGACGTCACCGCCGTCGAGGAAGAGCGCGAACGGCGCGCCGAGGTGGAACGCCAGTCCGCCCAGGTTCAGGCCGCTATCGTCGAAGGCACGGCCAAGGGTCTGTCGGCCATGGCGTCGGGCGACCTGTCCTATCGCATCCAGGAAGACTTCCCCGGCGACTACGCCGTCCTGCGCGAGAACTTCAACCGCGCCATGTCTGCGCTGGACGAGGCCGTCGGCGTGATCGGCGTCAACGCCGGATCGATGCAGTCGGGCGCCCACGAGATCAGCAGCGCCGCCGAAGATCTGTCGCGCCGCACCGAACAACAGGCCGCCAGTCTGGAAGAGACCGCCGCCGCCCTCGATGAAATCACTGCGACCGTCCGCAAGACGGCCGAGAATGCCCAGGCGGCGGACGTCGTGGTCACGCAGGGCCGGACCCAGGCCGAGACCGGCGGCGTGGTCGTCCAGAAGGCCGTGGCCGCCATGGGCGAGATCGAACGATCGTCGGATCAGATCGGCCAGATCATCGGCGTCATCGACGAGATCGCCTTCCAGACCAACCTCCTGGCTCTCAACGCGGGGGTCGAGGCCGCGCGGGCCGGCGAGGCCGGTCGCGGTTTTGCGGTCGTGGCGTCGGAAGTCCGGGCTCTGGCCCAGCGCTCGGCGGAATCGGCCAAGGAGATCAAGACGCTGATCTCGGCCAGCAGCGGCCAGGTCAAGGACGGCGTGGTTCTGGTGCGGCAGTCGGGCGAGGCCCTGACCGGCATCGCCGGCCGGATCGAGGAAATCACCACCCTGATGAGCGAAATTCGCGCCTCGACCCAGGAACAGGCGGTCGGCCTGGCCGAGGTCAACACCGCCGTAAACCAGATGGACCAGGTCACCCAGCAGAACGCCGCCATGGTCGAAGAGTCGACGGCCGCCAGCCTGAGCCTCAGCCGCGAAGCCGCCGAACTGGCCGAACTGGTCGGACGGTTCGAGACCAGCCAGGTCGCGGCGGCTCCGACGCCCATTCACAAGGCCCCCGTGCAGCAGATGAAGTCGCGGATCGAGAGCTTCGCCCGCGCCCAAGCCGCGCCCGCTCGGGCGCGCATGGCCGTTGGCGGCGGTCGCGCCGCAGCGGTCCAGTCCGACTGGGAGGAGTTCTGATGACCGCCCGTGCGCCCGGACAACGCGAACTGGTCGGCTTCCGCGTCGGGGAACAGGCCTTCTGCATCGACATAACCTCGGTGCTGGAGATCCGCGGCTGGACGGCGACCACGCCGCTACCCGGCGCGCCGGCCTATATGAAGGGCGTGGTCAATCTGCGCGGAACGGTGCTGCCGATCATCGACCTGGCCTCGCGGCTGGGCCTGCCGTCGACCGAGCCGTCCGCGCGTCACGCCATCGTGGTCGTGCGCTGTGGCGAACGCACCGTCGGCCTGCTGGTCGAGGGCGTGTCGGACATCATGCAACTGGATGATGCGGCGCGTCAGGACCCGCCGAACATGGGCGAGGCTCAGGGCCCCAGCGTGGTCTCGGGGGTGTTCGCGGTCGACAGCAATCTGATCAGCCTGCTCGACCTGGACAATCTGCTGCCCCCGGTGCGCGAGGCGGCTTAAGCCTCCAGCCGCGCCTTCACGGCCTCAGCGAAGCCGGCGCCGTTCTGCGGGTCGTGGTCCAGATAGAAGTCCGGCTCGATCAGTTCGGCCTCCATCAACACCCACGCCCCCGCATCGTCGCGGGCCAGGTCGATGCGGGCGTACAGCAGCGGCTCGTCGATGGCCGCCAGCACCTGCTGCGCCAGAGCCATGGCCTCGGCGTCCGGCGTCACGGTCGTATAAAGGCCCCCAAACTGCATCTGGATGCGGAAGTCGCCGGGCACGGGGCGTTTGTTGACCGCATGGCTGAACCGGCCGCCGAAGAACAGCAACGAGGTCTCGCCCTCGGTCTCGATGGATTTCAGATAGGGCTGGATCATCGCCGCGCCTTCGGGCGCATCGATCAAGGGTTGGCCGGGCGCCAGACGCAGGGTGCGAAACGCCCCGGCCGACACGGTCGGCTTGACGATCAGCAGCGGCGCGCCGGTCTCGGCGAAGGCGGCGTCCACCTGATCCTGTATCACGCCGTCGGTCCAACGTGTGGGCGGAATGGGCACGCCCTTGTCCGCCAGCCGCGCCAGATAGGCCTTGTCGGAGTTCCAGAGCAGAACCTGCGCCGGATTGGCGACCGGCAGCCCCGCCTCGGTCCAAGTCGCACAGGCCTTCAGCCAGCGCCTATGGTCGCGGTGATAGCCCCAGGCGATGACCGGCAGGATCAGGTCATAGGCCGCCAGACCCGAGGCATCCTCGACATGATCGGTCCAGGGCGTGGCGACGACGGCCGCGCCCGTGCTCTCCAGCGTCGCTTTCAGCCGCTCCAGCACCTCGGGCCAACGGCCGATATAGGAGCGGTCGGACGGATCGGGGATCAGGACGGCGATCTGGGTCATGAGATCCTCATATCGAAGGGGGGACGAGCATATAAGGGCTTCCTTATATGATTTTGGATGACGCGGGGTCGTTCACCCGCTAAGGCGCGACCATGACCCAGAACACCGCCCAATATGACGTCTGCGCCGTCGGCAACGCCATCGTCGACGTGCTCAGCCCCTGCGACGCCGCCTTTCTGACGGCCCAGAACCTGGCCCCCAACTCCATGCAGTTGGTCGACGCCGAACGCAGCGCCGCCCTGTATGACGCCATGGCGCCGGGCGTCGAGGCCTCGGGCGGTTCGGCCGGCAACACCGTGGCGGGCGTCGGCTCGTTCGGCGGTCGCGCGGCCTATATCGGCAAGGTGGCGGACGACACCCTGGGCGAGGTGTTCAGCCACGACATCCGCGCCGCCGGCGTCCACTTCACCACCCCGGTCCTGACGGGCGGGGCGGACAAGGGCTTCGGCACCGGCCGCTGCCTGATCAACGTCCTGTCGGACGGCGCGCGCACCATGGCCACCTTCCTGGGCGCCGCGAACCAGCTGTATGCCGACGACATCGATGAGGCTCTGATCGCCTCCAGTGAGATCGTCTATCTGGAAGGCTATCTGTTCGACCCGGCGCCCGCCCGCGCCGCCTTCGAGCGCGCCGCCGCCGCCGCGCACAAGGCGGGCCGCAAGGTCGCCATCACCTTGTCCGACACCTTCGTCGTCGCCCGCTGGCGGGCCGAGTTGCTGGACTTCATCACCCAGTCCGCCGACATCGTCCTGGCCAATGAGGCCGAGCTGGGCGCCCTGTTCGAGACCGAAGACTTCGACGCCGCCGCCGCGAAGTTGGCCGCCATCGTCGAGATCGCCGCCGTCACGCGTGGCGAGCACGGCTCGGTCGTGATCAAGGGCGACGAGCGCGTCGTCGTCGCCGCCTATCCGGTCGCCAAGGTCATCGACACCACCGGCGCCGGCGACCAGTACGCCGCCGGCTTCCTGCTTGGCGTCGCGCGCGGCCTGACTCTGGAAGAGGCCGGCAAGCTGGGCTCGCTGGCGGCGTCCGAAGTCATCGCCCACTGGGGCCCGCGCCCGATGGTGAAACTGGCCGATCTGGCCGGCGAGCACGGGTTGAAGATCTAGAAATCACCGTCTCCTCTCCACTTCTTGGGGAGATGGCGCGGTGCTTCTTCAGCGCCGTGCCGGAGGGGTTCTTCGGCGCATCACAAGCGTCTGTGGGACTTCAAGCCCCTCCACCACGCTTCGCGCGGTCCCCCTCCCCACAGGTGGGGAGGAGACGTCGGCTTTCAGCTCTTCCACCGCAGCGTAACCGGCTGGATCGGGTTCACGAACGTCCGGTCCTCGGCCCGGCTCTTGGCCCATTCCCGCTTCAGCTGCTGATACCATTTCGCCTGTCTGTCGGCGTCGTCGATCCAGATCAGGGCCGGGTCATAGCGCAGCCCTTCGTTCTGCAGGTTCACCATGCCGCCGTCCTGCTTCAGGAAGGCGACCACGCCCATACGCAGGAAGGGCTTGGCCAGGTCGAAGATCCAGTGGTCGGACCAGAAGATCTGGGTGATCCGCGTCTTCGTGTCTGTGATCGGGGTCAGGCAGGTCAGGGCCAGGACCTGTCTTTCGCCGACCTGAATATGCTCCCAGCGGAAGCCGGGCAGGCGGAAGGTGATCTCGGTCGCCGGCGCGCCGCCCAGGATCTTGTAGAGGCGGCTGTTCGACGACGGCGCGTGGCGCACCATGGCCCAGCCGAACTCGGTCGGCGCGAACGCCTTGGCCTTCTCGTGCATCGAATGTTCGGACCGCCACCACCATTGCTGGTGGACGTAAGGGCCGTGTGCCGGGTCCATCAGGCCGACGACGGCGTGGTCGATATGGCTGTCGAAATCCATCGCCTCGACCAGCTTGGCCTCGCCGCCGACAACGCCGGGGAAGACTGGCGGCTCGTGGTCCGGCTCCATCGGATTGCGCGCGTCCGACGCCATCCAGACGAAGACGATCCCCTGGCTCTCGCGCACCGGATAGGACCGCACGCGAATGCGATTGGCCTCGAACGCCTGGTCCTCGACCAGCGAAGGGATGGCGGCGCAGACCCCGTCGGTACGGAAACGCCAGCCGTGATAGGGGCATTCGACCGTCTCACCCTCGCCGGGCTTCTCCACCAGCTTTCCTGCCGACAGCGGCGCGGCGCGGTGGGGACAGATGTCGCGCATGGCATAGACCTGGCCCGCGCGTGTGCGGCCGATCAGCACCGGCTCGCCCATGATCTCGTAGCGTTTCAGGCTGGCGGGCGCGACGTCGCGGCCCAGGGCGACGAAATACCAGGCGTCGGTGACGAACCCCTTGCCGAACGGACTGACGCCCGCCTTGGACGGGGCGGCTTCGGCCATGGGTGTGGCTTGGGTAGGCTGAACGGGAGCGGCGGTCATCCGCGCTGTTTAACAGCGTGGGCGTCGCAGCCATAGACCCTTCCCCTGCCTGTCGCGGCGGGGCTATGTCTTGTCCGAAGAACGCCGCTCAGGTCGTCCAAGGGAAGTTTCGCCATGTTCCGCATCCTCGCCATCGCCGCCGCCATGCTGGGCGCGCCGGCTATCGCTTCGGCCCAGGACGGGCACGGGACGCATCCCGAACACGGCCACAGCCATGCGGCCTTCGTTTCCGACCGCATCCATGTCCGCGTCGACGGCGACATGGATGGGCGCGACATCATCCTGATCCCCGGCCTCAGTTCCTCGCCCGAGGTCTGGCAGGGGACGGTGGATCATCTGACGGCCCAGGACGGTGCCGGCTGGCGCATCCACCGCATCCACGTCCAGGGCTTCGCCGGCGCGCCGGCCGAGGGCAACGCCCAGGGCGCCACGCCCAGCCTCGTCGCCGCTCCGGTCGCCGAGGAGATCGCCCGCTACATCCGCGAGAACGGACTGATCAAGCCGGCCGTGGTCGGACATTCGATGGGCGGGACCATCGGCTTGATGCTGGCGGCCAGTCATCCCGACAGCGTCGGCAAACTGATGGTCGTGGACATGGTGCCCTTTATGGGGGCGATGTTCGCAGCGCCGGGCGCGATGGCCGACAGCGTGACCCCCGTCGCCGACCAGATCTGGACCGCCCAATCCAGCAGCCCGCGCGAGGCCTATGTCGCCCAGGCCACGACCGCCATCACCGGCATGATCAACACCGAGAGCCGCCGCGCCGAGGCGCTGGAGGACATGAGGACCAGCGACCAGAAGGTCTCCGCCGCCGCCTTCCGCGAACTGATCACCACCGACCTGCGCCCCGAACTGTCGAAGATCACCGCCCCGACCGAGGTGCTGTACGTCAAGTTCAACGATGCGCGCATGACGCCCCAGATCACCGACGCCATCTATCAGGCCTCGTTCGCCAATCTGAAAGGCGTCGAACTGAAGCGCATCGACGACAGCGCCCACTTCATCATGTTCGACCAGCCTCAGGCCTTCTACGGCGACCTGGACGCCTTCCTGGCCCAGTGAGCCATCCGGCCGCGAAACGGATCGTCGGTCTGTATCAGGACAGGGCCGACGACTGGATCAGAGACCGGGGCGCGGTCCTGCACCACGGCGACGGCGGCCTGGACGAAGCCGCCTGGCTCGACCGCTTCGTCGACGGACTGCCTCCGGCGGCCTCCATCCTGGACGTGGGTTGCGGATCGGGCTGGCCCATCGGTGCGGCCCTTCTGGAACGAGGGTTCAAGGTCATGGGTCTGGATGCGTCGCCGGCCCTGATCGCCCATGCCCAGGCCACCTTGCCGACGGGCGTGTGGGCGACGGCGGATATGCGAGAACCCCTGCCGAACCTTCTTTTCGACGGCGTGCTGGCTTGGCACAGCCTGTTTCACCTCAGCCCCGAAGAGCAGCAGAGGGTGCTGCCGGAACTGGCGCGCTGCGTCTCCGACGGCGGACGGTTGATGTTTACCTCCGGTCCAGCGCACGGCGAGACCATCGGCGTGTGGCGAGGCGAGCCCCTGTATCACGCCAGCCTCGATCCCGAGGCCTATCGCGCCCTGCTGACCGACGCGGGTTTGACCATCGACGGCGACGGGGCGAAAACGGGGGTCTGGCTGGCCCGACGCGCCTTTCTTTCGGCGAAATAGCCGCTCACGATCCCGTGAAGTCGGCGGGACCGTTTCGGCGGTCGTTCATCCGCGATACACAGCCTCTGAACGAAAACCCGCCCAGCGCGGCATCTGAAGGATAGTCATGGCGGGTCCAGGTAACGGGGGCGGACAACAGGCGCAGGGCAAGCCCCGCCGGTCGGCCTGGCAACGGCTGTTCTACTGGAGCGCGGTGCTGGCGGTCTGGGGGCTGATCTTCCTGGTCGTCTTCTTCGCCGTCTTCGCGCGCGGCCTGCCGGACACTTCCAGCCTGTACAAGGTCGATCGCCAGCCCTCGATCACCTATCTGGACCGCAACGGCGCCCTGATCGCGACGCGAGGCACCCAGATGGCGCCGCCGGCCGATCTGGACGCCTTGCCGGACTATGTGCCCGCAGCCTTCATCGCCATCGAGGACCGGCGCTTCTATCACCACCCCGGCTTCGACCCGATCGGCATGGCCCGCGCCATGGCGACCAATATGCGCGCCGGGCGCGTGGTGCAGGGCGGATCGACCCTGACGCAGCAACTGGCCAAGAACCTGTTCCTGACGCCTGACCAGAACATGCGCCGCAAGGTGCAGGAACTGATGCTGGCGGTCTGGCTGGAGATGAAATTCTCTAAGAAGGAAATCCTGGCCCTGTATCTGAACCGGGTCTATTTCGGCGCCGGCGCCTATGGGATCGAGGCGGCGTCGCAACGCTATTTCGACAAGTCGGCCAAGAACCTGACCGTGGGCGAGGCCGCGCTGCTGGCCGGCCTGCTGAAGGCGCCGTCGCGCTATTCGCCGGTGTCCGAGAGCGAGCGCGCCGCCGCTCGCGCCACCGTCGTCCTGAACGAGATGGAAGAGGCCGGCGTCATCACCGCCGCCCAGCGCGAACAGGCCGTGACCCAGCCGGTCATCGTCTCGCGAACGCTTGCGACCCAGCACGCCCAATATTTCATCGACTGGCTGGACAAGTCGATCCGCAGCCTGGTCGGCGAACCGACCGAGGACATGGTGGTCGAGACCACCCTGGACCTGACGCTGCAGACGTCTGCCGAGCGGTCGGTGCGTCGCATCCTGGACCGCGACGAGGGCAAGGGCGTGCAGCAGGCGGCCCTGGTCGCCCTGGACGGCGACGGCCGAGTGCGTGCCATGATCGGCGGCGCCTCCTATGCCGACAGCCAGTTCAACCGCGCCGTCGATGCGCGCCGTCAGGCGGGTTCGGCCTTCAAACCCTTCGTCTATCTGGCGGCGGTCGAGGCCGGTTACACGCCCCAGACCCCGGTGGTCGATCAGCCGATCACCATCGGCAACTGGTCGCCCCGCAACTATTCCGGGACCTTCAGCGGCAACATGACCCTGGCCCAGGCCGTGGCCCAGTCCACCAATACGGTCGCCGCCTATGTCGCCGATCAGGTCGGTCGCGACAGCGTCGCCCGCGCCGCGCGCCGCCTGGGTATCGAAAGCCGCATCGGCCTGGAACCGGCCATGGCGCTTGGCGCCGTCGAGGTTTCGCCGCTGGAGATGGCCACCGCCTATGACGCCTTCGCCAATGGCGGACGCCGCGTGGACGCCTATGGCATCAGCCGCATCCGCACGCCCCAGGGCCGCGTCATCTATCAGCGCGAGACCGGCCAAAGCGGCCAGGCGATCAACAATCCGTCGCTCTATTATATGAACCAGATGTTGCGCGGGGTCATGACCTCCGGCACCGGCCGCGGTGCGGCCATCACCGGCCGCGACCTGGCCGGCAAGTCGGGCACGACGTCGGACTACAAGGACGCCTGGTTCGTCGGCTACACCGGCGGCTTCGTCACCGCTGTCTGGGTCGGCAAGGACGACAACACGGCCATGCGCGGCGTGACGGGCGGCTCGTCGCCCGCCGCCATCTGGAAGGGCTTCATGGAGGCGGCCCTGCCGCGCTTGAACGCCCCCCGCATCCCCGACGGCCCGGCCATGCCCGAGGGCTGGGTCGCGCCCGATCCGGTGGGCGACCTGATGAGCGGCCTGGACCAGAACGGCCTGCCGGTCGAACCCGTCGATCCGCTGCTGGGCGAGCCCTATGTCGAAGACCCGGAGGCGCAGGTCCAGCAGCCGTCGCCGAAACAGCCGACGTTCCGCCCGACCTCGCCCCAACCGTCTCCAAAGCCCATGCAGCGCGACACGCCCAACCAGCAACCGGAAGGTCGCCAGCCCGAACGCAAGGGCGACGCCCTGTTCTTCTGACCCACGCAGGCGTGCGCTTAACACGGGCGGGCTTTGCCGCTACGGTGGAGCCATGTCGGTGAGCGCAACGAGCGACGACGGAACGACGACGCTCATCATCGAGACGCCGGAGACGGCGGCTGTGGCCGCCCTGGCCGACGTCAGCGACATTCTTGAGGTCTGCGCCCGCGTCACCGGCATGGGCTATGTCGTCGTCGCCCATGTGACCGAGGACCGCTGGCTGGCCTGCGCCGTGCTGGACGAGGTCAACTTCGGCCTGCCGGTCGGGGGCGAACTGCCGATCCGCTCCACCCTGTGCAACGAGGTGCGCCAGACCCGCGCGCCCATCGCCTTCGACCAAGCCTCGGCGGACCAGCTTTGGCGCGATCACCAGACGCCCAAGGCCTATGGACTGGAAAGCTATATCGCCGTGCCCATCGTGCTCGATGACGGCGACTTCTTCGGCACCCTGTGCGCCATCGACCCCCGGCCGGCGCCCGCCTCGCGGCCCGAGACGGTGCGGATGTTCGAACTGTTCGCGCGTCTGATCGCGACACAGCTGGACGCCGGCCGGCGACTGGCCTTGTCCGAGGCCGCGCTGATGGATGCGCGCGAGACGGCCGAACTGCGCGATCAGTTCATCGCCGTCCTGGGCCATGACCTGCGCAATCCGCTGGCGGCGATCGAGGCGGGCGCGACCCTGTTGGAACGCAAGGTCACCGGCGAGGACACGCGCCGGATCCTGGGCGAGATGCGCGGCTCGGCGGGACGCATGAGCCGGCTGATCAACGACGTGCTGGATTTCGCCCGCGGTCGTCTGGGCGGCGGGCTCAGCCTGGCGCGGCGCCCCGCGACCGAACTGCCGGCCATGCTCAATCAGGTGGTGGACGAGCTGCGCGCCGCCCACCCCGGCCGGATCGTTCAGGCTGGCATCGCCCTGACCGACGCCGTGCCGGGCGATCCGGACCGGATCGCCCAACTGATGTCCAACCTCCTGGCCAACGCCCTGGTGCATGGCGACCCCGACCAGCCGGTGCGGGTGGCCGCCGCCGTGGTGGGCCAGACCTTCGAACTGTCGGTGGCCAATGGCGGCCGGCCTATTCCCGAGACGGTGCAGCCGCGCCTGTTCCAGCCGTTCAACCGCCGCGACACGGCCGACGTGCGCGACGGTCTGGGCCTGGGCCTTTATATCGCCAGCCAGATCGCCACCGCCCACAACGGCGAACTGACGGTCGTTTCGGACGAGGTCGAGACACGGTTCGTCTTCCGCATGCCGGTCGCGGCGACGTCCTTGCCGCTCTAGGCGACGACCGTCGTCATGCCACCCTCACCGGGGGCATGACAGATCGCCTTCCTGGCATTGCGACAGGGTCCGCAACTGCCGGGTCCGTTCCGTCGTCAGGCGTGCGACGCAGGCCGAATGCACCATCGGATAGGCGGACCCGCCCTGGACGCCCGACGCTTCGAAGCGGCATTCCTGATCGCGGAAGCTGATCCAGGTGCGTTGGGCGGTGCGCAGCAACGTCCGGCTGGGCGTCGATAGCCGCGCCATCGTGGCTGTGTATTGGGCGTTCAGCGCCCGGTCCGCCCTCTGCATGTCCTGGGCGGCGTTCGCGTTCATCGTCGCCTGCGACTGCGCCGATGCGGAAGACGCGCCGGCGAGGGCTAGACCGAAGGCGACCGACAGGGTGATCATCGTTTTCATGGGGCGTTCCTGATTGGGATGGCGCAGACCAAACGCGCCGAGGCTCAGGAGTTTCCGTATGGATCGACCGGTGCCTTACCGCCCCACCGCGTGCAGGGCGCCGCCATAATCCTTCAGCCATTTGCGCCACGGCCTGTGATCTCCGACCAGACGTTCGACCACGGACCAGTAGGCCGGGCTGTGGTCGGCGTGAACCAGGTGGGCGACCTCGTGTGCGGCGAGGTAGTCGATGACCGGGGGCGGGGCCATGATGACGCGCCAGGAATAGCGGATGGTGCGATTGTGCGGGCTGCACGAGCCCCAGCGCGACCGGGTGTCGGCGATCGACATCTTCACCGGCGTCTGGCCCAGCGCGCGCAGGTGATGGTCGGTGCGTTCCAGAAGCGTGTCGCGCGCCTCGCGCTTCAGCAGGTTCTCGACCCGCCGCGCATAGGCCTCGCCCTCGCCGCCCGAGCGGATGACGGTTCCCTCTTCGACCAGCCGCGCTGCGCCGGCGCCCGGCACGGCTTCCAGCCGCACGGGGCGACCGCGCAGGGAAATGACCTGACCCGGCTCCAGCGGTCGGCCCTTTGGCCGCACCGCCAGCCGTTCGCAGATCCAGACGGACTTGGTCCGGGCGAAGGCGACGGCCTGGGTCAGGCCACGCTCGGTCGGGGCGATGACCACGGCCTCGCCCGCCCGCGCGTCGATCCGCACCGACAGTCGTCGGGCGCGTGGATTGACCGACAGTCTCAGGACGGGACCAGACCCGCCCCCCTCGTCAAGCGGCAGCCGCTGATCGTTGCGGTACGCCACCGATGGCCTCGTTCTGGGCGATGAAATCGCGGACGCGGGGATAAATCTCGTCACGGAAGCGACGGCCGTTGAACACGCCGTAATGGCCCACGCCCGGCTGGACATAGAGCACGCGGCGGTCCTCGGGGATGTTGGGGCACAGGCCGTGCGCGGCTTGCGTCTGGCCGACGCCGGAGATGTCGTCCTTCTCGCCCTCGACAGTCATCAGGCCGATGTCGGTGATCTTGGACAGATCGACCTTGCGCCCGCGATGCTCCAACAGGCCCCGCGCCAGCAGATGCTGCTGGAAGACGATGTCGATGGTCTGGAGATAGAATTCCTCGGTCAGGTCCAGCACCGACAGATATTCGTCGTAGAACTCCTCGTGCTTATCGACCCCGTCGCCATCGCCGTCGATCAGGCTGTTGAAATAGTCCCAGTGGGCGTCGCGGTGGCGCGCCTCGTTCATCGACATGAAGCTGTAGAGCTGGACGAAGCCCGGATAGACGCGGCGCCCGAACCCGGAATAGGGCAGGGGCACGGTGTGGATCATGTTGGACTTGAACCAGGTGAAGGGCTTTTCCTCCGCCAGCTGGTTGGTCACGGTCGGCGACAGGCGCGCATCGATGGGCGAGCCCATGAAGGTCATGGACAGGGGCCGGTTCTCGTCGCCGTCCTCGGCCATCACGGCCCCGGCCGCCAGCACCGGCGGGCCGGGCTGGCACACGCCGACGACATGGGCGCGGCCGCCGATCTCGGCCAGCATCATGCGGACGTGATCGATATAGTCGAAGAAGTCGAACCGACCTTCCAGCACCGGCACTTGGCGGGCGTTGATCCAGTCGGTGACATAGACGTCGTGGTCCTGAAGGAAGCCCTCGACCGTGCCGCGCAGCAGGGTGGCGTAGTGACCCGACAGCGGGGCCACGATCAGGACGGCGGGCGCGGCGACGGGTTTGCCCGCCCGTTTCAAGTCGCCGATGTTGCGCGCGAACCGGACCAGGCGGCACCACGGGCTCTGCCAGATCACCTGTTCGGTGGTGCGGACGGTCTTGCCGCCGATCTCCAGGGTCTCCAGCTTCCAGTCCGGCTTGCCGTACCGCCGCGTGACGCTCTCGAACAGTTCGGCCGAGGCGTAGGCCGTGCGCCCGATCGCGGTGTCCGCCGCCGGATTGAAGGGCGAAGTCCAGAAGTTTCGCGCCATCTGGGCGCCGACCCGGAACGGCAGGGCGGATTGGTAGGCGAGTTCATGAAATGCGTAGAGCATGACGATCCGTTACGGCCCATCGCCGTTTGTGCAGGGCAACATATAATGCATCACCCTGCAAAAGGATTATGAGGCAGCGGAATAGCCCTTACCCCGCCCATTCAACCTCGGGCGATGGCGTCCTCGATGATCTTGGTCGTCTTGTCCGGTCCCATTCCATAGGCGACGGCCGTGCGGAACTTGCCGTCCGGCCCCATCAGATAGACGGTCAGGGAGTGGTTCATCGTATAGGCCTCGCCCTCGCCGACCTTCTCGTAGAAGGCGCGGTAAGCCTTGGCCGCCGTCGCCACCTGTTCCGGCGTGCCGGTCAGACCAATGGTCCCCTTCGGAAACCCGTCCGACGACAGATAGTCCTTCAGCGCCTGGGGCGTGTCGCGCTGGGGATCGACGCTGACGAAGACGATCTGAAGATTCTTGGCCTTGTCGTCCAGCCGCTGCTGCACGACGGCCATTTCCGCCAGGGTCGTGGGGCAGAACTCGGGGCAGTAGGTGAAGCCGAAAAAGACCAGGCTCCATTTGCCGTTCAACATCGTCTGATCGACGGGCCGTCCGTCCTGGTTCACCAGGTTGAAGTCCCCGCCGACCAGAGGCTGGCCGGTCGATGTGATCTCGGCGCCGTTCGACGCCGGCGTGCGGCCGCTCACCACCACGACGGTGATGATGGCCAGGGCCACGGCGATGGCGATACAGGCGCCCGCGAACAGCAGGATGGAACGACGCGGCATGACGGCCTCTCACGAAACGGATCTGATCGGTCTATAGAAGCGGTGTGATCCCGACAGAAGCCCGCAATGCGCCGCACGGCGCATCATATTCCGAGCCGTTGAACGGTTGGAGCGACGCGCCGCGTCGCGGGCGGGGCTTTTCGCTGCGCACCCTGATCGTGCTGCGCTGGCTGACCATCGTGGGTCAGAGCGCGGCGATCCTGACGGCGCATCAGGGGCTGCACTTCCCCCTGCCGCTCTGGCCCTGCCTGATCGTCATCGCCATCAGCGCGGCGGTGAACGTCGGGGCCATGGCGCGGGTGCGGCGACTGGAGGCCAGCCTGCCGGACGGGCGTCAGACCGCGATCCATCTGGGCTTCGACATCTTCCAGCTGGGCGTGCTGCTGGCGCTGACGGGCGGGCTGGAGAACCCCTTCTGCCTCTTGCTGGTCGCGCCCGTGACCATCGCGGCGGCCGCCCTGCCTGCGCGTCAGGCCCTGATGCTGGGCGTCTTGGCCCTGATGGCGGTGGGCCTGCTGTTCTTCTGGTCCGAGCCTCTGCCTTGGCGCCCTTACGAGGATTTCCACCTGCCCACCCTGTATCGGCTGGGCATGGCCATGGCCCTGGTGACGGGGGTCGTCTTCACCGCCGGCTATGCCTGGCGGGTGGCGGCCGATGCGGAAAAGCTGGAGCTGGCCCTGGCCACGACCCAGGACGTGCTGCAACGCGAACAACGGCTGGCGGCCCTGGGCGGTCTGGCGGCGGCGGCGGCGCACGAACTGGGCACGCCGTTGGCGACCATTCAGGTGGTGGCCAAGGAGCTTCAACGCGCCTCCGCCCCCGACAGCGACGCGGCCGAGGACGCCGCCCTGATCCTGCAACAGGCCGAACGCTGCCGGGGCATCCTGACCCAGCTGTCGCAACAGCCCGAGGGCGACGACGCCCTCTATGCCGACGTGTCGTTGAAGGCCCTGCTGGAAGAGGTGGTCGAGCCCCACCGCGGCTTCGATCTGGCGTTCGAAGTGCTGGTCAAGACGCCGCCGGGCCAGCCCGCGCCGCGCGTACGCCGCCTGCCCGAGGTGGTTCACGGCCTGTCCACCCTGGTCGAGAACGCCGCCGACTTCGCTGCGACCACCGTGCGGGTCCAGGCCGTGGTCGACGCCGGCTGGATCGAGATCGACATCCTTGACGACGGGCCGGGCTTCGCCAGCGACATCCTGCCCCGCCTGGGCGAGCCCTATGTGACCAGCCGGCCCCAGGGCAAGGCGCGCCAGGCCCTGGCCGCCCAGATCGCCGCCGCCGCCCGCCCCTCCAAGCGCCGGGCGACGGTGGAGGCGCCCATCGCCCCAAGCCAGGGCGGCATGGGCCTGGGCTTCTTTATCGCCCGCACCCTTCTGGAACGCACCGGCGGCTCGGTCAGCGTAGGCCAGGGCCTGGCGCAATCCGAGGCCAAGGGGGCGTTGCGCGGCGCCCGCGTGGCTGTGCGCTGGGCGCGACCGGCGCTGGAAGTCGCCGCATGACCGAGTTGGGTCTTAGCGTCGCAGGCGGAACCTTGGCCTTGACCCACACGCTACCCGTCCCGACTTGAAGCGGCAGGAGAGAACCGAATGTCCGAACTAGAAGCCCGCATCGCCGCCCTGCCCGACAAGTCCCTGCTGCTGCTGGACGACGATCAGGCCCTGCGCACCCGTATGGGCCGCGCGCTGGAGGCGCGCGGGTTCGACGTGACCACCGCCGAATCCGTCGCCGAGGCTACCCAGTTGCTGCGCGACAAGGCCCCGGCCTTCGCCGTGCTGGACATGCGGCTGGAGGACGGCAACGGCCTCAAGGTGGTCGAGGCCGTACGCGAAAAGCGCGAGGACGCCCGCATCGTCATGCTGACCGGCTACGGCGCCATCGCCACGGCGGTCGCGGCGGTCAAGGCCGGCGCCGTCGACTATCTGTCCAAGCCCGCCGACGCCGACGACGTGGTCAAGGCCCTCTTGGCCACTGGCGATTCGCCTGAGCCGCCCGAAAACCCCATGAGCGCTGACCGGGTCCGCTGGGAGCATATCCAGCGCGTCTACGAGCTGTGCGACCACAATGTCTCCGAAACCGCCCGCCGCCTGGGCATGCACCGCCGCACCCTTCAACGCATCCTCGCCAAGCGCGCGCCGCGGTAGGCGGCTCTTCAGTCCTCGTCGTCGTCCTCGGACGCGTCCGGGATTTCCGGCGTGACGACGGTCGGGGCGATGGTCTTGATCTCGCCCAGCTTGGCGCCGGGGAAGGCCAGCATCACCGCCTTGATGAAGGGGTTGGCCTCGACCTCGGCGCGTTCGGCGGCGCGGGCCTTTTTCTGAAGTTCGATGACCGTCTCGGCGCCGCCTTGGCCATTGGCGGCGATCAGCCAGGTGCGGCCGGTCCATTCGCGCAGGCGGGCGGACAGTTTGCGCGCCAGTTCGATGGGCGCCCCCTGGACGCTTTCATAGACGATGGCGCCGGGCTTGAACGAGACCGGCTTCACATACCGTTCCACGTCCATCTGAAGCCCGACCTCGCGCTTCTCGCCGATCAGGGCGACGACCTGTTCAAAGGTCTGCGGATCGGGCAGGGCTGGGGCCATGACCGGGCGTGCGGCCAGCTGCGCCGAGGTTCCCCCGCCGCCGCCTCCACCACCACCGCCACGCGGGGCCGAGCCGCCGCCCAGCGGTTCGCCCGACTGCAACCGCTTCAGCGCCTCCTCCGGTCCCGGCAGATCGGCCGCATAGGCCAGACGCACGATGGCCATCTCGACCGCATCGGCCGGATTGGGCGCGCGCCGCACCTCGTCCAGCGCCTTCAGCAGCATCTGCCAGGTCCGCGACAGGGTCGCCGCCGGGATGGCGGCCCCCAGGGCGGCCAGCTTCTGCGCCTGGTCGTTGGGAAGGCGCGTCGCATTCGGCCCCAGCATCTTGGCGACCGACGCCGCGTGGCAATGTTCCAGCAGGTCGTTGGTCACCTGCACCGGATCGGCGCCGAAACCGTAAAGCGTGCGGAAGCTTTCCAGCGCCTCGGGCGTGCGGCCGGCCATGACGCTTTCGAACAGGGCGATGGTCTGGGTCCGGTCGGCCAGGCCCAGCATGTCGCGCACCGTCTCGGTCTTTACCGTCTCGCCCCGCTCGGCCTGAACCAGGGCCTGGTCCAGCAGAGACAGGCCGTCGCGCACCGACCCCTCGGCCGCACGCGAGATCAGCGCCAGCGCATCGGTCTCGATCTTCATGCCTTCGCGGTCGGCGATCCGCCCCAGGTGCTCGACCAGCACCTCCGGCTCGACCCGGCGCAGGTCGAACCTCTGGCATCGGCTCAGGATCGTCACCGGCACCTTGCGGATCTCGGTGGTGGCGAAGATGAACTTGGCGTGGGGCGGCGGCTCCTCCAGCGTCTTCAACAGGGCGTTGAACGCCTGCGTCGACAGCATGTGGACCTCGTCCAGCACATAGACCTTGTAGCGCGCCTCGACCGGCGCATAGCGGACGCTTTCCAGAATGTCGCGGATGTCGTTGACGCCGGTGTGCGACGCCGCATCCATCTCCATCACGTCCATATGCTGGCCGGCCATGATGGCGGCGTCGTGCCGGCCGTGGGCGGTCAGGGTCAGCGACGGCTTGTCGATGACATCGGTCTCGTTGTTCAGGGCGCGGGCCAACAGACGGGCGGTGGTCGTCTTGCCGACGCCGCGCACCCCGGTCAACATGAAGGCGTGGGCGATCCGGCCGGTGGCGAAGGCGTTGGTCAGGGTGCGCACCATCGCCTCCTGCCCGATCAGATCCTCGAACGTGCGCGGCCGGTATTTGCGCGCCAGCACCTGATAGGCGGCCCCGTCGTCCACATGGGCCGCGACGTCGGCATGGGCTTGGGCAGGCTTGGCCACGACTGGCGCAACGACGGGCGCCGCGACCGGCTCAGGCGCGGCAGCGGGCGCGCCGAACATGTCGTCGGTGTTCTCGTCGCGCTGGACGACGTCGTCCTCTTCCCAGGGCGGGCCGTCGAGATTCGTGTCGCTGTCCGTCATGGGGTGAAGTCTTACAGCGGGTCAGGGGCGGGTAGAAGCGATTCTCGGCCCTCGTCTCCGCCCTGCTTTGCGGGGAGGTGGGGCGGCGCGTCTTCGCGCTGCGACGGAGGGGCTCTTCACCGCATCACCGACACCTGTGGGACTTCCAGAGCCCCTCCACCGCTTCGCGGTCTCCCTCCCCATTTCATGGGGAGGAGACGAGGATGCAATCGCGCTCAAGGAGAACCGCCATGCGGCGAGGTATAGCGTACAACCGCGCTCAAGCAGCGAGCGACCGCGTCGCGAGCGTTAGCGCCCAAAAAACAGAGAAGTAGAGACCGCGACCCGAAGGGGAATTCGTTGTGGCTGCTGCCTTCCGGCCCTGACCAAGTTGGCGAAACCTTCGCCCGCGATCTCCGAGCGGAGATATGACGGGTGCGGCCGTCGGAATCAAGAGCTACAAAACCCGCATGGCCCATCAGAACACCTTCGCCGGCAATCCGCTCGATCGGGCCGGCGACCTGCGCAACGATCCCGAATGGCTGGCCGAGCAGGCAGGCAAGCCCTACGCCCAGGCCATGGTCCTGTGGGAAGGTCGGCCTCTGATCGCAGAGACGGCCGAGGGGCCGCGCCTTACCTGGCTGGCGATGAGCCACGCGCGCACCCTGGTGCGGGATCGCGAGGCGTTTCTGGGCCTGTGGAATGACGAACCCGTCTTCGCCATCGAGTTCGAAGGCTCCATCGATCCGACCGACGGGCCGCTGGTCGGCGTCGGCGCCTTTCATGAGTTGCGGTCGGCGGCGGCCATACTGCCAGCGGCCGATGCGGCCATGGCGGGCGGGGCCAAAAGCCTGTTCGACTGGCGGCGCAGGCACGGTTTCTGCGCCAATTGCGGCACGCTGAGCGAGAGTGCCTCGGGCGGATGGAAGCGCCGCTGCCCGGCCTGCGGGACCGAGCATTTCCCGCGCGTCGATCCGGTCACCATCATGCTGCCGGTCTACAAGGGCGGGGGCGAACCCATCTGTCTGTTGGGCCGTCAGGCGGCCTGGCCCGAGGGGCGGATGTCGGCCCTGGCCGGTTTCCTGGAGCCCGGTGAATCCATCGAGGAGGCCTGCGCCCGTGAGGTCAAGGAAGAGGCCGGCCTGACCGTGATCGCCACCGCCTATCACTCCAGCCAGCCCTGGCCCTTCCCGTCGCAACTGATGATCGGCCTGATCGCCGAGGTCTCGGACGATCAGGCCCAGCCCGACCAGACCGAACTGGAAGCCGTCGCCTGGCTGACGCGGGCCGAGGCGCGCGCAGTGCTGGCCGGCGGACACCCCACCATCCAGGCCCCGCCCCCCTTCGCCATCGCCCACAGCCTGATCCAGGCCTGGGTCGAGGAGAAATAGACAGATGCCTCTCCCTCCCCGGAGCGGGGAGGGAGAATGTTAGTCTTCCATCCTATTTTGAAGATCGAACCCAAGCCGTTTCAAGGGCTTGCAGCCTCGCATCGACCGTTTGCCATACGCTGGTCTGACAACGCCTATAATCGCCGCCGGGTCTTTGACATCGTCACGCAACCGAGCTTGCGAAGGAAAGTTGCACCAGTGCAATTTGTCGTAACGAAATTCTACAATAAAAACAGATACATTCGTCGAATTGCACTTCGTTGCACCATTTTCCGGGGGTGCAATTTCGCCGTCACGCCAACCGCCGCGCCGCCTCCAGGTCCGCCGGATTGTCCACCGACAGGGGGGCTTCGTCGATGACGGCGGCCCAGATCTGCATCCCCATCTCCAGGGCGCGCAACTGTTCCAGCTTCTCGCGCGTCTCCAGCGGCGATTGCGGCGCCGCGCAGAAGCGGTTCAGCGCCTCGCGGCGATAGCCATAGACGCCGATGTGCCGCCAGATGGGCGCGTCGCCATACAGGGTCGAGCGGGTGAAATAGAGGGCGCGGCCCTGACGCTCGTTTTCGCCCAGGGCCAACACCGCCTTGACCACGTCGGGATTTGTCCGGTCCGACGCCTCCGCCTCGGTGGCGACCAGGGTGGCGATGTCGCACGTCGGCTCGCCATGCAGGATGGCGGCGCAGGCGACGGCCAGACCCGGACTGGCGAAGGGCATGTCGCCTTGGACGTTGATGACGGCGTCGAAATCGCCCTCTGGATCGATGGCGTCCACGGCGGCGCGGATCCGGTCCGAACCCGAGGGCAGGGTGGGGTCGGTCAGTATGGCCCGGCCGCCCGCCGCCTCGACCGCCTCGACGATCTCGGGATCACCGGCGGCGACCACGACCGGCAGGCCCGAGGCCTCGGCCTGGCGATAGGCGCGCACGATCATCGGCGTGTCGCCGATCAGGGCCAGCGGCTTGTTCGGCAGGCGGGTCGCCGCCATGCGAGCGGGTATCATTATCAACGGATTCATCGACTTCCCTGACGCCTGTCTCGCCCGTTGCGTGCCGGGCTGGTTGCGAAGGCGGCGCTACCGTGCCAGAGACGCCAAAGCAAGATTATGTCCGGGGCGTGTTTTCGAGGGGCCCGGCCGTCAGAGGGATTCGACCAGGCGCATGAGCGGCGATCTTAAGTGGAACAAGATTTTCGGTGCGGCTCTGGGGACGGCTTTCGTCATCCTGGTCGTCCAACAGGCTTCGGGCCTCGTCTATCATTCCGAACCGCCGGAAAAGATGGGCTATTTCGTCGATGCGCCTGAAGAGGCCGCGGGCGGTGAAGCGCCCGAATTGGCGCCCGACTGGGGCACGGTCCTGCCGACGGCCGATCTCGCCGCCGGCGAAGCCGCCTTCGCGCGCTGCCAGGCCTGCCACGATGCGCACCAGGGCGGCGCCGACAAGATCGGTCCCAACCTGTGGGGCGTGGTCGGCGGTCCGGTCGAGCACCGTCCGGGCTTCGCCTATTCCGACGCCATGACCAAGCACAAGGCCGAGGCGCCGACCTGGGGCTTCGACCAGATCAACAGCTTCATCACCTCGCCGGCCAAATATGTGCCGGGCACCAAGATGTCCTTCGCCGGCATCCGCGACACCCAGACGCGCATCAACCTGATCGCCTGGCTGCGCACGCAGGGTTCGGGCGGCTTCGCCATCCCGGCGCCGGATCCGACCCGTCAGCCCGGCGCGGCCGCGCCTGCCGCCGGCGCTGAGGCCCCGGTGACCGAAGGCGCTGCGGCCACCGAGGCGACCGGCACGACCCCAGCCGAGGGCGCGCCCGCTGCGGCCCAGGCCACGCCGGCGGCTCCACCCGCCGCGACCAGCACGGCGCCGGCCAACCACTGATCGCGACGGCGACGCCAAGACGACAAAAGGGCGGCCCCGACGGGCCGCCCTTCTTCGTTTGCGCTGGACGCAGACGCCTCAGAGAATCTGCGCCGCCTCGTCGAACGACAGGCGCGGCGAGCGGGGGAACAGGTTCTCGTCCGAGCCATAACCCAGGTTGAGGATATAGTTCGGCTCGACATTGCTGTCGGGGAAGAACTCGGCCTTTACGCCTGCTGCGTCGAAGCCGGACATCGGTCCCACGTCCAGACCCAGCGCCCGCGCGGCGATGGTCAGATAGCCGCCCTGAAGCGAGGCGTTGCGGAAGGCGCTTTCGCGACGACCGGCCTCGTCGGCGAACCAGGCCTTGGCCCCCGGCGCATGCGGGAACAGGGCGTCCAGATGTTCGTGGAAGTCGATGTCCTGGCCGATGATCAGGGTCACCGGCGCTTGCTGGGTCTTGGCCTGATTGCCCTCGCTCATCAGCGGAACAAGGCGCGCCTTGGCCTGCGGCGAGGTGACGAAGACGAAGCGGGCGGGCGATCCATTGACCGCCGTGGGGCCGAACTTCGTCAGGTCGTAGAGCTTCTGCAGCAGCTCGGGCGCGACGGGGCGATCTGTCCAGCCGTTACGCGTGCGCGCCTGGGTGAATAGTTGCGACAGGGCGGCGTCCGACAGCGGGGCGTCGCGTTGAGTGATGGCGTCGTAGGCCATGGAATGCCTTCCTGATTAGAACAGCAACGAATGCAGGTGCTAATTAGGGTGTTTCGCAACGGTCGCAAGTGCGAATACGGCGCCTTAGCGTTTCCGATTCTGTGATCGATGCGCAAAACCCCTGTCGCACCGGCCGTCTTGCCCCTATCTAGAGGGCATGAAAGACCTCACACAACTGATGCAGCAGGCCCAGGCGATGCAGCAAAAGCTGCAGGACGCCCAGGCGAAGATGGCCGAAACCTCCGCCGAGGGTTCCTCGGGCGGCGGCCTCGTCTCGGTGTCCCTCAAGGGGCCGGGCGAGATCACGTCTATCAAGATCGACGACAGCCTGCTGTCGCCGGGCGAGGGCGAGATCCTGGCCGACCTGATCGTCGCCGCCCATGCCGACGCCAAGCGCAAGCTGGATGAACAGAACAACGCCCTGATGCGCGAAGCCGCCGGGCCGATGGCCGGGATGAACATTCCCGGAATGCCGAAACTGTTCTGATGGCCGCCTCCGCCGGGCCGGAGATCGAACGGCTGATCTCCCTTCTCGCCAAACTGCCGGGCCTGGGTCCGCGCTCGGCCCGGCGCGCGGCCCTGGCCCTGCTGAAGCGGCGCGAGCAACTGCTTGTGCCGCTGGCGGCGTCTCTGGCCGAGACGGCGGAAAAGGTCGTGTCCTGTTCGGTGTGCGGCACGCCCGACACCCGCGACCCCTGCGCCATCTGTTCGGACGGCGCGCGCGACAATGGCCTGATCTGCGTGGTCGAGGAGGCCGGCGCCCTGTGGGCCATGGAGCGATCCGGCGCCTTCAGGGGCAAATACCATGTGCTGGGCGGGCTGCTGTCCGCCCTGGACGGGGTCGGGCCTGAGCATCTGCGCATCACCGAACTGGTCGGGCGCGTGAGGGGCGGCGGGGTGCGCGAGGTCGTGCTGGCCCTGCCTGCCACCGTCGATGGCCAGACCACTGCCCACTATGTCGCCGAGCGGATCGGCGGGCCGGAGGTCGAGGTCACGTCCCTGGCGCGCGGCGTGCCGGTCGGCGGGGATCTGGACTGGCTGGACGACGGCACCATCGTCCAGGCCCTGAAGGCCCGCCGCCCCGCCTGACGCCGATCAGTTCGACGGCGTCGTCGGCGCGTTGACGTTCGGCGCCTCGCCCGTCGGCACAGGCTCAGCTCGGCCTGTCGCGTCCGTCGGCGCATCGGCCGCCGGCGGCGTCTGGCTGTCACCCGCAAAATCCCGCGTATCCGCTGCGGTCGGGCCCGTTTCGTCGTTCTGGGCGTTGAAGCCGCCGTTGGAGATCATCCAGATCCCAAGCAGCAGGACCGCCGCCGCCAGCGTCGACACGACCAGCAGCACCAGGATGCGCGGGCCCTTGCGTCCGCTGCGCACCAGTTCGGCGTCGACCGGACGGCCTTCATGGACAGCGTCGGCGGCCTTGTCGTGGCGTTCGGGCTCTTGCGGGATCATCGGCGTCTCTCCTCCGTGGATATCGTCAGCCAAACCAACGTCATCGGAACCGCCGCGTTCCTGACGACCCGCCAACACCCCTCCTGGCGCTTCTCAAGCAAGGCGACTCCCGCTAGGAACGGAGCATGAACATGCTCGTGCCCATCCTCGCCGCTCTCGCCGCCGCCTTCGCGGGCGGCTTCCTGTGGGCCTTCATGGGCTGGCAGAGGACGCAAGGCGCGCTGGCCGCTGCGGAGGCGCGCATCGACCTGGTCGAGGAAAGCCGCGTCACCATGGGCGAACTGCTCAAGGCCCAGGCCGCCCAGTCGGCCCAGGTGGTGGCGGACCAAATGGTCAGCCGCGCGACCGAGACCTTCCGCGCCCAGGACCAGCTGGCGCGCGAGCGGATGGCGGCCCAGCTGAAACCCGTCGCCGATACCCTGACCAAGTTCCAGGAACATGTTGCGGCTCTGGAAAAGACCCGGTCGGAAGAAACCGGCGGCCTGCGCGAACAACTGACCCAGTTGATGGCGGCGTCCTCGGCGACGCGGGACGAGGCGCGCAAACTGACCGAGGCCCTGCGCGGCAACACCGGCCGGCGCGGCCGCTGGGGCGAGCAGACCTGCCGCAACGTGCTGGAGGCCGCCGGCATGGCCGGCCGGTTCGACTTCACCGAACAGACTTCCAGCGCCGACGACGAGGGTCGCCAGAACCGGCCCGACTTCATCGTGCGCCTGCCCGGCGGCGGCATGTTCGTGATCGACGCCAAGGTGCCCCTGGCCTTCGACGAGGGTGACGGCGACGAAGAGGCGCGCGCCCGTTCCGTCGGCCTTCGCACCGCCGCCAGCCTGAAGACCCACGTGCGTCAGCTGTCGTCCAAGGCCTATCAGGACCAGTTCAAGCCCAGCCCAGATTTCGTCGTCCTGTTCGTGCCCGGCGACGCCTTCCTGGTCACCGCCCTGGACCATGAGCCGGACCTGATGACCCAGGCGATGGCCTCGCGCGTCGTCATCGTCACTCCCTCGACCCTGTTCGCCCTGTGCAAGGCCGTCGCCTATGGCTGGCGGGCGGAAGAACAGGCGGCCAACGCCGACAAGGTCGCCGCCCTGGGGCGCGAGCTCTACAAGCGGTTGTCGGTCATGGGCGGTCACGCCTCAGCCGTCGGCCGCGCCCTGGATCAGGCCGTGGGCAAGTACAATCAGTTCGTCGGCTCGCTGGAGAGCCAGGTCATGGTCTCGGCCCGCCGGTTCGAAGACTTGCAGGTGGACCACGAGGGCAAGGCCCTGCCGGACCTCGCGCCGGTGGAGACTTCGCCACGCGTCATCGCCCGTCCCGAGCTGATCGCCTCGCAGACATCGGACTGAACCACTCCACCGAAGTTGGTGGAAAGGGTATTTGACATTGCCGGTCGCTGATGTAAAAGACGCTTGTCTAAGCATTTAGCAACCCGGCGAGGCCCTTCCGATGAAAACCGTCAAACCGCTCGGCGCGCGTGGCCTTATCGGCATTGCCCTCTTTGTCCTTGTGCTGGGTCTGGTCGGCGGTATTGGCGCTGGCTTTCTGTCGGATGTGCCGGGTGTCGGCGGACTGGTCGGATCGGGTGTGTTTCTGCTCCTGGTGATGGCTGGGACGCTTGTGATCAGCGCCTGGTGGTGGCGTCGCCTCGATGAGGCGGCGCGTGAAGCGCACAAATGGGCCTGGTATTGGGGCGGTTGCACCGGGATGGTTGTGGGCATGGCGGTGGTGCTGACCTTGGCGACGCGCGACATCGAAATCGAGCGGTTCCTGCCCGCCGACACCAACGCTGGCGACCTGATCGTGACCGGCATGATGAGCATCCTGCTGTTCCAGTTGGCGGGCTACACCCTGGCTTGGGGCTGGTGGTGGCTGGCGCGGATGCGGGGCTGAACCATGAACAATCGTCTCAAGGTCCTGCGCGCCGAGCGTGACTGGAGCCAGGCGCAACTGGCCGAACACTTGGGCGTGTCGCGCCAGACCGTGAACGCGCTGGAGACCGGCCGTTACGACCCGTCTCTGCCGCTGGCCTTCAAGATCGCGCGCGTCTTCGGCCAGCCCATCGAATCCATCTTTTCCGACGATCAGGAGCCGACGAAATGAAGTCTCCCTCACTCTCCCCCGCGTCGTGGCCCCGCTGGGTCCGCGCCCTCGCCTTCGGCGCCCTGTTCGGCGTGATCGGATACGGCGTCGGCGGCTGGCTGGCCAAGGTCGCGCCGGGCGGGTTCGGCCTGATGGACAAGGCCGTACGCTGGTCGGACATGCTGGCCATGCTGGTCGGCGCCGCCCTGGCCCTCGGCGCGCTGTTGGCCCTCTTTGTCAGCCTGGACGCCAAACGCCTGGGCCGGATGTACAATCTTGAAGGCGACGCCTCGCCCGAGGAAACCGGTCTCGCCCGGTTCCAGGCGGCGGTCATGGGCTTTTCCGGCGTCGTCCTGACCCTGCCGATCGTGTTCAGCCTGACGGGCGTCAGCCCCGTGCTCGGCCTCGGCGCCATCGGCCTGCTGGTGGTGCTGCACACGGTGATGAACGTGCGGGTCTATCGCCAGGCCGACGAACTGCTGCGTCGCGCCGTGATGGAGGCCGCCGCCGTCACCTTCTTCGCCGGACAACTGGTCCTCTTCATGTGGGCCGCCGCCGAACGCCTGGGCGCCGCGCCGGCGATCACCGCCTGGGACATCTACGCCGTGCTGATGACGCTGTATCTCGGCGTCTCCATCTGGATCAGCGCCCGTCGCGGCCTGGCCTGACCTTCCTTCATTTCCATCTGCATTTCCAAAGACGAGAGTGACATCATGACCCTCACCGCCCGCCTCCGATCCTCGGTTTCCACCCTCGCGCGCGGCGCCATCGGCGTCGCCGGCGGCCTGGCCCTGTTCGTCGCCATCGCCGGCGTCCCGGCCGACGCCCTGGCCCAGACGACGGCCCCCGCTGCCTCCGCGCCCATCCAGGGCGAAGGCCCCGCCCTGTGGGTGATCAAGGATGCGGATTCGACCCTGTATCTGTTCGGTTCGGTCCACGTCCTGCGCCCCACCACCGGCTGGGCCAGCCCCCGCGTCGAGGCCGCCTTCGACAGCGCCTCGGACATCTGGTTCGAGATCAGCAATCCCGACGACCAAGCGGCCGTCATGCCGCTGATCCAACAGCACGGCCTGTCGCCGGAAACGCCTCTGTCCAGCCGCCTGACGCCCGAGGAGAACGCCGAACTGGAGGCCGCCGCCCAGGCCATGGGCGCCTCCGCCGCTCAGCTTCAGCCGATGAAACCCTGGCTGGCGGCGCTCAGCCTGTCGGTCGCCCCTCTGGTCAAGGCCGGCTATGATCCCAAGTCCGGCGTCGAACTGGTGCTGAAGGCGCGCGCCGAGGCGGCGGGCAAGCCGATCCACGCCTTCGAGACCATAGACAAGCAGATCGGCATCCTGGCCAACCTGCCCGACGACGTGCAGATGGCCTTCCTGCGCGAGACGCTGAAGGACTACGAGAACGCCGTCACCATGCTGGACACCATGGTCGAAGCCTGGGCCAAGGGCGACGTCGCCACCCTGGACCGCGTCATGGTCGAGGAGATGAAGGCGGCCTCGCCGGCCCTGTATCAAGCGCTGCTGGTCGACCGGAACACGGACTGGGCCAACCAGATCCAGACGATGCTCGAAGGCTCCGGCACCGCCTTCATCGCCGTGGGCGCCGGACACCTGACTGGCGATGACAGCGTCCAGGCCATCCTGCAACAACGCGGCGTCACAGTCGAAGCTGCGAACTGAGAACGAAAAGGAGGCGCGGCAGCATTGTCGCGCCTTCACCAACAGGCTGGAGCGGGCAGCGGGAATCGAACCCGCACGAGCAGCATGGGAAGCTGCCAGGCTACCACTACATCATGCCCGCGATGGCCTGAGGGCGGTCTATCTCAAGGGAGGCCATGTCTCAAGGGAGGATGGGGCAAGGCGCGTGCCGCATTCTCTCGCGCATAGCGCTGGGCGATGATGGTGCAGGCGAACAGCTGGATCTGGTGGAATAGCATGATCGGCAGGACGATCAGCGGCACCGACGCGCTGGCGAACAGGATGCCGGCCATGGGGATGCCGGTGGCCATGCTCTTCTTGGAGCCGCAGAACAGGATCACGATCCGGTCGGGGCGGTCGAACTTCAGCGCACGCCCCGCGAAAAGGGTCAGGCCCAACACGACGGCCAGCAGCACGATGTTCAGGCCGATGACCTTGACCAGGTCCATAGGCGCGACCTGGGACCAGACGCCGGCGACGACGCCCTCGCTGAAGGCGGCGTAGACGATCAGCAGGATCGAGCCGCGGTCCATCAGGCCCGTCAGCTTGGCGTGACGGCCCAGCCAGTCCTTCAGCAAGGGGCGGCATAGCTGACCCACGGCGAAGGGGACCAGGATCTGCAGGCCGATGTCGAGGATGGATTGCAGATGGATCCCGCCGCCGGCGCCCCCGATCATCAGTGCGACCAGCAGCGGCGTCACGATCACGCCCAGCAGGTTCGACAGACTGGCGCTGGTCAGGGCGCCCGCGACATTGCCGCCGGCGATGGAGGTGAAGGCGATGGACGACTGCACCGTGGACGGCAGCAGGCACAGATACAGCATCCCCGTCAGCAGATCGGGCTGAAGCGAGCCGCGCATCAGCAAGACCAGGCCCAGCCCCAGCAGCGGAAACAGAAGGAAGGTCGACAGGAAGACCGTGCCCTGGAGCCGCCAGTGCAGCAGGCCCGCGCCGATGGCCGCCGGCGACATCCGCGCGCCGTACAGGAAGAACAGCAGGGCGATGGCCGCCTTGACCACCCAATCCATGACCACGGCCGCCTGTCCGCTGGCGGGCAGCAGCGCCGCCAGGATCACCATCCCGATCAGGGCCAGAAGATAACCGTCGATGGGCAGGCGGGACAGGAAACGGGGCATGGACGGCTCAGGCTGCGGCAGGCTGACGCACAGATAGGCGCAGCCGGCGCCGCATTGAACCCCGCGCCCCTATTCCGCCCTGTCTATTCCGCCCCAGCGCGATTCTTGACCAGATCGTCTACCACCGACGGATCGGCCAGGGTCGAGGTGTCGCCCAGGGCGCCGATCTCGTTCTCGGCGATCTTGCGCAGGATGCGGCGCATGATCTTGCCCGAGCGGGTCTTGGGCAGGCCCGGCGCCCACTGGATCACGTCGGGCGCGGCGATGGGCCCGATCTCGTGGCGGACGTGGGCAACCAGGGCCTTACGCAGGTCTTCGGTCGGCTCGACGCCGTTGTTCAGGGTGACATAGGCATAGATGCCTTGGCCCTTGATGTCGTGGGGATAGCCGACGACCGCCGCCTCGGCGACGTCGTCGTGCAGCACAAGCGCACTCTCGACCTCGGCCGTGCCCATCCGGTGGCCGGACACGTTGATCACATCGTCCACCCGGCCGGTGATCCAGTAATAGCCGTCCTCATCGCGGCGGCAGCCATCACCGGTGAAATAGCGGCCCGGATAGGTCGAGAAATAGGTGTCGAAGAAGCGCTGGTCGTCGCCATAGACGGTGCGCATCTGCCCCGGCCAGCTGTCGGTGATGCACAGATTGCCGGACGCCGCGCCCTCCAGCGGTTGGCCCTCGGCGTCCACGATCTCAAGCTCGACGCCGGGCAGGGGCAGGGTCGCCGAACCGGGTTTCAGGTCGGTGGCGCCGGGCAGGGGGGTGATCAGATGGCCGCCCGTCTCGGTTTGCCACCAGGTGTCCACGATGGGGCAGCGGCCGTCGCCGACCACCTCGTGATACCAGCGCCAGGCCTCGGGATTGATCGGCTCGCCCACCGTACCGAGCAGGCGCAGCGAGGCGCGCGACGACGCCTTCACCGGCCCATCGCCTTCGCGCATCAGGGCGCGCAGGGCCGTGGGGGCGGTGTAAAAGATCTCGACCTTGTGCTTGTCCACCACCTGCCAGAACCGGCCGGCGTCGGGATAGTTGGGCACGCCCTCGAACATCAGGGTCGTCGCTGCATTCGCGAGCGGGCCATAGACCATATAGGAGTGGCCCGTGACCCAGCCCACGTCGGCGGTGCACCAGAAGACCTCGCCGGGGCGATAGTCGAAGACGATCTCGTGCGTCCAGGCGGCCCAGAACAGATAGCCGCCCGTGGTGTGCAGCACGCCCTTGGGCTTTCCGGTCGAACCGGAGGTGTAGAGGATGAACAGTGGATCTTCGGCGTTCATCGGCTCGGGCGGGCAGTCGGCGCTGACCTTGGCGGCTTCCAAGGCGTAGTCGAAGTCGCGGCCCTCGACCATGGGCACGTCGCCGCCGGTGCGGCGCACGACCAGGACGGTGTCGACCTTCACCTTCGTCAGGGCTTCGTCGACATTGGCCTTCAACGGCACATGTTTCCCGCCGCGCAGACCCTCGTCGGCGGTGATGACTAGGTTGGAGCCGCAGTCCTCGATCCGGCCGCACAGGCTGTCGGGCGAGAAGCCGCCGAACACCACCGAATGGACGGCGCCGATGCGTGCGCAGGCCAGCATGGCGTAGGCGGCCTCGGGGATCATGGGCAGATACAGGGTGATCCGGTCGCCCTTCTTGGCCCCGTGCGCCTTCAGCACATTGGCCATGCGGCAGACCTCTGCGTGCAGTTCGCCGAAGGTGATGTGGCGGCTGTCGGCGGGATCGTCGCCTTCCCAGATGATCGCCGTCTCGTCCTTGCGATGAGGCAGGTGGCGGTCGATGCAGTTCGCCGAGACGTTCAGCACGCCGTTCTCGAACCAGCGGATGCGGAAGTCTTCCTTCTTGAAGGAGACGTCCTTGATCTTGGTCGGCGCCGTGATCCAATCGAGGCGCTCGGCCTGTTCCGCCCAATAGGCGTCGGGCGTCTCGCGCGCCGCAATCCGCGCCGCCTCATAGGCCTCCCGGTTCATATGGGCCTTGTCGGCCCAGTCGGCAGGGACGGGATAGAGGTCGGGATCAGGCACGCGAGACGTCTCCGGGAAAAATCAGAATCCGTATTTGGCGAACAGGATCAGACGGGTCATGTCGCCACTGGCGCCGGTCTCGATCTCGCGGTCTGCGAACATCAGCTCGGCCCCGACATCAAACGCCGTAACCGGCGACCAGATCAAATTCGCATGCACGCTTTGCGCCGAACGATTGACCGCCAGGCCGGTGAAGCCGGTGTCGTTGTCCACTTTCTGCGCCGACCAGATCAGGCTGGACCGCCAGCCGGGCGCCCAAACGTGACGATAGGCGGCGAAGCCGGCGACCACGCCGATCGCGTCCAACTCGCCCGAGGCGTCCAGCACGGCGTCGTTGGAGAAGTTCAGACCGACATAGCGGCCGATGCCCTCGCCGCCGGTCAGCATCAGGCGGATGTCGTCCTTTGACCCGACCTTGATCTTGGTCGAGGCTGACACACCCCAGCCGGTCGCGGTCGAATCGATGTTGGTCGCCGGGTTCTGGTATTT
Organism: Brevundimonas sp. G8; assembly: GCF_902506205.1. Lineage (GTDB taxonomy): Bacteria > Pseudomonadota > Alphaproteobacteria > Caulobacterales > Caulobacteraceae > Brevundimonas. Next base: position 902,266 of record NZ_LR732816.1, on the reverse strand, counting down.
CAGCTGGCGCAGCAGGCCGGCGAACTGGAAGTCGCCCCACGGTTGGGACTTCGCATAGCGGGCGGTGAAGTCCGGCAGGCTGTTGTCGTCGGCGATGATGCGGGCGCCGCCACCGAACGGAGTCACGGTCGTCTCGGGGTTCTCGACAGAAACCGAGAAGGGACCGCGCGTATAGCGGACCTGGACCTGACGAGCGAAGACGGTGCCTTCCGCCGCGCCGATGAAGTCGGCGGATTCAGGCAGGACGGCGGTGTTCTGGAAGTTGGTCCACTCCTGGCCGATCAGCCAGTTGTCGATGGTGATGAAGGCGCGACGCAGAGTCGGGTTGGCCGGGCTGGTGGTGCGCTGGTCGGCCGCGCCGGGCTGGGTCTGGAAGTCCATCTCCATGCGGGTGCCGACCTTGTGGCCGCCGACCATGCCGTCGGTCGTCAGCCAGAACCGGGTCTGGCGGGCATTGAAGTCGGTCGCCGTGTCCTCGTCGGCGCCGCCGATGGGGATGGAGCCGGGGATGTGGAATTCACGAAGCGCGTCGCCGTTGACCGGATCGCCGCCGGAATACCGGGTCGCGTAGGCGTCCACCTTCACAAAGCCGCCGAACTTGACCGTGTGGTCGCCGATGCGGAAACCGTCGCTGGGCGCGGCCGGAGCGGCGGCCTGCTGGACCGGTGCGGCGGCGGCCGGGCGGGTCTCCAGGCGGATGATGTCCTGCTGCTGCGCGGCCTGTTGGGTGCGCGAGGCGACGACTTCGGATTTCAGGGCGTTCAGCTCGCTTTCGAGCTGGGCGATGCGGGCCTCCAGCGCCGACTGGCTGCTCTGGGCCAGGGCAGCGCCCGGCGTTGTGAGCAGCGCGGCTGCGGCTGCGCCGGCCATAAGGCTGGTCTTGATCATGATGAAATCCTCCCGCGCTCGTCTTATGCGTGCGTCCCTGACAAAACCTTTCCGCCTCCATAGGTCTGATGCCATTGGCCATTGGTCTAATTTCGACCAAAGTCGAACCGCGCCATGATGGCGACGACGCGGCCGACCAGACGCCGCGCACGGGAAGGACGCCTATGGATCGCATCGTCGTCGCCGACGACCATCCCCTGTTTCGCGCCGCCCTGCGCTCGGCCGTCGACAAGGCGGCGCCGGGGGCGATGGTGGTGGAATGCGCCAGTTTGGCCGAGGCCAAGGCGGCGATGGTCGCCGGCCCGGTCGATCTGCTGTTGCTGGACCTGAAGCTGTCGGACAGCGAGGGCATGGCCGGGCTCGCCGCCGTGCGGGCCGAACAGCCGACCGTGCCGGTCGCCGTAGTGTCGGCCAGCGAGGATGCGCCCGTGGTGCGCCACGCCCTGGGCCTGGGCGCCGCCGGCTTCATTCCGAAATCCTCGTCCCTGCCCCAGATGGTCGAGGCCATCGCCGCCATCCTGGCCGGCGACAGCTGGGCGCCGGACGTGCCAGAGGCGGACGACGACGATCCGGCCGGCCGCGTCGCCAGCCTGACGCCGTCGCAACTGCGGATCCTGGAGGGGCTGAAGGCCGGGCGGCTGAACAAACAGATCGCCTTTGATCTCGGCGTGTCCGAGGCCACCATCAAGGCGCACCTGACCAGCGTGTTCCGCAAGCTGGGCGTCCACAACCGGACCCAGGCGGTGATCCTGGCCAAGTCGCTGGATCCCAGCTAGCTCGCCAGACTTAGCTAGACAGGAAGGCCTTCAGCGCCGCCGGCTTGATGGGCTTGGGCAGTAGGACCGCCCCGGCCGCCGTCGCCTGTTCGTTCAGACCATCGCGGGTGTCGGCGGTGACTAGGGCGATGCGGCGCACGCCGTGGGGCCTCAGCCAGTCGATGACGGCGAAGCCTTCCGGCCCGTCGCCCAGATGCAGATCGACCACGGCGGCGTCGAACGGACCCTGAGCCGCCTTGGCCGCCGCGACGCTGGACACCAGCGTCGGCTTCGCGCCCCAGCGGGTCAACAGGGCGTTCAGCGCGTCCAGGATCACCGGCTCGTTGTCCACGCACAGCACCCGCAGGCCCGCCAGCGGCAGGCGCGCCTCGCGCGCCGGCGCAACCTCGGGGATCACGTCGGCGGGGCTGCGCGGCACGGTGATGCGGAAGATGGTGCCGCGTCCGAGGCGCGAGCTCAGCTCCAGCGGATGGTCCAAGAGGCTGGACAAGCGGCGCACGATGGCCAGGCCCAGGCCGGCGCCCGGCTCGTCCACCGCGCCGGGCAGACGCACGAACTCGCCGAAGACGGTCTCGTGATCGGAATCGGGGATGCCGCGCCCGGTGTCGCAGACGAACAGCTGCACCGTCTCGCCCTGCCGACGCGCCCCGACCAGCACCCGGCCGGAATCCGTATATCGGATGGCGTTGGCCACCAGGTTCTGCAGCATGGACCGCAACAGGTCGCGGTCGGACGCCGCCCACAGGCGGCTGGGCATGATGGTCAGGCGCAGGCCCTTGGCCTCGGCGACGGGGGCGAACTCGCGGCGCAACTCGTCGAACAGGCCGCCCAGCGACAGTTTGGTCACATTGGTCCGCACTCCGCCGGCCTCCAGCTTGGACAGGTTCAGCAGGGCGGTCAGCAGGCGGTGGGCGCTGTCGATGGCGCGATCGGCGTTGACGGCCAGGGTGCGGCTGGTCGGTTCCGTCAGCGCAGGCTCCTCCTTCAGCGCGGCGATGAACAGGCGTGCGGCGTGCAGCGGTTGCAGCAGGTCGTGGCTGGCGGCGGCCAGGAACCGGGTTTTGGACGCCGTTGCGTCCTCGGCGACGCGACGCGCCTCGTCCAGCCGGGCGGTGCGATCCGCCACACGCGCCTCCAGCCGTTCGTTGGCCTCTTCCAGTTCGCGGGCGGCGCGGCGCAGGGCGGTGATGTCGGTGTAGCTGGTGGCGTATCCGCCGCCGGGAATGGGGGCACCGGACGACCGCAGCACCCGGCCGTCGGGCTGCTGGCGTTCGTGGTCGTGGGGGATGCGGCGGCTCAGCGCCTCCAGCCGCCGCTCGACCCAGGCCTCGATGTCGTCGGGGCTTTCGCCGCGCTCGGCGTTCAGCCGATAGATGTTGGCGATGGGCAGGCCGACGTGGACGAAGCCGACGGGCAGTTCGAACATGGACACATAGCGCCGGTTCCAGGCGGTGACGCGCAGATCCTCGTCCACCACGATCACGCCCTGGTCGATGTTGTCCAGCGTGGTCTGGAGCAGGTCGCGGTTGAACTGGACCGCTTGCGACGCCTCGTCCAGCATCCGCACCACGTCCTCGGGCGCGCGACCCACACCGGCCAGGGCCGCCGCGATGACCCGTCGGGCCGAGGCCGCGCCGATGGCGCCCGCCAGCATTCGCTCGGCCGCGCGGGCCAGGGCCGCATCGGCTGGATCGGCGTCGCGCAGCCGGGTGTCGGTCTCGCGCCCCCAGGCGGAGAAGGCGCGCTCGGCCCGCTCGTCGCCGATGAAGCGGGCGACCAGGGCGCGCAGGTCGCCGACCGAGGCGCCCGACGGCGAAGGCTTGGCCTCCATCCAGTCCGGCCCCAGCCGATCCACGAAAGCGCGGGCCTGGACCCGGTCGATCAGCCGGGGCTGAGCAAAGCGCGACACCCCGACATAGGCCGCAAGGTTCAGCCCCAGGCTGACGAAGACCCCCAGGGCCAGCGGATCACGGACCCCCAGCATGACGTGGAGGTGCCAGGGGGCGCCGGGCGACAGCTGGGGCAGGGCCAGCATGACGATCCAGACCGCCATCCCGACCGTCATCCCCGCCAGCGCCCCGTGCGCATGACCGCCGCGCCACAGGACCGCGCCGAACAGGGCGGGCGCCAGCTGGGCCATGGCGGCGAAGGACACCAGGCCCATGGCCGCCAGACCGCGCGACTGATCCGTCGCCTGATAATAGAGCCAGGCCAGCAGCAGGACGGCGACGATGGCTCCGCGCCGGACCTGAAGGATGGTCCCCGCCATGTCCGAAGCGTCGCCCCGCACACGCCAGCGATCGCGCGCCAGGAAGGGCAGGATCAGGCTGTTGGACACCATGGCCGACAGGGCCACGGCCTCGACGATGACCATGGCGGTGGCGGCCGAGAAGCCGCCTACGAAGACAAGCGCCGTCAGCATCGTCTCGCCGCGCCCGAACGGCAGGGCCAGCACCAGCAGATCGGGGTTCACCGCCGGTGCGAACAGGGCGCCTGCCGCCACCAGCGGCAGGATCGCCAGACTGGTCAGCAGCAGATAGAGGGGAAAGATCCAGCGCGCCCGCTTCACGTCCGACGGCTGGGCGCCCTCCACGAACGCGACGTGGAACTGACGCGGCAGGCAGAAGATGGCCAGGGTCGACAGCAGGGTGATGGCGGTGAAGCGCGGCGTGACCTGCGGCGGGGCGGCCAGGGCGCCCAGGCCTTCGATGATGCGGGGCGGTGAACCTTCGTTGAGCAGCAGGACCAGGGCGAAGACGGCGACGAACAACAGGGCGCCCAGCTTGACCATCGATTCCAGGCCGATGGCCTGGATCAGGCCGCGATTGTGCTCGGTCAGGTCGGGACGGCGCGCCCCGAACAGGATGGCGAAGAAGGCCAGCACGCCCGCCAGCACCAGCACCGTCAGCCGCTCGGACCCCGCCACCGGCGTGCCGGCGGTCAGAAGGGCGCCGGCCATCGACAGCGACTTCAGCTGCAGCGCGATATAGGGCAGCGACCCCAGGATGGCGACGACCGTGACAGCCGCGCCCAGGGTCTGGCTCTTGCCGTAGCGCGAGGCCACGAAGTCGGCCATCGAGCCGACGTTCTCGCGCCGGGCGGCCGCGGCGATGCGGCGCCACAGCGGGAACAGAAGCGTCAGCCCGATCACCGGCCCGATGTAGATGGGCAGATACTCCCACCCGTCCCGGGCCGCCGTGCCGACCGCGCCGTAGTAAGTCCAGGAGGTGCAGTAGATGGCCAGGGACAGGGCATAGACCGACGGGCCCAACCCCTTGCCGCGCGCGCGCGCCGCCGGCCGTTCCTGAGACCAGGCGACGGCGAACAGCACCGCCATATAGGCGGCGACCAGGCCGAGGATCGTCAGGCTGAACATGGGGGCATCTGAACCGGGCAGGGGCTGTTTCACAAGCGAAAGGCGGGCCGTCTCGCGACGACCCGCCCCTCGTTCCGCCTGAAAGCAGGATCAGGCGTTCAGATCGACGTCCTTGCCTTCCTTGACCAGCAGGAAGCCCAGCACGACCGTCGCAAGCGCCACGATGATCGGGTACCAGAGGCCGGAGTAGATGTTGCCGGTCGCCGCCACGATCGCGAAGGCCGTCGTCGGCAGGAAGCCACCGAACCAGCCGTTGCCGATGTGATAGGGCAGCGACATGGAGGTGTAGCGGATATTGGTCGGGAACATCTCGACCAGGGCCGCCGCGATCGGCCCGTAGACCATGGTCACGTAGAAGCCGAGGATGAACAGGATCAGCACCACCATCGGCTTGTTGACCAGGGCGCTGTCGGCCTTGGCCGGATAGCCGGCGGCCGTCAGGGCCTCGCCCAGTCCGGCGTCCCAGGTCTTCTTCTGGGCGGCGAAGTCGGCGGTGGTCATGGCGTCGCCCCGGAAGCTGGGGACCACGGCCTGATCGCCGATGCGGACCTCGGCGACCGTCCCGGCGGGGGCCGCGACGTTGGTGTAGGTCACGCCCGCCTTGGCCAGATAGGATTTGGCCACGTCGCAGGAGTGGTTGAACACCGTCTTGCCCACCGGATCGAACTGAAGATTACAGTCGGCCGGGTCGGCATAGACCGTCACCGGCGCCGAGGCGGCGGCGGCGGCCAGGCGCGGGTTGGCGGCCTGGGTCAGGGCGTTGAACAGCGGGAAATAGGTCAGGGCCGCGATCAGGCAGCCGGCCAGGATGATCGGCTTTCTGCCCACCTTGTCCGACAGCCAGCCCCAGAAGATGAAGAAGGGTGAGGCGGCCAGAAGCGCGATGGTCAACAGGACATAGACCAGGGTGGCGTCGACCTTCATGACCCGTTCCAGGAAGAACAGGGCGTAGAACTGGCCCGTGTACCAGATGACGGCCTGGCCGGCGGTGAGGCCGATCAGGGCGATCAGCACGATCTTCAGGTTGGGCCACTTGCCGAAGCTGTCCTTCAGCGGGGTCTTGGAGCCCTTGCCCTCGGCCTTCATCTTCTTGAACGACGGGCTCTCGGCCAGCTTCAGGCGGATCCACAGGGAGACGCCCAGCAGGATGATCGAGACGAGGAACGGGATCCGCCAGCCCCAGGAGGCGAAGGCTTCCTCGCCCACGGCGAGACGGACGCCCAGGATGACGACCAGGCTGAGCACCAGGCCGGCGGTGGCCGTGATCTGGATGAAGGAGGTGTAGAAGCCGCGCTTGCCCTTGGGGGCGTGCTCGGCGACGTAGGTGGCGGCGCCGCCGTATTCGCCGCCCAGGGCCAGGCCCTGGATCAGGCGCATCAGCACCAGGATGATCGGCGCCGCGATGCCGATGACCGCATAGGGCGGCAACAGGCCGACGACGAAGGTCGAAAGGCCCATCAGCAGCATGGTGACGAGGAAGGTGTTCTTGCGCCCCCAAAGGTCGCCCAGCCGCCCGAAGACGATGGCGCCGAACGGCCGCACCGCAAACCCGGCCGCGAAGGCCATCAGGGCGAAGATGTAGCCCGTGGTTTCGTTGACGCCCGAGAAGAACTGGACGGTGATGATCGCCGCCAGCGAGCCGTAAAGATAGAAGTCGTACCACTCGATGACGGTGCCGACCGATGAGGCGAGGATGACCAGGCGATCGCTGCGATCGACGGTGTGTCCCTCTTCCCCAGACGCAATTGGAGCGTCGGTTGCCATGATCCATTTCCTCCCAAGTCGCCGTTATCGGCCGTTCTGCGCATCCCTGCGGATACGTGGACGCCGACATTGACCGAGAGGGAGGCGGCTGGAGAGAGCGACTTTGGTCGAGGATCGCCGGTCGCCAAAGTCGCCGGGTCAGCCGTCGATGGAGATGACCGGTCCCAGTTTCGGCTGGACCTTGCCGCGACGGGCGCTGCGACGCTTCAGCCAGCCGCGGATGCGGGTCTGGATCGGGGTGTCGATGACGAAGTGGAAGGCGAACGCGAAACCAACGGCCGCCGCTACGCCCAGGCCCCACAGGCCCCATTGGGCGGCGACGGGCAGGGAGACGCGAGCCTCCACAGCGTTGACCACGCCGAACCAGACGATGCGGATCACCTCGTTGGAGATGAACATGGAGAAGGAGACCATGGCGGCCGTCTCGACCAGTTTAGAGGGCTTCCTCACCGGCACGGCGCCGGCGGCCAGGATGATGATGGAGATCAGGGTCAGGGCGGCCAGGGCGTGCTTGTCGTGAAGCTCAAGCGCGAAGAAGCCGACGGCGGCCAGAAGGCCGGCCCAGCCGGCCAGACGCGGCGCGATCCAGACCTTCTGGGCGAACCAGGCCAGGCACATGCCCAGAAAGAACAGCGGCAGGGCGCGGATGATGCCGTAGCGCATGGGCATCTGATAGACGGGATAGCCGAGGAAGTGCCAGCAGAGCTGATTGGCGACCAGATAGACGCCGACGCCGACCGCCAGAGCCGACCACGGCCCCAGGCGCATCAGGCCGCGAATGATCCAGGGGAAGGCCAGATAGCAGCCGATCAGGGCCGAGATGGACCAGGTTGGAGCGTTCCAGCCTAGGCCGCCGTGAACGCCATACGATTGCAGCAGCAGCAGTTGGGCGGGCAGTTGGTCCCAGGCGAACCATTCCGGATTGCGAGGCGGGACGCCGGCGGCCGTGGCCAGCAGCACGAACCCGACCAGGGACAGACCCATGATCAGGTGGGCGGGCACGACACGCAGGAAACGCTTGAGGAAGAAGTCGCCAGGCGACATCCGGCCCTTGTCCACCGCCGCGCCATAGACGCGCATCAGCACATAGCCGCTGTCGATCAGGAAGAAGTTGGTCAGCAGGAAGCCGCCGCGCTCGAAGATCGGATTGACCACGTGTGCCAGGGGGGCAGGGCCGGCCGCCTGGAAGTGATGCAGGATGATCAGGAAGGCCACGATGAAACGCAAGGCGTCCAGCCAGCCGCCACGCGCGATCTGAACTGTCTCATTGCGGGTCGAAATTACGGACCAGGGCATCGTCAGCGCCTCCTTTGGTCCCATCGTCGCAAGAGATGCGCCAGTTCGCGCGATGGGGGAAATCCTAGCCTCGCACCAGCCGCAGGAACTCTTCGCGGGTGCGGGGATCGTCGCGGACGACGCCGATCAGGTGGCTGGTCGACAGGCTGGCGCCCGGCGCATTGACGCCGCGCAGGGTCATGCAGCTGTGCTCTGCCTCGATGACGACGCCGACGCCGTGGGGGCGCAGGACGGTCTGGATGGCCTCGGCGATCTCGGAGGTCATCTTCTCCTGGATCTGCAGGCGGCGAGCGAAGCCGCGCACGACGCGGGCCAGTTTGGAGATGCCGACGACGCGGTCGGTCGGCAGATAGGCGACGTGCGCCTTGCCCACGACCGGCAGCATGTGGTGCTCGCAGAAGCTGACGAAGCGGATGTCCTTCAGCACGACCAGCTGGTCGTAGCCCCCCGTCTCCTCGAAGGTCTTCTCCAGATAGGAGAGGGGATCGACCTCATAGCCCTCGAACAGTTCGCGATAGCTGCGGGCGACGCGGGCCGGGGTCTCCAGCAGGCCTTCGCGGTCGGGGTTGTCGCCCGCCCATTCGATCAGGGTGCGGACGGCGGCTTCGGCGTCGGCCTGGGAAACCTTGGGGGTGCGGGCGTCTGTCATGGGGCCTACATAGCGGGGCGATTACGGGAATGGGAGGGCCTGTGCCGACCCTTTACGAAGCGCGGCCGTTTTCAGACCTCGGCCCCGAACCTGGCCCGAAAAACACCGTCTGAATGGTGCACTTCGTCTCAAATTCAGACGACGCCGCGCAAAAACACCGTCTGAATAGTGCACTTCGTCTGAAATCCGAGGCGGGTTCAGGTTCGGCTGAATGGTCAAGTCGGGATGCGGATGGCGAGGTTCAAGCCCTGTCGCGAGACTTTCGGAGCCGCGTCGCGGCCGTGCGAGACGTGCGACAAGCGCCGCTTGTAACCTTCTGCATTTCCGTGCGTTACGGCTCAGCTAAAAGGCAAGAGGACGGCATGACGGACGGCGAGACCAAGCAAGACCAGGCCGCCTTCGGGATCGCCGGACTGGACGACATTCTGGCCGGGGGGCTGGAGCGGGACAGGCTGTTCCTGCTGGAAGGCAATCCGGGCACCGGCAAGACGACCGCCGCCATGAAGTTCCTGATGACCGGGGCGGCGCGGGGCGAAACCACCCTCTACATCACCCTGTCCGAGACGGAAGAAGAGCTGCGGGCCACCGCCCGGTCGCACGGATGGTCGCTGGACGGCATCGACCTGTTCGAACTGGTGCCGCCGGAAAGCCTGCTGGACGAACAGCAGCAGCAGAGCCTGCTCTATTCGTCGGACCTGGAACTGGGCGAGACCAGCCGCATGATCCTGGAGGCGGTCGAGCGGCTTCAGCCCCAGCGGGTGGTGATCGACAGCCTGTCGGAAATCCGGCTGCTGGCCCAGGGGTCGCTGCGCTATCGCCGTCAGGTGCTGGCGCTGAAACACTATTTCGCCAAGCGCGGCGTGACGGTGTTGATGCTGGACGACCTGACGACAGACGCCAACGACAAGACGGTTCACAGCGTCGCGCACGGCGTGATCCAGTTGCAGGAACTTGTGCCCGAATACGGGGCCGAGCGTCGCCGCGTGAGGGTGATGAAATATCGCGGGCGTCGATTCCGCGGCGGTTATCACGACTTCACCATCAAGACCGGCGGGCTGGAAGTCTATCCGCGCATCGTGGCGTCGGAGCACCGCACCCAGTTCAAGCGCGAACCCATGTCCAGCGGCGTGGCGGGGCTGGACGCCCTGTTGGGCGGCGGGGTCGAGCGCGGGTCAAGCGCCCTGATCCTGGGGCCGGCGGGCACGGGCAAGTCGCTGTTCGCGGTCAACTTCGTGACGGCGGCGATCGCACGCGGCGAGAAGGCCGCGATGTTCGTCTTCGACGAGGAACTGGGCCTGCTGTACGCGCGGATGCTTCAGATGGGCATCGATCTGGAGGCGATGCAGGCCCAAGGGTCGCTGATCGTGGAACAGGTGGACGCCGCCGAATTGGCGCCTGGCGAGTTCGCCTCACGGGTTCGAAACTGCGTCGCGAGCCAGAACATCAAGACCGTCGTGATCGACAGCCTCAACGGCTATCAGGCGGCCATGCCGCAGGAGCAGTTCCTGGTGCTGCACATCCACGAACTGCTGCAGTATCTGAACCGTCAGGGCGCCACGACCTATCTGACCGTGGCCCAGCACGGGCTGGTCGGAGACATGAAGGCGCCGGTGGATGTGACCTATCTGGCCGATACCGTGGTGCTGCTGCGCTATTTCGAGGCGGCGGGTCTGGTGCGTCGCGCCATCTCGGTCATCAAGAAGCGCGCCGGCGGTCACGAGAAGACCATCCGCGAGTTCGACATCGGGGCCGACGGCCTGACGCTGGGCGAGCCGCTGTACGGCTTCCAGGGCGTGCTGCGTGGCGTGCCCAATTTCGTAGCCCAGGACGGCGAAGGCCTGATGGGCGATCGCTCCGCATGAGCCGGGGCGGGGAGCTTTCCGAACGCGCCCTGGTCCTTGCGCCCGTCGGGCGCGACGCCGTCGTCGCCGCCCAGATCCTGAATGAAGCGGGGACGGTGGCGCAGGTCTGCGACACGCTGGACGATCTTCTGGCGCGCATGATCGAGGGCGCGGCCCTGGCGGTGGTGGTCGAGGAGATGCTGATCAACGGGGACCTCAACGCCCTGTCGACCTGGATCGAGGGGCAGCCGTCCTGGTCCGATTTTCCCTTCCTGGTGCTGAACCGGCGCGGCGGCAGCGTGGAGCGCAACCCGGCGGCCCGACGCCTGTCGGTCACACTGGGCAATGTCAGTTTTCTGGAACGGCCGTTTCATCCGACGACCCTGGTCAGCGCGGTCGATACGGCGTTGCGGGGGCGCCGTCGGCAGTATGAGGCGCGCGAACGGATCGCCGAAATCCAGCGCGCGGAGGCGATGCTGGAACGCCGGGTCGCAGACCGCACCGCCCAACTGCAAGACGCCAACCGCGAACTTGCCGCCCAGATCGTGGAACGCGAGAAGGTCGAGACGGCCCTGCGTCAGGCCCAGCGTCTGGAGGCGGTGGGCCAGCTAACCAGCGGTGTGGCGCACGACTTCAACAACCTGCTGACCGTCGTGCTGGGCAATGTCGATCAGTTGAGGAAGAACGAGAGCGATCCCAAGGTCCTGCGTCGGCTGGACATGATGCGCGAGGCTTCGCAGCGCGGGGCGCGGCTGACGGCGCAGATGCTGGCCTTCTCGCGTCGTCAGAAGCTGGAGCCGCGGGCGGTCGATCTGAACGAGACGGTGCGCAGCATGGGCGACATGCTGCAAAGCGCCATCGGCGGCAGCGTGCAGATCCAGCCGCCGCAACTGGCCCCTGACCTATGGCCGGCCATGATCGACCCGACGCAGATCGAACTGGTCATTCTGAACCTGGCCATCAATGCGCGCGACGCCATGGAGGTCGGCGGGTCGCTGACCATCCGCACCGAGAACGCCGCGACCGCCGCCCAGACCGGCGTCCTGGGCCAACCGGAAGAGCTTCCGGCCGGCGACTATGTGGTGGTGTCGGTCAGCGACACCGGATCGGGCATGAGCGAAGACGTGCTGTCGCGCGCGTTCGAGCCCTTCTTCACCACCAAGGAGGTGGGCAAGGGCTCGGGCTTGGGGTTGAGCCAGGTGTTCGGCCTGGCCAAACAGTCGGGCGGCGGGGTCAGTATCGACACCGAGGTCGGCACGGGCACGACGATCCGCATCTTCTTGCCCCGCGCGGAGGCCCAGCCGATGCAGGAGCGGGAGGCGAGCGGGGAACTGATGACGGCCCACGACGCGGGTCTGGTCGTCCTGGTGGTCGATGACGACGAGGCGGTGAGGAACGTGACCGCCGGCTACCTCAGCGACCTGGGCTATGACGTGATCGAGGCCGACAGTGGCGGGGCGGCGCTGGAGAGCCTGGACCATCACGACCGGATCGACGCCATGGTGCTGGACTTCGCCATGCCGGGGATGAACGGCGGCGAGCTGGCGCGCGAACTGAAGGCGCGTCGTCCGTCGGCGCCGATCCTGTTCGCCACGGGATATGCCGACGCGGAAGCCCTGATCGACGTTGGCGAGGACTTGATCGTGCGCAAGCCGTTCACCCAGGCCGAACTGGCGCGCAAGCTGTCGCGCACTCTAGCGGCCTGATCCGCATCGAATCCGCGTTTGGTTAGCGGCCTGTTAACCATCCTGTCGGCATTTTCTGCCCAGTAGTTTGGGAGCGGTGTCGATGAACGGCGCGGAAGTTCTGGATGTCGGGCGCGACGCCATCTGGCTGACGATACAGCTGTGCCTGCCGGTGCTGCTGGTCGGGCTGGTGGTCGGCGTGGTGATCGGCCTGTTTCAGGCCCTGACGCAGATCCAGGAACAGACCCTGATCTATGCGCCCAAGATCATCGCCATCTTCGTCAGCCTGATCCTGTTCCTGCCGCTGATGGGCGCCCTGTTGGGCGGCTTCATGCGCCAGATCGCGGCCCGCATCGCGGGGATGTAGTGGAGGCGTATGCGACCGCCGATCAGGTCTGGGCCGGGGGACTGATCTTCGCCCGGATCGCGGCGATCCTGATGCTGATTCCTGGTTTCGGCGAGGCCTATGTGCCGCCGCGGGTGCGGCTGTCGCTGGCCCTGGTCATCAGTCTGGCGCTGTGGCCCGTGGTGCGCGGATCGCTGCCTGGTCTGCCCGACAGCGTGGGGCTGATGGTCGGATGGATCATCCGCGAGGTGGTCGTCGGCCTGATGATCGGCCTGTTGCTGCGGATGTTCATGACGGCCCTGTCGACGGCGGGCGAGATCGTGTCGTTGCAGACGACCCTGAGCTTTTCGCAGACCGCCAACCCGTTGCAGGCCATGCCGGGCACGACCATCGCCGCCTTTCTGACCCTGCTGGGGGTGACGCTGCTGTTCGCCACCGACACCCATCACCTGTTCATCGCCGGCATGGTGGGATCCTATCGCCTGATCTCGCCGGCCCAGCCGCTGGTGATGGCGGACTTCACCCAGATGGCGGTGCGGACGCTGGGCGACAGCTTCATGCTGGGGATCCAGCTGTCGGCGCCGGTTCTGGTGTTCGCCCTGATCTTCAACCTGGCGTCCGGCCTGGTGGCGCGGGTCATGCCGTCGTTCCAGGTCTATTTCGCCGCCGCACCGTTGAGCGTCATCCTGGGCCTGTCGATCTTCGCGCTGAGCCTGGGGGCGCTGGGCACCATCTTCATCGACCGCTACCGCCGTCTGGCGGAGTATTTCGTGTACTTTGGCGGCGCCGGGGGCCCCAGTGGCTGAAGGCGCGGATCCCGAGTCGAAAACCGAAGAGGCGACCCCGCGAAAGCTTGAGGACGCCCGAAAGAAGGGCGATTCCGCCAAGTCGCCCGACGTCGCCCAGGTCCTGTCGCTGGCGGGGGCGGCGGCGGTGATCCTGATGGGCGGCGGCTGGTTCGCCTCGTCCATCGCCGAACAGATGCTGCCCTTCATCGCCGCCCCGCACGAGATGCTGGGCACGCTGAACTCGGGCGCCGGCAACCAGATCATGGTGCGCACGGTCTGGGCCATCGCGCCCTTCCTGGGGGCGGTCATGCTGGCCACCATCCTGGGCGGGGTCGGGGGCAATCTGGCGCAGTCGGGCCTGATCTTCACGGCCGAGAAGCTGAAGCCGAAATGGTCGGCGGTCAGTCCGTTGCAGGGGTTCAAGCGGATCTTCGGACCCGACGGCCTGATGCAGTTCGTCAAGACCTTCCTGAAGCTGATCGCCGTCTGCGTGGTCTGCTGGATGGTGCTGAAGCCGCACCTGCGCGAGTTCGAGAATATGGTCTCGATGAGCCCGCTGGCGATCCTGCCGCTGGCGCGCGACATGGCCGTGTCGCTGTTCTTCGCCTCGATTCTGTTGCTGGGGGCGACGGCCGGGGCCGACTTCGTCTGGCAGAAGATGCGTTTCGCCAAGCGGATGCGGATGACCAAGGAAGAGCTGAAGGAAGACTACAAACAGTCCGAGGGCGACCCGCACATCAAGGCCAAGCTGAAACAGATCCGCATGCAGCGCGGTCGCCAGCGGATGATGGCCAATGTGCCCACGGCCACCGTCATCGTGACCAACCCGACCCACTATGCGGTCGCGCTGCGCTATGAGCCGGATCAGGGCGACGGGGCGCCGATCTGCGTGGCCAAGGGCGTCGATGCACTGGCGCTGCGCATCCGCGAAGTGGCGACCGAGCACGGTGTGCCGATCGTGGAGAACGTGCCGCTGGCGCGCGCGCTCTACGCCACGGTCGAGGTGGACGAGATCATTCCGCGCGAACATTTCGACGCCGCCGCCAAGATCATCGGCTTCGTCTTCCAGTCCAGAAAGCGTCGGTAAGAGTGCGTCAGGATTTGAGCGTATGATCTGGCCACTGATTCGCGAGGCTGCATGACGTCCACCCGACGCCCTTCGTTCGATCTTCTGTCGGCCGTGATGGCGTTCGGCGTGGTGGCGGCCATCGCCGCCCTGGCCTATCCGGCGTTTCGCGACAATCCGACCTCGGCGCCGGGGCTGGTGCTGATCCTGACGGTAGGGATGATCGCGCTGATCGGCCTGTTCGGTTTCCGCCGGGCCGCCAACGCCAAGCCGAGCATCGACGCCGCCATCGAGGTGCTGGAGGCCATGGCCGAGCCGGCCGCCCTGGTGTGGGATTCAGGACAAATCCTGGCCTTCAACGCCGCCTGGGCCGAGGCCAACGGCGCGACAGGCGCCCTGCCGCGAGGCAAGTCGGCCCAGGCCCTGTACATGGCCTTCGCCCAGGCGCGCAAAGGCGAGCCGGGCCGCGCCATCGTCATGATCGGCACGCGCGAGATCGAGGTCGTGATCGGCCAAGTTGGCGACAGCAGGACGGGGGAAGGCCGGTTCCTGATGCGCGCGGCGCCAGATGCCGTCCTGCCTATCGCCTCCGCGCCCGTCCATGCACCCGCCGCCGCGACCGGCGAGGCCCGCGCCATGGCGGCTGGGGCGCCGTTCGGCTCGGCCGTCATCGGCGGCGATGACCTGTTCTCGGGCCGGGCGGAGGAGGCCAATCCCGCCCTGGCCGTTCTGACGGGTCCGGGCGCGGCGCGCGATGCGGCATTCGGCGATCTGTTCGATCCGGGCGGCGTCGCCGAGGCGCGGTTGAAGCTGGAGGATGGGTCGTCGGGGCCGATCGAGCTGATCGCGCGGGCCTATCCCGACAAGATGCTGCATCTTTATGTGGCGCCTGAAGGCGACAAGCGACGCATCTGGCTGTTCGACGTGTCGGGCCAGAAGTCGATGGAGCTGCAGCTCAACCAGGCCCAGAAGATGCAGGCCGTGGGCCAGCTGGCCGGGGGCGTGGCGCACGACTTCAACAACCTGCTGACCGCGATACAGCTTCAGCTATCGGGCCTGCTGGAACGGCATCCGGTGGGCGATCCCTCGTACGAGGGGCTGAACGAGATCCGCCAGACGGCCATTCGGGCGGCGGATTTGGTTCGCAAGCTGCTGGCCTTCTCGCGCAAATCGACCGTTCGCCGCGAGCGGCTGGACCTGGGCGAACTGGTCGGCGAGTTCGCCATCCTGCTGCGCCGTCTGCTGCGCGAGGACGTGCGGCTGGAGACAGACTACGGCCGCGACCTGCCGGTGGTGCTGGCCGACAAGTCACAGCTGGAGACGGCGGTGATGAACTTAGCCGTCAACGCCCGCGACGCCATGCGCGGCGTGGTCGAACCGGGCGCCGGCGTGGTCACCATCGCCACGCGCCGCCTGACGGGCGACGAGGCGCGCGCCCTGGGCTGGGTCGATGCGCCGACGGACGAGGTGGCCCTGATCGAGGTGTCGGACACCGGCCCCGGCGTGCCGCCCGAACTGGTGGACAAGATTTTCGAGCCCTTCTTCACCACCAAGGCGGTGAACGAGGGGACGGGCATGGGCCTGGCCACCGTATACGGCATCGCCCAGCAGGCGGGCGGCCATATCACCGTCAGCAACATCGAGGGAGCTGGCGCGGCCTTCCGCATCTTCCTGCCGGCGGCAGGCGAGGCGGAGCTGGCCGAGGTGCTGCCGGTCGAGGTCAAGGTCAAGACGCCGCGCGACCTGTCGGGCGCCGGACGCATCCTGTTCGTCGAGGACGAGGACGCCGTGCGCGGCATCGCCGCCCGCCTGCTGCGCCAGCGCGGCTATGAGGTGATCGAGGCCGCCGACGGCGAGGAAGCCCTGTTGCTGGCCGAGGAACACGCGGGCCAGATCGACATGATGATCTCGGACGTCATCATGCCGGGTCTCGATGGGCCGTCGCTGCTGAAGAAGGCGCGGCAGTATCTGGGCGATGCGCCGGTGATGTTCATTTCGGGCTATGCCGAAAGCGACTTCTCGGACCTGTTGCAGGACGAGGTCGGGGTGTCCTTCCTGCCCAAGCCGCTGGACATCAAGACCCTGGCGGAGCGGGTGAAGCAGGAACTACACGCGGGCTGAGTGCGCCGCGTCGGTTCGCCGGGATCAGGCGGCGCGGCGAAGCGCCGAGGGCGCCTTTACATACAGGCCCCGACGGCCGTTGACGGCGCGGAAGGCGACGGTTTCGCCCTCCAGCTTTTCGTCCGCGCCCAGGAACAGGCAGCCGTCGTCGACCAGGCGGCGTTCCAGCCCGTCCAGCAGGCGGGCGCGACGCGTCGGCTCCATGTCGGACAGGACATTGCGGCAGAAGATGACGTCGAACCGCGCGTCGTCCGTCGGTTCGTCCAGCAGGTTGGCGCGGCCGAAGCGCACGGCGTCGGCCAGCTCGGCCTTGACGATCCACTGGTCGTCCATCGGTTCGAACCAACGCAGCATGGTTTTGGCCGTCAGGCCGCGCTGGATCTCGAAGCCGGTATAGAGGCCCGAGCGCGCCTTCTCGATGGCGCGTTGCGACAGGTCGGTGGCGACCAGATCGACGTCGACCCCGACCTCCATCGCGGTCATGGCGATGGACCAGGCTTCCTGGCCGGTCGAGCAGCCGGCCGACCAGACCTTGATCCGCCCATCGGGCCGCGCCTTGGATAGGGCCGGCAGCAGTTCGCTTTCCAGGATGCGGAAGGGGGTGCGGTCGCGACGGAACCAGGTCTCGGCGTTCAGCAGGGCCTCGATCACCGACCAGGCCAGTGAGGCGACCGGATTGGCCCACAGGTTCGACAGCAGGGCCTCGACATTGGCGTAGCCCTCGCGCCGCGCGATCGGGCCCAGCCGGTGTTCGGCCAGGTGGATGCGATCCCGCGACAGCCGGTAGCCGGCGCGGGTGGCGAGAAGGGACTGCAGCTTGTCGAAGTCCTCTGGGGTCATGCGGCGATCGCTCCGACCTCCGTCAGCTTGGACTGCAGGATCTCGCCATCGAAAGGCTTCATGACATAGTCGTCGGCGCCGGCGGCCAGGGCCTCGGCGATCCGCTCGGGGCGGGTCTCGATCGTGCAGAACAGCACCTTGGGTCGTTTGCCGCCCGGCATGGCGCGCAGGCGACGCAGGAAGGTGATGCCGTCCATCACGGGCATGTTCCAGTCCACCAGCAGCACGTCGGGCATGGCGCCGGTGCAATAGGCCAGGGCCTCGGAGCCGTCCGCGGCCTCGTCAACCTCATAGCCCAGGCCCTCGACGATGCGGCGCGCAACCTTGCGGATGATGCGGCTGTCGTCGACGATCAGGCAGGTTCGGAAGTCCAAGATCGATCCCTCAAAGACACGGCGGCTTTCGCCCGAGGCGCATGGACCCTTTTTATCTCAGACGCCAGTTAATGAGTCGTTGGGAATTGGAAATCAGGCGGGCACTCGGGCGATCAGGGAGACCTTGCCGTCTTCAACCTTGACGCGTAACGCCCCGCCGGCCTCTTTGACGGTTAGCCACAGCCAGTAGGGCTGGATCCACTGTCCAGCCAGACCCTCGGTCAGGCGTTCGCCGGCTAGGCCGACCACGGCTTCGGGCTTCAGCCGGGCGCGGGCGCCCTCGGCGAACCCTTCCAGATAGAGCAGGCCGTCCTCGGTGCGGGACTGGATCACGGCGACGCCGCCCATGGGCAGGGCGCCGACCGTCAGATAGGCCAGGTTCGTCAGGGCGCGGGCCTGGGGCTTTGAAAACTCGCCGTCGGCGATGCGCCAGTCCAGCGAGGCGCGGCCGCCCTGGACCATGTTCGACACCAGGCCTTCGATCTCGCGGGCCGTGAACCGTTCGCTGGTGGTGGCGGCGCCGAAGGCGACGCGGGCGAAATGCACCAGGGCGACCATCTTGCGCGCGCTCTGTTCGATCAGGGCCAGGGCGTCGTCGCGCATGTCCTGAGCGGTCGGATCCTGCATCAGGTCCAGGCCGGAAACGATGGCGCCAGACGGACTGATGAAGTCATGGCACAGCTTGGCCGCGATGTAGGTGGCCAGCTCCGTCCCATCGACGGGAAGGTCCAGCGGAGCGGCGTCTGCGTCGTGGGTCGGGGTCATAGGTCTGGCGCGCTCAGGTCACAGTTCGTGTCGCGCGCGAAGTTGGAGTGATTTGCCGGTTCATGGAACCGCCCGGATAGTCTATCGACCCGCCAATGACGACCTCCTCCACAACTGTTCTGGCGCGCGATCTGAAGTCCGGCGCGCTTTCCCTGGCCATTGCCGAGATCGCGGAGGAGGCCGCGCGGCTGATCCTGCCCTATTGGCGCGCGGGCACGGCGGTCGAGACCAAGTCCGACGACAGCCCGGTGACCCAGGCCGATCGCGCGGCCGAGGCCCTGATCCTGGAACGGCTGGCGGCCCTGTATCCCGGCGTCCAGACGGTGGCGGAAGAGGCGGTTTCGGCGAACGGCGCGCCCGCCAGCGCCGAGGACTGGTTCTGGCTGATCGATCCGCTGGACGGCACGCGCGGCTTCGTGCGCGGCGGCGAGGCCTTCACGGTCAATATCGCCCTGATCCATGGCCAGCATCCGGTCGCGGGCGTGGTGACGGCGCCGGCGACGGCGACGACCTGGCGCACCGACAAGCCCGAGGGCGGCGCGTTCCGACGTCAGTTCGGCGCTCTTCAGGCCGGCGAAGCCCATGCGGGCGAGGACTGGCGCCCGATCCGGGTGCGCGACCGTCCTCAAGAAGGCATGGCCTTGCTGAGCCACAGCATCACCGACGAGGAGGCGACGCGCCTGGCCGCTCGTCACGGCTGCTCGCGCTGGCAGGGGACGGATTCGTCGCTGAAGTTCTGCCTGATCGCCGAGGGGCGGTTTGACGCCTATCCACGCACCGGCCCGACCTCGGAATGGGACACCGCAGCGGGTCAGGCCGTGCTGGAAGCCGCCGGCGGCCGCGTGCTGGCCGACGACGGTCAGCGTCTGGCCTATGGCAAGTCGAAGTTCCTGAACGGCGCCTTCGTCGCCATGGGCGGCTGAGGCCTCAGACGTTCAGCAGGGCCTCGGCACGGTCGGCCAGGGCCTCGACGCCCAGTTCGCGGGCGGTCATGGCGGCCTCGGCCAGGATCAGGCCGAGATCGGCCGGGGCCGTTCCGCCCAGACGATGGCGGGCCCGCATGATCTCGGCCATGCCGATCTGATCGGCGGCCCAATCCAGCGGCGTGGCCTCCGACATCCGCGCCCGCAGGCGGGTCTCCAGCGTCATCAGGGCCGTCATGTCCTTGACCGCTTCGGCCAGGGCGACCTCTCGCGTGATGCGGCGTTCGCGCACCAGGGAGCCGATGATCAGTTCGCCGCCCTGGGTCAGGCTCTCGGCCTGGGTCAGCAGCATCAGAGGTTGGGCGTCGTCGCCGGCGCGCAGCACCTGAATCGCGGCCCAGTCCAGCGGGCTGTGGTCGGGCGTGAACTGATCGGCGGCGGCGTCGAACATGATCCGGCCCTGGGCGCGAGCCTCTTCATGACCGGCGATGGCGGCCAGCGCCGACAGGCCGGCGCCGCACAGGGCCAAGGCACGGGCGCGGGTCAGGGGGCGGTGGTCTGGCGAGGCGGTCTCGACCAGGGCGCCCAGGTCGTGACCGGCCTGATCCAGCAAACGCACGTCGCGCTGGACCACGCCCATCTCCAGCGACAGGGCCGCGCGGTCCATTCGCAGGTCCATGTCGTGCGTGTCGTCGCTGCGCACCGCTGCGTCCATCAGAACGGCGGCGTCGGACAGGCTGGCCACATCGCCGCTCAGCCGCGCGGTGCGGACCTTGAGCCGGGCGTGAAGGGCGGTCATGGCCGCCGCGATACGTCGGCTGCGCGGGCGACCGACAGCCGCCAGAGTGGCCAGCGCCCGGTCCAGCCGCGCGGGATCGCCGCACAGGTCGAAACGCAGCATCAACACCGCCGCCTTGTCCATCGCGGCCAGGGCGACCTGATCCTCGCCTGCGGCCGTGCGCGCCAGGCTGTCGGCGCAGCGTTCGGCGCGGTCCAGACTGTCGGACGCCCCGCCGCGTCGGGCATGTTCGCGCCACAGGGCCGCCGCGCGGTGTTCGGTTTCGAAGGGGCGGGCGCAGGACACGCGCCCTGAATCGATCGTTTCGCGTCGCGCCTCGGCCTGCAACAAGTCGACGCCGATCAGTTCGACCCAGCCCAGGTCTTCACTCTCACGCGCCTGAGCGAAGAGTTTTCGAAGATCGCGGCCGAATTCGAACATGCGCTGAACCTCAGTTATCCCGCTTCGGGACGCAGACTGCGTCTCTCGGGGCGTCCAATGCAAACGCAGCGCCGCGAAAGCGGTTCGACTTGGCCTTATGCGGACAATCTAGTCGAGCTTGGGCGTCTTCTGCTGACAGCGTTGCAGGGCGGCCCTGGCCTCGGGCGCATCGCCGTTCAGCATCCGCACGGCCGCGATGCGCGCGCGCGTCTGATCGGCCTCGGCGGCCGGCGCCGCCTTGCCCGCCGCCGTCGCCGCCTGCATCGCCGCCAACGACCAATAGAGGGCCGCATCATACAGCCGCCGCCCTTGGACGCTTTCGCCGCCTTCCAGCTCCGACGCCGCCTGGGTCAGGCCCGCACAGCGCACCGCCTCGTCATACGAGACCAGCCCCACGGACGGGGCGGCCTGCAGCATGACCACAGCGCTGGAGAGGGCGAGAAGCAACGACATCCCGCGACCATGGCTCAGCCGCGTGACCAAAGGAAGTCGTTTGGCGCAGAGCAGGCTCAGCCGCGTTCCTTGGTCTTGGTGAAGGCGATCTTGGGGAAGCGTTCGCCGACGTAGCCGGTTTCCCAACTGGATTTGGCCAGGAAGACCGGGGCCTGGTCGATGTCGCGGGCCATCTGGGGGCGGTATTTGCCGCTGAAATCCTCGATGTCGGCGTCGGTTCCCGCCGAGGCTGGAGTGACCCAGCGGGCCTCGGCGTAGGGGCTGGGCTCGAAGATGACGTCCAGGCCGTATTCCTCGCCCAGGCGGTCGGCCATGACCTCGAACTGAAGCTGGCCCACGGCGCCAACGATGAAGTCCGAGCCGATCTCGGGACGGAACAACTGGGTCACGCCTTCTTCGGCCAGGCCTTCCAACGCCTTCTTCAGGTGTTTGGCCTTCAGCGGATCCTTGACCCGCACCCGTTGCAGAATTTCGGGCGCGAAGTTCGGCAGCCCGGCGAACCGCACCACGCCGCTTTCCGACAGGCTGTCGCCCACACGCAGCACGCCGTGGTTGGGAATGCCGATCACGTCGCCGGCGAAGGCGTCGTCGGCCAGTTCCCGGTCGCTGGCGAAGAACATGATGGGCGCGTTCACCGACAGCGACTTGCCCGTGTTCTGGACCTTCAGCTTCATGCCGCGCTTGAAGGCGCCCGAGGCCATGCGGAACATGGCGATGCGGTCGCGGTGGTTGGGGTCCATATTGGCCTGGACCTTGAAGACGAAGCCGGTGACCTCGTTGGCGCCCGGCTCGACCACGGTCTCGACCGGGGCGGGGGCGTTGCGGGTCTCGGGCGGAGATTCCTTTTTGGCCTTCATCGTCTTGGGCGCCGGGGCCCAGTCGCCGATGGCCTTCAGCAGTTCGTCGATGCCGAAGTGGCGCAGGGCCGAACCCCACAGCACGGGCGTCATGTGGCCCTCCAGGAAGGCCTGACGGTCGAAGGCCGGATAGCCGCCCTCGACCAGTTCGACGGCCTCGGCGAGAGTGTTCTGCTCGCCCGCCTCGAAATACTGCGCCGCCTGGTCCAGCGGCAGGGCGGCGGGGTGATCCGGGTCTTCGGCCGAGCCGGCGATCTTGCGGGTATAGGGCTGGAACCGGCCGGTGCCGACCTCGACCATGCCGCGCAGGCGATTGCCGCTCTCGGCCGGCCACCAGATCGGGGCGGGGTCCAGCTGAAGGCGCGACGCGATGTCGTCCAGCAGGGTCATCGGGTCCTGGGCCTCACGGTCCAGCTTGTTGATGAAGGTGATGATCGGAATGTCGCGCAGGCGGCAGACCTCGAACAGTTTCAGCGTCTGCGGCTCGATGCCCTTGGCGGCGTCGAGCACCATGATGGCGCAGTCGGCGGCGGTCAGGGTGCGATAGGTGTCTTCGGAAAAGTCCTCGTGCCCGGGCGTATCGAGCAGGTTGAACATCTTGCCGTCGTGCTCGAACGTCATGACCGAGGCGCTGACGGAAATCCCGCGCTCCTTCTCGATCTTCATCCAGTCCGAACGTGTCCGTCGGTTCTCGCCGCGCGCCCGCACGGCGCCCGCCGCGCGGATGGCGCCGCCCGCCAGCAGGATATGCTCGGTCAGGGTCGTCTTGCCCGCATCCGGGTGGGCGATGATGGCGAAGGTGCGACGGCGCGCCGCTTCTTCAGGCAGGGTCAAGGAGGACATGGCGCGCGACTACCCCGCCGCGCGCCGAAAGTCACTCGCTGGCGGGCGCCGGGGCGGATTCGGGCGGGGTTTCCGGCTCGGCTTCCGGCTCGCTGATTTGTGGCGCGTCGGCGTCTTCCGTGATCTGGGGCAGATCCTGACCCGCTTCGATAGCGGCGATCAGTCGATTGGCGTAGGTCGAGGCGCTGCCCCCGTGCGGATTGTTGGCCAGGGGCCTCAGCACCGCAACCGCCTCTTCCTTGTCGCCGGTCTGCACCAGCGCGTCGGCATAGGGGAATCGCACCGCCGCCAGTTGCGGGGCGCGGTCCAGCGCCAGCCCCATGGTGAGGAGATCGTTCTCGTTGGGATAGCCCGGCTGGGTCCGACGAAGCTCGGACAGCAACATCAGGGTGCGATAATCATTCTGACCGGCGGCATAGGCGCGGGCCAGATAGTCGCGGGCTTGAACCCGCAGCGCCTGGGCTTGAGCGTCGTCGTCAGCCTCGCGCGCCTGCCGCAGTCGCTCCTGAGCCAGAAATTGCAGGGCCTCGATATGGTTGGGCTCGATTTCCAGCAGCCGCTGTAGGGCACGTTCGCCAGCGGGCTTGTCGGCGAAATGAAGGCCGGCATGGCCGGCAGCGAGAAGCGCAAGCGGATCGTCGCCGTGTCGGGCCGCCAGTCGGGCGACTTCCTGGCCCAGGGCCTCGCGATCTTCGTCCGGCACGCCGATCTTGAGCCGCTGGTTGACGAGCAGCAAATCGTCGGCGGCGGGAGATAGGCGCGTGATGACGATCTCGGATGTTGGGAACTGGCCGCTGATGATTCTGCTGACCAATCGACCTCGCGTATAACGCCGAAGCGCCGCCTGAAGATCGCGCAAATTCATGCCCGTGGCGGCCTGCATCGCCGGAACCGAGTCCTCACCGCGTGCAACGCGCCCCAGGTAATCCTCAAGCTGTTCAAGGCGTGCCGGGTCGCTGACGAACCAATGGGTCAGCAGCCAGGCGATCGGATAGTAGGTCGCCTGCTGGCTGTCGGATCGGACTTCACCTGGCCGCTTGGTCAAGAGGACGTCCAGCGGGATCCAGCTTTCCGACAGGATCCAGTAGGCGCGGTTCTGATTGTATTTGCCCAGAACCACCTTGCGGTCGCGAACGTCGATGTCGGCGGTCATATAGTATTCGGCGAAGCCCTCGACGAACCAGGCCGGATAGGAGCCGGGGAAATTGCCCAGCATGAAATGGTGGGCGTATTCATGCATCAGGATGTCGTCACCCGAGACTCCGCCGGAGCCGTCGCTCCGGACCGCGACCGCGAAGATGTCCTCTTCGGTCGGGAAATAGGTGCCCATCGTATTGGCGCCGCTTTGAGGATGCACCCGAGTCAGACCTCGGCGATTGCCGACGAGATAGATCGGCATCTTGCGCGGCGGTTCGGTGGTGATTGCAGTTCCGGTTCGGAACTGCATGACCCGGTCGAAGATCTCCAGCTTCTGGACATAGTCTCTCAACGCGCGCTGACCGCCGTCGCTGTAGACGATGAAGCGCTCGCTTTCGGCCCGTAGCCAGTCGGCGCGCGCCGGCTGTGGCGTGGTCGCCAGCATGAACGCCACCACCGCTGCAGCGGCGCAGGTCAAAAGCCTCGAAGTCATAGATCGCCCCTGAACATCCCTTGGGCGCGAAGGTGCAACTTCGGCGCGCCGTCGTCCAGCGCGCAGGCGCAGGAAAATAACCCCTCGCCATCAGGGGATATTGGAGTCATGCTCCGGTCTGGAGGAGACGATCAGGCCGTCAGAGTCCGACGCTCCCCTCCCGGATCGATCCGGGATCATAGGGAAAGGACAAAGACGATGGCTGTCATCCATCCTCAAGACCGTATCGCCCATACGCATCGCGAGCATGCGCCCCTTCATCCGGCCTTGGGGCTGGTGGTCGGGTTCGGCTTTATCGTGGTCGTGGCGACGCTGGTCCACGTGGTGTTCAATGCAGTCTTCTGACTGCGTTTTCGGGCCGCGATCAGGCGGCCAAGCGGTTCCAGACGGCGCGGTCGGCCGAGACCGCGTCGAGGCGACGGCCCTTGGCCTGAAGCTGATGCATGACCTGCTGCGGCAGGGCGCAGAAGCGCGGCTCGACCAAATCGGGGTTGCAGGCGGCGGCAGGGGCGGCGAACAGGGCGGCGTTCACATCCGGGCTGCGCTGGGCGATCAGCCAGGCCAGGCGGCGTGCACGTTCGGGATCGTTGCGGTGCAGCAGCGGATCCTCGGCGAACAGTTCGCAGCCCAGTTCGAGCACATAGTCGAACTCCAGCTTCTCGAACCGGCGCGCGTCGGCGGGCGTGGCCGGGCAGGCCTCGTCCAGGTCGAACACGACGTCGTTCAGAAGAAACAGCATGGGCGATACGCTCGACTGGCCGGACGCGAGTTCGTCCGTAAGCTCACAATAGGCGCCGCCGCTTGCGGTCCCGTTCACGGACGCGGTTAAGAGTTTCTGACCACGGTCGGTGTGCGTCGCCCTCCTCATTTGACGAAAAGCGACCGCGATGACGCGACGTGACCCTTGCGGAGCGACGCGGGCTCGGCTTACCTGATCACGCATTGTTACAGGTCCGGCGTCGCGCCGGGGAGAGGCCGTCATGACGACCCATGAAGATCGCGCCGGGCTGAAGGTCGCGGGCGAGCTGATCACCCTGATCGAGCAGGATGTGCTGCCGGGGCTAGGCCTGGATGCGGCGACCTTCTGGGCCGGGGCGGCGACGATCTTCGAACGGTTCGCGCCGGAAAACCGGGCCTTGCTGGAGCGGCGCGACGCCTTGCAGGCCCAGATCGACGACTGGCATCTGGCGCGGCGGGGCCAGCCCTACGACGTGGGGGCGTCGGAGGGCTTCCTGAGAGAGATCGGCTATCTGGTCGATGAGCCGGCCGCGTTTTCCATCGGCACCGAAGGCGTGAACGCCGAGATCGCGCAGATGGCCGGGCCGCAGCTGGTGGTGCCGGTGCTGAACGCGCGTTTCCTGTTGAACGCCGCCAATGCGCGGTGGGGCAGCCTGTATGACGCCCTGTATGGCACGGACGCCTTGGGCGACCTGCCGGCCGGCGGCGGCTATGACGCGGCGCGCGGGGCGCGGGTGGTGGCGCGGGCCAAGGCCTTCCTGGACGAGGCGGCGCCGCTGGCCGAGGGCTCGCATGCGGATGTGGGCGGATGGTCGGTTGTGGACGGCGCCCTGTCGCCGGCGCTGAAGGATGCTGGACAGTTCGTCGGCTTTACGGGCGAGGCGGGGGCGCCGGCGTCGATCCTGTTGGCCCACAATGGTCTGCACATCGAACTGGTCATGGACCGCAGCCATCCGGTCGGACGGGGCGATGCGGCGGGTCTGGCGGACGTGGTGCTGGAATCGGCCCTGACGACCATCGTCGATCTGGAGGATTCCGTCGCCGCCGTCGATGCGGCGGACAAGGCCGAGGCCTATCGCAACTGGCTGGGCCTGATGCGAGGCGATCTGTCGGCGACATTCAAAAAGGGGGGCGAGACCCTGACCCGCGCGCTGGAGCCGGATCGCCAATGGACGGCGGCGGACGGATCGTCGGTGATCCTGAAGGGGCGCAGCCTGCTGTTCGTGCGCAACGTCGGACACCTGATGACCACGCCGGCCATTCGCCTGGCCGACGGGTCGGATGCGCCCGAGGGGATCATGGATGCGATCATGACCAGCCTGATCGCCCTCTATGACATCAAGGGGCTGGGTGGGTTCGGCAACAGCGCGACGGGATCGGTCTATATCGTCAAACCCAAGATGCATGGGCCGGACGAAGCCGCCTTCACCGACCGGCTGTTCGACGCGGTGGAGGATCTGCTGGCCCTGCCGCGCCATGCGATCAAGGTCGGGGTGATGGACGAGGAGCGGCGGACATCGGCCAATCTGGCGGCCTGCATTCATGCGGTGAAGGACCGGATCGTCTTCATCAACACCGGCTTCCTGGACCGCACCGGCGACGAGATCCACACGGCCATGCAGGCCGGACCGGTGGTGCGAAAGGCGGACATCAAGTCCAGCGCCTGGATCACGGCCTATGAGGCGCGCAACGTCGCCATCGGCCTGAAATGCGGCCTGTCCGGCAAGGCACAGATCGGCAAGGGCATGTGGGCGGCGCCGGACCGCATGGCCGACATGCTGGAGCAGAAGATCGCCCACCCCAGGACGGGCGCCAACACCGCCTGGACCCCGTCCCCGACGGCGGCGACCCTGCACGTGCTGCACTATCACGCCGTCGATGTGTTCGCGGTGCAGAAGGAAGTGGCGGTTGAGCCGACGCCGGGGCTGGAGGCCCTGCTGACCCCGCCGCTGGCCCCCGATCTGGCTAATGGCGTCAACTGGTCCGAGGACGAGGTGGCGGCCGAACTGGACAACAACGCCCAGGGCATACTGGGCTATGTGGTGCGCTGGATCGATCAGGGTGTCGGGTGTTCGAAAGTGCCGGACATCCATGATATTGGCCTGATGGAAGACCGGGCGACGCTGAGGATCAGTTCGCAGCATATCGCCAACTGGCTGCTGCACGGGGTCTGCACGGCCGACCAGGTGGATGCCGCCTTCCTGCGCATGGCGGCCAAGGTCGATGGCCAGAATGCGGGCGATCCGCTGTATCGGCCGATGGCGGCGAACCCGGAGGCCAGCCTGGCCTATCAGGCGGCGCGCGCTCTGGTTTTCGAGGGGGTGGAACAGCCGAACGGCTATACCGAGCCGCTGCTGCATGCCTGGCGGTTGAGGGCGAAGGCGGCTCAGTCCGCCTGACGCGGCGTGGAAGGGGCGGGCGTCTCCACCTCGTCGTCGGCCATGACGTCGTCGGCGGCGTCGTTGGCGGTCTGGGCGGTGCGTTGGGGGCTGGTCGGTCGGGGCGGGGCGCCCACACCATAGCCGAGCCGTTTCAGGGCCTCGTCGCCCTCCAGGCCGAAGGCGGTGCGCAGGCGAAGGTCGGTCTGGGGCACCGGCACCTCGACGCCCGCCGCCTCCAGCGCGTCGGCGATCAGCCAGGTATAGGCCGCGTGCATGGCGGCGGGGCGTTTGACCGCCTCGCGCGTCGGCCAGACCAGCAGTTCGAACGACAGCCCCTTGTCGCCGAACGCCACCAGCCAGACCTGGCTCTTGCGGGCCTCGGTCTCGGGCAGGGTGAAGGGGCTGGCGCGGGCGGCGGCCAGGACGGCGTCGCGCACCCGACCCTTGTCCGAGCCATAGGCGACCGAGAAGGGCACATGGATGCGGCGGGTGTCGCCCTTCAGCGTCCAGTTGGTCACCGGCTGTTCGATGAAGCGTGAGTTGGGCACCAGCACATTGACGTTGTCGTTGGTGCGCACGCGGGTGGCCCGCGGGCCGATCTCCATGATGGCGCCGCGAATGCCGATGTCCTCGATCTCGATATAGTCGCCGACCGACACCATCCGGTCGAAGATCAGGAACAGGCCGGAGACGAACTCCTTGACCACGCCCTGAAGCCCCAGACCCACGCCGATGCCCAGGGCGCCCGCGAACACCGTCAGGGACGACAGGTTCAGGCCCGCCGCTGACAGGGCCGACATTACGGCGATGACGATGATGGCGTAACCCGCCAGCCGCTCCAGCAGATAGACGGCCTGGCGGCTGCGATCCGCCCGTTCGCGCAGTCGGCGCAGGGACCGTGTCACCAGCCAGTGCGCCGCGAAGGCGACCAGCAGGATCACCCCGGCGCTGGTCAGGCCGCCGATCGTCAGATTGGCCCCGGCGATCCGCACGACCTGCGACTGTTCGATGGCCGCGAGGTCCAATTGTTTGATCGGATTGGTCATTGGCTCCAGAGCGCTTGGCGAACGGTCAAGGTTCCACCCTCGCGCCCGAACCGGCCGAACGTCGAGGGGTCAGATGCTGAAATCCTCGGTCGAGAACCGGCCGTCCAGCCAGGCGACGATGCGTTCGGCCGCGTCCGCGGGGGACATGGTGGTGGTGTCCACGACGATCTCGGGATTTTCGGGCGCTTCGTAGGGACTGTCGATGCCGGTGAAATTCTTCAGTTCGCCGGCGCGGGCCTTTTTGTAGAGGCCCTTGACGTCGCGGGCCTCGGCCACCGCCAGGGGGGTGTCGACATGGACCTCGACGAACTCGCCATCGCCCAGCAGATCGCGGGCCATCCGGCGTTCGGCGCGGAAGGGGGAAATGAAGCTGACCAGGACGATCAGGCCGGCGTCCACCATCAGTTTCGATACCTCGGCGACGCGGCGGATGTTCTCGACCCGGTCCTCCTCGGTGAAGCCCAGGTCGCGGTTCAGGCCATGGCGGACATTGTCGCCGTCCAGCAGATAGGTGTGGCGGCCGTCGGCATAGAGGCGCTTTTCAACCAGGTCGGCGATGGTGGATTTGCCGGCGCCGGACAGGCCGGTCAGCCAGATGACGCGGCCCTTCTGGTTCTTGATCGCGGCGCGCGACGACTTGTCGACCGAGGTCGCCTGCCAGTGGATGTTGTGGGCGCGGCGCAGGGCGAAGTTCAGCAGGCCCGCCCCGACCGTTCGATTGCTGATGCGGTCGATCAGGATGAAGCCGCCCAGGTCCTTGTTCTGGACATAGGGGGCGAAGGCGACAGGGGCGTCGAGCGACAGGTTGCAGACGCCGATCTCGTTCAGCTCCAGACGTTTGGCCGGCTGCTGCTCCAGGGTGTTGACGTTCACCTTGTGCTTGGGCTCGGTGATGGTCGCCCCTACCAGCTTGGCGCCGATCTTGAGCAGGTAGGGACGGCCCGGCAGCAGGGGCTCGTCGTCCATCCAGACCACGGTGGCCTCGAACTGATCGGCGGCCTCGGGCGGGGTGTCAGCCGAGGCCAGGACATCGCCGCGCGACACGTCGATCTCGTCGGCCAGGGTCAGGGTGATCGACTGGCCTGCGACGGCCTGGGGTAGATCCCCGTCGGCGGTGACGATGCGAGCCACGGTCGAGGTCTTGCCCGACGGCAGGACGCGGACGGGATCGCCGGGGCGCACGGTCCCGGCGGCGATCTGGCCGGAGAAGCCGCGGAAGTCGAGATTGGGCCGGTTGACCCATTGCACCGGCAGACGGAACGGATCCGCCTGTAGATCGTCGCCGACCTCAAGCGTTTCCAGCAGGCTCATCAAAGGCTGGCCGGTGTACCAGGGCGAATGCGCGCTGGCCTCGGTGATATTGTCGCCACGCAGGGCCGACATCGGGATGGCGTCGAAGGTCTTCAGCCCTATCTGGCCAGCGAAGGCGCTGAAGTCGGCGACGATGGCGTCGAACACCGACTGGGACCAGCCCATCAGGTCCATCTTGTTCACCGCCAGGATCACGTGTCGGATGCCCAGCAGGCTGACCAGATAGGCGTGACGACGGGTCTGGGTCAGGACGCCGCGACGGGCGTCGATCAGGATGACGGCGGCGTCGGCGGTCGAGGCGCCGGTGACCATGTTGCGGGTGTATTGTTCGTGGCCCGGCGTGTCGGCGACGATGAATTTGCGCTTTTCGGTCGAGAAGAACCGATAGGCCACGTCGATGGTGATGCCTTGCTCGCGCTCGGCGGCGAGGCCGTCGACGAGCAGGGCGAAGTCGATGTCGCCGCCCTGGGTGCCGACGCGGCGGCTGTCCGCCTCCAGCGCCGCCATCTGATCCTCGAAGATCATCTTGGAATCGTAGAGCAGCCTGCCGATCAGGGTCGACTTGCCGTCGTCCACGCTGCCGCAGGTGATGAAGCGCAGCAGGCTCTTGTGCTGGTGGGCGTCCAGATAGGCGCCGATGTCGCGGGCGATCAGGTCCGACGCTTTGTACGTTTCTGGGGCCATCAGAAGTAGCCCTCCTGCTTCTTCTTCTCCATTGAGGCGGACTGGTCGTGGTCGATCATCCGCCCCTGACGCTCCGACGTGGTGGTCAGCAGCATTTCCTGGATGACCTCGGGCAGGGTCGCCGCCGTGCTCTCGACCGCCCCGGTCAGGGGGTAGCAGCCCAGGGTGCGGAAGCGGACCGACTTCATTTGCGGCGTCTCGCCGGGCCGCAGGCGGAAGCGGTCGTCATCGACCATGATCAGGGCGCCGTCGCGTTCGACCACCGGTCGTTCCGCCGCCAGATAGAGGGGCACGATCGGGATCTGCTCAAGGTGGATGTATTGCCAGACGTCCAGCTCGGTCCAGTTGGAGATGGGGAAGACGCGGATGCTTTCGCCCGGCCGTTTCCTGGTGTTGTAAAGCCGCCAGAGTTCAGGGCGCTGGTTCTTGGGATCCCAGCGGTGCTCGGCCGTGCGGAAGGAGAATATCCGCTCCTTGGCGCGGGACTTCTCCTCGTCGCGGCGGGCGCCGCCGAAGGCCGCATCGAAGCCGTACAGCGACAGGGCCTGTTTCAGCCCCTCGGTCTTCCACAGGTCGGTATGCAGGGCCGAGCCGTGGTCGAACGGATTGATGCCGCGCGCGACGGCCTCGGGATTCTGGTGGACCAGCAGTTCGACGCCGAGATCGGCCGCCGCCTGTTCGCGCATTGCGTACATGGCGCGGAACTTCCACGTCGTGTCGACGTGCAGCAGAGGGAAGGGCGGCTTCGAAGGATAGAAGGCCTTCTTCGCCAGATGCAGCATTACGGCCGAGTCCTTGCCTATCGAATACAGCATCACCGGACGCTCGGCCTCGGCCGCCACCTCGCGCATGATATGGATGGCCTCGGCCTCCAGCCGCTGAAGGTGCGTCAGGCGTGCGGGGGGCAGGGCGATGCGGCTTCTGGTCAGGGTGGCGATATTCACCGAGGCGTCTCCGTCGAACGCCATGTGACAACGCCAATGCGCGTCTCGGAACAAGCGAGGGTTACTGTCGCGCGTTGTGAGTTTTTCGGCCTGCGGCGTCCGAGAACGCCGTTGCGACGTAAAGGAACCAGGGTCGCCGAAAGCGGCTTATGGCTTCAAACGGAAACGCTCATGTCCAGCTTGAAATCCCTGATGGCCTCGGCCGTCGCCGTCGCCGTCGTCGCCCTGGCCGGTTGCGTGACGGCCCCGTCGCCTTCCGAATATCGCGCGCCCCAGCCCGCCAAGCCGGTGGATGTGCAGCGTCTGTGGTCCGGGCGCTGGCACGAGATCGCGCGCCTGCCGGATCGGTTGACCGACGGCTGCGTGGCAGGCGCATCGATCTATACGCCGGTCGAGGGCACGCGCGTCGATGTGCGCGACACCTGTCAGGTCGATACGCCGCAGGGCAAGGAAAAGGCCATCGGCGGACGGGGCGAAATCCTGGATCCCGGCACGAACGCCAAGCTGAGGGTCAAATATCTGGCCGGGTTCGTGACCTGGGATTACTGGGTTCTGGACCGGGCGGACGACTACAGCTGGTTCATCTCGGCCGATCCGACGTTCGAGCGCCTGTTTATCTATACTCGCGACCTGCCGACCGAGGCTCAGGTGCGCAGCCTGACAGAACGGGCGCGCGCTCTGGGTTATGACGTCAGTCGCCTGGAGTTTCCAGCCCAACCCCCGCGCTGAGGATCCACGATCATGTCCGCCACGTCGAAGACCCTGCTCCTTTCGACCGTCGTTGCGGCCGTGATCGGGCTGGCGGCCTGCGCCGGGCAAACGGCGCTGCCGTCGGAGGCGGGGTTCGGCGCCAATCCTGAACTGCCGGCGCCTCGGCAGGGCCTGCTTCCGACCGTGAAGATCGCCCCGGCGGCGAGTTGGCCCCAGGGCGCGACGCCTGTGGCGGCGGCGGGCTTGCGGGTCCAGGCGTTCGCGACGGGGCTGGACCATCCCCGCTGGCTCTATCGCCTGCCCAATGGCGACATTCTGGTGGCGCAAACCAATGCGCCGCCTCCGCCGCAGGACAAGAAGGGCGGAATACGCGACTGGGTGATGGGCAAGGTCATGGCCAGGGCCGGGGCCGGCGTGCCCAGTCCCAACACGATCGTCCTGCTGCGCGACGCCGATGGCGACGGGGTCGCGGAAACGAAGACGGATTTCCTGACCGGCCTGACCTCGCCATTCGGCATGGCGCTGGTGGGGGATCGCCTCTACGTCGCCAACGCCGATGCGGTGGTGGTCTTCCCCTATCGGACGGGACAGACGCGGATCGACGCCGCCGCGACCAAGGTCGTGGACCTGCCGGCCGGCCGCAATCACCACTGGACCAAGAGCCTGGTCGCCAGCCGGGACGGAAGCCGCCTCTATGTCGGGGTCGGGTCCAACTCAAACGTCGGCGAGAATGGGCTGGACGAAGAGGTGGATCGGGCCGCCATTCTGGAGATCGATCCGGCGACGGGCGCGCGGCGGGTCTATGCCTCGGGCCTGCGCAATCCGGTGGGCATGGACTGGAACCCGCAGAGCGGGCGGCTGTGGGTGGCGGTCAACGAACGCGACGAGATCGGCGACGATCTGGTTCCTGACTATATGACCTCGGTGACGCCGGGCGCCTTCTATGGCTGGCCCTGGAGCTATTACGGCCAGCACGTCGATGCGCGGCCGCCCGCCAATCCGGAGATGGTCGCGCGGACGATCAGGCCGGACTACGCCCTGGGCGCCCATACGGCGTCTCTGGGGCTGACGTTCGGCGAGGGGGCGACGTTGTTGCCGCCAGCCTGGCGGAATGGCGCCTTTGTCGGTCAGCATGGGTCGTGGAACCGCAGCGTGCGCAGCGGCTACAAGGTGATCTTCGTGCCGTTTGTGGACGGTCGTCCGGCCGGTCCGCCGCGGGATGTGCTGACCGGTTTCCTGAACGCCCAAGGTCAGGCGCAGGGACGGCCTGTCGGGGTTCAGATCGACCGGCTGGGCGCGCTGCTGGTCGCCGACGACGTGGGCAATGTGATCTGGCGCGTGACGGCGGGCGCATAAAAAAAGCCCCGACCGAAGCCGGGGCCTTCTTCTATTTGACTGCGATCAGTTCAACGGTTGGACCGTGATCGCCGGAGCGGCGGGCGTTGTCACGACCGGAGCCGGGGTCGAGGCCGTCGCGGGGGCGGTGTTCAACTGGCTGGTGCTCGCAGCCGTCGCTGCCGGGGCAGCATAAGGCTGAGGACCAGTCGGCGCGGCCGGCGTCTCGACGCGAGCGGCGGCCGGGCGTTCACCAGCCGGGGCGGCGCGACGGGCGACCGACTCGGCGCGCGGTTCAGCACGACGGGCGACGGGAGCAGGCGCAGCCGGCGTCGGCGCGGCGGTCGGGGCCTGAGTAGTCTCCATCGGTGCGGCCGGCATTACGGGCGTCTCGGCGGCGGTCATCGCGGCGGGCGCGGTCTGCATCGCAGGGGCCGCAGCCTCGGCAGCCGGCGCGGGCGCTGTCTGTTCGCCGCCGCCCATCACCATCGCGACGCCGCTGCCCAGCAGCACGACGGCGCCGATCGGGGCCAGGATCATCCAAGTCTTCACCGACTTCTTGGCCTTGGTGTTGCGGGCGTAGCGCGGCACGAAGGCGGTGTCCTCGGTGCGGGCTTCGGTCTCGGCGTTGGCGTAGGTCATCGACATCGTTTCTGTCCTCCATAACGTTGATCAACCAACCCGCCGTCTCGCAACGTCGTTCCGCTGTCGGCGCAAAAGCCCCGAAGAAACACCCTTCTCGCCCGGAATGCGGCGACAACCGCGCCCTTTGCGGCCGGATCTGCGGGGAATGCGGCAATAAAAAGCAGGCGCCGCCTCTGGATTTCCCCGGCGTCAACAGAACAAATGGGTCACGGCTGACGCCAATCCGTCGGGTTCGCGAGGGTTCGCGGACGGCGCGGTTGACCCGACGCCCCCCCTTCGTCCATCACCGGGCCGGGTGGAACACGCATTGACCGGAGGCACGGCGCGCATGGGTTTTGTAGCGAATATCCGTCGGGACGTCCGGTTCGCTCGCGGCCTGTTCCGCCTGCTCAAGCGCATCAAGCCGATCGAGCTGGACAGCGATGTCCTGCTTTGTGACGACTTCGAAGAGGCGGTGGACAAGTTCGCCGACAATATCGCCATCGACGATGGTCAGCGCACCCTGACCTATCGCGACCTGGATGCCATGGCGAACCGCTTCGCCCACTGGGCCAAGAATCGGGGCCTGCGTCGCAGCGACACCATCGCCCTGATGATGACCAACCGGATCGAATATCTGGCGGCCTGGATCGGCTTCTCCAAGGTCGGGATCGCCACGGCCCTGATCAACACCAATCTGAACGGGCAGGGGCTGGCGCACTGTCTGGCCATCTCTAACGCCTTCAACGTCGTCGCCGACGAGGACTGCTGGCGTCAGATCGAGGAGGCGCGGCCTCTGGTCGATCATAACCTGGCGCTCTGGGTGCTGGGCCTGCCCGACGATCTGGAGACCAGCGACCGTCGGGGGCTGGACAAGCCCGTGCGCGGCGGATCGTCGGTGCGGCCGTCCAAGTCGGCGCGCGAGGGTCTGACCAACCGCGACACCGCCCTCTACATCTACACCTCCGGCACGACCGGCCTGCCCAAGGCCGCGCGCATCCCGCATTCGCGCGCCCGCACCTATATGCGCGCCTTCGCCGGGGCCACGCGGTCGACGGCCGAGGATCGGATCTTCAACGTCCTGCCGCTGTATCACTCGACCGGCGGTCTGGTCGGGGTGGGCGCGGCCCTGCTGAACGGCGCGCGTCTGGTGATCCGCAAGAAGTTCTCGGCCAGCACCTTCTGGCCCGACGTGCGGTCGTCGGGCGCGACCATGTTCGTCTATATCGGCGAGCTGTGCCGCTATCTGGTCAACTGCCCGCCGCACGAGGACGAGACCAAGCACAAGCTGCGGCTGGCGTTCGGCAACGGCCTGCGCGCCGATGTCTGGCCCGAATTCCAGAGCCGGTTCAAAATCCCCGAGATCCTTGAGTTCTACGGCTCGACCGAGGGCAATGTCTCGTTGTTCAACTTCGACGGCAAACAGGGCGCGATCGGCCGGGTGCCCGGTTTCCTGAAGTCGCAGATCAATATTCGCCTGGTCGAGTTCGACGTCGATACCGAACAGCCGATCCGTGGTTCTGACGGCCTGTGCCGCCTGGCGCGTGTGGGCGAGGTAGGCGAGGCCATCGGTCTGATCGGCAACGACATCCGCCACGACTTCTCGGGCTATGCCGACAAGGCCGCCTCGCAGAAGAAGATCCTGACCGACGTGTTCAAGAAGGGCGACCGCTGGTTCCGCACCGGCGACCTGATGAAGCAGGACGCGGAAGGCTATTTCTACTTCGTGGACCGGATGGGCGACACCTTCCGCTGGAAGGGCGAGAACGTCTCGACCTCCGAGGTCGAACAGGTGCTGATGGATGCGCCCGGCGTGACCGAGGCCATCGTCTATGGCGTGCCGGTGCCGGCCCAGGACGGCAAGGCCGGCATGGCGGCGCTGGTGGTCGAGGGCAAGTTCGACGCCCAAGCCTTCTCCGACCATGTCGAGGCCAAGCTGCCGGCCTATGCCCAGCCGGTGTTCCTGCGCCTGATCAAGTCGGCGGAAACGACCGGCACGTTCAAGTATCGCAAGGCCGATCTGGTCGCGGACGGCTTCGATCCCGAAAAGACCGGTACGTCGCTTTACGTGCGAGGCGGCAAGGCCGGGTATCAGAAGCTGACGGCGGCGGCGCGCACCGCGATCCTGAACGGCGAAGGTCGGATCTGAGGTCAGGAGACGGCGTTCGCGAAACGCCGTCTTAATGATTAACGGCGATAGTCCCGACTTCTCGCGTCAGGATCGTTCGCTTTCATGTTCCAGATCATCGGCATCGTGCTGCTGTTCGGCCTCGTCTTCGGCAGCTACGCCATATCTGGCGGCAAGTTCGAAGTGATCCTGCACGCCGCGCCCCACGAACTGATGGCGATCGGCGGCGCGGGTATCGCGGCCTTCATGATCTCCAACTCCATGACTGTGATCAAGGGGTCCATGGGGGGGCTCGGCAAGTGCTTTGCCGGACCCAAGTGGAAGAAGCAGGACTACAAGGACCTGTTGTCGCTGCTGTTCCAGCTGACCAAGACCATGAAGTCCAAGGGCGTGGTGGCGCTGGAAAGCCACATCGAAAAGCCCAAGGAATCGGCCATTTTCCAGAAGTACCCCAAGGTGCTTAAGGACCATTTCGCCGTCGACTTCATCTGCGACACCCTGCGGATGATGACGATGAACCTGGAGGATCCGCACCAAGTCGAGGACGCGATGGAAAAGCAGCTCGAAAAGCATCACCACGAGCATCTGGAGAATGCGCACGCCCTGCAGACCCTGGCCGACGGCCTGCCCGCCCTGGGCATCGTTGCGGCCGTGCTGGGCGTCATCAAGACCATGGGCTCGATCACCGAGCCGCCCGAGGTGCTGGGCACCATGATCGGCGGCGCCCTGGTCGGCACCTTTATGGGCGTGTTCCTGGCCTATGGCCTGGTCGGCCCGTTCGCCGCACGCCTGACCGCGATCATCAATGAGGAAGCGGCCTACTACAAGATCATCCAGTCGGTGCTGGTGGCCCACCTGCACGGCAACGCCGCCCAGATCTCGGTCGAGATCGGCCGTGGCGACATTCCCTCGTCCGCCCAGCCGTCGTTCGGCGAGATGGAAGAGACGCTGAACAACATCACCGCCGACTAGGTTTAGGCCGCTGCGGCGTGACGCCGCCCCGATCACGCCTTGCCGGATCGTAACTTGCCCTGTCGTGCAAGGCGGCCCTATCGTTGTGGTGCGTGGCGCGCAGCCTCGCGCAAGCCTTCGGAGAAGTCCTCATGCGTATCAAAGCCCTCGTCGCCGCATCGGCTGCGGTCCTGGTCCTGGCCGCTTGCAGCAAGGCGCCTGAAGAAAAGGCCGAAGCCCCCGCGACCGATGCGGTCGAGGCCGCCGGCAGCGCCGAGGAAGCGGCCCTGACGGTCGATCAGGCCGCCAAGGACGCCGAGGCCGCCGCCAACCAGGCCATCCAGAACGACACCGCCGCGACCACGGCCCCGGCCGCAACGACGATGCAGGGCGCGGACGCGTCCGCCGCCGCCCCGTCGCCCGCCGCGCCGGCCGAACCGCCGCACGCGCCCGCCGCCCACTAAGACCGGCTGCAAGCCATCGATCAGGCCGCCTCGAACGAGGCGGCCTTTTTCGTCTGTGCGACGAAGGTGCTAGAGCCGGGCCATGATTTCCGATGACGACGCCTCGCCGCAACTGACCTGGACCGAAGAGGGCGAGCCGCGCTCGGGCCGGTTCGGGGATGTCTATTTCTCGCGCGACGACGGGCTGGCGGAGACGCGGGCGGTGTTCCTGGACGGATGCGGCCTGCCGGACGCCTGGGCCGGGCGGGACTGTTTCACCGTGGCGGAGCTGGGGTTCGGCACGGGGCTGAACATCGCCGCCCTGCTGGACCTGTGGCGCCGAACGCGGCCTGAGGGCGGGCGGCTGCATATCTTCTCCATCGAGGGGTTTCCGCTGACGGCGGCCGAGGCGGCGCGGGCCCTGGGCGCGTGGCCTGAGCTGGCTGAGGCGACGCAGGCGCTGATCGAAAACTGGCCGTCCGCCACGCCGGGGTTTCACCGGGTGGACCTGCCGGGCTTCGACGCCGTGCTGGACCTGGCGGTCGGGGATGCGACCTGGGCATTGGAGCAGTGGTCGGGGGCGGCCGACGCCTGGTTCCTGGACGGCTTCTCTCCGGCGCTGAACCCCGGCATGTGGTCGCCGGAGGTGATGGCCCTGATCGCCGCACGGTCTGCGCCGGGCGCGCGCCTGGCCACCTTCACCGTCGCCGGGGCGGTGCGCCGGGGATTGGCCGAGCAGGGGTTCGTGGTCGAGAAACGTCCCGGTCATGGCAGGAAGCGCGAGCGGCTGGAGGCGCAGCTACCCTCTGCTTTTGCGCCTGCGCCGATTCCCAGCATCGCCGTGATCGGCGCAGGCGTGGCGGGGGCGTCGGTCGTGCGCGCCCTGAGGGATCAGGGCGTCAGGACCGTGGTGTTCGAGGCCGAACGGCCGGGCGCGGGTGGGTCGGGTTTTCCGGCGGCCCTGGTCACGCCGCGTCTGGATGCAGGCGACGCCGGCATCGCCGCCCTTCACGCCCAGGCGCTGGAACGGGCGGGTCATCTGTATGCCGCGACGCCGGACGCCGTGACGGGTCATGGGGTGCTGCAACTGCCCCAGGCGCCACGCGATGCGGCCCGGTTCGACAAGATCGCGCGCCAGTCGATCTGGGCCGAGGGCGCGATGGTCGTGCTGGACGAAGACGCCGCCGCGACCCTGGCAGGCGAGGCGACGGGGCAGGGCGGCCTGTCGATGCAGGGCGCCTGTGCGGTGCGTCCCGCCGCCGTGCTGTCGGACTGGCTGGGCGATGCGGACATGCGCTCGGAGCGGGTGACGAGACTGGAGCGGACCGACGGCCGCTGGCGTCTGGTCGACGAAACGGACGCGGTGCTGGCCGAGGTCGATGCGGTGGTGATGGCCGCCGGCTGGGGATCGGCCGCCCTGCTGGAGGGGCATGACCCGGCCCCGCGCCTGTCGCCGGTGCGGGGTCAGGCGGACTGGGTCGATGGCGACGTGGGCGTCCACTCCATGGCCTGGGGCGGTTATGCCGTCCCGACCGGCCAGGGCGTCCTCTATGGCGCGACCCATGACCGGGGCGACGCCGACACGACGCCGCGTGACGAAGACAGCGAGAGAAACCTGGCGACCTTGCGGGCGCGTCTGCCGGACCTGGCCGAGAAGATCGAGGCGGCGGGACAGGCGCAGAGCCGCGCCGCGATCCGCGCCACCACGCCCGACCGCCTGCCCCTGGCGGGGGCTTTGGACGACGGTCTCTATCTGCTGGGCGGGTTGGGTTCGCGGGGCTTCTGCGTCGCGCCGGTGTTGGCGGAGCATGTCGCCGCCCTGATGCTGAACCGACCGTCGCCCCTCCCGCGCGATCTGGCGGCGCGCGTTTCGCCGCACCGGGCGGCCGTCGTCGGCAATCCCCTTGCGCCCCCGTCGCCGGCGAGCGCAGGATGAGCCGGGGGCTGCTTCGGGAGCTGAACATGCATCATCTCATTCTGTCTTCGGCCGCCGTCCTGGCGCTGTCGGCCTGTGCGCCATCGCCCGGCGTCACGACGGCCAGCCGCATCGACGCGAACCAATGTTTCCGGCCCAACCTGGTGCGCAACTTCACCGCGCCGAACGACCAGACACTGTATGTCCGCACGTCGGGCGCCGACGTGTTCCAGATCGAGAGCACCTTCTGTCGCGATATGACTCGCGCCCTGTCGGTTGCGCTGGAGCCGCTCTCTGGATCCAACCTGTGCGTCGGCGATCAGGCGACCCTGCGCAGCCCGGCGACCGGGCCTCAGCCGTGCCGCGTCCGCATCGCCAGGAAGCTGACGGCCGAGGAGATTGCGGCCCTGCCGTCGCGGGATCGCCCCTGATCGGAAAACCGCTGCACGACCGTCAGGGAGATTGAATTCTTCCGCACACGGGTATGAAATGATCGTCTTGCCTGGGGAGGGAAGATAATGATCAGAACAATCGGTCTTGCAGCGGTCATGGCGACAGCGGTCCTGGCGTCGCCCGTGGCGGCGGAAAGCTGGGCCGCGTTTTCGCGCAGCGACGCCATCGTCTATCTCGTCGATCTGGACGGCCTGACGCCTGTGGATGGCGTGGCGACGACGCGGATGGCGCGGGTGCCGGCGCACGGCGACGCCGCCAACCTGAGCCATGAGACCGAAGAGGTCATGGTGCGGTGTTCGGACGGTCAATCGCGCTCGGGCGCGACGGTGACCTATGGGGCGGATGGCGTCGAAACCGACCGCTATTCCGAGGACACGCCGTGGGAGGCGACGCCCAGCGGCGGCATCTACGGCGGCATCAAGTCCTTCGCCTGCGAGGAGATGCGGCCTCAGACCGCGGCCTTCCCGACCATTGCGGCCTTCATCGCAGGCGGACGCGGCCAGTAGGCCGCGTCCCTCTCGCCGTCAGACGTCGACGGCGGCGTCCAGCGCGTTTTCCTGAATGAACTCGCGGCGGGGCTCGACCACGTCGCCCATCAGCTTGGCGAACAGGTCGTTGGCGTCTTCCTCGTGCTCGACCGAGACCTGAAGCAGGGTGCGGGCGTTGACGTCCAGCGTCGTCTCCCACAGCTGCTCGGGGTTCATCTCGCCCAGACCCTTGTAGCGCTGGATCGACAGGCCCTTCTTGCCCGCGTCAAGCACCGCGTTCAGCAGGTCCAGCGGCCCGCGAATGGTCGTGGACTTGTCCTTGCGGCGATAGGTGGCGGGGGCGACGAAGACGCCGTCGAACGCCTGGGCGCGTTCGGCCAGACGACGGGCGTCCAGCGAACGGATCAGGGTCTCTTCCAGCACGATGGTCTCCTGCACCGCGCGACGGGTGCGGGTGAAGACCACGGCGCCCTGTTCGCCCGGCGCGCCGGTCCAGTCGCCGTCGCCCTCTTCGGCATAGAGGTTCAGGCGGACGGCGGCGGCCGCCGATGCGGTCGCCATGTCCGAGGTTTCGGCGAACAGGCCGGCCAGGGCCGCCTGTTCGATGGCGAAGGCGGGGGCGCGCTGGCTGAGGCGATCGACGCTGGCGCTGAAGGCCTTGGCCTCGCGCACCAGGGATTGCAGGTCCAGGCCCAGGCGACGCTCGCCGGTGGACATGTCCAGCTCGGCCTCGGACGAGCCTTCCTCGATCAGGTAGGAGTCCATCTCGGACTGGTCCTTGAGGTAGCGCGACTGCTTGCCCTTGGCGACCTTGTAGAGCGGCGGCTGGGCGATATAGACGTGGCCGCGCGTGATCAGCTCGGGCATCTGGCGATAGAAGAAGGTCAGCAGCAGGGTGCGGATGTGGGCGCCGTCGACGTCGGCATCCGCCATCAGGATGATCTTGTGATAGCGCAGCTTGTCGGCGTTGAAGTCGTCGCGGCCGATGCCGGTGCCCAGCGCCAGGATCAGCGTCCCGATCAGTTCCGACGACAGCATCCGGTCGAAGCGCGCGCGCTCGACGTTCAGGATCTTGCCGCGCAGGGGCAGGACGGCCTGGTTCTCGCGGTTGCGCGCCTGTTTGGCCGAGCCGCCGGCGCTGTCGCCCTCGACGATGAACAGTTCGGACTTGGCGGGATCGCGCTCCTGGCAGTCGGCCAGCTTGCCCGGAAGGCTGCTGATTTCCAGCGCCGACTTGCGGCGGGTCAGGTCGCGGGCCTTGCGGGCGGCTTCACGGGCGGATGCGGCCTCGATGATCTTGGCGACGACCTGCTTGGCTTCGACCGGGTGTTCCTCGAACCATTGGGCCAGGCCTTCTGAGCACAGGGCCTCGACGGCGGGGCGCACCTCGGACGAGACCAGCTTGTCCTTGGTCTGGCTGCTGAACTTGGGATCCGGCACCTTGACCGACAGGACGCAGGTCAGGCCCTCGCGGGCGTCCTCGCCGGTGACGGAGACCTTCTCCTTCTTGCCGGCGCCCGAGCTCTCGATATAGCCGCCCATGACGCGCGTCAGACTGGCGCGGAAGGCCGACAGGTGGGTGCCTCCATCCCGCTGGGGGATGTTGTTGGTGAAGCACAGCATGGTCTCGTGATAGCTGTCGTTCCACCACAGGGCGAGATCCAGCTCGATCCCTTCCTTCTTGCCGCGAATGACGATGACGTCCTTCAGGATCGGCGTCTTGGACTTGTCGAGGTGGCGCACGAAGGCTTCGACCCCGCCCTCGTAGTGCAGGATCATCTCGACCGGCTCGGCGTGACGCTGGTCGGCCAGCTTGATGACCACGCCCGAGTTCAGGAAGGCCAGTTCGCGCAGCCGGTGTTCCAGTGTCTTCAGGTCGAAGTCGATGTGGCTGAAGGTCGTCAGCGACGGGAAGAAGGTGACCTCGGTGCCGCTCAGCGGCTTGCCGGTGTCCTCGCGGATGGGGGCGACGCCGGTGATCTCCAGCGACTTGACCGTGTCGCCGCGCTCGAACCGCATCTGGTGCGCCTTGCCGTCGCG
Source organism: Brevundimonas sp. G8 (assembly GCF_902506205.1). Lineage (GTDB taxonomy): Bacteria > Pseudomonadota > Alphaproteobacteria > Caulobacterales > Caulobacteraceae > Brevundimonas. The sequence continues at coordinate 859,574 of NZ_LR732816.1, read as the reverse complement.
ATAGATCTTCAGTTCCAGCCAGTCGGACAGGGCGTTGACGACGGACACGCCCACGCCGTGCAGACCGCCCGAGACCTTGTAGGAGTTCTGGTCGAACTTACCGCCCGCGTGCAGTTGGGTCATGATGACCTCGGCCGCCGAGACGCCTTCGCCCTCGTGGATTCCGGTGGGAATGCCGCGGCCGTTGTCGGTCACGGTGACCGAGCCGTCGGCGTTCAGGATGACCTGAACCAGGTCCGCGTGGCCGGCCAGGGCCTCGTCGATGGCGTTATCGACCACCTCATAGACCATGTGGTGCAGGCCCGAGCCGTCGTCGGTGTCGCCGATATACATGCCGGGACGTTTGCGCACGGCGTCCAGGCCTTTGAGAACCTTGATGGAATCGGCGCCGTATTCGGGCATGTCGGCAATCGGATCGGTCATGAAGTCATTGGCTCTGAAGTCCCGACCGGGACGGGGATGGAGCGCCGAACATAGCGCTCGAATCGACCACGGGATCGCACCGCGCCGAAGCCCGCAACATATAGGAATTTGCGACGAAAAAGCGAGGAATTCCGCGTCGAAACCCTAGTCGGTTTCCAGCGTCCCTTCGGCGACGCGGACGAACTGGGCGCGGCCTTCCAGGCCCGCGAACAGGTCGCGTTCGGTGCCAGTCATGAAGGCTTGGAGATCGAGGGCCACGATCTCGTCGAACAAGGCGGCGCGGCGGCGCTCGTCAAGGTGGGCGGGGGCCTCGTCCAGCAGCAGGACGGGGCGGGCGGCGCCGGCTACAGCCACCGTCCCGGCATGATCCGACAGGCGGGTGATCTGGGCCAGGATCAGGTTCAGGACCAGAGCCTTCTGCTCGCCCGAAGACCCCTCGGCGGCGGGGCGCTGCTTCTCGCGGTGCAGCGCCGTCAGGTCGGTACGGTGAGGGCCGAACAGAGAGCGTCCGGCGGCGCCGTCGCGGGCGCGAGCCTTGGCCAGGCCCTCGCGGATCGCGGCGGCGATCTCGTCTTCCTCGGCACCGGCCTCGGCCATCTGTTCGGCGGGGCCGTCCAGGCCCAGGTCTGCCTGGGGGAAGGGGCGGTCGCTGCGGGAGTCGATGGCGGCCTGGAGCGCGTGGAGGGCGGCGACGCGGGCGATGGCGGCGCGGGCGCCGGCCTCGCCCAGGCGAAGCTCCAGCGCGTCCAGCCAGACGGGATCGGCCTCGCGTCCGTCCTGCGCGTCATTCAGCAACCGCAGCCGTTCGCGCAGGGCCTTTTCATAGATGGAGACGCTGGCGGCGTGATCGGGATCGGCGGCGAAGACCAGCCTGTCGAAGAATTTCAGCCGGTCGGCCCGCGCATCCGAGAACAGCCGGTCCTGCTCGGGCGTGGCCCAGACGGGGCGCAGATAGTCGAGCAACCGCCCCGGCTGCGCCGTCTCGCCGTCGATCCGCACGATGCGCCGCGCCGCGCCCGCCGTCTGGACGCCGGTGCCCAGACGGGTCTCGTCGTCCAGTTCGACCATGACGGCCCAGGCGCGGCCGGTCGCCTCGCCGGGCTCGCGCCGGCCCATCTCGGCGGCGGCGGCGCTGCGCAGCCCCTTGCCTGGGGTCAGCAGGCTGATCGCCTCCAGCAAATTGGTCTTGCCCGCCCCGTTCGGCCCATGCAGCACCACAGGCCCGGAGGTCATCTCCAGCCGCGCGCCCGCATAGGAGCGGAAGTCGGTGAGGGTGAGAGAGGTGAGGCTCAAATCTATCCGCTCATCCCGGCGAAAGCCGGGAACCAGTCCTTTTGCTCGGCACGATCTAACCGAGCAATGTTGGAAACAGATCCGCCCATGCTGGGTTCTTGCGCTCGATCAGCTCCAGCTTCCAGGCCCGTTTCCATTCCTTGATCTGGCGTTCGCGAACGATGGCCGCATCGCGCGTTTCGTGGGTTTCGTACCAGACCAACAGCACCACGCCATATCGGCTCGTAAAACCTGGGCGCAGCTTGTCGCGATGTTCGGCCACCCGCTTGATCAGGTCTTCTGTCGAGCCGGTATAGAGCGTGCCGTTGCGACGACTGGCGACGATGTAGGTGAAGAACGCCAACGCCAGCCTCCGGTACGAACGAAAGCACTGGGTCCCGGCTTTCGCCGGGATGAGCGGAAATACCTTGATTAGACCCTTAGCGGCATCAGCACATACTGAACGCCCGGATCGGCCGGATCGAGGACCAGGGTCGGAGAAGCCGGGTCGGCGAAGCGGAAGGCGGCGTTTTCGCCGGTGATCTGGCCGGCGACGTCCAGCAGGTAGCGGGCGTTGAAGCCGATCTCGAACGGCTCGTCCGAATAGCCGATCTCGACCTCTTCCTCGGCCTGGCCGGCCTCCATGTTGCGCACGGTCAGCTTCACCCGGTCGTTGTCGAAGGCGAGTTTCACCGAACGGCTCTTTTCCGCCGAGATGGTGGCGACGCGGTCGACGGCCTTGGCGAACAGGGCGTTGTCGATGTCGGCCTGTTTGTCGTTGCCCTTGGGAATGACGCGCAGATAGTCGGGGAAGGCGCCGTCGATGACCTTGGACGTCAGGGACGCCTCGCCCATCTGGAAGCGGATCTTCTGGGCCGAGACGGTGACCTCGACCGGGCCGCCGGCGTCGTCCAGAAGACGACGGACCTGATCCACGGTCTTGCGCGGCACGATGACGCCGGGGCCGCCGGCCGCGCCCTCGGGCGCCGGGGTCTCGGCCAGCGCCAGGCGGTGACCGTCGGTGGCGACGGCGCGCAGAAGGGGCACGCCAGCCTCCGACACCGTGTGCAGGTAAAGGCCGTTCAGATAGTAGCGGGTTTCCTCGGTCGAGACCGCGAACCGGGTCTTGTCGATCAGGCGGGCCAGGTCTTCCTTGGGCATGACGTAGGAGGCGCCGGCGCTGTCGGTGGACATGACGGGGAAGTCGCCCGCCGGCAGGACCGGCAGGTTGAAGCGCGACCGACCGGCCGAAACGACCAGGCGCGGATCGTCGCCCGAATAGAGCAGCGAGACCTCGGCGCCTTCCGGCAGCTTGCGGACGATTTCATACAGGGTGTGGGCGGGGGCCGTGATCTGGCCCTCGACCTGAACCTGGGCCTCGGCCTCGTCGACCATCTCCATGTCCAGATCGGTGGCCGCGAAGGCCAGCCGGTCGCGCCCTGCGGACAGCAGGACGTTGGACAGGATCGGAATGGTGTTTCGACGTTCGACGACGCTCTGCACGTGGCCCAGGGCCTTGAGGAGCGCGGATCGTTCGATGGTCAGCTGCATGTCGTCTCGCCCGGCGCGGCCGATTCGCAGATGGCCGCGGTTAAGTGACCTTGGACACTAGCGGATTGCGCGGCGGGAGCAACGGGTCAGTCCCGCTGCTCCACAGCTTCAGCCGCGAAGCTTGCGCGTCAGGGCCTCGACGTCGCGGGCGATCTGGTCGTCCTGCGGCATCAACTCCTCGATCTTGCGCACGCCGTGCAGGACCGTGGTGTGGTCGCGCCCGCCGAAACGACGGCCGATGTCGGGATAGGAGCGGGTCGTATGCTGCTTGCACAGATACATGGCGATCTGGCGCGGGCGGGCCACCGCACGGGTGCGGCGCTCGCTCAGCAGGTCGGCCTGTTTCATGTTGAAGTGGTCGGCGACCGTCTTCTGGATCTCGTCCACGGTGATGCGGCGCTCGGGTCCGCCGCGCAGGGCGGCGCCCAGCAGGATCGAGGCCTCGTCCACCGAGACGGCCGACAGGCGCGAACCGGCGGCGGCGGCCAAGGTGTTCACGGCGCCTTCAAGCTCACGCATCGAGCCGGGGGTGCGGTCCACCAGCTGGGCCAGGACCTCGGGGTTAGCTTCGCCCTGGACCACGCCCAGGGCCGACAAGGCCTTGAGACGGTTCTGGGCCACGGCGATCTTCAGCTCGCGGTCGCCCGCCTCGACTGGGCAGGTCAGACCGGCGGCGAGGTGGCTGCGCAGGCGCGGCTCGACCTCGGTCAGGGCCATCGGGGCGCGGTCGGCCGAAAAGACGATGCGTTTGCCGTCCTCGATCAGGGCCGTAAGGGTCGAGAGCAGTTCTTCCTGGGTCGACGTCTTGCCGCCCACGAACTGGACGTCGTCCAGCAGCAGCATGTCGGCCGAGCGCAGGCTTTCCTTGAAGGCGGCGGTCGAGCGGTCCTGCATCGCCTTGACGAAGGTGGACAGGAAGCGTTCGGCGGTCAGATAGACGACCTTGGCCTCGGGCCGCAGGCGCTGCGCCTCCCAGGCGATGGCGTTCAGCAGGTGGGTCTTGCCGTAGCCGTAGGGGCCGCAGAAGAAAACGGGGTTGAAGTGACCGTCGGCCCAGCTGGCGACTTGTTTGGCGATGGCCAGGGCGAAGGCGTTGCCCTGACCCTCCACGAAGCTGTCGAAGGTCAGACGGTCCTGCAGGCCGGCGGCGCGCACGGCGCGGGCGCCGTCCGCGCTTATGGGGGTGGCGCTGATCGGGGCGGCGGGAGCCATATGGGGCGTCGAGGCGAAGGCGGCGAGACGCGGGGCGGCGTCCACCACATTGCCGGCCAGCACGGCCGAGGCTGGCGGGGCCGAGCCCACCTCGGCGCGGCAACGGACCTCGAGGCGACGCGACAGGCCGTCCAGGCCCAACCACAGCTCGTTCATGCGGCGCAGGGCGTTCTTGCGCACCCAGTCACGGGCATAGGCGGTGGGGGTGACCAGGATCAGATGGCCGGCGTTGTCCAGCCGGACCGCCGACGGGGCGATATAGGACGAGAAGGGGCCGTCGCCGATCTCGGCGCGCAGGCGCACGGAGGCCTCGCTCCAGATGCGGTCCGGGTCCGTCATTCCCGACATATTCGTTCCGCCCGCCATCGCCGTTGCGCCCCCAACCATCTTGCCCGCCCAATCCAAAACCAAATCCGACCTTCCGCAGCTTCAGGGCGATGGTTCAGGGACGACTTCTCCTGCGCCGAAAAGCGATGCTTTTCGGACGGGGTCGAACCTCTGGACAGACATCTCCCGCCAACGCGAAACTAAGTCCCGCGCCGTCTTCATCCGTGCTGGGATGGAAGTGCGTTAGAGGCCAAAACTTACGCTGCGAGCCGGGTGGGTCAACGCTGATTCGTTGGTCGATTCGCAGTTAAATTGTTTGACTCCGTCAAACCCTGATCCTGCTTGGAATTTTCAAAGGATCAGCGCTCGACGAGTGCGGATTTCAAAATTGCACCTTAGCGACACAACGCAAAACGCCGAAGGAGCATGCGCTCCTTCGGCGTTGATATTGCTTCATAATCCCACAACGAAACAGCGACAGCTGTTCCGTCTGCTGTTGGATTAATTCTGGCTCAGGCGGCCGACAGCTTCTTCAGCTGGGCGGCCAGACGCGACACCTTGCGCGAGCCGGTGTTCTTGTGAACGACGCCCTTGGAGACTGCGCGCATCAGCTCGGATTGAGCTTCCACGAAAGCGGTCTTGGCGACGGCGGCATCGCCACCGGCCAGAGCTTCCTGGAACTTGCGCAGATAGGTGCGGACGCGCGAACGGCGCGCCTTGTTCACTTCGGTACGCGCTTCGATCTTGCGGATCGCCTTGCGGGCGCCGGGGTTGTTGGCCATGTCAAACCTTCGAACGGAAAACGCCGTGGAGCACACGTCCACGGCGCGGAAATCTCAAGAGGGCGGGCCTATAGCCGAAAGCCCGGGGGTGGTCAACGCGGAGTCTTCTTTGATCGACTCCCAGGTTGGCCAACGGCGAACCCCGATGTCATCATCGCCGATGTCTTACAGCCGGCTTTTCGGACACACCGCGATCAGCTTCAACGCGCCAGATCGCCCATTCCGTCGCGGCTTTTTCGCCGGTGTTGAAAGGGTGCAACGCTTTCTGAAACTTCATGAATTGCGTCGTTTTCCAGCCATGTTTGTGCCGTCCCACAGGGGTCTGAAATCTTCTCCCGGATCGTTGTTCCATGACCCAGACCGCGCTTCTCCTTCTTGCGCTGGCCCCTTCCGCCGCCGCCGTCGAGCCTGCCCAGCCCCAGGTGCAGCAGGAAGAGCCCACGGTGGTGCTGCCTGATGTCGAGGTCACAGCCGCGCGTCGCGGCGTGGCCCTGGGTGGGCAGGAGCCGATCGTCTCGTACGACTCCGCCCAGATCCAGGCGTTCGGCGCGACCAACATCGGCGAACTGGTCACGCTGCTGGAAGCCCAGACCCGCAGCGCGCGCGGCGGATCGCCGGTCTTCCTGGTCAATGGGCGCCGCATCTCGGGCTTCCGCGAGATCCGTGGCATCCCGCCCGAGGCGATCGACCGTTTCGACGTCCTGCCGGAAGAGACGGCGCTGTCCTATGGCTACAGCGCCAATCAGCGGGTGGTGAACATCGTGCTGAAGGCGGACTTCAAGTCCCTGACCGCCTCGGTCAACGTCAGCCGGCCGGAGCAGGGCGGCCGCACGACCACCGCCAGCGAGAACAACGTCCTGCGCATCGCCGGCGCCGACCGTTGGTCGCTGGACATCAACGGCACGACCGCCAACACTTTGTTCGAGACCGAGCGCAATATCGACCGCAGCGAGACTGCGGGTGGCGACAGCGAACTGGCGAACGCCTATCGCACCCTTCTGCCCAAAACGGCGCAGGCGTCGGTAGCCGGCACCTACAAGCACGACCTGAACGACAAGGTCGGAATGACGCTGAGCGGCAGTCTGGAGGACTCCAGCAGCTTCAGCTACCTGGGCCTGCCGGGCGTGAGCCTGAACGTGCCTGGGACCAGTCCGTTTTCGCCGTCGGGCGCAGACGCTGTCCTGTTCCGCTATCTGAACCTGCCGGGCGCCCTGACGCGCGAGACCGATACGCGCACCGCCGAACTGGGCACGGTGTTTGACGGCTATGTTGGCGACTGGCGCTGGACGGCGACGGGGGGCTACACCCGCGTCGAGACCGACACCTCGACGGGCAAGGGGGTGAATTCCGACGCCCTTCAGGCCGCGGTGACGGCGGGTGACCTGAGCGTCAATCCATTCGGCGATCTGGAAGGACGGGTGACGGAGCGCGCTCGCGACACCGCGAACTCGGTGGCCCAGACCGCGACGGCCGAACTGGTGCTGAACGGCCGCCCGTACGAGCTGCCGGCGGGCGACATCACCTCGACCTTCAAGGTCGGCGCCGGCTATCAGTCGCTGGACTCCGAGAGCTTGCGTTCGGGCGTGGCCGTGGACCGGTCTCAGTCGCGCAACTCGGGCAGCGTCCAGGCCAATTTCGACCTGCCGATCACCAATGTCGAACGCGGCATTCTGCCCAGGATCGGCGACCTGTCGGCCAATCTGAACCTGGCCTATCAGGAACTGTCCGACTTCGGCGGCGTGTCGTCGGTCGGGGCCGGTTTGAACTGGTCGCCGGTCGAGCGGCTGTCGCTGTCAGCCAACTATTCCGACGAGGGCAAGGCCCCCACCGTTCAGCAGTTGAACGACCCGACGGTGTCGACGCCCAACACGCCGGTGTTCGACTTCCGCAACAACCAGACTGTCGAGATCACCCAGATTACTGGCGGCGATCCCAATCTGAAGGCCGAGGATCGGCGCATCCTGAAGCTGGGCATGAACTGGCAGCCGCTGTCGGCCCAGGATTTCCGGTTGAATCTGGCCTATACCCGCACTGAGGCGGATGACGAGATTTCCAGCTTCCCGACCATCACCCCTGCGCTCGAGGCGGCGCTGCCGGATCGGTTCGTGCGCGACGCCGACGGCAATCTGCTGTCCATCGACGCCCGCCCGCTGAACTTCTTCAAGCGCGAGCAGCAGGACGTGCAGTGGGGCTTCAACTTTTCGCGGCCCTTCGGCAAGCCGAACCCCGCTGCGGCGGGACAGCGGCCGGGCGGCGGTCGTCCTGGCGGCGGCATGATGACTGGCGGCGGTCCGGGCGGACCCGGAGGCCCTGGCGGCGGCGGACGGATGCGCGGCGGACGCGGACAGGGGATGCAGCCCGGCCAGGGGATGTTCAACCTGTCGCTGACCCACACCTGGCGCGTCCAGGACGAGGTGGTGATCCGCGAGGGTCTGGAGCCGCTGGATCTGCTGGACGGCGACTCGATCTCGGGCTCGGGCGGCCAGTCGCGCCACGAGGTCCAGCTTCAGACCGGCCTGTTCAAGAATGGGCTGGGCGCCTTCGTCAACGCCAACTGGCGTGCGGGCACCACGGTCAACGGCGACGCCCTGGGCTCGCCTGATCTGGACTTCTCGGGACGGACGACGGTCAATCTGTTCGCCTTCGCCGACCTGACCCAGCGCACGTCGTGGGTCGAACGTTTCCCGATCCTGAAGGGGACGCGGATCGGCTTCGGGGTTCAGAACATCTTCGACGACCGGGTGTCCGTGACCAGCAGCGACGGCGCCACGCCGGTCAACTATCAGCGGGACTATCTGGACCCGCAGGGCCGGGTGTTCCGCATCAACCTGCGCAAGATACTGTTCTAGGCGACAAGGGCGAAGGATTGGGGCGGGCTGCGGCCCGCCCTACGGCCAGACGGTCGCCAGCGCGATCATCACGACGGCGGCGGCAAGCGCCAGGGGGAAGAACAGACGGTCAGACATCGGTCGATTGTTACCTCTGTGTGTCCGGTGAGACAAGCAGAGCTGGCGGCCTGGTCCCGGCGAGCCTTGACCGACTTGGGAGGGCGTCCTACCCCGAAAGGCCGTTTCCCGAAGGACCGACCGAATGCCGCGCCTGATCCTGCTCCGCCATGGCCAGAGCCAGTGGAACCTCGAAAACCGCTTCACCGGCTGGGTCGACGTCGATCTGACGGCGGAGGGCGAGGCCCAGGCGCGTCATTGCGGTGAGCTGATCGCCGCGGCCGGGTTCAAGCCGGCGGTGATGTTCACCTCGGTCCTGACGCGCGCCAAGCGCACCGGCGCCCTGGCCTTGCAATCGGCGGGCCTGACCGATGTGCCGGTGATCGAGGACTGGCGCCTGAACGAGCGCCACTACGGCGGCCTGACAGGCCTCAACAAGGCCGAGACGGCGCAGAAGCACGGCGAAGACCAGGTCAAGGTCTGGCGCCGCAGCTATGACGTGCCGCCGCCGCCGCTGGCGTCCGGCGGCGAGTTCGATTTCGAGGCTGACCCCCGCTATGCCGGCAAGGCGATCCCCGACACCGAAAGCCTGAAGACCACGCTGGATCGGGTGAAGCCCTATTGGGACGCCGAGATCGCGCCGCGCCTGAAGGCCGGCGAGGACGTGCTGATCGCCGCCCACGGCAACTCGCTGCGCGCCATCGTCAAACTGCTGTTCGGCGTGCCGGACGACCAGATCGTCGGCGTCGAAATCCCCACGGGCAATCCGCTGGAGATCGATCTGGACGCGGAGCTGAAGCCCACCGCCGCCCGCTATCTCGACGCCGCCCGCGCCGAGACGCTGCCGACCGCATCATGAGCTGGAGCGACGCCGACCAGGCCTTCATGGCCCAGGCTATCGCCCTGGCGACCGGCCGAATGGGCGAGACCTGGCCCAATCCGGCGGTCGGCTGCGTCATCGTCAAGGACGGCCGAGTGATCGCCCAGGCCGCCACTGCGCCGGGCGGCCGCCCCCATGCCGAAGAACAGGCCGTGCCTGCCGCCGGCGCCGAGGTCGTCGGTTCGACCGTCTATGTCACGCTGGAGCCGTGTGGCGCGCGCTCTTCGGGCCGCAAGTCGTGCGCGCACTTCCTGACCGAGGCAGGGGTGGCGCGGGTCGTCATCGCCTGTCTGGACCCGTCGCCCTTTGCGGCTGGACGCGGCACAGAACGGCTGCGCGCACAGGGCCTGACCGTCGAGACCGGCCTGATGTGCGAGGAAGGGGCCGCCCTGTGCGAAGGCTTCCTGCATCGGCTGGAAACCGGACGGCCCATGGTGAGAATCAGCGAGGACGGCGTGGGCTTCGACGGCCGCTTCGTCGCCTCGCCCAAGGCCGATCTGGTCACCGAACTGAAGCGGCTGGGCGAGGCGGGCTATACGCGCCTTTGGACCGGCCCCGGCGAGCTTGCAGAGGCCTTGGAAGAGCAGGGTCTCCTCAGCGCCTGACAACGGCTTGTCGTTCAAGGGTTTCTTAAGTCAGACGGGTGCAATGTGTCGAAATGGCACTTGCGGCTGAACCCATCGTGAGAAAGCGCCTGACGCAGGCGGAGCTGGATCTGGTCTGCGCCCGGCATGACCGGCTGTTCCAGGCCCGTCCCGGCGGCGCCCGCGCGGTGTTCGCCTGGATGGACCTGTCGGGCCTCAGCCTGAAGGGCCGCAATCTCGCCGACGCCGATTTCGCAGCCGCCTGCCTGGAGGGCTGCGACCTGACGGGGGCCAAACTCGACAACGCCAACTTCTTCGGCGCGGACATGCAGGACGCGATCCTGGCCGAGGCCAGCCTGCGTCGCGCGGACCTGCGCGGCGCCTGCCTGCGCGGTGCAGATCTGTCGGGCGCCGACATGTTCGAGGCTGATCTGCGCGAAGGCACCATCGCCGCCGCCGACGCCCGGCTGGGCTTCAGGGTCATCGAACCGCGTCACCGCGAAGAGACCGAGGCCGTCGGCGCCAACCTGTCCGGCGCCAATCTGCAACGCTCCAAGATGTCGGGCGTCATCGCCATGAAGGCCGACTTTTCCGGCGCGGTGATGAAGGACTGCAAGCTGGTCCGGGCCAATCTGAAACAGGCCAACTTCCGCGGCACGGATCTCGCCGGGGCCGATCTGTCGGGCGCGGACCTGTCGGGCGCGGATCTGCGCGACGCCATCCTGGTGGGCTGCAAGATGACCATGTGGCGCGCGGACGGCGCGGATATGCAAGGCGCCCTGACGGACAACAAGTCCGCGTGCGAATCCGTGGACCGGATGCCCGCCGCAGAGATGCTGCGCGAACACGCGCGCTGGTGCGAGACCGGCGGGGCGGAGGGCCAGCCTTCGGTCTTCGACGGTGTCGATCTGCGTCCGCTGAAGTCGATCACGGGGCTGAACCTGACCGCGCTGTCGGCCAAGGGCGCCGTCTTCTATGGCCTGGACATGGAGGGGGTGCAGCTACAGGGCGCCCAGCTCGAAAACGCCGATCTGAGGTCCGCCAAACTGCGTCGCGCCGACCTGCGCGGAGCGCGTCTTAAGGGCGCGAGACTGAACGGCGCGGACATGCGCGAGGCGCAGTTGGGGCCGTTGCTGATCACCGCCGATCGCTTGATGCCGGCCGATCTGACGGGGGCTGTGCTGCGGGGTGCGGACTTGTCCGGCGCCGATCTTAAGCGCGCTGTCCTGGTCGGCGCCGACTTGGGCCGGGCGACGATGCACGGCGCCCAGACCCGTCAGGCCGATCTGACCGATGCCAATCTGACCGGCGTGCGCGGCCTGGTCGTGGACCAGGCCGCGTAACCGGCTTTAGGCCAGCGCCTTGAGTTGATCGACCAGGTCGGTCTTTTCCCAGCTGAAACCGCCCTCCGCATCCGGCTCGCGTCCGAAGTGGCCATAGGCGGCCGAGCGGGCGTAGATCGGCTTGTTCAGCTTCAGATGCTCACGGATCGCACGCGGCGTGGCGCCGCCGATCAGGTCCAGAATCTTGTCTTCCAGCACCGCTTCCGAAATCTTGCCCGTGCCGTGCAGATCGACGTGGATCGACTGCGGCTTGGCCACGCCGATGGCGTACGAAATCTGGATGGTGCAGCGGTCAGCCAGGTCGGCGGCGACCACGTTCTTGGCCAGGTAGCGGCAGGCGTAGGCCGCCGAACGGTCCACCTTGGTCGGATCCTTGCCCGAGAAGGCGCCGCCGCCGTGAGGCGCCGCGCCGCCGTAGGTGTCGACGATGATCTTGCGGCCGGTCAGGCCGGCGTCGCCGTCAGGCCCGCCGATCTCGAAGATGCCCGTCGGGTTGATGTGCCAGACGGTCTCTTCGTCGGTGAAACCCTCAGGCAGCACTTCGAGAATATAGGGTTTGACGATCTCGGCGACCTGTTCGGAGCTGAGACCCTTGGCGTGCTGGGTCGACAGGACGATCGAGGTGGCGCGAACCGGCTTGCCGTCCTGGTATTCGATCGTCACCTGGCTCTTGGCGTCGGGCTCCAGCTGCGAGCCGCCGGCATGGCGAACCTCGGCGAGGCGTTTCAGGATGTTGTGGCTGTACTGAAGGGTCGCCGGCATCAGTTCCGGCGTCTCGTTCGACGCATAGCCGAACATGATGCCCTGGTCGCCCGCACCCTCGTCCTTCTCGTTGGTCGAGTCGACGCCGACGGCGATGTCGGCCGACTGGGCGTGCAGGTAGCAGGCGTAGTTCGCCGTCTCCCAGTGGAAGCCGTCCTGCTCATAGCCGATGTCCTTGACCGCGGCGCGGACCAGCGGCTCCAGGCTGTCGATGATGGCTTGGGTGAAGGCCTCGTTCTCTTCCTTGGTATTGCCCGGCTGGGTGGCGCGGACTTCGCCGGCCAGAACGATGCGCTGGGTCGTGACCAGGGTCTCGCACGCCACGCGCGCCTCGGGATCCTTGGCCAGGAAGGCGTCCACGACCGTGTCGGAGATGCGGTCGGCGACCTTGTCGGGGTGGCCCTCGGAAACGCTTTCCGAGGTGAAGAGGAAGGAGGAACGAGCGGCCAAGAGAGGCTCCTGTCTGTGTCAGGCCGCCAGACATATAAAGATATGCTTATATGTTCAAGTGATCTGACGTCGCGGGATGACGCGGAAAGTGTTTTGCAGGCTAAGCGGATCGGCTGACACCGCTGAAATTTAGGGTAAACAGGGTGCCGGGGGATCGGATGCCTGACAGCCTGACGACGAGAGAAAGCGAATGCGTCCACCTCGCCGGTCAAGGCCTGGAGGATAAGGAGATCGCCGCGCGTCTCGGCATCTCGCCGCGCACTGTCGGCAATCATCTGCATCGCGCCTACACCAAACTGGGCGTATCCGACCGCAAGCTGGCGGCGCGGCGGCTGAGTAGCGTCTACTCAGAGGCGCCGATACTCATTTCAGAAACGATGGAAAGCGGGCCTGTTGATCCGGCGTCGGCTGGACAGTCGGTCGACGATGGTTCGCTTGCTTCGACGTCCTGGGTTCTGCCGCCTCCCCCTCGAGGGCTTGGCGTGAGACTGGGGGTTATTGTCGCCAGCGCCGTCGTCGCCTTGCTGCTCGCCATCGGGATCGTGACGGCAGGTATGGTGGTTCCCACACTATTTGATCGGATCGCTCCCGAATGGGCCCGCTGACGCGAGGCACCAGTCACGAGGATCAATGATGAGAAACATGCAGGTGGGGATCCGGGTCGCACGACAGGTGCGGACGGCGGAACATGCGATCGATCAGGCCATGATCGAAGTCTGCCGGCTGATCCAAACCTCTCTCGAAGGGCGTGTCGAAACGCGTCTGGCGGCAGAGGTCGGTCAATCCGCGCTGGAAAACATCGTCGCCGGCCTGGGGCAGTTGACCACTGTTCGCGCCAGCGTCGTCGCCGGTCACGCCGAACTGGCGACAGTGGCCGACAATCACGGGATCGGCTGGCGGATGGAGGGAATGGGTGAATCCAAGACCGATACCAGACCATCCGCCCAGCTTGACGTCGTCAAGTTGGCCGCCTGATCGACGGCCGAATGCCTTCGCCGCTCTGGATATTTGGTACCGGGCTGACGATTGTCGCCCTGTGCCTGCTGATCTGGAAGGGTAGACGGCCAGAGCGCGAAGCCGCCGTCGGGCTGTTTCTCGCTCAACTGCTGTCGGGCTGGGTGGACCATCTGATCATCGGTCAGTTTCGGTGGGCGGTGGCGGTCATCTCGCTGGGTCTGCTGATCCTGCTCGTGCGCCTCAGTCTTCGCTACGATCGTTGGTGGCTGCTCTTCGCCGCCGGCGCTCAGCTCCTGGCCTTCATCACCCACATCTCGTCCATGATCGGTCCGGACGCGCTCACCTGGTCCATCGTGACCGCCAGGATGACGGTCTGGGTCGAAATCATGGTGCTGGCCATCTTCGGCGTCTGGGAAGCTCGCTCTGCGCCCTACGCCCAACCCAAATTCATCGCTGCGCGCGAAGTCGCGCGTCGTTCGACCTCAAAAGGATATCAAACATGAACACTCAACCGATCAAAGCCTTCTTGCCGCTGTTCCGCTCCTGGTTCGACACCGCTTCGCTGGCCGACAAGATCGGCGCGGCCGGTCTGGAGGGCAGTTCCGAAAACATACTGGCCGAGCTGGACCTCGGGCCGATGGTGGAGGCCGAAACCAGCCTGCTCAACCATGCGCCGTCAAACGCTGTCGAAGCCGCCTGCCTGCTTGAGGTGGTGCGTCAGAATATAGCGGACGCAGGCCGTTCGGACGGGCTGGACCTTCGCGCCATTGCGGCGGTGCAGCAGTGGCTGGCGGACGCCCCGACCGGAGCAACCGGAGGACAGTCAGTCGAACGACTGCTGCGCCAAGCCCAGGTCTGATGTGGTCGGACCTGAGCGTCAGGTCCGACGGCTCAGCCGCGCAGGCCCTTGGCCACGGTCAGAAGGGCGTCGCGTTGCGCGGCGTCCTTGATCCCGCGGAAGGCGGCCAGCAGTTCGGCGACGCCAGGGGCGGCCAGCGCAAGCTCGTCGCCTTCGGCCGTTTCCAGCTCGCCCAGCAGGGCGGCGCCGGTCGATTTCAGGACCGAGGCGATCTGCAGAAGACGGGCGGCGGAAACACGATTGACGCCCCGCTCGTACTTCTGAATCTGTTGGAAGGTGACGCCGGCGCCGGCGGCCAACTGCGCCTGGGTGATGCGAAGCTCTTCGCGACGTGCGCGGATGCGTCCGCCGATGGCGATGTCTACGGGATCTACTGCGTCGTTCATTTGGGCCTACGGACAGGACTAATGGCGTGCCAAGGCCCCAAAACATCAACGCCGTCAAGCCAAAGCTGCTTCGCTAAGGAGTGCTACGTGTGCTGATGAGTAGGAATTCAACCATTAGGATACATGACGGCGCTCTCGCCGTCGCTTCCGGCGCGAACCGCGCTCGGAGAAGTGGTGCCGCTTAGGTGACTCGAACACCTGACCCCATCATTACGAATGATGTGCTCTACCGGCTGAGCTAAAGCGGCCCGGTTGCGACGGATGAAGTGGTCCGCGCGAGACGGGGTCTTTATACGGCCCGATCACGCTTGCCAAGCGCCGCTTTCAAGATCGTGAGCAATGAGGCTTCGTCGGGCGTTTGGGCCACAGCCGGCGTCAGACCCAGGGCGATCAGCGGGGCGGCGGCGGCGGGGGAGATGCAGGCCGTGACGGCGTGCGACAGCCGGGCGATGTCCTGTTCGGCCAGGATCTTCGCCGCGCGGGGGGAGTGGATCAGGATCGCGTCGAATGTCGTGGGCATGGCGACGGACGTGCGCTGGGCGCGATAGACGATCTGGGGCTGGATCGAGATGTTGCGGGCGCGGGCTGCGATCAGGGCGGCGTCGAAGTCGCCGGCGGGGGTTTCGGCTTGCGGAACCAGCACGGAGGCGTCGTTCAGCTCAGAGGCGATCAGGCGGGCGAGGGCGTGGAGGTCGCCGGAGGCGGAGCGGACGTGGGCGAAGCCGGCGTCGCGGGCGGCTTGGGCGGTCGCATCGCCCACGGCGAAGACCGGGCGGTTGCGCTCGCGGGTCAGGGCGGCGAAGGCCGTGACGCCGTTGATGCTGGTGAAGGCCAGGGCGGTGAACGGGGCCAGGTCGGGGACGGGGG
>NZ_LR732816.1:557732-843875 GCF_902506205.1 Brevundimonas sp. G8 | reverse complement strand
GGGGGGGGGCAGGTTTTCGATCGCCAGAAGGGGGGCGACGACGGGCTCCAACCCTATGTCGCGCAGCCGTGCGGCGGTGCGGGCGGCGCCGGGTTCGGCGCGGGTTATCCAGACGCGGGCGGGCGTTATGTTCATCCGTCCAGGGTCGCGGGATCGACCTCCTGATCGCCGGCCGAGGCGTGGACCTCGGCGCCCAGCCGCTGACCCAGGGCGCGGGCGTCGGCTTCGGTGGGTTGGGGCAGGTCGCCGACGCGGCGCCAGCGGGCCGAACCGTCGGGGCTGAGCATCTCGGTGGTCAGGTGCAGCGTGTCGTTGGCGATCAGGGCGTAGGCGCCGACCGCGGTGCGGCACGACCCTTCCAGCGCGGTCATGGCCCCACGCTCTGCAGCGACGGCGATGGCGGTCTCGGGGTGGTTCAGGGCCGCGACCCAAGGAGCGTCGATGTCGGCGGCACGCGTCTGGATGGCCAGGGCGCCCTGGCCCGGCGCCGGCAGGAAGGCGTCCAGCGACAGTTTCTCGCGGATGTGTTCGGTGACGCCCAGGCGCGTCATGCCTGAGACGGCCAGAAGGATGGCGTCGAAATCGCCCTCGGCCGCGCGGCGCAGGCGGGTGTCGATATTGCCGCGCAGCATCTCGATCTTCAGGTCCGGCCGCAGGGCCAGGGCCTGGGCCTGGCGACGCAGGCTGGCGGTGCCCAGGCGCGCGCCGAAGGGCAGGGCGTCGAAACTGTCGAAGTCGCGGCTGATGAAGGCGTCGCGCGCGTCCTCGCGCTTGGGGATGGCGGCGATGCACAGGCCCTGCGGCTGTTCGGCGGGGACGTCCTTCATCGAATGGATGGCGATGTCGATCCTGCCGGCCAGCAGGGCCTCCTCGATCTCCTTGGTGAACAGGGCCTTGCCGCCGACTTCCAGCAGGCGTCGGTCCTGGATGCGGTCGCCGGTGGTGACGATCTCGACGAGCGGAATGGCGGTTTCGATCTCGGCCTCGGGCACATTCAGGGCGCGGCCGATGGCGCGCTGCATCATGCCGGACTGGGCCAGGGCCAGCTTGGAGCGCCGGGTGCCGATGCGGAGAGGAAAGGTCATGAGCGTTGCGCACCGGTCGCCGGGTCGCTACCTCGACCCGATGGAGATGTCCGCCGACTATAGCAGCGGCGCCGATGCGGCAACTGGACGCGATGTCCGGGCGCTGACGGTGCTGGGCCTGGAGACCAGCTGCGATGAGACCGCCGCATCGGTGGTGCGCCTGACAGGGGGGCGGGCCGAGGTGCTGTCCTCGGTGGTTCACAGCCAGATCGACGACCATGCAGCCTATGGCGGCGTGGTGCCCGAGATCGCGGCCCGCAGCCATGTCGAGATGATCGCCGAGGTCACGCGTCGCGCGATGGCCGAGGCGGACATGGGCTATGCCGGGCTGGACGCGATCGCGGCGACGGCCGGGCCGGGCCTGGTCGGCGGGGTCATGGTGGGCCTCAGCTTCGGCAAGGCGGCGGCCCTGGCGCGCGGCCTGCCCCTGGTGGCGGTCAACCATCTGGAGGGGCACGCGGTTTCGGCCCGGCTGGGGGCGGAGGTCGCCTATCCCTTCCTGCTGCTGCTGGTGTCGGGCGGCCATTGCCAGCTTCTGGAGGTGCGCGGCATCGGCGACATGAGCCGGATCGGCGCCACCATCGATGACGCGGCGGGTGAGGCTTTCGACAAGATCGCCAAGGCCCTGGGGCTGGGGTATCCGGGCGGGCCGGCGCTGGAGAAGCTGGCGGCTCGCGGCGACGGCTCACGGTTCGACCTGCCCCGCGCCCTGCTGGGCCGCAAGGATTGCGACTTCTCCTTCTCGGGCCTGAAGACGGCGGCCTTCCGCATCGCACAGACCTGCGAGACGGAGCAGGATAGGGCCGACCTGGCCGACGCGGTCCAGAACGCCATCGCGCGCCAGCTGTCGGATCGGTCGGAGCGGGCGCTGGCGGCCTATGCGGAGACGCATGCGCACAGGCTTTTTGTTGTCGCGGGCGGCGTGGCGGCCAACAAGACCATCCGTGCGACCTTGCAGGCGACGGCGGCGAAACACGGTTTCGACTTCCTGGCGCCGCCCATGGCCTATTGCACCGACAATGCGGCGATGATCGCCCTGGCGGGGGCCGAACGGCTGGCGCTGGGACTGACCAGCGACATCGACGTCGTCGCACGGCCGCGATGGCCGCTGGACGAGGCGCGCGCCCTGTCCGATCCTTCGCACAAGCCGGGCCGTAAAGGCGCCAAGGCGTGAACGATAAAGAAGCCTCGGGAGGGCGTATGGAATTCCGCACGGCAGGGGTCATCGGCGCGGGCGCCTGGGGCACGGCCCTGGCGCAGGTCTGCGTCCGGGCAGGTCTGGACACGACGTTGCAGGCGCGCGAGCAGCAGTTGGTCGAAACCCTGCGGGCGACGCGGGCCAACGACCTGTATCTGCCGGGCGTGCCGTTGGCGGACGAACTGAAGTTCACCGCCGACCTGGCTGATTTAGCAGACTGCGATGTGATCCTGGCCGTGCCGCCGGCCCAGCATATGCGCGCCACCCTGACGGGCTTTGCGCCCCATCATCGCGCCGGCGTGCCGGTTGTGCTGTGCTCCAAAGGGGTCGAGCGCGGCACGATGAAGCTGATGACCGAGGTGCTGGCTGAGACCCTGCCGAACGCCCCGGCCGCCGTTCTGTCCGGCCCCAGTTTCGCGGGCGAAGTGTCGCGCGGCCTGCCCACCGCCGTCACCCTGGCCTGCGCCGATGCGGCGCTGGGCCAGGCCCTGCTGAACACCCTGTCGGCGCCGGGCTTCCGGCCCTATCTGGCGACCGATCTGGTCGGCGCCGAGGCGGGCGGGGCGCTGAAGAACGTGCTGGCCATCGCCTGCGGCATTTCCGAGGGGCGCCAGCTGGGTCGCAGCGCCCATGCCGCCCTGATCACGCGCGGCTTTGCGGAAATGACCCGTCTCGCCGTCGCCATGGGCGGCCAGGCCGAGACGGTGGCGGGCCTGTGCGGCCTGGGCGACCTGGTCCTGACCTGCTCCAGCCCCCAGTCCCGAAACATGAGCCTGGGTCTGGCCTTGGGCCAGGGGCAGACGGTCGAACAGGCCCTGGCCGGCAAACGGTCGGTCGCCGAAGGCTATGAAAGTGCGCCGGCCGTGCGCGAACTGGCCGCGCGTCTGGGCGTGGAAATCCCGATCTCCGAAGGCGTCGCCGCCCTGCTGGCCGGCGAGATCGACGTGGACGGTCTGATCGATGGTTTGCTGTCGCGCCCGCTGAAGGCCGAGCGTGTCTGAGGAGGTCCCGGCCGAGCGCAAGCGGGTCTGGAAGACGCCACCCAATGTCGCCCTGTGCGCCGAGGGCGACATCGCCGATCCAGGCTCGCGCGGTTTCGTGCTTCAGATCGGTGAGGCCTTTTTCCACGGCTTCGTCGTGCGCAAGGACGGTCAGGTCGCCGGCTGGGTCGACCGTTGCCCGCACGCGGGCTTTCCCATCGCCATGGAGATCGACCGCTATCTGACGCCCGACGGGTCGCTGATCCTGTGCGGCTGGCACGGGGCGGTGTTCGAGCCGCTGACCGGGGAATGCCAGGGCGGCCCCTGTGCGGGCGGCCGGCTGACGCCCTGGCCGGTGGCGGCGACGGGCGGGATCGTCAGGACGGCCTGAGGCCGATCAGCGCGCCAGCTTGCCCTTGGCCTTGGCGGCGCTGAGGAGCACTTTCGGGTCCGGCTTCTTCACCTCGACGCTGGTGTGGTTCAGGATCGACAGGATGTAGCGACCGATGTTCAGCCGCGCCGTCTTCTTGTCGTCGGTGGCCACGACGACCCAGGGCGCGAAGGGGCGATCCGTCTCGTCCAGCATGCGGTCGCGAGCGTCGGAATAGGCGTCGAAGCGCGCCTCGGCCTCGGCGTCCAGCGACGACAGCTTGAACTGTTTCAGGGGATCGACGCGGCGTTCCTTCAGGCGTTTGGCCTGTTCCTCGCGCGAGATGTCCAGCCAGATCTTGATCAGGATGATCCCGTCGTCGGTCAGCATCCGCTCGAAGCGCGGGGCGTCGGTCATGAACTGGGCGTACTGCTCGGGCTTGCAGTATCCCATGACCGGCTCGACCCCGGCGCGGTTGTACCAGGACCGGTTGAAGATCACCGTCTCCCCTGCCGCCGGCAGGTGGGGGACATAGCGCTGGAAATACCATTGGCTGGTTTCGCGGTCGCTGGGCTTGGGCAGGGCGATGACGCGGGTCTGGCGCGGCGACATATGTTCGGTCAGCCGCTTGATGGCCCCGTCCTTGCCGGCGGTATCGCGACCCTCCAGCACGATGACCACGCGCGAGCCGTGTTCGATGCTCCAGGCCTGGGTCTGGACGATGGCAAGCTGGATCTGCTCCAGCTCGGCTTCATAGGCGTCTGATTTCTTTCCCATCACGGGAGAGTGGGCCGGACGGGGCCTGCGGGCAAGGGGTGTGCGTTCGCAGGGAGCCGACGGCGAAGCTGGGCGTTAAGGCGCGGGGCCTGTCCGGCCCGTGACGGGGCGGAATGAAGCGCGATCTGGCGGATATGTGGAATCTGGTGTGGGAGATCGCGCTGCTGGTCTGCGGGGCCTTCGCCCTGTTGAACGTCTTCGCCCCGCCTCAGGACCTGCCGTGGAAGCCGCTGGACCTGGATCGGCCTTTGGGACGGGCCACCACGGCCAAGGTGGCCGCCTTCGACGTGCCGACCGCCGCGACGCCTCAAGCTGTGGAAGGCGCGACGGAGGCCTGTATGCAGGCCTTGCGCAATGCGGGGGTTCAGGTCGAACGGGCGGCGGACCGAGATGACGGCGGCTTCTGCGTCGTGCGCGGGGCGGTGCGGATCACGGGCGGCGAGGTGACGCCCCTGGCGCCAGCCGGCGTCGTCATGCAGTGCCCGCTGGCCGTGCGCTACGTCATCTGGGACCGACAGGTGCTGCGTCCGGCGTCGCGCGACATCCTGGGGTCGGAGCCGGCGCGGGTCGAGAACTACGGCACCTATTCCTGCCGCCGCATCTATGGCTCGCAGGACGAGCAGGAACGGCCCAGCGAACACGCCAGGGCCAATGCGCTGGATGTCGCCGGCGTCACGCTGAAGGACGGACGGACCGTCAGTGTGCTGAACGACTGGCGAGGCGCCGGTCCTGCGGGCGAGCCGGGCTCGCGCTTCCTGCATGCCGTTCGCGACGGCGCCTGTCGTCTGTTCTCGACCGTTCTGACCCCGGACTACAACGCCGCCCACGCCAACCATCTGCACATCGACGGCGCCGCGCGGGGCATCTGTCGTTAATCCTGAATGCGTCCAGTGCGAATCGCTTTGCTGTTGACCGCCTCGAAAAGCCGGGTGACAACATCGATACAGTCCGGATTTTGCGTGGGGTCCACACCCGCGTTTCGCTCCTTCGCCTGAACGAGCTGTCCAGATGGATTGTCGGGTCACCCCAAGGGGGATCCGCCTGGAAAAGCGCGTTGACGGAGACGCAGACATGGCGACCGGCACGGTCAAGTGGTTCAACCCCACCAAGGGCTTCGGCTTCATCCAGCCCGATAGCGGCGGACAAGATGTGTTCGTTCACATCACCGCCGTTCAGAAGGCCGGACTTCAGGGCCTCGATGAGAACGCCAAGGTCGAATACGAGCTGGAAAACCAGCGCGGCAAGACCTCGGCGATCGACCTCAAGATTCTCTGAGTCGATCAGCCTCTAAGGCTTAGAGACAGGCGCGGCGGCTTCGGCTTCCGCGCCTGTTTTCTTTTTTGCTTGGGCTACCGCGCTTCGCGCTACTGAGCGCATCGTTCCTGGCTATCGCGCGCCGCGCTACTTGAGCCCGTTTGGTGCGTCTGTGGCGAGGACCGGTTTCGCCTTCTGCGACCTCTGCGCCAGGACGATGGCGCCCAGCACCAGGACGCCGCCCAGGGCCTGAACCGGCGTCAGGGTCTCGCCGAAGATCCACCAGCCCAGCAAACCCGCGACCACCGGCTGGATCAGGATGGTGACGGCCGTGACCGAGGCCGGCAGCTTACCCAGCGCCCAGGCCACGCCGCCCTGTCCGAAGACGTGCATGACCCCCATGGCGATACAGGCGGCCCAGCCGCTCGGCCCGGCGGGGATGATGTCCTCGCCCAGGGCCAGGGCGACGATCAGTAGCAGGGGCGCGCCCAGCAGGGTGGCCCAGAAGGTGACGCGCATGGCGCCGGCCGTTCGCCGCGCCGCCTGCACCGCCAGGAAATAGCCCGAATACCAGACCGCCACCGACAGCGAGAAGATGTCGCCCAGCGGCGGATTGGTCCCTGTCCGCCGTCCGCCCCGGCCGCCATGGCGAAGGCGCCGCCCATGGCCAGGGCCAGGGCCACAAGGAACAGCCGGTGCGGCCGGTCCTTCAGCACGAACCAGCCGAACAGGGTGACCACGACCGGCGTCAGGTTGCACAGCACCGTCGCATTGGCGACCGAGGTCATGACGATGCCGTAGTGCCAGAAGCTGAGGTCCAGCGCGAAGAACAGGCCCGCCAGCAGCGCCCATTTCGACGGGGTCGCGATCCCGCCCGGCTCGCGCGCCGCCAGGATCGTCAGCAGCGGCAGGGCGAACAGGAAACGCCAGAAGCCCGCCGCCGCCGGCCCCGTCTCGGTCAACCGCACCAGAATGGGCGCCAGGCCCAGCACGCAGGCGGCGATCAGCAGGACGATCAGGGCGAAGGCGCGCGGCGAAACACGCGGGAGGGAACGCTGGGCGGGGGCGGACATGGCGCGGCTCATACGCCGCCCTGCGGCGTGACGCCACAGGGCGTTGGGTCAGATCAGCGGATAGATCCGCGCCTTGACGTTCACGGCCAGGCCCGGCGCCCGGTCCAGATAGTCGATGGTCCCTTCCAGTTGACCCACCAGGCTCTGGATCATCATCGAGCCGAAGCCCTTGCCCGCCAGATGGCCGCCGGCGCCCTCGTCCTCGACCGACAGACGGAAGTTGGCGCCCTGGTCTTCCATGATGATCCGCAGCGGACCGGGCTTGCCGTTATAGGCGTATTTCTGGGCGTTGATGATCAGCTCGGTCAGGATCAGGCCGATGGTGACGGCCCGCCCGGCGTCGACGCAGACCGGGTCCAGATCTGTCTCGATCACGGCGGTCCAGTCCGGCCCCATGCTGGAGCTGAGGTCCACGATCAGGTCGCCGATGTAGCGGGCCATGTCGATGGAGGCGACCTGGTCGCCCAGATAGAGGCGGCTGTGCACCGCCGAGACGGCGCGCACGCGACGCCGTGCTTCATTCAAGGCCGTGGCGGCGGCGCTGCCCGTCTGCTCGCGCGCCTGAAGGCCCAGGAAGCTGGACACCAGGGTCAGGCTGTTCTGGACCCGATGGTTCACTTCGCGGATCAGATATTGCTGCTGCTCCAGCCGCAGATCCCGCTCGGACAGGCGATCCTGAAGCGAGCGGTTCAGGCGGCGCAGCTGGTCGATGGCGGCATAGTCGGCCAGGGCGTCGCGAAGTCGCCCGGCGGACTCGATCGCGGCAGGGCTCCAGCGATGGGCGCGGCCCGAAACCGATTCCGACCAGCTCTCGAACGAGGCGCGCGGCGTCAGCACGGCGTTGGGACCGGTCTTGTCGGCGGTCGAGGGATTGCCGGCCCAACGCACCGTCTCGATCACCTCGGATCGGAACCACAGGATCGACACCGGTTGGTCGATGGGCAGGGTGACGGCCAACAGGCCGCTGGCGTGCGTCGCCCATGCCTTGGCTTGAGGCAGGACGGCGGACAGATTGTGAGACGACACGGGACGCAGGCCGGGCCGTTCCGCAGCCCAGGCGGCGATGGCGCCCACCGCGTCCTTGGGCGGGGTGTGACCGAAGATCTGGACGTTGCCGTCGCTGACGATGGCCAGACCGTCGGCGCCCGTCAGCTGCATCAGCGGGTCGGCGCGTGTGGCCAGCGCCTCGCGCAGCGGACGATCCGTCGGAAGCCGCCCGATCAGTTCGTCTTCCATGCGGCGCAGACGGGTGCGCTCGCGATAAAGCTCGGCGTCGCCCTTGGCCTTCAGCTGGCGCGCCAGGTTCCGGGCCAGGGTCGTGCAGCCGACCCGCAATTCGTAGGGCAGCAGTTTGGGCGAGGCGTTGTGACAGGCGATCAGCCCCCACAGCGCGTCGTCGACGATGATCGACACCGAGGCCGAGGCCCGCACGTCCATGTTTTGCAGATACTGCAGGTGGATCGGCGACACGGACCGCAGGCCGCTGTCGCTCATGTCCAGCGGCGCTTCGCCGGCCGCGACGAGACGGAGGGGCTGGGGCGTATAGCGGCTGTCGGGAATGACCCGCACGGGGTTGCGCAGATAAAGGGCCCGCGCTTGCTTGGGGATGTCGGCGGCCGGGAAATGGTGGTTCAGGAAAGAGCCGGTTCCGTCCGCACGAGCCTCGGCGATCACCTGGCCCGCCTCGTCGTCGTGGAACCGGTAGATCATGACCCGGTCGAACCCGGTCAGCTTGCGAAACGCCTCGGCGGCCCGTTCGCAGACCGACTGCACCGTCACAGCCCGTTCCAGCGACGCGCCGGCGGTGTCCAGATTGGCGACCAGGTCGATGCCCAGACGCGCCTGCTGCGAGCTCTGTTCGACCTCGACGATCATCAAGTCGTCAGCGGCGGCGGTGTTGGGCGCGCGGTGGACGACCACGTCGTATTCCAGGCGGTTGGTCGCGCGCCAGCGACAGACGAAGCCGGTCTCCTGCAAGGCGGCCATCGAACGGATGCGACGGTCCGCGACATCGCCCAGCACGTCCGCGATGGGGCGATCGATCCACACCGTGCGTCCGCTCAGGTCCTCGATGGCGCCCGCGCCTTGGCGGATCGTCAGGGATTGCAGGTCCAGCACCAGCAGGAAGCCGTGCGGCTGAATGGATTGCGGGATATGGATCGGCTCGCGATCACATTCGGTCAGGTCCGGTTCGACGTTGTCCAAGGCCTCGGTCATGCGGCGGCGTCCTGCGTCTGCGGCTGCAGGGTCCGGTGAGCGAAGGCGAAACCGTCGAGGCCGCCCTGCACGATCTCTTCGACGGTCGCGCGACCAGAAGCGCAGGCTTGGTCCAGCAGGGTCATGAAGGCGCGCCAGCGGGCGCCGGTCTCCTCGCCATAGGGATCGAGGAAGCTGAGACCGTCCAGATCGCGCCCCTCGGCCGTCAGGCGACGACGAATGATGCGGCCGCCCAACATCGATCCTTCCGCGACATAGACCCAGCCCAAGGCGGCGCCTGCGGTCGTCGGCGCGACAGGTCGTGCCGGGGCGGGGACGCGGACGCCCAGAACGGCGAGATCCTGGGCGATGCCGGCTGCGCGAGAGCGCGGCTCGAAACCGCCGTCGACATCAATGTCCAGTTGGGCGACCAGCGGGTGGCTGACCGGCTCAAGACCCGCGTGAAACCGATGAAAGGCCTGGACCGTCACGGCGCGGCTCGCGCGGTCGGCCAGGCGCGGCTCGATCCGGGCCTCGATCTCCAGCGTTTCGTGGGCGGATGTGGTGGCTTCCCGAAGAGCGAGAAGGGCAGGGGAAGCGATCATGGGCGCCAGATTAACACACTGTCTTGTCTTGTCGATTTTCACGGGCGTGAAGCCGCGCTAGAAGGCGCGTCACGGACACGGAACGGCCCAGGGCGCATGGCGTTCAGCAGCCTCGTCCATTTTCATTTTCGCCCGGAACGGTAGCCCTCATGAAACTGCGCGTGCGCGCCGAGCTCGTCTATCGTTTCGATCCGCCGACGGACGCCATCTACAAGATCCAGGTCGCCCATTGGCCCGGCCAGGACATCATCGAAGAGACCCTGACCTTCGATCCGCCCGTGGATTTCCACGAGGACGAAGATGTCGATTTCGGCGCCCGCACCCTGCGTTGCCATGTCGAGGGCGAGGTCACCCTGACCTATGAGGCGGTGGTCGAGAACGGCGTGCTGAAGGGCCTGCCGCCCAGCGTGTCTCAGCACGACTGGGGCGAACTGCCGGCCGAGGTCCTGCCCTATCTGCAACCCAGCCGGTATTGCCCGTCGGATCAGTTCGGCCGGTTCGTGACGCGCGAGTTCGGCGACACAGCGGGCGGCGCGCGCGTGCTGGCGATCCTGAACTGGATCACCGCCAACGTCGATTACGAGCACGGCGTGTCGGACACCGAGACCACGGCGGCCCGCACCTTCATCGACCGCGCCGGGGTTTGCCGCGACTTCACCCACCTGGGCATGACCCTGTGCCGGGCGTCGGGCATTCCGGCGCGCGCCGTCAGTGCCTTCGCTCACCAGCTGGAGCCGCCCGATTTCCACGCCATCTTCGAGGTCTGGCTGGACAACGGCTGGTGGCTGGTCGACGCGACGGGCTTGGCGCCGGTCGAGGGTCTTGTGCGGATCGCCTGCGGGCGGGATGCGGCGGACATCGCCTTCCTGACGACCCAGGAACGGTGCCAGATGGTGCGCCAATCCGTGACGGTTGCGGCGGCGTGATACTTACCCTCTCCCATTGGGAGAGGGCTTGAGCGCCTGAGAGCGAAGCGATCAGCTTTGCGCGAAAGGGTGAGGGGCGGGTGGTGCGAGTTGGCCCACCGGCCGACCCTCATCCGGCCCTTCGGGCCACCTTCTCCCAATGGGAGAAGGGTCGTTACTTGGGCTTCTGCGCCGCCTTGTAGGCCTGAAGTTCGTCGATCACGTCCATCTGGCGCAGCACCTTGTTCTGCGGGTCGATCAGGACGTGCGCGCCCCCCGGAACCGCGACCTGACCCCGACCGCCAGTCATCGCTACGACCTGGACGGCGCCGTCGATCTCGACCTCCAGCGGCATAGGGAAGGCCTTGCCGTCGCCGGTCGTCCATTCCAGCCGCAGCACCCCGCCCTCGCGCGCCTGCGTCAGCACCGGCAGGGCGGCGTTGTAGAGATAGCCCAGGAAGAACCAGCCATAGTCCTGGCCCGTCACCGCATTGACGATCTCCAGGAAGTCGCCGGTCGAACGATACAGCGGCGCGAAATTGCCTGGTCGGGGATCAGGTCGGCCATAGACGAGACGGGTGATCGCCTCGTGGAAGGCGGCGTCCCCGATCAGCATCCGCAGCGAATGGCTGATCAGCGAACCCTTGGAATAGATGTCGTTGCCCGGCCCGACGTCGCCCTTGTAGACCTCGTCCTCGGTCTTGGGGGCGCCTGACACGACGCGAAATTTGTTGATCAGCCCCTCACGCTGGTTGGCCAGTTCGCGCTGCATATAGCGGTCGCCCAGCAGCCAGCGCGCGTAGAGCGGCTGCATATAGCTGCCCAGCCCTTCGTGCAGCCACATGTCGTCGGCGTTCTGGTTGGTCAGCTGATTGCCGAACCATTCGTGGGCGAACTCGTGCTGCAACAGCCAGTCGTAGCCTCGGCCGTCGATCTTGTAGCCATTGCCGTAGGCGTTGATGGTCTGGTGCTCCATGCCCAGGTGCGGGGTCTCGACCACGCCCATCTTCTCGTCGCCGAAGGGATAGGGGCCGACGGTGGCCTCGAAGAAGTCCAGCATCTTCGGGAACTGGGCGAACAGGGCCTGGACCTGTTCCGGCGTGTCCGACTTCAGATGCCAGTAGGCCATGGGGATGGTGTTGCCGAACCGGCTGCGATACGCGCCCGCGACCTCCTCATAGGGACCGACGTTCAGAGCGATGGCGTAGGTGTTGGGCGACTTGGCGGTCCAGTTCCAGGTGGTCCAGCCGTCGCCGTGATCGACCTTGCCCAGGAACCGACCGTTGGACGGCGCCGAAAGGTCGGACGGGACGGTGATGTGCAGGTCGACCCGGCCCGGCTCGCCGTGCGGGCTGTCGATACAGGGCCAGAAGATGTCGCAGCCCTCGCCCTGAACGGCGGTGGCGATCCACGGCTCGCCCGACGGCGCGGTGGACCAGACGAAACCGCCGTCCCAGGGCGCACGGGGCGCCACGCGCGGCTGACCGGCATAGGCGACACGCAGGGCGACGGACTGTCCGCCGGCCAGGGTCTGGGCCAACTGCACCGTCAGCCGGCCCTCGGGATTGGACCAGCGGTCGACGGCGACCTCGACCCCGTCGATCTGAACCGACGAGATGGTCAGCAGCGTATCCAGATCGACGACCAGAGCCTCCAGCGGCGCCTTGGCGGTGAAGTCCAGCACGGCGACGGCGTCGATGGCCTTGTCGGCAGGGATAACCCGGATCGTCAGGTCGGCCTTGTCGAACCGCACCGCCTGTTGTTCTGACGTCAGCGGCTGGTCAGTGGCCAGGGTGTAGGGGGTGGATTCACGCGTTGTCGCGGCAGTTGGGGTCGGGGCGGTGGCGCAGGCGGTCAGGGCCAGAAGGCTCGCGGCGGCAAGCAGAACCTTGATGCGCATCCAACTTCCCTTCTGTCTGGCGGGGAAGGCTTAGCGCGGGCCGGCAAGGGCGCAAAGAAAAAGGCCGGTGTTTCCACCGGCCTCTTCCAGAACTCTATGTCGCAGACGCCGATCAGGCGGCGGCGGCGGCTTGCTCGGCGATCTTGGCGCGAACCTGGCGCTTGATGCGCTGGGCGGCGATCGACAGCTGCTCGTCGCGCGCCTTGACGATAAAGACGTCCAGGCCGCCCTTGTAGTCCAGGGTGCGCAGCGCAGCGTTCGAGATACGCAGGCTGAACGTCTGGCCCAGGGTTTCCGAAGTCAGCTTGACCGTCTTCAGCGACGGCAGGAACCGGCGCTTGGTCTTGATGTTCGAGTGGCTCACATTGTGGCCGACCATCGGGCCGATACCGGTGAGTTCGCAACGACGCGACATCGTCAGATCCTTAAGATGCGGCGTCCAGCCCGAGCATGGGAGAAGACGCATGAACAGTTGCGCGCAGGAACCTGCCCGCGCGAGAGGGGGCCGTATAAGGGAAGAGGCGGTTCGGCGTCAAGCTGAGTCTGGACGCATGATCCAGACGGCTCGTTCAGCCGTCATTCAAATGCCGCCCTGTATGGGTCATACCATGAAGACCAAAGCAGAACAGAAGGCCGCCATGTCCCGTCCGTCGCTGATCGACCGTCTGCCCAAGCGGGCGCTCGCCGTCCTGGCCCCGGTGATGGCCGGCGGCTTCATGCTGGCCTCGCCCGCCATCGCCCCCGCCCAGACCGCGGCCCAGACCGAAGTGCTGCCCGGCTATTGGGAATACACCACCAGCGCGGTGGGCCAGCGCGACACGCTGCAGCGCTGCGTGCGCCCCAGCGAGATCAACCGATTCTTCGGCGGCCTGTCGACCAACAAGTGGCGCTGCACCTATCCGACCCGCGTGGTCGGTGGCGGCAATGCCCGTTTCGAAGGGACGTGTTCCGATCACAAGAATCGCCGCATCGCCGTGCGGCTGAACGGGACCTATACCGACACCAGCTTCAGCTTCCGCGGGGGCGCCCAGATCGTGCGCGGCACCCCCTATATTCCCGCCAGCATCACCGCACGCCGCATCAGCGCCCAGTGCCCGGCCAACGCCGAGTATTTCTGAGGCCCGTATAGCCGAGCAGCAAAAAAGGCCCCGGATCGCTCCGGGGCCTTTTCGTTTGTCCGAGGACGAAGCCCCAACCTGCGATTCAGGCGGCTTCGGCGGTCGGGATCGGCTTCTTGGCGCTGAGCGACTTGGCGAGCAGCTCGACGGCGGCGTCCTTGTCGATCTTGTTGGCGGCGGCGACCTCGCGCGCCATGCGGTCCAGGGCCGATTCATAGAGCTGGCGCTCCGAATAGGACTGTTCCGGCTGGGTGTCGGCGCGGTGCAGGTCGCGGACCACTTCGGCGATAGAGATCAGGTCGCCCGAGTTGATCTTGGCTTCGTATTCCTGGGCGCGACGCGACCACATGGTGCGCTTGATGCGGGCGCGGCCCTTCAGGGTGGTCAGGGCCTTGGTCACGACATCGTCGGCGGCCAGCGAACGCAGGCCGGCCGTCGCGGCCTTCTTGGTCGGGACGCGCAGGGTCATCTTCTCGTGGTCGAAGGTCACGACATAGACTTCCAGCGACATGCCCGCGACTTCCTGGACCTCGACCGCCGCGACTTTACCGACGCCGTGCGCCGGATAGACGACCGCGTCGCCAACCTTGAACTCCAGACCAGTCTTGCTCGTCATAATCGTCCTTTCCCGGTCAGGGCCGGGCGACGCGAAGGCGCAGGAAACGCAAACAGGATCTCATCCGCCGGATCGCTCCGTCGGAGGGGATGATGTTGGACGTCAAATGCGGAAACGGATCACCAAACCTCTGGCCGATCCCGTCTATGGGCGGGATGCTGTCGCAAACACGGGCGGCGCGAAGATTTCGCGGACCGCCCGATCGAATGAAACAGAACCTATCACAAATCTGCGGAATTTCAAAACGTCCACAGGGCGGACGTGGATTTGCGGCAAGGCTTGAGCGCCGCCAGCCGTAAAGTCAGGAACCCTTGCCCGGCTTGGTGCTGAAGTATTTCTCGTATTTGCCGGTCTCGCGTTCGTATTGTTCGCGGTCGGCGGGGGGTGTGCCCTTGACGGTGATGTTGGGCCAGACCTTGGCGTATTCGGCGTTGACCTGAAGCCACTTGCCGTCCGGCTCGTCCTCGGTGTCGGGTACGATGGCGTCGACGGGGCATTCCGGCTCGCACACGCCGCAGTCGATGCATTCGTCGGGCGCGATGACCAGGAAGTTCTCGCCCTCGTAGAAGCAGTCCACCGGACACACCTCGACGCAGTCCATGAACTTACATTTCACGCAGGCGTCGGTGACTATGTAGGTCATTGGGCGAAGAACGGGGGGCAAGCTGTGAGCGGGAGGCCTGCGACATGGCGGCCACGCAACCAACTGTCAACAGCAGGGCTTAAGGCGAGAGACGTTCGCAAGCCGCATAGACGCGCCTTGACAACAGTCAGGCTTAATCGCAACTGTATTGATTGCATATTCACCGTCCCATCGACAGGAACTCTTCCATGCGCACGCCTTTCACAAAATACGCCCTAGCCGGCGCTCTGGCGCTCAGCCTCGCCGCTGGCGGCGCGGTCGTGGCCCAGGCCGCCCTGACCAAGACCCCGGCCGAAGTCACCGCCGGCGACTACGATCTCGATTCCGGCCACGGCAAGATCACCTGGTCGGTGAACCACTTCGGCCTGTCGACCTACACGGGCCAGTTCGTGAACGTGAAGGCCGAGCTGAAGCTGGACCCGGCCAATCCCTCGGCCTCGACCCTGACCGCCACCATTCCGCTGAGCGACGTGGCGCCGAACGACGACCGGCTGAAGGCGCACCTGCAGACCGCCGACTTCTTCGACACCGCCAACCACCCGACGGCGACCTTCGTCTCGCGCTCGGTGACGGTGGACGCCGATGACGCCAACGAGGCGACCGTGGTCGGCGACCTGACCCTCAAGGGCGTGACCAAGTCCGTCACCATCGAGGTCGAGTTCAATGGCGCCGGCGCCGTCATGGGCGCCTACAAGTCAGGCTTCGACGGCGAGGCCACGTTCAAGCGTTCGGACTTCGGCATCAACTACGCCCTGCCGGCCGTCTCCGACGAAGTGAAGCTGCACATCGAGGGCGAGTTCGTTCTCAAGCAGTAAGTAGGGCTATCGCGCTTCGCGCTGCTTGAGCCCTCAAGCAATAAATGAGTAAAGGGCGCGGGCCTCTTCGGCAGGTCCGCGCCTTTCGCCCAGCGCCTCCACCCTCAGGCTGGTGACGCGCCCGTCCTCGGCGAAGGTTAGCAAGTCGCCGACGTGGACGCAGCGGCTGGGCTTGTCTAGCCGCGCCTCCCGCCCGTGATGGGTCAGCCGCACCGCGCCCCGCTCGACCAGATCGGCGGCCAGCCCCCGCGTCTTCACGAACCGCGCGCGCCACAGCCACAGATCGATGCGACAGGCCTCCTCGGTCAAGCCGTCGCCTTTCGACGCGGGCGACGGCGCTTGGGTCGTGCAGGTGGGGCTTCCGTCAGAACCGCCAGCGCAGCGAACGGCGAATCCTTCACCGGTTTGGGCGCGGCGCCCGGCTTGTCGGGCAGGCGGGCGCGTTCGGTCTTCAGCGCGGCGATGACCTGTTTCGCCTGATCGGCGCTCCAGCCCAGGTCGGTCAGGGCCTCGTCAGACAGCCTGCCGTGGTTGGCGGCGCGCAGGTCGGCCATCTTCTCCAGCGTCTCGACCGGGACCAGCCAGCGGCCGGCCTGGCGCAGGCCGTGGGCCGAGAGCAGGCGCGGGGAGGGCGTCTCGGCCGGCGTCGGGATCAGGTCGGGCGTCGCGGGGATCAGCGGCGCGTCCAGGAAGGCCTGGGCGAAATGGCGGGCGCGCGGCTTCTGCAAACCGGGCAGCCAGACGGAGTTGACGCCGACGCGGATGGCGAAGCTTTTGATCGTGCGCCGCTCCACCTGGCTCAGCGCCGCCAGATCGCGCTCCACGTCGCGCCGGTCGATCAGGCCGCCCGCTTCGATCAGGCGGAAGGCGATGCCGCGCGGCAGGCCTTTCAGCGCCCCCGATTCCACCGCTTGGCGAAGGCGGCGAAGATCGCGCAGCGCGCGGCCCGCCTCGGACGCCAGCCAGGCCTCGATCCGGCGACGCGCCCGTTCTCGCGCCGGCGTCGGCCCCAGTTCGCCCAGCAGCCGCACCTGAGGCGAGAACGGATCGGCCCCTTGTGGCGTCGCCACGATCTGCGCCGTCAGCACGCCGCGCCACAGCACCGCGCCATCCGGCGTGATGGAAAAGGCTTCGTCGGTCTCGGCCGCCAGCCGACCCAGACGGCGGTTGATCTCGGGCGTCACGGCACGGACCGCCGCCTGACGCAGGGTGCGGTCCTCCAGCGCCGAGGCGCCCTTCTCCATCTGGAAGCGGACGCCTTCCAACTGACCCACCACCTGCCCCTCGACGGTGACCTCGCCGTCATCGGCGACCCCGGCGAACGCATCGTCCCGCACGTTCAGGGCGCGCATCAAGGCGGTGGTGCGCCGATCCACGAACCGGGCCGTCAGCCGCTCGTGCAACACGTCCGACAGTCGGTCTTCCAGCGCGCGGGTCTTGTCGCGCCAGCCCTGCGCGTCATGAACCCAGTCGGGGCGGTTGGCGATGTAGGACAGGGTGCGGACGGCCGACAGACGCGCCGACAGCTGGTCGATCTGGCCGTCGTCGCGGTCAACGAAGGCGAAGCGCGGCGCCATCCAGTCGTCGGTCAGCCGACCCCGCTTGCCGGTCAGGGCATGGAAGACGTCCTTGGCCAGCCGCGCGTGCTCGTCCAGCGTCGTCTTCTGAAAGTCCGGCAACTGGCAGGCTTCCCACAGCCGCATGATGGCGCCGCGCGATCGGCCGATGCGGGCGATCTCCTCGTCCTTGATCAGACGACGCAACAGGGTTTCGTCCAGAGCCTCACCGGTCAGATTCAGACCGATGCGCTGGGGCGTGACGGTCAGGGATCGCAGCAGGTCGGGCAGGGTGTCGAAATCGAGTTTGGCGTTGCGCCACTCCGCACCCTCCACTGGATCGAAACGATGCTCGACCACCTGTTCGACCAGATCGGCATCCAGATCCTCGGCCTCGGCCGTGACGCCGAAGGTGCCGTCGCGCAGGTGGCGCCCGGCTCGGCCCGCGATCTGGCCGATCTCGTGCGCATGCAGCCAACGGGTCCGCCGACCGTCGAACTTGCGCAGGCCCGCAAAGGCGACATGGTCCACGTCCATGTTCAGCCCCATGCCGATGGCGTCGGTGGCGACCAGGAAATCGACCTCGCCCGACTGATAAAGCGCGACCTGGGCGTTGCGGGTGCGGGGCGATAGACTGCCCATGACGACGGCCGCGCCGCCCCTCTGACGTCGGATCAGTTCGGCGATGGCGTAGACCCGCTCGGTGCTGAATGCGACGATGGCGCTGCGGCGGGGCAGGCGGGTCAGTTTCTTGGACCCGGCGTAGGACAGGGTCGACAGGCGATCCCGCGTCACGATCTCCACGTCCGGGACCAGGCGGCGGATCAGCGGCTCCATCGTGCCGGCGCCCAGGAACATGGTCTCGAACCGGCCACGCGCGTGCAACAGCCGCTGGGTGAAGACGTGGCCGCGCTCGGGATCGGCGACCAGCTGGATCTCGTCGATGGCCAGGAACTCGACCGACCGCTCCAGCGGCATGGCCTCGACGGTGCAGACGAAATAGTGGGGGCGCGGCGGGACGATCTTTTCCTCGCCGGTGATCAGGGCGACGGCGGCGGCCCCGCGCTGCCTGACGATGCGCTCGTAGATTTCGCGAGCCAGCAGGCGCAAAGGCAGGCCGATCATGCCCGAGGCGTGACCCAGCATCCGCTCGACCGCCAGATGGGTCTTGCCGGTGTTGGTGGGCCCCAGAACCGCGGTGACGCGGGACGGGGCGAGGCCTGCGGACCGGTCGCTCATGTCCGCCCTAAGGTGGAGACGATTCTCGTCCGGCTCAAGCGTCGCCGGCGCGCATTCCCATACGAACCAGGGTGGACAGGTTCGACGCCTGCATCTTGGTCATCACCTTGGCGCGGAAAATCTCCACCGTGCGGGGACTGATCTCGAGGCGAAGCGCGATTTCCTTGTTCGAACAGCCGTCGATCAGGGCGTCGAACACCTGACGCTCGCGGGGGGTCAGGGTGGCCAGACGGCTCCTGGCCTCGTCGCGCGCCGTCCGATCGGCCTCCAGACTGGTCAGCGAGGCGATGCAGCGGCCGACGCAGTCCAGGATCTGTTCGGGGTCGAAGGGCTTTTCGATGAAGTCGACGACCCCGGCCTTCATCAGTTGAACCGCCAGCGGCACGTCGGCATGGCCGGTGATGACGATGACCGGCCAGCGGTCGCCCCTCAGCGTCTTCAGCCTGCGCACCAGTTCCGGCCCCTCGACGCCCGGCATGCGCACGTCGCTGACGACGCAGGCGCTCTTGTCGGTCGGCAGGTTCTCCAGAAAGTCGTCGGCGCTGACGAAGGCGCGCGCCCGAAAGCCGGCCCCTCGCAACATGAGGACGAGCGAGTCCCGCATGGCCGGGTCGTCGTCCACGATGAAGACGGAATGGGCGTTCATGCGGCGTCTAGCTCCTGGCTGGGGGGCAGGCGGAATGTGAAGGCGGCGCCGCCAAGTTTGCTGCGGCCGACGGTCAGGGCCGCGCCATGGCTTTCGACGATGGAACGCGTGACGGAGAGGCCCAGGCCCATGCCGCCGGCCTTGGTCGTGATCATGGGCTGGAAAATGCTCTCGCGTTGATCGGTCGGAATGCCGCGTCCGTTGTCCTCTACGGCAATCTCGTAACCCTCGGGGCCGAACGACCGGCCGACGATGGATACGCGGCCTGCTTCGCTTCCGACGACGGCGTCTACGGCGTTGCGGACCAGGTTGGCGAGGGCCTGCTGCAACTGAATTCTATCTACGACCACATGATCGTCCTCGGCATTGGCGTCGATCTCGATGACGACATCGGTGTCACGCCCGATCAAAGTGAAGACTGGGCCAAGGTCCTGGATCATCTGTGACGCGCGCTCCTCGGTGAAGGTGCGCGATCCGGTCGAGAGGAGTTCGCGCATCCGCCGGATGATGTCGCCCGCCCGCAGCAACTGAGCCTTAGCCAGGTCCAGTGCGCGACCGGCGTCGTCGGCGGCCGGTCCAACCTTGACCAGATCGGCCTGGCCGGCATGCAGGTAGACGGCGGCCGCGGTCAGGGGCTGGTTCATCTCGTGCGCCAGGGTCGCGGCCATCTCGCCCATGGAGTTCAGGCGCCAGACGCTGTTGAGTTTTTCGGCCAGGTCGCGCTCGCGTTGCCGTATCGTCTCGGACTGGCTCTGATCCGCCAAAGCCAGGACGATATGTTCGGGCGTGATGTCGTCAGGCAGCACATGGGCATGGATCGTCAGCGGCACGCGACCGCCATCAGGATGAGAAATCGTCCAGAATGAGGATGAGGACGCGAGCACTTCTCCGCCCTGTTGCGCGACCATCAGAGCCGCTTCATCGAAGCCCGGCACGAGGGTGTGGAATGGCGCATCCATCGCTTCGGCCCGGCTGACCCCCAGCAGCGCCGCCGCAGCCGGTGTAATGCGCCGTGTCCGCCCGTCACGATCCAGGGTCACGATGGGGGTGGACGTCAGGATGGTGTCCAGCAACATCTCTCGCAGCGCCAGATCACGCGTCAAAGCGCGCGACGTTCTGAGCGAACCGGTCAGCCGCCGACAAACTTCGGCGATGACCCAGGCCACGATAGCGAAAAGCAGAGCATTCGCGGCGGCGTCCAATGTGCTGACACGCGGCACAAGCCAGAGGTTGGCCGAGATGGCCAGGCCGATGGACAGCACCACAGCCGCCCGACGCGCAAACAGGGCTGTGATCATCACAGCCGGCACCATCGGCAAATAGTAAAAATGTCCGAACGGTTCGAAGGCCAGTCTTATGGTCAAGGCGAACAATACTGCAACGCAGGCGACGATCAGGCCTCCCCACCAAGTTTTTGTGCGTCGCAACACAATGCCGGGTGGGCCAAATCGCGGGGATGCCGCGTTATTAATTATCACTACGCAGTATCTCGATACACAAAAACCAACGACGTCTTCCTGTGCCGTTTTTTGGACTCATTTTCCTATAGGCTGTTTGGCTATCAGGGGAAATACGTAATCGGCGGCGTCCGACAGCCGGAATCACGGTTTCGACGGCCTCTAGATCCGATCCATCGACAAGCGTTGCCGTTCTTACGCAATCTTACCTACGGCGTGGTTCAGATTTAATATTAATCATCGCCTCATCCTTGGTCATGCAGAATGCAGAGGCCTCAAGGATCACCATGTTTCGTTCGTTTCCCTTCTTCGTTGTCGCGGCAGTAGGCCTCGCAACGCCCATCGCCGCCCAGGCTCAATCGGTCGGCCTCGATGTCGGTCTCGCTAGCCAGTACGTCGGCAAGGGGTTGGGCAAGAGCAACGAGAACATCGCGCCCTTCGCCAAGGCCGAGGTCGGTTTCGGCGAAGGTTACGCCAGCGTCTTCGTCACCGACGCGGCCGGATCGCAGGGCTATGACATGGAAATCGTCAGCATGGCCGGCTGGCGCCCCAAGGCGGCGGGCTTCGCCTTCGACCTGGGCGTCATGAACCGCGACCTGCCGGGCTCGCGCGCCGGCGTCGACGACAACTATTTCGAATATCAGGCGGACGCCTCGCGCAAGCTGGGTGCGGTCGCCACGCGCCTGCGCGTCAACTATTCGCCCGACGGTTTCGCCGCCACGAAAGAGGCCTGGTGGCTGGAGCTTCAGGGCACGGTCGCCGTCGCCGCCAAAACCAAGGTTTCGGCCGCCGTCGCCAACCGCATGGCGGACAGCGGGGTCGACTACAACGCCTGGAACGTCGGGGCCAAGCACAAGCTGACCGACGCCTTCGCCGTCGATCTGCGCTGGTACGACACCGACCATCACAGCGTGGGCGAGCCCTATGAGGGCCGTCTCGTCGCCGCCGCCACCTATTCGTTCTGAGTAACCGAGATTCATCGGGGGATGTTGAGTTGAAGATCATCGAGAATATGCCGGTCGGCCGTAAGCTGCTCATGGCCTTCGGTCTGGTGCTGGCGGCGATCGCCATCATGGGCGCGGTCGTAGTGACCAGCCTGCTCAAGTTGGACGCAGCGGGCGAGCATAGCCGGCAGGAAAACCAGGCAAACAGCACCGCCGCCACGGCCGAGTTCTACATGACGCGCCAGGAGAATGCCGTTCGCGGCTATCTGCTGTCGCAGGACCCCTATTATATCGAGCGTGTCGATGCCCACCGCGCCAAGTTCCTGGCGGCGATGGAGCAGCTGCGCAATGAACTGCCGGCCGAACGGGCCGCCCCGATCGCAAAGGCGATCGACGCCAACGCCGTCTGGTACAAGAACGTCGTCGAGGGTGGAGTTGCTCTGGTCCGCGAAGGTCGCGGCGCGCAGGCTGTCCAGATGGTCGGCCGCACGGGCGCCGCAGACACCTATGTCGCCCCGGTCGAAGAGGCGATCGACGAGATCAAGGCCGCGAACGATGTCGCTCTGACGGCGTCGCAAGAGGCCGAAGCGGCTGCCAGCCGCGCTGCGATGCTGGCCGTCGTCGTTGGCCTGATCGCCGCCCTCGTGATTGCCCTGGCCGCCGGCTTCGTCGCGACCCGCGCGATCACGCGGCCGATCTTCACGATGATCGGCTATATGCAGAAGCTGATGGCCGGCGACACGTCGATCCAGATCGTCGGCGCTGACCGCAAGGACGAGTTCGGCAAGATGGGCCAGGCCATCGTCGCCTTCCGCGACGCCGCCATCGACAAGGTGCGCGTCGAGAAGGAAGCCTTGGCTCAACGCTCGATGAGCGAGCAGGAACGCGCCGCGAACGAGGCGGACAAGGCCCGCGCCGCAGCCGAAGACAAGGTCGCCCTGGACGCTCTGGCCGACGGCCTGTCGGCCATGGCCAACGGCGACCTGACGCACCGGTTCACGGTCGAGGTCGCACCGCGTTCGGAATCGCTGAAGTCCGACTTCAACGCCGCCATCGCCCAGCTGCAGCAGGCCGTATCGGTCGTGGTCGCCAATATTTCGGGCATCCGCTCGGGCGCCGGCGAAATCTCTCAAGCCGCCGACGATTTGTCGCGCCGCACCGAGCAGCAGGCCGCCTCGCTTGAGGAAACCGCCGCCGCCCTGGACGAGATCACCGCCACGGTGAACAAGACCGCCTCGGGCGCCCGTCAGGCCTCGGACGTGGTTCAGGCCGCACGTGGCGATGCGGAGAAGAGCGGCGTGGTCGTTCGCGACGCCGTGTCCGCCATGCAGGCCATCGAAGGCTCGTCCAACCAGATCAACCAGATCATCGGCGTCATCGACGAGATCGCTTTCCAGACCAACCTCCTGGCCCTCAACGCAGGCGTCGAGGCGGCGCGGGCCGGCGACGCGGGTCGCGGCTTCGCGGTGGTGGCCTCGGAAGTCCGGGCCCTGGCCCAGCGTTCGGCCGAAGCGGCGAAGGAGATCAAGACCCTGATCTCGGCCTCCACCGGCCAGGTCGGCGCGGGCGTCAAACTGGTCGGCGAGACCGGCGAGGCCCTGCAACGGATCGTGGACCGGGTCGCCGAAATCGACAGCCTGGTCACCGAGATCGCCGCCTCGGCCCAGGAACAGGCCGTCGGCCTGGCCCAGGTCAACACGGCCGTGAACCAGATGGACCAAGTCACGCAACAGAACGCCGCCATGGTCGAGCAATCGACCGCCGCCAGCCACTCGCTGGCCCAGGAGGCGGAAAGCCTTCAAGCCTCGGTCGCTCAGTTCCGCGTGGGCTCGAACCACCAGGCCGCCTCGCCTGCGACGGCTCGCACGCATTCGGCCCCGCCTGCGCGCAAGCCCGCCAACCACATGGTCGCCGCGCTGAAGACCATCGGACGCGGCGGCGCGGCCCTCAAACCCCAAGCCGCCGCCGTCGAAGACGGCTGGGAGGAGTTCTGATGAGCGAGACCCT
The DNA here is from genome assembly GCF_902506205.1 of Brevundimonas sp. G8. Classification (GTDB taxonomy): domain Bacteria; phylum Pseudomonadota; class Alphaproteobacteria; order Caulobacterales; family Caulobacteraceae; genus Brevundimonas. Next base: position 820,491 of record NZ_LR732816.1, on the reverse strand, counting down.
GGCCCTGGCCGAAGTGCTGGACCTGAACGCGGCCGAGCCGCTGAAGGCCGAGCTGCTGGCTCTGCGCGGTCATGAACTGACGCTGGACGCCTCGGCGGTCGAGCGGCTGGGCGGACTGTGCCTGCAAATCCTCATGTCGGCGCGCAAGACCTGGGACGCCGACGGCGTCAACCTAAGGTTAGGTTCTGTGTCGCAAGCTTGGGTGGAACAATGGGCGGCTTTCGGCGCGCCTGACTTCAATACCGAGGGGCTGACGGCATGACCAAGACCGTTCTGACGATCGACGATTCCCGCACCATGCGCGACATGCTGCTGATGGCGCTGGAAGACGCGGGTTATACCGTGATCCAGGCCGTCGACGGCGTGGACGGGCTGGAGACGCTGGCCGCCAGGGGCGCCGACGTCATCATCACCGACATCAACATGCCGCGCATGGACGGTTTCGGCGTCATCGAGGGCGTGCGCGCCGATCCGAACCATCGGACCACGCCGGTTCTGGTGCTGACGACCGAAAGCGACGTCGAGAAGAAGGCGCGCGCCCGCGCCGCCGGCGCCACCGGCTGGATCGTCAAACCCTTCGACCCCGCAAAACTGGTGGACGCCGTTCGCCGCGTCGCCGCCTGATCGCCCCCAGTCTGATCGCCAAAGCCTGCCGGACCCGCACCTAATGGACGCCTTCGAAGCCATCAAAGTCACCTTCTTCCAGGAATGCGACGAACTGCTCGCCGACCTGGAGGCGAAGCTGATGCTGCTGGAGCAGGGTCAGACCGACCTGGAGACGATCAACGCCGTCTTCCGCGCCGTCCACTCCGTCAAGGGCGGGGCAGGGGCGTTCGGGCTGGAAGCGCTGGTACGGTTCGCCCACGTCTTCGAGACGCTGATGGACGAACTGCGCGCGGGCCGCAAACCCTGCGACACGGTCACCATCAAAACCCTGCTGCGGGCGTCGGACGTGCTGGCCGATCATATTCAGGCGGCGCAGGGCCTGATCCCGCAAGTGGACGAGGGCCGTTCCGCCGCCTTGGTCGTCGAGCTGGAAATGCTGACCCACGGCGGTGAGGCGCCGCCCGTGGTCGAGGACGAAGACGACGATTTCGGCTTCATGCCGATGGCCTTCGACATGCCGCTGGACGAACCCGCCGCGGCCATGCCCGAAGCTCCGGCCGTCGGCTGGCGCGTCGTGTTCAAGCCGCTGGGCCGGATGTACGCCAACGCGAACGAGACCGGCCTGTTGCTGCGCGAACTGGGCCGCCTCGGCCCGACCACGGTGGTTCTGGACGACGGCGACGTGCCCCTCTTGGACGCCCTGTCGGTCGAGGACGGCTGCCTGACCTGGACCATCGATCTGGACGCCGCCGTCGATGAGGCCGCCGTGCGCGAGGTCTTCGACTTCGTCGAGAGCGACTGTGAACTGACCATCACGCCACTTGGCGCCAACATGGAAGGCGCGTCGGACATGAGCACGACGTTCGAAGACGAGCCGGCGGCGATCCTGCCGGCCAGCGACGATCTGGACATCGCCGCCCTGTTGGCCAAGGCCAGCGGCGCGGTCGTGGAGGCGCCGTCCGAGACCATCCCCTTTGCGGCCTTCGAGCCCGAGCCGGCGCCCGTCGTCGCGCCGCCGCCCGTTGCGGCTGTTGCGCCAACCCCGTCCCCTGCCGCCGCTCCGGCCTCTGCGCCTGTCGCGCCTGCGCCGGTGACGATCCGCGTCGATCTGGACCGGGTGGACCGCCTGATCAACGTCGTCGGCGAACTGGTCATCCAGCAGGCCATGCTGTCGCAGCGCGTGCTGGAAAGCGGCCTGGCCCGTTCGTCCGGCATCGCGCTCGGCCTCGAAGACCTGGAGCTGCTGACCCGCGAGATCCAGGACAGTGTCATGGCCATCCGCGCCCAGCCGGTGAAGTCGGTGTTCCAGCGCATGCCGCGTCTGGTGCGCGAAGTCGCCGACATGGTCTCCAAACAGGTCCGCCTGGTCACCGTCGGCGAGGACACCGAGGTCGACAAGACCGTGGTCGAACGCCTGGCCGAGCCGATCACCCATATGCTGCGCAACGCCATCGACCACGGTCTGGAAACGCCGGACGAGCGCACCGCCGCCGGCAAGTCGGCCGAGGGCACGGTGCGTCTGGCGGCTCTGCACCGTTCGGGCCGGATCGTCATCGAGATTTCCGACGATGGACGCGGCATCAACCGCGAGCGCGTCAAGAAGATCGCCATCGACAAGGGTCTGATCGCCGCCGACGCGCCCCTAACGGACGAGCAGATCGACAATCTGATCTTCGCGCCCGGCTTCTCCACCGCCGCCGTCGTGTCCGACATCTCGGGCCGGGGCGTGGGCATGGACGTGGTCAAGCGCTCGATCCAGGCCCTGGGCGGCCGAATCTCCATCAGCTCGGTCCCCGGCAAGGGCTCGACCTTCACCCTCAGCCTGCCGCTGACGCTGGCGGTGCTGGACGGCATGGTCGTCGCCGCCGCCGGACAGACCCTGATCGCGCCGCTGCCGGCCATCGTCGAGAGCCTGACGCCCCAGGCCGCCGACCTGCATTTCGTCGGGGGGGTCGATCCGGTGATCCGCTTCCGCGAGCGCTTCCTGCCGCTGATCGACGTGGCCCTGATCATGGGCTTCCGCGAGCAGCCGATGAACCCGACCGAAGGCGTCGCCGTGGTCGTCGAGACCGAGAGCGGCCAGCAGGCGGCCCTTCTGTTCGACGCCATCCAGGGCCAGCGCCAAGTCGTCATCAAGAGCCTCGAGACCAACTACCAGCAGGTCGAGGGCGTCGCCGCCGCCACCATCCTTGGCGACGGTCGCGTCGCTCTGATCCTCGACGTCGACGTCATCGTCACCGACATGCGCCGCAAATCCATCCGCCCCGATTTCAAGCTCGCGAGCTGAACCATGACCGAAGCCAAAGATCCCCAGCGCGAACTCATCGCCTTCCGCATCGGCAGTCAGGAATTCTGCGTCGACATCATGTCGGTGCGTGAAATCCGCGGCTGGACGCCCGCGACGCCTCTGCCGCGTTCGCCGGGCTACATGAAGGGCGTCATCAACCTGCGCGGCACCGTCCTGCCGATCATCGACCTGGGCGCCCGCTTCGGTCTGACGACGTCGGAACCGACGGCCCGGCACGTCATCATGGTCGCCCACATCGGCGGCCGGATGGTGGGGCTGCTGGTCGACGCCGTGTCCGACATCCTGCAGATGAGCGAGGCCTCGGTGCAGGCGACGCCCGACGTGGCCAGCGACCAGGTGAAGACTTTCGTCAAAGGCATCTTCTCGATCGACGGCCGCATGATCAGCCTGATCGAACTGGATTACATCCTGCCTCAAGTCGAAGCCGAAGCCGCATGACCGCCGCCGCCGGTCGGGGATCCATCGTCGAGGGCGAGTTCGTCTTCACCGCCGATGATTTCCGCCACATCGCCGAAATGCTGCACGCCCATGCCGGCATAGCGCTGAACGAGGGCAAGGCCGCGCTGGTTTATTCGCGCCTGGCCAAGCGTCTGCGCACCCTGGGCCTCACCAGCTTCCGCGACTACTGCGCCCTGGTCGAGGGCGTGGACGGGGTGGACGAGCGTCAGAAGATGACGGCGGCCCTGACGACCAACGTCACCCGCTTCTATCGCGAGCCCCACCATTTCGACGACCTGCGCGATCGGGTCATGCCCGAACTGGTCGCCCGTGCGCGCGCCGGGGGCCGGGTCCGCCTGTGGTCGGCCGCCTGTTCGAACGGGCAGGAACCCTATTCGATGGCCCTGACGATCCTGTCGGTCCTGCCCGATGCGGCGGACCTGGACGTGCGGATCCTGGCCACCGACATCGATCCCAACATGGTCGCGCAAGGCCACGACGGCACCTATTCCGAAGAGGCGCTGGAGCCGGCGCCCGTCACCCTGTGGCGCAAATATTTCGACCGCGCCGACCGCGGTAACTGGACGGCGGGCCAACAGCTGAAGCGTCTGGTCAGCTTCAAGGAACTGAACCTGATTGGCGACTGGCCGATGAAGGGCAAGTTCGACGTCATCTTCTGCCGCAACGTCGTGATCTATTTCGACGACGCGACCCAGGAGCGGGTGTGGAAGCGGTTCACCCCGCTGATGAACCCCGGCGCGACCCTCTATATCGGCCATTCCGAGCGCGTTTCGGGCGGCGCCACCAGCCAGCTTCAGACCGCCGGCCTGACGACCTATCGCCTGGGCGGTCCGGCATGAGCCCCGTTCGCGTCCTGGTCGTCGACGACAGCCTGACCATGCGCGGGCTGATCTCGGCCGCGCTGAAGTCGGACCCCGAGATCGAGGTCGTCGGCACCGCCGCCGATCCCATCGAGGCGCGCGCCGCGATCAAGGCTCTGAACCCCGACGTCCTGACACTTGACGTAGAGATGCCCAACATGAACGGGCTGGAGTTCCTGGAAAAGATCATGCGGCTGCGGCCCATGCCGGTGGTCATGGTCTCGACCCTGACGGCGGCCGGGACCGACGTGACCCTGGCCGCGCTGGAAATCGGCGCCGTGGACGCGGTGGCCAAACCGGCGGTCGCCAGCGTGGACGCCTTCCACGACCTGATCGGCAAGGTGAAGACGGCCGCCCGCTCGCGCGTCCGCGCCCGTGGCGACACCCCGGCCGCCGCCGAGGCCCCGCGCGCCTATCGTCCCGATCCCAATCACATCCTGGCCATCGGCTCGTCTACCGGCGGGGTCGAGGCCCTGCTGACCGTGCTCAGCGGCTTTCCCGCCAACTGCCCCGCCACGGTCATTACCCAGCACATGCCGGCGACCTTCACCGCCAGCTTCGCCGCCCGTCTGGACCGCGTCTGCGCTCCGACGGTGACCGAAGCCGTGGACGGCGCGCCGCTGAAGCCGGGCCACATCTATCTGGCCCCCGGCGGCGCGACCCATCTGGAGGTCGCATCCGGCATGTCGCCGCGCTGCCGACTGGTCGCCAGCGATCCGGTCAATGGTCACCGCCCGTCGGTCGACGTGATGTTCGATTCCATCGTGCGCCTGAAGCGGCCGATGACCGGCGTCATCCTGACCGGTATGGGCCGCGACGGCGCCAAGGGCCTTCTGGCCATGCGCGAAGCCGGCGGCCGCACCCTGGGCCAGGACGAGGCCACCTGCGTCGTCTACGGCATGCCCAAGGCCGCCTTCGAACTGGGCGCCGTGGAGCGGCAGTTGCCGCTGCACCGCCTGTCACCAGCCATCCTAGAACTGTGCGCCGATCCGGCCGCGCGGTCAGTCGCCTAACCGGGAGCGTAATCTATGCCCGCCGCCGCCTCTCTCCACTGCCTGGTCGTCGACGATCAGATGACGATGCGCTCGCTGGTTCGCACCAGTCTGCAACAGCTCGGCGTCCGCGAGATCCGCGAGGCCGCCGACGGCGAGATCGCGCTGCGCGACATCATCTCCAAGCCCGCGCACCTGATCATCTCGGACTACAACATGCCGAACCTGGATGGGCTGGGCTTGCTGCGCGCCGTGCGCGCCCACCCGCCCACGTCCAAGACCGCCTTCATCATGCTGACCGGCCGCGCCGACCGCGAACTGGTCCAGCGCGCGGTGCAGTTCGGCGTCAACAACTACCTGGTCAAGCCGTTCACGGTCGCTCAGCTCAAAGGCAAGCTGGAAGCCGTCTTCGGTCCCCTGACATGAGTTTCGCCGCCCTGAAGGACAGCGTGGAGAAACGCGTTCACGTCGGTCAGGGCGAGCACCACATCACGTCCGATCCCAACGTCGTGCTCAGCACCATCCTGGGGTCCTGCGTCGCCATGTGCCTGCGCGATCCGCTGGCGGGCGTCGGCGGCATGAACCATTTCCTGCTGCCGGAAGGCTCGGGGGCGGGGACCGACGCCGGGCGTCGTTACGGCGCCTATGCGATGGAGCTTCTGATCAACGACATGCTCAAGGCGGGCGGGCGTCGCGAGCGGATGGAGGCCAAGCTGTTCGGCGGCGGCCGCATGTTCGACAGCCTGCGCGACGTGGGCCGCAGCAACGCCGACTTCGCCGAGAAGTTTCTGCGCGACGAAGGCATTCCGGTCGTGGGCGGCAGCCTGCGCGGCGATGGCGGACGCCGCCTGCATTACTGGCCCGTTTCCGGTCGCGCCCTGCAGCGCGCCGTGACGGATGTCGTCGCGCCCAAGCCCGTGCCCGTCGTCGCCCCGGTCGATACCGGTGCGCTGGAACTGTTCTGATCATGAGCGCCCCTCCCGAACATGCCGACCTGCTGGCCGCCGTCGCCGACGAGCTGATGCTGGTCCGCGAAGGCATCGACGGGATCGAGGCCCTGGTCAGTGACCTGGTCCGCCGCGCCCCGCCCGAGGAACGCCCCAACGCCCTGACCCAGGCCCAGGCCCTGGACGCCCTGACCCAGCGGCTGGAGGCTCTGTCCGGCGTCCTGCGCATGCTGGGCGGTGGCGCCAGCCCGTCCGAGGCCGTCAGCCGACTGTCGCTGGCCGACATGGCCGGCCGCCTGCGACCCGCCGCCGGTGAACATCGCCCGGCGTCCACCGCCGACGCCGGCGACCTGATGCTGTTTTGATGTCATGGCCAAGGGCGATCGGGTCAATCTGGCGCACACCACGGTCCTGCTGATCGACGACCAGCCCACGTCGCTGGATATGCTGGGCTCCATCGTCCAGGGCTTTGGCTGCAAGGAACAGATCAAGTGCCCGTCGGCCCAGGCCGCGACGGAACTCCTGGCCCGCCGCGCCGTCGATCTGATCCTGATCGACTGCATCATGCCCGACATGGACGGCTATGAGTTCGTGCGCTGGCTGCGTCGTGATGCCCCGACGCCGGCCCGATATGTGCCCGTCATCATGATCCTGGGCCATGCGTCCCAAGCCAAGGTTCATCAGGGTCGCGACTGCGGCGCCAGCTTCATGGTCGCCAAACCCCTGTCGCCGGCGCTGCTGCTGAAACGCATCATCTGGCTGGGCGCAGAGGATCGCGATTTCGTCGAGGCCGAACGCTACGTCGGACCCGACCGCCGCGTGCGTAACTATGGCCCCCCGGCCGGCGCAGATGGTCGTCGCGAGAGCGACTTGTCGGGCGAACTGGGCGCCGCCGTCGAGGAAAACATGGATCAGGACGCCATCGATATGCTGATGAAACCGATGAAGGTCAGTCTGTGAGCCGCGCTCGATGACCAAGCCCACCATCCGCAAGGTCCACACCTCGCTCCAGCGTCAGATGGCCCGTCCCGGCGGACGGCTGGTGGTCGAGGCCGAGTCCCGCGCCAATCAGGCGCTGGAGGGTCAGCGCGATCATGTCTTCGACCTGTTGGCCACCAATATCGACGCCATCGACGCCCTGTGCGCCAGCCGCCCAGCGGACGCCCCGACCCAGATCTACGCCTTTGCCTCCGCCATGGTCGACATGGCCGGCTATCTGGATGTCCCCGCCTTCTTCGAGGCCGCCTTCAGCCTGTGCGAGATCGCCGACAGGATGCGCGCCGCCGGCGTCTGGTCCTGGCCGTCGATCGAGATCCACGTCCGCGTCCTGCGCCTGACCCTGGCCGATCAGGGCCAGGCCACCGCCGATTCCGAACGCCTGTTGGAAGGCCTGCGCGCCCTGACCGCCCACGTCCCGCCCGCGAGTTAACGGCCAAGCCTGGCGCTGCGGAACAAGGGTGAAACGAATCAGGACCGAATCGCCGACACCGCCCCATTCGTCCTTTGTTCACCGCGACATCTGGTAGGTTAAGGGGGCTTAACCACAAGCCCGTTCCAACTCCCCACGACCGCAAACCGCAGACTTTTTAGCCCCCAACGGCGCTGCCCCCTTTTTCAAATCCCCCCAAGACGCTAGGTCACCCCCGTGGCCCCGTAGCTCAGCTGCATAGAGCAAGGCTTTCCTAAAGCCGAGGTCGGGGGTTGGAGTCCCTCCGGGGTCGCCAAATCCTACCAGTTCAGCTCCAACCCAAAGGACAACTGTCGGCCGGCGGAGCCGATCTGGAGCAGGCGGGCGGGGGTGCGTTCGTAGGCCAGGTCGCGGGTGTCGGTCAGGTTGGTGGCGGCGATGGAGAGTCGGGTGCGGGCGTCGATCCGGTAGGTGGCCTGGGCGTCCAGATAGCCTGCGGATCCGACGATGAAGGCGGACACCCCGCCGCCCTGCAGGTCGGCCTCGGAGCGGAAGGCGGACCGCCACGACCAGGACAGGTTCAGCGCGAAGGGACCGCGTTCCAGGTAGGGATTGATCGACCAGGCGAGGTCCGACACGCCGGTCAGGCGCTCGCCGTCCGCCAGGCGGCTGTCGGTCCAGGTGGCGCTGGCCCAGACGCCTAGTCCGCCGCCCAGCCGGTGGTGCAGGCCCGCCTCCAGCCCGTCGATCCGGGCCCGGCCGACATTGCGTGGACGCGACATCAGCACCGGCGCCTGGACCGCCGCGCCGGTTCGGGTCTCGAACGTCAGGGTCTCGACGGCCCAGGTCGCCTGGATGAAGTCGCGGATCGTCTTATGGAACAGGGCCAGGCTGAAACTGGTCCGGCGGCCGGTGACCTCATAGGACAGGTCCAGATTGGTCGAGACATAGGGGGTCAGTTCGGGGTTGCCGCCGATTCCGCTGAAGATCACGCCCGGCTCGGGGCTGTCGACGGCCGCCTGTCCGTATTGGTAGATGGCCGAGACCAGGACGCTGGCGGGCACCGTCGAGGCGCGCAGGTCGGCCAGGGACGGGCGGGTGATCGTGCGCGACGCCGCCAGGCGCACGACGGCGTCGTCCGCGATGTCGAACGCCAGGTTCAGGCTGGGCAGCAGGATGGCATTGTCGCCGTCGTGGGTCAGGGGCGTGACCTGCGCTACGCCGCCGACGCCGGCCATGCGCGCGCCGTCCACATGGGTGCGGGTCCCGACCAGCCGCAGCCCGGCGTTGCCGAAATAGGACAGGCCGCCCCCGCGCCCGTCGAAGTCCGCCCGGACATAGGCCGACGCAACCCGCTCCTCGACCCCGTAGGAGTTCTGCAGGTCCGAGCCTGTCGGCGTCAGGTCGTCCGGCCGAAAGACCACGTCGTCGCGTTCGTCGGGCAGGACGAAGGCGGCGCGTAGCCGGTCGAACGCCGGCGTGATCCAGGGCCCGGGGCGCGCAGCGATCAGGTCGGAAAACACATCCCCCGGCGTGACGCCGTCATAGAGGCCGGCGATGTCGCCCTGGCCGGGGCGCAGGGCCGCGCGTCGGTCGCGGCGCTGATAGTCACGGCTGCGCGTGCTGAACTGCCCCCCCATCTGAACGGACGAAAGCCGAAGGCCGCCCAAGGTTCGGTCCAGGGTCCGGCGGGCGTCCAGGACGGCGGTCACGTCCTCGTCGCGGGATTCGACCGCCCTGATATTCAACTGAGCCAGAACCAGCCGGGAGGGATCCAACAGATCGAAGTCGGTCGTCAGCCGGTCTGCCCGACGCGCGTCGGCGGCGCCCTTCAGATCGAAAACGTAGGCGACGCCCTCCGGCGACTGGGCCGACAGTCGCTCCAGCGGCGTGTCGAGCACGGAGTGCGCGCTGGAGACGCTGAGGCGTGGGGTCAGTCGCCAGTTCCCGAGCCGTAGTTCGGCGCCCAGCGAGGCAGCGACGTTCAGGTGCGACTGGTCCGAGAACTCGGTGTTGTTGTCGATCCGTCCGGCGGCGATCCGGCCCGCCGTGACGACCCCGTCCTGAACCCGCTGGATCGCGCCCGGCGTCGCCAACCGCTCGCCCAGGCCGAAGACCAGCCGGTCCTCGCGGATGGCGTTGTCGAAGGTCGAGACCAGGGCGTCGAGATCGAGCCTAAGGTCCGGCGAGACCTGCCAGTCCCCCCCGACGAAACCGCTGCGGCGGCGGCGATCCTCGCTTTCGACCGTGGTGCGCAGGTCGTTGGGCGCCGCCAGAGTGCGGCCGTCCACGACGATGTCCCCATAGCGCATGACCTGAAACCGATCATAGCGGACCGATCTCTGCTCCTGCGACAGACCCGCGACAAGACCGGCGGAACCGCTCGATAAGACCCACCGTCCGCCCATGGACAGATCGGGGCTGATGCGTCCGTCGCGCGTCGTGGTCTCGCCGCCAAGCCGCACCGTCAGGAACGGATCGCCGTCCAGCCCGCCGGCCGTTTCGATGTCGATGTTAGAGCCGATGCCGCCCTCGGTCAGGTCCGCCGTCGCGGACTTGGTCAGGCGCGCGCCCGCCAGCAGATCGACGGACAGGGCGCGAAACCGGAACTGCCGTCCGCTTTGCGTCGAGTTGCGGATGTTCTCGTTGAAGGCCACGGGCGCGCCGTTCAGGGTCACGGACTGGAACAGCGGCCCCAGACCCCGCACGCTGACGAACTGGCCCTCGCCGACCTCGCGCTCGATGGCGACGCCCGGCACCCTTTGCAGCGCCTCGGCCAGATTGGCGGACGGCAGGTCGCCGATCCGCTCGGACGACAGGCCGTCGGAGATGACGTCGGCGTCACGCTTGCGCCGCAAGGCCTCGTCGATCCGGTCCGACAGGCGGCCGACGACCTCGACCGCTTCCAGTTCGGTCGTTTCGGGCGGGGGCGGCGCGGCCGGTCGGATTGGCGGAGCGACGGCCCAGATGCGCACGCCCCGCGACCCGACGAAGCGATACCGCAGGTCGGTTCCTTCCAGCATCCGCGCCAGAGCGGCGCGCCAGCTCATCCGTCCGTTGACTGCGCGCGTGCGCACGTCCCGGCCGGGACGTTGCACGAAGGCCAGTTCGCACCCGGCCTCCAGGCACAGGCGCAACAGGGCGGACGAGGCGTCCTGGCCGGCGATGTCGAAGGCCTGAACGCGCGACCCGGACTGGGCCAGCGCCGGCTGGGCAAGGGCAGCCATCACGGCGACGGTCGCAACCCCGCAGACGACGCGCCGAGGCTTGCGTCGCACGCCGGCGGGCAGCGATGCAGCGGGCGGTTTCAAACAGCGAGCCTCGGGGAGATGTTCCGTGAAGCCCTTAGCGCAGTCCCATGACAGGTCTGCGATACGGCCGCCTCACTCCGCGCGGATCAGCCGCCGGCCGTCCCGGTCCGGTACGATGCGGATCGGCAGCAGGGCCGCCATCCGGTCTTCCAACGCATCCTCGCCCTCAAGCGGCAGGACCACCGTCACGCGGGTGCGTCCGAGCGCAGGATCGGCCAGGACCAGGGGATGGTCCGAATAACGGGCGACGGCGGCGACCACGGCCGACAGGGGCGCATCCTGGAACACCAGGCGACGCTTGCGCCAGGCCGTCGCCATCTCGACGTCGGCGGCCATCTTGCGGATGCCCGGCTTGCCCGGCTGGAAGTCCGCACGTTCGCCCGGCGACAGCATCAGGGCGCCGTCCAGCGCATCTTTGGCCGTCGCGTCGCGCGTCCCGACCGCGACCCGCCCCTGCAACAGCGAGATCTGCGCGCCGTCGCCGGTCAGGGCGGTGACGAAGCGCGTTCCGGTCACGATCACCCGACGATCCCCGACTGCGACCTGGAAGGGACGGGCGGTGTTGTGGGCCACCTCGAAATAGGCCGCGCCCCGTTCCAGCGTCGCACGGCGCGCGTCGTCGCCCAGGTTCACGCGGATGGCGGATCCGGCGTCCAGTGTCACCCGCGACCCATCGTCCAGGGCGATGTCGGTGATCCGGCCGGGCGCGGCCTCGTAAAGCCGACCCTGTTCGGCGCCCTTCAGCATCGGGACCAGGACGACGGCGGCGGCGACGGCCGCCATGGCAAGACCCGACGCCAGCAGTGGACGGCGCGTCATCGACTTGCGCTCGCTGCGACGCAGGGCCGCCAGATCGCCGGCGAAGGCGCTGCGCAAGGGTTCCAGCGCCGCCTGGTCGGCCTTGGCCTGTTCGTACTGACGTAGATGGTCGGGATCGGCCTCCAGCCACGCTATCAGGCCGGCCTGTTCGCGCGCGCCCGCGCCCGGCCGCGCCATGCGGGCCAGCCACGCCTCGGCCGTCCTGGGACGAGCGGCGATCAGGATGTTCAGGCGCTCCAGCATCAGCGTGGCGATTTCCTCTTAAACGCGCGGCGCGGGTCGCCTTTGCAGCCCGCCTCAAAAAGCACAACGATCCAGATGCGAGACACCTCAGTCGCCCCGCGATTTCTTCAGTTGACGGAGGGCTTCGGCGATATGTTTTTCGACCATGCTGACCGAGACGCCCAGTCGTCCGGCGATCTGGCGATAGGTCAGGGCCTCGAACCGGTGCAGCAGAAAGGCGTCGCGGGTCTTGGGCGGCAGGGCCCGGATCACGGCGGCGGCGGCGGCCAGGTCCTGTCGGCGGATCAGCCCGGTCTCGGCGTCGGGCGTCTCGCTGGCGATCGCGCGCGGTCCGTTGTCCAGGTCGTGGATGTCATGGGCGCTGCGTCGCGCGCTCTCGCGTCCGTCGGCCTTCCAGCGGTCCAGCTGGATGTTGCGCGCGATGACGAACAACAGGGGCCGAGCGTCGGCGCTGTTCAGATCGTGGCCGGCGCGGTGGAAGCGCACGAAGGCCTCCTGAACCACGTCCTCGGCGTCGCCGGCGCCGCGGGTCTTGCGCAGCAGATAGGCGACCAGATCGGTCCGCAGACGGTTGACCTCGGCCTCGACGCCGGTGTCGCCCGAAGGCGCAAAGACGCCCCCTCCCGAACAGGAGGAGGCGTCACGGCGAGGTGAACGCGCGGGGATCACGCGCTCGCCTGACAGTCAGGGCAGGGGTTCAGGTCCACGAACGGATCAGAACTCCATCCGCAGGCCCAGATTGATCCGGCGTCCCGACATTTCGTACATCGTGGGGAAGGACGGATCCATCGTGTAGCCCTTGGTCGCCTCGTCGGTGACGTTGATGCCTTCCAGGTTGATCTGGATGGCGTCGGTCACGCGGTAGCTGGCCGACAGATCGACCTGGCCATAACCCTCACGCCAGATCGGATACATTTCGTAGCCGATGGCTTCGACGTACTTGTCCTTGAAGTTGTAGGACGCCCGAGCCTGGAACCTGGCGTTTTCGTAGAACAGGGTGACGTTGTAGGTGTTGTCGGCCAGGCCGACCGGCGGGGTGGGAATGCCCAGTTTCGACGTGCCGGTCAGCGAGCTGTCCAGAACGGTATAGTTGGCGTTGATCCCGAACCCTTCCAGCGGCGCGTAGAACTGGCCGAACGGCACCACGGCGACGAGCTCGACCCCGCTGACCTCATAGGAGCCCGGCTCGTTGATCGGCTGATAGACGTCGAAGGTATAGACGCCGTCGATGGTGCCGTTGGCGTTGTACTTGGTCACGTTCGGCACGGTGCCCGTCAGGGCCTGACGCACCACGCCCTCAATCTCCTTCCAGAAATACGAGACCGCCAGCAGACCGCCGTCGCCCAGATACTGCTCCAGCCCGACTTCCCATTGCTTGGCGTAAGTCGGCTTCAGGTTGGGGTTGCCGTCTGTGAAGCGGAACGAGTTGAAGCTGGCCGTGCGCTTGTAGGCCAGGTCGGTCAGGGCCGGGCGGATCAGGGTTTCCGACGCCGCCGCGCGGAACATCAGGCTGTCGGTCAGTTCGGCCGTGAGGTTCAGGCTGGGCAGGAGCTTGTCATAGCCGCCGTCGCTCGAAATCGGCGCAGGCGTGAAGCCGGTCGAACCGTTCGGGTTCTGGATCTGGTGATAGCCCGACGAGGTGATCGAGGTATCGACATAACGCGCGCCGCCGTTGACCGAGACCGGCACCGGGCCGATGTCGAAGTTCAGATCCGCCATGGCGTAGAGCGACAGGACCTTTTCCGACACTTCGTAGTAGTCGCCGGGCGTGAACGGCGTGGAGAAGCCGTCGTAGCGGAAGGTGCGACGGGCGTAGTCGTTCCACACCTGGCTCCAGTTCAGATCGCGAATGCTGAAGGCGCCGCCGGGAACCAGGTCGCCGATCGGCGTCAGTTCGCTTTGCGACATCGGACGGTTCAGATAGTCGACGCGGCCCGGCCCGGTCCCCTGGATGTTCAGGGCGCCGTACTGCCGCTCCTTGGACTTGTCGGTATAGCGCGCGCCGAACTGGACGCTGGTCAGGGCCGGGAAAAAGTCCAGGCCCAGGTATTTGGTGAAGTCGATCTGGGCGGCGTATTTGTCGTCGGTGATCTGTTCCAGCGTCGTCTCATACGCTTCGAACAGATAGCTCTGAGGCGAGTTGTACATGTCGATCGAGGCGGGGTTGGCGCTCTTGATCGTCTCGCCGCCGTCGGCGGTCCAGCGCGTCCGCGACGGCGCATAGGCGACGTGCTTCAGATTGGCGTAGTCCAGCGTCTTCTCGGCGCCGGAATAGCCGGCCAGGGCGTGCAACTTCCAGCTGTCGCCGCTCCAGTTCAGCTCGGTCCCGAACTGGCGATAGTCGGTCTCGTTGATCTGCTCCTTGCTGAGCATCTCGTGCTGGGTGAGCGTGTAGGAGACGTCGCGCAGCACCACCATGCCGTAGTCGGCCAAGGTGGTCTTGTCGAACTCGTGGATCGTCTCAAGCGTCGAACGGCTGGAGGCCGAATAGGCCGCCGCATCATACTGGTCTTCGGTGGTCTCATAGCGGCCGATCAGGGCGTCGAACGCCAGGCTGAAGTTGGCCGACGGACGATACTGCAGCGACAGGGCTCCGCCCCACTGGTCCTGGGTGTTCAGATAGGCGCGGTCGCCCACCTTGTCCTGGAAGATGATCCGGTCGGTCTCGGCCGTATTGGCGCGGTTCTGGACGATGACGCCGGCGTCGCGCGCCAGGACGGCGGCGGCCTGCGTGCCGCGCACGCCGGTCGAGGTCGCCAGGAAACGCGTCAGGGGACGGAAGTTGATGCCCGATTCCGAGTCCGTGCGGTTGGTCCGGCGTGCGCTCGAGAAGGACACCAGCGCACCCCAGTCGCCCCAGGTGTCGCTGGCCAGGAAGGACAGTTTCGGATCGGTCTTTTCCGAGATGGAGTTGTAGGCGCCCTCGGCCGAGGCCACGATGCGACGCCCCTCATAGTCGAACGGACGCGCGGTCGAGATGTTGACCGAACCGGCGATGCCGCCTTCCTCGTCCGCCGCGCGCGGGGACTTCTGTACCGTGACCTGCTGGATGATTTCCGAGGCGAAGATGTCGAACTCGACGTCGCGCCCGCCGCTGCCCGAGGCGGTCGCCAGGCCGTTGATGGTGACGAAGGTGAACTCGCTGGGCAGGCCGCGCACCGACACGCGCTGGCCCAGGCCCCTGTTGCGTTCGATGGTCACGCCGGGGATGCGTTGCAGCGCCTCCGCCAGGTTCTGCTCGGGGAAGTTGGCCACGTCGGTCGCCACGATCGAATCGGAGAAGCCGACCGTCTTGCGCTTGATGTCGACGGCCTCTTCCAGGCTCCGGCGATAGCTGCCGGTGACGATGATCTCGTCGACCTGGGACACGTTAGCCTGCGCCGAGACTTGGTCGGCCGTTTGCGCGAAGGCGGCGAACGGCGAGACGGCCGCGACGACCAGCGCCGTCGTGCCGAGAATTCGGTTCTTCATTTGGACTACCCCCAGAGAGCTTGACGCGTTTCACCCGCGAAACACGTCGACCGGCCCATGGCGTCACGCCGGCCGATCTACCGCCCTCAACGACGGCGTCACCCCGCCCCTCAGCGTGTGACAGCCGATTTCATCCAATGTTCACGGCGCTGTCGCGTTCGACCTCGCAACCGGCTCAAGACGGGCCTTGGCCAGCGCCGCCTGCACCTCCGCGCGCGCCGCCTCCATGTCGCGACGGAAGGTCTCAGAGCGCTGTTCGGCGCCATAGATGACCGCGCCCGACAGAATGCCGGCCTCGGCGGCGCTGTAGCTGTGCGAGCCGCAGACGAAGCGGCTCTCGGCGAACTCGCGACCGCGCGCATACAGGGCGTCGGCCCGCTGGGGCGCCAGTTCGGCCAGGATCATGGCGATGTGCATCCCATGCGCCGAATGGCCGGATGGATAGTCGGGATTGCCCGCCAGATGGTCGCTTTTGGCCTCGCAGATCGGCAGGTCCGTGCCGATATAGGGCCGCTTGGTCCCCCAGTGTTCCTTGGCCACACCCACGACCGAGCGGTCATTGCCCGACCGGTCCAGCAGGGCCGTCAGCACCGGCGCCTGTTCCGGCGTCAGGCGCACGCCCAGCGCCTGGGCGAAATGGTCGTATTTGTCGCCCGTGACATCGGCGGTCGCCACGTCCCAGCGCGCCGTGCCCTGAAGCGCGCGGGTCTCGCGGAACACCTCGGCGTTGGCGCGGTCGCGGGGCGAGCCCGGCTCGGGCGGCGGGGCCAGCACCGTCGTCAGGTCCGGTCGATCCCCTGGCGCCAGATAGCCGCGCACGGGCGCGCCAGAAACCATCTCGACCGCCAGTCCGTCGCACCGCGCCGCCGCCCGCACCGGATTGCACGCCGCCGCCTGGGCCCCCGGCAGACGCACCTCATAGGCCGCAAAGCGCGGATCGGCCCAATAGTAGTCGGTCGAGACATATTGCGCCCCGCTGGCGAAGGCGGAGGTGCGGCGCGTCACGTCGGCGGCCCTGGCCTCGACCGTGTCGGCGTCGGCGCGGGTGCGCACGATGAAGCCCTGGCGCACGGCCGCCCGGATGCGATCCTGCTGGGCCACCGGATCGTTGAGCGTCAGATAGGCGGCGGCGGGGCTGGCCTCGTCGGTGTTGACGAACATCGCCCGGCCCTGAAGCGACGGCCGTCCCGCCGCATAGGCCGCGACCTTTTCCGGCCCCTCGTCCAAAGCAAAGAAGACCTTGCCGCGCGCCTCGCCAACCGTCGGCCAGCCGCCCGCCAGCACGCCCTCACGCAGGGTGGCGTGGTCGCCGCGCACCTGGTGCGGCGTGATCAGGCGACCGGCGTCGAACACGGCGCGGATCTCGGCGTCCAGCGCGTCCCAGGCCGCCGCGTCGAAATCCATCGGCGCTGCGCCGCCCGGCATAGAGGCGGCGCCCGTCTTGGCGTTCAGCATGATCAGGATGGGCGCGTGATCGGGATGGGCGGCCGACCAGTCGCGGACCTGGGTCAGACAGGCGACGAAGGTCAGGCAGGAACTGCGAAAATCCACGTCGGGCATATGCAGCACCTTCATCCCCGGCCGCGCCATGGCGTCCCGGAAGCTCGGGCTCGTCGGCGCGCCCTGGCCTGCTCGACCCAGTGCCGAGGCCGGGCGCGCATATCGGCCGCCCAGGGGGTCGTTCAGCACGTCGATCTCCAGCTGACGTGCGCCGGCGTCCAGTTGTTCCGTCAACGGACGATGCGCATAATCCAACCCCGTCGCGCGCGGGTCGACCGCCGTCATTGCGGCCAGCTCGGCCTCTGGAATGGCCAGCTTGTAGCTGTTGTGGGTGCCGACTGCGGCGATGTCGTTCATCCGCAACGACCGATCCATCCAGACCCGCGCACAGCCATCCCCGCCCGCTGCGCCCACATCGGCGGCGGCTGGCTCGCAGGACGACGCACCCAGAAGCAGGGCGAGGACAAGAGCGCTCATGATCGATCTCCGGGAGGGACGCCGCTGGAAATCGCGCGTCCCTCAGACAACGACCGTGAACCACGCTTCCTCAACAGGGACGTGACAGGTTCTGCTAGCGGCTCGCCTGTCTGGCCTCGACCAGCTCGCGACGCGCCACCTCGAAATCCGCCTGAAAGGCCGGGTCGGCCTTGAGGCTGGCGAACAGGGCGGCGCCGACGATGCGGCCCGCCTCGACATCGCTGGCGTAGTGGACGCCGCAGATCATGCGGCTTTCGCCATAGGCCAGGCCGCGCACGAGGATTTCGTCGGCGCGGTCGGGCGCCATCTCCGACAGGACCAGCGCCCAGGCCCAGCCCAGGGCGGAATGGCCCGAGGGGTAGGAGCCGCTGGCGGCCAGCCAGGGTTCGGGCGTGATGCAGGTCTCGGCGGGTTCGGTGACGAAGGGACGCGGACGGATGAAGCCGCGCTTGGCGGGGGTCTGGACGGTCTCCAGATCGCCCAGCATCCGGCCCAGCAGACGGGTCAGGACGGGCATGCGTTCCGGGGTGAAGCGGATGCCCAGGGCCTCGTCGAAGACGCGGGGCGCACTTGGTGTCTCGATCTCGTTGTCGGCGCGGGCCTGGGCCCAGCGAGGTGTGTCCTTCAAGGCGCGGGTGGCGCGATAGACGGCGATGTCGTCCTGTTCACGCAGCGAGCCGGCTTGTGGTGGAGGCGGCAGGAAGGCGGCGGCGTTGGGCGCGTCGTCCTTTGCCAGATAGCCGTGCGGATGGTCGCGGAAGCCGGTCCAGAAGGTGGGGACGGATGCAGGCGCGCCGGCGCAGCCGGCGAGGGCGAACGCCAGGGCCGTCGCCGTCAGGCGACGCGCGTGAGGGAAGGGGCTCATTGGGAACTCTGGAACTGTTGGATTTTAGGCGAGCTGGGCGCCGGGACGGCCGTCCTCGACGACCCAGGTGTTCAGGGTGGACAGGGTCGCCCTGGGGTCGCGGACGTCGCTGATGGCCTGGTATCGCGTGGTCATCAGGCGCGGCGTGATGTCCATCGACATGTAGCCCCGGACGCGACTGTCGAAGAATTTGATCTGCGGGTTGTTCGGCATGTTCGCCATCAGGGACTCGTAGGGCGGGCCCGAGGACGAGATGGAGGTGCCGACGAACTCGGTGGCGACGGTCGCCGACGACGGATCGGCGCTGACGCGCTTCACGTCGTTGGTCCAGAACGAGTGGTAGTCGCCGCTGAGCACGACGGGATTGCGCGGCTTCAGGGTGGCCAGAGCCTCGGTCATGCGGTCGCGGGCGACGGGATAGCCGTCCCAGGTGTCGGTCCAGTAGCGCGTCTCCGCATCGCCGTTGCCGAACCGCAGTCCCGCCATCACCAGGTCCTGGCCCAGGATGTTCCAGCGCGCCTGCGACCGGGCCAAGCCGTCGTAGAGCCAGTTTTCCTGTTCGAAGCCCAGGAAGGTGCGCGAGGGGTCCAGGCGATCGGGACAGGCGGCGTCGGTGACGACCTGTCCCTTGCCGCCGTTCGGGCCGTCGCTGCAGGCCTGTTTGGACCGATATTGCCGGCCGTCCAGCATGAAGAACTCGGCCAGGTTTCCGTATCGGATGCGGCGATGGATCGGCATCTGAAGTCGGGAATCGAGCCGCGTGCGGCGGATCGGCATGGCTTCATAGAAGGCTTGGTATCCGGCGGCGCGGCGCCGCAGGAAATCGTTCGGCGCGACGCCGGGCGTCTTGGACCAGATGCCGGAATAGTCGTCCTGGATTTCGTGGTCGTCCCACACGGCCAGGCAGGGCGCGGCGGCATGCAGGCGCTGCAAATCGGCGTCGGTGCGATGCAGGGCGTAGCGGTTGCGATAGCCGGCCAGAGTCGTGGCCTCTTCCAGCCCATAGGGGCGAACGACGTTGGTCGCCTGGGCGCCGGTTCGGCTGTATTCGTAGATATAATCGCCCAGGAACAGGGTCAGGTCCGGCGCCTCGTCGGCCATGTGGCCATAGGCGCTGAAATAGCCCGACTCCCAGTTCGAGCAGGAGGCGACGGCTAAACGCAGCCGGTCGACGGCGGCGTTCGGTGCGGGCGCGGTGCGCGCCAGGCCGACCGGACTTTGCTGGCCGGCGGCGGTGAAGCGATACCAGTAGGGACGGCCGGGACGCAGACCCTGAACCTCGACGTGAACGGCATGGGCGGCGGAGACGTCGGCCGTCGCTCGGCCCGAGGCGGCGATGCGGCCAAAGCCTTCGTCCGTCGCGATCTCCCACACGACCTCGATCGGCGCCGACAGGCCGCCCAGGCCATCGGGCGCGACGGGATCGGCGACCAGACGCGTCCACAGGACGAAACCGTCGGGCCAGGGATCGCCGCTGGCGACGCCGAGCGGAAACAGATAGGCGCCGCCGGCCTGCGCCTGGCCGAAACGCAGCACGACCGGGGCGGCGACCAGGCCGGCGATCAGGGCGCGGCGGCTCAGCGGCAGCGAAGGTTTGAGCATAAGCATCGGCGACGGTCCCGGCAGGCGAAGGCAAGAGGGCGGCGGGCCGGACAAACCGACCCGCCGATAGCGACTTGGCTTAGAAGTCCATCGTCAGGCGCACGCCGACGGTGCGGCCTTCGTTCGGCGAACTGGTCGGACGGGCGCCGCCGTTGAAGTTGTTGCGGGTCTCTTCATATTCGGTGTTGAAGAGGTTGCGCGCCCACAGGCCGACGCGCCAGTTGGCGTTCTCGGGCCCTGCGCTCAGGTTGGCGTTCCACAGCCAGTAGCCCGGCAGGACCGAGGCCGAGGACGCGTTGTAGATGCCGTCGCGCTGATTGTAGTTGGTCTCGGCGCGCAGGGCGACGCCGGCCATCGACCAGTCATAGGCGATGGAGCCGCCATAGTTGAACTTGGGAAACTGCAGTGGTTCGCCCGAACGGTCGTTCGAGATGATGATGTCCCACGGGCCGTTGACGGGGTTGGCGGCGTTGGTCGCGGTGGGGTCGATGGCGAAGTATTCGTTATACTTGCCTTCCTTGTAGCCGAAGTTCTGGCTGATTGTCAGGCCCGAGAACGGCGTCCAGGTCAGCTCGATCTCGCCGCCATAGATTTCGGACTTGGGCACATTGGTGATCTTGCCCAGCTGGCCCGTTTCGCGGCTGTATTCGTTGCCCTGGATCTGCTGGTTTTCGTAGTCGTAGTAGAAGACGGCGCCGTTGACGCGCAAGCGGTTGTCGAACAGGTCCGACTTGATCCCTGCCTCATAGGCGATGACGACTTCGGGCTTGAAGGGTGTCTGCGACTGGCCGTTGTAGGTGGTGAAGCCGCCGGATTTCACCCCGCGCGCCACGCTGGCGTAGAGCAGGGCGTTGTCGGCTAGGTCGTATTCCAGGCCGAAGCGGCCGGTCCATTCCGACAGGGAGGTTTTGTACGTCATCTCCGGGCCGACGGCGACGTTCAGGCGGCGCGTGCCGGTCGTGGTCAGGCTGCGGTCTTCGTTCTCGTAACGCAGGCCGGCGATCAGGCTCAGGCGATCCGTCAGGGCGAAGCTGTTGTGGGTGAAGACGCCGATGGCCTGGACCGACTGATCATAGGGCGTGTTGATCAGGTTGCGGTTGGCGCCGCGGAACTCGGTGTAGAAGCCGCCGTCGACGCTTTCGTCGGCATAGTGGGCGCCGACCATCCAGTTCAGGCGACCCGCCTCGTTGGACAGGCGGGCCTCCTGCGAGAAGGCCTTGATGTCGTTGTAGAAATAGACGTCGGATTCCGCCGCCGGCGTGCCGTCCCAGTCGTTGTATTCCGAGCGGCTGAAGGTCTGATAGGCGGTGATGGTGTTCAGCGTGGCCCAGCCCAGGTCGGCGCGGACGCGGGCGCTGAGGTCCAGGCCGTCGTTGTCACGACCCGGCTTGGCGTTCAGGCTGCGACCGGACACAGCCGCCAGAGCCGGCGAGATCTGCCAGCCTGTGATCCGGCGGGCGGTGTCGGCGGGATAGGTGACGCTGCCGTCGAAGACGGGATAGGGCGCGCGCAGGCGGAAGCCCAGGCCATCCGACTTGTCGATACTGTAGGTGGCGGACAGATCGACCGTGACGTCCTGCGAGGCGTCCCAGGTCAGTCGGGCGCGCAGGGCGGTCTTGTCGCGATCACCCAGCTTTTCGCCGGTCGTGCGATGGTATTGCCAGGCGCCGCCCTGTTCGGTGACGGCGGCCAGGCGACCCAGCAGGCCGGGCGCGATCTGGCCCGAAACATAGCCTTCGACCTTGTAGCGGTCATAGGAGCCGTATTCGGCCGAGAAGCCGGCGCGTTGATCGACAGTCGGCGCGTTGGTGATGATGTTCACCGCACCGCCGGTCGTGTTGCGGCCGTACAGGGTGCCCTGCGGCCCACGCAGCACTTCCAGTCGCGCGATGTCGAACATCGCACCCTGGGTGGTGATCGTATAGGGATGGGCGACTTCGTCGACATAGATGCCGACGGTGGAGGCGTTGTTCGAGGAGTATTCGCGGGTGCCGATGCCGCGGATGCGGAAGCTGGGCTGGCCGCTGCCGAACTGGCTGTCGACCTCCATGTTCGGGACAACGTTTTCGATGTCGTTGATGACGTTGACGCCTTTTTCGTCGAGGTTTTGACCGCCGATCACGCTCAGCGCGATGCCGACGTCCTGGCTGGACTGTTCGCGACGCTGGGCGGTGACGATGATGTCCTGCACCGTCGCGGTGTGGGATTCGGGCGCGGTTTGGGCCGCTGCGGGCATGGCCGCAAGGGCGAGGACGACGCCGGAGGCGCCGAGGAGAAGACGTTGCATTTTGACCATCCTTCGGGCGACGCGCGGGGAGACCCCCTCCCTCGCGCGCCGAAGCGTTTCGGGGTGTCGTCGAACAGTCGCGATCCGGCGGTCAGGCGGGGCGACGACAAGCGCAGGGGAGGAGGCCAAAGCCGCCTTCGCCGCGCCAGAAAAACAACTGTTCGACAACGATGCGCCAATAGGCCGCAGGGACGATGCTTTTGTGACGCTTCGCTGAAGTGTTTCTGTCAGGCGTGGCTATTCGGGGTGCAGTTCGCCGATAACGCGTGTTCTGTCACGCGCGACGCGTAACCAATCGCAACGCCGCCGCCTGGAGGTCCGTCGCCGTGATGTCTGCGCCGGTGGCGCGCGCCGTCAGGGCGGCGCCCTTGATCCACAGGGCGAAGCGCGTGGCCGCCAAGCGGGTCAGGTCGAACTCGGCGGGCCAGACGCCCGCGCTGTTGTAATAGGTCCCGCCGCCTTCCGGGCCGCGCAACAGCATGACGAGATCCTGCAAGGAAGGGTCTCGCCGCGCCTCGATACAGGCGCTGGCGATCAGGCGGGCGTAGCGGACGTAGAATCCCTCGACCTCAGGCTGGATCGACACGGTCGGCGCCATGATACGCGCCCAGCTGTCCAGATCGGCTGCGGCCGGATCGCCCTCGGGCCGCTGACCGGCCAGATAGCGCGGCATGTCGCGGAACACGCTATGCCACACCGCATCCAGCACGAACCGCCGCATGTCGGGCCAGTGATAGGCGATGGTCGAGGTCGAGGTGCCGGCCACCACGCTGACCGACCGATTGGTGACCGCCGTCACCCCGCCGGCCAGCATCTGGTCTGCGGCGATGTCGAGCAGTTTGCGCCGCATGGACTCCGGCTCCAGGCCTTCGGCGGGCGCCTTGGGCAGGACCAGGTTTTCACGCCGCCACAAGGTCGCGGTCGCCGGGCCGTCTGGACGCCCGAAGGCGTGATCGACCAAACCGCCCAAGCCTTCGGCGACGATGAGTGCATAGTCGGAGCGCCCGGAAAGCGCGCCGGCATAGAACTGCTCCATGGTCAGCCAGGCGACGAGCGGCCCAGCGAACTCGACCAGCCTGTCATCGGCGGCCAGATGATCGCGCCAGGCCTCGCGCCGCATCGCGTCCCACCGCACCATCAGGTCGCGACGCTCAGGTCCGACCTCGGCGTCCAGCGACAGGCCTTCCCATATCCGCACGAAGCCCGCGTCGGGCCCGGCGCGCAGGTTAAGATAGTGCTGGATCAAGGCCAGCAGGTTGTCGCGCTCGACGGGCAGGCCGGCGACAGCCTGAAAAAACCGGTCATGGAACGCCGCGTCCCGCCGCAGGGCCTCTTCGCCCACCGCCTGGATCAGACCGGACTTGGCCCCGAACAGATTGACGATGACGGTCGTGCTCTTGCCGACGGCTTGGGCGAGATCGCGCAAGGTCAGGCTGTTCAGCCCTTCGGCGGTCGCATGCGCGATCGCCGCCTCGACGATCTGCTGGCCGTCGATGGCGCGGCTGGTCGTTGGAGAGACGGGCATAAGCCTCAATGCCGGGACGGTCTTGGCGTGTCGAGGCCTTAGCTTTGAGTAGCCGTCAATGTCGTCTTTCGACATGGCGGCATGGATGTCCGCCACCAGTGTCGCAGGTCGCCGTATTGCGGCATATCGGCCGGTCAGGACGAACAGGGCCTCGTCAGGTTAGCGGCCAACAAGGCTGCTTTTTGGTATGGCGGTGTTGATCCGTCGTCTTGAAAAATTGGATTGGAGGGGGTGGCCCTCCAATCCAACCGTTTCAGAAGCGCCAGCCGACGCCGGCATTGGCGCCGACGTGGTTCTGGGTGTCGAAGGTCGCGCCGGCCCGGAAGACCATAGAGCCGTCGCCCAAGGCGCGGGAGAAGCCCATCGCCATGGCCGACTGGCCCTCGTAGGTGCCATAGCCCACCGCGAACATCGATTTGCCGCGCTCGGCGATCTGGGGCATCCCGGCCGCCGCCAGGGCGCCCGCTGTGCCAGCGAAGGCCAGCTTGCGCACTTCCTGGACATTGTAGTTGACCGCCGCCAGCCGCATGTCGGTATAGGTGTTCGACTGCTGGATCGCCTCGTTCATGCTCTCGCGCAGTTGCAGGACGTTGACGGCGTCGGTGTCTGCGACCCCGGCGGCGACATTGCTGACGGTGACCGCCGGTCCGCTGCTGCGGCCCAGGACCACGCGGGTCTGGCCCTGGTCGGCGTACTGAAGCGAGTTCTGACCCAGGGCCAGGGCGCTGTCGGCCGTGGTCTGGGCCGTCGCGACGGCCTGATTGGTCTGGAACAGCTGCGAGCCATTGACCGCCTCGGTGGAAGTGGCGCTGACCGTGCCCGCCGCGACATTGTTTAGCGTCACAGGGGCCGAGGTGTCGCCGCCCTGGAAGGTGATGCTGTTGGTGCGTCCGCCATTGGCGTCTGTGTCGTACTGGACTGCATTGGTCGCGGCGAAGGCCAGTTCGTAGATCTGGCCGCCGTTGACGGCGTCGGTCGACCCGGCGGCGATACGGCCGTTGGCGACATTGTGCAGGCCCACCGCGCCGCCGCTGGCGCCGACCAGGGTGAGGTCGTCGGAGCGCACGCCGCCGTTCGGGGTCTCGGGGTCATCGCCGTCGCTGTATTGCACGGGGCCGAGGCTGCCGTTGGCGATGTTGTTGGTCAGATTGGTGATCGCCGTCGTGTTCTGGGAGACCTGGGTGTTGGTGGCGAACAGTTGCGACCCGTTGACGGCGTCGGACGAGGTCGCGTTGACCTGGCCCGCCGCGACATTGGTGATGGTGGTGCCGCCGGCGCCGGCCAGGGTCAGGGTGTCGCGGGTCGTCGTGTCGTAGGAGACAGCGGTCCCCGCGATGGCTTCGACCCGGTCGGACACGCCCTGCAGTTGGGCGACGTTGACCGCGTCGGTCGCCGCCGTGCCCGCTGCAACATGGGTGAGCTGGCGTTCGGCGCCGGCGGAACCGAACGAGACCGAACCGGCCGAGGATTGAAGGCCCGTGACGCCCAGCGCCGCATAGTCGGTCTGGGCGGCGCGATCGGCGACGCTGCCGGCGCCCAGGGCGACGCTGTTGTCGGCGACAGCCTGGGATTCGGGACCGACGGCGACGGCGTCCTGACCTTGGGCGTTCGCGGGGGCGAGGTTGGAGTTGACGGCCAGATAGACGCTGGAGCCCCCGCCCGTCGGCGCGCCCGACAGGGCGTCCAGGAAGGCCTGGATGCTGGCGTACTGGACGCCCTGATAGGTGATGGCGACATCCAGGGTGTTGGTCAGAGGGTTGAACGCGGTGCCGCCGCCGAACCCGGCCGCTGCACTTTGTCCGAAGGCGAAGGCCTGGCCGCCGTTGACGGCGTCGCTCGACCCGGAAGCGATCAGGCCGGCGGCGACATTGTGCAGACCCACCGGACCGGCCAGCGCGCCCACCAGGGTCACGTCATTGGTGGCGACCCCGCCGTTCGGCGTCGTCGGATCGGCGGCGTTCGAATACTGCACCACGCCCACTGCGCCATTGTTCAGGTTGTTCGTGATGGTGGTGATGGCGGTGGTGTTGGTGACGATATCGGCGGTGTTCTCTGCGACCTGGGTATTGGTCGCGAACAGCTGGGCGCCGTTGACCGCCTCGGTGGAGGCAGCGCTGAGCTCGCCCGCCGCGACATTGCTGATCGTGGTGCCGGCGGCGCCGGCAAGGGTCAGGGTGTCGAAGGTCGGGTCATCATAGACGACCGCCAGTGCGGAGACGGCGGCGATATCCGCGATGGCATCCGTATTCAGTCCGACCTGGGTGTTGGTCGCGAACAGTTGGGCGCCGTTGATCGCCTCGGTCGAGGTGGAGGACAGGGCGCCGGCGGCGACATTGCCGATCACCGTGCCGTCGACGCCCGCCAGGGTGACGCGGCCAGCCAGCAGGTCGTCGTACATGACGGCCGTGTCGGAAAGCGCGCCGAGGTTGGTGGTGAGGTTGGTGATGGCGGTCGTGTTGACGCCGACCTGGGTGTTGGTGGCGAACAGCTGCGATCCGTTGACGGCCTCGGTCGAGGTCGCGGTCAGGGCGCCAGCGGCGACATTGCCAATGACTGTGCCGTCAACGCCCGCCAGGGTGACACGGCCGGCCAGCAGATCGTCGTACATGACGGCCGTATCCGACAGGGCGCCAAGGTCAGCGCCGAGGTTGGTGATGGCGGTCGTGTTGATGCCGACCTGGGTGTTGGTGGCGAACAGCTGCGAACCATTGATCGCCTCGGTGGAGGTCGCGGTCAGGGCGCCGGCGGCGACATTGCCGATGACTGTGCCGTCAACGCCCGCCAGGGTGACGCGGCCGGCCAGCAAGTCGTCGTACATGACGGCCGTATCCGACAGGGCGCCAAGGTCAGCGCCGAGGTTGGTGATGGCCGTCGTGTTGATCCCGACCTGTGTGTTGGTGGCGAACAGTTGGTCGCCGTTGACGGCCTGGGTGGATCCGGCGCTGAGGTCGCCTGCCGCCACATTGGAAATGACTGTGCCTCCGATGCCTGCGAGCGTCAGGTTGGCCGCTGTCGGATCGTCATAGGCGACGGCGATGTCGGCCAAGGCCTGAAGGTCATCTGAGACGCCGAGCAACTGGCCGACGTTGACGGCGTCAGTCAGCGCCGAGCCGGCGGCGACGTTCGTCAACTGACGCTCAGCGCCCGCGAGGCCGATCGAAACTTCGCCCGACGAGGTCTGGGCCGCGTCCAGCCCCAAGGCGGCGTAGCCGATCAAGGCGCCGCGGTCAGCCGTGCTCGAAGCGCCCAGGGCGACGCTGTTGTCTGCGCTGGCCGAGGCGGCGGGTCCCACGGCGGTCGAGTTCAGTCCGCCCGCCAAGGCGCCGCCAAGGGCGGAGTTCACGGACAGGAAGGGCGTCCCGCCGCCAGGCGTGGTGAAGATGGCGTCCAAAGCTTCCTGAACGCTGCCGTAAATGACGCCGTCATAGGTCAGGCCGATGTCGATCGTGCTGGTGGCGGGATCGAAGGCGGTGCTGCCACCGATCTCCGCCGCAAGACTGGAACCCAGACCGAAGAGCTGAGCGCCGTTGACGGCGTCGGCGGAACCAAGAGCCAGCAAGCCCGGCGTCAGGTTGGTGATCCTTGTGCCCCCGGTTCCGCCCAGGGTCAGGGTGGCGGCCGTCGCGTCGTCATAGGTGACGGCGAGATCGGCGAGAGCCTGTAGGCTCGTGGATACGCCCTGGAGTTGGCCAACATTGACCGCGTCGGTCAGGGCTGAGCCGGCGGCGACGTTCGTCAACTGCCGCTCTGCCCCGATCGCCCCGAAGGACACCTCGCCGACGGAGGTCTGCGGCGTCGAAAGGCCAACAGCGGCGTAGTTGGCCAAGGCGCCCCGCAGGGCTGCGCTGTCGGCGCCGAGGGCCAGGCTGTTGGCGACCGACACCGAAGCGTCGGCGCCCAAGGCGATGGAGCCCGAGGCCCCTCCAAGAATCTCTGCTTCGCGGCCGAGCGCGATCGCATCGACTGCCGTGGCGGCCGTCAGGGCGCCGTTGCCGAAGGCGATGGAATTCAGTTCGCCGGCTATGGCGACAGCGCCGCCCGATCCCAGACCCGTAATGCGGTTGCCGCCGATCGAAATTCCCTGCTCATTCTCCAGGGTGAAGGCATCGGCTTGGTTGATGCAGGCGTCCGGAGCATCGACGACATTGCCGTTCACATCGAGGACGCCCAGGCGAATATCCTGGCCGCTAGCCGCATTATTGAGCAGCGTGGTGGCGTTCAGATTGAGGCGCGGCACCAAGATGTTCAGCAGACTGTTGATCGACGACTCTAATGGGGTGGCGATCCCCGTGATCACCGGGCGTATAATGTCCGTCACCGCAGATCGTGGGAGTGAGACGCCCGTGCAGACATCCACAATACTTGTCTGGGCGCGGGCCGGCGCGGGGACCGTAAACAGTCCAAGGGGCAGGACGGCTCCCAAGGCGTAGACGGCGGCGACAAGCAGACGCGTGGCCAAAGTTGCGCCCCTGAAGGGCAGCAGAAGGTCAGCGGTCGAACGAGTATGCATTCTTATCCTCCCAGCATCGAGAGGCGTGAACGCGGCTCCCGATCAGGGAAGCTAATGTGGGCTTGGACACAATCGTGACGTGTTTGCGAATCCTTGGCGTTCGCGCAGGGGACCTACTTTTGACGCTTAGTAGCGACGGTGAAGTAGGGCCGGAGGGGGGGTGAAAAGGTCTACCGCCTGGGTGACCGCCTTCACTCCCAGTTTGTCTAACGCCTTTCCGCGATGGTAATCGACCGTCCGAGGACTGATGCCCAACATACGACCGATCGTCTTAGACGTACCGCCGATGACCGCCTGTTCCAAGATTTCCAGCTCTCGCGGAGAAAGCCGGCTTAGGGCCTGCTTGGTAGGTCTACTAGGTAGTTCTAATATGTTGTTATTAAGGAATAAATCTATGTGTGGCATGACGGATAGAGCTTGAGCCTGGTCGTTCGAGGCATAAGACAGAACGTCTAAAACGCCCGCCTCGTGAAGCGTGATGATGTCATGCGGAGAGGCCAATGGATCTCCAAGAACGACCATGGGTATATCCGGGAGTTCCGATCTCACCGCCTCCGCCATGCCTAGGATGTCCACGACCGTCGAGTTGGAACAATAGATCACTAGACCGATGTCGCTGCGGCCTCTCACACGTCGCTTTGCCTTGTCGCAGACCTCGACCTCCAGTCCGTGAGATTCAAGAACCTTCCTCAGGTTGCAACCTCGGCGGGCCGGGTCGATCATGACAACTTTGGCGGCGGCTTGCCTTCGCACGCGCGATTCGCCGATGAACCGATTGATTGATCCATCCGTCTCCACCAAAGGAAAGGCGGTGTCCTCAACGTCGAAGCGCTGTCCTTCGGCATTGCGGATTTCGTAGCGAACTTCGACTGATCGCCCAGCTGCCAAACCTTCCATCGCATCGCGGTAAGCCGATCGCTGATCTGCGGAAACGCTTGCGAGTTGAGCATCCCAAGATAGGGGCGCTCTCAAATTATCGGGCCACCCACAGGATGGACCGACGTTCAAGAAGTGGCGACTGAAAGAGGCCGCATCCGCTGTCCATAGCAGCCGATGGCGCTCTACCTCCGGCGCGGCATCGACGACTTCAAGCGCTGCCGAGTGCCACTCCACCAGGTCGCCCTGCGCATTGAACTGGGGCAGAGCGCGCAGGGCGAACCATCTGTACACCCCATCGGAGCCAAGCAGCCGATGGCGACTTTCAAATGGTGTAGCCAAGGTGACAGCCCGGCCCCAGTCGGCGACGATCCGGCTACGCTCGGACGGGTGAAGCCAGCCGATCCAGCCTTCTTCGCGGGCTTGCGCCAGAGTGACGCCAAAATAGGTCTGGCATCGTTCGTTCATCCAGCGCACGACGCCTCGCGTATCCAGTCGCCACAGGAAGAGCGGAGCCAAGGTGGTGAGCGCGTCGAGGGTCGTCTCTGCGGTTGCCAGGCGCTGTCTTAGGCGTTTCTCTTCCGTGATGTCGCGAAACACGCAAAGGACTGCGTGAATCTGGTCGTCCCTGCCGACCGGCGTCACCGCTGCAGTCACCCAGGTTTCACGCGAGCCTTCTGAGCGATCGACATGGAGTTGGATGTCTTCCGTAACGCCGGCGCAACCGGCCCATGCCGCCTCCATCGCCGAGGAAAGTTGGGTCGCTAGAGAGGGCGCTACAGTCGCAAGGCCGCCGCCTTGTAATGCGGAATTTGGCATGACCAGCTGACGGCATGCCTCATTGAAGTAGGTTGATGTCTGACGACCAACGACAATAAGCGTCGGCAGCGCCTGCCGGAGCATCGATTCTACGGACTGGATTATCCAGTCGCGATTATTGGCGCCTGCTGGGCTTCCCGACTGATCTGCTCGCCCAAGCCCCTCTGACAGCGCGTTGATCACGAGACGCTCCTCTAAGGTCTGGATATATGATTACTCAATAACAACTCCAGGTAAATAACATCTGTTATGAATGCTACTGTGGCGCTTGTTTTCAAGCTGCGGTTTGAAGCGTCCAGGCGGTCATTCAGAAGGCCGTATATGTGCCTGATGCCGCCGCGCGGATACTGGCGCGGGCCCCAGACGTCCTGATCTTCCTGCGGGTGGACGAAGAGCATGGCGGAAAACGCAAAGAGCGCGGCCTTTCGGCCGCGCCCTCATGGCGTCGATGGGCCGCCGCCTCAGCCGCGACGGTTGTCGTAATCGCGGCGCTCGTTTCTGACCTGGGCCGACAGGCGGTCGAAGCGACGGTCCAGATCGGTCCGCTCCCAGGCGGTCAGGCCGCCACGGCGATAGTTGGCTTCCAGGCGCAGCAGGCTGTTGAACTCGCCGCGCAGGCGGGTGGCTTCGCGACGGCTGAGCTGGCCGTTGCGGACGCCCTGGTCGATGCGGCGGTCCA
The DNA here is from genome assembly GCF_902506205.1 of Brevundimonas sp. G8. Taxonomy (GTDB): domain Bacteria; phylum Pseudomonadota; class Alphaproteobacteria; order Caulobacterales; family Caulobacteraceae; genus Brevundimonas. The sequence continues at coordinate 789,927 of NZ_LR732816.1, read as the reverse complement.
GGTTGGCCTGGCGAGCGTTGATCGACTGCCACGCGCCATAGCCGGCGTGCTGGGTGCCCTGATGCGGCGGGGCAGGGCGGTTATAGGATTGGGCGAAGGACGGGGCGGCGACCGAGGCGGCGGCCAGGACGAGGGCGGGGACGATGAGCTTGCGCATGGCGATCTCCTCAAATGTTCTGCCGGTCGGGGTGACCAGCGATGAGGAGAGTTGACCATCTGGCGACTGAGCCGGTTCTGAACAGCGACGATCAGGTTCGGTTCATCGGCATGACAAGGATGACAGGATCGGCGTTCGTCGGTTTGGCGCGAAGGTCGCTTTAAACTATACGACGTATTCAGCGCCCGTTCAGATGATTGGGCCTAGATCGGTCGCCATGTCCCGTAAACCCGCCAGTCTTATCCTCGCTCCACCGGCCCTGGCCTTGGCTTTGACCCTGGCCTTCGCTCCCGTCATGACGACGCAAGCGGTCGCCCAGTCGCGCGACCCGGATCCACGCTCTCAGGATCGCGGCCCGCGCGTCAGCCCGGACGAGGCGCGTCGTCGCGGCGGTGAGGCCGGCGGCGGCCGCCCCATCGACACCCAGCCGCGCCGCGACGGCAACTACTCCGTCCTGGTCGAACGCGACGGTCGCGTGCGCGAGGTCGTGGTCGACGGCCGCACCGGCCAGGCCCGTCAGGGCGGATCGGACGACAACAACAATCAACGTCGCAGGCCGAACTGATGCGCGTGCTTCTGGTCGAGGACGACGCCGACCTGTCGCGTCAGCTGAAGGCGGCGCTGGGCGACGCGGGCTATGCCGTGGACCACGCCCCGGACGGCGAGGAGGCCCATTATCTGGGCGAGAACGAACCCTATGACGTCATCGTCCTGGACCTGGGCCTGCCCAAGATCGACGGGGTGTCGGTGCTGGAGCGCTGGCGGCGCGAGGGCAAGGCGACGCCGGTCCTGATCCTGACGGCGCGCGGCTCGTGGTCGGACAAGGTGGCGGGCTTCGACGCCGGCGCCGACGACTATCTGACCAAGCCCTTCCATACCGAGGAGCTGCTGGCGCGCCTGCGGGCCCTGCTGCGCCGCTCGGCCGGCATCGCTTCGGCGACCCTGGCCTGTGGCGGCCTGCGGCTGGATCCACGCGCGGCGCGGGCCAGCGTCAACGGCGAACCCCTGCGCCTGACCTCGCTGGAATACCGGCTGCTGCATTACATGATGATGCACCAAGGCCGGGTCATCAGCCGCACGGAGCTGGTCGAGCACCTGTACGATCAGGACTTCGACCGGGATTCGAACACCATCGAAGTCTTCATCGGGCGGGTGCGCAAGAAGGTCGGCTCCGACCGGATCGAGACCGTGCGCGGCCTGGGATACCGGCTGACGCCTCTGGCGGGCGAATCCGAAGCGGCGTGACCGGGCAGGCGGTTTCGAGCCGAAAAGATTGGGGACGCTGGTTCGGGCGGCCCGGCCGCTCGCTGACCCGACGGCTGATCTGGCTGGCCTCGGCCTGGATTCTGGTCGCCCTGGTGATCGCCGCCCTGGTCCTGACCCAGGCCTTCCAGGAATCGGCGCTGCGCCGCTTGGGCACCATGCTGAACGAGACTACGGAAGAGATCGTGGTCGCCGCCAGCCGCACGCCGCCCGGCGAGGTCGTGCCCCAGATTCAGGACGCCCGCACCCTGCGGCTGCTGTCGGGGAAATACTGGCAGATCATGGAGGTGCGGCCTGATGGGCGGCTGGTCAGCCTGGCCCGCTCCAACTCGCTGTGGAGCTATGACCTGGCGCTGCCGCCCGACCTGCCCGACCGGCTGGATGCGGCGTTCGGCGACGTCATCACCTTCAACACCACCGGCCCCAAGGACGACGCCCAGACGCGCGAGCCGTTGCGCGTCGCCGCCAGCATGAAGTCCATTCCCCGCCACGAACATCCGGTCATCTTCATCGCCGCCATCGACCGGTCCGAGGTGGACGCCGACACGCGCCAGTTCGCCCGCGTCACCTGGACAGCGATGCTGATCCTGGGCCTGGGCCTGGTGTCGGCGGTCTTCATCCAGGTTCGGATCGGCCTGCGTCCCCTGTTCGACCTGCGCGACGAGATCGCAGACGTGCGCAAGGGCAAGTCGGCCCGGATCGGGCGGTCCTATCCGCTGGAGATTCAGCCCTTGGCCGAACAGGTCAACCGCCTGCTGGATCATAACCAGGAGGTGGTGGAGCGCCAGCGCACCCACGTCGGCAACCTGGCCCATGCGCTGAAGACGCCGATCTCGGTCATGCTGGCCGAGGCGGGGACGACCCAGGGCGACCTGCCCGAACTGGTGCGGCGCCAGACGAAGGTGATGCAGGGCCAGGTCGATCACCACCTGCGCCGCGCCCGCGCCGCCGCCCGCGCCGCCCACGGCCTGGGCGAGACCACGCCCGTCGCCGAGGTGCTGGACGAGCTGGCGGTCATGATCGAACAGGTGTTCCGCGACAAGAACGTCGAAATCGACTGGCGCGCGCCCGACAGCCTGTCCTTCCTGGGCGAGCGTCAGGACCTGCAGGAGATCCTGGGCAATCTGATCGAGAACGCGGCCAAATTCTCCAAGCGCCGCGTCCGCGTCTCGGCGGGCGGCAGCGGCCTGGGCCAGATGATCCTGGTGGTCGAGGACGACGGGCCGGGCCTGCCCGCCGACCAACGCGACACGGTCATGCAGCGTGGCGCGCGGCTGGACGAGAGCGCGCCGGGCTCGGGCCTGGGCCTGTCAATCGTGGACGACCTGACCCGCGCCTATGGCGGGCGGCTGAACCTGGCGGACAGCGACATGGGCGGGCTGAAGGCGGTGCTGGAACTGCCGGCCGCCCAGGCGGACTAAAGCGGGTCGCCGCCCCGGCGGTAGCATTCGCAGGCGGCGCGTTCGAGCGCTGCGCGATCCAGCACCGTGATGCGGCCGCGCGAATAGGCGATGGCGCCGGCCTTCTGAAGCCCCTGGGCCGCCTCGTTCACGGTCGTGCGCTGCGACCCCAGCATCGAGGCCAGATACTCCTGCGTCAGGTTCAGCGTGTCGCCTTCGACCCGGTCGTGACAGCGCAGCAGCCATTTGGCGAACCGCTGGCCCGCGTGGTGCAGGGCGTTGCAGGCGGTGGACTGTTCCAGCTCGCCCTGAAGCCGGGCCATATAGTCGCCGACGGCGTCGCGCACGCCCGCCCGCTGGGCCGACAGAGCGCGAAAGCGGGCGGAGTCCACCCGCCGCGCCGTGCCGGCGACCTGGGCCACGCTGCGGGTGTGGGCGTGATGCGGCACGACCGAGGCGACGACGCCCAGCACCCCCTCGCGCCCGATCATGACCGTCTCCACCGTGCGGCCGTCCTCCAGAACCGCCACCGACGAGCAGAAGCCGCTGTCGATGAAATGCAGGTGTTCGATGGCGTCGTCCGGCTCGTTGAACACATGCCCCAAGGCGAATTCGACGGGGACGGCGATCGCCAGCAGGGCGTCGCGGTCTTCGGCATTCAGGTCGTGGATCAACCGGTTGCCCGGCGGGAGGCTGCGCATGGGTTCGCGCATAAGGCGATCTGCTTCGCGCGTCTGTCGAAACCCGACACAGCGTAGCTGTATCCGCCTCCGGTTTCTGGGGAAAAGCCCTGATTTTACCGAGATATGTACGAAACCGATCAGCCGGCGTCGGTTGCGGAGCGTTCCAATCGAGCGACGAGACGCTCTGCCTCATGAACCTCGACCCCGATGCAGGAGGCGTGGTCGGCCAAGCGTTTACGAGCGGCGGCCACGGCGATGTCGTCGTCGGCCCCGTCGAAGAAGTCGAGCAGGGGGCGGCGGTCGGCCTCGTCGAAAAAATGAAACTCGTAGATGCGCAAGCGAACGGCTCCCAGGCCACGAACCTTAGCCTTGAGGCCGCCGGCCTGTCTGTCGGATGTCGACACAGCGCAGTGTCGGGAGCCTTTGCCGTGGCAGAGGCGTTAGGCAGCTTCTCGCCGCCGGGGATGCGATGACCGCCGCCAAGACCCTTCTTAGACGCGCCCCGGTCCTGCGGCGCCTGCCGCCTCTGGCGACGCTGGTCGAGTGGGCGGCGCGGGTCGGATATGGCGCCCGGGGCTTCGTCTATCTGTCGGCGGGGGCGCTGACCCTGCTGGCGGCGACCGACCGGATCGGCGAGGCGGTGGGGACCAGTGGCGCGGCGGGCTGGCTGGCGGCCCAGCCGTTCGGCAAGGTGTGGTTGGTGCTGCTGGGCCTGGGCCTGTGGGCCTTCGTCGGCTGGCGGGTGCTGCAGGCGGTGTTCGACGCCGACCATGAGGGGACCGACCTGAAGGGCTGGGCCACGCGGGCGGGCCAGGCGGCCAGCGGCCTGTTCTACGGCGTGCTGGCGTCCGGGGTGTTCGAGTATCTGGACGAGTTCGGCGAGGCGACCAGCGCATCCTCGGCCCAGGCGGAGAGCGTGGCCGAGAACCAGGAGAAGGCGGCCATCCTGCTGGGCCTGCCGTTCGGAGAGGCGCTGCTGATCGGGGCGGGGCTGGTGGTGCTGGGCGTCGGGATCGGCAATATCGTCAGAGCCTTCAGGGACGACTTCGACGACGCCCTGGCCTGTCCCAAGGCCTTCTGCGGGACCGCGACGGCCCTGGCGCGGGCGGGGTATGGGGCGCGGGGGTTCGCCTATTTGCCGCTGGGCGTGTTCGTGGTGCTGGCGGGGCTGCATGCGCGCTCGGGCGAGGTGACGACGACGGCGGCGGCGCTGGACGCGCTGGAGGCCCAGCCCGGCGGATCGTGGATACTGGGGCTGACGGCGGCGGGGCTGATGGCCTTCGGCGCCTTCGCCTTCGTGGAGGCGCGCTGGCGCCGGATACGGCCGCCGAGGGATCTGATGGGATAGCTGTCTCCTCCCTGCGTAGCGGGGAGGTGGCGCGGCGCGTCTTCGCGCCGTGACGGAGGGGTTCTCACCGCATCCCCGGTGTCGATGGGACGTCAAAGAGCCCCACCACCCCTTCGGGGTCCCCCTCCCCACAAAGTGGGGAGGAGACGGTCTGGCGTTCGTGGTCATGCTTCCCATATCCTTCGCAACACACGCTGTTCCAGAAGGCCGCCGCCATGACCCAAGCCGTTCCGACAAAGACCCTGAAGATCGACTTCGTTTCCGACGTGGTCTGTCCCTGGTGCGTCGTGGGCCTGGGCGGGCTGGAGACGGCGCTGGACGCCCTCAAGAGCGAGGGGATCGCCGCCGACATCGCGTTTCAGCCGTTCGAGCTGAACCCCCAGATCGCGCCCGAGGGCGAAAACATCGTCGAGCATATCGGCCGCAAATACGGCGCGAGCCCCGAGCAGTCCGCCGCCAACCGCGCCATGATCCGCGAGCGGGCCGCCGAGGCCGGCTTCGACATGCGGATGACCGACGACAGCCGCATCTGGAACACCTTCGACGCCCACCGCCTGCTGCACTGGGCGCACGAGACGGCGCCCGACAAGCAGAAGGCCCTGAAACAGGCGCTGTTCACCGCCCACTTCACCGAGAACCGCAACCTGACCGACGCCGGGGTCCTGACCACCGCCGCCGAAGCCGCCGGGCTGGACCGGGCCGAGGCGGGCGAGGTGCTGGCCTCGGGCCGCTACGCCCAGGCGGTGCGGGCGTCAGAGGAGCTGTGGCGCTCGCGCGGCATCACTTCGGTCCCCGCCGTGGTGGTGGAGGGCAAATACCTGATCAGCGGCGGCCAGCCGGCGTCGGTGTTCGAAGAGGCGCTGAGGAAGATGGCGTCGGAGGTTTAGGCCTCCCTTTCGTCATCCTCCGGCAAGCCGCGCAGCGGCGCAGACCGGGGGACGCTTCGTCATCCTCCGGCCCGCAAGCGGGAACGGGGGAGGCGCGCGGGAGCGCGAACCTGTCGCGGAACAGGTGTTCCGAGGTCGGTTAGGCGGATGGATTTCGCCTGACGGCGCCGCTGGGTCCCCCGGTTCCGCTGCGCGGCCCGGAGGATGACGAAAGAAAATCACGGCGGGTCGGTTTCAGACGCCCCTTGCGAAAAAACACCGTCTGAATGGTGCAATTCGTCTGAAATCGGGGGCGGTTTCAGGTCGTCCAGCGCGTCCATCCGGGCCATCAGGGCGTCGCGGCCGGCATAGTCGCCGGGCGTCAGGGCGGCGGCCTCCAGGGCGATGACGCCGATCTCCTGGGCGACGGCCGTGGCGCGCTCGGCCATGTCGGGTTCTTTCGGTTTGGGCTCGGGCCTTGCAGCGGACGGGGGAGCAGGCGGCTCCGCCTCGCGCGCCAGGCGGGTCAGATGGGCGTGCAGCCGCACCCAACGCGCCGCCTCCATCGCGCGCCCGGCCTGGACCGCCCGGCCCATCCGCACCAGGGCGTGGGCCGCCATCTCTGCAAAGTCGGGCAGGCCCTGCGCCGTCTCGAACGGCAGGTCGAACGGCCCATCCATAGGCAGGGGCGTGGGATCGTCCTGATCCTCGCGCCGCCAGCCTTCGTCCCTGGCGCGGGCGCGAAAGGTGCTGACCCCCATGCCGTAACGTGCGCTGACCTCCTCGGCCGTGGCGCCCTCCAGATAGGCCTCGCCTGCCGCCTGCCAGGCCTCTTTCGACAGGCGGCGATAACCGCGATTGCGGACCCGGTCGGCGTCGCGCGCGACGGCGTCGGAGGCAGCGAGCGCCGGCAGCCGCAACAGATGCATCGGTAGGCCGTGCGTGCGCCAGAACCGCACCTCGGCCTCGGCCGAGCAGTCCAGGTGAAGCGCGTCGCGATACGCCTGTTCCAGACCCGCCGCGCGCAGGACGCGGATCTGATCCAGCCCCTGCTGCGTGGCCGCATCGTAAAGCGGGTCTCGCGGCCCATCGAACCCGCCGCCCTCGCCGTCGTCATAGGCCTGATCGTCGTCCATCCCGTCCCCCGGCTGTCGCCCACGCCCGATCCCAGGACGCGCCCCCAGTCTAAGGCCGTCCCGAACCGTGATAGGGTAGAGGCCGTCGATTTCCCGAAAGCCGAGGGATTTCAACGGGGCGGCAGGGGGCATGTTGTATAGGAAGGACGCCTTTTCCCTCTCCCGGTGGGGGAGGGAAAAGGCGTCCTTCCTATACAACATGCCCCCTGCCNGACGCCGCCCGGATCGCGCGCGAAGGCACGCGCGAGGAGCAGTCCGGCAAGTTCCTGCCGCCGCCCGGCTGGAAGGGGCATCTGGTCACCGCCGCCGACGCCCCGGCTGCGCCGAAGAAGAAGCGGGCCTGACTACTCCTCCCCCGATGGGGGAGGATTAGTCAGGCCCGCTTCTTCTTCGGCGCAGCCGGGGCGTCGGCGGCGGTGACCAGATGCCCCTTCCAGCCGGGCGGCGGCAGGAACTTGCCGGACTGCTCCTCGCGCGTGCCTTCGCGCGCGATCCGGGCGGCGTCGCGTCCGGCCTTCAGAACGGTTTCTCGGTCGAAGAGCGTGTTCATTTCGGACGCAGTACGCTTATCAACTCGCTTGATCTATTAGCCACTGCTCAAGCTCGGCAGCGAAGAGATTTGAAGGCGTAAATGCAGTGCCGTATGGCGAAATTTTTTCACCATACAAAGGTCCGCTGAAAACGATTCCTAGAAAAACGCCTTGGGTATCAAAGACAGGGCCTCCGCTCATGCCGTGCGGCCAAGGAGCGCTAACAGAATGGCGAGTTTGACCATCGAGTTGGCGCACTGAAGAGATTTCAGTTTTTACAACACCCAGCTTGTTACCGGGTATATAATTTTCAAAGCCATATGCTTCAACTTGATCGCCACGGGATGACTGGCGGCTAGTAAGCTTGATTGCAGGTCGGTCGTTTACAGCGACAGCTCCCACATTTTTTAGCAGGGCCACATCCGTAGCATAATTTATGTGAACAATTTTAGTGGCAATCGGTGACTCGTAATAATCGGGCGAGTGTACCAATATGAAAATAGGCTTTTTATTCGGATCCACAAGGTGTGCGGCCGTAACAAAAAATCCATGCCCAACATGAAAAGCGGTAGCTTGTTCATTTCCTGGTTTACTAACGGCGACATAGACCGACCTTTCTCTTTCTAAGAGAGGCAAGGGTAGTTTTGTGCCTTGACTCACTGCCATAAACCGTTTGGCTAATGTCGTGTATCTAAGTCCGTAGTCCGTGATATAGCCAATGTACGCTAATCGACCCGAAATATGAGATTCTAAATCAAGAGAGTCGTTATCTTTTCTAGACCTAAGAAATTTTTCTTGAGCCGACTTGATCCCCATTTTCTCTATCGAATGAATCATAGCTCTAGTGCTTCGTACAAAAGCAATAGGGACGTTATGCTTTTTATTTACAACTAACCCTGTAACCTGCTGCCGAACTTTCCGAGTCGTCCCCCACACCTTTTTCGAATTTATAGAAAATCCGTTGTTCGTAAATATATCTTTGAATTCATCTGACAGTCTATCCGCGCCGTGTGCAATATGGTCGCTGCTCAAGTCAATGCCGGTCGCTGCCGTTAGATGTCCTGATGTGGACGACGATAAAGTAATATCGTCATAATATCTGGTGTATCGAAGCTTATTTTTTTTCGCTAAGCGCAGTAACGCCGAATCCAGCTTGCCACAGACCATGTTGGCAAGAATCGGAGACGTAGGCGCTCCAGTGGGTAGCCGGCCTTGATGGCAACAAATTTGGGCAACTGCGGTAGCGACCGTAGGGTGAACGCCATAACGAGAAGATGAAAGAATTCCTACTACTCGTTTGAAGTGTATAGTTGGAAAAAAATCGTCGATATCTACGTTCAATATATAGCGTCGAGCAACATGCGGCGCAGCATTTGTTTTTACTGACCTTCCCTTTACCGCCCCGTGAACGCATGGAGCGGGATCATAAAGTTGCTCCAAGAGTGGTAATAACGATTGCTGCAAAGACTTTCTGGCCCGTTTTGGAGCCGTGATTATTCGCTCGCTTCCATCCCTCTTAGGAATTGAGAAAGCGCGGTATGCAGAAGTTTGATTTGCTCTGTACAGAGCAAATGAAAGTGTCTTGCCGTAATCGACATTAAGAAGCAGCGCTAGCTGCCGCACACTCGATATATTTGCCAGCGACAGAGCCGGAAACAAAAAAGTTTGGGCTGGAGAGTTCAGAATTCAACCTCGTGGGCATCAACCCATGGCGAACCGGGATCGGCAAATACGGACCATCGCGGCTGCGCCTCTTTCTACCGTAGAATGAAGGCGGTCGCAGTTTCGCAACCAAAATACAAATCTGAACAATCCAGCTTGATTGCAACCGTAGATGTGGATTCGCACTTGCGGAAGGCCTCTTCGGTCAAAAAGGTCGACGTTGGAGATAAGTAGTCACACCTTCACCTTCACCTCCACCACCCCGCCCCCGGCCCGGAACTTCGCGCTCATCTCGGCCATGCCGGCCTCCGCCTCCGTCAGCGAACCGCCCGCATCGTTCTGGGCCTGGGCGTCGCGGCGGATGTCCTGGCTGATCTTCATGCTGCAGAACTTGGGGCCGCACATGGAGCAGAAGTGGGCGGTCTTGTGGGCTTCCTTGGGCAGGGTGGCGTCGTGGTATTTGCGGGCGGTTTCGGGGTCGAGGCCTAAGTTGAACTGGTCTTCCCAGCGGAACTCGAACCGGGCGCGCGACAGGGCGTCGTCGTGCAGGCGGGCGGCGGGGTGGCCCTTGGCCAGGTCGGCGGCGTGGGCGGCGATCTTGTAGGTGATGACGCCGTCCTTGACGTCCTGACGGTCGGGCAGGCCCAGATGCTCCTTGGGCGTGACGTAGCAGAGCATGGCCGTGCCGAACCAGCCGATCATGGCCGCGCCGATGGCCGATGTGATGTGGTCATAGCCGGGGGCGATGTCGGTGGTCAGCGGGCCAAGCGTATAGAAGGGCGCCTCGTGGCAGTGTTTCAGCTGCTCATCCATATTGGCCTTGATCTTGTGCATCGGCACATGGCCGGGGCCTTCGATCATGACCTGGCAGCCCTTGGCCCAGGCGATCTTGGTCAGTTCGCCCAGGGTGCGCAGCTCGGCGAACTGGGCCTCGTCATTGGCGTCGGCGATGGAGCCGGGGCGCAGGCCGTCGCCCAATGAGAAGCTGACGTCATAGGCGCGCATGATGTCGCAGATGTCCTCGAAATGCTCGTAGAGGAAGCTCTCCTTGTGGTGGGACAGGCACCATTTGGCCATGATGGAGCCGCCGCGCGAGACGATGCCGGTGACGCGTTTGGCCGTCATCGGCACGAAGGGCAGGCGCACGCCCGCGTGGATGGTGAAATAGTCCACGCCCTGTTCCGCCTGTTCGATCAGGGTGTCGCGGAACACCTCCCACGTCAGGTCCTCGGCTATGCCGTTCACCTTCTCCAACGCCTGATAGATGGGGACGGTGCCGATGGGGACGGACGAGTTGCGGATGATCCAGTCGCGGATGTTGTGGATGTTGCGGCCGGTCGACAGGTCCATGACGTTGTCGGCGCCCCAGCGGGTGGCCCAGACCAGTTTGTCGACCTCGTCGTCCACGCTGGACAGGACGGCGGAGTTGCCGATGTTCGCATTGATCTTCACCAGGAAGTTGCGGCCGATGATCATCGGCTCGACCTCGGGGTGGTTGATGTTGTGCGGGATGATGGCGCGGCCGCGGGCGATCTCTTGCCGGACGAACTCGGGCGTCACGAAGTCGGGGATCGAGGCGCCGAAGTCTTCGCCATCACGGATGCAGGGCGCGGACTGTTCGCGGCGCAGGTTCTCGCGGATGGCGACATATTCCATCTCGGGGGTGGTGATCCCGGCCTTGGCGTATTCGTACTGGGTCGTCGGGCGGCCCTCGACGCCCTTGAACACCTTGTGGTTCGAGACGTCGAAGCGGGGGGCGAGGTTCTTGCCGCTGGCGTGGCCGTTGTCCTCGGGCTTGACCTCGCGGGGATTGGCGACAGGGGCGATGTCGCCGCGATCCAGCTGCCAGCTAGACTTGACCAGGGGCAGGCCGCGCTTGATGTCGATGGTCACGGTCGGGTCTGTGTAGGGGCCGGAACTGTCATAGATGGTCACCGGCGGCTCGTTGGCGCTGGGGTGGACGGCGACCTCGCGGAAGGGGACGCGGATGTCGGGATAGAGCTCGCCGGCGACATAGACCTTGCGGCTGCCGGCCCGTTCGCCGGTGGGGATGGTTCCGGTCTCGCGCATGACTTCGTCGCGCGCGTCTTTCAGAGCCAGCTCGACATTGGGCTCTTCGGGCAGGGCGGGCGGGGTGACTTGGATGTTCATGGCGGCCTCAAACGGTTGAGGTCTGCCGACGTCGGGCGGAACGGTCCTGTCGCGCGGACCCGTAAGCGTTTCCCATCCCTTCGCCGGCATGACCCGGATCAGGTTCGACGGGTCAGAGGAGAAACCTCTATCTCAGCCGCTCGCTTGCGACCCCCCGGAGAACGAGGGACCATAACCCAGGCCTAGGGCGCCGACCAGCCCTTGACCGAAACCGACGCCGCGCGCGGATCGGCGTCGAAACGCAGGTAGGCCTTGGCGTGGCCGTGGCCCGGCACATAGTCGAGGCTGGCGGTCGTCGTCTGGTCGCCCAGCACGCCCTCGATATCGACGGCGGCGGCGGTTTCGTCGCCATCGTTCTGTACACGGACAGTCGCGACGTGACCGGCGGCCGTGGACTGGACGGCGACGATGCGGGCGCTGAGGGCGGGCGGGGCCGTCGGTTGCACAGCCTCCCACACGACGATGGCGATGGCGGTCAAGGTGATGACGGCGCCCAGGGCGGCCATGGCCCATTGCAGCAACGGATGACCGGACGGCGGGGCTTTCGAGGCGGGTTTTCTCGGCATGGACCTCAGACCAACAGGCGGGCGGCGGCGGCGCCGATCGAGGCGGGAAAGCCCAGGACGATCATGGTCTGGACCACTCCCGCAACGGAATGGCCCTCGATCCGGCCGAACAGGAACAGGGCGAACAGGCTGACCGCCAGGGCGATGGCGTAGCCCGGCACGGTGAAGTGGAAGAAGGCCTTGAGCGGGTGGTCGGCCTCTTCCTGGCCAGCGAAGCCGGCCTTGAAGACGATCAGGTGCAGCAGCAGGATCGACACGGCGATCAGGGCCAGGATGTGGACGGGCGTCGCCTTGTAGGCGATCAGGATCATCTCCTCCGTCGGGGCGATGTTCAACGCAAAGAACAGGGCGCCGACGGTCATCAGGAACAGTTCACCGAAATAGGAGGCCTGATCTTCGTCGGTGTCGCCGCCGCCCTCTCCGCTGAGCTGACGGCGGGCCAGGAGCGCGCCCATGGCGCCGGGGATGGCCTGAAGCGCGACCATGCCCAGGGCCTCGCGCGGCGGGGCGTCCCACTCGACCACGCCGAACAGGATCAGCAGGACCGAGGCGGTGACGAAGCCGACCGCCAGCGCGACGGCGGTGTCCAGCGCGTCGTTGATTAGCCCGCGCCGCTTTGAAAAGCCCGCGTAATAGGACAGGCCATAGAGCAGGGGCAGGCCGGCGACGATGAAGGTCAGCAGGCGCCAGCGGTCCATGACCACACCCTGCTCCCACATCTCCATCGTCATCAGGAGCGGGATGTTGAAGACCAGAGCGCCCGCGAAGGCGCGGCCGAGGTCGCGGACGTAGGCGCGCTCTCGTCCCAGATCCAGAAGCGGTGCGGCGGCGGTCATGCGGCGGCAACGCCTGGCGTTCGGCTTTGGCTCCGCATGTCGGATACACCGTGCCCCTCACCCTTTCGCGCCAGGACGATCGCTGACGCTCTCGTGCGCTCAAGCCCTCTCCCGACGGGAGAGGGAAGCGGGTATTGAATGGGCGAACAGGAGCCGTCCCCCATGCATCTCGCCCGTTTCGCCCGCATCCGTCTGGCCCATCTGCCGACGCCGCTGGAACCGCTGCCTCGGCTGTCCGAGGAGCTGGGCGTGGACCTGTGGATCAAGCGCGACGACTGCACGGGGTTGGCGGGCGGGGGCAACAAGACGCGCAAGCTGGAGTTCCTGCTGGGCGCGGCGTTCGGGCAGGACGCCGATACGCTGGTGACGCAAGGGGCGGTGCAGTCGAACCATGTGCGGCAAACCGCAGCGGCGGCGGCCGCGCACGGCCTGGCCTGCGAGATCATTCTGGAAGAGCGAACGGGGTCCAAGGCGACGGACTATGTCGGCAACGGAAACGTGCTGCTGGACCGACTGTTCGGGGCGACCCTGCGCACCGTGCCGGGCGGGACGGACATGGTCGCCGAGTTGGAGACGACGGCGGAGGCCGTGCGGGCGCGGGGCGGCAAACCCTATGTCATCCCCGGCGGCGGTTCGAACCCGATTGGAGCCTTGGGCTATGTCGATTGCGCGCGCGAGATCGTGGTCCAGGCCGACGAGATGGACCTGGAGGTCCACCGGATCGTGACGGCGACGGGCAGCGCGGGCACCCATGCCGGCCTGGTCGCCGGGCTGGCGGTCATGGGGGCGGACATTCCGGTGCTGGGCATCGGGGTGCGCGCGCCCAGGGAGAAGCAAGAGGCGAACGTCTTCAAACTGGCCGAGGAAACGGCCGCCCTGCTGGGCCAGCCGGGGCGGGTGAAACGCGAGCAGGTGGTCGCCGATTGCGACTATGTCGGCGACGGTTACGGCCTGATCGACCAGGGGGTGATCGACGCCCTGACCCTGGCCGCGCGTCTGGACGGGATCGTGCTGGACCCGGTCTATTCCGGCAAGGCGATGAAGGGGCTGATCGCCCTGGCGCGGGCGGGACAGTTCCGGGGCGAGACGGTCGTGTTCCTGCACACCGGTGGGGCGCAGGGCTTGTTCGGCTATCAGAGCGAGATCGAGGGGGCGCTGTAGGCGGCGGCGAGCGGGGTGGATGCGCGCGAGGCGACGCTGGCGTTGTTGGCCGCCCGTGCGGAGGGCGCGACCGTCTGCCCCAGCGAGGTGGCGCGGGCTTTGGCTGGCCCGGACGGGGACTGGCGGGAGGCGATGCCGGAGGTTCACGCGGCGGTCGATCAGATGGTGAGCGACGGGCTGGTGCGCCTGAGCTGGAAAGGTCGCAGCTTGGCGACGCGGGCGGGGCCGTATCGGATCGGTCGCGGCGGATAGGAGAGACCCTGTGACCGGAACCGACTGGCTTCAGGTCCTGTCCTACTCCACGTGGGTCGGCGTTCTGTTTCTCGTATCCGGGCTGGTCGTCGTGGTGGTCACTGTCCTTGTCGAAAGGCGCCGCGCCCGGCGGGGAAAGGATCGCCAATGAGCCCCATCAGATGATGCAGAGGCGTGGGGTCCCCTTTTTGGGCCAAGCGCTAACTTCGCAAACCGACCCATAGCACATGTTCGGGCCTGCGCTTTTGGCGATTCAGAAGGTTTGGCGGCCGTCCCACCAAGGGCGTTCTCAACTGTCCGCGTTACGGCAATTTAACTCGTGTTCCCTGGACAACCATCTCAAAGCTTCGGCTTTGGAGGGCTTCCCGCATGAACCGACGTGAAATGATGTACTCTCTTGTCGGAGGCGCGGCGATGCTCAACTTCGGCACTGCGGTTGCGCAGACCTCGCTCTCAGGACGGTATGTCGTGGATGCGTTGGCGATTGGAGGAGCAGGATCGGTTGATGGTCCTGAAGTCCTAGCCGCCAAGATGGATGCTCTCGTTCTGGATCTAACAATTTTTCCCCGCGCGCTGCCCCAAGCTACGGAAGCTCTGGCGGCGTGGACTGCTCGCGTGGGCGAGGCGGGTACGGCTCTACACCTTATTCGCAACGGCCAAGACTTTCAAAAGGCTCGTGCGGACAACAAGTTGGGCGTTGTGATTGCCTGCCAAGACGCATCGGTCCTGGGGCCATCGGTGATCTCATATTCCGATCAAAACCTCGAAAATTTGAGGACGATGCATGCTTCCGGGCTTAGAATTCTCCAGTTGACCCACAACGAGAGAACCGCTGCGGGCGACGGTTTCATAGAGCCTCACGACGGCGGCTTGTCACTGCTCGGTGCCCGGGTCGTGGAAGAGATGGGTCGTCTGGGTGGGCTGATCGACCTATCCCACTGCAGCGACCGAACGACCATCGAGGCAATTGGCCTATCCAACGGACCGATCGCCATCACCCATGCGGGTTGCCGCGCGCTGAACTCCAGTATGCGCAATAAGACCGACGAAGCGATCCGGGCTCTTGCGGACAAAGGAGGCTTCTTCGGCGTCTTCATGATGAGCCGCTGGCTCACGGACCGCGATACCTCCTCCGTCGAAGATGTCGTGGATCACATCGACCACGTGGTGAACATCGGCGGCGTTGAAGTTGCAGGCTTCGGCAGCGATCAACCGGCAATGGGCGACGACAGCCCTCAAGCCAGC
Source organism: Brevundimonas sp. G8 (assembly GCF_902506205.1). Lineage (GTDB taxonomy): Bacteria > Pseudomonadota > Alphaproteobacteria > Caulobacterales > Caulobacteraceae > Brevundimonas. Next base: position 774,671 of record NZ_LR732816.1, on the reverse strand, counting down.
AAGGTCGCCCGGTTGGCCGAGTATCAGGCCAGGAATATGGGGCGGCCCGGAGCCGAGCCCCTCAACGGCCACGTGACCTGCGCAGACATGGATGGCCCGGATCGGATGACGGTGCTGGCCCAGGCTCTGGACCGAAGAGGTTACGTCGCTTTGGACATCGACAAGATCGTGGGCGGAAACTTCGTAAGAATCTTCAGCGACGCCACTAGCAACGCTTAGTCTGGTTAAGCCCGCGTCCGCTAGCCACCCTTAGCTTACATCGACCGCGTCCGCTTCCCGGCCTGGAAACCAATGTCCGCTTTCGGCGGCGAAGCCTAGGACTGAAATCGACCCATTGCGGACATTCCTCATCCGCCAGAACTCTGGCAAAGCCGCGACATGCGAACACGTCCCTCTTCTCGGCTCCTCATCATCGATCCGGGTGGTCGGCTACTATTGTTCAGGTTCGATCACAAGAATGGACCACTCGCAGGTCGGGTCTTCTGGGCTACCCCCGGCGGCGGGTTGGAGGTCGGTGAAACCTTCGAAGATGCCGCTCGACGAGAGCTCATGGAGGAGACCGGCCTCAGAGACATTGAGCCCGGTTCCGAAGTGCATCGACGGCAAGTGACATTCGAGATGCCGGATGGAGAGATCGTATTGGGCGACGAGCACTACTTCCTTGTTCGTGCGGCGACTTCGGAAATCTCCGATGCCCATTGGACAGACTTTGAACGTGAGGTGATGGCTGACCATCGCTGGTGGTCATCGGACGAGATCACCGCTTCAACTGAGCAAATCTGGCCGGACGACCTCGTTGATCTTTTGGGGAAAGTTGGGATTTGGCCCGCCGGTTGACGTTGGCTTCCCACCCTTAGCTGACCGCGACCGGTTTCCGGCCTGGAGGCCAATGTCCGCTTTCGGCGGCAAAGCTCAGGACTGAAATAGGCTCCTCTCGGCCATTGCCGATTGCCGGATCACGGTGGGTGCGCGACATCAGCCCGATGATCATTCGCCCGGAAGCCTCCAAGGACATACCCTATATCAGGACGCTGACTGACTCCGCCTTTGTCGGGGTCGAGCACAGCAGCCAGACCGAGGGCGCTATCGTTGACGCGTTAAGAGACGCATGGGCGCTGACAGTGTCCCTCGTCGCCGAACTGGAGGGTTCGGTCATCGGCCATGTCGGCTTCTCGCCTGTGCTGATTGATGGGCAGGACATCGGGTGGTTTGGCCTCGGGCCTGTGTCGGTCTCTCCTGGCCTTCAAGGGGGCGGTGTCGGTTCGGCCCTGATCAAGGCGGGCTTGGACAAGCTCACGAGCCTTGGCGCCAAGGGCTGCGTCGTCCTCGGCGATCCCCCTTATTACGGTCGTTTTGGTTTCTCCAGCGACCACGCTCTTCGCTATGGCCACGTTCCGCCTGAGTATTTTCAGTCGCTGGTTCTAGGCGGCCAACCCGCCGTCGGCGACGTCACCTACCACACCGGTTTCGAAGCCGCCTGAAATCAGCGTCAGCTTCCCACCCGTAGCGGACTGGAGCTGTCCGCTAGGCGCGCGACATGTGGCCTGCCTATCGACGAAACGCCGAAGCGTCTTCTGGAATAGCCGCATGACCAAGATCCTGGGCGTCATCGGGGGCTGGGTCAGATGGCGGCGCGGTGGGCATCGAGGGCCTCGATCCGATGATCGAAGCCCTCGATGCGTCGGCTTGGACCTGAGGCGTCAGACCTGGGCCAGGCCGCCGTCGACGAAGACTTCGCCGCCGGTCATGAAGCTGCTGTCGGACGAGGCCAGAAAGGCGGCGACGGCGCCGGTCTCCGAGGGATCGCCCATGCGGCCCAGCACGGTGGAGGCGCCGATGGCGGCGAGGCCCTCCTCGCCCAGGACCTCTGTCGCCAGTTCGGTCGTGGTCGGTCCGGGGGACAGGACGTTGACGCGGATGCCGGTCCCCTTCAGGTCGAGCGCCCAACTGCGCGCCAGGTTGCGGATCGCCGCCTTCGTGGCGCTGTAGATGCTGAAGGCGGGGGTGCCCATGACGCCTGTGCTGGACCCGGTCAGGATGATCGAGCCGCCGACCGACATCAGCGGCAAGGCCTTTTGCACCGTGAAGATCGTGCCCTTCACATTGACGTCGAAGGTCTGGTCGTAGTGTTCGGGCGTGATCTCGCCCAGCGCGGCGAAGGCGCCGGTCCCAGCGTTGGCGAACAGGATGTCGAGCCCGCCCCGTTCGGCCTTCACCGTAGAGTATAGTCGGTCGAGGTCGGCGGGATCGGTAATGGACCCGACGATCGCGCGGGCGTTCGGACCCAATGCGTCGACGGCCGCCTCAAGCTGCGCCTGGCGCCGTCCGAAGAGATAGACGAAGGCGCCCTCCTCGACGAACCGTTTGGCCGCGCCCAGTCCTATGCCGGTTCCACCGCCCGTGATGACCGCCGTCTTGCCTTGTAGCCTGCTCATGATGTGCTCCTTCATTGAGGTTGCACTGAGCTGAGGGGCCACCCACCTATCGACAAGTATGCACCATTTGGTAAGTGCCTAGAAATGTCGCTCGATCATCCAGAAACCTCCGCCGCCCCCGTGTCGGCTCCGCCCTCGACGTCGGTTTGCACCCCGACCTTGCCCGGTTTCACCTGTGGGCTGGACGCCACGCTTCGGGTCGTGTCCGGCAAGTGGAAGCCGCTGATCCTGTACTTCCTGGCCCAGGACGGTCCGACCCGTTACGGCGAGCTGCGACGGGCGATCCGCGACGTCAGCGACAAGGTGTTGATCCAGCATCTGAAGGAGCTGGAATCCGACGGTCTGGTGAAGCGCACCGACTACAAGGAGGTGCCGCCGCGGGTGGACTATGGGCTGACGCCGCTGGGCGTCAGCCTGGCGCAGGCGCTCGTGCCGCTGTGCACATGGGGCGTGGAGAACATGGCCGAGGTGACGCGCCTGTTCGCCCAGCGTGATCCGTCGAACGGCAAGGGCGCAAAGGCATGAGCAAGATCCTGGGCGTGATCGGAGGCATGGGGCCGGCGGCGACGGTGGCGTTTCTGGAGCGGGTGCAGGCGTTGACGCCGGCGCAGGGGGATGCGGATCACATACGGGTTTTGATGGACCTGAACCCGCAGGTGCCGGATCGGAACACGCGACCGGGCGAGGCGGAGGCCGTGCTGGGTCAGATGGCGGCGCGGTTGGCGGCGGCGGGCGCGCAAGTGTTCGCCATGCCGTGCAACACCGCCCATGGGCAGGCGGGCGGGATACGCGCCGTGTGCGAGGCGCAGGGCCTGAGCTTCATCGACATGATCGCGGCGACGGCGGATGCGGCGGTCATGGCGGGTGCGAAGCGGATTGGGGTGCTGGCGACGCCGGGCGGGGAACGGCTTTATCAGGCGGCGCTGGACGCGCGCGGGGTGGAGGCGGTGCTGCTGGACGGCGCGGATCGCGAGGCCTTCATGGGGTTGGTCTATGGGGTCAAGCGCGGCGATTTGGGCGAGGCGGCGCGGGCGGGGATGTTGCGGTTGGCGGGCGTGTTGGCGGATGCGGGGGCGCAGGCCTTGATCGCGGGATGTACGGAGGTGCCGTTGCTGCTGCGGGCGGAGGATGCGCCGGTGGTGCTGACGGATTCGGCCGAGGTGCTGGCGCGGGCGTGCGTCGGGGCGTGTCTCTGACCTCCGATCTCATCCGTCGGGGATGTTGACGAAAGCCGAACGGGGCTTGCTACCCGGCGTTTGGGGCGTCAAACGAAGCGGGTGTCTATTCAGTCCCTTATCATCGATTGCGACCCCGGCGTGGATGACGCCGTGGCGCTGTTCCTGGCCTTTGCGGCGCCTCAACTGAACCTGCTGGCGGTCACCACCGTGGGGGGAAATGTTCCCGGCGCCCTGACCCAGCGCAATGCGCGGATCGTGCGCCAGATCGCCGGGCGCGAGGACGTGCCGGTGCATGGCGGCGCCGAACGGCCGCTGAAGCGCCCTCCGGCGGGGGCGGGGGCGTTCCACGGGCCGGAGGGTCTGGGCGATCTGGAGCCGTTCACCCCCACGGGTATCGTCGGCGACGGGCCGGCCGCCAACGCCATCGTCGACCTGGTGATGAGCCGGCCTCAGGGGTCGGTCGCGGTCGCCGTCATGGGGCCGATGACCAATCTGGCCCTGGCGATGCGACGCGAGCGGCGGCTGGCCGACTGGCTGGGGCCGGTCGTGATCATGGGCGGCGCGCGCTCGGAGGGCGGCAACATCACGCCGTCGGCCGAGTTCAACATCTGGGCCGACCCGGACGCGGCGGCGGTGGTGTTCGGATCGGGGTGCGAGGTGATCGCCCTGGGGCTGGACGCGACGCATCAGGTGCGCGCGACCGAAGACCGGATCGCCGCCATCGAAGCCATCGACAGCGAGCCGGCGCGGACGACGGCGTCGATGCTGAGGTTCTCGCAGCGGGTCGAGCGCGAGGTCGTCGGTTGGGATTCCGCGCCACTACACGACCCCTGCACCATCGCCTGGCTGATCAGGCCCGACCTGTTCGAGACGCGGGCGTGCCGGATCGAGGTGGAGACGACGTCGGAACTGACGCGCGGTCACACGGCGGTGGAGTTCCGGGTCGATCCGGCGACGGCGCGGCATCGCTGGGCGGTGTCTGCGAACGGGCAGGGGGTGTTCGACCTGATCGTGGAGACCTTGAGGGTTGCCGCATGAGGATCACCGTCGTCGGCTCGATCAACCTGGACCTGGTCGCCACGGCGCCCCGCCTGCCGGCGCCGGGCGAGACGGTGACGGGGGCGACGCTGACGCAGCATCCGGGCGGCAAGGGCGCGAACCAGGCGCTGGCGGCGGAGAAGCTGGGGGCCGAGGTGTGCCTGATCGGGCGGGTCGGGGACGACGCCATGTCGGGCGACGCCCTGGCCCTGATGGCGAACATGGGCGTCGATCTGTCGGGGGTGGAGACGGATGTGGCGGCGCCGACGGGCGTGGCCCTGATCGCCGTCGATCCGACGGGCGAGAACCAGATCGTGGTGGCGGCGGGCGCCAATCATTTCGTGACGCCCGAACAGCTGCCGCAGCGGATCGAAGGCGCGCTGATCGTCCAGCTGGAGGTGCCGATCGAGACGGTGGAGGCGGCGGTGGGCCGGGCGACGGGCTTCGTCTGCGCCAACTTGGCGCCCGCCGCGCCAGTGTCGGAAATGCTGCTGCGCCGCTGCGACCTGATCGTGGTCAACGAGACCGAGGCCGCCTTCTATGGCGACGGTCTGCACCGGGGCGGCGGCCGGGTGGTGGTGACCAAGGGCGCCAAGGGCGCGGCCATGTACCAGCGCGGCGTCGAAATGGCCTGGGCCACCCCGCCCGTGGTCGAGGCGGTCGATGCGACGGGCGCCGGCGACGCCTTCGTGGCGGCCATCGTCGTGGCCCTGCTGGAAGGCATGGACCCGGCCGAGGCCTTGACGTTCGCCTGTGCGGCCGGGGCGTTGGCGGCGACGCGCGCGGGAGCTCAGCCCTCGGCGCCGGAGCGGGATGAGATTGAGGCGCTGTTGGCTAAGCGGAGCTGACGCGCGGTCCAAAGCACGCACGCAATCAGGACCAGCGTCGGGACGACAGGCGTCAGGGCGGGGGAGACCTGCATCAGCCCCGCGCCGATCAAGGCGCCGGTCGGCAGGGCAAGGACGATGCCCAGGCGAAGCGCGCGCTCGCCGGGGACGCCGTCTGCGATATCCTGCACCAGGCCCGTCATTGTGCCGGTGGCGAAGGTGGTGGAGATGCTGCGGTCGGCGCCCATGCGTTTGGCGGCGACGGTCTGAAGCGACATGGCGATGCAGGACAGGCCGATCAGAACCAGGACGATGGGCAGGGCCGGGGTCTGGCGCGACGCCAGCCACAGGGCTGCGGTCAGGGCCTGAAACACGGCTGCGCCGATCAGCGGGCCAAAGCCTGAGCGGACGCCGGTCTGGCCGCGTGACGCTCGAAATCCGACATAGAGAGCCAGGCCGAAGACCGCGATGGCCCAGCCGGCGCCGGCCAGGGTGGTGGCGAAATGGGCGCGCTGGAACAGGGCGACCAGGATCAGATTGCCGGTCATGTTGGCGGTGAAGACGCCGTTCAGCGCCAGAAAGGCGAAGGCGTCGGTCGCCCCGGCCGCAAGGGACAGGGCGACCAGCAGGCCGGGCAGGGGATGGGCCGTCGTGTTCACTCGACCGGGTCCAGCGGATTGATCCGGCGCACGATCAGCGGATCGACCGTGGTCAGGGGAATGTCCGGCGCTTTGGTCCGTCCCAGGGTGGCGGCCAAGGTGTCGGGCAGCAGGGCCGAGGCGGCGAGACGATAGCCGATGTCGCCGGGCGTCGGCTGGTCGAAAAAGATCAGGAAATGTATCCGCTCGCTGAGCACCTCGATCTGGTGCGGGTAGGCGCGGGGGATGAAATAGACGTCGCCCGCCTGGAGCAGATAGGTGTCCAGCGAGCCGTCGGGGTCGAGGATGGACATGCGGGCGCGACCCTCGGCGACATAGCCCATCTCGGCGGTGGTGGGGTGCCAGTGGGGCTCGCGCATGCCGTCGTCGGGCACCTTGATCGAATACATCGAGATGTTCTTCAGCACCGGCCAGAACTGGGTGCGCGAGACGCGAGCCTGACCGTAGGGGAAGTCGATGGGCGGGCTTTCGGCCTCGATGTCGAAGCGGTGCGGATTGGCGAAGGCGGCGTCGCGCGGGACATAGGTCGGGCCGGGGCGGCGGATCAGATAGGGCGAGCCCAGGTCGTGATCGCGCTGGGCGAAGACGGAGGCCGGGCGGTCGTAGGTGTTGCCCAGGACCGCGTCGGTCATGGCGCCCATGGAGGCGTGGAAGGAGAAGTCCTCCGGCCGTTCGTGGCTGAAGGCGATGATCAGTTCGGCGTCCATGTCGCCGACGTTCTCGATGGCGTGCAGGGACCCGTTATCGACGAAGAACATCTGGCCCGACGCGACGGTGAAGCGCGAGACGACGTTGCCATTATCGACCACGGTCAGCAGCAGCTCGCCGGCGACACAATAGCCCAACTCGTTAGCGTTGACGTGCCAGTGGGGCTCGCGGATCGCGCCCGGCGCAAGCTGCAGCCGCTTGATCGACAAGCCTTTCAGCAGGGGGAAGTCGTCGCCGTTCAGACGCCGGATCCGGCCCAGGTCGCTGTCGTGGACGACGGGAGCGGTCAGCAGGGAGCGGACGTGGCGGGAGGCGCGGGGCTGGGACATGGAACGGCTCGACGATCTGCGCAGGGGGCGATGCATCGACCCTAGGCCCGGACGAAGGTGTGATCGTGGACGGAACGACCGTCAGAATTTGATTGGTTCTGCTCAGGCGTTGCGGGCTGGCGTCAGGCGGCATGGGCGCCTTAGGGTGTCGCCAGGTTTTCCGTGGGGTTCCAACATGATGTCTTCGCACCGTATCCGGTCGTCGTTCGCCGCTGTCCTGCTCGCCACGACGGCGATGGCCCTGCCGATGGCGGCCCTGGCTCAGACGGCGGCCCCGGCGGTTTCGGTCTATCAGCAGCCGCCGGCGCCGATCGCGGATATATTGGACGCCAAGCCGACGCCGTCGTCGATGTTGAGCCCGGATCGGGCGACCCTGGTGCTGATGGATCGGTCGAACCTGCCCAGCATCAAGGCTCTGGCAGAGCCCATGCTGCGGTTGGCGGGGGCGCGGATCAATCCGAGGAACAACGGCATGGCCGAGAGCCGCGTGTCGTGGCTGACGGGGTTGACGTTGCAGGCGGTGGATGGCGGGCAGGCGCGCGTGGTGGCCCTGCCGGCGGGTGCGCGGTTCACGGCGGCGCGGTTCTCGCCCGATGCGAAGTCGCTGGCCTTCGTTCTGGATCGGCCGACGGGGTTGGAGCTGTGGGTGGTGGACGTGGCCTCGGCGCGGGCGCGCAAACTGACCGAGCCGGTGGTCAATATGACGGGCGGGTCGGGGTATGAGTGGCTGCCTGACAGTTCGGGCCTGCTGGTCGAGGCGGTTCCGGCGGGACGCGGTCCAGCGCCCGACGTGACGGCGGCGCCGACGGGGCCGAACATCGAGGAGACGGCCGGGCGCGTGGCGCCGGTGCGGACCTATCAGGACCTGTTGTCGAACCCCGGCGACGAGGCTCTGTTCGACCATTATTTCACGTCGCAGCTGACCCTGGTTCCGCTGAACGGCCGTGCACGGACGATCGGAGCGCCGGCGGTCTATCTGGACAGCGCCGTGTCGCCGGATGGCCAGTACATCCTGCATGAGATCGCCAAGCGGCCGTATAGCTATGTCGTGCCGGACGACCTGTTCCCGACCGAGATCGTGGTGACGGACCTGAACGGCCGGGTGATGCGGACCATCGCCGACCTGCCGTTGAGGGACGACGTGCCGACGGCCTTCGACGCCGTGGCGCCGGGGCCGCGCTCGGTAGGGTGGCGGGCCGACGCGCCGGCGACGCTGACCTGGGTCGAGGCGCTGGACGGCGGCGACATCAAGCGAGAGGCGGAGTTCCGGGACCGGGTCTTCATGCAGGCGGCGCCGTTCACGGGCGAGCCGGTCAAGCTGATCGACCTGAAGGAGCGGTTCGGCGGGATCGTATGGGGGCGCGACGACCTGGCCATCGTCAACAGCCGCTGGTTCAACACCCGGCACGAGACGCGGTTCGTGGTCGATCCGTCGAACCCCGGCGAGGGTCGGGTGCTGCTGGAGCGGAACTATCAGGCGCGATACGACAATCCGGGCCAGCCGGTGACCCAGCCGAATGCGGCGGGGCGGTCGGTGATCCGGTTCGATCCCCAGGGGCGCATCCTGATGTCGGGCGCCGGGGCGACGCCGCAGGGCGAGTTCCCCTTCCTGGCCGCCATGGACCCGGCGACGGGCGAGAGCCAGCGCCTGTGGACCTCGGCGAATACGGATTACGAGGCGGTGGTCGGCTTCCTGGATGCGGACGGCAAGCGGGTGGTGACGCAGCGCGAGACGCGGCTGGATCCGCCCAACCTGCAGATCCGCGACCTGACGACGGGCCAGACAACGCAGCTGACCAACTTCCCCGATCCGGCGCCGCAACTGGCCGAGGCCACGCGCCAGCTGGTGACCTATGATCGGGCCGACGGGGTCAAGCTGTCGGGGACCCTGTATCTGCCGGCCGGTTACGACAAGGATCGCGACGGGCCGCTGCCGATGCTGATGTGGGCCTATCCGGCCGAGTTCACTGATGCGGCCGTGGCGGGCCAGACGGTGGACGTGCAGAACCGCTTCGTGCGGCCGGGCGGGTCCAGCCACCTGTTCCTGCTGACGCAAGGCTATGCGATCTTCGACAACCCCTCCATGCCCATCATCGGCAAGGACGGGGCCGAGCCGAACGACACCTATGTCGAACAACTGGTCGCCGACGCGAAAGCCGCGGTCGATGCGGTGGTGGCGATGGGGGTGGCGGATCGCGACCGGATCGCCGTGGGGGGCCACAGCTACGGCGCCTTCATGACCGCGAACCTGCTGGCGCACAGCGACCTGTTCCGGACCGGGATCGCGCGGTCGGGGGCCTATAATCGCACCCTGACGCCGTTCGGCTTCCAGGCGGAGCAGCGCAACTATTGGGAGGCGACCGAGGTCTATACCGAGATGTCACCCTTCACCTATGCGGACAAGCTGAACGAGCCGATCCTGCTGATCCATGGCGAGGCGGACGACAACTCCGGCACCTTCCCGGTTCAGTCCGAGCGATTCTATGCGGCGCTGAAGGGGCTGGGGGCGACGGCGCGTTACGTCACCCTGCCGCTTGAGGCGCACGGCTATCGCGCGCGGGAATCGGTGGGTCACACCCTGTGGGAGATGACCCGCTGGCTGGACCAGTATGTGAAGAACGCCCCGCCGAAGATGGCGGAGTGAGGGGCTAAGGTTTGGGCGTTGCCGGACCTGCCGCGACAGATGCTGCGATAGCGGCAGCGGCGGCGTTCACCTGCTCCAGACGCGCGTCCTGTTCCGACTGGGGCGGGACGCCGAGCGCCGTGCGTAGGCTGTCGGGGACCAAGGCGCGGTCGTAGGGTTCAAGTGTGGCCGGGGCGTCGCGGGTCTTGCGGGTCTGGGTGCCGTAGATCTGGGGCTTGTCGGTCATCTGCAGATAGCGGTCCAAGGTGGCGGCGGCGATCCAGGCGCCCTCGGGCGCGCCCTTGGCGACGGCGGCGACGGCCAGGCTGTGGGCCAGCAGATAGTCTTCGGGCGTGGAGCCGTGCTGGAAGACAAAGGCGGCGGCGCGGTAGTCCTCGCCGGTCTGAAGCGCATCGGCGTCGAGCAGGGCGCGGGTCTGGAGGCGACGGGCCGCGTCGGCGGCGTGCATTTCGGTGACGAAGGCGCGGTCCCGGAACCGGTCCGGCGGGCCCTGGCGGATGGCCTGGTCGGCGGCATAGATGGCGGCCATTTCGGCGTTGTCCTGGACCGGGGCGTTCTGGGCGAAGGCGGGGGCGCTGAGGGACAGGACGAGGGCCGCGACGGCGGCGGTGCAGGACAGGCGGCTGGATGGGCGGCTGGACGGGCGCATGGAGGATTTCCGCTGAAGCTTGAGCGGAGACTGATCGGGGATTTGCGGCCGAATCCGGGCGGTGAGATTACGGTGTCGACAGGGTCTCAGGATCGGCCGCACCAACTCGCCGGCGTGCAGGCGGTCTACCGGCGAGCGGCTCTGGTGGTACAGGGCGACCCGGCAGGGGATCCAGATTCCGATGTCGGAGCCCTACGCGTGCGCTCCTCGGCCACGAGGGCGGCGTCGGCGCGCGCGGCAGGCTGGGCGGTGACGGCCTCTAGCGACCGCCCAGGTAGTCGCGCTTGCCCAGCGGGACGCCGTCGGCGCGAAGTAGGGCGTAGGCGGTGGTCAGGTGGAAGTAGAAATTCGGCAGGGCGAAGTCGATGACATAGGCCTGACCCAGGAATTTCATCTCGCCGCCGGGGAAGGTCAGAACGACTTCGCGGCCTTCCTGACCATCGATGGCGTCGCGCGGGACCGAGGCGAGGTAGTCGAGCGTGGCGCGGATGCGGGCCTTGAGCTGATCCAGCGTGGCCTCGCTGTCGTCCATGACGGGCGCCGCAACGCCGGACAGGCGTGAGACGCACAGTTTGGCGCTGTCGCAGGCGGTCTGAACCTGTTTGCTGAACGGGTTCATGTCGCCGATCAGGCGCAAGGCCAGAAGGGCGTCGGCGTCCGCTCCGGTTTCGGCGGCATGGGCGGCGGCCTTGTCGAGGATGGCGGAAAGGGCGGTCAGACCCCGGGTGAAGACAGGCACAGTCAGGCTGTAGAGTTCAGTAGCCATGGAGCTTTCCTTTGCGGACTGACGTGGCTGTACACCCGCTTCAGGGGAAGGTCACGACAAGCCGCACCACCTCGCCGGCGTGCAGGCGGTCGAAGCCGGCGTTGATGTCGTCCAGAGGAATGACGCCGCTCATCAGGCGGTCCACCGGCAGGCGGCCCTGGCGATAGAGGGCGACGTAGCGGGGGATGTCGCGGCTGGGGACGCAGGTTCCGATGTAGGAGCCCTTCAGCGTGCGCTCTTCGGCGACCAGCGAGACGACGTCGACGGCCAGCGCCGCGTCGACGGGCGGCAGGCCGGCGGTGACGGTGGTTCCTCCGCGTTTGGTCATCCTCCAGGCGTTGTCGAGGGCGCGGACCGAACCCGCCATTTCGAAGGCGAAGTCGGCGCCGCCATTGGTCAGGGCGCGGACCTGATCGACCGCGTCGGCATCGGCGCCGTCGACGGTGTGGACGGGGCCGAGGGTGCGGGCCAGGGCCAGCTTGTCTTGCGACAGATCGACGGCGACGACGGGGGAGGCGCCGCTGGCCAGGGCGCCCAGGACGCTGGCGAGGCCGACGCCGCCCAGGCCGATGACGACGACGCTCTGGCCCGCCTTGACCCCTGCGGTGTTCACCACGGCCCCGACGCCGGTCAGGACTGCGCAGCCGAACAGGGCCGCCTCCTCGAACGACAGGTCGGGGTCGATTTTCACCAGCGAGCGACGCGAGACGACGGCGCGTTCGGCGAAGGCGGAGCAGCCGAGGTGGTGGTTGACCGGCTCGCCTTCGCGGAAGAGGCGACGGGCGCCGGACAGAAGCTCGCCCTTGCCGTTGGCGGCGGCGCCGGGTTCGCACAGGGCGGGGCGGCCGCCGGCGCAGGGATCGCAATGACCGCACGAGGGCATGAAGACCATGACGACGTGGTCGCCAACGACGAGGTCTGTGACGCCTTCGCCCAGGGCCTCGACCACGCCGGCGGCCTCGTGACCCAGGGCCATGGGCAGAGGGCGGGGGCGGTCGCCGTTGATGACGCTGAGATCCGAATGGCACAGGCCGGCGGCCTTGATGGCGACCAGGACCTCGCCGGGGCCGGGCGGGGCCAGCGTCACGGTCTCGACCGACAGGGGGCGGCTGTCGGCGTAGGGGTGGGCGGCGCCCATGCGGGACAGGACGGCGACGCGGGTCGGGATGCTCATGCTCTTGTCCTCATGTCCGAAAAGACCAGCGCGTTCGTGATCAGGCGTCTACCGATAGGCGCTTGACGCAACGTCGTCCAAGCTAGAGCGTCGTGATCGAGAGCGACGGTTCGCGTCGCCGAGGGAGACGACGATGCCGAAAAGAGACGAGGGCGCCCTGGCCCACCGCGCGACCTACAAGGCCTTTCACATGGTCTCGACGCGCTGGGCCGACAACGACCAGTACGGGCACATCAACAACGCCAAATTCTACGAGTTCGTCGACTCGGCGGTGAACGCCCATCTGCTGATCGCCAATGCGCTGGACGAGTCCATCGGCCTGGTGGTGGATTCGGGCTGCCGCTACACCTCGTCGCTGAAGTTCCCCGACGTGATCGAGGTCGGGATCAAGGTGGACAAGGTCGGCACGTCCAGCGTCACCTACGGCTTCGCCGTGTTCAAGCGCAGCGCCGACGTCCCCGCCGCCATCGGCCATTTCGTGCATGTCTATGTCGACGCCGAAACGCGCCGGCCCAAGCCGCTGCCGGCCAAGCTGAGGGCGGTGGTGGAGAACCTGCGGGCGGGGTGAAGCGCCTCGGCGCCTGTCCAAAGCTTAACTAGGGCGGCGATGTCTGGCCCGGTAGCGTTCGTTCGGCCTCGGAAATCGAGGTCTGACGAGGGCGGCCAAGATGCGACATTGGATGATCGGGCTGACCGTTCTGGCCGTGGCGAGCCCGGCTGCGGCCGCGCCCCAGACCTGGCTGATGTCCGTTGATCGTTGGGGTAACGCCGAACATACGCTGCTGACGCTCGATACGGTGGACGGCGTGCTGTCGGGCCGCTTCGGCGACTGGGCTCTGGAGGGTCGTCAGGACGGGGATCGTCTCGTCTTCTCTGCGACGGACGGCGACGGCGTGCCTTACAAGTTCGAGGGGACGCAGGCCGACGGCGTGCTGAGCGGGTGGGCCGACTATCCCGACACCAGCAACGTCGGACCGCGCGTGCGCCACGGGTTCCGCGCGCAACGGCTGGAGATTCCGACGGGCGCGCCGGGACGGCGGACCTATTCGCCGGAGCGGTTCTCGAACACCTTCACCGCCGATCTGGCGCCGGCGATGGTGATCCGGCCGGGCGATGTGGTGGCGACGCGGACCATCGATTCCGGCGGCATCGACGAACACGGCGATGTCGTCGCCCTCTACGGCAATCCCCAGACGGGTCCCTTCTTCGTGGCGGGCGCCAAGGCGGGCGACGTGCTGGCGGTGCATATCCGGCGGCTTCGGCTGAACCGCGATTTTGCCGACAGTCTGGATGGGGTGACCGGGCGGGCGATGTCTCTGGGCCTGGCGGCGCGCGCGACGGACCTGGGGAAACGGGTGCGCTGGCGTCTGGATCGACAGGCCGGCACAGCGCGGTTGGAGAACCCTCCCGAGCGCCTGGAGAATTACGTCGTTCCCGTCCGGCCCATGTTGGGCGGTCTGGGCGTCGCGCCGGACTTTGGTTTCGCCGAGCAGTCGGCGGGCGACAGCGGGCGCTGGGGCGGCAATATGGACTTCAACGGCATCGGCGAAGGGGCGACGGTCTATCTGCCCGTGTTCCAGCCGGGCGCCATGCTGTTCCTGGGCGATGGCCATGCGCTGCAGGGTGACGGCGAGACGACGCAGTGGGCGCTTGAGACCTCGCTGGATGTCGAGTTCAGCGTGGACATCCTACCGTCGCGTCCGCTTGCGGCGCCCCGCATAGAGACGGCCGACAGGATCACGGTCCTGGGGCAATCGTCATCCATGGACGAAGCGGTGAAGGCTGCGACAGCCGCCATGATCCAGTGGCTGGAGCAGGATTATGGATTGAGCGTATCCGAGGCTTCGCTGATCCTGGGCACGGCGGCTGAATACCGGGTTGCGACCCTGGCCGGTCGCAACGCCGGAATGGCCTTGAGTCTGGAAAAGGTGCGTCTGCGCGACGTGCCGCGCAATTCGACGGCCGACTAGTCGTCCAGGCGGCCGATGAGGAACAGGGCGCCGACGGCGGTCAGGGCGCCCAGGGTGAAGGCGGCGATGATGGAGCCGGCGGCGACGGCGGCGGGGACGGTGACGGGGCGGGCCTCGTACCATTCCACGATGTCGGCCTCGTGCAGGTCTTCGTCCATGAAGCCCTCGGCCTCGTAGATGGTGTCGTCTGCGGTCATGGCTGCGCTCCGTCTGTCTGCGGGGGATCAATACGCGCAAACGGTCGAGGTTCCACCCCTGTCACCCATCGTGACAGGATGACGCTGTTGGAGTGAACCTTGAAGCCTGATTCACCGTCTCGTTGAAGCGCGCAGCGCTTCCACTTCTGCGGATCAGGCTTTATGACCGCCCGCTCAGGTTCCAGAACGCACGAAGACGATCCCATGGCCGGCCACTCGAAATTCAAGAACATCATGCACCGCAAGGGGCGCGCCGATGCGCAGCGCTCCAAGCTGTTCTCCAAACTGTCGCGCGACATCACCGTGGCGGCCAAGAACGGCATGCCCGATCCGGCGCTGAACCCGCGCCTGCGTCTGGCGGTCAACAACGCCAAGGCCGAAAGCCTGCCCAAGGACGTGATCCAGCGTGCGATCAACAAGGCCTCGGGCGGCGATGTCGATACGATGGAAGAGGTCCGCTACGAGGGCCGGGGTCCGGGCGGCGTGGGCATCATCGTCGAGGCCCTGACCGACAACCGCAACCGCGCGGCGTCCAACATCGGCGCGGCGTTCAAGAAGAACGGCGGCGCGCTGAGCGAGATGAACTCGGTCGCCTTCATGTGGGATAAGGTCGGCCAGATCATCTACAAGGCCGAGGCCGGCACCGAAGACGAAGTCATGGAAGCCGCCATCGAGGCCGGCGCCCAGGACGTCGAGAGCGACCTGGTCAAGCCCGACATCTACGAGGACGCGCCGGGCCACACGATCTGGACCGCCTTTGAGGACCTGAACGAGGTCGCCGAGGCCATGTCCAAGGTGCTGGGCGACCCGAAATCCACCGCCATCGTGTGGAAGCCGCAGTCGGACGTGCCGGTCACCGGCGACGCGGTCGGCACGCTGTTCAAGCTGCTGGACGCGCTGGACGCCGAGGACGACGTATCGTCGGTCTATTCCAACGAGGACATCTCGGACGAGGACGCGGCGAAATACGCGGGGTGATTTTCGGCGAGCGGGGGCTGTGATACGGTCCGCGCATGACCGTGCACGTGACCATCGCCCTGGATGAGGCCGTGAAGGCCAAGCTGGACGCCTTGGCGGATTCCAGGCAGGCGCCGATCGACGATATCGTCGCCATGGCGGTGTGGGAGATGGCGGTGGAGGAAGAGGCGGCGCCATTCCTTTCAGTAGACGAGGAAGCGGCTTTCGAGGCGGCTGTGGATCAAGGGTTGAAGTCCTTGGCCGAAGGCCGGGTTCATTCGCACGAAGACGTGGTCGCCGCCCTGGCCGCGCAGCGTGCCGCCCGCAGGAAATGAGGGTCGATTGGTCGGACGAGGCGCTGGCGGACCTTCTTGACGCCTACGCCTTCATCGCCGCCGATAATCCATCCGCCGCCGAACGGGTGCAGGATCGTATGGTCCAGGCCGCGAGCACCCTCAGCGAGCTGCCTAATCGAGGCCGGGAAGGTAGCCGGGGCGGAACGCGCGAACTGAAGGTCTCAGGCACACGTTATCTGATGGTTTACACGGTCGGCGACGAGGCGGTCACGATCCTGCGCCTGTGGCACAGGGCGCGCGAACCCTTTGCCTGACGACCAGCGAGTCGTTCGCACGGAACCGGGCGGCGGCGCAGGCGTAACGAGGCTTCACCGTTACGCCTGGAGCGCCCCATGGACATCACCCAGCTGATCCTCGACGACCATGCCGAACAGCGCCGGCTGTTCGCGATCATCGAACAGATCGATCCCAAGGATGTGGATGCGCTGAGCGCCGTGTGGCTGAGGTTGTCGGCGTTTCTGGACGTGCATGCCGAGGCCGAGGAGCGGTTCTTCTATCCCGAGCTGCTGAAACAGGGCGAGGGCGCCAACGACGCCGAGGACGGCACGGTCGAGGGCGAGACCGAAGACGCCATCGAGGACCACAACAAGCTGCGCGATGCGGTCAAGGCGGTCGAGAAACACAAGGTGGGGACCAAGGCCTGGTTCGACGCCGTGGGCGAGGCGAACGTGGTCAACTCCAAACATATGGGCGAAGAGGAGCGGCAGGGGCTGACCGACTTCCGCATGAATGCGGATATCGAGACGCGCCATGCGCTGGCGGTCAGGTTCGCCGCCTTCGAGGCCGAGCACATCACAGGGGTCAAACCGGTGAACAAGGACCCCGAGACCTATATCGAGAAGCACGGCTGAGGCAGAGGCGGGGAGCAACGAACGATGCCGCAGGATCGCGATCCGAGGTCCGATCTGCCGGGCGCCGCCGGTCCGCCGGTGGAGGGGCGGCAGTGGGCGTGGGTGAAGGTCTGCGCCTGGGGCGGGGCGATCGTCGTGCTTCTGTGCGCCGCCGCCGTGGCGACCTGGCTGGTCTCGCGGGTGCAGACGGCGCTGGTGGATCGACCGGAGGCGTCTGCGCCTGAACGGTTGGTCGTCGAAGTCCCGCCGGTCGTTGCGCCGCCGGCGCCGGCGCCTGTGAGCGTCCCGGCAGATGTCGGGACCGTCGTTGTCGAGCAGGCGACGCCAGAGCCGCCCGCGCCTTCACCGCCGGAAACCGAGCGTCGGCGGCCCTTGCTGATGCAGCGCTGAGCGCGCCTCCCGAAACCGTTCATTGCCCGATAACCCTCTTTGCGGCATGAGGGGAACGGATGGCGAACGAACCTGTCAGAATCATCGGATTGGACCCCGGTCTGCGACGCACCGGCTGGGGGGTGATCGTGTCCGACGGCGCGCGCCTGAGGTGGGTCGCGCACGGGGTGGTGGCTCCGCCCGAGACCGCGCCGTTCAGTGAGCGGCTGCTACATCTGTTCGAGGCGCTGGGCGTGATCTGCGCCGACCACGGCTGCGAAGAGGCGGCGGTGGAAGAAGTGTTCGTCAACGTGAACCCGTCCTCGACATTGAAGCTGGGGCATGCGCGGGCGGCGGTGATGCTGGCGCCGGCAAAGCTGGGGCTGAAGGTGGCGGAATATTCGCCGAACCTGATCAAGAAGGCGGTGGTGGGCGCGGGTCATGCGGACAAGAGCCAGATCGCCTTCATGATCAAGCGGCTGTTGCCGACCGCAGGGGACGTGAAGGCGGATGCGGCGGATGCGCTGGCCGTGGCGGTCACCCATGCGCAACTGAGGAAACGGTCCTTGCTGGAAGCCATGCATCGGGGTGCGGCGTGATCGGGCGTCTGAGAGGTGTCCTAGCCGAGGTCGGGGAGGCGGAGTGCCTGATCGACTGTGCGGGCGTGGGCTATGTCGTGGCGTGCGGGGCGCGGACGCTGGGGCGGTTGCCGGCGCCGGGCGACGAGGCGACGGTGCATGTGCATTCTCAGTGGAGCGAGGACGCGGGGCCGCGCCTGTACGGATTTCTGACGCGCGACGAGCGGCGGGCCTTCACCACCCTGCTGGCCATCCAGGGGGTGGGTCCGAAGGCGGCGCTGGCGGTGCTGGACGTGTTGCCGCCGGGCGAACTGGCCGGGGCCGTGGCGCGCGAGGACAAGGCGGCCGTGGCGCGGGCAAACGGCGTGGGACCGAAACTGGCGATGCGGATCGTGACCGAGCTGAAGGGCAAGCCGCTGGGCGACATCAGTTTTGCGCCGACCGCGCCGGGGATGCATGTCGAGATCGCGCCGCCTGCGCCATCCATCACCGGCGAGGCCGTGTCGGCCCTGCTGAGCCTGGGCGTGGCCGAGGTCAATGCGCGCCGGGCCGTGGATCAGGCGCTGATCCGGCTTGAGTCGAAAAACGGGGGCGAGGAGGCCGAACTGCCGGCCGTGATCCGCGCGGCTTTGCAGGAGTTGGGGCGGTGAGGGCGGAACACTCCCCAGGTTTCGGGCCGGGTTTCGGGATGTTCGGGTTGAGCCGGGTGCGCGACGCAGCCTATGCGGACGCCCCCCCGAAACGTCAGAGTGGATTTGAAAATGAACAAGAAACTGCAGGTCGTAATCGTCTTCGCCGTCGGTCTGGTCGCCATGGTGGTAGGCTATGCGGTCCTGAAGGGGCTGTAGGCCCGTCGCGTCGGGGAGCGGTGCGATGAGCGATGACAGACTGGTCGCCGCCGACGCCGCCCCCGGCGAAGCCTATGACCGCGCCCTGCGGCCGCAGACCCTGTCCGAGTTCGTCGGGCAGTCGCAGGCCAAGGGCAATCTGAAGGTCTTCATCGACGCGGCGCGGGGGCGGGCCGAGGCGCTGGACCATGTGCTGCTGTTCGGGCCGCCGGGGCTGGGCAAGACGACGCTGGCGCAGATCGTGGCGCGCGAGCTGGGCGTAGGGTTCCGGGCCACTTCCGGTCCGATCCTGGCCAAGGCCGGCGATCTGGCGGCGATCCTGACCAATCTTGAGCCGCGCGACGTCCTGTTCATCGACGAGATCCACCGACTGAGCCCCAACGTCGAAGAAATCCTGTATCCGGCCATGGAGGACCATGTGCTGGACCTGATCATCGGCGAGGGGCCGTCGGCGCGGTCGGTGCGGATCGACCTGGCGCCGTTCACGCTGGTGGGCGCGACGACGCGGGCGGGGCTGCTGGCCACGCCGTTGCGGGACCGGTTCGGGATCCCGCTTCGGCTGGAGTTCTATTCGGCCGACGAACTGACGGCGGTGGTGCGCGGCACGGCGCGCAAGATGGGCGCGGCCATCGACGAGGCGGGCGCGCGCGAGATCGCGTCGCGGGCGCGGGGCACGCCCCGGATCGCCGGGCGGCTGCTGCGCCGCGTGCGGGACTTTGCGTCCGCCGAAGGGGCCGAGACGATCTCGAAACTGGTGGCGGCGCGGGCGCTGGCGCGGCTGGAGGTGGACGAGGCCGGGCTGGACAGTCTGGACCGGCGGTTCCTGAGGGCGCTGATCGAGAACTATGGCGGGGGGCCGGTCGGGATGGACACGTTGGCCGCTGCGATCGCCGAGGCGCGCGACGCGGTCGAGGACGTGATCGAACCCTATCTGCTGCAACAGGGCTTCATCATGCGTACCCCGCGCGGACGCGTCGCCTGCGCCAAGGCCTATGCCCATTTGGGGCTGAGCGCGCCGCCGCCGCCCACGGCCGGTCCCGTGCCGGGCGACCTGTTCGAATAGGCGGTTGCCAAGCGGGGCGGGCGGGGGTTTGCTGGGGGCGAACCGGAGCCGTCCCATGATCCTGCGCACCCTGGCTGTCCTGGCGGTCATGTCCGGCCTGACGGTGTTGGCTCCGCCCGCGAAGGCGGCGGCGCCGGTGTTCACCGACAAACCCTGTCCGAGCGACTGGCCGACGGGTCTGCGCGAGGTGCGGTGCGGGATATTGACGGTAGACGAGGCGCGCGATGGCAGCATCAGCGACCGGCGCATCGACATCGCCGTCGTGATCGTCAAGGCCAGCGCGCCGTTCAAGGACGCCTCGGGTCAGGTTCTGCCGCCGATCGTGATGTTCCATGGCGGGCCGGGCGGGGATCTGACGCCCGGCGTCGGGCGGATGCTTCAGGCTCTGACGCGCAGGCCGGACGCCTTCGCCGTGGATCAGGACGTGATCCTGTTCGATCAACGCGGGGGCGGGGCGAGCAAGCCGTCGATGGACTGTCCAGGGGTGCAACTGACCGATGCGGGGCCGCCGTCCGATGCGGATCGCGACGGGCTGATCGCCTGTCTGAAGGGGTATCAGGCGCAGGGCGTCGATCTGAACCAGTACAACGCGGCCGCCATCGCCGACGACGTGAAGGACATGGCCCAGGCGCTGGGCCTGTCGAAGATCGACCTGTGGGGCGGATCGTACGGGCCGCGCATCGAGGCCGCCGTCATCACCCACCAGCCCCAGATCGTGCGCGCCGCCGTGATGGACAGCCCGTGGCCGCCCGAGGGGAACTGGGCCGTCGGCACGCCGGAACAGGTGTCGGCGGCGGTGAAGATCATCCTGGCCAAATGTACGGCGCAAGTCGCGTGCGTGGCGCAGCATCCCGACCTTCAGGCGCGGTTCGAGGTCGAGGCGCGCAAATGGATGGCGGGGCCGGTGACGGGCAAGGACGGGCGGACGTTCAACGTTGACGACCTTTCGGCCTTTCTGATGGACACGACCTATAGCGCCACGGGGGTGCGGCGCCTGCCGGTCGATCTGGAGAAGATCATCGCCGGCGACCTGAGCCCTGTCGCCGAGATCGCCGAAGACCGGACCTATTATTTCGAGGGCCAGCACATGGCGCACCTGTGCAAGGAAGAGCTGCCGTTCGAATCCAAGGCGCGGCTGGCGGCCGGGGCTGCGGGTGATCCGGTGGCGGAGGTTCTGGTCCCGTCGCTGTCGCGGCTGTTCGACGTCTGTGCGGCGGTGGGCGAGCGGCCGGCCAAGCCGATCGAGAACCTGCCGGTCCAGACCGACATCCCGACCCTGTTCGTCGCCGCCGAGATCGATCCGGGCTGTCCGCCGCCCCTGACCGAGGCCGCCGCCAAGGGCTATTCCCGCAGCCAGGTGGTGATCGTGACCAACGCCACCCACGGCGTGATCAACGCCAGCCCCTGCACGCGAAAGATGGCGCGCGACTTCCTGCGTGATCCGTCACAGCCGGTGGATCGCAGCTGCCTGCCGGCCGCCGATACGCCACTGGACTTCACCCTGGATGCACCCGCCGCATGAGGATGATGCCGCATCGCAGCCCGCGACAGCGGTGGACGATGATCGCGGCGGCGGTCGTGCTGGCCCTTTGCGCCATTGGGGCGTGGCTCGCGATGCGGCCGGCGAACACGCCCTCGCCCGAGCCGGCCTCGACGCGGGTTACGCGCCAGATCCGCATCCAGGCGGGCGCCGGCGCCGAGCTGCGCTATGCTGAGGCAGGACAGAGGCGGGCGGTGTGCGGCTATATGGGGCGGGTCGCAGGCGGGCCGGCGGTGGGCTTCGTGTCGATCCCCAACCGCATCCTGTTCAGCGACGATCCCCTGCCGACCGAGTTTCGCGAGATGCGTCAGCGCTATTGCCCCGGCTTTTTGGAGCGGCCCAAGCCGTCTCCTGTGCGCTAGACTGAGGCCATGAGCATCGACCAACCCACCGCCGGCCGTTTCGAGGGGCGCGACCACCTGTTGCCGGTGCGCGTCTATTACGAGGACACCGATTTCACCGGCCTGGTCTATCACGCCAACTATGTGCGCTATTTCGAGCGGGGGCGGTCCGACTTCCTCCGCGCCATCGGGGTGGGGCATGCCGACCTGCTGGAAGAGGCCGAGCCGCTGGCCTTCGTCGTGTCGGAGATGAACATCAAATACCTGAAGCCCGCGCGGATCGACGACGCCCTGGTGGTGCGCACGATCTACGAAAGCGTGAAGGGGGTGCGGCTGATCATCCGCCAGAGCGTGGAGCGGGCGGGCGAGGTGCTGTGCCGCGCCGAGGTGACGGCGGTGTGCATTCATCTGGACGGCCGGCCACGGCGACCTTCGAAGGGGCTGGTCGAGAAGGTGACCCCGTGGCTGGCGGCGAGCCAGGCCGCCGATTAGGATCGCGTGAACGCGGGGAGAAACGTCATGGCCACAGAAACCTACAAGATGTCCACCAGCGCGGTGATCGTCACGGTCCTGCTGTTCCTGCTGCTGGTCGGCGGCGGGCTGGTGGGCTGTCCCTATTACAAGGTCTGGGAACGCAAGATGGCGGGCCAGGCCGAGCTGCAATACCAGCAGGGCGCGCGTCAGGCCCTGATCGCGCAAGCGGCCGCTGAAGACGAGGCGGCGATCAAACGGGCCGAGGCGGCGACGCGCCGGGTGCTGGGCTGGACCGATGCGGCCAAACGCGGCTGCGCCGAACTGGGCCGCCCCGGAGATCGTCTGTGCGAAGAGCAGCTTCTGCGCGACGCCGCCACCTATTCCATCGCCAAGGAAGGCCACGAGGGCGTGATCATCAGCGTCGGGGCGCCTGTGGCGGTCGCGGTCGATCCGAGCCGCAGATCGGGCGCGGAATAACCTCCTGTTAACCCTTATGACGCGCCTGTCAGATGACGGGCGGTCGGGTCGGAGCTAAACGGGCCGGACGCCACACAATGGTCACGTCCGCTGGGTCGAAGAGGACGTGAACCCACTCGATTCCGCCCGGAGCGCCTGAATGACAATGCCCGTCGACGCCTCGATGATGAACCCCGTCGAGCTGTTCATGACCGCCGACTGGGTGGTGAAGACGGTGATGATCGGGCTGGCGGCGGCCTCGATATGGTCGTGGACCATCATCATCGACAAGGCGGTGCGGTTCACGGCGCTGAACAGACAGGCCGACGACTTCGAAAAGGCGGTCCAGTCGGGCCGGTCCCTGGAGGACGTGGCGGCCCAGGCCGGGCCGGCGCCGGACCACGCCCTGCCACGCATGCTGGTGATCGCCCTGTCGGACTGGCGCGAGGCGCGTCAGCGCGGGGCGCTGAACGAACACCAGGGCGACCTGCTGATGACGCGCATCGACCGGGCGATGAACAGCCTGATCACGCGCGAGAGCCAGCGGATCGAGAACGGTCTGGGCGTACTGTCGGTCGTGGCGACGGCCTCGCCCTTCATCGGCCTGTTCGGCACGGTGTGGGGCATCATGAATGCGTTCGGCCGTATCGCGGCGGCGGGCAACACCAATCTGACGACCGTGGCGCCGGCCATTGCGGAAGCTTTGTTCGCCACGGCCATCGGCCTGGCGGCGGCCATCCCGGCCTATATCGCCTACAACAAGTTCTCGATCGACGCGGGCAAGTTCTCGAACCGGCTGGAGGCGTTCGCCGACGACCTGCAGGCCGCCGTGGCGCGCCGTCTGGGCAGCCCCTCGGCCCCGCCGCCTCCGCCCGTGGCGTCCAGCGATCTCAGCCTGAAGCGGGGCGGCTGAGCCATGGCCCTGGGCGGTGGTTCGAGCGGCGGCGGCGGGCGTCGCGGACGGCGGGGGCGTAAAGGGCCTCTGACCGAGATCAACGTCACGCCCCTGGTGGACGTGATGCTGGTGCTGCTGATCATCTTCATGATCTCGGCGCCCCTGCTGACCGTCGGGGTGCCGGTGGAACTGCCCAAGACCGAGGCCAGTGCGGTCGAGATCAAGTCGGAACCCCTGTCGGTCAGCATCGACCAGCAGGGCGCCATCTTCGTCGGCGACAGCGAAACCGCCTTCGACGAGTTGTCGGCGCGCTTGCAGACCGAGGCCGGCGGCGCGGACAAGGCGTCGGAGCGGCCGGTGTTCGTGCGGGCAGACGGGCGCGCGCCCTATCAGGCGGTGGCGCGTGTGATGGCGCGGCTGAGCGCGTCCGGCTTCACCAAGCTGAACCTGATCACCGACACGGCGCCGGAGGCCTGAGCCCCTTGCGTCGTCCGAGCCCCGCGATCCTCGGATCCCTCGCCCTGCACGCCGGGGTGATCGCGCTCGCCTTCGTGACGTTCTCGCACAAGGTGGACGAGGAGGAGACGCCGCTGGTCGCCTCGGTGCCGGTGACCATCGTCTCGGAAGAGGTGATCCAGGCGGCGCCCGCCGACAATCCGCAGCCCGAACCCTCGCCCGACGACGCCGCGACCGCGCCGGTGCAGCAGCCCGATCCCGTGCCGCCCACACCCCAGCCGACGCCGCCTCAGCCTGCGCCGCGTCCCACGCCGACGCCCCCTCGACCCACGCCTCCGCGTCCCGCGCCGACGCCTACCCCGACACCGACGCCCACGCCGCGTCCGACCCCGCCGCGTCCGACGCCCCCTCGGCCCCAGCCGCCTACGCCCACGCCGCCGACCAAGGCCCCGACCAATCCGCGCCCGGCGACGCCTGCGCCCGCCCGCCCGGCGCCGCAACGCCCCGAGCCGAGCCTGGATTTGGACGCCTTGGCCGGGCCCACGCGCCCGACGAACAATCGCGGACGACCGGCGACGGGGCAGACGGGCGCGGGAACGGCCGGCCGAGCGACAGGTCCGCAACTGGCCGCCCTGGGCGCCCAGGTCACGCCGAACTGGAACCTGAACTGCGACCTGCCGGGCATGGATTCGTTGGTGATCCGCGTGACGGTGCGGCTGACCGCCGACGGTCAGATCGTCGGCACGCCCCGGCTGGAACAGCCGCGCAGCGATGCGACCGGCAGGGCCGCGTCCGACGCCATGTTGCGCGCGCTTCGCGCCACCGCCCCCTTCAATGTACCGGCAGGCTTCCAGGCTCAGGAAGTGCCGTTCCGCTTCGAAACTGCGCGCCAATGCGGAAATCGCTAGGGCGTCGGTCCGAAAATAAGCCCCAATCGCCATGAAGCGTGGCGAAACCGATACGACCTGCCGATAAGGGTCGAACGTGTCTCTGGACTACCGAGGGAAACAAGCATGCGACTGAACCTTCTTATGGCCTCCGCCGCCGTCATCGTGACGGCCGGCGCTCTGGTGCAAAGCTCCGTCCAGGCGCAGGCGGCGATGCCTGCCGCCTCGGGCCAGACCCAGGATGTCGTGGTCGATCAGGGCGTGCTGCGGCCGCTTCAGATCGCGGTCGTGCCGTTTGCGGGGACGCACGGGTCGGACATTTCCAGCGTGGTCAGCAGCAATCTGAAACGGTCGGGGTTCTTCGAGCCGTTGAATCCGTCCAGCTTCATCGAGACCGGCCTGACGCTGGCCAATGCGCCGAACTTTCCGCAGTGGACCCAGATCGGGGCGCAGGCGGTGCTGTACGGCGGGGTGACGACGCGGGGCGACGGGCGGCTGGACGTGGGTTTCCGCCTGTATGATCCGTATCGCCAGTGCCAGCTGGTCAGCTATCAGTTCACCGCGACCCAGGAACAATGGCGCCGGATCGCGCACAAGATTTCCGACGTCATCTATCAGCGGATGACGGGCGAGAGCGGCTTCTTCGATTCCCGTGTGATCTTCGTGTCCGAAGAGGGCACGCAGCTGAACCGGATCAACCGCCTGACCATCGCCGATCAGGACGGGTTCAACCCGACCTATCTGACGCAGGGCGACGAGGTGATCATGTCGCCGCGCTTTTCCTTGTCGCAGCCGGACGAGATCACCTATGTGGCGCTGGGCAAGGATTACAGCCGCATCTACCTGTACAATCTGACGACTGGCCGGCGCGAGAGCCTGGGCGAGTTCGACGGTCAGGTGCTGGCGCCGCGCTTCTCCAACGACGGCAACAAGATCGCGTTTTCGATCATCCGGGGCGGCAATACCGACGTCTATGTGATGGACCTGAGAAGCCGTCAGATCACGCGCCTGACCAACGATCCAGGCATCGACACCTCGCCCTCGTTCAGCCCGGACGGCAGCCAGATCGTCTTCACCTCGGACCGTTCGGGGTCGGCGCGCCTGTATGTCATGCGCGCGGACGGATCGGGCCAGCGGCCGATCTCGCGCGGGGGCGGCCTGTATACGGCGCCGTCGTGGAGCCCGACCGGCAATCTGATCGCCTTCACCAAACAGGGTGGCGGCCAGTTCTCGACCGGCGTGATGAACGCCGACGGTTCGGGCGAGCGCATCCTGTCGTCCAGCTATTTCGAGGAAGGCCCGAACTGGGCGCCGAACGGTCGATACGTGATGTTCGCGCGCCAGACGCGCGGCGGCGATACCCGTCTGTGGACCGTGGACCTGTCGGGTCGGGTGGTGTCGCAGGCTGGCTATAACGGGCGCGGCACTGACCCCGCCTGGTCGCCGCTGCTGGACCGCCCGCCGACCAATCTCGGGTTCGGCCAGGGCGCCGAAAGCTGCCCGGCCTGAGCCGCCCCATCCCGATCACGTCGGAGCCTTAAAGCTCAACTGTGCGTTATCGCCTCTGGCGCCGAAAAATCGCCCAAGGCAGACAGTAACGCCAAGCTTGAGGACCGCCGCCTCGCATAAGAAACACCGTCAGGAGACGACCCCATGAAGACTTCCCGCATTCTGAAGCTGGCGATGGTGGGCTGCGCCGTCGCCGCCATGGCCGCCTGCACCCGCAAGCCCCCCGTCGAGACCGGCGTGCCCGGTCCCAACGACGGCACGACGCAACCGACGGGTCCGGCCTATCCGACCGCCCCGACCGGCCCCGTCACCGGCGGGAACATGGGCTCGGCCGCGCCGGGCACCGAACAGGACTTCGTCGTCAACGTCGGCGACCGCATCTATTTCGACCTCGATTCCTATGAGGTCCGTCCCGAGGCCATGCCGCGCTTGGACGCCCAGGCGCAGTGGCTGCAACGCTATCCGTCGGTGACGATCCGCATCGAAGGCAATGCCGACGAACGCGGCACGCGCGAATACAACCTCGCGCTCGGCGCCCGCCGCGCTGAATCGGTTCGCACCTATCTGATCAACCGCGGCATTCCGGCGGGCCGGATCGACACCATCAGCTTCGGCAAGGAGCGGCCGATCGCGGAAGGGTCGAGCGAGGATTCGTTCGCGCGCAACCGCAACGCCCACACCGCCATCGTGTCGGGCGCACCGCGCTAAACACCGGCTGAACGGCTGATATCGAGAGAGGCGTCGGCGCAGGCCGGCGCCTCTTTTCGTTTCGGCGCTTGTCCTGAGGACGGACGGGCGGCAAGAACACCGCTTGGCGTTGGGGGATGACCATATGGATATCGAAGGGGCGGGCGGCGTCGTCACGGGCGGCCTGGTCGCAGGCGCGATCGAGAAGCCGACGGGCAAGGCGGGCGAGGTCCACGCCCACGGCGTCTGTTCCGACTGTGGCGCCCCGACCAGCGGCAATTTCTGCGCCAACTGCGGCCAGCCGACCCATGTCCACCGCACCCTGCTGCACCTGGGCGAAGAGCTGTTGCACGGGGTCATGCATTTCGACGCCCGCATCTGGCGCACCCTGCCGCTGCTGTGGCTGAACCCCGGCCGGCTGACGCGCGAATGGGTCGAGGGCAAGCGGTCGCGCTATGTCTCGCCGCTGGCGATCTTCCTGTTCACCCTGTTCGTGATGTTCTTCGCGCTCAGCTTCATGCCGCACCCGGAATCCAAGACCGGCGAGGGGGCGGACATGCAGCAGCGGATCGCCGCTCAGCGCGAAAACCTGACGGAGGCCGAAACGGCCCTGGCCCAGGTGCGCGCCGACAGCGGCGCTCAGCCCGATGGAGCGACGCAGATGGCGCTGAACGCCGGTCAGAAACTGGTCGAGGATCGGCGCGAGGCGCTGACGCGGCTGGAGGCCGAAGAGCGTAATGGCCGCGCCGATGGGCTGAAGCCCGGAAGCTGGCAGGCCAGCATCAAGGACATGGCGACCGGCGATAGCGGTGAGACCAAGTTGAGGGTCATGGGCCAGGACGCGAACAAGGAAGGCCACGGTGTGGGCGCTACGGTGCTGAAGAAGCTGCAGAACCCGGACCTGGCGCTCTACAAGTTGCAGCAGACAATGTACAAGTTCGCCTTCCTGCTGGTGCCGCTGTCGATCCCGTTCGTGGCCCTGCTGTTCCTGTGGAAGCGCGGGTTCACCCTGTACGATCACGGGGTCTATGTCCTGTATTCGCTGACCTTCATGGCCATGCTGCTGATGTTGATGGTGCTGTCGGCGACGCTGGCGGGGTGGCTGGGTCAGATCGTCATCGCGCTTGGGGTGCTGGCCGTGCCGGTGCATATGTTCGCCCAGATGAAGGGCGCCTATTCGCTGTCCTGGTTCTCGGCGCTGTGGCGGACGACGGCGTTGTTGATGTTCTGCAACATCGTGGTGGGCCTGTTCGTCACGGCCATCGTCTATCTGGGCCTGGGGCATTAGCTCGGCCTTGCGGCGGCCCCAAATCGGTGAAAGCTAGAAGTATGACCAAGCTCTCGATCTCTCGTGTTCACCTTCTCGCCGCCGCCGCCCTCGGGGTAGTCCTGATCGGCGGCGGCGCCGTCGCGCAACAGGCCCAGCCCAACATCATGGAGCGGACCGAGTGGGACAATCGCCGCCTGGACCAGCTGGACCGCAATGTGCGCCGGCTGGAACGTGCTTTGACCCAGAGGAACGCCGCCGGTCAGCCCGTTCTGGTCGAGCCGGACCCCGAGGTGGTGACCCTGCAAGGGCAGTTCGCCCTGATGGATCGTCGGCTGGGCGACCTGGAGGCCACGGTGCGCCGGATCAACGGCGACAACGAGCGGCTGACGTTCCAACTGGACGAGGCCACGCGCGATAACCAGGCCCTGAAAACCCGCCTGATAGACGCCGAGACCCGTCTGCAGAAGCTGGAGACGGCGGCCGAGCTGAATGCGCCGATCGAGGCGACCTCGCCGACCGGGGATGCGACGCGGGATCTGGCGGCGGCTGTGGCGCTGTTGTCCAGCGACCGTCCGCGCGGCGAGCGGGCGCTGGAGACGGTGATCGCGGCCTGGCCCGATACGCCGCAGTCGCGCGAGGCGAACTCGCGCCTGGGCGACCTGCGGGTCGCGGCCAACGACAAGGCGGGGGCGGTGCCCTATTACGCCGCCGCGCTGAAGGACTGGCCGCGCATCGGCTGGGCGGCGGATACGACGCTGAAACTGGCCGACGCCCTGTTCGCGACACAGAGGAAGCCGCAGGGCTGCGCCGCCCTGGGCGAGTTCACGCGCCGCTATGCGCCCGCCGCCTCTGACCCGCAGAAGGCGCGGGCGGCCCAGTTGAAGACCACGGGCGGGTGCGCCTGACGCCCGACGATGATCTGACGGCGCGAGCGTTCGCGCGGCTGGATTTGCGACTGACGCGAGAGACGGGGCGGCCGGTGGCGCTGGCCCTGTCGGGAGGCGGGGATTCCGTCGCCCTGTTGCGACTGGCGACCGATTGGGCGCGTGCGCGCGGACGGTCGATGCTAGCGCTGACGGTGGATCACCGTTTGAACCCCGACAGCGGCGGATGGACGGCCTTCGCGGGCGAGGCCGCGCGGGCGGCGGGCGCGGACTGGCGTGGGCTGAGCTGGGATGGGGACAAGCCGAAGACCGGTCTGACGGCGGCGGCGCGGGCGGCGCGGCATGCGCTGATCGCGGACGCGGCGCGCGAGGCGGGGGCGCGGGTCATCCTGTTCGCCCATACCGCCGACGACATCGCCGAGGCCGATCTGATGCGAAGCGAAGGCTCGACACTGGGGCGGGTGCGCGAATGGTCGCCGTCGCCGGCCTGGCCGCAGGGGCGCGGGCTGATGCTGTTGCGGCCCCTGCTGGGCGAGCGGCGGGCGGTTTTGCGGGCTTGGCTGGCCGGGCAGGGGGCGGACTGGATCGAGGATCCCGCCAACGCCGATCCCAGGTTCGGCCGCAGCCGTGCGCGGCAGGCGCTGGCGGGGGCGGTTCCAGAGGCACCGGATGCGGTGCGGGTCGGCGCGGGCGGGCGTCCGGCGATGGACGGCGAGGCGATGGCAAGCGTGGCCCGCGACATCGGGGCGCGGGCGCTGGCGGCGGCCCTGGTCTGCGTCGGCGGCGGGGCGACGCCGCCGCGTGGGGCGCGGTTGCAGGCTCTGACGGCGCGGCTGAAAGCGGGCGAGGATTTCGCCGCGACCCTGTGCGGCGCGCGGATCGAGGCGGCCGGCGACGCGGTGCGGGTCATGCGCGAGGCTGGCGAACTGGGGCGGCGGGGGACAGCGCCGCTGGTGCTGACGCCCGGCGTCGAGGCGGTGTGGGACGGGCGGTTCGCCTTTTTTACCGAGCAGGCGGGCTGGTCGGTCGTGGCGGCGTGGGGGCGGTTGGCGGGCCTGTCGGATGCCGACCGAACCGAGATAAATCGCCTGCCGGCGGCGACGCGCGGGGCCTGGCCTGTGTTGATCAGGGACGGGGCTCTGGCGCCGGTTCTTGCAGGCGAAGGGGTCGAACGGCGCGCGCTTGTCGCGGAACGGCTCAGGCTGGCGCTGGACGAAACGACGCACGAAGACGACCTGATTTCCGCCACCCGATAGCGTAACGCTGATTAAGCTCCTATTTTCCCAGACAGACACATCCAGACCGTCGACCCATCCGGGTTCGCGGACGACCGAGGACCTCAATGAACCTGCGTAATCTGGCGATCACCGGCGTGATCATCCTGGCGCTTCTGGCGGGCTATGCTGCCCTGTCCCAGGGCGGGGCCATGAACGGCGTGGCGGGCCAGCCGGCCGGCGGCAAACCCGAAGTGATGAGCTATTCCACATTGGTGCAGCGGGTGAACGCCGGCGACGTCAAGCAGGTCACCATCCGCCTGGACAAGGTGACCGGCGAACTGAAGAGCGGCGAACGCTTCACCTCCACCACCGTCTATCCCAACGAGCAGCTGGTGGCCCAGATGCTGGCGGCCAACGTCGAGATCGACGCCAAGTCGGGCGGCCAGTCGATCTGGATGAGCCTGCTGCTGGGCATCCTGCCGATCGCGCTGCTGATCGGGGTGTGGATCTTCTTCATGCGCCAGATGCAGGGCGGGGCGAAGGGCGCCATGGGCTTCGGCAAGTCCAAGGCCAAGCTGCTGACCGAGCACAAGGGTCGCAAGACCTTCGACGACGTCGCCGGCGTGGACGAGGCCAAGGACGAACTTCAGGAAGTCGTCGACTTCCTGAAGGATCCGGGCAAGTTCCAGCGCCTGGGCGGCAAAATCCCCAAAGGCGCGCTGCTGGTCGGCCCTCCCGGCACCGGCAAGACGCTGCTGGCCCGTGCGGTCGCAGGCGAGGCGGGCGTGCCCTTCTTCTCGATCTCGGGTTCGGACTTCGTCGAGATGTTCGTGGGCGTCGGCGCCAGCCGCGTGCGCGACATGTTCGAACAGGCCAAGAAGAATGCGCCGTGCATCATCTTCATCGATGAGATCGACGCCGTCGGTCGCCATCGCGGCGCCGGCCTGGGCGGCGGCAATGATGAGCGCGAACAGACGCTGAACCAGCTGCTGGTCGAGATGGACGGCTTCGAGGCGTCCGAGAACATCATCCTGATCGCCGCCACCAACCGTCCCGACGTGCTGGATCCGGCCCTGCTGCGTCCCGGTCGTTTCGACCGCCAGGTGGTGGTGCCGAACCCCGACGTCTCGGGTCGCGAACGCATCCTGCGCGTCCACATGAAGGACGTGCCTTTGGCCGCCGACGTCAACACCAAGACCATCGCGCGCGGCACGCCCGGCTTCTCGGGCGCCGACCTGGCCAACCTGGTCAACGAGGCGGCTCTGACGGCGGCCCGCAAGGACCGTCGCATGGTTACCCAGCGCGACTTCGAGGACGCCAAGGACAAGGTGCTGATGGGCGCCGAGCGTCGTTCCATGGCCATGAACGAGGAAGAAAAGCGCCTGACCGCCTATCACGAGGCCGGTCACGCCATCGTCGCCATGAACGTCAAGATGGCCGACCCTGTGCACAAGGCGACCATCGTTCCGCGCGGTCGCGCCCTGGGCATGGTGATGCAGTTGCCGGAAGGCGACCGCTATTCGATGAAATACCAGCAGATGATCGACCGGATCGCCATCATGGCCGGCGGGCGCGTGGCCGAGGAGCTGATCTTCGGCAAGGAGAACATCACCTCGGGCGCGTCGTCGGACATCGAACAGGCGACCAAACTGGCCCGCGCCATGGTCACCCGCTGGGGCTTCTCCGAGAAGCTGGGCACGGTAGCCTACGGCGAGAACCAGGAAGAGGTCTTCCTGGGTCACTCGGTCGCCCGCAGCCAGAACGTTTCGGAAGAGACGGCCCGCACCATCGACGAGGAAGTGCGTCGCCTGGTCGCCTCGGGCTGGGACGAGGCGCGCACCATCCTGACCACCAAGGCCGATCACCACGAGAAGCTGTCGCAGGCCCTGTTGGAATACGAGACGCTGTCGGGCGAGGAGATCAAGGACCTGCTGGAGAAGGGCGTCGCGCCGAACCGCGACGAGAACAACTTCCCCAATGCCGGGCCTTCGGTCTCGGTGCCGGTGACGCCGGTGTCGGACGGAACCGACATCGAGGTCCCGGTCGCCGCGCCGGCCGCGACCAGCGTGCCGACGGTTCACTGAACCGAGGTTCAGGTTGAAATGAAGAGGCCCGCCGGGAGAGCGATCTCCCGGCGGGTTTTTCTTTGCCTGCGACCCGCTTTGCGTCAGATCGGTCTGCGAAGCGAGCTGATGCCGAACGTGAGAGGGAGGACGAATGGCGCCCATGGTGGTGGATCCGGCGAAGGTGCGGGCGTTCGCGGACAAGGACGGCTTTCACGCCTGGCTGGGCCAGAACCATGACCGTGAGACGGAGCTGTGGATCCGTATCTACAAGGTGAAGTCGGGCGTGGCCTCGATCACCTGGGCCGAGGCGGTGGACGTGATCCTTTGTTGGGGCTGGATCGACGGGGTGCGCAAGAGCCTGGACGAGGTCAGCTTTTTGCAGCGCGTCTCGCCGCGCGGCAAGAAGAGCGTCTGGAGCCAGATCAACGTCGCCAATGTGGCCCGTCTGATCGACGAGGGGCGGATGACCGAACACGGACTGAAGCACGTCGAGGCGGCCAGGGCGGACGGACGCTGGGACGCCGCCCATCGGGTCAAGGACGCCGCCGCGCCCGACGACCTGATGGCGGCCATCGACGCGCAGCCGCAGGCGCGGGCGACGTTCGACATCCTGACGGCCCAGAACCGGTTCGCCCTGATCTATCGCACCCAAGCGCCCAAGACCCCGGCCGGGCGCGCCAAGGCCATCGCGCGCCTGGTCGAGATGCTGAAACGGGGTGAGACGCCCCATCCGCAGAAGCGTCCCTGACCGGCGTCAGTCCTGAGACAGGTCCTCGGGGTCTTCGACCATGACCGGCGTCAGGCTGCGCTCGGCGCCCGAGGGGTCGGTCCAGGCGATGGTGTGGCCTTCCACCAGGCCGATCAGGCCTGCGCCGACGTGGGACAGGACCGAGACCTTGCCGGCGTCGATGTCGGCCTGATGCGGCAGGACGATCTGGATACGGCGCGGCTCGGGCGAGCGGCTGTCGATGTAATGCAGCCAGCGGTGCAGCGGCGCGGCGCCGGAGGGGCGGTCGCCGGGCGCGCAGACGATGGCGCGCTCAAGCTCTTGCTGCAGCAGTCCGGCGACGCCCTCGCCGGGCATGTCGCCGACGAGGCGGGACAGGGCGTCGAAGTCGTTGTCGCTGAGGAAGATGTCGGGACGGGCGGATGTGGCGGAGGCGGGGGTCATGGCGGGTCTTTCGCTGGATGGCGAACGCCGCGCGCGCGGTCATGCCACGGCGCAGGGCGTTGGAAGTTTTCAAGGGGTGGATCGATGCCCGGAACGGGGCGAAGGGCGCGCGGCCGTTCCGGGTCAGTCGCCTGCGACGAGGCGTCCTGCGTAAGAAAGGCGTCGAGCCTGGCTGACGGGCTGAGTGATCACGGCTAGAGGCTGGTCCCATGGCCCATGAAAGTCAAACCGCGCGGACGGCCGCCTTGTCGCAGGTGATGGGGATCGTCAACGTGACGCCCGACAGCTTCTCGGACGGGGGGCGGTGGGCCTCGACGCAAGGCGCGGTGGATCGGGCCATGCGGTTGGTCGCCGAAGGGGCGGACGTGCTGGACATCGGCGGCGAGAGCACGCGGCCGGGCGCCGAGCCGGTGGGCGAGGCCGAGGAGATCGACCGGGTCGCGCCGGTGATCGCTGCGGTTCGCGCGCGGTGGGGCGGGATGATCAGCGTCGACACGATGAAGCCCGGTGTGGCCCGCGCCGCCGTCGCGGCCGGGGCGACGATGTGGAACGACGTGACGGCGCTGGGTCATGCGCTGGACAGTTTGGCCGTCGCGGCCGAGTTGGGATGCGACGTCGTGATGATGCATATGAAGGGCGAGCCGCGCACGATGCAGGCGGACCCGCGATATGACGACGTGGTGGCGGAGGTGCGGGACTATTTGCGCGGGCGGGCCGAGGCGGCGATGGCGGCGGGGGTGGCGCGCGAGCGGATCTGGCTGGATCCGGGCATCGGCTTCGGCAAGACCCTGGCGCACAATATGGTGCTGACGGCGGGCCTGGGCGCGCTGGTCGATCTGGGGTTCCCGGTGCTGTACGCCGCCAGCCGCAAGCGCACGATCCAGGCCATAGATCCGACGGCGGTCGAGGCGACCGATCGGCTGGGCGGGTCGCTGGCGCTTGCGCTGGAAGGGGCGCGGCGCGGGGCGCGGATGGTGCGGGTCCACGACGTGCGCGAGACGGTGCAGGCGCTGAAGGTTCAGGCTGCGGTGATGGCGGCGGGTTGAAGCCCCGCGACGGACGGTCGCAGCCGGTGTAGAGGCGACGACAGCAACAACCTCGGTCTGCCGCCATGAACCTCGGTTCCTACATCGCCCCCATCGTCATGCTGGCCCTGTCGAACGTCTTCATGACCTTCGCCTGGTACGGGCATCTGAAGTTCGAGCACAGGCCGCTGTGGCTGTTGGTCATGGCCAGCTGGGGCATCGCCTTCTTCGAATACTGGCTGGCGGTGCCGGCCAACCGCATCGGCATCCACGTCTATTCGCCGGCCGAGCTGAAGACGATGCAGGAGGTGATCACCCTGTTGGTCTTCGCCGGGTTCTCGGTGCTGTATCTGGGCGAGAAGCTGACGGTGAACCACCTGGTCGGGTTCGCCTTCATCGGCCTGGGCGCCTTCTTCATCTTCAAGGGGCCGCTCGGGGCCTGATCGCGGCTTGCTCTCGGCTTGATCGGGGCGGCGGCCTGTTCCATTTGGTCGTCATGTCCTGGGTGATGTCGATCAATCCGTGGGCGACGCTGGTCGTCGCCGGTCTGCTGGAGGTCCTGTGGGCCTCGGGTCTCAAGAACGTGGGCGTCAGCCGGCCGTGGACCTCGCTGGGGGTGCTGGTCGCGCTGGCGGGCAGCATGGTCCTGTTGTGGGTCGCCACGCAGAAGCTGCCGATCGGCACGGCCTATGCGGTGTGGACCGGCATCGGGGCGGTGGGCGCGGCCGTGGTGGGCATCCTGGTCTATGGCGAGCCGGCGACGGCGGTGCGGGCGGTGTGCATCCTGCTGATCGTGGCGGGCATCGTCGGGCTGAAACTGTTTTCGGGAGCGGCGGCATGAGTGCGCTTTATCAGGGGCGGGTGCTGATCCTGGCGGGGTCCGACTCGGGCGGCGGGGCGGGCATCCAGGCCGACATCAAGGCCGTGACGATGATGGGCGGGTTCGCCGCCACCGCCATCACGGCCATCACGGTGCAGAACACATTGGGGGTTCACGGTGTCTATCCGTTGCCGCTGGATCTGATCGCCGCCCAGGCGCGGGCGGTGCTGGAGGACATCGGGACCGACGCCTTCAAGACCGGCATGCTGGGTTCGGTCGAGGTGGTCGAGACGGTCGCGGCCCTGCTGGACGAGGCCGACGCCCCGGCCGTGGTCGATCCCGTCATGGTGGCCAAGGGCGGCCATCCGCTGTTGCCCGATGCGGCGGTCGAGGCGGTGAAGTCGCTGATGATCCCGCGCGCCGCCCTGCTGACGCCCAATGCGCCAGAGGCCGAGGCCCTGACGGGGTTTTCGGTCCATGATCTGGACGGCCAGAGGCGCGCGGGCGAGGCCCTGCTGGGCATGGGCGCGCGGGCGGTGCTGATGAAGGGCGGGCATGTGTCGGGGCCGACGGTGATCGACCTGTTGATGACCGGCGACGGCGAGACGGTGCTGGAGGCCGAACGGATCGACACCCGCCACACCCACGGCACCGGCTGCACCCTGGCGAGTGCCTGTGCGGCCGGGCTGGCGCTGGGACGGCCGCTGGAGGTCGCGGTGGCGGAGGCCTGGGCCTATGTCGGCGAGGCGATCCGCCGCGCGCCAGGCCTGGGCGGTGGCCACGGGCCGCTGGATCACGGTTGGCCGGTGCGGGGATAGGTTGTCTCAACCTGGATGGGGGTGTGCAAGAACAACCAGGTTTCCGTCCGGATCGCGCAGCCGCATGATGTCCGTGTAGTCGGCGGTCTCGATCCCTGGCATGGACAGACCCGCCGTTTCCAGGCGCGCCCTTTCCGCTTCGAGATCGTCGACCATCAAGGTCAAGGTTCCGCGACCGGCGTCTTCGGGTTTCTGGAAAAGTTGAAAACCGCCATCACCGCAGTCCCATTCCTGAAGGCCAGTCATCGGCGCACGGTCGGCGGGCCTGCCGAAGATCGTGGCGAACCACGTCGCGCTGTCGCCGAGATCGGCGCAGGACAAGTTGGCGTAGACTTTTGAGATCGGCATCCGCATCTCCCATTTTTGGTTTTTCCCTGAACGGCTCCGGCGGCTAAGGGATGCCGATGCGCTGCGATTCTTCCGAGCTGACCAACCGTCTGACCGACATCGTCCGCTCCGACGCCGGGCTGATGCATGTGCTGACGACGGTGCGGGCGCTGGACCTGCCGGATTGGCGGCTGGTGTCGGGGGCGGTCTATCAGGCGGTGTGGAACGCGCGGACGGGGCGGCCGGCGGGGTACGGAATCAAGGACTACGACCTGGCCTATTTCGACGGATCGGACCTGTCCTACGACGCCGAGGACGTCGTCATCAAACGCGTCGCCGCCGCCTTCGACGCGCCGTTCCGCAGCCAGGTCGAGGTGCGCAACCAGGCGCGGGTGCATCTGTGGTTCCAGGATCGGTTCGGCGAACCCTATGAGGCGCTGGGATCGACGGACGAAGCCCTGGGGCGGTTCGTGGCGCCGACCTTCGCAGTCGGGGTGCGGCTGGAGGCGGACGATGCGATCAGCGTCGTCGCGCCGTTCGGCCTGGACGACGTGTTCGCGATGACGATCCGGCCCAATCCCAACCGGCCGCTGGCCAGGGGGTGGGCGAAGACTGTCGAGAACGCACGGGCGCGCTGGCCCGAGCTGACGGTGATCGAACCCTAGAAGGGGCCGTGCTTGCCGTTCGAGGAGAACTCCGGCGGGGCGGCCTTGTGGATGTATTGTTCGGCGACCAGCCAGGCCTTGAAGGGGCGCAGGCAGCCCAGGCACATGGCGATCAGGATCGGCAGGGTGACCACCAGATGGACCCAGATCGGCGGGTGAACGGTGAAGTCGAACACCATCAGCAAGATCATGCCGATGATCCCCACCGCCGACATGACGAAGAAGGCCGGGCCGTCCGCCGGGTCGGCGAAGGCGTAGCTGAGGCCGCATTCGGGGCAGTCGGTCTGGAGCGTCAGATAGCCCTTGAACAGCGGACCCTTGCCACAGCGGGGGCAACGACAGGCCAGGCCGGTCTTGAGGGTGCTGAGGCGGGGATAGTCGGTCATGGGGCTAATATGGGCGTTTGAGATGACGTTGTCGCGTGGACCGGTTGTCCTAGCGGGCGACGAAAGAAAGGCGGTTATCCGTAGAACTACGGTGAACGGCGGTTAACCGCGATTAAAGGCCTTGTGGGGCATGGGTCGGGAGATATGTCCGGGGCCTCGCCGACCAAGCGCATGCTGAAGACGACTGTGGCCGCCGCCACGGCGGGCGCCGTCGTGTTTGCGCCCATGGCGCCGCTGGCCCAGGAAGTCGGCCGGTCGCGCGACCCGCTGTCGATCAGCATCGGCCAGAACGACACCTTCACCCGCGTCGAATTCGGCGGCGTCATCGGGGTGCGCTCGCGCATCAGCCGCGAGGGCGACAAGGTGGTGGTGCGGATGGGCACGACCGCCGCGCCCGACGTGTCGCGCCTGAGGGTCGATCCGCCCGCCGGGGTGAAGTCGGTCGAGACCCGCATGGCGCGGGCGGGCGGCACGGACCTGATCCTGACGCTGGAGGAGGGGGCGGACGCCCGTTCCGGCGTCGCGGACGGGGCGGTGTGGCTGAACCTCTATGCGCCGGGCAAGGCGCCGCAGGGGGCGGATGCGGCCAAGCCTGAAACCACCAAGGCCGTGGTGCCGGTGCGGGCCGAATCCAGCGAACAGAAGACCGTCCTGACCTTCGACTGGGGCGCGCCCGTGGGGGCCGCCGTCTTCCGTCGGGGCGATGCGGTGTGGATCGTGTTCGACACGGCCGCACGCATGGACATGACCGGGGCCAAGGCCCTGGGGCCGGCCAAGGACGCGCACTGGGCGGCGGGGCCGGGCTATACCGCCATGCGGATCGCGGCGCCGGAAGGTCTGGGCGTTTCGGCCCAGGGCCAGGGCGGAACCTGGACCGTGACCATCGGCGGGGTCCAGTCGGCGGTCGAGGGGGTCGATGTCGGCCGATCCGACGACGGCGCGCCGGTGCTGGTCGCGCAGATGGCCGGGGCGACCAAGACGATCTGGCTGACCGATCCCTTGGTCGGGGACCGATTCGCGGCGGTGACGGCGCTGGCGCCCGGCAAGGGGTATGCGGGGGGACGCCGCACGGTCGATCTGACCTTGATCCCGACGGCCCAAGGCCTGGCGGTCGAGACCGGGGCCGACGATCTGAAGATCGAGGCGGCGGGCGATCTGGTGACGCTGAGCCGGCCCAACGGGCTGGCGCTGTCGGCGCCGACGGCGGGGCTGGAGACCGGCGACCATGCGGCTGATGCGCCCAAGCGGGCGGCCTATCCGGCCCTGATCGACGAGACCTGGGCGACGACGGGCGAGGCGGGGTTTTCGGATCGGTATCGCCGGCTGCAGGACGCGGCGGGGCTGGAGACGATCGCGGCGAGCGACAATCCCCGCGCACCGATCGAGGCGCGGATGGCGCTGGCGCGGTTCCTGGTCGGGTCGGGCCTGAACTATGAGGCCATCGGCGTGCTGAACGCCCTGATCGCCAAGGCGCCCAATCTGCAGGGCGAGCCGGAAGTGCGGGGCCTGCGCGGCGTGGCGCGCGTCGGCATCGGACGGCTGGAAGAGGCCCAGGTCGATTTCTCGGGCGCGTCGCTGACCAACGATCCGGCGACCAAGGTTTGGCTGGGCTATATCGCCTCGGAGATGGGCGACTGGGAGGGGGCGCGGAGGAACTTCGCCGCCGGGGCCTCGGTCATCGACAGCTTCCCCAAGGAATGGCGCGCGCGGTTCGGCGCGGCCCACGCCATGGCGGCCATCCAGTTGAACGACCTGCCTGCCGCCCAGCAGTTGCTGGCCTATGTGTTCAGCCAGGACGCGCCGGCCGTCGATCAGTTGACGGCGCGGCTGGTGCAGGCGCGGATGTTCGACCTGAACGGCGACAAGGACCGGGCGCTGGCGGTCTACAAGGCCGTGGCGCGCGCGCCGCTGGACGGGATCGCGACGCCGGCGAAACTGGGCGCCATCAGTCTGGAGCTGGACAAGGGCGCGATCACGCCGGATCAGGCGACGGCGCAGCTGGAACAGCTGAAATGGCGCTGGCGCGGGGATGCGACCGAGATGGCGGTCGTGCGCAAGCTGTCGGGCATCTATCTGCAACAGGGACGATACCGCGAGGCGCTGGACGCCCTGCGCGGGGCGGGCAAGCGGATGGCGGGCGTGCCGGGCGCGGCCGAGGTCCAGGCCGATCAATCCAACGCCTTCCGCGCCCTGTTCCTGGAAGGGGCGGCGGACGGGTTGCAGCCGGTGCAGGCGCTGGCCCTGTTCTATGATTTCCGCGAGCTGACGCCCATCGGGGCCGACGGGGACGAGATGGTGCGCCGCCTGTCGCGCCGCCTGATCGACGTCGACCTGCTGGACCAGGCCGCCGAACTGCTGAAACACCAGGTGGACGAGCGTCTGGACGGCGTGGCCAAGGCCCAGGTCGCCACCAACCTGGCCACCGTCTATCTGATGGATCGCCAGCCGGAGAAGGCGTTGCAGGCCATCTGGGGCTCGCGCACCACCCTGTTGCCCAATGCGATGAACAGCGAGCGCCGGGCGCTGGAGGCCCGCGCCCTGATGGACCTGGGCCGGTTCGATCATGCGCAGGAGGTGCTGGACCGTGACCAGTCGAACCCGGCGCGCGAGGTGCGGGCCGACATCTTCTGGAAGCAGCAGAAATGGGTCGATGCGGCGCCGGTCTATGAGGCGCGGCTGGGCGAACGCTACAAGACGGCGGGGGCGCTGACGCCGGCCGAGGAAAGCTGGCTGATCCGGGCGGGCGTGGGCTATTCGCTGAGCGGCGACCGGGCGGCGCTGCAACGACTGAATGCGCGCTATGCGCCCTACGTCGCCGGTGCGCGATCCGCAGCGGCGCTTCGTGTGGCCCTGGACGACAATCTGTCGGGCGTGGCGGGGGCCAGCGACTTCGCCAACCTGTCCAGCCAGGCGGACACCTTCGTCGGCTGGGTCAACAGCGCCAAACAGGCGTTCAGAAAAGAAGCCGACGCCAAGGCCGCCGCCTGAAATTGAAACGGGCGGAGATCGCATCGCGACCCCCGCCCGTCTTGCATCGTCGATCCCGCCTGGCGGGACCGAAAAGGCTTAGCCGTTGACGGCGTCCTTCAGCGGCTTGGAGACGCGGAAGCGCACGGCCTTGGAGGCGGCGATCTTGATGGTCGCGCCGGTAGCCGGGTTGCGGCCTTCGCGCTCGGCGCGGGCGGCGGTGTCGAAGACGCCCAGGTTCGAGATGCGGATGTCGCCGCCCGACTTCAGGGTCGAGTGGATGTTTTCGACGATGGCGGTCAGCACCTTGCCGGCGTCGGCCTGCGAGACACCGGCGTCTTTGGCGACGGCGGCGATCAGTTCGGCTTGAGTGGTCATAAGAAGCGTTTCCAGTGTTAGTCGCCCGATTCAGGGCGAGGACCGGGGGATCAACACGGATTTTGATTAGCTTTGCAAGCGCCTATGACGCGGAAAGCCATATGGGGCGGGGGAT
Organism: Brevundimonas sp. G8; assembly: GCF_902506205.1. Taxonomy (GTDB): domain Bacteria; phylum Pseudomonadota; class Alphaproteobacteria; order Caulobacterales; family Caulobacteraceae; genus Brevundimonas. Next base: position 733,721 of record NZ_LR732816.1, on the reverse strand, counting down.
TATCCGGTACCGGACGCCCGCTGGAAGCTCTCGACCAGGCTTCCGGCGACCAGTCGCCAGCCGTCCACCAGCACGAAGAAGATCAACTTGAACGGTAGGGAGACCACTACCGGAGGCAGCATCATCATACCCATGGACATCAGCACGCTGGCCACCACCAGATCGATCACAAGGAACGGAACGAAAAGGAGAAATCCGATTTCGAACGCCTTCTTCAACTCGCTGATCATGAAGGCCGGCGTGACCACCCGCAGCGGCAGGTCCTGAACGTTCTGGGGCGGCTCGATCTTGCTGAGGCGGGTGAACAGGGCGAGGTCGCCGCGGTCCACCTGGGCCAGCATGAAGGTTTTCACAGGTTCGGACGCCTGATCGAAGGCCTGGGGCAGTTCGATCTGCTGATCCAGCAGCGGACGGATGCCCGAATCATAGGCGTCCTGCCAGGTCGGGGCCATGACGATGGCGGAAAGGAATAGCGACAGGGACACCAGGACGGCGTTCGGCGGCGACTGCTGAAGGCCGAGCGCCGTGCGCAGCAGCGACAGGACCACAATGATCCGCACGAAGCTGGTGGTCATGATGACGATGGACGGGGCCAGCGACAGCACGGTCATCAGACCGACCAGCTGGACCACCCGCTGGGTCAGGCCGGCGCCGGTGCCCAGGTCGATGTTGAGCGCCGAACCGCTCTGCGCCGCCTGTTGCGCCAGGGCCGCGACGGGCCAGGCCAGGCAGACCAGTGTGGTGAACAGCGACAGCAGGGCCGCGCGTTTCAGCTCGGCGCCCGTGGGAGTGGCGAACACCTTCTCCCTCCCCCTGCGGGGGAGGGTGGCCGAGCGGAGCGAGGTCGGGTGGGGAGGGCAAGGCGACGCCCCACCGATCTTTCCTGTATCCAGCAGTGCGGCCTTGCCAAGCCGCCCCCACCCCGTCGCTGCGCGACGACCCTCCCCGGAGCGGGGAGGGGGACGGGTGTTACGGCCGCTCATTTGTCGGACCCCTGCTGGCGCGGCTCGATCAGTTCGCGGCCTTCGCCCAGCAGGATCAGCCGTTCCTCGTCATCGACGCGGACCAGGACCAGGCGGCGGGCGGGGTCCAGGACCAGGGTCTCGACCACCTGAAGCCGGCGGGCGCCGCGTTCGGCGCTGAGCTTGGCCATGAGCTGGGGCGCATAGCGACGCGCGGCCCAAGCCACGATCCCGATCAGGCCGAGGGTGAAGGCCAGGCCGAAGACCGCCCGGACGAGATCGAGGAAATTCATACGCTGCAAGGCCCCGCGCAGTCGGCGCTTAGGGGACAACTGTTAACCACCACGGTTAACGAGGCGTTGAGATAAGGGGTTATTAACCATGGAGGCGGCATTTTCTGCCGATCGCGCGCATCCGCGTCGCACGGGAGATCGCCATGGGCGTCGCCGACATACCACTGCTGGGGCAGATCAAGGGCCGGCTGGGCTGGCTGGACGAGCGCCAGCGGGTGATCGCCGAGAACGTCGCCAACGCCGATACGCCCGGCTTCGTCGGTCGCGACCTGAAGCAGCCGACCGACTTCGCCGCCGCCATGCGGTCGGGCGGGGGGCTGCAGATGGTGCGCACCAACGCCGCCCATATCGCGCCGGCAGGGTCGCCGGTGCGGTTCGATCCGACCAAGTCGCCCGATTCCGAGACCACGCTGGACGGCAACTCGGTCGTGGTCGAGGAGCAGATGCTGAAGATGGCCGAGAGCCGCATGGCCTATGACGCCGCCATCGGCTTCTACCAGAAATCCATGTCCATGATCCGCATGGCCGCCAAGCGGCCCGGCGGCTGAGCCCGTGGCTGAGAAGGACTGATAAATGCCTGATCCTATCGCGCCCTCGAACAGCACCATGGCCGTGGCGGCCTCGGCCCTGAAGGCCCAGCAGTCGCGCATGCGCGTCATCGCCGAGAACATCGCCAACGCCCAGTCGACGGCCCGCACGCCGGGCGGCGAGCCCTATCGCCGCCAGATCCCCGTCTTCCAGGCGCGCGAGGTCGATGGCGCGACAGGCGTCACCCTGGCCGAGGTCCGGCCCGACCAGGGCGACTTCAAGATGGACTACGACCCGTCGCACCCGGCCGCGAACGCCCAGGGCTATGTGATGCGGCCGAACGTGGACACTCTGGTCGAGGCGATGGACATGCGCGAGGCGCAGCGCGCCTACGAAGCCAATCTGAACGTCATCGAGACGGCGCGGTCGATGGACAGCCGCACGCTCGACATCATCAAACGCTGAGGACTAGGCCATGAACCCGATGATGGCCGCCAAGGCCTATGCCGCCGTCCAGGGCGGCGCCATGCCTACAGCAGCGCAAGCGCCGGGCGCAGGCGACGGCGGCTTCGCCGACCTGGTCAAGAACGCCATGACCGACATGACCCAGCAGTCGCGCGCGGCCGAAACCCAGATGACGAAGTCGGTTCAGGGCCAAGGCAATCTGATCGATGTGGTCACGGCGCTGAGTTCGGCCGAGGCGTCGTTGGAGACGGTGATCTCGGTGCGCGACCAGGTGATTTCCGCCTACAAGGAAATCATGGCGATGCCGATCTGAGGGCGTCGCGCTCTCGCGGCGCTTCTTGAAAGACATCTCCATTTCAAGCCCGTCATCCTAGGCCTTGTGCCTAGGATCCATGCGCTCGATGTCGAAGGCTGCGCACCCTCCGTCCACCACCGGGATTCTGGATCCTAGGCACAAGGCCTAGGATGACGACGATTGGGGTGAGGGGCGGACGGACTGAACGTCAGAAATACCGCTCGCCGATCCGCAGGGTGTCGCCGGGCGAGACGCGCGTGTCGGCGGTCAGCGGCTGGGGCTCTTCGGTCTGCGAGCCTGCGCGGCGCACGAAGATGCGGCGGGTGTTGGCGCGGTAGGTGAAGCCCTGGGCCGTCGCCACGGCGTTCAGGGCCGTCAGGTCCGGGACATAGGGGTATTCGCCCGGCCGATTGACCTCGCCCAGGATGTAGATGGGGCGATATGCCATCACATGGGCGGTGACGCGGGGCTGGTTCAGATAGCCTTGGCGCAGGGCCTGGGCGACGGCGTCCTGAAGCTGGGCGACCGTCAGGCCGGCGGCCTGGATTTCGCCGATCAGGGGCAGGGCGAGCTTGCCCTCGGCGTTGACGACGAACTCGCCCCCCAGAGCTTCCTCGCCGAAGACGTCGATGCGCACCTTGTCGGCGGAGGCCAGGCGATAATCCGGGACCGTTTGGGGCGCGAAGCCGGCCAGGGCGAACGCCAATGCGACCATGAGGGCCAAGCCGATTATGCCGGTGCGCCGTCCTTGCCGCATGTCAGCCCTTCCCCGACTTCCTGGGTGTGGAAGCTAAACGCGTCGGTTGTTCGGGTCTAGGACCGATCCGACAGAATACGGTGGGCCAGGTCGCGGGCCTGGCCGCGCAGGTCGGGCACGGCGGTCATTTCCCAAAAGGCGCCGCGCGTCAGGGGGCCGATGGCGTGCAGTCCCTTGGCCGGTCCGCCCGCCCCGTCCATCAGCCGGCCGTCGTCGTCGACCTGAAGGCCCAGGCCCAGGGGGTCGGGGCGGCCGTAACCCTTGTCCAGGATGTCGCGGATCATCGGCTCGGTGCTCTTGGAGATCACGCCCAGCGGGCCGGTGCAGTTCACCACCAGGTCGAAGCGGTCGCGGATGGCGCGTTTCTTCCCGCGCGGACGCCAGGAAACCTCGATCACGTCGGTGGTCTTCAGCTCGGTCAGCTTGCCCGCCAGGATGGTCAGCTCGCCGCCGGCCAGCATGGAGTGGATGTCACGCGCCGGGCCGGGCGACAGGCGGTGACGATGGACGTCCCACAGCGGGCGAAGGTGCCGCAGGAAGCGGCTGCGTTCGACCTGCGACCAACCGCGCCAGATGTCGCGAGCGGAATGGCGCAGCGTATCGAAGACGGCGCGCCAATCGGCCTGCGCCGTCGCGGCGCGAACCTGTTTCAGGATCTGGGAGGGGCTGCCGGCAAAGGTCCCGGCATAGGTGCCCGGGGGGACGGTGGCGTGGGCGCGGGGCAGGAGGCCGTGACGCGACAGGGCGGTCAGCCTGCGTCCCGGTCGGCGCAGCGTCAGGGCCGCATCCACCATCGTCAGGCCCGAACCGATCAGCAGGACGTTGCGCGCGTCGCCGGCCGAGTGGGGATCGAACCGCCAGGGGTTCTCGACATAGGCGGGAGAGTTCCGAACCTCGGCCTCGACGCCGGGGGGCGAGGCGGGTTCTAGATTGCCCAGGGCCAGCACCACCTGATCGGCCGTGATCTCGCCGTCGCTGGCAGCGATATGCCAGCCGTCGTCCTGGCGATCGATGGAGCGGGCCTCGCCGCCGATCAGGGTCAGCCGGTCGGGGGCGTCGTCCAGCGCCTCGTCCAGCAGGAAGCGCAGATATTCGCCATAGACGCCGCGGGTGATGAAGCCGTCCTGGGCGCGCCACGACGGCTGTTCCGCCAGCCAGTCGGCCAGATGCCCCGGCTGGTCGGGAAAGGCGCTCATATTGTCCAGACGGACGTTCAGCAGATGACCGGGATTGCCGGTGTCATAGGCCGTGCCGGGACCAAAGACGCCGCGTCGTTCGATCAGGGTGACCCGCACATGTGGAGAGGCCTTCAGCAGATTGACGGCGGTTAGCAGGCCGCTGAAACCCGCGCCGACGATGGCGACATGCGGTCCATTCTGCTGTGGCATTCGCGCCCCTGTTCCGGTTTCCGTCCGTGTCGATAGCACACGACGGGCGGGGTCCGATCATGGCGATAAATATCTATCTGACCAGTAGGAATAAAGTGATCAGGCGGGGGGAGACCGGCGGCGTCGGGCGTCGCGGATGTCGCGCAAAGCCAAGGGCAGCAGAGTCCAGGGCTCGACGCAGTAGCGGACGAACAGCCGTTTGGGGTCGTGCAACAGGCGATAGGCCCATTCGATTCCGACCCGCCCCATCCAGCGCGGGGCCGCGCTCTGGACGCCCGCCTCATAGTCGAAGGCGGCGCCGACCGACAGGATGATGCAATCGGGCAGGCGGTCGAAGTTGTCGGCGATCCACAGCTCCTGGCGCGGCATCCCCATGCCGACGAAGAGGATGTGGGGCTGGAAGGCCGTCACCTGAGCGAGAACCGTCGCGTTCTCGGGCCCGTCGCGACGGGCGTCGAAGAAGCCGTGGTGGATGGCGATGTCGGCGCCGGGATAGCGCGCCTTCAGCCGCCGGGCCGCCTCGTCGCCGACGCCGGGCGCGCCGCCGATGGACATGACGCGCCAGCCCTCGCGGTTCGCCACGCTCCAGAAATGGTCGCGCCAGTCCAGATAGGTGCAGCGGTGAAAGCCCCGGCTGTGCAGGCCCAGCGCGCGCGAGAACCACAGCAGGGGGGTGGAATCGACCTCGACCAGGTCGGCCCGATCATAGAAGGCCGCCAGCTCGGGGCGTTTCTGGATCAGATACAGGCTGTGCAGATTGTGATTGGCGATCAGGCTCTTCTCGCCCTGAAGCACCGCCTGCTGCACATGGTGCAGAACCTCTTCCGGCTTCACCAGATCGACCGGCTGACCGAGCATACGCACGCGCTCGTGGGCGCGGCGGCGCTGGCGGAATGGCGCGCGCGGCTTGGCGCGGCGTTCGGGCGTTTGGGGGCTGAGGGACGGGTCCGCCATGGGGCGCTTCTAGGCGGCCCAACCTCAAGACGGGGTTAGAAAAGAGGCTTAGCGGACGTTAAGTCTCCGTTGAACGCGGGTCCGAAAGGCTATGCGGCAAGGCTTGAAGCGCCGCTTGCGGAATAAAACGACATGGCGAGAAAAATCCTTGTTGACCCCGCCCGGAGCCTCCCTTAGAGGTCCGCGCCTTCCCGATGGAAACGCCGCAAGGCGCTGCCGACGGGGCCCAGATGGCGGAATTGGTAGACGCGCTGGCTTCAGGTGCCAGTGGCTTAACGGCCGTGGAGGTTCGAGTCCTCTTCTGGGCACCATCTTTCAGACGGCGTCGTGTCCTTGGACACGACGCCGTTGTTGTTTCAGCGCCCAAGCTTGCCCGTTTCGCCCGCCGCGTTCGCCGTGTAAGAGCCAGAGCATGACCGTTTACCTGCACGAGGGCGACCTGCCCGACGACCTGGACCTGGGGCCCGAAGTCGCCATCGATTCCGAGACCATGGGCCTGCGCTTCCGCCGCGATCCGCTGTGCGTGGTGCAGCTGTCGTCCGGCGACGGGAACGCCCATGTCGTGCGGATGAGACGACCGGACTATGATTGTCCGAACCTGAAGCGGGTGCTGACCGATCCGGCGGTGACCAAGATCTTCCACTTCGGCCGGTTCGACATCGGCATGTTCCTGTTGCACCTCGGTGTCGAGACGCGGCCTGTCTATTGCACCAAGATCGCCTCCAAGCTGGCGCGGACCTATACCGACCGGCACGGGCTGAAGGACGTGGTGCGCGAGACGGTGGGCGTGGATCTGTCCAAGGCCCAGCAGTCGTCGGACTGGGGCGCGGAAACACTGACCCAGGCGCAGCTAGATTACGCCGCTTCGGACGTCCTTTATCTGCATGCGGCCAAGGCCAAGCTGGACCTGATGCTGGCGCGCGAGGGGCGCGCCGAGCTGGCGGCCAAATGTTTCGACTTCCTGCCGACCCGTTCGGCGCTCGATCTCGCCGGCTGGGACGAGATCGACATCTTCGCCCATAGCTGAGGCGCGCTTGACCGAACCCGGCGAACAGTCCCGCATCGAGGCCGACGAGGCCAGGGTCGCCCTGGCCGGCGCCCGCTGGCGTGCGCGCTCGCGGCGGGTCAAGCTGCTGCGTCGGGTGCTGCCGATCGTCATCCTGGTGCTGGCGGGCGGCGCCCTGACCTGGACCGTCTTCCGCACCGTGATGTCGGGTGTGGAGCGCAAGGCCAGCCAGAGCCAGGAAGTTCGCCTGGACGCACCCCTGTTCCACGGCCAGGACGCCCAGGGCCGCGCCTTCACCGTCGGCGCCCAAGGGGCGGTGCGCGATCCGGCGACCGGCCATTTCCGCCTGATCGGCCCGGCGCTGAAGCTGAACCTGGGCGGACGCAAGGTGACCGAGCTGACCGCCGACGGCGGCACATACAACGAGCAGGCCAAGACGGTGACCATCGGTCCGAACGTGCGGATTTCGGACGGCGGCACCGGTTTCGTCCTGACCACGCCCGAGGCGGTGGTCGACACCTCGACCGGAAACGTCACCGGTTCAAAGGGCGTTCAGGGTTCCGGCCCTATTGGAACCATCAACGCATCGTCCTATGCGATCTATGATCAGGGACAGCGCGTCGTCTTCGACGGCGCGGGCGACAACAAGGTGATGGGCGTGCTGACGCCCAAGGGGTCTGGCGGATGATCATGACGAAGATTTCAAAGGCTTTGGCGGCGGTCGCCGTCGTGACGATCGTGGCCCTGCCGGCCGTCGGCGACGCGCAATCGCAAACGGGCAACCAGCCCGTGGCCTATGGCGCGGACTCGGTCGAATATGGCCCCAACCGCATCATCCTGAGAGGCCGGGCCGAGGCGACGCAGGGCGGCAACCGTTTCCGCGCGGACACCCTGACCCTGGTCAGCGGCGAGGGCGGCGACCTGCAACGGGCGGAAGCGGCCGGGACCGTCTATTTCGTGACCCCGGACCAGTCGATGCGCGGCGACCGCGCCGTCTATAATCTGGGCAATGGCGAGATCGTGGTGACGGGGAATGTCGTCCTGACCCAGGGCAAGAACGTCCTGACCGGCTCGCGCCTGGTCTATAATATCAACACCGAAGCCGCCCGCATGGATGGTGCGCCGCGCGGCGCCGCCGGAAGCCGCGTGCAGGGCGTCTTCTACCCCAACGCAAACTGAGGCCGTCGGCCGTCTGGACCTGAGCATTTGGCGCGCAAGGAACTGTCAGCCCTGAACCTGGACGACCGGCCCCAACTGGCGCCCGTCGTTTCGCCTGCGGAAAAGGGTCTGCGGGTGCTGAACCTCGCCCGGTCGTTCGGGCCGCGTCAGGTGGTGCGTGACGTGTCCCTGACGGTGCAGCGGGGCGAGGTCGCGGGCCTGCTGGGTCCCAACGGCGCGGGCAAGACCACCTGTTTCTACATGATCACCGGCCTGATCCCGCCGGACTCGGGCACGATCTGGCTGGACGGTGAGGACATCACCGGCCAGCCGATGTACCAGCGCAGCCGCATGGGCCTGGGCTATCTGGCGCAGGAAGCCTCGATCTTCCGCGGCATGACGGTCGAGCAGAACGTCAAGGCGGTGGTCGAGCTGAACTATCCCCGCGACCAGATCCGCGCCGAGACCGATCGGCTGCTGAACGAACTGCATATCGACCACCTGCGCCATGCTGGGGCCACGGCCCTGTCGGGCGGCGAGCGTCGGCGGGTCGAGATTGCACGCGCGCTGGCGGGCCGGCCGTCCTTCATGCTGCTGGACGAACCCTTCGCCGGCATCGATCCCCTGGCCATCGCCGACATCCGCACCGTGATCCGCTACCTGGCCAGCCAAGGCATCGGCGTGCTGATCACCGACCATAATGTGCGCGAGACCCTGGACATCACCGACCGCGTCTCGATCATCTCGAACGGCGCCGTGCTGTTCGAAGGGACGTCGGACGAGGCGGTCCACGACGCCGAAGTGCGCCGGGTGTATCTGGGCGAAAACTACGTTTGATCGCGACGTCTCCTCCCTGCGAAGCGGTGGAGGGGCTCTGGAAGCCCTACAGGCGCTTGCGATGCGGTGAAGAACCCCTCCGTCATGGCGCGAAGAGCGCCGCGCCACCTCCCCATCGCTGCGCGACAAGGAGGAGACGATGTGACGTTCGTCTCACGTTAACCGGTTAGGCGACATTCTGCCCCAGCAAGTTCCGGGCCACTCGGCGGCCGGGCGGGAAGATTTCGAACGTGATCGGGCAAAGGTTAGAGGTCAGGCAGGGGCAGGGGCTGGTCATCACGCCCCAGCTGCAGCAGGCGATCAAGCTGCTGCAACTGTCGAATCTTGAGCTGGACGATTTCGTCGAGGCCGAGCTGGAACGCAATCCGCTGCTGCAACGCGAGGAGCAGGAGGGCGACACGCCCGAGCCGGTCGAGCGCATCGAGGCGACGGCGGACGGCGAGATGTCGTTCGGCGACGGGGTCGGGCATGAGTCCGTGTCCGGCATGGATGCCGGCTCGGACGACGTCTATGGCGACGCCGCGCCGGGCGAGCGCACCAGCGACCGGATGATCGACGAGGCCCAGCCGGGTCTGTCGGACTGGTCCAGCGCCGGCAAGGGCGGCCAGATGTTCGAGGGCGACGGCGAACGGCCCGACACGCACGAACTGACATTGTGGGAACATCTTCAGGCCCAGGCCTCCTCGGCCGGGTTTTCGCCTTCCGATCACGGAATCGCCCTGACCCTGATCGATGCGACGGACGAGGGCGGTTATTTGCGCGGCGAGCTGGCCGAGTTCGCCGACCGGCTGGGCGTGCCGCTGGAGCGGATCGAGGCGGTTCTGGCCGTCTGTCATGGATTCGAGCCGACCGGGATCATGGCGCGGTCCGTGCCGGAATGCCTGAAGCTGCAGCTGATCGAGCGCAATCGGTTCGATCCGGCGATGGCGGCCTTGCTGGACAATCTGGACCTGTTGGCCAGGCGCGACCTGGCGGGGCTGAAGAAGGTCTGCGACGTCGACGGCGAGGACCTGACCGACATGATCGCCGAGCTGAAGGCGCTGACGCCGCGCCCTGGCGCGGGCTTTGGCGGCGAACCGGCCCAGACGGTGGTGCCGGATGTCCATGTGCGGCCCGACCCGGCCGGCGGCTGGCGGGTCGAGCTGAACGCCGACACCCTGCCGCGGCTGCTGGTGGACAAGCGCTATCACGGGCTGGTGCAGGCGGGCGCGCGGTCCGATACGGAAAAGACCTTCGTCGCCGACTGCGCCGCCCAGGCCAACTGGCTGGTCAAGTCGCTGGACCAGCGAGCCAAGACCATACTGAAGGTGTCGTCCGAAATCGTGCGCCAGCAGGACGCCTTCCTGGCCTTCGGCGTCGAGTTCCTGCGGCCGCTCAATCTGAAGACCGTCGCCGACGCCATCGGCATGCACGAATCGACGGTCAGCCGCGTCACCTCGAACAAATATATCGCCACCCCGCGCGGCGTGTTCGAGCTGAAATTCTTCTTCACCGCCGCCATCCAGTCGGTGGACGGCGCATCGACCCATTCGGCCGAGGCCGTCCGTCACCGGATCAAGTCGATGATCGACGGCGAGGGTCTGGAGGGCGACGTTTTGTCCGACGACAAGATTGTGGAAATCCTGAAGGAAACGGGCATCGACATCGCTCGCCGGACCGTGGCCAAGTACCGGGAAGCCTTGAGGATTCCCTCGTCTGTCGAGCGCCGCAGGATGATGAAGACCGCCTGACAAGCGTGACCACAAAACGGTGATCCCGATTGACACCAAATCCGGTCGGGAGCGTTCTGTCTGCATGCAAGTCCAAGTGAGCGGCAAGCAAGTGGATGTTGGCGGAGCGTTAGGCTCGCGCATCTCCCAGGAACTCGAAGACGGGGTCGGAAAATACTTCGCCCGAGGCGGTGAAGACGCCGAAGTCGTGGTGTCCAAGGACGGCCACAACTTCAAGGTGGACTGTTGGGTCCGCCTCGCGTCGGGCCAGACTCTGGTGACGACCGGCATGGGCGGCGACGCTCATTCCGCCTTCACCGAGGCGCTGGATCGGCTCGAAAAGAGGGTCCGTCGCTACAAGCGCCGGCTCAAGGATCACCACATCGGACCCAAGGGTCTGTCGCCCGAGAAGACCGAGAACGCCGCCCGCGAAGTCGCACGCAGCATCGTGCTGCGTGATCCCGACAGCGTGGAGGACGATGTCTTCGGCGACACTGGCGAGAACGACGGCCCGCCGCCGGTGGGCATGGTCATCGCCGAGACCGAGCACGAAATCCGCACCATCACGGTCGGACGCGCGGTGTTGGAGCTGGATATGACGGGCTATCCCGTCGTGCTGTTCCGTAACGCGGCGCATGGCGGCCTGGCGGTCGTCTATCGTCGCCCGGACGGCAATGTGGGCTGGATCGATCCCGAAATCGCCAGCGCGACCAACGGCAAGGCCCAAGGCAATGGCAAGACCAACGGCTCAGTGAACTGAACAGCCAAGTTTGACTTCGGCGCGGGAGCCTCTAAACGGGCGCCCGCGCCGTTGTCGTCTGCGTGTATCGAGGTTGTCTGATGGACATCGGTGATCTGCTCGCGCCCAAGGGCGTGGTGCTGCGCGGTGGCGCGTCGTCCAAGCGACAGGCGTTGCATGCGTTGGCCGAGGCGACGTCTCACGCCCTGGGCATCGACGAATCACGGATTTTCGACGCCCTGATGGAGCGCGAGGCGCTGGGATCGACCGGGCTGGGATCTGGCGTGGCCGTGCCGCATGCCCGTCTGGACGAAGTGAGCCAGGTGACGGCCGTCTTCGTGCGGCTGGATACGCCTGTGGCCTATGACGCCGTGGACGATCGTCCGGTGGATCTGATCTTTGGGCTGTACGCCCCGTCCAAGGCGGGTGCGGAGCATCTGCGGGCGCTGGCGGCGGTGTCGCGCGCCATGCGTTCGCCCGAACTGCGCGAACAACTGCGGCAGGCGCGCACGACCGATGCGATCCGGGCGCTGTTCGTCAAGGATACGGCCGCCACGGCAGCCTGAAACAGGCGGCGTGTTCCGCGCCGCCCGTCATTGCAATCAGTGAACCGAAACCGGCTCCAGCTCGTGCGCCACGGCGGCGGCGAAGGCGGTGTCGCGGTCGATCATGACCGCCAGACGTTCACCGTCGGCGCTGTGGACGGCATAGAGGGACTGGCCGGGGTTCAGGTCCACGTCCTTGATCTCGACCGCTTCCTCAAGCAGGTCGGAGGCCTTGATCTCCCGCACATAGACGAGGTCAGGGGCGCCCAGTCCTGCAAAATCTTCCTTGGTCATCGTCATCGGCGTCATTAGGACCGCCTCCTTTGAGTTTTACAACGCCCATATCGACGGGCGGTTCTGACAGCCGCGCTTTTCAGCGGGCCGTGATCGGAATGCGCCGCACCTGGCGCTCGGCCTCGGGCCGGACAAGGTCGACGTGCAGCAGGCCGTGCTCCAGCCGGGCGCCCTCGACCTCCAAGCCGTCGGCCAGGACGAAGTTGCGCACGAAGCCGCGTGCGGCGATGCCTCGGTGCAGGAAGGCCTGTTCTCCCTTGCCCGCGTCTTCGCGCTTGCCGGCGATGGTCAGTTGGCGGCCGTCCAGGGTGATGGCCAGTTCGTCGGGCGCAAACCCGGCGACGGCCAGGCTGATGCGCACGCCCGCCTCGCCGATCTGTTCGACATTGTAGGGCGGATAGCTTTCGGCTGCGGCCTTGGCGGCGCGGTCGATCAGGGCGCGGGTGTGGTCGAAGCCCAGCAGGAAGGGGCTGTCGAACAGGATGGTGCGCGTCGTCGTCATCTGAGGTCCTTGCGTAAAGCGACCGAGCGGCCGGTCTCCCGCAATCGGCAAGACCTTCCGTCACAGATGAAGATGGGGGCGGACGGGGGCGGGATCAACCGCCCGCGTCCGGCGCCCTGTGGGCCGGTTAGTGGATGGCCTCGCCGTGCTGGGTATAGTCCAGCCCCTCGACCTCTTCGTCCTTGGTCACGCGCAGGCCCGTGGTGAACTTGCAGATCATCAGGACGACGAAGGTGCCGGCCGCGCTCCAAACGATGACGCCGCCCAGGCCGATGGCCTGTTTCCACACCGTGGCGCCATCGGACAGGGCGTTGACGGTCGTGGTGGCGAAGACGCCGGTCAGCAGGGCGCCGACGATGCCGCCGACGCCATGCACGCCGAAGGCGTCCAGGCTGTCGTCGTATTTCAGCGCATGCTTCAGCCAGACCGCGCCCGCATAGCAGGCCGGGCCGGCGATCAGGCCGATGAAGAAGGCGCCCTTGGGATCGACGAAGCCGGCGGCGGGTGTAATGGCGACCAGACCACCGACGATGCCGGACAACAGGCCCAGCAGGGTAGGGCGCTTGCGGTCGAACCATTCGATGGTCATCCAGCCGAGGGCCGCGGCCCCGGCGGCCAGGATGGTGTTGAAGGCGGCCGTGGCGGCCAGGGCGTCGGCAGCCCCAGCCGACCCGGCGTTGAAGCCCAGCCACCCGACCAGCAGCAGGCCGGTGCCGATGGCGCTGTAGACAAGGTTGGCGGGGGCCATGTTGTCGCGCCCGAAGCCGTGACGCGGCCCCAGCACCAGGGCGCAGACCAGGCCGGCGACGCCCGCATTGACGTGGACCACCGCCCCGCCCGCGAAGTCGAGCACGCCCAGCCCGCCCAGATATCCGCCGCCCCAGACCTGGTGACAGATCGGCGCATAGACGATCAGGTGCCATAGGGCGAAGAACAGCAGGCTGGCCGAGAACTTCATCCGCTCGGCGAAGGCGCCGGCGATCAGGGCCGGGGTGATGATGGCGAAGGTCATCTGGAAGCTGACGAACAGCAGTTCGGGCAGGCCCGGCAGCAGGCTGTGGGCCGTCTGGGACGTCACCCCGTTCAGGAAGGCCGCCTGGACCCCGCCGATGAAGCCGTTGATCGCGTCCGGTCCCTTGCCGAACGCCAGGCTGTAGCCGACCAGGAACCACAGCACCGAGACGATGGCGAAGGCGGCCGCCGACTGGGCGATGACGCTGATGATGTTCTTCTTGCGCACCATGCCGCCGTAGAACAGCGCCAGCCCCGGCAGGGTCATCAGCAGCACCAGCGCCGTCGAGGTCAGGATCCAGGCCGTCGCCGCATTGTCGATGACCAGCGGCGCCTGGTGCGCCAGCAGGGCGGGCGCGGCGAGAACGGGAGACGCCAGCGACGCCGCCCCCGCGACAAGTGTGGCGGCGAGGGCGGCGTGTCGGGTCATGGCGTCTTTCTAGAGTGGACGGTGGCGATCAGGCGGATGTTTTCAGGCGTTCCGTGCGGGCGACGATGTCAGTCAGGGGCACGATGCGGACGAAGCGGTTCAGGCTGTTGTCCCAGTCGCCCAGCAGGCGTCGGGCCAGCGGGGATGCGGTCGCCGCCAGATGCGCCTCGACCAGGCCGCGCAGCCGTTCGGCCGCGGCCGCGTCGATGTCGGACACGCCCGCCAGGTCGCCGTTCAGAGCCCGTTCTGCAAAGCCCGGCTGGTCCAGCACGAACAGCTCGCCGCCGCTCATGCCCGCCGCCAGGTTCCAGCCGACCGAGCCCAGCACGACCACCCGACCGCCGGTCATATATTCGCAGCCGTGCGCGCCCAGGCCCTCGACCACGGCCTCGGCGCCCGAGTTGCGCACCGCGAACCGCTCGCCCGCCGCGCCGGCCACGAACAGCCTGCCGGAGGTCGCGCCATACAGGGTGGTGTTGCCGCAGATCAGCTGATCCTCGCGCCATTCGGGCGTGCGAACCGAGATCTCGGCGCCCGACAGGCCCTTGCCGACATAGTCGTTGGCCTCGCCCGTCAGGTGCAGTTCCAGACCCTTGGCGGCGAAGGCGCCGAAGCTCTGGCCGGCGATGCCTTCCAGACGCAGCTTCAGACGACCGGCCGGACCCTGAGGGCCGAAGCGCCGCACGATGGCGGACGAGACGGCGGCCCCGACCGTGCGCTGGGTGTTGTTCAGCGGATAGGACAGTTCCAGCGTCTGGCCGCGATCCAGGAAGCGGACGGCGTCCTGCAGCACGCGGGCGTCCAGGCTGTCGGCGATGGGCTTGCGGGTCGTCTTGTCGGCCCATTTGCCGGCCGCGCCCTCGTCCACCTGAACCAGCAGGGGGTTCAGGTCGAGGTCGTCCAGGTGCGAGCCGCCGCGACGGACCTGACGCAGCAGGTCGGTGCGGCCGATGATCTCGTCCATGGTGCGGGCGCCGATGGAGGCCAGGATTTCGCGCGTCTCCTCGGCGATGAAAGTGAACAGGTTGACGACCTTGTCGGGGGTGCCGGTGAACTTTTCGCGCAGCCGGTCGTCCTGGGAGCAGACGCCGACGGGGCAGGTGTTCGAGTGGCACTGGCGCACCATCAGACAGCCCATGGCGATCAGGGCGGCGGTGCCGACGCCGTATTCCTCGGCCCCCAGCATGGCGGCGATGACCACGTCGCGGCCGGTGCGGACCCCGCCGTCGGTGCGCAGGGTGACCGAGCCGCGCAGATTGTTCAGCGTCAGCACCTGGTGGGCCTCGGCTAAACCGATCTCCCACGGCAGGCCGGCGTGTTTGATCGAGGTCTGGGGCGAGGCGCCGGTGCCGCCGTTGTGGCCGGCGATCAGGATGGCGTCGGCATTGGCCTTGGCCACGCCCGAGGCGATTGCGCCGATGCCCGAGGCCGACACCAGTTTCACCGTCACCCGCGCATCGGGGTTGATGGCCTTCAGATCATAGATCAGCTGGGCCAGGTCCTCGATCGAATAGATGTCGTGGTGCGGCGGCGGCGAGATCAGGGTCGTGCCGGGCACGGCGTGGCGCATCCGGGCGATGAACTCGGTGACCTTGAAGCCTGGCAACTGGCCGCCCTCGCCGGGCTTGGCGCCCTGGGCCACCTTGATCTCGATCTCGCGGCACTGGTTCAGATATTCGGCGGTGACGCCGAACCGGCCCGAGGCGACTTGCTTGACCGCCGAGTTGGCGTCATCGCCGTTCGGACGCGGGTGATAGCGTTCGGGATCCTCGCCGCCCTCGCCCGAGACCGAACGGGCCCCGATGCGGTTCATGGCGATGTTCAGGGTCTCGTGCGCTTCGGGGCCAAGCGCCCCCAGCGACATGGCCTGGGTCAGGAAGCGGCGGCGGATGTCCGACACGCTCTCGACCTGCTCCACCGGAATGGCGACGCCTTTGCGGAAGTCCAGCAGGTCGCGCAGGCTGAGGTCGGCCTGGGCGCGGACGACCTCGGAGAACTGCTTGAAGCGGCGATAGTCGCCCCGGTTGCAGGCGTCCTGCAGCAGGTGGATCGTCTTGGCCTCGTGGGCGTGGGCCTCGCCGCCCGAACGGATCTTGAAGAAGCCGCCGATGGCGGGCGAGGGCAGGGCCTCGCCCCAGGCCACCTTGTGCCGCTTCATCGCCGCCTGCTCCAGACCGGCTAAACCGATGCCGGAAATGCGCGAGGGCGCGCCGGGGAAGAACTCGGCCGTCAGGGCACGCGACAGGCCCAGCACCTCGAACTCGCAGCCGCCGCGATAGGCGGAGATGACGCTGATCCCCTTGCGGGCCAGGGTCTTCAGCAGGCCCGCCTCGATGCCCGCCTTGTAGTTCAGACAGGCGTCTCGCAGCGTCAGGCCGGGATACAGGCCCCGGTCCAGACGCTCCTGGAAGAGGTCCTGGGCCAGCCAGGCGTTGACGGTGGTGGCGCCCACACCGACCAGGACGGCGAACCCGTGAGGGTCCAGCGTCTCGGCCGTGCGCACGACGATGGAGCAATAGGTGCGCAGGCCCGCCTTGGTCAGGCGGCCATGAACCCCGGCAGTGGCCAGGATCATCGGGGCGGCCAAACGATCCACGGCCCCTGCCTGATCCGTCAGCACGATCAGGGCGGCGCCGTCGCGGGCGGCGGCCTCGGCCTCGTCCATGATGCGGTCCAGGGCCGCGCGCAGGCCGGCGCCGGAACGGGCCTCGTCCGACGGAACGTCATAGCTGCAGTCGATGACCACGGTCGAACCGGCCCCGACCGTCTCGACCATCCGCTCGTACATGCCGTTGGTCAGGACCGGGCTGTCCAGAACGAAGACGTCGGTCTGGGCCTCTTCCTCGGCCAGGATGTTGCCCAGGTTCTTGAACCGGGTCTTCAGGCTCATGGCGCCTGCTTCGCGCAACGGGTCGATGGGCGGGTTGGTGACCTGGCTGAAGTTCTGGCGGAAATAGTGGCTCAGCGGGCGCGGCAGGGCCGACAGCACCGCCGGCGGGGCGTCGTCGCCCATCGAGCCGACCGCCTCCTTGCCGTCGCGCACCAGGGCGTCCAGCAGCAGGTCCAGGTCCTCGCGGCTGTAGCCGGCGGCGATCTGACGGCGGGTCAAAGCTTCGCCCGAGGCCGAGCGCGGTTCGGGTCCGGGGCCGATGATCGGCTCCAGATCGACCATATTGTCCAGCCACTCGGTATAGGGGTGGGCGGCGGACAGGGCGTCGATGGCTTCGTGCTCGTCGTACAGACGGCCGTGCTTCATATCGACGGCGATCAGCTTGCCGGGGCCGATGTGCAGGCGACGCTTCACCCGGCTTTCTGGGATCGGAACCAGGCCGGCTTCGGACCCGGCCATCAGCAAACCATCGACGGTCTCTACGGCGCGCAGGGGACGCAGGCCGTTGCGGTCCTTGCCCGCCACGATCCAGCGGCCGTCGGCGGCGCAGATGGCGGCCGGGCCGTCCCACGGCTCCATGACCGCATTGCAATAGGCGTAGAAGGCCCGGTGCTCGGGCGGCATGACCACGTCGTCCTTGGCCCAGGCCTCGGGGATCAGCAGAGCCTTGGCCATCGGCGCGGGGCGACCGGCGTGGACCAGCACCTCCATGACATTGTCCAGCGCCGCCGAGTCCGACCCGCCCGGCTGGACCACCGGCTTCACCTCGCGGTCGCGGTCGCCGAAGGCCTGGGCGGCCATGCGGATTTCGTGCGACTTCATCCAGTTGAGGTTGCCCTTCAGCGTGTTGATCTCGCCGTTGTGGGCCATCATCCGGAAGGGCTGGGCCAGCTTCCACTCGGGGAAGGTGTTGGTCGAATAGCGCTGGTGGAAGACGGCGTAGGCCGAGACGAAACGCGGGTCCTCCAGGTCGGGATACAGGTCGCCCAGCAGTTCGGCGCGGACCATGCCCTTGTAGGCGATGGAGCGTGCGGACAGGGTGCAGATATAGACGGCGGCCAGATTCTCGGTCTTGACCGTCTTCTCGATGCGGCGACGGCACAGATACAGCTCGCGCTCCAGCGCCTCGCCGTCCAAGGGTTCGCCTGCGTCGTCCAGCGGCGGAGCCAGCATGATCTGTTCGATCTCGGGCCGGGTCGCGCCGGCCTTGGTCCCCACGACCGACAGGTCGATCGGCGTCTGGCGCCAGCCATAGATCCAGAAACCGGCGCGCAGGGCCT
Organism: Brevundimonas sp. G8; assembly: GCF_902506205.1. Classification (GTDB taxonomy): domain Bacteria; phylum Pseudomonadota; class Alphaproteobacteria; order Caulobacterales; family Caulobacteraceae; genus Brevundimonas. Next base: position 715,678 of record NZ_LR732816.1, on the reverse strand, counting down.
CGGTCTCGACGATGGCGCGGGCGCGGTCCTGGGCGCCCAGGTCGGTGCGCGGCAGGAAGACCTGGCCGACGCAGATCGGGCCGGGACGCAAGCTTTGGCCGATCGAGGCCACCTGTTCGGCGAAGAAACCCTGGGGCAGTTCGGCCATGATGCCGGCGCCGTCGCCCGACAGGCCGTCGGGATCGACCGCGCCCCGGTGGGCTACGGCCTTCAGGCTGCGGATCGCATATTCGACCACATCGCGGCGCGGCGTGCCGTCGATGGAGCAGACCAGGCCCACGCCGCAGGCGTCGCGCTCGGAGGCGCGATCATAGGCGTTGCCGGCTTCCAGCCGGTCGCGGGTCTCATTGTACTTGGTCAGCCAGGTCATGCCGCGACCTCCTCGGTGCGGGTCTTGAAGTAGCGGTCGATCTCGGCGGCGGCGTCCTGGCCTTCGCGGACGGCCCAGACGACCAGGGAGGCGCCGCGCACCGCGTCGCCGGCGGCGAAGACGCCGGGCAGGCTGGTGGCGAAGCTGATGGAGCCGACCTTGATGGTGCCGTCGTCGCGCAGGCGCAGATCGGGCTCATGCGCCGCGAACGGCTCGGGTGAAAAGCCCAGGGCCTCGATGACGATGTCGGCCGGAATGTCGAAGTCGGCGCCGGGGACGGGCACGATGTCGCGACGCTGGCCCGGGGAGGCCTCGGTCAGTTGCATACGCGCGGCGCGGACGCCGGTGACGGTGTCGCCCTGGGACAGCAGGGCCTTGGGCGCGCCCAGCCATTCGAAGATGACGCCTTCCTCCTCGGCGTTGACGACCTCGCGGGCCGAGCCGGGCATGTTCTCGCGGTCGCGACGATACAGGCAGGTGACCGAGGCCGCGCCCTGCCGCACGGCGGTGCGGACACAGTCCATGGCGGTGTCGCCGCCGCCGATCACGACCACCCGCTTGCCGCGCGCCTCGTGCCAGCCGGCTTCCTCGGCGTCGCCCAGGTCGCGGCGGTTCTGATGCGTCAGATAGGACAGGGCCTCGACGGTCGAGTCCGCGCCACGACCGGGCGCCGACAGGATGCGGGGCTGATAGACGCCCATGGCCAGCAGGACCACGTCGTGGCGCTCGCGCAGTTCGGTCAGGGTCACGTCCTTGCCGACCTCGCAGCCCAGCACGAACTGGACGCCGCCGTCGACCAGACGGTCCACGCGGCGCTGGACCACGTGCTTCTCCAGCTTGAAGCCGGGAATGCCGTAGATCAGCAGGCCGCCGGCGCGGTCGTGGCGGTCATAGACTGTGACCTGATAACCCTCGGTGCGCAGACGGTCGGCGGCGGCCAGACCGGCGGGGCCGGCGCCGACGACGCCCACGCTTTCGCCGCGTTCGGCCGCCGGGCGGATCGGTTCGACCCAGCCGTTGGCGAAGGCCTGATCGCCCAACCAGGCCTCGACCGAGCCGATGGTCACGGCGTCCCAGCCGGACTGGTTCAAGGTGCACGAGCCTTCGCACAGTCGGTCCTGCGGGCAGATGCGGCCGCAGATTTCGGGCATGGTCGAGGTCAGGGCCGCGACGCGCCAGGCCTCGCGCGGCTCGTTCTCAGCCGACAGGCGCAGCCAGTCGGGGATGTTGTTCTGAAGCGGGCAGGCGTTCTGGCAGAACGGCACGCCGCAGTCGGTGCAGCGCGACGCCTGTTTCTCGGCCGTCTCGGTGGACGGCGGAATCGTGATCTCGCCGAAACCGCGCGCGCGCAGTTCGGCTGAGGCCTTCGAGAGGCGGCGTGGTTCGACGACGAAAGTCCCGCCTTGCTTCAGGGTCTTATGCATACCGCGCATATGCCGCAAACGCTCGGTTCAAGGCAAATATTATTGCCGTGAGCGGTTCTCAGCCGTTGAAAAAGAAAAAATCATCCAATTGCGGATGTTTCGTCGTCAAAAGTTGCTCTGTGGAGGCGTGTGCGGCGCAACGGCCTTTTGTTCCGGGGTGCGACAATTAGGAACCCACGCGGCGTCCAAGCGTTGCCGAGGCTCAATCTGCAGCCAGAGAGTGCGATCATGCCGCGATGGACAACCCCGACCGGACTGGGAGGGTGGCTGACGCTGCTTCTCGGTCTCTTGCTGGCCGTGATCGGTCTGGTCCTGACCGTCGGGGGCGTTCAGCTCGCGACCCTGGGCGGCTCCTGGTACTATCTGATCGCGGGCCTGGCGCTGATCGCAGCAGGCCTTTTGCTTGTCTATCGCGACGTGCGCGGGGCGTGGGTCTATGGGGCGGTCTTCGTCGCCACCGTGATCTGGGCGCTGTGGGAAAAGGGCCTGAACGGCTGGGCCATGGTGCCGCGCCTGGTCGGGCCTCTGGTGCTGATGTTCCTGGTGCTGGCGACCCTGCCGGTGCTGCGGGCGCGGGGCGGGGGCAAGACGGCGGGCTTCGGCGCCCTGGGCCTGGCGGTCCTGACGCTGGTGTTCGGCCTGGTCGTGGGCCAGGTGAACCAGGCCCGTGTCGACAGCCCCGTGCCGGGCGCGCGCGGACCGTTCGGCGATCCCGCCCTGATCAAGGCCGGCATGGACTGGCCCGCCTATGGCGGTTCGGACGCCGCCCAGCGCTATTCCCCGCTGAACCAGATCAACAAGGACAATGTCGGCCAGCTGGAGCGGGCCTGGACCTTCCGAACGGGCGACCTGCCCGGCGAGCGGTTCGGCGCCGAGACCACGCCGCTGAAGATCGCCGACACCGTCTATCTGTGTTCAGCCCGCAACCGGATGTTCGCCCTGGACGCCAACACCGGCAAGCAGAAGTGGACCTATGATCCGCAGGTGCCGGACGAGCAGATCCCTTATACGGCCGCCTGCCGTGGGGTGACCTATTACGCCGTGCCAAACGTCGATCAGGCCCAGCCCTGCGCGACCCGCATCATCGAAGGCACGCTGGACGGCCGCATCATTTCGCTGGACGCCAAGACCGGCGTGCCTTGCCCGGCCTTCGGCACGAACGGCGCCGTCAGCATCAAGGAAGGGATGGGGAACCCCTATCCCGGCATGGTCTCGATCACCTCGCCGCCCGTGATCGTGCGCGGCGTCATCGTGACGGGTCACCAGGTGCTGGACGGTCAGAAACGCTGGAACGCCTCGGGCGTGATCCAGGGCTATGACGTCATCACCGGCCAGCTGCGCTTCGCCTGGGACATGATGCGTCCCGAAACCACAACGACGCCGCCGGCGGGCCAGACCTATACCCCCGGCACGCCGAACATGTGGACCACGGCGACGGCGGACGAGGCCCTGGGCCTGGTCTATCTGCCGATGGGCAACTCGGCCGCCGACTATTATTCGTCGCTGCGCCGGCCTCAGGAAGACCAGTATTCCAGTTCGCTGGTCGCGCTGGACGTCACGACAGGCAAGCCGCGCTGGCATTACCAGACCGTGCGTCGCGACGTATGGGACTATGACCTGGGCTCGCAGGTGACCCTGGTCGACATGCCGACCGCAGGGGGCGTGGTTCCGGCCGTGATCCTGCCGTCCAAGCGCGGCGAGATCTTCGTGCTGGATCGCCGCACGGGCCAGCCTCTGCACGGGGTTCAGGATCGTCCGGCCCCGCGCGGCGGCGTCGAACCGGCCCAGCGCGCGGCGACCCAGCCCTATTCGCTGTTCAACTCGCTGGCCAAGCCCGACCTGCGCGAGGCGGACATGTGGGGCATGTCGCCCATCGACCAGATGGTCTGCCGCATCCAGTTCAAGAAGGCGTCGTATCAGGGCCAGTTCACGGCCCCGACCGCCGACCGTCGTTTCATCGAATATCCGGGCTACAACGGCGGTTCGGACTGGGGCAGCGTGGCGCTGGATCCGCGTCGCGGCGTGATCATCGCCAACTATAACGACATGCCCAACTACAACCGTCTGGTGCCCCGCGCCGAGGCCGACAAGCTGGGCTGGTTCCCGCGCGACGACCCTCGCTATCAGGAAGAAAAGACCGGCGAGGGCTCCAAGGCCGAGGGCGCCGGCGATCCGCAGATGGGCGTGCCCTACGCCATCGACGTCAATGCGGGCTGGCGGATGCCTTTCACCGGCCTGCTGTGCAAGGAGCCGCCCTATGGCGGGATCCGCGCCATCGACGTGCAGAGCGGCAAGACCCTGTGGGACCGTCCGTTCGGCACGGCCCGCAAGAACGGCCCGTTCGGCATCCCCTCGATGCTGCCGCTCGAGATCGGTACGCCGAACAATGGCGGGTCGGTGGTCACGGCGGGCGGTCTGATCTTCATCGCCTCGGCGACCGACGACCTGATCCGCGCCATCGACATCGAGACGGGCAAGACCGTCTGGTCCGACGTCCTGCCTGCGGGCGGCCAGGCCAACCCGATGATCTATGAGCAGAACGGCCGCCAGTATCTGGTGATCGTCGCCGCCGGTCATCACTTCATGGAGACGCCGGAGGGCGATTACGTCATCGCTTATGCTCTGCCGCAACGCGGCTGAGGTGACGCACTAATCTCCCTCCTCCTGCAGGGGAGGGTGGTCGCGCCAGCGACCGGGTGGGGGCGGCTCGGAAACGAGCCGCCTCTTTTCGTTCAGGGATGTGTCGCCTGCCGTCCCCACCCGGCTTCGCCTGCGGCTCAGCCACCCTCCCACGACGGGGAGGGAGAAGGTCAGGGCCTGATCTGGCCTTGGCCGCGCACCACATATTTGTAGGTGGTCAGCTGCTCGGCGCCGACCGGGCCGCGGGCGTGCAGGCGGTTGGTGGAGATGCCGATTTCGCCGCCGAAGCCGAACTCGCCGCCGTCGGCGAACTGGGTCGAGGCGTTGATCAGGACGATGGCGCTGTCCACCCGCGCCGCGAACCGTTCGGCGGCGGCGGTGTCGGTGGTGACGATGGCCTCGGTGTGGCCCGAGCCGTAGCGGGCGATGTGGTCGGTCGCGGCGTTCAGATCGTCCACGATCCGCACCGACAGGATGGGCGCCAGATATTCGGTGACCCAGTCGGCCTCGGTCGCCGGGATCATGGCGGGGACCAGGACGCAAGCCTCGGCGTCGCCGCGCAGTTCGCAGCCGGCGGCGATCAGGTCGGCGGCGACGGGGGGCAGCAGGCGTTGAGCGCCCTCGCGGTCCACCAGCAGGGTCTCGGTCGCGCCGCAGACTGAAACGCGGCGCATCTTGGCGTTCAGGACGATGGCGCGGGCGGTGTCCACATCGGCGGCGTGGTGCAGATAGGTGTGGTTCAGGCCTTCCAGATGACTGAGCACCGCCGTGCGGGCCTCGGCCTGAACACGGGCGACCAGGCTCTTGCCGCCGCGCGGGATGATCACGTCGATGGCGCCGTCCAGGCCGGTCAGCATCAGGCCCACGGCCTCGCGGTCGGGGGTGTCGACCAGCTGGATCGCATCGGCGGGCAGGCCGGCCTCGGCCAGGGCTTCGGCGATCAGGGCGGCGATGGCCAGCGACGATTGCAGGCAGTCCGAGCCGCAGCGCAGGATGGCCGCATTGCCCGAGCGGATACACAGGGCGGCGGCGTCGGCGGTGACGTTGGGGCGGCTCTCGTAGATCACGCCCAGCACGCCGATGGGGGTACGGACGCGGGCGATGTCCAGACCGTTGGCGGGGGTCCAGCGTTCGGTCTCGACGCCCAGGGGGTCGGGCACGGCGGCGATGGTCGCGACGGCCTGGGCCATGCCGGCGACGCGGGCGGGCGTCAGCGACAGCCGGTCGAGCAGGGGCTCGGTCATGCCGCCCTCGCGGGCGGCGTCCACGTCGCGGGCGTTGGCGGCCAGCAGGGCGGGTTCGGCCGCCTTCAGTTTTGCGGACAGGATTTCCAGCGCGTGGGTGCGGGCGGCGGCGGGGGCTTCGCGCAGGGCTGATGCTGCGGCGCGGGCGCGCCGGCCTATCTCCAGCATTTGGGGGTCCAGCATTCGGGTCTTCAGATCGGTCATCGGTCGTCCAGCACCATGTCGTCGCGGTGGATCAGCACCGAGGCCCCGCGATAGCCCAGCAGGGTCTCGATCTCGTCCGAGCGTCGGCCGCGAATGCGGGCGGCCTCGTCGGCGGCGTAGGCGGCCAGGCCTACCCCCACCGAACGGCCGTCCGGGTCGGTCAGGCGCACGCAGTCGCCCTTCTCGAAACCGCCGGACACGCCTGTGACCCCTGCGGGCAGCAGGCTCTTGCCCGCCTTCAGCGCCGTGACCGCGCCGGCGTCCAGCGTCAGGGTGCCGGCGGGCGACAGGCTGCCGGCGATCCATTGCTTGTAGGCGGCCATCGGCCCGTCGGGCGCGGCGATCAGGGTGGCGCGCGCGCCGTTGCGCACAGCCGACAGGGGCGACAGGGTCTGGCCCGAGGCGATGATGGTGGCGCAGCCGGCCGAGCGCGCGATCTGGGCCGCCGCCAGCTTGGTCGCCATGCCGCCCGTGCCCACGCCTGCATCGGCGTTGGCGCCCCCGCCCATGGCCAGGATGTCGGGGCTGAGGGTCTCGATCAGCGGCAGGTGGGCGGCGTTTGGGTCGCCGCGCGGATCGGCGGTGTAGAGGCCGTCCACGTCCGACAGCAGGACCAGCAGATCGGCCCGCGCCAGCTGGGCCGTGCGGGCCGCCAGCCGGTCGTTGTCGCCGTAACGGATTTCCTCGGTGGCGACCGTGTCGTTCTCGTTGACGATGGGGATGACGCCGTGGGTCAGCAGGGCCTGGATGGTCGCGCGGGCGTTCAGCCAGCGGCGGCGGCGTTCTGTGTCGTCGCGCGTCAGCAGCACCTGGCCGGCGATCAGGCCATGCGGGGCCAGGGCCTCGGACCAGGCGGCCATCAGCAGCGACTGTCCGACCGAGGCCGCCGCCTGCTTGTCCTCCAGCCGCGCCCCCAGGCCTGGCAGTCGGCCCCGGCCCAGGGCGATGGAGCCGGACGAGACGACGATGACCTCGCGGCCTTCGGCTTTCAGCGCGGCCAGATCCGAGGCGACGGCGGCCAGCCAGTCGCGCGTCGGCCGACGCGTTGCGGCGTCGATCAGCAGGGACGAACCGATCTTGACCACGACGCGGCGGGCGGCCGTCAGGGCCGAAGCAGCGTCGGCTCCAGGGCTTGGGCTTTTGGGGAGGGCGACAGCCTGGGACATGAAGCTTTCTCTAACGCGGCGGTTCGGGCTTGTCTCTTGCCGCGTCGCGCCGCAATGCAGGCAGATGATGGAATCCCTTTCCCCGATCGCCGCGGGCGGTCTCGGCAGTCTGGCGGCGGGCATGATGACCGCGGTCGGCGCCGTGCCGTTGCTGTTCTTCCGCAAGGCGGGGGTGCAGACCCAGAGCGCGTTGCTGGGCTTCGCCGCCGGGGTCATGCTGGCGGCGTCCTTCTTCTCGCTGATCATTCCGGGCGTGGACGTGCTGCAAGCCGGCGGATCCAGCCAGGCGGCGGCGGCTGGCGTCATGGGGGCGGCGGTGCTGATCGGGGCGACGGTGATCGGCCTGATGAACCGGTTCGCGCCGGTGGACATGCTGGCCATCGGGCCGGCGGGGTCGCGCGACCTGTCGCGGCGCATCTGGCTGTTCATCATCGCCATCACCCTTCACAACTTCCCCGAGGGCGCGGCGGTGGGCGTCAGCTTTGGCGGCGGCGACATGCATCAGGGCCTGTCCACCGCCATCGGCATCGGCATCCAGAACATGCCCGAGGGTCTGGCGGTATCGGCGGCGATGGCGACCCTGGGCTATGGGCGTTGGCCCGCCTTTCTGGCCGCCGTGGCCTCGGGGCTGGTCGAGCCGGTCGGGGGCCTGATCGGGGCCAGCGTGGTGGATGTGCTGCCCGGCGCCCTGCCGTGGGGTCTGGGTCTGGCGGCCGGGGCCATGATCTATGTCGTCACCGCCGAGATCATTCCCGAGACCCGCGAGAAGTCCAAGGGCGAGGGCTCGATGATCGGCCTGATGATCGGCCTGGTGGGGATGATGTTCCTTGATATCGCCCTGGGATGAAGCTCGTGCATGAAACGCGGCGTGACCGCGCACCGGGGCGTTACATCGATTTACATGGCCGGCGGGGGTTGAAGCCGTCGGGCGCGAAGGGCTAGGCCTGCGCTCTCGCTGCTCGATTAGTCCCCCGCAAGGAGCGCCAGCTTAAATGACGCGACCTCTCAAGCCTGCGGCTTCCCGTAGAAATTTCTTGTCTGGCCTGGGGCTTTTGGCCCTGATGGGCGCCGGAGTGTTCCCAATGCCTGTATCCGCCCAAGCGTCCCGCACAGTCGCGCGTCACCGCCAGAAGATCGAAGATCTGATCGCGGCCATGACGGTCGAGGAGAAGGCGGGGCAGCTGAACCTGCTGGCCGACCCGTTCCGCTGGATGCCCACGGCGGTCAACCCGCTGGACGGCACGGGGGACCCCGCGCGCGTCACCGCCCTGATCCGCGAAGGCAAGGTCGGCAGCCTGTTCAATGGCATCGGCGCCGAGACGGGCCGCCAGATCCAGCAGGTGGCGATGGAGGAAAGCCGGCTGAAGATCCCACTGCTGTTCGCGGCGGACGTGATCCACGGCCTGTCCACCATCTTCCCCGTGCCGCTGGCCGAGGCTGCGGCCTTCGACACCGAACTGGCGCGGCGCACCGCGCGGGCGGCGGCCATCGAGACGGCGGCGTCGGCCGTGCACCAGACCTACGCCCCCATGGTGGACGTGGCGCGGGACCAGCGCTGGGGTCGCAACGTCGAGGGCGCCGGCGAGGACGTGCTGCTGAACAACCTGCTGGCCGCCGCCCGCGTGCGCGGCTTCCAGGGCGACAAGGGGCTGGACGACCGCGACGCCGTCCTGGCCACCGCCAAACATATGGCCGCCTATTCCGCCGCCGTCGGCGGGATGGAATACAACACCACCGACATGAGCGAGCAGACGTTGCGCGGTGTCTTCCTGCCGCCGTTCAAGGCGTCGGTGGACGCCGGCGCCCTGTCGATCATGAGCGCCTTCAACGACGTGAACGGCGTGCCGGCGTCAGGCAGCCGCAAGCTGCTGACCGACATCCTGCGCGGGGAATGGGGCTTCGAGGGCTTCGTGGTCTCCGACTACACCTCCGAGCAGGAGCTGGTGGCGCACGGCTTCGCCGAGGACGGCCGCGACGCCGCGCGCCTGGCGTTCAACGCCGGGGTCGATGTGTCGATGGTGTCGGGCCTGTATCTGGAGCATCTGCCGGGCCTCGTCGCCTCGGGCGAGGTGTCGATGGCGCGTCTGGACGAGGCGGTGCGCCGCGTCCTGAACACCAAGGCGGCCCTGGGCCTGTTCGACGATCCCTATCGCGGCACCGATCCGGTGCGCGAGAAGGCCGTGGTGGGCGCGCGCGAACATATCGAACTGTCACGCGAGGCGGGCCGCAAGTCGGTCGTGCTGCTGAAGAACGACAACGGCCTGCTGCCGCTGAACAAGAGCCAGAAGATCGCCCTGATCGGCCCGTTCGCCGACGACGTGGACAATGTCTGGGGGCCGTGGACCATCTGGGGCGCGCCCGAGCGTCGCGTCTCGCTGGAGGCCGGCTTCCGTGCAGCCATGAGCGACCCCCAGCGCCTGACCATCGCGCGTGGTTCGGGCGTCGAGACGCCGCTGGACGGCGGGATCGACCAGGCCATCGCCGCCGCCCGCGACGCCGACGTCATCGTCCTGGCCATCGGCGAGGCGACCAATATGTCGGGCGAGGCCCAGTCGCGCACCGAGATCGTCGTGCCTGCGCCGCAGGTTGCGCTGGTGGACGCCATGACGGCCCTGGGCAAGCCCATGGTCATCCTGCTGCGCAACGGCCGGGCCCTGGCGCTGGAAGGCAATGTCAAGAACGCCCAGGCCATCGTCGTCACCTGGTTCCTCGGCGAACAGATGGGCCATGCCGTCGCCGACGTCCTGTTCGGCGATCACGGCCCGTCGGCGCGCCTGCCGGTTAGCTTCCCGCACAAGTCGGGCCAGCAACCCTATTCCTACGACCGCAAGACGACCGGCCGCCCGGCCAATCCCGATCTGGCGACCGAGGAGTACAAGTCCCGCTATCGCGAGACGCCCAATACGGCGCTTTATCCGTTCGGCTATGGCCTGACCTATGGCGCGATCACCTATGGGCCGATCGAGATGGAAAGCGACAAGCTCCAGTGGGCCGGAACGCTGGACTTGGCCGTGACCGTGACCAACACCGGATCGCACGCGGCCGAAGAGCTGGTGCAGCTCTATATCCACGACCGGGTCGCCAGTCTGACCCAGCCGGGGCGGCTGCTGAAGGACTTCAAGCGGGTGTCGCTGCGTCCAGGCCAGAGCGAGAAGGTGACCTTCACCCTGAACCCCCGGCAACTGGGCTTCATCGGGGCGGACGAGACCTGGCGCATCGAGCCGGGCCTGTTCGACGTGTGGCTGGCGCCGCACGCCCAGGGCGGGGCGACGGCGACTTTCCAGCTGATCGGACCGGCTTCGATCACCGATGGTCGTTGACCCAGGCGACGGCAGGGCTTAACGACGCCGCCGTTTGCCTCCGGCCTTCGTATCGGCCGGATTCGGTTTTAGGAGCGCGCCCATGACGACCAAGCTACTTCCGGGCGCCACCGGCGTCCTCGCGCTCGCCGACGGCACCATCCTGCAGGGGATCGGCGTCGGCGCGACCGGCTCGGCCCTGGGCGAGGTGGTCTTCAACACCGCCATGACCGGCTATCAGGAAATCCTGACTGACCCGTCCTACATGAGCCAGATCCTGGCCTTCACCTTCCCGCACGTCGGCAACACCGGCACGAATGTCGAGGACATCGAACAGATCGGCGGCGGTTCGGAGACCTCGGCGCGGGGCGCGATCTTCCGCGACGTGCCGACCGATCCGGCCAACTATCGTTCGGACGCCAGTTTCGACGAATGGATGAAGCGTCGCGGCGTGGTGGGCCTGGCCGGGGTGGACACCCGCGCCCTGACCAAGATCATCCGCGACAAGGGCGCGCCCCACGCGGTCATCGCCCATGATCCGAACGGCGAATTCGACCTGGACGCCCTGGTCGCCCAGGCCAGGGCCTGGACCGGCTTGGTCGGGCTGGACCTGGCCAAGCCCGCCTCGACGCTTCAGGCGTTCGAATGGGACGAGGGCCTGTGGGAATGGCCGGAAGGTCATCCGAAGACTGAAGGCCGCAAGGACGTGGTGGTCATCGACTATGGCGTGAAGCGCAACATCCTGCGCGCCCTGGCCTCGACCGGCGCACGCATCACCGTGGTGCCGGCGACGACGACGGCGGAAGAGGTTCTGGCCCGCAATCCCGACGGCGTCGTTCTGTCGAACGGTCCGGGCGATCCGGCCGCGACCGGCGAATACGCCGTGCCGGAAATCCAGAAACTGGTCGCCAGCGGCAAGCCCCTGATGGGCATCTGCCTGGGTCACCAGATGCTGGCCCTGGCCCTGGGCGCTCGGACGGTGAAGATGGAACAGGGCCACCACGGCGCCAACCATCCGGTCAAGGACCTGACCACCGGCAAGGTCGAGATCGTGTCGATGAACCACGGCTTCACCGTGGATCGCGACAGCCTGCCCGACGCCGTGACCGAAACCCACGTCAGCCTGTTCGACGGCACCAACTGCGGCATCGCGGTCAAGGACAAGCCGATCTTCAGCGTCCAGCACCACCCCGAGGCCTCACCCGGACCGACCGACAGCCTGTATCTTTTCGACCGGTTCGCCGACCTGATGGGCGACCGCTGACATCATGAAACAGGGGGCTGTCCGGTCAGACTATCTGGACTGGCTGGCCCAGGCGCTGGAGGTCGGACGCGGCATCGCGCCCCTGCCGGACGGCGACGTGGTGGTCGGCTACGCCACCGGATACGACGCCGCCGACATCGCGCCCTTCGTCCTGTCGCTGAGGGCCGTGTTCGACGGTCCGGTCGCCCTGGTCGTGGACGCCGAGCCGGCCCTGCGCGCCTTCCTGGCCCAGCATGATGTGGTCGCCGTCGATGCGCCGGTCTGGCGTGGCTGGGCGCCGCATCCGGTGATGCAGCGGTTCGTCGCCTTCGCCGGTCTGCTGGGGGATCGCCCTGGTGCGGCCCTGGCCTGCGACGTGCGCGACGTGATCTTTCAGGCCGCGCCGTTCGCGCCGGCGCCCGAGGGTCTGGAGGCCTTCGTCGAGGCCGAGGCGCCGTTGGCCGATCACGCCTTCAACATGAAATATCTGCGCGCCCTGTTCGGCGAGGGGATCGCGGCGTCTTTAGCCGACAAGGCCTGCCTGTGCGTCGGCACGATCCTGGGGCCGCGCGCCGAGGTCTCGCGCCTGTCGCGACTGATCCTGTCGCTGGCGGCAACGCCGCGTTCGGAGTTCGGCGGGGCCTTCGGCGCCGATCAGGCGGGCTTCAACATGGCGATCCATCAGGGGCTGGTCGGCGCGTCGATCCGACCCAACTACGGCCGCGTGGCGACCCTGGGTCTGACGCGCGGCGCGGACCTGACCTTTGCGGATGGCAAGGTGATCAATCCCGACGGCGGCTTCAGCCCCATCGTCCACCAGCACGACCGCCATCCGCATCTGGATGCGCCGGTCCATGCCCTGTGGGGCGGCGGCCTGGAGCACCGCAAGCGCGTGCGGCCCAAGTCGGCGGGACAGAAGCTTGAGAAGCTGAAGGCCTCTCTGCGGCGTCGGACGCCCGAACTGCGCTGATTAAGGCAAGGGAGCGAAACTGCGCTCTTCGCGCAGGGCGCAGGCCTTCCTGACGGCGATGGGGGCGGCGTGAAGCCAGTAATCGGCGTCGTCCATCCGCTGTTCGCGGCGACGTTCCTGCCCCCGCAGTCTGCGCAGGGCGGCGTTTTCGAGAAGGCGCGCATGCAGGGCGCGGGGCGACAGTTCGGCGATGGCGGGAGAGCCGGGGACGGCGACGGCGTCGGGGCCTTGGGGCTCCACCGCCGGGCGGGCGATGGCGATAAACATGAATGTCTCGGTGCGGGAGGAAGAGGCGCTTCTGCGCCGTGCTAACGGTGGGTTAACCACAGTCCCTGTGGATAGTTCCTGAGTACGTCCGAAAAAAGTCCATGAATCGAAAGGCTTACTGCCCGGTTCCGAACAAAATGGTTACTGAAATCTTAATCCGGGCTCGGAGCGATCGCTCGACGGTCCGTGATCAAAAAACCCGGTGGCAGTCCCTAGGGGAGTCGAACCCCTCTTTTCAGGTTGAAAACCTGACGTCCTAACCGATAGACGAAGGGACCGCGGCCGGGGCGGCGCATTTGCCCCGGTTCGGCCCCTCCTGCAAGCAAAAAGTTACGCCGCTTGCGCCTTCGCCGGGACGACGACGTCCAGCGCGGGGAACAGGTCGGCAATCAGATCCTCGACATGCTCCAGCCCGACCGACAGGCGCACCAAACCATCCCCGATGCCGGCGGTGGCGCGCTGTTCCGGGGTCATGGCGGCGTGGGTCATGGTGGCGGGGTGGGCGATCAGGCTTTCGACGCCGCCCAGGGACTCGGCCAGGGTGAAGATCTCCAGCGCCTCGACCAGGTCACGCACGGCCTCGGTCCCGCCTTCCAGCTCGAAGCTGAGCATGGCGCCGGGGCCGGCCTGCTGGGCGGCGACCAGGGCGTGGTTGGGGTGGGACTTCAGGCCGGGATAGTGGACGACCTTCACGGCCGGGTGGGCGTCCAAGAGTTCGGCGATCTTGCCGGCCGTGGCCTGTTGCCGCTCGATGCGGGCGAACAGGGTACGCACGCCGCGCAGGGTCAGATAGGCATCGAACGGCGAGCCGGTCACCCCGGTGCAGTTGGCCCACCAGGCCAGGGTCTGATGATCCTCGGCGTCGGCCGAGATGACGGCGCCGCCGACCACGTCCGAATGGCCGTTGATGAACTTGGTGGTCGAGTGGACGACGAAGTCGGCGCCCAGCTTGATCGGGTTCTGAAGCGCGGGCGACAGGAAGGTGTTGTCGCAGACGACCTTGGCGCCGGCCGCATGGGCGCGGGTGCAGATGTCGGCGACATCGACCAGACGCAGCAGGGGGTTGGACGGCGTCTCGACCAGAACCAGCTTGGGCTTCAGAGCAAGCGCGGCCTCGAAGGCGACGGGATCGCCCTGATCGACCAGCAGCAGTTCGAAATGACCCTTCTTCGCGCGGGCGTTCAGCAGGCGACAGGTGCCGCCGTAACAGTCGTGCGGTGCGATCAGCAGGTCGCCCGGCTCCAGCAGGGTCAAGGGCAGGTCGACGGCGGCCATGCCGGTGGCGGTGATGACGCAGCCGGCGCCGCCTTCCAGCTCGGTCAGGGTCTCGGCCAGGACGTCGCGGGTCGGATTGCCCGAGCGGCTATAGTCGTATTTCCGCTTCTGCTCGAAGCCGGCGAAGGAATAGTTCGACGACAGATAGAGCGGCGGCATGACCGCGCCGTGGGCCGTGTCCGTATCCACGCCCGTGCGGGCGGCGATGGTGTGCGGGTCGGCCTGACGCAAAGAGGGGGGACGGCGGGTCATGCTTTGATATCCTTGAAGGCGGCGCGGAGGATGTCGCCGACGAAGGCGTCCTCCTTCAGAAAGGCGTCGTGGCCGTAGAGGGAGGGCGCTTCGACGAAGCGCCACAGGGTGGGCAACCGCGCGGCCAGTTCGCGGATGTCGTCGATCGGCACCAGCCGGTCGGAGGTGAAGCCGATCAGGGTGACGGGGGTGGTGATGGCTTCGGGCGTCACGCTGTGACGGTCCAGCGAGTCGGACATCGACAGCCAGCGGGCCGGGGTGGTGTGGGTGCGGTAGGCCTGGCCCCGCGCCGTCAGATAGTCGCAGACGGGATAAGCGCCGCCGACGGCCTGGGGCGCGGTGGTCTCGAACCGGTCGTGGAACTCTTCGGCCGTACGATAGGTGGTCATGGCCAGCTCGCGGGCCAGGGCGACGCCTTCCTCGGGGCGGCCGGCGGCGACGGCGAACTGAAGGATGCGGCGCTGAATGCCGCGCCAGGCCGTGGCCTGGGGATGGGCGCGGTGGGCGGCCGAGACGACGATCAACTGCTCGGCCCAGTCGGGGAACAGTTCGGCGAAGGCCAGGCCGACCATGCCGCCGTAGGAGCAGCCGACGAAGGCGGAGACGCGCTCGATCTTCAGATGGGTCAGCACCAGGGCCAGCAGGCGGGCCTGATCGTGAGTGGTGATGGTGACGGGGGTTTCCAGGAACTCGGCGCCGGGGGCGAAGTCGACAGCCAGAACCTGGAAGCGGCTCAGGTCGATGGGCCCGCGCACCGACACGGCGCCCGACCACCAGCCCAGGCCGTTTGTCTCGGTGCGGTGGACGAAACGGCCGGCCGAAATGCCGCCGGCGACGACGACGACGGGCGCGCCGATCCGGCCGTGCAGGCGGCCGACGATATTGGGCTGGTTCAGCCGTTCGCCCGAGGCCAGCCGGAAGTCGGCGGGAATGGGCACGATGACGTCGCGAGCGCCGCCGCGTTCACGGGCGAGCGGCTTGGCTGTCGTGGTGCGACAGTCGGGGTCTTCGAACAGGGAGGTTTCAGCCAGTGTCATCGTCGTTCCGCATCGTTCTCGCTCAGCAAGGCTCGATGCGGTGACAGATCGTGGAGCGTCGTATCGCCGATGCTCCACTCATCTCTCGCGATCCCGAAGGATCTCGCAGGAGTTGGCACCGTTTCGAGTTGTGAGACCCGATGGTTGCCCCAGCGTCAAAGGGCCTAATCCCTCGGCTGGTCTTGATGAGTGACTTTACGTTGATCAAACAGTGGGCGCCGGTCAAGCGGAAAATTCATGCCATTAGCGGCTGTGGCGTGAGGCAGGCGGGTGTGAAATGAGCGAAAAGCGGCCTGTCGTGAAAAAATCATCCATCGCCGCTTGACAGGATGGGGGCGGTCCGATCACCCTAGGCTCAGATTTCAGCCGGACCCGCCCTGTGCAACAGCGCTCGATCATCGCCGAACTTTCCACCGTCGCCGGCCTCGCCGCGACGCGTTTTGGCATGACCCTCGGCGGCGCGATTATTGGCGGCACGACCACCACCACCATCACCATGCCCTCACGGGCGGGACGAGTTTAGCGCGCCGAACCCCGGCAACCGCAGAACCCGAACCCCGCCCGGTCCGCCTGGCGGGGTTTTTCTATTTCACCCCACCCCATCCCGACTTTTCCGAGAACCCTGATGTCCGCCACCCTCGCCGTCGTAGAGAAATCCGAGAGCCTCGATCCCAGCAGTCAGCTCGTCCCCGAAGTGGTGGTGCTGAAGTTCGGTTCTTCCATCCTGCGCAGCCCGGCGGAGGCGCCGCTGGTCGCCTCGGCCGTCTATGGCCATGTGCGGGCCGGTCGAAAGGTGGTGGCGGTGGTCTCGGCCTTCGGCGGGGCGACCGACCGGCTTCTGGGCGAGGCGCGGGCCCTGGGCCTGGCCCATTCCAACGACCTGCTGCCCGGCTATGTGGCTCTGGGCGAGGAGAAGTCGGCGGCCCTGGTGGCCATCGCCTGCGACCGGATCGGCTTGGACGCCTGCGCCCTGTCGGTGCGCGAACTGGGCATCGTGGCGGAGGGCGAGCCGGAGCATTCGCGGCCCTGCGGCCTGCGGCCCGATCAGCTGAAACAGGCGCTCGATAGGCACGAGGTGGTGGTGGTGCCGGGCTTCGGCGCGGTGCGGCCCGACGGCAAGGTCGCCCTGTTGGGGCGGGGTGGATCGGACCTGACGGCGGTCTTCCTGGCGGCCGAACTGGGGCTGAAGCGGGTGCGGTTGGTCAAGGATGTGGACGGCCTGTACGACCACGATCCCAACGACAATACGGCCCCGGCCCTGCGCTATCGCCGCGCGTCCTGGGACGTGGCGCGCAAGCTGGGCGGGGCGCTGGTTCAGCACGACGCCATCGACCTGGGCGAAAGCCGGGGGGTCGAGATCGAGGTCGCGGCGCTGGACCGGGGCGACGGCACGGTCATCGGCGACAAGTCGGCGCCGCCTGGACCTGCGCCCGCCCTGCCGCCGCTGAAGGTTGCGGTCGCGGGCTGCGGCGTGGTCGGCGGCGGGGTGCTGGGGCGGCTGCTGGCCGATCCGCGCTATGACGTGGTCGGGGTGCTGGTGCGCGATCCGAATAAGGCGCGCGACGTGGCCTGTCCAGCCTCGCTGTTCACCGCCAACGCCGAAGACCTGTGGGCGAAGAAGCCCGACATCGTGCTGGAGGCCCTGTCGGAAGGCGAGGCGGGTCATGCGGTGATCCGCGCCGCGCTGGAGGCCGGCTGCGACGTGGCCAGCGCCAACAAGCAGGCGGTCGCCCGCGATCCGGGCGGGCTTCAGGCCCTGGCCCAGGCGCACGGCCGTCGCATCTTCTGGTCGGCCTCGGTCGGGGGCGGATCGCCGATGATCGAGACGGTGCGCGCGGCGCGCGCGGCCGGCGAGGTGGTCGGGTTCGAGGCGGTGCTGAACGGCACGGTCAACTTCATGCTGGAGCGGCTGGGCGACGGCGCGGCCTTCAACGAGGCCTTGGCTGATGCGCGGGCGGCGGGCTTTGCGGAAGAGGATCCGTCGTCGGATCTGGAGGGGCTGGATGCGGCCGCCAAGGTGCGGCTGCTGTGCCACGAGGCGTTCGGCCGCTCACCCGATGGCGAGGTGCCGCGCGACCACCTGACCGAGGCCACCTCGGCCGAGGGCGGGGTGCGCCAGATCGGCGCCGCCCACCTGAAGGACGGGGTCATCAGCCCCTCGGTGTCGCTGAACGCCGACCACGGCGATCCGCTGTTCTCCAACCTGCGCGGCGAGGGCAATGCGCTGAAGGTTTACGGCGCCGACGGCCGGGTGTGGCGTTGCCGGGGCCGGGGCGCCGGGCGCTGGGCCACCACCGAGAGCATCATGGCGGACCTGGCCGAAATCGTGCGTGCGCGCCGCGCCGATGCAGGCCTAAACTAGACCCATGGCCGTCTTCACCCCCGTTTCCCTGGCCCAGGCCGAGGCCTTCCTGTCCGCATACGACATCGGCGAGGTGGTCGAACTGACGGCCATCGCCGAGGGGGTGGAGAACACCAACTATCGGCTGA
This sequence comes from Brevundimonas sp. G8, assembly GCF_902506205.1. GTDB lineage: Bacteria > Pseudomonadota > Alphaproteobacteria > Caulobacterales > Caulobacteraceae > Brevundimonas. The sequence goes on along the minus strand of NZ_LR732816.1, from coordinate 697,797 downwards.
ATACGACCCTGGGGCGGTTCGTCCTGACCCTGTTCGAGGGACGGACGGACGAGGCGTCGCTGCCGTTCTGCCTGGGGCTGACGGCGCATCTGGCGTCGCGCGGCTTTGCCTGTCCCACGCCCATCGAGAACCGGACGGGCGGCTGGCTGGGGCGGCTGAACGGGCGGGCGGCGGCGGTGATCGAATGGAAGATCGGCGCCTGGCTGCGCTCGCCGTCGTCGGCCGATCAGGCGGCGGCGGGCGCGGTTCTGGCGCGGCTGCATCTGATGGCGGCTGATTTCGAACTGGAACGCAACAACCCGGTCGGGCCGGCCATGTGGTGCAGGCTGGCGGATCGGTGTGCGGGGCGCGCGGCGAGGGCGTCAGTCGAGGATCGGGCGTTGCTGGACCGGGTCGAGGCGGCGCTGGCGCGATTGGGTGATCCGTTTACGGATGATTTGCCGAGCGGGGCGATCCATGCCGACTATTTCCCCGACAACATCCTGTTCGAGAACAGCGCCGTTTCGGCGGTGATCGACTTCTATTTCGGCTGCACCGGCGCCTTCGCCTATGACTTGGCCATCGCCCTGTCGGCCTGGGGGTTCGATGCCGAAGGGCAGGCGATCCCCGAAGCCCTGGCAGCCTTCCAGCGCGGATACGAGACCGTTCGGCCGCTGAGCGCGGCGGAGAGGTCGGCCCTGCCCCGGTTGGGCGAGGCGGCGGCGCTGCGGTTCACGGTGACGCGGCTGCACGACCGGATCTTCCACGACCCGGCCAACCTGGTGACGCCCAAGGATCCGGCGGTCTTCCTGCGCCGAATGGACCACTGGCGGGCGGTGGAGCCGGCGTAAGGCGGGCGCGAAAAACACAGTGCAATGTGTGCACTTCGTCATCTGCAGACGGGCGAAAAAACAGGGTGCAAAGTGTGCACTTTGTCTCAATCTAGAAATTGCACTGCACCCGGAAAAGGCGTGCAAAGTGCAAGAAGATGCAATTAGGCGTTGCGGCGATGTCAAAGACCGGAGGGACAGTGTCTCACGGTTTCAGGGGCTGTATGGTCGAATGACGGTGGCGGCGTGTAGGTGGCTGTTAAAACAGCGATTTGCGCGCCCCAGTATGTCAGCAACTCCCTCGGCTCGTCACCCTCGGGCTTGACCCGAGGGGCGGGCGTTGGGCCGCTTTGCGCCAAGTGTGACGCACAGCCCGATCCACATTTGATCCTCGGGTCGAGCCCGAGGATGACGGAGAGGCGGAGGGCCCCATTGCCGGGCCGCCCCACCCGGTCGCTGCGCGACCACCCTCCCCGGGCGGGGAAGGAGAGGATCGGATGCCCCTGCGTCGGCAGGTCGCTGGAACCGAAAGCGTAACCGGGCTTTTGATGCAGCAACGGCGAGATCGCCGCTCTCTCCCCAAGGATGACACCATGACCGACGAACAAATCAACGGCGCCGCCTCGCAAGCCCAAGGCAAGGCGCAAAAGGCTTTCGGCAACCTTGTCGGCGACCAGAAGATGCAGGTCGAAGGCGCCTATAACGACGCCAAGGGTCGCTCGCTTGAAACCTTCGGCAAGGCCATGGATTCGGTCGATCGTCTGGTGGACAAGGTGCCCGCCGATTACCGCGACAAGGCCCGCACCGTCGCCGCCGAAGCGCGCAAGCGTCCGCTGGTCACCACCCTGTCGGTCGCCGGCGTCGGCCTGATGCTGCTGGGCATGCTGACCCGCGGCGGCCGTCGCTAATAAACTAAAGGGGCCGGCTTACCGGATGACGCGACCAAAGCGGCGACGCGGGTGGTCGGCCCCGACCAGGTTTCTGTGATCCTTGGCGAGAATATCCTCGCGAACAGGGCGAGGTTCTAGGCCCGCCATGTGTCTGTAAACGACCATCGCTATTCCCATTGGAATAATGAGCGACACGCCAATAACCATAAACATGCCAAGCGTGAAAATGGTGAACAGGATCGGCGCTGTGAGGCCCACGACGAAGAATGCAACAGGACTCGTCTTTCCGAGGCCTCGCAGCGCGTAGTGGCCGGCGCAGATCATGACTGTCATCGGTAAAATCGTGATGATGCCGAGCATGGTCGCCTCAAGCGAGTAAGCCAGGATCGCATTTGTTCCATGTTGCAACACGGGGCCCAGTGCTCGCTCGGGTAGCATAAGCGTCTCCCACCCCGCCTTGCTGAGCACAGTGGCGACGGCCATCAGGATTGAGCCGAACAAGGCCGCCAGCAACATGATCGGAACGGACGTCCGCACCTGAACGGGGCCGTCGAAATATTTCGTGACGCCAGTTTCGACCAAAGCGGGTGAAGACCGATCTCCCGAAGTCGATGCAACCCTGTCGGCGAGACCCTCGATGTCATCCGGCTGATCCCAGCCAGCGCGATAGGCGTAGAGGAAGCCGAAGATCGCTCCCAAAATGCCAGGCGCTATCACTCGCACCAACCCATAGCCCTCTCGGAAGGCGTCGATTGCGGCCGTCAGATCAAGCAGAGTGAACATGATCGCCAGCGACACGCCCCCTGCCAAGGCATAGGCGCCCCGCCCGCCGAACTTAAGGCGGCGCATGGCGAAATGCGCTCCGGCGAACAGGATGACGTAGCCGGCTGCGCCCAGCGCCAGCCAGATAACCAGCTTGTCAAAGCTCTTGAAAAGGACCGGAAGGAAGAGCAGGCCGTTCTTCAAGCAAAAGAAATAAAATGCGGCCGCAAACGCAGCGGCGACGCCGAAAGCTTTCCTATCCGTTCGGATCATGACTCACCTCGTGGTTGCGTCCCATGTCTGGCGGATCGCAACCTAAGGCGCGGTGCATAGGCTTGGTTAAAGCGCTGTCGCCCGGTGTTGGATCGCGGACAAGGCGGCCTCCATCGTTCCATCGATCACCGTCAACCGCTCGGGCTTGTCGCCCAGGGCGGCGATGACGTTTGCGGGTTCGGGTTGGAAGCCCAGGACGTCGGAGACGAAGGCCCCGAACTTGGACGGGTGGGCGGTGGACAGGGCGACGACGGGGCCTTTGGAGCGGTCCTGACGACGGGCGGCGGCGAGGGCCACGGCCGTGTGCGGGCAGACGACGCGGCCCCAGGCCTCGTAGGCGTGGGCGATCTCGGCGCGGGTTTCGGTCTCGTCGACTGAGATGGCCGAGACTTGGGCGCGCAAGGCCGCCAGGAGGTCGGGATCGAAGGCGACGGCGCCGTCGCGGGCGAAGGTCTCGAACACGGTGCGGGTGGCCTCGGCGTCGCGGCCGGTCGCCTCGAACACCAGGCGCTCGAAGTTGGAGGGGGCCTGGACGTCCATGGAGACGCTGCCGCTTTCGACCGCCGGACGGCGCGAATAGAGGCCGTCGTTGATGGCGCGGGCCAGGGCGTCGTTCTGGTTCACGGCGGCGACGAAGCCGTAGCACGGCAGGCCCATCTTGGTGGCGGCGATGCCGGCGAAGGCGTCGCCGAAGTTGCCGGTCGGAACGACGAAGGTGGCGGCCTCGCCCAGTTGGGCGGTGGCGGAGACGTAATAGGGGATCTGGCCCGCCAGACGCGCCCAGTTGATCGAATTGACCGAAGACAGGCGACCGCGTGCGCGCAGGTTTTCGTCCGCCAGCAGGCTTTTCACCAGGCGCTGGCAGTCGTCGAAATCGCCGCGCACGGCCAGGTTCAGAACGTTGTCGGCCTCGACCGTCGTCATCTGCTTGCGCTGGATCGGCGAGACGCGGTCCAGCGGGTGGAGCACGACCAGATCGACGGATTTCGCGCCGGCGAAGGCGCGCACGGCGGCGGCCCCGGTGTCGCCGGACGTGGCGGTCAGTATGGTCAGGCGCTCGCCCGAGGCGGCCAGGGCCTCGTCCGTCAGGCTGGCGACCAGCTGCATCGCCAGGTCCTTGAAGGCGGCGGTCGGGCCGTGGAACAGCTCCAGCACGAACAGGCCGGGCTCCAGCTCGACCAGGGGCGTGATCAGCGGATGGTCGAAGCCGGCGGTCAGTCGGTCCAGAGCGCGATCCAGGGCGCCAGCGGGCAGGGCGTCGCCGATGAAGGGGGCGATGGCCTGGAGCGCGATGGATTTGTAGTCGGCCGCGCCGGTCCAGGTTTCGGGCGACAGGCTCGGCCAGGCGGTCGGCATATAGAGGCCGCCGTCGGGGGCGATGCCACGCAGCAGGGCGTCGGCGAAATCGGTGTCGGGCGCCAGGTTCGAAACTGGGCCTCGGGTCGAGATGTAGCGGGCGCTGGAGGTGCTCATAATGGTTGAGGTCGTAGCCAGACGGGGCGGCGGCGTCATCCGGTTTCTGCCCGCATCAGGGATGATTTTGTCGGGTTTTGCACAGTTGTGGCGGGCTTGGCGCGTGATGGGCGGTAAATGGAGGTGCGGGTGACAATTTCATGCCTCCATTGCTCAAGCCCGTCATCCCAGGGCTTGTCCCTGGGATCCAGACTCCCGGTGCATGACGGTAGTGCGGGCTGCGGGAAGACCGGGAGTCTGGATCCTCGCCACGAGGGCGAGGATGACGGAGAGGGAGGGGGAAGGGGCGTTGCGACCATTCCTCCGCTGGCGCCGGTCGTCGCGACGGTCCATGTCTGGGCGATGAGACGACGCGATCTTCTGATCCGGCTGGGGCTGGTCGCCGGTGGTGTGGGCGGGGCCTGGTGGCTGCGCGACCATGTGGTGTGGAAGGGGCCGACGGTCGTCTTTGCGGCGGGCGGATCGACCGGCTGGCTGGCCTATGCCGAGCCTCGGGCGGCGACGCCGACGGTGGAGGTGACGGTCAACGGCAAGCCGGTGCGGGCGCTGATCGATTCCGGGGCGCAGTATTCGGTGATCGATCGGTCGCTGGTCGAGACGCTGGGGCTGACCAACGTCTTCAATATTCCGATGGTGGCCTATGGCGTCGGCGGGGATGCGCAGGTGGGGCGCGGGACGACGTTGGATGTCGCCATCGGGGGGGCGGTAGGCGGCCTGCGGCTGGACGGGTTGCGGGCGGCGATCCTGGGGCTGGGGCCATTAGCGGGTGAGCAGGGGTTGGGGGCTGCGCTGATCCTGGGTCAGGACGTGCTGCGCGAGCTGGTGCTGGAGCTGGATACGGCCGAACATCGGATGCGGTTCCTGGCGCGCGAAGGCTGGACGCCGCCGCCGTCGCTGGCGCCCATAACCGTGACCCGGGCGGGCAAGGCGCTGCAGGCGGCGATCACGGTCGAGGGGGCGACGGTCAATGCGGTGATCGACACCGGCGCCTCGGCGGTGCTGGCCGTGACGCGCGAGACGGCGCAGGCGGCGGGCTTGCTGGATGGGCGCGAACGGACGGCCGGCCAGAGCATCGTCCTGGGCGGCGTGGTGGGAGCCGAGACGGTGATCGTCCGCACCCTGACGATCGGCGACGAACTGTATCGCCAGGCGGCGGTGGCCATATACGACGACGTCGCCGTGCCGGGCTTCCCCAAGGCGCTGGTGGGGATGGCGGCGTTCGAGAACCGGCGTCTGGCGCTGGACCTGGGCGGGCCGGGCCTGTTCGTCGAGCGGCCGATGGAGATCACGGTCGGGGCCTGAAGACATCGGGGCTGGATCGGCGGCGAACAACGGCCTAGGTCCGCGCCATGATCGAGTTCGCCCCGGAAATCATCGTCTTGTTGTTCGCTGCGGCCGTGGCGGCGGGGTTCGTGGACGCCATCGCCGGGGGCGGCGGCCTGATCACCGTGCCGGTGCTGCTGGCGGTGGGGGTCAATCCAGTGGCGGCCATCGCCACCAACAAGATCCAGGGCAGTTTCGGCACGGCGTCTGCGACCTGGACCTTCTGGCGCAAGGGGAGGATCGATTTCGCCCTGCTGAAATGGCCGTTGATCGCCACGGTCATCGGCGCCGCCCTGGGCGCGGTGGTGGTCAGTTTCGTCGATGCGACCTGGCTGATGGTGCTGTTGCCGCTGCTGCTGGCGGGGATCGCGGTCTATTTCCTGGTCGGACCCAAGGCCAGCGACGAGGATGTCCATGCGCGGCTGACGCCCTTCGCCTTCGGGGCCGTGGCGGGCGGGATCGGCTTCTATGACGGCTTCTTCGGTCCTGGCGCGGGGTCCTTCTTCGCCCTGGCCCTGGTGACCCTGATGGGGATGGGGCTGACCCGCGCCACGGCCCATACCAAGGCGCTGAACTTCTCCAGCAATCTGGTGTCCGTTGTGGTGTTCGCCATCGGCGGCCATGTGCTGTGGGCCATCGGTCTGATCATGGCGGTAGGCCAGGTGCTGGGCGGTTGGCTGGGGTCGCACGCGGCCATGCGGTTCGGACCCAAGCTGATCCGGCCGCTGCTGGTCGTGATCTGCATCGGCATGGTGATCAAGCTGCTGTCCGATCCCGCCAATCCGTTGAGGGCGTGGGTCGAGGGCCTGATCTAGCCCGCCAGCGCCGTCGCCACCACGGCCCTGGCCTCGGCCTGGACGGTCGCCAGATGGTCGGGGCCGAGGAAGGATTCGGCGTAGATCTTGTAGACGTCCTCGGTGCCCGAGGGGCGGGCGGCGAACCAGGCGTCGGCGGTGACGACCTTGAGGCCGCCGATGGCCTCGCCGTTGCCGGGGGCCTTGGTCAGGATGTCGGTGATCGGCTGGCCGGCCAGGGTGGTGGCGGTGATGTCCGAGGGGCTGAGGGCGGCGAGGCGGGCCTTCTGCGTGCGGTTCGCCGGGGCGTCGACGCGGGCATAGACGGGCGCGCCGTACTGGTCGGTCAGGCCGGCATAGAGCTGGCTGGCGCTCTGGCCCGTGCGGGCCTGGATCTCGGCGGCCAGCAGGCACAGCAACAATCCGTCCTTGTCGGTGGTCCAGACCGTGCCGTCGTGGCGCAGGAAGGCGGCGCCGGCCGATTCCTCGCCGCCGAAGCCGACGGTTCCATCCAGCAGGCCGGGCACGAAATGCTTGAAGCCGACGGGGACTTCCAGCAGGCGGCGGCCCAGGCCGGCGACGACGCGGTCGATCATCGACGACGAGACCAGGGTCTTGCCCACCGCCACGTCAGCACCCCAGCCGGGTCGATTGGCGAACAGATAGGCGATGGCGGCGGCCAGGAAATGGTTGGGGTTCATCAGTCCGGCGTCGGGGGTGACGATGCCGTGGCGATCGGCGTCGGCGTCGTTGCCGAAGGCGACGTCGTAGGCCGAGCCGCCCTTCATCATGCCGATCAGACCGGCCATGGCGCACGGCGACGAACAGTCCATGCGAATCTTGCCGTCGGCGTCCAGCGGCATGAAGGCCCAGCGCGGATCGACGGCGTCGTTGACCACGGTCAGATTCAGCCGGTGGCGCGTGGCGATCTCGCCCCAATAGGCGACGGCCGCGCCGCCCAGCGGGTCGGCGCCGATGCGGACCCCGGCGTTTCGAATGGCGTCCAGATCCAGAACGCTGGGCAGGTCGTCGATATAGGCGGCAAGGTAGTCGAACCGGCCGGCCGCCGCATGGGCCTGGGCGAACGGAATGCGACGGACCCCGGTCAGCCCGCCTTCGATCAGGGCGTTGGCGCGGGCGGCGATGGCGGACGTGGCCTCGCCTCCGGCCGGGCCGCCAGAGGGGGGATTGTATTTGATGCCGCCGTCGCGGGGCGGATTGTGCGACGGGGTGATCAGGACGCCGTCGGCCTGGCGGCTGTTTGCGCGGTTGTAGGTCAGGATGGCGTGCGACACGGCGGGGGTGGGGGTGAAGCCGTCGCGGGCGTCGATCAGCACCTCGACCCCATTGGCGATCAACACCTCCAGCGTGGTGCGGAAGGCGGGCTCGGACAGGCCGTGGGTGTCGCGACCGAGAAACAGCGGGCCGTCGACGCCCTGGGCCGCCCGGTATTCGGCGACGGCTTGGGCGATCGCCAGGATGTGCGCTTCGTTGAAGGCGCCGTCCAGGCTGGATCCCCGGTGGCCCGAGGTGCCGAACACCACCCGCTGCATTGGGTCCGTCATGTCCGGCCGCATGGCCTCATAAGCGCCGAGCAGGGCGTTGAGGTCGATCAGGTCTTCGGGGCGAGCCGTTTGGCCGGCGCGATCATGCATCGTCAGTCAATCAATCGTTGTCGGGAAAAGGGGCGATCAGGCGCCGCTAAAGGTGTCGCACGACGCAGGGTCGCCCGACTGATAACCGCGTTGCAGCCATTCGACCCGCTGGGCCGAGGAGCCGTGGGTGAAGCTTTCGGGCGAGACCCGTCCGCCGCCGCGCCGTTGCAGGGTGTCGTCGCCGATGGCCTGGGCGGTCTTCATGCCTTCAGCGAACTCGCCAGCGTCGAGGGCGACTTCACCGTTCGAGACGGCCGAGGCGTTCTTGGCCCAGACGCCGGCGTAGCAGTCGGCCTGAAGCTCCAGCGCGACGGAATAGCGGTTGGCCTCGCCCTGACCGCTGGCGCGCTGCTGGGCCTTGCGGACCTGTTCCGAGGTCCCGGTCAGGGTCTGGATGTGGTGGCCGAACTCGTGGGCGATGACATAGGCGCGGGCGAAGTCGGCGCCCGATGCGCCCAACTGGGTCTCCATCTCCTGCCAAAAACCGAGGTCCAGATAGACGGTCTTGTCGGTCGGGCAATAGAAGGGGCCCATGGCGGACTGGCCCATGCCGCAGCCGGTCTGGGTGCCCTGTTCGTAGATCACCACGTTGGGCCGCTGATAGCCTTTCAGCTTTTGCGCCCAGACATCGTTGATGTTGCCGCCGATGACGTCGACGAACTGGCCGGCTTCGTCGCGCGGCGTGCCGACCTGGCCCTGCTGCTGTTCCGCGCCGACGCCGCCGAACTGGCTGGCCAGCTGGGTCGTGGTCGAGGGGTCGATGCCGAAGACGAGGTAGCCGATGATGGCCAGGACGCCCACGCCCAGGCCGCCGCCTGCGATGGCCCCGCCGCCCATTCCGCGCCGATCCTCGACGCCGCCGCCGCCCTGTCGTCCGCCCTGCCAGCGCATGTGTCGTTCTCCGCCTGATCGCCCCTAAGCTAGGCCGGAACGCAGGGGCAAGGGAAGGGATGCGTCAGGGTGACGCTTCATTGGGGACGGTTCAGCCAGTCGTCGATCTGGCTCATGCCCTGGGCCGTCTGCTGGCGGCGTTCGGTGGCGGACTGGCGCAAGGCCCGCTCCTGCTCGGGGCTGTAAAGGGGGCGGGGCGGCAGGGCGTAGGACGCCGCCGGTTCGCGCGCGGATTCGATGGCGCCCAGACGAAGCTGGGTCTCGACCTGCTGCTGGCGGGCCTCGTTCGCGTTGGACTGGGATTGGGCGCGCAGGCGGTCGTTCTCATAGCGGTGCTGGTCGGCGATGGCCGCAGGAACGCCGCCCGGATAGGTCGGATAGGGCCGGCCGGGCTGGGGATAGGTCTGGGCCAGGGCGGGCGTCGCGGTCGCCGCCAGCAGGGCCGTCAGGGTCAGGATGCGTCGCATGGAGGGGATGTGGGGACGCGGGAAGGTCGCGCCAAGCGGAGCCGCAACCCTTTGACTTGTCACGGGTTCACTGCGCCGAACCCTTTTCAAATACGGAGCATGTCTCATGGCCCAATCCCTTTCCGGCAAGACCGTCGCCATCCTGGCGACCGACGGCGTCGAGTTGATCGAACTGAATGAACCGATGAAGGCGCTGAAGGATGCGGGCGCCGTGATCGAGATCGTGTCGCTGAAGGCCGGCGACTTCCAGGGCTTCGATCATCTGACGCCGGGCGACAAGGTGACGGCGGACAAGGCGGTGGCGGCGGTGGATGCGGCGTCATACTCCGCCCTGTTGCTGCCGGGCGGGGTGGCCAATCCGGACCTGCTGCGGGCCGATGCGGATGCGGTGGCGTTCGTGCGGGCCTTCTTCGATGCGGGCAAGCCGGTCGCCGCCATCTGTCACGCGCCCTGGCTGCTGATCGAGGCGGGGGTGGTCGAGGGGCGCACCCTGACGGCGTTCGAGAGCATCCGCACCGACCTGAAGAACGCCGGGGCCAATGTGGTCAACGAAGAAGTGGTGGTGGATCAGGGCCTGGTCACCAGCCGCTGCCCCGATGACATTCCCGCCTTCAACGCCAAGATGATCGAGGAGTTCGGCGAGGGGCGGCACAACGGCCAAACAGCTTAAGGCATGGCCCAGACGGAGGACCGCTTGATCTCCTGGTCCTCCAGCTCGCGCGAGGTCGGGACGCGGTATTCCGCCAGGAAATCCAGGCCCGTGCGCGGGAAATAGGTGCGTCCCGGATCGCCGATCAGGACGCGCGTCCCCTGCGCCCGGGCCTGGGCCAGCCAGGCCAGGACGGCGTCGGTCATGGGCCGTTCGTAGCAGATGTCGCCCGCGCAGATGACCTCGACATCCGGCGGGGCGGCGTCCAGCAGGTTGGTCTGGGTGAAGTCCAGCGTCACGCCGTTGGCCCGCGCATTGGCGGCCACAGCCGCCCGGCAGAACGGATCGATGTCGGCGCACAGGACCGATGTCGCCCCCGCCTGCATCGCCGCCACGCCGACCAGGCCCGAGCCGGCGGCGAAATCCAGCACCCGCTTTCCGGCGACTTCATGCGGGTGATCCAGGATATAGCGGCTGAGCGCCTGTCCGCCCGCCCAGGCGAAGGCCCAGAAGGGCGGCGGCACGCCCATTTCTCCCAACTCCTCCTCCGTCAGCCGCCAGATCGGCGTGATCTCGTCCGCCAGCCACAACGAAATCTCCGGCGCATGCGGTACGGGTTGAAGCCGCGTGTTGGCGCGGATGAAGGCGGCGGGATCGAGGATGGTCATTCAGGCTGGCGGGTGACGGCCTTGAGCACGCTGGCATAGCCAGGCGCGACCTCCATCGCATGGGCCTGGGGTCGGGCGTGGATGGCGCGGTGCAGACGCGGCAGCTTCCAGCACGGCACATGCATGAACAGGTGATGCTCTGCGTGGAAGTTGACCCAGTAGGGCGCGATGAAGGCGCGCTCCCACCAGGCGGCGCGGGTGGTGCGAGCGGCGCGGAAGGGATCGTCGGCCGAGCCCTCGACGCAGGCGTGTTCGGCGATGTTCCTCAGGCGCGTCACCATCGGAAACCAGGTCGCCATCGGCAGAAGCCACAGGGCGAAGAATGCCCACCAGACCCCGGCGACGATGAAGCCCGCCAGCAGGACGGCGTTGAAGACGAGGAAGGGCAGGACGGATCGGCCGGTGACGATCGACTCATAGTCATGGGCGCTATCGCTCATTCCTTTTGCGCTATCGCCCGTCGGGCTGCTCGAGCGCGCTTGCTTCAGCGGCAGCAGCACCCGCTGCTTGAAGAAGGTCTGGCCGGTCAGGTCGCGGATCAGCTTGCGGCGCAGCGAGGCGGGCGTGACCGGGAAGGGCGCCGACAGCATCAGGTCGGGATCCTCGGCCTGCTGGGCGAAGCGGTGGTGGGTCAGGTGATAGGGGCGATAGGCCTTCAGGCTGGCGCCGATCGGCACGGCGCACAGCCAGTGGCCGAGAAAATCGTTCAGGCGGGGCGACTTCGACAGGCCCCCATGGGCCGCCTCGTGCATCAATATGGCCAGGCCTAGCTGACGCGTGCCGACGATCATGATGCACAGCGGGATCAGCCAGGGGATCAGGACGCCCGCGACGACCGCCAGCGCGATCACGGCCCAGCAATGCATAACCAGAAGCGGGCCGGCCCAGGCCGAACGGGTCTGGAACGGCGCCCACTCCTGAGGTGTGAACAGGGCCGACGGGGCGATGCGCGGGGCGGCGGACATGGGGCAAGTCTAACCCCTGAAGCGCGTCTGGAAAAGCAACGGATGAATGTGGGGCGCGCCTGACAAAAAGTCAGGTTGACATGACATTGGCTTGGTGTCAGGTTGCCCTTACACAAGGAGAGCCAAGATGTTTGCCGCCTGGAAGAACGGAACGCCGGCGCATCGGCGCTACATCATCCGCACTATGGCGTTTTCCGTGCCCTATGTCGCGATCTGCATATCGATGATGACGACGGACGCGTTCGATCAGGTCATGGGCACGCCGGCGGCCTGGGGGCTGGCGGCGGTGTTGTCGGCGCCGGTGATCGGTCAGATATGGGCGACCCTGGCCCTGATGCGCGAGAGCGACGAGTTCGTGCGGGGCGTGACCGCCAAACAGTTCATCGTGGCGGCGGGCCTGGCGATGGCCGTGGCGACCTTCTGGGGCTTTGGCGAGAGTTTCGCCCGGGCGCCGCATATGCAGACCTGGCTGATCGTGCCGCTGTTCTGGGCGATGTACGGCGTCGTGTCGCCCTTCATAAAGACCAGCCGATGAAGAACCGTCTGAAGCTTCTGCGGGTCGAGCGCGGCTGGACCCAGGAACAGATGGGGCAGGCGCTGGGAGTGTCGCGCCAGGCGGTGATCGCCCTGGAGACCGAGCGGCACGATCCGTCGCTGGACTTGGCCTACCGCATCGCCGCCGTGTTCGAGCGGCCGGTGGAAGAAATCTTCGAGAACCCGCACGCGGGCTGACCAAAAAGTCAGAATAACCTTACAAATGGAGACTGTGATGTCGAACCTCATTCGCCCTTGCCGGGGCGTCTTCGCCCCTCCGCGCCTCGCCGTCATTCTCGGCGTTCTGATCGCCTGCGCCGTCGCGAACGATCAGGCCCGCGCTCAGCCCGCGACCCCCGTGGCGTCCGCCGCCGCGCCCTTCGTCTCCGACCGGCTATCGGTCGAGGTCGTGGGGGCGGGGCCTGACGTGATCCTGATCCCCGGACTGGCGTCCTCGCGCGAGGTGTGGCGGGCGACGGCGGATCGGCTGAAGGCGACGCACCGGGTGCATCTGGTGCAGCTGGCCGGGTTCGCCGGTGAGCCCTGGGCGCATGGCGACGGGGCCTTCGTCCGGCCCGAGGTGGAGGAACTGGCGCGCTATATCCGCGAGGCCGGACTGGATCGGCCGGCGGTGATCGGCCATTCGATGGGCGGTTTGAGCGGCCTGTTGCTGGTGCAGCAGCAGCCGGGTCTGGTGGGGCGGGTGATGACGGTGGATTCGCTGCCCTTCTACAGCGCCATGTTCGGGCCGACTGCGACCGCCGAAAGCGCGCGACCGTTCGCGGATCAGGCGGCGGGCATGATCCTGGGGGCGGACGTGGCGAGTTTCCGCACGCAGCAGGAGGCGACGGCCAAGGCCCTGTCGCGGACGTTGTCGGAACAGGCGCGGATCGTGGACTGGTCTATGGCCAGCGACCGCCATGCGGTCGCCTCGGCGATGAAGGATGTGATGACTACGGATGCAAGGCCGGGGCTGGCGGCCATGACCACGCCGGTGACGGCGCTGTACGCCGCCGATGCGGACGGCGGGGCGCCGGCGGCGATGGCCGACGGGCTGTGGGGGCGGGAGTATTCGGCCCTGCCGGGCGTGACGCTGATCCGGGTGGATGGATCGCGGCACTTCATCATGGCGGATCAGCCCGAGCGGTTCGCCGAGCTGGTGGATGCGTTCCTGGCGAAGTGAACCCTTGGATCCGTCATCCTAGGCCTTGTGCCTAGGATTCATACGCTCCGTCGATGACGGTGATCCAAGGTGTGAACCGGGAGTCTGGATCCTCGCCACAAGGGCGAGGATGACGGGCTTTAATTCGGAGGGCTTAGTTCTTCGGCGTCACATCGCCGGCCTTGGCGGGGGCACCGTCGAACTGGTCGGCGTAGGCGGGGGCGAGCAGGGCGCGGAAGGCGGATTGCGGCAGGGCGATCCAGTAGGGGCCGTCCGAATAGGGGCCGATCTGATACGGTCCCATCAGGAAGGTGACGCCGCCCGCCTTGCCCGGCGTCGTGCCCGGGGTCAGGACGAAGGGGGTCGAGACGGCCTTGGGGCAGGTCCACATCTTGCCGTCCAGGGTGGCGGTTTCCGATCCCGGCGAGCGGGCCTGTTTGGCGGCGTTGGCGGCGGCGCACAGGGCCTTGTCCAGCACCGACAGGTCCGCGCCCGGCCGGAACAGGTCGGCGAAGCCCAGCCGTTTGTTGGTCGTCTTGTCCCAGATCACCGAGGCGAAGCTGGTGTTGGGGTGGGCGCCGCCGGTGAACTCGAAATCGGTGCGGGCCAGGCTGACCAGTTTGGCGGTCTCCGCTCCGGGGGCGAAGGCGATGGTCTTCTCATAGGGGTTGGGGCCGCCGCCCGCCTCGCTGAGGTCCGCCTGGGCGCCTTCCTCGAACTGCTTCAGGTCGCGCACCATGTCGGCATAGAGGGCGGCGTGCAGGGCGGGGGTGGTCTTGACCGCCTGGGGCAGGGTCAGTTTGACGGTGGCGTAGGGGGTCTTGCTGTCATAGCCGACGGGGGTGTTGGAAACGGCAGGCGCAACGGCGGCGGGCGCCGCCTTGGCCGGGGGCTGGGTCTTGTCCTCCTTGCGCTGGCAGGCGGCCAAGGTCGCGGCGACGGCGACGGACAGCAGGAGGAGGCGAGCGGCGTGAGACATGAAAGGCTCCTTCATCAAACCAGGGATCCGAGCGCGATGGCCGCCAGCAGGACGAAGCCGGCCTCGCGATTGGACTTGAACAGTTTCAGCGCCAGGGCGCCGTCGTTGCGGTCGAGGCGGACGACCTGACGCGCCAGATGGGCGGCGTAGGCGATCAGGCCCAGCCAGAACAGCGGACCCAGGCCGGCGGCGAGGCCGGTCAGGGCCGCCATGACGACGGTCAGGACATAGAAGATCGCCACGCCGGGCCGCACGGCCGAGGCCAGGCGGCGGGCCGAGGATTTGACGCCGATCATGGCGTCGTCCTCGATGTCCTGCAGCGCGTAGATGGTGTCGTAGCCCAGGGTCCAGAAGACGCCGCCGATCCACAGCAGGACGGCGGGGATATAGGCCTGCCAGGCCAGGGCGATAGCATGGCTGCTGTCGCTGGCTTGGGACCATAGGAAGGGGCGGAACTCGCCGGCGATGTCGGCGGGCAGCAGGAGCGCGGCGGCCGCCAGCGGCAGGGCGGCGGCGAACCCCATCAGGGCGCCCCAGTTGAAGGTCAGGCCCAGCCAGGCCTGGGGCCACCAGGTGATCCGCTTCATGAAGGGATAGGCGGCGACCAGGGCCAGCGACCCGATGCCCAGCAGGATGGCGACGGTCGGCAGGGTCAGCAGGACCATCAGGCTGATCAGGCTGCACGCCACCACGAAGGCCCAGGCCTGTTTGACTGTGATGCGACCCGAGGGGATGGGACGCTGGGCGGTGCGGGCGACCTGGGCGTCGAAGTCGCGGTCGACGATGTCGTTGAAGGCGCAGCCTGCCGCTCGCATGAGACAGGCGCCGATGGCGAAGCCGACGAACAGCCACAGGTCATAGAGGCTGGGGCTTTGCCGATACTGCGCCAGGGCCAGGGCGATCCCCTGCCAGCCGGGCAGCAGCAGCAGCCAGATGCCGATGGGCCGGTCGAACCGCCCCAGCTTCAGCCACGGCTTAAGCCCTTCCGGCGCATGGCGATCCACCCAGTTGGCGCCGGCGTCGGGAAGGGGGGCGAAAGTCATGCGGGTGACTTAGCGGGAATGGGGCGGGGGGTGAAGGGCGGTGAGCGATCCTTCTCCCTGAGGGAGAAGGTGGCCCGAAGGGCCGGATGAGGGGTTACGGTGGTGGACGAGGTCGCACAGCGTAACCCCTCACCCTTTGGCTGCTTCGCGCCGCCCTTCGGGTCGCGCAAGACCGATCGCTACGCTCTCGGGCGCTCAAGCCCTCTCCCGATGGGAGAGGGAAGAAAAAAAGGGGGCTGGATGGATCCAGCCCCCTTCGGTTCGACGCTTTGTGTCGTTCAGTCCTGATAGACCTCGCCCGAACCGGTGACGGTGCTGTTCACATTGGCGGCGCGGGTGGCCAGGGCGACGTCGCCGGAACCGGCGATGACGACCTTGACCTGGCCCGTCGGGGCGATGCGGGCGTCGCCGGAGCCGGCGATGTCCACCGAGGCGTCGCGGGTCGTCAGGTCGCCGAGGGAGGCGTCGCCCGACCCGTCGATGTCCAGCTTCAGATCGTCGGTGCGACCCGAGGCCGTGACCTCGGCCGAGCCGGCGATGTCCACCGCCAGCGACGGCTGGTCATAGCCGGTGATCTGAAGATCGCCCGAGCCGTTGGCGTTGAAGCGGTTCACCTTGGGGGCTGTGATGACGACCTTCAGCGCGTCGCGCTCTGAGCGGGCGGAGAAGTTGCCGCTGCTCCAGCCGAACACGATCCGCTCGTCGCCGTCGCCCAGGTCCAGCCGGCCGTCGACCAGGCGGACCCGGTCGGTCAGACCCTTGGGCCCGGTGATGACGACGGTGTTCGCGTCACCCTGGACATATTCGGCGTCGATGCTGGAATCGACGGTCAGGCTCTCGCCGCCGGTCCAGGGGAGGGTGCGGGTGGTGAGGGGGCCGAGGTCGTCGGTCCCGCCGCCCTTGACCCGCTCGAAGCGGACGCTTTCGCCGTTATCGTCCTTGAAGGTCCAGGCCCAGCCGTGACGCTGGAGGTCGTGGCCGCCGATGGCGACGGCGCCGCCGACGGTGACCAGGCACAGCACCAGGGCGGCGCCGGCGATGATGAACAATGTGCGGATCATGCCGAAACTCCCGAGGTCGAGGTGGATTGGACGGGCGAGGATTCAAGCGCCGGCTTCAGCAGGCGATAGTGCAGCCGGGCGAACCAGACGACGCCGTTGACCAGCCAGATGGTGAAGATGGCCAAGAGGGCGCCGATGAAGACGGAGCCGGCCATCAGGCCCAGACCCATCAGGATCGCCGCGAACGGTCCGCCGGGGAAGCCGGCGAAGGGTCCGGCGACCATGATCACGCCGCCGCAGATGAACAGGGCGATGGCGGCGATGAAGAAGCCGAACACGGTCCCGACCACGCCCATCAGCAGGGGCAGCAAGATCAGGATGTCCAGCGCCCCCAGGCCCAGGACCGCGAAGACGGCGGCGGCGGCGGCGGAGGGGTTCTTCTCCTGATGCCAGCGCTGGATGCCGGCCTCGGCCTTCAGCTCGCGGGCCAGGCGGATCGGATCGCCCAGGGCGGTTGCGACCTCGGCCTCGGTCCGGCCGGCGGCGATGCCGTCGTCGAAATGGGTCTGATAGTCGGCGATGATGTCGTTGGCGGTCGCGGTCGGCAGGCCGACGAGGCCTTCCTTCAGACGATCGATGAACTCGGCGCGCGTCATTGTGCGGCTCCCTGATCGGCGTCGTTCGCCACGATGGCGTCGACGGCCTTGGTGAAGGCGGACCATTCGGCAGTCTGGGCGGCGAGGGCCCCCCGGCCCGCTTCGGTCAGTCGGTAGTATTTGCGCGAAGGCCCGGCGGAGGATTCGACCAGATAGGTCTCCACCTGTCCGTCCGACTGCATGCGGCGCATCAGGGGATAGATGGTTCCTTCCCCCATATCGATCGCGTCCGACAGGCGGCTGGCGATCTCGTAGGCGTAGCTGTCCGCCCGGTTCAGAAGCGCCAGGACGCACAGTCCAAGCACTCCCTTCTTCAGCTGTATCTCGATGGTTTCAGGCACCTCGGCTCTCCCGTTGATGCCCATTGACTACGGCAAGGTATCTTGTGACGCAAGGTAGCTGGCGAAACATGACAGCGATTTAATCGAGGCAGGTTCGGGGCGGCTTCGGGGCGTCGATGGCGTTGATCGCTTGGCAAGCCGAAAGCGATCCGATAGGTGACCGAGATCGCCGGGCGTGGGAATCGCGCCAGTGTGATTTCTTGCGAGCCATTCGCAAGTATCTGCTGCTAAACGGTTTTATGGGGAAGTCTCATATGGGGATGGGCAAGCGAGCCCGGGGGACGTTGAAGGGCGCTGCGACTGGCGCGTCTTCGATCGTTCTGGGCGCCGGACTGGCGATGTTCGCTGCGGCGCCGACGTGGGCGCAGGACCTGATGGGCCAGCCGACACCCGGCGGCATCGATCTTCAGCCGGCCGCCGCGCCGCTGAAGCACGACGCCATCTGGTTCCACAACATCATCCTGATGCCGATCATCACGGCCATCACCCTGCTGGTGCTGGGCCTGCTGGCGTGGATCGCGATCCGCTACAACAAGAAGTCCAATCCGACGCCCGCGCGCTGGAGCCACAACACGGCGGTCGAGATCGTCTGGACCGTGCTGCCGGTGGTGATCCTGGTCTTCATCTCGCTGTTCTCGTTCCGCCTGCTGTTCGCCTATCACGACATGCCGTCGCCGGACCTGACGGTGAAGGTGACCGGCAACCAGTGGAACTGGGCCTATGAGTACCCGGACCAGGGCGTCGCCGAATACATCTCCAACATGCTCCCGGAAGAGGAAGCCAAGGCCAAGGGCGTGCCCTATCGCCTGGCCGCGACCGAGCCGATGGTCGTGCCGGTCGGCAAGACCGTGCAACTGGTCATCACCGCCTCCGACGTCATCCACGCCGTCGCCCTGCCGGCGTTCGGCCTGAAGACCGACGCCGTTCCGGGCCGGATCAACACCACCTGGTTCAAGGCCGAGCGCACCGGCGTCTTCTACGGCCAGTGCTCGGAACTGTGCGGCGTCGACCACGCCTTCATGCCGCTGGAAATCCGGGTCGTGACCCAGGCCCAGTTCGAACAGTGGATCGCCTCCAAGGGCGGATCGATGACCCCTAAGGTCGCCGAACCCGCGCCGGCCGCCGCTGCTCCCGCTGCCGCGACCGCCGAGACGCCCGCCGCCGGCGAAGCCGCCGCGACCCCGGAGGCGGGCGCAACCGCCCCTGCCGCCCAACCCGTTCCCGCCGCGGCGCCCGCCGCGCCGGCCGCCCAGTAAGAGGCGAACAGACATATGGCTGACGCTACCGTAACCCGCGACGCGACCGACCTCGGTCACGCTCATGACCACCATCATCACGACGACCACAAGGTGGGCTTCTTCACCCGCTGGTTCCTGTCCACCAATCACAAGGACATCGGCACCCTGTACCTGATGTTCGCCATCATGGCGGGCATCGTGGGCGGCGCCCTGTCGGGCCTGATCCGCTGGGAACTGGCCGAGCCGGGCATCCAGATCTTCAAGGAAGGCTCGTCGATCCAACTGCTGGGTCTCGTGGAGCAGTCCAAACACGGCTACAACGCCGTGGTCACGGCCCACGCCCTGATCATGATCTTCTTCATGGTCATGCCCGCCATGATTGGCGGCTTCGGCAACTGGTTCGTGCCGATCATGATCGGCGCGCCGGACATGGCCTTCCCGCGCATGAACAACATCTCGTTCTGGCTGCTGGTCGCCGCCTGGTGTCTGCTGATCCTGTCGATGTTCGTCGACGGGGGACCGGGCAAGGGCTTCGGCGGGGGCTGGACGGCCTATCCGCCGCTGTCGACCACGGGCCACGTCGGTCCGGCCTTCGACCTGGCCATCTTCGCCCTGCACGTCGCGGGCGCCAGTTCGATCCTGGGCGCGATCAACTTCATCACCACCATTCTGAACATGCGCGCGCCGGGCATGACGATCCACCGGATGCCGCTGTTCGCCTGGTCGGTGCTGATCACCGCCTTCCTGCTGCTGCTGAGCCTGCCGGTCCTGGCCGGCGCCATCACCATGCTGCTGACGGACCGCAACTTCGGCACCCACTTCTTCGATCCCGCCGGCGGCGGCGATCCGGTCATGTACCAGCACCTGTTCTGGTTCTTCGGCCACCCGGAAGTGTACATCCTGATCCTGCCGGGCTTCGGCATCATCAGCCACATCGTCTCGACCTTCAGCCGCAAGCCCGTGTTCGGCTATCTGGCCATGGCCTACGCCATGGTGGCCATCGGCTTCGTCGGCTTCATCGTGTGGGCGCACCACATGTACACGGTCGGCATGAGCATCAATCTGCGCGCCTATTTCATCGCCGCCACCATGATCATCGCGGTGCCGACGGGCGTGAAGATCTTCAGCTGGATCGCCACCATGTGGGGCGGGTCCATCAGCTTCAAGACGCCCATGCTGTGGGCGATCGGCTTCATCTTCCTGTTCACCGTCGGCGGCGTGACCGGCGTGGTCCTGTCCAACGCGGGCATCGATTACAGCCTGCACGACACCTATTACGTGGTGGCCCACTTCCACTATGTGCTGTCGCTGGGCGCCGTCTTCGCCATCTTCGCGGGCTTCTACTACTGGTTCGAGAAGATGTTCGGCGTGAAGTACAACGAGTTCCTGGGCGCGACCCACTTCTGGATCATGTTCGTGGGCGTGAACCTGGTGTTCTTCCCGCAGCACTTCCTGGGTCTGCAGGGCATGCCGCGTCGCTACATCGACTATCCCGAGGCGTTCACCCTGTGGAACCACGTGTCGTCGGTCGGCTATGCGATCACGGCCTTCGGCGTGCTGGTCTTCCTGATCATGCTGGCCGAGGCGGCGATCCGTCGTCGTCCAGGCGTCGCCAACCCGTGGGGCGAAGGCGCCACGACCCTGGAGTGGACCCTGTCCTCGCCGCCGCCGACGCACCAGTTCAACGAACTGCCGGTGATTAAAGAAGAAGAACACTGATCCCTTTCCTGCCTATCTAAAACAGCGGGCCGCTCTTTCCATCGGAAGGGGCGGCCTTCTGCTTTTGGGTGTGCTATGCGGCGCGCACAGATGACTGACGTTCAAACACAACCCGCCATCTCGACCGCCCAGCCGGAGGACTTCTTCCAGCTGTTGAAGCCACGTGTGATGTCGCTGGTGGTGTTCACCGCCGCGACCGGCCTGGTGGTGGCGCCGGGGTCGATCAATCCGCTGGTGGCGGCCATCGCCGTGCTGTGCATCGCCGTGGGGGCCGGCGCGGCCGGCGCCCTGAACATGGCGCTGGAAGGCGAGACCGACGCCCTGATGCGGCGCACGCGCGGCCGGCCGGTGGCGGCGGGGCGCGTCAAGAAGAACGACGCCATGGCGTTCGGCGTGATCCTGAGCCTGTTCTCGGTCATGCTGCTGGGGATGAATGCGAACTGGTTGGCGGCGGGTCTGCTGGCCATGACCATTGTCTATTACGCCGGCTTCTACACCCTGCTGCTGAAGCGCAGGACGCCGCAGAACATCGTCATCGGCGGGGCGGCGGGCGCCTTTCCGCCCGTGATCGGCTGGGCGGCGGCGACGGGCCATGCGCCGTGGCAGGCCTGGCTCTTGTTCGCCATCATCTTCCTGTGGACCCCGCCGCACAGCTGGGCGCTGGCGCTGTATTCGGCCGGCGACTACGCCAAGGCGGGCATTCCGATGATGCCGGTGGCGAAGGGCGCAAAATCCACGCGGTTGCAGATCCTGCTCTACACCCTGGTCTTCGTGCCGGTCGCCATCGCTCCGGCCTTCGTGGGCCTGGGCGGCCTGATCTATCTGGTGGTGTCGGTCGCGGGCGGCCTGGGCTTCCTCGGTCTGGCGCTGCGCCTGTACCGTTCGCGCGCGGGCGACGAGCCGGACAAGGCCGAGGCCGTGGGGCGCGAGGCCGCATTGTATGATGTGCGCGCCCAGGCCAAACCGGCGCGTGACCTGTTCGCCTTTTCCATCCTCTATCTGATGGCCCTGTTCTCGGCCCTTCTGGTCGAGGCCTTGTCCGGTCTGGGAGCGTAAAACCATGCGTCTGACGCCTGAGGAACTTCGCGCGCGCAAGCGTCGCAACGTCTGGATCGCGACGGCGCTGGTCGCCTTCATCGTGCTGATCTTCACCACCACCGTCCTGCGGCTGCAACAGAACCAGGCGACCGAGCGGGCGCTGCTGGAGGCGGCGACGGGGACCGCGCCGAAATGAACGCGGGCCGCAAGAATCTGATCGCCATCGCCTGCGTGCTGGGCGTGATGGGGATGACGGGGGCGGCGTTCGCGGCGGTGCCGCTGTACCGGATGTTCTGCCAGGTCACCGGCTTCGGCGGCACGACCATGAAGGCGGACAAAGCCTCGGACACGGTGCTGGAAGAGACGGTGCTGGTGCGGTTCGACACCAATGTCCGCGGCCTGCCCATGACCTTCAAGGCCGAACAGTCGACGCAGCGCGTGCGGATCGGCGAGACGGGCCTAGCCTATTTCGACGTGACCAACACCTCGGACAAGCCGCTGTTCGTGCGGGCCAGCTATAATGTCTCGCCGGAACAGACGGGGCAGTATTTCCTGAAGCTGCAATGCTTCTGCTTCACCGACCAGACGATTGCGGCCGGCGAGACGCGTCAGTTCCCGATGCAGTATTTCATCGCCCCGGAGCTGGCCACGGACCGCGAGTCCAAGGGCGCGCGCGACATCACCCTGAGCTACACCTTCTATCCGTCCCCGGACGCGCCCAAGGCGTGAGTAGACCGGGCGTAGACTTTCCCGGCGTCGGCTGCGGGCTGGTGATCCAGCGCGGCGACGGGCGGGTGCTGCTGTGCAAGCGGCTGAAGGCGCCCGAGGCCGGGTTCTGGAACATCGTCGGCGGCAAGGTCGACCTGATGGAGCCCAGCATCGAGGCCGCGCGCCGCGAGGCCGAGGAAGAGAGCGGGCTGAAGATCGGGGCTGTCGATTTCCTGTGCCTGGCCGAAGAGATCATCCCCGCAGACGGCCAGCACTGGGTGTCGCTGATCTATGTCACGCGCGACTTCACCGGCGAGGCGACGCTGACCGAGCCGGACAAGCTGTCGGACATCGGCTGGTTCGATCTGAACGACCTGCCACAACCGCTGTCGGCCTTTTCGGCCAAGGCGTTCGCGGCGATGACGGCCTGACGACACCGGCGCCGTTTGCGTCGGCGCGCGTTCCGTTCCAGCGTGCGGCCTGCACGGCGAACTGACGGAGACGGGGATTTGCGCGGTCTGGACTTCACCAACTGGCACAGTCTGCTGATCACCCTGGTCGGTCTGGCGCTGGTCACCCTGATCGGCATGGGCATCCGGCTGGTGATGATGTTCACCATCCAGCAGCGACGCGAGCGGATGAACCGCCAGATCAACGAGCGGCTCAAGACGTTGATCGCCGCCTATAAGGTGCTGGGCGGATCGTTCACCGGCGACCTGACCGTCGATCCGACGCACAAGCGCGACCTGAGCCGCCGCAATGCGTCTGAGGCGGGGCTGGATCTGAGCGCCGAGGCGGCGGCGGGATCCGACCGCACCCGACGCATCCGCGATGCCGTCGAGGCGTGCCTGGCGGACATCATCCTGTTGGGCACCGAAGAGCAGGTGCGGCTGGCGCAGCAAGCGGCGCGAGAGCTGGTCGCGGGGCGGCCGGTGCGGACGCATGAGCTGGTGGTGTCCTTACGCGACTTCATCCGCCAGGCCCTGGACCTGGCGCCCGTGCCGACCGGGCCGGACATTCCCCTGCAAGGACCGACGCGACCGTCGTCTAGCGGAGGTCGGGGCGGCGGGGCTGGCGGCGGGGGAGGCGGTGGTGGCGGAGGCGGTATGGGAGGCGGCATGGGCGGAGGAATGGGCATGGGGGGCGGCATGGGCTCAAACCCTGACGACCCCGCCGATCCGCCTGTGCACAAGGCCTGAGCCCCACGCGTGAGTTCGAACAAGGCCGAAAGGCGGCGCGGCTCTGGCGTCGGGCAAACGGGGACGCTATAGCCGCTATAACAACCGACTCTGGCCGACGAAGAGACGCGATACATGGCTGACGCCCACGCCACTCCGCAGCACGACTATCACCTGGTGCCGCCCAGCCCCTGGCCGCTGCTGTCGTCCGTTGCGGCGACCATCATGTTCATCGGCGCCGTGATCTGGATGAAGGGTCTGGCCCCGGCGGACGGCGGCCCGATCGCCGCCAACTTCCTGGCCGAAGGCAAGCCGGGCGTCTTCTTCGCCGGTCTGGCGGGCGTGCTGATCTCGGCCTTCGGCTGGTGGTCGGACGTGATCAAGGAATCCAAGGCGGGCGACCATACGCCGGTCGTCTCCATCGGCCTGCGCTACGGCATGATCCTGTTCATCGCGTCGGAGGTGATGTTCTTCGTCGCCTTCTTCTGGATGTTCTTCGACATGGCCCTGTTCCATGAATCGCGGGCGCTGACGCCGGAAGTCGGCACCTGGGCCGACACCGCCAAGGCCTGGTCGACCTGGCCGCCCAAGGGCGTCGAGGTGCTGAGCCCCTGGCAGCTGCCGCTGCTGAACACCGTGACCCTGCTGCTGAGCGGCTGCACCGTCACCTGGGCGCACCACGCGATCCAGGTCGGCGATCGCAAGGGCGCCAAGATCGCCCTGGGCATCACCGTGGCGCTGGGCGTGATCTTCACCTGCGTCCAAGCCTATGAGTATCACCACATCCTGCACGAACACCTGTTCTTCAACGAAGAAGCCGTGAACTCGGGCCTGTATGGTTCGATCTTCTTCATGGCGACGGGCTTCCACGGCTTCCACGTCCTGATCGGCACCATCTTCCTGGCGGTCTGCCTGATCCGCCTGCTGGCCGGCGACTTCACCCCGCAGAAGCATTTCGGCTTCGAGGCGGCGGCCTGGTACTGGCACTTCGTCGACGTGGTCTGGCTGTTCCTGTTCGCCTTCGTCTATGTCGTCTTCGGTTGATCCAAGACGGTCCTGAAGACCTTGAGGCGGCGCGGGACGAGGGATCGTCCCGCGCCGTCGTCGTTTGCGACACGCCGGTTCGCGCGGCGATGCGGGGGCGCTGTCCCCGGTGCGGGCAGGGTGCGCTGTTCGCGGGCTTTCTGAAGGTGGCGCCGGCCTGCGCGATCTGCGGCCTGGATTATTCGACCATCCACACAGGCGACGGCCCGGCCAGTTTCATCATGCAGATCGCCGGCTTCATCGTCGGGTTCTCGGCCCTGTTCGTCGAGATCAAATACCATCCGCCCATGTGGCTGCATCTGATCGTCTGGCTGCCCCTGGTCGTCGCCCTGTCGCTGGCCTTGATGCGGCCGGGACGGGGGCTGATGATCGGGCTGCAATACCGGAATCAGCGATGAAGCGTTTTCCCTGGATATTGACCGTGCTGACGGTCCTGGCCCTGATCCTGTTGATCGGCCTGGGCGTGTGGCAGGTCCAGCGGCTGAAGTGGAAGGAAGGCCTGATCGCGGCGGCCGATGCGGCGGCGGCGGAACCGCCCGCGCCGCTGGATCAGGTGTTGGGTGAAGGCGACCTGGAGTTCCGCAAGGCGCTGATCGTCTGCCCGGGCCTGGCCAGCGCGCCCTTCATCGAGCTTCAGTCCATCCATGACGGCGAGGCCGGGGTGCGGCTGATCTCGGCGTGCAAGCCAGCGGGGGCCGATTTCAGCCTGCTGATCGACCGGGGCTTCGTCGGCGACGGCGTGACCGCGCGGCCGCGCGTGGTCGAGACGACCTTGCCGCTGGTGATGGTCGGGGAGTTCCGCACCTTCGACAAGCCGGGCGCCATGAGCCCCGCCCCGAGGGACGGCCGCTTCTACGCCCGCGACACCGCCGCCATGGCCAAGGCGCTGAACGTCACGGGGCCGGTGCGGCCGGAAGCCGTGTTCGCCGTCACCGCCGTCAATCCCGAGTTCCCGGCCCTGAGGCCGTCCGCGCCGCCGGCGGCCTTCTCCAACAATCATTTCGGTTACGCCCTGACGTGGTTCGGACTGGCGATCGCGCTGGCGGGCTTCTATGTGGCCTTGCTTCGGCGTCGAACCAAGAAAGACGCTCCTCAAGAAGCCTCGCACCGCGTGCGAGGCGATAGGAAAGAAGAAAAGTCCTGACCGCTTCCCTGCACAGCCTGTCGAACGGCGTCCGCGTCATCTGTGACCCCATGCCGGGGCTCAAGACTTTAGCCGTCGTCGTCACCGTCAAGGGCGGGGCGCGGTGGGAGGCGCAGGATCGCTCCGGCTGGTCGCACCTGCTGGAGCATCTGGTGTTCAAGGGCGCCGGCGACATGGCCGCGCGCGAGATCGTCGAACGGATCGAGGCTGAGGGCGGCACGATCAACGCCTCCACCGGGTACGAGCGGACCAGCTTCGAGGTGCGGGGTCTGGACGGATCCCTGCCGCTGGCGATGCAGGTGCTGTCGGACCTGGTGTTCCGTCCCACGCTGGACCCGGCCGAGATCGAGCGTGAAAAGGACGTGGTGGCCCAGGAGATCGCCGAGGCCTTCGACACGCCCGACGACCATGTGTTCGAGATGGTCCAGACGCGCGCCTTCGCCAAACAGCCGCTGGGTCGGCCGATCCTGGGCTCCATCGCCAGCCTGAAGCCGGCGGACAAGGCGAGCGTCGAGGCCTGGCGCGCGCGGCTGTATTCCCCCGACCGGATGGTGGTGTCGGTGTCGGGCGCGGTGGACGAGACCGAACTGCTGGCGTTAGCCGAGCGCTGGTTCGGCGACGCGGTCGCGACGCCGGTCGAGGCCCCGGCGCCGGCGGCCTTCGTCGGCGGTCATGCCAAGCTGACGCGCAAGATCGAACAGGCCAATCTGGTGTTCCAGTTGCCGGCCCTGTCGGCGACCGATCCGGCCCTGTCGGCGATGCGGCTGTTCGGCGAGATCCTGGGCGGCGGCATGGCCTCGCGCCTGTTCCAGAGCGCGCGCGAGGAGCGGGGCCTGGCCTATGCCATCGACGCCTATCAGGAGCCGTACGAGGACACGGGGGTGTTGGGCATCTACGCCGGGGCGGCGGCGGATCGGGCGAAGGAACTGGCCGAGGTCTCGGCGGCCGAGGTGCGGGCCATGGCCGAGACCGGCCCGACCGAAAAGGAGCTGTCGCGGGCCAAGGCGGTGATGAAGGCGGGCCTGTGGATGTCGGACGAAAACCCGATGAGCCGGGCGGGCCGCAACGCCGCCCAGACCCTGATCTTCGGCGCGCCGCGCTCCAGCCTGTCGATGACCGAGCAGCTTGAAGCCCAGACCGTCGCGGACGTGCGAGCGGTCGGCGGGCGTTTGCTGGCCTCGGGCCAGGCGGCCAGCGCCGTGCTGGGACCCAAGTCGGCCGGGCCGGCAGGCGAGGCGTTCGCGACGGCGCTGTTCGGGGGTTAGGCTTTTAGCTCTGCTTTCTTAACTTCCGTCCCCTCGGGCGGGAGTTCACCGGGACAGACAATTTCTCACGGTGGCCATCTGAATGTTCGGGTCAGGGGGCGGGGCAAACTTCTCTTCACGACCCGAAGCGGACCAATCGTCATCAACTAAGCCGGTTAGATTGGACTTAAAGCCAAGTAGTCACGTCCCAAATATCCTTGATCATCATGAAGGCAAGCAGGGCAGAGACTGCGATCATCGCAAGCACTAGGAAGGCGGGTACGGGGTCAAAGCGGCGTTTTTTCAACAGTCTAACCAACCCGAGTTTGAATGGTATGCACGGGCGCAAAAGGCCCGATCATCTGTTTAGCACATGGGCGCGCTGAGGCGTCGGGGCTTTCTATGCTGAGGACTGAGGATGCGTAACCACGGACGCGCGCGTCCGCTTTCCACCCCGAACAGCCCGTCGCAATGTCCGCTTTCTGCGCTGGCGACCGGGTTTGCCAGTGTTGGTGTATCCCCTTCATTGTAGGGCTTGTCCCGAGGGCCTACTTTTCACCGGACACGGCCCGCCGTTGCTGCGACGGGTTCGAGATCGGCGACCGGCCCCGCCGTGGGCCCTCGGGACAAGCCCGAGGGTGACGGATTTAATCTGATCGGAACATCCGACCACTGGGATCGGTTATGCTGGCGCTTGAACCCGTCCAGCCCGGAGACTTCCCATGCCCGTCCGCGTCGCCCTGATCGTCGGCAGCCTGCGCGAAGGCGCCTATTCCCGCGCCATTGGCCTTGAGATGAGGGCCATCGCCGCGCCGGAGTTGGAACTTGAACTGATCGAGATCGGCGACCTGCCGCTCTACAATCCCGATCTGGAGACGGACGCCCCGCCGGCCCCCTGGGTGCGGTTCCGCGAGGAGGTCGAGACCACGCAGGCCGTCCTGTTCGTGACCCCGGAGTATAATCGCTCCATCCCCGGCGCCTTGAAGAACGCCCTGGACGTCGGCTCGCGCCCCTATGGCCATAGCATCTGGCAGGGCAAGCCCGCCGCCATCGTCAGCGTCTCGCCCGGCGCCATCGGAGCCTTCGGCGCCAACCACCACCTGCGCCAGCCCCTGGTCTTCCTGAACATGCCCGTGATGCAGCAGCCCGAGGCCTATATCGGCAATGTCGCCGACTTGCTGGACGACGACGGCAAGCTGAAAACCGACGGCACGCGCGACTTCCTGAAGAGCTTCACGGATGCGTTTGCGGCGTGGATCGACAAGACGAAGGCGTGATCACCTTTGTCGGGTGTCGGTGTCGGCGTTTAAAGTCATTCGACTGAAACCGCATTGAAATCCAACGTTATTATGGTGCGAATATTTTCGACCTTCCGATACCAATCAGTAAAATAATCGCCTAAATCAAATAAAAAATAAGAATAAGTTCTCTCAAATATTGAGAAAATGGAACAAATTCGCCCGAATAGCGCTGATACTGTGAACAGCGTTATTGGACGCGAACCCTTGTGCCTCTCTATCAAGATGAAGATCACTTCGACCATCAGGTTCTAGAACTCGGCGAATTCCTCTCGTCACTGCTCGTAAGTCTGGGCGCCGTCATGAAACGAAGAGATGAAGCCCGCCCAGCCCCGAAGGTCGATCCCAAGGAGATTTGGGCCGAGGATTACATCACGGGGCCTGCGATCCAGGGTTTTGCAGACGAGCCGGAGTTAAAGGCCGTCTAGACCCGCAATTGAAAACGGCGGCTCCGTGAGGAGCCGCCGTCGCCATATCAGCTGTGAAGCTGAAATCAGCCGATGGTTTGCAGCTGGCCAGCCGATTCCTTGCCCGAACGCTTGTCGCGTTCCAGCTCGTAGGAAACCTTCTGGTTTTCATCCAGGCCGCGCAGGCCAGCGCCTTCGACGGCCGAAATGTGGACGAAGACGTCCTTGCCGCCGTCGTCGGGTTGGATGAAGCCGTAACCCTTGGTCGGGTTGAACCATTTAACAGTGCCGGTAGCCATTTTGAGACCTCCGTTAGAAGTTGACCGAGGGAACGCCCCTGCGGCCTGTCGGGTCTGAATGGGAGCGGCCTTGACTCGTGCGTTCGCAGAGAGAGTGGGCGTTACGCAGAGAGATCGACGAGCTATATGTGCGCAGATATTTGTGACGGATGCAAGCGCGCCCCGTGTGAAGGAAATTCAACAACCGGAACGGTTTAGCTTGGCGGACGTTGTTAGGGGGCACGAAAGGCTCCCATCATGAACCGCACTCACGTCGTGGAGCGCGCTTACCAGCTCGCCCGTTCGCCCGATTGTCTGAACACCGGCGACGTCGTCAAGGCCTTGTCCGGCGAGGGTTATTCCGGCGCCGAAATCTCGCATTTCCAGGGCAGTTCGATCCGCGCCGACCTGAACCGCATCTGCAAGATGCCCAAGCCGGACGCCGCCAACGCCGAGGCCGAACCGACCTCCGACGCCGCCTGACCCAACCTTAATGCGCGCCGGAACCGTCCGGCAGATGCATCTTCTCAAACCGCCCCACCCGCGCGACCAGGGTGCGGCCGGCGTCGTTCATGCCGACAACCTGCACCTCGGCGCCCTGGCGGCGGTAGCGGAAGACGACCTTGTCCACGGCGGCGACGCCGGTCAGGTCCCACAAGTGGGCGTCACTGAGATCGATTTCGACGCGTGTGGGATGGCCGTGATGCTCGAAGCTGGCGGCGAACAGGTCGGCCGAGGCGAAGAACAGCTGACCTGACACGCGGTAGCGCAGCACGCCGTCCTCGGGCGTTTCGATCTCGGTGACCACGATGGTCTTGCCGACCTTGCGCATGAAGAAGACCGCCGACAGCAGCACGCCCAGGATCACGCCCTTGGACAGGTCGTGGGTGAGGACGACCGTGACCGTGGTGGCGATCATCACCAGGGACGACTGGAACGGCAGGGTGCGCAGGTTCCGCACCGAGGACCAGTCGAACGTCCCGACCGAGACCATGATCATGACCGCGACCAGGGCCGCCATGGGGATCTGCGCGACCCAGTCCTGAAGCACCAGCATCAGGAACAACAGGAACAGACCGGCCCACAGGGTCGACAGCCGCCCGCGCGCGCCGGACCCGACGTTGATCATCGACTGGCCGATCATGGCGCAGCCGGCCATGCCGCCGAACAGGGGCGACAGGATGTTGGCGATGCCTTGGCCGCGCGTCTCGCGGTCCTTGTCGGACGGGGTGTCGGTGATGTCGTCGATCAGATTGGCGGTCAGCAGGCTTTCCAGCAAACCCACGAAGGCCAGGGTCGCCGAGATCGGGGCGATGATCGCCAGCGTCTCCCAGGTCAGCGGCACGCCGGGCAGGTGGAACATCGGCAGGGTCGTGGGCATCTGGCCCATGTCGCCGACGGTGCGCACGTCCAGTTTCAGCATGATCACCACCGCGCTGATGGCGACGATGGCGACCAGGGGCGAGGGCACGGCCTTGGTGATGCGGGGGAAGCCGTAGATGACCACCAGGGCCGCCGCGACCAGGGCGTAGGTGAGCCAGCCCCTGCCGATCAGCTCGGGCATCTGGGCCAGGAAGATCAGGATGGCCAGGGAGTTGACGAAGCCGGTCATGACGCTGCGGCTGACGAACTTGATGTAGCGGCCCAGTTTCAGCAGGCCGATGACGATCTGGAACACGCCGCACAGGATGGAGGCGGCGAACAGATATTCGATGCCGTGATCGCGCACGAGCGTGACCATCAGCAGGGCCATGGCCCCGGTGGCGGCCGAGATCATGGCCGGGCGCCCGCCGACGAAGGCGATGGTCACGGCGATGACCACGCTGGCGTAAAGGCCCACGGCCGGATCGACGCCGGCGATGATGGAAAAGGCGATGGCTTCCGGGATCAGGGCCAGGGCCACGACGGTCCCCGCCAGCAGGTCGCGGCGAGGATTGGCGAGCCATTGCTGGCGCGCGGAGGCGATGATGGACATTTCAGGATTTCATCTGGATGAGCCGTGCCGATGCTTCGGTTTTGGGGCTCGGTTTCCCAGCGGATCGGCGGCGGGGATAGCCACCCGTCGCCTGCGAACAGGGCCGGGTCCAAGGTGATGGCGTCCTGATGCGACCTCACGTCGCGAAAAGCAAGCGTGGCGGCTAGACCAGACCGTCCATCGCGTGCGCCTCGGCGGCGCTGCCGGGGAAGACGCGGGCGTCCAGAACGGCGCGGTCCAGACCCATGTGATCGCGCAGCACGCCCTTGAACACCGATCGGATGTCCATCGTCGGCGCCAGGTCGCGGTTCTCGAACAGGCGATTGTCGGCCAGGGTCGGCCAGTCGCCGATCGGGCCGCCGCGCTTGATCGCCCCGCCCGCCAGCAACAGCGACGAGCCGGTGCCGTGGTCGGTGCCTTGCGTGCCGTTGGCGCGGGCGGTGCGGCCGAACTCGGTGGCGACGACGACGGCCGTGCGCGACCATGTTTCGCCCAGCCCGTCCTTCAGACCCGAGACCAGTTGATCCAAGCCGGTCAGCCGCGTCTGAAGTTGCGCGCGCTGGCCCGCATGGGTGTCCCATCCGTCCAGCGAGACGGCGACGATGTCGGCCCCCTCGGCGCCCGACATCAGCCGGGCGACGGCGCGACCCAGGCCCTGGACGTCGTTGCGGCGCAGGCGGCTGTCCTCGCCGTCCATGTTCTGCCCCTGGCCGACCAGTTCCTCTGTCGCCAGGCCGCGCGCCAGGTTCTGGCCCAGCATCGGATCCTCGACATACAGATCCTGCAGCAGGGAGGCGATGCGGTCGCCGCCGCGCACCTGTCCGCCCGGCGCCCAGCTTGAGACGGGGGCGTCGCCGCGCAGGATCAACGGGGTCTGGGCGCCGATCGACAGGCCCTTCAGCGACGTGCCGCCCGCCGCGACGATGGCGCGGTTCAGCCAGCCGTCGGTCTGTTGCCGCAGCCCCTCGCCGCCGTTCTCCAGCACGTCCTGGGCATCGAAATGGGAACGGATGCGGACGGGCAGGGCGACGGCGGGTGCAAACCGCATCTGGCCGGCGCCATACAGGCCGTGCAGGCCGGCGAGCGCCGGATGCAGGCCGAAGCCTTCGCCCAGCGCCAGGGCGCCGTTCGCCTCGCCAGGGGCGGCGATGGCCAGGCCGGCGCGCAGGGGGACATAGTTGGCGTCGCCATAGGGGACGGTGACGGACAGGCCGTCCATGGCGCCGCGCGCGATGACGACGACCAGCTTGTTGGACGGTCCGTTGGTCTGGGCGGCGACCCGCCCGGCGAAGGCCAGGCCGACCCCGGCGGATGCGGCGGCCAGCAGGTGGCGGCGGTTCATGTTGAGGGCGGTCATCGGCGTTGGAACTCCGGCGACATGAAGAGAAGGGTGAGGGCTTCGGGGCGGCTTTCGGCGCGGGCGATGGCGAGGCGGGTGCGGTCGCCGAGGCGCGGCCCCAGGGCGGCGACAGCCACGGCGTTGGTGTCGGCCGTCTGGGCCAGGTCTGCGGCGGTGCGCGACCAGTTCAGCCGTTTGACCAGGGCGTCGGGTCCGGCCCAGTCGGCGGCGGCGTCGGGCCAGCCCTCGGGCGAGGGGGCGGCGAACGGCGGCTGGCCCATGTCCAGCAGGGCCTGACGCAGCGGCTGGATCCGCTGGGGGCGGGTTCCCAGGGCGCGATGGGTGGAGACGACGAAGTCGTAGGGCGTCTTGATCTTGGCGGGCTGGGGCGTCCAGGTCTCGGGCGCATCGATCAGGGCGCGGGCGACCTGGGCCAGATCGCCGCCCGAACGGGTCCAGGCGTCTTCCAGCCGGGCGACCAGGGCCGGTGGCGGGTCGTCGGCGACGAAATGGGCGGCGAGGCGGCGCGACAGGCGTTTGGCGGTCGCCGGATGCCGGGCCAGGTCGCGCAGGATGGCCTGACCCTGGGCGAGGCCGGCGGCGGGATAGGTCTTGCCCATCACCGTGCGGACGCCCGGTTCATGGACATTGGCGCGGAAGACGAAGCCGTCGGGACCGGGTTCGGCCTGGGCGGTCATCAGGCGAGCGCGGCGGGGGCGGTTAGGCTGACGCTGGTCGCGCGCGGTGGGGATCGACCAGCCGGTAAGGGCGCGGGCCAGTTCGGTCACGTCGGCCTGCGTATAGCCGCCGTCGGCGCCGACGGTGTGCAACTCCATCATCTCGCGGGCCAGGTTCTCGTTCAGCCCGGCGTTGCGACGGGCGCCGGCCAGGCTGTCGGGACCGACCGAGCGGGCCTGATCGAGATACAGCAGCATGGCGGGATGCTGTTCGGCGGCCAGGACCAGATCCTCGAACCGGCCGAAGACGTGGGGGCGGATGGCCTCGCGCTCGTACTGGCCGACGAAGGCGCCGCTGGCGAACTTGACGGCCGAGACGGTGACGGCGTTGGCCCAGAACAGCGCCCAACGTTCGGCGAACCCGTCGTCGGTCGTGGCGCTTAACTGCGCGCGGGCGAGGAATTCCTGGGCTGTGTCCTGGGTGATTTCGCGGCGCGCGGCCTGACGCGCCTCGCGCCGGGCGACGGCGTCTGGATCGGTATCGGGGGCGGGCGCGGTTTGCGCCGTTTCCGCCGCCACGGAGGCGGGCGTGGCGCCGACCTGTGGCGCGGCGCGTCGATCGCGACGGACCTGACCGGCGTCGCTCTGATAGTCGACATACTGGGCGACGCGCTGGCCGGTGTCGGCGAACTGGCCGGACGGCTGTGGCGCGCCCTGGGGTCGGATCTGGGCCGTGGCCCAGCCGCGCGGATCGGCGGCGACGCGGTCGATCTCGCCGGGACTGGCGCCGAGACCCAGGCGGGTCAGGGCGATGGCGGCGTCGGTCGGTGATGAAGCCATGGCCTTCTCCTCGTCCGTCCCCGCAGAGTGTAACGCATCGAGGCGAAAACTCCGTCGCGAGATCGGATCAAAGGGTCAGGCCGGCTGGGCCAGGCCTGCCTCGGCGTCGGCGATCAGGTCGCGGTCGTCCACCTGCCAGGGGTGGAAGTCGGGTTTGTAGAAGGCGACATAGTCCCCGATCATGCGGCGATACAGGCCCGGCTTCAGCCACAGCCAGCGGAACAGGCCCCAACGCGCCTTCCAGCCGACGATGCCGTCCTGTTTCAGCAGCATCAGGGTCGTCTCGCGCACCGTTTTGGTGAACAGCAGGGTGGTCAGGAAC
Source organism: Brevundimonas sp. G8 (assembly GCF_902506205.1). GTDB lineage: Bacteria > Pseudomonadota > Alphaproteobacteria > Caulobacterales > Caulobacteraceae > Brevundimonas. The sequence continues at coordinate 664,013 of NZ_LR732816.1, read as the reverse complement.
ATGGCCCAGCGCCGCAGCCGCCAGCGGTTCAGCGGCGACATCTGGCGGGTGGCGTGAAGGAAGACGTCATAGGCCACGCCCTTGTGTTCGATCTCCTCGATGGAATGCCAGCGCCACAGGCGGGCCAGGTCGTGGGGCGAGCCCTTCAGCAGGTCCGGGTCGGCCAGAAGCCGATGGGCGAAGGCGGCGGTGAAATGCTCCAGCGCCATGGTCGCGGCAAGCTGGGCGATGGCCGGGCGGGCGCGGGCGAGATCCAGGCGGGCCGTGACATAGGCCTCGATCTCGGCGGTCTCGTAGCCGGCGCGGGCGGTGATGGCGTTGAAGGCCATGTGTTCGCGCGTGTGGGCGCCTTCCTGAACGGTGAAGGCGCGGATGTCGGCGGCCAGGTTCGCGGGCGTGTCCTTGGCGAACCGTTTGACCGACTGGATGAAGAACCGCTCGCCGTCGGGGAAGGTCAGGCTGAGGGCGTTCATCACGGCCGTGCCGAACGGGTCGCCGTTCAGCCACCAGCGTGGCGTCGGGGCCTCGCGGTCGATATGCAGGTCGCGCGGCTTGATCTGAAGGTCGGCGGGGGTGGCGGATTTCGCCATGGTACGGCTCCTCGGGGTCTGCCCCTCGATTTCGAGTGGAATATGGAGTTAACTGACATCAATGTCAACTAATGGTCCGGTGAAGCGGCGACGCGGGGCGGTGGCGCGCGAAGAGGCGCTGGAGGCGGCGCGCGACCTTCTGCTGTCCGGCGGCCCGGCGGCGGTGACGCTGAAGGCGGTGGGCGAGCGGATGGGTGTGGGCCACGCCAACCTGATCCACCATTTCGGCTCGGCCGCCGGGCTTCAGGGCGCCCTGATGGACGCGATGGTGCGCGATCTGGCCGAACGGATTGAGGCGGGCCTTAACGAGGGATCGGGCGAGGGGGTGGAGCCGGATCGGTTGATGACCGTCGTCTTCGACGCCTTCGGCAAGGGCGGGGCGTCGCAGATGGCGGCCTGGCTGGCCCTGGCGCGCGAGCAGGGCCGGGCGGAAAGTTTCGGCGGGGTGGTGCGGGACCTGGCCGACCGGCTGGCGGCCATGGCGCCCGACGATCCCCGTGCGGCGGACCGGGCGCGGTCCCTGGTCATGACGGCGGCCTATATGGCGTTCGCCGAGGGGCTGATCGGAGACATATTGACGCCGATGCTGGGCGCGCCCGACGGCCTGGGTCGCGAACTGGCGTTGAAGCTGACGGCGACCGTCTTGGCGGAACCGTGAGTTCAGGCCACAGTCGTCCTGTTGTATGAGGCGTCATGGCCCTGTTGGACTGGATGAGCGATGTGGCCGGGCCGGTGGTCCGGGGCGACGGCGTGCTGCTGCGGCCGCCGCGCGTGGGCGACTATGCCGCCTGGTCCACGCTGCGTGACGGGTCCCGCGACTATCTGCAGCCGTGGGAGCCGGCCTGGCCCGAGGACGACCTGACCAAGGCGGCCTTCCGGCGCAGGCTGTCGATCTATGCGCGCGAGATGGAGCTGGGCCACGCCTGGCCCTTCTTCGTGCTGGTGGACGGCGGCAAGACCCTGGCGGGGGCGGTGACCCTGTCGAACGTGCGGCGCGGCGTCGCCGAGACCGGGACGCTGGGCTACTGGATCGGCCAGCCCCATTCCGGGCGGGGCGTGGCGACGGCGGCGGTGCAGGCGGTGGTCGGCTATGCGTTCGAGAAGCTGAAGCTGCACCGGCTGGAGGCGGCCTGCCTGCCGAGTAACCACGGTTCGCGTCGGGTTCTGGAGAAATCGGGCTTTCGCAACGAAGGTCGGGCTCGCGCTTATTTGAAAATTAACGGCGAGTGGGCAGATCATCTGCTGTTCGGCCTGGTCGAGGACGAGCGTTGACGGCCGGGGGCCGTCTGGAAGGGCGAGACGCGTGACACCACGATCCCGATCGCTGGCCTGGGACGCCACGACCGCCATCGAGGCGTTGGCCGCCGCCGATACGGCGCTGTGGGTCTGGACGCCGGCGACGGACGAACTGCGTTTCACCGGCGCGACGCGGTCGCTGGGCCTGGGGCCGCTGGCGCCGGAATGCACGGCCGCCGGCTTCGTCGCCCTGGCCATGCCCCAGGATCGCAGCCTGGCCGAACGCATGCTGAAACCCCAGGACGAGGGGGCCGAGGTCGCCGTGCGTCTGCGGATGCGCGGGTCCGAGACCTGCCTGTGGCGCGGCGTCTGGCTGGAGGACGGACTGCGCGCCGCCGGCGTCGTGGCGCTGGAGACCAAGTTCGCCGGATCGGATCGCGACACGCTGACGGGCCTGCTGGACCGCCGCGCCTTCATCGCGCGCGTGGGCGAAGTGCTGACCCAGCCGGGCGAATACGAGATCGTGGTCGGCGACGTGGATCGTCTGCGGCGCCTGAACGAGGCGCTGGGGCATGAGCGGACCGACCTGGTGCTGTCGGCGCTGGGCTCGCGCCTGGCCGCCGCCTTCAACAAGGACGCCTCGGCGGCGCGGATCGGCGAGGACGAGTTCGCCATCATCGTGCCCAAGACCGCCTCTCACACCAGCTACCGCGTGCGTGACGCGCTGGAGCAGCCGCTGCGGGTGGCGGGCTTCGACATCTATCCGACCGTCTCCATCGGGGCGGTGATGGTGGAGGGTGGGCCGGATGCGCCCGACGCCGCCGAACTGTTGCGCCGGGTCGAGCTGGCGGTGGAATCGGCCAAGGGCGCCGGGCGCGGCGGGTCGGCCGCCTATGGCCGGGCGCTGGAAAGCGATTCCTTGAGCCGTCTGGCGCTGGAGGCGGACCTGCGGAACGCCTTCGTCCGCGGCGAAATCGTGCCCTTCTTCCAGCCCATCGTGAACCTGAATACCGGGGCGGTGGCGGGCTTCGAGGCCCTGGCGCGCTGGCGTCACCCGCGCCGTGGCCTGGTGCCGCCTGACGAGTTCCTGGGCCTGACCGCCGACCTGGGGATGATGAACGACCTGGGCTTGCTGATGATGACCCAGTCGGCGCGGCAACTGGCCGAATGGATCGAACGCCATCCGCTGGCGGGCAAGATGTTCTGCAGCGTCAACCTGTCGGTCGGCGAGATCGAACGCCCGCACCTGTGCGAGGATGTGGCGCGCATCATCAAGGAAACCGGACTGCCCAAGGGCGCGCTGAAGCTGGAGGTCACCGAGGGCGACATCATGCGCGACACCGCGCACGCCGCCGAGGTGCTGCAATCGCTGAAGGATGTGGGGGCGTCGCTGGCGCTGGACGACTTCGGCACCGGCTTCTCGTCCCTGTCCTATCTGGCGCGCCTGCCGTTCGATACGCTGAAGATCGACCGCTATTTCGTGCTGACGATGAACAAGGACGAAGGCTCGGCCAAGATCGTCAAGTCGGTGGTCAACCTGGGCCGCGACCTGTCTCTGGAAGTCGTCGCCGAGGGGGTGGAGAACGCCGAACTGGCCCGCCTGCTGCTGGACGCCCAGTGCCACTACGGCCAGGGCTTCGGCTACGCCCCCGCCCTGCCGGCCCAGGAGGCCGAGGTCTATCTGGCCGAGAGCCTGGCCGACGGGACCGCGCCGTTGAAGCAGCGGTCGGCTTAAGAGGTGACAAAGGGATGGAGAGCCCGGCTCTCCATCCCTTCCGTTGTTCTGCTTCAATGTCCGGTGACAGGGGTCGTGACGGAGCGACGTCCTGATGTGAAGCCGCTATGGCGAGCAAACTGGACGATGGTCAGTGCCGCGCCCAACAGGACCAGCATGGCCCAGGGAAAGGAGGCTGCGCCCCAGCGGTCGAGCAGACCGCCGCCAATCACCCCCGCGCCTGCGATAGCGCCGTTCCATGCCACGACATTCATCGACAGGGCGACATCGGCGCCGTCGCCCGCCGTATCGGCCAGCGCAGTCTGCAACAAGGTCGCGGCGCCGCCGAAGGTCAAGCCCCAGATGGCGATCGCTACGAGGGTCGCCAGGGCGTCCCCCTGCCAGACAATCAAGCCCAGCGTGGCCAGGGCGAAGGTGACGAGGCTGATCTGCACCGTTCGTCTCAGGAACCGATCCACAAGCTGTCCGGTGACAGCGATGCCGATCAGGGCGGCGAGGCCGAAAACCAGCAGCACGAGATCGACCCGTGTCGCCAGACCCGCCGGGACGACGAACGGGGCGACGTAGGTGTACAGGATGTTGTGGGCCAGCATCCAGGTGATGACGACCGCAAGGACGGACCGCACGCCGGGCGTGACCAGCACGCGCCGCAGCGGCATTCGCGCGGTCGCGGCCTGGCCCGGATAGTCAGGCACCTTGGCGATCACCCAAGCGATCAGCGCCACGCTCATCACCGACATGAGGGCGAACGCAAGCCGCCAGCCGACGGTCGTCCCCAGCCATGTGCCCAACGGCACGCCAAGCGAAAGCGCCACGGGGGTTCCCACCATGGCTACGGCCATGGCGCGCCCTTGCAGATGAGGCGGCACCATGCGGCGCGCGTATCCGGCCAGAAGGCTCCACGCCAGACCCGCCGCCATACCTGCAAGAAAGCGCGCGATCAGCGTGACCACGATATGCGAGGACAGGGCGGTGGCGGTGTTGAAGATCAGAAATCCGCCGATGGTCAAAAGCAGGACGTTACGGCGCCTCCAGCCTTGCGTAGCGATCGTCAGCGGAATCACGGCGACCAGCGATCCGATCGCGTAGGCCGTCACCAACTGCCCGCCCAATGACTGAGAAATGTTCAGATCGGCGGCGAGCTGGGGCAGCAGGCCGGCAGGCAAGGTCTCCGTTGCAATGCAGATGAAGCCCGTCATCGCCAGCGCCAGCAGCGCGGCCATCGGCAGCTTCTCCGGCAATTCGTCGTTTGTCGGTGATGCTCTTGTCGTTGCGGCTGTCATCGTCGTCTCCATATATAGATCGATCGATCCGGATGTATGAGACGAGCCGGCGCATTGTCAACGAATTCTGGATCGAATAATCTACAAATCGAGAGGAGATGCTGATGGCCAGGACCGGACGACCCCGCGCGTTCGACAGGGACGCGGCCTTGAACGCCGCCATGCGCCTGTTCTGGGCGCAGGGTTACGAGCCCACATCCTTGAGCCAGTTGAAGGCCGTCATGGGCGACCTTTCAACGGCCAGCTTCTATGCCGCTTTCTCGTCCAAAGAGGCCCTCTTCCGAGAGGTGATCGACCTCTATCTCGCCACCTACGGGCGGGTGACGCGGAGCCTTCAGGACCAAAGTCTGCCGCCGCGGCAGGCCGTCGAAGCAGCACTGCGGCAGTCCGCGCGAATGCAGAGCGACGGGGAGCATCCGCGCGGTTGCTTCATTACCCTGGGCGCCAACAACTGCAGTCCGGAAAATGCCCATGTCGCGCGATTGCTCGAAGAGGTGCGCAGGCGTGACAGAGCGGGCATCGAAGCCCGTTTGATGCAGGCCCGCGCCGCTGGCGAGTTTCCTTTGGAGTTTGATACCAAACCACTGGCGACTGTGTTGTCCACCGTGTTGGCAGGCATCGCCATCGAGGCGCGCGATGGGCGCGGTTCGGCCGATTTGGATGCAGCCATATCGCAGGTAATGACCCTCTGGCCCGCGTCCATCGCCTGATCGCGCTTCAGCCTAGTCATGGGCGCCACGATCCCACACAGTGCGCCCATGACCGACGCCAGACTGGAGATCGCCGCCGGCTTTGCGACCTTGCAGGGGCCCAAGGCGGACAATCAGGATTTTGGCGGCGTCCATATCGGCACGGCGGCCGAGCAGCGCGAGCATGGGGTCGTGGCGGTCATCGCCGACGGGGTGTCGGGGTCGAAGGCCGGACGGATGGCGGCGGAGCTGACGACGCGCAGTTTCATCGACGGCTATCTGGATCAGAACCCGCTGAACGGCATCGCCGCCAACGGGATCAAGGCGCTGAGGGGCTTCAACCGCTGGCTCCATTCGCGTGGCAAGATCGATCCGGCGATGGAGGGGGCGGCGACCACGTTCACGGCGGTCATCCTGCGCGGGCGCGAGGCGACGGCGCTTCATGTGGGTGACAGCCGGGCCTGGCATTTCCGCGACGGTGTGCTGACGCGGCTGACCGAGGATCATACGCGTTCTCAGCAGGGGCTCAGCCATGTGCTGTACCGTGCGGTGGGGATCGAGGCGGATGTGAAGCTGGACGTGCGTCAGGTCCGGCTGGAGCCGCACGACCGGCTGCTGCTGACTACCGACGGCGTGCATGGGGTGCTGGCCGATGCGGTGATTGCGGGCCTGCTGAGACGGCGCAGCTCGCCCGATGCCGACGCACACGCGATCCTGGCCGAGGTCGAGGCGACGGGCGCGCGCGACAACGCCACCGCCATCGTCATCGACGTGGTCCGCACCGGCGCGCCCGACTGGGAGGCGATCACGGCCGAGGCGGAAGGTCTAGCCATCCTGCCGCCGCCCGCCGTGGGCGACAATGTCGACGGCTTCGCCTTGCAGCGGCTGGTCGCCGACGGGCGCTATACGCGGCTGTTCCTGGGCAAGGACACGTTGGGCGACGGAGGCATGGTGGTGCTGAAGTTCCCCAAGCCCGCCGTGGTGTCCGAGCGCGGCGCGCGCACCGCCTTCCTGCGCGAGGCCTTCATCGGTCGGCGCATCGACAGCCCGTTCGTCGGCAAGGTTCTGAGCCTGGATGCGGGCCGCCAGAGCCGGCTCTATATCGCCCAGCCCTTTTATGCCGGTCAGACCCTGCATGCGCGGCTAGCGGAGGAGGGGCCGTTCGAGATCGCAGAGGGGATCGGCGTGGCCCTGCGTCTGTCACGCGCCGTTTCGGCCCTGCACCGGGCGGGGGTGACTCACCGCGACATCAAGCCGGACAATGTGATCCTGGAGGCGACCGGCGGGCTGAAGCTGGTCGATCTGGGGGTGGCGCGCCTGCGGCTGGCCGAGGAGTTCGCCGAGGCCGAGGCGCCCGGCACCGCAGGCTACAAGGCCCCCGAAATGTATGCGGGCGAGAGCGGGAACGCCGCGACCGACCAGTTCGCCCTGGGGGTGACGCTGTATCGGCTGTTCACCCGCACCTATCCGTGGGGCGAGGTCGATCCGGCCGATGCGCCGCGTTTCGACCGGGCGCCCGTTGCCCCGACGCGGCATCGGCCGGACATGCCCGCCTGGCTGGAGGCGGCCATCATGCGCGCCGCAGCCGTCGATCCGAACGAACGGTTCGAAGACGTCGAGGAGCTGATCCACGTGCTGGAAACCGGCAGCGCCGTCGCCGCCCCGTCGCCGCGCCAACTGTCCCTGATCGAGCGCGATCCGGTGCGGTTCTGGCAGGGGGTCAGCCTGCTGCTGTTGCTGGCGCTGCTGGTGTCGATGGCGACGCGTTAGGCCCCCATACGTCGCAACGCAGCATTTGGATGTGCGACATTTAGCTCTGGATTTATCGGGAACGCCTCGGCCAGTTTGGCTTTTGTGACGGCGAGCGGGGATATCGCGCCCGCACTTTTGGCACGAAAGCCTCCCCATGATCAAAACACTCGCCTCCAGCGCCTTGGCGCTGGCCATGGTCTCCACTCCCGCCCTGGCGCAATCGGTCGCCCCTGACTGGTCCGGCCCGTACGTCGGCATCTTCGGCGGCTACAACCAGTCGAACGACGACGGTGACGAAAACCTCGGCTTCGACCGCAATCTGGACGGCCGCTATGGCGACCAGGTTTCGACCGCGCTCGGCGCCAACGCCTTCAGCCCCGGCTACTGCGGCGGCATGGCGACCAGCACCGCGCCCGGCACCGGCTGCCGTGACGACAACGACGGCGTCGAAGCGGGCGTCCGCGCCGGCTACGACATGCAGTTCGGCAACTTCGTCGTCGGCGCCCTGGCCGAATACAGCGTCAACAACGTTCAGGACTCGGTGACCGGCTTCTCGACCACCCCGGCCTTCTACACCTTCACGCGCGAGCTGGAGAGCACAGCGGCCGCCCGTCTGAAGCTGGGCTACGCCTACGGCCCCGCCCTGATCTACGGCACCGGCGGTTACGCCTATGGCAAGTTCGAGAACAAGTTCCGCACCTCGAACCAGGCCAACAGCTTCACCGAAACCAGTGAAAGCGATGACGGCGACGGCTGGCAGGCCGGCGGCGGCGTGGAATACGCCCTGGGTCGCGGCCTGACCGTCAACGGCGAATACCTGTACACCTCGCTGGACGTCGAAAGCCCGGTGATCCGCGTCGGCAACACCGGCACGACCCCGGCCGCCAACCCGTTCATCTCGGCCCCGAACACGACGGGCACCGACATGATCCGCAGCAACGGCAAGTTCGGAACCCACATGTTCCGCATTGGCATGAACTACCGCTTCTAAGCCCCGAAACGGGCGGTTGGGCTCTAGGCCCGGCCGCCCTGGCTGGACAGCATGGCCGCGTCCACGCCCATCTGGGCCAGGGCGCGCGTCCATTTCGACGTGTGTTCGCCGTCGAAGATCAGATCGAGATCGGCGTCGGCGGTCAGCCAGACGTTCTCGGCCAACTCCTCCTCCAACTGCCCCTCGCCCCAGCCGGCATAGCCCAGCAGCAGGGCGGAACGGCTTGGTCCTGCAACCGCATCGGTCATGGCGGCCAGGGCCTCGCGCGTGCCGGTCATGGCCAGGCCGTCGCCGAACGGCAGGCTGTCGTCGCCGATCATCCAGTCGTCGGTATGCAATACGAAGCCGCGCTCGCGCTCGACCGGCCCGCCCATAAGGACCGCACGGCCGATCGACTGATCCGGGGCCGGGGCCTCCAGCTTGTCCAGCACCGTCTTCAGATCCACGCCCGGCGCCGGCCGGTCCAGCCGCAGCCCCATCGCATGGTCGGGGCCGTGGGCGCAGATCAGGATGACGGCGTGTTCGAACCGGGGATCGTCGATACCGGGCATGGCGACCAGCAGGCGGCCGGTCAGGGTGGAGGCTTGGCTCATGATCCGATCATCGGTCGCGAAAGCGGCGCTTGCAAGTCGAGCGGACGCTTGCGGTCCCGGCGGCGCTCTCTATGTGTCGCAGGCGGTGTTTCCTAACCCGTCAGCCCCAACCTCAGCGAGACAATCATGACCATCCAGATCGGCGATCGCATCCCGAACGCGACCCTCGCCCAGGCGACCGCCGAAGGGCCCAAGCCCGTCAGCACCGCCGACATCTTCGCGGGCAAGACCGTGGCTCTGTTCGCCGTGCCCGGCGCCTTCACCCCGACCTGCTCGGCGCGCCATTTGCCGGGCTTCAAGGATCACCTGGCCGACATCCAGGGCAAGGGCGTGGATACGGTCGCCTGCATCTCGGTCAACGACGCCTTCGTCATGAAGGCCTGGGCCGACAGCCAGGACATCACCGACGACAGCATCGTCATGCTGGCCGACGGCAACGGCGAACTGACCAAGGCCCTGGGCCTGGTGCTGGACGGGTCGGGCTTCGGCCTGGGCGAGCGTTCGCAGCGCTATTCGATGCTGGTCAAGGACGGCGTCGTCACCCAGCTGAATATCGAACAGGGCGGCGAGTTCAAGGTGTCTTCCGCCGAGCATTTGCTCGCGCAGCTGTGATGGTCGTCGGTTCAGGCTCAAGTAGCGACGCGGTAGCCTGGATCGACATCAGATGAATACCGATGTGTTCAGCCCCGAGAAGCGCAGCGCCGTGATGCGTCGCGTGAAGGGCAAGGACACGTCGCCGGAACTGGCCGTGCGCAGGATCCTGCGCACGGCCGGGATCGGTTATCGGCTGGGTGGGGCAGGTCTGCCCGGTCGGCCGGATGTGACGATGAAGGGTCGCCGGATCGCCCTGTTCGTCCACGGCTGTTTCTGGCACGGCCACGACTGTGCGCGCGGCGCGCGCCAGCCCAAGACCAACTCCGACTACTGGATCGCCAAGATCGCCCGAAATCGCAACCGCGACGTCGCCGCCGTTCAGGCGCTGGAGGCGTCAGGCTGGCGCGTCATGACGGTGTGGGAATGCGAGATGCGGCAGCCCGGTTTCGCCGCGACCCTGGTCGCCGCCGTCAGGGATCAGGCGGCCTCGGTCCGGGCCTGAGCGGCGGTCTCGTCCAGGACGTGTTGCAGGGCGCCGATCAGGGCGGTGGGCGTCAGGGGCTTGGAGACGAAATAGGCCATACCGGCCGCCTGACACGCCGCGACATCCTCGGGCGCGGTGTCGGCGGTGACGGCGACGACGGGTGTGCTGGCATTGGGGCCGCCGCCGGCGCGCAGGCGACGCGTGGTCTCGCGCCCGTCCAGTTCGGGCATCCGCACATCCATGAAGATGACGTCGAAGACGGCTTCCTCGCAGCGCTGCAAGGCGATCAGACCATCGGCGGCGGTGGTGATCTCGCAGCCCAGCGGCTGAAGGATCAACTGCACCGCGCGGCGGTTGATGTCGTGATCGTCCACGACCAGCAGACGCAGAGGCTGGTCGCCGGCGTCGTCGGGTTCGACCTCAGCTTCGGCCTTCACAGGTTCGGGCGTCGGCTCGGGCGCCGCCGCAACGACGGGCTGGACGGCGGGCATGAAGGGCACCAGCGACCGGGCGATGTCCAGGCGGCTTTCCTCGACGATCTCCACGAGCGGCTCGGCGTCCTCGCCCTTTGGCAAAACCAAGGAGACGGTGAAGCGCGACCCCTGGCCGGGCGCGCTGCGCACCGTCAGCCGTCCGCCCATCAGATCGACCAGATTGCGGCTGATCGCCAGGCCCAGGCCCGAGCCGCCATAGCGGGCGCCGACGCCGTCGGCCGTCTGATCGAAGGGGGTGAACAGGCGCGCCAACTGGTCGGTCGTCATGCCGGGGCCGGTGTCGACGATCTCGAACAGCAGGGCGTAGCCCGACGGTTCCTCGGACCAGGCCTGGACCCGCAGGGTGATCTGGCCTTCCTCGGTGAACTTCATCGCGTTCGACATCAGGTTGTTGAGCACCTGACGGATACGCATCACGTCGCCCTTGACCCGGCGCGGGACGCCATTGGCGCCCTCGACACGCAGCTTCAGGCCCTTGGCGTCGGCCATGCCGCGCCACAGTTGAAGCGTCTGGGCCAGCATCTGACGCAGGTCGAAGTCGTTGGCCTCGACCGTCATGCGACCCGCGCCGATGCGGCTGTGGTCCAGCAGGTCGTCCAGCAAAGCCTTCATCATCAGACCGGCGTCGGTGATCAGGTTGGCGCTGGCGCGGGACTGGGAATCGGGTGCGCGCAGTTCGGCGGCGCCGGTCAGGATGGCGCCGATGGGCGTGCGTAGATCGTGACCCACGGCGGCCAGGAACGCAGTGTGATCGGCCAGGCTGTGTTCGGCCTTGAGGCGCAGGTCCTCGGCCTCGGCATGGGCGCGGCTCAGGTTCGTGGTCGTGTCGCTTATCCGCTGCCAGGTGATGACGACGTAGAAGGCATACAGGACCACCGTCGCCGCGGCTGTCATCACCAAGGGTGCGGGCGCGCCGAACGCATAGGCGAAGAAGGGGGTCGTCAGCAGATACAGCACCTGCGGCGCCAGGCTGGCGATCATCATCGGCTGGCAGCGGGCGGCGGTCGTCATGGACGACAGCATGATGGCCGGCAGCATCAAGGCGGCGCATACCCCGCCCAAAGGGCCGCCGATCTGCCACATGATAAGAGAGAGACCGCCGAACACCGTAGCGCTAACGGCCAGGGCGATGCATCCGGCGACCTTGCGCGCCGTGGACATCTCGCCCCTGTCGCCGCGCGCGACCGGACCGAAGACGACCAGTTCGACGCCCTGGCACGCGACATAGAGCACGACCCAGCTCAGGCTGAACCAGACGCCCACCATCGGCGTGACGACCAGCGCGACCGCGCAGCCCAAGGCGATACGTTGCAGCAGCGCGCCACGACGTTGGCGCACGGCGGCGGTCCAGCCGTTTTCAGCCTTATCGACGACGGTCGACTTCATGCAGGCCCTCGAATGACGAACGCAGGCCGTTCGCGTCGGCCAGACTATGCCGATCGAGCCTAACGCTCCGTCAACGGGGTGAGCCGATCGCCTCCGCGACTGTGGAAAAGCCGTCCGCGCGCAGGCGTGCGGCCAGGTCGCGCTTGATGCGGGCGACCAGGCCCGGCCCCTCGTAGATCAGGGCGGAATAGATCTGGACCGCCGTGGCGCCCAGGCGGATGCGGGCATAGGCCTCGGCCCCGCTGTCGATGCCACCGACCGCGATCAGGGGCAGGCGACCGCCCGCCGCCTCGGCCGCCGCGAGCAGGGCTTTTTCCGCGAACGGACGGATGGGGGCGCCTGACAGGCCGCCGGTCTCGTACGCGTCGGGCGAGCGCAGCATGTCGGGGCGTTCCAGCGTGGTGTTGGACACGATCAGGCCGTCGATCCGGTGCGCCAGCGACGCCTCGACGATCATGCCGATCTCGTCGGCGATCAGGTCGGGCGCGATCTTCAGGAAGACCGGCACGCGCTCGGGCCCCATGGCGGGGCGGGCGGCGTCGATACGACCCAGCAGGTCGTCCAGCTGCTCGCGGCCCTGAAGCGCGCGTAGGCCCGGCGTATTAGGCGAGGATATGTTGACGGTGAAGTATGATGCGCGACCGGCCAGTCGCTCCAGCCCCGCCACATAGTCGGCCGCTTTGTCCTCAGTATCCTTGTTGGCCCCCAGATTGGCGCCGACGATCACGCCCGAGGGACGGTGGTCCAGCCGCGCGGCGAAGGCGCCCAGTCCGGCGTTGTTGAACCCCATCCGGTTGATGATGGCCCGGTCCTCGCTGAGGCGGAACAGGCGGGGCTTGGGATTGCCGGCCTGGGCGCGCGGGGTGACCGAGCCGCATTCGACGAAGCCGAAGCCCAGGCGCGACAGGCCGCGCAGGGCCTCGCCGTTCTTGTCCAGACCCGCCGCCAGACCGACCGGGTTGGGCAGGTCCAGACCGGCCAGACGCGTATGCAGGATCGGATCGTCGGCGGGCGGCGCGGGGAGCGGAGCCAAGGCCAGCCCCTTGATCGCCAACTGGTGCGCCTGTTCCGGGTCCAGCCGTCGCAGCAGGGCGGCGCTCCCCCCCGCTAGGAAGTCGGTCAGGCTCATTGGTCGTCCTCGAACGCCATCTCGCCGTCGGTGGTGACCGAGAAGGCGCGCGACGCCGTGACGGCGGAGACCGGCAGGGGGGCATAGAGATGCGGGAACAGGTCGGCGCCGCGCGACGGCTCCCACACCAGGTCGTCGCCGAACCGGCTCAGGTCCACCGTCAGCAGCAGAAGGTCGCTGCGCCCCGCGAAGTGACGCCGCGCGGTCTCGGCGAGTTGCGCCTCGGCGGACATGTGGATGTAGCCGTCGGCCAAATCGACAGGCGCGCCGTCATAGCGGCCCTCGGCGATTGCGGCGCGCCATTCGGCGGCGTCGACGATCTTGTAGGCGGCTTCGGGCATGCGTGTGGGGCTCATGCCGAAGGCGCGCCCAAAGCACGCGGCGTCAGGAAGCCTTCGTAGGTGCAGCGGCCCGCGACATCGACGGTGAACAGGGCGGCCGCGCCGGTCGGGAAACCGCCCGACAGCTTGTCCACCACGGCCGGTGAGGCGGCGCTCTCGATCAGATATTCGGCCGCCAGCACATGGACGCCCGGATTGTGGGCCAGGATCAGCAGGCAGCCGGCCTCGTCCTCGCTGTTTTCGACGAAGCGGCGGATCACGTCCGAACCGGCGTTGTAGAGCGCCGCCTCGTCGCGCACTTCGACATCGCCGAAGGCGTCGTGCATCTGTTCCCATGTCTGGCGCGTGCGCACGGCGCTGGAGACCAGGGCCAGGTCCGGCTTCAGCCCACGTTCTGCCAGGGCGCGGCCCATCAGCAGGGCCTCTGCGCGGCCGGCGGCGGACAGGGGGCGGGCCTCGTCGCCGCCGCCGGAGGGGGCGGAGGTTTCGGCCTGGGCGTGCCGCATCAGGATCAGTCGGTGCATGATCTTCGCCATAAGGCGGTTTCCCCTCGCCGACCAGATGGCGCCCGGGTCAACTCCGCGTCAGTCGTGCCCTTTGCGCCGCGACGAGAGGGCGGCGGGCTGGGGCGTCAGGACCGGGGCGGCGACGCGCTGGGCATGGCCGCTGGGTCGGATGCGGGCGTAGCTCTGGCGCGAAGCCTCCAGCAGGATCAGGCCGGCGGTTCCCGGAAAGACGCGACGGCCCACCTGTTCGAACCCTTCGGCCAGCGGCAGCATCGGCCCCCACGGCGGCGCATACAGCGTCTGGGACCAGGCCATCGGCTCCAGTCCCACGTCGCGCACCAGTCCTTCCAGCTGACGCCGGGTGAAGGGCCGCCCATGACCGAAGGGGGTGTTGTCGGCCCGGGCCCACAGGCCGCCCCGCGCCGCCGCCGCCAGGATGATCCGCCCTGTGGGGGCCAGCGCCCGGACGGCTTCCAGCAGCAGGGCGGCGGGATCGTCGGCCTCCTCCAGCGCATGGACCAGCAGGATGCGGTCGAAGGATCCGGCGGGGAAGGGCAGGCGGCGGTCGTCCACCAGCAGGGTGCGGTTGCGCCCGACCGTCGGCCAGTGTTCGACCCCCTGGCCGCCCGGCATGGCCGCGACCACGCGCCGGGCGCCGACGAAGGCGTCCAGCCACGGCGTCGCATAGCCGATGCCCAGCACGTCGCAATCGGCCGCCTCGCCCCATGCGTCGTCCAGCCGTCGCGCCACCAGCCGTCGCGCCAAGGCCCCGGTCGGCTCGCCGTAGAAGGTTCGAAGCTCGTCGATGCTGCGCCGCATTGGCGCACTATAGGCCTGTCGGCGGCCCTGCTGCTAGGATGGGCGCATGACCCTGGATGTGCATCTGTTCCCCTGCCGCAGCGACAACTACGGCTTCCTGATCCGCGACGCCGCGACGGGCGTGGTCGCGGCGGTCGATACGCCCGATGCCGCGCGGATATTGGAAGAGCTGGAGGGACTGGGCTGGGGACGGCTGGACCTGATCCTGAACACCCACTGGCACCCCGACCACACCGAGGGCAATGAACGGCTGAAGGCCGAAACGGGCTGCGAGATCGTGGGGCCTGAGGAGGTGCGCAAGGTCGCGCCGCTGGACCGGGTGATCGCGGACGGCGACGTGGTCATAGTGGGCGAGACGCGGTTCGAGGTCACGGCGACGCCGGGTCACACCCTGGGCCATGTCGTGTTTCATGCGCCGGTGGACGAACTTGCCTTCACCGGCGACACCCTGTTCGCCCTGGGCTGCGGCCGGTTGTTCGAGGGCACGCCCGAACAGATGTTCGCCAGCTTGCAAATCCTGAAGGCCTGGCCCGATCAGACCGTGATCTGGTGCGCCCACGAATATACGGCCTCGAACGCCCGCTTCACCCTGAGCCTGGATGACCGGCCCGAGACCCTGGCGCATGCCGAGGCGATATTCGCCGCACGGGACCGGGGCGAACCCACCGTGCCGACGACGATAGGGGCGGAGAAGCGGTTCAATCCGTTCCTGACCGCAACGGATGCGGATCAGTTCGCCGCGCGGCGGGCGGGCAAGGACGCCTTCTAAAGGCGTTTAGCGGTTGAGGGCCTCGCCGCCCACGACCCGGACGATCCGGGCGGAGGACGGGCGACCGGCGATGCCGGCGTCGGCGTCGATGACGATCCGCAACGTGCCCTGGACCAGGGTGACTGACGGACGCCCCTGATCAGAGACTACGACGCGGCGAACCCGCTCGACCTGAGACCGCAGGTTGGACGACCGCGCCATGCGGACGATGGCGTCGCTGGCGGCCGAGACGGTGTCGGCGGCGACCTGTTCCGAGCCGGGCTGGATGTCCACGTCGATCACGATCAACCGCCCCATCGCCTGGCTGGCGCGGTAGCTCTGGCGCATGAAATAATCGACCAGCTGGGCGCCGGTCATGGCCGCATTGGCCAGGCCTTGCGCATCGCCGACGCGCGAGGCGGGAGAGCCCTGGGGCGCGGTGGTCGTATAGAGGGTCACGGCCCCATTGGGTGTGACCCGCAGCACCTGATCGCCGTTGTCGTTGCGATAGATGATGTCGCCGCGCGGCGCGGGCGTGGCGCGCAGGACCCAGACCTCGGTCGACCGTTCGAACCGCATCAGGGCGCGCGACCCCGAGGTGTCCAGAATGAACCCCTGGCCGTTGCTGCTGACATAACGGGCCGTGGGCGGAACCGAACGGCCCGACTGGGCGTGGGAAACGGCAGGCGCGGTCAGGCTGACGCCGATGACTGCGATGGCGGCGACCGCCATCGCAGTCACGCGTGGCGATTTTTTCGCCGTGACCGATCCCAACAACTTCATGAGAGACTTGATGAAAGCGCCGCGCGGCGGATTTTGGGCGAAGGCCCCTCAACCCACCAGGTACTGACCGCCGTTCAGCGAGAGTGTGCAGCCTGTGACATATCCGGCACGCTCGCCGACCAGCCAGGACACCATGTCCGCGATCTCCTCGCCCTTGCCCAGGCGGCCGACGGGGATGTGGCTGATGATGCCTTCCAGCACCTTGGGGTCCATCGCGCCGACCATTTCGGTGTCGATATAGCCGGGCGCGATACAGTTCACGGTCACGCCCTTGCGCGCATTCTCCAGCGCCAGCGCCTTGGTGAAGCCGATCATGCCGGCCTTGGCGGCGGAATAGTTGGTCTGGCCGATCTGACCCTTCTGGCCGTTGATCGAGGAGATGTTGACGATGCGGCCGTGGCCCCGGTCGCGCATGCCGTTGATGACCTGGCGCGTCATGTTGAAGACGCTGTCCATGTTGACGCGGATCACGTCGGACCACTGGTCGTGGCTCATCTTGTGGAAGAAGCCGTCGCGGGTGATGCCGGCGTTGTTGATCAGGATGTCGATCGGGCCCAGTTCGGCCTCGACGTCCTGCACCGCGCGGGCGCAGTCGTCGAAACTGCCGACGTTGCCCTTGACCACCATGACGCCCAGCGCCTTGGCCGTGGCCTGGGCGGCCTCGTCATTGCCGGAATAGCCGGCGGCGACGCGGATGCCGTCCTCGTTGAGGCGTTGAACGATCGCCTTGCCGATGCCCCGGGTCCCGCCCGTCACGAAAGCTACGCGCGTCATATCGTCTCCTGTCCCTATCCAGGCCCTTGGAAGGCCTTGTCGGAGTTCAGGATTAACGAGGGAGCGAAACCGCGCAAGGCGTGAATCTGACGCGACGGAAGTTTCATGCTTCCGTCGCGCTTTTCAGGGATCAGGCCGCCAGCTTTTCCATGTCGATCACGAAGCGATAGCGCACGTCGGACTTCAGCATCCGCTCATAGGCGTCGTTGATCTGATCCGGGGCGATGGTCTCGATGTCGCAGGCGATGCCGTGCTCGGCGCAGAAGTCGAGCATCTCCTGCGTCTCCTTAATGCCGCCGATCAGCGAACCGGCGATGCGGCGACGACGCCACAGCAGCGGCAGGGCGAACACCGGCAGGCCCTCGGTCGTCAGGCCCAGCATGATCATCGTCCCGTCACGCGCCAGAAGCTGGACGTGGCTGGCGATCTCGTGCGTGGCCGAGACGGTGTTGATGATCAGGTCGAACTT
Source organism: Brevundimonas sp. G8 (assembly GCF_902506205.1). Classification (GTDB taxonomy): domain Bacteria; phylum Pseudomonadota; class Alphaproteobacteria; order Caulobacterales; family Caulobacteraceae; genus Brevundimonas. Next base: position 646,617 of record NZ_LR732816.1, on the reverse strand, counting down.
CTCGGCCGCCGCCTTCATCGCGTCCTTGTCGGAGTTGATCAGGAAGTGTTTGGCGCCCATCCGCTCGGCGTCGGCCTTCTTGCGGTCCGAGGTGGACAGGACGGTGACCTCCGCCCCCATGGCCGCCGCCAGCTTGACCGCCATATGGCCCAGGCCGCCCAGACCGATCACCGCCACCTTGGAGCCCGGTCCGACGCCCCATTCCTTCAGCGGGGAATAGGTGGTGATGCCGGCGCACAGCAGGGGGGCGGCGACGTCCAGCGCCAGGCTGTCTGGGATGGACAGGACGAAATGCTGATCCACCGTGATGTGGTCGGAATAGCCGCCCTGGGTGATGGTTTCGTTCGTGCCACCCTTCTTGTCCTTGCCGCCATAGGTGCCGGTGAAGCCGGGGATGCAGTATTGCTCGACGCCTTCCTGGCACGAGGCGCATTCGCGACAGCTGTCGACCATGCAGCCGACGCCGACGCGGTCGCCTTCCTTGAAGCGGGTGACATTGGCGCCCACAGCCTTCACCAAGCCGGCGATCTCGTGACCCGGCACCAGCGGATAGGTCGAACGGCCGCTTTCACTGCGCGCGGCATGAAGGTCCGAGTGGCAGACGCCGCAGTATTTGACGTCGATCAGCACATCGTCCGGGCCAGGATCGCGGCGGTCGAAACTATAGGGCGTCAGCGGCTTGTCGGCGGCGGTCGCGGCGAAGGCGCGTGTGGCGATCGGCATGGGGAAGTCCTTCAGGCTTTGCAGTGAGCCGGCCTCAGATGAGGCGGCGGGCGCAGGTCCGCAAGCGCGCGGACGGCTATTTCAGCTTGCCGATCAGCGCTTGGGCCGCCGCCGGGTTCCGCACCTTCGCACCCGAGATGAAATAGGCGAACACCTCGCCGCGTTTCGCCCAGGCCTTGGCTTGGTCGGCCACCGCATCCAACTCGGTCGCCGTCATGCCGGTTGGTTCGTCCTCCCGGCTGGACATCAGCCGGGCATAGGTAAAGTCGGCAGTCGCCTCGTCGATCTGAGGCCAGGTCGGCTCCTCGTCATCGACGGCATAGACGATGGCCGCGCCGTATTGGCGGGCCAGGTCATAGAACTGTTCGGTGGCGAAGGTCGGGTTGCGAACCTCCAGCGCATGGCGCAGCCGCACCCCGTCCTTCTCCTTGGGCAACAGCTTCAGAAAGCCCTCGAAATCCTCGGGATCGAACTTCTTCGTACCCATAAATTGCCAGTTGATCGGCCCCAACTTGTCCCCCAGCTCGGTCAGGCCTTGGGAGAGGAATTTGTCGAAGCTCTCGCCGCCTTCGGACAGCACCTTGCGATTGGTGCAGTAGCGGCTGGCCTTGACCGAGAAGACGAAGTCGGCGGGCGTCTCGTCGCGCCATTTGCGCCAGCTGTCGGGCTTGAAGGTCGAATAATAGGTGCCGTTGATCTCGATCGAGGTCAGTTTCGACGCCGCATATTCCAGCTCGCGCTTCTGAACCAGGCCCTCGGGATAGAAGACACCGCGCCACGGCTCGAACGTCCAGCCGCCGACGCCGATATATATGGGGTAGGTCATTGCGTATCCTTGTGCACGTCGCCACCGAGCGGATCAGACTGCCAATCTTCATGCCCGTGACGAAACCGAAGCACCAAAACCCCACCTTCTTCTATCACGTAGATGATGACGTGAGCTTTGTAGGTTCGCACGCGGACGGGCAGATCGAGTTCGGTCCTGAGGCGAGAGGCAAGAGGATAGTCGCCGATCATTCGGACGGTGGCGCCGAGGCCTGTGGTGTAAGCTTCGGCTTGCCGCGATCCAAACATCGCCTCACCATCAAGATAGATGGCGATCAGATCGCGTTTTGCTGCATTGGAATATCTGGCGCTCACGGATACGCTACGCCGCTCGAGAGGCGCGGGCCTGCGCTTCCGCGCGGGCCTCAGCGATGATCTCCTCAAACGTCATTTCGCTGATCCCAGAGGCGTAGGCCTCTTCGATCAGGGTGTTCCAGTGGGCGATCTTCTCAGCCTTGACCTGCTCGCGACGGATCAGGTCGCGCACCACGTCCGACGTATTGGCGTAGCGGCCGGATTTCGCCTGTTCCTCGACCCAGGCCTTCATGGGATCGGGCAGGGAGATATTCATCGTCGCCATTGTGAGCCTCCTCTAAAGAGAATGGGCGCTTGGCAAGGTTTGTCAACCTTTGGTCAGTCCGCCATGGCTGCCTGAATCCCGGCTAGCAGGCTGGCGGCGGTGATGGGTTTGGGGACGTGGAGGTCGGCGCCGGCGTCCTGGGCCTGGTCGCGGTGTTCGGCCATGGCGTTGGCGCTGAGCATGACGATGGGGGTGCGGGCCTGGGCGGGACGTTCGGCCTCCATCTGGCGGATGGCGCGGGTGGCGGTCAGGCCGTCCATGCCCGGCATCTGCATGTCCATCAACACCAGGTCGAAGGTCTCGGCCTGGAAGGCGGCTAACGCCTGTTCGCCGTCGCCGACGGTGACGACCTGAATCGCATGGGCCGCCAGGATCAGCTGGACCACGCGCTGGTTGACGGGGTGATCCTCGGCCAGCAACACGCGCAGGGCGGTGAGGGGACGTTCGGCCTCGGCCGCGCGGGCGCGCTGTCGCGCATCGTGGTCGGTCAGGGAGGCGGCGCGCGTCAGCGGGATTTCGACCATGAACCGGCTGCCCACGCCCGGCGTCGAGGCAGCGGAAATCCGCCCGCCCATCAGCTCGACCAGAGACCGGCAGATCGACAGGCCCAGGCCCGTGCCGCCGAACCGGCGGGTGATGGTCGCATCCGCCTGGCTGAACCGGTCGAAAAGGCGGGCGGCCTGATCGGGCGAGAAGCCGACGCCGGTGTCGTCGATCCGCAGCGTCAGCTGGGTCAGGCCGTCGGAATCCTCGTCAATCGCGATGGCGACGCCGACCGAGCCCTGATGTGTGAATTTGATCGCATTGGACAACAGATTGTCCAGCACCTGGCGGATGCGGGTGCTGTCGCCGACGAACAGGCCGCGCGCGTCGGCGTCGCGGCGGATGTCGAAGCCCAGGCCCTTGGCCTCGGCTCGCAGGCGCATGACGTCCAGCGGCGCGGCCAGGGCTTCGTCCAGATCGAAGGGGCGGCTTTCCAGATCCAGATGGCCGGCCTCGATCTTGGATACGTCCAGAATGTCCGACACCAGCCGTTCCAGCGTCACGCCCGAACTGCCGATCAGGGCGACCATCTCGGCCTGTTCGGGGGTCAGATCGGTGCGTGACAAGGCGTCGACGATGCCGATGACGCCGTTCAGAGGCGTGCGGATTTCGTGGCTCATATTGGCCAGGAAGTCGGACTTGGCCTGGTTGGCGGCCTCGGCGGCGGCGGTAGCCTCGCGCAGGGCCTGTTCGGCCGCGACCTTTTCCGTCACGTCGCGGGCGATGCCATAGATACGGTTTCCCAGCCGATGTGCGCGCCATTCCACGGTGACGTAATGGCCGGCCTTGTGGCGGTAACGGTTGACCTGACCCAGGACGGGATCGCCGGGGCGACGGCTTTCGACCTCGACGATGCTGTGCCGGGTGACGGCCTGGTCGTCGGGATGAACCAGCCGAGGCAGGTCGCGGCCCTCGATCTCTTCGGGCCGATAGCCGAGCACGGTGAACCACGAAGCGCTGGCCTTGACGACCCGCCCATCCAACTCGCGCACCACCAGCAGGTCCAGCGATACGTCGAAGAAGGTATCCAGGTCGACGTCGGTGGTCGGGAAGGCCAGGGCCGCAACGGGCAGACAGGTCATGGCGCACTCCCTCAACTGAGACCCACGTTAGGCCATATCCGTTAAGCTTGCCTTTGCATTGGGTGCCAGTGCGGTATGGCGTCGCGCGCCGCGTTGGATAGGATGCGACGATGATTTTCGCTCTTGCCCTGATCGCCGCCTTACAGTCCGCGCCCGCTGCGGATCGACTGGAGACTCTGACCCTCACAGACGATCGCGCCTGCACAAGCGATGGGGCGTGGTGCGTGGGTCTGACGAAAGACACGGGAGAAGACGGCGAACCGATCGTGCGTCCGATCCTGCGCGCCGCGGGCGCCCTTCCTCCGCAAGCAGACAGGGGCGGAGCCGCCGCAGTCGAGTATTTCCAGCCCTGGACCGGCCTGGTCCGCTTGCCCGACGGCGGTGTCCTGACTGGGGTTAAGGTCGAGACCAGCAGCATGTATTCCGGGGGCGGCGGTCAGGCCACGGAACTGCGTCTGTACAGGCTGGACGCGAACGGCGATGCGGGCGAAACGCCCGTGCTTGCCGTCCCTATCCGCGCAGAGCTGACGATCCGCGCCTGTTTCAGCGAAGACGACATGACGCAGCGGGCCGGCGCCTGTCACGACGAATACGGGTTCGAGGCGACGCTGACGGCGACGGGCGAGGCGGCCGCCATGCCCGTGCTCGACTACGTCACCACAGCAACCGCCTATCCGCGCGGCTCTTCGCGCTCCGAGGACTCGCTGGAGAAGCCGCCGCTCAAGCCCGCCGACCTGGTCACCGTGCGCGATCCGAAATGCAGCTACAGCCGCCGGTTCACCTTCGACGCGGCGGCGGGCGAATACCGGCCGGACAGCAAGCTACCGGATTGCTCGGACTATACCGTGCCCTAGTAGGCGAAGTCGGCGTAGATGCGCTTCACGTCGCCCTGCCAGGCGCCGTGATACAGGTCCAGCAGGCGTTCGGCCGGGGTGACGCCGCTGTCGGCGATGTCTTCCAGTTCCGACAGATAGCCGCGCTCGTCCACCATGCCGCCCGAGAATTTGGCGCGGTTCTTCAGGCCCTGTTTGGCGATGTTGACCAGGTCCACGGCGATGTCGCGCACGCTGCGGCCCGCGACCTCGGCCTTCAGGCCCAAGCGCGTCACGTCACGGCGAAGGCGCTCGTGGTCGGCGATGTCCCAGTCCTTGACCAGGTCCCAGGCGGCGGCCAGCGACGGGGCGTCGTACAGGATGCCGGCCCACAGGGCGGGCAGGGCGCAGATGCGGCTCCACGGACCGCCGTCGGCGCCGCGCATCTCCAGATACGCCTTCAGCCGCACCTCGGGGAAGAGGGTGGTCAGGTGGTCGTTCCAGTCCTTGATGGTGGGGAACTGGCCGGGCAGGGCGGGCAGTTTTCCGGCCTGGAAATCGCGGAACGACTGGCCCGAGGCGTCGACGTAATGACCGTCGCGCTTGGCGAAGTACATCGGCGTGTCCAGCGCATAGTCGGCGTAGCGTTCGAAGCCGAAGCCGTCCTCGAACACGAAGCCCAGCATGCCGGTGCGGTCGGCGTCGGTGTCGGTCCAGACGTTGGCGCGCGCCGACAGGAAGCCGTTGGGGCGGCCCTCGGTGAAGGGCGAACAGGCGAACAGGGCGGTGGCGATCGGTTGCAGCGCCAGCGAGGTGCGGAACTTGGCCACCATGTCGGCCTCGCTGTCGAAGTCGAGGTTCGCCTGGATGGTGCAGGTGCGCAGCATCATGTCCAGGCCCAGGGTCCCGACCTTGGGCATATAGGCGCGCATGATGTCGTAGCGGCCCTTGGGCATGACCGGGACCTGTTCGCGCGTCCACAGCGGGTCGAAACCGGCGCCCAGGAAGCCGACGCCGATCTGATCGGCGACCTGCTTGACCTCCATCAGGTGCTGGCCGGTCTCGTTGCAGATGTCGTGGATGGTCAGAAGCGGCGCGCCCGACAGTTCGAACTGACCGCCCGGCTCCAGGCTGACCGAAGCGATGAAGCCCTCGTTGTTGCGGCGCTCCAGCCCGATCAGGAAGCCATTCTCTTCGACCGGCGACCAGCCGAACCGTTGCAGGCCCTCCAGCATGGCCTTGATGCCGTTCGGGCCTTCGTACCCGGGGCGAGCCAGGGTGGTCTTGTCGAAGCCGAACTTCTCGTGCTCGGCGCCGATGCGCCACTGGTCCTTGGGTTTGGCCCCCTTGGACATGGCCTCAATGAGGACGGTCCGGGTCAGCGGCGCGTTGTCGGTCATGCGTCAGTCCCCTGCGGCGCGCCGTAAGCGACCGTGTGTCGCGGCTAGATGGGCAAGATTGCCGCGTGGCTCAAGAGGGCTTTGTTCTTTCCCTGACGCTCGCCGCGCGGCGGCTCGCTGCTTGAGGGGCGCACTTATCGTTCCCAATCGCCCACAGCCGCCTGCCACATGGTCATGGCGGCGATGGCGGCGGTGTCGGCGCGCAGGATGCGCGGGCCGAGCGAAACGGCGGTGGCGAAGGGCAGCGACCGCAGCCGCTCGCCCTCCTCGGGCGAAAAGCCGCCCTCCGGCCCGATCAGGATGGACCAGGGACCCTCTCCCGCGTCGCGCAACGCCGACATGGCCGGTGCGCCGCCAGTCTCGTCGCAGAACATCAGCCGCCGCCCGGCCTCCCAGCCGTCCAACAGGGCGTCCAGCTTCACCGGATCGTCGACGGCGGGCACGTCCATGCGGCCGGTCTGTTCGGCGGCCTCCTCGGCGATGGCGTCCAGCCGATCCAGACGGATGCGGTCGGCGTTGGTGCGATGGGTCAGGACCAGCCGCACCCGGCGCGCGCCAAGTTCGGCGGCCTTCTCGACGATGGTCTCGACCCGCGCCTTCTTCACCACGGCGACGATCAGCTCAAGGTCCGGGCCATGGACCTGGGGCCGGGCCTGTTCCTCGGCGCGCAGGATGACGCCCTTCTTCAGGACTTCGGCGATCGAACACCGCCACTCGCCGTCGCGGCCGTTGAACACCAGCAGGTCGTCGCCGATCTTCAACCGCATGACCTGGGTCAAATAGCGGGACTGGTCGAGGGTGGGGGCTACGGCGGCGGCGGCCGCGAGGGGAGATGTAACGTGGAGGCGGATCATTGGTCGTCTGTAGTGGCCATTTCCCAACGATAAAGGTTGGCGCAGACAGGCGCCACACATGCCTTTCGTCAGCATAAACGCCTGTCGTCCCCGAGGCGCAGTGGAGATCCGGCGCCGTCGCCGCGCGCGGCGACGGTCAGAAAGGAAAGTGTCATTGTCGTGATGTAAATGAAGCTTGACTAAACTGAGGCTTTGATCGTAAAGCGAACTTGTCACAACGACAGGGGAGCTTGTCATGAAACATTTCCAACGCACCGACTACACACACGACCAGAAGACCGTCATTTCCATCGCCGCGGCCCTGGCCGCCGTCAGCCTGACCGCCAAGGTCGAGACGCCCTTCTGGCCGAACACCCTCGGAGGCGCGCCGTCTCTCGGTCTGGTCGTCATGCTGACCGGCTTGGCGCTGGCCGTGATCCATTACGCGAGCGTCTGGTCGCGGCGGAGACCCCGATGAGCCGGCTCGCCAACCGCGTGCGCGCGGTGCGTGACCGGCGCCGGCTTTCTCTCGCAGAACTGGCCGGTCGGATCGGCGTCTCTCGCCTGACGCTGCGGGCCATCGAGACCGGCCTCTATGCGCCTTCGCTGAGCTTGGCTTTTCGCCTGTCTCGCGCCCTGAACCATCCGGTCGAAGACCTCTTCGCCGTCTGACCGGCGGCGACGCATCCCGCGTCGCGCCACACCCCTTCAAACCAAGGATACGACCATGAACCTCCAGATCGTTCTGGGGCGCGCGGCTTCGCGCGTCCAATCCGTCGGCGCCGGCATGGCGCTGGGCCTCGCCGCCTGGGCGGCCATCTTCGCCGGCGAAGCCTATGCCGAGACACCCGTTGCGCCTCCCCCCGTCGCCTTGGCCCCCATCGCCCGCGCCGCTGGCGACGGCCCGCCCCTCTGGGTCATCCGGGACGCGGATTCCACCGTCTATCTCTATGGCACGATCCATCTGCTGAAGCCCGGCACGGCCTGGGGATCGGACAAGGTGGACGCCGCCTTCGACAGCGCCTCGGATGTCTGGTTCGAGGTCACCAGCCCGGACGACCAGGCCGCCATCATGCCGATAATCCAGCAATATGGCTTGTCGCCGGAACGCCCCCTGTCCAGTTGGCTGACGCCCGACGAACTGGCGACCTTGGCCATCGCCGCCCCGGCGGCCGGTCTGACCGCGCAGCAGATCGATCCGTTCCGGCCCTGGTTCGCCGCGCTGATGATCGCCACCGGCCCACTGACGGCGGCGGGATACGACCCCAAGCTGGGCGTCGAGATGAACCTGCGGACCCGAGCGCTGGCGGCCGGCAAGACCATCCACGGCTTCGAGACTATCGACCAGCAGATCGGCGGCCTGGCGCGGATGAGCGACGACGGCCAGAAGACCTATCTGCGGCATTATCTGAAGACCTACGGCACGGCCGCCGCCGATCTGGACCGCGTCGTGGCCGGCTGGATCGCAAACGACCCGGCCGCAATGGCGCAGTATGCGCACGAGAACGGCCGCGCCATCTCCGAAGAGACGCACCAGATCTTCATGGCGAGCCGCAACGCCGACTGGGCCGACCAGATCGAGACCCTGCTCGCGGGATCAGGAACCAGCTTCATCGCCGTGGGTCTCGGTCACCTCGCCGGGGACGACACCGTGCAGGATCTGTTGGCCGCGCGCGGAATATCGGTGATCCGACAATAGGGCGCCGAGCGTATCGGGGTTGTGGGGCGTCGGGAATCGGACCAGACGCCCCGGCCTGTAACACAAAGTCATCAACTGATGTCATCCGCTGATGTCATCGCCTGATGACAAATATCGAAAGCGCCGCTATATCCCCTCTTGCGAACGGCGATCCCCAATCCGATATCGCGACTGTTACGAAATCAGGTTCCTCCCCCGATGACCACCTCCACCTTCACCACCGCCCCCTCGCGCAGCCGCGCCGCCTACGCCAACATCGCCCTTTGGACGCTGCAGGGCTGGATCGCGATGTTCTTCATCGCCGCCGGCTATGCCAAGCTGACCGAGCCGATGACCAACCTCATCAATCTGATGGGTTGGCCTGCGGTTGCGCCCGAGAACATGGTGCGCGGCCTGGGCGTGGTCGAGATCGTGCTGGCCATGGGCGTGCTCAGCCCGCTGATCTCGTGGCGCATCGGCCGCCCGCTGCTGATGACGGCGGCGACCGGCCTGGTGGTGCTGGAATCGACCATGCTGGTCATCCACGCGATGAGCCAGGACTTGGGTTTGGCCGTGGTCAACGCCATCCTTCTGGCCTTCACCATCCCGGTCCTGCTGGGTCGTCGCAAGGCCTTCTGAAAGAGATCGAACGTCGGACCCCTCTCCCCCCTGCAGTCCGGCGTTTGCGCCCGGAACCTCCCCCCAGGTTCCGGGCTTTTTCATGCCTGCGACTTGGCTTGTCGGTTCACCACACGAAAAGCTTACCCTTACGTGCGCGTAAAGCGCTTTCCTTTACGCGCACGTCAAGTTATGTTGGGGCATGGCCACCGCCGACGACCACCGCACCTATTCCATCCGCCAGCTCTGCCGCGAGTTCGGGGCCACGGCGCGCGCCCTGCGATTCTATGAGGACAAGGGCCTGCTGACCCCCGCGCGCAAGGGCCAGACCCGCGTCTATGACGCCCGCGACCGCGCCCGGCTGAAACTGATCCTGAGGGGACGCCGCATCGGCTTCACCCTTCAGGAGATCCAGGACATGATGGATCTCTATGATCAGAAGGACCACAACGTCCATCAGATGGCCGTGGCCCTGGTGCGGCACCGCGCCCAGATCGCGGCGCTGAAGCAGCAGCTGGAAGACATCGAAGGCGCCATCGAGACGGCCGAACAGGCCTGCGACTGGATGGAATCCAAGCTTTCCGAACACCGCCCCGACCTGCTGCCGGGCGCCGAAGACTATGAGAAGCTGCTGCGCGCGCGTCTCAACCACGACCATCACCACCCCTTCAAAGCAAGAGCGTAATCCATGGCCTACAAGGCGCCTGTCCGCGACTTCACCTTCATCCTGAATGAAGTGCTGGAAATCGACCGCTACACCAACCAGCCGGGCTTCCAGGACGTTTCTTCGGATCTGGTCGGCCAGATCCTGGAAGAGGGCGCCAAGTTCGCCGACGAGGTCATCGCCCCGATCAACAATCCGGGCGACAAGGAAGGCTGTCATTGGGCCGAGGGCGGCGTGGTGACCGGTCCCAAGGGCTGGAAGGAAGCCTACAAGGCCATGTCGGAAGCCGGCTGGATGGCCTTGGCCGCCGACCCGGCCTACGGCGGCCAGGGCATGCCCAGCGTCGTCGCCTCGGCCTTCGGTCAGATGACGGCCGGCGCATCCGCCGCCTTCTCGATGTACCCGGGCCTGACGGCCGGCGCCTATGCCGGCATCCACGCCAATGCATCCGATGAGCTGAAGCAGAAATACCTGCCCAAGATGGCGACCGGCGAATGGTCGGGCACGATGAACCTGACCGAGCCCCAGTGCGGTACGGATCTGGGCATGGTGCGCACCAAGGCCGTGCCGAACGGCGACGGGTCGTATTCGATCACCGGCCAGAAGATCTGGATCTCGGCCGGCGAGCACGACTTCGCCGACAACATCATCCACACCGTCCTGGCCCGCGTCGAAGGCGCGGTTCCAGGCATCAAGGGCCTGTCGCTGTTCGTCGTGCCAAAGTTCCTGGTCAACGAGGACGGGTCGCTGGGCGAGCGCAACACGCTGGAATGCGCCGGGCTTGAGCACAAGATGGGCATCCACGGCAACGCCACGGCCGTGATGCAGTACGACGGCGCCAAGGGCTGGCTGATCGGCCAGGAAGGCCGGGGCATGAACAACATGTTCGTGGTGATGAACGAGGCCCGCCTGGGCACCGGCCTGCAAGGTCTGGCCATCGGCAACGCCGCCTATCAGGCCGCCGTCGAGTTCGCCAAGGACCGCCTGCAGGGCCGCAGTCTGACCGGCCCTAAGAACCCGGACGGCCCGGCCGACAGCATCATGGTCCACCCAGACGTGCGCCGCATGCTTCTAGAAGCCCGCGCCTTCGTCGAAGGCGGCCAGGCCTTCATCCTGTGGACCGCCCTGCACGCCGACCTGGAGAAGTCGGAAGACGAGGCCGTCGCCACCAAGGCCAAGGATTACATGGGCCTGCTGACGCCCGTGCTGAAGGCCTATCTGACCGACAAGGGCTTCCATGTCGCCTCGCTGGGCATGCAAGTGCACGGCGGATCGGGCTACACCGAACACTTCCCCGCCTCGCAGTATCTGCGCGATGCCCGCATCACCATGATCTACGAGGGCACCAACGGCATCCAGGCGCTGGACCTGGTCGGGCGCAAGCTGCCCGCGGCAGGCGGTCGCGCCATCATGACCTGGTTCGGCGAGATCGACGCCTTCGTCGCCGAGAACAGCGGCAATGAAGCGATCAAGCCCTTCGTCGACGGTTTGGCCGACGCCAAGGCCAAGCTGCAGGACGGCACCATGTGGCTGATGCAGAACGGCATGGCCAACCCGGACAACGCCGGCGCCGCCTCGACCGACTATCTGAACGTCTTCGGCCTAACGGCGCTGGCCTATATGTGGGCGCAGATGGCCAAGGTGGCGCAAGCCCAGGTCGAGGCCGGTTCGACCGATCCGTATTACGCCACCAAGCTCCAGACCGGCCGCTACTTCGTCGAGCGCATCCTGCCCGACGCGGACGCCCACCTGAAGAAGATGAAGACCGGCGCGGACGTGCTGATGGCCATGCCGGCCGAGGCGTTCTGAGGAGCGAAGCCCTAACGGCTCTCCCTCCCCCCGCGGGGGAGGGTGGTCGAAGCGAAGCGGAGACCGGGTGGGGGCGGTAGGGCGACACGCACTCCGATCTAGGCCGCTTCACCTTGCCGCCCCCACCCGGCCGCTGCGCGGCCACCCTCCCCGGACGGGGAGGGAGAATGTTGGAGTGACCTCATGAACATCCTCAACAGCCCCGACCCCGATTTCATGCGTGAAGAGGAGATCGTCCTCTTCTCCGACAGCGTCGGCAAATGGATCGACGAGCACGCGCCGCCGGAACAGGTCCAGTCCTGGATCGCCAACTCCAGCGTGCCGCGCGACCTGTGGACCCAGGCCGGGACCGACGGCCTGCTGGGCCTGTCCATGCCCGAAGAAGACGGCGGCATGGGCGGCGACTATCGGCATGAGGTCGTGCTGATGCGGCAGCTGGGCTGGAAGGGCGCGGACCATTTCGGCATCTCGCTGCACAACGCCATCGTCGCCCCCTACATCTGGCACTACGGCACCGAGGAGCAGAAGGCGCGCTGGCTGCCGCGTCTGGCCTCGGGGGAGCTGGTCGGCGCCATCGCCATGACCGAACCAGGCGCCGGCTCGGACCTGCAAGGCATCAAGACCACGGCGGTCAAGTCCGGCAACGGCTATGTCGTCAACGGCTCCAAGACCTTCATCACCAACGGCCAGCTGGCGAACTTCATCATCGTGGTGGCCAAGACCGACCCGGCCGAGGGCGCCAAGGGCACCAGTCTTATCGTCGTTGAAACCGACGGCGCGGAAGGCTTCGAACGCGGCCGCAACCTGCACAAGATCGGCATGGAGGGGAACGACACCTCCGAACTGTTCTTCAACGAGGTCAAGGTTCCGGGCGACAACATCATCGGCGGCGGCGAGGGCCAGGGCTTCGTCCAGCTGATGCAGCAACTGCCGCAGGAACGGCTGAACATCGCCGTCCAGGGCGTCGCCGCCGCCGAGCGCGGGCTGGAGGCGACGATCGCCTACGTCAAGGAACGCAAGGCCTTCGGCAAGCGGATCCTCGACTTCCAGAACACCCAGTTCAAATTGGCCGAGGTCAAGACCAAGCTCACTGTTGCGAAGGTCTTCGTCGACCACTGCATCGGCCTGCACCTTGAGGGCAAACTCGACGCCGCCACGGCCTCGATGGCCAAATACTGGGTGACGGACATCCAGGGCGAGACCCTGGACGAGATGCTGCAACTGCACGGCGGCTATGGCTACATGAACGAATATGCCATCGCGCAGCTGTACAAGGACGCGCGGGTGCAGCGCATCTACGGCGGCACCAACGAGATCATGAAGCTGTTGATCGCGCGCACGCTTTAAGGCGACGACGGCACGATGGCGCTGATCGAAAAGGGGCCGTTCGAACGCTTTCGCGATTGGCTGGGTCAGCGACTGAAGCCCGTCGCCAAACCCGTTGTCGCGCCCTTCGTCCACCCGCCCAGAGACATCGTCTGGCGGCAGGAGGGCGTGGGGCCGGGTGAATGGACCGAACTGGTTCGCCGCACCGACGGCCTCTACAGCTTCGCCGAATGGAAGCGACAGACCGTGTCTGCACCAGGGATCGCGCCTTGGGAGACGGAGTTTCCCGTCTTTGAGTCCGGCCTGTATGGGGCCGAGGATGAAGCGCGACAGGCGATGATCGATCATGTCGAGCGGTCGGCGGAACTCTCGACATGAGCGCACCCTCATCAGACTTGCGTCAATCCTCCGGCTGCACCCCCGGCGTCTGGACGATCAGGTCGCCGGGCTGGCAGTCCAGTTCGCGGCACAGGGCGTCCAGGGTGGAGAAGCGGACGGCGCGGGCCTTGCCGGTCTTGAGGATCGACAGATTGGCCAGGGTGACGCCGACGCGGTCGGACAGTTCGGTCAGGGACATGCGGCGTTCGAGCAGCAGGCGGTCCAGTTGGATCATGATCATGGCGCGCCCCTCTCTCAGACCGTGGTCATCTGTTCGTCGCGCATGGCCGACCCCTGCCGGAACACCTCGGCCAGGATGAAGACCACCAGAATGCCCAACCACGAACCGAGGTTGAAGTCGTAGTCGGACACGGACTGGCCGATGGCCTGGGGCGCGACGAAGGCCAGCAGCAAGGCCGTCAGCTGGATGCCGATCAGGCCGAAGCCCACGGCCTGGAGCCGTTTGACATTGGCGAACTCGAAGGCGTCGCCCAGGTTCACCGACAACAGGATGCGCCGCAGTCGGTTGAGTATCCACCAGGTGAAGCCGCAGGCCATGACGGCGCCGAGCAATGTCAGGCGGCCGGTGATTTCGAAAGCATGGCCGGGGTCGCTCGGGGCGCCTTTCAGGGCATCTATGACGCCTGCGCCGAAGCTGGGAATAACCAGGGTCAGCAGGAACACGACGCCTATGCCCACCGCGCCGATCATCACGAAGACATTGAGAAAGCCCAGCAGCCACCGCAGAGCGCTGGCGGCCGACCGCTTGCCGACGAGTTTCATCTTGATAGCCCTTCCAATCGGGTCGCCCTCCGCGACCGCCTTGGTGACTATCGATATGGATTTATCGATAAACGAACAAGAAAATTATCGATAAACGAGATGAAGCTTTCGTAAGGTTCGGCGTCAGGCGCTGAAGTCCCAGGCGACGCGGGCGGCTTCCAGTCGGTCCAGCTTGGCCTGGAAGGGCGCCCAGTCGTCGTCGGTGGCGATGGCGGCCCAGATCGCCTCGACCTCGTCGATCAGCATCTCCTCGGGCTCGCGGGCGGCGAACATCGGGTGCTCCAGCCGTTCGATCCGGTCGGGTTCATGCTCCATCAGGGCGAAGCGGAAGGCGTCGAAGGCCTCGCCCTGATAGAGTTTCGCGCGCGGTCCCGACAGGGCGCGGGCTGAGGAGGCGAAGCCGCCGAACCAGTCGAAGAACAGCGGCTCCCACCGCATCGCCGCGCCGCCCTCACGCAACAGGGCCAGGGTCGCATCCACCAGCCGCTGATCCGCCGCCTCGCCCAGGCTGAGCACGCCCAGCCTCATCAGGAAGGCGGCGCGCAGTTCGCGGATATAGGCCGGGCCGAACCCGTTCAACGCCGCCGTCAACGGCTCGACGTCGGCGACCAGCTTCAGACAGCCCGCCAACTGCGTCAGGTTCCAGAACACCGCCTCGGGCTGACGCGCGAAGGCGTAAAGGCCGGTCTGGTCGAAATAGGCGGCGGTGAAGGCCGGGTCGTATTCGGGCAGGAACCGCCAGGGGCCATAGTCGAAACTCTCGCCCGTGACGTTCAGATTGTCGGTGTTCAGCACCCCGTGCACGAAGCCCGCCGCAATCCACCGCGCCGTCAGCTTCGCCGAGGCCTCGACGATGGCGGTCAGCAGGCCGGGCGCATCCCCGGCGGCCACGCCGGGGTGATACAGGGTGCGAACATGTTCGATCAGCGCCTCGATCTGGTCGCGGCGACCCAGATAGGCCGCGCGCTGGAACGTCCCGAACCGGACATGCGAGTGCGACAGGCGGACCAGGACGGCGGACCGCGTCGGCGACGGCTCGTCCCCGCGCTCCAGCGCCTCGCCCGTCTCGATCAAAGAAAACGCCCGGCTGGTGGGAACACCCTGGGCCTCCAGCATCGTCGACGCCAGCACCTCGCGCACGCCGCCCTTCAGCGTCAGCCGCCCGTCGCCGCTGCGCGACCAAGGCGTCGTGCCAGAGCCTTTCGTCCCCAGATCGAGCAACCGACCCGAGGGCTTTCCTTGCCTATCGCCGCGCTCGCGGAGCGCGGCTGTTTGAGGCGTTTCGCGCATCTGCGCCGCCAGGAAGCCGCGCCCGTCGCCCAGGTCGGGATTGTAGTGGCGGAACTGATGCCCGTGATAGCGCATGGCGAGGGGGCCGGGCTGGCCAGGCAGGGGTTCGAACCGGCCGAAGGCGGCGATCCATTCGGCGTCGTCCAGCCCCTCCAGCCCGACCTCGGCGGTGGCGCGGTCGTTGCGGAACCGCAAGGTCGTCTGCGGGAAGTCGGCGGCCTGAACCGCATCGGCATAGTCGGCGCCCAGGTCGAAGAAGCGCGGTTCGGGGCGGTAGGCGGGGAAGACAGGCATGGCCGCTAGGTGCGGTCCCTGAGATCGAAGTGCAACCGTCCTTCTTGAACCAAGCTGATCAATGCGGTCTGCGTCTAAGGGACGTAATCCGCCCCCAGCTTGGTGGACGCTGTCAGTTCCGGCGCGACGACGGCCAGGTCGTAGCCGCGGATGATGTCGCGCCATTCAGGCGTCAGCGCGTCCAGATCGGCGCTGCGCAGAGTGCGCAGATCCACCAGGAGCCAGTCGCCCGGCGCCATGTTCGACGGACGGGCCAGCGTCACATCCTTGCGCCAGTCGCCGCCTTCTTCCGTCATCACGTCGAAGTCGTGCACCTTCATCGGGCGACCGACCCCGTTGTAGCCGGCCTCCGTGCCTCTCGCGCCGACGACGATCATGTGGAGGGACTGTACGCCCTCTCCGTCGGCGTGTTCAGCGACGAAATTGCCCACATCGCGCTGGCCGAGGGGATTGTAGCCCTTGTAGAGATGGTAGGCGCCGAACTTCATCAGCACGCGCGCCTGCGGCGCCTCGGCGAAATGGGCCGCCAGCGTCCGTTTCATCAGCCGCGCCCTGCGCCCGTTCGGATCGCCACGGCGAGCCTGCGACGCCTGATAGATGGCGCGGGTTTCGCGCAGGGCCGCGAACAACGCCCTGACCCGGTCGCCGCCGTCCTGATCGATGGCCGCCCCCGCCTGATCCAGCGTCGCATCGGTGGCCTTCAAAAGGAAAAAGTCGAAGGGCGAACCGGAGGCCAGCGCGGCCTGTGTCGCCGTTCGCTCCTGCTCGGCCAGCGCCTCGATCTGAGCACGGGCGAGCGGTCCCGGACCGGCCGTCAGCATCTGTTCGATCAGATAACCGCTTGCTCCCAGGAACTCCTGATCCAGTCCCCACAGCTCGAAGTCCGGCCCCGCGACGCCCGCGCAATCGGCGGCGGTCTGACCCTCGTCGCGGCCGTTGAGGAAGGCCATGGCGTCGGGATGGGCGGTCATGAAGTCGGAAATCTGCTGTTCCCGGTCCGGCGCTCTAAGCCGTGCGTTGACCGCTACGGCGGCCTCTGGCCCGGTCTCGACGGCCATAGCCGTCAGGCCGCCAGTCTCCGGGCCGCCAGCCGCCATCAATCGGCACACGTTCGTGGTGAAGGCGGGGATCTCGCGCGAAAAATGGCTCTCGCCGATGAGGACGTAGCGGCTGGCGTCTATGGCCTCCGACAGTATCGCCGCGCCCGGACCCGAAAAGCCCTCCGGTCGGAGGATCAGCGGCGACCCTGCCTGCGCCAGACGCTCGGCGAACGTGAGCGGTGCAAGGGTCTCGGCATGAGCGGAACCCGCGCACAGGCCCGCAAGCGACAACGCCGCCGCAATCGATTTCAAACTCATATCAAGCACCCCCGCTATGTGAGGCGTCGTCGCGGCGATCCCCCAAAACCGCAAGTTAAATCGAGGTCACGAAAGAGCCCTGTCGCAATCTGCCACCCGCGTCGGGCTTGGCGTGAGGCTCCCCGTCCTCTATTCTGCCTTTAGCCATCAGGTCGCCTCGCGCGGCCAGGCCGGCGCGCTCCGAGGGGGGTGACGAATCCGGTCCGACGCCCGTCGATAACCTGGCGTCACGACAGCTTCAGTATTCCGATTGGAGGCCGCCGTGGCGCGCAAACTGACACTCGATTTCCTCAAGACCGAGGCCGCGTCCGGCTCGGCCCTGGCGCTGGCGGCCATCGCCGCCGTGCTGGTCGCCAACTCGCCCTGGTCGGCGGACTATTTCACCTGGCTCAAGAGCTATCACGTGCTTCAGATCGGCCCGATCCGGCTGGAGGAGACGATCTCCGACTGGATCAAGGAAGGTCTGATGGCGATCTTCTTCCTCGTGGTGGGGCTGGAGATCAAATACGAGATCGTGCGCGGCGAGCTCAGCGATCCGCGCAAGCTGGCGACGCCGGTGCTCGCGGCCCTGGGCGGGATGGCGGGGCCGGCGGCGGTCTATCTGTTGCTGTCCGCGACCATCGGAGCGCCCCACGCTGGTTGGCCCATTCCGCTGGCGACCGACATCGCCTTCGCGCTGGCCATCTTCGGTTTCGTGGGCAAGGGGTTGCCGTCGTCGCTGCGGGTCTTCTTGCTGACCCTCGCCATCGTCGACGACCTGGGCGCCATCGCCCTGATCGCGGTCCTGTTCAGCGAGGGGGCGAACTGGACGCCCTTGTTCTGGGCCCTGGGCGCCCTGGCCGTCGGGGCCGTCGCTGCCCACCGCATCCGCATTCCGGCGCCCTTCTGGGTGCTGGGCTTCGGCCTCGTCTGGTATCTGACGGTGCTGTCTGGGCTCAGCACCTCCATGACCGCCGTGGCCTTCGCCATGATCGTGCCGATTAAGGGCCGGGCCGAAGACGGCCAGAGCCCGCTGAAGGAGGCGATGCACGACCTGCATCCGTGGAACGCCTTCCTCGTCCTGCCGCTGTTCGCCTTCGCCAAGGCGGGCGTCTCCTTCGCCGGCCTGTCGATGGAGCAGGCGTTCGCGCCCCTGGTCATCGCCATCGCCCTGGGCCTGTTCTTCGGCAAGCAGATCGGCGTCATGGGCGCGGCCTGGCTGGCCTCGGCGCTGAAAATCGGGGCGCGGCCGACGGGCGCCAGCTGGCTTCAGGTCTATGGGGTTTCTCTGCTGTGCGGCGTCGGCTTCACCATGAGCCTGTTCATCGGCGTGCTGGCCTTCCCCGGCGCGGTGGATTCGCCCGAACAGGTCGAGGTCAAGTTGGGCGTCATCGGCGGCTCGATCCTGTCGGCGATCGCGGCGGCCGTCGTGCTGGGTTTCGCCGGCCGTCGCCGCCAGGTCGATCCCGTCGCCCTGCAGCCTGAGGTCGAGCCCATGAGGCCGAAAAATGGGCAAAAACTGACCTAACGTCAGCGTTTTATGTCTCTTCCCTGACACACAAAGGCGAATCCACGGCGAAAAATCGTCGCGGGTAACAACGCTCGCTTGTCGGTGGGGCCGAAGCGCGCTTAGCCTAGCGATAACGAACGATCCCCCAAGAAGGGGACGTCGATGGGAACAGGAAACGCTGCGATCGCCACTGGCGTCGCGGCTTCAGCCGGGAGGACGCCTATGCGCCGCAATCTTCAACTCAGGACCACCGTGTCCGCCGCCGTCATGGGCGCCGCCGTTATGGGCTTCGCCGGCGTCGCCGCCGCGCAGGACGCCCCGGCGACCGTCGACGACATCATCGTCACCGCCCAGAAGCGCGAACAGAGCCTGCAGGACGTGCCGATCGTGGTCACGACCCTGTCGCAGGAACTGCTGGATGGCGCAGGGGTCCAGGACATCAAGGATCTGCAGATCCTGACCCCCGGCATGACCGTCACCTCGACCCAGTCGGAAGCATCGACCACCGTCCGTATCCGCGGCGCCGGCACCGTGGGCGACAACCCCGGCCTGGAAAGCTCGGTCGGCGTGGTGATCGACGGCGTCTATCGCTCGCGCAACTCGGTTGGTTTCGGTGACCTGGGCGAACTGAGCCGCATCGAGGTCCTGAAGGGTCCGCAAGGCACCCTGTTCGGCAAGAACACCTCGGCCGGCGTCATCAACATCATCACCGAGCGTCCGTCGTTCGACCCGTCGATCTCGGCGGAACTGACCGGCGGCAACTTCGGCGCCATCGGCGGTTCGGTTTCCGTCACGGGCGGCCTGACCGACCAGATCGCCGGTCGCCTGTTCGTCGCCCACCGCGAGCGTGACGGCTTCTATGACGTCAACACCGGCGACGGTCCCAACAGCAAGAGCGACGACCAGACCCAGGATTACTGGACCACGCGCGGTCAGCTGCTGATCCTGCCCAACGACAACACCTCGATCCGCCTGATCGCGGACTACACCAAGCGCGAGGAATACTGCTGCGTCGCCGTGCAGACGCGCGTCGGCCCGTCGCAGGCCTTCATCGCCGCCCTGACCGCGCCCAACGGCCCCGGCCAGCGTCCGCCCGTCGCCGGCTTCGGCACGGTGCCCTTCTCGCGTCTGGCCTATTCCAACCGCGAGACCCCGCAAGAGATCGAGGACATGGGTCTGTCGGCGGAAGCTACCATCGACTTCCCCAGCATCAACGCCACCCTGACGTCCCAGACCTCGTTCCGCGACTGGTCGTTCCAGCAGGGGATGGACCTCGACTACACCGGCGCCGACATCCTGTACCGCGCCAACGACGGCTCCAACGGCTATGGCGTCGATAACCTGACGCAGGAGTTCCGCCTGGCGGGCTCGACGGACAAGTTCGACTGGCTGGTCGGCCTGTTCGCCACCAAGGAAGGCGTCTATCGCGACGACAGCTATGTCTATGGCTCCGACTACAACGCCTTCGCGTCGTTCCTGCTGACGGCGTCCTTGCCGGCCGCCGTCGGCGGTCCCAGCCCGTCGCGCCTGGGCTGCTTCACCAACCCGAACGGCTTCCTTGTCGGCACGGCCGGCGCGGCCGCGGGCCAGCCGCTGTGCGTCATCGGCGCGGTGCCGCCCAGCGCCGCCGCCCCGACCTTCTCGGCCGGCAAGGCGTATGAAGACCACTATTCGCAGCGTTCGGAATCGGTGGCCCTGTTCACCAACAACACCTGGAAGGTGAGCGAAGGGTTCGATATCAACCTGGGCCTTCGCTACACCTACGACAGCAAGCGCCTGCTGGGCGTTCAGGACAATCTGGGCAGCAACGGCGCGGCCTGCGGCGGCGCCCTGGCCAACCAGAACCCGGCCAACCGCACGGTTTCGCCGATCCCCGGCACGGCCAATATCGCCACCCCGGCCGCCGCGCTGGGCCTGCTGTGCCTGCCCTGGTCCAACCCGCTGTACGACAATCGCCGGATCCAGGAGAAGTTCAGCGACACCGATCTGTCGGGCACCATCAAGGCGTCCTACCGGTTCAACCCGTCGATCATGGTCTATGGCTCGTATGCGCGCGGCTACAAGGGCGCGGGCTACAATATGGATCGGGTGCAGACGGGCGTGACGCCGGACGCCTCGCTGTTCTTCGCCGCCGAGACGGTCGACAGCTATGAGGCGGGGGTCAAGACGACCCTGTTCAACCGCACCATGCTGCTGAACCTCACCTACTTCGATCAGAAGTTCGAGAACTTCCAGCTCAACACCTTCCTGGGCACCGCCTTCGTGGTGGAATCCATCCCCGAGCTGAAGTCGCGCGGCGTCGATGCCGACATGGTCTGGTTCACCCCGGTCGAGGGCCTGTCGTTCCAGGGCGGCGTGACCTACACGGACGCCAAATACGGCGTGTTCGGCGCCGGCGACCTGTCCAGCCCCGGCCGCTTCCCGCAGCTGTCGCTGCTGCCGGGCGCGCGCGCCTCGTTCGCCCCGGAATGGTCGGTCACCGGCGCCCTGGCCTTCGACCGCTCGCTGGGCGGCGGCCTGCGCGGCGGGTTCAACCTGTCGGCCAAATACTCGACCGAATACAACACCGGCTCCGACCTGCTGCCCTACAAGAACCAGGACGCCTTCACCGTCGTCAACGGCCGCATCTCGATCGGCTCGGAAGACGAACGCTGGACCGTGGACCTGTGGGCCCAGAACCTGCTGCAGGAAGAATACACCCAGGTCGGCTTCGCCGCCCCGCTGCAAGGCACGGCCTTCGCCAACACGACGACACCCCAGGCGGACGGCACCTTCTACAATATGGCCACCGACACGGCGACCTATAACGCCTACCTCGGCGCCCCGCGCACCTACGGCGTGACGCTGAAGGTCAAATACTGATCGTCAGCCCACGAGGCTGAACGACGAAGGGCCGACCGGGAAACCGGCGGGCCCTTTTGTTTGCGGTCGCCTCGCTTGAAGCGATTAAGCGCGCGCCGACACCTCGGCGCCGCCGAAGACGACCTGTCGCCGCATCTCGTCGCTGAACAGGCCGTACAGCATGGGAAGGTCCGGCCTGCTGGCCTTGTTCAGGGTGTCCAGATGCGTCTCGGACAGGCGAAGGCCGACGGCGCCGATGTTGTCCTGAAGCTGGCTGACACGGCTGACGCCGATCAGGACCGTGTCGACGGTCGGACGCGACAGCGCCCAGGCGAGGGCGACCTTGGCGGGCGGCTCCCCGATCTCGGAGGCGACGCTCTTGAGCACATCGACGATCTTCCAATTGCGGTCGGTGAAGAGAGTGTCGCCGAACGGATTGGCGCCATCCAGACGGGCGCCGCCCTGTGTTACGCCGTCAGGGTTCGCCGCTTCGTTCGGCAAGCCGCCGCTTCGTGACGGCGCCGCCTCGACGGTCGCCCGGTCGTATTTTCCGGTCAGCAGGCCGTAGGCGAGGGGGCTCCATGGCATGACGCCCAGGCCCGTATCTTTGGCCAGCGGCACGTGTTCGGCCTCGATCTCGCGGCTGACCAGGGAGTAGAAATACTGCAGCGCGATGGGGCCGGGCCGTCCGCTGGCGGCGGCCAGGGTGACGACCCGCGCGACGTACCAAGCCGGGGTGTTCGACATGCCCCAGTATCTGATCTTGCCAGACCTCACGAGCGCCGACATCGTTTCCAGCAGCTCTTCGGGCGGCGTGACCGAGTCCCAGACGTGGATCCAGTACAGGTCGATATAGTCGGTCTTCAGCCGGCGCAGCGAGCCCTCCAGCGCCGCATGGATGTGTTTGGCGCCGTTGCCGCCCGCATGGGGGCCATGGCCTGCGGCGAATCCTGACTTGGTGGCGATGACGAGTTGATCCCGGACGCCGCGATCCGCGATGATCTCGCCCAGCATCGTTTCGCCCGCGCCGCCCGCATAGACGTCTGCGGTGTCGATCAGATTGCCGCCCGCCTCGACATAGGCGTCGAACACGGCTTCGGCGGCGGGGCGGCCCATGCCCCAGCGCGCCACGCCGAATGTCATCGTGCCGAGCGCGAGCGGGCTGACGATAAGGCCGGAACGGCCGAGGGGACGGTATTGGGCAAGGCTCACGTAAAGGCTCCTGTCGGATTGCCCGCCTAAGTTGGACCGTGCCATGGTTGAGCGGTAGTATCGGTCAGCTACGAACCCCTTTGAGTGATGCTCATCAATGGATCGCGATACCTGGAACGATCTGGCGGTCTTCGCGGCCATCGTCGAGGCCGGCAGCTTTACGAAGGCCGGCGTCGCTCTTGGCGTGACGGCGTCGGCGTTGAGCCACCGCATGCGGCTGATGGAGGCGCGCATGGGCCTGCGTCTGCTCAACCGCACCACCCGCAGCGTGGCGCCGACCGAGGCCGGCGACCGGCTGCTGGCCAGCCTGCGGCCCGCCATAGCCGAGGTGACCGACGCGCTGGTCGCCTTGAACGCAGACCGGGCCAAACCCGCCGGGCGCGTCAGGGTGACGGCCCACAGGTCGGCGGCGTTCGGCCTCGTGCTGCCTCGCCTGAGGGGACTGGCCGAGGTCTATCCAGAGATCACCGTCGAACTGGTCGTGGACGACGGTCTGGTCGATATCGTGAAGGGCGGGTTCGACGCCGGGATTCGGCGGTTGCCGTCGCTGGAACAGGACATGGTCTCGGTGCGGCTGGACGACGGCGTGCGGATCATCATGGTCGCTTCGCCGGCTTACCTTGACGCCGCCGGCGTCCCGATGAGCCCGACCGATCTGGAGCGCCATCGTTGCCTGAACTATCGCCTCCCGACGGCGGGTTCGATCTATCGGTGGACCTTCGAGCGAGACGGCCAGACGACGACGATGGATGTCCCTGGCGGCTTCGTCACCAACGACATCGACATGCTGTGCGAGGGCGCGATGGCGGGGCTGGGCGTCGCCTGCGTGATCGAGACCCAGGCGGCGCCCTGGCTCGCGTCCGGCGCGCTGATCAGCGTGCTGGACGACTGGCGGCCGCAGCTTCCGTCCAACTATCTCTACTACGCCGGGCACCGAAATCTGCCGCCCGCGCTGCGGGTCTTCATCGACGCGATGAAGACCGCAGCGCCTGGCTGAGCCCCAGCCCTTACTCCACCAAGGGATCCTGCCTCGGCTTGGCCAGCTCGCGCTGCCCGGCCGTCTTGCGGTGCAGGATGCGGCGGCCCCAGCCGGCGATGTCGTCTACGATGGTGAAGATGGCGGGGATGTAGAGCAGGGACAGGAAGGTCGAGGAGATCAGTCCGCCCAGCACGGCGATGGCCATGGGCGAGCGGAACTGGACATCGGCCCCGACCCCCATGGCGATGGGCACCATGCCCGCCCCCATGGCGAAGGTGGTCATCAGGATGGGGCGGGCGCGCTTGTGCGCCGCGTCCATGATGGCCTCGTGGCGCGGCATGCCGTCCCGCTCGGCCATGATGACGTAATCGACCAGCAGGATGGAGTTCTTGGCCGCGATCCCCATCAGCATCAGCACCCCGATCAGGGCCGACATGGAGAAGTTGGCGCCGCCGATGGCCAAGGCGATGAAGGCGCCGCCGATAGCCAGCGGCAGGGCCGCCATGATGGTGATCGGATAGGCGAAGCTTTTGAACAGCAGCGTCAGAACCGCATACATCAGCAGGATGCCTGAGGCGAAGGCGATGGCGAAGCCGGTCAGCATTTCCTGAATGAACTCGGCGTCGCCGGCCGGCACCTGGCGCACGCCGGCGGGCAGGTTCTGGACCGAGGGCAGGCGGTTGACCGCTGCGCCCGCCGCGCCGGTGGCGATGCCGTCCAGCTCGGCGCTGATCGAGGCGATCCGCGAGCGATCCTGGCGGGTGACGGTGGCGGGGCCGGCGCCGAACTGGATGTCGGCGACGGCGCTCAGCGGCACGGAGTTTCCGCCGTTGCCCGGCACGCGCAGGTTCTCCAGCACGGTCAGATCCTCGCGCGCGCCTTCCGTCAGTTGCAGGCGGATCGGGATCTGGCGGTCGCCCAGGTTATATTTGGGCAGGTTCTGATCCACGTCGCCGATGGTGGCGACCCGCACGGCCTGGGAGATGGCGCCGGCCGAGACGCCGGCTAAAGCCGCCTCGTCGGGACGCGGCGTGACCAGGATTTCGGGACGGGCGATGGCGGCCGAGTTGACGATATTGGCCAGGCCGGGAACGCCGCGCATCTCCTCTTCGACCTTGCGCGCCGCGGCGTTCAGGGCGTCGGGATTATCGCTCAGGATCGAGAAGGTGTAGCTGGTGCCGTCGCCTGGACCACCGCCCGACTGGGCGATGCCGGCGCGGATACGGGCGCCGGGAATTTGTTTCAGCTCGTCCACCATGACGCGGGCGAAGGCCTGCTGGCTCAGGTCGCGGTCGCCCTTGGGCACCATGTCGGCATAGACATTGGCCTGGGTCACGTCCTGACCGCCGACGGCGGCGTAGACCGAGGTGACCTCGGGGCGGGCTTCCAGCCGTTTGGTGACCTGCTGAACCACGGCGTCGGTCTGGCGCAGGGTCGAGCCGGGCGGCAGTTCGACCTGGAAGGCGGCGCGGGCCACGTCGCCGGGCGACATGAACTCGAACGACATCTTGGCCACAACGGCCGTGGCGACGGAGCCGACCAAGAACAGCACGCCGAGGATCAACACCTTCCAGCGGTTGCCCAACGACCAGCGCAACGCCTTCAGATAGCCCGACATCCAGAAGGGATCGCGGTCCTCGTGGTTGGTGTGTTTCAGGATGAAGGCCGCCATCAGCGGCGTCAGGGTCCGCGCGACCAGCAGCGAGAAGGCCACTGAGACGCAGGCCGCCAGGGCGAAGGCCTTGAAGAACTGACCGATGATGCCGGGCATGAACCCGACCGGCGCAAAGACGGCGATGATGGTCGCCGTGGTGGCCACGACCGCCAGGCCGATCTCGTCGGCCGCCTCCAGCGAGGCGTCATAGGGCGGCTTGCCGTCGCGCATGTGGCGGACGATGTTCTCGATCTCCACGATGGCGTCGTCGACCAGGATGCCGATGGTCAGCGACAGGGCCAGCAGGGTCACCACGTTCAGCGACTGATCCAGCGGACCCAGGATGGCGAAGGTCGGGATCAGCGACATCGGCATGGCCATGGCCGCGATGAAGGTGGCCCGCCAGTCGCGCAGGAAGATGAAGACGATGATGACCGCCAGCACGGCGCCCAGCAGCAGAGCCTCCAGCGAGGCGAGGTAGCTTTCCTCGATCTGTTCGACGCTGGCGGTGACCTGGCTGATCGTCAGTTCGGGGTGGGCGTCGTCGAGCTTCTTGACCTCTTCGCGGACCCGTTCGGCGACCTTGACCTCGGAGGCGGTGCGCGAGCGCAGGAAGTTGAAGGTGACGGCCTCCTGGCCGTTGTAGCGGGCCAGGCGGCGCGGTTCGCTCCACTTGTCCTCGACCTTGCCCAGATTATCCAGGCGCACCGTCTTGCCGTCGCCCAGCGGGATCAGGGTGCCGCTGAGCTGCTCGACCGAGGTCGCGGCGCCAAGGGTGCGCACGGCGCGCTCGGACCCGGCGATGGTGACGCGGCCGCCCGGCAGGTTGTTGTTGACGTTGTTCAGCGCCTGGCTGACCTCGGCGGCGGTGACGCCATAGGCGGCCAGCCGTTGCGGATCCAGCTCGACGCGGATTTCGCGGTCCACACCGCCGGAGCGGTTGACCTCGCCCACGCCGCCCAGGGCCAGCAGGCTGCGGCTGACCTCGTTGTCGATGAACCAGCTGATCTCTTCCGGCGTCATGGTCGGCGAACGGACGACGTAGGTGATCAGGGCGTCGCCGGTGATGTCGATGCGCTGGACCGCCGGTTCCTGCATGTCCTGGGGCAGGCTGGCGCGCAGGCCGGTCATGGCGTTGCGCACGTCGTTGGTGGCGCGGTCGGTGTCGGTGCCCAGCTCGAACTCGATCGTCGTGGAGGACACGCCGTCGGTGATGTTGGACGTGATGTGGCGCACGCCCGACAGGCCGGCCAGCGAATCCTCGATCAGGCGCGTGACCTGGACCTCCATCTCCGCCGGCGCCGAGCCGGGGCGGGCGGCCGTGACGGCGACCAGGGGGAAGTCAATGTCGGGGTTGGAGTTGATCCGCATCCCCATGAAGCCGACCACGCCGCCGAGCGTCAGCAGCAGGAACAGCAGGATGATCGGAATCGGGTTCTTGATCGCCCAGGACGACATCTGGTTCATGGCGTCGGTCCTACTTCTTGGCCGCCGGGGCCGCCGGGGCCGCAGGCTGGGCGGCAGGCGCGGCCTGCGTATTGCCAACAGCCTGGGCCACGTTGACGCGGTCGCCTTCGTTCAAGAAGCCGGCGCCGTCCACGGCGACGCGGACGCCGACGGCGACGCCGCTGACCGCCGTCTGGGCCTCGGTGCGCGACAGAACGGTCACGGGCTGGAAGTGGACCGTGCTGTCGCCGTTGACGACGAAGACGCCCGGCTTGTTCTCGCGATACAGCACCGCGCCGGTCGGCACGGTGGTCGCCGGCTGGTCGCCGACGGCGATGTCGGCGCGGGCGAACATGCCGGGACGAAGTTGGGCGCCGGGCGCCAGCGAGATGCGCGCCAGGCCTAGGCGGGTGGTGGCGTTCACCTCGGGCGTGACGATGCGGACCGATCCGGTCGTCTGACCGGCCTCGCTGGAGGAGACGGTCGCCGACTGTCCGGCGCGGATCAGGGCCAATTCGGTCTCGGGCACCTGGGCGTCCAGTTCCAGCCGGCCGTCACGCACCATGCGGAACAGTTCGGTCCCGGCCGAGATGATCTGACCCTTGGTCACGCTGCGGCTGATGATCAGGCCGCCGACGGGCGCGCGGATGGTGGCCTGCGAAAGCTGGGTCTGGGTCTGGGCCAGGGTCGCGCGCGCGGCCGCCAGATTGGCGTTGGAGGCGCGCTGGTTGGCGAGCGCCGTGTCCAGCGACGCCTGGCTGAGGAAGCCGCGTTCCTTCAGCTGCTGGGCGCGATCCAGCGCGGCGTCGTCACGCGACACATTGGCCTGGGCCAGCTGGACCTGGGCCTGCTGCTGCTGAAGCTGGGCGCGCAGCAGGACGTCGTTCATCTGCACTAGGGGCTGGCCCTGACGGACGTAGGAGCCTTCGTCCACATAGACGGCGACGGCGGTCAGGCCGCCGGTCTCGGCCGCCACCGGCACCTCTTCCCAGGCCGAGACGGTGCCCGATGCGGTCACGGTGCGGTTCAGGTTGGTCTGGGCCACGGTCGCCGCGCTGATGGTCTGGCGCGAGCCGCCGCCGGCCTTTTCGTCCTTCTTTTCGTCGCCATGTCCGCCGCAGCTCGCCAGCAGGAAGGCCGACAGGGCCATGGCGCTGACATTAAAAGCGGTTCGGGTCGTCTTGGACACGGGGGAAATCCTCGGTTGCTGGCGAAGCGGATCGCCGGCTCGCGCCGGTGGGGAAGAAGGCCTGCTGCATACCGCGTCCGCGAGCCGTTCTCAAACGCCGAAACGGTTTATTGCCAAGGCTTAATGTGACGCAAGGCGCGGGCTGGATCGGCCGTGCGGCTGGCCCCCGCCCTCTACGCGTGATAGGGGCGCGCGGATGACGACTCCCCCTATCTCGAACATTCGGAACTTCAGCGTGGTCGCGCACATCGACCATGGCAAGTCGACCCTGTCCGACCGCCTGATCCAGCACACCGGCGGCCTGACCGCGCGCGAGATGTCCGAGCAGGTGCTCGACAACATGGACATCGAGAAGGAACGGGGCATCACCATCAAGGCGCAGACCGTGCGCCTGAACTACCGGGCCAAGGACGGCCAGGACTATGTCCTGAACCTGATGGACACGCCCGGCCACGTGGACTTCGCCTATGAGGTCAGCCGCTCGCTGGCCGCCTGCGAGGGCTCGCTGCTGGTGGTGGACGCCTCGCAAGGCGTCGAGGCCCAGACCCTGGCCAACGTCTATCAGGCCATCGACAACAATCACGAGATCGTCCCGGTCCTGAACAAGGTCGATCTGCCGGCCGCCGAGCCCGAGCGGGTCCGCGCCCAGATCGAGGACGTCATCGGCATCGACGCCTCCGAAGCCGTCCTGTGCAGCGCCAAGTCCGGCATCGGCATCGAGGACGTGCTGGAAGCCATCGTCACCAAACTGCCGGCGCCCAAGGGGGACGTGAACGCGCCGCTGAAGGCCATGCTGGTGGACGCCTGGTACGACCCCTACCTGGGCGTCGTCGTGCTGGTGCGGGTGTTCGACGGCGTGCTGAAGACCGGCATGCGGGTCAAGATGATGCGCAACGGCTCGACCCACCTGATCGACCGCGTCGGCGTCTTCCTGCCCAAGAACACCCCGGTGGACCAGCTCGGCCCCGGCGAGGTCGGCTTCATCACCGCCCAGATCAAGGAAGTGGCCCACGCCGCCGTCGGCGACACCATCACCGATGAAAAGAAGCCGACCGCCGAACCGCTGCGCGGCTTCAAGGAGGTCCAGTCGGTGGTCTTCTGCGGCCTGTTCCCGGTGGACGCCGCCGACTTCGAGGACCTGCGCGCCGCCATCGGCAAGCTGCGCCTGAACGACGCCTCCTTCACCTACGAGATGGAAAGCTCGGCCGCCCTGGGCTTCGGCTTCCGCTGCGGCTTCCTCGGTTTGCTGCACCTGGAGATCATTCAGGAGCGGCTCAGCCGCGAGTTCAACCTCGACCTGATCGCGACGGCGCCGTCGGTGGTCTACAAGATCGGCCTGCGCGACGGGTCTGAACTGGACCTGCACAACCCCGCCGACCTGCCCGACGTGATGCAGATCGAGACCATCTCCGAGCCGTGGATCAAGGCCACCATCCTGACCCCCGACGAATACCTCGGCAGCGTGATCAAGCTGTGTCAGGACCGACGCGGCCAGCAGATCGAACTGTCCTACGTCGGCAGCCGCGCCATGGTGGTCTATGAGCTGCCGCTGAACGAGGTGGTGTTCGACTTCTACGACCGGCTGAAGTCGATCTCGAAGGGATACGCCTCGTTCGACTACGAGATCACCGAGTACAAGGTCGGCGACCTGGTCAAGATGAACATCCTGGTCAACGCCGAGCCGGTGGACGCCCTGTCCATGCTGGTACACCGCGCCCGCGCCGAGACGCGCGGCCGGGGTATGGTCGAGAAGATGAAGGAACTGATCCCGCCCCACCTGTTCGTCATCCCGATCCAGGCGGCCATCGGCGGCAAGATCATCGCCCGCGAGACCGTCCGCGCCCTGCGCAAGGACGTGACCTCCAAATGCTACGGCGGCGACGCCACCCGCAAGAAGAAGCTGCTGGAGAAGCAGAAGGCCGGCAAGAAGAAGATGCGCCAGTTCGGCAAGGTCGAAATCCCGCAGGAAGCCTTCATCGCCGCCCTGAAGATGGACGACGATTGATCTCATAATTTTCCCTCCCCCTGCGGGGGAGGGGGGCTGAGCCGCAGGCGAAGCCGGGTGGGGGCGGCCAGGCGACGGCGCACCGATCTGACTTCAAACGAAATCTGAGATGCCTTGCCTGGCCGCCCCCACCCGGTCGCTGCGCGACCACCCTCCCCGGGACGGGGAGGGAGAGTTTTTACGCGCCGCCGTTCAGACGCTCGAAAACCGCCTCATAGCCATTCACCTCCGCGAACCGCAGCGGCTTGACCCGTTCGACCAGAATCTCGCCGCGCGGGGTCTCGCCGCGTTCGATCAGGCCGATCACCTCGGCCGTATAGTCGGCCAGCGGCATGGAGTTGGGGTTCTCCGCATGGCCCGGCATCAGGTCGGTGGCGACGGCGGGCGGGGCCAGTTCCAGCACCTCGACCGATGTGTCGGCCAGCTGATGCCGCAGGGACTGGGTCCAGGAATGGATCGCCGCCTTGGTGGCGTTGTAGGTCGGGGTCGCCGTCAGCGGGATGAAGGCCAGGCCCGAGGTCACGTTGATCACCGTGGACGCCGCCTGAGCCCGCAGATGCGGCAGCAGCGCCGCCGTCAGGCGGATAGGGCCCAGCAGGTTCGTCGTGACGGTCGCGTCGACCACATCCAGGTCGAACGGTTCGGCCTTCAGGTCTTCGGCCTGCATGATGCCGGCGTTGTTGATCACCACGTTCAGGGCGGGGTGATCGCGCACGACCTGGGCGGCGAAGGCGCGGATCGCGGCCGGATCAGCGACGTCCAGCGCGGCCCAGGCCATGCCCGGATTGGCCTCGACCACCGCTTTCAGCGCGGCTTCGCGGCGGCCGGTGATGACGACCTGGTTTCCGCGTGCGTGCAGGGCCTCGGCCAGTGCGCGGCCGATGCCGGATCCGCCGCCGGTGATCAGGATGGTGTTGCCGGTGGTGTTCATGGGTGTCTCTCCTGACGGGGGTGCGTCATTGCGACAGACGAGGTATGCCTGACGCTCTCCATTGGAAAGTAGGCACTAAAAGTCGCCATACTTACCCGAGCGAAAGATTTGGACATGACGGCCGTTCCGCCTGCAAGAATCGCCCACCCTGAGACTGGCGAGCACGCCGATCCCCGCGTCGAGGCCCTGGTCAACGACGTGATCGGCCGGGTGGCGGACAAGTGGACGATGCTGATCCTGGAGGTCCTGGCCGAACATGGCGAACAGCGCTTCACCCGCGTCGGCGAGTTGGTCGGCGGGATCAGTCAGAAGATGCTGACCCAGACTCTGCGTCAGATGGAGCGCGACGGCCTGGTGGTCCGCACCGTCCACCCGGTCATTCCGCCCAAGGTCGAATACCGCCTGACCGACCTGGGCGTCACCCTGGCCGAAGCCTTCTGCGGCGTCTGGACCTGGGCCGAGAAGAACATCGACCGTATCGAGACGGCGCGGGCCGAGTTCGATGGGCGCAAGGGGTAGGGCGGGGCAGTCGCCCTCTTGACTCAAGACGGTGGTTGTCGTTTATTTCTGTCATGACAGAAACGAACGACAGGCCGCTTCCACTCGCTGTCGAACAGATTGTGTTGCGCTGGGGCGATCTTGGCGGGCAATGGGGGGTCAACCGTTCGGTGGCTCAGATCCAGGCGCTTCTGTATCTCAGCGAACGTCCACTGACGGCCGAGGACATCGCCACGACATTGGGGCTGGCGCGGTCCAACGTTTCGAACAGCCTCAAGGAACTGCTGACCTGGAAGCTGATCCACCGCGTGCCGGTGCTGGGTGATCGTCGGGATCATTATCAGGCGGAAACCGACCTCTGGCAGATGGCCACAAAGGTCGCACAGGGGCGAAAGGCGCGCGAGATCGACCCCATGGTCGTGGCCATCAATGAAGCCGTCGCCGGCGTCGATGCTCATGGATCGGGTGTCAGCCCCGAGGTCCGCGCACGGCTGGAGCGCCTGCAAGGCTTCGTCAACACCGTCGACGGTTGGTATCAACAGATGCTTGGCGTCCCCCCCGACACGCTGATGCGGCTGATCCGCATGGGGTCCAAGGTCGTCGGCCTGCTCAAGTTCGTCGGCCCACGGGATCGCGGGGCCTGATTCATTTACCCTCGGATTTCTCTTATTGCAGAAACAACTGACGAGATTGCCATGACCGAGCAAGACATCCAGGCTGTCAGAACGCGCAATTACCTGCGCAAGCGTCTCCTGTCGGGGTTCGCCCTGGCGCTGGCGATTGCGTTTAGCGCCTTTCTTCTATTCTCGGCGTCCCGAACGGGTTCGATCTGGTTCGCCAGCCTCTGGTTTTTAGCCCTGCTCCCCGCCGCCCTGTGCGCGCTGATCTGCTACATCGGCGATCCGGATCGAACGCGAACGGTCGGTTTCTATTGGCTGATGCCTATCGTCCTGGGCCTCATCGTCTGCCTGGCGTCGTTTTATGTTCTGCATGAGGGCGTCATCTGCATCGTCATGCTGTCGCCCGTCTGGCTTGCAAGCGGCTGGGCAGGCGCATTCGTGATGCGCTCACAGCGTCATCGCCAGGGCCGGACCCTGCAATCCAGCTTCCTGATCATTCCCCTGGTGGCCGCCATGGTCGAGGCGCAGCTACCCACGCCGCATGAAACCGTCTCGCTCAGCCGAACCATCGTGGTCCGCGCCGCCCCCGCGGACATCTGGCCCTATGCCGTGTCCAGCCGCGACATAGGCCACCATGAGGGGCGCTGGACCATCAGCCACAACATGATCGGCATTCCCCGGCCCCGGGAGTCCAGCGTCGTGGGTTCCGGCGTGGGTGCGGTTCGGACGGCCTATTGGGGCGATCACATCAATTTCGAGGAACGGATCGTCACCTGGGCGCCCGGCCGCAAGCTGGGTTGGGACTTCAACTTCACCAACAGCTCGGTTCAGGATTACACGGACAAGCATATTTCGCCGGATGGCGAGTTCCTGAAGATCGATTCCGGCGATTATGTTCTGCGTCCGATCTCACCGGACCTGACCGAAGTGACTCTGACGACCCGGTATGTCGCCAAGACCCACGTCAATCTGTACGCCAAGCTGTGGGGCGAACTGATGATGGGCGATATTCAGGACAATGTGCTGACGATCATCAAGACGCGAGCCGAGCGCGACGCGGCCCTGCGCCGGACCTGAACGCCCGCACATGGGCCAGCCGAGGGCGGGCCAGCGTCAGGCCTGCACCTTCTCCGTGATGAAGTGCCGGCCCTGCCGGTCCTCGATCTCGACCACCCAAAGATCCGGGTCATACCCCCGCTGGCGGGCGATGTAGGCGTCCAGTTCGCTTTCGCTGTCGCTTGTCACCGGCTGGATCCACAGGCGATCGCCGTCGGTTCCGAAGGCCTCGGTGTAGAGGCGGGCGGTGCGGGTGGAGGTGTCATAGGCCTTGACGATGACCGAGCCGGCGCGCTCGTCGCCCTTCTTGACCACGGTCGCATAGGCGCCCTCGATCTGGGCGCGGCGGATCAGGGCGCTGACCCACAGGTCGCTGGAAAGAAGCAATTCGCTAACCCTGCTCGAACACGGAACCCCAACCCTGGCGGGCTAGGGTTGGCTCATGAGGATAGGCCTTTCCCCCCGGCGCGCCAGAGCCTTGATGTCCGCCGTGCTGATCGCGGCGACGCCCGTGGTCGCGCTCGCCGCGCCGCAGGACCGCTTCTATGAGCGCAGCTTCGTGCTGGCCGCCAACGACCGCTGCGGCCTGTTCGACCCGCAACTGACCGCCGCCCTGACCGCCGCCGCCTATCAGGCGCGGGGCGCGGCTCTGCGTGCGGGCGCCAACGACCGGCAGCTGGCCGAGACGGCGCAGCGGGCGCGGGCGCGGGCGGGATCGACGCCGTGCGGTTCCGCCGATCTGAAGACGGTCAGCGGCCGGGTCCAGACCGCCTTTTCCGGCTGGTCGCGCGTGACGAAGATGGAGTTTCCCGGCGAGCGCCGGCGCTGGAGCGCGGACCGCGCCGCCTACGCCCGCCCGACCTGGCGGCTGATGCAGGCGACCGTGACCGGCGCCTCGCCCGTGCGGTTCGGAGTCGTGGGCGGCATGGACCGGCCGGATCAACTGGCGGCCGTCGTGTCCTGGCAGGGGAGGTCGCGTCCGACCGGGGTGCGGGTGGTGATGCGCGACCATACGGTGGCGCCGCGTCCGTGGCTGGCGCACGACCTGCCGCCGGTCGCCCAGCGCCGCGCCTTCTGGGCCGCCGGGGTGACCAGCGCGGACGCCATGCTGCTGTCTGAAGGCCGTCCGGCCGGTCAGGCCTGGCTGTTCCCCGCCGCCGCCGCCGACAGCCTGTCGGCGCTGGACCCGCGCGAGGTCTTCACCGTCGAATTCCTGTTCCGCGACGGCAGCATCGCCCGCTCCACCTTCGAGGCCGGGGATTTCGCGGCGGGTCGGGCCTTCCTGGCGATGGGGCAGGTTTAAGGGGCAGCTTTTGTGAGCTTATGGTCAGTTAAACCACCACCCCGTCTCGCCCTTCTGACTGCCGGACTGATCTGGGCTGGCTCCGCTTCTTCATCTTTGGCCTGTATTGCTGAGACAGACCTTGCGCCTAGAAACGTGGCGACAGCGGATTTGGTCGCTGTGGGTGATATCACCGCTTATAAGCCTATTTCGTCGCCATTGTTCGATGAGACAAAGCAACGATGGCTGGAAGCTACCGACCTTGGGTGGCTCAAGAGACGGGAGTTGATGCAAAGCCACGACTATGCCCTCGTGTCATTCACCGTCAAAGAGCGGCTATCGGGCCGGTCGCCTCGCCGCCTAGTCTTTATCCTTGAAGAAAATGGCTATCCCATACCGCCAAGAATGAGCGGCGAGCACCTCGTCGTTTTGGATAATCCGGACAAGTTCGATAGGGAGGCTGATTACCCGGGTAAGGGGCTTTACTCGGTGGCAGGGTTCTCTTGTAGCTCTTCAATCCTATTTGCCAGCAATGGTCCTGCAGCCAATCAAGTCAGAGGCTTCCTTGGGATTGCTCCCGTCCCTGAGGGGCCGCCATCGACGCGTTGGTCCCGACGGTTATCCGCCTGGCTTGATATCTTGTGGCTGCTGCGGCCTGAGATCGCTGTCGGTCTAGGTATGGCGGTGATCGTCTCCGGTCTGCTGGTTCTGAGGCGACGCCTGCGACGCAACTGATTTCAAAGCGAAACCGTCAGGCCTCGACCATAACCGGCGTCGCCTCGGCGACCGTCTCGCTCTTATCCACCACCATCACCGGCAGCCGGATCATCACCGCCGCGCCTTCGCCCAGGGTGCTGTCGATGGTCATGCGGCCGCCGTGCAGTTCGGTGAGGCTGCGGACCAGGGACAGGCCCAGGCCGGTGCCTTGCGCCTTTTGATCCGCGCCGCCGGCCTGTTCGAAGGGGCGGCCCAGGCGTTTGAGGTCTTGCGGCGCGATGCCGACGCCGGTGTCGGACACGGCGAGGTCCAGGTCGGGGCCGTCCGCGTCCAGGGTTATGGTGACCGAGCCGCCGGCGGGGGTGAACTTGACCGCATTGGACAGCAGGTTCAGCGCCATCTGCTTCAGGGCGCGGGCGTCGGCGCGGACTTTGACCGGCTCGGACGGCAGGACGGCGGCCAGGTCCACGCCCTTGTCGTCGGCCTGGAGCCGGACCAGGGCGACAGCGGCGGACACGGCGTCGCGGGCGTCGAACGCCTCCATGACCAGCTGGTAGCGTTCGGCCTCGATCTTGGACAGGTCCAGCACGTCGTTGATCAGGTCCAGCAGGTGGCCGCCCGCCTGGTGGATGGCGTCGGCGTAGCCGGCGTAGCGTTCGGGCAGGGGGCCGAACAGCTTCTGGCGCATGATGTCGGCGAACCCGATGACGGCGTTCAGGGGGGTGCGCAGCTCGTGGCTCATGTTGGCCAGGAAGCGGGTCTTGCCGGCGGACTGGGCCTCGGCCTCGACGCGGGCGGTCTCAAGGCCGAGTTCGCGGGCGAACTGGGCCGTGCCGTCGAAGGCCTGGGCGATCAGGCGGGGCCGGTCGCCGTCGTTGTGGAACGGCCCCAGGATCATGACCACGCGCCGATCCAGAGCGATGCGCGGGGTGAACTGAACCTCGATCTGCTGACCCGACAGGGCGCGGGCAAGCGCAGCGGACACGGCCGGACGATCGGGCGCATGGACGGCCGAGATCAGCCCCTGCTCGCTGAGCGCCAGCACCGACAGGGCGGGCGGCGGATTGCCCCAGGTCGCTACGGCGCGGCCGGACGGATCGAGCAGCAGGGTCAGGGCCGGCTGGTCTTCCAGCAGGGCGGCGATGCGGGCGGCCTGTCCTTCCGCGTCGGCCAGGCGGCTTTGACGCTCGCTCCAGGTCAGGCGCATGGCGGCGATGATGGCGCCCATGGCCAGCAGGCCTGAGACGGCCGCCAGCAGGGGGCCTTGCGCCTCCGGCCCGTTCAGCCAGGTCGAGATCAGGCCCGCCAGCAGCGGCAGGACCACGGCGAAGGCGCCCAGCCGCGTCAGCCGGTCGGCGCCTATCCTGCCATGATCCAGGGCGATCCCGGCGGCCAGAGGCATCAGGATCAGCCCCGGCAAGGCCCCGGTCGCGCCGCCCGTCAGCCCCGCCGAGGCGGTGGCGGCCAGCAGCCAGCCGGCCATGGTCGCGAACCGCAGGCCCGCAGTGTCGCGCACCATCAGCACCACGCCGAAGATGCCGGGGAAGGCCATGATCAGGAGAGCCGCCAGAGGCGCGTCCTTCAGCCCGTCAAGCATCTGGGCCGCCAGGGCCGTCAGGCTGATCGCCACAGCCCATATGGCGTGCCACAAAGCCACAAGGGGGGCCACCAGCGGCGCGCCAGGCATCGGGTCGCGCGACGTCGATTGGCGTCGGTCGTCCTGAGGTCTGGGGTTGGCGTCGGTTTTCAAGCAGCGGGCCGTTGTTCTGTCTGCATCCAGACTAGTCCTCGCCTTGAGTCGGAGCGAGGCCGCTCCCCCGTAAGGCGAACCCCATGGCGGCGTTCACCATGAATATCGGGGGACAAAACGGCCGGTTGTCGTTAACGGCCCGGCAGCCTATCTGGCGGCCATGAGCGCGCGCACCCTTCCGACCGAGACGATTGACCAGACCCTGGCCGAGCTGGCCGAGGATTTCGACCTGTTGGGCGATTGGGAGCAGCGGATCGAATATGTGATCGAACTGGGCAAGGGGCTGGCGCCGCTGGACGACGCCGGGCGGATCGAGGCCAACAAGGTGCCGGGCTGCGCGGCCCAGGTCTGGTTGGCGACGACGCCTGCGGACGGGCGGCTGTGGTTCGCCGCCGACAGCGACAGCGCCCTGTCCAAGGGCAATATCGCCCTGCTGCTGAAACTGTATTCCGGCCGCACCCCGGCCGAGATCCTGGCCTTCGACGCCCGCGCGGCGCTGGACCGGCTGGGCCTGCCGTCGGCCCTGACGCGTCAGCGCGCCAATGGTTTGAACAGCATGGTCGGGCGTATCCGCGAGGCCGCGCTGGCGTAACGGCCTTGCCACCGGCGTCCCGACGACCCACCATCGCGGGGTGTGGACGAGGGACGCGGAATGGACCTGCTGAAGATCCTGCGCAGTTTCGAGGAGTTTCTCTTCGAGGCCGTCAGCTGGCTGGTCTTCTATCCCCTGACCCTGTGGCGGATCGTGCGCGGGCCGCTTGCGGCGATGGACTATTCGGACCGCGAACAGGGCGACAGCGAGGAGCATCGTTACGACGACGCGCTGAGCCCGCCCTTGTTCCTGCTGGCCACCATCGTCCTGGCCAATCTGATCTCGTTGGCCCTGCACGTGCCGCCGCCGCCCGAAACCTCGACGGTGACCCGGACCCTGCTCGCCTCGCAACAGAACCTGGTCCTGTTCCGCTCCCTGGCCTTCAGCCTGATCCCCCTGGTCGCCGCCGTGACCCTGCTGCGTCATCAGAAGAAGCGGATCAGCCGCGAGACCCTGCGCGCGCCCTTCTATGCGCAATGCTATCTGGCGGCCGTCTGCGCCGCCTCCGTTTCGGCGGGCGGGGCCATCTTCCAAAGGCCGGACCTGCCCAACGTCGTGGGGGCCGCAATCATGATCGGCGGCGCTGGCTGGTTCCTGTTCGTCCAGGCGCACTGGTTCGCGCGGCGACTGAACGTGTCCACGGCCAAGGGCGCCGGCATCGCGGTCTGGGCCATGGTCCGCGCGATGATCTATCTGTTCGCGATCCTGACCCCGATCGCCCTGATCTGAAGCCTCAGAACGGGTCCATCGACCGCACGTCGCCGGAGGCCGAGACGGTGCAGCGCGAGCGATAGGATCCCGTCGCCATCGTCAGTTCGAAATCGCCGCGCCCCAGGTCGCGCACGCCGATGGGCACGCTGGAGCCATAGGGGCGGTTCTGGAACTCGTCGGCGCGACGCGAGCAGGCCTGGCGCGCGGCATAGGGGGCGTTCTGCATCCATCCGCTGTTGGCATGGCGGCGGTTTTGACCCTCGCCCTCGCCGGCCAGGAAGCCTTCGTGATAGCCCTCGGTCTCGTGGTTGGCGTCGTAGTCGGCGCCGTGCAGGGCGGCCTCGTAGCCGCGCTGATATTCCCGGTCGTGGTCGGCGTCGGCGTCGCGGTGATGGCTGTTGTGGGCGGCGATGGCGGCGGCTAGGCCGACGATGGCGACCCCGGCCGCGATGGCCGTCGCGTTCGACCGATCCGATCCGCCCGAGCCGCACTCGCTGCGGCCCGCCTGGTTGATCGAGGCGTAGCGGCCGTCGCGGGTGACGATGGCCACGCAGTCGTTGCCGTTGCGCCAATAGGTCATGCGGCCGTCGCCGACGACCTCGGACCGATCCGTGGCCTGATAGCCGCGACGGTTCAGCTCGCCCTCGGCCTGACCGGCGCGGGCGCCGACCATGTCCCTGAGCGCAGAGGGCGTCTGGGCCGCCGCCGGCAGCGCTGTCGCCAGCATCAGGGTGGACAGGGCGCAGGCCAGGGGGCGGGACATGGGGAGATCTCCGTGTGTCGGGACAACCCCCGAACGATGCCACAGCGCCTTTGGTTTCGAAAATCCTCGTTACGGTTAAGCGCAGATTTTCTGGGTGCAATCTGTGCACTTCGTCTCAAATCATCCGATCCCATAATGGTCCGCCAAGGCCTGCAGCGCCTGTTTCAGCACCGTCTTGCCCTGGCGGCGACGCAGGCCCAGGCCGGTTTCGGCCAAGTTGAGACTGTCGCCGTGGATGCAGATGCGGGTCAGGATGGGGCGCAGGCGCGGGCCGACGGCGGTGAGCGCGCCCTCGACCCGGCGGGCGGCCGACAGGGCGCGGTCGGTCGGCTCCATCCGCGCGGAGGTTCCCGATCCGCTGTGGGGCAGGGCGTCCCAGCGCATGGTCAGCGACGGGCCCTTCATCGCCTGTTCGGCCTCGCGACGCAGACGCTCGCCGGCGGCGGCCTCGGTCGGGGTCAGCCAGGGCCGGCCCGACGCATCCTTGCGCCGCGCCAGCCAGGCGATGGGGCTTTCGCCCAGATTGGCGCGGTGGCGAACGATGCGCCCGTCGGCCTGGATCAGGTCGCGCTCGCCCGCGACGAAACCGGGGCGGCCGGGGGGAGGGGGCGCCGCTTCGTCCGCCGTCGTTCGGGCGGTCCAGCCGCCGCCCGGCCGGGCGCGCAGGCCCGGCTGATCGACCAAGGCGCGGAACTCGACCTCGGTCAGGGTCAGGCTGATACGGCTGCGGCGATCCGCCGACAGGCGCAGCGCATAGACGCCTCCACTCCCCGGGCCGTCGGCGCCCAGCCAGGCGCCGGGTCGCGTCATCAAGCCGCGCGCGCGTTCCAGAAGGCGGCTCATTGGACCAGGTCCAGGCGCGGGGTCTGGTACAGGCCCTGGATACAGGTCTCCAGCTCGTTCAGCAGGTCGTCGATATTGCGCCGTTCACGCTCGTCCTCGACCCAGCGGCAGGCGGTCCCGACGCTGGCGCGGTTGACGCCGAAGACGTGGCTGACCCGCTCCAGCGTCCAGCCGAAGGCCACGTGCGACAGATACATGGCCAGCCAGCGCGGCCGGGCGGTGCGCGGGTTCATCCGACCCCCGCCGATCATCTGCGACGGCTGCGCGCCCGTGCGTGCCGCGACCAGATGGATGGCCAGCCCCGCCTTCACCCGGTCCTCCTCGCTGACCGGCACCCTGTAGTCCTCCATGGCGAAACCCTCCCGCTCTCGAAATCGATGACGACAGCATAGAGGGCCGCCGACCTTGAGATAGGAATAAAGTCCTACTGCACGTCAAAACCGGACGTGACGCCTTGCCCGCCTTGAGGTTGTGCAGGCGACGATGTGGTCGATGTCGGCTGATTGAGGGCGAGAGGCGACCAGGCTGCGCGACGTCGGCCGGCGCAACATGGTTAATAAATTTCGAATCGTTGACTCCGGCCACTCGACGGCGATTCGCAAATCAGCCTAGATTCGACTCAATCGGATGGCGTTAACCCTTCTTAAGGTTTTCACGTCTTAACTTGCGAACAAGGTTACCCGGACGTTCGTCAGGGTGGTTACCGCAAAGCTTTTGCCTGGAGGGGCACGTATGCGCGTCCTGTTGATTGAAGACGATCACGCAACCGCCCAAAGCATCGAACTGATGCTGAAGTCGGAAGGCTTCAACGTCTATACGACGGACCTGGGTGAAGAAGGCATCGATCTGGGCAAGATCTATGACTACGATCTCATTCTGCTTGACCTGAACCTGCCGGACATGAGCGGCCTGGAAGTCCTGCGCCAGCTGCGCGTCGGCAAGGTCAACACCCCGGTCATGATCCTGTCGGGCAGCCACGAGATCGAAACCAAGGTCAAGACCTTCGGCGGCGGCGCCGACGACTACATGACCAAGCCTTTCCACAAGGACGAGCTGATCGCGCGCACCCACGCCGTGGTCCGTCGCTCCAAGGGTCACGCCCAGGCGATCATCCACACCGGCGAGATCGCCGTGAACCTGGACGCCAAGACGGTCGAGGTGAACGGTCACCGCGTCCACCTGACGGGCAAGGAATACCAGATGCTGGAGCTGCTCTCGCTCCGCAAGGGCACGACCCTGACCAAGGAAATGTTCCTGAACCACCTGTACGGCGGCATGGACGAGCCCGAGCTGAAGATCATCGACGTCTTCATCTGCAAGCTGCGCAAGAAGCTGGCCACCGCCGCCGACGGCAAACACTACATCGAAACCGTCTGGGGCCGCGGCTATGTGCTGCGCGACCCGTCCGAGAGCGTCGTCACCGTCGCCGCCTGATCGGTCTTCGATCCGCTGAATTCGAAACGCCCGCCGGCGACGGCGGGCGTTTTGCGTTTCGGCCTCTGCACTAAACTGGCGACGATATTCTTGCGTTCAAGAATGGGCAGTCGGGTTTTTCTGCGCATCATGCGAGGCCCTGAAACCTCGTAAGGGCGACCCATGGAACGCGGCTATTTTCACGGCACGAAGGCCGATCTGAAGACCGGCGACCTGATCGCCGCCGGCTACGCCTCCAACTTCGGGGCCGGCAAGGCGAACCCGTGGGTCTATCTGGCAGGGACGCTGGAGGCCGCGATCTGGGGCGCGGAGCTGGCGCAAGGGGAGGGGCGCGAGCGCATCTATGTCGTCGTCCCGACCGGCGAGATCATCGACGACCCCAATCTGACCGACAAGAAATTTCCCGGCAACCCGACCCAGTCCTACCGCTCGCGCGAGCCCTTGCGGATCGTGGGCGAGGTGGTGGGCTGGCAATGTCATCCGGCCGAACAGCTGGCTGCCATGCGGGCCATGGTGGCGAAGGCGAAGGCCGAGGGGATCGAGGCCATCGACTGACGACGGGGCGGCGCGCGAACGCCGACGCCGCCTCCGATCCTCATTGGCGCTTGGCGGGCATATTGCGGCCGCCCTGATGCAAGACCAGACCCTCGACGGCGCCGGCTGTGTCGCGTGTGAAGGTGATCTGGGCGTCGATGGCGGTCAGGAAGAAGGCGTCCTCGGCCTCGGCCGTTAGGGCGAAGGCCGGCTGGCCGGTGGCCTGGGCCATCAGCTTGCCGTCCACGACCGAGATCGTCAGGGCGAAGGTCGGGGCCAGATTGTAGACGCCCTCATAAGCCTTCAGCACGTCGGGCGAGAGGGCGACGGCGCGGCGTTCGCTGGGCAGGGTGACGGTCCCGCCGCGCGCCAGGGTGACCAGGGCGGCGCCCAGCTTGTCCGGCGCCTCGCCGTTCAGATTGCCCAGGACGATGACGGCGGTTCGGTCGCCCGGATCATAGGCCATATAGGTGTTGAAGCCCTCGATGGCGCCATTGTGCCAGACCAGCTTTTTGCCGTCGGCCTCGGAAACCATCAGCCCCATGGCGTAGCCGTTTCGGACGGGCGTGGTCAGGGCGGTGATCGACTGGGGGTTCAGCACCCGCCCGCCGAACAGGCCCTGCTCCCACTTCAGCAGGTCGTGGGTGGTCGAATACAGGGCGCCGGCGCCGGTCGGTATGCTCATGTCCACATAGTCGGCATTGACGACGCCGGACGCGCCCGGCGCATAGCCGGAGGCGCGGCGGGGCAGGATGGCGTCGTGGCGGTCATAGCCGCTGTCGGTCATGCCCAGCGGGGCGAACAGATTGGCGGTGACGAAATCGGCGTAGGTCTGGCCGCTCGCCGCCTCGACGATGGCGCTGAGCAGAACATAGCCCGAGTTGGAATAGGCGAACCGCGTGCCTGGCGCGAAGTCCAGCGGCCGGTCGCTGAACCGGGCGATCAGCCCGGCCGTGGTCGCTGGCTGCGTCTTCAACGCCTCATAGTCGTCGAAGGCGGTGAAGTTGGGGATGCCGGCCGTGTGGCTGAGCAGATGGCGCGTCGTCACCGCGTCCCAGGCGGCCGGCGCCTCGGGCAGCCAGGTCTTGATCGGCGCATCCAGATCGACCTTGCCCTGTTGGTTCAGCAGCATGATCGCGACGGCGGTGAACTGTTTGGTCAGCGAGCCGAGCCGGAATTTGGTGTCGCCGTCGTTGGGGATGTTCCATTCCCGATTGGCCAGGCCATAGCCCTGATCCAGCAGGATGCGCCCATCGCGCGCGACCAGGACGGCGCCGGAAAAGGCGTCGGCGTCGCTGGAGGCGCGGACCACTTGATCCATGCGCGCGACATCCTGGGCCGCGACGGGACCGACCGCAAACACCAGCGCGCTGAAGGCGACCAACAGGACCGCGCTGCGACGACGGGCGGGAAGGAACTGGGGCAAGGGCGGTCTCCTGGAGCGCGTCACGGTGACGCTTTCAGGGAGAGGCGTCGAGCCGGCTTTCTGGATGCAGGCTCGGTGGATTTTTGTCAGGTCTCGAACGTCAACGTCGCCTCAAGCCCGCCGCCGTTCGCATTGGCCAGGGTCAGCTGGGCGCCCGCGCGGTCGGCCATGCGGCGGGCGATGGTCAGGCCCAGGCCCGTGCCGCCGCTGTCGCGTGAGCGCGAGGGGTCCAGGCGGTAGAAGGGCTCGAACAGGTTCTCCAACTGTTCCGGGGCGACGCCGGGGCCATGGTCGCGCACGATCAGACGGATGGTCCGCTCGTGCTGGATGGCGCTGACGGCCGCGTCGCCTCCGTGGCGCACGGCGTTGTCGATCAGATTGGTCAGGCAGCGACGCAGGGCCTGGGGCCGGGTGGGGACGACGGCGTTGCAGCCCTGAGTGAAG
This sequence comes from Brevundimonas sp. G8, assembly GCF_902506205.1. Taxonomy (GTDB): domain Bacteria; phylum Pseudomonadota; class Alphaproteobacteria; order Caulobacterales; family Caulobacteraceae; genus Brevundimonas. Next base: position 603,205 of record NZ_LR732816.1, on the reverse strand, counting down.
GCGACGGGCTGGCCCGCCTCGGCGGCGTCCTCGCAGATGGCGGACAGCAAAGCGTCCAGATCGACCGGCGTCACGGCCTCGGCCGTGGTCTCCATGCGGGCCAGGTCCAGCCCCTCGCGGACCAGATGCTGCATCCCCGCCAGGTCGGCGACGAACTGGGCGCGCAGGCGCTCGTCCTCGATCTTCTCGACGCGCAGCCGCATCCGGGTCAGGGGCGTCTGCAGGTCGTGGGCGACGGCGGCCAGGACGCGGGTGCGGTCCTCGATCATGGTCTTTAGCCGGGTCTGCATGGCGTTCAGGGCGGCGGCGGCCTGGCGCACCTCGCGCGCGCCCTCCTCGACCAGGGGCGGGCGGTCCAGGTCGTGGCTGAGGGCGACGGCGCCTTGGGACAGGCGGTTCAGCGGCCCGGCGGCCAGACGCGACGCCATCCAGCCGGTCAGCAGAACGGCGGCCAGACCGGCGAACAGCAGGGCGGCGGCCTCGCGGCTGAGCGACCAGGGGCGCGGGGCGGGCGGCAGGCTGATGGCGACCGGCGTGGGGGCGCCGTTTTCGGGGCTGAGCACCAGGATGCGACAGCGCAGGTGATCGCCCGCCGCCCCGCAGGCGCGGCTGGACGCCTCATAGGCCTTGACCGAGACCCCATCGACGCCACGCCGCTTCAGGGCCTCGGCGACCGCATGGGTCAGGGACGGGTCGGGCGCGCCCAGCCTCTGGCCCGCAGCGTCCGGCAGACCGTCGGTCAGGCTGGCGGCGGGATCGTCGCTGGATCCGGCCAAGTCCACGATCCGCTCGGCGGTGGTGAAGTCATGGGCCTGGGACAGGCGATGGCGATGATTGAGGCCCAGGGCGGCGAAGGTCACCCCGGCCGCCAGGAGGGCGCCGACGAGCAGCAGCAGGAACAGCCGCGTGGTCTCGGCCTCGGCCCGGCCGTGCGTCAGGCGCGCCCCTAAGCGCGCCATGTGACGGGCCCCACCAGCATATAGCCCAGGCTGCGCACTGTGCGGATCAGAGCCGGGGCTTTGGCGTCGTCGCCCAGTTTTTGGCGCAGGCGGCTGACCCTCAGATCAATGGCGCGGTCGTCGGCGTCGGCGACGGTGGACAGGGCGCGGATCCGCTCGCGCGACAGGGGCTTGCCGCCGTTCCTGACCAGGGCGTGCAGCAGGTCGAAATCGGCGCCCGACAGCGGGGCCAGCCGCCCGTCCGGCGCGGTCAGGGCCCGCGCGGCGATATCCAGCGACCAGTTCGAGAAGTCGGCGTGACGGCCCTCCATCGCCGTCGCCTCGCCTCCCGTGCGACGCAGCACGGTGCGGATGCGCGCCACCAGTTCGCGCGGCTCGAACGGCTTGGCCATATAGTCGTCGGCGCCCATCTCCAGCCCCACGATCCGGTCGATGGGATCGCCGCGCGCCGTCAGGATGATGACCGGCGTGCGCGAGACGGCGCGGATGCCGCGACACAGGGACAGACCGTCCTCGTCCGGCAGATTCAGGTCCAGCACCACCAGATCGATAGGCCCGGCCTCCAGCGCCGCCTTCATGGCCCGGCCGTCGGCGGCCTTCACCGTGCGAAACCCGTGCTGCTCCAGATGCTCGGACAGCAGGTTGCGGATGTCGCGGTCGTCGTCGACGACCAGAAGGACAGGGGCGGCGGAGGTCTGGGACATTGGCGTTCGGCGAGCGGTGGGAAGCGCGACCTGTCGTCCCGTCTCATGGCCAAAGCGCGGCGGATACAGTCGGACACAAATCTGTTCGCGCCCGACACGCGGCGACACCGACCGGCCCCGAACCGGCCGGATGGCGGGCCGAAACAGTGACTGTCCGACACGAGGCCGGACGCTGAAAACACAGAAAGACCCGCCATGAAGTCCTTGCGTTCCACCGCCGCTTTCGGCGCCGCCGCCCTGGTGATCCTGACCAGCGGCGCCGCGTTCGCCGGCACGCCTTCGGCCCCGTCGTCGGGTTCTCACGCCCGCCCCGCCGCCTCCGCCCGTGCGCATTCGCACCGCCAGGTCAGCCACGCCCGTCATCACCGGGCGATGACCCCCGCCAAGAAGAAGTAGGCCCGACGCCTATGACGTCCCTGCCGGTTTCCCCCGGCCGGCAGGACCCCGACCGCTCTGAACATTTGAACCTCAAACGAAAGACATCGACATGAAAACCCTCCGCACCGCCGCAGCCGTTTCCGCCGTCGCCATCGCCGCCCTGACCAGCGGCGCAGCCTTCGCCGGCACGACCCCGGCGCCCTCGACCGCCATGACCGCGCGTCCCGCCGCGACCGCCTCGGTCACGACGCCCGCGCCGTCGGCCCGTGCGCCGCGTGCGCATCGTCGTGGTCATCAAGCCCAGGCTCGGACTTCGGTCCAGGCTCCGGCGACCGTGACCGCCAAGCCCAAGAAGTAAGCCGAACACCCCCTCCGGTTCGCAAAGAAACGCCCGGCTGTCGCAAGACGGCCGGGCGTTTCCGTATTCAGAGGCCTGTATTCAGGCGGGGGTCTTGAAGCCGGCCGCGATGGCCGCCGCCATCGGATTGGGGCGGCCGAAGCTGTCGAAGGGCAGGGGCTTGTCCTTGCCGTCGTCCTTGTCGCCCTGGCGATACCAGCTGTCGGTGTCGCGCAGGCCCCAGGCGGTGAAGGCGAACTGCTGGGGTTTTGGCAGGGCCGCGAAGGCCGAGGCCAGTTCGGTGACGCGCGCGCCCTGGGCGGCGATGCGGTCGGCTGCCTTGCGCAGATCCAGCCGGTTTTCGGTGCGCAGGGTGCAGTCCAGCTCGGACACATGGATCGGCAGGCCGAACTGGGCCACCTCGCGCATATAGGCGACGATGACGCCTTCGGGGATGTCGATCCACAGGTGGGATTGCAGGCCCAGACCCCGTAGCGGGCAGCCGGCCTTCAGCAGGCGCTCGACCAGTTTCAGGAACTGCGCGCCCTTTGCCGGCACGCTTTCCTGATTGTATTCATTCAGGAACAGGATGGCCTCGGGATCGGCGATCCGGGCCTTTTCGAAGGCGCGCAGGATATAGCCGTCCTGGCCGTAGCGAGCGCTCCAGTGGCAGTCGCGCAGGGCCGAACCGTCGTCCAGGATCGGTTCGTTGACCACGTCCCAGCTGCGGACCTTGCCGCGATAGCGACCGGCGACCGTTGCGATATAGCCGTCGAAGGCGCGGTCGAAGGCGGCGTCGTCCAGACCGGCGAACGCCTCCTTGCCTTGCGCGTACCAGATCAGGGTGTGGCCGTGCATCGCCATGCCCTGGGCCTGGGCGAAGGCGGCGATGCGGTCGGCGCGGTCGAAGTTCGGATGGTTCAGGCCATTGGCCAGGATGTATTCCATCTTCATCTCCCACTCGGGCGTGAGTTGGGAGACGTTGGCGCGGGCGAGGGCGACCCAGGCGGGGTCGTCGATCTGCGTCGCCTTGATCGCCGTGCCGAAGGGGCCGGGCGAGATGGATTTCAGCGGCGGGACGTTGGGCGGCGTCGGCTCGGCCGAGGCGAAGCGGTCGCAGGCGGCGAGGGCGATGGGGGCGGCGAGGACGGTGCGGCGGCTGAACATCAGATGTCTCCCTCCCCGCTCCGGGGAGGGTGGCTGAGGCGCAGCCGAAGCCGGGTGGGGAGGGCAGGGCGAAATCCCACGGACTTGTCTTGCATCAGGCAGTTGCGACCCTGCCTGGCCGCCCCCACCCGGTCGCTTCGCGACCACCCTCCCCCGCAGGGGGAGGGAGAAGTCTGTCGGTTGTCAGACCGCACGTTTCCGCAGGCCCAGTTCGTCAAAGGCGGCGGTTTCGCGCTTGGCGATGGCGACCAGCTGGCTGAGGCGGGTGGTCTCGGCGACGTGTTCGAACTTCTTCAGCTCTTCGAAGGCGCCTGTCAGGGCATCGCGGGCGCCGGCTTCCTCGGCGTCCAGCACGGTCAGGTCGCCCTCGGCGGCGGCCTTGCGGGACTTCCAGCCGTTCAGATAGGCGCCCAGCATCATGCCGGCCTCGGCGTCCATGCGGGCGCGGTTGCGTTCGCCCTCGGCCTCGGCGTCAAGGACGGCGATGCGGATCTCGGCGTTGGCGCGGCGTTCGGTGATCTCGGCCAGGCGCTTCTGCAGCGTCTCGACCTCGTAGTTGGAGATGCGGATCAGGGATTGGGCCCAAGCGGTCATTTCGTCGTCACTCTCTGATCATGCCTTGATTGAGGATGTCCTCTAGCCGGGTAAAGGAATCGGAAAGACGCGTGTGATCGTCCTTGTCCTGTCCCAGGAAATCTTCCAGCGCGGGGTTCAGGGCGATGGCGCGGTCCACGATGGGGTCGGCGCCGGTGCGATAGGCGCCGATCTTGATCAGCTCTTCCATGTTCGCATAGGCTGACAGGCACTGGCGGGCGCGCTTGTTCAGCTCGCGCTCGGGCGGGGTCTGGCAGGCGGGCATGGTGCGGCTGACGGACTTCAGCACGTCGATGGCGGGGAAGCGTCCGCGCTCGGCGATCTTGCGGTCCATGACGATGTGCCCGTCCAGAATACCGCGCACGGCGTCGGCGATCGGTTCGTCATGGTCGCCGCCGTCCACCAGCACGGTGAACAGGGCGGTGATGGGCGCCGCCGTCGTGCCGTCGGGCCGCACCGGACCCGGCCCGGCCCGCTCCAGCAGCTTGGGCAGTTCGGTGAAGACGGTGGGGGTATAGCCCTTGGTGGTCGGCGGTTCGCCGGCGGCGAGACCGATCTCGCGCTGGGCCATGGCGAAGCGGGTGACGCTGTCCATCAGGCACAGCACCTCCAGGTCCTGGTCGCGCAGATATTCGGCGATGGCCATGGTCATATAGGCCGACTGGCGGCGTTTCAGGGCCGGCTCGTCCGAGGTGGCGACCACGACGACGGCGCGTTTCAGCCCCTCTTCGCCCAGGGTCTCTTCCACGAACTCGCGCACTTCGCGGCCCCGTTCGCCGATCAGGCCGACGACCACGGCGTCGCAGGTCGCCTGTTTGGCCAGCATCGACAGCAGCACCGACTTGCCCACGCCCGAACCGGCGAAGATGCCCAGGCGCTGGCCTCGGCAGGTGGTGGTGAAGACGTCCATGGCCCGCACGCCCAGGTCCAGACGCTCGCCCACCCGGCCGCGCGAATGGGCGGGCGGGGGCGGGGCGCGCAAGGGATAGGGGCGCAAGGGATAGGGGGCGGGGCCTTGCGGCAGCGGTCCCTTGCCGTCGATCGGCTGGCCGAAGGCGTCGATGATGCGGCCCAGCCAGGCGGTGGTCGGGCGCACGCTGGCGGCCTGGTCGATAATGCGGATGTCGGCGCCGGGGGCCACGCCCTCGACCGGGCCGAACGGCATCAGCAGGGCCTTGGAATCGCGGAAACCGACCACCTCGGCCGGCAGGGGGGAATGGCCGCGTCGGCTGATCTCGGCGCGGGCGCCGACGGCGAGGCGCGACAGGCCGCCGCGCGACTCAATCAGCAGGCCCGACACGCCCGCGACCTTGCCGGTCACGACCAGCGGATCGATCGCTTCGACGGCGGCGACGAGATTGCGCAAAAACAGACCCCAAAAACAGGGGTTCAGAGATGCGCCATCGTGGTTAACGAGCGGTGAAGTTGGGCGCCGATTCAACCTTGGCCGTTGCGCGAGTTGCGTACGGTTTGCAACTCTTGCGAGAAAGACTTTTGAAACTAATTAGGCTGCTAATCATGCAACTGAGGCGGGCGGGGACTCGCTGATCGCGAAGGGGTGGGACCATGTTCGCAACACAGCGTCGGGCGCGCGCGCAGATGCAGGATCGCCTGATCGACCTGGACGGCAAGATGGCCGCCATCGGCCGATCCCAGGCGGTGATCGAGTTCAACCTGGACGGCACGATCATCGACGCCAACCAGAACCTGCTGACCACGATGGGGTACAGTCTGGAAGAGATCCGGGGCGCCCATCACCGCCAGTTCATGGACCCGGTCGAGGCTGCTTCGCCTGACTACGCCGCCTTCTGGCGCGAGTTGAACGCCGGGCAGTTCCTGGCGCGCAAGTTCCGGCGGCTGGCCAAGGGCGGGCGAGAGGTCTGGCTGCAGGCCTCCTACAATCCGGTCTTCGGTCCCGACGGACGGCCCACGAAAGTCATCAAGCTGGCCATCGACATCACGGCCGAGGAACAGGAGGCCGCCCGCCGAGAGACGCAGCGGATCGAGGCGGAGCAGGCGCAGAACCTGCTGGTCGAGGCCCTGGCCGGCGCCCTGGCGCGGCTGTCGGCCGGCGACCTGACCGCGCGGATCGATGCGCCGGTGCAGGGCGCGCATATCCGGGTTCGCGACGACTATAACGCCGCCGTCGAAAGCCTGCGCCAGACCCTGGGCCAGGCGCTGCGGGCCGTGTCGGGCCTGAGGGGCGGGGTGGGCGAAATCTCAAGCGCGTCGGACGACCTGTCGCGCCGCACCGAACAGCAGGCCGCCAGTCTGGAAGAGACGGCGGCGGCCCTGGACCAGATCACCGCGACGGTGAAACGCAGCGCCGACGGGGCCAAACAGGCCTCTTCGGCCGCTGTGGGCGCGCGGGCCGAGGCCGACCGCTCGGGCGAGGTGGTGCGCCAGGCCATCGCCGCCATGGACGGCATCAAGCGCAGCTCGACCCAGATCAGCGACATCATCGGCGTCATCGACGAGATCGCCTTCCAGACCAATCTGCTGGCCCTGAACGCTGGGGTCGAGGCGGCGCGGGCGGGCGAGGCGGGGCGGGGCTTTGCGGTGGTCGCGTCCGAAGTGCGCGCCCTGGCCCAGCGGTCGGCGGAGGCCGCGAAACAGATCAAGACCCTGATCACCACCTCGGGCCACGAGGTGGCGCAAGGGGTGCAACTGGTCAACGAGACGGGGTCGGCCCTGTCGGCCATCGCGGTCAAGGTCGCCGAGATGGACGCCCTGATCTCCGAAATCGCGGCCTCGGCTCAGGAGCAGGCCACGGGGCTGAGCCAGGTCAACAGCGCCGTCAACCAGATGGATCAGGTCACGCAGCAGAACGCGGCCATGGTCGAGGAAACGACGGCCGCCGCCATGAGCCTGAAGACCGAGACCGAGCAACTGGCCCAGCTGGTCGAACGGTTCGACACGGGCGAGGCGCCGGTTCAAACGCGGGTCCACGACCTGTCGGGTTCCGGTCCCGTCCCCCTGGCCCGAGAACGCGCCCGCATCCGCGCCTATGCCGGCGGGGGCTCGACCTCGGCGCCGACCCAGGATTGGGAAGAGTTCTGAGAGCGCGCCCTTCGCCCCCCTTCATTCCCGTCATCCTCGCCCTTGTGGCGAGGATCCAGACTCCCGGTGCGTCCGCAGAGTGCATGACCGTGGAATACCGGGATTCTGGATCCTAGGGACAAGCCCTAGGATGACGGGGAGTGGGAGTGATTAAACCGGCTCCGGCCCTACCTTCGGTTCCCGCGTCGTCGCGATGGCGCCGACCGAGGCGGCGACGATGGCGGCGATGGCGAGCCATTGCTGGCCGGTCAGGTGTTCGTGCAGGATCAACAGGCCGGCCAGGGCGCCGACGGCCGGCTCGGCGCTGAGCACCACGCCGAAGGTGCGTTTGGGGATGCTGCGCAGGGCCACCATCTCCAGCGAATAAGGCAGGGCGCTGGAGAAAATCGCCACCGCCACGCCGGCCAGGATGATGGCCGGGTTCAACAGCGCCGCGCCGGCATGGGCCACGCCGAACGGCACGACGACGAACGCCGCGACCGTCATGCCCAGCGCCACCGACTGGCCCGCATGAATGTGCGACAGCCGCTTGCCGAAGACGATATACAGCGCCCAGCACAGGCCGGCGAAGGCGGCCAGGGCCATGCCGACGGGGTCCAGCGCCCCGGCCCCCGCTTTCAGCGGCAACAGCAGGCCCAGGCCCAGCACGGCGAAGCCGATGCAGACGAAATGGATGGGCTTCCTCGAATGGATCAGGGCCAGGGTCAGCGGCCCCATGAACTCGATGGCGATGGCCAGGCCCAGCGGAATGGTGCGCAGCGACATGTAGAAGCTGAGGTTCATCGCCCCCAGCACCACGCCATACAAGGCGATGGCCCCCAGGTCGGCACGGGTCAGCCGGAACCGCCAGGGCCGGAACACCGCCACCAGCAGCACGGCCGAAATCCCGACGCGGTAGGCCGAGGTTCCCTCCGCACCGATCATCGGGAACAGGGTCTTGGCGAACGATGTGCCGCTCGCCAACGTCACCATACCCGCAAACAGCGCCAGATAAGGGATCAGGCGCATCGCCAGGGGCGAGGTCAGGTGCTGTTTCAGGGCCAAGGAAGTCATGGCCGATAAGTAGCCGAATCCCGCTTGCGCTTCCCGGCGATTTTCCGCTTGAATGCGCCTGAAATCGTCACGAAAGGCTGCTCAATGACGAATTTCGTCACTCTCGACGATTTCGACCATCGACTGCTGGCGCGGGTCCGGCGCAACAATCTGGAGCCCGCGCGGGTGACGGCCGAGGCGGTGGGGCTTTCGGAATCGGCCGTGCTGCGTCGCCTGCGTCGTCTGCGGGCGGAAGGCGTCATCGCCGCCGATGTCGCCGTCATCGATCCGGCCCGCGTCGAGCCGCGCATCGTCCTGCATGTCCAGGTCGAGATGAACACCCAGGATCGCGGGGTGATGGACGCCTTTCAGCGCGCCATGAAGGCCAGCCCCGAGGTCCAGGGCGCCTGGGACGTGACGGGCGAGACCGACTATCTGCTGACCGTCGCCGTCCGCTCGATGCAGGACTATGAGGTCTTCGGCATCCGCGAATTGATCCCCGAAAAGGGCGTGCGCGGCTTCAAGAGCATGATCGTCATCCGCGAGGTCGTCGGCTTCGATCCGGGACGGGCGGTGCTGGAGGGTTGAGGCCTCAGAACAGGGGCACGGTGACGCGCAGCGACACCACGACCACATTGTCGGCGTCGCGCAGGCCGCCGGGGTTGCGGATCAGCTGGATATCGGGCTGGACGCCGAACCGGCCGATGGTGTCGGCATAGGTCAGCTCCATTCCCTCCTCGTGGCGGTCGGGATTGACGCCGGTGTCGGTCAGATTGGCGCGCGCCTTGTTCGACAGCCAGCCTTGGTGCAGTCCGAAGGACAGTTGGCCCTCGGGCCGAGAGGCGAAGATCTGGCGCATCAGGAGGCCGGCCTGCCAGCCGCCCTGGAAGTCGGTCGTATCGCCGTCCGACAGGCCCAGGCGCGCGAAGGCGTCGATCTGGGGACCGTCCGGCGCGGCGGCGCCGTAGATGCGGCCCTCGGCGAGCGCATAGGCGCCTTGGGCCAGGCTGTGAGCGGGATCGCCGTCGGGCGTCAGGTCGCGGATGTCGTCCTGACGCTGATCATAGCGCCAGACGCCCAGGGCGTAGCGGACGGGTCCACCCATGCCCGCCTCGGCGATGCCCAGCACGCCCTGGTCCAGGGTGGTGTCCACCCCGCCATGATCGCCCAGGGTCCGGGCGTCGGCGTTGACGACCGCGACCTGGCCATACAGCGCATCGCTGTCGCCTACGCGAAGCCGCGCCGCCAGCGACGACGACGGGAAGATGGCCGGGCCGTTTGGACCGGTCGAGGCCAGTTCCGAGCCGATGCCGAACGGCGGCGCGATCAGCAGGCCGGACGCCTCGGTGGCGTAGAATTCGCTGTTGAGATCATACAGGCCCGCCAGCAGCGAGGCCGATCCGCCCAGGTCCTGTTCGATCCACGCCTCGAACAGGCGCGCGCCTTGTTGCCCCACCTCAATATTGTCGACGCCCTGCAGGGTGCCGGCCAGGGCGTTGGGTTCACCGCCGCCGTTGTAGAGGCCCGACAGATGCAGCCGTGCGCCACGCCAGCCGACGGCCTGTTCCAGGTCGCCGTCCAGCTCGACAGACAGATTGTCCAGATACCGCCCCGCGCGCGAGACCACGCCGGACACGTCGGCCGTATATTCCGCCGACACGCTCCAGGTCGGGTCGGCGACGCGCGCGGCGGCCGGTCCGGCGAGGCAGACGGCGCCGACGGCGACCGCTGCAAAAAGAGGCTTCATGATCGAGGGCGTAGCGTTCTGCATGGCCATACATCCGTTCTGTGTTGCAGACCGATGTAATTCCAGAAGGTGAAGATCGCGCTTACGCCGCCAACGCCACACGCTGACAAACCGTTAACCAGGTTCCGGTATCGGTGTTTCACAATGTCGCACGGGGAGTGGACGACCATGGGCTGGACGATCGGCAAGAAGGTGACCGCGACCGGTATCGGTGTGCTGGTCCTGTCCGTCGGCACGGCCGGGGTCGGCCTGATGATGAACACCCAGCTGGGCGGCGCGCTGGATCGGGCCTCGGTGTCGTCCGACATTCTGCGCAATCACATGCAGGCCGACATGATGCACGACGCCTTGCGGGCGGATGTGTACGGCGCGCTCCTGGCGTCCGACCCCGTCAACGGCGTGTCGATCGACGATGTCCGGGCCGATCTGGCCGAACATCGCGAGATTTTCGAGAAGTCCATCGCGGACAATACCGCCCTGGCGACCGACCCTGACATTCAGGCGGTTCTGAAGGCGGTCGAGGCGCCGTTGAAGACCTATATCGCGGCGGCCGCTCATACGGTCGACGTGGCCGCGAGCGATCACGCGGCGGCGCAGCAAGAGTTGCCGTCCTTCCAGACCCAGTTCACCGCGCTGGAAACGGCGATGAGCGCCGCCGCCGACAAGATCGAGGCCGCTGCGGTGCGCAATCACGACGCCGCCGAGACCGAAGCGAACAACGGACGGATGGTGATGATCGCGGCCATGATCATCAGCCTGCTGATCAGCATCGGCCTGATCCTGGGCGGGGTGCGGGGCGTGGTCGCGCCGATCCGGCGGCTGACCGGAGACCTGCGGGCGATGGCCCAGGGCAAGACCGAGGTGCAGTTGAGCGAGGCGCGCCGCAAGGACGAGGTCGGCGACATCGCGCGGGCCGTGGTCGATATCCAGGCCCTGATCGTCACGCGCGCCCAGGCCCAGGCGGCCCAGGCCGAGCAGCAACGTCTGAAGGAGGACGAGGACCGCATCGCCGGCGATCAGTCGCGTCAGGCCGCCGCCCGCGAACAGGCGGAAGTGGTCGATGGACTGGGGCAGGGGCTGGACGCCCTGGCCGGCGCCGACCTGACCTTCCGCCTGGTTCAGCCCTTCCCGGCGGCCTACGAACGCCTGCGCGCCAACTTCAACGCCGCCCTGGACGGTTTGCAGGAGGCCATCGGCTCGATTGCCTTCAACGCAGGGGCCATCAACGCCGGCGCTGGCGAGATCGCCCAAGCCGCCGACGACCTGTCGCGCCGCACCGAACAACAGGCCGCGTCTCTGGAAGAGACCGCCGCCGCCCTGGACCAGATCACCGCCACCGTGCGGGCGACCGCTGCGGGCGCGGTTCAGGCCGCCGGCGCCGTTCAGGCTGCACGGGGCGACGCCGACAAGAGCGGCGCGGTGGTCCGCGACGCCATCACGGCGATGGGCGAAATCGAACGTTCGTCCAACGAGATCGGCCAGATCATCGGCGTGATCGACGAGATCGCCTTCCAGACCAACCTCCTGGCCCTGAACGCCGGGGTCGAAGCCGCGCGGGCGGGCGACAGCGGTCGCGGCTTCGCCGTCGTCGCCTCCGAGGTTCGGGCCCTGGCCGAGCGATCGGCCCAGGCCGCCAAGGAGATCAAGTCCCTGATCACCCAATCCGCGAGCCAGGTCGGGTCGGGCGTGCGTCTGGTCGGCGAGACCGGCGCCAGCCTGGAGCGGATCACGGCCCACGTCGCCCAGATCGAAACCCTGGTGACCGACATCTCGGGGTCGGCCGCCGAACAGGCGACGGGCCTTCAGCAGGTCAATACGGCGGTCAACCAGATGGACCAGATGACCCAACAGAACGCCGCCATGGTCGAGCAATCCACCGCCGCCAGCCATTCTCTGTCGCAGGAGGCCGACAGCCTGAACGCGGCGGTCGCGCGCTTCCAGGTCGGAGCGCCTCAACATCAGGGGCAACGACACGCGCCGCGCCGCGCCGCCGCCACGGCTGCGCCGCGCACGGTCACGATGATGAAGACGGTCGGTCGCGGGGGCGCCGCCCTGGCGCTGACGGCGGACGCCGACGGCTGGGAAGAGTTCTAGGACCGGCCTTAGGTCGCAGAGGCCTCGACCACCAGGACGGCGCCCTGGCCGGCGTCCTGACTGCGGTTCTCGATGGTCCCGCCGATCTGGCGCACCAGGCTGTCGATCACGCGCATGCCCAGACTGCGGTCGCTGCGGGCGGCGATCAGGTCGAAGCCCTTGCCCTGGTCCGCCACCGTCACGGTCAGGCGCCCGTCCGAGATCCGGCCGGTCACGGCGATGCCGCCGCCGTCCGGGCCATAGGCGTATTTGATGGCGTTGGTGACCAGTTCGTTGACGATCAGGCCCAGAGGGATGGCGATGTCGGCGCCCAGCGGCGCGTCCGAGGCCTCGCAGGTGACGACGTGGTGGTCGCTGCCGGTGTCGATGGCCGCGCATAGCTGGCACAGGAAGTCGGACAGGATCACGGTCTGGACGTCGGCGCCGCGCCACAGCTGGTCGTGGACCTGGCTGATGGCCTGGATGCGCGACCCGGCCGTGGCCAGGGCGGCGCGCACGTCGTCGGACGCGGCGCCGCGCGCCTGCATCGACAGCAGGCTGGAGACCAGGGACAGGCTGTTCTTGACGCGGTGGCTGACCTCGCGCGTCAGCAGGGCCTGGTGTTCGATTGCGGCGAGGAGGCGCTGCTCGGTCTGCTGACGGGCGATGGCGGCGCCGACGACGGCGGCGAAGGCGTCCAGGAACAGGGCGTCGCGGGCGTCGAACTGGCCTTCGTCGGGGCTGTCGACCTCGAGCACGCCCCAGGGTTCGCCGTCCAGTTCGGGCCGGATCAACACGTTGATGGCGCGTCGCACCCCGTGGTCGGCTAGCAGTTTGGGCGTACGAAACCGGTCCTCGATGTCCAGATGGTTGGAGATCAGGGGCTTGCCGGTCTGGAAGGCGTAGCCTGCCGGCGAATCCAGCTCGACGCCCAGCGAGGCGCGGCCCTCGACCTCGCCGGTCCAGCCGACACCGGCGATCAGGACCAGTCGGTCACGGGTCTCGTTGTGGATCAGCACCTTGGACAGCGGCGTCTCCAGCCCGTCCGAACAGATCTCGCAGGCGGCGTCGAGCAGGGCCTGACGGTCCCGTTCGCGCAGGGCCACCTCGCCGAACCGCGCCAGCAGCGACTGCTGCTTGAGGCGATAGCGCAACTCGTCGGCGGTGGAGCGGGTCTCGGGCACCGTGGCCTCTTCGACCTTGGGCGCGGTCGGATCGTCCATCTGGATCTGGGTCTCGGCGGCCGTGTCGGCATGCACTTCCGCGACCAGTTCGGCGATCTCAGGCGTCAGGCCGTTGTCGGAAGGCGGGCGAGTGTGGGGCAAGGGAGAAAATCTCGGTTCGCGCGACCGCGACATATAGGCCTACATAGCCGCTCTGAAAGGGTCGCGCAGAAATGATCGCGTTCGCCCCCTTGCGCGGTGCGGCGAGGCCTTATCTGTTGCGGGCCACAGATTCACGGAGACCTTCCTCATGACCGACTTCAGCTACGACGCGTCCCGCCACCTGAAGAAGGGCCGGGGCAAGGTCTATGACTCGATCGTCGACACCATCGGCGACACCCCCATCGTGCGCCTGCCGCGCCTGTCGGCCGAATATGGGGCCAAGGCGACGGTGCTGGCCAAGCTGGAGTTCTTCAACCCTATCGCCTCGGTCAAGGACCGGATCGGCGTGGCCATGGTCGAGGCGCTGCAGGAGGCGGGCAAGATCAACGCCGACACCGTTCTGGTCGAGCCGACCAGCGGCAACACCGGCATCGCCTTGGCCTTCGTGGCGGCGGCCAAGGGGCTGAAACTGATCCTGGTCATGCCCGAGAGCATGTCCATCGAACGGCGCAAGATGCTGGCCCTGCTGGGCGCCCGGCTTGAGCTGACCCCGGCCGAGAAAGGGATGAAGGGCGCGATCGCGCGGGCGCAGGAACTGCTGGAAACCACGCCGAACTCAGTCAGCCCGTCGCAGTTCGAGAACCTGGCCAACCCGGCCATCCACCGGGTGACGACGGCCGAGGAAATCTGGAACGACACCGACGGGGCGGTGGACATCGTCATCGCCGGCGTCGGCACCGGCGGCACCATCTCGGGCGTCGGCCAGGCGCTCAAGGCGAAGAAGCCTTCCGTGAAGATGATCGCGGTCGAGCCGGAGGCCTCGCCTGTGCTGTCGGGCGGCGCGCCCGGCCCGCACAAGATCCAGGGCATCGGCGCCGGTTTCACGCCGGCCATCTATGATCCGTCGGTGGTCGATGGGGTCGAACAGGTGTCGAACGACGACAGTTTCGACATGGCGCGCAAGGCCGCCCGCGTCGAAGGCATCCCCGTCGGCATAAGCTCGGGCGCGGCCCTGACCGCCGCCTTCCGCCTGGCGGCGCTGGACGAGAATGCGGGCAAGACCATCGTGGTCATCATCCCGTCCTTCGCCGAACGCTATCTGTCGACGGCATTGTTCGAAGGGCTTTAAGCGGAGCGTGATTCACGTTTTTTGACCGCACCGCTGCGCGGTTCAATCAAAAAACGATCAAGCTCCAAGCGGAGCCTTTCGGCCGCCCGCGTGTTCGATATCGGACGCGCGTGCGGCTCCGCTTGGGATGCGGACAGACGCGCGATGGATCAACAACGCCGGAGCGTTTCATGACTGTCGCCGCCCTTCGCCTGATCGCCGTTTGCGGGGCCTCGGCCCTGGCGCTCGCCGCCTGTTCGAACAACGACGACAAACAAGCGGTCGATCCGTCGATGTCGCCGGAGCAGCAGGCCGCCGCCGCAGGTCACTCCCCGGTCACCGCCCAGGTGCGCCAGATCCGCAACGTGCCGGTGGATGTGCAGGGCGTGACGGACGTGGGGGCCACGGTGCGGGTCAAGAACGTCGATCTTGCCGAGGACGCCACCATTCTGGATGTCAGCATCTCGTTCGCCAGCGACATGACGAACAACGTCCAGATGGCGACAAACGCCACCTATATCGAACTGCCCAACGGCCAGAAGCTTCGCCTGAAGCCGCCCGAGGGCAATCCCAACATGAATATCGTCAAGGGCGACACGATGAACGGCCGCCTGGTCTTCATGGGCGCCGTGCCGTCCAGAGTGAACCAGATCTCGGTGGTGTTCAACGAAGGCTCGACCTCGGACAGCATCATCGGCCCGTTCCTGCGCATGACCATTCCGCTGACGGCCCAGGCGGCCCAGAATCCGACGGCCCAGAACCCGACCGGAGCGGCCGGATGATGCGACGGCACGCGCCCGCCATGGCGGCGGCGCTGTTGGCCGCCGGCCTGACGCCGAGCGTGGTCTCGGCCATGACGGTGCGGCTGATGAGCGGCAGCGCCATCGGCACGATCTCGACCTTCGAGAAGGACATGACCGCGCCCCAGTCCAGCTTCGCCAAGGCGGGGCCGGACAGCGAACTGGAGAGCGTCTTCGTCTCGTCCGAGGTGGCGCCCGAACGGGTCGAGACGACGCGCAGCCTGCTGACCGAGCTGAATGCGCGGCGCAGCGACGGGGTGATCGTGATCGACCTGCCGGCCGACGTGCTGTTCGATTTCGACAAGGCGACGATCCGGGCCGATGCGGAGCCGGCCCTGACGCGGGCGGCCGAACTGCTGAAAAGCTATCCCGACGCTCAGGTCAGCATTGGCGGCCATACCGACGCCAAGGGCGACGACGCCTATAACGAAGGCCTGTCGCTGAGGCGTGCGCGGGCGGTGGCGGCGCGGCTGCAACGCGAGGCCGGGCGTACCCTGGGCGCGCAAGGGTTCGGGGAGCGACAGCCGGTGGCCGCCAACACCAGGCCCGACGGCTCGGACGATCCAGACGGGCGTCAGAAGAACCGCCGCGTCGAAATCCGTATCACCCCGAAACCGGGAGGCTGAACATGGCCCTGATCCCTTGCCCCGCCTGCGCGCGCCAGGTGTCCGAGGCGGCCGTGGCCTGTCCCAACTGCGGTCATCCGATTGCAGGTGATGGGGGCGGCGGAGCTGGCGGCACGTTCAAACAGGCGCTGACGCGGCCGGAGGCGGTCAAGAGCGGCTTCACTGTGCTGGGCGTCTTCGTCGCCGCGCCGTGGATCGCGCGTGTGCTTGCTGTCGTGGCCTTCGTGATCTTGGCCATCGTGGTGGTGGTCAACAAGAGCTGAAGGCTCACGCCCGGTTAACCGCTGGCGCCTAGAGTGGGCGAATGGGCGAACTGTCAGCCATGATGGGGGAAGAGGCGACGCCGCAAACGCCGCTGCGCGCACGCCGTGCGCTGCTGAAGCGGCTGGCCGATGTCGTGTCCCTTCCCGCCAGCCGGATCAACGCCTTCGAGCGGTCCGTCACCGGCGACCTGCTGGTCGAGATGCTGCGTCTGGCGTCGCGCGAGGAGCGCCGGCGGGTCGCCTCGCGCCTGGCGCCCCTGGCC
The DNA here is from genome assembly GCF_902506205.1 of Brevundimonas sp. G8. Taxonomy (GTDB): domain Bacteria; phylum Pseudomonadota; class Alphaproteobacteria; order Caulobacterales; family Caulobacteraceae; genus Brevundimonas. Next base: position 586,769 of record NZ_LR732816.1, on the reverse strand, counting down.
GAACTGCCCAACAGCGTGGCGCGCCTGCTGCTGCGCGACGAGGCCGAGATCGCGGGTCTGCTGATTGAACAGTGCGCCTCCCTCAGCGACGCGGACATCGTCGGCTGTGCGCGCGACGCCAGTTTCGAGCACCGGCTGCTGATCGCGGCGCGGCGCGGCCTGTCCGAGATCGTGACCGAGACCCTGTTCACCTTCGGCGAGATGGAGGTGATCGAGGCGGTGCTGCGCAACAGGACCGCGCGCCTGTCCCAGGTGGGGATCGAGGCGGTGGTCGGCCTGAGCCGTCCGTCGCCGAACCTGTGCGGCCTGTTGCTGAAACGGCCAGAGCTGAGGCCGTCGGGCGCCTATGTCATGTTCTGGTGGTGCGCGGCCGAGGATCGTCGCACCATCCTGCAGCGGTTCGCCGTATCGCGCGAAGTCATGCAGGAGGCGTCCGAGGACGTCTTTCCCATGGCCGCCGAGGAGGGGTGGGCTGACCCAGTGGCGCGCAAGGCGTTGCAGTTCATCGAGCGGCGCCAGCGCAACCGCGCCGCCATCGAAAAGAGCCCGTTCGACAGTCTGGAACAGGCCGTCATGGTCGCCGCGCGCGACGGGCTGACGCGCGAGACGGCGTCGGAGATCGCCTTCCTGGCCGGGGTCAAGCCGCTGACGGGGGCCAAGCTGCTGGGCGATCCTGGGGGCGAGCCGCTGGCGATCCTGTGCAAGGCGACGGGGATGTCGCGTGTGGACCTGACCAATCTGTGGCGGTCGATGCGTCGGCCGGAGACCCTGGCGGACGGCCATGTCCATCCCGACTGGGAACGGGTGCAGATCACCTATGAGATGCTGGCGGTGGACCGGGCGCAGACGGTTCTGCGTTACTGGAACTGGTCTCTATCCTCGGCCCTGACGCCGTCCTTGCTGCGCGCCATACGCGACGGCGAGGATGATATGGTCGATGAATATTCGGCGCCTGAACGCGCGGCGATGATGGTGCTGGCCGAAGACTTCGGGCGTTGATCTTAACCACTACATGTCTTTTCAGTAACGTGCGCATTGCACCGCTTGGGCGCGTGTTTGCTTTCAAGTGGAAACAACCCTATGAGGATATAGGGATGTCTCGACTGGAGAATCAGTCGAGCGCACATGGATCATGAAAGCGATGTCGATAATGGAAGATAAGCCCGAACTGCTAGAGATGACTGCGGACATCGTGTCGGCCTATGTCGGCAACAACTCCGTCTCGGCAGAGGCTCTGCCGGCGCTTATCGCCAATATTCACGCCGCCCTGTCGGGTGTTTCCAATGGTCCGGTCGAGGCCGAACCCGAGCCCAAGGAACCGGCTGTGCCGATCCGCAAGTCGATCGCGCCGGACTTCCTGATCTGCCTGGAAGACGGCCGCAAGTTCAAGTCGTTGAAGCGCCACCTGCGCACCAAATACGACATGAGCCCCGAAGACTACCGCGCCAAATGGGGTCTGCCGAAAGACTATCCGATGGTCGCCCCGAACTACGCCAAGGCGCGTTCGGAACTGGCCAAGTCGATGGGCCTGGGCCAGGGCGGCCGCAAGCCCGCCCGCGCCGCCACGACGGCTCGCGCCAAGAAATAAGGCCGGAGATTTCCGGTAAAAGGACGCCCGCTTCCGAAAGGAGGTGGGCGTTTTTGCTTTGGGGGCACAATCTTCTCCCTCCCCCTGCTGGGGAGGGTGGCTGAGGCGCAGCCGAAGCCGGGTGGGGAGGGCTAGGCAGAGCCTTACGGCTCTCACTTGAAGTCAGATCGGTGCGCCGTCGCCCGCACGCCTCATAGCTGTTCGTCTGCGCTGCGGCGTCCGGAGATTGGCCGGGAACACCATAGATCGCATAGAGACCGCGCGGGCGGCGTTCGATGGGCGCAAGGGCGCTGGATGCTGCTAGCGACGCACCATATCGACTGTGCCGATAGGCTTGCCGATGGGCAGCAGACGGAGCCTCAGATCGATCGCGCCGGCGAAGCCCTGACGCGTCCGATCCGTTAGGGTGAAGGTCATCCGCATACCGTTCGCGCCTGTCGCGACAACGAGCCTGCCGTTTCTTATCCTGCACTGGGCCGGTTGAGCATCCACCGTGCAGTTCAGCCGATCGCCTGATCGCGCTGTGATCGAGAGTGGTTGGACGAGTTGGCCGCCGTTTTGGGACTTGAAGGTTATGGTGCGGCCATCACCCTCGGCTGGCGTCATCCTAAGCGACCAGTCGCCAATCACGTCATGGCTGGTGATCGTCGCCGCCGTCTGTGCGATGGGTGCGCCGCATACAAGCAATGACGCCAATAGGGCCGGTCCGACAGCGTACCGTTTTCTCATAGTCGTCCTCCCGAAATTCACCGGCAGGATGTTCGGGGGTTGACCACAGGTTTGCACGTGAATCTTTGGAAAGCTTTGAGCGGCGCTACCTTAGAGTAGGCGGGCGGCTACTCCCTCTCCCTGCGGGCAGGTGGCTGGGCGAGGCCCCGGATCTGTATTGGATTAAGCCAGTGCGTCCCTGCCGGGCCACCCCCACCCGGTCGCTTCGCGACCACCCTCCCCGGAACGGGGAGGGAGAGCTTTGTGCTGCTTTACGCCGCCTGTGCTGTCCGCCGCATGCGCCAGAAGCGCAGGGTGCGAAGGGCGGCGTCGCGGGTCAGTTCGCCGTACATGCGGCCGTAGGCGGCGGCCTTGCCCATCGGATTGTCTTCCGATCCCAGCACGGCGACGGCGTAGGTCAGGTAGACAGCGCGGTCCATGTCGGCGGCCTTGCAGACCACCGACAGGGCGTCCAGATCCTTGCGCTCGACGATGCCGCGCGCGGTGTGGAAGTCGATGTCGGCCAGTTTGGACAGGGCGATCAGGAAGGGCGTGCGGCCGTTCGAGCGCAGGAAGCGGATCAGGACCTGGGGCGTCAGCTGGCCGGCGGCCTTCAGCTCGTCCACATAGGCCAGGTTCTCGGCATAGTCGGCGGGCAGGGCGCCGTCGTCGGTGGCGACCCGCGTGCGGCCGGCGGCCAAGGCCGCTTCCAGCAGGTCGGGGTCCATGCGGGCGTTCTGTTCCAGGATCTGGTGACGCAGGCGGGCCTCGACGACGAAATACATCTCGTTCAGCAGGTCGGCGGGCAGGCTCTGGCGTTCGACCGTGGCGGCGTGCAGGGCGGGATTGGCCTTGGCGCGTTCGACGGCGGTCTCGGACGCCGCGCGTGACAGGCGGGCGCCGTCGTTGCGCAGCAGGGCGTCCAGGGTGTCGTCGTCGCCGCGCTCCACGATGATGTCGGACACAGCTTCGGACACCACGGCGCGGCCCGAGACGGCGCGCAGATGACCCTGGCCGCGCTTGCGCACGACCTGGATCAGGTCTTCGTCGGTCAGGACGCTGGAGGCGCGCAGCACCTGTTCGGCGACCTCCAGCTCGTCGTCGGCGAAGCGGCGGATCAGGCTGTGGGGGGCGTTGGGAGCCTCGGCGAAACGGGCGGCCAGTTCAGCGCGAACCGCGACCTCCATCTCGTCGGACAGCTTGGCCAGGACCGAGCCATAGAGGTCGGTCTCGTTGGCGTTGTGGTCGGGAACGCCGAAGAAGTGGTCGGTCAGTTCGCGCAGCAGCAGGCGGCGCTTTTCGCTGGAATCCTCGGCCGCCAGGGCGATCAGCTGCGGCAGGCGCGAGCCGGGGATCACGGCGGGCTCGATCAGGGGGGGCTCGATCACGGCTTGATCGCTCATGGCAGGTTGTCGGCTTCGGTCTGGGGCACGGCGCGCAGCGAGCCGTTCGAATTGCGGATCAGGGCCGGCGGACCGTCCGGCTGGGCCAGGTCGTTCGAGCGCGGCGTCTGGGTCATCTCGACCGGCAGGGCGTCCAGATAGGTCTGTTGCGGAGCGGGGATGGCGTCGGGGTGACGGCCGGCCTGGCGGTGGACCGAATAGTAGCGGGCGCTGTTGTCGCCGGTCGGGGCGATCTGGGCCGTCTGCTGGTTGGCGGCGACGGCGGCGGCGTCAACGGGAACGCCGGCCTGGGGGCGTTGCAGGCGATAGATGGGGGCGTCGCGGCGCGGGGCCATCGGGTCGGCAACGGCGGTTTGGGCCGCGGGTTCGGGCGCCGGTTGAGGCTGAGGTTCGGGCTGGGCGGCCTGTTGTGGGGCCGGAGTGGCGGCGACCTCAGGCTGAGGCTGCTGCTGGACTGGCGTAGGAACTTGCGGCGCGGTGGCTTGGGGCTGAGGCGCGCTGTGGACCGGGGCGGCCTGCACGGGCGCGGGCTGGCTCATCCAGGTGCTGGCGGGCGTCAGGCCGCGACGGGGTGTCTCGGCGGAGGATTGGGGCGCGGGCGCCAGGCGGGCCAGGGGAATGGCGCCGGGGATCGTGCGGTTGGCGGCGACGACGGTCGGCTGCGGCGCCTCGGCCGAGGTGACGGCAGGCGTCGGGGCGGGCCGTGCGGCGACCGGCGGCTTGCCGGGCCACGACAGGTAGCGCAGGCCGGAGGGATTGGTCGACGCCTGCTGGGCGACGGCGGCGCTGGCCCCAAGGCTGGCGAGCGCGCAGGCGGCGGTCAGAACGGTCGAGAGAACGAGGGCGCGGCGCAAGGCGGCTCTCCGGTGAGGAATTGCAGCCCGCACACTAGGGTTCGACCACTTAATCCCGCGCTAACGCCACGGCAGGTTCCGACACCAAAGGCGTGTCAGCCGCGACCGGGCAGATAGTTGTCGGTGAAGGCGTCGCGCCAGTTCAGCCCCGCCTCATAGACGCCGGCCTTGGAAGTCACGTCGAAGAAGGCCTGCCAGCGCTCTTCGGTCAGGGCCCCCAGGCCATAGAGGGCCGCGTCGCCCCCATCAACGATGGCGTTGTCACGCAGCTTCTCGCGGGCCTGGTCCAGCACCGCTTGCGTCATGTCGGGGTTGTCCTTGCGGATCAGGGCGTCGGCGGCCGAGGCGTCGCCCCGGATATAGTCGCGCCAGCCCTCGGCCGAGGCGGCGATGAAGCTGCGCAGGGCGGCGGCGTTGTCGCGGGCGAAGGCGTTGGGCGCCAGGACCATGGCCGCATAGGAGGGATAGCCCTCGTCCGCCATCAGGAAGACCCGGGGATCGAAATCGGCCGCCTGTTCGATGGCGTAGGGATCGCTGGTCAGATAGCCCTGCTGCACCGCGCGCGCGTTGGCGATGAAGGCGGCGGGGTCGTAGGCGTAGGGGCGCAGCTGCTCGTCGGTGAAGCCGTAGCGGGCCTTCAGCCAGACCCAGAAGGTGCTGACGGCCGTATCGGACAACAGGAAGGGTCGGCCGGTCAGGTCGGCGATGGTCTCCAGCGCGTCGTCGGGATGGGCCATCAGGACCTGAGGGTCCTTCTGGAAGAAGGCGGCGACGGCCTTCACCGGGGCGCCGGCCGCGACCAGGTTCAAGGGGATGAAGCTGTTGGAGCCCATGCCCAGTTCGACCGCGCCTGAGGCCAGCAGGTGCGGGACGTTCACGCCGGGACCGCCCTGGACGATCTGGACGTTCAGCCCGCGCTTCTCATAGGCCCCGCTGGCCAGGGCCTGATAGAAGCCGCCCTGTTCGGCCTGCGCGCGCCAGTCGGTGGCGAAACGCAGGCGCACGCGACCCTGTTCGTCCACCGGCGCCTCGACCCGCCCGCAGGCCCGAAGCCCCACAGCGCCCGCCGCCACGGCCGCACCGCCCGCGATCAAGGCGCGGCGGCGGGTCAGCAGGCGATTCCCCATCAAGGTCATGCGCCTGACTTACGGGGGGATAGGGGCGTTGGGAAGGCGCGGCGTCAGTCGGTGACGATGTCGTCCGCCCTGTCGCTTCGGATCGGTTCGCCATCCACGGGATTTGTCGGCAGGACGTAACGGACCGGCACCACGCAGCGGACGCCGTGACTGTTGGACGGTTCGGCGCGGCCCGCCTGGACCGTGCGACGGCCGCTGTCGCCGAAGGCGGCGGCGGGTTGGGTGTCGATGACCTCGACATTGCCGACCTGGCCCCAGGTGGCGAGGTCGAACCGCACCAGGGCCCAGCCCTCGATGCCACGCTCGCGGAAGGCGGCGGGGAAGGATTCCGGGGCGCCGCGCGCCTGGAAACGCGTTCGAACTTCGGCCGGACAGTTCTGAAGCGGGTCGTCCTCGCGCTCGGGCAGGTCCGGCGCAGGCAGGCGTTCGCCTATTCGGTAGAAGTTCGCGACGCATCCGCGCAACGGCGCTCCGCCCTGAACGACAGTTTCAGAGACAGCGCGGCGCGTCTCGGCGTCGAAGACCGTATCGCCGGACGACCCCAGGGTCTCGACATCGACGGCGCGGCCCTCGGCGTCCACGCCCCAGCGCACGACGGTCCAGGCCCGGCCGCCGGGCGGCGGACGTTGCCCGATCTTGTAGTCGGGGTAGCTGACGGTGCGGGGCGAGCGACCGCCCCGACGATCGCCGCCGCAGTTGGCGTCTGGGCCGGCCAGCCGCGAGGCGACGGCGTCGCGGATCGGGCCTCGCGTGCGCGTGACGGCGAAATAACGCAGCAGGTCGGCCTTGGTGGCTTCGACGATGGGCTTGGCGGTTTAGCGGATCGTCAGGCGGCAGTCGCTGCGAGGCCCGCCTGAGAAGCGCCACGCGGCGAGGGCGGCCTGTTCCTGATCGGTCGGAGGCGTCGATGAAATGACGATCTCGTCGGAGGCGGGGTGCATGCGCGCCGATGAAGGGCGGATGTCGCGTGTGCGGCCGTCCTCGGTGATCGAGAACGACAGGGTGACGTCAGGCTTTTCAGAGCCGAAACGGACCGTCTCTATACGAAGGTCGTCGGCGTATGCCGGCCTTATCGCGGCTCCGCCGCAGGTGACGTCGTGCGTGGGAATCTGAAGCCGCGATTGTTCGGGGGGCGTGTCGCCCGGTCTGTAGCCTGTGCGGACCGGAGACGTCCGCAGCGGTTCGATCGCCTGGTCGGCGACGGACGCCAGGGCGGGTGTCGTCGTCAGGGCAAGGCCGAGGCCGAACATGATCGCGCGCATGGGTGTCTCCGTCTGCATCTCATGGGTGCAGTCTGGAGCGGGGGCTGTCTAGCGGGATTTCGTGAAATCTACGCCGGAATTGAGCGAGGGGACGAAGCGTGCGGGCGGACCCGTGCTCTTCGTCCCCTCGCCAAGTCCGGGTTGGACTTGGCCGTCTGGGTCAGGGCCTTGGCGTCAGCGCCGTCGCGGGCGAACCTGCGAGGGCGGTCGGCTGTACCTCGTCGCGCTCCTGGTCTTGGGCGTCCCACGGTATTGCGACCGCGTCGTCCCTCGATCCCGATCCGGTTCTCTCGTTCCTTGTCGATCCGAAGACCGTCGAGGACTGGAGCCTTGATCCCGCCTGCCGCACGTTACGATCCGAAGATCGCCCGATCGCGCCGGGTCGGAGAGCCGGGCCGGTTCGCTTGATGTCCGGGGTCTCCCCTGGATTTCCGCGCCGCCGTGTCCCTTGGCCTGTTGACGTTCCGATGAAACCGGCTATGAGGCAAGCGCCCGATCTCGCCCCGGTGTGCACGACTGGCCCGGCGGCGGTGGACAAGCCTGTGAACATCGGTGGACGGATCAAATTCGCGGTTGCGGATCAGGGCCTTGCCTTGTCCACAGAAACGCGGCGATAGACGGCTGTGTCCGGCGCCGGACGGATCGATTGCAACCGGTCGCCGTGCTTTGGGTTCTGTGATCGGCAGACGAAAGTCTTTGGGGGAACTGCTTGTCCATCACCGTCTCAGAAGACGCTAAACCTCTCGGCATCGATCGCGACCAGCTGACCCAGATGTTCGCCCACGCGCCGGGGTTCATGGCGTTGCTGGTCGGGCCTGAACACCGGTTCGCGCTGACCAATCCGAACTATCAGAAGGTGATCGGCCACCGCGAGGTCGCGGGTCGCACGGTAGCCGAGGCGCTGTCGGACGCGGCGGACCAAGGCTATGTGGACCTGCTGGACCGCGTCTATCGCTCTGGCGAGGCGCACCGGGCCGACAGCGCCCTGTATGCCGTTCAGGCCGAGCCGGGCGGGGCGGTGATCGACCGCTACGTCGACTTCGTCTTCCAGCCGCTGAGGGACGCCGCAGGCCAGGTCTGGGGCATCTTCGTCCAGGGCGTGGATGTCACCGAACGGCATCAGGCGGCCAAGGCGCTGGCGGTCAGCGAGGCGCGATACGGCGCCCTGTTCGCGGCCATGGCGACAGGTTTCTGCGTCATCGAGATGAGGTTCGACGAGACGGATCGGCCGGTCGATTACAAGATCGTCGAGGGCAACCAGGCGTTCGAGGAGATGACCGGCCTGGTCGACCCTTACGGCAAATGGGTCAGCGAGATCGCGCCGGGGCTGGAGCAGCACTGGTTCGATCTGTACGGCGGCGTGGCGCGCACGGGACAGCCGGCGCGGTTTGAAAACCCCGCCGACATTTTTGGCCGCTGGTACGATGTCCAGGCGCTGCGCATCGGCCAGCCGGGCGCCTATCAGGTCGCGGTGCTGTTCAACAACATCACCGAGCGCAAACAGAGCGAGGCGCGCCAGAACGCCCTGCTGGAGCTAAACGACGCCATTCGCGACCTGACCGACGCCGAAGAAATCGCCCAGGCCTCCGCCGAGGTATTGGCGCGGGCCATGGGCGTCAGCCGCGCCGGATACGGCACGGTGGACACGATCGCCGAGACCATCACCATCCCGCGCGACTTCAACCAGCCGGGCGTGAGCAGCCTCGCCGGGGTGCTGTCCTTCCGTGACTACGGCTCCTACATCGAGGACATCAGGCGCGGCGAGACGGTGGCGATCGACGACGTCACCAGGGATCCTCGCACGGCCGACACCGCTGAGGCCTTGAAGGGCATCAGCGCCGGATCCTTCGTCAATATGCCGCTGATGGAACAGGGTCGGGTCGTGGCCATGGTGTTCGTCAATCACGCGACGGCGCGCCATTACAGCGACAGCGACCTGAGGCTGATGCGCGACGTGGCCGAACGGGTGCGGATGGCGACCGAACGCGCCCGCAGCGAGGCCGCCCTGCGCGAGAGCGAGGCCCAGTTCCGGGTCTTCGCCCAGGCCACGCCGAACCAGATCTGGGCCAGCTGGGCGGACGGGTCGATGTATTGGTTCAACCCTCAGGTCTATGCCTACACCGGCCAGAAGGACGGCGATCTGGACGGGGCCGAGGGCTGGATCCAGCACGTGCATCCCGACGACATGGAGAGGGTGAGCGAGACCTGGTCCCGATCGCTGGCGAGCGGTCAGGTCTATCAGACCGAGTTTCGCGTGCGTCGCCACGACGGGGTCTATCGCACCTTCATGGTGCGGGCCGAACCGGTCCACGACGAGGATGGCCGGATCACGCGCTGGGTCGGCTCCAACATCGATATCGAGGAACTACGCAGCCAGTCGGCCGAACTGGCCCGGTTCAACGAGACGCTGGAGGACCAGGTCGCCGAGCGCACCAGCGCGCTGATGCAGACCGAGGAGGCGCTGCGCCAGAGCCAGAAGATGGAGGCGGTGGGTCAGCTGACCGGCGGCATCGCCCACGACTTCAACAACCTGCTGGCCGGGATCAGCGGCAGCCTTGAGATCATCTCCAACCGCATCGCCCAGGGTCGGCACAACGACGTGGAGCGGTTCACCGTCGCGGCCCAGGGCGCGGCCAAGCGGGCGGCGGCCCTGACGCACCGGCTGCTGGCCTTCTCGCGGCGTCAGACCCTGGATCCCAAGCCGACCGATCCCAACCGCCTGATCCGTGGGATGGAAGACCTGATCCGCCGCACGACCGGGCCGGGGGTCCATCTGGAGGTGGTCGCCAGCACCGGCCTGTGGCCCGTCCTGATCGATGCGCACCAGCTGGAAAACGCCGTGCTGAACCTGTGCATCAACGCGCGCGACGCCATGCCAGGCGGCGGGCGGCTGACCATCGAAACCGGCAACCGCTGGATCGACGCGCGCACGGCCAAGGCCCAGGATCTGGACCCCGGTCAGTATGTCTCGATCTGCGTCAGCGACACGGGCTCCGGCATGGCGCCCGAGGTGGCGGCGCGGGCGTTCGAACCCTTCTTCACCACCAAGCCGCTGGGCGAGGGGACGGGGCTGGGCCTGTCGATGATCTATGGCTTCGTGCGCCAATCGGGCGGCCAGGTGCGGATCTATTCCGAGCCAGGGCAGGGGGCGATGATCTGTTTGTATCTGCCGCGCCACCACGGCGTGATCGAGGAGGGGGAGGTCGTTCCCGAGGTCGAACAGGCCCCGCGCGCCCAGGACGGCGAGACGGTCATGGTCGTGGACGACGAGCCGACGGTGCGGATGCTGGTCGCCGAAATCCTGCACGAGCTGGGCTATCAGTGCATCGAGGCCTCGGACGGAGCGGCGGGGCTGAAGCTGCTGAACTCCGAGGCGCGGATCGACCTGCTGGTCACCGACGTGGGCCTGCCCGGCGGCATGAACGGGCGTCAGATGGCGGACGCCGCGCGGCTGGAGCGGCCGGACCTGAAGGTGTTGTTCATCACCGGCTATGCCGAGAATGCGGTGGTCGGCAATGGCCACCTGGACCCCGGAATGCACGTCATGACCAAGCCCTTCGGCATGGAGGCCCTGGGCAGCCGGATCCGCGAACTGATCGAGAGCTAGAGTTTCGCGTCCATCCAGCGGCGGATGGCGGCGCGCGCGCCCCGGGCGGCCGGGCCGCCGAAGTGCAGGAAGCCGTGCGGGGTCTGGGGCACGCGGATCAGGTCGGCGTCCGAGGCCTCGCCCCAGCGGGTGGCCATCAGCAGACTGTCCTCGAACAGGGGGTCGTCCTCGCCGGCGATGAACAGGGCGGGCGGCAGGCCTGTCAGGTCGGCGTACAGGGGCGAGACATCGGGCTGGCGCAGGCCCGCCTCGTCGCGGTCGGGGGCCAACCGGGCCAGGTCGGCGCGCATGGTCGGGCCGTTGAACAGCAGGGTCTCAGGCCCGGCCGAACGCACGCTCTCGGTGCCCGACAAATCAAAGACGCCGTAGGTGAAGACGCAGCCCTTCACCAGGTCGATCAGCCCCTGGTCGCGCAACGCCACCGCCGTCAGGGCGGCCAGATGCCCGCCGGCGGATTCGCCCGTCAGGAACAGGGTAGAGGCGCCCAGTCGATCGACGTTGGTCACGGTCCAGTAGGCGGCGGCCAGACAGTCGGCGATGGCGGCGTCGATATAGATCTGGCGACGCTCTGACAGCAGTCGGTAATCGACCGAGACGACGCAGAAGCCGTGGTGCGCCAGGTGGGCGTTCAGCCGGTCGTTCAGCCCGGCGCTGCCCAGCACCCAGCCGCCCCCATGGATGTCCAGAATGACGGCGCGGGGCGTGCCGACGGGATGCAGGATGCGCAAGGGGACGGGATGGTCGCCGTCGGTCTGGATGATCTCGACCGTCACGCCGCGCTTTCTGAGGCGCGGGACCGTGACCCGCCCGGCGGCGGCGTCCAGCCACAGCGACAGCCGCTGACCTGCATCGATCCGCCAGCCGTCGGTGCGCAGGCGCGGCGCACGGGCCAGAACGGCGTTGATCCGCCGCACCGCCGCCTGCTGGGGCGGGGCGAACTCGACGAGGTGGGTGCGCAGGGTCATGAGGCGGACGGGGTCTTTCGAACGGATGCGGGCCGAATATCGGAAACGCCGGTGCAGGAAGGAAGACGCATCGTCGGTGTCGTTTTTGTTCAATAAGTGCGCGGGTGCGGGCGGCTAGTGGGGCCAGACATTCCGTCTTTGGAGACCAGCATGAAACTGAAATATGTCATCCTCTATGTCCCCAATGTCGCGGAGGCGGTCGATTTTCACGAACGCGCCTTTGGGCTCAAGCCGCGCATGACGCATCCGTCGGGCGATTACGCCGAGATGGAGACGGGCGACACGGTGCTGGCCTTTTCCGCTACGACCCTGATGGCCAGCCTTGGCAAGACGGTCGGGGCGCCGGATCCGGCCCGGCCGGTGTTCGAACTGGCGTTCGAGACCGACGACGTGCCGACGGCGGTGGATCGCGCCGTGGCGGCGGGAGCGGCCTTGGTCACGGCGCCGGTCGATCAGCCATGGGGTCAGACCCTGGCCTATGTCACGGACCTGAACGGTTATCTGGTCGAGATTTGCACGCCGGTCAGAGGCGGCGACTAGAAATAGCCGATCTGGGCGGCGATGGCGGCGCGGCGGTGATCGCAGCGTAGACCGGCGGGCGTGACGCCCAGCCATCGCCGCGCCTCGCGGGTCATATGGGCCTGATCGGCATAACCCGAGGTCAGGGCGACATCCGCCAAAGGCCGGTCGGCTTGCGCGATCATCAGCCGGGCGCATCGTCGGGCGCGGGCCAGACCGCGCCAATAGACGAACGGCGCGCCCGTCTGAATCAACAGGCGTTGCAGGCTGCGAAGGCTGACGCCCAGGGCGCGCGCGGTGTCGTCGGCTGTCGCCAGTCGGTCGCCGATCAGGCCCAGGGCCTCTGTGACATCCGGCGACAGCGAGACGGCTTCGCCAAGGGCCGAGGTCAGATCTTCGAGAAGGTCATCCTCGCGCCAAAGCGCTTGAAGAACGGGCGCGTCGATGACGGCGCCGGGCGGAAGCCGCAGGCCCTGGAGGTGTGATCCGGCCTCGATGACGGCATGGCGCGGGCCGTGATCCAGCGCCGAGACCGACAGGATCGCGGCCCCTGTCCGGGGACGATGTACGATCAGGTCGCGGCAACCGTCGGGCAGGACCAGAACCGCGTCTGACGTCTCGGCGGCATAGGTCCAGACGGCGAGCGCTTGCATGGGATCACCCCGCCAGCGCCGCCTTCTTCTCTTCGAGCTCCAGCCATTCCAGTTCGGCGCTTTCCAGGTCGGCGCGGGCCTTGTCGGCGGCCTTCATCGTGGCGTCGAAGGTCTTGGGGTCGCGGGCGTAGAGGCCGGGGTCGGCCAGGGTCGCATCGTGTTTGGCGATGGTCGCCGGAAGCGTGTCGATGAGGGCTTCCAGCTCCTTAAGGCGATGCGCGTCCTTGAAGGTCAGCTTGCCGACCTTCTTGGGGGCGACGGCGGCCGGCGCGGCCTCGGCGGCGCGCTGGGCGGCGGCCTTGTCCTGGGGGCGGGGGTTGGAGCCGGGCTGGAGGAAGCCGGGGTTCTGGCGGATGAAGTCGGTCCAGCCGCCGGGGGTCTCGACGATGTCGCCGCGCCCGTTCAGCGCCAAGGTCGAGGTGGACAGACGGTCGATGAAGTCGCGGTCGTGGGAGACCAGGATCAGGGTGCCGTCGTAACCCTCCAGCAGCTCTTCCAGCTTGTCCAACGTGTCCATGTCCAGGTCGTTGGTCGGTTCGTCGAGGATCAGCAGGTTGGCCGGTTTCGCCAGGGCGCGGGCCAGAAGCAGGCGGTTGCGCTCGCCGCCCGACAGGGTCGAGATCGGCTGGCGCAGCTGGGCCTCGGAGAACAGGAAGTCCTTGGCGTAGGCGGCGACGTGTTTGGACACGCCGCGCACCAGGATGGAGTCCCCGCCGCCCGGCGTCAGGGCGTCCCACAGGGTCATGTCCGACTTCAGCCCCTCGCGCGACTGATCCAGATAGACGGATTCCAGGTTGGAGCCCATGCGGACCGTGCCCTCGTCCGGCGGCAGTTCGCCCAGCAGGGTCTTGACCAGGGTGGTCTTGCCCGCGCCGTTGGGACCGACGATGCCCAGGCGGTCGCCGCGGATGATGCGGGTGGTCAGGTCCTTGAACAGGGTGCGGCCGTTGAAACCCTTGGACACGCCCTTGATCTCGGCGACCAGCTTGCCCGACGTGCCGCCGGAATCGACGCCCAGATAAAGCTCGCGCGGCGCGTCCTTCATCTTCTCGGCGCGTTCGGCGCGAAGGGCGTTCAGCGAGCGGGCGCGGCCCTCGTTGCGGCTGCGGCGGGCGGTGATGGAGGAGTAGAAGGTGGCGGTCTCGCGCTCGATGGTCTTGGTCAGGCGACGCAGGGATTCGGCCTCCTCCTCCATGACTTTGGACGACCATTCGTCGAACTCGACGAAGCCCTTGCTCAGGGTGCGGACGCGGCGGCCTTCCAGCCAGTGGACGGTGTTGGTGACGCGGTTCAGGAAGGCGCGGTCGTGGCTGACGACCAGCAGGGCGAACCGGGCCTGGATGAGCTCATTCTCCAGCAGTTCGATGGCCAGGATGTCGAGGTGGTTGGTCGGCTCGTCCAGCAGCAGCAGGTCGGGCTCTTCGGCGAAGGCCTTGGCCAGGGCGGCGCGGCGGGTCTCGCCGCCGGACAGGCCCTGCGTGGATTTCTCGGGATTCAGGCCGAAGGTGGCCAGCCAGCTCTCGGCGGTCCAGCTCTCGGCCTCGCCGGAGGAGGCATAGTCCAGCAGGGTCTCGCCGGTGATGACGGGTTCCTGCGGCACATAGGCGAAGCGGACGGCGGACTGGACCGAACGGTCGCCGCTGTCGGGCTCGATCATCCCCATGACGACCTTCATCAGGGTGGACTTGCCGGCGCCGTTGCGGCCGACGAGGGCGGCGCGGCTGCGCGGTTCGACCGCGAGGTCGACGCCGTCGAAGAGGGGGCGCTGGCCGTCCTGAAGACGGACGTCCTTGAGTGCGACGAGGGGGGGTCTGGCTGCCATGGGCGGCCATATAGAGGAGGGGAGGCCGAACCGCCATCGGCGTTGACGGTTTCCCGGCGACACGGTGTAGTTCGTGCAGGGTTTGAAGTCGGGGATGCCAGGGATGGATATGACGTCGAACGGGCGCGGGGGCGCGCCAGAGCGCAGGACGGAGCGCAAGCCGGGGCGGATATTCTATCTGCTGGCTGTGCTGCCGGCGATCTGCGGGATCGTGACCATGGTCGTGCTGCTGGCGACGAAACTGCCGGCGCTTGACGACGGGCTAGAGCAGATCGTCGTGCCGGGCGCGCGCGAGCTGGCGCTGACGCCGGGAAACCACACCGTGTTTCTGGAGGTCCGCAGCGTCGTCGATGGGCGGGTCTATGCCGTGGATGAGGTGCCCGGTCTGGCGGTCAAGGTCCAGGCGGCGGACGGAACGCCGGTGGCGACGCGTACGCCGAGCGGGAGTTCGACCTATACCTTCGGTGGACGACAGGGGCAGTCGATCCAGGTGTTCCGCATCGACCGGGCCGGGACCTACAGGGTGTCGGCGGATTACGAGGGCGGCGCCGGACCGCAGACCGTGATCGCGGTGGGGCAGGGCTTCATGACAGGAATGTTCGCTGTCGTCCTTTCGGCGCTGGGGGCGTTCTTCGGCGGCGTGTTCGTGTCGGTCGTCGGCATCGCCTGGGTGGCCTGGAGCCGACGGCGGGCGCCGCGCGGGGCCTGATCAGTCCTGTCGATTGACAGTTACCGTCCGGTTGGTATGTAGCGGTCATGGATACGATCACACGCCGCCGCGCACCCGACGACACCCGCGCCGAAATCATCGAGAAGGCGCTGGAAGTCGCTGCTGATCTGGGCGCGTCGGGCTTTACGCTGGATGCGGTGGCGGCGCGGACGACGGTCAGCAAGGGCGCCCTGCTGCACCATTTCCCGACCAAGATCGCCCTGCTGGAGGGGATGATCGACCATCTGGGCGAGATGCACGTGCAGAGCATTCTGGCCGAGGCGGCGCGCGATCCCGAGCCGTATGGCCGCAATGCGCGGGCCTATCTGAGGGCCACCGTCAACGAGCCGTTCACGCCGCAGGACGTCAGTATCGGCCGGGTGGTGATGGCCGCCTGCGCCATCGATCCTGCGCTGTCGCAGCGCTGGAACGGCTGGATCGACAAGGTGAAGGCGGACGATCCCAGCGATCCTGTCGGGGCGGACGACGCCCTGATGCTGATGCTGATCGCTGACGGTTTGTGGATGTCGGACATTTTCGGGACGCACCGGGTGTCGCCTGAACAGCGGCAGGCGATGTTGTCGCTGCTGACGCCCGGCCATCCGATCACGGCGAACGACGCATGAGCCCGGTGACCTGGATGGCGTTGCTGGGCGCCATCGCGCTGGAGGTGGCGGGGACGACCCTGCTGCAGGCCTCGCAGCAGTTCACCAGGGCCTGGCCCACGGCGGGGATGGCGGTCTGCTACGGCCTGGCCTTCTATCTGTTGTCGATCGCGCTGAAACAGATGCCGGTGGGGATCGCCTATGCGATCTGGAGCGGGCTGGGCGTCGTGCTGATCTCGGTGATCGGGACGGTGGCGTTCCGCCAGCGGCTGGACCTGCCGGCCATCGCGGGGCTTGCGATGATCGTCGGCGGGGTGGTGGTGATCAATCTGTTCTCCAAGACGGTGGGGCATTGAGGCTGTGACAAGCGGCGAGGCGGCGCGTATGAGGCGCGCCATGCAGTCCTACTGGGAAACCAAGACCCTGGCCGAGATGTCGCCTTCCGAGTGGGAGGGGCTGTGCGATGGGTGCGGGCTGTGCTGCGTGATCCGGTTCGAGGACGAGGATACAGGCGATGTCGTTCCGACGCGGGTTCACTGCAAGCTGTTCGATTCCCAGGCCTGTTCGTGCTCGGACTATGCGAACCGCAAGGCGCAGGTGCCGGACTGCATCAAGCTGACGCCTGGAAACATCGAGGCGCTGGGGTGGATGCCCCTGTCGTGCGCCTATCGCCGGCTGCACGAGGGGCGACCGCTGGCGGGGTGGCATCATCTGATCTCGGGCAGTCGCGAGACGGTGCATACGGCCGGGGTGTCGGTGCGGGGGCAGACGATTTCAGAGCTGTCGCTGGCCCAGCCGGAGGATGCGCTGGACTTCGAGGCGCCCGAATGGATGCTGGAACGGGGCTGAGGCTGCTAGGGTAGCCCCCGCTAGCCAGCGCAATGACGCTGGTCGAAGTCTTTAGAAAACAAATCGTTGGCGAATTGTGTGGGCGATCTTCCGGCCTGAGGACGCTGCTGCGCTATGGTTTGGGCATGACGGGAAATCGGGATGACGGAGAGGGCGGCTGCGGCGGCGCTGGCGCAACGGCTGCGTCCTGCGCCGGGTGGATGGAGCCCCTGTTCCTGATGCTGAAGGCCAAGATGGAAGAGGCCGCGCAAAAGGTTTGCAAGACAGAGATCGAGGACGCGGCCGCAGCCGAAAAGGTCGCGCGCCAGATCGGCGTGATCGCGCGATCGGCCAAGGCGGTCGAGGCGATGCGGCTGTTGTGCCTGAGCGACAACGAAGAGGACGAGATGGGTGGACGAACCTACGACCCCGCAGAGGACGAGCGAATCCGACAGGAGCTGGTCGTCGAGCACGCGCGGCTTGATCGGATTCTGGAAGAGAAGAACGCCGAGGCTGCTGAAAGAGCGCGGGCTAAGGCTGCATCGCAATCACTGTCAGGTGGCCAAGCATCAGGCTTCGCCGACTGACGATGATCTGAAAACCTGGCTGCTGCTAGGCGGGCGAGGGTCGGGCAAGACTTTCGCCGGGTCGGTCTGGATCGACATCATGGCGCGCGAGCTGCCCGGCATCACCCTGGCCCTAGTCGGCCCCGCTCTGCACGATGTGCGCGAAGTGATGGTGGAGGGGGCGTCGGGGATCAAGGCGTCGGCGGAACCGGGCGACCGGCCGCGCTGGGAGGCGGGACGGCGTCGGCTGGTGTGGAAAAATCAATCGGCGGCCTATGCGTTTTCGGCCGAGGATCCCGACAGTCTGAGGGGGCCGCAGTTCCACGCGGCCTGGGCGGACGAGTTCTGCGCCTGGCGCAAGCCGGAGATGGTGCTGTCGAACCTGAGGTTCGGGTTGCGGCTGGGGGACGAGCCGCTGCTGGCGGTGACGACGACGCCCCGGCCGATCCCGGCGCTGAGGCGGCTGATGGCCGGGTGGGGCGTCAACACGCTGACGGGGATGGGCGGCAAGCTGTTCTCTGGCGCGGCGGCGTCCGGCGGCGTCTGGAGCTTTCAGCCCGACGGGCCGGTGGATCGGTTCGACCTGTGGGCCGTGACCAATACGGCGCTGGGAGTGATGACGGTCGAGACGGACGGGGTGGTGCGCGCGAGCGTGAACACGACCAAGCCGGCGTCGATGGAGGTGACGACCGTCGCCTTTCCCGAGACGAGCGGGCCGGTGACGGTGCGCTGGGCCTCGGGCGGGGCGGTGTTCATCGCCGGCGGGGTCGCGTGGCGGTCGGACGTGCGGCGGGCGCGGGTGATCAATGCCGGATGGGGCGGGGCGAAGGTGGCGGACTGGATCACGACGGACCAGCCGTACCGGGCCTATGGGTCGATCCCGGCGGCGGCGCCCGATCTGTCGGTCGTGTGCCTGACGATCAACGACTGGAATGCGGGGACGGCGGTTGCGACCTACAAGGCCGGGCTGGGGCTGCTGGTGGATCGGTGCCTGACGACGGGGGACGTGTTGCTGATGACCGGATGTCCGTCCGATCCGGCGCAGGGCAAGGCGGGCTATGCCGCCCAGAGCGCGATCCGGGATGCGGTTTTCGAAGTGGCGGCGACGCGGGGGCTGGCGGCGCCCATCGACGGTGCGGCTCTGTTCGGCGGAGGTTTCGCCAGCGGGCTGATGTTCGACGCCGTCCATCCCAATGCGGCGGGTCAGGCCAGGATCGCCGAGGCCGTGCGGGCGCGGGTGATGATCTGAGGTTGTTTGTTCTACGCGCGCGATGTTAACCGTGGCGGATGGGGGAGCGGTTCTACGGGGTGCAGGCGCTGCGGTTCGCGGCGGCGACGGCGGTAGTCGTCGCCCATGCGCTGGATCTGGCGGGGACGCGGCTGGGGCTGGAGACGGCGCTGGTCGGCGGGACGCTGGAGAATTTCGGCGCCGTAGGCGTCGATGTGTTCTTCGTCATCAGCGGCTTCATCATCGCCACGACGACGCGGGGGCAGGCGGGCGTCGGTGCGGCTGGGGCGTTCCTGTGGCGACGGTTTCGCAGGGTGGCGCCGATCTATTGGCTGCTGTCGCTGCCGATCCTGATCGGGATGGCGCGGGGCGGGACGCTGAGCCCGGACGTGGCGACGGCGACGTTTCTGTTCTGGCCGTTCAGCGGACTGGAGATGACGTTTCCGGCGCTGGGGCCGGGGTGGACCCTGTGTTTCGAGATGCTGTTCTACGCCGGGTTCGGATTGGCGATGGCCGGCGGACGGCGCGTCGGCTGGGGGCTGGTCGGGGCCTATGCGGCGATGGTGGCGGCCGGGTTGGTCGTTGCGGCGCCGGTGCTGAGGTTCTGGGGCGCGCCGATCATTCTGGAGTTTCTGCTGGGCGTGGGGATCGCGTCGGTGTGGCGGTTAGCGCCGCGTCGGTTGGGCGTATGGGCGGTCGGGCTGGCGCTTGTCGGGTTCGGGGTGAGCCTGGTCGTCGGCTATGGCGGGATCGACGATGTGAGGGCGTTGAACGATCCGTGGAACGGGTTGCGGCGGGTGCTGATCTGGGGGGCGCCCAGCGCCTTGCTGGTGTTCGGCGTGGCAAGGATGGAGCGGGTGGATGTTGCGCCGGGGCGGCTGGAGCGGGCGGCGGCCTTCATGGGGGATGCGTCCTATTCGATCTATCTGGTCCATGTGCTGGTGATCCGGGCGCTGGGGCGGTTGTTCGAGAGCGGGATGGTCGTGGCGCCTGGGGATGTGGTGGTGGTGCTGACGGTGCTCGCCAGTCTGGCGGCGGGGGTGGTCGTACATCTGTGGGTCGAGCGGCCGGTGTTGCGGCTGATGACGCCGCCAGAACGACGAACGTTGCTTTCAACGCCGTCATCCTAGGCCTCGTGCCTAGGATCCAGAAACACCGAGCCTGACCGGCGAAGACCGGGAGTCTGGATCCTCGGGACAAGCCCGAGGATGATGAAAATAAGGAAACTGACACGATGGTTTCGATCCGGTGGCCGTTCGGCCAGGCGGGGCGCGGGGGTGCGCCTGAGGCGAAGGAGAGCCGGGCGGGCGGAGTGATCGCCCTGTCGGGCGTGGGGCGGCCGCGGTGGACGCCCAACGACTACGCCAGCCTGGCGCGTGAGGGGTATCAGAAGAATGCGGTGGCCTATCGCTGCATCCGCATGATCGCCGAGGCGGCGGCTGCGGCGCCGTTCGCGGTGTTCGTGGACGGGGTGCGCGACGAGGCGCATCCGCTGGCCAAACTGATCCGGCGGCCCAATCCCGAACAGTCGGGGGCCGAGTTGATGGAGGCGGTCTATGGGGCGTTGCAGGTGTCGGGCAACGCCTATGTCGAGGCGACCGGCGATGCGGACGGGGACGGGGCGCCGGACGAGCTGTGGGCGCTGCGGTCGGACCGGGTGAAGGTGGTCCCCGGCCGGTCGGGCTGGCCCGAGGCGTGGGACTATTCCGTGGACGGACGCTCGGTTCGGATCGGGCGGGCGGCGGACGGCTGGGCGCCGGTGATGCACCTGAAGCTGTGGCATCCGCTGGACGACTGGTACGGGCTGTCGCCGATGGAGGCGGCGGCGCAGGGGGTGGATGCGCACAATGCGGCCGGGGCTTGGAACAAGGCGCTGCTGGACAATGCGGCGCGGCCGTCGGGGGCGCTGGTCTATGGGGCGAGGAACGGCGAGCGGCTGACGGACGGGCAGTTCGAGGCGCTGAAGGACCAACTTTCGAACGTCTACGCCGGGGCGACGAACGCCGGACGGCCGATTCTGCTGGAGGGCGGGATGGACTGGAAGCCGCTGAGCCTGACGCCGGCGGAGATGGATTTCACCGCCGGCAAACATGCGGCGGCGCGCGAGATCGCCCTGGCGTTCGGGGTTCCGCCGCAGCTGCTGGGCATCCCCGGCGACGCGACCTACGCCAACTATCGCGAGGCCAACGTGGCCTTCTGGCGACAGACGGTGATCCCGCTGGTCAGGAAGGCGGCGGGGGCGATGACGTGCTGGCTGGGCGAGCGGTTCGTCGGTTGCGAGGTGCGGGCGGATCTGGATGCGGTATCGGCGCTGCAGCCCGAGCGGGACGCCCTGTGGGCGCGGCTGGAAGCGGTGAGCTTCCTGACGGACGAGGAGCGCAGGCGGATGGCGGGGTTGGAGGGATGACCGTACATCAAATCCGACGCGTGCCGACGGCGTTGCTGGTCGCTGTGGTCGTGCAAACCATCGGCGGCCTGGTCTGGGCCGGCGGGGCGGCGGCGCGGATCGCCACGCTGGAGCAGCGGGTCGGGGAACAGAGGCTGGTCGCCGAACGGCTGGCGAGGCTGGAGGTCCAGGGCGAGGCGACGGCGGCGGCCGTGGAGCGGATCGAGCGGCGGTTGGAGGGCGGATCGTGAGTGGCGCGCGCAGTTTTCTCCCTCCCCGATCCGGGGAGGGTGGTCGCCCCCGGGTCCGGCCTATGGCCGGCCCAAGGATGAACTCCGCGACCGGGTGGGGGCGGCCCGGCAAGGCCGCATTGCTGGAAACGAAACAGATCGGTGGAGCGTCGCCTGGTCGCCCCCACCCGGTCTCGCCTGACGGCTCGACCACCCTCCCCCGCAGGGGGAGGGAGAGGTCCGGTGCGCTACTCATCCAAGGCTACGCCTCCCTGTGGGGCGTGGCGGATCTGAACGGGGATGTGGTGCAGGCGGGGGCGTTTGCGGACAGTCTGGCGAAGACGGGCGCCGAGGGGGTGCGGATGCTGAACCAGCATGATGCGCGGGCGCCGGTCGGGGTCTGGGAGCAGATCGTGGAGGATGCGCGGGGGTTGCTTGTCCGGGGACGGATCGAGGACTGGTCGGCCGAGGCGCGGTTCGCCGGAGCGCTGAGCCGGGCGGGAGCGATGGACGGACTGTCGATCGGATACCGCACGGCGCGGGCGCGGCGTCAGGGGCGACTGAGGGTGCTGAGCGCGGTCGAGCTGTGGGAGGTGTCGCTGGTGACGTTTCCGATGCTGCCGGGCGCGCGGTTCAGTTTGGCTTGAGGGCCTCGAAGGCGCCGTTGCGGTCCAGGCGGTCGGCGAGGTCGGCCATCCTGGCGCGGCCCTTGGCGCTGTGGATGTAGCGCAGCGCCCAGCCGGCGACGATGGCGGCGAAGACCCAGCCGAGATGCAGGACGAGTTCGGCGAACAGGACGAACACCACCGCCAGCGCATAGGCGCCGAGATAGACCAGGGCCAGCTTGCCTGCGCGAGAGGCGGTGGGGTTGGAAATGCTGGCGAGGATTTCGGTCAGGCTGGGCGTGGCGGCGGTCGTGGGAGCGGGGTCTGCAGGCCTGTCGGGGGCGGCGTCGGCGGCGCCAGGCCTGCAGACCCCGCTCCCACGACGGCCTTGGTCTGGGCCGGGGTTTGGATTTGGGCGGTCTGCCGGGCGGCGGGTCTCGGCCTGGGGACAACGGGATCGGGGGCGCGCCATGCGGGACGGTAGAGGATGGATTGGCCGCGGGCGTCGACGGTGAAGACCTCGCCGAAGGGTGTGCTGGAGAAGTCGATGGCGCGGGTGTCCTGGCCATAGCTCTGGCCATGCAGGGCCATCAGCCGGCCCTGGCGCAGCTCGATCTGGAAACCGATGGGATCGGGCAGATCGCCGACCATGACATGGACCGTGCCGAACAGGCCGGTGGCGTCCGGGTTGGCCGCGATGCGGTCCGCATCGACGACGATTCGGGAATAGAGGCCGGCGCCTGTGTTGCGACGCAGGCCCGGCGAGCTGGACGCCGCCTGGGCCGCCAGATCGGGGACGCTGTCGCCCATCTGCCAGACCATGGCGTCCATGACGGCGCTTTCGAGCGGCGTGAGGTGGGACATCAGGCGTCGTTGTGAACTTGAAGGCGGTCGAGGGGCGCAAGCCTTGGCGGTACGGTCAACTCCGGCAGATAGGGTGAGAGAACCCAAATCAGGCACGCAATGGCCAACGCCGAGAAGAAAAGCAGCGACCGCCCACCGTCGTCAATCCATCCCATCTTTTCGCTGATCGACGCCCCCCCGAGTCCCAAGATCATCAACCAGAATGCCCCGTCCTTCCAAGTGGAGAAGGGAGCGAGGCGACCCAATCGGGTGCGTGGGAGCTTTGCTGGAGCACTCATTCGCCGACCCTAACCGCAACGGGCGGTTCTTCAACCGGAGATATCATGAAAGAGACCAAACAGGCTTCGGGCGCTCCCGAGGCGCGCGCTGTCGTGTATGAGATGATGGCGGCGTTCGAGGCGTTCAAAGGGGCGAACGACGTCCGGCTGAACGAGATCGAGAAGAAGGCGGCGGCCGATGTGCTGTTGGAGGAGAAGGTGGCGCGCATCGACCAGGCGGTGGCGGCGGCGCAGGCGCGGCTGGATCGGGTGATGAGCCAGAACAGGCGTCCGGTGATTGGGGGCGAGCCCGCCGAGCCGGGCAACTCAGTCTCGGGGGCGCCCGAGGCGAAGGCGGCGTGGGACGGCTATCTGAAGACGGGTCAGTCGGGCGGTCTGGAGGTCAAGGCCGGCCTGTCGGGCGGCGCGACCTCGGGCGGCTATGTCGTGCCGTACGAGACCGAGCGGGCCATCGAGCGACGTCTGATGGCGGCCTCGCCGATGCGCGAAATCGCCACGGTGCGCACGGTGGCGGCCGGCGTGTTCAGAAAGCCGGTGTCGACGGCGGGCGTGGCTTGCGGCTGGGTGGCGGAGACGGCGGCGCGGCCGGAGACGGACCCGGCGACCCTGGCGTTGCTGGAGTTCCCGTCGGCCGATCTCTACGCCAATCCGGCGGCGACGCAGGCGTTGCTGGACGACGCCATGGTCGATCTGGACGAATGGCTGGCGGCAGAGGTCGAGGACGCCTTTGCGGCGCAGGAGACCCAGGCTTTCGTGGGCGGCGACGGGGTGAACAAGCCCAAGGGCTTTTTGACCTATCCGACCGTGGCGGACGCGGGCCAGGCCTGGGGTCAGATCGGTTATGTCGCGTCGGGGGCGGCGGGCGGTTTTGCGACGACCAGTCCGGCGGATCGACTGATCGACCTGGTCTATGCGCCCAAGGCACAGTACCGGCCGAACGGGCGGTTCGTGATGAACCGCAAGACGGTGTCGGCCGTGCGCAAGTTCAAGGACGCGGACGGCAACTACATCTGGCAGCCGGCGACGCGGCTGGGCGAGACGGCGTCGCTGCTGGGCTATCCGGTCACCGAGATCGAGACGATGCCGGATATGGCGGCCAACAGCCTGTCGATCGCGTTCGGGGACTTTCAGCGGGGCTATCTGATCGTGGATCGGGCAGGGGTGCGGGTGTTGCGCGATCCGTATTCGGCCAAGCCCTATGTGCTGTTCTACACGACCAAGCGGGTCGGCGGCGGGGTGCAGAACTTCGATGCGATCAAGGTGATGAAGTTCGCCGCGAGCTGATGTGATGGCGCTCGTTTCTCCCTCCCCCTGCGGGGGAGGGCAGGCCGCGTAGCGGCCGGGTGGGGGCGGCAGGGCGACCGGACTTGGATTGCCTGGCCCTTCCCACCCGGTCTCGCCTGCGGCTCGACCACCCTCCCCGGAGCGGGGAGGGAGAATACTGAATCTGACAATGGAGATTGCCATGGCGCAGCCGGTGACGGTGGCGGAGGCGAAGCTGTTTCTGAGGGTCGAGCATGAGGCCGAGGATGGGTTGATCCAGACCTTGATCGAGGCGGCCCAGGCGAAGGTCGAGGGGGATGTGGGGCTGGGCCTGACGTCCACCTCGCCGGCGCCGTTGCGGCTGGCGATCCTGATGCTGGTGCTGCGGGCCTATGAGCGGGGGGAGCCGGTGGCGGTTGAGCCGGTCGAGGGCTGGGTGGCGCCCTATCGCGTGGTGCGGTTGTGAGAGTTCTCGCGGGGCTGTTTCAGCCGGTGGAGGCCGAGACGCCGTATGGCGGGCGCAGCGTGACGTTCGAGGCGGTCGGGTCGGCCTGGCTGAAGTGCGGGGCGCGCAGGCGTACCGAACGCGACGAGGGCGATCAGAGGCGGGCGGTCGAGACGATGGGCGCGGAGGCGCGGGCGGATCCTCGGCTGGCGGTCGGGCGGGTGCTGCGGTTCGGCGGGGCGGACTGGCGGATCGCGGGGATGGAGGAATCGCGGCCGGGGCGGGTCAAGCTGGACCTGGAGCGGGTGCGATGAGGGATCACGAGAGCGCGCTGCAGAAGGCCGTGGTGGCGGCGTTGAAGGGCGATGCGGCGGTTGAGGCGCTGCTGGGCGGACGTGTCTGGGATCAGGCGCCTGATGAGGCAGCGTTTCCGCACCTGGTGATCGGGCGGTGTGAGAGCCGGCCAGTGGCGGCGGACGGGGGCGGGGTCGAGCAGAGGCTGACCCTGACGGCTGTGTCGCGGTTTGCGGGATCGGAGGAGGCAAAGGCGGTGGCGGCGGCGGTGCGGGCGTGTCTGCACGAGGCGGTGCTGGAGGCCGACGGGGTGCGGACGGCGACGTTGAGGGCGACGTTCGCGGATGTATTTCGGGCGGGTGACGGGCGGCGGACCTATGCGGTGGTGCGGCTGAGGGCGGTAACCGAGGAAGTGGGAGAAGGCTGATGACCGCACAGGCGGGCAAGGACATGCTGCTGAAGATCGAGGGTGCGCCGGGCGTGTTCACGACGGTGGCGGGGTTGAGGGCGCGTACCATCTCGCTGAACGCGAAGACGGTGGATGCGACGGACGGCGACAGCGCCGGGCGGTGGCGCGAGCTGCTGGCGGGCGCGGGCGTGAAGTCGGCGGCGGTGTCGGGGCAGGGCATTTTCCGAGACGCGGCGTCGGATGCGCTGGTGCGCGAGGCCTTCTTCGATCAGGCGGCGAAGCGGTGGCGGCTGATCGTGCCGGACTTCGGCGTGCTGGAGGGGCCGTTCCTGGTGGCGGCGCTGGAATACGCCGGGGAGCACGAGGGCGAGGCGACATTCGCGCTGAGTCTGGCCAGCGCGGGAGTCATCGGGTTCAGCGCGATATGAACGGGGCGCGGGGCGAGGCGGCTGTGATGCTGGGCGGCGAGCGGCGTCGGGTATGTCTGACGCTGGGGGCGCTGGCGGAGATCGAGACGGGGCTGGGCGTCGATGGACTGGCGGCCGTGGCTGAGCGGATGAAGACGCTGTCGGCGAGGGATCTGATGGTGGTGCTGGCGGCGGTGTTGCGCGGCGGTGGTGAGGCGGCGGATGTGGCCGGCGTCGATCCGCGCGAGGCGGCTGTCGCGGTGGCGCGGGCGTTTGCGGCGGCTGCGGCGTGACGCCGTGGGGCGAGATGTTGAGGCTGGCGGCCGCGATGGGCTTGGCGCCGGAGGCGTTCTGGCGGCTGTCGCTGAAGGAGTGGCGGATGCTGACGCAGGCGCCGCGCGGAACGGCCCCCCTGGGGCGCGAGGGACTGGCGCGATTGATGGAGGGTTGGCCGGATGGCGGATGAGTTCGGGCGGGACGGGATCGACCAGGTCGCGTTGAGAGCAGCGGAGGTCGGGGCGGCGCTGGAGGCGCTAAAGGGACCTGCAGAGGATGCGGCCAACGCCATCGAAGAGGCGTTCGGGCGCGCGGGCGACAGCCTGACGCGGTCGCTGGCGCGGGCGGCGGCGGACGGGGAGGTGTCGCTGGCCGAACTGGCGCGGGCGGTGCTGAACGCGGTGAATGCAGCGGCGGGATCGCAGGGCGGCTTGAGCGGCGCGATCCAGGCGGCGATGTCCGGGTTCGGCGGGGCGCGGGCGGACGGCGGGCCGGTGCTGGGCGGGGGCGCCTATCTGGTCGGAGAGCGCGGGCCGGAGGTGTTTCGACCCGCGACGGGCGGCGAGATCGGGCCGGTTTCCGGCGGGGGGGTCACCATCAATGTGGCGGTGGACGGGGGCGCGCCGGCCCTGTTGCGATCCGAGGCGCAGATCGCCCAGATGCTGGCGCGGGCCGTCAGTCTGGGCGCGCGGCGGATGTAGAAACGCCGCCCCGTCGAGGACGGGGCGGCGCGGAAGTCGTTCAGGCGATGAGGCCTATTCGCCCTTGGGGTTTGGGCCGAAGCGGTTCTCGCCCTTCTGGCTGTCCGTGATGCCAACCCACAGCAGGAAGGCCAGGTTGACGAGCATGATGATGCCGAAGATGCCGATCGCCGGACCCATCATGGACAGGGCGGCCATCGGATTGTTCTCGTAATAGCTCTCGTCCATGCCGCTGGCGGCGATGCCGGCGACCATCATGACGACGGCGACGATGCCCAGGGCGAAGGACACGCCGTAGGGGATGGCGACCAGCCAGCCGGTCTTGCCCATGTCGTGCAGGCGCTTCACCGAGATGGCCAGGTTCGACCAGATCAAGGCCAGCGAGATCACCGCGCCGATAAAGGGAATGAAGTTCAGCACGAGATTGGCGCCGAAGATGATCAGGAAGCCGATCCAGAAATGCGAGCGGCGCAGGCGGCCGTCGAACGACAGCATGGCGGACTTGAAGTCGAAGCCCGAGCCGGGCGCGCCGACAGCGGCGGAGGCGGCCGAAGTGGCGTAACCGCCAGCGACGCCGGTGGTGGTCGCCGCGCCGGCGAGGATCAGGATCTGGGTGGCGACGCCGCCCTCGGGCACGAAGTCGACGCGAACGCCGGACGTGGGCACGGCCGGCGACTGAAGCGCGGCCGAGGTGAAGTCGTAACGGGCGCCGTCGTCGCCGCTGATCAGACCGGCGCCGATGGTAGCGTCGTAGCTGAGAATTTCACCGCGCACGGAGGTCTCCTGGGTTGTCGCCGCCGAGCGGCAGTTTGCGAACTTCGCCGGACGACGTGCGCCGGACAAGACTGAAAGGTCAAGCTTGGCGAACGGTTCCTGAGAATTTCTCTCAAATTGCGATTTGGCCCGTGCCTGTGGGCGGCGCGCCGTAGATGTTCACGGCCGGTTGCGAGGGCAAAAGGCTGACGACAAAGAGGAACAGCCCGCCGACGTAGGGGATGCAGCCGATCAGCACGAGCCAGCCGCTGAGGCCGACATCGTGGAAGCGGCGAATCAGAACGGTGACGCCGGGGAGGATCAGCCCCGCCATGACGAGGCCCGCCAGCGCGATGCCGGTCATGCCGAACGCCTGCATGTCTCGTCCCGTCTCCGCATCGATGATCACGAGAACGAGGATGGGTGTAAAAAGCAGGAACAGGATCAGGGCGTGGAACAGGGCGAAAGACCAGTATTCCTTGCGCCGGGCGCGCCCGTTTCCATCGACGTATTTCGTCGTCACGCAACGCCGGAAATAGCCCCACAGGCCCAGGTCCGGCTCGGGCGCGATGACGACGGGCTGGTGGCGGGCGTCCTGAAGAACGATCAGGTCCGTCGCTGCGCCGTCGGGTGCGACGACGAAATCGACGCGACGCCCGACCGCCAGATCCTGCGACCGGGATGAAAAATCATAGCGGGCGAGGTCGTCGCCGCTGACCAGGCCGGCGCCGGTTTCGGGATCGTACTGAAGAATCTCACCGCGCATGGGGCGTTCGCATCGCCGTCGCGGGATCCAAGCTCAGAACATCGCTTCTCATGTCTCGGTCCAGGGACGCGGCAGGTGCGCCGTCGTCGAACCTTGGCCGAAGACGGAGGCGGCCACAATGGAGACGGCAATGGCTTTTCATGAGGTGCGCCTGCCCGCGCGGCTGGCGTTCGGCTCGACCGGCGGGGTGGAGCGGAGGACGGAGATCACGACACTGGCGTCGGGGTTCGAGCGGCGTTCGACGCCGTGGTCGCTGGGGCGCAGACGGTATCTGATCGGGGCGAACCTGAGGTCTCTGGACGACATGGCCGAGCTGGTCGCCTTCTTCGAGGCGCGGCGAGGGCGGCTGTACGGGTTCCGGTTCAAGGACTTCGCGGATTTCAAGTCATGTGCGCCGGGGGGGACGGTTTCGGCCGGGGATCAGGTGCTGGGCGTCGGGGACGGGACGCGGACGGCGTTCGATCTGGTGAAGCGATACGGCGATGTGGAGCGGCCGATCGCCAAGCCGGTCGCGGGGTCGGTGCGCGCAGCGGTCGGGGGCGTCGAGGTCGCGGATTTCATGGTCGATGCGGGGACGGGGGTGGTGACGATGGCCAACGCGCCCGGGGCGGGCGTGGTGGTGACGGCGGGCTTCCAGTTCGACACGCCGGTGCGGTTCGACTCGGACAGGATCGAGACGACGTTGGAGAGCTTTGAGGCCGGGCGGATGGCGGCCGTGCCTCTGATCGAGGTTCGGGTCTGAACCATGCGAAACATACCGGAAGAAATGGCCGTCCGCATCGAGAGCGGGGCGACGACGCTGTGTCATGTCTGGCGGCTGGAGCGGGCCGACGGGGCGGTGATGGGGTTCACCGATCACGACCGGGACCTGGTGGTGGACGGGGTGGTCTGTCGGGCGGCGAGCGGG
>NZ_LR732816.1:0-557632 GCF_902506205.1 Brevundimonas sp. G8 | reverse complement strand
GGGCGAGAGTGCGGTCGGGCTGCCGGCGGGGTCAGTCTCGGCGGCGGGGGCGCTGGATGACGAGGCGATCAGTGAAGCGGATGTGGCGGCGGGTCTGTTCGATGCGGCGACGGTCGAGTTGTGGCGGGTGGACTGGGCACGGCCGGATCTGAGGGTGCGGTTGTGGGCGGGTACGCTGGCGAAGATTCGGCGCGAAGGGGATGGGTTTGTCGTGGAGCTGGAAGGGCCTCTGGCGAAGCTGGAGCGGGTGGTCGGGCGGACCTATGGGCGGATGTGCGATGCGCGGCTGGGGGACCAGAGGTGCGGGGTCGCGGAGACGGCGGGGCGGGTCTGCGACAAGCGGTGGGAGACCTGCGTCGGGACGTTTGCAAATGGGGCGAACTTTCGCGGGTTCCCCGATGTGCCGGGGGATGACTTCCTGACGGCGTATCCGGCGGGGAGCGCGCGGAACGACGGCGGGAGCCGGCGGTGAGGGGCGGGGTGATGAGTTCTCCCTCCCCGGAACGGGGAGGGTCGTCGCGCAGCGATGACGGGGTGGGGACGGCAGGGGAAGCGGGCGCGGGTCGCCTGGCCCTTCCCACCCGGTCTCGCCTCCGGCTCGCCCTCCCTCCCCCGCAGGGGGAGGGAGAGGTTGGTGCGCTTGTCGTTACATCGGCCCGATTTTGGCTGGGCACGCCGTATCGGCATCAGGCCAGTGTGAGGGGCGTGGGCGCGGATTGCCTGGGGCTGGTGCGTGGGGTGTGGCGCGAGGTGGCAGGCGAGGAGCCGGAGGTCTTGCCGGCCTATTCGGCGGACTGGGCCGAGGTCGGCGGGCGCGAGACGTTGCTGGAGGCGGCGGGGCGGTGGCTGAGGCCTGTCGCTGTTGATCAGATGCGGGCGGGGGATGTGCTGCTGTTTCGCATGTCGCCGGGGGCGGCGGTGAAGCATTGCGCCATCCTGAGCGACGTCGGCGGGCCGGAGCCGAGAATGATCCACGCCTACTGGGGACGGGCGGTGGTCGAGAGCTGGATGGGCGTGTGGTGGCGAAGGCGACTGGCGGCTGTGTTTCGCTTTCCGAAGGAGGTTTGATTGGCGCAGGTTGTTCTGAGCGCGGTGGGGCAGTCGGTCGGCGGGCCGATCGGGCGGGTGATCGGCTCGACCCTGGGGCGGGCGATCGACAATCGCGTGGTGGGGTCGCTGGGGTCGGCGCGGCAGATTGGGCCGCGCATCGAGACGCTGAAGGTGCAGGGGACGGCGGAAGGGGCGCCGATGGCCTGCGTGTTCGGGCGGGCGCGGGTGACGGGTCAGGTGATCTGGGCGGCGCGGTTCCTGGAAGGCAAATCGAAAGGGAGGAGACGCCCGCGCCGGTTCCCACCCCGTCCGCGCCGCCCCCCACGCCGGATGCGACGCCGGTCGAGGCCGAGGTCGTGCCGCTGTATCGGGTCGAGGTGCCGACCTACGCCGTGCTGCCGCCGGCCGCCTATCACTTGGCCCTGTCATCCCTTGGGACCTTCCATGAGCGGCGGGGCGATCAGGCCTTGCTGGACGGCGGCGGCGCCCTGCCCAACAGCTGGGCGCGGGTGTTCGGCGAGGACCTGGAACGCAAATGGAGCGGGACGGTAAGTCCGACCTTCGACGGCCATCTGTCCGGGTTCCAGCTGGGTCAGGACCTCATCGGCTGGAACGAGGGCGCCCATCGCATCGGCATACTCGGCGGCCAGTCGCGTATGCACGGCGACGTGCGCGGACAGGCGCTGGGCTGGAACGACCTGGCCGTCGGCGACGCCGAGATCGAGAGCGACAGCCTGGGCCTTTACTGGACCCATGTCGCCCCGACCGGCCGATATCTGGACGTGGTGGTGATGAAGTCGTGGTTCGACGGGCGCAGCCGCTCCAGCGCCGACGTGGGGATCGACTTCAAGGGTGACGGCCTGACCGCGACGGTGGAGGGCGGCTATCCCATCGCCGTCGGGCGTCAGTGGTCGCTGGAGCCGCAGGCGCAGGTGGTGTGGCAGGACTTCGCCTTCGACGATCAGGCCGACCTGTTCTCGCCGGTGGCGTTCGAGGCCGAGGCGGCGTGGACGGCGCGCCTGGGCCTGCGGCTCCAGGGCGATCTGAGGCCCGGCGGCATGGCGGTCCGGCCGTATCTGAAGGCCGACGTCTGGCATGGGTTCGGGGCCGAACAGCGCACAGGCTTTGGCCAGGACTGGATCGTGTCCGACCTGAAGGGCACGTCGCTGGAACTGGGCGGCGGGGTCACGGCGGCGCTGACCTCGGCGATCAGCCTGTACGCCTCGGCGGACTATACGACCGAGATCGACGGGCCGGCGCGCGAGATCGTCGCGGGGACCCTCGGCGTCAGCATCCGCTGGTGAGGCGGCGCTAGGACCGGCGGACCAGGAGCACGCCCGCCAGAACCAGGCCCACGCCGGCGATGCGGCCGATGTTCAGCGGCTGGCGCGGCACGCCCAGGGCGCCGAAATGGTCCAGCGCCAGGCTGAGCAACAGCTGGCCGCCCACCATCAGGGTGATGGTCATGGCCACGCCCAGACGCGGCACGCCCCAGGCGGCGGCGACCACGAAACAGGCGCCGTAGGCCCCGCCCAGCCAGGCGTACCAGGGCAGGCCGCGCGTGGCCGCGAAGTCCGGCCGCGTGTGCATCAGGGCCGCCACGATCCCCAGCACCGTCGTGCCGACGGCGAACGAGATGAAGGCGGCGTTGACCGGGGAGGCGACCGCCGTGGCCAGTTTGGCGTTGGTCGGCGCCTGGAGCGCGGTGGCGCCGCCGGCTAAAACGACGATGAGCATGGCGATCAGGGACGGGTTCATGGCCCCTGGCTAGCACGGCTTTCGCCGGATGCGGAGGGCGGCTTGAGGCGGCCGGCGCGACGCAGGCGGCGGCGTTCGGCGCGGTTCAGGGGTTGAGGGTCGGGCGGCGTCAAAACAGGGTGCAATCTGTGCACTTCGTCCGGTTTGGACCCGGCGTCGTCGAAAACAGGGTGCAAACTGTGCACTTCGTCCAGATCGGACGGTGCGGGCGCGGCGTGCGAAAAATCAGGGTGCAATCTGTGCACATTCCGGGTTTCGGCGGGCGGGGTTTCGGCGGGCGTTTCGGGCGCCATGGACGACAGGGTCTCGAAGATCTTGAGCCAGCGCAGGGCCTCGGTCGCCTCGCCGTCCATCAGCGACAGTTGTAGGCGACGCCGCGCCGACAGGGCCATGGCCGACAGGTCGATGTCCTCGATGTCCTCAAGCTCGACGGCGGGATCATACATGTCGGGATCGTCCTGATCCTGTCGTCGCCAGCCCGCCTTGCGGGCGCGAACGCGAAAGGCCGAGAGGCCCAGGTCGTAGCGGCGGCAGACGACGCGCGCCGGCTCGCCCGCCAGATAGTCGTCGCGGGCCAGGTCCCAGACTTGCTGCGAACGGACGCGATAGACGGGGGCGGCTTGGGTCATGGGCGGACGCTGGCACGCGTCTGCGTCAGATGCGGACGTCTCTCACCAGTCGGGATCGACCGGGGCGCCGTCGAAAATTTCGGCCAGACGCGCGCGACAGCCCCGGTTCGTGTCGGCCGGCAGGTCGGACGGCGAGAACCAGCCGACCTCGGCGATCTCCCCATGGCTGGTGCGCTCGCCCTGGTCGAAGTCGTCCAGGCGGAAGACGACGACATGGTCGCCGGGAAAGAAGCGGTCGTTGGAATGGATCGAGACCAGGCGCGGCGCCGCCCGCGCGATCAGCCCGGCCTCTTCGTGCAGTTCGTGCACCACGGCAGCCTGGGTCGTCTCGCCCCGATCCACCCCGCCGCCCGGCAACCACCAGCCGGCCAGGTAGGTGTGCCGGACCATCAGCACCCGCCTCTGCGCATCCACCGCCACCGCCCGCACGCCCAGCGTCTTGCCGCGCGTCAGGCGCGACCAGGCGAAAAAGAGGGGGCGGGTGAAGGGTTCGACGTGAATGCGCCAGTTGCTCATGGCGCCACCGTGCCAGAGTCTGTGCTGGACCTAAACCACACATCCTGGCGAGGGATGTTATGCTGATCGCGAACGGAGGGCGATTGGATGTGTTTGTCGGCTGTGATCTTGTCGGTGCTGCTTTCGTTGTGGCCCGTCACCTCCGCGAGCGCTCAGGACGCAACGATGGATGCCGACCAATCCCAGCGAGAAGAAGGTTTCAAGGCGAATCTGATCGCCCGTTTGACGGCGGCAGGTGTCCAGGAGAGCGACATCACGGTAACCTATCGAGATAACTTGCAGGACTATGAAATCCTGATCGGAGGCGGGACACTGGCGAACGAGGCTATAGCGGACATAAGGACCGCGACGCGGATGGCCGGCATCGTCACCTTTGAAGACGCCGAAAACGCGGCGCGCCTGCACGCACAGGAAGCTGTCGAAGGTCGAGCCTTCATGCGGAATATGGGCGTCAAACTGAGGGCGAGTACGCCGGGTCTGCCGGTGTACGATCCAGCGGCCATGTCGCTGGCGGATTTCGCGGCGGCGTTGGAGACCTACAGCGGCTTCCAACCCAGGCAAGTGCTTTCTGTGCGCGATGATGCAACTCTCCAGATCGGCCCCGCGCAGGGGCCGGTTGATTTCGATCGATTCAGAAGACTCTTCGATGCGATTACAGCCACGCTATTCGATCATGAGGACGTAAACGTGGTGCTGGTCGGAGAGGACGGCGCTTGAACCCTGCCCCATCCCGCTTTAATCGGGGACGAACAACAGGAGCATCCCATGCTGGCTCTCGGCATCATCTTCGGCTTCATCGCCGTCATCGCGGCTTTCAATGCGTTCGAGTTCGGTCGGGTTGACTGAGACACCTCGCAGCGTCGCCCTGGTCACGGGCGGGGCGCGGCGGATCGGGCGGGCCATCTGTCTGAAGCTGGCCCAGGCCGGGTTCGACGTGGCGATCCATCATCATGCGTCGGGCGAGGATGCCCGGACCCTGGCCGACGAGATCGCGGGCCTGGGGCGGCGCGCGTGCCTGTTGCAGGCGGACCTGACGGACGAGGCCAAGGTGAGGGCGCTGGTGCCGGCGGCGGCGGAGGCGCTGGGGCCGGTCAGCGTGCTGGTCAACAACGCCTCGGTGTTCGAGGACGACCGGGTCGGCGGGCTGACGCGCGACAGCTGGGATCTGCATATCGAGACCAATCTGAGGGCGCCCCTCGTGCTGGCCGAGGCGTTCGCGGCCCAGGCCGTCGAGGGGGCCATCGTCAACCTGCTGGATCAGAAGGTGCTGAAGCCGGATCCGCGCTTCTTCTCCTACAGCCTGTCGCGCAATGGGCTGTGGTGGGCGACGCAGACCCTGGCCCAGGCGCTGGCGCCGGGCATCCGGGTCAATGGGGTGGGGCCGGGGCCGACCCTGCCGTCCATCCATCAGACGGCCGAGGATTTCGCCGCCGAGGCGCGGGCCACCCTGCTGGAAACGCCCGGCAGCCCCGAGGCGGTGGCGCAGGCCGTGCTGTGGCTGATTGACGCCCGCATGGTGACGGGCCAGATGATCGCCGTCGACGGGGGCCAGCATCTGGCCTGGCGCACCCCCGACATCCAGGAGTAGCGCGTGGTTTCCTCCTCTCACGTGACGCCGTTTCCGGCGGAAGAACCGCTGCGTTTCGAGCGGCTGAGCGTGTTCGTGCGCGGGCTGGAGGTCGAGGCCGGGATCGGGGTCTATGACCACGAACAGGGGCGGCTGCAGCGGCTGGTGATCGACGTGACGCTGGAGCTGGAGCCCAAGCCCATCGAGCGGCTGGGCGACACCATCAACTATGAGACCGTGGCCAATGCGGCGCGGGCGATTGCGGCCGAGGGGCATGTGGGGCTGGTCGAGACCTTCGCCGAACGGCTGGCGCGGGCGTGCCTGGAAGACCGGCGGGTGCTGCGCGCGATCGTGCGGATCGAAAAGCCGGGGGCCTTGCAAGGCGTGATCGCGCCGGGGTGCGAGATCGTGCTGGGGCGGTAAGGGCGGTTGCGTCGAAACTGACGGGCGGCCATTGTCGCGACCTTGAGTCCAGCCGGGCGTCCGGCGTGTGAGAAGCGATGTTCATGGCCGAGCCCGGCGATCCGAAAGACCCTGCGGTCCCCAACGACGATCACGATCACGACGCCCAGGTCGGCTTCGTCTCGCCGGCGTCGCTGACTGGGCGTGCGCGGGCGCCGGAGCCGGATCTGCGGGACGCGCGCGAGCCGGACCTTTTCGATCCGCCGGAGCCTCGCCCCTTCGACGCCTCGGGTCCGGCGACCCGGCCGACGGCGCCGTTTGCGGCCAAACCCGAGCCGAGGCCGGAGACACCCGCCGCCCCGATGCCGGTGACCCGCGCCGTTCGCGAGCGGATGACCACCGACGCCGCGCCGCGACGCGAAGGGCCGGTCGTGCCGATGCGGCTGTATGCGGTCTATGTGCTGATCCTGCTGGCGGTGCCGACGCTGGGGGTGTCGTGCCTGATGGCCTTGCTGGCGGTGACGCGACGCGCGGAAGGACAGGATGCGCTGGAGGCCAGCCACTTCGTCTATCAGAGGCGGACGCTGTGGGGCGCGGTGATCGCGGCGGTGCTGGGGGCGGTCCTGATCGTGGTCAATGTCGGGGTGCTGGTCCTGTTCGCCCTGGCGATCTGGGTGCTTGCGCGCGGCGCGTTCGGGGTGCTGAAACTGAAGAGCGGTCAGGCCGTTCCCAACCCCCGCAGCTGGCTGTTCTGAAGGACCGACGATGACGAACGAACCCAATTTCATCGCCGGACAGGAGTCCGAGGGCAAGGTCGGGGCGCTGATCGCCTGGGCCCTGTTCATCCTGTCGATCCCCAGCGCCAATGTGCTGGTCCTGATCGGCCTGGTGGTGTCCTATGTTTCGCGCGGCACGGCGACGGGCGTGGCGCGCCAGCATATCGACGCGCAGATCGCGCTGTTCTGGTCGGTGTTCTGGTGGACCATCGCAGTGTGGATCGGCATCATCGTCAGCGCCGTCGCTTCGCACATCCTGGTCGGGATACCGTTCCTGTTGCTGTTCGTGCTGGCGTGGTTCCTGCTGGGCGTCTGGTTCACCGTCAAGAGCGTGATCGGCCTGCTGAAACTGCTGAACAACAAGCCCATCTAAGCCTTACGGAACGTCCTCGCAGCCTTGGCGGTTGATCCGTCAAAGGAGAGACGCATGGGACAGTTCAAAGACGCAGAGGCCGACAACCGGTTCGAGCAGGCGTTCGACGACGACAAGGGTTCGGGCCTGGTCTGGGCCGACTATGCCGTGAAGGGCGACGCGCGGATGATCCTGCACGTCGAGGCGGAACAGTCGCTGCGCGGATCGGGCGCGGCTGGCCGGTTCATGCAGGCGATGGCCGAACATGCGCGCGAGACGGGGCTGAAGCTGTTTCCGCGCTGCAGCTACGCCGTCGCCTGGCACAAGCGCCATCCCGATTACGACGACGTTCTGGCCTGAGGTCGGCGCTTAGGTCGCAGGGCGGATCCGCCGGCAGGCGCTAGGATGGGCGCATGCAACTGATCGGACAGGCCTGGGTCTATCGTGTCGGAAATTCGCTGGTGCGGGTTGAGAACGCCTTCGGCTGGATCGGATGGGCGCAGGAGCGACTGATCGTCAATGAAGAACCGGTCCGAACGGCCGGCGCCTGGTTCGGCCTGTCGCGGGACTTCAAGGAAGACTGGCTGACGCCGACCGGTGAGGGCGAACTGGCGATCAGGCTGCGCTCGCAAGTGAACGGCATCCGCTGCCAGGCGATGCTGGAGGGCGTAGAGATCGCGCCCGAAGCCTTCTTGCAGGCCAAGTGGGGCGGTGGCCGCAACGCCTGGGCGCCGGCGGAGGCCTGGACCCCCGCCGGCAAGAAGGGATGGATCGTCGGCGTTCCCTAGCCCCCCGAATAGCCGCCGATGATGGGCAGGATTTCGCCGGTGATGAAGCTCGACATCTGAGGCGAGGCCAGGAAGACATAGGCGGGGGCGATCTCTTCCGGCTGGGCCGGGCGTTTCATCACCGTCTGGGCGCCGAACTGCGAGGTGTCCTCTGCGTCCTTGTCGGCGGGGTTCAGCGGGGTCCAGACCGGGCCGGGGGCGACCACGTTCACGCGGATGCCGCGCGGGGCCAGATGGGTTCCCAGCGAACGGGCGTAGGCGTGGATGCCGCCCTTGGTCAGGGAATAGTCCAGCAGATCCTTGTTGCCCTGAAGCCCCGTCACCGAACCGGTCATGACGATGGCGCCGCCGTTTTTCATGTGCGGGACCGCCGCCTTGGTCATGTTGAAATAGCCGTAGAGGTTGGTCTTCAGCGTGCGGTCAAAATGGTCGTAGGTCAGGTCCTCGAAGGCGCTGACGTGTTCCTGGAAGGCGGCGTTGGGCACCAGGACGTCCAGGCGGCCGAAGGCGTCCAGAGTGGCCTTGACGGCGGCCTCGGCAAAGGTCGGGTCGGAGACGTCGCCTTTCAGAACGATGGCGCGACGGCCCTCGGCCTCGACGGCGGCCTTGGTGGTTTCGGCGTCGGCGTCCTCGTCCAGGTGGCAGATAACGACATCGCAGCCCTCGCGGGCGAACAGGACGGCGACCGAGCGGCCGATGCCGGAATCGGCGCCGGTGATCAGGGCGGCGAAGCCGTCCAGCTTGCCCGAGCCTTTCCAGAAGGGGGCGTCATACATCGGGGCGGGATCGAGCGTGGCCTCGTCGCCGGGCTTGGTCTGATGCTGTTTGGGGAAGGGCGGCACGGGATAGGGGCGGGCGCCGGCCTGGACCGCGCCGGACGGTTTGTCGTCGCCGGCCGTCTGATCCTTGGCGTCGATGTCGCGCTGGATGGCGCGCTCATGATCGGCGACGTCTTCTGCGCGCGCGTGGGTTCGGTCGTCCATGGGAGGCTCCTGAAGATAGGGTCTTCAGGAAGCGGGCGAGGGCGTCGGTCGTTCCGACGGCTCAGGTTCGGTTTTCAGCCGACGCGGTGGACGATGGTCTTGATGGTCTCGGCCTTGGTCGGCAGGTCGGCGGCGAGGCGCGAGGCGATCTCGCGGGCGCCGACGGGGTAGGCGTCGCCACCGTCGGCGATGGCCTTGGCCTTGGCGGCGGCGTCGAGCAGAAGTTTCTCCAGCGCCTCGATCTCTTCCAGCGCCAGGGAGTGGGCTTCCATCTGGAGGCGTTTGACGCGGTCGGCGGTGGTTTCGGGCGCGCGCATCAGGTCATAGACGGCGGACTCGGTTTCCACGATCCGCAGGTCGGGCTTGGCGTCGGTGTTGGTCTTGTTGGTCATGGAATCGGGTCCACAGCAGGGCTGAACATCAAGGGTGGACGCGATCCCGTCGCACGTCGAGCGTGGCTGTAACGGTTGTGGCGGCTCTGTGGCCGCCACGCATCGCTTTTGGATCGATCAGAGCTCGGGCGCGCGGGCCGGGACCATCGCAGGCGCAGCGACGGGCGCCAGGACGCCGCCGGCGACCGCACGCAGCGGCGAGCGCGGCGTGTGCAGGACGGCCGGCGAAACGCTGACGCCTTCCTGGATCGGGGTGACCAGATAGCCCTTGGCGGCCATGGCGTCGCCCGAACGGACGCGCGAGGTCCAGACGGTGATCGGCGCGGCCAGCAGCAGCGGCAGGACGATCGGGGCGAACCAGGTGGCCAGGTCGGGGCGGACGCACAGCGGGATCATGAAGCCGACGCCGGCGATCATCTGCCAGCGCATGGCGCGCAGGGCGTCGGACCAGGCCAGGCCGTCGGCCTCGCGCTGCTGGGTCGACCAGCCGGTGTCGTGGCCCCAGACGATCTGGATGAAGGCCTTGGTGTTGGCGACCATCAGGATGGGGGCCAGGATGGCCGACAGGGCGATCTCGGCCGCCATGCCCTTGGCGATGGCGCGACGGCCGCCGAAGGCGCGCAGCTCTGCCGGACGGCTGAGGACCAAAGCGGCGCCCATGAACTTGGGTCCGATCAGCAGCACGCCCGACAGGAAGGAGGCCAGCATGAAGGGGGTGAACTGGGGGTTCAGGATGTAGAAGAAGCTGGTCCAGTCGACCGGATAGAACATCTGGATGAACAGGCCGACCATCAGCGACGCCAGCCACAGGGGCGAGGACAGATAGGCCATGCAGCCCATGGCCAATTGCAGGCGGCTCATGGGCGACAGGCCCTTGGCCGTGATCAGGCCCAGGTGCTGAAGGTTGCCCTGGAACCAGCGGTGGTCGCGACGGATGAAGTCGGTGATCGACGGCGGGGTCTCTTCCCACGATCCGTCCAGCGAGGCGGTGACGTGGACGGCCCAGCCGGCGCGGCGCATCAGGGCGGCCTCGACGACGTCATGGCTCATCACGTGACCGCCGAAGGGCTTGCGGCCCTTCAGGTGCGGCAGGCCGCAGCAGGCGGCGAAGGCGCGGGTGCGCAGGATGGCGTTGTGGCCCCAGTAGCTGGATTCCGAACCGGTCCAGTACGCGAGACCCGCAGCGGCGACGCGGCCGTACAGGCGCACCGAATACTGGGACACGCGGGCGAAGATGGTGCGGGCCTTGATGATGACCGGGGCGGTCTGGATCAGGCCGACGCCCGGATTGCGTTCCATGGCGTCGACCATGCGCAGCAGGGTCTCGCCGGCCATGGTGCTGTCGGCGTCCAGAACGATCATGTTCTCGTAGGCGCCGCCGAAACGACGAACCCATTCGGCCAGGTTGCCGGCCTTGCGCTCGGCATTATCCGTGCGGCGGCGATAGAAGGCCTTGGAGTTGGCGGCCATGCGGAACGACTGGAACACCGAACGCTCGTCGGCGGCGGCGTCTTCCTTGGTCGAATCGCTGAGCACGAAGATGTCGAAGGCGGAGGACGCGCCCAGGCGGGCCAGCGAGCCGTCGATCATCGCCAGGCGGGCGAAGGAGGCGCGGGCGTCTTCGTTATACAGCGGCATCAGCAAGGCCGTGCGGGTGCGCGGCAGGGGCGGGTGCGGTGAGAAGGCCAGGTCCGCCTGGTCCTTGCCGCGCAGCATGACGAACAGACCCATCAGGCCGCTGATGAACCAGCAGGAGATGGCGGTGATCAGCACCATGAAGATGCCGAAGGCCAGGATCTCGGTCCCGTCCCAGCCCTTGCGGGCGTACAGGTAGAAGGGCGTGATGGCCGACAGGCTGGTCAGGGCGATGGTGCCGGCCAGCAGCATCATGCGGCGCATGGCGACGGTGCGCGGCGAGGTCGCGGGCGTCACGTCGGCGACGGCGTCGGGCGCGCTCAGCGACTGAACCGGCATGGCCAGCGGCGCCTCGTCGGGCAGCCACGACCAGCTTGGCGTGTGAGCGCCGTGGATCGTCGTCTCGATATCAGCCTGTTCGACAGGCCGGATCGCCAGCTTGTTCATGCCGCTCTGGACGCCCCCGTGTGAACCGGATGTCCTCCCGAGGGCTGGGAGGACGCGGAGTGCTGCACTGCAACACGAACTGCATAATCGATCACATTCGCGCGATTTTCAATCACGCAATGTTGATAGAGTCAAAAAAAGAGGGGGGAAAATTTACAGCGAAGCTTCGATCGCGGCGGAAGACGGGCGAGGGGCCGGCGATTCCGTGGCGACCGACAGCAGTTTACGGTCCAGAACCCAGGCCGCAACCCCTACCCAACAAACCAGGACGATGGCGTAGAGCCGTTCCCACCAGCCGACGTTGGCGTCGTTGACCGTGCCGGGCAGGACCAGATGCTTGGTCAGGACCGTCAGGATGGCCATGACGACGAAGGTGACGGCCAGGAAGATCTTGAGGCGCGGCAGGTCGCGGCGCTTGGCCAGGCCCCAAAGCAGAAGGACGGGGGCCAGCTGAATCCCCAGCGCCAGGTTGATGACCATATGGCGCGGATCGGGCCAGGGCCACAGGGTCGAGGCGGACATGCCGGCCCCCGCCAGGACGAAGACCACGGCGATGACGGCTCCGGCGACACGCGCCCCGGTCAGGGCATAGACGGCCAGCCCAAAGCCGATGCCCGCCAGCGCCGCCATGACCCCGGCGACGAAGACCCCGCCGTTGAAGATCATCGGCGCACGCGCAGTCGCCCCGCCCAGTTCGCTGAGATACTGGGTCGCATTGTTGAAACCGGGGTAGGCCAGGATGGCGGCGGCCACGACCGTCAGGGCCAGCAGCGGGGCGGCCACGCCGACGCCCAGCAGGCGACGGCGGCGGTGATAACGCAGTTTTGGCTTCAGCAGCGCCTGGAGGTCCAGCGGCCAGGGCCGGTCATCCAGCGGTTTCAGCCCCCACAGCGGCCGGATGACCGGAATGCGCCGCACGACCTCATAGACCGCCAGGCTGCCGACGAAGGTGATGGCGATCAGGGACAGCAGCTCGACCGGCGCAGGCAAATTGGCCGGACGGATGATCCAGACGGCGGCCACCAGCACCGTCTGGTGCGCCAGATAGAAGGGGAAGGTGGCCTGGGTCAGATAGTTCAGCAGGGGCCCGCCCCGGTCGCGCAGATGTTTCGAGCCGAAGCCCAGGATGGCGACGATCACCGCCCACTGGTCGATGCCGTAGACGACCGCCTTGGGCACGCCCCAGAAGGCCCGCCCGCCCGGATGCCAGACCTGGATCATCATGATCGGCAGGGCGACCGCCGCCAGGGCCAGGGCGATCCAGCGATAGCGCTCCATCGTGCGCCACAGGCTTTCGCGCCTGACGATGCTGAAGCCGAACAGGAAGGCGACCAGCGACAGGGCGTGATTGTACCAGTCGTTGTGCAGGGTGTTGGTCAGGCCGAACCAGGGGAACAGGCCGATGCGGATGGCGATCAGATACAGGATCGGCAGGATCAGCAGCCACGGCCCCTGAAGCGCCTTTTCCAGCCCGTCGCCCAGACGGTCGATCAGGCCGGGCACGCGCCACAGCAGGACGGCGACGAGACTGTAGACCGCGATATAGACGATGAACCACAGGTGGTTGACGGGGATGCCGTCGGCGATACCGCTCCAGCTGAACTCATGCACCAGCCAGGCGGCGTAGCCCGCCACGCCATTCGGCCAGCCGCCCTTGTCCATCGACTCGATCCACGACTGGATCGGCACCAGGACCAGCGCCCCGAAGATCAGCGGCGGGACCAGGCGGGCGAACCGGGTGCGGGCGACCTGGCGCGGGGTGCGCCGGAACGTCATGAACCGCAGCGCAGCGCCCGACACCAGAAACAACAGGGTCAGCCGCCAGGGATTGGTGATCAGGATCGCTTCGCGCATCCACTCGAAGGTGTGGGCGCTGTGGATGTGCCAGTCGTAGACCCCGTAGACCAGGCCCACATGATACAGGATCAGCAGACCGAAGGCGCCGACCCGGATCCAGTCGAGATCATAACGGCGCACGGACGGGGATACGGACGGGTTCACGGCCGCGTCTATGATCCGGGGACGCGGATCAGGCAAGACGCCGGATGGACGCGGGGCGGCTGGTCCGCGCCATAGCCCGATCAGGCTGAAGCCGTGGTCAGTCCCAGCGCCTTCAGCGTCGCGGCGATGGAGGCATCCTGTTCGGCGCGGTATAGGGCCATCTCGTCCTGGACCGGACGGCCGAGCGCTTGTTCGAAGTCGGCCTTGGCCGGGTCGGCGGCATAGGCGGCGGCGCGGGCCTCGGCGCCCAGGTTGGATTGGAAGATGCCGGCGGCGCTGACCGGCAGGAAGTCTTCGTAGGTGATCGGTTCGGCGACGACGTGACCCAGGGCGATCAGGTCTTCCAGGTCGGCGGTCTCCGCCCGCGCAGCCAGCCCTTGCGGCGTCGCGCGATAGCGGAACCAGGCCAGGTCGCCGCGTCGCAGCGCGTCCCAGTCGTCTGGCAGGGCCGAGAAATCCTTGGACGCTAAAGCCGCGTCATACAGCGCGCGTCCGGCGGGGGTCAGGGCGCAGCCGCGCTGTTCGATCTCGCCGAAGCGGGCGGTGTGGGTTCCGGCTGTGGTCCCTTGCGCGCCCGGGAAGGCGATGGCTTCCTCCAGCGCCTTGAAACTGGTCTGGCGCAGAAGGATGGGACAGGCGCGGGCGGGCGGACCCTCGATGGTTTCCTTAGGGCTTATGCCGCGCGCGGGCATGGCCGCCTGGGCCGCGTCGATGTCGAGCGTGCGCGGCGTCAGGTGGTTGATGTGCGGTCCCTTGAAGCTGACCACGTCGGCGATCAGCCGGTGGGCGGCGACCAGGTGTTCGTAGGTCTCAGCGCTGACGGTTGCCTGGGCGTGCCAGCGGAAGGTCTCCAGCAGTTCGGACACGAACCGGTCGGCCTGGTCCTCGTCCAGGCCGCCGGCGGTCTCGGCCGTCTGGATCAGCTCACGCGCGCCGGGGGTGAAGATGTCGCGGCGGGCCAGGGTCTCTGCGGCTTCCTCGCGCAGGGCCGCATCCTCGATCAGTTCCAGCCGCA
Organism: Brevundimonas sp. G8; assembly: GCF_902506205.1. Lineage (GTDB taxonomy): Bacteria > Pseudomonadota > Alphaproteobacteria > Caulobacterales > Caulobacteraceae > Brevundimonas. The sequence continues at coordinate 543,321 of NZ_LR732816.1, read as the reverse complement.
GCAGGGAGGTGAAGACCCGGAACGGATTGCGCGCCAGGGCCGCCGGATCGACGGGGCGGAAGGCGGTGGAATGCACCGGCACCCCGGCCGGCGCCAGGTTGTAATAGCTGACCGGCTGCATCCCCATGACCGCGAAGGCGCGGGCGATGGTGGCCAGTTCGGCCGCCGTGCCGACGCGGATGGCGCCGTGGCGCTCCTCCGACAATCGCGCCAGTTCGCCCGACGCCGCCAGCCGGTCCGCCCTGCTCGCATCGGCCTTCAACGTAGCGGCGTTGATGTCGGCCACCAGCGTCAGCAGGTCGCCGTATTGCGGCACCTCGGCCCGATACAGCGCGGACAGGGCGGCCGAGAACCGGCTGCGGATCTCGTCAGGATGGACGAAGGCGGACATGATCGCTCCCACTTTTCGCCGATCCATAGGCCGGTCGGCCGCCGGTTGGAACCCGGCGGCCGTTCAGATCAGGCCGCGACGCCCACGCCGATCGGGCAGACCACGCCGGTCCCGCCGATGCCGCAGTATCCGGCTGGGTTCTTGGCCAGATAGCCCTGGTGGTAACCCTCGGCGTAGAAATATTCGCCGGCCGGTTCGATCTCGGTGGTGATGGCGCCACGCCCAGCCGCCATCAGGGCGCCTTGATAGGCGTCGCGCGAGCGTTCCGCCTCGGCCTGCTGTTCGGCGTTCACGGTGTAGATGGCCGAGCGGTAGGTGGTGCCGACATCATTGCCCTGACGCATGCCTTGCGTCGGATCGTGATTTTCCCAGAAGGCCTTGAGCAGTTCGGAATAGGTAATGACGGCGGGGTCGAACACGACCTTGACCACCTCGGTATGGCCGGTGCGGCCGGTGCAGGTCTCTTCATAGGTCGGGTTCGGCGTGATCCCGCCGGCATAGCCGGCCGAGGTCACCCAAACCCCCGGCAGTTGCCAGAAGATGCGCTCCACGCCCCAGAAACAGCCCATGCCGAAGATGGCCGTCTGGAACCCCTCGGGATAGGGGCCCTTCAGAGGATTGCCGCTGACATAGTGGTTCGCATCGGTGGCCAGAGGTTCGGCGCGGCCCGGCAGGGCGGTCTCGGCGGTGGGCATTTCGTGACTTTTCTTGAACAGCATTTGCGGCTCCCTCATCGGAAAATGGCGTTGAAGTCCATATGGGGATGCGAGAGGCGCTTGCCGAGGGGGCGAGGGTGTTCTATCAGGCCCGCCTCCCGCCGGATCGACCTCCGGCGGCACGCAAGACGCAGCGTGAAACGGACAGGTGGCGGAGTGGTCGATCGCGCACGCTTGGAAAGCGTGTGTAGGTGAAAGCCTACCGAGGGTTCGAATCCCTCTCTGTCCGCCACTTCCTTTCTATTTTCTCGCATTTTCAAGTACTTACGGCGGGGTGACGTTTCGTCCCTAAGTCTGGCCCTAAGGGCGTATTTTGCTGTGCATAAGCTGCTTAGATGCAGATCGCGCGCTGCTCATTGAACCGATCCCAAACCACGGTGGTCCCGCTGCGAACCATTGCGCAGTTCACTTCTTGATCGGTAACCGTCCAGCAGATGGCAGTGATGCGGTTGTAGCTCGTGCCTGTCTTCTCACAGGAGAGTCTCTGCCCAGACACTAAAGCCCTCAAGGTTGTGGTCGCCGAAGCTGCCGACGCTTGTGGGCAAGGATGACCCGGCGAACATCTTTCGTCGCTCTCCCGAGCGGCAACGGCGTGAAGACGAACCCTAGTGCCGTCCTCACACCTGAACGTGTCACCGTCGTTCACATAGGCGACTTCGCAGGAGAACCGACTAGCCGGTCGTTTTAAAGTTACAACGGGCTGTGGTGAAACCTCTCCACCAACCAACCGAAGTGGGTCAGGAGACGGCCAGAGCAGCACCGCCATGAAAATCGCAGCCATCATTGCAAGGATTGCAACGACGAACCGCGCATTACGCTGGTCCTTGCGCCGCCTAGGCCGACCCACATGGCGTTTTGGCCTACGAAGCTGTGGCTTTGGTTTGCGTACAGGTGCCACCGGATCACGCTAGGGGCAGACCCCAAACAGATCGTTTCCCTTACGGAGCTAAAGCAGCCTCAGCTTCAGCCCGAGTAAAGAACACGTTCTCAGGCACACCGCCCATCCGGCAGGTGACGTAGTAGGTGTCGGGCGCTCAACGATATCAAAGCCTTAGCCGTCCCTGTCAAACCTTTTGGCCTAGCGTCAAGCCGTTGATCAAACGATGGTTATCAGATGTTCGGCAACTGCGAAGATGCATCCAACGTGGAGATACAACAGGCAGATCGGTGCGTCTTACAATAAGAGAGAAACTGTCGCCTGCAAGAACTTCACGCCTATTTACTGCATAAAACAAAAAAGTGCTTTGGTTGTCTACTGTGAGTTGCGCGCGGATCGAAATGGTCGTATGAAATATATTAGAGCAACGGGATTCCGTGTGACGCCGCAATCGACTCAAAACGGGGAGAAAATAAATGAAAGAAATATTTCCGTCCTATTATAAGCTTTCTAATGAAGATGTATCTGACATTTGGTCTAAGGGTACGTTCGTATTAGATGCAAATGTTTTGTTGAATCTCTACAGGTATCCTTTGGAAGCGCGGGACGACATCCTTAGGGTTCTAAGTGCTGTAAAGGATAGGCTATGGATACCTCATCATGCCGCTCTTGAATTTCAACGCAACAGACTATCCGTCATATCGGAGCAAATGAAAAGATATAGGGATGTAAGAGATATTGCGAAAGACATAATAAAAAGTGTCGAGAACGGTACAGAAAAGCTACAACTAAGGCAGAGGCACTCGTCAATCAATATTGATTCCTTCATTTTGAAACTCGAGCCTGTAATTTCGGATTTTATTAGTACGCTAGATGAGCTTGAGAGACATCAAAATGATGTCCATGATCATGATCAGCTTAGAGATATGATCGATGAGCTATGCGATGGAAAAGTGGGATCGGGCCTAAATAGAGAAGAATACGAATCTATATCAAAGGAAGGGAAAGAAAGGTTCGCTAATAAGGTGCCGCCCGGATATCTTGACATAGGCAAAGACAAGTCGGCCAATCCATCATTCTCATACAATGGGGTTGTGATGGAGAGACAGTACGGTGACCTGATTGTATGGAAACAAATTGTAAGCTTCGCCAAAGGTGACCAAAGTAAAGACATAATTTACATTACTGATGATACGAAAGAAGACTGGTGGTGGGTCGTCGATTCTGGAGGTAAGAAAAAAATCGGTCCACGGCCGGAGCTTGTAGAGGAGCTATATACAGAAGCCGCTGGGGCAAGGCTCATCATGAGCACGTCACTCTCTTTATTGAAGTCTGCATCTGAATATCTTTCTCTAGAAATCAACCAGTCGTCTATAGATCAGGTCAGAGATGTAACGACTATTAACGAATTCTATAAAGGTGACATGTATGGAAAAGCATTTGATGCTGTCAGGTCATGGGTAAAGGCAGAAAACCCATTTGGACTGCTCGACGAGTCCTATGATGACATCGACATAATAGTATTTAATGAGTCCACCGGGAAAAAAACGGCATATCATTTTTACCCGGTGGTGAATCACGATATCAGTTTGCTCCACGTAACGAACCGTACTCGCGAGTTGTTGGAATCCTGTGCTGAGGCAGGTGTAGAGGTAGCCGTGTTCATGTTGTTGATGCGAAGCAAGGAGCTATTTGACTCTCTCTCTGAAGCGATTGCTTCTGGTCAATCCTCTCCGTCGCAGGGCGTAAATATCGTTGTTGCACTTGGTCAAGACTCGACTGGCGACGTTTTCACCATTGTTGATACGAGGCGCTTTCCAGAGAGGGCGGTGGAGCGCCTGACTTTCTAGGACAGTCAGCCACGCCAACAACGATCAATGACGTATACCTCAGTGAGACGTGACGCTGAGACACGAAAGGCGTCTCAATAGGCTTGCAATCCGCGCTTCTGAGATTCAGAATTCAACGATCTTAGAACCTATTGAGACAACCCCATGGCCTTGATCGGTTACGCCCGCGTTTCCAGCAGTGGACAATCCCTTGAGGTCCAGCGCGACCAACTCCTAGCCGCTGGCTGCACCCGCGTTTTCGAAGAGAAGCGTAGCGGCCTATCCCAAGACGGGCGTGAGCAGTTAGCCCTAGCTCTGGAATATGTACGGGATGGGGACGTGCTGATTGTCACCCGGCTAGACCGACTGGCTCGGTCCATCACCGATCTACGGCAGATCGTGGACCGCGTGACGGCTAAAGAAGTTGGCTTCCGTGCACTCCAACAGGGCGACCTAGATACCTCCACCTCTAATGGACGGCTCATGCTCAATATGCTTGGCGCATTCGCTGAGTTTGAGGCTGACCTGCGGCGTGAGCGCCAGAGAGAAGGGATCGATAAAGCCAAAGCGAACGGCATCTACAAAGGCAGGAAGCCTACCGTCCCTACTGAGGAGGTTCGCACCCTGCGCAGCGAGGGCGTCGCGCCTAGCGAGATTGCCAAGCGTCTGGGGATAGGAAGAGCCAGTGTGTATCGGGCGTTAGCAACGTAGGGGCGCTACCCCTCTGAGCCGCCCACGCCGTCTTTGGAGGGCCTTGATCCGGCGAAAAATTGGCGGATAGGTCCTTGGGCCTCGTGGGCTGGTGAGCCGGGACTATCTTTTTCAACCAGCCGCAAGGGAGCTTCGCCCAACCGGTCCAAAGCAATCCCGAATAGGCGTTTCGTGAGTTCAGAATCAATTTGAGCAGCTTCAGCCCGGTACCCTTCGTAAGCTTTAGCGACAGCAGCTTTATACCCGTAGTCTTCAGCGAGCCTGAAGCGTTGGCCAATCTGACGTGTCAGAATCCAAGCCAGCCACACAGGCGCAGATACGCTCAGGGCCGTAAAGGTGACATTCACCCATAGGACGTTGAAGTTGACATTGGGTTGAAGCATCAACTTGTGGACGAATTCGACCCTGAAGAAGGTTATTGTGGCTCCACACCCTAGCGCCACCAAAAGGATAAGCCCTAACACCAACGTGCTGCGGTGTAGCTTACTCGCTCGTTCAGCAAAAGCCGCACCAAGCCCTACTGTTGTGGCCGCGCTGTAAGCGGAGTTCGCTCTAGCCAGCACTTTTTGTGCTTCGACATCAGCTAGAACAAGTTTTTCCTCAATCAACTGAACCTCTTTGAGGCTCTCGTTTGCTTTTCCTGTTACGTCTGCCAACTCTTGCTGGGCGACGGCGTACTGCGAGCGGGCATCTGCCAGACTTTGCACATCAGCCGGGAGTTCTTGCGCAACCAGATGGACCGCATTGATGGTATCCACTTTGGACTGAAGGTCCGACTGCTCAACCCCCAGTCGCTCTATGGCGCTAGCAGTGCGCCTAAGAACCCTCAGTTGCGAAGCGGGAAGAAGGTTCCGGTCTTCAATAGCTTTCAGATCAAGCGTTGTATTATCGGATGGTAAGTACTGAGACAGAATTGTGTCGATATTTTCTACAAGGCTATTAATGACAACGTATACATGAGCTGCGTTCCCTCCCGGAAGGTTATTGACTACGTTCCCGAGAATATACTGAATGCGTTGAGCTACAAGTGACAGGCGGCGCACGTCATCAGCCGTGATGACGGCATCCTGAACGCTCTGAATGAGCGCTTTCGGGCTTCGAACATATGCTGCGAAATCGGGGCCGCTCATGGCGGGCATATTCCAGCCCCACAACTCCATAAACGCGCTCTCGCTTGGTGTCATGGCGGCGATCTGAACAGCTAAGCTATCGAGGGCTCCCGAAACCTCGTTCAACACCCGCGTTGCTTCTTCAGTCATGACCGCCCCACACTTCCGCGAATCTATGTTCGCCCAAGGAGGTATTGGCGGTCCATACAACCAAAGGTCAAGCTTTAGCTGCTGCCAGCCTTGGTTTCCGACCATCGCTGCATGCGCCCGCATCTGGACACCTAGCGCGCGCTAATGCCCCAAACCAGCTTGGTACCCGGAGGAAGTTAGTGAGCGAGGTTAAGGCCATCCGTTCTTCTCACCTTCACAGCGGCAAGACGTAACCAGCATAGGCTGCGCGTGGAATAGATGCCTCCGAATTGTCGAGTTTCAGCAATCTTGAAGGGTGCCCCTTTCCTGTGAGGGGTAGTGAGCGCGCCAAAAAATCTGGCTTCGTGTGACGAGGCCTTTACGCCTTCTTGCGCGACTTCGTTGTCTGACGCGGCTTTGTTCCTAGGCCAATCGCCTTAGCCATTTCCGATCTGCGAGCGGCGTAGGCAGGGGCGACGATGGGGTAGTCGGCAGATAGGCCGTACCGAGCCCGATAGTCGTCTGGCGTCATGTCGTGACGGCCGATGTGACGCTTGAGCGTCTGGTATGTCTTACCGTCGATGAAGCTGATCAAACCAGCATCCGTGATGGATTTTCGAACCTGAGACGCTGTCGGCTTCGGCTGCTCCACCTCGACCTCCGCATCGTCCACGCCAAGGCCATTTAAAGCGCCGTATACAGCCCTTATGAGTGTCGGCAGGGCGTCGGCCTCAACTCGGTTCTTTTCAACGTAGGCGGCGATTATTTCGGTCGTGAGGACAGTCAAATCAGTCGTGGATTCAGTCATAAAAATCTCCGTCACAGAGTCAGTCGATCTATCACGATAAAGACGCTCATTCCATTGCAACTATTGCAATAGTTATGGCTGCTAATAATGGAGAACAGCGAGGATGGGCTCCCGCTACTACGCCTTACAGGCTAGTTTCCTGCATAGGCGAATGCCACGGTTACCTAGATAGATGTTGTAGCGGTAAGGAATTGAGTTAGCTCACTTCACCACGCAACTAAATCCCATCAATGTGAAATACTCCTCTTCCATAATTAGCTTCAGATGTTGAGCGTTATCGTGCCTCACGATGAAGCTATCATGTACCGGGTAGACCGCGATGTTATCATCCATACAGCGCGTAATGACATTAAGCGCCAACACGCTGTCTTTCTTCTGAAGCTTAGCGCCTTTGTCGTCTCGGAAATAGAGAGCAATCGGAGCTAGGTGTTCCACCATAGCGTCACGGTACTCGTTGAATGATTTAGCGTCATCAAACCACTCACCCTGATCGGTCTTGATGAACGTAATTTGGCTGTCGTGATTCAAGAGGCGATTGAAGGTCTGTTTGGCACCGGCTAGCTCCACGTTGAAACCGGGGACGGTGTAGGGGTCCAAGTTTTCAGGCAGTGCGATACCAGCCTCATTAAAGAGCATCGTGGGGTGCAGGCGACTGTAATCCAGTTCAACGGTGGGCTGGCCGTCGATCAACAGTTGATTGCGGAAGCGTTTCGGCATGCCTTGCCAATGACCGCCGTACATCCGCCCCCCACGCTCCCATGTTCTAGTGAAGATGCGCGTCAAAAAGATACGGCGCTCGTCAAAGCCGTTGTGCAGCTTCGTCGTGTTCCCGGTCGGATCAGCGTTCACCATGTAGGCTTCAAGCTCGCTCCACGCCTTATCGGGAAGCGTCAGTCGAAACCGCTGCGTGAACTCATTGTACCGCTGAATGATGGCATCCAGCGCCAGTACGTCGTCCGGCGCAGCGCCTAGTCCATGTTCCTGCTTGTGGACCTTGTAGGTCACCTTCGGAGGCGACAGCGGGGGAAGTTCGACGCCATGACACCGAGCCAGCGCTTCGAAAGACCTCGTTGGCTTGATGCGCGTGGCATAGGACTGCTTCTTGCCGGTGTCGTCGAAGAAGTGTGGCTCAACCTCAATGAGGCCAGCACTCCTCATCGCTTCCCTAATATTCTTCAGGTGGACTGCGCTGATTTTGGAGCCTGTGTACTTACCGAACCCAAACGCTACATTCACGTCTGTGGAGGGGCGAATACGCAGCAGTGCAAACGTTCCAATCGCATCCACGAACGCGAGAAGAGATGCCTGAAATGCTTCATCATCTGATGGCTTAGGTTTCTTCTTCGGAGGGTGAGCCGTTCTGATCCGCGCATAAAGGTCATCGCGAAGGGCGAGCAGCGCCGGGCTAGGCGACACAACGACCTTCAGCACCGCAGAACGATACTCAGTTGGTTCGGTGTGGGTGCCTTCTGCGTAGCCGGTCACCCGCCGACCCCCAGCAGAGAGTGGATATCACTCCGGAGGATCAGCGAGCGTCCGACGACCTTGCGGATCGGCAGCTTCCCCGCCTTCGCGAGGTTGTAGATCGTGGAACGGCTGACGCGCATGTACCGACATGCTTCAGGAATGGTCAGTGTCAGGGAGTGAGTTGGCACAATGCAGGTCATTGACCGCGCCTCCCGAAGATCGTGGCGAGCCTGATAGAGAGCACCTGAGTTCCGGTCAGGGTACCGGCATGACCGCGCAAGTTTTGCCCCAACGTGATGTTAGGGTGGACAACCGCGTTTGCAGGTGTTCGGAGTTCAAGCTGACCAAGCATCCGCGTGAGATGTCCGAGCGGAACCCAGACCCTACCCTCGTGCGGTGTCGGGAACCACACGAAGGTCTCGTAAAGATCATTGACCGAATTTCGGTTGGCGGGTTCGGCTTTGTGGCAGTCGAGCCAGTCAAGGGCATGGTCACAAGTTTCTGGGGGCAAGCTTACCCAGACAGTTGTCTCAAGAAAAAGCTTGTAGAGACTGAGGCGTGTAGTTGTCATCATCGCTGGTCCGATCAAATCCGGCAGCGGAATTCCGCCGGTAGGACCGACCCCATTAGCCACATTTTTTCGGCATGCAACCAGACACTTATTTAGTACTTAACTAAGTTGGATGGTTTGCTTGATTTTATCTTTCCTCCAATAAGTCAGTGACTTATCACTAAATTTATTTTTCGTGATCGGCGAGGAATTTGGCCCAAGCTTCCATGACTGCCCTGCGCCGATCCAGCGCATCACCACGGCGATAAGCGCGCTCCACGGCGCTACCGACTGCGTGTCCAAGGCACATTTCGACAATGTCTCGGGGGAAGTCGGTGGTCTCTCCTGCCCAATCCCGGAAGGACGAACGGAAGCCATGTACTGTCGCCTGTTCTCCGGTTCCCATGCGGATCACGACCGAACGCATCGCGTTGATGGAGAGCGGACCCTTCAGCGAGGTTGCAGGAAACACCCACTCACTACCTAGGTCCCGCATCTCCCGAAGAATCAAAACGGCGTCGTCAGTCAGCGGGACGCGAAGCTGCGTGGACGTTTTCGTGCGGGTGGCGGGAATGGTCCAAACCTTGGCGTCCAGATCGAACTCAGACCACGTGTCGTTGAGTGTCTCAGATGTACGCACCGCGTTCAGAACGGTGAATTCCAGCGCCTTTGCGGCTACGCCCTGACGCTGCCTGAGGCTTTGCATGAAAGCAGGGACGTGGTCGTAATGGAGAGCGCGCTGATGCCCCCGGCTGAGCTTTGAGCGAGCGGGCAGAAGATGGGCGAGATTCCCCTTCCAAGTAGCCGGATTTTCACCCGACCGATGACCACGAGCCTTCGCTGCGTCGAGAACGTTCTCGATCCTCATCCGCACCCGTGATGCGGTCTCTGGCTTCGCCTTCCAGATGGGCACCAGACATGCGAGCACGTCTTCGGTGGTGATGGCATCAACCGGCGTGTCAGCAATCGGCTTCGCATAGTCCTTGAGGGTGGTGGACCACTGCTGACGATGCTTATCGTTGCGCCAGCCACCCCCTTTCAAAGCGATGAATTCCTCAGCCATTGCGCTGAACGAGGGGGCGGAGCTTTGCTGGGCGGGCTTGGCTAGCGGGTCCACGCCAGATTTCACCAGTGCTCGGGCGGCGGAGCACTTAATGCGAGCTTCGGCCAATGACGTATCGGAGAAGCTGCCGAGGCCCATCTCACGGCGACGACCCGTCCACTGGTAAACATAGACCCAGCTTTTCCGACGGTCAGAGACCCGCAGATAAAGGCCTGCTCCGTCGTTGTGAAAACCAATGCCAAGGGACTTGGCGGCGAGTGCGGTGATGCGATTTGTTGTGCTCATGAGGGGGACGTGGCCCTAAGCCCGACCCTAAAACAACCTGTTGGATTACCAACAACAACGGTGGACATCCGCAGACGGGTATCGGGATTAACAACTGTTAATAAACACAATTTGGACGACTGGACACAAGGGCGTATGACCATTGTACGGGCTCTCTGTCCGCCACGGTGCTACAAGCTCTTGTTCTGAAAGAGTTTGTCGTGAAATCAGTCACTTAAAATGGTCATGGGCCGAATGTCTGCTACACTCGATACGGAGAAAGCAGACGTGTTGACTGGGCTAATCAGACGCGAGGGTGGCGGTATTCGACCCGCCGCATCATCCCCTTGGAACTTCGCCCCGCCTACGGTGGCAAGCGGGAAATCGTCAGGGCGTTGGGGACGGCGGACCCGGCCGAGGCCAAGCGATTACACGTCGCTTTGTGGGCTGCTCAGGACCGCGAGTTCGCTCAGGCGCGGGCTGCTATCGCCACCACCGGCAACGCCCCTGCTGTCGAAGCTAAGGCGGCGGTCAAACCGATAGACATAGATGCCTATGCGGCGCGGGCGTTGGCTGCTTTGCGGAAGAAGAGGGCCAAGTATTTAGCAGCGGGGCGGTTGGAAGACTTCAACCGTGAAGCCCACGAGGGGCTGGAAACCTATCAAGCTATCCTCAACGGCGGCGACGACTGTGTTTTGGACCTTCGCAATCGCGGGCCTGATCATCTGGCTCGTGGTTCGCGGACGTAAACGTAAAGCGGCTCAAAGGCCGAGAGAGTCCATTCGGCCAACACCGCCGCACCGCACCGAACGACTTCAGATCGATCTGTCGGTCCCGGCTCAGACGCCAACCCCGGTTGTCGTCAGGGCCGCGGCATCGACTATGGAGCCGACCCCGGGTCCGCGTGGACCCGCAGCGCCTCCGTCCGTCCCTCTCGGTGGGGCGGTTCAGGCTGACGATTGGAAGTCGGGCCTCTCGGCGGACGATTTGAGACTGATCGAACAGTTTGGCGTAAGCCGCTCGCCTGACGGATTTCTCTGCCGACACTATCGTTTCAGACGCTCAGCCAGGCCTGCTTCTCGCCCGGTTTCTGGAATCGCCGAAGGCGGATCCTGCCGTCACAACCGTGCTCATCCATCAGCTGCTGTCGGTCATCGTGGAACGCGGGGGCGCCCGGGCGGACACGCTACACGCCATCCTCTGCCAGACAGGTCCACTCGATTTGTTCAAAGCATCGGACTTCATTGAACTGCTCCGGCACTTGGCGTCGCCGGCCGTCCGGGTCATCGAACAATCTCCTGACGGGATCATCATGCTTGGGCAGGAAGGCGAGACCCTGACGTCAAGCCGCGATTTCTACGCCGTGTTCGAAACCGACCAGGAATGGAGGCTCATGCACGGAGCCCGGCCGTTGGGTCAGATCCCAATCTCCAACGTGCTTTCGGTCGGCAGCTTGCTTGCATTCGCGGGGCGTAGATGGCGCGTCCTCGATGCCGATGACCGAGGAAAGGTCCTTTCGGTCGCACCTCACCCGGCCGGACGTCTCCCGAAATTTGACCAGCAGTCAGTCGAACCACTCGACGATCGCATGCTCCAGGAAATGTGCCAGGTGTATCTGGATCACGACGTTCCGGCTTGGCTGGATGAACAGGCGGTTGAGTTTCTCACGCAAGGGCGAGCCGCTTTTGCGGAGCTGAACCTCGAACAGACAGGCTTGGTGTCATCTGGCCAAGACACCCACGTCTTGTTCTGGCGAGGAGGAGCGATGAACGACGTCATCGCCGTGGCGCTGGGAGCCGCTGGTGTCGCCTGCGAATCTCATTCGCTGGGAGTTACAGTGGCTGACACGCCGCCCGCCGAAACCAGGGCCCTGTTGACCCAATTGGCCAAGGCGCCTGCGGCCGCAGCGCTCAGCGAATTCGTCGAGAACCTTCAGCACAGGAAATTCGATCATCTGGCGCCGGATGGGTTGCTGCGGCGAATGTGGGCGAGACGACACGAGTCTCAATGCGCTGAGCTTCCGAACTTGGCGCACATCGCAAACGGATGGTGACAAGGAACAGCGATTGCAGCCTACGCGCAGTGGCTGAGCAAAGGTCTGTTTCTCGGGAAGGCGGCAATGTCCGCTCCTGGCGCTAAGCGGCCAGCCAACCAAAGCTGAATAGTTCTCAGGATCATCCACGGCGGCGCACCTACGCCAGGGTCCGCCACAACACTCTAGGCACGATCACTTCGTGACGCCCCGTCCGGAACACGGATTGCGAATGTCTCCTAAGGTGAATCGCGGACGTCCCCATAGTCGGACTAGCCTAATCACCGATCGCAGGAATGGACTGGCGAGGCTGCGGCCCAGCTTCTACAAACGTGCGACGCATCAGCAAGGGGGAGGCGAGGTTGCGGGGTGAGGTTCTGACGTTCGACGAGGCGACCGGACTGGGGTTCATCCTCGGCGACGACGGCGCGCGGTATTCGTTCACGAAGGAGGACGTTCAGCCGCCTTCGGTTCTGGAACGCAGCCAGAGGGTCGATTTCATCGCCGAGAAAGACTGGCGCGCCCAGCAAATCATCGCCATGCGGCCCCCGCTGATCACGAGCGCGATGTCCGGCGGCGGTGGAGGCGCCGGCGTGTTCGACCTGGGGCGCGTGATCCAGCGGACGTTCACCGCGATCAAGCAGAACGCGGCGATCTTCTTCGGCGCGGCCGCGATCCTGGTGGGCTTGCCCAATGTGCTCGCCGCATTCGGTCAGAGTTCGATGCTGACCGGCGGCAGTGAGATGTCCGGCCTGGTCCTGATCATGATCGGCGCTGTTCTGAACCTGATCGGCCTGTACCTGTTGCAGGGCATGGTGGTGAAGGCGGCGGTCAACAGCTTCAACGGCAAGACGACCACCTTCGCCGACGCCTTTAGTGTGGGGATCAAGAAATTTCTGCCTCTGCTGGGCACGGCTATCATCGCCACCCTTGGAATGATGCTGGGCTTCGTCCTGTTGATCGTGCCGGGCATAATGCTGGCTGTGATGTGGTCGGTCTGTTCGCCGGCCATCGTGGTCGAGAAGCGCGGCGTGTTCGCCAGCCTGCAGCGCAGCCGCGAACTGACCAAGGGCTATCGCTGGCACGTGTTCGGCCTGCTGGTCATATATGTGATCCTGTCGTGGATCATCGGCGCCGCGATCGGGGGGCTCAGCCTGGCGACAGGCGGAACCCTGACCGGCGGCACGCCGAACCTGATGGTCAGTCTGATCACCGAACCCCTGGTCAGCATACTGTCCGGCGTCGTCGCCTCGGCGGGCGTGGCGTCGCTGTATTACGAACTGCGCTCGGCCAAGGAAGGCGTTGGGTCGGAGGAACTGGCCTCGATCTTCGACTGATCGCCTGCGATGTCAGACGTCGTGCTTGTCGCGACGTCTGACGCCCATCAAAAGCTTCTGCTCCAACCGGCCGCGCAGGGCGGCGTAATAGGCGCTGAGGAAGTCGCGGTCCGCCTCCTGGGGGCTGCGCGTCCAGCCGATCTTCTTGGCGATGCGGTCGGCGACGTCGCGCTGGGTCTTGCGGTCGCCCTGACGCAGGACGGTTTCCAGGACGTGCAGTTCCTTGGCGCCATAGGCGTCCACCTGGGCCGGCGTGAAGTCGTAGGCGGCCATCCGTCCCGCGCCGTCGTCGGCCATGTCGCGGATCAGCTTGCGACGCGGCGTGCGCACCACCCAGGTCCCCCCGATCAGGTCGCCGACGCGCAGGCGATCCTTGTTGAACAGGGGGAAGAAGACGAAGATCGCCGCCCACACGAAGGCCAGCAGATACATCCAGCCCTCGACGCCACCCTCCTGACTGCGAGCGACCAGGATGGACAGGGGCAGGAAGACCTCCAGCTCGCGCATGGCGTTGCGGGCGAAGACGGCTTCGGCCTTCAGCCGTCCGCCGTCGCGCGATGCGACCCGCAGACCCATCAACCGCTTGCCTGGCGTCGCAGCCGCCGCCGACAGTTCGAAGGCGGTGAAGTAGAAATTCCGCAGCAGGAAGAAGACGATCAGCCAGATGACCGCGATCATCTCGGCGCCGGTCGGGCCGCCGACCATGGACGCCCCTGCGCCGAAGGCGAAGGCCGAGGCGATGGTGAAGACGATCAGAACGCCGATGATGATGGCGGCGTCCAGCAGAAACGCGCCCGCCCTCTGGCCCGAATCGCCGATGTTCAGGCGCAGGTCCACGCCCTCGGGCGTGACGAAGGCGCGTTCTGTGCGCGGCGCGACGGGTTCAGCGGACATGGGCGACCCCTGGTATCGGCGCGTAGAAATAAAGCCCCCAGATCACCGCGGTCGCAGCCGCCACGCCGTAACGCAGGCCGGTATCGACGATCAGCTGACGACCGAAACCCTCCAGCAGGCCGGCGAACATCAGCATCACCACCACCCCGCCCATGGCGATGGCTGCGGTGCGTCCCGCCTCGACTGCGGCGTCCATCCGTCGTCTCTGGCCAGGGAAGGCCACAGCCCAGCCGATCCGCAATCCCGCCGCCCCCGCCAGGATGACGGCGAACAGTTCCGTCACGCCATGGATCAGCAGCCAGCCGCCCAGCTCGAACCCCAGACCCCGGCTGGCGAACAGGGCGACGAACGCCCCCAGGGTCGCGCCGTTGTAGAGGATCAGAAGCCCGGTCGGCAGGCACAGGGCGAACCCCAGAGCGAAGGCCAGCAGGGCGACCTGGGCGTTGTGGGTAAAGAGATAGGCGGCAAAGGCCGACAGGCCCTGGGCGTCCTCTGCCCCGTCCAGCGTGGCGCGCAGGGTCTCAGTCGAGGCGGCGGGGTCGCGTCCGCCGCTGAGGTCGGCGGGGACGAAGGCGTAGAACCATTCCGGCTCGTGCATCACCAGCCAGGCGCCGACCAGGGCGCCCAGCAGCATCAGGGCGGCCGAGATCAAGGTCTCGCGCCAAAGGCCGCGAACCGCAACGGGCCAGTCGATGCGGAAGAAGGCGACCAGCCGATCCTGGATCGTCGCCCGCGAGCCATAGACGAAGAAATAGGCCCGCGCCGACAGGGTCTCCAGATAGTCGATCAGGCCTTGGTCCAGCGAGGTCTCGCGCGCCACCGACAGGGCCGACAGGGTCGAACGATACAGCACCGGCACGGCCAGGATCTCGGCGTCCGTCAGCTTGGACGCGGAGCCTTTCTCGGCCTTGTCCATCAGCCGTTCCAGACGACGCCAGTCCTCTTCGCGGGCCTGGCGGAAACGCTGGCTCTTGAGCAGGCCGGAGGGGCGCACGTCGGTCACAGCAGATCCCTCCGCTTCAGGTCCAGATAGGCGTTCACCACCTCGGTCCCGACGCGCTCGGCGGGGGCGTCCACGATGTGCGCCCCCATGCGCCGCAACCGCCCGATCACCGTTTCGCGCTCGCGCAGCAGGGTTCCGGCGACCACGGCGCGGGACACGTCCTCGGGCGTTTGGGGATCGGCGGCGGTCAGCCCCTCCAGCTCGTCGTCGCGCAGGACGACGAACAGGACCAGGTGGCGGCGCAGAAGCCGCCCCAGCGACTCGATCATCAGCTCGGCGGCCGTGGAATCGGTGAAGTCGGTGAAGACCACGATCAGCGAGCGACGCTGAAGCTGGCCAGACAGGGTCGCCAGGGCCAGGGTGTAGTTGGTCTCGTGCGTCGAATAGTCGATGCGGCCCACCACGGCCTGAAGGGTGCGAAAGGCGTCCAGCCCGCCCACGGCGCCAGTCGTCACGCGCGGCTGGGAATCGAAAGCGAAGATTCCCGTCCGGTCGCCCGAGCGCAGGCAGGCGTAGGACAGCAGCAGGGCCGCATGGATGAAGCGGTCGATGCGCGGTATGCCGCCGACCGGCTCGCAGGCCGCCCTGCCACAATCCAGCGCCATGATGACATTGTGGTTTCGCTCGGTGCGGAACTCCTTGGCCAGCAGGGCGGCGTGACGCGCCGACTGTTTCCAGTCGATGGAGCGGCGGTCCATCCCGGCCTGGAAATCGCGCAGGGCCTGAAACTCGGACCCTTCGCCGATCTCCAGCTGGGTCTTGGCGCCGAACAGGGCGTCGCGGGCGAACAGACGCACCGCCTGGTCGCGCACCCATTTCAGGTCGGTCAGGACAGGGGCGGCGATGTCCAGCGCGAAGGTCTTCTGCTTCCACACCAGGCCCATCGGCCCGCGCCAGCGCACCCACAGGGCGTCCAGGCTGGCGGCGCCCCGGCGATTGGGGGTGAAGGGAAAGGCCAGGGCCGCGCCGCGATCCGACACCGTCGCCTGGCGCGTCGCATCATCCAGCCCCAGCCGGGCCTCGCCAGACAGCGCGGCCTCGACGGTCCTGGGAACGGGGCCTTTCGCGCCGAACTGCACCCTCAGCCCGGCCATGTCCGACCGACCGACCGCCGCGCGCATGGGTTTGGGCGCGTCCAACTCCAGCCCGCGCCTCGATCCGCCAGACATGGCATCTACGACGACGAGCAGCAGCAGGCCTGCGATCCAGACCGGACCTGCGATCCAGCCCACAGGCGTCAGGACGCCGGCCAGCAGGGCCACGGGAACGCCCGCCGCCATCGCCGTCACCGCGCGTCGGGTGGGATAGATCACCGGGGCGCCGCCACCTGATCCACCAGGCCGGCCAGCACCTGTTCGACGCGGCGTCCCTCGATCTCGGCCGCCGGCGACAGGACCAGACGGTGACGCAGGGCCGGGATGGCCAGGGCCTTCACGTCGTCGGGAATGACATAGTCGCGACCGTCCAGCGCCGCCCGCGCCCGCGCCGCGACGGCCAGCATGGCCCCGGCGCGGGGGGACGCGCCGGTCTCGACATCGGCCGATGTTCGGGTGGCGCGCACCAGGCCGGTGATATAGCCGATCACCTCGTCCGTCAGGCGCACGTCCGCGACGGTGTTCACCGCCGCATCGATTACAGCGGCGTCGGCGACGACCTCGACCCCCAGCGCGATGGGATCCATCAGGCCGGTGCGCGAACCGTGGGCGGCGACGATGGCGCGTTCCTGCTCCAGGCTGGGATAGTCGAGCACCTGTTTGAACAGGAAACGATCCAGCTGGGCCTCGGGCAGAGGATAGGTGCCCTGCTGCTCGATGGGGTTCTGGGTGGCGACGACGGTGAAGCGCGCGCTGAGGGCGTGGGCCTCGCCGTCGATGGTGATCTGGCGTTCCTGCATGGCCTCCAGCAAGGCGGCCTGGGTCTTGGGCGGGGTGCGGTTGATCTCGTCCGCCAGCAGCAGTTCGCAGAAGATCGGCCCGCGCGTCAGGGTAAAACTGGACGTCTGAAAGTTGAACAGGTTCGACCCGATGATGTCTCCCGGCATCAGGTCGGGCGTGAACTGGATACGACCGTAGTCGAGGCCCAGGGTGCGCGCGAAACTCTGAGCCAGCAGGGTCTTGGCCGTGCCGGGCGGGCCCTCCAGCAGGACATGGCCGCCGGCGAACAGGGCCGTCAGCAGCATGTCGACGGCGTCCTCCTGGCCGACCACGGCCTTGGCGATCTCGGCGCGGATGCGCTCGGCGATCGTCTTCACCTCATTGACGTGCACGGGTCAGCTCCTGGTTCCAGCGATGAAGGGCGCCGGCGACCCGCATCAGGTCGGCCGGCGACTTGGCGGCCCGGGCCTGTTCGGCCAGGGCGGTGTAGGTTTCGGTCGCGCCGGTGGTTCGGCCGACCCGGTCGAGGAAGGCGTCCAGCGCCGCCTCGTCCAGATTGCGCGGCGCCCCGATGGCCCTGGCCACGGCGGCGCGCACCAACAGGGCGTATGGCGCGGCCATGCGATGCTCGCGCCGCGCCAGCCGGACCAGGCCGGCCGTATTGTCCGCCAGCCCACGCTTGCCCAGGGCGATGACCCGGCCCTTTTCGCGCGCCGGGCCGAAACGGACGGCGGCCTGGAAGCCGGCGAAGGCGGCCAGGGCGACCAGCGCCAGGGTCATGCCGACCAGTGGCGGCTCCAGCATCAGGCGCAGCATGTTTCGCGTCCGCTGGAAGCCATGCAGCGTCAGGTCGAACACCACCGGCGCATCGGCGGCGCGCACCAAGTCGATCAGGCCGACGGCCGTGGTCGCGCCGTTCAGGGTCTTGAGCGCAGCCGTGCTGACCAAGTCGGGATCGGCGAGAACATAGGTCCGCAGCTCGCGATGCATCGCCAGCACCGCACGGCCCTGATCGTCTACGACCATGGGAATCCAGTCGGGGCCGCCCAAGGTGCGCAGATTTTCGACCTGGATCGGTTTGCCGAAGGGCACGCCGTTTGGACCGCGCAGAGCCACGGTGGCTTGGCCCTTGCGCTCCATCAGTTTCAGATCCTTACGTAGATCGTCCGGCAGCGCGGCCAGGGCCATCGACGGCGGCTGGACGCCCAGGGTGCGCACCCAGCCGGGGCGATCCGCGTCGGGCACGGACGTCCATTTCGGCAGGACGACCAGCGTGGCGCCGTAATGTTCGATGTCGTCGATCTGTTCGGGCTTGGTCTGAGCCGACGGCGTCAGGATCAGCAGGCTCTCGTCCGACGCCTCGGTCAGCGCGCCCCGGTTCAGAACCACCGGCACGCCCACGCCGCGCAACAGCGAAGGCAGGCCGCCGAAGCCGGTGGACGACCGCGACAAGGCATGGCCACCGCCGTCGTTGCCCGACCGCAGCTCCGGCGCATAGGCGGACAGGACGCCCAGCCCCGCCAACGCCACCACCCCGACCAGCAGGACGACGATCATGGTGACGGGCGAGAAGCCGCCGTCGCCGGCCTTGCTTGATCGGCTCATGCGCGCCAGCCCTCGGGCAGGGCGAAGGCCTCATAGGCCTGGCGACAATCGGCGAAGTCCTGAGCCCCGACGGCTGCGCCGCCGAACAGGCTGCGCTCCACCATCCGGCCGATCAGGTCGAAGGCCGGACGGGCGGCGTCGGGCAGGGCCTTCAGCCGAGCGATCTCGCGCGTGGTCAATGAGACCCGCACGGCGCGCGGCTGACGCTGTTCGATGTCCTGCACACTGCGCAGCAGCAGCAAATGTGCGGCGTCGGCATAGAGGCCTCGCGCCGCCAGGGCGTCAGCGTCGGCCAGCAGATCGCGAGCCGCGCGTGCATCGGGCCGCCATTGCGCCTCGGCGACGATCTTCGGCTTCGTCGGTTTGGCGGGCGGGGCGCGCATCCGCAGGATTTCGCGGACGATGGCATAGAGGATCAGAGCCGCGACCAGTGCCAGGCCGATCCAGAACACCCACTGCAGCACCGGCGCGATGAACTGGAGGACATCGCCGATCCAGTGCAGCCAGCCGGGCGTCTTGATGTCCGGGCGGTCAAAGCCGATCCGGTCAAACTGGAGGGAATCGTCCTGCAGGAGGCGGGCGTGCGCCTTGGCCAAGGCTTCATCTGTGGGCGAAGCCCTATCCTGCATCTTGAGCATGCACCCTTACCGAACAGCCAAGCCATACCGCCCCGAAAGTGCGAGTCAACCACAGGCGCCTGTCCATTGCGCTCCACGTTCTCACCCTCCGACGGCCGACTTCCTCTTTATGGCGGACCTACCCAATGGCTGCGAGGAAGCGTTTTGCGACGAAGGCCTTCCGGCCGAAAGCGGACCTTCGGCTCGCTCGCGGAATGTCGCATTTGCGGCTTGGTCCGCATGACCGCTCCTGGCGCATCTGCGACATCAGCCGATGAAGGAAGGAACAGTTTGTCATATCGGGTGGCGCTGTTGCGGGGCCGACACTCTTTCTAGGCCGGCGCCGACCGTATCAGCCGAAGTGCGGTCGAAGTGTCCTAAATGAACGCGCATCAGCGTGCCCTCCGACTAAACTCGACCAAATACGCATTGGCGATTGCTGAGAACGGCGCTTGCGGATCTGCCATCGATGTCATCTCGGCAAGGACCGTGCCTTGCAGGTGGCGAAGCCCGGCGATGGCCTCTGTAACTTCGTGATGACTGTCGAGATGCGGCTTGTCCAAGCCAGCGGCGATGCGCCCGAGATCACGCAACAGGGCTTCCAGGAACTGAAGCCGGCGCACGATGCCGGCGCGCTCTTGAACAAGGCGAAGGCGATTCAAACCATAGACTTGGATTGAAACGGCACCTCTAGTGCTCAGGCCCGCCCGCGCAGCTCGTTCGGCGACAACAGCCTGACTCTCGTTTAAGGCAGGGAGGTCGGTTGAGAAGGTCTTCCCGTACACCAAGGGCACCATCGAGACACATGAGGTCGGCGATTTCCTCAAAGCCAAGAAGGCGACTGTGCCGGCAGCACCGAAATCCCGCCCTCGCTACGCGGAACGCGTGAACTCAGCCAACCACGCTGTCGCGAAGGCTAAGCCTCACGTTGTCTCTCTTTTTGAAGGTGTGATCGCCTCCAAATCTGTCTCGGGGCAGACGCTCATCTACCGGAACTGGCTTGCCCTATCTCTGCTCGAGACAACCATGATTACCGCGTTCAAAACATACTTGGTCAATCACACCAGACACGACTTTTCAGACAAAGATTTGGAAGGGTTGCTGGTATGGAAATGTTTGGCACCTCCAGCGCTGCAGAAGTTGGTCAGGCTTCCAGGCAATCTGTGGACTCGTTTGGGCAGCATCGCGCGGCTGAAGTACGATCTTATGTTCTCTAAAGCCGAACCTCGGGTCTCCGACGAAGAATTATCGAAAGCTGAAGCCGCGGTGGAGGAGTTGCTCAAGCGCCTCTTCAAGTTGGATCTCGACGCCTAGAACTCGGACCTAGGAAAGAGTCGTAGGCGATTGCTGATCTCGGCAGGTTCCAAATGTCTGAATGCGGGCAGCGATCCAACGACCGCTCATGGCGCTTTGCTGACGTTGCTGGAGAAAAGCTTGGCAATCTGCGGTTGCTCTGCGCTGCGCTCAACGATTCTGCACTGAAGCGCGCGGTTCGCTCCTCTAACACCCGATGCGGCGACCATAACGCACTTCGGGAGCGGCATGTCTGCCGTTCAGCGACCGCGGTTATTGGTTCTTAACGAAATTAAGCCAATCCGATTGTCAGCAGCGCGATGTGGTTCCTCCCCACTTGTTGGGTGCGCGCAGTATTTTTTCGGCCTCTTAGAGAGGCCGAGCAGGATGTGAAATGTCTTTTAAAATGCCAGTTTTGCGCGGCCCTTCATCCGCGATGGCGCGGGTTGCAGCAAAGAGATTTGCTGCCTCGCACTTGTTTGTCTTGGCGTTGCTTGCCGCCTTCGCGCTGTTGGCGTTCCCATCGGGCGCGTCTGCCCAGACGTGCGCGACCACCACTACGACGCCGTCCGCGAGCCTGACGTTCACTGGCACCGGGTCGGGCAACTCCAAGGATATGTGCGTCAATAGCGACACGCTGGAATGGGGACTCTACGGATCGGCTAACGGCAGCACCAATCCGAATATCAACACCGCCAAATACTATCCGATGACTGGAACGGCCGACTTCAATACGAACGCGCCGCCCACGCCTATAACAATCACGACCAGCAAGGCGTCGTATACGATTACGCCATTTCTAGATAATGTGACGCTGTCATTTAAATATTACCAAGTCGTGCTCAACTCGGTGACGGGTTCAGGCGCCGATACAATAAGCCTTTGGTATGCCGACAATTGTACTGTGTCTGGAGCCGCCAACTGCATCGGTGGCGATGCCAACCCAATGCCGACCAATGCGGCGTTTACATTGTCAGTGTCGCTGCCCGTTATGGCTGCGCCAACGGTAACCTCGATCTCGCCTACGACGGGGCCGACCTCTGGCGGCACGACGGTCATCCTCACCGGAACGAACTTCACCGGTACGACGGCGGTTAGCTTCGGTGCGACGTCGGCGACGGGCTTCACGGTCAACAGCGCGACCCAGATCACGGCGACGGCGCCGGCCAACACGGGTACGGTCAATATCCGCGTCACGGCAGCCGGCGGGACCAGCGCGGTCGCCGCAGCCAATCAATACACCTACCTTCCGGCGCCGACCGTGACGGCAATCAGCCCGACATCCGGCCCGGCTGGGGGCGGAACGACGGTCATCCTCACCGGAACGAACTTCACCGGCGCGACGGCTGTCACCTTCGGTGCGACGTCGGCGACGGGTTTCACGGTCAACAGCGCGACCCAGATCACGGCGACGGCGCCGGCCAACACGGGTACGGTCAATATCCGCGTCACGGCAGCCGGCGGGACCAGCGCGGTCGCCGCAGCCAATCAATACACCTACCTTCCGGCGCCGACCGTGACGGCGATCAGCCCGACATCCGGCCCGGCTGGGGGCGGAACGACGGTCATCCTCACCGGAACGAACTTCACCGGTGCGACGGCTGTCACCTTCGGTGCGACGTCGGCGACGGGTTTCACGGTCAACAGCGCGACCCAGGTCACGGCGACGGCGCCGGCGGGAACCGGCACGGTCGATGTCCGCGTCACGACGGGGGGCGGGACCAGCGCGACCTCGGCGGCGGATCAGTTTACCTATGTGGCGGCGCCGACCATCACCGTGTCGCCGGCCACGCTACCGAACGCCTCCGTCGGCGTCGCCTATAGCCAGACCGTGACGGCCGGCGGCGGCACGGCGCCCTACAGCTACGCGGTGACCGCCGGGGCCTTGCCGACGGGAATGATCCTAAGCGCCGGCGGCGGCGTGCTTTCGGGTACGCCGACGGCAGGAGGAAGCTTCACCTTCACCCTGACAGCTACCGACAGTTCGCAGGGAGGCGGCGGGCCCTTCTCCGGCAGCCGCGCCTATACGCTGACGGTCGCCGCTGCGACGATCACCCTCTCGCCGACGACGTTGCCGGCGGGCGGCGTGGGTTCGGCCTACAGCCAGACCATAGCAGCTAATGGAGGCGCAGCGCCCTACAGCTACGCCGTGACCGCCGGGGCCTTGCCGGCAGGGATGACCCTCGCGTCCAACGGCGCCCTGTCGGGCACGCCCTCCTCGGGCGGCAGCTTCACCTTCACGGTCACAGCCACCGACAGTTCGACAGGCTCCGGCCCCTACAGCGGGTCGCGCGCCTATACGTTGAGCATCGCGGCGCCGACCGTGACCCTCACGCCCGCGACCCTGCCAGCGGCGACGACCGGCGCGGCGTACAGCCAGACGGTGACGGCCGGCGGGGGCGTCGCGCCCTACAGCTATGCCGTCACGGCCGGCGCCCTGCCGGCCGGGGTGACGCTCGGTGCGAGCGGTGTGGTTTCCGGGACGCCGACAGCAGGCGGAACCTTTAACTTCACGATCACCGCCACCGATAGCGCGACAGGAGCCGGCCCCTACAGCGGGTCACGCGCCTATGCCCTGACCGTCAATGCGGCTGCACTGACGCTCGCGCCGTCCAACCTGCCCGGCGGCCAATCCGGGGTGGTCTATAGCCAGGCGCTCACTGCGGCGGGTGGCGTAGCGCCCTACAGCTACGCCGTCACGGCCGGCGCCCTGCCGACCGGCCTGACCCTCAACGCCTCGACGGGCGCGATCGACGGCACGCCGACGGCCCAAGGGACCTTTAACTTCACAGCCGCCGCGACGGACAGTTCGACCGGTGCGGGACCCGTCTCGGTTAGCCAGGCCTATTCCGTGGTGATCGCGGCGCCGACGATCGTCATCGCGCCCGCCAGCCTTTCGGCCGGTGTGGCCGGCGTCGCCTACAGCCAGACCCTGAGCGCCAGCGGCGGCACGGCGCCCTATGCCTATACCATCAGCGCCGGCGTACTGCCTGCGGGCCTATCCCTGTCGTCCGGCGGCGCTCTTTCCGGTACGCCTACGGCGTCGGGAAGCTTCAACTTCACCGTCACGGCGACGGACGCGACGACGGGTGCGGCGGCGCCCTATGCCGGCGCCCGCGCCTATACGCTGGTCATCGGCGCGCCGACCGTCACGGTCGACACTGCCGCCCTGCCGGCGGCGACGGTGGCCGTCGCCTACAGCCAGACCCTGTCGGCGAGCGGAGGCACGGCGCCCTACAGCTACATCGTCACGGCCGGAGCCTTGCCGGCTGGCGTCAGCCTGGCGGCGGACGGTACGCTGTCGGGCACGCCGATCGCAGGCGGAACCTTCAACTTCACGATCACGACCACCGACAGTTCGACCGGCGCCGGCGCGCCGTTCACGGCCAGCCGCGCCTATACTTTGACGGTCGGGACGGCGACGATCGCGATCACGCCGACGATCCTGCCCAACGCCACCGTTGCAACGGCTTACAGTCAGGCCCTGACCGCGTCCGGCGGCGTCGGCCCCTACAGCTACGCCATGACTGCAGGCGCCCTGCCTGCCGGTCTGACCCTGGCGTCGGACGGAACCCTGTCCGGCGCATCCAGCGCCGGCGGCACGTTCAACTTCACCATCTCCGCGACAGACAGCAGCGGCGGCTCCGGTCCATATTCGGGCGCCCAGTCCTACACTCTGACGGTCAGCGCTCCGACGCTCGTCCTGTCGTCGGCGACGCTGCCGAACGCGACCGCCGGTGCAACCTATAGCGCGACGATCTCTGCGAGCGGAGGCACGTCGCCCTACAGCTATGCGGTGACCGCTGGAGCCTTGCCGGCCGGCGTCAGCCTGGCGTCGGATGGTACGCTGTCGGGCACGCCGACGGCGGGCGGAACCTTCAACTTCACGATCACGACGACCGACAGTTCGACCGGCGCCGGCGCGCCGTTTACGGCTAGCCGCGCCTATGCATTGACGGTCGGGGCGGCGACGATCGCGATCACGCCGACGACCCTGCCTGCGGGTCAGGTCGAGGCGATCTACAGCCAAGGGCTTTCGGCCTCTGGCGGGACAGCGCCTTACGCTTTTGTTGTCACGACGGGCGCCTTGCCCTCTGGGCTGACCCTTTCGTCGGCCGGTGTGCTGTCCGGCACGCCGACGGCGAGCGGAAGCTACAACTTCACGGTCACGGCGACCGACTCCTCAGCCGGCTCGGGTCCGTTTGCGGGAACCCAGGCCTATGCCCTGGTCATCGCCGCGCCCAATCCGCCGGTTGCGGGGAATGTCTCGACGACGGTGAACTATGGCTCGACCAACAACCCGATCACGGCGACGTTGACGGGCGGGACGTCCGACAGCGTCGCCGTGGCGACCGCTCCGGCTCATGGCGCAGTCACCGTCAGCGGACTGGGCTTCCTCTACACGCCGGCCGCCGACTATTTCGGGGCCGACAGCTTCACCTACACGGCAAGCAACGCCGGCGGCACCTCGTCGCCGGCCACGGTCAGCATCACCGCGGGCACGCCGCCCGTGCCGGTGACGACTAACGTTTCTGGCGTGTCGGTTCCTTATGCCAGCCCCGGCTTGGCGATCGATCTGTCGGGGTCCATCAGCGGTGTTTACGACAGCGTCGCCGTGACGACCGCGCCGGCTCATGGAACGATCAGCGTCTCCGGCGCCGTGGCGACCTATCAGCCTGCAGCAGACTATTTCGGCGCGGACAGCTTCAGCTTTACGGCCACCGGTCCGGGCGGAACCTCGTCGGCGTCCACCGTATCGCTGACGGTGGCGTCGCCGGCCCCGCCTACGGTCACTCCTCCGCCTGCGGTTGTGGTTCCGCCTGCAAGTGGCGGTGTGCCCTCCCCAGTTTCGGTCGATCTAGGCGCCCGGACGCAGGGCGTGACGGATGGCTATCGCGTCACCGTGGATGCACGTTTCGGATCCGGCGTGATCACCTCGTCCGGCGCCACGGTGACGTCCCAATCCGTCAGGTCGAACGGAGCCGGACCTCAGGCGACCGAGACTTTCCAACTGGTCTATACGCCTGCGGCCAACTTCATTGGCACGGACACGGTCACCGTGGTCGCCTTCGGACCGGGCGGTGATTCCGCGCCGGCCACCTTCACCTTCCAGGTGGCGGGCAAGGCGCCCGATTTGTCAGGCAGCGTGGCTTCGAGCGGAACACTGACGGTGTCGCCCACTGCGACCCTGGTCGGCGGCCCGTTCCAGGCGCTGCGGATCACCCGTCAGCCAGCCTTCGGCACGGCGGCGGTTCAAGGCTTGACCATCGTCTTCACCCCCGGCGCCGCCAACGGCGGATCGACCTCTCTGGACTATGTCATCGACCTGCCGTTCGGCTCTTCGGCGGCGGGCCGGCTCGACCTGACGGTCGGTCAGGTTCCGGCTTCGCAGACGCTGGTCGCCGATACGATCCAGGGCCGTCCGGTCACGGTTCGCATCAGCAATGCGGCCGGCGGTCCCTTCACCGGCGCTGCGGTCACCTCGATCTCGCCCACGACGGCGGGTTCGGCGGCGATCGCCGGGACGGGAGGGACCTACGACCTGACCTTCACGCCGCAAGGGACGTTCTCGGGCCAGGCGACGATCAGCTTCACCCTGACCAACGCCAGCGGAACCACGACCGGAACCCTGACCGTGACGGTCGCGGCGCGCCCGGATCCCTCGCTGGATCCCGACGTGCGGGGCGTCGCCTCGGGTCAGATCACGGCCGCGCGCCGCTTCTCCGATACGCAGGTCGACAACTTCCAGCGTCGTCTGGAAGGTCTGCGCGATGGGTCGAACGGATCACGCAACGGCATGAGCCTGAACTTCGGCGGCGTCGGCAATCAGGACGACCGTGATCCCCGCGTCGCCCTGAGGCGCCAGTTGGGTGAGGATCCGCGCCTGGATCCAGGCGCGTTGGGCGACGACCGCGACCGCGACATGCTGGGCCTGGACATATGGTCCGGGCGCGGCCGTCCGGTCGAACAGGCCTCAACCCAAACCGGCCTTCTGAATGCGGCGCCGGCCGGACAGGGCGCTCCCGAGGGCGGCCGATCGGTCGGGGTCTGGACCTCGGGCTCCGTCGACTGGGGCCGTCAGGACGCCCAAGGTCTGCGCGATAGCCGGTTCACCACCCAAGGGGTGACGGCGGGCCTCGACGTTCGCCTGAACGACCACCTGATCGTGGGCGGCGGCCTCGGCTACGGCGAGGACAAGACGCTGATCGGCGACAACGGTTCGACGTCCAGAGGCAAGGCCACGACCGGCGCCCTCTACGCCAGTTGGAGACCGACCGACGGCTGGTTTGTCGACGGCGTCGTCGGGATGTCGCAGCTCGACTTCGACAGCCGACGCTGGGTCGTGGGTCTGCTGGATGAAGCCGACGGCTATGCCGACGGCGAGCGGTCGGGCGACGTTCGCTTCGCTTCGGCCTCCGTGGGCCGGACCCTGCGTCGTCAGGGCCTTGCAGCGGACCTCTATGTCCGTGTGGAAGGCCGCGACATCGCTCTGGACGGCTTCACCGAGACCAACGGCGGCGTGTCGGCCCTGACCTGGGATGCGCTGGATCAGAGCGGTCTGTCGGTCAATCTGGGCGCTTCGTGGCGGTGGATCATCGAAAGCCGTCGCTTCGGCGCCTTGCGGCCCACCGCGCGTCTGGAGTGGTCGCTCGAACTGGAGGATATCGAGACGCAAGGCGTTCGTTACGCCGACTGGGCCGCCAGCCCGACATATCTGGTCCCGCTGGACGGCTGGTCACGCGACGCCCTGAACCTCAATCTCGGCGCGGAATGGTCGCTGAGCGACCGTCTGATGCTGAACCTCGGCTATCGCGGCATGCTGGGCGACGCCAGCTCCAGCCACGGCGGTCAGATCGGGCTCAAGTACGGATGGTGACATGAAGCGGGTCGTCGCAATGCGGCGGCCCGCAAGGACCTCAGGCCACAGATGCGGAAATGGAATGTCTGATGTCTGCAGGCCGACAAATGTCTGGTTTTGGCGCGCCACGGGCGCTCCGGAGTCGGGGGGGCAGGACGCTTTGCGTCTAAGCGCCACTATGAGAATGGATCACTGAGCTCGCCGATGACGTTGTTTCCAATGTCCAGATCGGGATGCGTCTGTTGCGCCAGGAGATCCGCGTGAAACTCACCCCCGTCATCGCGCTCGGTTGCCTTCTTCTGGTCAGCTGCGACCGATCGCCCAAGCATGAAGCGCCGGCGGACCCCGCTTCCGCTAAAGCTGGCGTAGCCACAGCGGTCGTCACGCCGACCGCAGATCCGCTCACCACCGATCAGCTGACTGCGCTTGCATTCAGAACCGCTTGGGGCGGGCCACCCCCGATTGAACGTAACGAAGGCACAGGTAATCAGACCGACACGCGGACCTATCGGTCCGGCAAGCTCATTGCGCGGGAGGCCGGCCGATACGCGCTCATCTCTGACGGGCAGGGCGGAGAGGGCCACGTCAACTCAGGTTCGCTCTCCATCCACTATTTGCAGCGCACCGGAGACAGCTTCACGCGCATGGGCAGCTGGCCTGGATTTCTTGTCTCAGGCACCTTCGGCAACCCACCCCAGTGGAAGATCCGAACCGACCTGACTCCGTCACCGACTCTGGTCGCCGAGGCCGGCGGCACCTGGCAGGGATATAGTTGCACCTGGGCGCACGTGATCGAGCTCACCCCAGACGAGCCCGTGGTGCGGATCGATCAGATCCCGACCTCCTACAGCGACGGCGGGGCGCGCGAAGAGGGGGAGACCAAGAGCATGGAAGGGGTCTTGATACCCGGCCAGAAGGGTAAGTCGATGCGTGTGCGCTACACCGGCGACGTGGATGCGACGGTCGTCTACGCCAAAGTCGGCGAGAGCTACGACCCAGTCAATCTTCTCGATCTACCGAGCTGCTGACGTCTCAAGGTAGATCTGGAGAATGCACTGAGCAGGTCGGGCAGGAACGGTCTGAGGTCGATCAACGTCGCTCCGCAACATCCCCGTCAGTCTCGCCTGAGCAAGCGGGGAACGTCGTATCGTTCACCGTCGAAGGGTAGGCGGATCGTACGAGGCGGCTCGGGCCGATCCGTTGTTTCGCATTCCCCGTTCTTCGCCTCTTTGGAGGTGCTGCGGGTCGTGCGTTCCAGTATCGAAATGTCTTGCCCGTGCTGGCCGGGAACCATTCGTAGAATTCGCTCTGTCGCGACGGTGTTTCCGGCGCAGGACAAATCCCATTCCCCGACACTGCGGTAGACAACCAGATTGTTCAGGACGGGCGAGATCGCACCGTTGCGCACCTCATAGAGGGACAGTGTCGTCTCCGAAAAGGGATTGGGTCGCGAACTCCCCGCCCAGTCACGTTTGACGCCGAAAGCCAGTCGATCCAGGCCGAGCCGGTAAGGGGCGGTGTCAAACGAAACGGCAGAGAGCCGAATGGCGTCGTCGTCCATGGCGTGGGGAAGGCGGAGCCGTTGGCGGGGCGTTCCTGTGGCTTCGTCGACAACGAGCACCTCCAGATCGCCCGATGTTCCGTCCACGCGCACCTCGGCGATAAGCGGAACGGCCACCAGCACCAGCCCTGGCTGACCCCGCCAGCGCCGGCAGACCATGGCGTGAGGATTGATTGATGACGGGGATGGAAGGGTGAGGGTGCGATTGCCCGTTCGTACGCCGCGCTCGCCTTCCGCCACAGAGCCCGGATAGGCTTGACGGACGAACGCAGCGACGTCTCCGCACTCCTGATCCTGCGCACTGGCCAACGTTGGCGCACACAATGCCAGCGTCAGGGCCAACCCGCCGATGCTCCATCGATTGAGCGTCCTCATCCTTTTCTCCTTCGGGCGGTGATGGACTGTCGGTCCCCCTGCGGACCGTTCGCGCGCACACCAGCGAGCATTGTTTGAAATGGATTGGAAGAGGGCTTTAGCGTCCTGCTCGGCCTCGCCGTTTCAGAGGTACAATGTCGATCGGTGAAGCCGGGATTTGTCATGAGGCCCGATAAACGCGCTTCGCCGCCAGTTCAGGATAGGCGGTCAGCACAGTCTCTGCGACCGCGGGACTGGCGACCTTGGCTGACAAGGTGAAGGCCCCGCCAACGAAGGTGAAGACCAGGGTCGTCGTGCCGAGTGTGGTTTGAACGCTTACGGTTGCGACGTCCTTGAGACTGACGCTACGGGCCATCGTCACCCGATAGGTCAACGCTCCTGGTCGAATGACGAGACTTGGATTCAGGTTGTTCGAGGCGATCGCGAGCAGGCTCGGCAACCCTACGACGCCGGTGAACGTGGCCAGCACCGGGACGTGCATGCTCCCGTCTTCTTCACGATGGAGGCTCGCGGACGCGACCGCGTTTCGGCTCCTGGTCCGCATGAGCCAACGGACCACAACAACAAGAACCCCAAGGGCGAAAGCCCATGAGGCGACCAAGATGCCTATGATTATCGGGTCGGAAATCATGATCGTGAACCCAAAAGTTCAGGGCTCATCGAACGGAAATCGGTCGATCAGCTCCCAAGGCCCTCCGAGATAGCGCCAGAGAAGCAGGCCTTCTACGACGATGTGGAAAGGCTCGAACTCCAATTGAAGCTGCTCGAGCAACAGGCGAGCCTCTTGCGGCTCCACCTTGTTCTGGATCGTGATGTGGGGTCGGAACGGCGCCTGATCCTGCCGCGTGAGCCAAGGTGAGAAGGTCTGCCCAAGCTCGGTTCTCAGCTGCTGCAGTTCAGATGAAGCCAGTCGATAGGCCACGCCGCGCCCCAGAGACCAGGGGCCTCGCACATCCAACAGCATCGGATGCCGACGCTGGCAGGCTGTTTTCAGCGTCTCCGCCACAACACGCTCATGCTCGCCCGGAAGCGCGTGAAAGAGCGTCAGATGCGCGGGGACCTTGTTGCGGTGAGGCGGGAAATGCGATTGGCGCACACCCTCAAACCAGTCGAACGCCCCATCGTCCAAGGCAGCCGTGACAATGAGAGGCGCGTCGTCGGACATGGTTCAAGCCGCCGGTCCGGCCAGACCGCTGCGCCAGGCGTGAGCGGCCGCGCGGTGAAGGGTCGCGTGACGGCGAGCCAGTCGGTCGATGTCGTTGTCATACCCGCCGCCGATAACGCCCACGACAGGGGCCGCAGGCAGGCACGTCTCCAGAACATAGGCGTCACGCGCAGCGAGCCCGTCGTCGCTCAGGGCAAGCCTGCCGAGACGGTCGGTCTCGTGCGGATCAACGCCAGCGATGTAGAAGATGAGGTCGGGCGCGACACGTCGGAGCAGGGGAGGGAGTATCGCTCGCAGCTCGGCCAAGTAAGCCTCGTCCCCGGTTCCATCCGGTAGATCGATGTCGAGATCGCTTTGCCCGCGTCGCACGGGATAGTTCTTCTCACCATGCATGGAGAAGGTGAAGACCCGCGTCTCATGCTCGAAGATGAAGGCGGTCCCATCACCCTGATGGACGTCCAGATCCACGACCAAGGCCTGCCGGATCTCGCCAGCATCGATCATCGCGCGCGCGACCACGCCGATGTCGTTGAACACGCAGAACCCCGCGCCGCCCTTTAGTCCGGCATGGTGGCTGCCGCCTGCGGTATTGCAAGCTAGCCCGTAGCGAAGCGCGAGACGGGCCGTCATCAGAGTCCCGCCAACAGCCGCCTGCGCGCGTTCGGCGACACCCTGGGTCACAGGCATGCCCATGACCCGCTCGACGCTCGGCGGGACGGCCGCGTTCAGCACCTGACGCACGTAGTCGGGGTCGTGCGCAGCAGCGAGCAACTGAAAGCTAGCGGGCTCGGGGATATGCAGCCCCTCAGGTCCGATCAAACCCTCTTCCGCCAAAACTTCTGCCAAGCGGGCATACTTCTGCATGGGGAAGCGGTGACCGGGCGGAAGCGGAGCGCTGTAGGCCGGGTGATAGACGATCGGGGGAAGGGGGCGTGAGGTGGGCATGCTGATACGGTTACAACACGCTGGCGGCTGCGAGGCTGCATCTTCGCCAATAGCGCGGGTTACGATGTGCGCTTGTTAGCGTCGTTCCGGTACAGGCTTGGGCTGCAAGGCCGAAAATTATCGCTCAGGGTAGCTCGGGAAAGAATACGGCGTTCTTAGCCCCGCAAACCGATATCACCGACTGACAGATGGCCAAGGCTGCGGCATTATGGACCCACACAAAGCCGACGCAGGTCGTCCGCCGCCGATGCGTGGAGCTCAGTTCTAACTTCCGACGACGAGAGGTATGTCTGTGTTCAGCCTTGTGGCGATTGCCGTTGTCGTTGGAGCACTCGGGGGAGTCGCGATCGGCCGTGTTCGCACCGCCCGCTTTCGCAGGCGTGCAATGATAGTCTGGTGCTGTCTGCCCTTGGCTTCTGCATCGGTCGTGGTGGCCTACCTCGGATTAAAATCTGGAGAGGCTTTCGCGACATGGCCGCTGCTTTGGGTCGGCATGTTGATCGGTGTCCCTGGCGTACTCTTTGCGCTGGCTGCCGGGCTGGGTTTTTCGGGTGGTCGTCGGGCGCAGTCAGGTCGGGACGACTAAGGTGGGTGGCTTGCTCGCTAACGAGCAGCAGATGCCCACAGACAGTCCGTTTTTGGGTTGAGGGCAATGCCCTTTTCTGGCTTATCGTGGTCGCTTGGGTGGTCCGCTATCGGACCTGCGGCCGTTAGAATCCTAGAGCGCGCAGCGGTCGCCGAGCGCCTGATTGATTGAGATTCCTCATGGTGACCCCTTTCACTGCAATCGCTTGCCACTAAATGCGGCGCGCCAGGACGATGTAGCGCATCGGTCCCCGCACATTGGAATCGAACGGCCAACAGGTGGTCAGGGCCAGGATCGGCGTCTTTGCTTGTCGGTCGATGCCGAACCGGTCGTTACGGACGACGTAACCGCCCTCTACACGATAGGCGGTTCGGGCCCCGTGGATGTCCTCCACCCGTACGACATCGCCATGGCGTAAATCCTTCAGGAAGCGGAAATGCGTGTCGCGGTGCGCCGCGAAGACGGCCGTGCCGCGATGGCCGGGGGCTGCGCTTCCGGGCAGATGGGTTGGGCCGAACGCCATGGCCTCCCCCGATCCGCCGGACAGGACAATCTCGCTGACGCCCAGTCGCGGCGCGGTGATCCGCGCGACCGGAGCCGTGTCGGCCCAGGGCCAGGCCTTGACCGGCGAACCCGTCTCCAGCGCACGAGCAAAGGCACGGTCCATCAGAACCTGCGCCAGCACCGCCTTGACCGGAACGAACAAGCCCTGGGCAGCAAGCATGAGCCCAAAGACCAGTATCAGGATAAAGGCGGTAGAGACGGCGCCCGACGGGCGCCGTCCATTCTTTGCCGTCGCGGCGGCGTTCACACCCGCCTCCGTCGGCGGATGATAGCGAGCCCCAGGCCCGCAATCGTCATCAGGCCCAGTCCGCTCCACAGCGTGCTCTCCCACACTGTCGCCGTCTGGGGCAGATCGAAGGGCTCTAGCGGGTCACCGGCCGCTGCGTCTCCTTCTGCGCCAGCGGTCGCAACCGCTCCGCCAAAGAGGGCGTCGAAGTCCCAGCCGCGAGGCAGGTTCAGCGGCAGTTCTTCCTGCGTGAGACGCGCACCCTCGGGGCGGCGCGGGGTGCTGTCGACGGCGACCAGACTGGTCTCGCGGGTGACGATCGAGAAATCGAGGCCCAACTGACCAATCGCTTCGGCGGCGGCCTCATCGGTCATCTGGCCCAGGCGGCTGGCCACCTCGATGTCGGTGATCCGGCGCTTGCCCCAGAGCTTGCCGATGCCGTGACCGTCGACCGCCTGGCTGAGGTCGATCCGGCGGGTCCATGGACGACCGTCCAGCATGCCCGACACCGTCATCCGGCCCAGGCGTGCGCCGCTGCGGCCCAGAACGACCAGCGGCTCGCCTTCATACAGATCCGGCAGGTCCACGGGCGTGAACTCGGCGTCCCCGCCTTGGCCGTAGACGCGCAGGTCGGTGACGACCGGGCGGGTCAAGCGGTCGAGCAGGGAAGACATCCGCGCGATGACCTCGCGCGTATCGCCGATGTGGGTGTAGGTCCCGCGTCCCACCTCGGCCATTCGGGTCATGAGGAAGCTGTTTGGGGCGCTGCCGATGCCGACCATGAAGACCCGGCTGCGACCGCGATCAGTTCCCAGGACCCTCAGCATATCATCCTCGTTGCTGATCGAACCATCGGTCAGGAAGATGACCTGGCGCACGCGTCGGTCCGATGGCGTGTCATCTACCAGCGCGGTCCTCAGCGCCGGCAGCATCTCGGTGCCGCCCTGGGCCTCCAGCTGGCCGGCGAAGCGCAAGGCCAGATTGACCTGATCGGTCGTCGCCGAAACGGGCTGGTCGAAAAGCTCCGTCAGACTGTCGTCGAACCGGATGACATTGAACCGGTCGGCGGGCGTCAGGCTGCGCAAGGCCAGCTTCAGGCTTTCGCGGGCCTGAACCATCGAGTCGCCCGACATCGATCCGCTGTTGTCGATGACGAAAATCAGCTCGCGCGGGGAGGGCGCCGTACGCCGGCGACCTGCAGCCGGGGGTTCGATCACTGCCATCAGATAATCCTGGTTCCTCACGCGTTCGCGAAACAGGCTGACCGTGGGATCGGTCTCGGACGAGCGCCAGCGCAGTTCGAAATCGCGATCGGCGGGAACCGTGGTCTGGGTCAGCGAGATGGTGCGCTCCGACACCGTTCCGTTCGCGATGCGGATCGGGTGATAGGGACTGACGACGCCCGTGGGCGCAAAGCCCGGGTTCAGATGCACGGTGATGGATACCGGGTTGGTCGGCGCATGGCGGCGCGGATCCAGGACCGGAGCGCCGACAGTCTGGGCCGTCGCGACATCACGGACGCCCCCGGCGGTTGCGGGCACGTAACGGGGGGCGACGACCAGAGGCAGACGGAAGCTGTATTCCCCCGAGACCCGTCGGACCGGGGCCTGGTATTCGATCTCGATCAGGACCGTCTCGCCAGGCCCGATATTGGCCACGCGATTGGTGAACATGTTCGGTCGTTGCTGCTCGACCAGTCCGGCCCCGCGTCCCTCGGCCTTGGCCTGCTCATAGATTTGACGGGCGGCCTCGCGGCGGTTGATCCGGCCAATGATGACCCGCTGGCCGATGACCATCTTCAGGCTGTCGACCGCCCCGTCGTCGGGCAGGGGATAGAGATAGGTGGCCTCGGCCCAGTCCCGGCCGGTATTGCGGAACGCCTGGACCACCTTCACCCGCGCGGTCTGGCCGGTGATGGTCACGTCCATGTCCGTGCCCAGTTGAACGGCGGCGGGCGTCGCCCCCGAGCGGGTCTTCAAGACCAGCACGCCGGAGGTGATGTCATCCGCCGGCGCCGCCTGCCGCGCGCTGACGGCCGGGGCTAGGCTGAGCGCAAGCATGATTGAAATCAGCAGCAGTGACACCGCCCCGATCAGCGGTGACCCGCCTCGACGCGGGGCGGGGAAGGGCGACGAATTCATGCGGCAGGCTCCTTGATGGAGCGTTCTGACTAGACGTCGGATCGTGCGCACAGCCACGCGAAATCCGGGCAAATGTCCGCCGTTTTCAGCCCGCCGTTTGACGCCGTGTCCACAACTTGACGGCATGTGCGGAAATGTGCGCATTCCCTCTTAGAAAAGGGACGGGGAACGGCGTGATCGACACCGAGGCCGAGCGGATATCGCATCGCGTGCGCGAGGAACTGGCCCGGCGTCGTCTGTCGCGTCAGGCGCTGGCGGACATGGCGCGGATCAGCATCTCGACGTTGGAAAAGGCGCTGTCGGGCCGCCGCGCCTTCACCCTGGCGACCGTCATTCGTCTGGAACAGGCGTTGGGCGTGCCCCTTCGGCCTGGCCAGACAACGCCTCAACGCAGCGAAGTCTCTTCGGCGTCACCGGACGCCATGGGGTCGTATTCGCGCGGCGCGGTGCGCTGGCTCGAGGGGTGCTACCTGACCCTCCGACCTTCATTCGGCTATCCGAACCACATCTATGCCTATTTGACGGACATCGTCTGGGACACCGTCCAGTCGCATCTGATCTTTGCGGAATCCGAGCGTCTGGACAGCGCCTTCTCGCAAAAGGGCAGCGTGTCGGTGCCTCACCTGTCCGGGCACACCTATCTGGTCACCAACGTAGACGGACAATATCGAATGGCGGTGCTGGGACGCCCCACGATCAAGGGGGCGCTGTACGGGATACTGACCACACTGATGGTCGGTAACGGATCCCAACTGGTGCCGGCGGCCGTCCCGATCGTCCTTGTGCCGTCGCCGCCCGCAGCGGAGTGGGCGTTCGGCCTTATCGCACCCGACAACCCAGCCTATGTTCGCTACCGGTCCGAGCTGGACAACGTCACGACCGAGGATTTCGCTCGCTTTCCGCGATGATGGCGAGGGTCGTGGATCGCTCGCGACGAGGCCGGACCCTCCGAGGGGCGCAACAACTCGGACGACTACGGTCGCCGCGCAGAGGTCAGACTTTTGAGCGAAAGATGCAGCGCGGCGTCTTTGCTTTGGGCCGAGCGCCGATTTTTCCGACCCGTTTCACCCTAGGGGCTGCGAAGGTTTCTAGGTGGAGGGCGATGGGCCGTGAGGGCGATATAGCCGGTGTCTGTCCGCTTTAGAGCCGCAGAACAATATCTGCTTCTGCGCTTGCTGACGGCTGAGGTTGCCGGTCAGATGCCAACACGCGTCCAGCGCTCTGAGGTGAGCCAAAGGCATTCTGCCAGCGCAGGGTCGCTGGCCCAGGCCGCTACCCCGACACGGCCCGTCGCGCCGGTGTTGATGGGGGCGATGTCGCAATCCTCGCAGTAGAGGCCGCCCATGCCATCCAGCATGGGACTGGTCGCGCACCACAGGGACGTGGCCGCGCCCTGCGCAGTAGTCTTCATGCCCCGGGACGGATCAACGATGGGACGTCCCTGATCATCTAGGGCTTCGAACCCCGCGACCTCTTCGGCCGTCAGATGACGCGCCAGGTCCGTCAGGATTTGTCCGGGGTGAAGCGAAAAGGCGCGTACGCCGCTCCTTTTTCCGCGCGCATCCAGGGCGATGGCGAACAGGGCGTTGGCAGTCTTAGATTGGCCGTAGGCGATCCATTTGTCGTAGGGCCGCTGTTTGAAATCGGTGTCATCGAAATCGACCCCGGCGATTTGGTGGCCTCTTGACGAGACAGAAACCACGCGCGCGCCCCCGACTGCGAGCAAGGGCCAAAGCGCGCAGGCTAGGCGATAGTGACCAAGATGATTAGTGGCGAACTGGCCTTCGTGTCCATCCGCATCACGAAACAGCGGCGTGGCCATGACGCCTGCGCTGTTGATCAGGATCGAGATCGGGCGCCCCAAGTCGCGCAGACGCGAGGCGAAGGTCTCCACGGAGGCGGGAACGCTCAAGTCCATATCTTCGACTGTGACGCCCCGCACGCCGCGCAGGGCCGCCTCGGCGCGGGTCCGGTCTCGCGCCGGCACGATGACGTGCGCCCCGGCGGCCGCCAGACTGCGCACGGTGACAAGGCCAATGCCGGAATAGCCGCCGGTGACGATCGCCAGCCGGCCGGTCAGATCGATCTCTTGCATCACCTCTTCGGCGGTGCTGGCGGCGCCGTAGGGCGAGTCTATCGAACGTTGGAGTGTGGTCATGGCGTGATGGTCTCCTTGGCGGTGACACCAAGATCGCTTAAGAGGACTGGATGATACAGCACGCGGAATCGGAATTTGTGTCGTGATTGTCCAGAATTCCCCGATCGACCCCCTGTCGGACGTTTTGGGCGTCGTGGGGTTTAGCGCCGCCTGTTCCGTTCGGCTGACGGCCGGCGGCGAATGGGCCCTGCGGTTTTATCCTATCGCCCTGAAGTTCAATGCGGTGCGGTCGGGCGGGTGCTGGCTTACGCCGGAGGGCGAATCCGCGGTGCGGCTGGAGGCCGGCGATTGCTTCCTCGTCGCCGGGCGGCCCTTCGTCCTGTCGAGCGCTCCGGACCTTCCGGCGATCGACGCGGCAGTCGTCTTCGCCGAGGATCGGTTCTCGGCGACCTATGGCGAGGGAGAGGACGTCGCCCTGCTGGGCGGCAGCGTGGCGTTTACGGATGCAAACGCAGCGGACCTGGTCGCGCTTCTGCCGTCCGCCCTGGTCATCCGGGCGAACAGTGGGGGCGCCGCGCCGATCGGATGGCTGCTGGATCAACTCGACCGGGAATGGCGGGAGGAACGCCCGGGCGCCCAGGCGGCCTGCGACGACCTGTTGCGGCTGATGTTCATCCACGCGCTACGCACCCACCTGACCCAGGCGGAGGCCGGCTCCCTCGGTTGGCTGGCCGGACTGAACGACCGCGCCGTCGCGGCGGCGCTCCGGGCCATTCATGCGGACCCGGTCCGGGTCTGGCGGCTGCCGGAGCTCGCCGCGACGGCGGGCCTGTCGCGCGCCGGCTTCGCCGAGCGGTTCAGGGTTATCGTCGGACAGGCGCCCATCGCCTATGCCGCCCGGTGGCGCATGCAGGTCGCGGCGCGCCGGTTGATGGACGGTCGCCGCAGCGCGTCGAGGGTGGCGCAGGAGCTTGGCTTCCTGTCCGACAGCGCGTTCGGCGCGGCGTTCCGTCGTGTCCACGGCGTCTCGCCTGGGCGCTATCGCGCGTCGCGCCTGGGCCAAGGCTCTGGCGCAGGAGCCCGGGCCGGGGCTGGAGAAACCGCGCCGCCCTGACGCCGACAGCCGGAAGTCGGAAATAAACTTAGCCCGCATGTCACATCCGTACGCCCTGTCTCGTCTTCGCTGTGACGACCGGGCGAGACTTCGATGGCGAAGTCCGTCACGGCGAGGAGACGGACATGAAAATCGTAGTGATCGGCGGCACGGGCCTGATCGGCTCGCAGGTGGTCTCTGGACTGAAGGCCTTGGGTCACGACGCCGTCGCGGCCTCGCCCAACACCGGGGTCAACACCCTTACGGGAGAGGGCCTAGCCCAGGCGCTCGTCGGCGCCCAGGCGGTAATCGACGTCGCCAACTCGCCGTCGTTCGAGGCGGAAGCGGCACTGGACTTCTTCCGCACGTCGGGGACCAATCTGCTGGCGGCGGAACAGGACGCCGGAGTGGCGCACCACGTGGCCCTCTCGGTGGTCGGTACGGATCGTCTGACCTCGAGCGGCTATTTCCGCGCCAAGCTGGCGCAGGAAGAGCTGATCAAGGCGTCGCCGACGCCCTGGACCATCTTGCGCTCGACCCAGTTCTTCCCGTTCGTAGCGGGGATCATCCAGTCGGGCAGTGTCGGAGACGAGGTGCATCTGTCCTCGGCCATGGTTCAACCGGTCGCCGCCGAGGACGTGGTCCAAGCCCTGATCGAACTGGTCCTCGACGCACCGCTGAACGACACGGTCGAGATCGCAGGGCCTGACGCCATCCGCATGGACGCCTTCGCCCAGGAATATCTTGCGGCTCAGGAGGACCGTCGCAAGATCGTGGCCGAGCCTAAGGGTCTGTATTTCGGGGCTGTGATCGATGACCGGTCGCTGACGCCTGGTTCGGCGGCGCGTCTCGGTGCGACGACCCTTCAAGACTGGCTGCGTCGCGCCGTCGTCGCTGACTGACACCTAAATCCAGCATCCGGACACAACCCCATGAAACTCTACTACAGCCCGGTGGCCTGCAGCCTCGCCGATCACATCGCCCTTCGCGAAGCTGGTTTCACCTTCGACCTTGAGCGGGTCGATCTGAAAACCCATCGCACCGAGACAGGCCGTGATTTCCGCGAGATCAGCGCCAAGGCCTATGTCCCTGTCCTCGTGATGGATGACGGCGACATCATCACCGAGAACGTGGCGGTTCTCGACTGGATCGCGACGACGGGGCCCACCCTGACCGTCGAGGGCGCTCTAGGGCGAACGCGGGTGCTGGAAGCCCTGACCTTCATCACCACAGAGATCCACCACGCGTTCAAACCGATGTGGCACGGCGGCTCCGTTGACGAGCGGGAGAATGCAAGCGCGAAGATCACCACGCTATTCAACCACCTCGGACCATCGTTGAAGGGCGATTATCTGTTCGGGGACAGGCCGAGCGTGGCGGACTTCTATCTGTTCGTCATGCTGCTGTGGGCCGAGCGGTTCGAGGTGATCACGCCAGAGCCGCTCCAGGCGCTGCGGGCGCGGATGTTGGCGCGCCCCGCCGTTCGAGCAGCGATGGTGTATGAAGGTCTCTTGTTGGAAGGAGGCGCGAGTACATGATGCCGACGGATCCTTCCACCGCGACATTTGAACAGCACCGACCCCGGCTTCTGCGTCTGGCCTATCGTATGCTGGGATCCGCCTCCGAGGCCGACGACATCGTGCAGGAGGCCTGGTTACGGTGGCGTCGGGTCGATCCCGGCGACATCGAGCAACCGGCCGCCTGGCTGGCGCGTGCCGTAACCCGGCTGTGCCTCGACACGTTGAAATCGGCCCGGGCGCGGCGCGAGGCCTATGTGGGCAACTGGCTGCCCGAGCCGATCTTCGAACCGGAAGATTCCGGGCCCGCCCTCGACGACCTGACCCTGTCGTTGATGATGGCGCTGGAGCGATTGTCGCCGCTGGAGCGGGCCGCCTTTCTCTTGCACGATGTCTTCGGAACGCCCCTGACCGAGGTCGCGGTCACCTTGGGCCGGGACGCCGCCGCCGTTCGGCAGATGGCGGCCCGGGCGCGCAGGCATGTTCGCGACGCGCGTCCACGCTATCCGGTCACGCGCGACGAGGGCGACCGCATCGCCCGGGCCTTCTATGCGGCGTCAAACCAGGGCGACCTCGCTGGCCTGCGCAGTCTGCTGGCCGATGCGGTTGTGCTGACGGCGGACGGTGGAGGCAAGTCCACCGCCTGGCGTCGGCCCATCGTGGGCCTGGATCATGTCGTCCGACTGTTCGAGGGCCTGCATCGCAAGCTGACCCACGAACCGTCGGTTCTGGTAGACTGGGCATGGATCGACGGCTTGCCGGGCTATGTCAGCTACGAACGTGACGGCGCCTTGCAGACGACGGCGCTGGAGATAGAAGACGGTAGGATCCTGTCGATCTTCATCACGCGCAATCCCGATAAGCTCATCGCTGCGACCGGCTTGGCCGCCTCGCGAAGTGTCTTCCACTAGACGCGTGCGCATAAGCGCCATTCGCGGAAGCTGGACTGCGAGGATATGTCCGCATTGCTCCCGAGGGCGTCCCCCGATGCGCTCGATTTCAGTCGGTATGATCGACAGGGCTAGGGCAAGTTTGCATTACCCCTCCAGCGCCAGTGCGCGTTTCGGGCCAGCCTTAACGCCGCGACAGACGCCACCAAGGCATCCACGGCGTGAGGTGATGCTCGTGGTGGCGGCCGAAGTGGAAGCAGGTCAGCAGGGACAGGATTGGGCCGAACGGGCTACTGCGGGCGTTGTGGTGGTCGGGGAAGGCGTCGTCGGTGTGGCGGTGCGGAAGCCAGGTGCCGAAGGTGAAGAGCTGGAGCGCGGAGAGCAGGGCGGGGGCGGCCCAGAAGACCAGCAGATTTGGAACCTGCGCGCCGAGGACGAAGACGGCGATGAAGACCAGCACGGTCAGGACGGCCAACTCGCGCCAGCCGAAATAGGTGCGGAAGAAGCCGTGGAACCACGC
Organism: Brevundimonas sp. G8; assembly: GCF_902506205.1. Taxonomy (GTDB): domain Bacteria; phylum Pseudomonadota; class Alphaproteobacteria; order Caulobacterales; family Caulobacteraceae; genus Brevundimonas. Next base: position 502,212 of record NZ_LR732816.1, on the reverse strand, counting down.
CAGGAAGGCGCGGGGTGCGTCGGCATGAAAGTCGGGATCGTCTGCGGTGCCCGGCGCGGCGTGATGGGCGTGGTGGGCCGTTCTGAGCGGCGTGAACCGGAAACCGGCGTAGAGACCCAGGGCCAGGCTGCCGAGCGCGACGTTCAGCCGGGGCCGGCCCGGCGCCAGCGAGCCGTGCATGGCGTCGTGCGCGACGATGAATAGGCCGACGGACAGCCAGGTCTGGATGGCGACGATCAGCGGGGCGACCACAAAACTCCACGCCGTCCAGCGGTGAAAATATACGCCGTAGATATGCAGAACCAGCCAGGCCGTCACGATCATCCCGGCGAGCGTCAGACCGATCAGGGTCTGGTTCGGGACGATCCGGGGCGCGGGGGAGACGGCGGACATGACGCGACACTAGCGCACTGTGGGCGGGTAAGCATCCTGTTCGCTTGCCGCATCCGTCGTCGCATGCCACCTGTCGGGAATGCAGGCTGACGCCTTTGACTCTTCTGGGCCCGACCTCCTCCTGATCGGCGGCGGCCTCGCCAACGGTCTGTTGGCGCTGCGCCTGTCGCAGGTTCGGCCCGACCTGGACGTCCGCATCGTCGAGGCGGCCGATACGCTGGGCGGGGTGCACACCTGGTCCTTCTTCGAGAGCGACCTGACGGCGTCGCAGCAGGCTTGGATCGACCCCTTGGTCGCGCATCGCTGGTCCGGTTACGCGGTCCGGTTTCCGCAGTTCGATCGCAGCCTGTCCACCGGATACCGCAGCGTGACGGCCGAACGGTTCGCGGCGGTGGTGAGCGCGGCCTTGCCCGGCCAAATCATGCTGGGCGCGCCGGTCGTGTCGGTGTCCGAGACCGAGGCGGTGCTGGCCGACGGTCGGCGGCTGATGGCGAGGGCGGTCATCGACGGGCGAGGGCCGGTCAACACGCCGGATCTGGCGCTGGGGTTCCAGAAGTTCGTCGGGCTGGAGGTACGATTGGCGGCGCCGCACGGCCTGACGGCGCCCATCGTCATGGACGCCCGCGTCGATCAGGCGGGAGGCTATCGCTTCCTCTACACCCTGCCGTTCGACGACCGGACCCTGCTGATCGAGGACACCCGCTACACTGACGCAGCCGAGCTGGATCGCGACGTGTTCCGGAAGGGCGTGCTGGATTATGCGGCCCAGCAGGGTTGGGACATCGCTGAGGTGCTTAGGGAGGAGGACGGCGTTCTGCCCGTCGCCCTGGATGGCGACATCACCGCGCATCTGACCCGCCTGGGGCCGACGGCGTTGAGCGGCCTTCGCGCCGGCCTGTTTCACCCCACGACCGGCTATTCCCTGCCGGATGCGGTGCGCTTGGCGGATCGTCTTGCGAACGATTTCCAAGGCGTGAACCTTGCCGCCGACATTCGCCGCCATGCGGGCGAGGTCTGGGCCGCACGACGCTTTTATCGGTTGCTGAATCGGATGTTGTTTCGCGCGGCGCGCCCCGAAGAACGATACAGGGTGCTGGAGCGTTTCTATCGTCTGCCCCAGCCATTGATCGAACGCTTCTACGCCGCCGGATCGACTCTCGCCGACAAGGCGCGGATTCTGAGCGGTAAACCCCCGGTGCCCATCGGCGCCGCACTGACCTGTCTGGTCGAAAAAGGACGTGCGTGATGCGGGCTGCAGTGATCGGATCGGGGTTCGGGGGGTTGTCGCTGGCCATACGGCTGCAGTCGGCGGGCATCCAGACCACGGTGTTCGAGGCGCGCGACCTGGCAGGCGGCCGGGCCTATGTGTTCAAGGACAAGGGCTACACCTTCGACGCCGGTCCCACCGTCATCACCGATCCGTCGGCGCTGGAAGAGCTTTTCGAGGCCAGCGGGCGCAAGCTGTCGGACTATGTCGAACTGTTGCCGGTCGCGCCCTTCTATCGGCTGTGCTGGGAAGACGGCGACGTGTTCGACTACGTCAACGATCAGGACGAGCTGGACCGCCAGATCATGGCGCGCAATCCGGCCGACAAGGAAGGCTATCGCAAGTTCCTGGCCTATTCCGAGGACCTGCTGAAGGAAGGCTATCTGAAGCTGGGGGCGGTGCCGTTCCTGGACTTCGCCAGCATGATCAAGGCCGCGCCCGAGCTGATGCGGCTTCAGGCCTGGCGATCGGTTTATGACAAGGTGGCCAGCTTCATTCAGGACGAGCACCTGCGCCAGGCGTTCAGCTTCCACTCCCTGCTGGTCGGCGGCAATCCGTTCGCGACCTCATCGATCTATGCCCTGATCCATGCGCTGGAGCGGCGCTGGGGCGTGTGGTTCCCGCGGGGCGGCACCGGCGCCCTGATCCAGGCCATGGTCCGCCTGCTTGAGGATCTGGGCGGCGAGCTCAGACTGAACAGTCCGGTCGAGCGGATCACCATGGCGAACGGTCGCGCGACCGGCGTGGTCGTGGGCGGCGAGGCGCTGGGCTTCGACATGGTCGCCTCGAACGCCGACGTGGTTCACACCTATCAGCGCCTGCTGGGTCAGGAGCCGCGCGGACAGAAGGAGGGCGCCAAGCTGGCGTCGCGGCGCCATTCCATGTCGCTCTTCGTCATCTATTTCGGCCTGAAGCGGGTTCACCCGGAGGTGCGCCACCACACGGTGCTGTTCGGCCCGCGTTATCGCGAGTTGATCGCCGAAATCTTCAAGGGGCCGGACCTGCCCGACGATTTCTCGCTGTATCTGCACGCGCCGACGCGGACCGATCCATCATTGGCGCCTGAAGGTTGCGACGCCTTCTATGTGCTGGCGCCTGTGCCGCATCTCGCTTCGGCGGACATCGATTGGGACGTCGAGGGCCCGCGTTACCGCGACCGGATCCTGGCCTATCTGGAGGAGCGCTACATCCCCGGCCTGACGGCGGATCTGGACACCTGCCGCATCTTCACGCCGGTCGACTTCCGCGACCAGCTGAATGCGCACCAGGGCTCGGCCTTCTCACTGGAGCCGATCCTGACCCAGAGCGCCTGGTTCCGGGTCCACAATCGCGACGACCAGATCCCGAACCTGTATTTCGTCGGGGCCGGCACCCATCCGGGCGCGGGCGTGCCCGGCGTGGTCGGCTCGGCCAAGGCCACCGCCGCCTTGATGATCGAAGATGCGAGGCAGCCGGCATGACCGACGCCGTCCTGGACCACAGCCGCCAGTCGATGGAGCAGGGCTCCAAGAGCTTCGCCGCCGCGGCGCGACTGTTCCCGGCGGCGATCCGCGACGACGCCTGGATGCTCTATTCCTGGTGCCGCCATTGCGACGACGAGATCGACGGCCAGGTCCTGGGCCACGGCGCGGTCGGCATCGACCCGGTCCTGGCGGGACACAAGCTGCTCGAGCTGCGCGCCCGCACCGCAGCGGCCTTGGCCGGAGAGCCGCAGACCGACCCGGTCTTCACCGCCTTCCAGCGCGTGGCGGATCGGCATTCCATCCCGGCCGAGGAGGCCATGGACCTGTTGCGCGGGTTCGAGATGGACGTGGTCGCACGGCGATACGACACGCTGGAGGACACGCTGGACTATGCCTATCACGTGGCGGGTGTGGTCGGGGTGATGATGGCCCGGATCATGGGGGTGGAGGACGCGCCCACCCTGCGCCGCGCCCAGGACCTGGGGCTGGCGTTTCAACTGACGAACATCGCCCGTGACGTGGTCGAGGATGCGAAGGGCGGGCGGGTCTATCTGCCGGGCGCCTGGCTGGACGAGGCCGGGGTGCCGCGCGATCAGGTCCATCAGCCCCAGCACCGGGCCGCCGTCGCCCGCACGGCCCAGCGTCTGGTCGCGGCGGCCGAACCCTTCTACGCTTCGGCCCGGTGGGGCCTGCGTGATCTGAACCCACGCTCGGCCTGGGCCATCGCCACAGCGCGCGGTGTCTATCGCTCGATCGGCCGCCATGTGTCGCGCGCCGGGCCGGCGGCCTGGGACGGTCGGACCTCGGTCGACAAGGCGGGCAAGCTGATGCTGGTGGGGCGCGGCGGTCTGATCGCCCTGTGGTGCAAGACGCTGGACGCCTGGCGCGAACCGCCGCCGCGCCCCGCCCTGTGGACCCACGTCTGAAGGGTCAGCGCGCCGCACGCCGCCGTTCGAGAACCAGGGATACGCCCAAGCCCGCCGCGCCGAGGCTGGCCAGAACCGCCCAACCGGCGACGACGCCCGGCGTGAACTCCGCCCGCCAGATCACGGCCTGATAGGCCTCGATGGCCCAGGCGTGCGGTGTGATCCAGCCCAGGGCGCGGAAGGCCTCGGGCATCAAAAAGCGCGGCGCCATCGACCCGCCCAGCGCCGCCAGCAGCAGAACGACGAAGGTGGTCAGGGGCTGGGCCTGTTCGCGCGATCGACACGCCGCCGTCAGCGCCAGGGCCAGGCCCGCCGCCGAGAACCCGACCAGAACCGCCGTCACGGTCGCCGCCCCCGCCTGCCATGGCGCGAGGTCCGGCAGTTTGGCCCAGGCCGCGACGAAGACGGCGATCGACTGCATCACCCCCACGACCGTCAGCCACGCCGCACGCCCGGCCAGGATCGGCGTCAGGCCGCCCCTCGCCAGGGCCAGCCGCGCCTGGAGCCCCGAACGCCGCTCGTCCAGTCCGCCCATGGCGCCGTGCATGGCGGCGAAGAAGACGAACATGACGCTGACCGCACCGGCGTAGTAGGCGGCCTGGACATCGCCGGTCGGCCCGACCTGCACCGTCGCCACGCGCGCGGTGGGCGGCGCGACCTGGCCGGACAGAGCCGCCGCCATCGGCTCCAGCCGCGCCTGAAGCGCCGCCGCCGCCACGTCGCGACCGGCGGCGGACAGGACCACGATCTGGGGCGGGCGTCCGACCGAGGGGCGGATCAGAATGCCGGCGTCCGCCCGACCGTCGATCACCGCGCGCTCCAGCTCGCCTGCATCCTCGACCGTGCGCAGCCGGGCGCCCATGTCGCGCGCCAGGGCGTCGTGCATCGCCACAGTCGCCGGGGTGCGGGCCGCATCTTGCATGACTACCGAGGTGTCGATCTCGCCCCGCGCGCCCGCGCCGAAGATGGCCGCGAACAGCAGATAGACCAGGGGCGGCAGCAGCAGCGTCAGCACCACCCCGGCCCGGTCGCGCCAGAACCCTCTGGCCCAGGCGCCCGCCACGGCCATCATGACGACGCCTCCGACAGATGCGCGACCAGATCGTCCAGCCCCGGCCGGCGCACGGCGACTTCACCGCCCTCGCCATCGACCACGGCGGCCAGCATCTGGGCGACGGCGAGCGCATCGTCGCAGAGGCGACGCCATTCCAGCCTGTCGTCAGCCTGGGTCAATCCGGCCTGAGCGAACCATTGGGCGGCGGCGTCCGAGGCCGGCCGCGTCAGGCGTATGCTGAGCAGCCGCGCCGCGCCAAACGCCTGGTGCAACAGGGCGCTCGGCGCGCCTTCCGCCACGAGCCGACCTTCCGCCAGCACGCCGATCCGATCGGCCGTGTCGGACACGAAGACCGCGTCGTGGCTGATCAACAGGCAGCCGGCGCCCGCCTTGACCGTCTCGCGCAGAGCGGCGGACAGGACGCCGCGCGTGCCGGCGTCCACCCCTTCCGTCGGCTCGTCGGCGATCAGCAGTCGGGGCTGTCCGACCAGGGCGGCGCTCAGGTTCGCGCGTCGTCGCCATCCGCCGGACAGGGTGCGTACCGGCTGATCCGCGCGCGGGCCGCAGCCGGTCAGATCAAGCGCACGATCCACTGCGGCGCGGCGATCGTTGCGCGCGACCCCGCAAAGCCGCGCCGTCACCTCGACATTCTCGCGCGGCGACAAGGCGGGAAACAGGGCGCTGTCCTGGGGCGCCAGACCGATGCGCGCGCGGGTTCCGTCGCCCACCGCCACACGTCCCCGGCGCACGGGCAGCAGGCCGCAGGCGACGCGCGCCACCGTGGACTTGCCCGCGCCGTTCGCGCCGAGCAGGGCGTACACCTCACCGGTTTTCACGGTCAGGCTGAAATCCCGCAGCACCGGCCGGCCGTCATAGCCGGCCTCTATTCCGTCCAGGACCAGCGCCGGGGCGACGCTAGATCCCAAGATCGGCCTGCTGGAAGAGATCGAGGACATAGAGGGTCAGGGGGCTGTCGTGGCCGACCGCCTCGGCCGCCCTGGACAGGGACTGACGCACCGCCGCGCGGACGCGCCCTTCGCCCCACAGATCGACGAAGGTGGTTGTGTCCCGATCCTGGCCCACGTCCTTTCCGACGACGCTGGTGGTCGAACAGGCGTCCAGAAGATCGTCGTAAAGCTGGAAGGCGAATCCCACGGCCTCGCCGAAGTGTGACAACCGGGCCAGGTCGTCGGCGTCGCCCCCGCCCAGCAAGCCGCCGCCGCGCACCGTCGCCACGAACAGGGCGCCGGTCTTCAGGTCGTTGATCTGACGCAGGGCGACGGCGTCCCGCTCACTCACGTCGTCGCGCAGGTCGCGCATCTGCCCCTCGGCCAGACCGTCGAACCCGACGGCCTGCGTCAAAAGGTCCAGGGTGGCCACCCGCGTTTCGGCCGGCAGTCGGCTTTGCACGATCAGGCGGGTGGACTGGTTCAGCAGGGCCACCGCTGCCAGCACGGCCGCATCCTCGCCGTGGCGGCGATGCAGCGTCGGCTGACCCCGCCGCAGGACCGCGTCGTCCATGCAGGGCAGGTCGTCCAGCACCAGAGACGCCGCATGGACCATCTCCAGCGCACAGCCGTAATCCAGCGCATCGTCGGGACGCCCGCCCACATGGGCCGCCGCCAGCATGGCCAGCACCGGCCGGACCCGTTTCCCCTGTCCCAGCAAGGCCTCGCGCGCCGCCAGCGACAGCAGGCTTTCAGACGACGGCGCGAGTTCGGTCAGGCGCGACTGGACACGCAGACGCAGCTCGTCGGGCGCGCAAGGGTCGCATGCCAGAGGCGGCTGGGGCCTTGCGCCGACGATCGCCATACAGGTCTCCTGGTGTCGTCTGACCGTCGCGTTGCGACGGCGATCCGAACCTCTATGATCTCATCAGGCATCACGACCGCGTCGGATGCAACCCGCCAGGAGCCGTTTCCGATGCCCACCGCCGCCGACGCCCTGATCCGGCGCAAGGACGAGCATATCGATCATGTCCGGGCCGGGCGCGGCGTCAGCCAGGCGACCTCGGGGCTGGAGGTGGTGCGGTTCGTCCACGACGCCCTGCCGAATCTGGATCACGACGCCATCGACCTGTCGGCCCAGTTTCTGGGGCGCAACGTGGGGCTGCCGTTCCTGATCAGTTCGATGACCGGCGGCCCGTCGCGGGCCGAGGCGGTCAATGCGCGGCTGGCCGAGGCGGCCCAGGCCATGGGCGTCGTCCTGGCCGTCGGGTCGCAACGGGTGGCGCTGGAGACGGACGGCGGCTCGGGCCTGGGGCTGGATCTGCGACGTCGGGCGCCCGACGCCATGATCCTGGCCAACCTTGGGGCCGTGCAGTTCGCCCTGGGCTATGGGGTCGACGAGGCGCGCCGCGCCATGGAGATGATCGGCGCCGACGCCCTGATCCTTCATCTGAATCCTTTGCAGGAAGGGGTTCAGCCAGAGGGCGACCGCGACTGGCGCGGCGTGGCGCACGGCATCGAACAGATCGCCGCCGCCTTTCCCGGCCGTGTGATTGTCAAGGAGACTGGGGCCGGCCTGTCGGGCGCGGTGGCGCGTCGGCTGGCGGACATGGGCGTCGCGGCGCTCGATGTGGCGGGGGCGGGCGGGACCAACTGGGGCCTGATCGAGGGCGCGCGGGCCACGGGCGGCTGGGCCGAGGCTCTGGCCGCGCCCTTCGCCGGCTGGGGCGTGCCGACGGCGCGCAGCCTGAGGGACTGCGCCCAAGCCGCGCCGGACCTGGACCTGATCGGGTCGGGCGGTATCCGCGACGGGCTGGATGCGGCCCGGGCCATCCGGCTGGGCGCTTGCCTAGTCGGCCAGGCGGCTGGCGTGTTGGAGGCGGCGCTGACATCGACGCAGGCGGTGGTCGATCACCTGGCTCTGATGGTGGCCCAGCTGCGGCTGGCCTGTTTCTGCACCGGCTCGGCGGACCTCGCCGCCCTGGCTCAGGCCCCGTTGCTGGAAGAGCCGCGCTTCTGAGACAGTTCGGACTTCAGCGCCCGCGCCGAACGCACCCACAGAAAGCCGAACGAGACGCAGCCTTCGCGCGTCCGCACGGCGTGGTGCAGCCGGTGCGCCTGAATGCGCCGCGTCCAGAAGCCCGAACGCCCGTCGATCCCTGTCGGGAACCGCCGATGCACCAGTCCGTCGTGGAAGAAGAAATAGACCATCCCATAGGCCGTGACGCCCAGGCCGACCGGTAGAGCCCAGGCCCAGACGTGCAGGCCCAGCGCGATCAGAACGATCGCCGGCGCGGCGAACACCACGGCGAACAGGTCATTCTTTTCCAAGACATCGTCGTGCGGCTCATGATGACTGCGATGCCAGGTCCACAGCAGGCCGTGCATGACATAGCGATGCATGCCCCAGGCGAACGCCTCCATCCCCAGGAAGGCGGCCAGGAACAGCAGGATCATCACCGGCGGAGACATGACCGCATCATAGGCGGTTTGAACCGCACCCGCCACGACTTGACCCCACCGTCTGTTTGGCCGTCTGTGCGCCGATGCTGATGGACCTGCTTGTCACGACCTTCGCGCTCAGCCTGATCATCGGCGTGCGCTATCTGGCGGTCGGGGTTCTGACCCACTGGCTGCTGTGGGCCGGGGCGGGGCGGGGGCGTCAGCTGAACCAGGCGGCGCCGTCTGCGAAACGCATCCGCGCCGAAATCATGGCCTCGCTGATCTCGTGTCCGATCTACGCTCTGCCGGCCGCCCTGGTGCTTGAGGCCTGGAAGCGGGGCGGGACGGCCATCTATGACGATGTTCACGCCTGGCCGCTGTGGTGGCTGCCGGTCAGCTTCGTCGTCTATATGCTGGCCCACGACGCCTTCTATTACTGGGTCCATCGGGGGCTGCACCACCCGCGAGTCTTCCCCTGGGCCCATGCCGAGCATCATCGGTCGCGCGACCCCAGCGCCTTCGCTTCCTTCGCCTTCGATCCGGCCGAGGCCGTCGCCACCGCCTGGTTCCTGCCAGCCTTGGCCCTGTTTGTGCCGATCCATTGGGGCGTGGCCCTGGCGCTGCTGACCCTGATGACCGCCACAGCCGTGTTGAACCACGCCGGCCGCGAGGTCTGGCCAGCATCCTGGCTGATGCGCGCGCCGCTAAGCTGGCTGATCACCGCGACTCACCACGATGCCCATCACAAGCGCTTCAACGGCAACTACGGCCTCTACTTCCAGATGTGGGATCGCTGGGCCTCGACCGAGGTGACACTTGATGACCTGCACCGCCAACGGAGACCTAGCAGTGACTGACGTTTTATCGCGCGATCCCTCTCAGCGAGCGGAAGTGGTGAGGCGATCAAGCCAGACGGGGAAGCGCTGTCAGGTTAATCGAGGCGGGCCGCAATTTTCCTAACCCGACGAAATCTCAGGCAGCTGCGGCCACCCACGCCGCCTCGGCTCCGGCGCGGAAGCGACGAAGGGTCGGACGTGTGATCAGATGTCTCTGGATGTAGAAGGTGTTGTAGATCGCGGCGTGGGTGGTGAGGAAACGTTGGGCTGAAGCCTGAGATTTGAACAGTTGTTGCTGCCGCTCTCGCCGGCGGATTGGCAGATGCGAGTTCTCCGCCCGATTGTTCTCCCGCAGTCGGCCAGGCGAATGTAGGCGCCGCAGGCCAAGTCGGCCCAAGGCCGCTTGGTATGATCCGAGCCCATCGGTGACGATCTTCTCGGGCTCGACAGGCTGGTTACGCAGCAAACGCCGGAGCAGCTTCAAGGCCGCGTCGGTGTCTCGCCGTCGCTGGACGACGACGTGCAGCACCACGCCCTCGTCATCTACGGCGCGCCATAGGAACATCCGCTTTCCACCGATCGAGCAAACGACCTCGTCGAGGTGCCAGCGTGGAGAAGGGGAGGGGCGAAGCTTCTTCAGTCGTCGTGCGATCTGGGGGCCAAACTTGATCGTCCAGCAGCGGATCGTCTCGTAGCTGACGTCGATCCCGCGCGCGGCCATTAGCTCTTCAACGTCGCGAAAGCTGAGGCTGAAGCGGAAGTAGAGCCATACTGCCTGGCGGATCACCGCTGCGGGGAAGCGATGGCGCTTGAACGATAGCGGCTTCACGAATTGCGATCTCCGATCAGGCCATCAGGCGGTCTGAAGTGGAGACAAGTTAGCGTTAGACTGACAGCACCGCCACGCCGTCCTCCGCTAAACGACAAGTCTGCGAGAGCAGGGAAATACCCCCGACATTCCGGCGCGTTACCGCTTGGTCCTTGCTCAGAGCGCGTCTCTGCGTGCCTTCAGCCATCCCCAAAACGCATGAACCTGACGCCAGTCTCCCGTTTCGAGAGGTCAGTCCAGCTTCGGCCGTCGCCTGTTTACAGGGAAATACAGGGAAATCCGGCAAGAATCACTTGTTCGGCCGAGGTTCCTGCCAATGCCCGAAGCCCGGCGTGCCGGGCTTCATACGATGAGAAAGGGCGAAATTCCCGCAACAGAGAACAGGGAAAATAATCGCCCGAACAGGGAGCGTCTGTTTCGCATCAGGGAATTAGAACGCCCGGATCAGGGACCGCCTAGCGCCTCAGGCGGCGAACATCGGCCGCTGTTCATCCCAGTCGAGTGGCATGCCGCGATGCATGATGGCGTAGAGCGAGAGGGCCTCGGGCGCAGTCCCGTCGAGGACGGCCGGCTTGAAATTCGGCGCCAAGAAGGCCACGCGAAGCATCCGCGAGGCGTAGGACTGGTTGAGCTTTTCCTCGTCAGCGATCATTTCGAGCGTCGCGCCTTCGCCGCTAATCAACCGCCGCTTCCAAGCCTCCGCTCGCACAAGCGCGGAGCTTAAGGCAGGATCGATGGAATGGCGGGTGATGGCCGTACCGCCGCCCGGACCGACCATGGCAGGCGCGCCGCGATGCGGTGGTCGGGCCTTGCCCGGTTGCCGACGCCACTCGCTTAAATCCGGGAGCGCTTGGGAGTCCTCGAACGTCTCCCAGGGAGACGACTGCCGACGCCATAATCGCGGGCCTGCTGTCCTGGCCGATCAAGGCCGGCGAGAGTCACTGCATACATTCATTAAATAAATAATGAATGTTGACGAGACCCTTTCTTGGTGAGAGTCTCAGCTCTGGCGACCATCCTAAAAGACGTTTGAGGATCACCATATGTCACGCGCGTCGACCCGCCGTGCCGCCGTTCTGGTTGGCGCCCTCCTCCTGATGGGCTGCGGTGGCAAGCAGCCCCCGCCGTTTGACGCTCTGACCGCACCCGCCGCCCCGGACTATGCCCGAGCCCAGGCCTGGCTGGCCTTTCCGGGACGGGGTGACCTGGAGCGATCAACGCCCCCGGGCCTGACGCCGGTGGTGGAGGCCGAGGCCCCTGCCGATGTATTCTTCATCTCACCCACCACCATCGCCGACAAGGAGAGCCTGAACGGGTCGTGGGATGCCGACGACACACTGGCCCCGCTCAATCCGGCCGTCCTGCTGGGCCAGGCCAGCGTCTTCAACAGCTGCTGCCGCATCTACGCTCCACGCTATCGCCAGGCGACGCTGACGGGCCTGGGCGACCAGGGCGCGGTCGATCTGGCCTATCAGGATGTCGCCAGGGCTTTTCGCCGCTTCATCTCCGAGCACAATGACGGGCGACCGTTCATCCTCGCCTCGCACAGCCAGGGGACGCTGCACGCGGCTCAACTGCTCCAGCGGGAAATCCTGGGCACGCCGCTGCAGGATCGAATGGTCGTCGCCTATCTGATCGGCGGCTATACGCCGAACGCCTTCCCAGAGATCGGCCTGCCCATCTGCGACGCGGCGGAGCAGACAGGCTGCGTGCTGAGCTGGAACGCCTCCAAGATCGGCAGCGTGATCTCCCGCATGGTCATCAACGACAAGACCTACTGGTGGCAGGGGGCGTTGAAGGATGCGGACCAACCGCCAGCGATCTGCGTCAATCCCCTGACCTGGCGGGCGGGGTCGACGGAGACGGCGACACCGGCCGCGCAGAACCCCGGCAGCATTCCCCTGCCTCACACCACGCCCGTGCCTGCCCCGACGCCCGGCCTGACGGGTGCGCGCTGCCACGACGGAATGCTGGAGGTCGATCTGAGAGAGGCGCCCGAGGCCTACAGCGACCAGCTGACGCGGCTGGCGGGCAGTTATCACCTTAACGAATATGGTCTGTTTTATGTGGCGATGAGGGAAAATGCCGTCACGCGAATCTCGGCCTGGCTTGCGGCGCATGGGGCGCGCTCAAATCCGGCCGGCGGCCGCTGAAGGGGCGGGCCAAATGGGCCGACCACGGCGGACTCGCTGACTTTTCAACAGTATCGGCGCTTTGCTGGCCTGCCAGGTCAAGCGAGGAGAGGGTGCGTTGCGCCGGAGCGCCACTCCTAGAAACCGGAATAAGGATAGACGTCCGGCGTGCTCAAAGTAGCCGCTCATGTTGCACATCGCAGTTCTTCAAGAAGGGCCGCTATCGCCTGCTTCTTTGCGGTAGCGTCCTGGATCAATCGATCGATCTCCTCGTCCTTCTGACGAAGGGCGGCGACGATAGCCGACAGCGATGGCGTCGATCCGTTAGGGGCGGGAATTGCGCCTTTGATTTCGGCAAGAGAGAAGCCGAGGCGCTGAGCCCGGTCTACGAAGCGGAGGGCGTTGGCGGCCTCAGCGCCATAGCTTCGATAGCCATTGGCGGTGCGCGGCGCCTGCGGAAGCAGTTCGCGTGCCTCGTAGAAGCGTATCCGGGAAATGGATATCCCGGTTTCTCTTGCCAGCTCACCAATGCGCATAACGTCTTGACCCTCAATCTAGGTTGAGGGTTCATACCCTTGCTCGACGAGGATTTCAGCCTGAAAGGCATAGAGTTGAGCGCTAAGACAATCATCATCACTGGGGGCACGTCCGGCATCGGGCTTGCCGCTGCGGGGGCGTTGGCCGATCGGGGGCGTTGGCCGATCGGGGGCACCGCCTGATCCTCATCGGGCGCGATGCAGATCGGGGTCGCAGGGCTGTCGCCAGTCTAACCGCCTCACCGGCAGGACCGCACCGCCTGATTTCAGCGGATTTGTCGCTGATGTCGCAAGTGCGGGACGTCATCCAGGACCTCGATGCGACCGAAGATCGTATCGACGTGCTGGCCAACAATGCCGGCGCCTGGTTCCAACATCGGGCGCTGACTTCGGAAGGCAACGAGCGCACCGTGGCGATCAACCACCTCGCCCCTGTCGCGCTGACCCTCGGTTTGAAACGCCTGTTGCTTGCGGCGCCGGCAGCCCGTGTCGTCAACACCGGGTCGTTCGTCTACAGGCAAGGGCGATACGATCCGGACAATCTGCAAGCGGAAAAGCGCTTCTCGACCAACGCCACCTACGCCGCTGCAAAGCTCTACAATCTGATGGTCACCCGTGCTCTGGCCCGTCGTTGGTCTGATACGGCGATCACCATAAACTGCTTCAGCCCTGGCTTCGTCGCCACCGAGTTCGGCCGGGGCGAAGGCGGCCTGCTCGAACCCGTTTATCGTTTTACCCGGTTGTTCGCGATCTCGCCGGAGAAGGGCGCTGCGACGCTGATTCATCTCGCCGATGCCGCCGAAGCGGCAGGCATCAGCGGAGCCTATTTCGAGAAATGCCGCCGGCTTGATGTCAGCGGCTCTGCCGCAAACATGAACCAGTGCGACGCGTTGCTGGACTGGAGCGTCCGAGCGTTGCCAACTTAAGTTGGCGGGCTACAGCTTGGTCAGCACCGCGTGATCTCAGGCGTTTGCCATCGCCCAGGCCTCACTTGCTCCGCGCGCCCGCAACACTGCGCTCAGCAGGTCTCGCATGAGCGCGTAAGCGCTGCGCTGAGGATGCACGCCGTCGCGTGTCAGGTCCGAACGGAAGGACCCATCAGCGTCGGCCAGGCAGGTGAAATAATCGACGTAGGTCATGCCGCGATCCGCAGCCAGGGTGTTAAGCCAACCATTCAACTCCGACACCCACGCGCCGGGATGGCCGACGTCGATGGCCCAGGGCAGTGCGGTTATGGGGGTGATGCTGCCTAGGATGACGGCGATGCCGTTTGTTCGAGCCAGGTCCAGCATGGCGCAGACGTTGTTCTTGAAATCCTCTGGGGTCGTCGGCCCTGTATTGCCCGCGATGTCATTCACGCCGCACATCAAATGGACGGCCTTTGGGCGAAGCGCGATGACGTCGGCCATGAAGCGCAACAGGATCTGCGGACTGGTCTGTCCGCTGACGCCGCGGTTGACGACGCCGTTTGAGAAGAGGTCTGGCTGGGCGATCGCCCACATCTCGGTGATGGAGTCGCCGATGAAGACCGTCTCGACGTTCTGATCCTTTAAGTCGGCGTTCGCAGCGCGATAGTGACCGAGCTGCGCCCAATCTTCGGCCTTGCGTCGTTCGGAAATCTCTTTTCGTTCAGCCTGCCGTTGGGGGTCGCTCTGTAGGGCGGCTATGGCGGCGTCCAGCTCGCCGTCGGCAAGATAGGCTTTGGCGAACGCGATCTGGTCGTCCGTCGGGCCGCCATAACCTTCGAGATTTCGGACCATTCCGACAGGAGACGTCACGACGCCTCCCCTGCGGTTCCGTCGTTGGCGAATGGCGTGGGCCTTCCTTGGGCGGTTGTCGGCATGGCCGTTTTGGATCCAGGCTCAGCGGCGTCACGCATTGGCCCGCCCTCAACTTCTGCGATGAACCGGTCGACCTCGGCATTGGCGCGTTCGCCCGCGCCAACGAAATAGTTGTGGCCGATGCCCTCGAAGGTGACGAGGCGCGCATTGGGCAGAAGTTCCGACAGCCGCCGGCCCGCCTCGTAGAGCACCACCAGATCCTGGACGCCGTGCAGCACCAGGGCCGGCTTGGTCACGGAGCGGACGGTGTCGGCCTCGACCGAGTAGTCGGAGATGGCGTGCCCCTGGGCGATGACGCCTTTCATGGCGAAGGGATCATTGGCCAGCATCGCCATGTCGCGGGCGATCCGGTCATCCGGCGCGGCGTCGCCATAGCCGTTTTTGGACGTCTTCGACGCCAGTCCCTTGAGAAGGGGAGACAACCTGTAGAACAGGGTCAGCAGCCATTTGGGCTTGGGCTTGATGTCCGGGGTCTTGGCCATGGTGCAGCCCAGGATCAGGGAACGAACGCGGTCGGGATAACGGATGCCGAACTCCAGAGCGATGCCGCCGCCCATCGAGACGCCGTAGACATGGGCGCTGTCGACGCCGGCCGCGTCGAGCACCGCGAGGGCGTCGGCCGCCATTTCGGCGACGCTGGTGCGATTTCGCGCGCCGCTTTGACCCGTCCCTTGATTGTCGAACGAGATCAGTCGGTAACGGTCGGAGAAGGCCTCGTTGATCGGATACCACATGGCCGAGCTGTATCGGTGGCCCATGATAAGCAGGATCGGCGTTCCTTGACCGCGTTCCTGCCAGTGCAGGCGCACGCCGCCGTTCGTTACGAAGGGCATTCGGTCATCTCCTGTGTCGCCATCGACGGGGGTTCACGTCCTGGGACGCGACCCTAGTGATTTATCGAAAGAGTTTCGATGTCAATATTCACTCGTGATTGAATGAAGTTGACGTATCATCAAATCGGTGGAACACCTTCGCTTGTGGCGACGCAGATCGCCGAGGAAACGCAAGAGAGGGAGGCTTCTATGGCCGGAAAGTTGTGGCTCACGGCGTCCGCCGTCGCGCTGTTGTGGGGCGGAGCGGCTCAGGCGCAGGAGACGGCCGGCGTCGCCGGCGATCAGGCGACGACGCTGGGCGAGGTCGTGGTGACGGCCGAGCGGCGCACCACCAATCTTCAGACGACGGCGGTCGCCGCCTCGGTGCTGAGCGGCGAACAGCTGCAGGACAAGGGTGTGAGCAATATCGAGACCCTTCAGTTCTCGATGCCCTCGGTCACGGTTCAGAACTCGGGCCAAGGCAACAGTTTCAACATCCGGGGGATCGGCAAGACCGAGAACAACTCCTCGGTCGGCGTGGGTGTGATCACCTATCGCGACGGGGTCGCGGTCTTCCCAGCCTATTTCCAGAATGAGCCTTTCTTCGATATCGCCAGCCTGGAGGTCTTGCGTGGGCCGCAAGGCACCTTTGCGGGGCAGAACGCCACCGGCGGCGCGGTGTTCATCACAGAGCGCAATCCGGACTTCAACGGCCTGGGCAGCTATGTGACGGCCCAATACGGCAACTACAACGACGTTCGTCTTCAGGGCGCGATCAACCTGCCGCTGGGCGAAACGCTGGCGGCGCGCCTGGCTTTCAACAGCGAGAACCGCGACAGCTTCTATGATGTGCTCGGCACGCCGACGCGGGGCGAACCGGGCGTGCTGGACACCAAGAGCGTGCGCGGAAGCCTGCTGTGGACCCCGACCGACAAGCTGCGGGTCCTGCTGAAGTCCGACTATACGATCCACGACATGGGCGGCTATCCGGCCAGCCCGATCACCTCGCCCCTGCCGCTGCATACCATCGCGACGAACGGCCCCTACGCCGCCAAGGACGAGACGGCGCGGACGGTGCTGAACGTCAGCTATGAGTTCGCCAATGGGATCACCCTGCGGTCGATCACAGGCGCGCAATACGGCACGACCATGGTGCGTTCGGACCTGGACGGCACGGCCACGCTGCCCTTCACCTTCTACGATGAGGTCGAGCAGCGGCTGCTGTCGCAGGAGTTCACCCTGGTTTCGCCGGACGCCGGCCGTCTGACCTGGGTTCTGGGCGCCTACTACCAGGACGACCTGATCACTTTCCCGCCGGGCCAGTTCGTCACGCGCCAGTATGTGTCGGCGACCCTGCCCATTCTCTACGACACTCTGCTTCAGGGCGAAAACCCGAAGACGACGGCCGCCGGCTTCGGTCAGATCACCTATGACCTGACCGACGCGCTCGAGCTGCAGATCGGTGGGCGCTACACCCATTCGACGGTCAAGAACGACGCCGTCTTCTCTGCGCCTCTGCTGGGGCTCAGCCTGACCCAGAACGACAGCTACGATGAGGACGCCGTCACGGGGAAGATCGCCCTGAACTGGACACTCAACGACGACAACTTCTTCTATGCCTTCATCGCTCAGGGGCACAAGGCGGGTGGGTTGAACGGGCCGAACCTGGCTTTCGTCCCGCCAAAAGCCTTCGACGGCGAAGACGTCACCGACTTCGAACTGGGCTGGAAATCGACCCTGTTCGACGGGCGCGTTCGGACCCAGCTGGGCGGCTACTACAACATCTATCAGAACTTCCAGATCAACATCGGCGACCCGACGGTGCCGTCGATCACATCGATCCTGAACGTGACCCGCGACACCAAGATCTACGGTCTGGAGGCCTCGGCCCAGGGGCGGTTTGGAAATCTGGGCTTCGACGCCGGTCTGTCGGTCTCGCACTCCGAGCTGGGCGACTTCTTCGCCGCCGATCCCCGGCGCGCCCGCACCGGCGTCTGCGATCAGAACAACGGTCCGGCGAGCGGTAACTGCGTCAACCTGGCCGGCAACGCCCAGACCTATGCGCCGGAGCTGACCTTCAACCTTGGCGTCGAATATGACTTCGCCGTGGGCGGCGGCACCCTGACGCCGCGCGTGGATTACAGCCACATCTCCGAGTCCTGGGCGAGCATCTTCGCCAATGAGGCGCTCGGCGATCGTCTGAAGGCGCGCGACATCGTCAACGCCCAGCTGACCTATACGCAGGACGATTGGAAGCTTCAGGCCTACGCCACCAACCTGGGCGACCTTGAGTATATCGCCTCGGTCAAGTCGGGGCTGCGCTACGCCGGCGCCCCACGCCAATACGGCGTTCGCCTGACCAAGAACTTCTAGGATATCGCCTTCGTGACAGCGTCCTCGTCAGGATCGATGCAGACCTATGGTTTGACGGTCGACCGGTTCCTCGACCATGCCGCCAAATGGCATGGCGGAGCGTCGGTCGTCACCGCCTCGTCGGACGGCGATGACGCGGTCATCAGCTATGCGGATCTAAGGGAGAGGGCCAGCCGTCTGTCCGGCGCGCTTCTGGATTTGGGATTGCGGCCGGGCGACCGGATCGCGACCCTGGCCTGGAACACCCAACACCATGTCGAGGTCTGGTATGCCGTCATGGGCGTCGGCATGGTCTGTCATACGCTGAACCCCAGACTGACGGTCGAGCATCTGGCGGCGATGATCGATCAGGCCCAGGATCGGGTGCTGATCGTCGGTCAGGGGCTGACGGACTTGGCGCGGGCTCTTTGCAACGCCTGCGCTTGTGTCGAACGCGTCATCCTGCTGGACGGCGAGCAGCCGGCTGTGGGAAGCGCCACGCCGGAGCAGGGACTTGAGACCTTGCTGGAGGAGGGCGGTCGTCCCGAGATCTGGGGCCGGTTCGACGAGGCTACGCCGGCGGGGCTGTGTTTCACCTCCGGCACGACCGGGGCGCCGAAGGGGGTGCTGTATTCCCACCGGTCCAACTATCTGAACACGCTACGCTGTCTTGGAGCCGACGCCCTCGCTCTTACCCAGTCGGACGCCGTCCTGGTGGCGGTGCCCATGTTCCACGCCAACGCCTGGGGCCTGCCCTTCGCTGCGGCGGCCGTGGGGGCGACCATGGTCCTGCCTGGGCGGGTGACGGACGGGGCGGCCCTGGCGGGGCTGATCCGACGTCACGGCGTGACCCTGGCCATGGGCGTGCCGACCGTCTGGCTGGGCCTGGTCGATCATCTTGACCGGACGGGCGGCGAGACGCCCAGCCTGAAGAGGATCGTCGTCGGCGGATCGGGCATTCCCGACGCCCTGCGCGAACGTCTGGAGAACCGCCTGGGCGTTAGGGTCCAGACCAGCTGGGGCATGACCGAACTCTCGCCGATGGGCACGCTGTCGCCGCCCGCGACCGGGGCGGAGGGTTCGGGCCGGACCGCCATGGGGCTGGACATGCAGTTGTTCGACGCCGACGGCGTCGCCCTTCCGCAGCAGCGCAATGTCGTCGGGCGGCTGAAAGTGCGCGGGCACAGTGTGGTCGAGCGCTATTACGGACATGCCGAAACGGCTCTGGACGCCGAAGGCTGGTTCGACACCGGCGACCTGGCCCAGATCGACGACGCTGGAAACCTGACCCTGTCGGGGCGGTCCAAGGATCTGATCAAGTCGGGCGGCGAGTGGATCAATCCCGCCGAGATGGAGGACATCGTCGGCGCCCTGCCGTCGGTGGATTTGGTGGCGGTGATCGGTCGCGCGGACCCGAAATGGGGCGAACGGCCAGTCATGGTGATCGCGCCCCGACAAGGCGAGACGGTCGAGGATGCGGCGGTCGTCGCGGCGCTGAAAGGCAGGGTGGCCGACTGGTGGCTGCCCGACCAGATCGTGAACGTGCCGCAAATGCCCTTGGCGGCCACCGGCAAGATCAACAAGATGGAGCTTCGCGCTCTCTATGGCGCAGCCTAAAGATGGACGAGATCCTCAAATCGTCGGCGCCCTTATCACCCCAGGCGGCCGCCCGTCTGGAAGCACAACTGATGATCGACGCTCCCGTCCCCAAACGTGTCGCCGCCAATCGTGCCGCCGCCAAGACGAAGCCGAAGCGTTCGAAGGCCGAGCAGCGCGCCGAGAGCCTGGAGCAGATGCTCGACGCGGCCGAGGACCTGTTCTCCAAGCACGGCATGTACGGCGTCACGCTGAAGGATGTGGCGCAGAAGGTCGGCGTCCACACCTCGCTGATGCACTATTATTTCAAGGACAAGCAGGACCTGTTCGAACAGGTCGTCAAACGTCGCGCGCCCATCACCATCGGACGCCGGGTCGAGGCGATGACACGCTATGCCGAGGAAACCGGCGACCATCCGACGGTCGAGGGCGCGCTGCGGGCCTTTCTGGACACCGACCTGAATCTCTACATCGAGGGCGGCGAGGGCTGGCGGAACTACGGCGCCCTGGGCGGTCAGTTGAACAACACCCCGGTTTGGGGCGCGGAGCTGATGTGGGACAATTTCGATCCCGTGGTTCTGCAACTTATCGACCTGCTCAAGAAGGCCATGCCCGACGCCGCCGAGGAGGACATCTTCTGGGGGTATCATTTCGTGACCGGCGCCCTGACTCTGAGCCTGGCGCGCACCGGACGGATCGATCACCTGTCCGGCGGGCTGTGCAAGTCCGAGGATTTCGAGGCGATCAAGGCCCGCATGGCCAGCTTCATGGCCGGCGGTTTTCTGACCATCTGTCAGCAGCGCGCCACTGAACGAAAGGCCTGAGACCGATGGATGAGTTCGCCGGTTTTTCTGTCGCATCCCGCCCCGAGGACCTTGGGTTCGACAGCGCACGGCTGAAAAGGCTGGACGACTATATGGCCGGCATGGTCGAGGCCGGGCGGGTCGCCGGGGTCTCGACGCTGGTTCTGCGTCATGGACAGGTCGCCGCCTTCCGAACCCATGGGAAGCCGACGCTGGACGAAGAGGCGGCGCTGGCGCCTGACGCCCTGTTCCGCATCTATTCGATGACCAAGCCCATCGCCGCCGTGGCGATGATGATCCTGTTCGAGGAAGGCCGGTGGACCCTCGATGATCCGGTCACCAAATTCATCCCCGAGTTTGCCGGGTTGAAAGTCTGCACCGGCGTCGGCGCCGATGGGGAGATGGTGTTGGAGGACGCGAAACGTCCGCCGACGATGCGTGAGGTGATGAGCCACACCGCTGGATTCGCCTATGGTTTGTTCGACTTTCATCCGGTCGAGCGCGCCTACCGCGCCGCACAGGTGCTGCAGGCGGAAGGCGATCAGGACTTCATCGACCGGATCGCGGCCCTGCCGCTGATGTTCCAGCCCGGCGGGGAATGGTTCTATTCAGTGGCCTCGGGCCTTCTCGGCGTGATCGTCAGCCGGATTTCCGGCCAGACGTTCGGCGACTTTCTGCAAGAGAGGCTGTTCGGCCCGCTAGGTATGACGGACACGGCGTTCGAAGCGCGAAGCGACAACGCCGACCGTCTTGTGACCTTCTACGAGGACGATATGCAAGGCGGGCTGCGGGAGGTGAAGAGCGTCCTCGATGCGCCGATCAACAGCTTCAAGGCGCCGCCACGCCTTCAGGACGGGGGCGGGGGGCTGGTCTCGACCGCGGCCGACTATGCCCGTTTCTGTCAGATGATCTTGAACAAGGGCGAGCTGGACGGCGTGCGCATCCTGGCGCCGGTCACGGTCGAACTGATGGCGACGAACGTCATTCCCGACGCAGTGTTGGCGGTCTCCAATCCGATGCGCCTGCTGCCCTTCAACCCGGCCTTCGGCTTCGGCCTGGGTTTTTCGGTTTTCCATGACCCGCGTCGTATGGGGTCGGTCGAGGGGCAAGGCACCTTGGCCTGGGGCGGCATGGGCGGCACCTGGTTCTGGATCGATCCCCAGAACGACCTTGTCTTCGTCGGCCTGATCCAGCGGCTCGCCGATCCTATCAGCTCAGAGTTCAGGGCCAAGGCCCGGACCCTGACCTATGCGGCCCTGACGCGGCCGGAATTCTAAACCGCCTTCTCAAGAACAGACGGGCTTGAAGGTCCGCATTCGAGGAAACACCATGACCCCCGTCGAAGCTGCCGACGCCGCCGTCAAACCTGCCCCGCCCAGCGCTTTTCGCAAGACGAAATGGAGCGTGGTCTGGCTGCTGACCCTGACCATATTTTCGGCGATGACGGTGGGAGGGCTGCTGGCCCCGATCCAGGAGGCGGTGAAGGCCGACCTGGGTCTCAGCGACTTTCAACTGGCCTTGATTGTCGGCAGCGCAACGGCGATTCCCGCCGCCATCCTGTCCCTGCCCATCGCCTGGATGGTGGATCACCACACGCGAACGCGCCTGTTGGTCATACTGGCGTCCTTCTGGGCGGTCGGCACGATCGGCACGGCCTTTGCGCAGGACTTTCACGGTTTGATCGCGGCGCGGCTGGTCTCCGGGATCGGGGCGGCCACGGCCTTCCCGGTGCTGGTGTCCATCCTGGCAGACGTCTGCATGCCCGAGAGGCGGGGGCGTTCGATGTTGCTGATCTCGATCGGCGCCTGGGGCGGGGTGGCGGCAGCCTTCGCCATCGGCGGCACCCTGTTCGGCTGGTTGGAGGCCAATCCGACGGCGCTGGTCGCCGGGATGGCGCCGTGGCGCGAGGTGCATCTGCTGGTCGGGATCGGAGCCGCCCTGTTGGTCCTGCCGCTGTTTCTGATCCGCGAGCCCGCCCGCCACGAGGTCGAACTGGTCAATCCAGGCCTCAAGGCGACACTCAGGGCTTTTTGGCGTCGGCGAACCTTTCTGGGCTGGCTGTATGTCGGCAACTTCGCTGGCGGCTTCGCGGAGGGCGCCGCCGCTCTTTGGATCGGCTCGGTCCTAGTCCGACAATACGGCCAGTCGCCGGGCCAGTTCGGCGGTTGGGTCGGCCTCGTCATCCTGGCCTCGGGCATCGTCGGCTCCGTTATCGGCGGCTTCACCGCAGACGCCAGCCAGAAGCTGAAGATGCGTGGCGCCATCCTTCTGCCCGCCGTGATCGCCACCGCGCTCAGCATCCCCGCCAGCGCCTATCCCATCATGCCCTCGGTCACCCTGTTCGCCTGGTGTCTGTTCGCCCTGTTGCTGGGCGGGGTGGTGGTCAATCTGGTGAACTCGGCGGCCATCGCCGTCCTGCTGCCCAACGAGGAGCGCGCGACCAGTCTGGCGGCCCTGGCTGTCATCGCCAAGATCATCGGCGGACCCGTCACGGCGGCGGTCGTCGCCTGGATGACGCTGCTGTTCAAAGGGCCTACGGGTCTGGGATTGACGCTGACCTGGCTGGGGGTCGTGACGGGCGTGATCTCCCTGATCGGCTATGTGTTCGCCATGCGCTACGCCCCGTCTCCGGCTGCGGAAACGCCTGCGACGCGAGGATGATGGAGGGTTATGCGCAAACCGGCCCGACCTTCAGGTCGGGTGGGTTTAAGTCTCTGCACCGCCGGGGCAGAGCGGCGACGACACCCAGTCGTCAGCGCGGCAGAGCTTCAGCCTTGGCGACGCCGACCCTGGAGTCGGCCAGGCCCAGATAGAGCAGCCATTGCCCCTTGAAGAGCACCAGACCCTGGGCGAAACAAACGTTGCCGACCTGTCCGTCGGCCTCGACCGGGTCGATGGTCAGGAAGGGCGCCTGGGCGCGCGCGATGACGGCGGTGGGATCTTCGCTGTCGAACAGCATCTGGCCGGGCTGGTAGGCGAAGGGCGGAATGCCTTCAGCGCCGTCGTCCGGAGCATTGGCGCCGTTGTAGATCAGGACCACGCCGTCGTCCGTCAGCACGGCGGGAGGACCGGGCTCGGTCAACCAGGAGTCAAAGCGGCGACGACGAGGGGCGGCGAGCGGACGAAGACCCGGGCGGCCTGGAAGGCGGTTTCTTCTCCAATGTCCTAGATGGCCGACGCCCTCGGGGTCCCAGGTCAGATATTTGTCGGGATAGCCGTCGCCTTCGATCGGCCGCCACTGGATCAGATCATCGGACACGGCGCCGAAGATCATGCCCTCGCCCCAATACATCCAATAGCGGCCGTTGATCTGCGCCGCGACAAGCCGGGCGCCTTGCACACGCGTTATGATCGCGCCGGATTTGGTCGGGAGGCGCACGTAGTTGGTGTCGGCGAAGGCCGGGCCGTGTTTGGTCCAGGTTCGCAGATCGGTCGATGACGCCACGAAAAGGCTGCCGACCTTTCCGTCGAACGCTGTGTAGGTGCAGATGAAGCGGCCGTCCGGCGCCTGCACGATGCGGGGGTCTTCCAGCCCGCCAGGCCATTCCCACGCCTGCCAACGGTCGTCGGCCGGGAACAGAACGGGCTCCGGCTCCAGCTCGAATGTAAGCCCGTCCCGACTGGTGGCCAGACCGATCCGCGACGTTCCCGAATATCGCGTGGCCTTGTCCTCGGCGCGCGCCAACAGGCAGACCCTGTCCTCATGGACGACCGCGCCAGGGTTGAAGAGGTCCTTGGCGGCCCATTCCACCTGTTTACCCGAGACAGGGCAGTCGAAACGGACGTCAGGCCTGTGTTCGAGCAGGCGCGTCGGACGGCTGAACGGGCCGATGGACCACTGTGGCGGGCTGTTAGAGCTCAAGATGTCTCTCCACCACAGAGGGCCTGTGAGCGCGGGTAGGGCGGGGTCCCGCAGACGCCATTCTTGCCAGCGGGACCCCAGCGCACGAGGCGCTATGTGCAAGCGATTTGCCGGTTAGGCAGGGCGGCAATAGCCCTCTTGGCCGGCGACGACGATCACACAGTCCTGTCGCGATCGCAGGGACGAGAAGCCGGTTTCAGCGCCCGAGCCCTTGCGGATCGTCTCGGTCTTGCCGCGCCGTTCAAAGCGGATGGTCGAGCCGTCCAGTCGACCGGTGTAGCGTTCCTGACTGTCCAGATTATCCTTCACCGTCAGCCGGACCTGATCGCCGGATGCGCCCGGTTGGACGTCCAGAAACAGGCCCTCGGGACCCTGCCAGCGGCCGACCCAGGATGTCAGCGCCGTGTTGGTCTGTGCGGCGGCGGGCCGGCAGTAGCCCTCCTGGTTCGTTCTGACGATCAGGCAGTCCGTACGCGATCGCAAGAAGGAGAAGCCTGTTTCAGAGCCCGTCCCACGACGCAGCGTCTCGGTTACGCCGCGACGCTCGAAGGAGATTGAATCGCGATTCACGTTCCCGACGTATTGCGCGCTGGAGTCCAGCGAGTCCTTCAGATTGATCCGGACACGCCCCGGCCCGTCCGGCTGGATCGCAAGGCTCAGACCCTCCGGCCCGAACCATTGCCCCGTCCAGCCAGACAGGCTCGTCGGCGTAGCCGGCTGAGAGGCTGGCGTTTGGGGCGCCGCACTTTGGGCAAGGGCGGGTGCGGGCGCTGCGGCGGCGGCAGGTGGTTGCAGGGCAGCTTGGGGCGAGGCGGCTGTATCGACCTGGACGGCGTCGGCGGGTGCGGCGGCGGGTCGATCGGTTGTAGGACTGCAGGCCGCAAGCGACGCCGCGCCAACCATCAGGCCAAAAGTGCTTAAACGCATCGGGAACTCCTTCGGGACGCGTGGTGCTTTATAAATTCAGCACGCATAAAGGCTGACAAGGCCCGGCTGTTATATATTCATTGTCACTATAATTAATGCTTGTGAGACGGGGCGGTTCCGGTTTTTGACCGTTGAGGACGGCGCATCGCATAGGGGGTGCGATTTGTGCGCGCGGACGGCGCCGGGGCGGTCGGCGCGGCAATCCTCTTCGTGCTATCGGTCGGCGATGAAAGACCGCCAAACTGGAAGACATGCAGAACACGCTTCATTATCCTGATCTTA
Organism: Brevundimonas sp. G8; assembly: GCF_902506205.1. GTDB lineage: Bacteria > Pseudomonadota > Alphaproteobacteria > Caulobacterales > Caulobacteraceae > Brevundimonas. Next base: position 476,912 of record NZ_LR732816.1, on the reverse strand, counting down.
CATCCAGGTTCGCTGTGCCAGCCTGCGTTCGGGAGACATTTGTTGGTAGCACCTAAATCGCCACGCCGAGCCGGCACGCCGAAATCCAGCGCGCGATCCAAGTCGGAACAGCGTGCGGAAACGATGCAGCAGATCCTCGATGCGGCGGAGACGCTGTTTTCGCACCACGGCCTGCATGGCGTGTCGCTCGGGCAGGTGGCCAAGGCGATCGGCGTTCACACCTCGCTGGTGCACTACTATTTCAACGACAAGAAAGCTCTGTTCGACGCGGTCATTGAGCGGCGCGCGCCGGTCACCGCAACCAGGCGGATCGAGGCCATGAATGCCTATGAGGCGTCGGTCGGGGGCAAGGTGACGCTGGAAGGCGCCCTTCACGCCTTCCTCGACACCGATCTGGACTCCTATCGCACGGGGGGTGAGGCCTGGCGCAACTTTGGAGCCCTCGCCGCCCAGGTCGCGAACACGCCCGAGTGGGGGTCCGAAATCATGAACCGGCTGATGGACCCGGTGGTCATCCGTCTGATCGCCCTGCTGAAGAAGGCGATGCCGGAGATGTCCGACGAAGACATCTTCTGGGGCTACCATTTCGTTTCAGGGTCGCTGATCATGACCCTTGCGCGGACTGGCCGGATCGACGTTCTGTCCGGCGGGCTTTGCCATTCCGAAGACTTCGCCTCCATCAAACGGCGCATGGCCACCTTCATGGCCGGTGGGTTCCGCGCGATCTATGAACAGGAACGCAACGGAACCACGCCGCTGTAGGCCTTGAAGCGTCTATCCGGCGCCCCGATCATTCCAGCATCGGACAGAGAGGTCGTTCGCCCCCAAGGGCGCGAGCGCACGCACGGTGACCGATCTGCCTTCACCAGCCGCCAGGTCGAAATGGTTGTCGCTGAAGGTCAGGTCCGCGCGATCGGACACTAGGTGCACGAAGGCGAGGTAGACTTCGGCCGTCAGATCGATGCGGAGGGCGGTGGCGCTCAATCGGGTTACCGACACGGTCGGACGGGCGCCGGCGACAAGCGTCAGTTTGGCGATGATTTCCGGCAGATACCGATTGGCTTCGAAGGCGCCGTCTGGCGACCAGACGCGCAGGACGCAGTCGTCGCCTTGCGGCGCCACGCCCCGCCACGCGATGGCGTGACCGCCGGCCGGTGCGGAAAACGCCAGGTCCTGACGCGAGCGCTCTCTACCGTCGAGCCCTTGCAACGCCAGGACGGCGACACCCTCGATCGGTCGCGCGTTGTCGTTGCTGATCCACAGTTCGAGCTGCCCGTCATCCGCACGACGGAAGGACGCAAGAACGGGGGCGAAGGCGCGGCGTACCGCATGGTAGCTGGCCTTGGTCACGCCGTCGTAGTCTACCAGGCTCCAGCTTATGCAGGGCCAGCAGTCGTTAAACTGCCACAGCAGGGCGCCCGAGCAGTGAGGGCGGCGGCGACGGAAATGCTCGATCCCGAACTTGAGGCCTTCTGCCTGGCACCACTGGGTGAAGTCGACATAGTCCTGCAACGTCGTCGGCAGGCCGGTGACAGGCTCCATCATGGCGTCGGCCTTGCGCGCCTCGTCTTTGATCCGGGCGAGGAAGCCCTCGTTGTCGAGATTGAGGTCGTCGGGATCCATCCACCGCTTGAGGGTAGCGAGAGCCGGCGCGCCCTGTAGTCCGAACTCCGAGACGAAACGGGACATGTCTTCTGCGTAGCGGAGGTAGGAGACGCCCTCGGGATCGGATCTGAACTCCCCGATCATCTGATCCTCGGGGATCGGCGGACATCCGTGCCAAACCGTCCAGTCGTGGACGTCCCCGGCCAACATGCTGTTGGGGTTGGTTCCGCCCCAGGGGCTGCTGGTGCGATAGGTTTTGGCCGGATCCAGATGCTCGAGCATGGCCGGCATGACCTCGTCGTAGAGCCGCAGACCGAAGAGCCGAGAGGAGACGCCCTCCTTGTCTTCGTTGATCCGGTGCAGCGCCTGGTTCTCGTTGTTGCCGCACCAGACCGCCAGACAGGCATGGTTGCGCAGACGCCGGACCTGCTGCTCGATTTCCGCCTCCACCAGGGCCACGAAGGCGTCGTCTTCGGGATAGTGGGCGCAAGCGAACATGAAGTCCTGCCAGACCAGGAGGCCTTTTCGGTCGCACAGGTCGTAGAACGCATCCGGCTCGTAGATGCCGCCGCCCCAGACGCGGATCATGTTCATATTGGCGTTGACGGCCTGATCGATGAGCCGCTCATACGGCTCTGACGCCACGTCCCCGACGAAGGAGGTCGTCGGGACCCAGCAGGCGCCTTTGGCGAACATCGGGTGGCCGTTCAGCACGAAGCGGAAGAAGGTGGCGCCCGGCTCGTCAGGATCCGGCGACTGATCCAGCGCTACGGTGCGAACCCCGACCTGCTGGCGGGTCTCATCCACCAGACGATCGGCTGCGAGGAGGCGAACCGTCAGGGTGTAGAGGGGCTGATCGCCGAGATCCGCCGTCCACCAGAGTTTGGGGTGCTGAAGATCGATATCCAACGAGGCGGCGCCTGAGGGAGAGCGCTGATGGAATACGGTCGCGCCGTCCGGCTCGGCGAGGGTGACCTCCACCGTCAGGGCGTCTTCGGCCGGAGCCTCGATCGTGATCTGCGTCCGCGCGGTTTCAGCAGAGGCGAACAGCGTGTCGAACCGGACCCCGGCGATACGGTAACTTGCGCGGGTCTCGATACGCACGGGCTTCCAGACGCCCACGGTGGGCAGGTCGGGACCCCAATCCCAGCCCCAGCCGAACTGCGCCTTTCGCATCTGGTTGCGCCGCGACCGGCTGACCCGATCGCTGAAGGCAGGCCATGGCGGCGGGGATGCGGCGAGCATGGTGGGCGTAGCGGGATCGAAACAGATCGCCAGCCGGTGAGTTTCACCGGGTCTAACCTGATCGGTGACGTCGAACTCGTACTCCATGAACATGTTGTCGGTTCGACCGACAAGCGCGCCATCCAGATAGATAGAGGCGAAGGTATCCAACCCCTCGAACGTAAGCAGCGTCCTGTCGCCCGAGGGTGCAGATGGCGCTTGGAAGTCGCAGCGCCACCACCATTCGCGGTTCCGCACCCATTCGGCAGGCCGTTCGCCGCGCCCCTGATAGGGATGGTCGAGCCGACCCGCCTCGACCAAGGCCAGATAGGTGTCGCCGGGCCCCGAGACGGGGATCCAGTCCTCGCCGTCTCCTGCCGCTGCGCCCTGGTTAAGGCCTGCGCCAGGATCGAAGTCCCTCAGCGTCCAGTCAGTCAGCATGATCATGTCAGGCGGCTCCATACAGGGTGACGACGCAAGCGCCGCCTAGCCCAAGATTGTGCTGAAGGGCATGGCGGACGCCGTCAACCTGACGGCGGTCGGCGCTCCCACGCAGTTGGTGTGTCAGCTCGTAGCATTGGGCCAGGCCGGTGGCGCCGAGCGGGTGTCCCTTCGACAACAGGCCGCCGGAAGGGTTGACGACGTGGCGTCCGCCATAGGTGTTGAGGCCGTCGCGGATATAGGCTTCCGCGCCGCCTTCCTCGCACAGACCCAAGCCCTCGTAGCTGATCAGTTCGTTGGCGGTGAAACAGTCATGCAGCTCGACGACCTGGATATCGTCGGGGCCGACGCCCGCCTGCTCGTAGACCGAGCGACCGGCCTCGCGGGTCATCTCATAGCCGACGACGCTTATCATCGACCGGCTGGAGAAGGTCTCCGCATAGTCGGTGGTCATCGCCTGACCGAGGATCGCGACTTTGGCGTCCAATCCATGACGCGCCGCAAAGTCAGGTGACACCAATACGGCGGCCGCCGCCCCGCAGGTCGGGGGGCAGGCCTGATAGCGGGTGAGGGGGCCATACAGACGCTTTGACTGCATCACCTCATCGAGGGAGAGGGGGTCGCGGAACAGGGCCATCGGATTGTTGACGGCGTGGCGTCTCGCCTTCACCGAGATCATCCCGAACACCTCGTCGGGTACGCCATAGCGGCTTTGGTAGTCCAGTCCCGCCCCGCCGAACTGTTGCGCGACAAGCGGCGAGGTGTCGTCCTGGCCCAGGATCTGCTCCTGAACGGTTAGATGGTGATCGAGGGTGCGCTTGCGATCGTTGAACACCGCGCCGAGCGCGCCGGGCATCATCTGTTCGAAGCCGAAGGCGAGGACGCAGTCGGCGGCGCCTGCCTCGATCATCTGCCGGGCCAGGAAAAGAGCGGTCGAGCCCGTGGAGCAGTTGTTGTTGACGTTGACGATGGGAATGCCGGTGCAGCCGACGCGATAAAGAGCGGACTGCCCGGCCGTCGAGTCGGCGTAAACATAGCCGGCGTAGGCCTGCTGGATTTGCTCATAGCCGACGCCGGCGTCGGTCAAGGCGAAGCGGATGGCCTGTTCGGCCATCACATCCCAATCGGCGCTTTGGCCTGGCTTGGCGAAGGGGATCATCCCGACGCCGGCGACAAGAGTTCTGGACATGTCTGTGTTCCGACTGACGCGGCGGGGTTCGGTAAGCGAGCTCAGGCGCCCTTTTCGACAGCCTGTATGAAGCGGTCGACTTCGGCGTTGGCGCGGTCGCCTGCGCCGATGAAATAGTTGTGGCCGATGCCTTCGAAGGTGACGAGCCGGGCGTTCGGCAGCAGTTCCGACAGGGTCTTGCCGTCCTCATAGGGCACCGCGAGATCCTGGGTGCCGTGTAGGACGAGGGCGGGGAGAGTGACCGCCGCGACCTCTTCAGGCGTGATGGAATAGTCGATGATGGCGTGGCTCTGGGCGATCACGCCGGTCATCGAGAAGGGATCGTCTTTGCCTATCTCCTTGTCCCGCGCGATCGCATCTTCGGGCGCGTTGTCGCCGTAGCCGTTGTTGAACTTGGCCGGCTTCAAGAACAGCTTGATCAGCGGCAGCAGGCGATAGATCACGCTGACCTTCCATTTGCCCCGAGGCGGCCCGTCCGGCGTCTTGGCCTTGGTGCAGCCGAGGATCAGTGAACGCGCCCTTTGCGGGTAGCGGGCGCCGAACTCCAGCGCGATGCCGCCGCCCATAGAGACACCATAGATGTGGGCCTTGTCGACGCCGGCCGCGTCAAGCACGGCAACGGCGTCCGCAGTCATTTGCGCGATAGACGTCCGCCGGCGCGCACCGCTTTTCCCCGATCCCTGATTGTCGAACCAGATCAGGCGGTAGCGATCTCCAAGGCCCTCCTTGGCGGCATACCACATGGCCGAGCTTAGCCGGTGTCCCATGATCAGGAGGATGGGCGGTCCCTCGCCCTGTTCTTCCCAATGAAGGCGGATTCCACCGTTTGACGTGAATGGCACTGGTCTTCCTCCTGGGGGTCGTCGGCATCGCCGATCTGAACCGGCGCTCTGCGGCGTCGTCGCATAATCCTCCCATCGGCCTTGTGGTGTGTCAACATTCATTGTGTCACTAATGAATGTTGACGGTGATCAGATTTGGTGGAACACAAAGAGGCAGGCGACGGAGATCGCCTTTGGAAACGCAGATATCGAGGGAGGCTCACATCATGGCTGGAAAGCTTTGGATCACCACATCCGTCATCACGCTGCTGTGGAGCGGAGTGGCGAACGCACAGGCGGCTGAAGCGCCCCAGGCCTCTGGGCAGGTAACGACCCTCGATGAGGTCGTCATCACGGCCGAGCGGCGAACGACCAACTTGCAGACCACCGCCGTCTCAGCCTCGGTTCTCAGCGGCGAACAGCTGCAGGACAAGGGCGTGACGAACATCGAAACCCTTCAGTTCTCGATGCCGTCGGTGACGGTTCAGAACTCAGGGCAGGGCAACAGTTTCAACATTCGCGGCATCGGCAAGACAGAGAACAACTCCAACATCGGCGTCGGCGTCGTCACCTATCGCGACGGGGTCGCGGTCTTCCCCGCCTATTTCCAGAACGAGCCATTTTACGACATTCAAAGTCTGGAGCTGCTGCGGGGACCGCAAGGCACTTTCGCCGGCCAGAACGCCACTGGCGGCGCAGTCTTCATCACCGAACGTAATCCAGAGCTTGACGGTTTTGGCGGTTACGTCAGCGCCCAGTACGGAACCTATGACGACCTTCGAGTTCAGGGCGCGGTCAACCTGCCGGTCAGCGACACCCTGGCAGTCCGTCTCGCCGCCAACCGCGAAACCCGCGACAGCTTTTACTCGGTGATCCAAGGCGCCGCGTCGCTGGGAAATCCAGGCGCCGTCGACAGCAACAGCGCGCGCATAAGTGTTCTATGGCAGCCGAACGACGACCTGCGTGTGCTGTTCAAGACCGATTACAGCCACATCGATCTCGGCGGCTATCCGACCACCCTGCTCGGCGGGAACGACGGCCTGTTCAACATCAGAACCAATGGTCCCTTCCTCGCCAAAGACGAGTCGGTCCGGTCTATTCTGAACGTCAGCTACACATTCAAAAACGGCGTCACCCTGCGCTCGATCACCGGATATCAGGACGGTACGACGCAGGTCCGTGCGGATTCGGACGGCGGCTTCGGCCTACTGCCAGTCAACAACCAGACGGTTCAGATCTACGCGACCGAACGCATCTGGTCCCAAGAGCTCAACCTGATTTCGCCCGACACAGGTCGTCTGGGCTGGATCCTTGGAGCCTACTACCAGGATGACCGCACCCAGTTCCCGCGCGGAAGGTCTTCCGCTGCGACGCTGTTCCCGCCCTTGCCCTTCCTCGTCAATCTGACGACGGAGGGCGACAATCCCAAGACCACCGCTGCAGGCTTCGGGCAGATCACCTACAAGGTGACGGACGCGGTGGAACTGCAAGTCGGCGCACGTTACTCGCGCTCGACCGCAGAGAACCGCGGGCTTACCGCCCTTCCACTGCTAGGGCTGTCGCTGGCCCAGGACGACCGCACGAGCCACGAGAAGGTGACCGGCAAGGTCGCCGTCAACTGGACGGTCGACGCTTACAACTTCGTCTATGCCTTCGTCGCCACGGGCCATAAGGCCGGGGGGCTGAACGGACCCAATCTTTCACTGGTCGTGCCGAAGCCCTTCGAGTCGGAGGAAGTGCTCGACTATGAGGCCGGCTGGAAGAGCACATGGTTGGACGGGCGGCTTCGGACGCAGATCGGCGCCTATTACAACATCTACGAAAACTTCCAGATCATCCTCGGAGACCCGGTCGTGCCGACGTCCAGCGCGATCAGCAACGTCCAAGGGCGGACCCATATCTACGGGCTCGAGGCGTCCGCTCAGGGCCGGATTGGAAATCTCGGGTTCGATTTCGGCGCCTCGGTGTCTCACTCGGAACTGCCTGACTTTTTCGCCGTGGACGCCCGTGGGCCGCTGACAGGCAACTGCAATCCTTCGACTGGTCCGGCCTCGACGACCTGCCGCAATGTCGGGGGCAACGCCCAGACCTATGCGCCCGAACTGACGGTCAGCGCCGGGGTGGAATATACCTTCGCCCTCGGATCCGGCCGACTGACGCCGCGACTGGACTACAGCCATATCTCCGAGACCTGGGGCACCATTTTCGCCAACGAAGCCCTCGGGGATCGTCTGGAGGCGCGCGACATCTTCAACGCGCAACTGACGTACGAGAATGCGACGGGGGATTGGCGGCTACAGGCCTACGGCACGAACCTGGGCGACCTGGAATACGTCGGTGCGGTCAAGAGCGGCCAACGCTACGCCGGTCCGCCACGCCAATACGGCGTCCGCCTGACGAAAAACTTCTAGTGTCGGAGTTAGGTGCGGTGTCGCCCCATTTCGCAGGATCGATGCAGGACTACAGCCTGACGGTTGACCGGTTTCTCGACCATGCCGCCAAATGGCATGGTCGGGCGCCCGTCATCACCGGCAGTGCGGGCGGAGGCGACCGCGTCGTCACCTATGGCGACCTGCGGGATCGCGCCAACCGTCAGTCCGGCGCCTTGCTGGCGGCCGGACTGAAGCCCGGCGACCGGATCGCCACCCTGGCCTGGAACACCCAGCACCATCTGGAGGTCTGGTATGCCGCGATGGGGGTGGGGATCGTCTGTCACACCCTGAACCCTCGTCTGACGGCGGCCCAACTAGCCGCCATGGTCAACCAGGCCGATGATCGGATGCTGTTCGTTGGCGGAGGCCTGGCCGCCCTTGCGGACGCGCTGGTCCAGGCCTGTCCTAGGCTCGAGCGGGTCGTCATCCTCGACGGGGAGGAGGATGACGGCGGCGCAGAAGACCGGGTTGGACTGGAACGTCTTCTTGAAAGCCAGGGGCGGCCGGCGGAATGGGGCGACTTCGACGAGCGAGCGGCGGCCGGACTGTGTTTCACGTCAGGCACCACCGGAGCCCCGAAGGGCGTACTCTATACCCACCGTGCAAACTATTTGAGCACGCTGCGGATGATGCAGGCCGACACCCTGGCGCTGACGGCGGCGGACTGCATCCTGGTCGCCGTGCCAATGTTCCACGCCAACGCCTGGGGCATTCCGTTCGCCGCGCCGGCGGTGGGGGCTGCGATGGTCCTGCCGGGGCGTCACACCGACGGGGCCGCATTGGCAGGTTTGATCCAGCGCCACAATGTGACCGTCGCGACCGGCGTGCCGACCGTCTGGCTGGGTCTGCTGGATCATTTGGATGCGACAGGCGGGGCGCTTCCCAGTCTCAAGCGCGTGGCTCTGGGCGGCGCGAGTTGCCCGGACGCCCTGTTGCAACGAATCGAAGATCGTCTCGACGTCACCGTGCAGACGAGCTGGGGCATGACCGAACTGTCGCCCCTCGGCACCATTTCTCCGCCGTCTGCACAGCCCCGTGCCGCGCGGGCTTCGGGACGGGCGCCGATGGGGCTCGATATCCGGCTTACGGATGCCGACAACAGTCCTCTGCCGCAGCAGCGCAATGTCGAAGGGCATCTAAAGGTGCGCGGCCACAGCGTGCTGCGCCAATATCTCGACGCCGAGACCCATGCGCTCGATGCGGACGGCTGGTTCGACACCGGGGATCTCGCCGTCATCGACGATCAGGGCGCCCTCACCATCGCGGGCCGGTCCAAGGATCTGATCAAGTCGGGCGGCGAGTGGATCAATCCCGTCGAAATGGAAGGTCTCGTCGGCGCGTTGCCTGACGTCGCCCTAGTGGCGGTGATCGGCCGCGCCGACCCCAAATGGGGCGAGCGCCCGCTGATGGTGATCGAGCCGCGCCAGGGTCAGGACGTGGACCAGGCGGCCGTCTTGGCGTCGCTGAAGGGGCGGGTAGCCGACTGGTGGATCCCGGACCGGATCGTCAGGGTGCCGAGCATGCCCTTGGCCGCGACGGGCAAGATCGACAAGAGCCGCCTCCGCGCCGAGTTCGGGGACCCGTCGAGATGATCGGCCGCCGCAGACGCTCGCCGCAAGACTGCAAGACGCCGATCCGCGCAGCATCAGCCTGAATTTTCGCCTCACCTAATCAGACCGGGCGACGCCCGGCTTTGAGGACAACCCAATGACAACCGTGTCGACCGGCCCTGCCTCGGAACTTGCAGCGCCTTCGTCCGGCGCTTTGCGCAAGACGAAGTGGAGCGTGATCTGGCTTCTGACGCTGACTATATTTTCGGCTCTGACCGTCGGCGGCATTCTTGCGCCGTTGCAGGAGGCGGCCAAGGCGGACCTAGGTCTTGACGATCTTCAGCTCGGGCTGATCGTCGGCGTGGCTGGGGCCATTCCCGCAACTCTGCTGGCCATGCCGATCGCCTGGTTGGTCGATCATGGAACACGGACGCGGATTCTAATCGTTCTCGCGTCGATGTGGGCGTTGGGCGCGATCGGCATGGCCTTCGTCGACAACTTCTACGCCCTCTTCGCCGCTCGATTGGTCTCCGGTATCGGGGCGGGAACTGCGTTCCCCGTGCTGATCTCTTTGCTTGCCGATGTCTGTGTGCCAGAGCGGCGCGGTCGCTCGATGCTGGTTGTCTCAATCGGAGCATGGGCCGGAGCCGGTGCGTCCTTCGCGATCGGCGGGACACTGTTCGGATATCTTGAGGCCAACCCTCTCACGATGTTCCCGGACATGGCGCCTTGGCGCCAGACCCACCTGCTCGTCGGGCTCGGATCAGCCCTGTGTGTCCTGCCGCTGTTCCTGATGAGGGAGCCCCGCCGCCACGAGGTCGGCAATACCAATCCTTCCGTCAAAGCCGCTTTGCGCGCTTTCTGGCGACAGAAGGCGTTTCTCGGACCGCTGTTCGTCGGCAACTTCGCAGGGGGTCTGGCGGAAGGCGCGGCGGCGATCTGGATGGGGTCGGTGCTGATCCGCCAGTACAACCAAACTCCTGGTCAGTTCGGCGTCTGGGTTGGGGTGGTGATTGTGGTGTCTGGCCTGCTCGGGTCTGTGATCGGCGGTTTCGCAGCCGACGCGGGGCAGAAGTTGAAGATGCGCGGCGGCATCCTTTTGCCCGCGCTGATCGCCACTGCGTTGAGCATTCCCGCCAGCCTGTATCCTGTCATGCCGACGGTCAGCGGCTTCGCCTGGGTCTTATTCTTCCTGCTGATCGGAGGCTCTATTGTAGGCTTGGTCAACAATGCCGCCATCGCCGTCCTGATACCCAACGAAGAACGCGCACTTTGCCTGGCCGCATTGAAGATCGTCGGCACCATCGTCGGCGGGCCAATCGCCGCCGTCATCATCGGGTGGGTCAGTTCGGTGATCTCCGGACCCGGCAGCCTGGGCGTCGCGCTCGCCTGGCTTGGGGTCTTAACCGGGATCATTTCGTTGATCGGCTTCTGGATCGCCATGGCCAATGCGCCGGCGCCCCCGGGGTCGCTCGAGGCGCTTGCAGAGACTGCGCCGGACGGCGGGAAGGAGGGTGTTCATGACTGAGGCTCTTGAACGCGGCGGCGCGCTGGTCCGAAGCCGCGACCTGAGGCGTCTGCCGGTCGAACGCCGAACGCTGAAAGCCGGCGTTCCAAGAGATCGCGCAGCCATAGCGGCGATCCGCATCGGTGACCTGGCCAGGTCTTGTGGCGTTACGGCGCGGGCGCTGCGCCATTACGAGGCCGAAGGCCTGTTCCATTCGAGCCGCACGCGTCAGGGCGAACGCCTCTTCACACCCAACCAGTGCGACATCGCTCATCTTGTGGTTCAGCTCAGGAGCCTGGACGTCGCGATCGCCGACATCCGCGCCTTCATCGACGACACCGTTCCCGAGCCCGTGCGCATCATGACATTGCGTCGAACGCTGGAACAGCAGGCGGCCGATCTGTCATCGCGCCTGGCGTCGCTTCGTCGATTTCTTGAGGGCGAAGGCGGGCTGACGCGGCTCGAACGGCCGAACCTCACGAGCCATCCCGTCCAGGATCAAGGCTTCGGATGACCTCGCCATTGAAAAAAGACCCATCGCTGCCCGCGATCGGCGTGATCGGGGCTGGCATGGTCAGCCATGCCTATCTCGGCACGATCAGTCGGTCGTCCGAAGTCCGTCTAAAGGCGGTGTCCAGTCGAACCATGGTCTCGGCCGCCGACCAGGCCCGGCGCTATGGCGGTCTGGCCATGACGACCGAGGCCATGCTGGCCGATCCCGACATCTCGGTGGTCGTCAATCTCGCGCCGCCCGAGCTTCACCATCAGATCGGACGTGCGGTGCTGTCGGCCGGCAAGCATCTCTATACCGAAAAGCCGTTCGCCACCTCCTTGTCGGACGCCCACGATCTGATCGATCTGGCGGACCGGATGGGCTTGAAGATCGGATGCGCGCCGGACACCTTCCTTGGTCCCGGCCACCAGGCCGCTCGCAAGGCGGTCGACGATGGCGTCGCGGGCCGGATCGTCGGCGGTTCGGCGACCATGGCGTCGCGCGGCATGGAGCATTGGCATCCGAACCCCGCATTCTTCTATGGCAGAGGCGGCGGACCCCTCCTGGACATTGGTCCGTATGCGGTCACCCAACTCGTCAATCTGTTGGGACCGATCGCGCGCGTAACAGCGATCGGATCGGCGCCCCGCGCGCACCGAACGATCACCAGCCCGACCCGCGCGGGTCAAACGCTTCAGGTCGAGATCTGCACCACCGTCAACGGCGTCCTTCTGTTCGAGAGCGGCGCCAACGTCGCCCTGACATTGTCCTGGGATGTGCCGCAACATCGCCGTCCGCCGATCGAACTCTATGGCGAGACCGGCACGCTGGCCTGTCCCGATCCCAATGCTTTCGGGGGCGAAGTCTTGCTCGGGCGCGGGGAGGGCGACTGGTCGCCCGTCGCCGGCGAAGCCGCAGGACAAGGGCCTGTCGCCGCCGCGACCATCGTCTCAGCGATCCAGACGGTCCAAGCAGGGCTTCATCCAGCGACGGGCGAACCGATCGGGCCGACATCGCCCCCGCTTTTTGGCGACCGGCGTGGGTTGGGCCTGATCGAACTGGCGCGCGCGGTGAGGCAGAAGCGCGAACCCCGCGTCAGCGGCCGGCTGGCCGCCCATGTGCTTGAGGTTCTTCTCGCGCTTCAGGACTGCGCCGAACACGGGGGCGATCGATCCATCGCCTCCCGCGTCGCCAGACCGGACCCGCTGTCGGAGCCCATTCCATGACGCCCGCGCCCACTGTCCTGGTCGGAATCGAAACCGGCGGCACCAAGATCGTCTGTCGGGTGATCGACGAAGCCGGCCGGACCCTGACCGACACCCGTTTTCCGACCGTGACCCCGGATCGGGTTGTCGACACGCTTGTCGCCACCATCCAGGCGGCGCGTCCCGCCGGGGCGCAGATCGGCGGGATCGGCGTCGCGAGTTTCGGTCCCGTTATCGTCGATCCGGCCTCACCGAACCTGGGCCGAATGCTGGCGACGGCGAAGGCGGGCTGGACAGGGTTCAATCTTACGCAGGCCCTCAAAACCCGACTCCAGGCCCCGGTGGTCATCGATACGGATGTGAACGCCGCCGCCATCGCTGAACAAGCCCTCGGAGTGGGGAGGGGCTTTCACAGCGTCGCCTACATCACCGTCGGGACTGGAATAGGCGGAGGGCTGGCGATCGACGGGTGGACGCTGAAAGGCGGTCTGCATCCCGAGATCGGCCATCTGCCGATCAGGCGGGCCGAGGGCGACGATCATCCCAGCGCCTGCGGCTTTCACAGGGACTGTGTCGAAGGGCTGACGGCAGGACCTGCCTTGGCGGCGCGCCTGGGCGGGCGGCGGCTGGACGCTGCGCCCGAGGTTCGCGCGCTGGTCTGCGACTACCTGGGTCAGCTGTCCGCTTCCCTGCTCCTGGCCTGGTCGCCTCAAAAAATCATTTTCGGCGGCGGGGTCATGTCCGCGCCGGGCCTGCTGTCCGAGATCGAAGCTCGGATGAGGCTGGAGCTCAACGACTACGGCGCGTCGGTCGTAGCGGAAGGCGGCCCCTACATCGTCGCAGCCGCGCTTGAGAACGCGGGGCTGGAAGGTGCGCTGATCATGGCCCGAACCGCGTCCCAATCGACTGCGAGGGGGCGGCCATGAGCCTTGATGACGGCCTTGTCGCGGACGCGGCCGGTGGAGTTGGCGTGAGGCGCCGATTACACCTTGGAACAACGGTTGGATTAGTAGCCCGCTTCGACGTTGAGCCTTCGTAAAGGCGTGGTGAAGACTTATGGAGGAATGGGACATGGCGATGCGGTTTGATGGTCAGGTGGCGATCGTGACGGGCGCGGGCGGCGGACTGGGCCGCGAGCACGCCTTGGCGCTGGCGGCGCGGGGGGCCAAGGTGGTGGTCAACGACCTGGGCGGCGCGCGCGACGGCTCGGGTGGCTCGGCCAGCGCCGCAGAAGCCGTCGTGGCGGAAATCCAGGGGGCAGGCGGCGAGGCCATCGCCAACGCCGCCTCCGTCACCGACTTCGCGGCGGTTCAATCGATGGTCGATCAGGCGATGGCGAAATGGGGCCGGATCGACATCCTGGTGAACAACGCCGGCGTCCTGCGCGACAAAAGCTTCGCCAAGATGGAGATCGAGGATTTCCGCTTCGTCGTCGACGTNGACGCGGGGTCGGGGGGGGGGGCGGATGCGGCGCCTCGGCATCGGCTTGCAGCGGTTCGTCTGGAACATGAGCGGACGTGTCGCTCGCCGGCGAGGTCCTTGGAGCGTTGGCGCCATCGAAACTGCCCGTGGCGTCAGGGTGAGCTGGATGACGGGAGCGCCGCCCACCATGGCCGGCGAAGGCCGCAGCCCCAGGGAAAAGACGGCCACGAGGCCGATGTGGAGGGCGACCACGACCGACCCGGCGAGGGCTCGTTCCGCGGGGGGAGGCCGCTGGACCCTCGATTTCGAGATGTGGTCGAGGCCCTGATCCGGCGATCCCGAAATGACGCGGCTTCGAACGCCTCCCGCGTCCTCTTCGACCTTTCAGCGATGGCGGCTGCAGGGCGCTGACTACTACCGTTTGCCAGCCCGCCAATCCCATGGACTGACGAACGCCCCCGCCCACAGCCCCTTTCGGCCCTCTTGGGCGTCATGTTGCTGCTCAGCATGTTCGCTGCCGCTGTAGCGCGCATAGTCCAAAGCCCAACCGTCGGCGACCATCCAGCTTCCAAGATCTCGGCGGAACGTCCTGCAGCCCTCGCCTGGTGCGCAGTCGGCGGTGACGGCGCAGCGCGCGACCATGCGGCGATAGCGATCAGGCCGCCCCTGCGGCGTGCAGGTGACCGGCCGGTCGTTGATCAAGCGGTCTAGATGGCGGGCCGCCTCCGTGCCGCAGCGGTAGGCCTGACCGTCCCGCAGGCAGGACTGGCGGCCTTCAGGCGCATCCACGCCCCACAGCCGCACGCGTTGGCCCCCGATCTCCAAGGTGTCGCCATCGATAACCGTGGCCCTTCCGATCAAAGGGGCGGCGGGCATGGCGGCCTGCAGGGCGACGGCGAGAACAAACGTAGTGAACATCGTAGCGTGGTAGCTGAAGTTCCCCGGCCAAGGCTATGGCGAGATCTCTCGATAAGGCGAGCCTACGGGAGGCCTCTCTGAGGCACGCTAGAACTTTGACCGACCGGTAGGGATAGGAGCGGGGGAGCCGGCGAAACCTGGACGCCTCATCCAGCTTTCTTTACCGCTGCTATGCGCCAGAAGGAGACGTGGGCTTCTATCCCCAAACCGGACCTTTACGACCTAGCGCAACAAGGTCTGGCAGGTACAGGCTGGTCGCTGTCCGGTCGCCCAAGGCTTGATCGTTGCAGATTTTGCAGGTCAACAAATGACTATGACTTCCTCGCATGTGACATCGCGGTTTGAGACGTGCTTCGTCTCCGGTCCAACTGGGCCCGAGACGGCGACGTTGAGGGATATGCTGATGGCGCGAGGCATAGCCGTGACCTCCGCACATTCGCTGAATGTCGGGTCAGCGATCACGCCAGAGCTGCTGAAGCTTATCGCCGCGTCGGACTTCGTGGCGATGGTCCTGAGCGGACGCGGTCGCGACTCAATCATGTATGAACTCGGCATCGCTCGCAGTCTCGGAAAGGCGGCGTTTATTGTCCTCACCGAGGGTGCTGCGCCGAACGAGATTTCGGGTGCCTACCTAAGGGCGGTTGAAGACCGCCGCGTAGCCGATGCCGGCGACGACCTCGATCGGTTCTTGCGCAACGCCAAGGCACCGCCCGCAATCTTGGCGGACGTGCCGGATGCACGAACGGTTGATCTCAGCTGGGCCAGCCGCGAACTGCAACACCTTCGGTCTGGTGCCGCTGGGAATTCGCGCGCGGAAATTTTCGAAGACCTCATCAAAAGGATCTTTGAGTCTGCCGGCGCAGATGTGACGGCGACGGACGCTCCCCGCAACGAACCGCAGGTGGATTTCGTAGTCTGGCTGAATGAGATCGCCTTCGAGGCGGGCGGCCCAGTGCTCGTGGAATGCAAGCTTCTTCGAGGCGGCTCAGGGAGTGTGATCAAAAACGCAGAGGCATACGTGAAGCGCCTGACTCGCGCCGTAGAGGCGAGCGACGCCAGTTTAGCGCTGCTGGTGTTTGATCACGACCGGAGCCACACCCCGCCCTCGCTGTTTGAGACCCCGCAGGTGCTCTCCTTTTCTGCGGAAGACCTGATCTCGACACTGGAAGGCGGACGTCTGGAGAAGGAGATCCTGAAGCGGCGGCGCCGCGCGGCCTTCGTGCGTGGAGACGCCGAATGACGCTCGATCCCGATTGGATCGCAGCGGAACTCAAGGCGATCGCGGAGACCCCCGAAGCCCAGCCAAAGGGGGCCAGGCTCGAGGCGCTCATGAGGACAATCTTCGAAGCCGTCCCTGGTTTGGTGTTCGAGGGTTCGAACATCAAGAACTCGTATGGGACCGAGGAAATAGACATCCTCTACTGGAACGAGGCCCCCCGCGACGGCCTGCACTTCCTGGACTGCCCGTTGATCGTCGAATGCAAGAGCTCCGGCCATCCGGTTCCCGGGCGGGACGTGAGGTACTTCGCAACGTTGCTGAAGGACAAATCGCGCCGCAATGGCATCCTGATCGCGTTGAACGGCGTCACCGGGGATAAGGATTTTCCGTCTGCCGCCTTCTTTCATCTGACAGCCGCGATGATCGACGGGGTTACGGTCCTCGTGATCACGGGCGATGATCTACGCAAGCTTACCTCGGGAAACGACTTAGTCCGCGCGCTGCGGGTCGCCATGACCGAAATGGTGAAGCGACAGGTGCTCAGTTCAGGGTGATAACGAGATTATCGGAGCGGCCGGACTCTACCGCTCGGCCGTTCTTATGGGGTCAGCTTCATTGCGGCCTCCAATGGGCGCTTCCAACTTCTGCGGCACCCGCCTCCATTCCTGCAACTCCGCACGCGTCGCGCGTTAGCCAGAGGCGAGGGTGCGCCAGAAGCGGACATTAACATCATGCCAGACAAGAGACATCCGCGGGCGGATTGGAATGGGGACGTTTCTGAGGAAGGTCGCAAGTAGCTGAACATCAGGTCGTGCTCCCCGGCCATGCCTCTCGCGATGCTTCTCTGCCAAACGGCTTATGGCGGTTGGCCGCCGATGACTCCGTCGCCGTGAACGGCGGAGCACGTCCAGAGGGGGGCACTTCACAAATTGGTCCGCGTCGGCGTCTGAACGGCAGCGATTCCGGCGGTGTGAAGCGACCCGCCATCTGGCGCGTTGTTTACTTTGGCCGGCCTGGCTTGCGTGGATCTGGAGCCAGACTTGAGCGACGCCCCCTTTATGACGGAAGTCACCCAGCCCATCCTCATCAAGGACGGAGCCCTGTTTCTCGGGACCTGTCCTAACGGAGCGGTACCGGACGGCAGCGACGCTGGCGTCGGCCTCTTCCATCGCGACACCCGCTACCTCAGCCGCTACGAGCTGACGCTCGGCAGCCGAGGTCCCTTGGTTCTGATGTCAAGCGCGGCGCGCGGAACGCAAGCGATCCATCAGCTGACCAACAACGAGATCGTTCAGACGGACGGCAAGTCGATGGCGCCGCAGTGCTTCGGCCTTCGGCTTGACCGCACGGTCGCGGGAGACAGGCTCGAGCTCGCCGACCGGATCGAGATCCGCAACTTCGCCCTGAAGCCGATCCGGTTTGAGCTGGCCGTGACCATCGACGCCCTGTTCGAGGACATCTTCGAACTGCGGGGCGCCGAGCCCAAATCGCGCGGGCCCTTGCGCACAGTTGAGACCCGGGACGATGGACTGACCTTCCGCTACATCGGGACCGACGCGGTCGAGCGGCGCCTGACAGTCATGCTCGACCGCGCAGCCACGATCACGGTCCACGGCAGCGCGCGCCGGCTCGCTTTCGATCTTGAGATCAAGGCGCGCCAGACCGAAACGCTCGAGATCCGCTTCGAGGTCGAAGAGGTTGGAGCACCCACTCGCGCCAGCCCCCCTGCACCGGTGGTTTATAACGGCGTCTCGGTCACCAGCGACAACCTCATCTTCGACCGCCTGCTTGATCGTTCGTTCAAGGATCTGAGTCTGCTGCTGACCGAGCTGGAGGAGCCCTTTATCGCCGGCGGCCTGCCCTGGTTCGTTGCGCCGTTCGGCAGGGATAGTTTGATCGCGGCGTTGCAGACCCTGCCATTCGATCCCCGCCCCGCCGAAGGGGTCCTTCGGCTGTTCGCCCGGCATCAGGGGCGCAAGACCGACGCCGAGACGGGTGAGGAACCGGGCAAGATCCCGCATGAGCTCCGCGTGGGCGCTATGGCCAATCTGCAGGAGGTTCCTCATCGGCCGAGCTATCTGTCGATCGACGCTACGCCGCTTTTTCTGATCCTGGTCGGACGCCATGCGGAGTGGACGGGATCGCATGCCCTGTTCGATGAACTCCGGACCACTATAGACGCGGCAGTGGCGTGGATGACGGAACGCAGCGCGGCCAATGCCAACGGCTATCTGACCTACGACCGAGAAAACGAAGACGGTGTGATCCATCAGGGCTGGAAGGACTCCAGCACGGGGGTGCCGCGCTCCGACGGAGAACGGTCGAAAGGCCCGATCGCGCTTAGCGAGGTTCAAGGCTACGCCTGGCTCGCGCGGCGCCTCATGGCCGACGCCTACCAGACAGCAGGCGAAAGCGCCGCCGCCGACGTCTTGATGGACGAGGCACAAAGTCTGCGGAAAGCTTTCAATCAGGATTTCTGGATGGAGGCCGAGGGCTGTTTCGCGCTGGGGCTGGAGGTGGGCGACCGTCAACTGGACGTGGTCGCCTCCAACGCAGGGCAGGTACTGTGGTCCGGCATCGCCGACGACGACAAGGCAAGCCGTACCGCCGAGCGTATGATGCAGCCCGATATGAACTGCGGCTGGGGCGTGCGCACCCTGTCGGTGGCTGCGACGGCCTACAACCCTCTGAACTACCATCTCGGCAGCGTCTGGCCGTTCGACAATGCGCTGATCGCGGCTGGAATGAAGCGCCACGGAATGGATGGGCCGGCGATCAGCCTCTTCGACGCCCTGATCGATGTATCGGAGCACTTCGCCATGGGTCGGCTGCCCGAGTTCTTCATCGGCTTTGACCGCGAGCCAGGGCTTTTTCCCGCCCGATGCCCGTTCGCCGAGCCGTTGCAGGCCTGGTCGGCGGGCGCTGCGCCCTACCTCCTGACCGAAATGCTCGGCCTGCGCCCGGTATCGTCCGGGCTGGTGCTCGACAATCCCCTCTTGCCGACCAGCGTCGCCTGTCTGGAGATAGTGGGCCTGACCGTCGGCCAGCGCAGGTTTGACTGCCGGGTCACGCGCGACGGGGCCGGCGTCGTTTCGGGATCCGTCACCCCTGCCGAGGAGCGCGCCGCGTGAACCAGAAATCTCTCGCCGGCCAGCGCGCCGTGGTCACCGGCGCCAGCTCGGGCATCGGCAAGGCGATTGCTCTGGCGTTCGCCGAGGCGGGCGCCGCCGTCGTGGTCAACCATCACAGCGACGCGGAGGCCGGTAAGGCTGTGACCGCCGAGATCCTCGGGAAGGAAGGCCGGGCGGTGTCGGTCCGGGGCGATGTCTCCAAGCCCCGTGACGTCCAGAAGCTCTTCGACGCGGCCGACGCCCACTTCGGCGGTGTCGATATTCTGGTCGCAAACGCGGGCGCCCAGGCCGACGCCCCCTTTCTGGAGATGACGCTGGAGGGCTGGCGCAAGGTCATCGACCTAGACTTGACCGGCGCCTTCCTCTGCGCCCAGGAGGTGGCGAAACGCTTCAGGCGTCAGGGGCTGGAGCCCAATCGGTCCCGCGCGCTCGGAAAGGTGTTGTTCGTCACCTCGGTGCACCAGCGGATTCCCTGGGCCGGTCACGCCAACTATGCGGCGGCCAAGGGCGGGGTGAGGATGCTGATGGAGACGATGGCCCAAGAGCTCGCCGACCAGAAGATCCGCGTCAACGCTATCGCACCGGGGGCCATCAAGACCCCCATCAATAAGGCCGCCTGGGACACGCCAGCGGCGGCGAGGAAACTTGTGAAGCTCATACCCTACGGCCGAATCGGCGAGGTCGAGGACGTCGCCCAGAGCGCGGTCTGGCTGGCCTCGGACGCTGCCGACTACGTGGTTGGGACCACCCTGTTCGTCGACGGCGGCATGAGCCTCTATCCGGACTTTCGAGAGGGCGGCTGAGGTCAGCCCTTCTGCTGATCGGCTAGGTCGCGCAGGGCTGTCCGGAGGCTCTCTTCCGTCGTCGGATGGTAGAAGGGCAGCGCGAGCACGTCCTTCGCCGTCATCTTCAACTGGACCGCCCAGGCCAGGAGATGGGCGAGATGCTCGACGTCAGGCCCGAACAGTTCGCCGCCGAGAAGCACGCCGTCCCTGGCCCCGGCATAGACGCGCAAGATTCCCGACGGCCTGCCGTCGACCCTCGCCCGTCCAACGTCGTCGCTACAGCCGACGATCCAGCCGTTGGCCGCGTCGTCGTCCCAGCCTGGTCCGACGCTGGCGATGTCGGGATCGGAATAGACCACCGCCATCCGCGGCATCGGCGCCCGCTTCTCCAGCTTTGGCGCATGCACGGCGTTTCGGCCCGCGAGCTCGCCCTGGAGGGAGGCCTCGTGCAGCACAGGCCGGTCGTCGTTCGCATCCCCGGCGATGAAGATGGTTGACTGTCCGCAGCGCAGGGTGTCCGGGTCGAAAACCGGCGCACCATCCTCGTCGCAGTCCAGGCCGGCGAGGTTGAGATCCAGCCCGTCCAGCGCCGGCGTCCGCCCCGTCGCGACGAGGACGTAGTCGAAGGTTCCGCGCCGCGCCTTACCGCCGGCCTTGGTCCAGTGAAGCAGGATGTCGCCGTCCGTCTTACGCTTCGCCTCGACTGTCACCCCCAGTTCAAAGACCAGCTCGCGCTTCATCTGGTCGGCCACGGCCTCGGCGACGACAGGATCGCCCACCGCCCCGATCGCGTCGCCCTCGTCGAAGACCGTCGTCTTTACACCCAGCCGGACGAAGGCCAGGGCCAGTTCGAGACCGAGCGGGCCAGCCCCGATGACCGCCAGCGACCGGGGCAGGGTCTCCATTTCGAAGACCGTCTCGTGAGTGACGACCCGTTCCTGGCAGGTCTCGGCCAAATCCTCGGGAACGACCGGTCTCGCGCCGGTCGCGATCACGACGGCTCGTGCGGTGACGAGCGTATGATCATCGACCGTCAGGGTGTCGGGACCAGCGAACCGCGCCTGGCCGTGCAGCCTGTCCGCCGGCGGGATGGCGGCGACGTCCTCCAGCACAGCCTCGACGAAGTGATCGCGCTCGCGGCGCACCCTTGCCATGACCGCTTTGCCGTCGATGGTGAGATCCTCGGCATGGACGCCAAACATCTCCGCCGCCTTTGCGTCACGCGCCGCGCGCGCGGCCGCCAGCAACAGCTTAGAAGGCATGCAGCCGTATCGGGCGCAGGTGGTGCCACCGGCTCCCGCCTCGATCAGCAGGACCTTCGCGCCTGTAGCCTTCGCCGCATGATAGGCGGCAAGACCCGCCGACCCGGCGCCGATGATCGCGACATCGCAGACAACGGGCTTGAGCACTCGCTCCGCTCAGACCGGCGCCGCGCCGATCTGCTTGAGGATGCCGAGTTCGTCCGACGAGCCCCAGCGCTCCACCATCTTGCCGTTCTCGAACCGGCCGATCTGCATGCCCCTAATTTCGATCGGCTTGCCGGTGGCGGCGACGCCGAGGAAATCACCCTGGTGCGTCCCGGTCAGGGTGTAGGCGAAGGCGACCTTGTCCCCCTCGCTGACCATGGTCTGCGGCTTCACCCTCATGTCGGGAAAGGCGGCCCGCATGCCAGTGAAGAAGGTCTTGAATCCTTCGGGGCCCGCGACCTGTCCTGGGGCCGGGTCATTGTCCACGCAGCCTTCCGCCACGACCTCCGAAAAGGCGTCGAGCGCCCCGGCGTTGACGATCTCACCGAAGCGTTTCGTGGCGGCGATGGCGGCGTCAGACATGGCGATTTCCTTTGAGGTTCGAGGAAGCTAACCGTTCGCGGCATGATCGGTTGCGATCATCGCGCGTGCCGAATACCGGACCTTCCCAATGTCTCTGATGAGTCAGGAGCGGTCGGTTCGGGATATCCACAGTCTCCGTGGGATCCGCTCCGGGGTCATCGCCTATGTGAGCCGTCTCTCTCCGGTCGCCGTCTTTGGCGGCGTCTCAGGCGGCGCTGAAAGAACTGGCCGTCATCGACCAGGCGCTGTCCGCCATGCCTGCACCCAGCGCGCGGCGCCCGTGACGATGGTCGGGCCTATCGTAACCTGGCAGTCGCTGGCGATGCGGCAGACGACTGCCACGTTCCCGACCCAGCCGGTCAAGACTTACGAGATGGCTCGTCGAAGGTGTTGGACAAATCCCTCGTCTGCGTTCGTCAGTTGAAGGACGGGCAATACAGCCTTCCATCCATTGCTGCTGTTTGTGAACAGGACCAGTCCCTTGCCCGTATCGAGCTCAAAATAGGCGAAGGTGAAGGTTCCCTCATCCATACCGGTGTGCATCAAGAACCGCCGACCATCGATTAAGACGCTTTCCCAACCTAGGCCAAAGCCGTCCTCGGACGCGCAAGCTATAGTAGCGTCAGTCGCGCACGCCGGCTTCGGGCGCGCCGTCTGAATCTTCTGACGTTCTCGGTACAGCGCCGGCGTCAGACCCTGCTGGTTCAGTATCCCGATCATGAACTGCGCGTAGTCGGTGGGTGTCGTGATCAGGTCGTCAGAGGCCACATATTTCTCAGCGATCTGCGGAGTTAAGGCCGTCACATCCGCATCGTAGGGCGCGGCTAGACGCCCGCTAAACCAGGGGCGCCGAGTGTAAGCCGTATCGTTCATGTCGCTGGGGGCGAAGACGAGCGCTTGCGCCAATTCTTCGAAAGGCGTGCCGGTTTTGCTTTCGATGAACCGCGCGAGCCATTCAAAACCTTCCCCTGAGTAGCCAAAGCTCTCTCCCGGTTCGCGATCAAACTTGAGGACGCCCCCATCGTCTGCTCGCCAGTTCGGCAATCCCGTCCTGTGGCTCATCACAAGGCGGGGCGTCAGCCGAGAGGCCCGGGGATCTTCCGCGAGGTCCGGATCGACCCAGTAGGGGGACATGGCTTCGTCGAGCCCGATACGCCCCGTCGCAACGAGCCGCATAGCGACTTCCGCACTGACCGGTTTTGCCAAGGACGCGACGTTGTAGAGCGTATTCGGAGTCGCAGCCTGGCCGGGCGAGGCTTGTCCCCAAGCCTGGGTGTAAGCCACGCGCCCCTCCTCAAGAACCGCGACTGAGAGGCTCGCCATGTTCAGTCGTGTGAGCAGTCCAGGTGCTTGAGCCTCCAAAGAGGCGGCAGCCGAGATTGCCGACCCAGTATGGTCCGACTGCGCTGTTGTCGGACTTGCCGCCAGCCACATACCTATCGCTAAGATTGCGCCAGCACGCATCATGCTTCCTCAGAAGGCTGCGCCGCCGACATGGCGGTTGCGATATGTGCTTCCGCTTAATCCGACGTCGCAAGTTAAGCTTGCGCAATGTCAGCTATGGGACGTGCGAGCCCGCCGCCTGGGGCCCGTCCGCGCGTCGAGAGAGAACCCTGACCTTCGGCGACCCAGAGCGCGAGTTCGTCGCGCCCAGGGGGCAGAGCCCGGTATTTGCGCTTTCGCTCCCGTCCGGTTTCACCTGGCAAGGCCTCGATCCAGCCGGCCTCTTCCAGCCGGGCTAAGCTACGCGGTTTAAACCGCTCTTTTCGAAGAGTGGGCGCAGGCTATCTGCGGGCGTGGAGTGTGGACGCCAGACGCCAGACGTCAAACGACCCGACGTCGATGACGCCGGGCCGCTGAAGTCAGAGTTATGCGGTCGCCTTATCGATAGCGGGCGCGTTCCTCGAGGATCTGCTCCGAGGTGTAGGGCTTGGCTTCGGCGTCGAAACCGGACCAGCCCGATTGGCGGTAGGCTTCGCCGCGCGCGGCGGCGTCATAACCGCGGCTGCCGTCCAGGATCGCTTGAATCCGCTGCGCCTCGTCGCCGTCGGCCTTGACACTGACGAGCGTGCCGCCACGACGGACGCCTTCCGAATAGACGTTCGCTTCTTCGTCGCTGTGACCGGATTCCTTCAGGGCGCCCAGCAGGCCGCCCGTCGCGCCGCCGGCTGCGGCGCCGACCGCTGCGCCGACCGCCGTCGAGGCGAGCCAGCCGGCGGCGACGACCGGGCCGAGGCCCGGAATGGCCAGCATGCCGAGACCCGCAAGGACGCCCGCGCCGGCGCCGAGCAGACCGCCCGTGGTCGCGCCCTTGCCGGCGCCGTCGGCGACGTCGTTTTCGCCGTCGCCGTTACGGTCGCCCAGAGGGCCCGCCTTGTGATCGCGGGATCCGGAATGCCAGTTGTCGGCATTGTTCGAAACGATGCTGATCTTGTCGTGGTGGACGCCGGAGGATTCGAGCTTCGAGACGGCGTCCAGAGCTTCGGTGTGGCTGTCGAACAGCCGGGTGACGGTGGCCATGATGGGGTCCTTGGGAATGTTTGAGAGAGGTGGAAATCAGGCTGCGATTATTGGGGCGTCACGACGCCCTTGTAATCGACCCCCACGGTCATTGGATCGCCGCCCGCACGGGTGGCCTGACCCTTCCAGATGCCTTGCTCGTCCTGGGTGAGCGGGCCGGAGACGACATAGCCTTGCTTCTCGATGGCCGCCTTGGCCTGACCTTCGGTGAAGGAGTTGGCGCCGGGCGTGAGGGCCGCCTGTTCAGACGTATCCTGGGTGTCGACGGCGGGGTTCATCGGCGCTTCGGCGGAGGAAACGGCCGGGCCTTCGACAGGCGCTTCGCTCCGTTCGTTATTTCCGCAGGCCGTCAGCAGGACGGCGGTCGCCGAGACGGCGAGGGCGGCTTTCAACATGAGGTTTTCCTTTCAGGGTGAGCCATCAAAAGGGACCGCCGCCTGCGTTCGTTCCGACGGCCAAGGTTGATATCCTTCATATTTTCTGGCGGCGGAACCTGTGCTGTACGGCGCAGCGCCAGTCCCGCGCTGACGAGGGAGGGTTGGCTTTCGCTACCGAAAATCCCGGGTTCTGGGCCGGATCGTGTCGAGGTGAAGATCGGGGATGTAGATGTCTCTCGCCCTGACCGTCCGGGGCGGGGCGTCGCGGGCGTCGGGCGAGCCGCCGCGATGGAATTCGTCGCCGCGGCCGTGGGGCAGGGGGAAGGCCGAGCCGCGGTCGCCGACCGAGGCGAGTAGGCCGGACGCGTCATGGAGTTTGGTCGCGACGATGTGGACGACCTCGCCCTCGCGCTGAACCTTGCCGTCGACCGCCAACATGGTCGCCGACAGGACGATGCGGCGTTGCTGTTCGTAGAGGCTGGGCCAGATCACCAGATTGGCGACCCCGGTCTCGTCCTCGATGGTGATGAACATCACCCCCTTGGCGCTGCCGGGCTTCTGACGCACCAGAACGAGCCCCGCGACCCGTGTCAGTCGTCCGTCGCGCATCCCCGTCGCATCGGCGCAGGTCATGACGTGGCGGGTCTGGAGCTCCCCGCGCAAGAAGCTGAGCGGATGGTCGCGCAGAGTGAGGCCGATGTGGCTGTAGTCCTCGACCACCTCGCGGCCCGGCGTCATGAGTTTGAGGTCGGCGTCGGGTTCTTGAATTTCGGGGTGCGGATCGCGGGCGTCGGCGGCGGCGAAGAGGGGCAGGGGCTCATCGCGCAAAGCCTTGATGGCCCACAGCGCGTCGCGGCGGTCGAGGCGGAGGGCCGGGCGGAAGGCGTCGGCTTCGGCCAGTCGAACGAGGCTGGCGACCTGGGCGCCGGCGCGTCGCCACAGGTCGTCGACGGAGTGGAATGCGCCGTCCGAGCGGGCCGCCAGGATGCGGGCGGCGTCGGCGTTCGCCAGTCCCCGCACCATCCGAAACCCCAGGCGGACGGCGAGACGGCCGTCTGAGCCTGCCGGCTCCAGGGTGCAGTCCCAGCGGCTGGCGTTGACGCAGACGGGGCGGATCTCGACCTGATGCTGTTGGGCGTCGCGGACGATCTGGGCCGGGGCGTAGAAGCCCATCGGCTGGGCGTTGAGCAGGGCGGCGCAGAAGACGTCCGGGTGGTGGCATTTGAGCCAGGACGAGGCGTAGGCGATCAGGGCGAAGGAGGCGGCGTGGCTTTCGGGGAAGCCATAGGAGCCGAAGCCTTCGAGCTGGCTGAAGGTCTTTTCGGCGAACGCGGCGTCATAGCCGCGCTCGACCATGCCGTTGATCAGCTTGTCCTTGAAATGGCTGACCCCGCCGGTGAATTTGAACGTCGCCATGGCGCGACGGAGCTGGTCGGCCTCCGAGGCCGTAAAGCCGGCGCATTCGATGGCGACCCGCATGGCCTGTTCCTGGAACAGGGGCACGCCGAGGGTCTTGCCGAGCACCTTCTCCAGCTCGGGCTTGGGATAGACGACCGCCTCCTTGCCCTCGCGGCGGCGCAGGTAGGGGTGGACCATGTCGCCCTGGATCGGGCCGGGGCGGACGATGGCGACCTCGATGACCAGATCGTAGAAGGTCCTCGGCTTGATCCGGGGCAACATGGCCATCTGGGCCCGGCTCTCGATCTGGAAGACGCCCAGGGTGTCGGCCTTGCGGATCATCGCATAGGTTCTGGGGTCCTCGGCCGGGAGGGTGGCGAGGTCGAGCGCGATTCCCTTGTGCTCGGCCAGCAGGTCGAAGCCGCGCTTCATACAGCTGAGCATGCCCAGCGCCAGGACATCGACCTTCATGAACTTCAGGACGTCGATGTCGTCCTTGTCCCATTCGATGACCTGACGGTCCTTCATCGCCGCCGGCTCGATCGGGACCAGATCGTCCAGGCGGTCCCGGGTCAGGACGAAGCCGCCGGGATGCTGGCTGAGGTGGCGCGGGGCGCCGATCAGCTGACGAGACAGGTCGAGCGCCAGCCGAAGCCGGCGGTCCTCCAGATTGAGGTTCAGCCCCTCGACGTGTTTGTCCTCGACCCCTTCGCTGGAATAGCTCCAGACCTGGGACGACAGGGTCTTGATCAGGTCCTCGCTGAGGCCGAGCGCCTTGCCGACGTCGCGCAGGGCGCCCCGTGACCGATAGCGGGTGACGACCGCGCAGAGGGCGGCGTGGTTGCGGCCGTAGGTCTCGAAGATCCACTGCATGACGATCTCGCGCCGCTCATGCTCGAAGTCGACGTCGATGTCCGGCGGCTCCTTGCGCTCCTGGCTGACGAAGCGCTCGAACAGCAGGTCGTTGCGGCCGGGGTCGATGGAGGTGATGCCCAGAACGTAACAGACGGCGGAGTTGGCGGCCGAGCCGCGCCCCTGGCACAAGATGTCGCGGCTGCGGGCGAAGCGGACGATCGAATGGACGGTCAGGAAATAGGGGGCGTAGTCCAGCTTGCCGATCAGATCGAGCTCGTGGTGCAGGGTCCGGCGCACGCTGTCCGGCAGGCCTTCCGGATAGCGGTCGGCGGCGCCGGCCCAGGTCAGCTGTTCGAGGGTCTGCTGCGGCGTCATGCCCGGCGTGGAGACCTCGTCGGGATATTGATAGGCCAGTTCGTCGAGGGAGAAGCGGCACCGGTCGGCGATCTCGAGCGAGCGGGCCAAAGCCTCGGGATAGGCCTTAAACAGGCGGTGCATCTCGGCGGGCGGCTTCAGATAGCGGTCCGCATGGCGTTCGCGCCGAAACCCCAGTTCGTCGATGGTGCAGCCGTGCCGCACGCAGGTGACGACGTCCTGCAGCAGTCTCTGGTCGGGATGATGGAAGAGGACGTCATTGGTCACGACGGTCGGCACGCCGGCCTGGGCCGCCAGGGCGGACAGGTCGTGCAGGCGCAGCGCATCGCCGGGACGCCGCCGCAGCGTCAGGGCCAGATAGGCGCCGGTCGGGACGGTGGCCTTGAGTTTGCGCAGCCGGGCGGCGCAGGCGTCGTCCGCCTCGTCGGGGACGAGGACAGCGATCAGGCCTTGCGACCAGTCCTTCAGGTCCGCCCAGTCGAGATGGCATCGGGCCTTGCCGGCGCGGTGCTTGCCCAGGGACAGCAGGCGGGTGAGGCGGGAATAGGCGGGGCGGTCGGTCGGATAGACGAGCAGGCCGGTCCCATCGACCAGGTCGAGGCGGCAGCCGACGATCAGGCGCACGCCCGAGGCCTTGGCCGCCTCATGGGCGCGGACGATCCCGGCCAGGGAGTTGCGATCGACGATGGCCAGGGCCGCCAGTCCGCACAGCCGCGCCTGTTCGAACAGCAGCTCGCAACTGCTGGCGCCGCGCAGGAAGGAGAAGTGCGAGGTGGCCTGAAGCTCGACGTAGGACATGGGGGTTCGCGGGGTGTTCGGCGTCCTCGAAAGCGCCTGCGGGAGGCCAAAGGCAAGCGTCGCCTTGGACAAATGTTTCCTTTTTGTTCTCGTCTTGATATGCAGGGCCCCATGCAGGGATCGGCCATCCGCAAGATCGTCCATGTGGACATGGACGCCTTCTTCGCCTCCGTCGAACAGAGGGACGATGCGACACTGCGCGGGCGGCCGGTCGCGGTGGGGCACGCGGCGGCGCGCGGCGTGGTCGCCGCCGCCAGCTACGAGGCGCGGCGGTTCGGCGTGCGCTCGGCCATGCCCTCGACGACCGCCCTGCGCAAATGCCCGGACCTGGTCTTCGCCCCGCCGCGCTTCGAGGTCTATCGCGCGGTCTCGGCCCAGATCCATGCGATCTTCGCCGACTACACCGACCTGATCGAGCCCCTGTCGCTGGACGAGGCCTATCTCGATGTGACCGCCGATCGGCGCGGCCTGGGGACCGCCTCGGCGACGGCGGAGGCGATCCGGCGGCGGATTCTGGAGGAGACCGGCCTGACCGCCTCGGCCGGGATCTCCTACAACAAATTCCTAGCCAAGCTGGCGTCGGACCAGAGAAAGCCTGACGGCCAGTTCGTCGTGGCCCCGGGGCGCGGCGAGGTCTTCGTCGAGGCCTTGCCGGTCCAGCGGTTTCACGGCGTGGGCCCGGTGACCGCCGCCAAGATGGAGCGGCTGGGGATCCGCACCGGCGCGGATCTGCGCCGCCAGACCCTGGCCTTTCTCCAGCATCATTTCGGCAAGTCCGGGCCCTGGTATTACGCCATCGCCCGCGGCGAGGACGATCGGCCGGTCAATCCGGACCGGACCCGCAAGTCCAGCGGCTCGGAAACCACCTTCGCCTCCGACCTCACCGAGCCTGAGGCGATCGAAGCCGGGGTGGCGGCGATGGCGGACGAGGTCTGGGCCTGGTGCGAGACGGCGGGCAGTCGCGGGCGAACCGTCACCGTCAAGGTCAAATGGGCCGACTTCCAGCAGTCGACCCGCAGCCGGTCCCTGTCCGAGCCCGTCGCCTCTCGCGAGGCCTTGCGTGACGTCAGTCGACTGCTGGTCCGGTCCCTCTATCCGCCGACCCGGGGCGTGCGGCTGGTCGGGGTCAGCCTGTCCAATCTGGAGACGACGGGGGAGGCGGCGAAACAACTGGCCCTGTCGTGATCGCACCGGCGCAGATCGACCTGTTCGGAGAGGCGCTTGCATTTGCGCCGGTCGTGGCGGGGTTCGACTATTGGGCCGACGTCCTGTCGACGCCCGAACAGGCCGCGCTTGTCGCTGCGCTCCAGACCCTGTCGTTCAAGCCCTATGAACACCTGGGCTACCTCGGCCGTCGCCGGATCGCCGCCTTCGACCGTGAGGCTGGAGGTGCGGGATGGCCGGGGTTTCTCTCGACCTTGATGGCGCGGCTGGCGGATCGGCTTGATCTGGATGGCGCGGCCTTCGTCCAGGTCCTGGTCAATGAATATGCGCCGGGCGCGGGCATCGGCTGGCATCGCGACCGCCCCGTCTATGGCGAGATCCTGGGCCTGTCCCTGCTGGCGCCTTGCGTGATGCGGCTGCGCCGTCGCGAGGGGGCGGGCTTTCTGCGGAGACATGCGCCGCTGGCGTGCGGCTCGGTCTACCGGTTGTCGGGAGAGGCGCGTGCGGCCTGGGAGCATTCGATCACGCCAATGACAGCCTTGCGCTACTCCATCACCTTCCGGACCCTGGCCGCCTGACGATCGATGGGGCGGCGGGCTGGCGTGGAAGGGTCTGGATCGGTCGGGTCAGGCGAGGTCGATCCAGACCGGCGCATGGTCGCTGGCGCCTTCGACGCCGCGGACCGCGCGATCGACGCCGGCGTCGGTCAGGCGTTCGGCTGCAAGGCCGTTGAGCAGCAGATGGTCGATCCGCAGACCCGCGTCGCGGGGCCAGGCCTCCCGGAAATAGGACCAGAAGGTCCAAGGCGGCGGATCGTGCGGGAAGCGCTCGCGCAGGGCGTCGGTCCAGCCCTGGTCGAGCAGGCTCTGGAAGGCTGCACGGCTCTCGGGCTGGAGCAGGGCGTCGGTCTTCCACGAGCGGGTGTTGTAGATATCGGCGTCGGTCGGCACGACATTATAGTCTCCAGCCAGGACGACCGGCGCGGCGGTGGAATAGAGCGAGGCCGCATGGGCGATGAGCCGGTCGGCCCAAGCCAGCTTGTAATCGAACTTGGGGCCGGGCCGGGGATTGCCGTTGGGCAGATAGAGGCAGCCGATCAGCACGCCGTTCACCGCCGCCTCGATATAGCGGGCCTGGCGGTCGTCGGCGTCGCCCGGCAGTCGGCGTCGGGTCACGACGGGCTCGCCGATCCGGCTCAGGATGGCGACCCCGTTCCAGCGATGCTCGCCGGCCCAGACCGCCGCATAACCGGCCGCCTCGATCTCGGCGGCGGGGAACTGGCTGTCGGTCGCCTTCAACTCCTGCAGGCAGACCACGTCCGGCTGGGCCTCTTCGAGCCAGGCGAGGAGGTTAGGCAGCCGAGTCTTGACGCCATTGATGTTGAAGGTGGCGATCCGCATGTCGGTCACCGCGACGCTGGGGTGGCCAAGGTTTCGAGGGCGGCGCGCACATGGGGCGCGAGGGCGTCGGCCATGCGGCCCACGCCGACGGCGTTGGGATGGATCCGGTCCGGCAGGACATAGGCGGGATGCAGCGCCACCCCCTCCATCAGGAAGGGCATGAGGGGCGCGCCGGACGCCCGGGCGACCTCGGGATAGACGGCGTCGAAGGCCCAGGCATAGGCGCCGAACCAGGGCGGCGCGCGCATGCCGCAGATGAGGACAGAGACGCCGCGCCGTTGCAGCCGGTCGATGATGGCCAGAAGATTGGTCTTCACCCGGTCGGCGGGGACCAGCTGCATCATGTCGTTGGCGCCCAGGGCCAGGACGCAGAGGTCGGTCTGGACGGGGACGTCCCGATCGACCCGCCGCAGACCGTCGGCGGTGGTGTCGCCGGAGACGCCGGCGCCGACGATCCGGATGGGCGGCGCGGCGTCTTCAAGGCGTTTGGCCAACTGACGCGGGAGGCTCTCGGCGGGCTTCAGGCCGTAGCCGGCGGTCAGGGAGTCGCCCAGCAGGGTGACGACGCGTTCGCCAGACACGCCGTGGGGGCGGGCGCTCAGCGGAAGACCCGGATCGGGCCGGTCACAAGGGCGGGGTCGGCAAGGCGGGGAGGGAAGGGCATGGCGGTCTCGTTTTCGGGGATAAGGCGTCGGGTGCGGCTCTCGTTCCGCGAAGGGCAGGGCGCTTGGCCGAAGAGGCCGCAGAGCCGTCCGCTGAGGCCTGGGGCCGCGCCCGCGACGAACGGCAATGACGATCCCGACACAGCCAAGCCCGGCGCGGCCTGAGGCTGGCGGCCTGATCCCCCTTTGGGCATCGGTTCTTCTAAGCCTGGCCGGCTGATTACCAATCGTTATGGTGACCGGGTCGCCGTAGTGGCGGCATGTTCGACCTATGAACCTGCTGGGCCTCCTCCTCGTCGGCGCTGACAGCCTCTTCAAGCGGCTGGTCGGGCGCGCACGTTTCCTCTGACCCCTCAAGCTTCACAACTGAAACATGGTTTATGACGCGCCCGTGAGTGGCTTCCCGCGCGTCGTCGGTATGGTCTGTCTGAGCACGCGATGGGGCGTGCCCATGGAGACAACCCGATGAAAATCCGCGTTAAAGCCATGCTTGTCGGCGCCGCCGTGGTCGCCGCCGCCGGCGTCACTTCCGCCGTCGCTCAGACCGACCTGACCGCCTACCACTACGTCTATTACGCCGACGCTGCGAAGACCGAATATCTCGGCGAGATCTCCGACCGAGGCTGCGGACGCTCCGGCAGCTATAGCTATGTCCTGAGGGCGAATGTGCCTTCGCCCTATTATGACGCCACGCCGATCTATGTGTGCGGCGGCGCCGGCCCGACCCTTCCCGAGAACTGGTGATCCAGGACCCGCCCTCGCGAGGGGGCGGGCTTCTTCGGCATCGAGGCTTGGCGGCCAGCATCCTGCGGTCAACCCCGGCGCGCGCTTGCGGCTTGACGCCGGTCGCCCCTCGGCATTCCGCACGGATCGGCCGGTTGCGTCTATCCTAGCGGCTCAACGACGACGCCAGACGTCTTTGCCCCCGACCGCCACCGACTGGACCTGGTCGTCGTGGAGCGTGCACAGCACCTCGCCCCGGGCCGAGGTCGCCGGCCAGGTCTTCTCTCCCACCACATAGTTCGGCCCCATGACCACGGTGTCTTGAGCGGGAGCGCCGCCGATCGCGACGCCGTTTCTCGCCGCGATGCCCAGGCACGCCGCGGTCGCTTCAGCGCGCGGATCCGATGCCGGTGCATGGGCGCATGCGGCGAGCAGAAGGATGGGAAGCAGGGCGAAAAGGCGCATGGCGAGCATCATTGCGGTTGTTCGACCCGCTCAAACTGATCCATTCCGTCAGCCGCGTCGAGACCTCCAGCGGTGACGGGCGCCATACCCCGAATAGGGGGTCTGATGAGCACCTTGGCAAAGCCTTGTTTTGAGCCGTCGGGCTCTTCGGGCACGAGACCGTGTGGCCGCCCTTTCGTCGTCCCGCTCCGGCTTCAACTTCGCCGATCAATCGGGGCTGAGATTCCAGAGTCGCCACCGCCAGTCTGCACGCCGTCAGAGATCTGGACGACAAGCGCCGCCGTTGCGCGTGCAGACAGCCTTCGCCTGCTGCGCGTCGGCGACCCGGCCGATGACGTCTTCGCCCGAGCAGGCCGCCGGACGCCTTCCGGGCGAGCCGCGACGACGGCGGCCTAGCGGTTTCGACGGTCGGTCCGTGTCAGCCCTCCCGGTCTCCCCCTCTAACCTGACCGGCAGCCAAGCCTTCGATGACGGCGGCCTTGGCCTCGAGGTCGGCCGCCATGGCGTCCAGGACGTCCAGGGTGCGTGCGTCGGTGATGTATCGGCTAAGTCTCCGATACTTCATCGCTTCTTCTTTGAGGACGCGGGCGGCGAAAGGCATTGCGTCCCAATCGCTGGGTCGGCTTACAGTTCGAGCGTCACCGCAGAAAAAGCCCTCCAACCCCGATCTGGCCCCTTGTCTCGGCTGAACGCGCGACCGGCCCTGCGGCGTTTCACGATCCGATCGACCCGAGGCGTGTCCTTGGCTCCGAGCCTAAAGATCACCGGGTCGGGGCCAGGTGAGCGTCGCGACCGAACCCTTCTCGGCGGGCGACAGTGACCAGTCCCCGCCAAGCTGCCGTGCGAGCCCGTGGACGATCTTGAGGCCCAGACTGGCTGGCTCGGGGCTGGAGGGGATGGATGCCCCGACCCCATCGTCGGCGACGCACAAGGTCCGGTGCGCGCCGTCGTCCGACAGGCTGATGGCGATCCGGCCGGGTCGCGCGGGAAAGGCGTGTTCGAGCGCATTGTTCACGCACTCCAGCATGATGAGCACGACCGGCGTGGCCTCTTCGGCGGACAAGATGACGCCGTCCCCGGAAATCGCCACGGAGACGTCGTCACGGGCCGCCGCCGTGAGCGCGTCGTCGGCGACCTCGCGGGCAAGGGCGTTGAAGGCGGCCGTCTGGTGTTCGGCCTCCGCGAGGTTCCGCTGGATGCGCGCAACCAGAGCCGTGCGGGCGGAGGCGTTGCTGAGGGCCTTGCGTGCGCCGGGGTCGGTGGCGCCGCGCGCCTCGATGCTCAGCAGGGCGCTGACGACCTGGATGTTGTTGGAGACGCGATGTTGCACCTCCTTCAGCAAGAGGTCGCGGCTGGCCGCCAGGGCGGCGTTGCGCTCGACTTCGCGGGCCAATCGGCGCGAGGCGCCGTCCATGCCGACGATGAAGAAGATGTCGACGGCCACGACGAAAACGTAGAACCCCACGGCGACCAGGGTCGCGACCCCGAGATCGAAGCCGGTCGGACCGATCCAGAACCACCAGGCCGACAGGCCCGACAAGGTGGCGGTGAGGATGGCGGGGCGAAGGCCCGCGTAATAGGCGACGAGGACGACCGCCGGGAAGAAGGTCAGATAGGGAAAGCCGGGCGGGAACGAGTGCGCCAGGGCGTAACGCAGCGCAAAGGCGACCAGCCAGGCCAGGATCGCCAAGGCGTAGCCGCGCCAGATCGGGGCTCGAAAAATGTCGTGATGCATGAGGCTCCACAGACGCAGGTGCGGCTGACAGCAACGCTTATCCGCGCCGATTTTCAAGGAGTCCAGTATCTTAGCCGCATCTGCGCGCGTTTGCCCGCTGGACGACTGGAGATTCACATGCTTTCCATGCGGCTCTGAGATCGGACGACGGAATACGAAAGCCATGCAGGATGAACGGGCGTCAGGCCAGCCTGCGGATGGCGAAATGGAAAGCCCGAACGAAAGCCTGATGGGGCGCGTCGGCAAGAGGCACTGGAAGCAGAGCGTCATCGACCATGACGGCCTCGACGACCGGGGCGGGGTCTTCTTTGCGGCCTTGGAGATGACGCGAATGCCGATGATCCTGACGGACCCCCGCCAGGACGACAATCCGGTCGTGTTCGCCAACAACGCCTTTCTGGATCTGACCGGCTATGAGCTGGGGGAAATCCTCGGCCGCAACTGCCGCTTTCTCCAGGGCGCCGAGACCGACGACGAGACGGTCTCGGCGCTGCGACGCGCGGTGGCCGACCGCGAGGCGATCGCCATCGAGATCCTGAACTACCGACGCGACGGCTCGGCGTTCTGGAATGCGGTCTTCATCGGCCCGGTCTACGGTCAGGACCAGGAACTGCTCTATTTCTTCGCCAGCCAGCTGGATGTGACGGCCCGACGCGAAGCGCAGCAGCAGACGGCCCAATCCCAGAAGATGGAGGCGATCGGCCAGCTGACCGCCGGCCTGGCTCACGACTTCAACAATATCCTGCAGATCATCGACGGCAGCCTGGAGCGGATCGATTCCCGGCGCGACCAACCCGCTGTCCTCGACCGCTTCCTCAATGCCGCGCGAACGGCGGCCCAGCGCGGCGCGTCCCTGACGCGACAGCTTCTGGCCTTCGCGCGGCGCAGCCGGCTTGAGCCGAAGGCGGTGGAGGTGGCCGCCCTGATCAACGGGTTTGCGGAGCTGCTCGACAGCACGACGGGCACGGGCTGCACCCTGCAACTGAACCTTCAGCGCCGGCTTCCCTCGGTCAAGGTCGATCCGGTGGTGCTGGAGACGGCGCTCCTGAACCTTGTGATCAATGCGCGCGACGCCTTGGGCGGGGAGGGGGAGATCACGGTCGCGGCCCGGAAGCTGAACCTTGCCGACGGTGGTCGTGGCGGCCTTGCCCCCGGCGACTATGTATCGATCGAGGTGAGTGATCAGGGTCCCGGCATGCCTGCGCATGTCAGGGACCGGGCGGTCGAACCCTTCTTCACGACCAAGCCCACCGGCAAGGGGACCGGCTTGGGTCTGGCCATGGCGCACGGGTTCGCGTCTCAATCCGGCGGCTTGCTTGAGATCGACAGCGATGAGGGCCAGGGCACGACGGTCCGCCTGCTCCTGCCCGCGCTCGACCCCCGAGACGGTCTTGAGGCCGAACCTTCCAACTTCCACGCACGCCCGGTCAGTTTGACGACGCCGCCTCGGGTGCTTCTGGTGGAAGATGAGGAGCAGATCGCGGCCATGTCTTCGGAGATTCTCGGCGATCTCGGCTATCGGGTGACCGTGGCCCACAACGCCGACCGCGCGCTGGGGATCTTCAAGGCCGCTCTGGAAACGGGCGGATTTGATCTGGTGTTTTCCGACGTCGTCATGCCCGGCGAGATGAACGGCGTGGCCCTGGCGCAGGAAATCCGCCGGCTCAGCCCCGCCACGCCCATTCTGATGACGACCGGCTACAACGATCAGATGGCGCTGGAAGGCCCTCAGGCCGAAGCGATGGACGTGCTCGGCAAGCCCTACAAGCCGGCCGAGCTGATCGATCGCATCCAGACGGCGCTTCGCAATGGGGCGAGGACGGGGCCCGGCCGACAGCGGTCCGACTTCGGTCACGCCGAGTCCTGAAGGTCGCTAGGCGTCCTGGAGGGACGCGCTTTGATGGGCGGCAACATCTGATATGGCGGCAGCACCGATTGCCCGGACGCGACCGTCACATGGGCCGATATCATTGCAGGCCAGGTGGCGGCTCCGCGCAAGTGCGGGCGGCGCGCTGTAGATTTCAGACCGGATCACA
This sequence comes from Brevundimonas sp. G8, assembly GCF_902506205.1. GTDB lineage: Bacteria > Pseudomonadota > Alphaproteobacteria > Caulobacterales > Caulobacteraceae > Brevundimonas. The sequence goes on along the minus strand of NZ_LR732816.1, from coordinate 440,633 downwards.
ATTGAGGGGCTTGAGACGGGCCGCCGAACAGCGAGCGGCGCCAATGTCGCAGAATGGCGCATAGCGGGCGCTGAGTTGCGGCGGCATCCGCCTAGATCGGGATTATCGAACGTATATTTTACTTAGCTCTACCGTTCGGAGGTGCGTTCGTTTCGTTTTCGGTTAGAATCGTCTGATGCGGTCTCACCCCGACCACCTTCCTGAACGTCAGCAGCGTGAACTCGAGCGGGTTCGCGACATCCTGCTTGCGGGTTTCGAAGCGGCCAAGCACAGCGGCGGGGGCGCCAACTCCGGCTGGCGCCGTGGCGGTCAGGTTCTCAAGATCATCCTCTTCGGATCGTACGCGCGTACGGATTGGGTCGATGAGCCTGAGAACGGCTATCTCTCAGATTTCGATCTGCTGATCGTGGTCAACCACGAGAAGCTGACCAACATCGCCGACTACTGGTGGACCTCAGAGGATCAAATCCTTCGTGACCCCGGCGTCGGAAGAATGGTCAATCTGATCGTCCACGACATGCAGGACGTGAACGACGCCCTGCGACGCGGCGAGTATTTCTGGTCCGATATCGTCCGTGACGGCATTGCCCTCTACGAAATCCCCGGACACCCGTTCGCTTCACCGAAACCGATCACCGCTCAAGATGCGTTCGTGATGGCGGAGCGGCACTTCGCAGAGACGCTACCGGCAATTGATCGTGCTCTGCGCACTGCCGACCTTCAGGCGGCTGAGGGCTTGGAGCAACTCGGTTGGCGTAAGGATGTGGCCTTTTCCCTTCATCAAGCGGTGGAGCGCGCCTACGCCTGCTTCCTCTTGGTTCATACCTTCTATTTTCCGCGTTCTCACAACATCAAGTTTCTGCGCTCTCTGGCGGAGGATGTGGACACCGGTCTGGTCGAGGCCTGGCCGCGTGAAAACCGCTTTGACCGGCGTCGGTTTGAACTGCTGAAACGGGCCTATGTGGAGGCGCGCTACAGCGATCAGTACGACGCTTCGGTTGAAGATCTGGAGTGGCTGATGGCGCGCGCCCGCCGGCTTCGTGATTTGGTCGCTGACCTGTGCGGGCTGCGCATCGCGGCGCTGAAGGCCAAGGCCGACCTCGGTTGAGGATGGGCAGGCGTCAGCCGAACAGGCCGTGGAGCCACCAGCTGAGGTCGCCTGTCTGGGCCTGTTCGCCGTCGCCCCGCCGATAGACCCAGAAGCGGGCTCCGGCCTCGTCCTCCAGCTGGAAATAATCCCTCACGGCGTCGCGTTCGCCGTCGCGCCGCCACCATTCGCCGAAAATCCGCTCAGGGCCGTCAGCCCTTTTGACCCGGTGGCGAATGCCCCGCCAGCGGAAGGCGACCGGCGGCTGATCCGGCAGGAGGGCGACGGCCTCGATCGCCTCTGGGCGGGCGAGAAGCCGCGAGGGGCGCGGCCAGCGCCGGGTCCAGGTCTCCGTCACCGGCGGCGCGGTGGGGGCCAGCCGGCGCACGGCGCGTTCGGGCACGTCGCTCTGGGCGGGGGCGAGGCGATACAGGTTTTGCGGTCCGAGACGATTGGCCAGGAGATCGACGAGGTCGCCGATGTCGGGCGTGGCCGGACCGGTCAGGTCGCCGGAGGTCGGCGACCAATCCAGCGGCAGGACGACGGGGGCGGCGAGGACCATGGCTTCGACGCCCAGGCCGGGATCGACGGTTTCGATCCGGTCGCAGAGCAGGCGTGCGAGCCGTTGGATATCGCGGACGGGGCGGGCCAGGCCGACGCGGATGGCCTCGGTCCGGTTGTCGATCCGTTCGAAGCGCAGATCCAGCCGTGTCGCGCCAAGGCCCTGGCTTTCCAGCGCAGCGCTGAGGGCCTCGACCAGTTTGAGCGTATAGCGGGCCAGGGTCTCGGGGGCGCCGATCGGTTCGGCGAACAGGCGTCGGACCTGGATCAGCTCCGGGGCGTCGATGGGGGTGATCGGCTCCGGGGCGCGTCCATAGGCCTGGTCCAGCCGCCGCGTCAGTTCGGGGCCGAAGCGCAGGGCCAGGGGCGCGCGGGGCTTGGCCTCCAGCTCGCCGATGGTGTCGATGCCCAGACGCTCCAGGCCTTCGACCATGTCGGCGGGAAGGCGCAGGGCGTGCACCGAAAGAGGGCGGATCGCAGGGCCGCCGCGTTCGACCGCCGTGGTGGGCCGGGCGACCTGGCGGGCGAGGGCGTGGGCGGCGCCCCAGGTGTCGGCGAGGGCAGCCCGGGCGTGAAGGCCCACGCTGGCGGTCTGGGCGATCAGATCGTCGAGCAGGCCCTGGTCGCCGCCGTACCGGTGGCCGGCGCCGGTGACGTCGAGCACCAGTCCGTCCGGCGGGTCGGCGGCGACGATGGGGGCGTAGCGGCGCAGCGCCCACAGGGCGAGTTGATCCAGAGCCGCAGCGTCTGCTGCGGGATCGAAGGGGTGGACCACCAGATCGCCCACGAGCGCGCGGGCCTGGGTCGCGGCCATGCCGGGATGCAGGCGATGGGCGAGGGCGGCGGGGTCGGCGGCCAGGACTAGACGTTTGCGCCCCTGACGGCCAACCAGGACCAGGGGCGTCTCAGGCGACGGCGCGTCCGGTCCAAGCCGGCGCCGCAATCGGTCGGTCGGCCAGGTGGGCAGGTAGAGCGAGACGACCCGTCTCATCACAGGCTTCCAGTTCGAAATCCGCGCAGGCTCCGGCGCGGCAGCGGATCAGTTCGACGAACCAGCGCGGGCGTCCGACGCCGGCGACGGGCAGGGGGGCGGAGGGCAGGGCGGTGACCCGCCACCTCGTGGCGGCGGCCGTGGGCTGGCCGAAGTCCGCCGCCTCGGCCTGGCGACGCCATCGTCGCACCGCCAGGCCGAGGGATCCGCTGTCCTCGGCGACCAGTTGCAGCCGCCGGGACGCGGTCATGGACAGGCGGGCCACCTCGCCGACGACCGCGCCGAAGCCGCCGTGGCGCAGGCCGTCCTCGAAGGCGGCCAGCACGCCGGCCTCGTCGCCGGCCTCCACATAGATCACCCGGTTGGACGAGAGGCCGGCCTGTTCCAGGGCCGGGGCGAACAGATCCGGCCGGGTCACGCACCAAAGCACCGGACCCTGGGTGCGGGCGGCGACGCCCGCAGCGAAGAGGGCGGCGACCGCCCCGTCCACGGCGCCGTCTCCGCCGCCGGCCACCTCATGCAGCGCGCCCAGCGCCAGGCCGCCGGCGGGCAGCCGACGGTCGAGGGCGTCCAGGCCGAACGGCAGGACGCCGCGCGGCGTGCGTCGGGACGCCTCGATGCGGGCGATCTCGGAACGCAGGGCCTGAAACGGGGACGGGGCGACGGACATGATCTCCTGAACTGGATGAGCTGCTCAATGTTCCGCATTTGTTCTTATTGAACGCTGCGAGAGTCAAGGCGCGAAGGCAGGCGTCTGTGGAGCGGTCTGTGGGCGGCGCCATCTCGCCGGTCGGGCGTTGTGCCTCCATGCCTGCGCCTTCGCCTCATCCGACCACGCCCGACGGCCGTTATTTCGTGGTGCGCGGCCGCCTGTGGCGTTGCGCCGATCCGACGCTCGCCGCAGACACACGCCAGCGGCGCGTCCAGGACCTGATGGCGGCGCGTCGATCCGTCCGTTCGGCCCTAGCCGCAGCGGATGACGACGTCCTGGCCGCCGCACGCCGCGCCGTCGACAAGGCCAAGATCGCCCTGGGCGAGCGCGGTCCGGTCTGGTGGGACGACGGGGCGCCGGACCTCAACCGCCGCATGGCGCGCAATACGGTGTATGCGGACTGGTTCGCTGCGCTGGACGGAGGAGAGGCATGACCGCCGACCTGGAAAGGTTCCTGAAGGCTCAGGACGGGGTGTTCGACACGGCGATGGCCGAGCTCGCCGCTGGCCGCAAAACGAGCCACTGGATGTGGTTCGTCTTTCCCCAGGCCCGATCGCTGGGCCGGTCGCCCACGGCCCTCTTCTACGGGATCGCGTCCCTGGCCGAGGCCCGGGCCTATCTGGCGCATCCGATCCTGGGCGACCGGCTGGCCCGCGCTGCGGAGGCCGCCACGACGGCGCCGGCGGACTCGCTGCATCGACTGTTCGGATCGCCGGACGATCTGAAGTTCCGGTCCTCCATGACCCTGTTCGCCGAGGCCTCGCCGGAGCCCGCCGTCTTTGGCGCTGCGCTCGCCCGATGGGCTCTCGGTCCCGACCGCCTGACGGCGGACCTGGTGGAAAAGGCCCGGAAGGGGCCGGATGTGCTGTGAAGGATCAGGACGGGCGCGGCCCGGACGAAGACGGCTTGCGGCTGCGGCCAAGCCGAGCCGAGCCGCTCCGGGATCGCTGGACGTCCGTGTCAGGTCAGGGCGGCCCGGCAGGCGACTGAGCGCTTTCGCGCATAGGAACAGAGGGGCGCAGGCCCACGTTGCGGGCTTATGAATGAGACCATCGCCAATCTCGTGGGATCGGCCGCAGCCATCTGCTCCGTGACCAGTTTCGCGCCCCAGGGGATCAAGATCTGGAAGGAGCGGGACGCCTCCGCCGTCAGTCTCAAGACCTATTCGCTCACGGTGTCCTGCTTCATCCTCTGGGTGGTCTATGGCGTCCTGACCCAGGCCTGGCCCGTTACCGTCGCGAACAGCTGCGCTTTGATCATGGCCTCAGGGGTGCTGGTCATGAAGTGGCGCTTTCGCGACGGCGATCCGAAGTCGGACGCCAAGGTCGCCGGGGGCGAACCCATCGCGGCCGGGCCCGATCGTGGACACAGGGCGTGTGTGGTCCCGCGGGAGGGAACGAACGCCCCGGCCTATGCGATTGATAGGGACAGGGAGAGCACGATGACCGTGGGTGCGGAAGAGGATGATCCTCGGCGGTCGCCGAACCGGAAACAGGCCGCTGACGCCCGCTCCGGCCTGGCCCAGGGCGGCCTGGGCGGAGCCGGGACCGAACTGTTGGACTCGGGCCAGGAGGAAGTCTTTTCCCGGGCGGAGGTCGAAGGCGGGCGCATCGAACATCATACCGGCGAGACGGCGACCCACGCGCGTCTCGAAGCCCGCAAGCCAGGGGAGATCTGACCGTGGCCGGTCTGCATGCGCCCCTGCCGACCACGACCATTCACCTGTGCGTCGACATGCAGCGGATGTTCGTCGAGGACACCGAATGGCGCACGCCGTGGGCCGAGCGGGTCATGCCCGTCCTCGTCAAGCTCTGCGAGGCCAAGGCCGACCGGACGATCTTCACCCGTTTCATCCCGGCGGCGTGCGTAGGGGAAGGGCAGGGCACCTGGCGCGACTACTGGCGCCGCTGGGCCTCGATGACCCTGGAGGCGATGGGCCCTTCAATGATCGATCTCGCCGGTCCGCTGCAGAGGTTCACGCCGCCCGGCCGCTTGATCGACAAGAGGGTCTATTCGCCGTGGCTGGGCACGGGGCTGGACGCTGAACTGCGCGCCCACGGCATAGACACCCTGGTGGTCACCGGCGCCGAAACCGACGTCTGCGTTCTGGCGGCGGTTCTGGGCGCCATCGATCTGGGATACCGGGTCGTGGTCGTCACCGACGCGGTCTGCAGTTCCGCCGATGACCCTCACGACCATCTGCTGGCCCTTTATCATGATCGGTTCGCCCAGCAGGTCGAAACCGCCGAATGCGCCGAGGTGCTCGATGGCTGGCGGTGAGGGAAACGCCTGGCGCCCGATCAGCCCGCCGCAGGCGCATGGCCCCCGCAACGGCGCCCTGCCGGCCTATGTGTCCAACGGCCTGATCGGTCTGCGCGTCCGCGAGATGGCGCTCGCCCCCGGCATGACCCTCGTCAACGGCGTCGCCGGCGAACATCCGGAGCGACGGATCGAGGCGGCTGCGCCGGTGCCCTATCCTTTGGCGGCCGACGTCTGCATCGAAGGCGTCTGGCTGTCGGACCAGCCCTGGTCCGTCACCGACCTGGTTCAGGACTACGACTTCGCCACCGGGGAATTGACCAGTCGCTGGACCGCCTGCCTCGGGGAGGTGACGGCGCAGTTCGAGGTGGTCACCTTTGCAAGCCGCACGGCCCCGACCGTGGTGCTGCAAGAGGTCTTTGTGCGACCCGACAGGGCGTGCGCGCTCCAGATTCGCGCGGTCGTTGCGACCGCCGGTCTGCGGGGGCGGGTGACGCGACGCCGCACCGATACGCCGGGCGAAGCCGAGCCCGCCTGCGACGGATCGCTGCTCTGGACCACCGAGGGCGACCTCTCGACCTGCGGGCTCGCCCTTTGGACCGAGCCCCGTCCGGAAGCGGCGCGGAGCGTCTCCGCCTGGGATGCGTCCGGGCCGCTCCAGACGGCCTACGACTTCGGGCGCGTCGGCAAACGGGGCGCCCGCCTGCGACAGATGGCGGCCCTGGTCCCCTCGCTGGTGCACGCCCGGCCGGACGAGGAGGCGGTGCGCCGCGTCGCGCGTGCGGCCGAGACCGGATTCGAGACCTTGCGCACCCGAAACCGCGAGGCCTGGCGCGCCCTATGGCGGGGCCGGATCGTGGTCGAGGGCGCCCGGCCCGAGCATCAGGCCCTGATCGACGCGGCCTTCTTCTATCTCAACAGTTCCGTCCACGCCGCCTCGCCGGCCGCGACCTCGATCTTCGGCCTGGCGACCTGGCATGACTATTCCTACTACTACGGCCATGTGATGTGGGACATCGACGCCTTCTGCGTCCCACCCCTGATCCTCAGCCAACCCGACGCCGCGCGCGCCCTGCTGGACTTCCGCAGTCGCGGCCTGGCCGCTGCGGGCGCCAACGCCCGCCTGTCGGGACGTCAGGGGCTGCAGTTCCCCTGGGAGGCGGCGCCCTCGACCGGGCAGGAGGCGACGCCCGGCGGCGGATCGGGCGCGGCGCACGAGGACCACGGATCGCTGCATGTCGCACGCGCCTTCAGTCTCTATGCCGATGCGACGGGCGACGCGGCCTTCCTGCGCGAGGAGGCCTGGCCGGTTCTGAGCGGGGTCGCGGACTGGATCGTCAGCCGGATGGTCCGAACCGCTCGCGGCTTTGAGTTGAAACGGGCCACCGGTCCGGCCGAGGTGCCGGTTCCGCCGGACAACGACGCCTTCACCCTGATGTTCGCCCAGGATGTTTTGAGGCGCGCCACGGCCGCCGCAGAGGCCCTGGGCAGGCCTTCGCCGGAGGCCTGGCGTCAGGTCTGCGACCAGCTCTACCTCCCCATCAGGGCGGATGGGGTGATCGCCGCCCATGACGGCTTCCGGATCGACGAGCCCAAGGGGGCCACGTCATCACCCCTGGCCGGCCTGTTTCCGGGCGGATATCCGGCCGGACCCGATGTGGCGAAGGCCACGCTCGACGTCTATCTGGCGCACTGGAAGGCCTATGTGGGTTCGCCGATGTTTCCAGCGCTGTATGCCGCCTGGGCGGCGCTCGCCGGCGATTGCGCCCTGGCGCTGACGCTGTTCGAAGAGGGATACGCAGCCTACGACGCCGGACGGTTCCACCAGTGTCTGGAGTATCGGGCCGACCACCCGGACAGCGCGACCGCGGCGGGACCCTTCTTCGCCAACCTCGGGGGGCTGCTGCTCGGCCTTGTCTACGGCCTGACCGGACTGGAAGCGCGCGGCGCGCCCGCCGACTGGCCCGCCCGGCCCGTGGTCCTTCCTGAGGGATGGAGGGCGATAACGGTGGAGCGCCTTTGGCTGGAAGGCCGACCTGTTCGTCTGCGCGCGGAGCACGGCGCTGAGCGCGCCGTCCTGTCGCGTCCGTGAGGCGGCGATGATCAGCCGCGACGTGACTTCGCAGGGTGCGGCTCGGTCCGGCAGGGAGGGGGCGTCATGAGACCGAGGACGCCCGTGCTGGGCTATCAGTTGCGCTTCCGTCAGGGGGGCGAGCCGGAGACCCTCATCGCCAGCGATGTCGCGGACGCCCTTCGCCAGGCCCGACGCCGGGCGTTTGCGCTGAAGGCGCCGGTCGGGGTCTGGCGCGACGGTCGTCTGGTCGTCGAATGTGAGCCGCCGCCGACCGAGGATTTTGACGGGATCGATCCGGGCCTGCGCGATCGCCTCGTCGCGGCGGGCGTCTATATTTTTTCGCAGCCGCAGGGTCCCGGTCGGACGTGACATCCACGCCCTCGTCGGCGGCTCCCGGCTAGCGGATGTCTTGTGGCGCGGCCGCGACCCCCGGCGTCACGGGGGCGAGCTCGGCGGCCTGCGACTTGGGCGCGGGCGCGTCGGCGACCACCGCGCCGTCGTCCGGGATCTCCGAAATCGACAGGATGGTCTCGCCCTCCGAGAGCAGAGGGGCGGCGGCGTCGGCCGCCTGAACATCCGTTTCCGACCGGACCTGGACGCTGCGCTCGCGGCCGTCGGTCTGTCCAATTCTCAAGGTGTAGAGACGCTCGGTCATGAAATGGTCCTTGCTGTGACGCCCGCCCTCTGACGGACCCTCGGGGTTGAAACCTCCCGGTCGGGGCGGTTGTTCCGGGCGCCGGGTCGCGCCGAACCGGGGACGGACGCCCGGAGGGCGTTGTCGGCAGGCCGCCCCTCGGCCTGTGGGGCCGCCTGCCGGGCGCGATCAGTGGGGTTTGAGCACGACCTTCGTCCACTCGTTCGGATTGTCGTGGAAGTTTTTGTAGGCCTCGGGGGCCTGCTCCAGCGGCAGGCGGTGGCTGATGAGGTCAGTGGTGTCGATCTTGCCGTCCAGGACAAGGTCCAGCAGTTGGGGCAGATATTTCTGCACATGCGTCTGGCCGGTCTTGATGGTCAGGCCCTTTTGCATGAGCGCGCCGATCGGCAGCTTGTCGCCGAGTCCGCCATAGACGCCCGGTATGGAGATCCGACCGCCCTTCCGGCAGGCCATGAGGGTTTCCCGCAGCACATGCGGACGGTCGGTGCCAAGCCTGGTCTCCTGCTTGACGGCGTCGATGACGTTGTCGGGTGAAAAGCCGTGCGCCTCCATGCCGACGGCGTCGATACAGGCGTCCGGACCGATGCCGGCGGTCATCTCCATCAGGGCTTCGCGGATCTTGACCTCGTGATAGTTGAGGACCTCCGCCCCGTTGGCTTTGGCGAGCTCAAGCCGGCGCGGGTGATGGTCGATGGCGATGATGCGTCCGGCGCCCATCAGTTTCGCGCTCTTGATCGCGAACAGGCCGACCGGACCGCAGCCCCAGATCGCCACCGTGTCGCCCGGCTCGATCCCGGCGTTCTCGGCCGCCATCCAGCCGGTGGGGAAGATGTCGGACAGGAACAGCACCCGCTCGTCCTCGATCCCGTCGGGCACGACGATCGGGCCGATGTCGGAATAGGGGACGCGAACATATTCCGCCTGGCCGCCGGCATAGCCGCCGGTCAGGTGGGAATAGCCGAACAGGCCGGCGGCCGGATAGCCGTAGGCGATCTCGGACGCATCGGACTTGTCGGCCGGATTGGAGTTGTCGCAGGCCGAAAACTGCTCTTTGCCGCAATGGAAGCAGGAGCCGCAGGCGATCACGAAGGGCACGACCACCTTCTGACCGACTTGAAGGCTGGTGTCGCCCCGGCCGATCTCGACGACCTCGCCCATGAACTCGTGGCCGAGGATGTCGCCATTGGACATGCCGGGGATGACGCTGTCGTAGAGGTGCAGGTCCGAGCCGCAGATGGCCGTGGCCGTGATCTTGATGATCGCATCGCGGGGGTTGATGATCTGAGGATCGGGGACCGTATCCACCTGAACATTGTGTTTGCCGTGCCAGGTCAGGGCGCGCATGGGACTTCCTTCCGGGATCAGAAATGACGATCGGCGCGCGGCGCCGCGTCGGGGGCCTTGGACGTCGGGACCTCGCCCGTTTCCATCAGTTGCTTGAAGCGCCGCAGTTCGCGCCGGGCCTGAACCCGGGGCTCTCGCTGCATGACCTTCGCGACCAGTTTGCCGACGGCGCCCGCAGGCGGGTCGTAGCTGATCAGAACGCGGACCTCGGTGCCTCGGCCGAAGGCGTTGTCGCGAAACGCGATCCAGCCCTCGTGATCGACGTCGCTGTCCTCGGTGGAGCGCCAGGCGATGTATTCGCCGGGACGGTCGTCGGTGATCTCGCTCACCAGTTCGATTTCCGCGCCCGCCGGACCGGCGACGGTCCAACTGGACCGGGCGTCGTCCAGCACATCGACCGACTTCACATTCTCCATGAAGCTGGGCAGGTTCCGGAAATCGCGCCAATAGTCATACAGCGCCTGACGCGGCCGGTTGATCATGACGGCGCGGATGCTGGTGGCGTCATAGGCGCCCTCCACATCATCCTTGTCGTTGAAGGCCGGCGACTGAACGTCGGCGTCGGTTGAGAGGGGTTCGGACATGGTCGAGGGCCTCCTTTTCGTTGAACGGTCGGGCTCAGCCGCCTGGGACAGGAACGCGTCGGCATGGCGGGCGAGACGGGCGCTCGCTCCTGCCTCTGTCGGCGGATGCGGCGCGTGAAAGCGTCGTTGCGGGTCTAGACAGACGCGGTAGCATTCGGCTCAGGCCTCGCCGTTGAACTCTCGGAACGCGGCCCGAAGGGTTTCGGCGTCGTCCGCCGAGCTTGGCGTGACCGAGACCGCGATCCGCCCTTCCACCGGCGCGTCCGATCTCGCCTCGACACTGGGATCTGCAGCTTCCAGATCGCCGCCGGACGCCCTGTCGCCCACCGTATTCTCTTGCCCATCGGGAGCGACCCGGATGGCGTCCCGGGCGACCCCATGGGTCTGAACAAGGCGTTCGACCACCATCTCGGCGTCTCGACGCGTTGCGAAGGTTGATGTGATCGGTGCGGTCATAGGTTTCCTCTCGGGTTGCTCAAAGCCGGGAACGCGCGTTCGCGTCTCAGGGTCCAAGAAAGTTGAAAGTCTTCGCCGCGCGACAAGAAGGCGTGTGTATTCGTCGGTCCTTCGCCAGGATATCGACTGCGCCCTACTGCCAACCCGCCCATCAAACGTGACATGGTGGAGAGCGAAACCGCACACAGGAACCGATCGGCCACGGTTGGTCTTACCTCACCACGCGAGATACGTTGGACGGGCCCAATAGGGCTCGGTTTGGGGCAGGGCCGGAATTTGATGCGCATCGGCGTCATCGCACATCTTAAATATCCCATCGCCGAGCCGTTCGCCGGCGGGCTGGAGATGCACACCCATCTGCTCTGTCGTCTGCTGCGGCGGCACGGCCATGACGTCACCCTCTTCGCGGCGACGCGATCCGATCCTGCGCTTGGCCTTGAGGCGATCTGCGAACAGACGGAGATGGCGAAGGTCGGGACCGCTGAAGCGGGCGACGTCGCCTTTTTCCGCGAGCATCATGCCTATCTGTCCCTGATGACGCGGCTGCGTCGAAGCCGCTTCGACGTGATCCACAACAACAGCCTGCACTATCTGCCGGTGTCGATGGCCGACACCCTGCCCATGCCCGTGGTGACCACGCTTCACACCCCGCCTTTCTGTTGGCTGGAAAGCGGGGTGCGCGAAAGCAGAGGCGGAAACATCCGTTATGTCGGCGTCTCGAAATCCATCAGGGCGAGCTGGCAGGACGTCGTGCCGCTGGATCATGTCATCCTGAACGGGATCGACCTCGAAAGCTTCCCGTTTCACGCCGAGACGTCCGGACCGCCGCATCTGATCTGGTACGGACGGATCGTTCCGGAAAAGGGGCTGCACCACGCCTTGGACGCCGCTCGCCTGGCCGGGCTGCCGCTCCGGGTCGCCGGGCCGATCGCCGACCCGGACTATCATCGCCGCGAAATCCTGCCGCGGCTGTCGTCCGACACCCTGTATCTCGGTCACCTCGACCACCGCGCTCTGGCGCGAGAGATCGGCCATGCCGCCGCTGCTCTGTGCACGCCGTGCTGGGACGAGCCCTACGGCCTCGTCGTCGCCGAGGCTCTGGCGAGCGGCACGCCCGTTGCGGCCTTTGCGCGGGGCGCCATACCGGAAATCCTCACGCCGGCCTGCGGCGTGCTGGCGTCGCCGGACGATCCCGCCGACCTCGCCCGCGCCGCCCGCGTTGCCGTCGGACTGTCGCGCCGCGCCTGCCGGGCGCGGGCCGAGCAGGCCTGCGACGCCGGTGAGATGGTGCGGCGATACGAGGCGCTCTATCGCGATCTGACGGCGGAACGGCTGGCCGTCGCCAATGACAGCCCTGCCGACCGGCTCACCGCGTGAGCGTCGTCCCCTTCTGTGTCTGCGTGCCCGCGCGGAACGAGGCTGACCGCCTTCCGCGCCTGCTCGATGCGCTCGCGCGCCAGACCGGCGTGGGCCGGGTGCGCGTGGCGCTCTGCATCAACAATACGACCGACGGGAGCCGGCGGCATGCCGAGGGGGTCGCCGCCGCCCATCGCGCCACACTGACGCTGTCCGTGGTCGAACACACGTTTCCGCCGGAGCACGCCCATGCGGGCAGCGCCCGGGCGGCGGCCATGGACCTGGGCCTGGAGCTCCTGGACGGGGAGGGGGTCCTTCTTTCGACCGACGCCGACGCCCGGCCGCCGACGGACTGGGTTTCAGCCAATCTCGCCGCCGTCTCTGGGGGAGCCGATCTCGTCGGGGGCGCCCTGTCGCTGGACGAGGACGAACCGGAGAGCCAGGCGCTCCAAAGCGGTTGGGCCGTCTGGCGCGATTACTGGCGGGAGGTGAGGGCGATCGAGGACGCCCTGGACCCGGTCCCCTGGGATCCGGCTCCCCGCCACGGCGACCACACCGGCGCCAGTCTCGCCATCACCGCTGCGGCCTACAGGGCGGCAGGCGGGACGCCGCTTTTGCCCACCGGCGAGGATCGCGCCCTGGTGCTGGCGGCCCAGCGCGCCGGCGCCAGACTGGTTCATCCACTCAGCGTATGGACCCGCGTCTCCGCGCGCGCGCACGGCCGGGCGCAGGACGGCATGGCCCAGGCCATGGCCCGCCTGGCGCGCCAGACGGCGGGACAGGAGCCCATGAGGGCGCCCGCCTTTCCCCATTGGCGGGCCCGCGCCTTGTGGCGCCGCGACCTTCGCCGTCTGCCCGACGGCGCGCAGCGGATCGCGGAGGCAGAGCCGCATCTGCCGCCCATGCCGCTGGACTATGCGCTGGAGCTGAATGGCAGGCCTCAACCCGACGGCATCGCGCCATGACCCGTCCGATCGGCTACTATGTCCACCATCAGGGGGAGGGGCATCGTCAACGCGCCCTTCAGGTCGCGGCCGCCGCGCCGACGCGGTTCGTCCTTCTGGGGACCGGGCTCGCGGGTCGTGGCGGCGAGGTCGCCGTGCTTGATCTACCCGACGACCGAGTGGACGCCGCCACGGGGTTCGGCGCGGACGGCGGACCGAATCTGCCCAAGGCGCTTCATTATGCGCCCTATGGCGTCGCGGGATTGCGCCAGCGGGTCGGCGACCTGTCGACATGGATCGCGACGGCCGCCCCGGCCCTCGTCGTGGTGGATGTGTCGGTCGAGGTGGCGCTCCTGGCCAGGCTGGCGTCGACGCCGGTCGTCTATGTGCGGCTGTCCGGCGCGCGAACGGATACAGCCCATCTGGAGGCCTTCCGGGGTGCAGAGGCTCTGCTCGCGCCCTGGCACCCAAGGCTGGAGCATCCCGATACGCCAGACTGGGTGCGTGCGCGGACCCGTTACTTTGCGCCGTCGCGACGCGCAGAGGTCGGTTCGGGCGATCACGACGCGGTCCTGGTCGTTCACGGGCGAGGCGGCGCGCCGATCGACGGGGACCGACTGGCCGCAGCCGCCTCCGCGACGCCGAACCTGCAATGGACGGTGATCGGGCCTGTGACGCCGCCGTGTCACGCGCCGCCAAATTTGGTGTTGAAGGGCTGGATTGAGGATGTGAACTCGGAAATCCAGAAGGCCGGCGTCGTTGTCGGAGCGGCGGGCGACGGCCTTGTCGACGCCGTTCTCGGAGCGGATCGTCCGTTCGTCTGCCTGCCGGAACCTCGACCCTATGAGGAGCAGGCGGCCAAGGCTGCAGGGCTTGCCCAGGCCGGCGCGGCCGTCGTCTTGGCCGCATGGCCCGAACCTAAGGCTTGGCCGGGGATTATTGCTTCGGCGCGGAGCCTTGACCCGCAGGCCCGACACGATCTGCGCGGGGAGGGCGTCGAGGCCGCCGGCCGTTGGCTGGTCGAACTGGCGGATCGAAGACGAGAGGATAATGATGCCTGACGCGCCTGCAGCCGTCCCGGACGTGTCGGCGGGCGACGTTCACGACGCCCTGGCGGCGCTCGGCGAGCGCTACGACGCCTCGCCGCGCTTTCCGGTCGACAGCCTGGCGCTGCTCCGGACGCTCGGCCTGCACCGGCGCTACGCCCCGGCAGCCAGCGGCGGCGAAGCCTTCGCCACGCCGGCCCTGAAAGCCTTGGCCCTCCTGGACGATCTGCGCCGGGTGGGGCGCGCGGACCTGAGCGTGGGCCGTCTCTTCGAGGGCCATGTCAATGCGCTGGCCCTGTTCGACTGGTATGGAGACCCCGAGCAGAAGCTCTGGCTGGCGGATGTACTCGCCGCCGGCGGCTGGTTCGGGGTCTGGGCCACGGAACCCCAGCCGGGCGTCCAGCTTCGGGAGGGCCGGCTGTCGGGCGCCAAGATGTTCGCCACTGGGGCGGGCGGGCTCGCCTATGCCGTCGTCACCGTTCAGCCCGGCGAGGGACCGCGTCGTCTGGCCGTCGTGCCGGCGGATTGCGGCGAGCGGGCCGATCTCACGGGATGGCGCGTCCGCGGCATGCGGGCGACCCTGAGCGGTCGATATGACGTCACCGATCTGCCGGTGACGGACCTGAACCTTTTGGGGGAGCCGGGCGACTACGACCGCGAACCCCGCTTCACCGCCGGCGCCTGGCGCTTCACGGCGGTCCAGCTCGGCGGCGTCGAGGAGCTCGTCCTGGCGATGCGCGCGGCCCTGTCCGAACCGGCGCGTCGCGATCCGTTGCAGCGCGCCAAATTCGCCGAGGCGGTCGTCGCCGCCCGCACCGCCTATCTGTGGGTTCGCGAAGCTGCCGAGCGGGCCGCGACGGAAGCCACCGACGCGGCGGATTTTGCGCGGGCGACCCGCGGCGTCGTCGAGCGAAGCGCGCTGGATGTGATGGAGCTCGCGGCCCGGGCGACGGGAACCCGCAGCGCCTTCGACGGCGAACGGCTGGACAAGATCATCCGCGATCTCAGCCTCTATCTTCGCCAGGCCGGACCGGACCATGCGCGCGACGAGGCGGCCAAGACCTGGCTGGATCACGATCTTTGGGGCGCGGGAGACGCCCTGTGGTGAGCGCCAAGCTTGGGCCGGTCGGCGCCGCGCCGCTGGCCCGGTCGCGCTGGGCCCGGGCGCGATGGCTCGTCCTGGCCCCGCATGCCGATGACGAGACGCTTGGCGCCGGCGCCCTGATCCAGCAGGCGGCGGGAGAGGGACGTCTCGGCGGCGTGGTCATCGTGACGGACGGCGGCGCCTCCCATCCCCATGCCGACGATCGCGCGCGCCGCCGCCTGGTCGCGATCCGCAGAGTGGAGGCGCGCCGAGCGATCCACCGGCTGACAGGGCGCGCGACCGCGCAGCCGATCTTCCTTGATTGGCCGGACGCTGCGCCGCCGGTCGTGGGCGACGCCCGGTTCGAGGCGAGCGCGCGCCGTCTCGCCTGGCTCTGTCGCCGCCTCCGCATCGACGCGGTCGCCGTCACGGCGGTGTCCGAACCCCATTGCGATCACGAAGCCGCAGGACGGTTGGCGCGTCGGGTGGTCAGTCTGGCCCGGCGGCCGGTCGCCCTGTTCGAATATGGCGTCTGGGCGCGGCCGGCGGCGCAGGGCGATCTTCAGTTGGCGACCCGGCCTTTGGCGGCCGGCCGAAGAGCCCTGGCGCTTGCCGCGCATCGGAGCCAACGCACGTCGATGATGGGCCCGGGATTCCGTTTGGAGACGCCGGATCGGCTCTCGGCCGCTTGCGACCGACTTTATCTGCGAAAGGCGCCCCATGGCTGATCCCTCCCTCGGCGCGGACTATTTTGAGGAAGTCTTCGCGGGCGATCCCGACCCCTGGGGGTTGGACAGCCGCCCCTACGAAGCCGAGAAACACGCCCGAACGGTCGCGAGCCTGGGCGACCGAAGGTTCCGGCGCGGCCTTGAGGTCGGATGCGCCGGCGGCGCCCTGACGGCGCGGCTGGCGGACCGATGCGAGGCGCTGGTGGCGCTCGACATCAGCCGGACCGCCCTGGATCGGGCCCGGCGTCGACTGGGACATCGTCCCCAGCTCGTGTTTCGCCAAGCCGCCTTTCCGCACGGCATGGACCTCGCCGGCCCCTTCGACCTGATCGTCCTGTCCGAAGTCGCCTACTATTGGAGCGACGAGGACCTGGCCGCAGCGGCGGAGTTCGTCCGCGCCCATCTCGTGTCCGGCGGACTGGTCCTTCTGGTGCACTGGACGGGAGAGACCGACTATCCCCAGACGGGAGACGGCGCGGTCACCAAGCTGTGGCGCGACCTTGAAGACAGTCTCACCGTGTCTCTCGATGAGCGTCAGCCCGCCTATCGGCTCGATCTGTGGAGGCGACCATGAGCCTGAGCGTCCTGACCCTGGTCCGCAATCGCCAGGCCCACCTCGACCAGCTGATTGCGGGTCTTGATCGCAGCGTCGTGACGCCGGCCGAGCTGATCATCATCGACATGAGCGATCGGGCCATTTCGACGCCGACGGCGGGCTTTCCGATCCGCATCGAGCGCCTTGCGGGGGAGAGGCTGCCTCTGGCGGCGGCGCGCAACAGGAGCGCCGCCTTGGCCCAAGGCGACCAACTGCTGTTCCTCGACGTCGACTGTATCGCGGCGGGCGGGACCTGCGGCGTTGTCGCCGGTCTGCTGGAGGCCGAGGACGTCGTGGCCTGTCCCAAGGTCCTTTACCTGCCGTCCGGCGCGGCGCATGCGGCCTGGACGGAAACGGATCTCGATCAGGCGGGCGTCGCGCATCCGGTGCGACGGTTTCCCGCGCAGGGCGCACGGATCGAAACCAATCCCGGCCTGCTCTGGTCCCTGGCCTTCGGCATGCGTCGCTCGACCTTCTTCGCCGTCGGCGGCTTCGACGAAGCCTTTGTCGGCTATGGGGCGGAAGACACGGATCTGGGATTCAGGGTCGCCAAGGCGGGCGTGCCCATGATCTTCACGGGCGACGGCGCGGTCTATCACCAGCATCACGACGCCTATGACCCGCCGCTTCAGCACTTCGCCGCCCTGGTGGCCAACGCCCGCACCTTCCATCACCGCTGGGGGGTCTGGCCGATGGACGGCTGGCTCGCCGATATGCGGGCGATGGGCCTGATCGACTGGACATCGGACGACCTGCGGGTCTTGAGGCCGCCCACGGCCGAGGAGCTCGCCGCCGCCAAGCGGCCTTCGAGCGCGGTCTTCTAGCCGCAGCGCCGGGCGCGAACGGGCCTTCTCGCCCTGGTGACGAAAGACCGCCGATCAGGCCGCCGCCAAGGTTTCCAGCAAGGCTTCAAGATCGGCGGGGGCGTGAGGCGCCTCAGCGGCCGTGTCGACGATCAGCCGCTCTTGCGACCAACGACGATCTGGCGAGGAAGACAAAGTGGACGAAAGGCCCTTCGCCCGCTCGGCGCCGAAGCGCAAGGCCGTGGCCTTGGGACCGCAGCTGATCTCCGTGACGCCGGCCGACGCGGCGAGCGCGGTCAGCCTGTGCGTGCTCAACAGGGTTTCGGCCGCCTCGGGAAGCGGCCCGAACCGATCCTCGATCTCCTCTTGAAAGGCGTCGATCGCCTCGACGGCGGTCATTTGCAAGAGCCGCGCATACAGCGAGAGTCTCACAGCGGCGTCCGGCACATAGTCTGGTGGGATCCGCCCCGTGGTCCCAAAGTTCACGACGGGAGGGCGGGGGTCGGCCGCCGCCTCGCCCCGGGCGGCCCGCAGCGCCCGCGCGAGCACGCTTTGATAGAGGCTGGCGCCGATCAGATGGATGTGCCCGGCCTGTTCGTCGCCGACGAGATCGCCGCCGCCGCGCAGGTCGAGGTCGCGCGCGCTGATGGCGAACCCCGCGCCGAGCCGATCCAGGGCTTCAAGGGTCTGGAGCCGCGTTCGCGTCGTTTCGGCCAGAGGCGCCTCCGGGTCGCTGAGGAGATAGGCGAAGCCCTGACGCCGTCCGCGTCCGACCCGGCCGCGCAACTGGTGCAACTGCGCCAGCCCAAAGCGATCGGGACGCCAGACCAGAAGGGTGTTGGCGCGCGGCACGTCCAGGCCGTTCTCGATGATGTTGGTGGTCAGAAGAACGTCGCCCCGTCCCTCGGCGAAATCGGTCATGACCGCTTCAAGGGCTTCGGCCGACAGCTTGCCATGCGCGACGGCGACGGAGAGCTCGGGAACGAGCCGGGCCAGTCGCTCCGAGAGCGGCTCAAGATCCTCGATCCGCGGCACGACGACGAAACTCTGGCCGCCACGGCCCTTCTCGCGCAACAGGACGGTGCGGACGGACGCTTCGTCGAACGCGGTCAGGAAGGTGCGGATCGGCCGGCGTCGGGCGGGCGGACTGGCGATGACGCTGACGTCCTGAACGCCGACCATGGCGCTCTGGAGGGTGCGCGGGATCGGCGTGGCCGACATCATCAGGAGATGGTCCCCGCGCGCCGCCAGATCCTTTTTCAAAGTCGCGCCGAACCGGTGTTCCTCGTCGATGACGACGAGGGCCAGATCGGCGAAGGCGAGCGTCTCCTGCGCCAGGGCCTGGGTGCCGACGACGATACCGATCGTCCCATCGGCCAGGCCGTCGCGGACGCGCCGCGCCTCGGCGGAATCGACGAGTCGGGAGAGCGCCGCGACGGTCACGTCCGAGCCCTCGAACCGGCGGCGGAAGGTCTCGTAATGCTGGCGGGCCAGCACCGTGGTCGGGGCGGCGATGATGACCTGCCGGCCCGACAGGGCGACGGCGGCGGCGGCGCGCAGGGCGACCTCCGTCTTGCCGAACCCGACGTCGCCGCACACCAACCGGTTCATCGGCCGACCGGAGGCGAGATCGGCCAGGACGGCGTCGATGGCGGACAACTGATCGACGGACTCTGGAAACGGAAACCGGGCCGTGAATCGCGCATAGGCGGTTCGGGGCGGGACGACGGCAGGCGTTTGCCGCGCCTCCCGGGCGCGGGCGAGTTCGACCATCCGGTAGGCGGTCGCATCGATCTGGGCGCTGACCTCCGCGCGGCGCTTGGCCCAGCCCTGGGTGTTCAACCGATCCAGGCTGACGCTGGCGGGCTCCGAGCTGTAGCGCCAGATGCGGTTGAACTCTTCGACCGGCGCCAGGAGGGTTGCGCCGTTATGATATTCCAGCCGCACGACGTCGCGCACCACGCCGTCGGCTTCGAATTCCTCGATCGCCGTCAGCACGCCAAGACCGTGGTCCTCATGAATGACGACATCGCCCGGACGGATGTCCGTCTCGCCAAGGCCCGGATTCGGGGCGCCGGACGCCCGTGCGATCCGACCGCCGGTGATGTCGGTCGGGGTCAGGACGGTCAGGCCAAAGCGGGCATCCTCATAGCCGCCGTCAAGGTCCGCGAGCACCGCCGTCAACCCGCCGGAGTCGTTTCCGGCGAGCGGGTTCCATGATGGGGCAGGCGCCGGCGGAGCGAGACCGTTCCGCTTCAGGAGCCGGGCCATGACGCGATGCTCATGCGCCAATCCAGCAAGGACGACCGATCGCCCTTGGGATTGCTGATCCTGAATATAGTGTTTGAGCGCCGCGCCGGGGCTCCGCGCCGTCGCGAAGCCAGGTGTTGAACTGACGCCCTCTAGATCCAACGCGATCGCGTCCCGGAGCGCGGTCGTCACCTCCGCTGGCGAGAGATAGAGGCGCTCCGGAACCGGCGCCGCCGCGCCGTCGGTCTCGGTGAACTCGCGACGGGATTCATAGGCCTCGACGATCTGGTCCCAGACGCGTGTAAGGCGAGCCTCCACATCGTCGTCGCGGAGGAGGCCGGCCTCAGGGAAGGCGTCGAACAGCGTGCCGAGGGGCGCGTCATAGAAGCGCGAAAGGGCATGGGGGTCTTCGTCCGCCCGGTCGCCGTCGTCGGCCTCGGCGACGACGAGCTCGGACGCCGCTGTCAGGGTCAGGCTGGCGACGCTGTCGAGGGAGCGCTGGGTCACGGGATCGAACGCCCTGATGTCGGCCACCGTCCCATCCGGATCGAGGACGAGCCGATAGGGCGTCAGCGCCGACGGCGGGTAGACGTCGATGACCTCGGCCAGGATGGCGATTTCGCCGGGCTCGTCGACGCGCTCGTCAGCCATGTAGCCGGTCCGTCGGACGAAGGCTTCGAGCGCCTCGCGATCCAGCGGATCGCCCGTCGCGACGGAAAAGCGGACCGCCGCGACGCCTTGGGGCGGCGTTCGCTGCAGTATGGCCTCGGGCGAGCTGATCAGCAGCCGTCCCGCCGTGCCGGGAACGGTCGCATGATGCAGGACCGCCATCCGCCGCCCCATGCTTTCGCGCGACGGCGCGGCCCGATCATAGGGCAGGCAATCCCACGGCGGGAAGACGAGGACGACCGGACCCTCGGGCGCCGCCATGGCCTCCAGTGCGCGGGCGATTTCGTCGGCGCGCCGCTCGCTTGCGGCGACGAAGATCAGATCTGCGCCGGCCTCCTGGCTCCAGGCCGCCATGAGCCTCGCCGCCACGGCGGCCGGCGGGGTCTTGCGCGCGGGCGCCCTCTCGTCGGGTGCCGGCGCCGGACCGTCGACGAGGGGAAGGGGGCCGGCGATGGGGGGCGAGGCGTGGGTCATGGAAGGTCCGGAACTGCCGTGCACCAACTCCGAAAAAGGCCGTGGGTTCTGCGCGGTTACAGACACACGGGACGAATGATGCCCCGTCGCTGATCAAGCGAAGCCTCCGTTTCGATCCGTACCGCACCGGTCGCGACGATGGGGGCAAGCCGCGTCTAAGCGCTCCCGGCCGTTCGAGGACGGAGCGAGGGCATCGAAGGTTTTAAGCTCTGTCCTGAGCGTGAAAGCGCCCTTGGGGATATCACGGCATCAGGCCCATCATTATTCGCGGCGGACATGCACCTATCGCCCTTTGACGAGGGGTCATCGCGCAGACGATGCCGGATGACGGATCAGGATGGATTGAAGACGCGTCTTCAGGTCCAGACCGAGAGGCGGCATCCGCCGCAGCGATCGTCGCTGCGGCGCAAGCTGTATCAGCCCGGTTCGACCGAAACCTGGGCGCCGACCCCGTCGGTCTTACCGGCCAGGCCGGGCACCTCGTCGAGTTGGCGAAGGCTCGTGAAGCGACCCCGCTCCTCACGATAGCGAACGATCTCGAAGCCATGACCGCGCAACCCCTCGACGCCGTCAAACTCGTCGGCGGTCGCCGTGTTGAGGTCGATCATGTGTCGCCCTCCTCAGCGGATCCTGTGGGTCGATGTCCGAGGGCGAAATCGATAGCTTCAATGTCGACCTTCAGCTTGACCAGGTCGCGAATGCGTTCGTGATCGCCCGAATTCGCCGCCTCGACCGCCGTCGGCCAGACCTGGGTCTGGAGGTCCTCGCGGATCGCGTGAAGTCGGGCGGCGACTGCCGCGTTGTCAGTGCTCATGGGGTGCTATTTCAGGTCGGCGATCGCCTCGCCGGCCTCTTCCTCTTCCAGCAGGGCGGCGTTAGCAGCGTTGGCGGACAGCCGGACTTGGTTGCCTTCGATTTCGGCGACCAGACCGCCGGAGAGATAATGGTGGTGATCGCTGTGTGATCCGCTGTCGGCCTTGGTGAGCTTGATGCGGTCGCCTTCGACCTTGTCGACCGTGCCGAGGTGGACGCCGTCTGCGCCGATGACTTCCATATGGGCTTTGATCTGTGAGAGGTCGGTCATGGCGGATCTCCTTGTGACTGCGACAGCTAACGGAGACCGGCCCGCGACGTTCCAGTGTGTTGGAAGTCCGGGGGCTCTGACCAGGCCGTGCAATGTCACGGTCAGCAGGCGAGCGTCGCATGGGAACGCTTCGCCACGACCGTGGGCGATGTCGTGCGGGCATTGCGAGATGTCGAGCTGATCCAGGGTCCGTTCCAGCGAATGGCGCTCGCGGTGTTGCATCGGGCGCGTAGGCGCCCAGATCATGGTGGTTCGCCGAAGGCGCGACAGACGGGAACGCCGTCAGAGCCCTTCATTTTTGGCCTCGACAAGGAACCTTCGCCATGACGCTCACCGCACGGGAATTGCGATCGACAGTCGATGAGGATGGCGGCTTGACGCTGACGCTCGAGGACGTCGTCCTGGACGATCCCGCCCCCGACGAGATCGTTGTCCGGATCGAAGCGGCGCCGATCAATCCCAGCGACCTTGGTTTGCTGCTCGGCCCGGCGGATGCGGCGTCGGTCCGTGCAGAAGGTTCCGAAGGTCAGCCTCGCCTTCGTTTTGAAATCCCTGACGCGCGTCGCGGCGGGGTCGCGGGCCGGATCGGCCAGTCGCTCGCCGTGGGGAACGAAGGGGCGGGTACGGTCGTCGCCGCCGGTGACCAGGCGAAGGATTGGATCGGGCGTCGGGTCGGCATGATCGGCGGCGGCATGTACGCCGATCTGACAAAGATCAGGACGCGGGACGCGCTGCCGATCCCCGAAGGCGTGACGGCCGCCCAGGGCGCCGCTCTGACCGTCAATCCCATGACGGCGCTCGGCTTCGTCGAAACCGCTCGCGCCGAGGGGCATTCCGCCATCGTCCATACGGCCGCGGCGTCCAGTCTCGGCCAGATGCTCCAGCGAATCTGCGCGCGCGACGGCATTCCGCTCGTCAACATTGTGCGCTCCGATGATCAGGTTCGACTGCTCAGGGACATGGGAGCGACCCATGTCCTGAACAGCCGGGACGAGGATTTCCGAACGCAGCTGGTCGACGCCGTTACCGAAACCGGGGCGACGATTGCCTTCGACGCCATCGGCGGCGGTGGGCTTGGCGGCGACATCATGCGGGCGATGGAGAAGGGGGCGGTCAACCGGATGACGGAGTACAGTCGATACGGCTCGGCGCAGTTCAAACAGCTCTATGTGTACGGTGCGCTCGATCCGTCGCCTATGATCCTGGACCGGCTCGCCTTCGGCTTCCAGTGGAGCGTCTCCGGCTGGCTCCTCACACCCTTCCTGCAAAAGGCCGGAGCCGAGACGACGGCACGGCTGCGCAAGCGCGTCTTCGATGAGCTGACGACCACCTTCGCCACGCGCTACACCCGCACGATTGGTCTGGCGGAGGCGCTCAAGCCTGAGGTTCTCCAGGCCTATGAGCGCAAGGCGACCGGCGAGAAGTTCCTGATCAATCCGACCTTGAACTAGGATGCATTTCCGACGGCGCGCTCCAGAAGCACATCAGGCCTCTCGGGCATTTCTCCGCCAAGGCGCCGAACCGGGCGCCGATCGCTTCGGCGCCTGGTTTTCCGAGCGCCTTTTCGGCCAATGCGGCCCCTGACCCTCATTGTGGTGACGATGGGGACGGCCGACCATTTCCTTGACCGCGCACGAACAGGAGATTTCAGATGGACCTTGGGATCAAGGGGCGGATCGCCCTCATTTCCGGCGCCGATTCCGGCATGGGCAAGGAGACCGCTCGTCTTCTGCTGGAGGCCGGCGTTCGGGTCGCGCTGACCGACAAGCCGGATGGCACATTGGACGAGGCCATCATGGAGCTCTCTCCCCTGGGAGAATGCATCGGCGTGACCGGCGATGTCACCAAGGCCGAAGAGGTCTTGCGCCTCTGGGCGGAGGTCCGGGACCGCCTCGGCGATCCCGATATCTACGTCAACGCCGCGGGTGTGACAGGGGCGACGGGAGACTTTCTCGAAGTGGACGACGCCGGTTGGCTGGAGACGCTCGATATCAACCTGATGGGCGCCGTGCGGATGTGCCGGCAGGCCATCCCGGCGATGCGCCGCGCAGGGTGGGGGCGCATCGTCCTGTTCGCCTCCGAAGACGCGGTGCAGCCCTATGTCGACGAACTGGCCTATTGCGCCTCCAAGGCCGGCATCCTGAGCCTCGCCAAGGGTCTGTCCAAGGCCTACGGCGGCGACAATGTCCTGGTGAACACCGTGTCGCCCGCCTTCATCGCCACGCCGATGACCGACGCCATGATGAAGAAGCGCGCGGAAGAACGGGGCGAAACCTTCGAGGCGGCGATCAAGAGCTTCTTGAAGGAAGAGCGCCCCGGCATGACCCTGGATCGCCGAGGCAAGGCTGAAGAGGTTGCGGCCGCCGTCGCCTTTCTGTGTTCCGAGCGCGCCAGCTTCATCAATGGCGCGGGTCTTCGGGTCGACTCAGGTTCGGTCGCCACCACCGCCGGCTGATCAGGCGAAGAAGAAACAGATCGGCGGCGGGATTTTCCCGCCGCCGATGTCTTGATCAGGCGACGCCCATGCCGCCGGTGACGCCGAAGACTTCGCCGGTGATGTAGCTGCCTTCCTGGGACGCCAGCAGGACATAGACCGGGGCGATCTCGACCGGCTGGCCAGGGCGGCCCAACGGCACCTGTTCGCCGAACTTCATCACAGCCTCCTGCGGCTGGCCGCCCGACGACTGCAGCGGCGTCCAGAATGGACCCGGCGCCACGACGTTGGCGCGGATGCCCTTCTCGATCAGCTGCTTGGCCAGGGCCTTGGTGTAGGCGACGATCCCGGCCTTGGTGGTGGCGTAGTCCAGCAGAATGGCGGACGGTTCATAGGCCTGGATTGAGGCCGTGGTGATCACGGAGGCGCCCGCCGGAAGGTGCGGAACCGCCGCCTGGGCGATCCAGTGCATGGCGTACAGATTGGTCTTCAACGTCTTGTCGAAGTCCTCGGACGTGACCTGGGAGATGTCCTCGCGGTACTGTTGGCGCCCGGCGTTGATCACCAGAATGTCCAGTCCGCCGAGTTCCGACACGGCCTGTTCGACCATCTGTCGGCACCAGCTTTCGTCGGTGATGTCGCCCGGCAGGTCGATGGCCTTGCGGCCCTCGACCTCGATCAGGGCGATGACTTCGGCGGCGTCCCGGCGCTCGGACGGCAGATAGGACAGGGCCACATCGGCGCCTTCACGCGCATAGGCGATCGCGGCCGCACGGCCGATGCCGCTATCGGCGCCGGTGATCAGGGCCTTGCGGCCCTTGAGCTTTCCAGCGCCCTGATAGCTCTCCTCGCCATGATCCGGTTTGGGGTCCATGGCGCGGGCCTCGCCCGGAACCGGTTGGGGTTGGCGGGGGAAGGGCGGCTTCGGATACTGGTCGCGCGGATCCTGCAGCGTCAGGCGGTCAGTCATGGAAGGTCTCCGTTTCGGGGGTGGGGGAGGGGGTTTGCGCCTTGCCGACCGCGGTCAGCGCGGTCAGGTGGGCGAGGTGGCTGAGGCCCTGCGGCATATTGCCAAGGTAGCCCCCGGTTTTCGGGTCGATCATTTCCGTCAGCATGCCCCAACGGCCGCCCAAGGCTTCGCGCAGGCCGTCGATGCGGGCGCGCGCCTTGTCCGGCTCGCCCAGCGTCGCCCAGGCCTCGGCGATCCAGAAGGAGCAGGCGATGAAACAACCTTCCTCGGCCTCCATGCCGGTGTAGCGATAGTGGAAGACGCCGGCGCCCAGTCGCTGGTCGAGCGCCTCCAGGGTGGACCGCAGCCGGTCCGCCCCGTCGAACCTGAACCGGACGGCCAGGGCCAGGGCGGCGTCCAGCTTGTCGCTGCCCGGATACATGACGAAGGCCTGGAGGGGTTCTGACCAGCAGTTGTCCTCGACCCAAGCGAAGATCCGGTCCCGCTCCCGGGACCAGCGGTCCCGGCAGGTCGTCGGCAGCTGTCCAGCGTCGGCCAGCTCGACCGCGCGAGCCAGAGCCTGCCAGCAGCTGATCTTGGACATGGTGTAGTGCTGCTCGTCCTCCAGCTCCCACATGCCGGCGTCGGGCTGACGCCAGGCGTCCGCGCACCGGTCCGCCAGTTCGGAAAGCTGCTGGGCGCTGGCGCTGTCGAGGATGTTGCCGCAGCCGACGAAACGCGACGCCGTTTCGAAGATGTCGCCGAACACGCCATGCTGGGCCTGATCCGCAGCCCGGTTGCCGGTGACGACGGGACGCGAGCCTTGGTAGCCCGGCATGTCCCAATGGGTTTCTGGCGGCACGATCTCGCCGTCCAGACTGTAGCAGACCTTGGCGCCGTGACGCTTCAACTGCATCAACAGCCAGCTGAAGGCGGCTTTGGCCTCCGCCTGGGCTCCGGCCGCCAGGAAGGCCTCGATCGTATAGCCGGCATCGCGCAGCCAGGCGTAGCGGTAGTCCCAGTTCTTTTCGCCTCCCAGACGCTCGGGCAGGGAGGTGGTGGCGGCGGCGGCGATGGCGCCGGACGGAGAGTAGAGCAGAAGCTTCAAGGCCAGGGCGCTGCGGATGAAGTCGTCGCGATAGAGGCCGGGACAGTTCAGTCGCGCCGCCCAGTCCCGCCATTCCTGATCCGACAGATCGATCCGGGCGTCGATCTCCGCGATGGACGGCGCGACCAGCGGTTCATCGCGGCCCGCGACGATGGCCACCGTGCGCCGCTCCCCCGCGCTGACCGCGATCGTTCCGACGATGCCTTCATCGGACCATTCGCACGCGATGCGGGGATCATGGATGAACAGGCCAAGGACGCGCTCGACATGGAAGACGGTGTGGTCGCCGATCCTGGAATGATAGGGGTTGGCGGTGTCGCCCCGGCGCCCCGGACGCATCTCCAAAGCGAAGGTCGTTTGGCCCTCGAGGCCCTCGATCCGGCGGGCGAGTTCGCACCAGGGCAGTCGCCCGGCGGTTCCGCTGTTGAGACTCTCGGTCAGGCGGGCGCGACCCGTGGCTGTGGTGAATTCGGTTTCGAGCACATTGCTGTCGGGGCGGTAGCGGCGCGTGGCCGTGAACGGCCCAATCGGCGAGATCGAGAACCGCCCGCCGTCGGGGTCAAGGAGGCGGTCGAAAAGCGGCGGCGCGTCGATCGCCGGCACGCACCACCAGTCGATGCTCCCGTCCAGCGCGGATAGGGCCACCGTTCGGCCTTCGCCCAGAACCCCATAGTCTTCGAGCGCGGCGTATCCATCGGGGCGGAGCGCTTCCGAAGAACGGCCGGGGTGGGGCGTAAAGGCCGTCGTGATCATCGTTTGGAGGATCCGATCGCGAAGCCTGTCGCCACGGCGAGGCTCGCCAGCGTGCCGCAAACCGCCCACTTGAGGGCGGCGACCTGGCGACTGGAGACGAAGCCGATCCAGGGTTTCACCACCCGCGCCGTGTCCGGCCCGTCAATCGCGGCTGGTCCTTCCTCCGGGTGGTCGAGATTGCCCAGGCGGGGGAGTTGAGCGTCGCCCTGTTGCGCCGCGATCATGCCTGCCGCCTTTCGGTCGGCCAACGCCGGCGTCAGGGTCTGGGCCAGACCCATCAGCCAGGTGGACCGTCCGACGAAGATTTTGCGGCTGGGCCTCCGGACGGCCGACCACACGGCTTCCGCGCAGAGACGGGGATCGAACAAGGGGTCAGGGATGACCTGCGCCCGATCGGTGCGATTGCGCGCCCACAGGGGCTGGGGCGTGTTGACCGCAGGAAGGTAGACGGTCGTCAGAGTGATCTTTGAAGCGGCGGCGATGAGTTCGGCGCGAAGCGCTTCGGTGACGCCGTCAACGGCCGCCTTGGCGCCGCAGTAGGCGGCCTGCAAGGGCGCCGGTCGGAGCGCGAGGCCCGAAGAAATCTGGATGATCGCGCCCCGATCCACCGGGCGCATGGCGCTGAGCGCCGCCCGCGTGCCGTAGACTTGCGACAGGTAGGTGTTTTCGGTGACACGACGATAGTCGGCGTCGGTCAGGTCCTCGTCACGGCCGATCACCGTCGACATCGCATTGTTCACCCAGACGTCGATTCCACCGAACGCTTGGGTTACCTCGTGGCCCACGCGCGCGACGAACTCAGGATCCGAGACGTCGCCCGCCAGGCCCATGGCGCGGCCGCCGGAACGTGTCAGCAGACTCACGGCGCTGGCGAGACGCTCGGCCTGTCTGGCGACGACCACGACTTGCCAGTCCGCCTTGGCGAAGCGCTCCGCGACCGCCAATCCGACGCCGGCGCTAGCACCCGTAATGACGATGACGGACATGGCGATCCTAAGGACTTTGCGTTTGGAACAGTGATTGCGGCGCGCGCCACGATCAGGGAGGGCTGGGACAACGGAGGGCTGTTGGGAAGGTTGCGGCGAGAGGCGAAACCGATCCGGTAATCGGGGCGCGTCGGGGTCGCGCTTACGATGGCCACAGACGGCGAACTGACCTTGTCTTCCTCCCCGAGAAGCCAGAGGGACGCCAAGTTCTCTTGCGACGGCAGCAGGCCGCGCTGAGTGCTCAGCGGGTGCGCCGCAGATGACGATTTTGGTGAGACTTTCGCCTGACGATCATCGGGTCGACGCGACTGGCGAGCACCCGGCTGGACGCCGAAAGCGGGTTTTGCGAGCCGCGGATCTCAGAACGGCGAGACAGGCTCAAATGGACAAGGCGGGTCGTCCGCTGTCGAGCGCATGGCTTTCAGCCTGGCCCTAACCTTGAAGAACGCAACGCGGGCGACGGCGTTCGCCCGTCAGGCCCGGGCCTTCTTCAGCTCTGCGGCAAGGGCCGTTCGGCTCCGCTCGTGATCGGTCTCAACACGTCGCCTTTCGGTCTCCAGGGCCGCCTGGCGCGCGTCGAGGTCGGCGAGCGCAGACTGATGGGTTTCATCCAGCTCGGCGAGCGCCGCCTGCAGGGTTTCGATTTTGGCGCGCTTGGTCTCGGAGACACCCACGGCCTTTTTCGGCCGCGCCTTGCCGATCTTGCCCACGTCGATGGCGAGGCCGCGGGTGATGACGTCGCCGGGCGAGGCGAGGGCCGCCTCATAGTCCGGTCCGTCGCTAAGCTGGCTGGCCAGACCCGTGGCGAAGAGATCCTGTTTCGAGCCCCAGGCGTCCAGCGCCTTGGGCCGTGAACTGGCGGCCACGGTGAAGGCATGAAAGCCGTCCGACCAGGTGAAGACCTTCAGTTTCGGCGCCATCTCAGTCGATGAGGCCCCGCCGTTGCATGGCGATGATCGTGGGGTCGGTCAGGGACGCGATCACCTCCATGTCGAAGGCGTCCTCGGCCTCCATCTCGTCGGCGAAGGCGCGCGGCGCGTTCGTTCGCAGGGTGAGGAGGCGCCACGACGACTGGAGTCCTTTCTGCCGGCCGGCCAGGTGTTCGACGCGCGCAGCAGCTTCACGCCGGCGCGCGATTTGACGAGGGTCTTGCGTATTCCCATGGTCCAGTCCTCCCGAACCAGAGCCTGACACGGCGTTATGCGATTGTGGAGTCGGGACCGGTTCGAACGACCCTCTCGTGTCGCGCGACCCAGACGGCCGCCTCCGGAGACGGGGGCGTTCATTTTTCAGGATCGGGGCCTAGGCAGGCCGATGATCTCGCGGCGTGGGTAAGCCCGATCTCCAAGGCCAGCCAGGCCCACCGGGTGGAACCTCCACGTCGGCCCGGTGGTTTTTTGAAGCAAGCTAAGACCTGATGGAACTGGGAGAGCGCCATGGCTGGCGGTTGGACGCGGGATGGAGCGGTTCTCGATCAGATCGAGGACACGGTGCTCGACGGCGTTCTCAATGCGCGGGCCCGCATCCCGATCGGCGAAGGCACGCCGGACTGCGTCGAATGCGGGGAAGAAATTCCCGAGGCCCGGCGCAAGGCGATGCCCGGCGTGACAACCTGCGTGCACTGTCAATCCGGTCGCGATGGCCGCATCGCGCACTCGGCGATCAATCGCCGGGGGAGCAAGGACAGCCAGTTGCGATAGATCGGACGCCCTGGCCTGGAGGAGGTTTCGACCGGCGGGTGATCCGCACCGATCGCGATCGGCCAGCGGACCGCCAAAGGGAGGCGCGTCGAACCAGGTGAAGGAGAAAGGAAGGCTGGCGGCGGGCGCTCCGTGGTGGAGCGGCAAAGGACACCGCCATGACCCTCACGCTCGATCCGGCATCCGCTCGTCGTCGTCGCGACGACGTCGCGGGCAAGGCCCTCTCGCTCTCGATTCCCGACTGCCAAACTCTGGACGACCACGGTCTCCTCGCGCTGATTTTGGGCCGGTCCCACGGTGATCCGGATCAGCTGGCAGGCGACCTCCTCGCGCGTTTCGGCAGCCTGGCCGCCGTGGCGGCGGCGGACCCGTCGGAACTGACGCGGCGGTTCCAGATGGGGCCCGCCGCCTTGTCCGACCTGAAGGTTCTGCGCGAACTGGCCGTGCGGCTTGTCCGGGCCGAGGCCTGCCGTCGCCCGGCCATCACCTCCTGGAGCGCGCTCCAGGCCTATGCGCGGGCGGCCATGGCGCATCTGCCGAGGGAGCAGTTCCGGGTCCTTTATCTCGATCGCCGGAACCTTCTGCTTCGGGATGAGTGGATCGCCGAAGGCACGGTCGATCACGCGCCCGTCTACCCTCGCGAGGTCGTCCGTCGCGCCCTGGAGCTTTCGGCCTCGGCTCTGATCCTCGTCCACAACCATCCTTCCGGCGATCCGACGCCCTCTCAGGCCGATATCGCCGTCACCCGTCAGGTCGTCGACGGCGCGCGGCTGTTCGGCCTGGACGTCCACGACCACATCGTCGTCGGACGAGAGGAAACCGCCAGTTTCCGCGCCCTCGGCCTGATCTGAGGCGGCCATGACCCTGCACGCCATTGTCGCCGCCTTTGGCGGCGACCTCTACCAAGGCGGCTGTCGCGCCAACATTCCGGCCCCGGGCCATAGCGCGGCGGACCGCTCGGTGTCGCTGCTGCTCGCCGAGGGGCGGGTCATCATCCATGGGTTCGGCGCCGCTGACTGGCGAAGCATCCGAGACCACCTATGCGACGCCGGCTTCATCGACGCCGAAGGCCGACTGACGGGCGGCGGAGCGCCAGCCCCGTCGACGCCGCGGCCGGACCGGCGGCTGAGGCTGGAGACGGCGCTCCGGCTCTGGGACGGAACCTTGGCCCTGCAGCCGGGGGATCCGGCCTCGCTCTATCTGCGGCGTCGCGCGGTCACCGGGCGACACACCGGCGACCTGCGCTTTCATCCCGGAGCGCCCGTTTCCGTCTATCGGGCGGGACGCCGGACCCGTCCCGCCCTGGTGTCGGGTATACGGGATGCGGACGGCCGTTTGTCCGCCGTGGAGCTGACCTATCTGGAGCCCAACGGCCAGCCTGCCGCCGGCCTCGCCCTGACGCGCAAGACGGTCGGCCTCGTGCCGCCCGGCGCGGCCGTGCGGCTGTCCCCGGCCGCCGCCGAAATGGTGGTGGGCGAGGGGGTCTTCACGACCCTGTCGGCCATCGACCGGTTTCGGCTGCCGGGCTGGGCCCTGATGTCGGCGAACAATCTCGCGGCCTGGACGCCCCCGCCGGAGGTGCGCCGGGTGCTGATCGCCGCGGACCGGGGCGCGGTCGGCGAGTTAGCAGCCGCCCGGCTGGGCGCCCGGCTGCGGTCCCAAGCCGTGGAAACCCGCATCCTGCGGCCTGAGGCGCCGTTCGACGACTGGAACGCGGTGGCCCTCGACCGCTCGAAAGGCGGGAGGGAGGGCGCTGAAGGGCGCCGGAGCGGCGGGGATGGGCCCCGCAGCCCGGCAGGAGACGCTTCATGACCGACCTCGCTCCCGCCCCCAGCCCCGCGACNCGCCCACACCCGCATGACCGAGGACCTGGGCGCGGCCTTGCCGCTGGAGGCCTTGTCACCTGCCCTGGTGACGCCGGGTCTTCTGTATCTGGTCAGCCGGGACGCCCCCAGCCGCGCCATCCTGGCCGCCGGCGCCGGCGGGTTCGAGCGCGCCTATGTCACCTTGACGCAAGGAGCGTTCGTCACCGGCGAGGATGCGCCCGAACAGGTCGCCGCCCGCTTCGACGTCATCTCGGACCGCACCGGCGAGATCGTGCCGGAGATGGGCGCCGCCCAGGGCATGATCGAACTGACCAAGGCCCAGAAGGCGCATGCAGGGTAGGCGAAGAGCGCGCTGTCAGGTTAAGCGCTGCCGTCCACGACTTGCCCGGTTCATCAAAATCTCTAGCCGAGGAGACCGCCTACGCCTTATCGGCGTTTGCGCGATTGTTTTTTCGCAGTCGGCCTGGGGAAATGTAGGTCACGCCGACCAGGCTGGCCCAAAGCTGCCGCCTAGTATGACGCGAGTCCATCGGCCACGATCTTCTCAGGTTCGACCGGCTGGTCTTGTGGGAGGCCGCGTAGCTCACGTCGACCACGCGCGCGGCCATCAACTCTTCAACGTCGCGAATGCTGAAGCGAAAGTAGAGCCACACCGCTTGGCGGATGTCTGTTGCTGGAAAGCGATGACGATTAAAGGATAGCAGTTGCACGAAATGCGATCTCCGATCAGATTCCTAGGCGCCGTGAGCTGGAGACAAGTTAGCGTTAGATTGACAGAGCCGATCTAAGCGTTAAGGCGTCACCATGGAGATCATGTCCACCGTGGAGCTGGTGTCGGTTGCAGCCGAGGCGCAGCCGTGACAACGCAAGCGCAGCCCAGTGAGAGTGCAGTAACGATCGACGCTGCAAGCGTAGTCGCCGTCGACCACACAGGCTTCACTGTATCGTCTTTAGACGACGCCGTTCGGTTCTGGACGGGAACGCTCGGCTTCACACTTGAGCGGCGATCGGAGATGGGGGGCGACTTCCTGCATCAGGTGACAGGTGTCCATGATCCGAGAGTGAAAACGGCGATCGTCAAGGCACCCGACGGGTACGTGGTCGAACTGTTGCAATATTCAAATGGTGCCCAAAACGGGACGGTGCCCAACAGCGCGGGATCGATCGGAGCAGCCCACCTAGCTTTGGTCGTGAGGGATATTCATGCCGCCATTGCCCGCGTCGAGGCAGCAGGATGGAAAGCGAAAGGTAGTCCGATGCCGATCCCGGGTGGCTCGCGGCAAGGAACTTTAGTGGCCTACGTTTCAGGCCCCGATCACATCACGATAGAGTTTATGCAGCCGCCGGAGCGTTAGTAGACCGGCGGCAGGTTCCCGCCTCAGTGCTGTCAGGTTAATCGAGGAGCACTGCAACTTGCCCAGCCCGACGAAATCTCAGGCGACAGCGACGGCCCATGCCGCATTCGCCCTGGCGCGGAAACGGCGGAGGTTCGGTCGGCTGATGAGATGTCGTTGCGTGTAGAAGGTGTTGTAGATCGCGGCGTGAGTGGTGAGAAAGCGCTGGGCTGAAACCTGAGATTTGAACAGCTGCTGCTGTCGCTCCCGCCGGCGTATCGGCAGGTGGGAGTTCTCCGCTCGATTGTTTTCTCGCAGCCGGCCAGGGGAATGCAGGTGACGCAGGCCGATCTGGCCTAAAGCCGCCTGGTATGATCCGAGCCCATCGGTGACGATCTTCTCAGGTTCAACTGGCTGATTTTGCAGCAAACGCCGGAGCAGCTTCAAGGCCGCGTCGGTGTCTCGCCGTCGCTGGACGACGACGTGCAGCACCACGCCCTCGTCATCTACGGCGCGCCATAGGAACATCCGCTTTCCACCGATCGAGCAAACGACCTCGTCGAGGTGCCAGCGTGGAGAAGGGGAGGGGCGAAGCTTCTTCAGTCGTCGTGCGATCTGGGGGCCAAACTTGATCGTCCAGCAGCGGATCGTCTCGTAGCTGACGTCGATCCCGCGCGCGGCCATTAGCTCTTCAACGTCGCGACGGCTTAGGCTGAAGCGGAAGTAGAGCCACACGGCCTGGCGGATGATCGCCGCGGGGAAGCGATGGCGCTTGAACGATAGTGGCTTCAAGAAATGCGATCTCCGATCATGCCATTAGGCGGTCTGAAGTGGAGACTAGTTAGTGTTAGACTGACAGCGCCCGCGAAAGCGTCGGAGGTTCCTGCGGCTGATGAGATGTCGTTGGGCGTAAAAGGTGTTGTAGATCGCGGCGTGAGTGGTAAGGAAGCGCTGGTTCCTCAGACGCGACGCCAACAACCTGCTCGCGCAGATCTGGACAGGCCAACACGCCGACATCAGTGCGAACGAGATTTACCAGGGAGAGCTTGATCGTGCGCTCGGCTAGATTGAGAGTTACGCCATTATCATGCCGCCTCGAGCGATCTTTACTTCCTGATCTCAGACGCCGCGGAGGAAGCAAAACGCATTCCCGGAGCTGAGCTTCGCGTCCTCGAAACGGGCTGGGGACATGTAGCGGGTGAAGCCCTCAACGAGGCTGATGCGGCTGTAATTGAACATTCCATCAGCGACCTATTAAGGCGGTAACGTGACAACGCACTAACTATCGCTTCTGCGCCAAGAGCGGACTCGGCCTTGAGGTCAAGAAGGCGACATCCCCCATCCCGGCGTTTTGCGGCTGGCCAGCGCGGCTCCGATGGTCACATTTTTTCGAAAGCCTCGCCGAAGGCCGCAATGTTGCACTGGATCGGCGCATAGCCTCGATCAGATCCATCAGCACCTAGTTTCTTGCCCCGTCAGGCAACTCGGCGCTCTGGGCCATATAGCCAGCGCGCCCCGCCGATTTCTGATCGGCCAAGACGATGCGTTCGGCCGCTAGGCGCGCCAAGTCTTACGAGGCCCCGGCGGCTTGACGCCTTATGGAGCCCAGACCGGGAATGGGTCGCGCATCGAAATACGCCCCCTCGAACCTAAAGGCCTGCGAAATCCACGGCCTTGGCGAACAGTTCGCCGCGACTGGTGACATCCAGCTTGCGATAGGCGTGTTTGATATGGGTGCGCAGCGTCTCGATGGAGATGTCCTGCTTTTGAGCGATGCGCCCAGTTTCCATCCCCGCCAGCATCATCGTCACGATGTGCTTTTCACTGGGCGTCAGATGATGGATCTGAAGCATCGCCTCATAGGAGACACGATCCGCCATTCTGTGTGCTGCGAAACCGATACTGTCGTCGTCGCCCGCGATCAGTTGCTGACAACGCAGAAGCCATTGTCGGTCAGCGTCCATGGCAGTTACGGCATAGATCGCCGCGTCCAGAACGGCGTCCTGCAGAAGACGCGCGAGCGCCGCCGCCGTCACGCTGCTGTCGGATACAAGGTGATCGTCCACCACCCTGAACACGCCGGCGTCTCGCAGCATGCGAAAGGCGGCGTCGTTGGCCCAGCCGATGCGGCCTGAACGCGACAAGAGCATCCTTGCGCGGGGATCGATGTTCACCCAAGCCGCGATGGCGCGAGACCAGGGCGGGATAATCTCGTCATCGTCGTAAAAGTTGAGGTCGCCCTGGTGGGCGTCGAAATCACCGACGTCGCTTCCCACGGCGAGAAAACCCGTTACGCCCACGATCATCGCAGCCCTCCCTTATGACCGGACCTCTGCGCTCGAACTGTAAACAGCCATTTCGGCGGTCGAGCATTCAACGGGCACAGTTCACCCCATTGTCGTATCCAACCCCACGGACAATTGACATACCCGAGTTTGGGGAGAGATTGACGCCTGCGAATACGGCGCAATCTGCTCCGTTCTAGAAGGCTGGCGCCCGTCTTTTTACGCCGAGATCATGGAACAGCTTCGTTTTTGCATTCCCTCTCGCAATAACGATGCGAAAATTAACTAGACAATAATCGATAGTTTCTTTGACGATGTAGCGCCGCCTCCAGCGGTGAATAGATGGTGACGCCACGACATTGTGGCCCCTTCCGATCTCCTTGGGTGGGCACATTATTGAAAAGCTGGAGGATTTATTATGCGGACCTATCTTATTGCGGCGGCGACTGCCGCCGCGGCCTTGCTGGTGATGCCGGCCGTGTCGAGCGCTCAGACCAACGTGACCGTCTCGACCAGCGTGACCAACTTCTGCGGCATCGGCCTGGCCAATGTTGCAGGCGGGAACGTCGCAGTCGCCAACGGCGCACGTCAAAAGGTCACCACATTGCGGATGTCGTGCAATGCGGCGACCGGCGCCAAGCTGACTTCGAGCGCCGCCAACGGCGACTTCAAGTCGGCGGCCGGCAAGCTGATCAACTACGACTGGGATCTGTCCGTGCCAGAAATCCCAAGCCTGGGCTTCGCCGCGACCGACACCTATCCTGGCAAGCCGGCTATGGTCACCAACTCGGGCGGCTACAGCCAGAAACTGGCTGACGGCATCTACGGCGATCTGTTCCTGAACCTCTGCTACAACGTACCCGGTGGCAGCGGTCTGGGTGGAACGCAGGGCGATCCGACCAACCCCGGCTCCTCGGGTTGCGCCGCCTCTCCCTCGGGTCCAGGCGCCGCCTCGGCTCCGGCTGGCACCTATACGGAAATCTTCACCTTCTCGCTCGATCCTGCCGGATTGCAGCGAAAAAGGGGGCCGACTTCGGTCGGTCCCCTGCTTCTTTATTGAGGAATTCTGACAGGATACGGGGGCAACCAATGACACGTCGTGCATTCGCTACGCTGATGGCCGCAACGGCCCTGACGACAGTTCTGATGACAGGAACGACGACGCCAGCCAAGGCCATGGACGTCTCGCCCATGGTGTCCAAGATCACACCGTCCGGCGGCGGATCCAGCTATCGTATGACCGTCAGGAACACCAGCGCGACACCAGCCACTGTCGAGATCGAAACCTATCGTATGCAGGTGGACGAAACCGGCGCCCGTTCCCTGGTCGAAGAGGACAAGGATATCGCGGTCTTTCCCGTCCAGTCCGTCATCCCGCCCAATCGCGAACAGGTGATCCAGGTCCGCTATACCGGCGACGCTGCGGAGGAAGGACGAATGTATCTCGTCCGAGCGGCTCAGCTGCCGATCAACATGCAGACGACCCCCACCGAAGGCGGAGCCGGGGCCGATGTCCAGGTCGCCTTCACAATCAACACCTATGTCTTCGTGGCCCCGCCCCGCGCGCGCGCCGAGTTGGAAGTCACCGCGGTATCGCGCGCGGCGAACGGCGACGTTATCCTGACCGCCCACAACTCGGGCACGGGCTTCGCCTATGTCCGGGAGTCCAAGATCATTCTGAAGACCGCAGACGGACAGTCGCACGAAGTACCGGCCGCAGACGTCGATGTCGGTCAGGTCAGTGTGATCGCCGGCGGCGCCACGCGTCAGGTGAAGATACCGGCGGCCCTCGCCGCCTCGGCATCCGGCGACCTCACCGCTTCCATCGTGCTGCTTTAAGGGCGGGCGATGGCCCGCAAGTCCTTTAAGGGCGGGCGGTCCGGCGCGCGAACCGCATTCCGCCGCATCGGCGCCGTCGCCTGCATGGGCGGTGGCCTGGCCACCGTGGCGCACGCCGGGCCGATCCAGTTGACCGACGAGGTCATGCGTACGGCGCCCCATGACTATTCCGCCATCGTCGCGATCGAGCGAAACGAAGGCTCCGGTGGTGCTGCGGACACCCCGGCTCCGCCCCCATCCGCAACGCCCCCCGCTCAGGACCAGTCTCCTTCGGTCAGGCCCTCCTCGGTCTTCACGCCGATCCAGGGGCCGCTGACCTTGGACGGCAAATATCTGGGCGACATCAGCGGCGCGGTCGACAATCAGGGCCAGGGGCTGGTGGACGCGAGAGCCCTGCTTGACCTGTTGCGGCCTCAGGTCGGGCCTGACCTCCTCACCACCCTGTCAGGCCGGATCGCGACTCAGACGAAGGTCGATATGGCGGACCTGGCCAGCGACGGCTTCTCCCTGACCTTCGATCCCCTCTCCCTGACCTTCGTAGCCACCTCCACACCAGAAAGTCGGGCGCGGCGCGATGTCGGTTTCTCCCAGAACCCGGTGATCGACCCCGCCGCCTTCGATCAGCCGGCGAACTTCTCGGCCGGCGCGAACATCGCCCTGGCCCAGCTCTATTCCCATACCGAAAGCCGGTTTTCGCCGCTTCAGGGCGGGATCGACATGTTCGCCAACCTCGGCGGCTTCGACGGAGTCACCCTGACCACAGGAGTCGACTATGACGGCAGCAACAACCAAGGCCGCTGGCAGCGCCGCGAAATCCGCCTGACCAAGGACATCTTCAAATCCGCCGTGCGTCTGACCGCCGGCGAGTTCGCGCCCCCCATCGACAGTTTTCAGGGGTCGCAGCGGTTCCTGGGGCTGTCGGCCGCACGAGCCTATTCCACGATCCGTCCCTTCCAGAACGTGCGCCCCGCAGGTCGCCGCCAGTTCATCCTTGACCGCCCGGCCCTGGTCGTCGTCGAGGTCAACGGCGTGGTGGTGGAGCGGATCCGCCTGGATGCCGGCCCCTATTCCATCGGCGATTTTCCCTTCGCACAGGGAGCCAATACGGTTCGCCTGCTGGTCGAGGACGACAACGGCCAGCGCGAGATCGCCGTGTTCGACCTGTTCGGCGGCGCCGGCCTTCTGGACTGCGGCGTGGTGGACTTCGGGGTCTCGGCCGGGGTGCTGGAAGAAGGCGGAAATCTTCAGTACGGCTCGACGCTGGCCGCCAGCGGCTTTGTCCGCAAGGGCCTGTCCGATGTTGTGACGGTCGGCGCCAACGCCCAGATCGCCGACCGCAAGGGCCAGGCCGGCGCGATGGCGACATGGGGATCCAAGCTGGGCCTGGTCCAGCTCAGCGGCGCCGCCAGCCATAATGGCGACACAGGAACGAACGGGTATGTCGCCTCGGTCGATTATCTTCTCGAAAGCACGCTGGGCAAGAACGCCGATGCGCGCCTGGTGGCGTCGGCCCAGGCGACCAGCCGCTATTTTCAGAGCGCCTTCGACCCGTCCGCTTTCAACAGCGAAAAATGGCGCGCCGCCGCGCGGCTGCTGGTGCGTTTTCGCGACTATTCGATCAGCGGCGGGGCCGCCTTCGTAAAGGGCCGCGAACGCAAGAACCGCACCGATTACAGCTTGGCGCTGGGTCGTACTTTCCGCCGGTTCGCGGTCAATCTGGTCTGGCAGAGAGGGTCAACGGACGACGGTCGCGACGAGGATCGCTTCGGCCTGACCTTAACGTCGCGCTTCGGCGGTCGCTGGAGCAGCACAGCACGTTACGACACCGACAAGGATTTTCGCGAGGTGGGCGTATCGCGCGCCTCATCCGGTCGTCTCAACGACCTGAGTGGCGACGTGCGGCTGTCGCAGGATCGCACCAACCAGGCGGTCACGGCCGACCTGCGCTACATCAACAATCGGTTCGACGCTGAGCTTGTGTCCAACCGGCTGGTGTCGTCCGAACCGGGCGGCGTCACCCGCCAGGAATCGCTGTGGCGGCTGTCGACGATGATCGGCTATGCCGACGGGGCGTTCGGCGTGGGGCGTTCGGCCCGCGAAGGCTTCGTCATCGCCACGCCCCACCCGACCCTGTCCCGCTCCCGCATCAACCTGACGGATTCCAGCGGCTATACGGTCGCGCATAGCGGGTGGCTGGGTCCCGCGCTGGTCGGCCTGGATCGCGGCTACGGCGTCAATCGCTACGAGATCGAGGCCGATCCCCTGCCCCAAGGCTATGATCTGGGCAGCGGCGTCATCAACATCTTCCCCGGCTTCGGCAACGGCTATCGCTTCGTCGTCGGCAGCGAGGCGTCGCGCACCGCGCGCGGCGTCCTGATGTCCGCCAGCGGGCCGGTCGCCCTGGCCGGCGGCGTCATCCAGGCGGTCGGCGCCCCGGACGATGCGGAGGGCAAGCCCTTCTTTACCAACCGCTCGGGGCGATTCGTCGCCGACGGCCTGGCCCCCGGTCGCTATCGCCTGCTGATCCAGGACGCAGTGGTGGGCGAATTCACCATTCCCGAGAAAGTGGAAGGAACAGTCGATGTCGGCGAAATCCGCACGTCTCAGCCGCCGCCGTAGCCGCAAGGAGCCAGAGAACCACAAGACGCCAGCCCTGACTTGGTCCGACACTTTTACGCTCGCTGTGTCACTAGCCCTGGCGGCGGTCCTGGCCCTGGCGGCATCGGACGCGAGAGCCTGCGACCTAGCCATGAGCCAGAGCCCCAGCACGGTGGTCATCAACTACAACCCCTTCGCTATCGGCCCGTCCAGCGGCGCCATCGACCTGGGCCTGAAGAACCAGGACGACGAGGCCTGCGAGTTGCGGCTGTCCTTCGTGGACGACGGCGGAGCGGCCGTCTCCAGCCTGGCCCTGGGCGGGGTGGGTGTGCAGTTCCGCGCGCGAGAAGCGTCCGGGCTTCAGACCTCCGACGTAGAGCCTGGAGTCTTCCGCTACACCCTCGCCGGCAAGGCGACGGGTCAGGCGCAGCTAGACGCCACCATCGTCGTGGACGCCGTGCCCGACGCCGGAACCTACGCCAGCGACCTCAAGCTGTTGGTCAAGGATGCCGATGGGACGGCCTTGCTCGCCCCCATCCCGGTGCGCATGCAGCT
The DNA here is from genome assembly GCF_902506205.1 of Brevundimonas sp. G8. Lineage (GTDB taxonomy): Bacteria > Pseudomonadota > Alphaproteobacteria > Caulobacterales > Caulobacteraceae > Brevundimonas. Next base: position 400,510 of record NZ_LR732816.1, on the reverse strand, counting down.
GGTCTCCACGCCCAGAGCGCAACTGAACCTGGCCGGCGCCGCCGGCGCTTTCGGGTCCGGCTCCAGCGTGGAGGTGGTGGATTTCGGCGACGCCTCCACCGGCCTGACGCGGCGCATCTTCGTCCAGGTCCGCGCCAATGCGCCGTCCGTCATCTCGATCAAGTCCGAGCATGGCGGCGTAATGCGGCGCCAGGGCGATGTGGAGACGGAGTCCAACGTCGCCTACGCAGTCGAACTGGACGGCGCCGCCGTGGATTTGACGGCGCCGTGGACCAAGGACGTCGATCCCCCGCGCACCCTCGCAGGCATGTCTCTGCCAATGCTGTTCACCCTGGGCGAGGTCAAGGATCAGATGGCCGGTCGATATCAGGACGTGATCGCCATCGACATTTCACCTCACTGACGACGGGCATACCCCATTATAGTTAGCCCATAGCGGCGATTACGGCCTAAGCATCAAACTGATAACAGTATTTAACACATTGGGCCGAGCTAAGACTTGAAGGACATCGACCCTCTGACTGCAACAGATCAAGCGTGAGGCCAACAGCCACAACCAAGGTTGATTTCGGCCTTCGAACACTGGGTGGCGCGAATGTATGAGGAGAAGACGGCGGCGACGCCGCGCAGAAATGGTATTGCCAGCTTGCCGGTCGTGGAGGAGGCGCTAACGCGACGTCTGACGCCGTTCATGCCGACCCGAAACCCGACATCCCTGACCCATGCGGACTGCACCGCCTGGTTCGAACATGACGCCATCGCCCGCTTCGTTCTGGACCCTCAGGGCTGCGTTCTTCGCGCCAACGCCAAGGCCAGAGCCACGATCGCCGCGGGCGTGCTGGGTTCAGGCGGGACCTTCATTTGCGCCACACACCGCAATCGCGCCGAGTTCGACGTCCTGGTGACGCGCCTGATCGAAGGTCGGCAACCTCAGGGCCGGTTGCTGCTTCGCGCGGGCGACGACGCCTGGTGTCTGCTTGATCTGGCGATGACGCCGGATGCGGCGGGCCGCATCTTCGCAACGGCGCGACCCGCACACTGTATGGGCGCCGAGGGCATGGAGCCGTTGCGCGCCATCTTCGGCCTGACCCGCGCCGAGATTTCGGTCTTGGCCCACCTGACCCAGGGGGAGGCGCCCAAGGATATCGGGCGCAAGATGGACATGTCGATCCACACCGTCCGCGCCCACCTACGCGCCATCTGCATGCGCATGGGCGTCAAGGGCATCACCGGCGCCCTGAGACTGAGTTTTCAGCTGACAAACTGAACCTCAGGGGCTGGCTCGGCTGTAGACGCGCAGGCGGCGCCGCATCCGCCACGTTGACCTGTGCCAATTCGCCTCGGACGCTGGCCTTCACGCCATAGCCTCTTCTCAAGACAGGCGACGCCATTCAAGGTGGTGATAATGGCCATCAGTGTTAGGGTCCGGCTAAGTCGGCGTAGGGAGCAATTCGGACTCGTGCGGCAGTCTAGTTTCTCTGAATGGCGCTTAGGCGCAACGCTTGCCCTCGCCTGCCACAACGCGTCGTGACGCTCTAGACAACGTAGTTGGTGAAGTCGCCGACATCCGACTCGCGTATTCGGCCGCTCATCAACGCCTTGCCCAAAAGCGGACGTCGCCATGAGCGCCTTGAGTCAGCAACAGACATCGATCTCAGATCGGCAGCTATGTCGCTCGTGGCTCATTTCGGCCAATCCGAGAGTCCGCTTTCGGGCTGGATGGTCGCCCCGCCTGAGTATCCGCTGGTGGACCGGGACATTCGTCGCAAACCGAGCCTTAGCCGAACTTTGGTGAGTCTCCTCCTGGACCACTTCGGCCCCGCCTATGTGCCGAATGAATGCACCACGCATGCTGGACCGAAAAGTTCGCCTCTGAGCCATCTGGGTCTCAGCCCTCTACGTTGAATATGGCGTCGGCGATCTCATCGTGGGTCAGAACGCCGAACTCACGAAGGAACTGATCGACGTGCAGCGGTTGACCATCCGCAACGGAGCTGCAGAACCCAAGATGGACGCAGCTTTTTTTTAGCAGCTTGTCGGAGGTATCTCTCATCGCTCCCATTGTATCAGGGCCGGGGCTCATGATTTCCGCGTCAGACCGCCCGTTTCGTCGACTTCCTTGCCTCTCGTATGTCTATCGGTGAAGCTTGCAGTAGAAAATCTTGCAAACGATCAATTTGGGCGTGGCATAAATAGAATTACCGGCAGGGGTCCTGATAAGGTCAAGCTTTCCCATTTGAATAAAGGCAGGAATATTTCCATTTGCAGACATCTCTTTGGCGGCGGGAGACGTAGCTACTCCAACAGGCGCGGGTTTTCGTAGGGGAAACCGAGAGCGTCGGTCAGGAAACGCCGAAATGATCACCCAACTGCGCCGCCCCGTCGCTGTCTTTTCGCCTGCCTGGACGCCCGCTTCCAGCCGTGCCAGGCTCAAGCTCGGCAGTATTCTTGGCGGCGGCGTGCTCGCGTTGGCTGGGCTGACGGCATTCGTGGCGACGCCGGTCCTGGCCCAGGACGAATGCGGCGCTGCGCCTGCGGGTGGCGGTGAGGTGACCTGCACCGCCGCAGGCAATCCCTATCCCAATGGCATTAGCTATTTCACGCCCGATCCCCTGACGGTGAACCTGGATGACGGCGTCGCCATCGACACCTCAGGGACCCTGAATATCGGCGTCCTGCTGTTCGACTTCGGCAATGCAGCCTTTACCCTGAACGGGGCGGGCGCAAGCATCACAACGGATTCGGATGGCGGGTTCGGCATCCTGTCCGCCACCAACGTCGGCGACATCAACCTGAACATTGGGTCGGTGACGACCACGGGTGAAAACGCCATCGGCGTGGTCGGCTCGTCTTCCGAAGGCGCTGTCACCATCGACGCGGGCACGATCAGCACCAGCGGCGATGGCGCCAACGGCGTCGATGCCTCGACCGACCTCGGCGACATCGACATCAATACGTTCACGGTCGTGACGGCTGGCGACAACGCCGCTGGCGTGACGGCCCAGAGCGACAGCGGCGACATCGCCATCACCTCTTCGACCGTCATCACCGAAGGCGACAACGCCACGGGGGTTTCAGCCGACACCACCTTCGGCGACGTCACCATCGGCAACGGCGGCGATGCGGTCATCACCTCGGGTGCAGGATCGGACGGCATTCACGCCACGACCGCCATCGGCGATATCCGCGTGGATGTGTTCCAGGCCCAGACGACCGGCGCCAACTCCGACGCCATCGACGTGACCTCGACCAGCGGCGCTGTGTTTGTCGACGTCGCCGCAGCCACCGCTGACGGCGACGGTTCGCGCGCCATCGCCGCCTCGGGCGACAGCGTGACGGTCACCAACAGCGGCTTCTTCGTCGGCACCGGCGGCGCCAACGCCAACGCCATCGAGGTGCGCGCGATCAACGGGGACGCCTCGGTCAGCACCGGCAACGCCTTCACCGCCGGCGACAACTCGGCGGTCATCGACATCGCCAGCCAAGCCGGCGGCGTGAGCGTCAACGCCGGCAGCCTGACCACCAGCGGGGTCGGCGCTGTGGGCGTGCGAGCCGCGACGGGATCTGCCGGCAATCCCTTCTTCGGCATTCCCGGATCCGTTGGCGGCCCCATCGACGTCACCGCCGCCAGCGTGCGGACCAGCGGCGACAACAGCGCCGGGGTGACGACGACCGCCGATTTCGGCGCCGAGACCACGATCAATGTCGTTGAGGTGACCACCGACGGCGACAACGCGCCCGCCGTGATCGCCCGCGCCGCCGGTGACGGTTCCATCGACATCACAGCTGACACAGTGACGACCAACGGCGAACTTTCGCGCGGCATCGATGCCGAAGCGACAGGAACAGGCGATGTCTCCATCGCTGCAGGCTCGGTGACCACCAATGGGCTTAGCGGCCCCAGCTTCTTCTTCTTGCCGGACGGTTCCGCCATCCGGGCCGCGACGGCGTCGGGCGACATCGTCGTCACGGCGGACAGCGTCTCGACCCAGGGCGCTTCGGCCGAGGGCGTCGATGCGCAATCCCAGTCCGGAAATATCGCCGTCGACGTAGGCATGGCCTCGACCACAGGCGCTGGAGCCAACGGCGTAACCGCCCTTATCAACCCCTTGGGCATCGCGGGCGGCGGCGGCGATATCGTCGTGGCGGCCGATACGGTGTCGACGACCGGCGACAACTCGGTAGGCATCCTTGCCTCGACCACGGCAGGCGGGACAGTGAATGTGGACGCAGGAACGGTCACGACCTCTGGTTTCGCCGCGCGCGGGATCGAGGCGTCGGCTTTCGGCGACGTCAACGTCGCTTTCGACAGCGTCACCACCAACAATCTGTTCGCAACTGGCGTCCAGGCCTTCTCGAACACCGGCGACGTCACCGTAATCGGCGGCGCCTTGACGACCAACTCTGCGGTTGTCACCGGCATCGACGCCTCGACCGATGGTCCGGGCAATGTTTTGGTGGACGTCGATACGGTCACCACGACCGGCACGGGCTCGGCGGCGGGCATCGTCGCGTCTTCGACTTCCGGCGACGTGACGGTCAATGCCAACACCGTATCGACCTTGGGCGACAGCCTGTTTGGTGGAACCTCGGTCGGCATCCTGACCGCATCCGACACCGGCGCAGTGTTGATCAATGCTGGTCGCGTCACGGCGGCAGGCGTGGGTACGGGCGCCATCCAGGCCTCCACAACCGGCGCAGGGCCGATCACCATCAATACCTCGGGCGTCATATCGTCGGCCCAGGGCACGGCCATCCTGCTGAACAGCGGCGGCACGGCCCAGGTCAATGTCGCCGCAGGCTCCAGCGTCAACGGCTCCATCGCCGGGATCGACAGCACCGCAATAGGCGGCGCCACGATCGTCAACGCCGGAACGATCGGTTCCACGGGCGGCTTCGCCATTAACGCCATCGGCGGCGCAGCGACCATCAGGAACACCGGCGTGGTCAATGGCAGACTGCACCTGACCAACAACGCCGATACGTTCGCCAATAATGCAGGCGGCGTCTTCAACGCCTCCGGAACCAGCGACTTCGGCGCCGGGGCCGACAGCTTCACCAACGCCGGCGTCCTGACGGCGTTCTCGTCGGCCACGTTCAACGGTCTGGAGACCTTCTCCAACACCGGACTGATCGACCTTCGGGACGGGGCCGCCGGAGACGTGCTGACACTGACCGGAACGGCCTTCAATGGCGGCGCGGGCAGCCAGGTCGGCCTTGACGTCAATCTGGCGACAGGAACGGCGGACCGGCTGGTCATAGGCGCAGCGTCTGGCGTGACCTCGCTGTTGCTGGCCGATGCGGCGCCAGGGGCGGCGCCCAATCTGAACCTGACCGGCATCCTACTGGTCGACGCGGCTTCGGCTACCGCGGGGAATTTCGTGCTGGGCGGTCAGACCGACTTCGGCTTCAACCGGCTGAATCTGGTGTTCGATGCCCCGACAGCCAACTTCCTGCTGGTCACGACGCCGGATACGGAAACGTTCGAGATCGGGCGGGTCGGCGTCGCGGTTTCCAACGCCTGGAATCAGAGCGCGGACGCCTGGTCGGCGCGGATGACCGAACTGCGGGATGTCGCGGGGTCAGGCGCCCAGCCACGCTCGGACGGTTTCGAGATGTGGGCGCAAGGATATGGCGGCACAGAGGGTCAGGACCAGGTTCGCGGCTTCACCCTGGGAGGCGTAACGACCAGCAACGACCTGTCCTATGATCAGGACTTCTTCGGCTTCCAGTTCGGTGGCGACATACAGCGGACAATGGGGTCGGCGACCGTGCTGTTCGGCCTGACCGGCGGCGTCGGTCAATCCGATATGGAACTGGCCAGCGGCAACCATATCGATCTGCAAGGCGGCAACCTCGGCGCCTACGCGGCGGTCAATGTGGGTGGGTTCTTCGCCAACGGCCTGGTCAAGGCGGACCGGTTCTCGGTCACGGTCAACGCCCTGACCGCCGCCTTCCGCGACGAGGTCGATGGAACCAGCTATGGCGCGAAAGGCGAGGTCGGCTATCATTTCGATGCGGGAAGCTTCTTCGTCGAGCCGGTGGCGACGCTGGCCTATTCAGATGCGGACATCGACGACCTGACGGTGCCGGGCGGCGTCTTCACTTTCGACGACCTGAAAAGCCTGCGCGGCGAGGCGGGCGTCCGGATGGGCGGGACGTTCGGCTCGGCCGGCGGCATGCGCTACCAGCCCTTCATCGGCGTCTTCGCGGTCAAGGAGTTCGAGGGCAATGGCCTGACGACCTTCACTAGCGGAACCACGGTGTTCGGCAACGAGGAGATCGAGCCAGATACCTATGGCAAGGTCAGCCTGGGCCTCAATCTTCTCGACCAGGACGGTGTGAACCTATTCGTGCGGGGCGATGCCGCCTTCGCCGGTGACGCCACCGGTGGTTCGATCCGCGTCGGAGCCCGCTGGAGCTTCTAAAACTCCAGTTCCGCCGAACGCCACGACCCGCTGCGCTATGCGCCGCGGGTCGTTTATGCCGACCTTCAGTGGGGACAAGTTAGCGTTAGACTGACAGCACCAGTTGGCCTGCGTCGGAAATATATTGGCGGGATTGAGCGAGGAGAACTCAACGTTGGGATCAAGTCGGTGTTTGCGCTGGCCGTCGGTCTGCAATGTGCCTCATCCGAGCTTTCGCAACATTTACGCGCCGCCCTGATCCTCCCTCGCTTTGGTGGACACCCATGCTAGCTTTCGGGGCTGGAGAGGAGTGTCTGATGAGTGTTCGACGCCGGAACTTCCCGGGTTCTTTCAAGCGCGAGGCGGTCGATCGCGTCGCCAACAGTGGGCTGACCGCCGGCGCGGTCGCCGGGGAGTTGGGGCTGCACGAGACGGTGCTGCGTCGATGGATGACGCAGTTCGGGGTGCAGGCGACGGGGACGACGCGTCGCCCCCGTCGCCGTCGGACATGTCGGTCGAACGCCAGCGCCCCGCGCCCGGCCTGATCCATCATTCGGATCGCGGGATCCAATACGCCGCCGAAGCCTATCGATCAGGTCTGGCCCGATCCGGCATCACCCCGTCGATGAGCCGCAAGGGCGACTGCTGGGACAATGCTCCGATGCAAAGCTTCTTCCACACCCTCAAAACCGAGTGCGTCCATCACCGCGTCTACGCCACCCGCGACCAGGCCCGTCGCGACTTGTTCGGATACATAGAGGGCTTCTCAATCCCCGTCGCCTGCACTCGTCACTGGGCTACATCAGCCCCGCCGAGGCCGAACGCAGAGCGGCTTAACCCCGTCCACTTTTGCGGGGGAAGATCAGTTGATGGAGATTATCGCGGCCTGAGACGAGGCAACCTGCGCCTCGTTGCCACCTCCACCCCCGCCGTAGCTCAGCACGTTTTACACAGCTTCGGTAATGGAACAGACTTACGGAATGCCTACTTTCGAGCGCACGCATTGCGGACCTAAGAGGGCAGGGCGCTTTGCGTCTAAGCGCCATTCGCTGAAGCCCGACTGGGAGCAGAGGCCTGCCTTGCTTCTACAACTCGTCGAGCGTGCAAGGTCTCCGGCTATCAGTTTGAGGCCGCTGCGATTGCGTCGGAAGACGAAATCGGCGAAGGACGAGGATGTGTCGTTCGCGGCCCCTTCTTTGTCTGGTGGCTATCTTTGCCTTTATCGGCATGGCGCCTGCTCCGGCGACAGCGCAACGCACTGAAAGGATGCTTGAGATTCCGAGCCGGCCGCTGGCCCAGGCGCTTTCCGACTTCGCCAGTCAAACCGGGTTGCAGATGCTTTACGACGCTCCGCTCGCCGCGGGGCGTCAGTCTTCGGCGGTTTCGGGGATGATGAGCCCGCGTTCGGGGTTGGCTCTGCTGCTTCAGGGGACAGGGCTGTCGGCGCGTTTCACGAGCGCCGGGGCGGTCGTGATCTATGCATCGACAGCCTCGACGGTCACGCTAAATCCTTTGACGGCGGTCGCCGCGCCTGTGATTGGGCGCGATCGCTCCGACCCGGTCTTTGTCGCCTATGCGGATGCTGTGCGGCGAAGGATTGTGGACCACGTCCGCACGAGGGACGAACTGACCGATGTGGGGTATCGCGTGAGCATCCGTGTCTGGGTGTCGGCCGATGGGACGCCGAATCGGGCGGAAATCCTGAGCAGTTCGGGCGATCCTGAACGCGATGACCGTTTCCTCGAACGGGCGATGACGACGGCCTTGCCGGTCCCGCCGGCGCACCTGCCCCAGCCTTTGAGGATCGAGTTTTCCGTACGCCCGAGAGGCTGACCGCTTGCATGTCATCGTTCTGTCGCTGTCGCCGCGCTACAGGGCCGTCCGGTCCAAGCAAGGCGAGACCGACCCCGCTCGATGGCGAAACACTGGCTGATAGGCGTTTTGATTTCCGCCGCCCTGCACGGCGGCATGGCGGCTGCAATTCTCGCGGCCGCGCCGCCGGTGATGTCAGGCGCGCGGACAGAGCCCCAACCGGCTATCCTCGTGGATATCTTTCGCCCTGGCGACATGGCTTCGGGCGGGGCGCCTGCGATTGAGGATCTAACACCTGCCGCATCGGGAACGATCGATCCGGTCGAGCCGAGCGACACGGCTTCGGCCAAACCCTCGGCTGCGATAGGCGGCGGTCCTTCCTTGTCAGGCGGTGCGCCGGTCGCGGCGTCGCCCAGTCCGGCCGCGCTTTCGGACTATTATCGCCGGTTGGAAACCCATCTGGCGCGGTTTCATACCTATCCCTCTTTGAATGGACGGCGGCCTCAGGGCATGGCGCGCGTAGGACTGATCGTGAACCGCGACGGTCGCGTGCTGGACGCCTGGATCGAGACCAGTTCAGGGTCGCGCGACCTAGATGAGGCGGCGCTCCAGACCGTAAGGCGCTCGGAGCCTCTACCGTCCCTGCCCGGAAATCTACCGGGCTCTATAGATCTTATCGTCCCGCTGAACTTCGACGCCGGTCTTCGAGCCGCGTCATAGAGTTTGTGATGACGGATTCCAGCCAGACGCGACTTCGTGGGCATCTCGTGGCTCACTACGACACGCTGTTGTCGCGGGTGTCCGCGCGACTGGGATCCAGGGAGCGAGCACGTGACGCCTTGCAGGATGCGTTCGTGAAGCTGTCGGGCGACGCGGTGCTGGAAGACGTTCGACATCCCACCACCTATCTGTTTCGCATGGCGCTGAATATCGCCGCCAACGCCCGTCGCAAGGATAGTCGTCTGCTGGGGTTCGACGAGGTGTCCAGTCTTCTGGACGTACCGGACGAAGCGGCCGATCCGTTGCGCGTGATGGAGGCGCGCTCTGACATACGGATCGTCAAACAGGTCATGGCGGCGATGTCGCCTCGGCGGTTCCAGATCTGCTCGGAGGCATGGCTGGATGGAGAATCGACACAGGATATCGCCCAGAGGCGAAGGATGTCGCTGAGGACGGTCCAGCACGAACTGCGTCAGGCGTCGATGGAAATCCAGCGGGCTTTGGCGAGGCCAAAGGTCGTCGCCTTGCGTCAATCTGGATCTGACGTGTCATGACTGAGGGGAGACATGAAACAGACCCGCAGGATGCAGGCGCGAGAATGATCGAAGACGGCCTCGCAGATGAAGCGCGCGCCTGGGTGACGCTGCTGCTGTCGGGCGGGGCGACGCAGGGTGATGCGCGTCTGCTGGCAGGCTGGCGGATGACGTCGCCGGCGCATGAGCGTGCCTTCCTGCAAGCCGCGCGCGCGCATCAGATCACACGCGAGGCCATCGGCGTATTGCGAAGCGAGGGCGCCGATCCGACCCGGCCGTCTCCCGTACGCTCAGGGATTGATCGCCGTATCCTGATTGGCGGAGGGTTGTCGGTCGCTGCTGGCCTAGCCGTCTTTGTAGCCGTTCGACCCGAGACCTTCGTCACAAGTCCTGTTGGTGCGATTGAAACGGCCAAGGGCGAGCGTCGCACGGTGAATGCGGGGCGGGGGGTCAGTATCGAGCTGAACACTCTGTCGCGCGTGGTCTTGCGCGAGGACCTGGGTCACGGAGGCTTCGAGTTGTTGCGCGGTGAGGCGTTGGTGTCGATCGACCCTTCGGCGGGATCGGTCCAGATGGCGGCGGGCGCGGCCAGGATCGTTGCTAGGGGCGCGCGGTTGGGCCTTCGCAATCTGTCTGGCGACCTTTCCGCCGCTTGCCTGGAGGGTCAGGCGACCGTGTTGTTGGGCGGGCGTGAAGCCTTGTTGGAGGCAGGACAGACCGTGGCCTGGAGCGCCGGTGAACTCGGCGCCGTGACGCAACGGGCTCAATCTGCGGCCAGCGAATGGTGGCGTGGCGTTCTCGTGTTCGACAATGAACGGTTGGGCGATGTGATCGGCGAACTGAACCGCTATCGCGAAGGGCGGATCGTCGTGGCCAATCCCGCGATCGCGGCGCGTCGGATAAGCGGCGCTTTCTACATCAACCAGCTTGATCAGGTGGTCGAGCAACTCCGCCTGGCCTACGGCGTGCGGATCGTCCGTATGCCCGGTAATATCGTGGTGGTGTCCTAAAAGGGCCTGTCGCGAGGCCGCGTGATGTCGCGAAAACTTCACCTTAAATCTTTGCGCGGGTCGCTGCCCGCTGTGTCTCTCCCCTGACGACCAGTAACGAGACGCCCTGTCCTTGCGATGGGTGCGTCTCACCGGGGGATAGATGTTTCGATCGACCAGACACCACGTCCTTGCGGCGTCAGTGGCGCTTGCCGCTATGTCGGCGGCCGTGTCCGCAACGGCGCAGGACTCTGGTCCCACTTTCGATATTCGCGCCTTCCAGGTGAAGGGCAACACGGTCCTTGCTCCCGAGGCGGTCGAACGCGCGGTCTATCCGTTCATGGGTCCAGGGCGGACGGCTGACGATGTCGAGGCGGCCCGTGCGGCCCTGCAGTCGGCGTTCGAGGACGCGGGCTATATCGCCGTTTCGGTCTATACGCCCGAGCAGTCGGTCGAGGGCGGCATCCTCCAGCTGGAAGTTGCTGAACAGGCCATCGGCCAGGTCCTGGTCGAGGGCGCGCGCAGGCCGGACGCCGTGCGCGCCATGGCGCCGTCGCTTACGCCTGGGCGCACGCCAAACTTGCCAGACTTCCAGCGTGATGTGATGGCGCTGAACCAGGTGGCCAGCCGTCGCGTGACGCCGGAACTGCGCGCCGGCGAGGCGCCGGGCACCCTGGATGTCGTGCTGACGGTCGAGGAAAGCGCGCCGTATGGCGCCTCCATCGAGGCCAACAACTTCCGCTCCGCAGCGACCACGCCCTACCGGGTCTCGGCAAGCCTGCGCCATGACAACCTGTTCGGACGGGGCGACAGCCTTTCGGTCTCGGCTCAGGTCGCCCCTGAACGGACCGACGACGGCAAGGTCTTTTCGGCCAACTATCTGCACCGGCTCGGAGCCGGCGCTCAACTGCTGTTCTACGGCGTCTCGTCCGACAGCGACATCGCGGTGGTCGGCGGCACCAGCGTGATCGGCAAGGGAACGATGCTGGGCGCGCGCTACATCCGCGCGCTGGGATCCAGCGACGGTTTCTACCACTCGGCGACATTCGGCATCGACTGGAAAGACTTCTCCGAGGACGTGATCCTCGGCGCCGACCGGGCGTCGGCGCCGATTGAGTATTTCCCGCTGATGGCGTCATGGCGGGGCGACTGGACCGGTGAAGCGCGAAGCAGCGATCTGACGCTTTCGACCACCTTTGGTCTGCGCGGACTGGGCGATGGCTGGGAAGCGTTCGACGCCAAACGCTACAATGCGCGCCAGAGCTTCTTCGCCGTGAAGCTGGATGCTCAGCATACGGAAGACCTGGTTCACGGACTGCAGTTGAACACGCGCCTGACCAGCCAGTGGTCGCCTGCGCCGTTGATTTCCAACGAAGGCTTCTCGCTCGGCGGTTCGTCCACGGTACGCGGCTATTTCGAGTCCGAAGCGCTGGGTGACTACGGCGTCGCGATCCAGAACGAACTACGCAGTCCGAGCCTGTTCAACGGCCTGCCGGGTCTGAGCGAGTTCCGGGTGCACGCCTTCTGGGACGCCGGTTACGTCGGCCTGCATGACCCGCTGCCCGGGCAGGGCGCCGATCTTCTGATGAGTGCAGGCCTGGGCGGCCGCATCCGTCTCTTCGAACACATCAATGGCGCGCTGGATGTCGGCGCGCCTCTGATCTCCGGCACGAACAGCGTGTCGGGGAACATCTTCTTGCGCTTCCGCATCTTTGGGGAATTCTGATGTTTCTGACTGCACGTTTCAAGAAGGGCGTCGCGGCCGGCGCGCTCGCAGCCATGGTGTTCGGCGCAGCCGCCACCCCCGTGATGGCGGCCGGCTGGTGGGAAGGCGACTACGCCTATCGGACCAAGATCAATCTGAACGTCCAGGGCGCGGGTGTGTCGGGCGAAGTGGCGCGGGCGCCGGTTCTGGTGCGGCTGCACACGGGCAACTTCGACTTCGCCGACGTGAAGAAGGACGGTTCGGACCTGCGGTTCGTGGCGGGCGACGACCGCACGCCGCTGGCCTTCCACATCGAGAAATGGGCGCCGGCCGAGCAGCAGGCGCTGGTCTGGGTCGACGTCTCGGGGCTGAAGCCCGGCGCGGCCCAAACGATCTACGCCTACTACGGCAACGAGAAGGCCGAGGCCGGTCAGAACGTGGCTGGGACCTTCGGCCCGGATTATCGGCTGGTCTGGCATTTCGATGCGGCGGGTGCGCCGCGTGATGCGACCGCAAACGGCTTCAACGGTGCGGGGGGCGAGGGCCGTAACGCCGGCGGTCTGATCGGTCAGAGCCTGACGTTGGACGGCGCATCGGGCGTCTCGGTCCCGGCGCAGGCCTTCACCGGCGGCCCGGTCTCGGTCAGCTTCTGGGTCAAGCCCGCTTCGGACGGCCAACTGCTGGCCGCGCCGGGCCTCAACCTGGTGTCGGAAGGCTCGACCCTGTTCCTGGAGGCAGGCGGACAACGCAGCGCGGGCGCCGCGCTCGCCGCCGGGACCTGGGCGCACGTCGCTGTGGTCAATGACGGCGCCAAGTCCACACTCTATGTGAACGGCCAACCGGCCGGTGAAGTCGCCGGAACCGTCGGCGCCGGGGCCGCGATCCTGGGCCAGGGTTTCGCCGGCGAGGTGGACGAGTTCCGCGTGGCGGGCGTCGCCTTGCCGCAAGCGGCTTTCCAACTGGCGTCGGCCTCGGAAGGCCAGGGCGCGCGCCTGCTGAGCTTCGACACGGCCGAACAGACCGAAAGCGGCGGACACAACTATTTCGGCATCCTGTTCAAGGCGCTGACGCTGGACGCCTGGGTCGTCATCGGCGTGCTGGCCGTCATGCTGGCCATCGCCATCTGGGTGATGATCTCCAAGGGACTGCTGCTGGGTCGCACCGGCCGCGCCAACGAGGATTTCCTGGACGCCTATCGTCAGGCGAACCGCAACTCCAACGGCCATGACGGTCTGGGCGACATGCCTGCAGCGCTCGCCGAGGGTTCGACCCTTGCGCGCCTGTACCGCATCGGACAACGCGAGTTGGCCCTGCGTCTGCAGGAAGGCCGTGCGGCCGGCAGCCGTTTCGCCATTCGGCCCCAGTCCATCGCGGCCATCCGTTCGGCTCTGGACGCCGGTCAGGTGCGCGAGAGCCAGAAGCTGAACAGTTCGATGGTGCTGCTGACCATCGCCATCTCGGGCGGCCCCTTCATCGGCCTGCTGGGCACGGTGCTGGGCGTCATGATCACCTTCGCCTCGGTGGCGGCGGCGGGCGAGGTCAACATCAACGCCATCGCCCCCGGCATCGCCGCGGCCCTGCTGGCGACGGTCGCGGGCCTGGCCGTCGCGATCCCGGCCCTGTTCGGCTACAACTACCTGCTGTCCAAGGTCGAAGACATCTCGGCCGACAATCAGATCTTCGTCGACGAGCTGGAAAAGCGCATCGCCGAGACCTGGCAGGACGCCCCCGTCGCCCCGCTCGCGGCCGAATAGGGGAGCGCTGAACCATGCAGGTCCAGGGCAAGAAACCCTATAACGAGATCAACATCACCCCGCTGGTCGACCTGACCTTCGTGCTGCTGATCATCTTCATCCTGCTGACCACGGCGGCGGTCCAGGGTATCAAGGTCGATCTGCCGACGGCTTCGGCGTCCCAGACGCTGAACGAGCCCAAGTCGCGGGTCATCGCCGTGGCCAACGACGGGACGGTGTCGATCGACGCGGTTCCTGTCTCGATGGTCGAGTTGGAGCAGGAGCTGCGCACCTCGATCACCTCGGCGCCGGACACTGCGGTGATCCTGCGTGGCGACCGGGCGGTTCAGTACGATCAGATCATGCAGGTGCTGGACCTGTGTTCCAAGGTCGGCGTCGCCAGCCTGGGCATGGCCTCCACCCGCCCGCCCGGCGGAGCCTGATCCATGACCTACGCCTTCATGGCAGACGATCCGCCGCCGCCTCGTCGTCGCTCGAAAGTCAGCTGGCCGGTCGTCGCCGTGGCAGGCGTGCTGGCGGTGATCCTGGCGGTCACCTTCCTTCGCCCCTCCACGGTCAGCGAAAGACAGCGTGACGACAAGACGGTGCGGGTGGTCCTTCCACCTCCGCCGCCTCCGCCTCCGCCGCCCGAGGTCAAGCCGGTCGAGCAACCGCCCGAGCCCAAGCCGACGCCGATGGACCAGCCCGTCGATCAGGCCCCGCCGCCGCCCGATGCGCCGGCCCAGCCGACTGTCGGGGACAGCGCCCTGACCGCGCGCGAAGGCGCCGGCCCGTCGAACTACGGCCTGGCGTCAGGCGATGGATCGGGCACTCGCATCGGCGGGCGACCCGGCGGTGGGGATGGCGGCTTCGGCGCCTATGCGAACGTCGCCCTGGCCGGTGTCCGCCAGGCGGCCCAGGCCGACCGCGAACTGTCGCGCGCCCGCTTCACGGCAAGGCTGGCGGTCACGGTCGGACCGGATGGCCGGATCGTCAATGTGCGCCTGGTGAGCTCCACCGGCGACGCCCGGCGCGACGCCCGTCTGATCCAGGTCCTGACCGGGGTCCAGCTCTCTCAACGTCCGCCCCCCGGCCTGCCGGTGATGCGGATCGAACTCAACGCTCGCGCCGCCGGCTGACCATGACCCAACAGCCCGCCGCACATGAAATGCCCAAGGGAACGCTCATGAACCTGTTTCGCCTGAAACCCGCCCTTCTGGCCTGCTGCGCGGGGCTGTCGTTGATGGCGGCGAATCCCGTCCTGGCCGGGGACGTGGACTCCACCCGTCTGCTCGAACTGATGGTCGCCAAGGGACTTGTGACGCGAGAGGAGGCCGACGGCCTGATCGCGGAAGCGTCTTCGCGTCCCGCAGCCCTGCCGCCCGTTCCCGCAGGCGGCGTCGCCGACGGCGTCCAGACCATCCCCTACATTCCCCAGGTCGTCCGCGATCAGTTGAAGCAGGAGCTGCGCACCGAACTGGGCGCCCAGGCCCAGGCCGAAGGCTGGTCGGCGCCGGGACAGACGCCGGACTGGACGCGCCGCATCACCCTGAGCGGAGACGTGCGCGTTCGCGGCGAGGGCCTGTTCATGGACAAGGCCAACAGCGACATCTTCGAGGACTTCGGCGCGATCAACGCTGGCGGCGGTCAGAACATCAACGATCGCACGCCGGGCTATATTGCTCCGCCCTATCTCAACACGCTCGAAGATCGTCAGCGCGCCCGTATCCGCGCCCGGCTTGGCGTGAATGTTCAGATCGACGACTGGATCTCGGCGGAACTGCGTATCGCCACGGGTAATGACAGCTCGCCTGTCTCAACCAACCAGACCCTGGGCGGCAACGGCGAGTTCGGCAAATACGCCCTCTGGCTGGACCGCGCCGCCATCCACCTCACGCCTGTCGAGGATGTCTCGCTGAGCTTCGGCCGGTTCGCCAATCCCTTCTGGACGTCGGAACTTCTGTTCGATGAAGACCTGAACTTCGACGGTGTTGCGGTCTCGGCCAGCCACGGGTTCGGCGAGACCCTGAAGGTGTTCGGCACGGCCGGCGCCTTCCCGATCTTCAACACCAGCCTGAACTACGGCACGCGCAATGCGGCGGTGGGGCAGGGACGTTCGTTCAAGAGCCAGGACAAGTACATGGGCGCCGTCCAACTCGGGTTCGACTATCACCCGATGGATCGGCTGCAGGTGAAGGCGGCGGCGGGCTACTTCTACTTCGACGGCGTCGAAGGCGAGGTCTCCAGCCCCTGCTATTGGTACGAGCAGACCTGCGACACCGACGCCACGCGCCCGGCCTTCCAGCAGTTCGGCAACACCCTGTTCCCGATCCGCAGCGTGATCGCCGATCCGAACGATCCGGTCGGCAGCCCCGAAGTGCAGTATTTCGGTCTGGCCGCCGCCTATGAGGTGCTGAACCTTCGCGCCCAGGTCGACTATGCGCTGACGCAGCGCACCACGGTTCGTTTCGAAGGCGACTTCGTCCAGAACCTGGGACTGGACAACGCTCTCGTGGCGGCGCGCGCCGTCAACAACCTGGGTCCGATGACCAGTTCCACCGCGTTTGGGACTTGGGATGGTGGCGATACGGGCTGGTCGGCGCGCCTGAGCGTCGGGCAGATGGAGATCGCCCAGCGCGGCGACTGGAACCTGACGTTCGGCTATCGGTACCTTGAATCCGATGCGGTCCTGGACGCGTTCACCGACAGTGATTTCCACATCGGCGGCACCAACAACCGCGGCTGGATGGTCGGTGGGAACTATGGCCTCGGCCGCAACACCTCGACCGGCTTCCGCTGGATCTCGGCCGAGGAAATCGCTGACGCGCCCTTCTCGGTCGATCGCCTGATCATCGACCTGGCCACTCGGTTCTAAGAGACCGGCTGTGGCGATGATGTTCCTTACCAGAACGGCGAAGGTCTTGTTTCCCCGCAGGGCCGTTCGTCGCATCGCCACAGCCCAGACGGCGCGAGGCGTCCTGGGTCCTCGCCAGTTCCTGCGACCCGCGTCGCCGTCTTTCCCGTCCGGCCTGCGGTGGGCCGGACGGGCGTTCTTTTGCGTTGCGCTGATCGGCGTCGTGATGGCCGCACCGGCAAGCGTTTCGGCTCAAGCCGTGAGCGCCGTCCCGAATCCGCCGACGTCGATCCAGCCGCCTGCTGCGGGCGTGCTGCCGGCGGCGGGCGGTCCTTGCGTTCAGGTGGATGTCGGGGGCTACCGCGCCGGGCACCTGGACTGCGCCGCGCAACGCTTGCAGGCCGCCGTTCGTCAGAGTCAGGCGCAAGCCCGTGCGGGGATCGACATCCCGACCGCCGGTGCGCCGGACGTACAGGTCGGGGTCGCCAGCCAGTCGGGCGCGAGCCTGAGGTTGGGGCCAAATCTGGGCGTGTCGGCCCAGGCCTGGCGTCCCGACCGCCTTTCGACGCAGCCACGCCGATGATCGTCTCATCTTTCATTTCGATATTCCACGCCCGCCGCACGGCGCTGGGCGTCTCTTTCAATCCCGACCGCGCGGCCGTGATCACGGCCCAAGCGCACCTGGAGTCTGTCCGATGATCTTCCAAGCTCATTCGCTGCGTAATCGCCTGCTGATCGGCGCATCGCTCGGCTCCATGCTGCTTGCCGGCGTCGCCGAGGCGCAGAGCGGTCGAATTTCCGGTGGTCGTAGCGCCGGCGTGGATCCGGGAGCGGCCGCCGCGCGCGCTGCTCAGACCCAGGCCGTGCGACAAGGCGACGCCACCGCCGCCACGCGGCGCGCTCTGGAAAGTTTCACGCGCGCCGCGGCGACGCGCCAGGCCATGACGAATGCACAGACGGCGGCTCGCGCCGCCGCCTTCGCCGCGCAAAGCAATGTGCCGAACGGCTTGGGCCAGGGCGGTCTTCAGGTCGGCTCCGGCGTTACGCTGGACCCTAGCCTTTGGGTCGGCGCGAACGGTCCCAAGCAGACCGTAGGCGCCGACGGGCGAACCCTGGTCACCGTCGATCAGACGCGTGAGAAGGCCATCCTGACGTGGGACAGCTTCAACGTCGGGCGCGAGACGGATCTGGTCTTCGATCAGGACGCATCGAACTGGGTCGTGCTCAACCGGGTGAACGACGTGTCGGCGGATCCGACCCGTATCCTGGGCAACATCAAGGCCAATGGCTCGGTCTTCATCATCAACCGCAACGGCGTGATCTTTGGCGGTTCGTCGCAGGTCAACGTCCGCAATCTGGTCGCCTCGACGGCGGATATCTCGAACATCCAGTTTATGGAGCGCGGGATACACTCCAATGTGGTGCTCCCGCCAGAGTTCTATCTGCCGCCGATCACCTTGCCCGCCTTCACCAACGCCGGCGGCGATGTGACGGTCGAAGCCGGCGCCCGTATCCAGACGATCGCGCCCGCGACGGTGGTCGAGGGCGGCGGCTATGTGATGCTGATGGGCAAGACGGTCGAGAACCGCGGGACCATCGTAACGGATCGTGGTCAGACCATCCTGTCGGCAGGCGACAACTTCTTGGTTCGCGCCGGCTACGGCACTCTGGCCAACCAGGCCTCGACGGTGCGCGGGCAAGAGATCGCCGTCACCCTGGATGCAGGCAGCACCAGCGGGCGTGTGGTGAACAGCGGTGTGATCGAGGCCCGTGAGGGCGACATCACTCTGGCCGGCCATACGGTCGTGCAGGACGGTGTGGCGGTGTCCACGACCTCGGTGAACACGCGCGGCACCATTCACCTGCTGACCGATCTGAACGATGCGACCAGCAGCGTCACCCTGACCGGCGACAGCCTGACGCTGATCCTGCCGGAGCTGGACAGCAAGACGACGGCGACCAACGCTCAGCGCGATGCGCTGATCGCCGAGTCGATCAGCGCTACGGGCCGCCCCTCCTTGCTGAACAATCAGGGCATCGGCCGCCTCAACTATATGCAGCCCGATCGCAAGGACATGTCGCGGGTCGAGGTCACGACCGGCGGCGCCGCGGTCTTCGAGGGCGGATCCCAGACCATCGCCCAGGGCGGCCAGATTTCGGTGGTGGCGCTGACGCGCACGACGATCGACACCGGGGCCGAACTGAACGTTTCAGGCGTTCAGGACGTGGTCATGGACATGGCTTCCAACAACCTGAAGATCAATGTGCGTCCGTTCGACATGCGTGATTCAGCACTGAATCGCGAAGGCGACGGAATCCGCAGCAACGACGTCTGGATCGACGCGCGGGATCTGATCCTGTTGCCCAACGGCACCGGTGGCCATGTCGGTGATCGCTACTACACGCCAGGCGGCCTGCTTGAGGTTTCCGGTCATCTTGGAAACACCGCCCACACCATCGGCGAATGGGCCTCGGTCGGCGGCACGATCAATGTCCGCTCGAACGAGATCGTCATCAAGGACGGGGCCACGCTCGATATCTCGGGCGGATCCATGCGCTATGCGGGCGGCTATATGCAGTCCACCCGGATGATGGGGTCGGACGGTCGGATGTACGACATCGGCCAGGCGCCTGCCGGCGTTAAGATGCTGTCCATCGGCGACGCCTTTGTGCGCAACCATGATCGCTGGGGCGAGGCCTATTCCGAAGTCTATGGCCGCCCGCTGTTCAGCGGCGGTCGCAGTGCGCGTTGGGAAGACGGCTATACCGTCGGGCGCGACGCAGGCGTGATTTCACTGTCTGCACCCACCGTGTTGATGCAGGGCCAGATCATGGCCGACGTCATCGTTGGTGAACGCCAGACCAACGCCCGTCCGCAGACGTCGCCCACCTTGAGCGGCGACGGCATAACCAACGCCATGCCCAATCGCCTTGATGGGTATGGCCTGCCCCAGAACGTCTCTCCGCTGGCGGGCGGTCTCTACATCGGCAACGGCTTGGCTCAGAACTACGCCCCCGCGACCCAGACCATTCTGCCGTTCGAAAACACGGTGGTGATCGGCGACGAGGCGACAGTGGCGGATGGCGTCAAGCTGAACCACGTCCTCGTGTCGGCTGACACGTTGAATGAGGCAGGCCTCGGCGCATTGCGGATCGTCGGTGGCAAGATCGCGGTCGAAAACGACCTGACGCTGGCCAATGGCGGGCAACTGGCGTTCACGGCTACCGAGATCGCGGTCGACGCCGACATCACCGCTCGCAGCGGTTCGATCTCGCTGGCGGCGGTCCAACCCTGCACGAGCGGTTGCGCGACGGTGACGGACCTCAGCGTCGGTGATGGCGTACGTCTGGACACCCGCGGCCTATGGGTCAATCTGACGACGGGCGGCGACCGGGCGGACATGGCGCATCTGGATGGCGGCGCCGTCATGCTGGAAAGCCGACAAGGTAATCTGAGCCTGGGCAAGGGCAGCCTGATAGACGCCTCGGCGGGCGGTGCGATCGGCGAGGATGGTGGGTTTACAGGCGCGAACGGCGGCGATGTCGGCCTTGGGGTCGGCTTCCTGAACCGCCCCAACGCCAACGAAATGGTGTTGGGCGGTGATATCCAGTCCTATGGCTCGGGCGACGGTCGAGGCGGGCGGCTGACGTTGTCGGCTGCCGGCCGTCCGATCACCATCGGCGATCCCTTGCTCGGCGGCGGCGCCGTGTTGGCCGCCGGCCAGCCCCTGCCGATCGACCTGCAGATCACCGAGGACCTGATCCTGCCGGCAGGTTCCATGCTGCCGGTCGACTACAGCTCCACCATCAACCGGGTCGAGCCGGGTCAGCCGTTCCCCGCCGATGTGCCGGTGGATATCGGGGAGATGACCCTGAACGCCGATTTCGAGATCCCCGTGGGGTTCGTCTTTTACGACGAAAACTATCTTGATCACTACGAAGGCGAGGTTTTGCCGGCCGGTACGCTGATCACCTTCGGCTTCGGCACCTTCCTGAAGGGTGACATCGCGCCGGTCGATATCTTCCCGAACGGGTTCGATATCGCCCCGATCACCACAACCTTGCCCAAAGGCACCATCCTGGCCGAGGCCCTGACCCTTTCGGCTGGAAAGACGCTGGCGGCCGGAACTGTCCTTCCGGTTGACGCCAAGATCGCCAAACCGCTGCATCTGGACGCCGACTTCTTCCAGAAGGGATTCTCCAACTACGACATCCGCGCGGGTGGCGACCTGCTGGTGAACGGTGTGGTGGACGTCAAGGCTCCGGTGCGCCGCTACACAGCCGCAAGCGCGAATATGGCCAGTGGCGCATCTCCCGAGGACGCCATGGAGCTGTGGCTGCCGGAGATGTTCCGTGAGGACGCCGTCAATGGGCGCTTCATTCAGCGCCAGGGCGTCAGCCTGAACCTGACCGCCAACGCCGTGGGCGACCGCAACAGGACAAATCCTTATGGCGGAGCGCCGATACCCGACCCCATCAACAGCGGCAGCGTGGTGATCGACAAGACCGCGGTCATCCGCGTCGATGACGGTCAAGCGGTCAAGATTACGTCGGCCGACAACATCCAACTGGAGGGTCGGATCGAAGCCCACGGCGGCTCGGTCAGTCTGGTGGCTGGGCCCCGAGAGAACATCAATCGTGACTACCCCGACCCGGTCATCTTCTACGACGCCTCGCGCGCCGTGTGGCTGGGTGAGAACAGCGTCATCGACGTATCGGGCCGGGCCCATACGGCGACGGACGCGCGCGGCCTGCGCTACGCCGATGTCTCCAAGGGCGGCGCCATCACGGTGGGCGGCGAGACGGCCGCCTATGTCGTGGTGCGGCCGGGCGCGCTGCTGGACGCCTCGGGCGCGACGGCGGATATCGACTACCTGTCGTCCACCGTGCCGACGACGACCAATACCCTGAGCCTGGCGACGGATGGCGGTTTGATCGCCTTCCGCTCGCAGTACGGGATCTTCCTGGATGGCGCGATGCGCGCCCAGGCAGGTGGCCAGGGCGCGTCGGGCGGTTTGTTGTCGGTGATGCTGACGACGCCGCTTCTGGTGAACAGGAACGGGCCCCAGGACCTGCCTGACTTCATGCGTCAGCTTCGCTCCATCTATGTGGACGAGACGCACACGTCCGACCTGCGCGCCGACATCCGGTTCGGCGACTGCATCACTGGATGCTGGACGCCGGGTCAGACGATCGCCGAGGCGGAACTCAGCAACGAGGGCGTGGACAACTTCGTGGGCCAGGCGCGGCTGGGCGTCGATCAGGTCAAGGCGGGGGGCTTCGACAGCCTGAGCCTGAGCACGAACGACGTCATCCTGTTGAACGGCGCGGTCGACCTGAACCTCGGTCGCGACCTGATCCTGACCGGAACCCTGGCCAACCTGGACCTCGACGCTGACGCCAGACTGAGCGCCGCCTATGTGAAGTTCGCGGGCGGCGGCGGTATGTTGGGCAACCAGCTGGTGAAGGGTCAGCTCGGCGCGACGGCGCTTCCGCGCAAGCCCGAGATCGGCAATGGCACGCTGACGATCACGGGCGGGCTGGTGGACATGGCCAGCGCCCAATTCGGCGTCAACGGCTCGATCGGCCTGACCGGCGGGCTGGAGCGAGAGTACGAGTACGCCGCGCCGGAACAGATCAACATCGTCAGCCGCGGCGACATTCGTCTTCTGGGCGGCGACGTCAACGCGATGAGCAACATCTCGCTCACTGCGGCCCAGATCTATCCGGTGACCAATGCGGTCGCTGGTATTTACGCGGGCCGGTTCTCGTACCGCATTCCCGGCAACACCGTCATCTACAACACCCTCATGGAAGGCGGCACAGTCAGCTTCCACAAGCTGGATGGCGCAACGCCGAACGCCCCCCTGTCGATCTATGGCTCGCTGATCGTCGGCGCTGACATCATTAATCAAGGCGGCGTATTGCGCGCGCCTCTCGGCTCGATCCGGCTGGGCGTCGGCGGCGACCAGTACAAGCCGGGGCCCGAAGCCCTGCAGCCTGGGCAGACCTATTGGGAGCAGGTGTCGCTCACGACATCGCAGGTCAATCTTCTGAACGGCAGTCTGACCTCGGTCAGCGCCCGCGACCTGGTGGTGCCGTTCGGCGGCACGACCGATGGCCTGACCTGGCTGCTCAACGCAACCTCGCAGACCACGACCCTTGAGACGCAGGGCGTCACCGTTCTGGGTTCGCTGCGTGCGGACGAAGGTTCGGTGCTGGACCTGTCGGGCGGCGGTCTTCCAGCCGGCGGCGCCTTCATCAATGGGCGGGGCGGCTCTGTCGATATCCTGACCACGGCTCTGGCCAATGTCAGCCCTGCCTTCCAGGGTCTGAGCCACGCCGACAACAAGGTCTATGCGATCGTGCCGGGCTATGCCGGGTCGTCGGCGCCGACCGCGCTGACAGGCCATGCCCAGCCGGGCGTGGGCCAGCAGGTCGTCATTCCGGAGGGTGTTCCGGGCCTGGCGGCCGGGACATATATGCTGTTGCCGGCCGAATATGCGTTGATGGACGGCGCCTTCCGCGTCGAGCTGGGCGGGACGATGCGCGCCGGCTCCGGCGGCTTGAACCTACTCGCTGATGGTTCGGTCCACCTTGGCGTGGGAACCGCCATCGCCAATACGACCACGCGCAACGGTCTGCCGGTCGAGGCCATCCTGACTTCGTCGAAAACGGTGCGGACCTATTCCCAATACAACGAGACCAGCTACGGCGACTTCCTGGCCGCCGCGCCGGCCAAGGTTCAGTTCGACAATCCGCTGCCGTTGATGCCGCAGGACGGCAAGGCCTTCATTCTGGCCTTGGCGCCGCCAAGCGCCGACAGCGACCGTCCGGTCTTCTCGTTCAAGGGCAAGGGCCTGTTCGATGCGGCCAAGGGCGGCGTCGGAGGCTCCCTGGCGGTGGTCGGCGGCGCCTATTACGGGATGGACGACCTCACGCTGGAAATCCTGGGCGCGAACGGCGTCGCCACGCCGGGCGCCCTGTCGCTGTATGCGGCGGACCTGAATGCGGTCGGAGCCAAGGTGATGACCTTGGGCGGAGTCGCCCAGCGTTCGCTCGGCATACAGTCCGACGAGATCGTCGTCCGGGCCGGCGGCGGGACGATCAACGCGACCCCCTTCAATCTCGGCTTCGCCGGCGTGACGGTGCGTGGCGGCGCCGAGCTGATCGCGCCGCAGGTGCTTTTGATCGCTAAGGAAGACTCGAACATCCTGGTCGAGGACGGCGCGCGGATCACGACCCTGGGCAAGGGCGATCCGGCCTTCGCCTCGACGATGGGCTTCACGCTCAGGGCAAACAATATCAACCTGCTGTCGGTGTCGAACGGTCTGCTGGAATATAGCTCGACCGCCGCAAGCTCGGGCTCGGGGGCGATCACCGTTCAGGATGGCGCCTCCATCTTCACCGACGGCACACTCAGCTTCGTCAGCCCCGGTGCGGTTCGCCTGGGCGAGAACGTCAACTATGGCGCGCGTTATCTGGGCTTCTCGACGGGTTCGGTGAACCTGGGCACGACGCAGGCTCTGGCCGACGCCGCCGCGCAAGGCGTCCTACCGGCGGGCATCGCCCTGAACCAGACAGTTCTGGATCGGCTGATGCGCGGCGACGCCGCCTCGGGTGCGCCTAAGCTTGAGCGCTTGATGCTGACCGCCAACCAGTCGGTCAACTTCTACGGCTCGATCAGCCTGGACACCCGCGACGCAACGACCGGCAAGTCCAGCCTTCAACTGGTGCTGAACACGCCCGCACTATACGGACATGGAGACGTCGGTGACGTCGCGCGGATCACGACCGGAACCCTGGTGTGGAACGGCCTGGTCGGCAACCGCGGCACGCCGTTCGATCCCAAGCCGATTGTCGCGCTTCCGGGCGCGCCGATCGCTGGCGGTCCCGGCAACGGCCTTGGGACGCTGGACATCGTCGCCGATCGTATCGTCCTGGGATATCAGGACGGGGTGGCGATCAGCGCCGACCTGGACCTCAATCGCCTGGCTTTGGGTTTCTCGACCGTCAACCTGACGGCGTCGGACCGGATCGAAGCCAATCACCGCGGCCAACTGGCCGTCTATCAATCCCAGGCGACCTATGGACAGGCCGGGCAGGGCGGCGTGCTGAACCTGACCACGCCGCTGCTGACGGGCCAGGCAGGATCCAAGCTTCATTACAAGGCCGGCGACGCGATCAACGTCGTTCGTCCGGCCGGCGTGGCGGCATCGACGGGCAAGGTGGAAACCGCGCTGGGCGCCGAAATCCGGCTGACGGCCGCCAATATCCTGGCCGACACCACAATCGCCTTGCCCAGCGGCAAGTTGGTGATGACGGCGACGCAGGGCGACATCGTGCTGCAGAACGGCGCGCGCCTGGACCTGGCAGGTCGAGACACCGTGTTCTTCGACGAAACACGATACGGCTGGGGCGGCGATGTCGAGCTGGAAAGCACCCACGGTTCGGTGGTTCAGGCCGCGGGTTCGACCATCGATATCAGCGCCGACTATAACCATGCCGGCTTGCTCAAGGTCACGGCGCTGCAGGGCGCGGTCGAGCTGGCCGGCGTCATTGAGGGCCATGCCCGCAGCGGCGACGGCAAGCCCGTCGATCCAAGTCTGCGCAATGGCTCCATCGACATCCGAGCCGGGTCGCTCGGTGATTTCGCGGCGCTCAACACCCGCCTGACTCAGGCCGGCGTGACGGAATCGCGCAGCTTCATCATCAAGACCGGCGACCTGACGATCGGCAACGAGGTGGTGGCCCGTCACGTCTCCATCTCGGCGGACGGCGGTGATCTGACGGTCAACGGAACGATCAACGCCAGCGGCTATCGCCCCGGTTCGATCCGGCTGTCAGCGCGCGACGACCTGACCCTGGCCTCGACCGCAGTGCTCGACGCGAGCGGCGACACCCTGGTGGTCGACGGTTATGGCGCGGCGATCGAGGCGTCCAACCGCGCCAATGTCGAGCTGACCTCGGTGTCGGGCGCGCTGATGCTCGCTTCGGGCGCGACCATGGATTTGTCGGCGGCCGATAAGGTCGCGCGCGGCCGGGTCGAGCTGAACGCCCGCCGTCTGGGCGCCGGCGACATCGCCATCGACGCGCGCGGACCGTTGACGATCAAGGGCGCCGACAGTCTGTCGGTCAACGCCTTCCGCGCCTATGAGCCGGCCGGCGGCGTGATCGACCAAGCGTTGATGGACGACATCCATCTGGACAGCACCGCCTTCATCAATGCGGCGATCGGCAACGCCGACATGCGGGGTCGGATTGCCGGATTGGCGACCTATGCGGACGCCTTCCACCTGCGTCCCGGCATCGAACTGCGCAGCACGGCCGGCGGGGACCTGCGGGTTTCGGGCGACCTGAACCTGGCCGGCTATCGCTATGCCAGTCTGAACGCCGACAGCCAGATGACCTCGACCTATGGTTCAGGCGAGGCAGGCGTGCTGCTGGTCCGTGCGGCCGATGACCTGGATATCTACGGCAGCATCACCGACGGCTTCGCCGAACCCGCCCGCACACCGGACGACAACGGCTGGGTCATCTATCCCGGCACGCAGAACCTCAACGGCGAATGGTTCGCGGATCACCAACTGGCCTCACCGATCAAGCTGGCGGCCGGAGCGCGGTTCCCGCTCGGTGTCAGCCTGACCTTCGAGGCGCCGGTCCAGGCCTTCTCGGTCAAGCCCAACACCGTGATCGGCGCCGATGTCGAGCTGTCGCAGGACTACACCCTGACGCAGGATTGGGTGGCGACATCGACGATCCGCCTGCCGGACGGCAGCGTCATCGCCAAGGGATCGATCATTCTTTCCGGCACGGTTCTGCCGGCAGACGCCCAGGTTGACGCCGGAGCAGTGTTCCCGATGCAGGTCGCGCTGAAGCCGACGACATGGCCCAAGGGCCAGCCGTTGCCGTCGTCATTGACCCTGTCCACTTCGGTTCAACTGCAGGCGGGCGATGTCCTGCCGCGCGAGAGCACGATCCAGATCGACGGGCCGTTCGGAGTGGTGCAGGCGCCGACCGTTCTGACGTCGCCATACACGCTAGTCGGGCATCCCACGCTCGCAACCGCCAGCACCATTCCCGGCGGGGCCAACTCGACCGCTGTGCTGTCGTTCGCCGTGACCGTCCGCCAAGGCACGGCCCTGCGTCGTGACAGCGGCGTCATTCCGTTCGGGTTCGAATCCAACTCCAGCATGTCGAGCCCCACGGGCGGCTGGGTTGCCACCGCGCCGATCTGGGCCACGAAAGCGGCCTTCCTCGCCGGCGCGGCGCCGACCTGGCAGGCGGGTCAGAGAGTGACCAGCTCTCTGGCTTCGGGCGTCTGGTTCGGCGCGGGCACAACCCTGCCGCGGCAAAGCGCCGGTACGGCTGGGAACCTGTCGATCCGCGCGACGGTCGTTCCGGCCGGCACGCCTTTCAATCTGTTCAATACCGCCAACGTCTTCCTGAACGAGAACGCCGTCGCGCCTGCCGGCGCCCTCATTCCCATCGGCGTCAATCTGCAGCCGCTGGGCGGCATCAAGGAGAACACTCGGCCGATCCAGGCGGATGGAACTCAAGGACGGATATGGGCCGTGGCGCCCATGCTTGAGCGAGGGTCACAGTCGTGGTCCATGCGGTTTGTCGCCGGCGCCGATCTCGGTTCGGCCGACGGTCGCGCGCTGCGCGCCGCCAGCGAACTGGCAGACGCTCGTCAGACAGGTGATCTGACACTGTCCGACCGTCACTTCTCCAATCCCGAGGTGGCCGAAACATCCAGTCTGACCTCTGCATGGGTGGCGGCGCTGAAGCGGATGCAGAACTTCAGCGTCATCCGAACGGGCATCGGTTCACTGGATCTGCTGGCGGGCGGCTCCTACGAGCAGTTGTCGCTGTACGGCGTTTACACAGCCGGCATGCCTTCGGCCGAGATCGGCGGCACGACGCTGGATGGCTACAACGTCTATAACCAGCCGCGCGCCACCTTGGCCGGATCCGCAGCCCTGGCCAATCCGTGGATCGGCGAGAACTTCGACGGTTATGCCGCCTCGATCCAGGACTATCAGGCCTGGTATCCCGAAAGCGGCGGCGATGTGCTGCTGTCGGTCCAGGACCGGATGATCGGCTATGCGACCGGCCGCAACTTGACCAGTCTGCGCGTGGGCAGCGGCAGCGTCGGAAACTGGCTGTGGCGCCAAGGCGGCTATGGGTTGAGCGACGGCCGCACGCCCGAGATGGGCGAGGATGTCCCCACCGCCTGGTGGATCAACTTCGGCGGCTATGTGCCGAACAACAGCTCCAACACTTCGACCTTCGGCAACTACAACGC
Organism: Brevundimonas sp. G8; assembly: GCF_902506205.1. Taxonomy (GTDB): domain Bacteria; phylum Pseudomonadota; class Alphaproteobacteria; order Caulobacterales; family Caulobacteraceae; genus Brevundimonas. The sequence goes on along the minus strand of NZ_LR732816.1, from coordinate 372,449 downwards.
TCCGATGCTGGAAGGTTTCATGGGCATCGGCGCCCTGGGTGGCGGCAATCTGACCGTGCGGGCCGGTGGCGACGCCGGGATCGTCCGCGACTGGTCGCGCGATAGCTCAGACTTCGTCGACAGCAACCGGGCTGCGGTCGCCAGTACGGGGTTGAACTTCGCCGTCGGCGGCACGGGTCGGGTCACCTCTGTCATCCGCACCTCGGGCGTGGTCACGGACGGGACGCTGGTTCAGACCGGCGGCGGCGACATCACCATTCTGATCGGCGGTGAACTGAACGGCGGCGCGGGTTTGACGGGCCCCGATCTCAGCGGCTCGATCGTGAACCTGCGCGGCGACATCAACCTGGTGGCTGGCGGCGTCGGCCATGCGCTTTACACCACGACCCGGGACATCACCGATCCGCGCAAGCAAGACCTGCTCAACCCGGCCTTCCAGACCTCGTACGGCGGGATCACCCTGGTGGTTGGCGACGGCGATGCGCGGTTGGATGCGCGGGGCGATCTGATCCTGGCCGGAGTGGGCGATCCGGGCTCCACGGCCCTGTCCGCCGCCGGCGCCAGCCTGGGCTATCTCGACGACATGGGACAGTTCTTGCGGCCCGACGGCCTGATGATGCAGTCCAGCTTCTCGCTGTGGCGCGATGACACCAGCGTCAGCCTATTCAGCGCCGGCGGCGACATCACGCCGCTGACCCTGGCCGGGGGCAACGCCGCGCCGCGCGACGGTCGCTATTGGTATCCTCCGATCCTGAAGGTCACGGCGGCTGGCGGCGACATCTTCTGGGATGGGGGGCGTTGCGATGATTACACCTGCAGTCTCAGACCGCTGGAACTGGCGCCGTCGCCTGAGGGCCAGGTCGAGTTTCTGGCCTCCGGATCTATCCGGGGCGGCGGCTATATAACGTCAGACAACGCGGGGCCGTATGCGGCCGGCTTGCCGATCGCCCTGTCGGGTATGTCCGACGCCTTGGACCTGGTGCCCAACCCGTTCCGACCCACCTGGCTGACGACGTTCGCGATGACGCCCGACGTGAGTGTCAACACGCCGCTGCCCTACAGCGGAAACAATGTCTCCGGAACCATTGGTTCGATGCTCAGCTTCCAAGACGATACCGCCACTGGAAAGCTGCTCCAAGGCGCTCAGCCACCCGCACTGTTCTATGCGGCAGGCGGAGACATCAACAACCTCAGCTTCGGTTTCCTGAGCTATGTGGATCAAAGCACGCGGTATGTGAACTCGGGTTCTGCGAAGATCCGCGCCTCACGCGACATCGTCAATCTGGGGACGGCTCCAGCCGTCGGCTGTGCGATCGGAGGCCCTGCCGACTGTCGATCCATCATCTCGATCCCCGGTGCTTACGGCGCGGGCGGTGTCGTGGTGCACAACGACCCGTCCGACATCACCCTGGTCTCGGCCGGCCGCGACATCATCTACGGCAACATGACCGTCGCCGGTCCAGGCAATCTGGTCGTCGAAGCAGGACGCAACATCTATCAGTCGGACAAGGGACGGTTCACCTCGGTCGGGCCTCTGTTCGACCTGTCGCCATCCACCCGCAACGGCGGTGCAGGCATCAGCGTCATGACTGGCGTGGGGGCGGGCGGTCCAAACTACGACGCCTTCGTCGATCTGTACCTGAACCCGGCCAATCTCGCCGAGGTCGGGCGTCCCTTGGCTGATCAGCCGGGCAAGGTCGTCAAGACCTACGAGGCTGAACTGACGAAATGGTTGTCGGACCGCTTTGGCTACAAGGCCGCCGACACCAAGGACGCACTGACCTATTTCGGCAAGCTGGACGACAACCAGCGCGCCGTCTTCGCCCGGCTGGTCTATTTCGACGAGCTGAAGGCGGGCGGCCGTGAATACAACAATCCCGACAGCAGCCGCTTCGCCTCCTACCTGCGCGGCCGCAAAGCCATCTCGGTCCTGTTCCCCGAGAAGGACGAACAGGGGCGAGACATTTCCTACGCCGGCGACCTGACCATGGTGGGCGGCTCGGCCATTCGCACCCTGTTCGGCGGCAATATCGAAGTGCTGGTGGCAGGCGGTCAGGCCATCGTCGGCGTCGGCGGGTTGGCGCCGCCGTCCACGGCGGGCGTGCTGTCCATGGGTTCGGGCGATATCGACGTCTATGCTCAGGGATCGGTGTTGCTGGGACAGAGCCGGGTCTTCACGACATTCGGCGGCGACCTGTTCATGTGGTCCGCGACGGGAGATATCAACGCCGGGCGCGGTTCGACATCGACCGCCGTCTATCAGCCGCCCCGCCGCATCTATGACAACTACGGCAACGTCACCCTGTCGCCCCCGACACAGAACACCGGGGCCGGCATAGCCACCCTCGCGCCCATCCCGGAGATTCCGGCGGGCGACATCGACCTCATCGCACCCTTGGGCACGATCGATGCGGGCGAGGCCGGCATCCGGGTATCGGGCGACGTCAATCTTGCGGCGTTGCAGGTGCTCAATGCGGCCAATATCGAGGTCAAGGGCAGCGCAGTCGGCATTCCCGTGGTCGCTGCGGTCAACACCAGCGCGCTGACGGCGGCCTCAAGCGCCACCAGTTCGGTCGCAGCCGAGGCTAGCCGCCTGGCTGAACGCGCTCGTCCGATCGTCCGAGACCTGCCCGCGATCATCACCAGCCGTTTCCTCGGTTTCGGCGAGGGCTGATCGACACTGACGAACAGCGCGCGTTGGGACGCGCGCTGTTCTCGATTTTTCAGAAGTAGTGAAATGACAGACCCGACCTCGGACGCCTCCGCGCTTCCGCTCTTCTACCGCGATCCCCAGCCTCTCTCGTCCGCCGCTCATTCCGAGTGGCGCTTACGCGACGGCGACGTCGGCTTTGCCGCCGATACCGCATACGCGCCCATCGTCGTCGGTGAACTGGCGGCCGCAAGCGCCGCCTATCCCGTGCTCTTCTCCGGCGAAACGGCCCAGCCCATCGTGGTCTTGGGCCTGGAGCAGGCCAACCTGTTCGTGGTCGATGGGCGTTGGGATGTCTCGGCCTATGTTCCGGCCTATGTGCGCCGTTATCCGTTCGGCTTCATCGCCACGGTCAACCCTGAGGGCTTCGCCTTGGCCATCGATGCGGGATCCTACCGTATCGTGCGAGCAGGCGAAGAAGGCGCGCCCCTGTTTGAGGATGGAAAGCCTAGCGAACTGACGCGCCAGGCGCTGTCATTCTGCGACGCCTTCCAAGGCGAGGCGTCTGCGACCTTGGCCTTTGGACAAGCGCTGAAAGCTCAAGACTTGCTGATCGACCGCCGCGCGGACGCCACGTTGAAGGACGGTCGCAAGCTGGGCCTGGATGGATTCCAGATCGTCGATGTCGAGCGATTCAACGCCCTGCCTGACGATGTGGTGGTGGACTGGCATCGCAAGGGCTGGCTGGCGATGGTGCATTTTCATCTCGCATCGCTGGACCGGTTCCGGAACCTGCTGGATCGCATGAGCGCGCCTTCGGCAAATGTCGCTGCCGCACCATCGAACGATACGGCCGCAGCGCCAGCTCAGTCTCACTCGCCTTCTCCGAAAACCAAGTCCGCGAAAGCCTGATCATGATTTCCCGCCTTCTCCTGTCCGCTGCAATCATCGTCGCCATCCCCGCCGCCGCGTCGGCCCAGACCATCGGCGGGACACCTTCGGCCCAACCAGCATCCCAACCTCAAGCTCAGACCTTGGGCGGCCCTGTCGTTCCCGGTGTTTGCCTGCTGTCGCGCGAGGCCGTCTTCGCCAACGCCGCCGTGGGCAAGGCGGCCAGCGCACGTCTGGCCGAACTGACCCAGGCCGCCCAGGCCGAGATCGACGCTCAGCGCACACCGCTGGAAGCAGACGCTCGATCGCTGGAAGGTCAGATCGACAGCGCCGAGAACCGTCAGCGGCGCGAACAACTGGCCACACGCTGGCAGGCGCTTCAGACCCAGGCCGCCCAGGTCGGCCGCGAGATCGAGGCCACGCGCGCCGCCGCCATGCAAAGGATCGCGACCGAAACCCAACCTGTGATCGCCCAGGTCTATGCCTCCAAGATCTGCGGCCTGTTGTTCGATCGCAACACCGCCATGGGCGGCAACTTCGCCAACGACCTGACCGCGGAGGTCGTCGCCGGCCTGGATGCTCGCATCCAGACAATCGCCTTCGAGCGCGAACGCCTGTCCCAGTGACGATCGCGCCAACATCCTAAGACTCGAGAGACAGCCATGCTCAGCGCCTTGCTCATTCTGATGACCGGTTTCGTCGGCGGCGTCGCCGTCACCGTGGTGCTGGGCGTCGGCCTGTACTTCATGGTGATGAAGGACGAAGAGGAGACCGACGTGAACGATCGGATATCGCCCTTACCAAAGGCGGCGCCATCGCCTCAGCCCCCGTCCGCCACAGATTACGGCGCGTTGCCGCAACGCCCAGCCCTTTCGCCGTCCTGGCCTCGATCCAGCTCGGTCGATTTCGATTGGAGGTACTGATGCGCTGGCTGGGTTCGAAAGGCGTGACGACCCGTTTGCCCGGGATCCTGGCGGCTATGGTCGCCCTGATACCGGGTGTCGGCGCTGCCCGGGAGGCGACGCCCCAAAGCATGACGGCATCCGAGGCGCCGGCCGCCTGGGTGGCCTACGCTGAAGCCGTCACCACGACGCTGTCTGACTGGCTGGGCGAGGATGGCGAAGCGGCGACACGATTGCGGGCCTATCTGCAAGCCACCCGCCCCGCCGAAGACCAGCCCACGCCGCCGTTGCTCCTCAAGGTGTGGATCGACCGACAAGGCGTCGTCGAACGCCTGGAGTTCACGCCCTTTGCCCACGAAGAGGCCAACGCCGACCTGCGCGCCGTCGTTGTGGGCCGTCGTATAGCCGCGCCTCCGCCTGAGATGCTGCTACCATTGAGGATCGCCATTGAGATCACGGCTGAAACTGAGAATGAGGCTGAAGCGTCGCTGTGGGTGCTGTCAGATTAAACGGCATCGGCCGATCCTTGCCCAGCCAGACGAAATCTCAGGCAGCCGCCATCCCAGCCGCCTCAGCCCCGGCGGACGGAGGCCGGGTCGGCTGACGAGATGCCTCTGGGCGTAGAAGGTGTTTTAGATCGCGGCGTGGGTGGTGAGAACGCGTTGGGCTGACGCCTGGGATTTGAAAAGCTGCTACTGTTGCTCTCGTCGGCGTATCGGCAGGTGAGAGTTTTCCGCCCGATTGTTTTCTCGAAGCCGGCCTAGAGAATGTAAGTGCCGCAGGCCAAGCGGGCTCAAAGCCGCCTGGTATGACGCGAGCCCATCCGTCACGATCTTCTCAGCTTCGATCGGCTGGTTTCTCAGCAGACCCCAGAGCAGCTTCAAGGCGGTGTCGGTATCCCTTCCTCGCTGAACGACAACATCTAGCACCTCGCCTTCATCGTCCACCGCGCGCCACAGAAACATGCGCTTCCCACCGATTGAGCAAACGACTTCGTCAAGATACCAGCGGGGAGAGGGAGAGGGAGAGGGAGAGGGAGAGGGGACGAAGCTTCTTCAGCCGTCGTGCGATCTGAGGCCTAAACTTGATCGTCCAGGCGTCCCTGAAATGGAGACAAACTAGCGTTAGACTGACAGCACCGCCGAACATGCGGTTGTTCTGGATGGCAGGCTATTATGACCTGACCACGCCAGCCTATGCGGGTCGCTATATTCTGGATCAGGTGGGCGTGCCGGCGGACCAACTGACCGCCGCCCATTTCGCTGGGCCGCACGGCGTCTATGACGGGGAGGATAATCTCGCGCGGTTCAACGCCGCGGTTCGATCCTTTGCGATCAGAACAAGACCCTGAGCCCCTTTGGATTGTCTGCAGGCGGTGACACAGGGCGCTGATAAATTGGCTTGGTGACTTACAGGGGAGGGGAACTGCAGCTTAGAAGGGACGAATCAGCGCAGATCAGATTGATCTGACTAGGTTTGTTGGTGATGGGCCTTAGGCAGCGTAGTATTTGCGATAAGCTCGATAATTGTATCCGGCGTGGTCATAGTCCTGTTTCGTCTGGGCTCTCACATCTACCTGGGTTAGGGTAACGCCCAAGGTGTGGGCGTCGGATTGGTTCAGTATGCGGATCGCGGCGGCCACGGCGCGGGCGGGGGTTCTGCGCCAGCGGGCCAGCAGAAGGACGCTGTCAGCTTTGGCCGCCAGGACGCGGGCGTCGGCCAGGACCAGCACGGGCGCGGTGTCGATGACGATCAGGTCGAATGCTTGGCGCAGCTCCGCCAACAGGGCGTCCATGGGCGGGGCGCTGAAGAGGTCGTCTGCCGACAGCCCAGAGCCTGACAAGGGTAGAATCTGCGCGCCGGATGCAGGGTCCAGAACCAGGAGGTTTCGCCAGGACGCCGCGCCGTGCAGCACCTCGGCCAGGCCCGCGTCGGGATCAAGGCCCAGCATCCGCGTGACGCCGCGCCGGCGCGGGTCGCCGTCGATCAGCAGGACGCGGCCGCCCGACCGAGCCGCGACGCGGGCCAGGCAGACGGCGGCGGTGGTCTTGCCCTCGCCGGGCAGGGCGGAGGTGACGGCGACGATGCGGCCGGCTGGCACGCCCACGACGCTGACGATGGGAGTGATCGAGGTGCGCAGGGCGCGAAACGCCTCGGTGAAGACCGACAGCGGCCGTTGCAGCACCAGGTCGATGGGATGCAGGTCGCGGTCTTCCAAGGCGGCGACCGACGAGGCCAGCGGGATCGCGCCGATGGGCGCCAGGCCCAGCTTGCGTTCGATGTCTTCGGGCCCACCTAGGCCGGTCTGCATGGTGTTGGCGACGATGACGGCGAACACGCCTGCGCCGACGCCCAGCGCCAGACCCAGCGCGAGGCTGAGCATCAGGTTCGGCGCACTCTGCGAGGTCGGAGGCGTGGCGCGCGAGACGATGCGGGCGTCGGCCTGTTCGACGCCCGTCTGGGCGCTGGTCTCGCGATAGCGATCCAGGAAGGCGCGGTAGATGGCGCGGGCGGCCTCGGCCTCGCCCTCCAGTTCGCGCAGCCGCACCGAGGCGGCGTTGTTGTCGGCCAGTGTCCCCCGAGCTGCACTTAGGCTTGTCTCGACCGAAGCCGTCCGCTGTCGGGCGACCTGGGCCTGGGCGTCCAGGTTGGAGACGACGCGGCGGATCTCGGCCTGGATCTGGGCGTCGATGTCGACCAGTTCCTGGCGGGCGCGGATCATGTCGGGGTGCAGCGGGCCGTAGCGGACGGACAGGTCGGCGACGCGGGTGCTGATCGCCGCGCGTTGGGCGCGCAGGTTCTGGACCACGGGCGAGGTCAGGGCCTCGCCGACATCGTCGCCGTTGGACCCGGCCGCCATCTGGGACCGGGCGGTGCGCAGACGGGCGTCATGCTCGGCCTGTTGGGCGCGGGCGGACGCCAGTTGCTGATTATAGACCGAGATTTCCTGCTCGGTTAGGGTCGCGCCCTGGGCGCTGAGCAGGCCGTTGTCGATCCGGTAGGTGGAGACGGCGGCGTCGGCGGTCTCGACCTGGCGGCGCAAGTCCTCCAGCCGGGCGCCGAGGAAGGCGTTGGCCTGGCTGTTGGCGTCGAACTTGGCCGTCAGCTGGGACTGAAGGTAGCGTTCGGCGAAGGCGTTGGCGATGCGGGCCGCCTTGGACGGGCTGTCGGAGGTGAAGCCGACCGCCATCGAATAGGTCAGGCCGACGCGTCCCACGGTCAGGCGGCGGCTGACGGCGTCGATGACCTGTTGGCGCTGGATTTCGCGGTCGGGGATCGGGGCGCGGCCGACCCGGTCCGTGAGGGCGGCGAAGGGGGACCTGCGCAGTCGGGCGTTGAACTCGGGATCCTGGATCAGGTTCAGCGCGTCCACGACCCCGGCGGCGAGTTGAGGCGACTTCAGCACCTCGACCTCGGTGTCAGCGATGGCGGCCTCGGCGTTGAGGGCGGACAGGACGGCGGGGCCGGCGACGACCTGCTCCTTGCGGGTGTTGATCTGGAGGTTGGCGGTGGCGGTATAGACCGGCGTCTGGCCCAGCATCAGGGCGAGAACGATCAGGCAGACGACCGTCGCGACCGCCATGAACAGGCCGGCGCGACGGCGGAAGGCGGCGACGTAACAAGGGATGTCGATGTCGTCGTCGGGCGGCGTCTGGCGGGCGCTCGCGAAGGCGTTATCGTTCGTCTGTGTCATTGCGCCGTCGAACGGTGGTCGTCAGCGTCAGTGGTGCGGCGTCGCTTTCAGGTTGTCAATCTTCGCGTCTCGGCCGTTTGGCTCAGAATTGGGAGACGACCCCGATGGAGAGGCGGGTGGTGTCGTAGCTGGGGCCTTTGGCGGCGCCCGAAGAAGACTGGTCGAGCCAGGTCAGGCCAGCCGTGAGAGCGTATCGTCGATTGACGCGGTAGGCGGCGCTGAACCCGGCGGCGACGCGCGTGTCGGTTCGCGTCAGACCGTTGTAGTCGTCGTCCGTGTAGGATGTCTGGGCCGTCAGAATAAGTTTGCGCAGCAACTCGTGGTCAATGCTCAGCGACCAGTCAGTGCGCAAGGCGCCGGCCGAGCCGATGACGCCCGTATCCTCGACGGTTCGCGACGCCGCCGCCGTGACGGTGGTCAGTTGGGTCGGGAACCACGACAGTTTCGCCCGGCCGCCGAAACCGTCCAGGTCTCCGAAGGCGGCATCCTCGAAGTCCTGACGGATATAGCCGGCGGCGATCTCGCCCCGGACCAAGGCGCCCAGTTCGAAATCCACGCCCGTCAGGGTCTGATAGCCCGATGAAGTCCGCAGGGGGCGTCCGGCCACGTGCTCGTAGTCGCGTTCGTCGCCAATGACCTGCAGGAAGATCGCCGTGGCGGGGGAGAGGGCATAGTCGGCGCGGCCGGTCAGGGTGAGGACCGTGCGGTCGCGGTCGTCCTGTTCGATCACCGCACCCGTTTCGCTGAAGCCGTCGCGATAGTCGTAGTGGTGAACGGCGGCCCGGGCCGAGACGCGCAGACGCCCCCTGGCCCGTTCGGCGCCGAGAGAGGCGGAGGTCAGGTCGAAGGCGACAGGCCGCTGGGTGATCGGATCGGCGCCGGCGGCGGTGCGTGCTTCGTGCGCCTTGGCGTAGTCGGCCCCGGCAACGAAGTTCGCGCCACGAACCACGTCCAGGCGGCCGGCGGCGCCCAGACTCCAGTCGGTGGTGTTCTCGCTGTCGAAGTCGAGATTGCGGTCGATGGCGACGCGGGCGTGGGCCTGAAGCGCGTGGCGGGACCAGTTGGACGTGGCGACGATCTCGGGCCTCAGGCGGAGCGTGGTTGCGGCCTCGGGCGCGTCGTCGTTGGCGAAGACATTGTCGTCGTGGACGATGTCGAACTGAAGTTTGGGAAACACCGTGAAGCCGCCTGTGCGGATGCCTAGGGCGTCATAGGCGGGTTGCGGACGGTCGCGCACGGCGACGGCGCGGTCACGGGCGAACAGGTCGGTTGTGCGGTCCTGGGCCATGCGCAAGGACTGGGCCGAGGCTTCTGATCCGCCGAACAGAGCCAGTGCGGCGGCGGCTGGAAGGATGTCGCGTCGCATCGGCCCCAGCCTTTCGCTTCAGCCGTTCTCGTACTGCCGCCACCAGGCGACGAACGTCTTCAGCCCAGCCTTGAGCGGCACCTTCGGCTGATAGCCGCAAAGGGCGTTCAGCTTGGAAATGTCGGCATAGGTGGCGGTCACGTCGCCCGGCTGCATCGGCCGCATGACCTTCTTTGCCTCGACGCCCAAGGCGGTTTCCAGCGTCGAGATCATGTCCATCAGACCGACCGGCTGGCTGTCGCCGATGTTGTACACCTCATGCACGCCCTGGGCCGGGGGATGGTCCAGCACGGCGACCACGCCATCGACGATGTCATCGATATAGGTGAAGTCGCGCGCCATCCGCCCTTCGCCATAGACCTCGATGGCGTCGCCGCGCACGATCTTCTGGGTGAAGCTGAAATAGGCCATGTCCGGCCGGCCCCACGGGCCATAGACGGTGAAGAAGCGCAGGCCCGATTGCGGGAAACCATAGAGCATGGCGTAGCTCTGGCTCATCAGTTCGCACGAGCGTTTGGTCGCGGCGTATAGCGAGACGGGATTGACCGTCGGGTCGTCTTCGCGGAAGCCCGAGCCTTCCAGCGGCCGGTCGCCATAGACGGAGCTGGACGAGGCATAGACCAGATGGGTCACGCCGTTGTGGCGCGCGGTCTCCAGCATCGACAGATGGCCGGCCAGGTTCGAGCGCTCGTAGGCGAAGGGGTTCTCCAGCGAATACCGAACCCCCGCCTGGGCCGCGAGATGGACGATCCGCTTGACGCCTGCGTCCGCGACCAGGGCGCGCATCTGCTCGTGGTCGGCGATGTCGGCGCGCACCATGCGAAAGCCGTTGCGGCCTTCCAGCCGGGCGGCGCGGGCCGCCTTCAGGCGCGGATCATAATAGTCGTTGAAGACATCGACGCCGATCACCTGTTCGCCCCGGTCCAGCAGGCGTTCGGCGACGTGCATGCCGATGAAGCCGGCCGCACCGGTGACGAGGATCGGCGACCCCATCAGCCGCGCCCGATGCCCATATAACGGAAGCCGCGGCTCTTCATGTCCTCGGGCCGATAGATGTTGCGCAGATCGACCAGGACCGGCTGCTTCATCAGAAGCTTGATACGGTCCAGATCCAGGGCGCGGAACTGGTCCCATTCGGTGACGAGCACCACAGCGTCGGCGCCGACGACGGCGTCATAGGCGCTGTCCTTCATCTCGATGTCGGGCAGCAGTTTGGCGGCCTCGTGCATGCCTTCGGGGTCAAAGGCCTGAACCTTGGCGCCGGCGGCGATCAGGGCGGGGGCGATGTCCAGGCTGGGCGCGTCGCGCATGTCGTCGGTGTTGGGCTTGAACGTCAGGCCCAAGAGGGCGACGGTCTTGCCTTGGACGCTGGTTCCCAAAGTCGTGGCGACACGGTCGGCCATGGCCTTCTTGCGCGCTTCGTTGACCTCGACCGTGGCTTCGATCAGCCGGGTCGGGGCGCCATACTGCTGGGCGGTGCGGACCAGGGCGATGGTGTCCTTGGGGAAGCACGAGCCGCCGTAGCCGGGGCCGGCGTGCAGGAATTTCGAGCCGATCCGCTTGTCCAGGCCGATGCCGCGTGCGACCTGCTGCACGTCGGCGCCGACGGCCTCGCACAGGTCGGCCATCTCGTTGATGAAGGTGATCTTCATCGCCAGGAAGGCGTTGGCGGCGTATTTGATCAGCTCGGACGTGCGGCGGCCGACGAACAGCAGCGGGCTCTCGTTCAGATTAAGCGGACGATAGAGTTCGCTCATCACCTTCTGGGCGCGCAGGCCGATGTCGCCGGCGATATCGTCGATGCCGATGACGACGCGGTCGGGTCGTTTGAAGTCGCCGATGGCGGCGCCCTCACGCAGGAACTCGGGGTTGGAGACGACGGCGAAGTCGGCGCTCGGATTGGTCTTCCTGATGATGGCCTCGACCTCGTCGCCCGTGCCGACCGGGACGGTGGACTTGGTGACGATGACCGTGAAGCCCTCGATCAGGCCGGCGATCTCCTCGGCGGCGGCGTGGACGTAGGAGAGGTCGGCGTGGCCGTCGCCGCGACGCGTCGGCGTGCCCACGGCGATGAAGACGGCGTCGGCGTTACGGATGGCCTCGGCGCCGTCCAGGGTGAAGAACAGCCGGCCTTCGCGCACATTGGCGGCGACCAGATCGTCCAGCCCCGGCTCGAAGATCGGGATCTCGCCCCGCTCCAGCCGTTCGATCTTTGACGGGTCCTTGTCGATGCACGTGACGACGTGCCCGAAGTCGGCGAAACAGGCGCCGGACACCAGGCCCACATAACCCGTCCCAATCATCGCTACGCGCATCGAAATCCCTCATCAGCGGCGACGCGACCTTTAGCGGGGCGGTGCACTTGGGGACAATGGCTTTTGGTTTCCGGCTGCAACGAAGCCTGCAGCCGACGCCTCGTGCGCCAGCTGCAGGCAGAGGAACTCAGAGGACGCCGATCATCGAGGCGACCAGCGGGTGACGAACGATGTCGCGTTCGGCCAGGCGGACCACGGCGATGTCTGGAACGGGTTCCAGTCGGGCGGACACGTCGGACAGACCCGAAATGCCGGGCAGCAGGTCGGACTGTTGCGGATCGCCCGTGACCACCATCGTCGAGTGCCAGCCCAGGCGGGTCAGCAGCATCTTCAGCTGGACGTAGGTGCAGTTCTGCGCCTCATCCACGACGATGAAGGCGTTGTTCAGCGTGCGGCCGCGCATATAGCCGATGGGAGCGATCTCGATCAGGCCCTCGGCCATCAGGGCCTTGACCCGCTTCATCGACAGCCGATCCGACAGGGCGTCGTAGAGCGGGCGTAGATAGGGGGCCAGCTTGTCCTCCATGTCGCCGGGCAGGAAGCCGATCGATTCGCCGGCCTCGACCGCCGGGCGGCTGAGGACGATGCGGCCGACCTTGCCAGCCTCCAGCGCCTCGACGGCCTTGGCGACGGCGAGATAGGTCTTGCCGGTGCCTGCGGGGCCGAGCGCCATGACGAGGTTGTGGTGGTCGATGGCCTCCATCATTTCGATCTGGCCCTCCGACTTCGGCTTCAGGGTCTTGAGGTAGCCCTGTTCCCGATCATCGTTGGACGGGCTGGGCGACCAGCCCGACCGTTCATTGTGCGGGGCATGGAGCCGGCGAACTTTCGACTCCTCCATGAAGTCGCGCGAATCCAGGATTCCGTGTTCACGCGTTTGACGCTTGGTTGCAGCACGCTTGGTCATGGACGCCTCCAGGGCATGAAAAAAGGCGGACCCGAACGGGCGCCGCCTTGGATGGTCTTGGGGAGGAAAGGGTCGAGGCCTGCAGAGCAACGGCCCGGATCGACAGCAGGGCCGTCAGCAACGGGATGAACCCGCCGACGAACGACCGAACCAGGATCCCAACGCGCCACGCGAAAGCCCCGACAATGACCGGATCGGGCTTGATCCGGTTTCGGATCCGGGGCCGAAATGGCGACCCACGAATCGCATCAACACAATGATGCTATCGTGGTTAGCGATCCGTTAAAGCCCTCATTTTTCAAAGATTAGGTGGTGTACTGATGACCATTTACGCATTGGGCGACAGCAAACCTCAGCTTCCGCCTGAGGGCGAATACTGGGTGGCTCCAAGTGCGTCGGTGATAGGGAATGTGATTCTGCACGCCAACGCCAGCGTCTGGTTCGGCGCGGTGCTGCGCGGGGACAACGATCCCATCACAGTGGGTCCCGACAGCAACATTCAGGACGGCAGCGTGCTGCATACCGACATGGGATCGCCTCTGACGCTGGGCCGCGGGGTCACGGTGGGGCACAAGGCCATGCTGCACGGCTGCGAGGTCGGCGACTACAGCCTGATCGGCATCGGGGCGGTAGTGCTGAATGGGGTGAAAATTGGCAAGAACTGCATCATCGGGGCCAACGCCCTGATCACCGAGGGTAAGATTATTCCCGACAACAGCCTGGTCGTGGGCCAACCCGGCAAGGTGGTGCGCGAACGTGATCCGTCACATATCGCCGTGTTGCGGATGTCGGCCGAGCACTATGTGCAGAACTGGAAGCGGTTTGCGGCGGAGCTTCGGCCCCTATGATCCGCTGAGAACCGCCCGCGCCGCCGCTGCGTCGGCGTCGATCTGGGCCTTTAGCGCGTAGAGGCCGTCGAAGGTTTCCTCGCCGCGCAGCCAGGCGACCAGTTGGGTGTCCAGCGTCTGGCCGTAGAGGTCGCCGTCGAAGTCGAACAGCCAGACCTCCAAGAGCGGGGTCTCCAGAGCATACATGGGGCGCACGCCCAGGCTGGCGACGCCGTCGACGATGCGCCCGTCCGCCAGTCGGCTGCGGGTCGCATAGACGCCGTAGGCCGGGCGCATATAGTCGCCGAGAGCGACGTTGGCCGTCGGCACGCCGATGGTGCGGCCGCGCTTGTCGCCGTGGATCACTTCGCCTCGTATGGCGAAGGGGCGGCCCAGGATGGCGGCGGCGCGGGCCATGTCGCCGGCCTTCAAGGCCTCGCGCACGGCGCTGGAGGACAGTTTCAAGCCGTCGGCGTCGTCCAGGCGTTCGGTGACCGAAACGGTGAAGCCCAGCCGCTCGCCATAGGCGCGCAAACCCTCGGGCGAGCCCGACCGGCCCTTGCCGAAGGTGAAGTCGAAACCAACGGCGGCGTGGCGGATGCCTAGGCCTTCCGACAGCACCTGCTGGGCGAAATCGGCGTCGGTCATGCTGGCCATCTCGGCGTCGAAGGGCAGCAGATACAGGATGTCCACGCCCAGCGGCGCCAGGGCGTCGGCCATCTGGTCGGCGGTCATCAGGCGGAAGGGGGCGGCCTCGGGCTGGAACCAGCGGCGCGGATGGGGATCGAAGCTGACGACGCCGAGCGGCGCGCCCAGCCGTTCGGCGGCGTCACGTGCGCCGGCGATGACGGCCTGGTGGCCGCGGTGCACGCCGTCGAAGGCGCCGACGGCGACCGCCGCGCCCTTAAAGGCCTCGGACAGACCGCGCCAGTCGCGGACGATCTGCATCAACGCTGGGAGGGTTTGCGCCGGCGGGGAACGCGGACGACCGCGACGCCGTCCATGATCATGGTCTCGCCGACGAAGCCTTCGCAGCTTAGCTTGACCCGCGCGCTCTCGGGCTCGACCTCGATCACGGTGATCACGATGCGTACGACGTCGTCGATGCGCACCGGCTGATGGAAGGCCAGGGTCTGGGAGATGTAGATCGACCCCGCGCCCGGCAGCATGGTGCCGACCACGGCCGATCCGAACGAGGCGCTGAGCAGGCCGTGGGCGATCCGGCCGCGATAGGCGGTCTTGGACGCAAAGGCCTCGTCCAGGTGGACGGGATTGAAGTCGTCGGACGCCTCGGCGAACAGCCGGATGCGGTCCTCCGTCGCGACCACGATTTTCTCGGCGGCCATGCCGACGTGAAGTTCGTCCAGGATGTAACCACCGGACGGATGCTGTTGAACCAATTCGACCATGGATGAGGCTTTAGCGGCGGTGCGACAAAATGGCGAGCCTTACCAGGCGAGTTCGAGCGCGGCGTATCGCGCATAGGTCGTTTCCGCCTTCAGCAGGGCGCCGGCGCGTGCGGAATCCAGGGTTCCGTCCTCGCCCTTGGCCTGGTCGCCGTGGATGCCTTGCGCGATGAACAGGCAGTCCAGCGCCTGTGCGTTTGCGCCCATCACGTCGGTGACGACGCCGTCGCCGATGCACAGGACGCGCGAGCGATCGACGGGGCGGCCCAGCAGGCCTTCCGCCTCGTGGATCGCCAGGTCGTAGATCGGGGCGAAAGGCTTGCCCGCCATGACGACGCGGCCGCCCATGGATTCGTAGAGGTCTGCCAGGGCGCCGCCACAATAGATGATCTGGTCGCCACGCTGAACGATACGGTCAGGATTAGCGCAGATCAGTTCCAGGTCACGTTCGGCGCCGAAGGCGAACCGCTCGCGATAGTCTTCAGGCGTCTCGACCGTGTCGTCCACCGGGCCCGTAACGGAGATGAAGGCGGCGTCCTTGGCGCTGTCGGCACGGGTCAGGTCCAGGCCGGCGTATAGGGGGGCGTCGCGTTCGGGGCCGACGATCCAGGCCGGGCCGGGCGCGCGCTTGGCCAGTTCGGCGCGGGTGGCGTCGCCGGAGGTGACGAAGGCTTTCCACGCCTCGCGCGGCACGCCCAGGCCGTCGAGCTGGGCGATCACGTCGGACGCGGGGCGGGGCGAATTGGAGATCAGCACGACATGCCCTCCCTCGCGGTTGAACCGCGTCAGAGCCTCGCACGGCGCGGCCCAGCTTTCGCGGCCGTTATGGATCACGCCCCACACGTCGCAGAGCAGGATGTCGTAGTCGCCGGCGACGGCGCCGAGGTGAGGCAGGGCGTGGGGGAGGGTCATGGGGTGTTGGTAGCCGCTAGGACGCAGCGGCGAAAGTCTCCTCCCAATGAAATGGGGAGGGGGACCGCGAAGCGGTGGAGGGGTTCTTGAAGCTGCGACGGCGTCGGTGATGCGTCGCAGACCCCCCCCCGTCACGGCGCGAAGCCGCGCCGCGCCACCTCCCCGCGAAGCAGGGAGGAGACAGTGCGAAGGCTTAGGACCGCCGGCGCTGTTCGGCGCTGCGCAGCGTCGAGCGGAGGAACTCGGCCGGGGGGTCGGTTTCGGCCAGGACCTGTTCCTTGATGGCGCGGGGTTCGCCGAACAGGTGACCCTGGCCCATTGCGACATCAAGCTCCAGGATATCGACGACCTGGCGTTCGTTCTCGACCTTTTCGGCGATGACCTCGACGCCGTAGCGACGGGTCAGGGCGGCGAAGTCGGCGGCCTGGATGTCGGGCATGGAGCGCAAGGGCGCGCCGCCGTCCAGGTCCAGCAGTTGTTCGATCATCAGGTCGGCAGAGACCTTGATGAACTTGACGTCCGAACGCTGGAGGTCCGCGAAATCGAGATCCAGCGTCTGGACCTTGTCCAGCGAGAAGCGGAAGCCGAGGTCGGCCAGCTTGGCCATGTTGCGGGCCTCGATGGCGCCGCGAGCGTCGAAGGTGGCCTGACCAAGTTCGAAGATCAGGGCCTGGTTCAGGTCGCGGTTCTCGGACAGGAAATCCAGAAACTGCGGGAAGAAGGTGTCGTCGCCTAGCGAGGTCAGGGCCACGTTGCAGAAGACGCCGACCTTGCGGTCCTGGCGCGCCAGGCGGCGCACGATCTGGGCGCAGCGGAACAGCAGCAGATTGTCGATGGCCGGCACCAGGCCCTCGCCCTCGGCCATGGACAGGTATTCCGCCGGCATCATGACGCGGTCGGTCGAGTCCCGCAGGCGGGTGAAGCTCTCGTAGAAGATCGTCCGGCGCTGGGGCAGGGAGACGACCGGCTGGAGATACAGATCGACGCGGCCCTCACTGAGCGCCTCGTGGATGGTGCGCAGCAAGACGTTGGACTGGGCCATGCGGCGGCCCTCGAAGGTCTCGACGCCGATGTGGGGCGCGGCCGACAGGCGTTCGTCGATGCTCTCGCTCATCTGCTGGACCAGAGTTTCCAGCATGCGGACTTCGCCGGTCAGGGCGTCGGTGTCCGACAGGACGCCGCTCTCGATGGCGTGGGCCAGTTCGGTCAGGGCGCCTTGCGTCGACTCCATCGCGTCGGCCAGCAGGCGGTGGGCCTCGCGGACCTGGCCGATTTCCTTCTTCAGGACGCGACGCTCGGCGATGCCGGTGACGATGCCGTGAAAGGCGCCCAGCAGACCCAGCGCGCCGAGCGTTCCGGCCACGCCTGCGCCGATCCCCAGACCGGCGCGCCATAGAAAGGCGCCCACGGTCATGCCGAGGAACAGGTAGGCGAAGTAGAGAAAGCCCGTTGTTACGTTGCGCATCGGCTGGCGGTCGGCCACTCCCGGATGGAATCGCCCGAGTATCAGGCTATCAATGTCATTCGGCTAGAGCGGGACGATAAATATCCCCGCCAGAACCACGGGAAACGCAATGGAACTGTTCGATCTGACCGGCAAGGTCGCAATCATCACCGGATCGTCGCGCGGAATCGGCAAGGCGATCGCCGAACGGCTGGCCGAACACGGCGCAAAGGTCGTCATCTCGTCGCGCAAGGCCGGGCCGTGCGACGAGGTCGCCGCCGAGATCAACGGCAAGTATGGCGAGGGACGCGCCATCGCGGTTCCGGCCAACATCGCCTCCAAAGAGGATTTGCAGCGGCTGGTGGACGAGACCAACGCCGCCTTCGGTCAGATCGACATCCTGGTCTGCAATGCCGCGACCAATCCCTATGCCGGGCCGATGGCGGGAATCGCCGACGATCAGTTCGAGAAGATCCTTCAGAATAACGTCATCTCGAACCATTGGCTGATCCAGATGGTCGCGCCGCAGATGGTGGAGCGCAAGGACGGGGCGATCCTGGTGATCTCGTCCATCGGGGGCTTGCGCGGCAACGCCCTGATCGGCGCCTACAATATCTCCAAGGCGGCGGACATGCAGCTGGTGCGGAACCTGGCGGTGGAATGGGGACCGTCGAACGTGCGGGTCAACTGCATCGCGCCGGGCCTGGTCCAGACCGACTTCGCCAAATATCTGTGGGAGAATCCCGAGCTGCTGAAGACGGTCACCGAGCCCGCGCCGCTGAAAAGGATCGGCCAGCCCGATGAAATCGCGGGCACGGCGGTCTATCTGTGCAGCCCTGCGTCGGCCTATGTGACCGGGCAGACGCTTGTGGTGGACGGTGGGTTGACGATTGCCTGGTGAAGACACGCGCTCAAGCCGCCCGAAGGGCGGTAGCGCAAAAGATGTGCGGCAAGATTTGATCTGGCGTCTGGAGGCCTTGGGCTTCCAGGCGTTGTTCGGCTTCCTGCGCCTGCTGGGCGTCGAACGGGCGTCAGGGCTGGGTGGCTGGCTGCTGCGCTCGCTGGGGCCGCTGACCGGCACGCAGAAGACGGTGATGCGCAATCTGCGGATCGCGTTTCCCGACATGGGCGCCACTGAGCGCGAGGCGCTGGCGCTGGCCCAGTGGGATCAGACGGGGCGGACGTTCGCCGAGCTGGCCGTGATGGATCGGCTGACGCCCGAGGGCGGACGTGTCGAGGTGGTCGGGATGGAGCGGCTGCACGCCTTGCGCGACAGCGGCCGGCCGGCGGTGCTGATCTCCGGCCATCTGGCCAACTTCGAGGTGATGGCGGCGGTGATCATGGCCTCGGGCGTGCCGTGCCAGGTGACCTATCGCGCCGCCAACAATCCTTATGTGGACGCTCTGATCCGCCAGAGCCGCGAGCGGTACGGCATCCGCCTGTTTGCGCCCAAGGGCGACGGAACTCGCGAGCTGATGGCGGGGATGAAGCGCGGCGATTCCATCGCCCTGCTTGTCGATCAGAAATACAATCAGGGGCCGGAGGTCGAGTTCTTCGGTCAGCCGGTGAACGCCTCGCCGGGGGCGGCGCGGCTGGCGCTGAAGTTCGATACGGTCATGCTGCCGCTGTCGGTGGTGCGGCTGCCGGGCGTGCGGTTCCGGGTGACGGCGCACGAACCGATCGTGGTCAGCCAGAGCCAGGACAAGGCGGCCGATACCCTGGCAGGGATTCAAGCCGCCAACCGTTTCGTCGAGGACCGCGTGAGGGAGCATCCCGTGGACTGGTTCTGGGTCCACAAGCGCTGGCCCGACAAGGTCTATGCGGCGTTGGAGCGCGAGGCGTCCGACGCGCGGCGGAACGGGCCGGAATAGTCCGGCGTCTCGCGGCGCCGGCGACAGGGGCCCACGTAGTCGTCGGTCTTGATGAAGGCGCGGGGCCGCATGATGACGGCGTTGATCCGGTCCAGCACGGCCTTGGCGGTGAGGGGTTTGACGATGAACTCGGTCACCCCGGCGTCGCGGGCCTCATAGACGCGGCTGCGCTCGGAATGGCCGGTCATCATGATGATCGGCAGGAAGATATTGGGGCTGTCGGGGCTGGTGCGGACCAGGCGGGTGAACTCGACCCCGTCCAGCGGGAACATGTTGAAATCGACGATGGCCAGGTCGATGGGGCAGCGTCGCAGCAGGTCGAAGGCGGTCGCGCCCTCGGCCGCCTCATGGACGTTGCGGATATCGGCCGAGTGCAGCACGGCGGCGGCGATGGCGCGCATGTTCTGATTGTCGTCCACGAGCAGGACGTTCAGCGATCTGAGAGAAGACATCGGTCCCCGACGAATGGCGACCGGACGCTAAGGGGCTATACCTAGTCCCGCAAGCGTAGCCATTGATCAAGCCAGCGTTTGCGGCGCGAAGGCGCCGACCATCAGCGACGGGTCCAGATTGCGGTCGCGCCACTTCATGCGCCAGCACAGGTGCGGGCCGGTGGCGCGGCCGGTCATGCCGACGCGGCCCAGCGGATCGCCGCGTCGCACGCGCTGGCCCTGTTCCACGTCCAGGCGGGACTGGTGCAGATAGCAGGTGATCAGGCCCTGGCCGTGGTCGATCAGGGTCAGGCCGCCTTCGAAATGCATGTTCGGTCGCACGAAGGCGATGCGGCCGTCGGCGGGGGCGCGGATCACGCTGCCCTGGGGGGCGGCGAGATCGATGCCGTAGTGAGGGCGGGCGGGCGTGCCGTTCAGGATGCGCTGGGCGCCCCAGGCGCTGGAGACGCGGTAGCTCTCCAGCGGCCAGATGAAGCCGGACTTGAAGTCGTCGGCGTCGATGCGGCTGGCGAAGCCCTCGGTCTTGAGGGCGATCTCGCGCTGGATGCGGGCCAGCAGGGCGGGGTCGCTGGGCTCGACGGTCGAGGGCGGCAGGCCGTTCACGCTGGTCGAGGGGAAGGCGTAGGGGGCGATGTCGAGGGTACGGCGAGCCGAGCGATCGTCGGCGCGGGCCTCGATCTGGACGCTGGAGGCGGCGTCGCGGTCGAAGCCGATGACGAACAGGCCGGCGGCCGAGGCGGTGGTCAGCGCCTCGCCATCGACGAAGATCAGGGCGCGCGGCGTGGTGCGACCCAGGGCGTAGCCGCCCTGGCGCCAAGCCCCGTTCAGGGCCAGCGGAAGAGCGTTTCGATCTTGGGCCGCCAGCGGTGCGGCGATCAGGCTGGCGCCCGCGCCGGTCAGCAGGGCGCGGCGCGACGGGGTCATGTCGCGGCTTTCTGGGCCGCGATGAATTCGGCGGGTCCGAAATAGGGCTGCTGGCGCGTCGGGCTCCAGTAGCGGAGGATCTCCAGCGGGATCGGCTTGTCCGTCACGGCGCAGCGCACGAAGCGGCCGGGCTTCAGCACCGCGAACTCGCCGTCGCCATAGTGAAGAACGGCCTGGTCTGCTGCGGTCATGTCCATGATCGGACGATAGCGGGCGTCGCGCGGTGCGAAAAGGGGTTCAGGTCGTGGCTACCGCATCCGTGATCGGACCGTCGGCGGCAGGCGGGCGGGTCGCGCTGGCCGGGGGCGGCTTGGGCTTTCCGCCCATCCGGTCGGTGAACAGGAAGACGAACGGGTTCAACGAGATCGACAGCAGGGCGGCGGCCAGGATCAGGTCGTGGGTCTCGCGGCTCATGGCGCCCAGGGACACGCCGAGCGCGGCCAGAATGAAGGAGAACTCGCCGATCTGGGCCAGGGACGCCGCGACGGTGAAGCCGGTGGGGCGGTCCAGTTTGAAGGTCTTGGTGATGACCAGGGCGGCGACCGACTTGCCGACGATGACGATGCCCAGCACGCCCAGGACGGCCCAGGGCTGGCGCACCACGATCATCGGGTCGAACAGCATGCCGACCGAGACGAAGAACAGCACGGCGAAGGCGTCGCGCAGCGGCAGGGACCGCTCGGCCGCATTGTGACCCAGGGGCGAGGCGTTCATCACCAGGCCGGCCAGGAAGGCGCCGAGGGCGAACGAGTGGAACAGGAAATAGGCCAGCCAGGCGATGCCCAGGGCGATGGCCAGAACGCCCAGGGTGAAGAGCTCGCGCGACTTGGTGTGGGCGATGCGGATCAGCAGCCAGGGAATGACCTTGCCGCCGACGACCAGCATGCCGACCACGAACAGCACGACCTTGAGCAGGGTCAGACCGACGTCGGTCCCCAGGGCTGCGAAGTCCGTCTGGGTTCCGGGCGGGACCAGGATCATGGGCAGCATGACCAGGGCGATGACGATGACCAGATCCTCGACGATCAGCCAGCCGACGGCGATGCGGCCGATCTCGCCCTTGACCTGTTTGCGCTCCTCCAGCGCCCGCAGCAGGACGACGGTGGAGGCGACGGACAGGGCGAAGCCCATCAGCAGGGCCTCGACATCGCCCTGGCCCAGCACGAACCGGCCCAGACCCCAGCCCAGCACGGTGGCGACGGCGATCTGAACCAGGGCGCCGGGGATGGCGACCTTGCGGACCTGCATCAGATCCTTGGGCGAGAAGTGCAGGCCGACGCCGAACATCAGCAGGATGACGCCAATCTCGGCCAACTGCGGCGCCAGTTCGGTGTCGGCGACGAAGCCGCCCGTATAGGGGCCGACGACGACCCCGGCGACCAGATAGCCGACCAGGGGCGACAGTTTCAGCCGATGCGCCAGCATGCCGAACACGAAGGCGAGGACGAAGCCCCCGACCAGGGTGAGGATCAGGCTGTCGGCATGCGGCATCAGGGCTCCTGTCGCGAGCGAAGGTGTGATTTTGGCTAGGCTTTGCAGTTGGGGCGCTGGGGTGCGTTTGACAAGATGACGCAGTGTCGCGCGGGACGGAAAACGGCTTCGTCTTCGCGCTTTCGCTGCGAAGTTTATGGAGGGCTGGGCGGAGCGCCGGGCCTTCGCCCGGAGTGTGAGTTTGTAAGTACCGTTTCGACGAAGGGTATGACGCTCCGCGCGGTTGGTTGGCCTGCAAGCTCGGGGCGTCGAGCGGTGGCGGTCTTATCGCCTAACCCCATAAGCCTGCGACGGGTCGGCGGGGTCTGCGAAACCCCGTCCCGAGTGCGATCGAGTATCCCCCTCGACCCTTCGACACCGCTCCATGAGTCGATGTCAGCGCGAGCCGTTTCAGACCCGCTCCCGTTCCATCCGCTCCCGCCGCCGCAAGGTCGCAGGCCAAGCGAGCCCTCCATGCGACGGGACGGGTGTATTATGCGGCGGTTTGACACCGTGGGCAGGAGAAGGGGGACATAATTCGGCAAGCGATTGGATTCGCTGCGAATGGACCAGCGTCATTGTGATGGCTGAGCATCGTCTCCTCCCCCTTTTGTGGGGAGGTGGCGCGGCGCTTCTTCAGCGCCGTGACGGAGGGGTTCTTCACCGCATCGCAGCCGCCTGTGGGACTTCGAGAGCCCCTCCACCGCTTCGCGGTCCTCCTCCCCACAAGTGGGGAGGAGACGTTGTTGTGGTCAGCCGTGCGTCTGGTCCCAATACCGAACCGCATCGGCGTCGCGGGCCGATAGGTCGGGATAGGCGGGGTCGGAGCCGACGTCGGGGACGCGGCGCCAGGAGCGGGCGCATTTGGGGTGGTCGGCGGTGGCGACCGTGACGGAGATGGTCTCGCCTTCGACCAGGTCGGCGCCCGAGGTGCGGAAAATCTCGGCGGCGTCGAGGCCGTCGAACGGGGCGAAGGCCGAGGCCGGGGCGGTGACCGTGGGCCAGGCGTCGAGGGCGCCGCCGATCAGCTTCTCACGACGGGCGGCTTCCAGCGATTCATTGACGACTTCCAGGACCGTGTTGATCGCGGCCCAACGCGCGGCCTCGGCCGGGTTGTTCCATTCCGCTGGTGTCTCCGGGATCACCCGGGCGCAGTTCGTCCCCGCATCCGGGAAGCGCGTCGTCCAAGCTTCTTCCATCGTGAAGGGCGTCAGCGGGGCCAGCCAGGCGGTGAGGCGCAGGAAGACCTCGTCCATCACGGTGCGGGCGGCGCGACGGCGCAGGCTGTCGGGGCGGTCGCAGTAGAGGGCGTCCTTGCGGATGTCGAAATAGAGGGCCGACAGGTCGTTGGAGCAGAACTCCAGCACCGGACGGACGACGTCCTGGAAGCGGTATTCAGTGTAGGCGGTGCGGACCTGGGCGTCGAGTTCGTGCAGGCGGTGCAGGATGAACCGCTCCAGCGGCGGCATCTGGTCCAGCGGCAGGCGTTCGGCTTGGTCGAAATCGGCCAGGGCGCCCAGCAGATAGCGGACGGTGTTGCGAAGCTTGCGATAGGCGTCGACCGTGGTCTGGAGGATCTGTTTGCCGATCCGCTGGTCCTCGGAATAGTCGACCAGAGCCACCCACAGACGCAGGATGTCGGCGCCGCTCTCCTTGATGATGGTCAGAGGATCGGTGGTGTTGCCCTTGGACTTGGACATCTTCTCCCCCTTCTCGTCGAGGGTGAAGCCGTGGGTCAGGACCGCCTTGAAGGGGGCGCGGCCACGGGTGCCGCAACCTTCCAGCAGCGACGACTGGAACCAGCCGCGGTGCTGGTCGGAGCCTTCCAGGTAGAGGTCGGCCGGCCAGTGGGCCGGGCGGTCGCCGGTATAACCGTTTTCCGGCAGGCGCGGGTCCAGGGTGAAGGCGTGGGTCGAGCCGGAGTCGAACCAGACGTCGAGGATGTCCTCGACCTTTTCGTAGCGGGCCGGGTCGTGGGCGCCCAGGAAATCGGCGTCGGGTGCGGTGAACCAGATGTCGGCGCCGTGTTCGGCGACGGCCGTGACGATCCGGGCGTCGACCTCGGGGTCATGCAGGGGGTGGCCGGTCTGTTTGTCGATGAACATGGCGAGCGGCGTGCCCCAGGCGCGCTGGCGGCTGACCAGCCAGTCGGGACGGCCCTCGACCATCGAGCGGATGCGGTTCTTGCCGGCGGCGGGGTGGAAGGCCGTGTCGTCGATGGCCTTCAACCCTGTCTCGCGCAGGGTGTCGCCCGACTTCAAAGGCTCGTCCATGCGGATGAACCACTGGGGCGTGTTGCGGAAGATGATCGGGGCCTTGGAGCGCCACGAGTGCGGATAGGAGTGTTCCATCCGGCCGCGCGCCAGAAGGTTTCCGGCCTCGATCAGCTTTTCCATCACCGCGCCGTTGGCGGGGCCGAATTTGCCGGTCTTCTTGCCTTCGGTCTCCAGCACCTTGAGGCCCGCGAACAAGGGAACGCCAGGATAATAGGCGCCGTCGGGATCGACCGTGTCCGGCACCTCATGATGACCATGGGCCTTCCAGACCTCGAAGTCGTCGGCGCCGTGGCCCGGCGCGGTGTGGACGAAGCCCGTGCCCGCGTCGTCGGTGACGTGGTCGCCGGCCAGCAGGGGCACGGAGAAGCCATAGCCGCTGTCGAGCGCCGCCAGCGGGTGGGCGGTTTCCAGGCCCGAGGGATTGATGTCGTAGACGCGGGTCCAGGCGGCGATCTTGGCGGCCTTGAACACGTCCTCGGCCAGTTTGTCGGCCAGGATCAGGCGGTCGCCCGGCTTGGCCCAGGGGGCGAACTCAAGCCCCTCTTCCATGGCCGTGACCTCGTACAGGCCATAGGCGATCTCGGGGCCGTAGCTGATGGCGCGGTTGGCTGGGATGGTCCAGGGCGTTGTGGTCCAGATGACGATGGACGGGGTGCTGGAGCGGAAGGCCAGCAGGTCGTCGGGATGGTCGTCGGACATGGCCGTGACCGGAAACTTGACCCAGATCGTGGGCGACACATGGTCGTGGTATTCGATCTCGGCGTCGGCAAGCGCGGTGCGCTCGACCGGCGACCACATGACGGGCTTGGAGCCGCGATAGAGCTGGCCCGAGTTCTTGAACTTGTGGAACTCCGCGACGATGGCCGCCTCGGACGTGAAGTCCATGGTGGCGTAGCGGTTGGCGAAGTCGCCGGTGATGCCCAGGCGTTTGAACTGGTCGCGCTGAAGGTCGATGTATTTGCCGGCGTATTCACGGCAGGCGGCGCGGAACTCGTCCTTGGAGACCTCGTCCTTGCGGCGGCCCTTGGCGCGGAACTGTTCCTCGATCTTCCACTCGATCGGCAGGCCGTGGCAGTCCCAGCCGGGGACGTAGTCGACGTCATAGCCCAGCAGGAAACGGCTGCGGACCACGAAGTCCTTCAGCGTCTTGTTCAGCGCATGGCCGATGTGGATGTCGCCGTTGGCGTAGGGCGGGCCGTCGTGCAGGACGTAGAGGGGTGCGTTCTGCTTCTGCCGCTGGGCGCGCAGCGTTCCGTAGAGGTCGCCCCACTGTTCCAGGATGACCGGCTCCTTCTGGGGCAGGCCGCCGCGCATGGGGAAGGGCGTCTCGGGCAGGAAGACGGTGTCGCGATAGTCGCGGGCGGTGGATTCAGGGGCGTCGGCCATGGGTCGTCTCGGAGTCTTTTAGAGTTACGTTCGCTGTTCTTCGCCCTATCGCGCTTCGCGCTGCTTGAGGGCTGTCGATCCCGGCGTGCACGGGGCCATGAGGCCCAGAGGCGCTACGCCGGGCGGCTAATCGAAATCAGGCGAATGGAGACGCGGACGGTCATTATGCGGGCGGTCTAGCAGACGGATGCGGCATTGCGCCATCCCGAAGGATGCGGCGCATCAACGGAAACGAAAGGCTTTTGTCGTTTTGGTGAATGCAGGATCGGCTGGCGTCTTGCCCAGTCGACACGAAATCTACGTTTGGGAGTTCCCGCCGATGCGGCTGCGGATCACGAAATGGATGCTGGGCCTGGCGGCCGGCCTCGTCGTCTCGGCGGGCGCCGGGGCGGCTTTGGCGCAGTGCAATGGAGGCTGCGAGCCGCCGCCCTGCACCTCGTGCGAGCCGCCGCCGCCTCCGCCTCAGCCACCCTGCAACGGCGGTGAAAACTGCGGTCCCGGTGGCGGCGGAAACTGGAACGGCAACATCAACACCAACGTCAATGTGAACGTGAACCTTGGCGCGAACGCCAATGCAAACGCGGGCGCGAACGCCAACTCGGGCGCGCGGTCGTATCTGAACGCACGGGCGGGCGGGTTCTCGGGCAGCTATGGCGGGGGAGGCGGCGCGGCTTATGTCAGCGTCGATCAGCCCTATCCGACCACGATCCAGGGCCTGGCCGTCGAGGGCATGGTCGCCCAGACCATCCGCACGCCCTACAGCGCCTTCCGCAGCATGATGAAGCGCGTCGTCATCCAGGCCGTCTGCATTGACGACCGCCAGGTGCCGCACCCCGCCTCGCAGGTGCGGCCGGATCGCGAGATCGCGGATGGGTTCGACGGCGAGCTTTATCGCTGCCTGTCGGGCACATGGCTGCAGGCGACCATAGCGGACTATAACGGCGACATCAGCTTCGATCACGGCACGACCCTGACCTGCCGCAAGCACGAGGCGCTGTGGTACGGGCCGGAGGGCAGGCTGGAATGCCGTCCCGAAAAGCCCGAGCGCGATTGCAACGAGCGGTCGCTGCTGCGTCGCTACGGCGCCGGGGTGAAGATCCTGACGATGTATCGCGAAGAGGAATACACCGAATACCGCGAGGAACAGGTCGAGAGCGCGACCGTGCTGACCGGGGTCATCACCCTGGACGGCGGCGTCGGCGGCCGGGTGTTCTGAACGGGAGCCAAACACGTCCGTTCAGCCGCCGATCAGGCGGGAAGTGAGATAGCAAGACCGTCGGCTCTCCGTCGACGATCCTGATGACTGGCCCCGGTTCGCAAGAACCGGGGCCTTTTTCTTGGGCGCTTATTGAGCCGCGGCTTGTGCCGTGACGGTGGCGCGCCAGGCGGCGTCGGACTTCAGATACTGGCGGGCCAGGGCCTGAAGGTCGGCGGCGGTGACGGCTTCCAGGGTGGCGACCTGGCTGCGGGTCTGATCCAGGGTCGCCGGGTCAGTCTGGGCCTGGGACAACTGGGTCAGCCAATAGCCGTTGTCGGCCATACTGCGGCGGATACGCTCGACCGCCGGGCGACGGGCGCGGTTCAGCTCGTCGTCGCTGACCGGGTTGTCACGCAGGTCGGCCGCGATGGCGTCCACCGTCTCGAACAGTTTCGGCAGGGCCGAAGGCGGCGTCTCCGCCGTCACCGAGATGAAGCCGTAGCCGGGGAAGACGTCCGAGGCGCTGGAACCGGCGCTGGGCGAATAGGCCAGGCCCTGTTTCTCGCGGATCTCGTCGTTCAGGCGCAGTTGCAGCACGTCAGACAGGATCGACAGCTGACGCGCGGTCTTGCGGTCCGCGATCTGATCGGTCGTCGGCCAGGCGACGAAGCCCAGCGCCTGTTCGGCCGAGCCGGTGTGGTGCAGTTGAACGGGAGTCGCCACCGGGGCGGGGAACTTGCGTTCGGCCGAACCGGCGGGCGGGGTCGGCTTGGCGCCGCGCGCAGGCAGGGCGCCGAAGGTCGAGCCGACGGCGTCGATGACGGCGTCGATGTCCACGTCGCCGACGACGGTGATCTCGACCGGCCCCTGGGCCAGGGCCGAGCGGACGTCGGTGCGGATGTCGTCGATCTGGATGGCCGCGATCTGTTCGGCGGTCGGGGTCATCTCACGCGCATCGCCGCCGGCCAGCAGGCCCGAGGCGTCACGTTGGAACACCCCGCGCGGCGTCGCGCCCAGTTGGGCCAGGATCTGCGGGAACATGGCCTTGGTCTGTTCGAATGTGGCGCCGCGCAGACCGGGGTCGGTCAAATAGGCGGCCAGGACCTGAAGCTCCAGTTGGAGATCAGCGGGCTTGGTCGCGCCGGCGAAGATGTAGGCGTCGGGCGCCTGATTGACCGCAGCGCTGTAGGTCCGGCCGCTGAGGACGCGGTTGATCTCGTCCAGGCTCAGCTTGCCGAGCCCGCCGGGCGCCAGAACCGTGCTGGCCATCGACAGGGGCGACACGGCGTCGGCCGGCATTCCCAGTTCGCCGATGCCGGTGCGGGCGCTGACCAGGATCTGTTCGGCGCGGAAGTCGGTCTTCTTGATGTTCAGCAGCGTGCCGTTGGGGAAGCGGACCAGGGTGGCGCCCAGGTCGGCGACCTCGGTGCGGGCGGCCGGGACGGCGGCGGCGCCGAAGCTGTCATAAGGCCATTTCAGTTCGGCTTCGGCGGCGCGAGCCTGAACCGGAATGTTGCGCGACGCCTCCAGGGCGGCGGTGACGGCGGCCTCGCCGCCCTCGACAGGAACGGGCGAGCTGAAGAGGAGCAGCGGACCCTGACCCTCGAACACGGCTTTGGTCGCCTGATTGACCTGATTGGCGGTCAGGCCCTGAACGGCGGCGTTGAACAGATCAAGATTGGTCTGGGGCGCGCTGAAGACCTGATCGTCATTGACGGCGCCCAGCAGGCCGGTGGCCAGGGCGGGGGTCGAACGGGTCGCAGCCGAGGCCACGGCGTTCTGAAGCGCGGTGCGGGTGTTGACGATCTCGCGCTGAAGCTCGGCGTCGGTCACGCCGTATTCGGCCAGACGACGGCTTTCCTGTTCCACGCTGTCCAGCGCGCGCTGCCAGCCGCCGGGGTTGAAGGCGACTGACAGGGTCCCCGCGTCCAGGCTGTCGAACAGCGACTGATAGCCGGCGCCGGCGCCGATGAAGGGCGGGTTGTCGGCGCGGGCGATCTCGCCCAGGCGACGGTTCAGAACGGCCAAACCCAGGCCGCGACGGACGTCGGCGGCGCGTTCGGCCACCGTGTCGGGTTCCAGGTCAGGGTTCTTGATCCAGTTCAGCTGGATCGAGGACTGGATGCCCGGCTCGACCAGAATGCTGGTCTGAGGCTCACGGGGGGCGACGGTTCCCAGATCGGGTTCCGGACCGTCGGCGGCGGTGGGCTTCCAATCGACGAAGGCGTTGCGGACCTTGGCCTCCATCGCGTCCACGTCGAAGTCGCCCACGGCGATGAAGGTGGCGCGCGAGGGACGATAATAGGCGTCATAGAAATCGACGAACCGTTGGCGCGGCGCGGTGCGGATGATGTCGAGGTCGCCGATCGGCAGGCGTTCGGACAGGCGCTGGCCGGGCGCCAGCAGACCCAGCTGGGTCTTCAGCACGCGCAGTTGCGGCGTGTCACGGGTGCGTTCCTCGCCGACGATGACGCCGCGCTCGGAATCGATGGCGGTCGTCTCCATCAGGGCCGCCGACATCATCTCACGCAGGATGTGCAGGCTGGGGTCGACCGTCTCGTCCTTGGTGTTCGGCAACTCCAGCATATAGGCGGTCTGATCGAAGCTGGTGAAGGCGTTGGTGTCAGCGCCGAAGGCCAGGCCCAGGCGCTCCAGGATGCGCAGCATCTCGTTTTCCGGCACGTCCTTGGTGCCGTTGAAGGCCATGTGCTCCATGAAGTGGGCCAGACCCTTTTGGTCGTCGCGCTCCATCAGCGAGCCGGCGTCGATGCGCAGGCGGAAGGACGCCTGGCCCGGAGGCGTCGCATTGTGCAGCAGGGCGTATCGCATGCCGTTGGGCAGCAGGCCGTAACGGACGGCGGGGTCGGCGGGAATGTCGCTGGCGGCCTGGGCCCAGGGGGCGGACGGCGCGACCTGGCCGGCCGAGGCGGCGGGGGCTGGGGCAGTCTGGGCGAGAGCAGGAGCGGCGAACGCCCCTGTAGTCAGGGCCAGTCCCGAGACGGCGACGAGCAGCAGATGACGCGCAGAACGCATTGTATCACTCCGAAACCGCAACCCCCGATGGCGCGATCCCGGATGTGTAAAGTGAGCTTGCCTTCCCGGCAAGCTGGGCCGACGAACCTTACCGACTTGTCATGTTTGGCTCAGCCGGTGGGGCGGCTGTTGCATAAGCCACCGGCTCCGCATCTTCTGAAGATCGATCGACCATTCGGTGCGAGCGCGTTCCACCTCATCGAGTGTATCAAGAGAGGTGATCAACCGTTCCAGCTCCTCGTCCACCGCGTGCTGAAGGCGTCGTAAAGCTTCGGCGCGGACCGTCGGATCGAGGGTGGCCCACAGGCCGGAGCGCAGTCTGAACGGATCGACGCCGACACTCGTCGCCCGCACCGGGTCGCAAATCCAAGCTTCCAACGCCGCGATGCCTTGCGGCGATAGCGACAGGCGCGTGCCCTTGCGACCCGTAGTGATCGGCTTGGTCTCGATCAATGCGGCGTCGGCCAAGCGCCGGATGGCGGGATAGACCGCACCGGCGCTGCCGCTCCATTCGACCGAGGGCGATGTCTGGAAGGCGCGACGCACCTGAAACGCCGTGTCGTGTCCGCGATGGTGGATTTCGGACAGCACCGCCCCTTCCAACTCGGTCAGAGAAGATGAAGGCGTTTTCATTTGACGCTTCGCCGGTAATTGGTCCTAATCGTACCAATTATTTGGAAGGTGTTCATGCGTCATCTGCTTTCAGGCTCGGCTCTCGTCGCCGGCATCTTGTTTAGCCCGTTATGCGTCTGGGCGCAGGCGGAGCCGCCGACCATCATCAATCTTTTCCAATCCAACGACCGGGTTTTGGTCATGCTGACGATTGGCGACAACCCGCCGATCCCGGCGGTCTTCGACACGGGGACAAATGGCAATGTGATCGACATCGGCGTCGCCGAGCGGTTCGGCCTGGAAAACAAGGGTGGCTCACGATCCATCGATGGGAGCACCGGCAAGCCTGTGCCGGGGTTCGAGACCTTCATCGCGAACGCCAGCCTGGGCGGCGCCCCGATTCAGGACGCCCGCGCCACCGCCATGGCGTTCGATCACCCGAATGAAGTCGCCATCATCGGCCCCAACAGCTTTCCGGGGCAGTACGTCCTGATGGATCTCGGGCGGAGCCGGCTGGTCATCTATGAACCCGAACGGGAGCCTGAGGCGGGGGAGGGGACTGCCTATCTTGGAGAGGGCGGCGCGGCCCTGCCTTCGCTCAACATCGAGCTGGAAGGGCGTTCGATCGCGGCCATACTCGACACGGGAAACAACAGCGATTTCTTGCTGCCGCTCAGCCTGGCGAAGGATCTGCCGCTAGAGGGGGAACTGGTCGTCATCGGTCACGCCACCTCGGCCGCCGGGGTTCAGGATGTGTATGAGGCGCGACTGACGGAAGACATCACGGTCGGCGGTTTGGTCATCCATCGACCGAAGGTCCGATTTATCGAGGGTGGCCGTCCCAACATCGGCATGCCGGTGTTGCGGCAGTTGAAGCTGATGTTCGATCCGGTCCAGCGAAAGACCTGGATCGTCGGTAGTCCTGCCGCCAACTAGTTGCGGCAGACTTCCAAGGCGTCAGCCGCCGGGGCGGCTGACGTAGAAGGTGGCGGTGTTGCCGACGGCGTTGGCGCCGACGACGGCGGTGCGGCCGGAGCCGACCGTGGCGCTGGTGGTCGCGGTGACATTGCCGCTGTTGGTCTGGTTGTTGGTGATGTTGACGTCGCCGCCGCCGCACTGGGTACAGGCGTAGCCGGTCACCGCATTGCCGACCGCGTCGGCGCCGACATAGGCGTCATAGCCGTTGACGCCGACATAGGTGGCGTTGGCCTCGACCCCGCCGGAGTTCAGCTGGGTGTTGTCCAGCTTCAGATAGATGTCGTTATTGCCGGCGACGGTCTCGTTGGCGACGCTGCGGGCGGCCAGCACTGTCTGGCCCTGGAGATTGGTCTGGACGCGGGCGTCGGCGCGGACGCGGCCGGCGTTGGTCTGGTCCGTCTCGATCAGCATCGAGCCGCCGGCGTTGGCCGTGATCGCCTGGTTGGCGCCGGCGTTGGCGCCAACCGTCAGATCCCAGGCATTATCGACGTAGACGTCGGTGCGGGCCTCGGTCGTCGAGGCGGCGTTGGACTGACGGATGGCCAGGTCCTGATGCGAGGCGCCGGTCGTATTGGTCTGGACCGAGTTGGCGACGGCCTGGGACGAGAAGGTGGCGGGGGCGGGGATGTACTGAACGTCGGCGACGGTCTCGGCGAAGACGGTGGTCTGGGCCGTCTGGTCGATCACGCCGGTCAGCGAGGAGGAAGGGCCGCCCATGGCGACGGTGTTGGCGACGGCGGCGCTGGTCGCAAAGCCGCCCTGGAGCACTCGGCCGCCCGGCGCCTGGACATAGGTTCCGGCCTGGACGCGGTCGCCGGTCGCGGACTGGGTCGCATCGACGGCGAAGGTCGCGCCGTTGGTGGTTACGCCCAGATAGTTGCCGCGCGCGGTGGTCTGGACGCTGAGCTGGCCGTCGGCCTCGCCGTTCACGACGACGTTGCTGCGGGCCACGGTCGCCCCGGTCATGGTCTGGCGCGAGACAAGGCCGGCGGACGCAGCCGTCACCCCGCCCGCGAGCGCATTGCCCTGGGCGCTGGTGCTGACAGTCACCTGATCGACGGACATGTCGATGTCCACCAGACCGGTGACGTCGCCGGTCTGAATCTGGGTGCTGGAACAGGCTTCGCCGGCTTGCGGATCGCAGGCCGGTGTCGCTTGCGCGCTCGCTTCAGTAGCGAGAACGGCGAACGTCGCCGTCGCGGCTATCATTCCAGCGAGACGGATCGGCGCGGGTCTGGCCATTGTTCGTGTCCTGAGTGGGATAGGCCGGATAATAACCGCCGGTCGGACCGACGGTGGAATCGCCGAGCGGATCGTTTGCGGCGTTGAGGCAGATTTCGGGGCCGGGAGCCCCATAGAGATTGGCCATGAACTCGACTGTGGCCCTTTCGACCAGGGCGCGGACGGCCAACTGCGTCGGCTCCATCCCGCCCGTGCCGGCCGAGATGTCGAACACATTGCCGTTCAGGAAGTCGAACACGCCGGCCGAGATTTCGCGGCCGATGATCTGCTTCTGATAGGAGACGACATCGACGACCTCGAGCGTGGTCGTCTGGACCAGGCGCAGGTCCATGGCGATGTTCATCACATAAACGCGGTGGTTCAGCATGGTCGAACCGGGGCGAGCGGAGTTGATCTCGCCCTGGCCGATGTCGAAACCGCCCGAGCGGATATTGTAGTTCACCTCGGTGATGCCGCCGACGACATAGAAGTCGGAGCCGGGCACCTGGCCGGCCAGGATGCGGCGGTACTGGGTGTCCTCGGGGCCCTGGGCGTCGGGGGCCTGGTCGCCGATCAGCTTGTTGTTGGCGTAGCGCAGTTCCAGCTCGGACACCGAGGTGTCGTAGCGTTCGACGATCCGCGCGCCGGCCTTGGCCAGGGCCGAGTTGGCCATCAGGGAGGCGCCGCCGGTGATCTGGCGTCCGCCATCCGAAGAGACCGTGCCGGTGTAGTCGCTGATCCGGCCCACGGCCATGCGCGGCGAGGGCAGGTTGTAGCGACGGGCGTAGTCGGCCAGGCAATAGAGCGCGGCGGAATAGGGGGTCGGGTTGGCGGTCACCGGCGCATTGCCGATCGGGGTCGCATATTGACCCGACGGACCCGCGACCGGGCTGACGCAGCCGGCGAGCAGAAGGGCGACGGCCGAGACAGCGGCTCCCCCTTTGATGAGATGGCGGCGGCTCATGGCAGGTTGATGTTCCCGTTCAGGGCCGTGCCGGCGTTGATCGCGCCGGTGTTGGTCTGGGTCGAGTTGACGATGACGGTGTTGCGGTTGCCCTGGACCACCACGTTCAACTGGTTGCCGATGGCGGTGGAGCCGCCGATGGTCGTGCCGCCGTTGCTGGACGAGCCTGCGCCCGCATAGGCCGAGGCGACGCCGCCCGACTGGCTGGAATAGGATGAGGCGCCGGACTGGATGATGCCGTTGACGATCAGGCGGTTGCCGTTGGCGTCTCGGGTATAGCCGGTGGTCGCGGTGTTGGCGGCCGTGCGCGCGCCGCCGTAACCCTGCTGGAAGCGCGATGCGCCGCCCGAACCCGTCGATTGCGCGGCGGCCGGCAGGCTCGCTGCGGCCACGACGGCCACGACGGCGGTGGATAGAAACAGCCTCTTGGCGGGCATTACGATGGTTCCTTGCGCGCAAACGAACGCCGGACCCCGAACGCGATCCGCAGCCCAACCTGCATTAAGGTTATTAAGAAGCGCTTGATGTCGCAGGAGGCCTTGCGCATTTGTGCGCCATGTCAGACGCACACGGTCGATTCGACGGGCCTTCCAACGGCAAGCCGCCCAGAGAGAAGGCGTTCAACGTCCCGCTGGTCGTGCTGCTGATCGCGCTGTCGATGCCGGTGCTGTTCTACTTCCAGCGGCAGTTGCCCGACATGGGGATGAGCATGGCCTTTGCGCCTGCCGATCTGGAGCAGGGACGCTGGGGCGGACTGCTGACGGCCATGCTGCTGCACGGCGGCTGGACCCACGCCATCATGAACGCCGTCGCGGCGGTCGCTTTCGGCTCGCCGGTCGCGCGGCTGTTCGGCGGCAGGATGGGGCCGACGGTCTTCCTGCTCTTCTATGTGGCGTGCGGGGTGCTGGCGGCACTGGCCTATGGGCTGATCCATTGGGGTTCCACAGAGCCGATGGTCGGGGCGTCGGGCGCCGTGTTCGGGCTGATCGGGGCGGCGACGCGGTTGATGGGGGGGCAGGGCAGGGTGCTGGCCCTGACCGACCGTCACGTGATCGGCGCGGCCATCGCCTGGATGGCCGTCAATGCGGTGACTGGCCTGATCGGTTATGCGCCTGGCGCCGAGGGCGCGCGCATCGCCTGGGAAGCGCATGCCGTCGGCTTCGTGGTCGGGCTGCTGGCCATCGGGCCGCTGGCGCGTCTGTTCGGCAAGGGCGTCGTTGTCGGCGAATGATCAGGGGCGTTTGCTTCCTGACGCCGGCTGAGCGATCATCGGTTCCCGAGCGGCCCTGTCGCCATCCCGGCCCTGCGGTCGTCTCTTATAGAGAGAAGGAGCCGCGATGTTCGTCGCCGAAATCCTCAAGACCAAGGGAAACGCCGTCTTCTCCATCGCGCCCGACCTGACGGTGACGCAGGCGTGCGCAGAACTGGAGCAGAAACGGGTCGGGGCGCTGGTTGTCTGTGACGGCGACCATGTCGTCGGGGTCTTCTCCGAACGGGACGTGGTCAAGGCCCTGGCCGCCGATGGCGCCGGGGCGCTGGATCGCCCGGTCTCCGACTATATGACGGCCAAGGTGATCTTCGCCGAACCGGGCGAGGAGATGTCGGCCCTGATGACCCGCATGACCGATCGGCGCATCCGACATCTGCCGGTGATGCAGGCCAAACGACTGGTCGGCGTCATTTCCATAGGCGACGTGGTGAAATGCCAGATCGCCGAGCATGCCGAGGAGGCGGCGAGTTTGCGCACTTACATCGCGGGCTGACGAGGCGCTGGCTTCTCGTTGACTCGTGCTCTTTGAGAAACTTCCCCCTGGATGTCAGAATCTGGTTGCGGACAAAACGCGGTCTACGTATAGAGCCGCCTCGCTCGGAAACGGGCTGGCCGACGGGGCCGCGGGGGTTCAAATCTCCAAGGTCCCACGGAAGGAGGAGTTGAAAAACTTCTTGCTTTCATCGGTTGGTTTCACTAGGTTCCGCGCTCCAATCGAATCGCCGACGGGTTTTAAGAGGTAAGCCTCGCTTTCCTCCGGTGGTTTCTTGCGGGGCGGGGGCATAGACGACGCGTTCGACGGTGCGAACGCCCGGCGTCGGCTGTGGCGCGGGCGGGCAGGGCAGGGCGGCGGCCAGGGGCATGACGCATGCGGCGCACTTGGCCCCGACATGCTTGTTGACCGGGCCGTCCATCCCGCCAGACTGGATCGTCTGCGGCCCTTCGGCCGAACAGATGATCAGCGGATGACCGGGCTGAACCGCCGCCAGCGCCGCAAAGGGCAGCAGGGTCCCAAGCATCAGCGCGAACACCGCCGCCAGGAAGGCGAGCGATTTCGAGGTCGACCAATTATCGGCCTGGGAGCGGGTCACGTCTCGCCTCTACGGCGTTTCGCGGCGGCGGGATAGGCGGCGGTTTGTCCTAGAGTTCGCCGCGCGCGGCCTGGCGCGGGCTGAACTTGGGCGCGGGAGCCAGGCGCATGACTTCGCCCTGATAGCGTTCGTCGTCGCCGCCGGCGGCGAAGGGCAGGGCGTCAGCGCAGGCCTGGAGCATCGCATCCAGCCACGGCTGTTCGGCCTTGTGGAAGTCGCCCAGGACGTGGGGCATGACCAGTTCCTTTTCGCCCGGATGGCCGACACCCATGCGCGCGCGGCGGAAGTCGGGGCCCAGGTGGCTGATCAGCGAACGGACGCCGTTCTGGCCGGCCGCCCCGCCGCCGGTCTTCATGCGGAACCGGCCGGGGGCCAGATCGATCTCGTCGTGGAAGACGATGATCTCACTGGGTTTGATCTTGTAGAAGCGCGCCGCCTCGCCGACGGCCCGGCCGCTCTCGTTCATATAGGTCTGGGGCTTCATCAACAGCACCTTGACCGGGCCGTCCGCCGTCTCGACCTGGCCCTCGCTGACGATTGACTGGAACTTGGCCCGTTCGGGGCCGAACCGCCAACGACGCGAAATCTCGTCGGCGGCCATGAAGCCGATGTTGTGGCGGTTCTTCTCGTATTTGGCGCCCGGATTGCCGAGCCCGGCGATGATGATCATGGCGTCCTCATGCCGTGTGCGTCAGGCAAAGAAAAGCCCCGCCGCGGCGAACCGGGCGGGGCGCAATCTTCTCGGAGAGACGAAGGATCAGTCTTCGGTCTTCTCGACCGGAGCGACTTCGGCTTCGGCGGCGTCAGCGGCTTCATCGGCGGCAGCCGACAGGGCGGCCGACGAGACCTTGATCGTGGCGATCACGAAGTCGCGGTCGGTGATGGTGGCTTCCGCACCCTTGGGCAGGTTGATGTCCGACATGCGGATGGTGTCGCCGATCTCGGCCTTGGCCAGGTCGACAACCAGTTCTTCCGGGATCTGGTCGGCGCGGACCAGGATCTCGACGGCGTGACGCACGACTTCCAGCGAACCGCCCTGACGCGAGAACGGGGCTTCGTCGGCGTTCGCGAAGTGGACCGCCACTTCGATCTTGACCGGGGCCTTGGCGTCGACGCGCATCAGGTCGAAGTGCAGGGGACGGTCCGACACGGGGTCGAACTGCACGTCCTTGGCGATGACCGGCTGGGTCTCGTCGCCATACTTCAGGGTCACCAGGTGGCCCAGCAGCTTGCCGGTGTAGAGGGACTTGCGGAAGTCCTTCTCGTTCACCGAAATGGCGACGGGGGCTTGCTCGCCGCCGTACAGGACGCCCGGCACGAAACCAGCGCGACGCGCAGCGCGAGCGCCGCCGGTGCCGACGCCATCGCGGACGTCCACGTTCAGAATGATCTCGGCCATGTGGCTCGCCTCAACAACAACGGAAACGCCGCGCCAACTCGTAGGCTCTCGCGGCGGGGGTGATGAACCCTCGAATTCAAGAGCGCGGGCTATTACACGCATCAAGCCCAGGGCGCAACCGTCAAAGGTTCCGCTTAAGCCGCTTGCGCCCGGTCCTTCAGCAGCGAAGCGGGCGCTGCGACGATGCCCAGCAGTTCGGCGGCGTTGAACGGCTTGGCCAGATGGTGGTCGGCCCCCGCCGCGCGTCCGGCGGCGACGTGCTCCGGCATCGCGTTGGCGGTCAGCATGACGATGGGCGTGCGGCCTAGCCCCATCGTCGTCTCGTGCAGGCGAATCTCCTGCGTCGCCGTCAGCCCGTCCATGATCGGCATCTGCATGTCCATCAACACCAGGTCGAACGCATCGGCGCGGAAGGCTTCCAGCGCCTGGGCGCCGTTCTCCGCGATCACGATTTGGGCCGAGGTCTGGGCGAGAATCAGTTCTATGACGCGGCGGTTGGTCGGATGGTCGTCCGCCACCAGCACCCGCACCGCGCGCTGATCGTCGTCGGCATAGGTCTCTACAGCCAGAGGCTCCTGGCTCTTAGGGGCTTTGCATTGCCTCAGCGGCAAGGTCAGGATGAAGGCGGCTCCGCCGCCCGGCTCGCTTTCGCATCCCAGGTCGCCGCCCATCATTTCCGCCAACTGACGGCAGATGGACAGACCCAGGCCCGAGCCGCCGAACTTGCGTGTGATGCCGCCGTCGGCCTGTTCAAATCGGCTGAACAGCCGGCTGCGGGTCGCGGCGTCGAAGCCGATGCCGCTGTCCTCGACGGTGAAACGCAGCACCGGTCGCCGGTCCTGATCCTGGCCGCGCTGAACGATTAGCCCGACGAAGCCCTGGCTGGTGAACTTCACCGCATTGGAAATCAGATTGGTCAGCACCTGTTTCAGGCGCACGGCGTCGCCCAGCACCCACACATCGTCCTCAAGATCGATGTCGACGTGGAAGTCCAGGTGCTTCTCGCGGGCGTTCTCGGCATACAACTGAGCCGCCTCGCGCACGACGGTCGCCAGTTCGAAAGCGTCCTCGGTCAGCTCCAGCTTGCCCGATTCGACGCGCGCCAGATCCAGGATGTCGCTGAGCAGGGTCTGCAGAGTCTTTCCCGAAGCCTGCATCAGATCCAGCATCTCGCGCTGGTCTGGCGTCAGTTCGGTCTTGGACAGGGCCTGAGATAGACCGATCACGCCATTCAGGGGCGTGCGGATTTCGTGGCTCATATTGGCCAGGAATTGGCTCTTGGCGACATTGGCGGCCTCGGCAGCGTCGCGGGCCTCGGCCAGGGCCTGGGCGTCGCGCTTCAGGTCGGTGATGTCGTTGCAGACCGTGACCGTGCCGCCTTCCGAGGTGCGACGATCCTGGATGCGCAGCCAGCGCCCTCCGGCGACCTGCTGCTCGCTGTTGGACGACAGATGACGCCGTGCCTCCATCCGCTCGTTCAGCCATTCCTCCTCGCGCCCCAGCGCCTCGGCATAGCGGCCTTCGTCGATGCCGATCCGCAAGGCTTCGCGGAAGGACAGACCGACGATGAGGTGGGGTTCAAGCTCGGGGTTCACCTCGGTATAGCGAGCGTTCCACAGCACCAGCCGGTCCTTCGAATCATAAAAACCCAGCCCGTCGGGCATGGCGTCGACCGCCTCGCGGATGCGGCGCAGCGCGATCGTGCGCGACATATAGGCCATGACGCCAAGAGCGCCGGCGACACCGCAGATCAGCAGCAGGATGGCGCCCAGCAGCACGCGCATGGCTTCGGTCGAAATGCCCAGATCGGTTGAAACGGTGGGGTCGGGCGTGATGCTGATCGCCGCCATGCCCACGAAATGAAGCACGATCACGGTCATCGACAGGCCAGTGGCCGTGACCAGCAGGCGTAAGGCCCCGCCGCGATGATAGAAGAAGGCGGTCGTGCATCCGATGGTCATGGCCCCGATGATAGAGGCCGCCACCATGCCGGGATCCCAGCTGATATGCGCCGGGCCCTTTATGGCGGCCATGCCGAGATAATGCATGGCGCCGACGCCTGCGACAGCGATAACAGCGGCCAGGACGCGCCAGATTCTGCCCTTGCCCATCATGGTGGAGCCGATCGTCAGGCCGATCATCGCAAGGGCCACGCCGAGCGAAGCCAGTGTCAGAAACAGATCGTAGCGCACCGGCACCCCGGCGATGAAACCCTGCATGGCTACGAAATGGGTCGCCCAGATCGACAGGGCGCCGATCACGGTCGCCATGAAGACCGCACGTCTGCGACGCAGAGGGTCGCGGACGCTCATCCGCTGCATAAAGCGGGTCGAAACGCCTAGACCGACCAGGCAGATCAGGGCCGCAAACACAGTGATCCGCCAGTCGTGATCGCGCGTGATGCAAAAGATGATGCGGTCCACGAGGCCTCCCCTTGCAGACACAGTCGCAGAAAATCCTAAATAAACCGTGCGGCGAAGCTTCATCAATCTAAAGGCTGTCGGAGCGCCGTCACAGAATCCGTGCAAGGATCGCAAAACGCGTTCCACAACGAGGTCGCTCTCCCTCCATGCCTTACGAAGTCTCGCCATCGCCCGTCGCGCCGGTTTCCACCTCGCGACTATGGACGGTGGGCGCCAGCATCGGCATCGCCATCGTGATCCTTCTGATCCTGGCGATTCTGCATCCCGAGCTGGCGAACTGGCTGGTCGGCGGGGCCTTGGTCGTGGCGGCTTCGGCCTGGCTTCTGAATATGTCGGAAACGGCGGAGACCGCTCCCGCCGCAAGTGACGGCGGGCAGGCGGAGTCTTCGACGGATATCGTGACAGGGGACCTACTGGATCGGGTGTTCGAGGCGCTGGACGATCCGGTGCTGGTCGTCAGCGGGGGCGAGCCGGACGACATCGCCGGCCGACGCATCGTCATGGCCAATGGCGCCGCGCGCGACCTTCTGCGGATACAGCGTCAGGGCGCCTTGCTGGTTCAGGTCATTCGCGAACCCGGCGTGCTGGAGGCGGTGGACGAGGCCCTGTTCGGGGGCACGGCCCGCACCACGGACTATGCGACGGGCGGGCAGAGGGATCGGCGCTGGCGGGCCTGGACGCGGCCTTTGTCCGTTGAGGCTGGAACGCTGCCCGGGGCGGAACTGGCCCTGCTGATCCTGCGCGACGAGACCGACGCCCGGCGCACCGAAATGATGCGTGTCGACTTCCTGGCCAACGCCAGCCACGAGTTACGCACGCCGCTGGCCTCGCTGAGCGGCTTCATCGAGACGCTGAAAGGTCACGCCCGCGACGACGTCGCTGCGCGCGACCGATTCCTCGACATCATGTCGGCCCAGGCGGACCGGATGGGGCGTCTGGTGGCGGACCTGCTGTCGC
Organism: Brevundimonas sp. G8; assembly: GCF_902506205.1. Taxonomy (GTDB): domain Bacteria; phylum Pseudomonadota; class Alphaproteobacteria; order Caulobacterales; family Caulobacteraceae; genus Brevundimonas. The sequence goes on along the minus strand of NZ_LR732816.1, from coordinate 331,610 downwards.
TCAGCCGCATCGAACTGAACGAGCATATTCCGCCCTCGGGCCGCGTCGATCTGGACCGCGCCGCCTCCGATGTGGTGGACGCCATCAGCGTGCTGACGCGTGAAAAAGAGATCGTCATCGCCTTGGATCAGGGGGAGGCGAGGGCGTCGATCAGTGGGGATCGCGACGAGATCCTGCAGGTCGTGCAGAACCTGCTCGACAACGCCGTCAAATATTCGTCACGGAGCGGGACGGTCGAGATTTCGGTCCGGTCGGACCTGTCGTTCGACGAAGCCTGGGCGTCTCGCGTGCCCGGCGCGACCCGGTTGCCGCTGGTCACCCCTGACCGCGCGTCCGGCATCTCCTACGCTGCGGTGACGGTGCGGGATCATGGACCCGGCATGGCGCGCGAACACCTGCCACGGCTGACCGAGCGCTTCTATCGGGTCGAGGGCCAGAAGAGCGGCGAGCGGCAGGGGACTGGCCTGGGGCTCGCCATCGTCAAGCACATCATCAATCGGCATCAGGGCGGCCTGGTCGTCGAAAGCGCACCCGGCATGGGCGCGGCCTTCACCGCCTGGTTTCCCCAGCCGGCCGAACGGCGCTAGAGCCGCGACGGACCGTCGCTGTCACCCAACTGTCATCGACTCGTCGTAATCCGCTGACCATTCACAGGCAGTAGTCGCGCCGCGTTGGTCCCGATGTTCAGGACCGTCGCCGATTCGCGCACGGCGCTTCGGACTTCTGAATGATCTGGATTTACCTGCTGATCCTTATCGCGCTGAGCGCGGCCGCCTTCGTCGGCGGACGCGAGCTCGCGCGTCGTCGCGCGGTCGGCGCCAAACCCCATTCCCGGCCCGGTCAGCACGGTGCCTATGCGCTGATCTGGGTTGCTGCGCCCGCCCTGCTGGTGCTGATCCTGGCCTCGGTCTTCGCCGCGCCGCTTCAGCGTCAGTTGACGGCTGTCGGCACGCCTGACGCTGTCGCCTCCCTGGACCACTTCCGCCGCGACGCCTTCTTCGCCGACGCCCACCGCGTCGGTCGTGGCGAGCCCGCTCTGCAAATCTGGGAACGCCCCCTGGCCGAGAATCTGCCGGTCGAGGCGCGCCGCATGGTCCGCATCGAGCGCACCCTGTCCTGGGGCGGCGGAATCGCCGCCATCCTGGCCGCCATCCTCGGCGGCCTGTTCGCCCTGACCCAGATCAAGCCCAACACGCGCGCCCGCAACCGGGTCGAGGGCTGGATCTACGGCGCCCTGTTCGTCTGCTCGGCCATCGCCGTCCTGACGACCTTGGGCATCATCGCCTCTCTGGCCTTCGACAGCTTCCGCTTCTTCCAGAAGGTGCCGATCCTCGACTTCCTGTTCGGCACGCAATGGAGCCCCCAGATCGCCATCCGCGCCGATCAGGTCGGGTCGTCGGGCGCCTTCGGGGCCGTGCCCCTGTTCGCCGGCACCCTGTTGATCATGGTCATCGCCATGTGCGTGGCCGCGCCCATCGGCCTGCTGTCGGCCATCTATCTTTCGGAATACGCCGGACGCACGACCCGCGCTGTGATCAAGCCGCTGCTGGAGATTCTGGCTGGCGTGCCAACCGTCGTCTACGGCTTCTTCGCCGCCCTGACGGTGGGGCCGCTGTTGCGGGTCTTCTTCAACGAGATCGGCCTGTTCCTGATCGGCGGACCTCTGGACGGACTAGGCCAGTATCTGTCGCTGGTTCAGAACCAGATGGCCCTGACGGCCGGCGCGGTGATGGGCATCATGCTGATCCCGTTCGTTTCGTCCCTGTCCGACGACATCCTCAACGCCGTGCCGCAGTCGCTGCGTGACGGCTCGTTCGCCATGGGCGCCACCAAGTCCGAAACGGTGAAACGGGTCCTGATGCCCGCCGCGCTTCCGGGCGTCGCCGGCGCGCTGTTGCTGGCCGTGTCGCGGGCCATCGGCGAGACCATGATCGTGACCATGGCTGCGGGCCTAGCGGCCAACCTGACCTTCAATCCGCTGGACACAGTGACGACCGTCACCGTGCAGATCGTGACCCTGCTGACCGGCGACCAGGAGTTCAACAGCGCCAAGACCCTGTCGGCCTTCGGCCTGGGCCTCACCCTGTTCCTGGTGACCCTGGTGCTGAACATCATCGCCCACCGGATCGTCCAGACCTATCGGGAACAATATGACTGACGCGACCCCCGATCGGACCGACGGCGTGGCCGCCAAGGGGCGGCTGGATCGTCTGCGCGCGGGCCTGAAGCGTCGGCACGCCAAGGAAGCCCGCTTCAAGTGGTATGGCCGCCTGGCCATCGCCGCCGCCATGCTGTTTCTTGCGGTCCTCTTGGTCCGCATCGTCGAACAGGGCCACACCGCCTTCTACACCCACACGGTGACGGTGCCGGTCTATATGGACCCGGCGCGCGTCGATCGCGCCTATCCGCAGGGCTCCAACTTCGAGCAACTGGCGGCCGAGCAGCAACTGGCCCGCATGGGCGTTCAGGACGACGCGGCCGGAACCAAGGCCGCGCAGATGAAGCGGCTGTTCTCGTCGGAACTGAAGTTCGTCGCCGCCGACCTGGTCGCCAAGCGCAGCGAAGTCATCGGCGAGACCGTGCCTCTGGCCGTCCCCCTGTCCGACGACGCTGACCTGTATCTCAAGGGTGAAATCTCCAGGGATACGCCCGAGGATCAACGCCGCCTGACCGACCAGCAGATCGCCTGGCTGGACCGGATGCAGACCGAGGGCGTGATCGGCTCGCACTTCAACACCGCCCTGTTCACCAACGGCGACTCGACGCAGCCGGAACTGGCGGGCGTGCTGGGCGCCGTGGTCGGCTCGGCGCTGATGCTGATGGTCACGGCCCTGATCGCCATTCCGCTGGGCGTCGGCGCCGCCATCTGGCTGGAAGAGTTTGCGCCCAAGAACAGGCTGACGGACATCATCGAGGTCAACATCAACAACCTCGCGGCCGTGCCGTCGATCGTCTACGGCCTGCTGGGCCTGGCCCTGTTTATCAACTGGATGCACCTGCCGCGCGCCAGTCCGATCGTGGGCGGGCTGGTCCTGGCCCTGATGGCGCTTCCGACCCTGGTCATCGCCACGCGCTCGGCCCTGAAGGCCGTGCCCCCGTCGATCCGCGAAGCCGCCTTGGCCATGGGCGCGTCCAAGACGCAGACCGTGTTCAGCCATGTCCTGCCGTTGGCCATGCCCGGCGTCATGACCGGCGCCATCATCTCCATGGCCCACGCCTTGGGCGAGACCGCGCCTCTGCTGCTGATCGGCATGGTCAGCTTCGTGCCCGGCGTGCCGGCGGCCATCGACCAGCCGGTCGGGGCGCTGCCTTCGCTGATCTACATCTGGGAGAACGCCTCGGAGCGGGCGTTCCACGAACGCACCGCCGCGGCGATCATCGTCCTGCTGGTCTTCATGATCATCATGAACGCAGCGGCCATCATCTTGAGGCGGCGCTTCGAGCGTCGGTGGTAAGAGAATGAAATTCCGTATTTTCCGCTCCGCCGAAGACCAGACGGGCGCTGGTCCGGTCGATCCGACCGAGACCCCGCGCATGGGCGGCCAGATTCTGCCTGAAGTGACGCCGTCCAAAGCCGGCGCCGCCGCCAAGCCGCGCCTGGAAGACGCAACGCCTGCGTCGAACGCCACCGTCGTCGACAGCCCGCCTGTCGGCCCGATCAAGATCGCCGCGCGTGACGTGTCCGTCTTCTATGAAGGCAAGCAGGCGCTTTACGACGTCTCGCTGGACATCCCGGACAAGACCGTCACGGCCCTGATCGGCCCATCGGGTTGCGGCAAGTCGACCTTCCTGCGGACGATGAACCGCATGAACGACACCATCGCCGGGGCCAAGGTCACCGGCCGGATCGCGATGGACGACGAGGACATCAACGACCGCTCCATCGACCCGGTGCTGCTGCGCGCCCGCGTCGGTATGGTGTTCCAGCGTCCGAACCCCTTCCCCAAGTCGATCTACGAAAACGTCGCCTATGGACCCAAGATCCACGGCCTGGTCTCGTCCAAGGCCGAGATGGACGATGTGGTCGAACGCGCCCTGAAGCGCGCCGGTCTGTGGGAAGAGGTCGCCGACCGCCTGCAATCGTCGGCCATGGGCCTGTCTGGCGGTCAGCAGCAGCGTCTGGTCATCGCCCGCGCCATCGCCGTGAACCCCGAAGTGATCCTGATGGACGAGCCCTGCTCGGCCCTGGACCCCATCGCCACGGCGCGGATCGAGGAACTGATCGACGAACTGCGCGAGCGGTTCTGCATCGTCATCGTCACCCACTCGATGGCCCAGGCCGCGCGGGTGTCGCAACGCACCGCCTTCTTCCACATGGGCCGCCTGGTCGAGACCGGGGACACGGAAGACATCTTCCAGAATCCGCGCGAACGGCGCACGCTCGACTATATCACGGGACGCTTCGGCTAATCCGATGAACCAGCACACGGTCAAGGCATACGGCGACGAACTGAACCAGATCACGGCCGAGGTCGCCCGCATGGGCGGTCTCGCCGAGGCCCAGGTCGCGGACGCCATCGATTCCGTCGCCCGGCGCGATATCGCCTTGGCGCGCGCTGTCGTGGAACGCGACCTGAAGCTCGACGCTCTGCATCGCGACATCGAGAAGAAGGCCATTCGCCTGATCGCCCTGCGCCAGCCGGTCGCCAGCGACCTGCGTCGCACCCTGGGCGCCATGAAGATCGCCACCGATCTGGAGCGCACGGGGGATCTGGCCAAGAACATCGCCAAGCGCGCCCTGATCCTGGCCGAGGGCGAGCCGATGCAGCCCCTGACCCGCTCGATCGAGCGGATGGGACGGCTGGTCTCCACCCGCCTGCGCGACGTGCTGGACGCCTACACCGCCTCCGAACTGGATCGCGCCGTCGCCGTCTGGCAGACCGACGACGAGGTGGACGAGCATTACAACGCCCTGTTCCGCGAACTGCTGACTTACATGATGGGCGACCCGCGCACGATCGGCGCCTGCACCCATCTTCTGTTCATGGCCAAGAACCTGGAACGGATCGGCGACCACGCGACCAATATCGCCGAGACCGTCCACTACGAGATCACGGGCGAAGATATCGTGGGCGAACGCCCGCGGGCCCAGCCCACGGCCGAGGACTCCGATCCGACGCCGAACCTTTCAACGCCCCACCTTCCGACGCACTGACCCGAGACCGGAGACACGACGTGCAGCCCTATATCCTTGTGATGGAAGACGAGGACGCGCTGGCGACCCTTCTTCAGTACAACCTCGAAAAGGAAGGCTACGATGTCGCCGTCGCCGCCGACGGCGAGGAGGGCATGCTCCAGATCGACGAGCGTCTGCCCGACTTGGTATTGCTGGATTGGATGCTGCCTAAACTGTCCGGCATCGAGGTCTGCCGCCGCATCCGCGGCAAGGCCGAGACCCGCAACCTGCCGATCATCATGCTGACGGCGCGCGGCGAGGAGAGCGACCGGGTGCGGGGCCTGGACACCGGCGCCGACGACTATCTGACCAAGCCCTTCTCGATGGTCGAGCTGATCGCGCGCATCCGCGCTGTCCTGCGTCGTATCCGTCCGGGTCTGGCCGACGACCGCCTGAACCACGGCGACATCATCATCGACCGCGTTTCGCACCGCGTGAAACGCTCGGGCCAAGAAGTGCACCTCGGCCCGACCGAGTTCCGCCTGCTGGACCACTTCATGCAGCACCCCGGCCGCGTGTTCAGCCGCGAACAGCTGCTGGACGCCGTCTGGGGCTCCGACGTCTATGTCGAGGCCCGCACCGTCGACGTCCACGTCGGCCGCCTGCGCAAGGCCCTGGCCATCGCCGACGAAAGCGCCAACCCGATCCGCACCGTTCGCTCGGCGGGCTATTCGCTGGATCTGGAAGGCTGAGACAAAAAGGGCGGCTCTCGGAGCCGCCCTTTCCAATTCAAATCTGCTCGGCGACCACTTCGTCGGGGTCCAGCGCATAGACCGTGGCGCAGTATTCGCAGGTGACGCGGATCTTGCCGTCGTCTTCCAGCATTTCGGCGCGCTCGGCCGGGTCGAACGAGGCCAGGACCGAGGCGATGCGGCCGCGAGAACAACGACAAACGGCCGTCAGTTCGCGCGCGCCCTCCAGCCGAACGCCGTCCTCGTGGAACAGGCGGAACAGCAGAGTCTCGGGCGAGATGGTCGGGTCGACCAGTTCGTCGTCGCCAAGGGTGCCGAACAGGGCGCGGGTGCGGTCCCAGACTTCTTCCGTCGAGCCGCGTGCGTCGTCGCCGGCGATGATCTGGATCATCGCCCCGCCGGCCCGCCATTGCGAGCCCGTCTCGGTCTGCACCTGACCGACGGCCAGATGCACCTTGGTCGGCACCTGTTCGGACTGCTGGAAATAGTGTTCGGCCGCCAGTGAGAGACTTTCGCCTTCGATCGGCGTGATGCCCTGGGTGCGTTCGAAGTCGGGGCCGCGATCCAGCGTCATGATGAAGACGCCCTGACCCAGCAACGACCGGGCGCCGGGACGCGCGAACCCGCCCGACGCTTCGGCGACCTCGGCCTCGTCATAGCGGCAATAGCCGCGCAAGGACCCGTCGGTGCCATAGTCGGCGACGACGTAGCGCACCGGCCCATCGCCCTGGGCCTGCACCAGCAGGCGGCCTTCGAACTTCAGGCTGGAGCCAATCAACGCCGCCAGTGCGCAGGCCTCGCCCAGCAGGGCGGCGACCGGCTCGGGATAGGCGTGGGCGGCCAGGATCTTGTCGATGGCCGCGCCCAGGCGGACCAGGCGACCACGCACGGGCCAGCCCTCGATCTGGAAGGCGGCGGCCAGATCGTCGGAAACGGAGGTGTGAGGCGCGTGATCGGTCACGGCGAGGTCCTTTGGCGACGTCATTTCGGGATCGCGGCTATTTAGGCGCCCGAAGACCCGATGATAAGGGGTCGATCTGTTCCAACGCAGGGACGTGGCCTGCGCAGCGATTTCTTCAGCGTGACCGATACGACGGAACCGTTTCCAGCGCGGTTCGCTCTTTTGGCTCAAGCGGAGCCGTCGCTCTGCCCATCACCACGCCAATCACTGAAGAGGTTCTGCCGATGATCCGCGATATCGATCCGATCGAAGAGATTCGCAAACATCCCGGCATCACCGCCGGCAGCCTTGCCGCCATCGTGCTGGGTGCAGTCGCGGTCGTCTATCTGACGCAACGCAGCGGGCCGACCCGCTATCAGCGCATCAAGACCCGTATCGATCCGCGCGGCTGGGTGGATACGTCGGAACTGCGTGACCGCTTTCATGACGCCGTCGACGCTTTCCGCCACCGGGCCGAGGATGCGGGCGAGCGCGCCGGTGAACTGTCGCGCGATGCACGCCATCGCGCCGCCGACGCAGCGTACGATGCGCGCGACCGGGCCGACGAATGGTTCCGCTCGGCCCGCAAGGACTCCAGGAAGGCGCTGAAGAAGCACGGCAAGACCGCGCGCCGTTACGCCGACGACGCCGGCGCCTATGCCCGCGATCACGCGCGTGAGGGCGGGGCTCTTTTGGCCGTCGCGACCATCGCGGCCGCTGTCGGCGCAGCCGTGCTCGAAAGCCGTCGTCCTGACAGTCGCGTGCGCCGCATCGTGCGCTTCTGATATTTTCTTGCCGCCCGCCGTGTGAAAATCGCGACGGGCGGCAAGGTTTTAGCGCAGCTGACGTCAATCAACAGCACGCTTGGCTTTGCGGCGCCTGCGAAGGCCGCTAAGACGCCGCCCATGAGCGCGCGCCCCACCCTGATCTTCGACTTCGATTCGACCCTGGTCGATTTCGAGACCCTTGAAGCCCTGGCCGACATCGCCTTGGTGGATGCGCCGGGTGCAGCCGATACGCGCGCGCAGATCGCGGCCCTGACCGATCAGGCCATGGCCGGAGAGCTCGAGTTCGGCGAGGCTTTGCGCCGCCGTCTTGCCCTTCTGCCGCTAACGCGCGCCCATGTCACGGCGCTGGCGCTGACGGCCTCGGATCATCTCACGGCGTCTGTCCGCCGCAACCTGAACTTCTTCCAGCAGAACAAGGGCAAGGTCATCATCATCTCCGGCGGCTTCCGCGAGGTGATCGCGCCGGTCGCCGAGGAACTGGGCGTCTCGCCCGACCGCATCCTTTGCAACGATCTGGTCTATGACGCCGACGATCGCGTGATCGGCGTGGACGACGCCAATCCCCTGTCGCACGCCAACGGCAAGCTGGCCGCCATCCACGCCCTGAACCTGTCTGGTCGGGTGGTCATGATCGGCGACGGTTGGAACGACGCCGAGGTCAAGATCGCCGGCGCCGCCGACGCCTTCTACGCCTTCACCGAGGTCGTGCGTCGCGCGCCGGTGGTCCAGGTCGCCGACGCCGAGGCTGCGTCCCTGGACGAGGTGTTGCACGCCGAGGGTCTGGTCGGCCGCTGGTCCTTCCCGCGCAGCCGCATGAAGATGCTGCTGCTGGAGAACATCCACCCCGCCGCCGTCGAACGGCTGGAGGAGGCGGGCTATTCGGTCGAGACGGTCAAGGGCGCTCTGGACGAAGACGACCTGATCGCCGCCATCAAGGGCGTCCATGTGCTGGGCCTCCGCTCCAAGACCACGGTCAGCCGTCGCGTGCTGGAAGAAGCCGACCGTCTGATGGCCATCGCCGCCTTCTGCATCGGCACCAACCAGATCGATCTGGACGCGGCGTCCGATCATGGGGTTGCGGTGTTCAACGCGCCCTATTCGAACACGCGCTCGGTCGTCGAACTGGCCATCGGCCTGATGATCGTCCTGATGCGCGACGTGGCTGACAAGTCGGCCGCCATGCATGTCGGCAAGTGGAACAAGTCGGCGACCGGCTCCAAGGAGTTGCGCGGCAAGACCCTGGGCATCGTCGGCTACGGCGCCATCGGCAGCCAGCTGTCGGTGCTTGCCGAGAACCTGGGCATGCGGGTGCTGTTCTACGACCTGTCGGAACGTCTGGCCTTGGGCAATGCCCGACGGATGCGTTCGCTGGACGCCCTGCTGGGCGAAAGCGACGTGGTCACCCTGCATGTCGATGGCCGCAAGGACAACGCCAACATCTTCGGCGCGGCCCAGTTCGCCCGGATGAAGGAAGGCGCGCTGTTCCTGAACCTGTCGCGCGGCCATGTGGTCGATGTCGGCGCCCTGTCCCAGGCCATGGGCTCGGGCCGGGTCGCGGGGGCCGCCGTCGATGTCTTCCCTGAGGAGCCACGCACCAACGCCGATCCGTTCGAAAGCCCGCTGCAGGGCCTGCCCAACATGATCCTGACGCCCCACATCGGCGGCTCGACCGAGGAGGCCCAGGAAGCCATCGCCGAGTTCGCGGCCGAGCGGCTGCTGGGCTATCTGAATCGCGGCGACACCACCTTCAGCGTGAACCTGCCGAACGTGCAGTTGGCCGAGGTATCCGGCACGCACCGCATCCTGCACATTCACCGGAACCAGCCGGGCGTCCTGGCCGAGCTGAACCGCGCTCTGGCGTCGGCGGGCCTCAACATCCTGGGCCAGCACCTTAAGACGGACGAACGCACCGGCTATGTCATCACCGACGTGGACCGCGACTACGACCCAGAGGCGTTGCGCGAACTCAAGACGGTGCCGGGCACGCTGAAGTTCCGCACTTTGCAGTAAGCGTTCGATTTTCCTCCGAAGGCTGACGTTGCGGCATCTTGCGCTCTGCGCCAACTGGCGCATCCTCTGCTCCAACGGCCGCGAACCATGACGGCTGCGGGAGGATTTATATGTCACGCTATCTCACCGGCGGCGCCGTCGCCGCTCTTGCGCTCGCGGCCTGCGCCTTTGCGGGTTCGGCCTCAGCCCAGACTTACAACCGCCTCGTCGTGTTCGGCGACAGCCTCAGCGACAACGGCAACCTGTTCCTGATCTCGGGTGGGACCCAGCCGCCGTCGCCGCCCTATGCTCGCCGGTTCTCGAACGGACCGACGTTCGTAGAGCTGCTGGGCTTCAACGCCGCTAACTTCAACGGCTCGGTGACGGGCAGCATCAACTACGCCTTCGGCGGCTCGCGCACCGACGCCTCGGCCGGTGTGCCGTTCGGCATGTTGAACCAGCTGTCGCGCTACACCGCGTCGGGTGGTCGGTTCAGCTCGACCGATCTTGTCAGCGTCCTGGGCGGTGCGAACGACATCTTCCAGGGCCTGCCCGCCGCCGGCGCCTCCGCCAGCCCGGTCGCCGCCATCACCCCGGTCGCGACGACAGCGGCCGCCAACGTCAACAGCCTGGTCAACACCGTGGCGGGCGCGGGCGCGGGGACCATCTTGGTCACCAACCTGCCCAAGCTCAGCCTGACGCCTCAGTTCCGGGGCACGACCGCCGCGCCGCTGGCCGACTATGCCGTCACCACCTTCAACACCGCCCTGCAGACGGGGCTGACGACCACGGCCGCCGCACGGCCGGGCAGCAACATCATCATGATGGACCTGTTCAAGGTGGGCGACACCCTGGCCGCCAATCCGGGCCAGTTCGGTATCACCAACATCACCCAGCCCTGCTTCAACGGGGTGACGGTCTGTTCGAACCCCGACAGCTATTTCTACTTCGACGGCGTCCATCCGACGGCGGCGGGGCATCGGATCATCGCTCAACTGGCGACCGACTACCTCTACTATGGCGACATCGGCGCCCAATCGACCCTCCAGGGCGAGACCACCTATCGCCACCGCGAGGATGCGCTGGACGCCGCCAGCGAGGCCTTGTCGGGTCGTCAGCCTTGGGAGGCCGGCGTCTCTGTCACCACGGCGGCCCTGATCGACAGCGTCGACACCGACGCACGCGGCTCGGTGACCAGTTCGTCCAGCGACGGCTGGGGCGGTCGGATCGCGCTTGAGGCCGGACCTTCCGCCAACTGGCGCTTCGGCCTGGCCGGCACGGCGCGCAAGACCGACGTCGAAAGCCAGGCCCTGAACTTCAACGTCGAGAGCTTCGGGCTGGACGTCTATGGCGGCTGGCGCTCGGGCGATATCTTCGTCAACGCCGCCGTCGGTGTGGCGCGCGACAATATCGACGACATCGAACGCACCACCAGCCTGGCCCCCATCGTCCATACCGCCGAAACACGGGCGCTCAGCACCGGTGCGCGTCTGCAGGGCGGCATGTGGTTCGACATGGGCGGCATCGCCCTGTCGCCTCGTGCGGCGCTGGCTTACGTCTCTAGTGACGTGGACGGCTATTACGAGCAGGGCGTCGCGGCCCAGTATCAGTATGGCGACCGCACGGTGAAGGCCCTGACCGGCGAGGTCGCCCTGCGCGCCGAGGCCGAGATGGGCCGGTTCGGTGTGTTCGCCGAGGGCGGCTATCGTGACGCCCTCGACGACAGTTCCGACCCGGTCCGCGTGGGCATCTACAACAACCCCGCTCAGGTGCTGTCGCGCGAGATCGACGATCCGTTCGGCGGTCAGTTCCTGGCGTCGGCGGGCGTCGAGGGTTCGGTCGGGCCGGTCAAGGTGACGGTGGCCTATCGCGGCCGCTTCGGCAACCACGCCGACAGCCACCTGGGCGGCATTCAGCTGACCTTGCCGTTGTAGACAAAAGGCGCGGGAAGGGGCCTCAGCGCCCCTTTTTGCGCACCCACATGGCGGCGTCGGCCTCGGTCAGCCAGACCTCGGCGTCGGTATGGCCGTCCCAGGCGCGCACGCCGAACGAGCCGCCCAGTTCGGTCTTCTGTCCGTCCCAGATGAAGCCTTCGGTCTTCAGGGCTTCGGACAGTTGGCGCGCCTTGGCCCGGCCCTCTTCGTAGCCCGCATGCAGCATCAGCAGCGCGAACTCGTCGCCGCCCAGCCGGCCGACGGCGTCCGACTCGCGCAGATTGGCCAGGAACAGCTCCGCCACCGCCACCAGGGCTGCATCGCCGGCGGCATGTCCCAGCCGGTCGTTGACGCTCTTGAACCCGTCCATGTCCAGATACAGCAGCACCGCCGACACCCCGTGCCGCTGGCAATAGGCCATGGTCCGCTGAAGCGCCGTGACGAAACCGCGCCGGTTCAGGGCGGGCGTCAGCACATCGTGGTCGGCAGCGGCCTCGGCGGCGGCGGCGCGCGTCTTCCATGCTTCCAGCTCGACGCGCAGGCGCTCGATCTCGGCGGTCAGGTTGTGTTCGGCCACGTCGGTCACGGCGCAGGGATGGCTCCGAAGGCGCGACTCAGTCTGCATCGCGCGGTCGAACGATGGTAGAGCGTGATCCGCCGACATTGAAGGCCGACAATAAGGCCCGACACGCCGGAAACCGCCGGGTTGCGGTTGCGGGCGTCACCCGCGTGCTGTAACGGGCGCCTTTCCGCGAGGGGCCTTACAGACATGGCGACTTCCGCACCGCCGGTGGCGATCATCATGGGCAGCCGGTCCGACTGGCCGACCATGAAGCTGGCCGCCGACCGCCTGGACCAACTGGGCATCGCCTGGCAGGCCAAGGTGGTCAGCGCACACCGCACGCCCCAGCGCCTGGTCGAGTTCTCGACCGGGGCCAAGGCTGCGGGCTTCAAGGTCATCATCGCCGGAGCAGGCGGCGCCGCCCACCTGCCGGGCATGGCCGCCTCCATGACCGAACTGCCGGTGCTGGGCGTGCCGGTCCAGTCCAAGGCCCTGAAGGGGATGGACAGCCTGTTGTCCATCGTCCAGATGCCGGCCGGCGTGCCCGTAGCGACCCTGGCCATCGGCGAGGCGGGCGCCGCCAACGCCGGCATCCTGGCCGCCCAGATTCTGGCGCTGTCGGACGAAGGGCTGGCGCAACGCCTGGCCGCCTTCCGGTCCGCCCAGACCGATTCCATCGCCGAAACCGTCGAGGACTGAGTGCCAGATCTGCCGCTTCCCCCCGGTTCAACCCTCGGCATCATCGGCGGAGGCCAGCTGGGCCGGATGCTGAGCCAGGCCGCGTCGCGCCTGGGCTTCGACGTCGTCATTCTGGACCCCGAGGCTAACAGCCCAGCGGGCCGCGTCTCGGCGCACCAGATCGTCGCCGCCTATGACGATCCCGACGCCCTGACCGCGCTGGGCCGCGCCGCCGACGTGGTCACCTTCGAGTTCGAAAACGTCCCGGCTGGGTCCATCGAACGTCTAGCCGAGGCCGGCGCCCTGGTCGCTCCGGGTCCGACCGCGCTGCGCGTGTCGCAGGACCGGGTGGACGAAAAGACTTTCCTCAACGCCGTCGGCGCCCCGACCGTTGATTTCGTCGCGGTCGATACGCTGGACGATCTGGTCGTCGGCCTGACGACCCTGGGCGTTCCGGCTCTCTTGAAGACCCGCCGTGAAGGCTATGACGGCAAGGGCCAGATCTGGATCCACGCCATCGAGGACGCGCCCGCCGCCCTGGAAAGCCTGGGCGGCCGCCCGGCCATCCTGGAGGCCAAGGCGACCTTCGTGCGCGAACTGTCGGTCATCGCCGCTCGCGACTGGGACGGGCATATGGCGGTCTATCCGCTCGGCGAGAACCGGCACGAGGGCGGCGTCCTGCGCACCACCCTGGCCCCCGCCGCCGTGGACGAAAAGACCCAGGTTCGCGCCCGCGCCATCGCCGAGGCGATTCTGGACGGTCTCGACTATGTCGGCGTTGTGGGCGTCGAACTGTTCGACCTCGGAGACGATGTCCTGCTGGTCAACGAGATCGCTCCGCGCGTCCACAACACCGGCCATTGGACCCAGGACGGCTGCGTCTGCGACCAGTTCGAACAGCATATCCGCGCCGTCGCCGGATGGCCGCTGGGGCCGACCGTCGCCCATGCCCGCATCGAAATGACCAATCTGCTGGGCGACGAAATCGAGGACTGGCGCAAGCTGTCCGGCAAGTCCGACGAACGCCTGCACCTCTACGGCAAGGCCGAGGCGCGGCCGGGCCGCAAGATGGCGCATGTGAACCGGGTGCTGAGGGCGTCTGATATTTGAGTTGCGCTGAACGCAACTTGCGTCATGGTTGAACCATGTCGGTGTCACTCGCTCTTTCGCTCGCGCTTCTGTTGGTCTCGACCTCGGCTGGTGGGGTGATCAGTGCATTGAGTCCTCGCCGATCGTCGCGTTTCGGCGCTCTCGGCGTGTCCTTGGTCGCGGCCGCCATGGCTTTGATTATCGCCGGAGTGGACCTTGGTGGGCGCCTGGGACGAGATGCTGCCGAGCGCGACAATCGATCCCCAATCACCAAGAGCCTCTGAACATGAACACCTCAATGGTCCTGTTCTTAATAGCGATGGCATTGGCCCTGATCAGTTCGTCGGCGGCTGCCTACGGCGTGCGCGCAGACCGGACGGATTCAAAAAACAGCGACCGCTCACGCGTCGTGGCAGGCGCCACACTTGGCGTCGCGGTTCTGATCCTAGGCGTCGGGGTCTACCAGCTTGGACAGCAATCCGGTCGCGATCAGGCGCTTCGCGACAATCGCACCGAGCTTCGGTCAGCTAAGGTCTAGGCTTTCGCCCCATATCGCATCCGACTCAGCGCATCGCTGACCTTCCTGAACGGCGCGTCGAAGTCCTTGCCGGCCTTCCACTTCTCGAACGCCATGACATTCTCGATTCGCCGCGCGACGAAGGCGTCCGCCGCCTCGCGGCCGTCGAACCAGCGCATGGTCAGGGCGGGGATCAGAATGCCCGACAGGATCGTCCGCTTCGAATAGTGATTCCAGTCGGTCGCCTCGTCCCCGGCCCAGCGCCACAGGTGGTCCGCGCTCTCCCAGGCCAGTTTCAGCCCCAGGTTGGCGTTGGTCGGCAAGGAAAGGAAGGCGGCGCAGCGGCGCGTGGCCTCAAGGTCGGCGGCTCCCGCCTCCATCCGCTCGGAAACGGCGCGGGCGATTCGTTCGCGAATCTTCAAGGACTTGGCGTCGATCTGGCCCAAAGCCGCCAGCGCGCGTGCATCATGACGGCGCGACAGCAGGGCGGCGAGATCGCGCGCGCCGTTGGGCAGCAGCAGTTCCTCGTCGCCGCGCGACAGGCCACACGCCTCGCACGCCTCGCGCACCAACCGTGCGTTCCAGCCCAAGGCGGGCGCGCGGGCGATCGCGGCGTCCAGCATGGTCTGTTCGGTCCGGTCGGCCCAGTCTATCGTGTTGGTCATGCGTTGATCATACGCCTGTCGTTTCGGCGTTTCGAGCCTTGAAGAATGGTCGCGACGATCTGGACAGGTTCAGGCGGCTGGTGTAATAGCGCGCCTTCATCCGAGGGCCCGACTTTCGGAAGACGATTTTATTTTGTTCGCCCGTCTCCCTCACAGGACGCGGCGGGCGGCCAAAGGAGAGTTCAACCTGGTACAGATTTTCGTTCGCGATAATAACGTCGATCAAGCGCTCAAAGCCCTAAAGAAGAAGATGCAACGCGAAGGCAGCTTCCGTGAAATGAAGCGCCACGTGCATTATGAAAAGCCGTCGGAAAAGCGCGCCCGTCAAAAGGCCGAGGCTATCCGTCGCGCTCGCAAGCTGGCCCGCAAGCGCATGCAGCGCGAGGGCCTGCTGCCCGCGCCGAAGCCGCGCGTTCCCGGCGCTGGCGCCGGTGGCGGCAGCCGGTAATATCTTGGCGTAAGCCAAAAGATTTGAGGCCGCCTCCTTCGGGAAGCGGCCTTTTTCTTTGCGTCTCCTCCCTGCGAAGCGGGGAGGGGGACCGCGCGTAGCGTGGTGGAGGGGCTCTCGACGTCCCCCGGACACCGGGGATGCTGTGAAGCGCCCCTCCGTCACGGCGCGAAGACGCGCCGCGCCACCTCCCCATCGCTACGCGACAGGGAGGAGACGGATCCGCCCCTACGTCCGTCCGGCGATCGCCCGTCCGAAGCTCTTCCAGCTCAGCTTCACGTCCGACAGCGCCCCTGCGCGGAAGGCCCGTCCCGCGATCCAGACCATCACGGCGGCGGTGGCGAACATGCCCACCAGCGTCAGAATCACCTCCACCAGCGGCGGATCGCTGGGCGCGCGGGCGCTCATCAGGAAGGGGGTGAAGAAGGGGATCCATGACAGCACCTTGACCACCGGCGCGTCCGGGCTGGTCAGAGCCATCTGCATGACCAGGATCGGCACGACCAGGATCATCATGATCGGCCCCATCAATGTCTGGGCGTCGCGCGGCGTCTCGCAGAAGGCCCCGATGGCCGCGAACAGCACCGCATACATCAGGTATCCGCCGACCATATAGGCGATGAAGTAGAAGATCAGGCCGCCGTGCAGCAGCACTTCGCCTATCGTCGCCGCCGTCTCGGGCGAGGCCGACAGCAGGCTGAACGTCCCGATTCCACCCCACACCCCCATGACCGTCAGGGTCAGCAGCGCCACGCCCAACACCTTGCCTGTCAGGATCTCGGTCGCCGAGGCCGAGGACAACAGCACCTCCAGGATCTTGTTCGACTTCTCCTCCATCACACTGTTCAGCAGGATGGACGCGCCCGTGATCACAAGCGACCACAGCAGGAAACCGGCGCCCAGGCCGATGAAGGACGGAATCCGGTCACGCATCGACACCTCGCCCCCGCTGGCGGCGTTGGGCGAAAAGGCCTTCACCTCGGGCCGGAAGGTCTGAACCTCCTGAGCCACGGCCGGGGCGACGCCGGCGGCGGTCAGCAGTTCGGTGCGTCTTGCATCTCGCAAAGCGGTGCGGACGAAGCCGGACACGTCGTTGTCGGTGGCGCGGGCGGTCCAGACCTGGGCTGCGGGCTTGCCATCGACACGGTTCAGGAAGACCACGGCGTCCAGGCGGCGGTCCGCAGGCGCCGCCTTGTCCAGCGCGGCCTTGATGGCGGCGTCGCGCGCCGGGCCGGTCGCATCGGCGATAGCGGGCGGGGCGGCGACCAGACGGATCTTGGGGCCGCTGATGGAGGCCACGGCGCGCCCGGCGCCGGCCTGACCCTTTTCGGCGGCCTCGCGCAGGCGTTCGTTCTGGCGATCCAGATCGGATTGCAGCGAGGCGCGGACGGCGGCGGCCAGGCCCGTCGCGGCCGGCCCTTCCTCGATCACCGCCACCGCCTTGATCGGCTCGGCCGAACGGATCAGCAGGGGAATGCCCCCGCCCAGCACGGCGAACAGCGGGAACGCCAGCAGCGACAGCCAGAAACCGACGGTCTTGGCATAGGCGACGTATTCGCGTCGTGCGATCAGCAGGGTGCGGTTCATCGGACGGCCTCTGCGGGAACGACGGGTTGATCGGGATGGTCGCCGGTCAGGCCGATGAAGGCGTCGTGCAACGTCGGCTCCTTCAGCGCAAAGCCGCGCACGTCCAGCCCGTTCAGGAAGGCCGTCTTCAACGTCTCCTGGCCGCCCGCGCCGGGCGACAGGGCGATCTTCAGCCGGCGCACGCCGTCTTCGTCGGACACCGTCTCGACGCCCGCCACGCCGGGCAGGGCTGCGGCGGCATCCGCGCTGATGGCGCCGTCCAGATCGAGGAAGCGCGGCGAGGTGGCCTTGGCCTGATCGACCGTGCCTTCGAACGCCTTGCGACCGCGCGCCAGCAGCACGACCTTGTCGCACAGCCGCTCGGCGTGCTGCATCACATGGGTCGAGAACAGGACCGTGGCGCCGTTGGCGGCCAAGTCGCGGATCATGGCCTCCAGTCCCTGCTGGTTCATCGGGTCCAGGCCCGAGAAGGGCTCGTCCAGGATCACGAACTCGGGCTGATGCACGACCGAGGCGATCAGCTGCACCTTCTGCGCCATCCCTTTGGACAGCTCCTTCATCTTCTTCTTTTGCGCCTCGCCCAGGCCCTGCTGCTCCAGCATGGCCTTCGCGCGCTTCTTGCCCTCGGCGACGGGCAGACCCTTCAGGGCGCCGAAGAAGCTGATGGCCTCGACGGGGGTCATCTTCTTGTAGAGGCCGCGCTCCTCGGGCAGGAAACCGATCCGGTCGCGCACCTTGCGCCCGTCGTCTGCGCCCAGGATCTCGATCCGTCCCGACGTTGCCGGCTGCAGGCCCAGGATCATCCGCAGGGTCGATGTCTTGCCCGCCCCGTTCGGCCCCAAAAAGCCGCAGATCGAACCCTTCTCGACCTGAAAACTCAAATCCCGCACGGCGTCGAAATCGCCGTATCGCTTACTTAAGCCGTCCAGCGTCAACGCCGCCATGTCGCCCCCCTTGTCCCTGCCGTCAGCCTAGAAGGGGACGGCAGGGGACGCCAGCGGCTTCGGCGTCGCGCCGCCTACTTCAGCACCGGCAGGTCGATGTAGGAGGCGTCTTCGCCGGCGTGGTGGATGCCGTTGTCGGCCACGACGCCCTGGCTTTCCGTCTCGTTCGGCCCGCCGGTGTTCAGGTTGCGGACGAATTTGGGGAAGTTGGAGCTGGTGACCTCGACCCGGATGCGATGCCCCGGTTCGAAGGTGTTGCTGATCGTCATCGGCGTGGGCTGGACCGTCGCCACCTGGCCGGGCGTCAGCGGTGTGGGGCGGTCGTAGCCGTCGCGATACCTTGCGCGCATGATGGTGTCGCCCAAGATATAAGCCGTGCCGTCCGGCGCCACGTCCACCAGCTTGACCGCGAAGTCCGTGTCCGACGCCGAGGACGACACCTTCAGCACCGTGTCGATGAAGCCGGTGACCTGCATCGGTTCGCTCAGCGGTTCCGACGTATAGACCAGCACATCGTTGCGCGCCTCGATCGACCGCTGGTCGAAGGCGCCGGCCGTGACCAGACCGCCGTTGCAGCAGTCGCCGCCGCCGATGGTCTGGACCGGATTCATCGGGTCATAGCGATAGCGGTCCGTCTGTTCGCCCGCCGGCGGCGCTTCCAGGCTCAGCAGGCCGTCGCCGTTCAGGCTGTTGGCCGCTCCGCCCGAGCGCAGATACATCCGCACGGTCTTGACCCCTGCCGGCGGCCACTGGGCGGCGGTCCGCCATTCGTTCTGGCCCATGTTGAAATAGCGGACGTGCGGCGTGCTTTCGGGGAAGGCGTGGCGTTCGCCCTTCAGCCAGCGGTCGAACCAGGCGTGGACCATGGCGTCGCTGTTCAGGCTGGCGTCGCCCAGCGGCCGGTCGCCCGACTTGTAGTTCGGCCCCAGCCCGCCATAGGCGCAGTGGTTGTTCGGACCGATCACGACATACTGGTTCTCGGCCGCCTCGCGGTCGCCGGTCGTCGAACGGGCGTGGTTGAACAGCTCCATGTTCGGGCCGATGGAGACGTCGTACCAGCTGTTGAACCAAAGCGACGGCACGCCCCAGCCCATGTCGTCATGATACAGGCCGCCTTCGCGCCAGGCCTGATCGGCGGGCGTGCGGGCGATCAGTTCCTCGAACGTGCCGGCCGGCTCGCCCAGGTCTTTCAGCATCTCGTCGACGGGCAGGTGGCGGATCTGGCTGGGCCAGTTCACCTCGGGCTTCTTGGCGTCCAGGTCGTTGTAGCGGACGATGCGCGCGCGGGTTTCCTGGTCGACATCCATCGGAATCTGCGCGCGCTGCGGATTGTCCACGCCGTAAAGCCAGACGAAGAACAGGTTGCGCGGCACGCCGCCGGTGTACCAGTTGCCCTGTTCTTGGAACCGACCGACCTTACCGATGCCCGCGCCCGAGGCCTGGGGTACCATGGCGGCGTGGGCGGGGTGGTTCTGCGCCGCCAGGGCCAGCTGCCATTCCGCCGACGACGAACAGCCCAAGGTGCCGACCTTGCCGTTCGACCAGGGCTGTTCGGCGATCCAGGTCAGGGCGTCATAGCCGTCGGTCTGGGGGTAGCCGAGGATCTGATAGTCGCCGCCCGAGAAGTAGCGTCCCCGCTCGTTCTGGATCACGAAGGCGTAGCCTTGGCTGACCCAGCTCAGGGCCGAACGGGTGGTGCGGGCGCTGTAGGCCAGTTCGTTGTACGGTGTTCTGACGAAGACGGTGGGCAGAGGTCCTTCGGCGTCCTTGGGGCGGTAGACGTTGGTCGCCAGGCCCACGCCGTCGCGCATCGGCACCATGACCGCCATCTTCACGTCCGCGATGCGCGACAGCTCGGTCTGGGCGGCGGCGTCGCTGTAGCGGCCGTAATCCTGAGCGGCGGCGGCGACCGGCGTGGCCGCCAATATGCCCGCGACGATTGCGGCGACAAATCTGTTCAATCCCAATCCCTCCGAAAAACGGAGAGACGTTAGGCCGATTTCGTCCCGTGTCGCAATGTCGCGGGCAGCCTTAGGTCTTCGCCTTCACCGTCACTTCGAAATGGCGATCGACGACCTTGGTCGGGTTGACCTGGGCGCCGTCGCGGCGGACTTCGAAATGCAGGTGGGGGCCGGTGGAATAGCCGGTGGAGCCGACTAGGCCGATGCGCTGGCCCATCGTCACGGCGTCGCCGTTCGCCACGTCGATGCGGCTGAGGTGGCCATAAAGCGTGCTCATGCCATTGGGGTGGCGCACCTCGATGAAGTTGCCATAGCCCTCGGGGTCGTAACCTGTGCGGACGACTTCGCCTTCGGCGGCGGTGAAGACGGTCGTGCCTTTTGGAGCGGCGATATCGACGCCCTTGTGGGCGCGAGCCCGGGCTTCGATGGCCAGTTTGCGCAGGCCGAAGGGGGAGTTGATCGCATAGCCGCGCACGGGGGCGGAAAAGGCGATCTGGCGTGTGATCGGACCGGCCTTCTCGACCTCTGCCTTGACCGGCGGGGCGACGGGAATGGCGATCTGTGCGAGCGGGGGCGTGGCGGCCTCACGGGCGGCATTGGGCGCGGCGGCGGCGGCGAACACGGCGATCGCAGCGAAGGCGGCCGTCTGGCCGGAGTGGATCAAAAGGGTCTTGCACCGCGCTAGTGGCGCGTTGGTAAGCAGGCGTCGCATTCGGCGGCGTCTCCAGCGTCTTTACGCTCTGGAATGAAGGCACGCGGCGCCCGACGGCGCACGGCGTTCCGTGGAAGACCGGCTTATGCCTATCGGCTGGGGCGACTTTGGGGCTGTGGCGGGGCGGCGGATGGTCGCACGCCGGAACCCGCGCCTTGCCGTCCTGGATCAGGCCCGATCAGGCGATGATGTCGGGCAAGATCTCGTCTTCGATCTTCACGATCTCGTCCTTCAGCGCCAGCTTCTTGCGCTTCAGCCGGGCCAGCATCAGTTGGTCCGGAACAGCGGCCAGGCTCAGGGCGTCGATGGACGCGTCCAGATCGGCGTGTTCCTGGCGCAGCAGTTTGACGCGGGCGTGTAGCGCCGCTTCCTCTTCGCTGATGTCTGGAAGGTCGTCGTTCATCGTGTCATCCCCCGACGCTTATAGCCAAGCCGTCGTCAGGCCGGAAGGGCGTCGGCAAGGCGGATCAGCGCCGGTCGTGGCGTGACGGAAGCCCAGACCCTCGCCGTGGCGACCAGGGCGTCAATGGCCGGTCGAGCCGGGCCGGCGGGTTCGGGCGCCAGCGCCTCTAGCGCCTCCAGCAGGTGTCTTTCCGCCTCAAGCTCCAACGCCTTGATGCGGTTTCGAACCGCCTCGCGTGGGCCGTCGTCGATGTCGGGGATGGGGGCTTTCAGCGTGCGGCGAACCGAACGCAGGGGCGCGACGACGACGCTGTCCCAGGCGCGGGCGGTGTCGCAGGCGGCCTCGATGGTCTCCGCATCCGGCTTGCGGCCGGTCGCCGCGACCCAGCCGGACCACAACAATACCGGCACGTTCTGCTCATGACTGTCCTGCAGCCCCAGACAGGCCTCGCCCACGCCCGGCGCGCTATAGGCGGCGACGGCCCAATCCCACAGCCGCATTATTTCAGCCCCTCCCAACGCCGCACCGCGCCCCAGTCCAGGCCGAACAAATCCAGCGTTCGCCCGACTGACTGATCCACCATCTCCAGGATCGACGCGGGCTTGGCGTAAAGGGCGGGCAGGGGCGGGGCGATGATCGCGCCCATCTCCGTCAGGGCCGTCATGGTGCGCAGGTGGCCCAGGTGGAACGGCGTCTCGCGCACCATCAGAACCAGCGGCCGCCGTTCCTTCAGCGTCACGTCCGCCGCCCGCGTCAGCAGGCTGGAGGTCACGCCCGTGGCGATCTCGCTCATCGTCTTGACCGAGCAGGGCGCCACGATCATGCCCAGGGTGCGGAACGAGCCGGAGGCGATGGTCGCGCCCACGTCGGCCAGTTTGTGAACGACGGACGCCTTGGACGTCAGGTCGTCGGGCGACAGATCCGTCTCCTGCGACAATGTGAGCAGGGCGGCCTTGGTCACCACCAGATGGCTCTCGACGCCCAGGTCGTTCAGCGCGTCCAGCATGCGCACGCCGTAGATCGCTCCGGAAGCCCCTGAAATTCCGACCACCATCCGGGCGGGCGGGTTCCGTATGGCTCCGTTCACATCATCGACCATTTTGGGGGTCAGCCTCCGTGGGGTCCGGCGAGACCGGCTGTCACTGGAAAGTGATTCCACAGCCTGCCAAACCGGGCGCTCACTCTACTGGTCCCTAACCTGAGGAGGCGCAAGCCATGACCATCGAGGCTCGTATTCGCGAACTGGGTAATCGTCATCGCAGTCTGGATGAGACCATCCAGAAGGAACTTACCCGCCCGTCCACGGATCCGTTGCAGGTCAGGGCGCTGAAGCAGAAGAAGCTTCGGCTAAAGGAAGAAATCACCAGTCTGGAGGCGCGGGCGCACTAGCGACCGACCTGCCTGAAAACGACGACGGCCCCGGAGATCGCTCTCCGGGGCCGTTTTTCGTGCTGTCTCCTCCCCATGAAATGGGGAGGTGGCGCGGCGCGTCTTCGCGCCGTGACGGAGGGGTTCTTCACCGCATCGCAGGCGCCTGTGGGACTTGAAGAGCCCCTCCACCGCTACGCGGTCCCCCTCCCCACGTTGTGGGGAGGAGACGATGTGTTTTAGTCCTTGGTGCCGAACACCGAGGCTGCGGTCGGTTCTGCGGTCGGACGCTGGCGGGCTTCCGGCACGAACTCAGGCTCGGCCTCGACCTGTTCGACGGGCTGGATGGTGCCGCCGCCCTTCTTGAGGTCGTCCTTGGTCTTCTTGTCGGCGGCCTTCTTGACGATTTCGTCCAAGGCCAGCTGGCCGACCAGGCCCAGTGTCACGGGATCGACAGGCTTGATGTTGGCGCTGTTCCAGTGGGTACGGTTGCGCACGCTCTCGATGGTGGACTTGGTCGTCCCCAGCATCTTGGCGATCTGGGCGTCGGTCACTTCCGGGTGATTACGCACAAACCAGGCGATGGCGTCCGGGCGGTCCTGACGACGCGAGACCGGCGTGTATTTCGGGGCCGGCTTGGCCGACTTCATCAGTTCGGCGTGACGGCTGACGATGGCCTTCATCCGGTAGTTCTCGTCGCCCTGGGCCTTGTCCAGCTCTTCGCGCGTCAGCTGGCCGCCCGTGACGGGATCGACGCCGCGGATGTCGCGCGCCACGTCGCCGTCGGCGATGCCGCGGACTTCCAGCGGGTGCAGTCCGCAGAAATCGGCGATCTGCTCGAAACTGAGGGAGGTGTTGTCGACCAGCCAGACCGCAGTGGCCTTCGGCATCAGAATGTCGCTCATGGGGCGTTCGTCCCGGTGTTGTTAAGCCGCCGAATGGAGCTTCGGCTGGCGTTGGATACGACGGCGCCCGGCCTTTCGACCGGGCGCGTAGGGTTTCGATATAGGCCTATTCGCCTGAAAAGAAAACGCCGACCGACAATCCTATACAGCAACGGTTCATCCGCTACGGCGCAACCTTCGCGGTAGTGAAGACTTACAGCCTGTGGAGAGGAGAACCACTATGTCCCTGTTATTCGCTGCGGCCCTTGCGGCCGCCATGTCGTCCCCGGTCGAGCCGCAACAGCAACGCGTCGCACCGAGAGGCGGCTACGCTCAGAGTTGCACCGAAGCCTATGTGAACCGGGGTCGGCTTTACGCCGACTGCCGCGACACGCGCGGCCAGATGCGCGGCACCTCGATCGAGCTGGCGCGCTGCGGCAATGAGGAGATCAACAACGAAAACGGCCTGCTGGTCTGCGGTCGCTTCCGTGGCGATTACGAGGGTGCCCAGCCCGGTCGTCCCGGCCCCGGCAACGGTGGTCCGGGTTGGGGCGGCGGAAACGGCGGCGGCTGGGGCCGTTCGTCCATCACCGTATATGAAAACTCCAACTTCCGCGGCGCTTCGCGCGAGTTCACCAGCGAGGACCGCAACCTCGGTCGCACCCCATTCAACGACCGGATCAGCTCGCTCCGCGTCCAGGGCCGTTGGGAAGTCTGCACCGACGCCGAGTTCCGGGGCCGTTGCCGCGTCGTCGAAGGCGATGTCCGCAATCTGAGCGGCGGCTTCAACGACAGCATCTCGTCCATGCGCCCCGTGCGCGGGGGCGGGCGATACTAGGCCTCAGACGGTCAGGACGATCTTGCCGATGTGCCCGCCGGCCTCCAGCTCGGCGTGCGCATCGGCAGCTTGTTCCAACGAAAAGACCGCCTGAACCGGCGGTCTGACCGCGCCGGACGCGACCCAGGGCCAGGCCGTCGCCTCGACAGCGGCGGCCAGCCTGGCCTTTTCGTCAGTGGGACGGCTGCGCAGCGTCGATCCCGTCAGCGTCAATCGCTTCAGCATGATCCGCTGCAAGTCCATCTCGACCTTGGCTCCAGTTAGAGAGGCGATGACCACCCACCGCCCGCCGGTGTTCAGGCTGTTCAGGTTCAGGGCGGCGTAATCTCGCCCCACCATGTCCAGAACCACGTCGGCCCCGCCTGCCGCCTTGATCTGCGCTTCCAGATCGTCGGCCGAGGCGTCCAGGCTGATATCCGCTCCAAGTGTCTTCGCCGCCCTGGCCTTATCCGCCCCGCGCGAGGTGGCGATCACCTTCGCGCCGGCCGCCTTGGCCATCTGGATCGCCGTCACGCCGATGCCGCTGGTCGCGCCGTGGATCAGCAGGGTCTCGCTGGCTTTCAATGCCCCGCCCTCGAATACATTGGCGAAGACGGTGAAGACGGTCTCCGGCAGCACGGCCGCCTGGACGAAGTCGAGACCCTTGGGGATCGGCAAGACGTGCCGCGCATCCACCACCGCCTGCTCGGCGTAGCCGCCGCCGCCCAGAAGTGCGCAGACCCGATCCCCGACCTGCCAGCGCGTCACGCCTTCGCCGACGCCCGCGATTTCGCCCGCGACCTCAAGGCCCAGCACGTCCGACGCGCCGGGGGGAGGGGGGTATCCGCCGTTTCGCTGCAACAGGTCGGGCCGGTTGACGCCCGCCGCCCGCACCCGGATCAGCACCTGCCCCGGCCCGGCGACGGGATCGGGGCGTTCGGCGATCTTCAGCGCCTCGGCCGGGCCAGAACCGCCTTCGATCTCGATCACGCGCATCGCACTTCCCTTGCATTCGTCCGTATCCGGGCGTTCAGATAAGGGTCCTGGGCCGCCTTGGCCATGACAGCGCGGAAAGGCGACGACGATGTTCGAAGATATTGAACCCCGCCCGCAACGCGGCGAACCCCTGCGCGCTCTGTCGCGCGAGGATCTGGACGTCTATTCCATCGAAGATCTGGAAGAGCGGATCGCGGCCCTGGACGACGAGATCGGACGCGCCCGCCGCGCAATCGAGGCCAAACGCTCCAAGAAAAACGCCGCAGACGCCCTTTTCAACTTCGGTTCCTGATCGCGAATGGCACGCTGGCATGGCATGAGCGTTGCATCTTTCGTGCGAACGGTTCCGTCAGGGGCCGATTGCAGGACGGAATCGCATTTCCCTAATGATCAAAGCTCAAATGACCTCCGCTCCGTCCTTCGCTGACCGCAGCCGCACCGTGCGCGATTTCGCCCGTTCGGAGCTGTTCGACCGCACCTTCCGCGAAGGCATGGAACTGGTCGAGGAGACCGCCGCCTATCTGGACGGCGAGGGCCGTCGCGATTCCAAGATGCTGTCGCGCGCCGCCGCCCTGGCCTATGCGGCCGAAAGCATGAAGCTGACGACGCGCCTGATGCAGATCGCCTCTTGGCTGCTGGTCCAGCGGGCCGTGCGCGAGGACGACATGACGCCGGAAACGGCCTGCGAGCCGCGCTATCGCCTGAACGAGCGCCGCATCGAGGCAGAGCCCAGCCACGCCGAACTGCCCATCGCCCTGATCGAATATCTGGTGCGGTCGGAAAAGCTGTTCGACCGCACCCTCTATCTGGATCGCCGCATGTATGCGGACGCCCAGGAGACGGCGCCCGAAAACGCCGTCCTCAGCCAGATGGTCCTGCTGGAAGCCGCCTTCCGGGGCTAACGCCTCTACGGCCCGACGTCGTTGGCGTCGGCGCGGCCGTCATCGACCGGCTTGGGCAGGTTGACCCCGATGCCCAGCGCCTGGGCCAGCTTGTCGTCGCGGCCATAGACATCTTCGCGGAAGGCCACGCGTCCCTGACCGTCCACGAAGGCGGTCCAGTACAGCAGCCGCACCGAAATCTCGCGCCCGGTGGTGACGCGCGTCGTCTCGCGCGTGTCCTGGGCCGTGTCGAACTGGCTCAGCTTGGTCGGGTCGGGCGACAGCAGCAGGCGCGCGAACTCCACCGCATTCTGCACCCGCACACAGCCGTGGCTGCGCTGACGCGTGGACAGGTTGAAGGCGGCCTTCGACGGCGTGTCGTGCAGGAAGATGGCGTAGCTGTCACGCAGTTCGAACTTCACATAGCCCAAGGCCGAACGCGGGCCGGCGCGCTGGATGACCGTGCCGTCCTTCACATACATGTCGTTGGCGGCCAGATAGCCCGGACCCTTGGGCAGGATTTCGCGACGCGCGATGCCGGCCGGCACATACCAGGGCGGATTGGCCACGACCGAGGCGAACGGCTTCTCCAGGCTGGGCGTCTGGTTCTCGGCCGAGCCGACCACGACCCGGTTGGAGTGAACCGGCTTGCCGTCCTTCCAATAAACCATGATGGCGGCGGCGGTGTTGACCTCGATCCGCTCGGGCGCGACATCGCGCTTCAGCCAGCGGCGGCGTTCCAGGTTCAGGGCGATCTGGCGGGCGCGGTCCTCGGCCGATGCACCCAGCGAACGTTGGGTCCCGGTGCCGACGCGGCCGTCGGCGCCCAGGCCGTGGCGGTTCTGGAAGCCCTGCACCGCGCGCTGCAGTTCGGCGTTGTAGGTCAGGCCCTGCGCCTTCAGTCGCGCGCCGTCGGCGGCCGACAGATCGCCCTCGGCCGTCAGCCGGTCGATCAGGGCGGGGATGCGGCGGTCACTATTGCCCGGCTCGATGGTGCCGCCCGGCGCGAAGGCGGGCCAGCCACCCTGCGCCGCCAGGCGGCGATAGCGTACATAGCCGGCCGACAGGTTCTGATAGCCGATGTCGGTGGGCGCCAGACCGTCGTACCAGTTGGCCAGCACATTGCGGCTCAGCGCGTCGCTGAGGCCGCGCGGCAGGTCGACGCGGTTCTTCTGCATCTCCCACAGGTCTTCGACCGTCTCGGGCCGCACCTTGCCCTCGGCCAGGACACGCGCATAGGCGAGGGCGGCGGTGGTGGTGCGCAGGTCGGCGCTGGCCGGATCGGCCGCCAATCCCACGAAGTCGAAATAGTCGGTTCCCGCCAGGCCGTGGCGATCGGCGCGAGCGGCGGCGGCGTTCAGGGCGCGCATTCGTTCGGCGTTCCAGACCGGCCGCCAGCCGTTCATCTCATAGAAGGCGCGCACGTCCGCCTGCTGCGTCGCGGGCAGGCGCGAAATCTGGTCGTTGAAGCTGTTGTAAAAGGCGGTCGCCTCCGGTCCGCGCTGCACGAAGACCTGCTGCGCGCGCGCCGTGGAGCCGAGGGCCATGGCCGCCGTGGCGACGCCCAGACCCAGTTGCCGTCTATTCATATCCAGTCCGCTTCTTCGATCGCTTCGGCCAGCGTGGCCAACGCCCCTGGTACCCGAACGCCGCCACATTATCGGTGTTCCGGCCAAACAAAAAGCGCCGGCCTTGCGACCGACGCTCTTCGTGACCCGTTTGCTGCGACATGTCGCAGCCAAGACGCGCTTACTTCTTGATGAAGCCAGCGAACTTGTTGTTGAAGCGCGAGACGCGACCGCCGCGGTCCAGCAGGTGGGCGTTGCCGCCGGTCCAGGCCGGGTGGGTCGACGGATCGATGTCCAAGTTCAGCGTGTCGCCTTCCTTACCGTAGGTCGAACGGGTCTGGTAGGAGCTGCCATCGGTCATCACCACGGTGATGAAGTGATAGTCGGGGTGCGTATCCGCTTTCATGGTCGTCGTCCGGTCTCTGCGCGATGACGATGCCGACCGTCGGTGCGCGTGAAATGAGAAACCCGCCAGAAAACCGGCGGGAATGAGGGGCGGCGTTTACACCGGGGGGCGTTCCGGGGCAAGAGGCGGGCGAAATGACCGATCACACCGCCGCATCCGCCCACTCCGCCAACCGCGCTTCGGGCCCTGCCCCCGGCGTGGCGTCGCTCGACGGCCGGCCCAGCGCCGGCGCCCTGCTGGCCGATCAGATGTCCGAGGCGGGCGCCAAGCGCGCCAAGCGCCGCGACATCCGTCCGCTGGCGCGGCTGATTCCCTTTGCGATGCGGCACAAGGGGCATGCCCTGATGGCGGTCTTCTGGCTGCTGCTGTCCACCGCCGCCTCCTTGGGTCTGACCGCCCTGGCGCGTGGGGCCATCGACCATGGGTTCGAGGCCGGCGGCGCCAATCTGAACATCTGGTTCCTGCTGCTGGGCGCCAACGCCCTGTTCCTGGGCCTGGCGACGGCCGCCCGCTACTATTTCGTCACCCGCACGGGCGAGCGCGTTATCGCCGATGTGAGAAAGGGCCTGTTCGGCCGCATCCTGACGCTGGACCCCTCCTTTTATGCCCACATGCGCACGGGTGAGGTGCTGTCGCGCCTGACCACGGACATCGCCCTGGTCGAGACGCTGATGACGACCTCGATCTCCTATGCGCTGCGCAACTTCCTGACCCTGATCGGCGGCGTGGCCCTGCTGTTCTTCGTCAGCCCCAAGCTGACAGGCTTCGTCCTGCTGATCGTGCCCTTCCTCCTGGGGCCGATCTTCATCTTCGGTCGCAAGGTCAGGAAGCTGACCGTGACTTCCCAGGATCGGTTCGCCAACGCCGTCGGCTTCGCCGGCGAGAGCGTGGACGCCATCGAGACGGTCCAGGCCTTCGGGCGCGAACAGAGCGCCATCGCCCGCTTCGGCGCGGCGGTCGAGGACGCCTTCTCCGCCTCGCTCACCCGAATGCAGGCGCGGGCCTGGATGACCGCCCTGATCATCGTCGT
The DNA here is from genome assembly GCF_902506205.1 of Brevundimonas sp. G8. Taxonomy (GTDB): domain Bacteria; phylum Pseudomonadota; class Alphaproteobacteria; order Caulobacterales; family Caulobacteraceae; genus Brevundimonas. Next base: position 302,575 of record NZ_LR732816.1, on the reverse strand, counting down.
CATGTTCGGCGGGGTGACTCTGGTGCTGTGGCTGGGAGCCCAGGACGTGGTCGCCGGCGTCATGTCGCCGGGCGCCCTGCTTCAGTTCGTCCTGCTGTCGGTCTTCGCCGCCGGGGCCGTGGGCGCCTTGGGCGAAAGCTGGGGTGACGTGCAAAAGGCCGCCGGCGCCATGGAGCGGATCGAGGAGCTGATGCGGGCAGTCGCCGGCATCGCGCCCCCGGCCCACGCCACGGTCCTGCCTTCGCCGCCGCGCGGCGAGGTGTCGATGTCGGCCGTCGGCTTCTCCTATCCGGGTCGTCCCGACCTTCCGGCCTTGAAGGGTTTCAGCCTGACCGTGCGGCCGGGCGAGACCGTCGCGCTGGTCGGTCCCTCCGGCGCGGGCAAGTCCACCGTCTTCCGCCTGTTGCTGCGTTTCTATGATCCGCAGAGCGGCATGGTCTCGGTCGACGGCGTCGATGTGCGCCAGGCCGATCCCGTCGCCGTGCGCGATCGCTTCGCCTGGGTGTCGCAGGAAACGCCGCTATTCTCGGGTTCGGCCTTGGAGAACATCCGTTTCGGTCGCGAAGCGACCACCCTGGAAGAAGCCCGGATCGTCGCCGACAAGGCCCAGGCCCTGGGCTTCATCGACGCCCTGCCTCAAGGCTTCGACACCCCTTTGGGCGAGCGCGGCAAGAGCCTGTCCGGCGGCCAACGCCAGCGTCTAGCCATCGCCCGCGCCCTGGTCCGCGACGCCCCCATCCTGCTGCTGGACGAGGCCACCAGCGCCCTGGACGCCGAAAGCGAACGCCTAGTCCAGGTTGCTCTCGACCAGGCCATGGAGGAACGCACCACCATCGTCATCGCCCACCGCCTGGCCACCGTGCTCCGCGCCGACCGCATCGTCGTCATGGACGACGGCCGCGTGGTGGAGGAGGGCACGCACGACCAACTGGTGGCCAAGGGCGGCCTCTATGCGCGTCTGGCCGAACTGCAGTTCCGGGCAGGCTAGGCCTGCCGCTTGGGCTAAAGGCCTGCGCGTGCCAGCGCCGGGAAGTCGCTGAAGATCGCGTCCACCCCCGCCTCGGCGAAGGCGGCGGCATAGCCCGCCATGTCGCCATGCTCCGCGAAGCCTTCCCCGCGTCGCCGCTCGGCCGGCAAGAAGGCGTTCTCGGCCCGCAGGGTCCAGATCACGACCTTCAGTCCCGCCGCGTGGGCGTCGCCGACCAGGGCGCTGGGCGCGCTCGTGCGGCCCTCCGCGTCGCGCGGCAGGACCAGGGTCATCTCCGGGGCGACCCAGGCGGCATAGGCGGCCATCGCTTTCAGCCCCTCGGGCGTGATCATCTGGGCATAGGTCATGTCCGGTCGGTCAGCTGGTCCGCCCGCTCCGGCGACCAACTGGGCCAGGGGCGCGTCGATGCGCGTCGCCAGCCGCTCCAGCGGCCCGACCTCGAAACACTGGATGATTACGGGTGCGTCCGCGCCCGTCAGGCCCAGTCGCTCCAGCTCGGCGACGAAGGCGTCCTCCATCGGCAGGCCGATCCCGGCGAAATAGGTCGGGTGCTTCAGTTCCGGCGCTACGGCGATGGTGCGTCCTGTGCGGGCCGAGGCCGCGCGGGCGATGGCGACCACCTCGTCGAAGGTCAGGATCGGCTCCTGTCCGTCGAAGGTCGCGCTGCCCGGTCGGAAAGCGGGCAGCCGTTCCTTGGTCCGTAGGGTCTTCAGTTCGGCCAGGGTGAAGTCTTCGGTGAACCAGCCGGTGGTCTCGGTCCCGTCGATGGTCTTGGTCGTCTTGCGGTCTGCAAACTCGGGCCGGTCGCCGACGTCGGTCGTGCCGCCGATCTCGTTCTCGTGCCGATCCACGAAGACGCCGTCCCTGGTCAGCACCAGATCCGGCTCGATCACGTCCGCCCCCTGTTCGACTGCCAGCTCATAGGCCGCGTGCGTGTGCTCCGGCCGTTCGCCGGACGCGCCGCGGTGGGCGATGATCAGGGGCTGGGCCAGGGCGGGGGTTCCGACAAGGAGGGCGAGGGCGGTGACGATGGCGCGGATCATGCCCTTTTAATAGGGCTGGCGGGCGACACGAACGTGACTGTCCTCCCCACTTGTGGGGAGGGGGACCGCGACGCGGTGGAGGGGCTCTTGAAGCCCCACGGGCGCCTGTGATGCGGTGAAGAACCTCTCCGTCACGGCGCAAAGACGCGCCGCGCCACCTCCCCGCAAAGCAGGGAGGAGACAGAGGCTGATCAGCCCTGCAGCACCTTGCGCAGCTGCGGATGCAGTTCGCTGTTGCTCGCCAGCACCGATACGCCCGTCTTGGGATCGCCGTCGTTCTCGATGGTCGTGACCTTGCCGCCGGCCTCGGTGACGAACAGGATGCCTGCCGCCACGTCCCAGGGCTTCAGGTTGCGCTCATAGAAGGCGTCATAGCGACCGGCCGCGACCCAGGCGAAGTCCAGGGCGGCCGAGCCCAGACGGCGCATGCCGGCGACGCGCTGGCCCACGGCGTGGATGTCCTTGATGGCCTGGGCGTGGCCCGACTTGCCGATGAAGGGCAGGCCGGTGGCGATCAGGCTTTCTGACAGATCGCGACGACCGGCGACGCGGATGCGGTGATCGTTCAGATAGCAGCCCTTGCCCTTTTCGGCCCAGAACAGCTCGTTCAGGACGGGGTTGTAGGTCACCCCGGCTACGATCTCGGACGAACCGTCCGGCGCACGACGCTCCAGGCCCACCGTGATGGCGAAGTGGGGCATGGCGTGCATGAAGTTGGTGGTGCCGTCGATCGGATCGACGATCCAGGTGTGGGACTTGTCGGTCCCCTCCATCATGCCGCGCTCCTCGCCCAGGAAGCCATAGCCGGGGCGGGCCTTCATCAGCAGTTCGTAGAGGGTGTCCTCGGCCTTCAGGTCGGCGGCCGTGACGAAGTCGCCGGGACCCTTGCGCGACACCTGAAGCTGAGAGACCTCGCCGAAGTCGCGCAGCATGGGGCGGGCGGTCTTGCGCACCGCGTCGAGCATGACTTGGAGCAGGGCGGAAGCGAGGGCCATCGGCGGATCTCCTGGTCCGCATATCCTGAAAAGGCGCTGGTTGGCCCGGACATGCGGAGAAGTTCAAGAAAGGGAACGGCCCCGAATGAGGCCGGCAGTCGGTATCAGTCCGCGCGGCGGACGTATTCGCCGGTCTCGGTATCGACGACGATGCGCTCGCCAGCCGACATATAGGGCGGAATCATGATGCGGACGCCGTTCGACGCCAGCGCCGGCTTGTAGGACGACGAGGCCGTCTGGCCCTTGACCGTCGGTTCGGTCTCGGCGACTTCCAGCACGACCTGATCCGGCAGCGACAGGCCGATCGGACGCTCTTCGTGCATCTCGATGACGACCTTCATGCCTTCTTGCAGATAGGGGATGCGGTCGTCGCCGACCCAGGTCTTCTGCAGTTCGATCTGCTCGTAGGTGCCGTCGTCCATGAAGACCAGGCTGTCGCCATTGTCGAACAGATAGGAGAAGTCCTTCTGCTCCAGCGTCACGCGTTCGACCTTGTCTTCCGACCGGAAGCGTTCGTTCAGCTTGTTGCCGGTTTCAAGGTTCTTGGCCTCGACGTTGGCGAAGGCGCCGCCCTTGCCGGGCTTGACGTGGCTTGCTTTCGTGACGACCCACAGGCCGTTGTTCACTTGCAGAACCATGCCTGGCTTGATGGTGTTGCCGTTGATCTTCATGGGGTCACATCGGGAATAGGGTTGCGCTCTCGCGCCGTTCGGGGCGAGGCGAATAGGGCGCGATCCCTAGAGTAAGCCCCAAGAAAGGGCAAGGCGGCCTAATGCAGCGTGCGTTCGCGCGACGCTTCGTCCGCCTTGCGATGCAGGAAGTTGCCGAACCGCACGCCGGAACCTGTAGGCGACGCCATCTTGCCGGCGCCCTCGTTCAGCTTGCGTGCCTCGTGCGCGAAGGCTGCGGCCAGACCGGCGGACGACATGGCGGCGATCACCTGACGCGCCATCGACGACGGGCGCAGGCCCAGCCAGACCGCGTTCACGGTCTGCGCCGCGACCCACAGGCCCATGGCGGTGGTGCGCTCGCGCTGCGGCGGGGCGTTCCACACTCGTACTGCCGACAGGGTGGTGGCCGAAAATACGGCGGGCAGGATCAGGCTGAACGCGCCCTTGGGCTTTTCGGTGATCGGCAGATCCTTGTTGCGGACCTGTTTCAGATTGTGCCTGGGCTTCATGGCCCCCGAGGCGATCCCGTGCGCCAATAAAGCGAAGCCCACGGTCAGGGCGATGCCGGCGACGACATGGCCTGCGCTGCGGCCCTCGCTGTTCAGCAGGTCCTTGGCGGCGTCGCGCACGTCGTCGATGGCGTCGTCGATATCGGTCATGGTCCGCTCCAGCTTGGCCCTGAAAGGCTAATGACCGGAGCGGACCAGAGTTCCGTCAGAAGTCTGAGCTTAGTTGCCGGTCGCGGCGCTGTCGGTGACGATCTCTTTCATGGCCGATTGCAGATAGTTCTGGGCGCCCATCAGTTCGATCAGCTTGTGCTGGTTTTCCAGGAAGTCGATGTGCTCCTCGGTATCCGCCAGGATCTTCATCAGCAGATCGCGGCTGACATAGTCGCGGGTTTCCTCGCATTGAGTCACGGCGGCGGCGGTCGTGGCGCGGCTGTCCAGCTCCAGCTGCAGATCGGCGCCCAGGCATTCGATCGGATCCTCGCCGACCTTCAGCTTGTGCAGATCCTGCAGGTTGGGCAGGCCGTCGAGGAAGAGGATCCGCTTGATCAGCATGTCGGCGTGTTTCATCTCGCCGATCGATTCTTCGTAGATCACGTTTCCGAGGTGCGACAGGCCCCAGCTTTCGAACATGCGCGCATGCAGGAAATACTGGTTCACGGCCGTCAGTTCGTTGGTGAGCACTGCGTTCAGCGTGCGCAGGATTGCGGGGTCGCCCTTCATGGCCATGGTCCTTGGTCTCGCCACGGCGCGTTCGCCGTCTGTCGAGCGAGGCAATACCACAGTAAAACGCGCGTTGTTTATTTGCGAGTTTTTATCACTACATTGATAGTGCGAGTGATTTTCGGCCGCGACGCGGCTGAGGACTATTCGGCTGCGAGTGCGAACGCTTCGCGGCTGTCCTGGATCATCTGGCGCATCTCGCAGACGCATTTGGCGCACTGGGCCTGGCACTGGTTGCGCGCAAAGATGTCGCGCGGACGGCGGGCCCCCGCCTCGATGGCCTGGGCGACATCACGTTGGCGAAGACCGTTACAGTTGCAGACGTACACGAGGCGCTACACGTTCCATCGACTGAGAATGGTTCGCTATAGCACGAGTTAGGGCGATTGCAAGTCGTTCGCATGGCTCGAACATTGACGGATCGTCGCGGGGGGAGGCAAGGACGGGCATGGCCAGAACACCCACCGTCCCCGCCCGACCACCTTGCCGGCTGTATCTGATCACGCCGCCCGCGATCGCGGACCTGAACGCCTTCGCCGAGACCCTGGATCAGGCCCTGTCGGCCGGCGATGTCGCGGCCTTGCAGATCCGGCTTAAGCCTGCGGACGACGCCACGATCCGCGTGGCGGTCGAGGTGCTGGCTCCTATCGCTCGCCGCCATGATGTAGCCGTCCTGCTGAACGACCGGCCGGACCTGGCGCGCGAAACAGGGTGCGACGGCGTTCACATCGGTCAGGAGGACGGCTCGCTCACCGAGGCGCGGCGCATCCTGGGGCCGGACGCCATGATCGGGGTCACCTGCCACGACGACCGAGACCTGGCCTGGGACGCGGCCGAGGGCGGGGCCGACTATGTCGCCTTCGGCGCCTTCTATCCCACCGATACGAAAGAGACGGTCCATCGTCCGGGGCTGGAAATCCTTACGGTCTGGCAGGACACGGTCGAGACCCCTTGCGTCGCCATCGGCGGCGTCACCGTCGATAATGCCGCCGACCTGGCGCGTGCAGGCGCGGACTTCGTCGCTGTCAGCAACGGCGTGTGGGGTTACAATGAAGGCGCAGCCGAGGCGGTCAGGTTGTTCAATCAAAGGTTGAGATTCTGACTTTAGGGGATATTAGGAACCCTGTGGTCTTTTAGCCCGCCTCTATTTGGTCGGGACGGTTCCATGATCCTGAGCCGCGCGCTCAACAGCGACGACCCGCCGATCTCGTCTTCGACGACACCGCCGGAGGTGGGCCAGAAGCCGGTTGACCTGAACGACGGCGTCCACCCCTTCCAGCCTCTTGTGCCTGTGCTGACCGGCGTGGCGGTCGCAATCCTCGTCGCCTTGGCCATCGCCTATGGTCGCTCGGCAGGACTGGTCGCAGGTCTATGGGGCGCCAGCGGCGTCGCGGTCGCCGTATGGTTGCGGACCAGCCGCGGCCGCAACAGCGACATGACGTTTGCGGGCGTCCTGACTGTCAGCATCCTGATCGGCGAGATCATCGCCGGCAACAATCCGTTGCTGGCGCTGGCCTTCACCATCGTCAACATGATCGAGATCGTGGCTGCGGTCCTGCTGGCGCGGCGGTTCTCGCCGACACTGAATCTGTCCAGCCTGAACGGCGCCGTCAGCTTCCTGTTCTTCGCCGCCGTCCTGGCGCCGATACCGGCGGCCTTGGCTAGTTTGGTCATCCTGAATCAGATGGGACAGGCGGATGTCTGGCAAGGGTTCCAGACCTGGTGGTTCGGCCATGCGCTTGGCATCGCCGTGCTCGGCTCCATGGGGCTGTCGCTGACGCGCACCACGCTTGCGAAACTGTTTCGACCGGCGAAGATGGTCGAGGCCGCCATCCTGTTGGGGTTGGTTCCCGTCTTCTACTATGTCGCTTTCGCGGGCAGCATTCCCATGGGGTTCGTGCTGCTGCCCTTGCTGCTGGCCATTGCCGTGCGGTTGGGCGTGGCGGGCATAGCCTTCACGCTCGTTGTCGTCAGCTTTTTGTTGGTCGGCGGCGCGATGATAGGCCACGGCCCCTACACTCAAGGGTCGCCGCCCGAACAGGTGCTGATGGCGCAGATGCTGGTTTTGATCGGCTATATGCCCATTTTGCTGGTGGCGTCTCTCTTGGAAGAACGCGATTTGCTGGCCGAACGTGCACGTCTGGGCCGTGAGCGCGCGGAAAAGGCGTCCGAGGCCAAGTCCCGCCTGCTCGCCAACGTCGCCCACGAGATCAAGAGCCCGGTCGCCGGCATCATCGGCATCGGCGACCTGTGGCGGCAAGGGCATCTGGGGCCGATCACGGCTCAGCAAACTGAAATGTCCGAAATGCTGGTGACGACCGCCCGTCAGGTCGAAACCCTGGCCCATGATCTGCTGGATGTGGCCCGCGCCGAATCCGGGGCCGTCAGGGTGGAACTGCGTCCGACCGACATTCCGGGCTTGCTGGAGGATGTGCGTCGCACCTGCCTCTTGCGACCGGACGCCGACAAGGTCGCCATCGAAGTGGTGTGCGAAGGCGACGGCCTGATCGCCATCGCCGATTCTCAGCGTCTGGCGCAGGTGTTGACCAATCTGACGATCAACGCCTTGAAATACGGCAGTTCCGGGGGGCGCGTCATTCTTCGTGCGCTGCGCGAGGACGACTGTGTGCGGATCGAGGTCAGCGACTTCGGCCCTGGTCTGTCCGTCCAGAAGCAGGCGCAACTATTCGAACCCTTCAACCGCCTGGGGCTTGAGCGCTCGACGGTTGAGGGTCATGGCGTGGGTCTGGCGCTGGCCAAGCGGTTGGTGGAGTTGCAGGGCGGGTCAATCGGCGTGATCTCGGCGCCGGGCGAAGGCGCTACCTTCTGGGCTCTGTTGCCCAAGGCGTGAGGTCGCGCTTGCGGTCGGGCCCTGGCCGCGCGATTGTCGGGCCATGCCCATGATCGCCCTTGCCGCCGCCCTTCTGATTTCAGGACAGGCGACCACGCCGCCTCAGCGCGCCACGTCGGACCTGACCCGCGATCTGAACAGCGCTCCCCCGTCACCCGCGACGGCGCCAGCCTCGCCCAGCGCGAGTTCTACGCCGACGCAAGCCCCGGCCCGCACGACAACGCAGACCCTGCCGCCAATCGGTCAGAGCCCGGCGGCGGCGCCTCGCCCGGCGCCGACGACATCCCCGGCGCAACGCCCGGCCCAGACGCCAAGCTCATCCAATACGCAAGCCCTGCCTCCCATCGGTCAAAGCCCGGCTGCGACGCCTCGTCCGGCGCCGACGACATCCTCGGCTCCACGTTCGACACAGGTGCCTGGTCGAACGACGACGGCGCCCGCCGCGTCGCAACCGCCCTCTGCTTCAACCGGGACCCCGCGCCCGGCGCCGACCACCGCTGCACCGCAAGCCACGACGCCCGCACCCGTCACAGCGACCCCGCCCCCCGCAACGCCTGCGCCTGCCGCGCTCGACACCGCAGCCATCGCCGCCCTGCCATTCAGGATCGAGCTGGCTACGGGTCTGACCATCACACCTGCGCGCGCGGGCGCCGACGCCAGCATCTACCGGGTTCAGCGCGGCGATCAGACGCTGCTGATGATTTACGCCGGGCCGTCATCGCAGTTTCCGATCTATGACGGCGAGATGGTGCGCGCCGGCGGCCGCGCCTCGGTGGTGGTGACGGAGGGCGGGCGACGCCTGGCCATGGAGCACCTGTTCCAGCGTGCGACCGCCCCCAAGGAAATCCACGTCTGGATCACCAGCGTCACCGGCGCCGACCGGGACCTGGCCGAACGGATCGGCCAGTCCATCGACGCCCGCTGAGGCGTCAGCCCTCGGACCAGACCGCCATTTCGGTGCCTGCCGGATCGGCGAAGTGGAACCGGCGACCGCCGGGGAAGGCGTAGATCGGCTTCAGGATACGACCGCCGGCCGCCTCGACCTTGGCCAGCATGGTTTCCAGGTCATGGGCGTACAGAACGGGCAGGGGCGTCTGGGTCCGTTCGGCCTGATCGGCGTCGAACCCGCCGTCCAGCCCCTGGTCGAAGGCCGCATAGGTCGGGCCGTAATCCACGAAGGTCCAGCCGAACGCCTGACTGTAGAATTCCTTGGTCGCAGGCAGGTCTGCGGCGGGCATTTCGAGGTAGTCCAGCTTTCCGTCTTCACGCACGGTTGATCTCCTCAGTTCGACGCCACCGACCGATCCCTCTTGCACGTCGACCCAACATGCGCAAACCTGCAAACGGTTCGCAGTTGCAGGAGTCGGCGATGATCGTGATGACGACGGGATTGTCGGGCCTGATGGCCTTGATGCGTCAGGAAGAGCGGCCGGTCGAACCGCCGCCCAGACCGCAAACCGGTCACCCGCAAAGCCTTCAATCCATCATTTCGGCGCGCAGACCGAGGCGATAAGCCGTCAGCCGACCTGGGCGCGGTGCCTCAGCAAGGCGTCGGCCAGGACGCAGGCGGCCATGGCTTCCACGACCGGCACGGCGCGCAGGGCGACGCAGGGGTCATGGCGGCCCTTGGTGCGCAGGTCCGTTTCCTCGCCGTCGCGCGTAACAGTCTGGCGAAGGGTCAGGATCGAGGATGTGGGCTTGAACGCCACACGCGCCGTCAACGGCTGGCCCGTCGAAATCCCGCCCAACACGCCGCCCGCCTTGTTCGACAGGAAGACGGGCTGCTTGTTCAGGTCCAGCCGCATCTCGTCGGCGTTCTCTTCACCCGTCAGTTCGGCGGCGTCGAAGCCCGCGCCGATCTCGACGCCCTTTGCCGCATTGATCGACATCAGGGCCGCCGCCAGTTCGGAATCCAGCTTGCCATAGATCGGCGCGCCCCATCCGGCCGGAACGCCCGTGATCTCCAGCGCGACCACGGCGCCGACCGACGACCCGGCCTTGCGAACGCCGTCCAGATAGGCTTCCCAGGCAGGCACGACCTTGGCCGAGGCGGCGAACAGCGGATTGCCGGATACGGCGTCGAAATCGACCTGATCCGGTGCGATCCGGTGCGGGCCGATCTGGACCACGCCCGCGCGGATACTAACGCCTTCATCCAGCACCTTGCGCGCCACGGCGCCGGCCGCCACGCGACTGGCGGTTTCGCGCGCCGAAGATCGGCCGCCGCCCCGGTGATCGCGCACCCCGTATTTGGCCTGATAGGCGTAGTCGGCGTGGCCCGGCCGATAGGCGCGGGCGATCTCGCCATAGTCCTTGGACCGCTGGTCCTCGTTTTCGATCATGATCGAGATCGGCGTGCCGGTGGTGACAGGGCCGTCGCCGTCGTCGAAGACGCCCGACAGAATGCGCGCCGTGTCGCTTTCCTTGCGTTGCGTGACGAAGCGGCTGCCGCCGGGCTTTCGCTGATCCAGCCACGGCTGGATGTCCGCCTCGGTCAGATGGATCATCGGCGGGCATCCGTCCACGACACAGCCGATGGCCGGCCCGTGGCTCTCGCCCCAGGTGGTCACGCGAAACAGATGGCCGAAGGTATTGTGCGACATGCGGTGACTTATGCCGCCAGACGCTCCTGCGTCCAGACCCGCGTGAACCGCAGCAACAGGTCTTCCGCCGCCGAGGGCACGTCCGACGACGGCGTCAACGTCACGAACAGATGCCCGGCCTCGCGCGATCCGCGCGCCGGCAGGCCCAGGCCTTTCAGGCGAACTCGCACCGGCGCGGCCATGTCGGCCGTGATCCAGGCCGAACGCGTACCCGCGTGGGTCTCGATCTCGACCCGCCCGCCGTCGGCCATCAGGCGCTGTTCCGTGGGCCAGGTCATGAAGATGTCGTCGCCGACGACCGACATCCCGTCCTCGGGCCGGATCAGAACCGACAGATAGAGGTCGCCGCCATCCGCCGCGCCGCGCCGCAATCGCAGATGATCGCCGCTCCGCAGGCCAGCCGGCGCTGTGACCCGCACCACTCGCGCGCCCAGCCGCAATTCGACGCGCGCGCCGGCGATGGCCTGCATGGGGGTGAGCACCAGCACGGGGGCAGGCGCGGGACGCTGCTTGGGCGGGGACAGGGCCGGCCGGGCGGGCTGATGCGCCTGGATCAGGCGATAGGCGGCGATCACGCGGCGGAACCGCTCGGCGTCGCCTCCGGTTTGATCGGGACGCGCCGCCTTGACCGCCGCGCGGAAGGCGGTCTTCAGCGCGGCGGCGTCGACATCGCCGCTGAGACCCAGCGTCGAAAGGGCCTCGCGGACGCCGGAAACATCGGAGGGGTGACCATGCGCGCTCATCCCGTCACCGTTCGCTCATCAGGGTCAATGGGCGGTTAACCGTGCTGCGCAAACGGCCGTTTTGACCTCGATCATTTCCAGAACGGCTCCCAGGGATTAGATCACTGATATGACCGCATCCGTGATCCCCCCCAGCCCGTCGCGTGAGGAATACGCCCGCGACTACGCCGCCGCCCTGGCCGCCAATGGCGACGAGACGATCTTCACGCGCGCCGAACCCATCGGACTTTTCGTCGAATGGCTGGCTGACGCGCGGGCGCACGAGCCGAACGATCCCAACGCCATGACCCTGTCCACCGTCGATGCGGACGGCCTGCCGGATGCGCGGATCGTCCTGCTGAAGGACGTCGATGCGCGCGGCTTCACCTTCTATTCCAACAGCGAGAGCGCAAAGGGCGTGGAGCTGGCCGGCTGCGCCGCCGCCGCCCTGACCTTCCACTGGAAGTCGCTGCGTCGTCAGGTGCGGGTGCGCGGCGCGGTCGAGCCGGTGTCGGCAACCGAAGCCGACGCCTATTTCGCCAGCCGGGCCCGCGAAAGCCGCATCGGCGCCTGGGCCTCGGACCAGTCTCGGCCCCTTTCGGATCGCACGGTGCTGGAAGAGGCCGTGGGTCGCGAAACGGCGCGGTTCGACGGCCAGGACGTGCCCCGTCCCGAGCATTGGACCGGCTGGCGGGTGGCGCCGCAATCGGTCGAGTTCTGGCGCGACCGGCCGTTTCGCCTGCATGACCGGCTGCGGTTCGAGCGCGACGGTGAGGCCTGGCGGTCGGGCCGACTGTGGCCCTGACCCGCGATCAGTTGCGGAAAAGCAGCGATCCGTCGCCGTAGGAATAGAAGCGATAGCCGTCGGCGATGGCGTGGGCGTAGGCCGCCTTCATCGTCGCGCTGCCGGCAAAGGCGCTGACCAGCATGAACAGCGTCGATTTCGGCAGGTGGAAGTTGGTCATCAGCACATCGACCGCCCGGAACCGATAGCCCGGCGTGATGAAGATGGCCGTGTCGCCGTGGAAGGGCTTGATTTCGCCGTCCTCGGCCGTGGCGCTTTCCAGCAGACGCAAGCTGGTGGTGCCGACGCAGACGATGCGGCCGCCGTTCGCGTGGACGCCGTTCAGGGCGACGGCGGTCTCGGCTGACACCTCGCCCCACTCGCTGTGCATCTTGTGATCGGCCAGGTCGTCGGCCTTGACCGGCAGGAAGGTGCCGGCCCCGACGTGCAGGGTCACGGCGTGGGTCGAGACGCCTTTCGCCCGTATCGCGTCGAGCAGGGCAGGGGTGAAATGCAGCCCGGCGGTCGGGGCGGCGACCGACCCGTCATGTTCGGCGAAGACCGTCTGATAGTCCGAACGGTCGCGGTCGTCCTCGGGCCTTTTGGCGGCGATATAGGGCGGCAGGGGCATGACCCCCACGTCGCGGATGGCGTCGTCCAGCGCCGGGCCGGACAGGTCGAACGTCAGGGTGATCAGACCGTCGTCGCCCTTCGCCGTGACGGTGGCGTCCAGACGGCCCAGGTCGCAGGCGGCATCTGAGGCGAGGCCGAACCTTATCCGGTCGCCCGGTTTGATGCGCTTGCCCGGCTTCATGAAGGCGGACCAGACATCAGGAGCGTCGCGGTGATGCAGCGTGGCCTCCACCTCCACCGTCAGGGTTTCACCCTCGGCGCCTATGCGCTGGCGCACGCCTGACAGACGGGCGGGGATGACACGTGTGTCGTTGAACACCAGGGCGTCGCCGGGTCTCAGGAAGTCGGGCAGGTCGCGGATGACTCGGTCGTCCAGCGCGCCGCCCTTCACGACCAGCAGTCGCGCAGAGTCTCGCGGATCGGCCGGACGCAGCGCAATCCGGTCGTCAGGCAGGTCGAAATCGAAATCGGCGGTCTTCATCGCGCGCTCTATAAGGCTGTCGGGCGACCCACGCCACGCCGGGACGCGCTGCCAGCGCATTTCGGTCGCACGGGTTCTTGATTGCCAAAGGGATTTGCCGCCCGAACGGCTTTTACCCTAACGCGCCCTATCCGCGTGTTAGGATGGGTGCCGATCTTTGACAGCGTGAGTTCAGACGATTCAGACACTTTAGACGGTAAATTCTCGCTCGTGTCTCAGGTTGCTGACATCGGGAGTTCAGACGAATTAGACACTTCAGACGGTAAAAATCGCCGGTCAGCGTCTGATGTCAGTTGTAGCCGGGCGCGAACGCCCCCGCCCAGGCGCCGTAGCGGTTCAGGGACAGGTCGTGGGCGTCGATCTCGGGCGACCGGCCGTCGATCATGTCGGCCAGCACGCGGGCCGAGCCGCACGACATGGTCCAGCCCAGGGTGCCATGGCCGGTGTTCAGATAGAGGCCGGGGATCTTCGTCGCGCCGATGACCGGCGTGCCGTCCGGCGTCATGGGACGCAGGCCGGACCAGTAGCTGGCGCCCGCCAGATCGCCGCCGCCGGGGAACAGGCTGCCGACAGAATGGGCCAGTGTCTCACGGCGCAGGGCGGGCAGGGTGTTGTTGTAGCCTGACAGCTCGGCCATACCGCCGACGCGGATGCGGTCGCCCAGGCGAGTGATCGCCACCTTGTAGCTTTCGTCCATTACTGTGGAGACCGGCGCGCGGTCGGCGTCCAGGATCCGGGCCGTGATCGAATAGCCCTTCACCGGATAGACCGGCAGGTCGAGGCCCAGGGGCTTGGCCATCATCGGCGAATAGGAGCCCAGCGCCAGGACGACCAGATCGGCGGACATCGCCCCCTTGCTGGTCAGGGCGCCGGTCGCGCGGCCGTCCGTGGTCGTGATGGCGTGGATTTCGGTCTCGTGATGGAAGACCACGCCCCGCTCCGCCGCCAGCTTCGCCAGGGCGTTGGTGAACAGGAAACAGTCGCCCGTTTCGTCGTGCGGCAGGCGCAGACCCCCGACGAAGTCGACATCGGAGGCGGCCAGACCCGGTTCGGCGGCGATGCAGCCGGCGCGATCCAGCACCTCGCAAGGGACGCCGGCGGCCTTCAGCACGTCCACGTCCTTGTGCACGTCGGCCAGCTGTTTTTCGGTGCGGAACAACTGCAGCGTGCCCTGCTGGCGGCCTTCATAGGCGATGCCGGTGTCGCGGCGCAGCAGGTCCAGCTGGTCGCGGCTGTATTCGGCCAAGCGCACCATCCGGCTCTTGTTCAGCGCATAGCGGTCGTGGGTGCAGTTGCGCAGCATGGCCAGCGTCCAGCGCACCATGGCCATGTCCAGACGCGGACGCACGATCAGCGGGGCGTGGCGCATCAGCAGCCACTTCATCGCCTTGACCGGGATCGATGGAGCGGCCCAGGGCGCGGAATAACCGGGGGAAATCTGGGCTGCGTTGGCGAAGCTGGTTTCCAGCGCAGGGCCGCTCTGGCGATCCACCACCGTCACCTCATGCCCCGCCTGATTGAGATACCAGGCGGTGGTGACGCCGATGACGCCGGAACCCAGAACCAGAACCTGCATGTGACGCTTCCGAACCGTGTTGATTGTCGGCGAAGTTACCCTCGCATCGTTCGATGATCCTGCCTGTTTGCGCAATGATCTGCGGCTGATAGATGTGAGGCGCAATAATCTGCGGTCGAAAGGCGGAAACTTGTGACCCTGCTTGATCCAATCGACCAGCGCATTCTTCAACGGCTTCGCGCTGATGGCCGCGTCAGCAACGCGGACCTCGCCTCTGCGGTCGGCCTTTCGCCGTCGGCCTGCCTACGTCGGGTGCGACGGCTTGAGGAGCGCGGCGTAATCCGGGGCTATGCCGCCGTCCTGGCCAATGACGCCGACGACGGGGTGGTGGCCTATGTCGAGATCACGCTGGAGAAACAGACCGACGACCATATGCGCCGGTTCGAGGCGGCGGTGCGCAACCACCCTGAAATCCGCGACTGCTATCTGATGGCGGGCGAGGCCGACTATATCGTGCGGGCCGTGGCGCCCGATATCGCCGCCTATGAGGTGATCCACAAGGACGTGTTGTCGCGTCTGCCGGGGGTGTCGCGCATCCACTCCAGCCTGGCGATCCGAAACGTTCTGGCGGCGCGCGGCTGAACCCTCGTCGTCTTGCGGTGTTCAGACGGCATGAAGATCACCGAACTCTTGCCCTCCGCTCTCATCGGCGCTGTCGCCAGCGCCCGTTCCATGACCCCGATGGCGGCGATCGCCGCGGCCGAGTTGGCGCACAAGCCGACGCCGGGGCGGGTCTTCCTGTTGAACCAGCCGCTGTTCAAGTTCGGCTCCCTGGCCATGGGTATCGGCGAACTGCTGGGCGACAAGATGAAGTCGGCGCCCGACCGCACGGTCTTCCTGGGGCTGTTAGCGCGGGTGATGAGCGCCGGGATCGCGGGATCGGCCCTGGCGCCGCGCGGCAAGGAGAAACTGGGCGCCGGAGTCGCCGTCGCGACCGCCGTGCCGCTGGCCTATCTGACCCTGGCCGGTCGCAAGAAGGCCATGGCTCGCATCGGCCAGACGCGCAGCGGTCTGATCGAGGACGCCCTGATCGTCGGTGCGGGCGCGCTGGTCGTCGGCTTGACCGTTGCGCGGTTCAGCCGCCGCTAAGCGCTCGACAGGCGAGAGGCGGGCGGCGATAGGTGCGACTGCACGTTCAGAGGAACCCGTCATGATCACCCGCATCCAGCCCGGCGCCCGCATGAGCGAAGCCGTCATCTACGGCGACACCATCTATCTGGCCGGTCAGGTCGGAGAGCCCGGCGACGACGTCATCGCCCAGACGAAAACGGCCTTGGCCGAGGTCGAGGCGTTGCTGGCCGAGGCGGGCAGCGACAAGTCGAAGATCCTGATGGCCCAGATCTGGCTGGCCGACATCGGCGATTTCGACGCGATGAACAGCGTCTGGGACGGCTGGGTGGACACCGCCAATCCGCCCGCCCGCGCCACCGGTGAGAGCCGACTGGCATCGCCGGAATATCTGGTGGAAGTCATCGTCATTGCTGCCACTGGGGCCGCCAAGGGCTGATCGCGGCGGCTAAGCGGTTGACCGGGCGGTATGCAGACTGCAAACCGCCGACATGTTGCAGAACCTCGAAACCCTCGCCCGCGAGGCCAAGTCCTGGCCGTTCGAACAAGCCCGCAATCTGCTGGCCCATGTGCTGAAGAAGCGCCTGACCGACGCCGAGCGGGACGCGGCGAAACTGTTGATCGACGCGGGCAAGGCGGACGAGGCGTTGGCGACCTTCCCGGCGCTGCAAAAGCCGGTGGTCCTTGAGACCGGTTATGGCCCGTCGGGCCTGCCGCACATGGGCACCTTCGGGGAGGTGGCGCGCACGACCATGGTGCGCAACGCCTTCCGCGCCCTGACCGGCGATCATTGGCCGACGCGCCTGATCGCCTTCAGCGACGACATGGATGGGCTGCGCAAGGTGCCCGAGGGCATCCCGAACCCGGAAATGCTGCGCGAAGACCTGCACCTGTCCCTGACGCGTGTGCGCGACCCCTTCGGCACGCACGACAGTTTCGGGGCGCACAACAATGCGCGGCTGCAGGCTTTCCTGGATTCGTTCGGCTTCGACTACGAGTTCATGAGCTCGACCGAGACCTACAAGTCCGGCCGGTTCGACGCGACGCTGCTGACGCTGCTGGAACGGTTCGACGCGGTCATGGCCATTATGCTGCCGACCCTGGGCGAGGAGCGGCGCGCCACCTATTCGCCCTTCCTGCCGGTCAGCCCGATCACCGGCCATGTGCTGCAGGTCCCGACCCTGGCGCGCGACGTCGAGAAGGGAACCATCACCTTCGAGGATCCGGCCGGCGAGCCGGGCAACCGCACCGAAGTTCCTGTCACCGGCGGCCATGTGAAGCTGCAATGGAAGCCCGACTGGGCCATGCGCTGGGTCGCGCTGGACGTCGATTACGAGATGTCGGGCAAGGACCTGATCGAGAGCGTGCGCGAAAGCTCCAAGCTGTGCCGCGCCCTGGGCGGCACGCCGCCGGAAGGCTTCAACTACGAACTCTTCCTCGACATCGAGGGCAAGAAGATCTCCAAGTCCAAGGGCAATGGCCTGACGATGGACGAGTGGCTGCGCTACGGCACGCCGGAGTCGCTGTCATGGTACATGTTCCAGTCGCCGAAGTCGGCCAAGAGCCTGCACTTCAATGTAATTCCCCGCGCGATCGACGACTATCTGGCCTTCATCGAAAGCTACAAGACCCAGGAGCCTGCCAAGCGGATCGACAACGCCGTCTGGTCGATCCATGCGGGCGATCCGCCGACCCACACGTCGCCGGTGTCCTTCGCCCTGCTGCTGAACCTGGTCGGCGTGGCCAACGCCTCGACCAAGGATCAGCTGTGGGCCTATTTCGCCAAATATCTGCCCGAGGCGACGCCGCAGAACGAGCCGCTGCTGGATCGGCTGATGGGGTCGGCGCTGAACTATTACGAGGACTTCGTGAAGCCCTCGAAGTCGTACCGCCTGCCGGACGACAAGGAGAAGGCGGCGCTGCTGGACCTGGCGGAGCGGTTGAAGGCTTTGCCTGCGGACACGACCGACGGCGAGCTGATCCAGGGCGAAGTCTATGCCGTGGGTAAGGCGCATGAGTTCGAGCCGCTGCGGGCCTGGTTTGGAGCGTTGTACGAGGTGCTGCTGGGCGCCAGCCAAGGCCCGCGTTTTGGCTCGTTCGCGGCGATTTATGGCCTGCCGCAGACCATCGCACTGACCGAGGCGGGTGCGAGCGGGGAGCTTGCTGCCTAGACACGACATCTCGCGCTTCGCGCCTCAAGTAGCGCGAAGCGCGGTAGCCGCCGCAAACATGAACCGAAAATAACGGCGAAGCTCCGGGAGCCTTCAGGTTCGTCCAGGCATTCTCCCCTCATCGGCAAACGCGCTGACAGGAGAAGAGTTATGTCGAACAAGATTTTCAAGACCGGTCTGGCCACGGCTGCTGCTCTGGCCGCCATGGTGACGGCCGCACCGATGGCCGCCCAGGCTCAAGCCAATGGCGTGACCAACTGCGACGCCCCCGGTGGTCGCCAGCGCGCGGGCGCCCTGATCGGCGCCGTCGTCGGCGGCGTGGTGGGTTCCAACCTGGCGCGTAACGAGCGCACCGCCGGCACCATCGTCGGCGCAGGCGCTGGCGCCGCGGCCGGGTCGTACATCGGCTGCAACCAGCAGCGGACGCGTGCCGCGACCACGTCGAACGGCTCGCAATATCGCGCCTCGTCCAACCTGCGTATCCGCAGCGGCCCCGGCACCAACTATCGCCAGGCCGGCACCCTGTCGGCAGGCCAGCCCTTCACCGCCATCGGTTCGCAAGGTGAATGGGTCCAGATCGCCGGTGGCGGTTGGGTGAACGCCCACTACGTCTCGGCCAACTAAGTCTTTACCCAAGACCATCGAAAGCCCTGTCCGGTTCGCCGGGCGGGGCTTTCTGCTGGCGCTTACTGGCTGACCCACAGAACGCGGGCCATCCATTCGATTTCGCGACGCGGCACGAGGCGGGGCGGATATTCTGGATTGATAGAGGACAGGGTGACCGTGCGGCTGGTCAGGCTGGTCACCTCCTTGGCGACGGTCTCGCCGGTCGTCAGCCGGGCCACGACCCGGTCGCCGCGCCGCACGCGCGTCGCCTCCTGATCGACGATGACCCGGTCGCCCTCGCGATAGAGCGGCGACATGGAATCGCCGGTGATCTTCAGACTGAACAGAGTGTCCTTGGCGCGGGGCAGGTCGGTTTGATCCCAGCCTTCGCCTATCGGCAGGCCGGCATCGTCGAAAAACCCGTCCTGTCCCGCCTTGGCCAATCCGAGAAGCGGCACGGTGGTGGGTCTATCCGGTGCATCATCGGCCAGGACTGCGAAGTCGGACAGCGACACCCCAGTTGCCTGAAGCACCAAGGTCATGCTCTCGGTCGATGGCCAGCGCGGACGCGGCGGATCGCCTGGACCAAAGCGTTTGGAGGGGTTGAAGCTGGTGGCGTCCAGACCGGCGCGGCGGGCTAAGCCCGACGGCGTCAGGCCCTCGCGTCGCGCTAATGTGTCGACGGCCTTCCACAGTTTGGCGTGCGATAGCGGCATGGCGTCCCGGCGACCGATTCGCCCTCAGGATACGATGCGTGATTAGGAATTTCTACCTAGGTTGGCCGACGCGGCTCGTCGCTCTTGCCAAGCGTAGAATGTGCCTACGATGATGGAGATGATGATGAGGTAACTGGTCAGGTTAGTGACCGTATACAATGACGCCACCAATACGTTCTGACCTGTCAATCTCATGAACTGAGACATCACCGTGATCAACTGAAGTCCGGCAGCCCACACGGGCCAAGATTGTCGGTAGCGCCAAGCTATGGCGCAGAATGCGACCAGAACGCCCGTGTCTATGAGCAGCAACCCAACAGGGACACCTTGAAAGCCGTCATTTTCCTGCAAAACGAGCGATGCGAACCAGGCGAACAAATAGGCGCCAGCCCCGAATTTCTCGGCTTTGTTCCCCTTCAGGAACGCAAACAAAGCCATGCCGACCATAAAGACGGCGCCAACGATCGCGTAAATGATGTTGAACATGACAAATCGCCCCCGCGCATCACTGCGCAGGGGCGATCATGACCGAATTCAACTCAGACTGAAATCTCGATAAGCCAAGCTTACCAAGAATTCATGCGACGCGGTGGAGATGCGTCGGAGTGAGCGCCGCCTTAGGATCAAGCCAATCGTTGGGCTTGGCGAGCGGGCCAGCGGCGTAGGTGCCGTAGCCGAGGCGACGGTGGTCTTTTTGCAGTTCGGCGTGACAGGCGACGATGGACTCGCGCGCGGCCGACAGGGCGGCAATCGTTTCCATGGCCTTGGCCTGGGCGACCGTGCCGCTGACGGGCGACAGCGAAAGCGCGGCGCGGGCGCCGATGAAGGATTGAACCAGCGTCGTCGCCTGGGTGATCGCGGCGTCGATCGCGAGTTCGGTAGCATGCAGATCGCCAGCAACGCTGGTGACGACTTCAGTGCGGTCCATGAAAGCCCCTCAGATAAGGTTACGAGAGGCTTATGGTTATCACGTCTTAACCATGCTTGGTAGAGGTATCTTCATAAGTGCGGCAATCGCGCGTTGAAGCGCCGCCATAAGGATGACGGTGAAGTTCAGCATCTGTGGGGATCTTGGCCGAATCGGCGCTGGCCCCGCCTGTGCCTAGCTCTGGTTGTCCAGCAGGAAGTGGGCCGTCAGGGACGCGATTGGCTGTGCACGTTCTTCCTGCCAGGCCTCGGCCTGAACATGGGCGACGCGGCGGCCGGCGCGGCTGATGCGGGCGCGGGCGTAGGCGTTGATGGGCCGGCCGGTGCGCAGATAGGCGACCGTCACATTGATCGGGCGGGGCAGGCGAGGGCTGGGGAAGAGGATCGCCACCTGGGCCATGGCGGTCATTTCCAGCAGGGCGGCGGTCGATCCGCCGTGCAGGGCTGGCAGCATGGGATTGCCGATCAGCCTGTCGGCAAACGGCATGATCACCGTGATCTCGTCGCCGCTGACCAAGGTCTGAAGGCCCAGGAAGCGGGCATAGGGCATGCGGTCCAGGATGTCGGTCATACGGCGGCTCGCGTCGAACGCTCGCGGGTCTGGTTGAGGATATAGGCGGACTGCGCCGCCGCGACGGGATCGGACGGATCGTCCTCGAATGCCCAGGCGCGCACGAAGGCGATAGTCGGCGTCAGGCGGTAGCAGAGCCCCTGGGCCAGCAGATCCTGACGCGGCCGCGCGGCGCGCATGTAATCGACCCGCAAGTCCAAGGTAGCGATGGGCTGGAAGGTGTCGAGCGCCGTCCAGACCGCCAGGCCGCCGATGTGGTCGAGCAGGGTGGTGACGAGGCCGCCGGCGAAGACGCCGCTGTCGGGATCGCCCACCAGATCCTCGCGCCACGGCACGCGGATGCGCGGCTCGCCGTCATGCAATCCATCGAAGGCGAAACCCAGCGCGCCGGTGTGGGCGGCGCCCGCGGCCAGTTGCGGCAGGATGGTGGTCAGGAAGCTCTCTTGCATCGTGCGGACTGGACCTTTTGAGCCGATTTTCCGATCATCTTGTATGAGGCGGCGACCTGACGGCGTCGAGAGCGTTACCGCAACATGATCCGCCCCGAAGACCTGCTACACCCGACGCCTGCCGGCCTCTATTGCCCGCCGGGAGATTTCTACGTCGATCCAGTGAGGCCGGTGGATCGCGCCGTCATCACGCATGGCCATGCCGATCATGCCCGCGCAGGGCATGGCGCTGTGCTGGCGACGCGCCAGACGTTGGCGATCATGGCTGAACGTTACGGCGCCGACTTCACCGAGAAGCCGCAATCTGTGGACTATAGCGAGGCGACTGCGATCAACGGCGTCGATCTGCGGCTGGTCCCGGCGGGTCACGTCCTGGGGTCTGCCCAGGTTGAGGTGCGGTGGAAGGGACTGACCATGGTGGTCTCGGGCGACTACAAGCGTCGCCGCGACCCGACCTGTGCGCCGTTCGAACCCGTGCCGTGTCACGTCTTCATCTCCGAGGCGACATTCGGCCTGCCCGTCTTCAGTCATCCTCCAGCCGAGGAGGAGGTCGGACGGCTGGTGCGATCGCTGGGCCAGTTTCCCGAGCGGGCGCATCTGGTCGGGGCCTATGCGCTGGGCAAGGCGCAGCGGATCATCCGGCTGTTGCGCGAGGCAGGCTGGGACCGCACCATCTATGTCCACGGCGCGATGGAGCGGCTGAACGCCCTGTATCAGCGCGAGGGCGTCGATCTGGGGCCGTTGGCGCCGACGCGCGACCTGCCCAAGAATGCGTTGGGCGGAGAGGTCGCCATCGCCCCGCCGTCCGCCATTCAGGATCGCTGGGCGCGTCGTTTCGCCGATCCGGTCACAGCCTTCGCCTCGGGCTGGATGGGGGTGAAGGCGCGGGCGCGTCAGAGGGGGGTGGAACTGCCGCTTGTCGTCTCGGATCATGCCGACTGGAACGAGCTGACGGCGACCTTCACCGAGCTGAAGCCAGAGGAAGTCTGGATCACCCACGGCCGGGAGGAGGGCCTGCTTCGGTGGGCCGAGATCAATGGCCAGAAGGCGCGGGCTCTGCGTCTGGTCGGTTATGACGAAGAGGATGAGGAGGCGCTGGACGTCCGCCCGGACTGAGGATCAGGCGGCTGACCGGTCGCCTTCGTCTTCAGAGAGCCGGTCGGCGTCGCCGGCCTCTTCCTGTGCCGCTGACAGGGCGGCGTTCATCGCCATTCGCAGACGCTCGGGCTTGATCGGTTTTTCGACCACGGCGGCCATGCCGATGGAGAGATAGTGTTTGGCGTCTTCCGGGTCGGCGTTGGCGGTCAGGGCCACGATGGGTACACGACCGACGGCGCCGGGCAGGGCGCGGATCGCCTGCGTCGCCTGAACGCCGTCCATGCGCGGCATCTTGATATCCATCAGGACAAGGTCGTAGCGGCTTTCCTGAACGGCCTGAAGCGCCTCAAGGCCGTCCTCGGCCAGTTCGGAGCTGCAACCGAACATCTCGCACAGGGCCTGGGCCACGACGCGGTTGGTGGCGTTGTCGTCGACGATCAGGATGTGCGGCGCCGACTTCAGGTCCAGCCCGGACAGGTCGGACACATTCGACTGGACCTCGACCTCCACGGCCGCACGCGGTGCAATCAGATCGAAGGCGAAGGTGGCGCCGCGGCCCTTGTTGTTCTCGGCCCAGATCCGGCCGCCCATGCGGTCGATCACCTGGCGGCAGATCGACAGGCCCAGGCCTGCGCCGTCAGGGCCGGAGCCGTGGACAAAGGGTTCGAAGATCGAGTCGACGCGGTCGGTGTCGATGCCGGGCCCGTCGTCGCGGATGCGGGCCTCCATGTGGATGCTCTCGCCTTCCACCCAGGCTTTCAGGCCCGCTTCGACGACGCCGTTGCGGGCGAACTTGAGGGCATTGCCGACCAGGTTGTTGAACACCTGTTTCAGGCGCGTGCCGTCGATGACGGCGGCCAGCTCGGTGTCGCCTTCGTAACCGACCAATAGCGTGACGCCGTCCTGAGAGGCGCGCGGCTCCCACATCGACTGGATGTCGTCCATCACGGCGCGAAGGGCGGTTGGCGTGCTGTTGAGTTCCAGTTCGCCCGCTTCGGCCTTGGACAGATCGACGGCGTCCTGAAGAATGCGCAACAGGGTTTCGGACGAGTCCATTATCGTCTGGACATGCGCCTGGGCCGCCGCGTTCAGCGGCTGACGACGCAGCAGTTCTGCGACCGCCAGTACGCCGTTCATCGGCGTGCGCAACTCGTGGCTCATGATGGCCAGGAACTGGCTCTTGGCGCGGGCGGCCGCGATGGCCTGGGCGCGGGTATCGCTGAGGATCGCGGCCTGTTCGGCCAGCTCTTCGTTCTGTTCGCGCTGGCGCGTATTGACCGCTTGAAGCAGGGTCGCGGCCGTGCCGACGCCAAGATAGGCGCCGTTGTGCGTGACGATGAAGCCGCGCAGCAGGGCGGCCGGGCCGCCTTTCAGCATGATGTCGCAGAAGGCGTCGATGCGGACGCCGGCCTCGACCACAGCCGGCTCGGGGTCCATGGCGAAGGTGATGGGGCGCAGATCGTAGAGGGCGTGGCCGAAACGGGCGGCGATCTTCTGGAGGAAGGCGGTGCGTTCAACCAGCCCGACCGGGCGATTGCCATCGACCACGGGGATGACGAGCGTGTCCGGCTCGCGTTCGAAACGCGCCAGCACCTCGCACCCGAGCGTCGTCGGAGCCACCGGCTTGGGACGCTCGGAAAGGGTCTCGATGGTCGGCATACTGCCCGGAACTCCTACTCGTTGGGACTAAAGCCCAAAATCGCTTGCGGATTGGTTAAGCTGGCGCAGCTTGATGCAAATCGATGCAAACGGTGATTTTGCGCCGCATCCGGGTCTGGTGTATGAGGCCCGCCTGACCCATCTGGGTCCTCATCCCTTTGTGCATGCGCGCGGCCGAACGGCCGACCGCAGATTCGTCATGAGCGTCATCCTGGAAAAGACCCCAACATCCGCCTTGGTCCTGTTCTCCGGCGGGCAGGACAGCGCGACCTGCCTCGCCTGGGCTCTGGAGCGGTTCGAGCGGGTGGAGACGGTCGGCTTCGACTATGGCCAGCGCCATCTGGTCGAGATGGAGGCGCGCCAGGCTGTGCGCGACGGCATGGGCGCAGCCTTGCCGCAGTACGCCGACCGGCTGGGCGACGACCATGTGGTGGACCTGACCGGATATGGTCGGATCGCCGAGAGCGCCCTGACCGCTGACCGCATGATCGAGATGGATGCGCGTGGCCTGCCCACGACCTTCGTGCCTGGGCGCAACCTGATCTTTCTGGTCGCGGCGGCGGCTCTGGCGGACCGGCGTGGGCTTGAGGTGCTGGTCGGCGGCATGTGCGAGACGGATTTCTCGGGCTACCCGGATTGCCGCCACGAGACGATCGAGGCGATGGCGCGGGCGTTGTCGCTGGGGCTGGACAAGCCGGTGGTGATCGACACGCCGCTGATGTGGCTGACCAAGGCCCAGACCTGGGAGCTGGCCGATACGCTGGGCGGGGCCAAACTGGTCGAGCTGATTATCGAGGATAGCCATACCTGTTATCGGGGCGACCGGACGCATCGGCATGCTTGGGGCTATGGCTGCGGCGATTGCCCGGCGTGCGAGTTGCGGGCGGCGGGCCATGCGGAATGGGTCGCGAGCCGATGACCTATTCGGCCAAGGAAGTCTTTCTGACGGTGCAGGGCGAGGGCGGACAGGCGGGACGGCCTGCGGTCTTCCTGCGTTTCGCCGGCTGCAATCTGTGGAGCGGGCGCGAACAGGATCGCGCGACGGCCGTCTGCAGCTTCTGCGACACGGACTTCGTCGGGACCGACGGCGGCGGGGGCGGCAAATTCAGGACACCGGACCTGATGGCTGACCATGTCGCCTCTATGTGGCGGGGGCGCGAAGGCGATCCGAAACTGGTGGTCTGCACCGGCGGCGAGCCCTTGCTGCAACTGGATGCACCGCTGGTCGAGGCCCTGCATGCGCGCGGTTTCGAGATCGCCATAGAAAGCAACGGCACCCTGGCGGCGCCCGGCGGCATCGACTGGGTCTGCATCAGCCCCAAGGCCGATGCGGATGTCGTCCAGATCACGGGCCAGGAGCTGAAGCTGGTCTATCCCCAGGCCAAGGCCCTGCCTGACCGGTTCGAACATCTGGACTTCGAACGGTTCTGGCTCCAGCCGATGGACGGCCCCGACCAAGCGGCGAACACCGCCGCCGCCATCGAATACTGCCTGACCCATCCCCAGTGGCGCCTGAGCGTCCAGACCCACAAATATATCGGCGTCCGCTAATGCCCGTCTTCGAGATCACCAAACAGGCGACCTTCGACGCCGCTCACCATTTCCCCAACGAGCCCGAAGGCAGCATCTATCGTCGCGTCCACGGCCATTCCTTCACGGTCGAGGCGACGGTGCGGTCCGAGGTGCTGGACGCGGAGCACGGGTGGGTCGCCGACCTGGGCGCGCTGGACCGGGCGCTGAAGGCGGCGGCGGAGACGCTGGACCACGGCATGCTGAACGAACACGAAGGGCTGGAATTGCCCAGCCTGGAGAACCTGTGCCTGTGGTTCGTCAAGACGTTGAAACCCGAGTGGCCCGGCCTGTGCCGGGTTCAGGTGGCGCGGCCGACCATCAACGAGCGGTGCGTGCTGAGCCTCTAATCAGCAGCGCTTGCCCTGGCGTTGGCGCTCTTCGCAGCGGCGTTGCTGGCGGTCGTAGTCGCGCTGTTCGCGCTCACGGCGCAGTCTGGTTTCCTCGTCCGAGGTGGTGACGGCGTCGAAGCCGGCGCCCACGACAGCTCCGGTGGCTTTTGCCGTGCCGCCCACGACCGCCGCAGTGCCTCCGACAACGGCGCCGACCAGGCAGCCCTGGAGCATCAGGCAGATCCCCAGAACGACGGCGATTTGAGATGCGGAAACGAGGCGATTTCGACGACGCATGAGGACGACTCCAGAGATTTGGAATAGTCGCTGATAATCATGAATGAGGGCTGACTTCAGGCCGTGCGTTGCGGCAGCAGTTTTCGGCGCTGGCGCGACAGGGCCAGCGGGGTTCCGTCGGCGCCCCATGCGGCGGCCTCGTCCACCGTCCAGCCCAAGCCCAGGTCCAGCATTCTGAACTCGAAGAAGGCCCAGCCGTCGGGTGCCGTCTGCGGCGTCGGATCGGTCAGGATATCGATGCGCAGGTCCACGGTCGTCATCGCCGCCGGCGTCTTCGACAGGGTCCAGGCCGGCGGATAGAGGGCGTCCAGCAGGTAGCACAGCCCGACCTCGTCCAGCGGCCGGCCGTCCGCCATCCGCATCCAGGTGCGCTCGACCGCGGGCCGGCCCTCGTTGCCGCCCAGGATGTTGGGGCCGCCGTCGAACCGATATTCGACGTGCTGCGAGAAATGCGGGGCCATCGGGCCGTGGATGGTGGCTTTGGGGTTCAGGCTGTCCAGCAGCGGCGGCGGCAGGTGCAGGGGCGTGACCGGCGGCGTGGCGCCGTCCAGCCCATAGGTGCCCGTGGCGTGGTGGGTCAGGCGGCCGTCCTGTTCGGCCTCGACCGCCGCATAGACGACGTTGCGGCCGCCGCGCAGCAGGCGTGGGCGAAAAGCGACCTGCTCGCCGAACTTGGCCGCCGACAGGTATTGCACCGACAGGGTGCGCAACGGCGCGGTCAGGGCCAGACCCTGGCGCATCGACTGGGCGCACAGGGCCGCCAGCAGGCCGCCGAACGGAAAGCCCTTTTCCGGCGCCATGCCCCAGGGGCCATTGGAGAAATGGCCTGGCACCGGGGCGGACAGGCCACCGTCGTCAAGGGTCTGAAAGGCCAGGGCGTCGTCGAGGGAGATCGGCAGCGTCATTCCGCAATCCTGCGTCAGGCGAAGAGGCGGCGGAAGACCTGATGGAGATCTCCCGCCGAAGTCAAAGGAACAAGGCGGCGAACCAAAGGGGTCGCACGTCCGTTGCCAAACAAGACTGACCTGGACCGTTCGGATTTGCAACCCTTGCCAAACGCCTGACGCGGGGTCACTTTCGCCGCATGGGACGCACCGCCGACTACAGCCGCCAAAGCTGCTCCATCGCCGCCACGCTTGAAGTGATAGGCGACCCTTGGACCCTGTTGGTCATCCGCGACGCCTTCAACGGCGTCAGCCGGTTCGAACAGTGGCAGGACAATCTGGGCGTGGCGCGCAACGTCCTGGCCGCGCGCCTGAAGAGCCTGGTTCAGCACGGCGTGCTGGAGCCCCAGCTTTATTCCGAACGACCGCCGCGCAACGAATATGTCCTGACCGCCAAGGGCAAGGATTTGTACGGGGTGCTGGTGACCCTGCACGGCTGGGGCGCCAAGCACGTCTATGGCGACGCCGACAGCGGCATCGACATGATCCACAAGACCTGCGGCTCGACCCTGACGCCGCGCATCGCCTGCGGCTGCTGCAACGAGATCGTCAAACCCCGGGACATCCTGCTGACCCGCGCCGAGAACCGGCCCACGGTCGGGGACGTGATGCCGAAGGAAGCGGCGTAAGCCTCAGCCTGCTGCCGCTTTCTGGCAGGAGGTCTGCTAGGATCGTGCGGTGTCCCGGTCCGAACGCCTTCTCGATCTGCTGAACGTCCTGCGGCGGCATCGTCGGCCGGTGAGCGGGCAGGTGTTGGCGGATGAGATGGGCGTCAGCCTGCGCACCCTTTATCGCGACATCGCCAGCCTGCAGGCGCAAGGCGCGACGATCGAGGGGGAGGCGGGGGTCGGCTATGTGCTGAAGCCGGGCTTCATGCTGCCGCCGCTGATGTTCACGCCGGAAGAGATCGAGGCCCTGGTGCTGGGCTCGCGCTGGGTGGCGGATCGGGCCGACCCGCGCATGCGGGATGCGGCGCTGGCGGCCCTGGGACGGATTTCGGCGGTGCTGCCGCCCGATCTGCGCGACGAGATGGAGACCTCGGCCCTGCTGGTCGTGCCGGGCGCGCCATTCCCGGCGGACCAGGTTGATCCGGGGCTGTTGAGAAAGGCGATCCGCACCGAGCGGCGGCTGAGGCTGTGTTATCGCGACGAGGCGGGGGCGGCGTCCGAACGGGTGGTCTGGCCCTTCGCCCTGGCCTTCTTCGACCGGGTGCGGCTTCTGATCGCCTGGTGCGAACTGCGCGGCGATTTCCGTAGCTTCCGAACCGATCGCATTGTCGAGGCCGAGGTGATGGAGGCGCGCTATCCGGCGCGTCGTCAGGCCTTGATGAAGACCTGGCGCGAGGCGCACGAAAGGTCGAGAGCGTCTGAGGGCTGCTGACGGAAACTGGCAGCATCGGCGACTAGGGTCAGTCCTATTGGAAACGAGGGCAGGGCCGATGACCGAGATCGAGGACATTCTTCTGGCCGTCGCGGATCCCGAGACCAGCGCGCGGTTTTACGCCGGCCTGTTCGGCTGTCGGCCGGTGATGGCGGGGCCGGATCGGGCCCTGTTCGTGCTGAGTTCGGGGCGGGCGCTGGGGCTGTTGCGGCGCGCCGGCGACGGGCAGGTCTGCGAGGTGGACTTTCCGCTGCAGGGCGCCGACGCGGTGGATCAGGCGCACATCGATTGGTGGGACCGGGGTGCGCGCATCCTGACGCCGCCGATGGATACGCAGCCGGGCCGAAGCTTCGTGGCGGGCGATCCTGACGGGCATCGGCTGCGCGTCTACGCCGTCGCCGCCTAAGGGTCAGAACTCGGCTTCGAGCCGATAGCCGACCCCGCGCACATTGGTCAGCAGGCCGGCGGCGTCGGCGGCGTCCAGCTTGCGGCGCAGATGGCTGACGTGGCTGTCGATAGTGCGTTCCAGCACGTCCTGATTGGGGAAGCAGGCCTGCATGATCTCGGCACGGCTGAAGACCCGCAACGGAACACGGGCCATATGGGCCAGGATGCGGAACTCGGTCAGGGTCAGATCCAGACGGCGCTTGCCCGCCGGGGTCAGGATGGCGGCCAGATAGTTTTCCAACTGGACCTCCAAGGGGCCGACGCGCAGCACCTTGGTGGAGCGGTCGCCGTTGCTGCGACGCAGGATGGCCTGGGCGCGCGCCACTACCTCGATCGGCTTGAACGGTTTGACGACATAGTCGTCGGCGCCGATCCGCAGGGCCTGCAGCTTGTTCGTGCTGAGGTCCAGGTCGCTGACCATGATCACAGGGGTCTCGCCGCGCCGACGCAACTCACCCAGCACGTCCCACCCGTCGCGGATCGGCAGGCGGATATTCAGCAGGACAAGATCGGGCTTCAGCGCGGCGTGCAGGTCGGCGGCCTGCTGGCCGTCGGAGGCGACAACTGTGCGAAACCCCTCTCGGCGCAGACAGGCGTCCAGGGCCTCGACGCTCTCTGCGTCGTCGTCAGCGATCAGGATCAAGCTGCTCATCGCGCCGCCATCGCCCTGTCGGCCGCTAAAATCCAGCAAAACCGGACGCGTTCGGACAAGTTTCATCGCGCCGTCGCAAAGGCTTCACGCAGACAAAGAAAAACCCCCTCCCGCGTGGCGGAAGGGGGCAGTCTGTCGTTCGGGAGGAAGGCTTAGTAGGAGGCGCGCAGTTCGATGCCGAAGGTGCGCGGATTGTTGAAGTTGCCGTAGTCCCCCAGCGTGGCCCGGTTCGACGGGTCACGACGATAGACGTAGGTCTCGTCCAGCAGGTTGCGCGACCACAGGGCCACTTCCAGCAGCGGGCCGCCGTCACGGGTCGTGATGTCGGCCAGCGCCAGTCGAGCGTTCACGATGAAGGACTGGTCGTTCTTGATCTCGAACTGGTCGAAGCTTTGGGTTGCATCGGAATAGTTGGCGTCGATGTGCGCCTTGAAGGTGCTGCCCATGAACGGCGATTCCCAATCGGCGGCCACGCTGGCGGCGTTCGGCGGGGTGTAGGCGATGAAGACCTTCTGGGTGACATTGTTGAACGGGTTCACCGTGTCGGGGATCTTCGCGTCGGTATAGGCGTAAGAAGCCGACAGACGCAGGTTCTCGGTAGCCTGGAACTGACCTTCCAACTCCACGCCACGGATTTTTGTGGTGCCCGGGGCGTTGATGGTTTCCAGGGTGTTGCGGGTGGATGCGCCGGTCACGGTCACCAGGCTGAAGTCGATCTGGCTGTCTTCGCGGTCCATGGCGTAAACCGCCGCGTTCAATCGGACCCGATTGTTGAACAGGTCGCTCTTAAGACCCAGTTCGTAGGCCTTCACCTCTTCCGGATCGAACGAGCGATAGGTCAGCGAACGCGAGGACGCGCCGCCGGCGCGATAGCCGGTCGAATATTTGGCATAGACGTTGACTTGGTCGTTGACCTCAAAGGCTGCGGTCACCATGGGGTCGAAACGGTTGACCGAGCTGTCGAAGGTGAAGTTCGTCGGGGCGTTGTTGACGGTGGAGAGGATGCCGTCCTTGTCGTCCCAGGTGAAGCGGCCGCCCACTGTCAGGTGCAGGGCGTCGTTCAGAACGTCGGGGGTGAAGGTCGCTTGACCATAGATGGCCTTCGATTCCGAATGAGCCGTCGAAGCGCGGTCGATGGAGCGGAAGCCGCGCTGGGTCGGACGCGGATCGCGGATCGTATAGTCTGTGCCGGTCGCGTTCCAGGTGTTGGTCGAGGGCGTCGCCGCATCGTCGGACACGGTTTCCTTGAAGTAGAACAGGCCGCCGACGTAATCGATGCGGTCGCCGATGCTGCCGACTGCCTGCAGCTCCTGGCTGAACTGGTGCTGCCAGAAGCCAGCCAACGAATAGCGGCTGAAGTTGCCGTTCGGGCCGACAACGGGCGGGCGGTGGGCGCCGGCGATGTTGTCGTACTGCTCGACGTCAAGGTCGCGATAGGCGGTGATCGAGCGGATTTCCAACGAGTCCGTCGGGCGATACGACAGATGCAGATCCATCCCACGGGTGTCGTCGACGCTCCACTGCTGCGGCACGCCGATGTCGGCCTGCGTCATGCGCTTAGAGCCTTCGACCTGCACCAGCGGAGACAGTGCGCGGATGCTGGTCGAAGGAACGGAAGTCGAGGTGAACGGCAAGACCGGCAAGCCGTTCGGGTTGAAGTTGAGCAGTTGGGAGTAGAACGGTGTGTTCTTGTCCTTGCTCAAGTCAGCTGCGAAGTTGGCGGTGAAGTTCTCTGTCGGGGTCCAGCGCGTCTGGAAGCGAACGCCGCGACGATCGTACTGACCAAAGCCGGTTTCGCCCGGCAGTATGTTCTCGGTAACCGGACCCTGGACCGAAATGATGCCGTCGACCTTGAACGCGAAGTCGCCGATCGACGGGAAGTCGACGTGCAGTTCCGAGTTGTAGGATTCGAGGTTGCCGATGCCGGCGACGGCGCGCATGCCGAAGACGCCCGTGGGCTTCTTGGTGACCAGCGACAGGGCGCCGCCTTCGGTGTTGCGGCCGAACAGGGTGCCTTGTGGACCCTTCAGGACTTCGACGCGCTCGATGTCGAGCAGGGCGGCGGCCAAGCCGTGCTGGCGGGCCAGATAGACGCCGTCGACATAGACGCCGACGCCTTGTTCACGGGCGGGCTGGTTGGCATCGTTCGGCACGATGCCGCGGATGCCGATGGTCAAAGCCGACTGGCGGGCTTCGAAGGTGGCGATACGCAGGCCAGGGACGCTGCCGTCGGCGAGGTCCATCAGGCTTTGCACGTGGCGGTTCTGGAGCGCTTCGGCGTTGACCACCGAGATCGAGATCGGCGTGTCCTGCAGATTGGTTTCGCGCTTGGTCGCGGTGACAATGATGTCGTCCAGGCCGGCGGGCGCGGTATCGACAGGCGCTGGAGCGGTCTGGGCGAAGGCGGAAACAGGTGCGGCGAGAAGGGCGGTCCCCAGCAGCAGCTGAAGGCGCAGTTTGGTTTGACGGTGCATTTATATCCCCTGCTTAGTCGCTGCGGGGATTACGGCGCCATTGCGATGCGCAGTTTACAGGCGTGCAACACTCAGATGCATCTTTGATGTCCTGACCAAAGATCAATATTCGGCATGCATCCACGCCTGCTCCATTTTTCCTCCACAATTGAAGAAAAGGGGGCGCGGCAAATCGGCGCGCCCCTTGGCGGCCATGCCTATTTCCGCACGTATTTGTCCAGGAAGGTCAGATAGGCGTCTTGGGCGGTGATGCGGTTGTCGCGGCGAGTGAAGCCGTGACCCTCGTTGGGGAAGACGACGTATTCGACCGGCACGCCGTTGGCGCGGACGGCGGCGACCAGTTCGTCGCTCTCGACCTTCAGCACGCGCGGGTCGTTCTCGCCCTGGACGACCAGCAGGGGCTTGTTGATGCCCTCGGTGTGGAACAGAGGCGAGATGCGGCGGTGGCGTTCCGCGTCCGTCGCCGGATCGCCCATCTCATCATACAGGGCGATACGCTGGGCGCCCCACCAGGGCGGGATCGACTCCAGGGTCCGCACCCAGTTTGTGACGCCGAAGATGTCGACGCCCGCCGTAAAGGCCTCCGGATGGAAGGCCAGGGCCGCAGCGGTAATGTATCCGCCATAGGATCCCCCCATCACCGCCACCTGATCGTCGGCGACCCAGTCCTGTTGTCTCAACCATTCGCCGCCGGCGACGATGTCGCGCAGGTCCGCCTCGCCGTGCTTCTTGTCGTCCAGATGGAAGAAGGTCTTTCCGTAGCCGGAACTGCCCCGGTTGTTGGCCCCCAGGACCGCATAGCCGTGGTTCACCAGATGCTGGACCATCGCCGAATAGCCGCGACGGGTCTGGCCGCCGGGACCGCCGTGGACCAGGACGATGGCCGGCGCAGGGTGGGCCGCCGACGCGCCCTTGGGCGTGTAGAGCACCGCCGGGATCATGACGCCGCCTTCGCCGGGGTATCGGACGATGGTGGCTTCGACCAGGGCGTTCTCGTCGATCGCGGGGTTCAGGGCGTGGGTCAGACGCGTGGCCCGGCCGGTGGTCAGATCGGCGACGAAGACATCAGCCGGCGAGGTGTCGGACGAAACGGTGAAGGCGATGGTCTTCTCGTCATCGCTGAACCGCACATTGCCGATGTCGCCGTCCGGCAGGCCGCTCAAGGCGACGGGCTGGTTGCTCGTGGCGTCCAGCAGGGTCAGTTCGGTCTTGGCGTCGGCGTTCAGGCCTGAGACGCGATAGCGGCCGGTCGGCGAATAGAAGACGAAGCTGACATCCCAATCCGCCTGGATCAGAGGTGTGTTGGTGCTGGTCGCGAGATCGTGGCGAATGGCCTG
Organism: Brevundimonas sp. G8; assembly: GCF_902506205.1. Lineage (GTDB taxonomy): Bacteria > Pseudomonadota > Alphaproteobacteria > Caulobacterales > Caulobacteraceae > Brevundimonas. Next base: position 269,302 of record NZ_LR732816.1, on the reverse strand, counting down.
TTGGAACTCGCCGTTCTGGTCCGTGCCGATCAGGACAGCCTTCGAGTCCGGCGTGAAGTCGAAGGCGGTATAGGCGACATTGCCCTCATGCGGGGTCAGCAGTTTCGGCTCGCCCGGTGCGGTCAGATCGACCAGGTAGAGGTCGTTGTTCGCGCTGGTCAGCGACTTGTCCAGCACCAGCCAACGGCCGTCTGGCGACAGGGCGGCGGGCGAGAAGCCGCCGGTGTTCTCGAACACCATCCGGTGCGCATAGGTGGTCGCGTCATAGGCGATGACGTCGAAGGCCGAGGCGTCGCGTTCGTTCGACGTGACGAAGAAGGTCTTGCCGTCCTGGCTCCAGCTCAGGAAGTCCGCCTTGACCTTGTCGCCCGGCGTCAGGTCCGTGACCGCGCCGTCAGGCGTCCTCACGAACAGATGGCTCAGTTCGTCGCCGCCGCCGTCCTGGGTGAACAGGATGCGCGCATCGGCGGGGAAGTAAGTGACCGGATTGACGGCGCTGGTGGTCGAGGCGGTCAGTTGCACTGGGTCGCCGCCGGCAATGGGCAGGGCGTAGGCGTTGAACACGCCCGTCTTGTCCGACCGGATCAGCACCGACTTGCCGTCGGGCGAAAAGGCCTTGGCCCCGCCGTAGCCCAGGCCGTACGTCGTTGTGTCGAAGAACTGGGCCGCCGTATAGGTCGGCGCGGCCGTGCTGACGACTGGCGGCGGAGCGGCCTGCGCCGTCGCTGCGGTGGGAAGGGCGGCCATCAGGGCCAGTACGGAAACCAGGCAGGCGGTGGTGCGCATCGGAACCTCTCGTCGGTGGGATGACCGTAGGAGGCGACAGAACATCACGTCGGATGCAGCCTGTCTCCGATTTAATGAACCGCCGCTATGCGGCCACCGCCGTCGTGTCCCGAATGAAGCCGCCGCCCAGCACGCGTTCGGTGTCCACGGGATCGTAAAGGGCGCAGGCCTGGCCGGGGGCCACGCCCTCTTCGCCGTCATCGAAGACGATGCGGATGTCACCGTCGATCAGCGCCAGGCGGGCAGGCGAGGGCTGACGGGTCGAGCGGACGCGGGCCAGGACAGGGATACCGGCCTGTGCGGCCTCGACGATGGTGGCCTCGTCGCCCAGCCAGTTGGTTTCTTCCAATGTTAGGGAGGCGGTCAGCAGGGCTTCACGCGGGCCGACGATGACGCGGCGGGTCTCGGGCTCCAGCTTCGTCACGAACAGCGGCTCGCCCACGGCGACATTCAGCCCCCGGCGCTGGCCGATGGTGTAGTCGGTAATGCCTGCGTGGGCGCCCAGCACCCGGCCGTCCATATGCACGATCTCGCCGGCCTCGCGCCCTTGCGGACGAAGGCGGTCGATCAGGGTGCGATAATCGCCGGACGGGACGAAACAGATGTCCTGGCTGTCCGGCTTGGCGGCGATCTTCAGGCCCAGTTCGGCGGCGACGCCGCGCACCTGGGGCTTTTCCAGATCGGCCAGAGGAAAGCGCAGATAATCGAGCTGGTCCTGGGTCGTGGCGAACAGGAAATAGGACTGGTCGCGCGAATGGTCGATCGCCTTGCGCATCTGCGAGCGATTGCCGGCGACGGCGCGGCGGACATAGTGGCCCGTCGCCATGGCCTCGGCCCCCAGGTCGCGGGCGACGTCCAGCAGGTCGCGGAACTTGACCGTCTGATTGCAGCGGATGCAGGGGACCGGCGTCTGGCCCTTCAGGTAGCTGTCTGCGAACTGGTCGATGACGGCGTCCTTGAACCGGCTCTCATAGTCCAGCACGTAATGGGGGATGCCGATCATGTCGGCGGCCAAACGCGCGTCGTGAATGTCCTGGCCCGCGCAGCAAGCGCCCTTCTTCTTCAGCGCCGCGCCGTGGTCATAGAGTTGCAGCGTCACGCCGACGACGTCATAGCCAGCCTTGCGCAGCAGGGCTGCGACGACAGTGGAATCCACCCCGCCCGACATCGCCGCGACGATGCGCGCGCCCACGGGCAGACCGACCGCCGCCCGCGCGCTCTCGACCGCCGCATCCATGTCGGTGCGGACGATATTCGGAATGGCGCAGATGTCTTCGACCAGGGTCATTGCGGCCATTTAGTGCGGAACCGGCGCGATTTCGAGGCCCGCCAACGAAAAGGGCCGCACCCGTCGCCGGATGCGGCCCTTCTTCGTCTTCGGGGAAACCCTTAGGAGCGGTAGCTCTGGATCCGCGTCGTGCGCAGACCCTGCATGCCCCATTTGTCGATGGCCTTCTGCCATGCGAGGAATTCTTCCGCCGTCAGGCGATACTTCGCCAGGGCGTCGTCAAGGCTCAACAGACCGCCGCGCACGGCGGCGACGACCTCGGCCTTGCGCCGGATCACCCACCGGTCCGTATTGGACGGCGGCAGATCGTTCAGGGTCAGGGGCGTGCCAGTCGGTCCGACCACGTATTGTTCGCCTTTGCTATTCAGGCGTCGCTCTTGCAACATGGGCTTATGCCTCTTTCACCAACACCGTAGTGTCATGAATGTAGGCGTCCCCGACTAAGGTCCGTTTAAGCGTCGTGGTGAAGGAACGGATAAAATCCGTCCCTGCGCGAACGACTCTGTCAACCTTGATTGCGCGACGATTCATCGAGACTAACGCTTACTTACTCGCCGATCAGCGTTTGATGTTGATCAGCTCGGCCAGCATTTCATCGGCCGTGGTAATGATCTTGGACGAGGCGGAGTAGGCCCTTTGGGTGGTGATCAGGCCGGTGAATTCCGCGGACAGATCGACCGTCGAGGACTCCAACTGCTTGGCCGCGATCTCGCCTGCGCCGCCCGTGCCGGCGGCCTTTAGGTTAAAGGTGCCGGACTGAAGGCTGACGGCGTAGGCGTTGCCGGACACTTCACGAAGGCTGTCGGGGCTGGGGAAGGTGGCGACCGCGACCTGGGCGATGCGACGCATCACGCCATTGTCGAAGATGGCGGTGACGAAGCCGCCTTCGTCGATCTTGATCTCGCTCAGATTGCCGAAGGCCGTGCCGTTGGTGACGGTCGATTGCACCACCGAGGCGGTGTTCAACTGGCTGAGGCCGCCAGCGGAGGTGTTAAGATCCAGCGTCACACCTTGGGCGGCAATGCCCAGGCCGTCGGCCCAGGCGACCTGACCCGGCGCCATGGCCAGGTTGTTCGGATCGGACTTGCCGAAGTCGAGCGTGGCCATGGTCGGATCGTCGAACAGACCCGTGCCCGCCGGCCAGGCCTTCATCGTTTCCACGTCGAGGCGACCCGACGGGGTGAAGGCGATCTTGCCGATCTTGATCTGGCCGTTGGAGTACGGCGCGCCGGTCACGACATCGCTCGCCGGCACGGAAACGACTTCCGCGTACCAGATGTTCGGCTCGTCGCTCTTGATGAAGCGGATTTCCAGATTGCGCTGGCCGCCCTTGGAGTCCGAGACAGGGATGTTCATCTTAAAGTCGGGTTTGACGCCGACGGGGTTGTCGTCGTCGGCGTTGTACATGGCCATCGAGTTGACCGACGGGTCATACTTGGTCTTGGCCACGTTGCCATTGCCCAGTCCGATGTCCGCCAGGTTGACCGTGTAAGGCGTGCCGGTCGCCGGCGTGAACTGCAACTGCGTCGGCGGCGTGCCGATCGGGGTCGCCGTGCCTGCGTTCGCACCCGTGACCGTCAGGCCGGTTAGAGCGCCGGTGGCTGGGTCGAAGGTCGCGGCGCCGTTGATCCTCTGCGTGCCAGACTTGATGACGACGTCATGGGTGTTGGCGCCGGTGCGCGTGTAGCGGACCGAGACATCGTGCGCGACCGACGGTGTCGCGGTGTCGGCCACGCCCTTGTAGGATTGGGCGCTGGCGGCGGCGGCTGGGTCCTGGCTGGACCGCAGGTTGGCGTTGATCTGGACGCGGGTTGTCGGTTCGGCGGTGCCGCCGACCGAACCGATGTTGATCGAGCGCAGGCGCGACAGGTCCGACGGATCGGTCGAGATCTCGCCGTTGGAATCGACGGGCCAGCCTTGCAGGTACAGACCGGCGCTGTTTTTCAGATAGCCTTGCTTGTCGACGGTGAAGGCGCCGGCGCGGGTGAACAGGCGGGTGTCGGTCGAACCGACGTTCTCGGCCTGGGTCGTCGTGACGAAGAAGCCCTGGCCGCTTACGGCGAGGTCGGTGCTGGAGGTCGTGCGCTGAAGCTGGCCTTCCTGGCTGACGAACGACCGCGTGTTGGTGGTCACGCCGCCGGCGGAATAGCTGCCGCCGGATGAGGACTGGCTGTTGACCAGTGTCTGGAACTCGCTGGCCGTGCGCTTGTAGCCGACCGTGTTGACGTTGGCGATGTTCTGGGAAATGGCCGCCAGGGCGGCGGAGTTGGCGGCGAGACCGGACACGCCGGCCAGCATTGCACTATTGAGGCTCATGGAAGAACGCTCCTTAAATGAAGGTCATCGGGAAGGCGGCGGATCGCATCATGCGGCCGCCTCCTCGGTGGGGACGTTCGGATTCTCCGTATCGTCAGTGTCGTTGTCGGCCTGCGCCTTGATCTCGTTCAGCGAGATCACGGTCGAAAGCGGAAGGATGGAGTCGCCGATCACCAGGTACGGCGCGCCGTTGTACATTTCGACGCCGGTCACCCGGCCCTGGATCAGGGCCTGGGCGTCGACCTTGGCGCCGGTGGCGTTGGTCGCGGCGATCTTGAGGGTATAGACGCCGCCGTCTGCGGCCGTGCCGCCGTCCTTCAACTTGCCGTCCCAGTTGAAGGTGTGCAGGCCGGACGTCTTGTCGGGCGCAGCGCCTTCCCAGACGACGGCCCCCTTGCTGTCGACGACCTGCAGCGTGGCCTTTTCGGCGTCGGCGCCCAGTTCGTAGGCCCAGGTCGCCTTGCCGTCGTTGAACTCGGTCGCCGTCCAGGCGGCGGTCACGCTCTTGCCGATGTAGTTGGCGGCGTTGTCGAGACCGCCTGCGGACTGCGCCGACAGCAGGCTGGTCAGCAGGTCGTTGGTTAGCAGTTGCTGCTCGACGCCCGCCATCTGGGTCAACTGGGAGGTGAACTGATTGGAATCGAGCGGCGACAAGGGGTCCTGGTTCTTCATCTGCGTGGTGAGCAGCGTCAGGAAGGTCTCGAAGTTCGAGGCCAGGGCCTTGGTGCCGCCGGTTACCCGACCGGCTGCGGCATTGGTTGTGACGGCGTCGACCATGGGGTCAGACCTTCAGATCGACGCGCTCAGGCGTCTGGGAATGGTTGATCCAGGCGCCGGGCGCCGGGACGATGGGGGTGTCGGCCTGGGCCGCCAGGCGAGAGCCGCCGGCGAACAGGGCGTTGCGTTGCTGCTGGCGGTCGAAGGCGCCGCCGTTGCCTGCCGAGGGGTCGCGTTGGGAAAAATCGAGCGCATCACCCGCGACCTGGAAGCCGGCGTCCTGAAGCTGGCGGCGCAGTTCGTCGGCGCGACCCTTCAGGTCGGCGGCGGCGGCCGGATTGTCGAAAGCCAGGCGGGCGGAAAGCTGACCGTCCTTGCCGATCTCCAGGCTGACATCCACACGGCCCAGGTCTTCCGGCGTCAGCACCATGTCGAACCGGGTCGAACGGCTGTCCAACCTGCGCGCAATCTGGGCGGCGAGTTGGGCGGTGGTCTCGACAGTCGCGCGCGACAGGGTCGAGAGGCCCAGGTCGCGATCAGGCGCGACGGCCTGCTGGATCGCCTGGGTGTCGGCGGCCCCCGCGCTGGTCGTTTGTGCAACGGTAGGGGCGACCGCGAGAGGCGCCGGGGTGGCGGCCGTTTCGGTCGTCGCCGTCGACTTGGCCGACAGGGCCGAGGCGGCGCCGGCGTCCGCCAGAGACGTGGTCTCTACGACCGTCGTCTTCGCATCGGTCGTTTCGGCCGAGACGGGCGTCGTGGCGGCGTTGCTGGTTTGCTGCGCCAGTTCGTGGCGCAAGGGCTTAAGCGGCGGCGCGGCTTGGGTGGGCGTGGGCAGCGTTTGCGACGGCGTGTCGCTGGATGCGGCCTCGGCGGGTTGGTCGTATGCGGCGGCCGTTTCGGATTTGGCGGACAGTTTAGCCACCACCACCGCTGCCGCGATATCGGCCGATACGGCCAGCGCCGGTTTCGACGCCGCGGCGACCGAAATCTGAACCTGGGCCGTCGGGATCTGGGCGGCCGTCATGGCCTGGGCGATGGGCGATGGTGCGGACGGCTTGGCGCTGTCAGCTGGCGCCGCCTGAGCGGCGGCGTTGGCGATGTCCGGCGCGGCGGTGGTCAGCGTCGCGGCATCCGCCATAGGTCGAACCGCAGCCGTGGGTTCGGCGGGGGACTTCTGAACGTTTGCCGACGCCGACTGAGCAGGTTCGCTCTGGTCATTGTCGGCCGTGGCCTTGTCGGAAATCTTTGCCGCCGACGCCGGCGCCGCCTTTACGGTCGTTAGAAGATCGCCGAGTTCGGTTGCTATCGCTTGGACGGCTTCGGGTAGAGCGAGGCTAGCAGCAGTTTTGGCGTTGGCCTCGGTCGATGACGAAGCCGGCGCGGCGAAGACATCCGATGCAGCAACGTCTGTCTTGGTCGGGAGCGCTGCCACCGACGACACTTTCACCGAAGAGAAGGGCGTGGGCGTCGCCACGCCTTGCGGCGCCCTTAAATCGATAGTTGTCGCCGTCGGGGGCGTGGTCTCGGCGGTTTGCTCAGCGGCCACTTCCACGGCCAACGACTGCGGTGTCGCAGACGTCAGTGGCGCAACCGGTGCCGTCGGCTGCGGGGTGGAGAAGGGGGAGGACGTGATGGTGACGCTTGCCGCATCGTCATCGTTCGCGGCGTCTTCGGTTGCTCTCGCCGTCTCGTTTGAGGCGACGGGCAGGGTTTGGGAGTCGGCAGTCTCGATCGTGACCGGTGCGGGGACTTCGACCGTCAGGTCAGGCGCGACGGCGTTCGTTTCGTCACCGACGGCTTGGGTCAGGACGACGCCGAGGGATTGAGCGGTCGTCAAACGACCCGGCGCGACCCGTTCGACCGGCGCATTGTCGAGGCCTGCGTCCAGGGCCAAAGCGACCTTACTGGAAAACAGGTTGGCCTCCGCCATGTCTGCGCCCATGCCAGCAGCCGTCGTTCCGGTCGAAACCGGAGCGGCAGGCGCAAACAGGGCGGAGGCGATCGACATGGAAGCGCGGCGGCTTTCGTAAGGGGTAAGGTCGGCGCCTGCTGCGCCCAAGGGTTCGCCGCCATCAACGCAAGGGTCGGGCCAAGACCTTAGTCGAGCAAAAACAGTGGGTAATGCAGGCCGTCCGATGGGCGGTCGTCATGGCGGCGGTCGTTTATTGCCGCGCTATCGCCATTTTTTGCCCGGCTGTGGACGAACGCCCTTCGACGCGCGCCCAGTCCCAAAACCGTATCTGGCGCTGTTGGCCCGACCTTTGCGCGTCTTGCCGATCATGACGGCCGCCCGATCTGTGATCCTGTTGAAAAACAACGCTCTGCATGAGCGGGGGCGGCGCGTGGCTGGGCAAGAACTGCGCGCGACAGTGCAGCGGTTGCCGGGTAGGGCGGGGGAGATGCGTCAATGTCGCTGAACTCGATCATGAACATCGCGACGTCGGGGCTGAAGACCGCCCAGGCTCAGTTGCGCGTCACCGCCGACAATATCGCCAACGTCGACACGCCCGGATACATCCGCAAGGTCGCCGATCAATCCGCCGCCGTCACCAACGGCTATGGCTCCGGCGTCGATGTCACGCGAGTTCGTCTGGCGACCGATCGGTTTTTGCAAGCGGCAAGCCTGAGCGCGGGTGCGGACGCGGCGCGCCAGACCGTGCGTTACGAGCTTTACGACCAGATTCAGAACCAGTTCGGCGATCCCAGCAGCGACAGCAACTTCTTCGCCCAGGTCGACAAGCTGTTCGCCAGCTACGCCACCCTGGCCGAAAGCCCGACCTCGTCCGCCGGGCGTCAGGACACGATTTACAAGACCCAGGCGATCTTCAACCAGGCCTCGGGCATCGCGGCCCAAATCCAGTCCGCGCGCCAGGAAGCGGACGGCCGTCTGCAAAGCGCGATCGAGACCGTCAATCCGCTGCTGGAGCAGATCGCCAAGCTGAACAAGACCATCGCTTCCGGCACGGTCACCAATGAGGACGTGACCGGCGCACAGAACGCACAACTCGGCCTGATCAACGAGTTGTCGAAATATATGGATGTGAAGGTCGAGGCCCGCTCGAACGGCGGCGTGACCCTGCGCACAAACGCCGGCACGACCCTGGTGGGCGAAGGCGCCGCGACCCTGTCCTATCAGGCGGCCGGGACGGTCGGCGCCATGACGGCCTTCTCCGACATCATGATCACCGAGCCGAGCGGCACGCGCTGGCCTCTGCTGGACGGGGTGTCGTCTGGGCAGATCAAGGGTTTGATCGAGATCCGCGATGTCGATGCGCCGGCGGCTGCGGCGCGCTTGAGCGAGCTGACCGCCAAGCTGGCGGACGAACTGAACCGCGCCCACAATGCCAACAGCAGCGTGCCGGCGCCGACCACCCTGGCCGGACGCAACACGGGTCAGTCGCTGGAAAACGCCCTGACCGGCTTTACCGGCACGACCACGATCACGGCGGTCAATGCGGCCGGCGTGGTTCAGGCCTCGGCCCAGATCGTCTTCTCCGGCGCCACGATGACCGTGAATGGCGTGGCGGCCGATCCTTCGACCTTCCTCAGCGTGCTGAATGCACAGATGGGCGGGGCGGCGACGGCCAGCTTCTCGGAAGGCCGGCTGCAACTGGACGGCGCGGGCGCAAACGGCGTCGCCATCGCCGACGATGCGACATCGCCCAGCGCCAAGGGCGGTCGTGGCTTCTCGCACTGGTTCGGGCTGAACGATCTGGTCTCGACCAACACGCCCAGCTTCTACGAGACCGGGCTGACCCTGACGTCGCAACACGGCTTCGATCCGGGCGAGAGCCTGACGCTGCGTTTCGCCGGTGAATCGGGGTCGCGCCAGCGCGACATCACCGTCTCGGTCCCCGCCGGCACGGGCACGATGGGCGAGATGTTGGGCGCGCTGAACGATCCGATCACGGGCGTGGGTCGCTACGGCGCCTTCAGCCTGGATGCCGTGGGCAAGCTGTCGTTCAAGGCCTACGACCCCTCCGTCACCACCATGAGCGTGGTCAAGGACGGCACGACCCAGGATCCGTCCGGCGTATCGATGTCGCAACTGTTCGGCCTGGGCGCGACCGGATCGACGCGCGCCGAAGCCTATACGGTCCGCAGCGACATCCAGCAGGACCCCGGCAAACTGGCCCTGGCGCAACTGAACATGTCGGCGGCGGCGGGAACGCCGGCGTTGAGCAAGAGCGATGGGCGCGGCGGGCTGGGGCTGGGCGACGTAGGCAAGAAGAACGTCACCTTTGGCGCAGCCGGCGGAAACTCGGGCGGGACCAAGACCCTGTCGTCCTATGCGGCGGACTTCGCCGGCGAGATCGGCGGCAAGGCCTCGGCCGCCAAGACCCGCAGCGAGACCGCGTCCGCCCTGGCCAAGGAGGCGGACAGCCGTCGCACCTCGGCAGAAGGGGTCAATATGGACGAGGAACTGGTCAATATGACCACCTTCCAGCAAGCCTATAACGCCTCTGCGCGCCTGATCCAGGCGAGCAAGGACATGTACGACGTTCTGATCGGAATCCTGCAATGACGCGCGTCGCGACCCACGGGAACTACCAGTCGGCCCTGCTCAGCCTGATGAATGCACAAAGCCGCGCGCAGCAGGCGCAAGAACGGATCGACAGCGAGAAGATCGCCACCGACATGTCCGGCTATGGTCGGGGCGCCGAACAATTGACCAGCCTGACCTCGACCCAGGCGCGTCTGGACGGCTTCATCTCCACCGGAGAGGCCGTGGCGGCGCGGTTGAGCGCGCAGGACCTGGCCATGAGCCGCATCTACGAGGGCGGAACCGGCGCGCGCGAAGCCATCGCCACCAGTATGGCGGCGGGCAATATCACCAACCTGATGACAGAGTTGGGCCTACAGTATCAAACGGTCCAAGGCGGACTGAATGCCGAGCACCAGGGGTCATATCTGTTCGCGGGCGGTCAGGGCGACATCGCTCCGGCGACGGCGGGAACCATGGCCGATCTGGCGACGGCGCCCTCGGTCGCCTCGACCTTCGCCAACGACACGCTGAAGCAGAAGTCACGCGTCGACGAGAAGACGACGGTCGAGACCGGCTTCCTGGCCAGCGAGATCGGCGGCCCGTTGACGGAGGTGTTCCGCAACATCCAGGCCTTCCAGAACGGCACGCCGGTGACCGTGGGTGGGGTGACCTATACGCCGGCCGGGGCTGGAACCTTGACCGGCCAGCCGAACGCCGACGTCACGGCCTTCCTGAAGGCGCAGCTGGGCGAACTGGACAAGGCGAACGTCGGCCTGACCAACCAGACCGCCAAGAACGGCCTGATCCAGAACCATGTCGAGGCGGCGCTGGACTCTCAGGAGGGCCAGAAGACGGCCCTGCAGAAGATGATGCAGGACAAGTCCGGCTATGATCCCGCGCGCGCGATCACGGACCTGCAGATGGCCCAGGTCGCCATCGAGGCCTCGGCCCAGATCATCAACTCGCTGAAGAATACGTCGCTGCTGAATCTGCTGCGTTAAGCGGCGGCATTAAAAAAGAAACGGCCACGCTGGACCGATCATCGTGCGAGAACGTATCATGAACAATGGCTCGTCTCGATCTGCGTCGAAAACTGTCCGTCCTCGCTGACGCGGCGAAATACGATGCGTCCTGCTCGTCGTCGGGGACGTCGAAACGGAACTCTGTCGGCGGTAAGGGGATCGGCTCGACCGAGGGCATGGGCATCTGCCACGCCTATACGCCGGATGGGCGGTGCATCAGCCTGCTGAAGATCCTGCTGACCAACTTCTGCATCTACGACTGCGCCTATTGCATCAATCGGGTGTCGTCGAATGTGGAGCGGGCGCGGTTCGATGTGGACGAGGTCGTCGATCTGACGCTGAATTTCTACAAGCGGAATTATATCGAAGGGCTGTTCCTGTCGTCGGGCATCATTCGATCCGGCGACTATACGATGGAACAGCTGGTTCTAATCGCAAAGACCCTCCGCGAGGTTCACGACTTCCGAGGCTATATCCATCTGAAGCTGATCCCCGAGGCCGATCCCAAACTGGTGGAGATGGCGGGCCTGTACGCCGACCGTCTGTCGGCCAATATCGAACTGCCGCGCGACGAGGCCCTGGCCCGACTGGCGCCACAGAAGGACGTAGGCGTCATCAAGAAGGCCATGAGCCAGGTGCGGCTGGGCGTCGAGGCAGCCAAGCCAGGCAAAGGCGACAAGATAAAGCCGCCGAAGTTCGCGCCGGGCGGCCAGAGCACCCAGTTGATCATCGGCGCCGACGGCGCGCCGGACACCGAAATCCTGGAGCGCAGCGCGTCGCTGTACGGCGGCTATGGCTTGCGGCGGGTCTATTATTCGGCGTTCAGCCCGATCCCGGATTCCAGCGCGATCCTGCCCCTGTCCAAGCCGCCGCTGATGCGCGAGCACCGCCTCTATCAAGCCGACTGGCTGATGCGGTTCTACGGCTTTTCCGCGCCAGAGATCGGTGAGGGGGCGTCGGACGGCATGCTGGACCTGGCGGTCGATCCCAAACTGGCCTGGGCGCTGAACAAGCGTGAGCAGTTTCCGGTCGATGTGAACCGGGCGCCGCGCGAGATGCTGCTGCGGGTGCCGGGGTTGGGCGTGAAGGCGGTGGACCGGATCGTGTCGGTTCGACGCTATCGGACCTTGCGGTTGGAGGATGTCGGCCGGCTGACTCGGTCGGTGGCCAAGATCCGGCCGTTCATCACGGCGCTGGATTGGACGCCGGGCGGGCTGACGGATGCGGCGGACCTGAGGGCGCGCGTGACCAGCCGCACGCCTGAACAGTTGAGCCTGTTCTGATGGGGACGGCGATACTGGACGGCGAAACGGACTTCGACGGCTGGCGCAAGGCCGCGCGGGCGTTCCGGCTGGCGGGGGTGGAGCCGGCGGCGGCGCGGTTCGTGGTGCGCGGCGGGCAGGAACAGGGGGGATTGTTCGATGAGGCGACCGCCGCTCACCCCGACCTACGAGCAGACGAGCGGCAGGAATTCAGCGTCCCCAAGGATTTTGTGGATCTGGCCCAGAACCTGATCCTGCATCGATCCGCCGACCGGTTCGACCTGATGTATCGGCTGCTGTGGCGGTTGCGGGACGAGCCCGATCTGATCAAGGTGATCTCCGACCGCGACGTGGCCGACGCGTTGGAGCGGGCCAAGAACGTCAGCCGGGCCTCGCACAAGATGAAGGCTTTCGTGCGCTTTCGTCAGGTTCACGATGATCGCGGCGAGGCCTGGGTGGCGTGGTTCGAACCGCCGCACCGGGTGCTGGAAAAGACTGCGCCCTTCTTCCAGCGGCGGTTCACGACGATGCGCTGGTCCATCCTGACGCCGGACGGTTCGGCCTTCTGGGATGGTGAGACCTTGCGGTTCGGCCCGCCCGCGACGCGCGACATGGCGCCAGCCGAGGACGAGATCGAGGATTTCTGGAAGACCTACTACGCCTCGACCTTCAATCCTGCGCGGCTGAAGGTGAAGACCATGCAGGGCGAGATGGCCAAATCCTATTGGAAGAACCTGCCCGAGGCCGCGCTGATTCCCGAACTGATCGCCGCATCGTCGGTTCGCACCGAGACCATGGTCGCCACGCCTGCGCCCGAACCCAATCCGCGTTTCGCGCGTCTGACGGCGCCCGATCTTCACGCCGCGCGGCCGGACGCTGAGGCGGTGCCGGACAGTTTGGCGGATGTGACCGACGGCGTTCAGGCCTGCCGCCGTTGCCCGCTGTATCGTGATGCGACCCAAGGGGTGTGCGGCGAGGGGCCAAAGATGGCGCGGCTGATGATCGTCGGCGAACAACCGGGCGATCAGGAGGATCTGGCGGGTCGCGCCTTCATCGGGCCGGCGGGTCAGGTTCTGAATGCGGCCCTGGCCGAGGCGGGGATCGACCGATCCGACGTCTATGTCACCAACGCCGTCAAACACTTCAAGCATGAGCCGCGCGGCAAGCGCCGTCTGCACAAGACGCCGAACGCGGGCGAGGTCCAGGCCTGCCGCTGGTGGCTGGATGCTGAGCGGCGGTTGATTAAGCCCAGGGTGGTGCTGGCCTTGGGCGCGACGGCCGGTCTGGCGCTGTTGGGGCGCAAGCCGGCGGTGATGCAGGAACGCGGTGCGCCGATCGCGCTGGAGGATGGATCGAGCGCCGTCCTGACCGTCCACCCCTCCTATCTGCTGCGCCTTCCGGATGAAGCGGCGAAGGTTCAGGCGCGGCGGTTGTTCATCGATGATCTGGTCGCGGTTCGACAGCGTATGGATTGACCCGAGAACGAATCCCGTTCGGCCGCGTTTGGCATCAGCGTCAGCGTGACAGTTGGGGAAAATAGATTGGGGGAGGCGGTCTCGACACGGTCGAACGACAAACATCCGCGCGAATGTCATCGCGCGTTGACATCGTCTGCCGGCTTGACCATTAGCGCGGTAGGGATTTCGGCTGCCTCGAGAGGCGGCCTGGGGAAGATCGCGATGTCCGACCGGTCGTTCGAGGCCCGATGAACCAGCCGCAGTATGAAATCGTGGATGCGGACGGCGCAGCCAAACTGCGTCTGTCCGGCGACTGGACCACGACGGCGCTCGGCCGTCTGCCGACCGAGCTGAGCCGCGACCTGGAAGGGCGCGAGATCGCCAGCATCGACACAGCCGACCTGGGCCGGTTCGACACGGCCGGCGCCCTGGCCCTAGTACAGGCGTCCAGCGGCCGTCTGTCGAAAAGCCAGTGGAAGGATCGGCCCGAGGCAGGTCGCATCTACCACATGATCGAATTGCTGGAGCGCGAGAGCGCCCCGGCCCCGAAACGCCCCAGCGCTTTCATCCGCACCTTCGCCAAGATCGGCCGGGGCGTCTATGATTTCGGCGGCGAGGCGATGTTGTCGCTGGCCTTCCTCGGTCGGCTGATGGCGGCTGTGGTCGAGGCCGCCAAACACCCCGGCGGTATTCGCTGGCCCGCCTGGGTCAGTCAAGCCGAGCGAGCCGGGCTGGACGCCATCCCCATCGTCATGATCACCAACTTCTTCATCGGGGCTGTGGTCGCCTTCATCGGCGTGGACCTTCTGACCGACTTCGGCGCCCAGGTCTTTGCGGTGCAGTTGATCGGCGTGGCCATGTTCCGCGAGTTCGCCGTAGTGATCGCCTCGGTCCTGTTGGCGGGGCGTTCGGCGTCGGCATTCGCGGCCGAGATCGGCTCGATGCGGATGAACCAGGAAGTCGACGCCATGCAGGTCATGGGCGTCAATCCGTTCCAGGCCTTGGTGATCCCACGCGTGGCGTCCCTGGTGCTGATGCTGCCGCTGCTGACCTTCATGGGCATGATCGGCGGCCTGATGGGCGGTCTGGTGGTGTGCTGGACCTCGCTGAACCTCGGCCCAGCCTTCTTCTTCCAGCGCCTGGTCGAGGACGGAACCATGGCCCAGCACATGATGGTCGGCTTAGTAAAGGCGCCGGTCTTCGCCCTGGTCATCGCCGCGATCGGCTGCCGTCAGGGCATGTCGGTCGCCGGGGACGTCGAGAGCCTGGGGCGGCGCGTGACGGCCGCCGTGGTGCAGGCGATCTTCGCCATCATCCTGCTGGACGCCGTGTTCGCCCTGGTCTTCCTGGAGCTGAACATATGACCGACGCGCCCGAAAATCTGATCGAGGTGCGCGGCCTGCTGAGCCAGTTCGGCGAGCGCACCATCCACGAGAACCTGGACCTCGATCTGGTGCGGGGCGAGGTCATGGGCGTGGTCGGCGGGTCTGGCGCGGGCAAGACCGTGCTGCTGAACACCATCATCGGCCTGAAGGAGCCCGAGGGCGGGTCGGTCAAGGTGCTGGGCTACGACCGCGCGACCCTGACCGACGATCAGTCGGCGGACATCGAGCGGCGCACCGGCATCCTGTTCCAGCAGGGTGCACTGTTCTCGTCGCTGAGCGTGTTGGAGAATGTCGCATCGCCCTTGGTGGAGCACACCAAACTGCCCAAGGCCGTCATCTATGAGCTGGCCGAGTTGAAGATCGCCATGGTGGGCTTGAAGCCCGAGCACCATCACCTCAAGCCCGCCGAATTGTCGGGCGGGATGAAGAAGCGCGCCGGCCTGGCGCGCGCGCTGGCGCTGGATCCGGAACTGGTGTTCCTGGACGAACCAACGGCGGGTCTGGACCCCATCGGCGCGGCGGCGTTCGACGACCTTATCCGGCAACTGGCGGACGACCTGGGTCTGTCCGTCTTCATGATCACCCACGACCTCGATACGCTGTACGCCATCTGTGACAAGGTGGCGGTGCTGGCGGACAAGCGGGTTGTGGAAAAGGCCACGGTGCAGGAGCTGGAACGCTCCGACCATCCGTGGATCAAGGAATACTTCCTGGGGCCGCGCGGTCGCGCAGCCACCAAGACGGCGGCCTGAGGAGAGCCGACTATGGAAAGAGACGCACATTACGCCGCGGTCGGGATCGCTACCGTCTGCCTTCTGGCGGCGCTGGCCGTCTTCACGATCTGGCTGGCCCGGCTTCAGTTCAACAGCGACTACGACATGTACGACATCGTCTTCTACGGGCCGGTGAACGGCCTGTCGGAAGGCGGCGAGGTGCATTTCAACGGCATCCGCGTCGGCGAGGTCACGGACTTGAACATCGACACCAAGCGTGGCGATCAGGTCATCGCCCGCGTTCGCGTGGATGGCACCACGCCGGTGCGCGTCACCTCGCGCGCCCAGCTGGAGCCGCAGGGCATCACCGGCCTGAACTACATCCAGATCACCGCCGGCTCGCCCAACAGCGCACTGCTCAAAGAGCAGTATCCCGACAATGTCGTGCCGGTGCTGCAAAGTCAGCCGTCGCCCATCGCCGAGCTTCTGAGCGGTTCGGGCACGGTGCTGGCCCAGACGGTGGATGCACTGAACCGGATCAACCGCGTCATGTCCGACGACAATATCCGCAGTTTCTCGACCAGCGTAAAAAACGTCGAATCCCTGACGACCGAGCTTGAGGCCCGCAAGGCCATCTTCCAGCAGTTGGAAGAGGCCGTGACCAACGCCAACGCCGCGGTGAAGGAATATCAGGGCCTGGCTGTGGACACGCGTCAGATCATCAACACCGACGGTCGCCAGGCCATCGCCAACATCAACTCGGCGACGGCGGAGGCCCGCACGGCCATCGCTTCGGCCAACCGTTCGATCAGCGGGCTGGAGCGTCCGCTGGGCGACTTCACCACCAACAGCCTGCCGCAACTGAGCGGCACGATCGAAGAGCTGCAGGACGCCACCCGTTCGTTGCAGTCCCTGATCGACGATGTCCGCGCCAGCCCGCGCGACTTCATCGGTCGTCCCCAATCCAAAGAGCTGGAGGTGCAGCCGTGATCCTTCGTCCTGTCCTTCGAATGGCGGCCGCCGCCGCAGTCCTGACGGCCTTGAGCGGGTGCGCCCTGCTGTCGAGCCCGGACCCGGTGCAGAACTATCGGTTCGGCCTGCCGGTCGAGGCGCCGTCAGCCGTTGGCGACACGCCCGCGCCGCTGACGGTCTCGATCCGGCGCATCGAGTTTCCGCAGGCGACCGGCGACGACCGCATCCTGGGCGTCACGGGGCTGGAGACGGCCTATATCGGCGGGGCGCGTTGGGTGTCGCCGGCCTCGACCCTTTTCGACGACAGCTTGAAGGCCGCCTTCGCCAACCGGGCAGACCGGATTCGTGTCCTGGGCCGTCGCGAAGCCGGCACGCCGCCCTTGGTGTTGCAGGTGACGGTCACGACGTTCGAGGCGCGTTATGTCGCGCCGGGCGCCGTACCGGACGTGGTTGTGACGGCGCGCGCGCAGCTGCGTTCCACGCCCGAACGGAGAGCCGCAGCGAGCGGGACCATTCGCCCGGAAGAGGGGCGTTCGGTTGAACGGGTCTTCACGGTGACCCAGCCGGCGGGCGACAATCGCGTGTCGGCCATAGTGGCGGCGTTCGATACGGCCACGCGCGACATCAACACCCAGATCGCCGACTGGACGATCAGTTCGGCCAACTGACGGCAGGTCGGCAGTCCTCCACGGCCGCAGGACGCAGGCGTGCGGATGCGCTAGGCTGGCTCCGAATCTGACCCGGAGTTGTCATGAGTTTTTCCGCCACCGACGCCGCCTTCGAAGGCTTTCGGGTCGTTCGCCGTCATCCGGTTGTGGCCCTGGCCTGGGGCTTGGTCTATCTGCTGATGTATGTCGTCATGTTCGGCTTGGGCGCCGACAAATGGGCGGCCCTGATGGCGGCGGGCGAGGCGTTGGAACAGTCGGCCAATCCGTCGATGGCGGACTTCCAGGCCTTGGGTCAGGTCTATGCCGGCGCGCTCGCCTGGGCGGCTCCGGCCGGCCTGTTGATCGGGACGGTGCTGAGCGCCGCCGTCGCCCGGTCGGTCCTGCGTCCGGAAGAGTCGCGCTGGGGCTACGTTCGGGTTGGTATGGACGAGGTGCGCGTGCTGGTCGTCAGCCTGCTGGTCAGCATCATCGTGGGTCTGGCCTCCGGCGTGGGCATGGCGTTGGTGGGCGCCGCCATTGGCTTCGGTTCGGCGTCGGGTCAGCCTCTGCTGATCCTGGCCGGCGTGCTGCTGGTCTTCGCCGTTTTCGCCCTGATCGTCTGGCTGGCGATCAAGTTCAGCCTAGCCGTGCCGATGACCGTGGATCGCCGCAAGATCACGCTGTTCGAATCCTTCGGCGCCACCAAGGGCCATTTCTGGTCACTGCTGGGCATGGCTGTGATCGCGGTCATCATGTCCCTGATCGTCAGCATCCTGGGCATGATCATCGGTGCGGCGACCGACCTGATGACCGGGGGGATCCAGACACTCGCTCGGTACGACGGCGTCGGAACGATGCAGATCCTGGCCCAAGCCTGGCCGGCCCTTCTGGTCTCGTCGGTCGTCAACGCCTTCCTGTCGGCGCTGCAACTGGCCGTGCTCTACGCGCCCTTCTCGGCCGCCTGGGCGGCATTGAAGCCGCGCTGAGCAGCTTGTCTCCATCGCCGCCGGAACTGGGCGGCGATGGAGGCAATGGAGGCTAGGCGGAAGCCTTCGCCCGCTTCTTCTTGGCCGGTTCGCCGACCGATCCGCCCAAAGCCGCGACCCGCGCCTTGCGGCGGGTCTCGTGCCGATCCAGCACTTCCTTCAGGTATTTACCGGTCCAGCTGGCCTTGTTGTCGGACACCTGTTCCGGCGTGCCGACCGCGACGATTTCGCCGCCGCCGTCGCCGCCCTCGGGGCCAAAGTCGAGCAGATAGTCGGCGACCTTGATGACATCCAGATTGTGCTCGATGACCACGATGGTGTTGCCGGCCTCGACCAGTTCCTGAAGCACTTCCAAGAGCTTGCGCGTGTCCTCGAAATGCAGGCCGGTCGTCGGCTCATCGAGGATGTAGAGGGTGCGGCCGGTGGCCCGTTTCGACAGCTCCTTGGACAGCTTGACCCGCTGGGCCTCGCCGCCCGACAGGGTGGTGGCCGGCTGTCCCACCTTGACGTAACCTAGGCCAACCCGTTCCAGCGTCAGCATCTTGTCGCGAATCGGCGGCACGGCCTTGAAGAAGGTCGCGGCCTCCTCGACCGTCATGTCCAACACATCCGAGATGGACTTGCCCTTGAAGACGATCTCCAGCGTTTCGCGGTTGTAGCGTTTGCCTTTGCAGACGTCGCAGGTGACATAGACGTCGGGCAGGAAGTGCATCTCGATCTTGATGACGCCGTCGCCCTGGCAGGCCTCGCAGCGGCCGCCTTTGACGTTGAAGCTGAACCGGCCGGGACCGTAGCCGCGCGCCTTGGATTCCGGCAAGCCAGCGTACCAGTCACGGATGGGGCCGAAGGCGCCGGTGTAGGTCGCCGGGTTGGAGCGCGGGGTGCGGCCGATGGGCGACTGGTCGATGTCGATGACCTTGTCGAAATGCTCCAGCCCCTCGATCCGGTCGAAGGGGGCGGGGGCTTCCGACGCATTGTTCAGGCGACGCGCGGCGGCCTTGTATAGGGTCTCGATGGTGAAGGTCGATTTGCCGCCGCCGGACACGCCGGTGATGCAGGTGAAGACGCCGACGGGGATTTCGCCGGTCACGCTCTTCAGATTATTCCCGCTGGCGCCGCTGATCTTCAGCATCCGCTTGCGGTCGATGGGGCGGCGGCCGTCGGCGGGGATCTCGATCTCGCGCTCGCCGGTCAGATATTTGCCAGTCAAGGATTTGGGATTGGCCATGACCTCGGCCGGCGTGCCTTCGGCGCAGACTTCGCCGCCGTGGATGCCGGCGGCCGGTCCCATGTCGATGACATAGTCGGCGGTCAGGATGGCTTCCTCGTCATGCTCGACAACGAGTACCGAGTTGCCCAAGTCGCGCAGCCCCTTCAGGCTTTCCAGCAGGCGGGTGTTGTCGCGCTGGTGCAGGCCGATGGAAGGTTCGTCCAGCACATAAAGTACGCCGGTCAGGCCCGAGCCGATCTGCGACGCCAGGCGAATCCTCTGGCTCTCGCCGCCCGACAGGGTGCCGGAGGCGCGCGACAGCGACAGATAGTCCAGGCCGACGTTGTTGAGGAACCGCAGCCGGTCGCCGATCTCTTTCAGGATGCGCCGGCCGATCTCCATCTGCTTGTCGCTGAGCGCTTCGGGTAAGGCCTGGACCCAGTCATAGGCCTTCTTGATCGACAGGGTGGAGATGTCGGCGATGTCCTGGGCGCCGACCTTGACCGCCAGGGCCTCGGGCTTCAGCCGCTTGCCGTGGCAGGCGTCGCATGGGGTCTCGGACTGATAGCGGGCCAGTTCTTCGCGCACCCAGGCGCTGTCGGTCTCGCGCCAGCGGCGCTCCAAGTTCGGCAGCACGCCCTCGAACGGCTTTGAGACCTCGTATTTGCGGGCGTTATCGTCGTAGGTGAATTTGATCTTCTCGGCGCCGGTTCCGTACAGGATCGCCTTGTGCGCCTGGGCCGGAAGCTCGCGCCACGCCACGTCCATCGAGAAGCCGTAGTGGCGGCTGAGCGACTGAAGCGTCTGGGTGTAGAGGGGAGACGGGCCGCGCGCCCAGGGGGCGACGGCACCCTTGTGCAAGGTCTTGTCGCGATCGGGGATTACCAGATCGGCGTCGAAGGCCAGCTTGACCCCCAGGCCGTCGCAAACCGGGCAGGCGCCGAAGGGATTGTTGAACGAGAACAAGCGCGGCTCGATCTCTGAGATCGTGAAGCCGGAGACCGGACAGGCGAACCGTTCGGAGAACAACAGGCTGCGCGGCGCCGTTTCGCCCTCTGCCGTGCTTGCCCATTCGGCGTTTGCGATGCCGTCAGCAAGGCCAAGGGCGGTCTGCAGGCTGTCGGCGTAGCGAGCTTCCTGGTCAGGCTTGGTGACGATGCGGTCCACGACGATGTCGATGTCGTGCTTGAACTTCTTGTCCAGCGTCGGCGCCTCGTCGATCGGATAGAACTGGCCGTCGATCTTCAGGCGCTGGAAGCCCTGGCGCTGCCATTCGGCGATCTCTTTCTTGTACTCGCCCTTTCGGCCCCGGACGACGGGGGCCAGCAGCAGGATCCGTTCGCCATCCGGGAGGGCGACCAGCTTGTCGACCATCTGGCTGACGGTCTGGCTCTCGATCGGAAGGCCGGTGGCCGGGGAGTAGGGGACGCCGACACGCGCCCACAGCAGGCGCATATAGTCGTGGATTTCCGTCACCGTGCCGACGGTCGAGCGCGGGTTCTTGGACGTCGTCTTCTGTTCGATGGAGATGGCCGGCGACAGGCCCTCGATCAGGTCCACGTCCGGCTTGCCCATCAACTCCAGGAACTGGCGCGCATAGGCCGACAGGCTCTCGACATAGCGGCGCTGGCCCTCGGCATAGATGGTGTCGAACGCCAGGGACGACTTGCCCGAGCCCGACAGGCCGGTCATCACCACCAGCTGCTCGCGCGGAATATCGAGGTCCACGCCCTTGAGATTATGCTCGCGGGCGCCGCGAACGCGGATGAAGTTGTGCTTTTCGGTCATGCTGTCCGGAGAACGCGGATGAGGGCCGGTCGGGTCCGGCGCGACATCGCTATATGGGGATGAATCGCAGGATTGAAGCAAGAACAATGTGTGAACATTGCGGCGGTCCGCAGGCTGGGTTATCGTCGCCGCATGGCCGATGGTTTCGACATCCACCTGAACGAAGATCAGGCCCGCCGGCTGAAGGCTGCGGCCGAGGCGGCCGGCGTAGAGCCGACGGCCTATGCGCTGCAAGTTTTGGAAGGCGTGATCGGCGATATCAGCATCGCGGGAGTCAGCGAATATCCGGCGGCTTGGGTCGCGGAGGACGCCGAACGCTGGGCGGAATATGAACGGACGAGGGAGACAATTCCGCTTGAGGACGCGCTGGCCGCCTTTGATGCCGCTTTGGACGAGAAGCTGCGCGCGAAGGCGAGATGAAGTTTGCCGTCGTTGTGCTTCCGTCTGCGGAACGGGATTTACTGCGACTGACCTCTTTCCTGGCTGAAGCGGCGCCTTCGGCCGTAGAGCGAATGCGGGCGGTGTTGAAGGCAGCGCTACGGTCGCTGTCCGATATGCCGGACAGGGGGCAGAAGATCGACGATAGGGACCGGCGGCTTAAGGCGCCGTTCGGCGAAGGCGCCTATGTCATCATCTATCGGGTCGAGGTGCGGCGGGTGGTGGTCTCGCATATCTTCCACTCTCGTGAAAATTGGCAGGCCTGACCTAATCCGGCGCCCAGGGCTGCGTCAGCCGCACGAACCGTTCGCCTTTGGCCAGAATGACGCCGCTGGCGGTGGCGATGCCGAGTTCGAGGCTTTCGGCGATGCGGCGGCCGCGTTCGATGAAGTGGGCGGCGGAGACGGGTGGGCACAGGGCGTGGGCGGTCTCGACGAACAGCTCCAGCCAGCGGTCGAAGTGGCGGGCGTCGATGGCCAGGGGCAGGTGTTTCGGCATCGGCCGCCCCTGATAGACGCCGGTCGAGAGCGCGATTGATGACCAGAACAACTTCATCTGCGCCAGGTGCGGCGCCCAGTCGGTGATGCGGGCCGCGAAGATCGGGCCGATCAGGGTGTCGTCGCGGACGCGGGCGTAGAAGCCTTCGACCAAGGCGTCGATCATGGCCTCATCTATGCCGGTCTCGTCGCGCAGGCGCTGGACCGCGGCCTCGCGGCGGGCGGTGGCGCCGGCGGGGTCTTCGATGCGGAAACGGCTTTCCATGGCGATCAAGTAGCCGCCCCGCGAGCATCGCGCCACCGGGCGATCCGTCCATCCTCACGCGGCCGTGTTCGACACCAGGCTTGCGCATTGCGGGATTACGACCCATCCTCCTTGTTCTGACGCGTTTTGCAGAAGGTTTGACGATCATGATCATCGCATTGGCCACCGGTTCCGCCCTGTCCGCCATGCTGCTCGTGATCCTCAATGCCAATCAGCCCAAGCCGAAACGCGTCCCCGTCCGCACGCGCGACACTCGACAAGGTCGCCGCTAGGACGCCTGACGGCGTAACTCTATTCGATAATCTGAGCCTGACGTTCGGCGACGAGCGCACGGGCGTCGTCGGCCGCAACGGCGCGGGCAAGAGTACGTTGCTGCGCCTGATCTCGGGCGCTGCGGCGCCCGCCGAGGGCGTGGTGGCGCGCACCGGCTCGGTCGGCGTGCTGGATCAGCGCTACGACCCTGCGCCGAACGAGACGGCGGCGCAGACCTTGGGCGTCGCAGAAGACTTGGCCATCATTGCGCGGGCGTTGGCCGGCGACGGCACGGCCGATGACTTGGCGGAGGCCGACTGGACGCTGGAGGCCCGGTCGGGCGAGGCGCTGGCTGCCGTGGGGCTGTCGGGGGTGGCGCTGGATCGACTGACCGCCAGCCTGAGCGGGGGCGAGCAGACGCGGTTGAGGTTGGCGGGCCTGATGCTGGCGCGGCCGGATCTGATCCTGCTGGACGAGCCGACCAATCATCTGGACGTGGAGGCGCGAGCGCTGGTCGCCGAGGTGATCGGGCGTTGGGACGGCGGGGCCGTGGTGGTCAGCCATGACCGCAACCTGTTGCGTCGGATGGACCGGATCGTGGAGGTGTCGGGCCTGGGCGTGGCGATCTACGGCGGCGGCTATGACCTGTATGTCGCGCGCAAGGCGGCTGAGCGGGAGGCGGCGGAGCGCGGTCTGATCGAGGCCGAGCGCGATGTCGCGCGGACGGGGGCCGAGGCGCAGAGGCGAACGGAAACCAAGGCGAAGCGGGACGCAGCAGGGCGGCGCAAGGCGGCCAAGGGCGACCTGCCCAAAATCCTGCTTGGCGCCCGGGCCGAGCGGGCCCAGAACAGCGGCGGGCGCGACCGGCTGCTGGCCACGCGACAGGCCGAGGCGGCGCAAGGCGCGCTGGCGGCGGCGCAGGAGCGGGTGGAGCGGACGCGGGCGCTGGCGATCCCGATGCCGACGACGGGACTGGCGGTCGGACGAACGGTGCTGACGCTGGATCGGGCGTCGTGGGCGACGCCCGACGGGCGGGTCGTGGTCGGGCCGATCGACATGAGACTTGTCGGGCCGGAGCGGGTCGCGGTGACCGGGGCGAACGGGGCGGGCAAGACGACCTTGTTGCGGCTGATCACAGGCGATCTGGAACCCACGGCCGGGTCCGTCGAGCGGCCGGTGCGGGCGGTCTTGCTGGATCAGGAGGCGGCTATTCTCAGGCCGGAAGAGACGCTGGTCGAGGCCTGGCGCCGACTGAACCCGCAAGGGACCGTCAACGACGCCCAGGCGGCGCTGGCGCGGTTCCTGTTTCGCAATACGGCGGCGCAGCGACGGATCGGCGACCTGTCAGGTGGTGAGCGGCTGCGGGCGGCGCTGGCGTGCGTCATGACCGGCGCGACGCCGCCGCAACTGCTGGTGATGGACGAGCCGACGAACCACCTGGACCTGGACGCCATCGCGGCCGTGGAGGCTGCGCTTGCCGCCTACGACGGGGCGCTGGTCGTCGTCAGCCACGATGCGGATTTTCTGGACGCCCTGCAGATCACGCGCACCGTGGTCCTGTGACTGGCTTTGGGCCGTCAGCCCCAGGCCTCGACGGCGCCCTTGCGGCGGACCATCGACGGGCTGCTGAGTTGCGTGCGCGGTTCGGCTTCGGCGCGGCCGAACAACCAGCCCTGGCCGTATTCGACGCCTACGGCCTTGAGCTCGGCGGCGACGCCGTCGGTCTCGATCATCTCGGCGATGGTTTCCAGCTTCATCGAGCGGCACAGTTCGACGATGCTGTGCAGCATGGCCTTGGACCGTTCGTCCGTCTGGATGTCGCGCACGATGGCGCCGTCGATCTTGACCGCATCGACCGAGAGTTTGCGCAGATAGTCGAAGGCGGCGGCGCCGGCGCCGAAGTCGTCGATACAGACCTTGATGCCGGCTTCGCGCAGAGCGGCCAGGCGACGGTCGGCGGCCTCGATGTCGGCCAGGGCCGAGGTCTCGGTGACTTCGACCATCAGGCGGCGGCGTTCCTCGGGTGCTCCGGCGGTCATGCGCAGCAGGTGTTCGACATAGGAGTCGTCGCCCAACGAGGCGCCCGAGACGTTTATGGCCATCTTCAGCAGACCGGCGCCCGACTGACGCATCCGCTTCAGCACCTTTTCCGCCACAGCGAGATCGAAGGACTCGATCAGGTCCAACTCCTCGGCCATGCGGATGGCGTCGGCGGGGCCGCTGTTGGCGTTGAAGCGGGTCAGAGCCTCGAAATGGTGGACGGCGCGGGAGTCGAGGTGGACGATAGGTTGATAGTGGACCTGGAATTCGCGCGACTTGACCAGGCTGCGGAAGGTCTCGGCGTCGCGGAAGGTGCGTTTCAGCGAGTCCGCGAAGGCGATCTGCGGATTGATCAGGCCATCGCCCTTGAGGCAGCCCTCGATGGCGAAACGCATGGCGCGCAGGACGCATAGCGAATCCGATCCGGGCGGCACCGGCGAACTGAAGGCTTCGGCGCCGAGCGACAGGCCTTCGGCGCGGCCGGCCTCGATGATCTCGGCGGCGATGTCGCGGCGGTCGTTGGCGGGACGCAGCAGGGCGAAACGCACCCCGGTCAGTTGGGCCGCGCCCGAGCCGTCGATGGCCGCCGATTGCAAGGTCGCCTCGATGCGGCGGTTCAGACGGTCGGCGGCGTCGCCGCTGACGTTCTCCAGACCGCGAATGTCCAGGAAGGACAGGGCGAGGTCCGTGTTGGCGTCCAGCACCCGCCCGGCGTCGGCCAGGAATTCTTCCGCCTCCAGCAGAGGACGGGTTTCGAGATCTTCGAGCGCGAAGGCCGGGCCCTCATAGGAGATGGCGCAGGACACGGCCGGCGCCATCTGCGGCAGGACGAAGGCCCGGAACGTGGCGCGACGCACACGGTCTGGTCCTGCCGCCACGAGGATGGAGGTCGAGGGAATGCGCACGCCGGATTTCATGTTGCGCAAGGCCGTCAGGGTGGATGCGCCCTCGTGCAACAGATCAAGCAGCGGTCGGCCGGTCCAGGTCGCCCCGGCGTCCTCGCCCGCAGACGCCCCGGCGCCGATCGCGAAGGAGACAACGCCTTTCTGATCCACCTCCACCAGTGTGTCGGCGGATGCGAAGGCCAAGCCTAGCAGGCGGGTGGTCAGCGTCATGAAGGCATGCTGACACGCAGTCGCTTAAAAAATAGGCAATAATCCTTAGCACGCGAACTCGCAGCACCTTTGCGAGAACGGTGAAATCCAGGCGAGATTTCACCGCAATCGTGGGTATTTCAAGCCATCCGGTTGATGGCGACGGCGCGTCCGTCGCCCAACGCCGCGCGGCCGTCGGCGGCATAGGCGGAGGCCGGCGTGCGGGCGGCGGCGACCTCTGCCGCGATGGCGCGGACCAGGCCCTCGGAAATCTGGCGTGCGGCGTCGACGGCGCGACCGTGGCGGGCCAGCACGGCGTCGAAGTCGCGTGTGGCGTCGATCAGGGTCTTGCGGTCATCCAGCGGCGCGCTGCTCAGCAGGGCCGGGTTCGCCTTTACGTGCGCGGAATCGCGACGATAGAGATTGGCCATCTCCTGGGTCTCGGCCAATCCTGAGGCCACGTCTTGGGGGCGACCGTCGGCGAAGGCGAGGGTTTCGGCTTCCAGGCGCTCGGTCAGGCGCAGCGTCAGCGCGGTCAGTTGGCGCACACGCGCCTGAGCCAGTTCGGTGTCGCTCATTGCCGTCCCTCCTGCATCTTCAGCATTTCGGCCATGACAGTGTTGCTCAGGCCGATGCCGCCGGCCTTGACCGTGCTCTTGGCCATTTCGTCCAGCATGAAGCTGCGCCATGTCGCCTCGCCTTGGCCACCACCGAACAGGCCGTCGGTCGACAGGCCTTCGAACATCGGCTTCAGCATCTGCGAGATGAAGGTGGCCTCGAAGGCCTTGGCGGTTTCCTCGATCTTGTCGCGGTTCGGCGCTGTGGGCGCGGCCGCAGCGGGACGCAGCAGATCGGGGGAGACGGTCAGGTCGCTCATGTTCACATCACCTCGATGTCGGCCTGGAGGGCGCCGGCGGCCTTGATGGCCTGAAGAATGCTGATCATGTCACGCGGGCTGACGCCCAGGGCGTTCAGGCCGTTGACCAGGGTGGACAGGCTGGCCCCGCCGCCGACCATCCTCATCTGGGTGCCCAGGTCTTCCTCGACGCTGACCTGGGTGGAAGGGACGACGGCGGTCTGGCCTCGGCTGAACGGCGCCGGCTGGCTGACGATCGGCTGTTCGTCCACCGAGATGGTCAGGTTGCCCTGGGCGATGGCGACCCGAGAGACGCGCACTGCGTCACCCATGACGATGACGCCGTTGACCTCGTCGATGATGACCTTGGCGGGGGTGTCGACGCTGACCGCCAGGTTCTCGATCCGGCTGATGAAGCCCGCCATGCCCAGTTCGCCGGGCGCGCGCAGAGCGACGACCGTGCCGTTCTCGGCCAGGGCCGAACCCGGATAGGCGGCGTTGACGACGGCGGCGACGCGCTGGGCAGTGGTGAAGTCGGGGTTGCGCAGGTTCAGGCGCACCTCGTTCATATTGGCCATCTGGAAACCGGTCTCACGTTCGACCAGGGCGCCCGAGGCGATGCGGCCGGCGGTCGGCACGCCGCGCGTCACCGACGAGCCCGATCCGCCCGAGGCCGAGACGGCGCCGGTCTGGACCGAGCCCTGAGCCACCGCATAGACCTGACCGTCCGCGCCCTGAAGGCTGGTGACGACCAGCGAGCCGCCCAGCAGGCTTTTCGCGTCGCACATCGAGGCGACCGAGACATCGATCCGCGAGCCGGGCGTGGCGAAGGCCGGCAGGTCGGCCGTGACCATGACGGCAGCCATGTTCTTGGTGTTGGCGTTGGCCCCGCGGATATTGACGCCCAGCCGCTCGGTCATGCCTTCCAGCGACTGGCGGGTGAAGGGGCAGTTGCGCAGGCTGTCGCCCGTGCCGTTCAGCCCCATGACCATGCCGTAGCCGACCAGCTGATTGCCGCGCACGCCCTCGACGGCGGCGATGTCCTTGATGCGGGACTGCGACTGGGCCAACGCCGGGCTCGCACCGCCGGCGACGACGAGCGTCGCGGCGACGGAGGCGATGAGGCGGGCAAGCAGATTCTGCATCGGTCAGGCGTCCACGCAAGGTTACGCCTGCATCCTTGCGAGGATCATGCCGGATAATTAACGACGTGAATTCAATGCAGGCGGGCTTTGCCGCAGCATGGAAGCGGCAGGATTTGCCGGGGCGTTAACCAAACAGTCACCGCCGCCCGTCATGCATGGGGCATGACGCGGAGCACCTACGCATGAAGGTTGTCGGCCCCAACGGCGTCAGCACGCCCGCCAGCACACGTTCGACGCGATCCGCCAGCGGCTTTTCGCTGGGCCAGGCGCCGGCTGCGGCGTCTCCCTCGGCGGCGACGGCCAGCGCTGCGACCGGCGGCGTTTCCGACGTGTCGGCCCTTATGGCCTTGCAAGGGATCGAGGGGCCATTGGAGAAGCGTCGCCGGGCGATCCGACGCGGCGGCGGTCTGCTGGACAGGCTGGAAGAACTCAAGCTGGCGCTTCTGACGGGCGACGCCGACGAGACCTCGCTGGATCAGTTGGCGCGCACCCTGCGCGAAGAGCGCACTGATGACGGCGACGAAGGGCTGAGCGCCTTGCTGGATCAGATCGACCTCAGGGCCTCGGTCGAGCTGGCGAAAGCCGAAATGCGCGGGAAACGGGGCTGAGCGGAAAAATCACCTAATCTCAGTCGGCTAAGCTTCCTGAGTGAGTGACATTTGTCACTGTAAGCCCTCGGATCGCCATAATCGGATCACGGATTCGAGAACCACATTGCCGCGACTCGACAGGCTGATTATACGGCCATCTGCGCCACAGGGGGGCGCGTTAGAGAGCGTGAGATCGATGAACGCTTTGGCGTCCGTTGTGTCCGACGAAACCGGCCCGTATCGGCCGTCTGACAGCGAGCCGTTCATGAGTGAACGGCAACAAGCCTATTTCAAGAAGAAGCTGTTGGCCTGGAAGGATGACATCCTTCGCGAGTCCAAAGGCACAGTGGTCAATCTGAAGGCCGAGACCGAAAACCACCCCGATCTGGTGGATCGCGCGTCATCGGAATCCGACCGGGCCCTGGAACTGCGCACCCGTGATCGCCAGCGCAAGTTGATCTCCAAGATCGACGACGCCCTGCGCCGGATCGAGGACGGCTCCTACGGCTATTGCGAGGATACGGGCGAGCCCATCAGCCTGGGTCGTCTGGAAGCCCGCCCGACGGCGACCCTGTCGGTCGAAGCCCAGGAACGCCACGAACGCCGCGAACGCGTCCACCGCGACGACTGAACTCTAGCCCGTTCAGGCGGGCAGAGCCGGGATCAGATCGGTCTGGCCGAAGTCGTCGCCCTTGAACAACAAGGGGGCGTCGCTTTCTTTGGCTAGGGCGTAGGCGAAACAGTCGCCTAGGTTCAGTTTGGCGGGGGTTCGCTTTCCGAACTGAGCCTCCGCACCGGCGGCCAGCCGCGCAGTTGTTTCCGATGCGGGCATGATCGCGATGTCGAGCGCTGCAATTAGCCGATCAAGCCGCAGGATGCCTGCATCGCCATGTAGCTGGCGAATGCGGATCGCGGCCTCCCAATATCCCACGGGTGACATGATCAAGCGTTCGCTTGCAGACAGGGTGAGCGTGAAAGCATTCTTTTCAGGTTCATTCAAAAGGATGGCGACAATGGCCGAGGCATCGACCGCAATCGTCACTTCGGCAATCCGTTCTCGTCATAGATATCGTCATCAGTCAGCAACGGCCCTAAAATAGGCAGGGCGTTGAACTCTCTTACAATCTCTTCAACAGCGGCGAGTTTGGCCTCGATTTCAGCCTCGCGTCTGGAGGCCAGCCGTTCGTCCCGCTCTCGGACCATGTCCTCGACCAAGTCGGTGATGGACTTGCCTTCGAGGCGCGCGAGTTCGCGCAGCCGTTCGGCGACTTCGGGCTTTCGGATCTGTACAGGCGCATTCATGACGGATGGAAATCTATCATGACAAACCCCCCAATCCAACCTGCGCCTTGACTTCGCCGGGTTGCGGGGCGACCTAGCCGCCTCGCTTTCGAGGTCGTCTACCTATGTCCGTCAAGGTTCGTTTCGCTCCGTCGCCCACGGGTAAGCTGCACGTCGGCAATGTCCGCACCGCACTGGTGAACTGGATGTTCGCCAAGGGGCAGGGCGGGTCGTTCGTGCTGCGGATCGACGACACCGACCTGGCGCGCTCCACGCCCGAGTTCGAACAGGGGATCGAGGACGATCTGACCTGGCTGGGGATGCTGTGGGACGAGCGTGACAATCAGTCCAAGCGGTTCGACCGCTACGAAGAGGCGGCGGCCAAGCTGAAGGCGTCGGGTCGGCTGTATCCGGCCTATGAGACGGCCGACGAACTGGACCGCCGCCGCAAGGTGCAGTTGTCGCGCGGCCTGCCGCCGATCTATGACCGCGCCGCGCTGGGACTGACGGACGAGCAGAAGGCCGCATACGAGGCCGAGGGGCGTCGGCCGCACTGGCGCTTCAAGCTGGATGGCAAGCGCGTCGCTTGGGAAGACCTGGCGCGCGGTCATGCCGAGGTGGACACCGCCTCGATGTCGGACCCGGTGCTGATCCGCGAGGACGGCCTGTTCCTCTACACCTTGCCGTCGGTCGTCGACGACATCGACATGGCCATCACCCACATCATCCGGGGCGAGGACCACGTCACCAATACCGGCGCGCAGATCGAAATCTTTGAAGCTCTCGGCGCGACGGTTCCCGGCTTCGCTCACATGCCGCTGCTGGTCGGCGCCGATGGCGCGGCCCTGTCCAAACGTTTGGGATCGCTGTCGATCAGCGACATGCGCGACCAGGGGTATGAACCCATCGCCATCACCAGCCACCTGGGCCGCATCGGCACGTCCGATCCGCTGGAAGTCGGCGCCTCTGTCGAAGCCCTGGGCCAGAGCTTCGCCTTCTCCAAGATGGGCCGGTCGCCGGCGCGTTACGACACGGCGGATCTGGACCGGCTGAACGCCCAGGCCTTGCATGTGATGGACTATGCGACAGCCCAGCCGCGTCTTCAGGCGCTGGGCGCCGACCTGGGCGAGACCTTCTGGTCGGTGGTGCGCGGCAATCTGAACAAGTTCGCCGATGTCGTTGAAATGGCGAAGATCGTCCAGGGGCCGGTACAGCCGGTGATCGAGGACGTCGCCTTCATCGAGACGGCGCTGCGTCTGCTGCCGGACGTGATCGACGAGAACGCCTGGTCGGCTTGGACCTCGGCCGTGAAGGCCGAGACGGGCGCCAAGGGCAAAGCGCTGTTCATGCCGCTGCGTCTGGCGCTGACGGGGCAACCGCATGGGCCGGACATGGCGGCCATGGCGCCGTTGATCGGTCGCGAGACCATCCAGCGGCGTCTGAGAGGTGAGGCGGCTTAAGCCGCCTCACGCTTCATCAGGCGTTGCAGACGGCCAGTTCGTCGGCGCTCAGTTCGACGCCCTTGTAGGAGAAGGCGGTCACGGGGCCGAACTTCTGAACCACGCGACGGCAGGCGCGCGTTGCAGGTTGCGGCGTGCCGCCTGAAGCGGTGCAGGTCGCGCCTTCGCAAGACCAGCGCGCGCCGTCGATGATGGTGGCGCGGGCGGGGGCCTTGGCGGCGTCCGCGAGTGTCAGGCTGGTGGCCGGCGACTGGGCGACGGCCGGAGCGGCGGCGAACAGGGCTGCGGCGATGAGCAGGGCGCGCATGAAAAACTCTCCGAAATGAAGAACGGCGGCATGCCGCTGCGCCCCAATGTCAGTTTTCCATAAAAACTGTCAATACGTAGTCGCGCGAATATTAGCGACGATCACTTACCGCTGATCATGTTTCAACTGCGGCACGTCGCCACCGGCCTGAACCTGGGCCATCGCCTCTTCGACCGTGTCGGCGACCGTCCAGGCGTCGAGGAACGAAGGCGGGGTCATGCCTTCCTCGACGCTGTGCTTCATCAGGGCGAAGAAACCGTTCCAGAAGCCGTTAAGGTTTAAAAAGACAACCGGCTTGTGGTGCAGATCCAACCGCTTCCAGGACAGCAGTTCGACGACTTCTTCCAGGGTGCCGATGCCGCCGGGGGCGACCACGAAGGCGTCCGACTGATCGTACATCAGCTGTTTGCGTTCGTGCATCGAGGTGACGACGACTGTCTCGACCTCGTCGAACAGACGTTCGCGGCTGCGCAGGAAGGCCGGCATGATGCCGACGACCCGGCCGCCCGCCTCGTGCGCGCCGCGCGCCGAAGCGCCCATAAGGCCCACGCCGCCGCCGCCATAGACCAGCCGCCAGCCGGCCTCGGCCGTCGCCTTGCCGAAGGCGTAGGCCGCCTCGGTGTAGGAAGGATCGGCGGTTTCGGAGGCGCCGCAGAACAGGCAGACGGAGGAGCCGTCGAACGGCAGGAACGAAACGGGGGGCAGGGACATAGGGCCTCGAAGAAAACGAATACGCGGCCTGGCCATGGCCAAAGCGACGGCGCTCAAGCTAACACAGGCTCAAGCCGCTGGGTCGCCAGTCCTATATCGTAGAGGCGCAGGATGAAACGTCGGATGATCGTCGCTTGTGTCGCGGTTCTGGCTGCGGCGGCCTGTTCCGACCGGCAGGGCGGCGTGGCGGGGCCGACGGGGGCGGACGAAGCCTCGCCCTGGGTCCGGCCGCCGCTGATCGACGGTGTGACACGTGATGGGGGGGGGCTAGTCGTGCGCGGCGCGGCGGGTCCGAACGCGCGCGTCGTCCTGCGTGCGCCGGGTGCGGCTGCGGTGGCCGCCAGCGCGGATGGCGCGGGCCGATTCGAACTTCGATTGCCGCCCCTGCACGGCGACGTCCGCTTCACGCCCGAGGTGCAGGTGGGCGAGGACGCGGCCGTTTCGCCCGAGACATTGGTGGTCATTCAAGGTGGGGCGGGGCCTGTCGTGCTGATCGCCGCCGGACAGCCGACCGTTCGTCTGGACGGCGCGGGCGGATTGGATGCGGTGGATTCGGACGGCGCCACGCTGATGGCGTCGGGCCAGGCGGAAAGAGCGGCGCCCGACGTGACCGTCAATGGCGTCGGCGTGACGGCGACGGCGATCGGGCGTGGGCGGTGGCGGGCCGTCACGGGGCAGGCCGGCGCAGCGACGATTACGGTGAACGGCAAGAGCGTCGATTATCCGGGCGCGGGCGGGGGGACGGGGTTCGTCATCGAGCGCGCGGGGTTGGGCTGGCGGATCACCTGGCCTGTGGCGCCGAACGGGCGTCAGTCGGCATGGCTGCCGGATCGGGATGTTAATGTTCTGGAAACCAATTCGGTTAACTAGGAGGATCGTCCTCAGGGACACCATCACCGAACCTTATTTCAGCCCGGCGCGCCCCGCCGGGCTTCTTTTTTGATCTCGTCTCAGCCCTTGTCAGGCGTGTCCTTCGCCTTTTCCGTGCGGTCGCGGAACAGGGCGGCGCGGGCCAGAAGGATCAGGGTGACCGGCGTGGTGACGGTCAGGAACAGGCCGATCAGGATTTCGCGCGGCATAAAGCGCCCCTCGACCACCGTGAACCACACCACCGAGGCCGCCAGCACCAGCGCCATGCCCAGGGTCGCCCCCAGGGTCGGGGCGTGGACACGCTCGTAGAAGGTCTTCAGCCGCGTCAGGCCGACTGCGCCCAGCAGCGACAGGGCCGAGCCGGCGAGCGCCAGTCCTACGACGACGAAGGCGGCCCACGCGGGAACTTCAGCCTGGGTCATTCGATCACCTCGCCGCGCATCAGGAACTTGGCCAAGGCCACGGTGGCGGCGAAGCCCAGCATGCCGATCACCAGGGCGGCCTCAAAATAGAGCTGGCTGTTGGTGCGGACGCCGAAAACCACGACCAGCAGCATGCCGTTCAGATAGAGGGTGTCCATGCCCAAGACGCGATCCTGAGCGCGCGGACCGTGGATGATCCGCCACGCCGCCAGGCCCATGGCGCAGATCAGCATCAGTTGGGCCAGACCCAGGCCCCAGGTCAGCACCGCCGCCGTCATTCGAAGATCTCCATCAGCCGGCGCTCGTAGCGATCCTTGATCAGGCGCACCCAGGTCTCTTCGTCCACCAGATCGAGGACGTGCAGCAGCAACCTGCCGGTCGCGGATTCATATTCGACCCACAGGGTGCCGGGCGTCGAGGTGATGATGATGGCCAGGACCGCCAGGCCATATCGGTCGCGCAGGTCCAGCGGGATATGGATGAAGCCGGACGTCCGCTCGTGGCGACGGCGACCCAGGATGATCTGCGACACCGCCCAGTTGGAGCGTACGATGTCACCGACGACGTCGACGGCCAGGCGCGCCATGGCCTTGGGCGCCTTCAGCCGCACGCGATCCACGCCCAGAGCCAGCATGATGACCGGCGCGAGCAAGGCCAGCAGCAGGGCCAGCACCAGAGACGGCGGGGCGACCGAGGCGCTGAGCAGGATCGAGGCGACGAACAGGCCCAGCGACAGGACGGGGTAGGGCAGGATGCGTCTCATCGGCCGCCTCCGCCCAGCACGGCGTGGATATAGCCCTTCGGCTCGGCCAGCCAGGCTGCCGTGTGGTCGGTATAGACCAGGGCGGAGCCGGCGAAGATGGCCAGGAACACGCAGGCGCCGAGCAGGGCGGCGACGGCCGTCAGTTCGGCCGCGCCCACGACGAACGGCGGGGCATCCTCGTCGCGGGTCCAGATGGCGCCGACGCCCAGGCGGGTCAGGCCGATCAGGGCGCCGAGGCTGGACACGGACAGCACCGCCACCAGCGTCCATTGCGCCGGGCCGCCGACGCTGACCAGGGCGTCGATCATCGACAGCTTGCCGACGAAGCCCGCCAGAGGCGGCATGCCGGCCACCATCAGGGTGCAGATCAGGAAGGCACCGCCCAGGGCCGCCACGGCCGCCGGGATGACTAGGCCGGGCTCGTTGCGTTCCTCGTCATCGAACGGATCGCGATATTCATCGTCGAAGACGGCGCGCGCCTCGCCGACATCGGCCTCGCGCCCGCGCTGAAGGATCTCGGCCAGCAGGAACAGGGTGGCGCAGGCCAGGGTCGAGCCGATCAGATAGAAGAGCGCGCCGCTGAGGGCCGCCGTGTCGCCGACGCCCAGGATCGCCAGCACGGTGCCAGACGAGATCATCACCCCGAACCCGGCGGCGCGGGACAGGTCGCGCGAGGCGATCAGGCCGAAGGTGCCGAAGGCGATAGTCGCCAGGCCGCCGAACATCAGCCAGGTCAGGCCGAACCCGGCGGATGCGCTTGCGCCGGCGCCGAACAGCAGCAGGCTGAGGCGGATGATCACATATACCCCGACCTTGGACAGGATGGCGAAGACCGCCGCTGCCGGGGCGCTGGCGGCCGAATAGGTCGAGGTCAGCCAGAAGCCGACCGGCCACATGGCGCATTTGATCAGGAAGGCCGTGCCCAGCACCGCCGCCCCGATGTGAAACAGGCCCAGGTCCTCCGCCGCAATGGTCGGAACCCGCGTCGCCAGATCGGCCATGTTGAGCGTGCCCGTCACCCCATAGATCAGGCTGACCCCGATCAGGAACAGCAGGGAGGCGGTCAGGTTGACGGCGATATAGATCACGCCCGCCCGCACCCTGGCCTCGCCCGAGCCGTGCAGGGCGAGACCGTAAGACGCGGCCAGCATCACTTCGAAGAAGACGAACAGGTTGAACAGGTCGCCGGTCAGCAGGGCGCCGTTGACGCCCATGATCAGAAGCAAAAACAGGGCGTGGAAGCGTGGTCCAGCCCGGTCCCACCGCGCCAGGGCGAAGATCAGGGCGCAGCCGCCCAGCACGCTGGTCAGGGCCACCATCATCGTCGACAGCCGGTCGGCGACCAGGACGATGCCGTAGGGCGCGGCCCACGATCCCAGGCGATAGACGCGCGCGGTGTCGCCGCCGCCCACCGCGCCGTTGGCGCTCTCGTGCAGCAGGATCAACGCCATGACCAGAATGGCCGCCATGGCCGCCAGGCTGAGAGAGGCCTTCAGGATGCGACGACGCTCGTCCACCAGCAGCATGGCCGAGGCGATGATCATCGGCAGGACGATGGGGCCAATGATCAGATGGGCGTGCCAGTCGGTCATGCGTCAGGCTCCTTGCCGTCGACATGGTCGCTGCCGGTAATGCCGCGCGCGGCCAGGATGACCACCAGGAACAGCGCCGTCAGGGCGAAGCTGATGACGATGGCGGTTAGGACCAAGGCTTGGGGCGTTGGGTCGGTGTAGCGCGCGGGATCGGAGACCTCACCCGCCAGTACGGGCGGTGCGCCCGACTTCAGCCGTCCCATAGCGAAAATGAAGATGTTGACCGCATAGGATAGCAGCGACAGCCCCATGATCACCTGGAAGGTGCGGGGCCGCAGCAGCAGCCAGACGCCCGAGGCCGCCAGCACGCCGATGGCCAGGGCGAGAACCAGTTCCATCATGACGGCTCTCCTTCCTCGGCGTCTCTTTGTTTGGGCTTGCGCAGCGACTGGTGCGCCAGGGCGACCAGGGTCAGGACGGTGGCGCCGACGACCAAAACCACCACGCCCAGGTCAAACAGCACCGCGCTGGCCAAGGGCACGCGACCCAGGATCGGCAGGTCGGCATACTGGAACCACGAGGTGAGGAACGGATAGCCGAATAGCCACGACCCGATCCCGCTGAGTGCGGCGATCACTAGGCCAGCGCCGATCCAGAAGATGGGCCGGATGGCCAGCCGTTCCTCCACCCACCGCGCGCCCGAGGCCATATATTGCAGGATGAAGGCGATCGACAGGGCCACGCCAGCCGCGAATCCGCCGCCCGGCAGGTCATGCCCGCGCAGGAACAGATGCACCGCCAGCAGGATGATGAAGGGGAAGATCCAGCGCATGACCACGCGCGGGATCAGCATGGTTTCTTTCAGGGTGTCGCCCTCCGACCGCGTCTCGTGATCCCGATCCGAGGCGTTTTGGGCGCGCTGCTGGCTGGGCCCCGACAGGGTGTCGTCGGCCGGGCGGAAGCGACGCAGCAGGGCGAAGACGGTCAGGCCGACGATGCCCAGGACCGTGATCTCGCCGAAGGTGTCGAAGGCGCGGAAGTCGACCAGGATGACGTTGACGATGTTGCGCCCGCCAGCGTCCTTGTAGGCGTGCTCGACGAAGAAGCGGGAGATCCCCTCGACCGACGGCCGGGTCATGACGGCGTAGGAAATGGCGGCCAGGGACGTGCCCACCGCGGCGGCGATGATCAGGTCGATGCGGCGGCGACGACGCGAACGCCGCTCCATGGCCTGGGGCAGGCGGATGGTCTCCAGGCGTTTCGGCAACCAGCGCAGGCCCAGCAGCAGCAGGACGGTGGTCACCACCTCGACCAGCAACTGGGTCACGGCCAGGTCCGGCGCCGACAGCCAGACGAAGGACAGGCAGCTGGCCAGACCCGCTCCGCCCATCAGAACGACGGCCGCCAGCCGGTGATATTTCGCCTGCCAGGCGGCGGCGACCGCGCAACTGGCCCCCACCAGCCACAGGCCTGCGAACGCCCAGTTCGCCAAAGTCGGCGTCGGCATGATCGGCCTGATGATCAGGCCTGCGCCGACAGCGGCCAGACCGCCCGCCAGCAGGGCGACCAGGACGATGGCGCGCAACTGCGGTTGTTGCCGCGTCGCGCCGAACAGCCGGACCAGGGCTTCTGACCCCTTGAACAGGCCGGTCATGGTCCGTTCGAACAGCCAGCCGCCGTTCAGCCGCTTCCAGCCCCAGGGACCGCCGCGTGGATTGGCGTTGATCCGTTTGCCGAAGACGACATACAGGCCCACGCCCCCCGCCAGGGCGATGAGGCTCAGCACCAGCGGGAGGTTGAACCCGTGCCACAGGGCCAGGCTGTAATAGGGCAGGTCGAAGCCCAGCACCGAGACGGCCGCGCTCTTCAGGAAGGGGCCCACCGTTACGGCCGGGAAGATGCCCACGACCAGGCACAGGGCCACCAGCACCTCGACCGGACGCCGCATCCAGGCGACCGGCTCGTGCGGGACGCGGTCCAGCTTGGTGGGCGGCGGGCCAAAGAAGGTCGTGTGGATGAACCTCAGCGAATAGAGGACGCTGAAGGCGCTGGCCAAGGTCGCCAAGGCGGGCAGGAGCAGGTTCAGTCCATGCGTATTCACGCTGGCCACCGCCTCAGCCAGGAACATCTCTTTGGACAGGAAACCGTTCAGCAGCGGCACGCCCGCCATCGCCGCCGCCGCCACCATGGCCAGTGTCGCGGTGAAGGGCATGAAGCGGAACAGACCGCTGAGCTTCCTCATATCCCGCGTGCCGGCCTCGTGGTCGATGATGCCGGCGGCCATGAACAGGGACGCCTTGAAGGTGGCGTGGTTCACCGTGTGGAAGATGGCGGCGATACAGCCGAGCGGGCTTCCCAGCCCCAGCAGCAGGACGATCAGGCCCAGGTGGCTGATCGTGGAATAGGCCAGCAGGCCTTTCAGGTCATGCTGGAAGATGGCGCACCAGGCGCCCAGCAACAAGGTCGCCAGACCCATGCCGCCGACGATCAGATACCAGCTCTCGGTCCCTGCAAAGACCGGCCAGAACCGGATCAACAGGAAGATGCCCGCCTTCACCATCGTCGCGGAATGCAGATAGGCGCTGACCGGCGTCGGCGCGGCCATGGCGCGCGGCAGCCAGAAGTGGAAGGGGAATTGGGCGCTCTTGGTCATCGCGCCGAGCAGCAGCAGGATGAGGGCGGGCAGATACAGCGGACTGGCCTGGATCGCCTCTCGCGAGGCCAGGACGACATCCAGATCGTAGCTCCCGACGATCCGCCCGATCAGGATCATGCCGACCAACAGGGCGATCCCGCCCGTCGCGGTCACAGTCAACGCCATGCGCGAGCCTTCCCGCGCCGCCGGGTTCTGGTGCCAATATCCGATCAGCAGGAAGGAGAAGAGGCTGGTCAGCTCCCAGAAGACCACCAACTGGATCAGGTTGCCCGACAGCACCACCCCCTGCATCGCGCCCATGAAGGCCAGCAGGAAGGAGAAGAAGCGCGGCACCGGGTCCTTCGGCGACATGTAGTAGCGGGCGTACAGCACCACCAAGGCGCCGATCCCAAGGATCAGGGCGCTGAACAGCCACGACAGCCCGTCCAGCCGCAATACCAGATTGACCCCCAGCGACGGCAGCCACGGAATTTCGTAGCGCAGCGTCTCTCCGTCCTGAAACATCGGCCACAGCGCTGCCAGACACCCCAGGCTGACCAGCGCCACGACCCACGACAGGATGGCCGCAGACGTTCGTGCATGACGCGGCAGGCCGGACGCGACGATGGCGCCGAGGAAGGGCAGAACGAGAATGACGACGAGGAGGAAGCTGATGGACATTGCGGCGGCGCGTCTCTCCGAAGTCTCGTGAGGGGCATGGCCGAACGCTCAAGGTTCGGCAAGGTTCTGATCGGCTCTCACCTACGAACTGGAACGCGGCGCGTCAAAGCGACACCACGGCGCGGCGGCGCTTGATGGCGATCATGCGATCCGGCCACGGCAAGCAGCCGGGCAGGCGATGCTTGGTCAATATTGCTTTGTCGGGGAGGGGCTTAGATCAAAGGCCTGTAAGAACGGCGGCCTTTACTCCCGAGTGGCTCCGCGGGTAGGATTCGAACCTACGACCAGCCGATTAACAGTCGGCTGCTCTACCACTGAGCTACCGCGGAACATGCTCGGGAGGCGGGCCTATAGCAGCGCCTGTTCTGATCTTGCAATGGGAAATTGAGCAAATCGACCCGATAATTATCGCCGATCCCGAAGACCCGCGTGTTGCGGCCTATCGAGATATCCGCGAACGCGATCTGACGGGCCGCCAGGGCCTGTTCATCGCCGAGGGGGAGGTGGTGGTGCGTGGGCTGGCGTCGGCGGCGTCGCGCTGCCGGCCGCTGTCGTTGCTGCTGGCCGAGAAGAGAGTGGCGGCTCTGACGGATGTGATTCAGGCCCTGCCGCCTGCGACGCCCGTCTATGTGGCGCGCCAGCCGGTGCTGGACCGGATCGCCGGGTTCGAACTGCACCGGGGCATATTGGCTCTGGGCGAAAAGCCTGCGCCGCCGTCGCTGGCCGAACTGCTGGCGGATATAGGGCCTCAGGACGTGTACGTCGTCGCCAGCGGCATCGGCAATCACGACAATATGGGCGGGCTTTTCCGCAACGCCGCCGCCTTCGGAGCTAGGGCCGTGCTGCTGGATGCGACCTGCTGCGATCCCTTCTACCGCAAGGCTATTCGCGTCTCGGTCGGGGCGGTGCTGCGCACGCCTTTCGCCATCGCCGAGGCCGAGGTCATCGTGGACGCGCTGCAACAGGCGGGGGTCGAGGTGCTGGCGCTGACGCCGTCGGCGACGGAGCGCCTGTCGGATTATCGTCGCACCGGCCCGGTCGCCCTGGTGCTGGGATCGGAGGGGTCGGGTCTGCCCCGTGACCTGATCCAGCGCTGTCGGCCCATCGGCATCGCCATGGCGGGGGGATTCGATTCGCTGAACGTCGCCGCGACCAGCGCGGTGGCCCTGCATCATCTGACCACGACGGCGCTGGCGCGGGGCTGAAAACGCGAAGGCCGCCCCGAGGGGCGGCCTTCGTTCGTTTGTCGCGATGGAGGCCTGACCGGGAATCGAACCCGGGTGCAAGGATTTGCAGTCCTCTGCGTCACCACTCCGCCATCAGGCCGCTTTTTGTCCCCGATTTCTCGGGGGCGGTCATCGCGAGGGGCGTTCGCTATCAGATCGGATTGTCCGCTGCAACGCACGGACCTATAAGCGCGCGAGTTTTCCTCCCGGATTATCGTTGAAGGCTGCCCTACAGATGGATTTCACCGCCGAGCGCAAGGCTATGGTCGACTCGCAGGTGCGGGTGAACGACGTGACGGATCGCGCGATTCACCTGGCCATGATGGCCGTACCGCGTGAATCGTACTGCGCGCCCGACCGCGCCTTCGCCGCCTATTCCGAAGAATCGGTGGTCATCGCCGGCGAGCGTCGCCTGATGCCCGCCCGCGATGTCGCCAAGCTGCTGCAGGCCGCCGATGCGCGGACAGGAGAGAAGGCCCTGGCCATCGCCGCCCCCTACGCCGCCGCTGTGCTGGCGCGGATGGGCGTGACGGTTACCGCCCAGGAATCCGACGACGCCGTCTTCGCCGTGGTCGGCGAGGTCCTGGCGGCCGAGGGCGTGACGACCGTCGTCGCGCCTCTGGCCCAGCCGGCCGGCGAAGGCTGGGACCTGATCATTTCCGAAGGCGGCGTGCAAAGCCTGCCCGAATCGTGGGGCGCCGCCCTGCGCCCCGGCGGCCGTATCGTGGTGGTCGAGCGACGCGGCGCCATCGGCAAGGCGGCCCTGTATGTGCAGACGCGCGAAGGCCTGTCGCGACGCGAACTGTTCGATTCGTCGCCATTGGTCCTTGCCGAGCTGACGCCGGCCCCCACTTTCGCGCTGTAAGACCAAGAGACGCGCGGTTGCGACGGAAATCCCGTTCGCAACCGTGAAGAAAACTTAACTGGCGTGTGGTTCGGTCAGGCCGCAGTTACGCTTGAGAAAACATTCGGGCGTTCCTCGGGGGGCGTCAGGCAAGGACGGACAATGTTGAAACGCTCGCGTGTGCTGGCTTCGGCCGCAGTGGTCGCCGTGATGACCGGACTTGGCGCCCCGGCCTGGGCCGAGACGCTGCAGGACGCGATCGCCCTGGCCTATCGGACCAATCCCAACCTGCTGGCCCAGCGCGCCACCCAGCGCGCGCTGGACGAGACGGTGGTTCAGGCCCGCTCGGGCCTGCGTCCGACGCTCAGCGCCTCGGCGGGCGTAGATTACACCCGCAGCGACTTCCCCACCGTGACCCAGTTCGTCGATACGAACAACGATGGGGTGCCGGACACCCAGGTCTCGTCGTCCTCGTCCGAGACCGACGGCGCCAATGTCGGGGTCAGCCTGAGCCAGAACATCTGGACCGCTGGCCGCACCTCGCGCGCCATCGATCAAGCCCGCGCCAGCGTCCTGGCCGGCCGCGAGAACCTGCGCGAGATCGAACAATCGGTCATGCTGTCGGTCATCCAGGCCTATGTGAACGTCACCCGCGACATGGAAGTCCTGCGCATCCGCCAGGAAAACCTGACCGTGCTGCAGCGTCAGCTGGAAGAAACCAGCGCCCGCTTCGAGGTCGGCGAGATCACCCGCACCGATGTGGCACAGGCCGAGGCCTCGCAGGCGCAGTCGGAGGCCGACCTGGCCAACGCCCAGGCCCAGTTGTCCACCTCGCGCGCCGCCTATGCCGCCGTCGTGGGCCAGTCGCCCGCCGATCTGGAAGCCGCTCCGGCCCTGCCGGTCGTCCCGACCGACTTCGACGTCGCCATCGAGACCGCGCTGCAACGGAACCCTGCCGTGCTGTCGGCGACCTACACCCTGCAAGGCGCAGAGGCCGCCGTCGCTGCCGCTCGCTCCGAATATCTGCCGTCGGTTCGCGCCACAGCGTCTTATGGCGGTTCGACCAATGACCTGGGCGATCTGGGCGAACTGGCCGACCGTCGCAGCTTCACCGCCGGCGCCACCCTGTCGGTGCCGCTGTTCACAGGCGGCCTGAACCGCTCGCGCGTCGCCCAGGCGCTGGAGCGCGCCAACGCCGCCCAGATCGCCATCGAGGGCGAGCGCCGCACCGTGTTGCAGAACGTCAGCTCCGCCTACGCCCAGGTTCTGTCGACCCGCGCCACCGTCTCGGCCGGAACCGAAGCTGTCCGCGCCGCCTCGGTCGCCGCCGAAGGTGTACGCCAGGAAGCCCAGGTCGGCCTGCGCACCACGCTGGATGTGCTGAACCAAGAACTGACGCTGCGCAGCTCGCAGACGGCCGTGGCCAACGCCCGCGCCGCCGAATATGTCGCCCGCGCCTCGCTGCTGGCCGCCATGGGCCAGTTGGAAGGCCCAGCGCTGAACCCCACACTCGACGCCTACGATCCCGCGACCAACTACGACCGGGTCAAGGGGCGTGGCGGCCTGCCTTGGGACGGTGTGATCGAGACGCTGGACCGAGTGGCCTCGCCGCCGATCGTCGCCGCTGCCGACGCCGCCGATGCGCCGATCGACACGCAGTTGAAAGGCGAGGTCGTTCGCACCGCGCCGCAGAACTGACGGCTGCAGAATACGGACTGAAACCGCCCGTTGATTCCGACGGGCGAAGATGCGACGACAAGGCTCAAGGTCCCGGACGATCCGTCGTTCGGAACCCGCCTTTCGCGGCGTGCGGAGCATTCCGTAAGCCAACTTCTTCCCAGGCCTCGCCCAAGGTTGCGCCATGACCGATCAGTCTGCCCAGGAACCGACCATGGAAGAGATCCTGGCGTCGATTCGCCGGATCATTTCCGAAGACGAGGCCCCGGCCGAGACGCCAGCGGCGGCTGCACCTGAAGCCACGCCTGAGCCTGTGCCCGAGCCCCTGGCGGCCGAGACCATCTTCGCCGCCCCCGTCGAGCCGACGCCGGAACCCGCCGTCGAGGACGACGTGCTGGAACTGACCGACCGCTACGAGGCGCCAGCCGAAACCATCGGCGACCTGGACGTGGTGGAACATACGCCGGAGCCGTATCAGCCCGCGCCCGAACCCGCGCCGCTCTATGCCGAATCGGCGCCTGAGCCGGTTCCCGCCTACGACACCCTGGTCGGCGACAGCGCCGCCGCCAGCGCCGCCTCGGCCTTCGCCGGCCTGGCCGCGTCGTTCAAGAAGCCGGAGCCGGCCCAGGCCGCATCGGGCGACCTGCCTTTCCTCAGCGGCAATACCGTCGAAGCCATGGTCGGCGAGATGCTGCGTCCGCTGCTGAAGGACTGGCTGGACAACAATCTGCCCGGCATCGTCCAGGCGGCGGTACAAAAGGAAGTCGAACGCATCGCGCGCAGCGCCTAGCCCTTCGCTTCACCGCAGACTAATCGAAGGGCGGCTCCTGCTGGGGCCGCCCTTTGTCATTCGAGGCCCCGTGTGGCCGCGCCGCTTGCGCCGCACGACAACGATCAAAGAAGTCCCATGCTTGAGAAGACATTCGAACCCCAGGCCGCCGAGCCCCGATTGTACGCCCAGTGGGAAGAGAGCGGCCTGTTCGCGCCGCGCGCCGCCGCCGCGACCGACGGAGCGGCCGACGCCTATTCGATCGTCATTCCGCCGCCGAACGTGACCGGCAGCCTTCACGTCGGCCATGCGCTGAACAACACGCTGCAGGACATCCTGGCCCGCTATCACCGGATGAAGGGCAAGGCGGTGCTGTGGCTGCCCGGCACCGACCACGCCGGTATCGCCACCCAAATGGTGGTCGAACGCCAGATGGCCGCCGCCGGCAATATCAGTCGGCGCGACATGGGCCGCGACGCCTTCATCGAGAAGGTCTGGGAATGGAAGGCCGAGAGCGGCGGCGCCATCGTCCAGCAACTGCGCCGCCTGGGCGCGTCGTGCGACTGGTCGCGCGAGCGGTTCACCCTGGATGAGGGGCTGAACGCCGCCGTCCGCAAGGTCTTCGTGCAACTGCACAAGGAAGGCCTGATCTATCGCGACAAGCGGCTGGTGAACTGGGATCCGCATTTCCAGACCGCCATCTCGGACCTGGAGGTCGAGCAGCGCGAGGTCGACGGCGCCTATTGGCATTTCGCCTATCCGCTGGCGGACGGCGTCACCTACGAACACCCCATTGCCTTCGACGAAGACGGTAAGGCCACGGAATGGGAAACGCGAGACTTCATCGTCGTCGCCACGACCCGGCCCGAAACCATGCTGGGCGACACGGGCGTGGCGGTCCATCCAGAGGATGAGCGGTACGCCTCCATCGTCGGACAGTTCGTGACCTTGCCGATCACCGGCCGCCGTATCCCCATCGTGGCCGACGACTATGCCGATCCGACCAAGGGTTCCGGCGCGGTGAAAATCACGCCGGCGCATGATTTCAACGACTTCGGCGTCGGCAAGCGCGCGGGTCTGCCGTCGCTGAACATCCTCGACGCCTTCGGCCGCATCACCGACGTCGATACGCCGGACGTGCCGTCGGCATACGCCGGCCTCGACCGCTTCGCCGCGCGCAAGGCCATCGTCGCCCGCGCCGAGGAAGAGGGCTGGTTGCGCGAGATCGAGAAGACCAAGCACGTCGTCCCGCACGGCGATCGTTCCGGCGTCGTCATCGAGCCGTGGCTGACGGACCAGTGGTACGTCGACGCCAAGGTCCTGGCTCGGCCCGCGCTGAAAGCGGTGGAGCAGGGCGACACGGTGTTCGAGCCCAAGTCGTACGAAAAAATCTATTTCGAATGGCTGCGCAACATCGAGCCGTGGTGCATCAGCCGCCAGCTTTGGTGGGGCCACCGCATCCCGGCCTGGTACGGCCCGAA
Source organism: Brevundimonas sp. G8 (assembly GCF_902506205.1). GTDB lineage: Bacteria > Pseudomonadota > Alphaproteobacteria > Caulobacterales > Caulobacteraceae > Brevundimonas. The sequence continues at coordinate 224,431 of NZ_LR732816.1, read as the reverse complement.
CGGCGAAATATATGTCGCCGAGACGGAAGAGGACGCCCGCGAACAGGCGATGTCGGACTATGATTCCGAGGTCGCCCTGACCCAGGACGAGGACGTTCTGGACACCTGGTTCAGCTCGGCCCTGTGGCCGTTCTCGACCATGGGCTGGCCCGAGAAGACCGAGGATCTTGAGCGATTCTATCCGACCAGCGACCTGGTCACGGCGGCGGACATCATCTTCTTCTGGGTGGCCCGAATGATGATGATGGGCCAGCACTTCATGGGCGAAGTCCCGTTCAAAAGGGTCATCATCAACGGTCTGGTCCGCGACGAGAAGGGCCAGAAGATGAGCAAGTCCAAGGGGAACGTCATCGACCCCCTGGGCATCATCGACGAACTGGGCGCCGATCCGCTGCGGTTCACCATGGCCATCCTGTCGGGCACGCGCGACATCAAGCTGTCGAAGCAGCGGATCGAGGGCTATCGCAACTTCGGCACCAAGCTGTGGAACGCCGCCCGCTTCAGCCAGATGAACGAGGCGCGCCGCGTCCAGGACTTCGATCCCGCGACCGTCGAACAGACGATCAACCGCTGGATTCGTGGCGAACTGACCAAGGCTGAACGCGCTGTGTCCGAAGCCATCGAGGGCGGCCGGTTCGACGATGCGGCAGGGGCGTTGTACCGATTCGTCTGGAACGTCTTTTGCGACTGGTATCTGGAACTGGCCAAGCCGGTGTTCAATGGCGCCGATGAAGCCGCCAAGGCCGAGACGCGGGCCATGACCGCGTGGACCCTGGATCAGACCCTGAAGCTGCTGCACCCGGTCATGCCCTTCATCACCGAGGAGCTGTGGGCCGAACTGGGCAAGGAAGGTCCGGCGCGGGAAGGCCTGCTGATCGGCGCGGAATGGCCGGTGCTGCCGGACGCCTTCATCGACACGGCGGCCGAGGCCGAGATCGGCTGGCTGGTCGATCTGGTCGGCGAGATCCGAGGGCTGCGCGCCGAGATGAACGTGCCGCCGTCGGCCAAGCCGCCGCTGGCCTTCGTCGCGAGGGACGCCGTCACGGCTGAACGGCTGGCACGCCACCGCGACCTGATCCTGACCCTTGGCCGCGTATCCGAGGTCGGATCGGCGGACGCTGCGCCGACCGGGGCCGTGACCTTCGTTTCGGGCGGTTCGACTGTCGCGCTTTCGCTGGCCGGCATCATCGACCTGACCGCCGAGCGGGCGCGTCTGGAAAAGGAAATCGCCGCTTTCGACAGCGACATCGGCCATGTGAACAAGAAGCTGGGCAATCCCAACTTCGTGTCGCGCGCCGCACCCGAAGTCGTCGATGAACAGCGCGCCAAGCTGGCCGATGCCGAGGCAGGCAAGGTCAAGCTGCAGGCGGCGTTGGCGCGTCTCAGCGAGATAGGATGAGGCTGGACCAGCTTCTCGTCACCCTAGGTTTGGCCGAGAGCCGGGCCAAGGCGAAGGCGGCCATCGAGGCCGGCGGCGTCACCGTGAACGGCGCGCCGGCCAAATCCAGCTCGCAGACCGTCAGTGCGAACGCCGATATCGGCTACGCCCCCGCCCATCGCTGGGTCGGACGGGGCGCGCTGAAGCTGGATCACGCCCTGACCGTGTGGCCTGTCGGGATCGAGGGCAGGGTAGTGCTGGACGTCGGCGCCTCTACCGGCGGCTTCACCGAGGTCTGTCTGGATCGCGGCGCGGCTCAGGTGTTCGCCGTCGATGTCGGGTTCGGCCAGATGCACGACCGGGTCGCCGCCGATCCGCGCGTGGTCAATCTGGAGCGCACCGATGCGCGCGATCTGACCTCCGAGTTGATCTCGCCAGCGCCCTCGCTGATCGTCTGCGACGCCAGCTTCATCAGCCTTGCCAAGGTCTTGCCCGCCGCACTCGATCTGGCGGTGGCGGGCGCGGACCTGATCACCTTGGTCAAACCCCAGTTCGAGGCCGATGGGCCGGGCGGCGGCAAGAAGGGCGTGGTCAAGGACCCCCAGGCCCACGCCCGGGCCGTGCAGCGTGTCAGTGACTGGCTAGAAGCCCTCGGCTGGGCCGTTCAGGCCACCACCAAAAGCCCCATCACCGGCGGCGATGGCAATGTCGAGTTCCTGCTGTGGGCCAAGAAGCCTGGCTAAACGGACTGAAGCAGGCCAAAGGCCGATAGCCATCAAACACGGGCTCAAATAGCGCGAAGCGCGATAGCCCAAACAAAGAGAAACCGCCGGAGGACTGATCCTCCGGCGGCTCCCGTCACGTCGTCGATCGACAGGGGGGCTGAAAATTAATCGACGACGCGATAGCGGCCGTACTGGTCGGGGCAGGTTCGGACGTATCGGGTGTCCGTGCGACCATCCGGCAGACGGACCTGGCTTTCAGCCAAGCGGCATCCGTCTGAATTCTGATAGGATTCGACCGGGCGCGAGCGGTCGTCGTAATAGCCGCCACGGCTGGAGGCATAGTCGTCGCGACGGTCGTAATCGTCGTAGCGATAGCCCTGATCGCCGGTGTAGCGATCATCGTAGTAGCTGGGCTGGCTGTAGCCCTGGGCGTAGTAGCCGTTGGAGCCATAGCTGCTCTGGTAGCTGCGGCAGGCGTCCGAGCTGGAACGACCGACCTGCGAACCGACCACGGCGCCGAGCACGCCGCCCAGGATGCTGCCTTCGGTGCGGCGACCGCGTGCGGCCAGTTGCGAGCCGATGACGGCGCCCGCGCCGCCACCGATCACAGCGCCGGCGCCGGTGCGGCCTTGGCGTTCACGCGAGCAGGGATCATAGGACTGGCCGCGCCCGTAGTTGTAGGACGGGGCATACGAGCCGGTGCCGTAGTTCTGGCTGTAGCCGTTGCCGTAATAGACTTGCGCCGACGCTGTGAGCGGGGCGGCCGTGACGCCGAGCGCCAGAGCGGCGACGGCGGCGAGCGATGTTTTGGTGAGACGCATTTTCCAACCCTCTGAGGACCGAACGGTTTCCGTCAATCGTTAACGGCAAAGCCTCGTGTCTCGTTGCAATCAGATTTACGACCGCGAAGCTGAACGGCAATTGATCGGTTCGTTCATATTCGTTGATCTTTGCGGACCGCGCCATCGCGTCCGCGAGAGGCGTGTGGGTTGAGCGACGCGGGGCGCGCGGCTAGAAGCCCGCCGATGGACATCTTCACCATCGACCGCGTCGGCGGCCAGGGCGACGGCATCGCCCAGACGCCGTCAGGGCCGGTCTTCGCCGGCCTGACCCTGCCCGGCGAGACGGTGCGAGGCGTGGTCGTGGACGGTCGGCTGGAACAGGTCGAGATCGTCACGCCCAGCCCCGACCGCATCGCGCCCGTGTCGCCACAATATGGCGACTGCGGTGGGTGTTCGCTGCAGCACTGGTCCGAGGGACCGTATCTGGACTGGAAGCGCGAGCAGGTGCGGCTGGCGCTGGCGCGCGACGGGATCAAGACCGAGATCGAGGCGACGGTGGCCACGCCGCCGGGAACGCGCCGCCGCGTGGCGCTGCATGCCCGCCGGACCCAGGACGGGCGGGTGGTGCTGGGGTTCAAGGCGCGGCGGTCGTGGCGGCTGGTCGAGGTTCTGGCCTGTCCGGTCGCCGATCCCCGGATCGTAGCGGCCATTCCGGCTCTGGTCGAGGTGGCCGCGGCGTTCTTCGAACATCCCAAGTCCGCGCCGACCCTGCATGTCACCTGGACGCTGTCGGGGCTGGATGTCGATGTGACGGGGGTCGAGCGGCGCTCGGGCGGGGGCCTGTCCGCCGACGCCCAGATGAAGGCGATCCAGGCCGCGCAGCGGGCCGATCTGGCGCGGCTCAGCCTGGCGGGCGACACCCTGGTCATGGCGCGCCAGCCCAGGGTGGCGTTCGGCCCGGCGACCGTGTCCCTGCCGGCCGGCGGTTTCCTGCAGGCCGTGCCTCAGGCCGAAGAGGCCATGGTCGCGCGCGCCATGGCGGCGGTGAAGGGATCCAGGAAGATCGCCGACCTGTTCTGCGGCGCGGGGACTTTCACCTTCCCCCTGGCGACCGTGGCGCCGGTGATCGCGGCGGATGCGTCGAAGGCGGGTATCGCGGCGCTGAAGGCCGCCGTTGGTTCGACCAAGGGGATGAAGGCGATCACGGCCGAGGCGCGCGATCTGTTTCGGCGTCCGCTGAACCCCTATGATCTGAAGGGTTGCGACGCCATCGTGTTCGACCCGCCGCGCTCCGGCGCCATCGACCAGACGGCCCAGATCGCGGATACGAAGGCCTCGGTCGTGGTCGGGGTGTCGTGCAACCCGCAGACTTTCGCGCGCGACGCCCGCGTTCTGATCGACGCAGGCTTCCGGCTGGAGACTGTCACGCCGATCGACCAGTTTCTGTGGTCGTCGCATGTCGAACTGGTGGGAGTTTTCAAGCGATGACCATGGATAATCAGAACGACGAGGATGGCGGCGGTTTCGACGCCGAGGACTGGACGCGGCTGAAGCCGTTCGTCGGCGTGGTCGCCACGCTGGACGACGTTCAGGCGCGCCGCGCGGTCTTCGCCCTGGGGGAGACGGACGATCCCCGGCCCATCGTCATGGACCTGCCCCAACCTGTGATCTGGTGGGAAGAGGACGGCGAGCAGGCGGCGGTCGCCGTCCAGGCCGAAAGCCACCTCGGCCCAGACGGCGAGGAGATGGAGATCCTGGGCCTGATCCTGCCGGACGGGGAGGGTGCGGTGGCCCTGATGGAGGACGTCGATCTGGTGGACGATACCGATCCGACCTGGCGCGACCTGGTTACCCGCGCCATCGATCCGTCGGCGGCGGACGACTGATCAACCAAACAGCTCAAGCTGCGGCCGGGCGTCGGCGGGCACGCGGAACTGTGTCTCATCCAGCAGGCGGTGCGGCGTATCGAGACCATAGCGTTTGACGGCGGCCTTGAACCGCGCGCCAATCAGTTCGGCCACAGGGCCGGTTCCCTTCATGCGCTGGGACCAGTCGGCGTCGTAATCCTTGCCGCCGCGCGTCTGGCGAATCAGGGACATGACGCGAGCGGCGCGGTCCGGCCGGGCGTCAGCCAGCCATTCGCGAAACAGATCCTTGATCTCCAGCGGCAGGCGCAGGGTGACGTACATGGCCCGTGTCGCCCCCGCCTTGGCCGCCGCCTCCAAAATCGATTCCAGTTCGTGGTCGTTCAGGCCGGGGATGACGGGTGCAAAGCCGACGCCGACGGGACAGCCCGCATCCGCCAGGCGACTGATGGCCTCCAGCCGCTTGACCGGGGTGGAGGCGCGCGGCTCCATCGCGCGGGCCAGACCGCGATCCAGCGTGGTGATGGAGACGAAGGCCGAGGCCAGTCCCGCCTTGCCCATCGGGCCCAGGATGTCGGCGTCGCGCCCGATCAGCACCGACTTGGTGATGATGCTGAACGGATGGTTGAACCGTTGCATGACTTCCAGGATCGAGCGCGTCGATTTCAGATCGCGCTCAACCGGCTGATAGGGGTCGGTGTTGCCGCCTATGTGGATGCGTTTGCACCTGTATCGGGGTGCGAGGAACGCCTGTTCCAGCAGACTTGCGGCCTGGGGCTTGAAGAAGATCCGGCTCTCGAAATCCAGGCCCGGGGATAGGCCCATCCAGGCATGGGACGGACGGGCGTAACAGTAGATGCAGCCATGTTCGCAACCTTTGTACGGGTTGATGGAGCGGTCGAATCCGATGTCCGGGCTGTCGTTCCGGGCGATGATGGTGCGGGCATGCTCCGGGGTGAGGGTGGTGCGCAGCGGCGCGGCCTCGGCGTCGTCGCGCGTCCAGCCATCGTCGAACGACTGATGCTGTTCAGGCTCGTAGCGGCCGGTGGCATTCGAACGCGCGCCTCTTCCCTTGGCGGTTTCCATGGGAAGGACGATGCGACATCATCTGGAACAAAGCAAGAACATTTGTTCTTGCTCTCGAACGCCTCAGTCGGGGCCGATGACCATGCAGGTGACGCGGCGTTCGGCCAGGGCCTCGCAGGCAGTCTTGGCGCCCGCTTCCGTCAGGCCGACGAAGCGTGAGCGATACCAGTCGCCGGCCGTCTGGACGTTGCGCTCGGCGGTGGCGAACTGGGTGCGGAAACGACGGTTGACCTCGGCCAGCCAGTCGTTGGCGACCTTCTCCTCGCGGAAGGCGCCGACCTGAACGGCCCAGCGTCCGGCGGGCGTGCGGGCGGCGGCGCGGGCCGGCTCTCGCGCCGGGGGCGGGGTCGCGCGACGCGGCGTGGTCGAGGGCGCGACGGCTGCGCTGGATGGCGCGCCATTCAGCGAGGCGGTGACGTTGTGGGGGGCGCGGTTATTGGATGACGAGGCTGCGGCCTGGCCGATGGCCTGGGCGGTCGCGGCGGCGCGCTGGTTGGCGGCGCGTTCCGACGGGGCGGGGGCGACGCGGGCCGGCAGGGCTGCGGGTGGAGGGGCCGCCGTATAGGCGACGGCGGTGGTGGATTCGGCGCCGATGCCGTCTTCGTCGTCATTGACCGAGGCGTAGGCGATCGGGGCGTCGGCCGATACACCGCCCACGCCGAAGCCGCGCTGTTCGAAGAAGGTCTGGGCCACCTGGATCCGCTCGCCTTGGGAGCGACGGCGTTCGACCTCGAAACCGGTGTCCATCAGTTCGGCGACATGGGCGTTGCGGCTGGCGGTCGAGCGGCCGCCCAGCACGACGGTGATCAGCCGACGCCCGTCACGCACCGCCGAGGCGGCGAGGTTGTAGCCCGACGCGTTGGTGTATCCGGTCTTCATGCCGTCATAGCCGCGCCCGGTGGGCAGCAGGCCGTTGGTGTTGCGATAGTTGCGCCCGTTATAGGCCCAGTCGTGCAGACCGAAGTAGCTGTAATATTGTGGAAAATCTCGCATGATGGCGCGCGCCAGGATGGCCTGGTCCCGCGCCGAGGTCAGCTGGCGCGCGTCGGGCAGGCCGTTGGCGGTGTAATAGCGAGTCTGGCTCATGCCCAACTGTTCCGCCTTCAGGGTCATCATGTTGGTGAAGCGGGCTTCTGAACCGCCGATATGCTCGCCGATGGCCAGGGCCATGTCGTTGGCGGATCGGACGGCCGTGGCGCGCATGGCGTCGTCCAGAGTGATGGTTTGGCCCGCGGCGAGGCCCAGTTTCGACGGCGGCTGCGAGGCGGCGCGCGGCGAGACCGTCAGCACGTCGTTCACGTTCGCCTTGCCCTGAGAAAGGGCCTCGAACGTCAGATACAGGGTCATCATCTTGGTCAGGGACGCCGGATAGCGGCGGCTGTCGGCATTGCGCGCGAACAGAACCTCGCCGGTCGCGGCGTCTATGACGATGGCGGCATAGCGACTGTTCTCCTGGGATTGGGCCTCAATCGGTCTGACGTTCGCGCCCAGGACCAGCGAAAGCGCGAGAACGGCGAACAGGCCACGGCGGAGAAAAGCAATCATGGGTGTACAACCCTCAGTGAGCAGGGCGCGACAGGCCCCCCGGCCGACGCGATGGAAGGGTTAGCATAGGAAGCACGGGTTTCGTGGTGGTTAACCGCTCGTCAACGGGAATTTGAACCGCCAACCAAGGTTATCGCCGATAATATGCTGCATTGCACAATAAGCTTGAAAAACCTTCGCACTTGCAGCATATAGGGGGCCTGCGAGGATCATCCTCGCCTGAACATTTTCGCCCAGCGCCCGTCCCCGCGGGCAACATTTATCGGAGAGACGACCATGGCCGACGCTACCGAAACCGTGAAGAAGACCGCCGATCAAGTCACCGCCGCTGCCGCTTCGGCCGGCGCCAAGGTCAAGGCTCAGGCCGAGACCATGCAGGCCGCCGGCACGCAGGCTTTCCGCGAAGGTATCGAGAAGTCGACCGCCTCGCTGGCCGAACTGAACGCCCACAGCAAGAAGAACCTGGACGCCATGGTCGAGTCGGCCACCGTCGCCCAGAAGGGCGCCGAGGCCCTGTCGCAACAGGCGCTCGGCTTCGCTAAGTCGTCCTGGGAAGAAGGCGTCGCCGCCTCCAAGGAACTGTCGACCGCTCGTTCGGTGCAGGAGTTCTTCGAGCTGCAAACCGCCTGGGCCAAGAAGTCCATGGAGCGCTACGTCGCCGAACTGACCAAGACGAACGAGATCGTCACCGCCACGGTCAAGGACAGCATCAAGCCGATCAACGAGCGCGTCACCGCCTCGGTCGAAAACTTCCAGGCCGCTCGCTAAACAGCGAACCGTCTTGAGGATCGATAAGGCCCCGGAGTTCGCTCCGGGGCTTTTTTCGTTTTGGATCCGTCGTTTGCACTTCACGCAATCCGTGACTGGACGCGGCTTCAATTCACGCCATCATTCCCTATCTGTTGGAGACAAGACGACTCCCCGATTACGGAATACGAATGCCCATACAAAGGCCCGGTGATAGCGGTGGCGGTCAAGATACCGCCACCGTCACCGAAACAAAGCCGAAGCTTCAGAAGCCCTCGCTGTATCGGGTGCTGATCCTGAACGACGATTATTCGCCGATGGAATTCGTCGTCTATGTGCTGGAGCGGTTCTTCCAGAAGAGCCGCGAAGAGGCCACCCGCATCATGTTGCATGTGCATCAGCATGGCGTGGGCGTCTGCGGCGTCTTCACCTACGAGGTCGCCGAGACAAAGGTCGCGCAGGTCATCGAGACCGCGCGTCGCCACCAGCACCCTCTGCAATGCACGATGGAAAAGGACTGAGAGGAACCTCCCGATGCCTTCATTTTCCCGTCCTCTCGAAGAAACCCTGCACCGCGCGGTGGGATACGCCAATGCGCGCAGGCACGAATATGCGACGCTGGAGCACCTGCTGCTCGCGCTGATCGACGACCCCGATGCGACCGGCGTCATGCAGGCCTGCAATGTCGATCTGACCGCCCTGAAGGCGGCGTTGACGCTTTATGTCGACAACGATCTCGCCGCCCTGGCCACGGCCGATGGCGAGGACGCCAAGCCAACCGCCGGCTTCCAGCGCGTGATCCAACGCGCCGTGATCCACGTCCAATCTTCCGGCCGCGAGGAAGTGTCCGGCGCAAACGTGCTGGTGGCCATTTTCTCCGAGCGCGAAAGCCACGCCGCCTATTTCCTGCAAGAGCAGGACATGACGCGCTATGACGCTGTCAACTTCATCGCCCACGGCATCGCCAAGAAGGCGGGCGCCACTGAGGCCCGTCCCGCCAAGGGCTCTTCGCCCGAAGAGACCGAGGACGCCTCGGCCGTCAAGTCGGGCGGCGAGGCGCTGGAAGCCTATTGCGTGGACCTCAACGAGAAGTCGCGCCAAGGCAAGGTCGATCCGTTGATCGGTCGTCAGGCCGAGGTGGATCGCTCGATCCAGATTCTGTGCCGCCGCACCAAGAACAACCCGCTGCTGGTGGGCGACCCCGGTGTCGGCAAGACCGCCATCGCCGAAGGTCTGGCCCGAAAGATCGTCAACGGAGAGGTGCCCGACGTCCTCAAGGACGCCACCATCTATTCGCTCGACATGGGCGCGCTGCTGGCTGGCACCCGCTATCGCGGCGACTTCGAGGAACGCCTGAAACAGGTGGTCAAGGAGCTGGAGAACCACGAGAACGCCGTGCTCTTCATCGACGAAATCCACACGGTGATCGGCGCCGGCGCGACCTCTGGCGGTGCCATGGATGCGTCCAACCTGTTGAAGCCGGCCCTGGCGTCGGGTTCGCTGCGCTGCATGGGATCGACGACCTACAAGGAATATCGCCAGCACTTCGAGAAGGACCGCGCTCTGGTGCGTCGCTTCCAGAAGATCGACGTCAACGAGCCGACGGTCGAGGACACGGTGAAGATCCTGAAGGGTCTGAAGACCTATTATGAGCAGCACCACAAGGTCCGCTACACCGACAGTGCTATCCGCACCGCGGTCGAGCTGTCGGCTCGCTACATGACCGACCGCAAACTGCCGGACAAGGCGATCGACGTGATCGACGAAGCAGGGGCAGGCCAGATGCTGCTGGTCGAATCCAAGCGCAAGAAGGTCATCGGCCAGAAGGAGGTCGAGGCCGTCATCGCCAAGATGGCGCGTATCCCGGCCAAGTCGGTGTCCAAGTCCGACACCGAAAGCCTGCGCGAACTTGAGATCGATCTGAAGCGCGCGGTCTTTGGCCAGGAGCAGGCCATCGAACAGGTCTCGGCCGCGATGAAGCTGGCGCGGGCGGGTCTTCGCGATCCGAACAAGCCCATCGGCAGCTTCCTGTTCAGCGGTCCGACCGGCGTTGGCAAGACCGAGGTGGCCAAGCAACTCGCCGCCACCCTCGGCATCGAGATGCAGCGGTTCGACATGTCGGAATACATGGAGCGCCACACCGTCAGCCGCCTGATCGGGGCGCCTCCCGGCTACGTTGGCCATGACCAGGGCGGGCTTCTGACCGACGCCGTCGATCAGCATCCGCACTCGGTGGTGCTGCTGGACGAGATCGAGAAGGCGCATCCGGACGTCTACAACATCCTGTTGCAGGTGATGGACAACGGCATGCTGACCGACGCGGTCGGCAAGAAGGTGGACTTCAGGAACGTCATCCTGATCATGACCACCAACGCTGGCGCCGCCGACAACGCCCGCGCCTCCATCGGCTTCGGCCGGGGCAAGGTCGAGGGCGAGGACGACAAGGCCATCCAGCGCCTGTTCGCGCCGGAGTTCCGTAACCGCCTGGACGCAATCGTGGCCTTCAAGCCGCTGCAGGCCGACACGATCCGCTCGGTGGTGACCAAGTTCATCCTTCAACTGGAAGCCCAGCTGGCGGATCGCAACATCACCATCGAACTGACCGACGAGGCGGCCGACTGGCTGGCCAAGAACGGCTTCGACGAACTGTACGGCGCGCGTCCGCTGGCGCGGGTCATTCAGGACTCGATCAAGAAGCCGCTGGCCGATGACATCCTGTTCGGGCGTCTGACGCGCGGCGGACACGTCAAGGTCCAGCTGAAGGACGGCAAGATCGACTTCGACATCGCCAGCGCCAACGCGCCCGCGAAGGCCGAGGAAGAAGAGACGGCCTGATCCTCGAAAGGTTGAAGGCGGAAGGCCCGGCTGGAAACAGCCGGGCCTTTTTCTATGTCACCTTGTAGGGCGACAGTTCCTCGGTCATCGCCGCCATCTCGGCCTGCATCGCCGGGCGTTCGCCGTCCAGATAGCGGGCGACGGGGTCGCGCAGCGCCGGGTCGGCGATGAAGTGGGCGGAATAGACGGGGGAGGGCAGGTAGCCGCGCGCGATCTTGTGGTCGCCCTGGGCGCCGGCCTCGACGCGGGACAGGCCCCGCGAAATGGCGAAGTCGATGGCCTGGTAGTAGCAGAGCTCGAAATGCAGGAAGGGCACGTCTTCCAGCGTACCCCACTGGCGGCCGTACAAGGCATCGCGGCCGATGAAGTTCAGGGCGCCGGCGATGGGCGTCTGGTCGCGAAACGCCATGACCAGGGCGATCCGGTCGGCCATGGTCGCGCCGACGCGGCTGAAGAAGTCGCGCGTCAGATACGGCTGGCCCCATTTGCGCGAGCCGGTGTCCATATAGAAGGCGAAGAAGGCGTCCCAGTGCGCCTCGGTGATGTCGGCGCCGGTCAGGATGCGGATGTCGAGATCGGCCTGGGCGTCGCGGCGCTCGCGCTTGATGGTCTTGCGGCGATTGGCCGACAGGGCGCCAAGGAAATCGTCGAAGGTCCGATAGCCGTTGTTGCGCCAGATGAACTGGATGTCCTGGCGCGGCAGCAGGCCCGCCTCGGCCATGGCTGACCATTCGGGCTCGGTCGGGAAGTTGACGTGCAGGGACGAGACGCCCAGCCGCTCGACCAGCGTCACCGCCCCCTGGATCAACGCCTGACGCACCGTGGCGGCGTCGGTCTCGGGATGGTTCAGAAAGCGCGGCCCGGTCGCGGGCGTGAAGGGCACGGCGCCCAGAAGCTTGGGATAATAACGCCCGCCGGCCCGTTCATAGGCGTCGGCCCAGCTATGGTCGAAGACGTATTCGCCCTGGCTGTTGCCCTTCAGATAGAGGGGCATGACGCCGAGCACGGCGTTGTCTTCACCCCTCAGGGCTAGATGACGCGGGGCCCAGCCCTGCCGCGGCGCGGCGCTGCCCGAGGCCTCGCAAGCGTGCAGGAAGTCATAGGAGACGAAGGGATCGCCGGTGGGACGCGCGCACGCGTCCCAGGCCTCGCGGCCGATGTCGGCGATCCCTTCGTGAACCGAGATCTGAAAGATCAGCGGATCTCCACGATCGCATCGATCTCGACGGCGAAGCCGAGCGGCAGCTTGTAGACGCCGACGGCCGAACGGGCATGCTTGCCCGCGTCGCCGAAGACCTCGACCATCATGTCCGAGCAGCCGTTGATCACGGCGGGAATGGCGACGAAGTCGGGACCGGCCTGGACGAAGCCGCCCAGTTTGACGATGCGAACCACCCGGTCCAGGTCGCCGTCGCAGGCCGCCTTGATCTGGGCGATCAGGTTCAGGCCGCACAGGCGGGCGGCCTCCATGGCCTGTTCCGGCGTCACGTCCACGCCGACCGTGCCCTTGATTCCACCCGAGGCGTCGTTCGACAGCTGGCCCGAGATGGTGACCTGATTGCCCGATCGGACATAGGAGACATAGCTGGCCACCGGTTTGGCGGGTTCCGGCAGGGTGAGGCCGAGTTCGGCGATGCGGGCTTCGATGCTCATGGGGGCTCCTGTTTATCTGGGCGCGGTTTAGCGCGCGGCAAGGGCGGCGTCACGTCCATCGCGCGGCTTTAAAGGTTCGCCAACCGCGCCGTGTCATTGTGCCGATCATGGATATGCACCTGACCCCCGACGTCGCCGCCTTCAATGCCGTGCTGGCGCGACTATCCCCCGACGACCGGGCGCGCGTGGACGCCGCCGCTGGACCGGCCGCGCTGAAGGCGGCCGAGGCCGCGCCGCATTGGGATTTCGAAATGCCGGCCAAGGCGGTGGACGCCCTGCTTGGCGTGGACGCATCGGAAGACGTGCGGCGGGGTCTGGTCGCCGCCTGGGCGCTGCAACTGCCCGACCGCGCGGCGGCGATGAACCTGCCGGCCGAGGTGATGGCCCTCTATCCCTACTGGATCGAACAACTGGCGGCGTTTCTGGACAAGGCCGAGGGCGACTATGTCTTCGACCATTGGTCCAAGGATGTGCGCTTCACCCTGGCGCTCAGCGTGCCGGGCGCCAAGAGCCAGGTGATCGACCTCAGCTCGCCCGTCGGGCCGGGCCAGATCGTCAAACACGTCCGCGACGGCTGGGGCATCAACCCCCTGTTCCGTTATCTGGCGGCGGGTGCCAAACGCGAGCCATGGCTGGAGGTTCACACCGAAAGCCGCTGGTTGAGGGGCTTCAACGAGGAGGGCTGGAACGAGGCCTGGGCCACGGCCGCGGAGCTTTGCCGAGCACGGCCGGAACTGGCGGGCATGATCGGCTCCAGCTGGTTCTACGACCCGCCGCTGACCGAGATCAGCCCCCGCCTGGCGCACCTGCGGCTCAACCCGCTGAAGGGCGGCGCCTTCATGGTCCACCAGGGACCGGCGCCGATCCACACGGAACGGGCTGCGACGGCCTCGGCGTCGCGCAAGGCGCTGATCGACAGCGGGGAATATACCGCCCGGTCGTGGCTGATGATCTGGCCCCGCAAGGAACTGATCGCCTGGGTAGATCGGCGCAAGGCGGCAACCCCACCCTCTAATCCGTCATCCTAGGCCTTGTGCCTAGGATCCATACGCCCGGTGTCCGCCGCTCAACGGCCGTCGTCTGACACTCCAAACAATCGGCGAAGTTTGAGTCTATGGATCCTAGGCACGAGGCCTAGGATGACGACCTAAGATGGGGTCAGGCCGTCGCCACCCGCCACGCCGCCGCGACCGGCTGAATGTCCAGATCAGCCGTCTTCGCCAGTCGGATCAGCCCGTCGATGTCCTCGGGGCGGCAGCCGTAGGGGGTTGGGGCGTCGCTGACGTCGTGGCCATAGGCGATCAGCCAGCCCTTTGAGGCGGCCGTCTCCGCTACCAGCGCCTCCAGATCGTAACCGGGCAGGCGACGGCTCTCCAGGCCGATGGCTTGCAGCAGGTTGCGGTCGGTGCGGCCCGTGTTGATCCCGTCACGCACGCCGCGACCGCACAGGAAGCGGGTATCGATTACCGGCTTTGACTTCAGGGCGCAGTCGCCGAACGGATAGGCGAAGGTCTGCATCTGATACCCGGCCAACCGCTCGGCCACCCAGGCGGCGTTGCGGCCCAGGCTGGCGTCCAGTTCGGCCGGCGACAGGGTCAGGGTCGAGACATGCTCGTAGGTGTGGCAGCCGACCTCGTGGCCGGCCTCATGCAGCGCCTGGAGATGTTCGGTCTCGAACTGCGGCAGATCCAGATTGCGCCCGCCAGCCAGACCGCCGCAGACATAATAGGTCGCCTTGACCCCATGCTGGGCCAGGATCGGCCCGGCCTCGGTCCAGGCCGATGCCGGGATGTCGTCGAACGACAGGCTGAGGACGCCGCGCGCGGGCTGAACCGTGGCGGGACGGACATCGAGATAGCGACCGGCGCGGCGACGCATCTTGTCGAGAAAGGCGTTCATCCCACCCTTATGACCGAACGGGCTTAAGGTCGCGTTTCAAACCGTGACGGGCTGGGCGGTCAGGCCGCGCACGCCGAACACCCGGCGATAGCGTTCGATCTCGGCCGGGTCGCCGACGGCCTTTTCCGGATTGTCCGACAGCTTGATCGCGGGCCGCCCCCCGGCCTCGACCACCTTGCAGACCAGGGAGATCGGCTCCAGCTCCGGCGCGAAGGCGGGCGAGCAGTCGCGGAAGTCGTTGGTCAGGTTGGTGCCCCAGCCGAAACTGAGCCGGGCGCGGCCGTGGAAATGGGCGTGCGTCGCCTCGATCCCGTCGATATCCATCCCGTCCGAGAAGATCAGCAGCTTCTCCTTCGGATCGCGCCCATGCGTGCGCCACCAGTCGATCAGGCGGTCTCCGGCCGGGATGGGCGGGGCCGAGTCGGGCCGGAATCCGGTCCAGTCCGCCACCCAATCGGGCGCCTGTTCCAGAAACGCCTCGGTGCCGAAGGCGTCGGGCAGGACGATCAGCAGATTGCCCGCATAATGCCTGCGCCACTCGTCCAGCACGGCGTAGGGCACTTGGGCCAGGCTCGCGTCGTCGGGCGCCAGCGCCGCCATCACCATCGGCAGTTCGTGCCCGTTGGTGCCGATGGCCTCCAGGTCGTTCTCCATCGCGTGCAGCACATTGGACGTGCCGATGAAGGACGATCCCAGACCTTCCTTCAGCGCCTGAATGCACCAGCGCTGCCACAGGAAACCGTGCCGTCGCCGCGTGCCGAAATCCGACAGCGCCAGATCAGGCAAGGCGCGCAACCGCTCGACCTTGGACCACAGCCGCGTCTTTGCGCGCGAGTAGAGGATGTCCAGCTCGAACCGGCCCAGCCGTCGCATGCCGACCCGGCAACGCAGCTCGTTCAGGATGGCGAGCGCCGGGATTTCCCACAACGTCACCTCGGCCCAGGCGCCAGAGAAGGTCAGCACATACTGCCCGTCCTGAACCGACAGGTCGTAGTCGGGCAGGCGATAGTCGGTCAGCCAGGCGATGAAGTCGGGCGAGAAGATCTGTTTTACGCCATAGAAGCTGTTGCCCGACAGCCAGACCAGTTCCTTGTTGGTGAAGCGCAGGGTGCGGGCGTGGTCCAGCTGTTCGCGCAGGGCGTCGATGTCGATCTCGTCGGCCAGGCGGACGGTCTTGGTGCGGTTGATGACCTGAAAGACGACCGGCACGTCGCGATGCTCGCGCCAGATCATCTGAAGCATCAGCAGTTTGTAGAAGTCCGTGTCCAGCAGGCTGCGGACGATCGGGTCCAGGCGAAAGCCGTGGTCATAGGCGCGTTTGGCGAGGTCCATGGCGTTTCCTAAGGCTTCAGCGCGCGCCCCGCCACCACCGCGTCCCTGCCGAACTTCTCGCGCAGCTTGTCGATGGCGCGTTCGGTCTTCAAGGTGCGGGTCTCGGGCGTCTGGAACAGGCCGGCCGGCGCGTCCTCGGCGTCCTGCACGTCGGCCATGCCGATGCCGATCAGGCGATAGGACGGGCCCAACTCCGGCTTCAGCAGATCCCGCCCGGCGGCGAACAGGGCGCGCGCCGTCTGGACCGGATCGGGCAGGGTGATGCGGCGGGTGACGATCTTGAAGTCGGTACGGCGCAGCTTCAGCACCAGGACGCGGCTGGCGACGCCGTCGCGCCGAGCCTTGGACGCCAGCTTCTCGCACAGGGGCCACAGCTCGGCCTCCAGCGCCTCGGCCGACGTCAGGTCTTCGTTGAAGGTGGTCTCGGCGCTCATCCCCTTGCGGTCGCGCTCGGGGTTCACGGTGCGGGCGTCACGAGCGTGGGCCAGGTCGTACAGGCGCAGGCCCGACTCGCCATAGCGCTTGACCAGATCGCGCACATCCGCCCGGGCCAGATCGCCGATGGTCGAATAGCCGTCGCTGCGCAGCGCCTTGCCGAATACCGGACCGACGCCGGGCAGGGTGGTGACGAGGCGCGGCGCCAGCAGGGTCTGGGCGTTGGCGGCGCCGACGACGGAGAAGCCGCGCGGCTTGTCCATCTCCGACGCCATCTTGGCCAGGAAGCGGTTGGGCGCCAGGCCGATGGAGACGCTCAGGCCGGTCTCCTCCTCGATCTGCTTTTGAAAACGGATCAGCTGAAACGCCGGCGGGCCGCCGTTCAGGCGTTCGGTGCCCGACAGATCGACCCAGGCCTCGTCCAGCGACAGGGGCTGGATCAGCGGCGTCAGCCGGCCAAGCGCCCCCAGGATACGCTGCGATTCGAAGACGTATTTGGTGAAGTCGGGCTTGATCACCACCGCCTCGGGACAGGCCTTCAGCGCTTTGAACATCGGCATGGCGGACCCGACGCCGTACTGGCGCGCGACATAGCAGGCGGTGGAGACGACCCCGCGCTTGCCGCCGCCTACGATAACCGGCTTGTCCCGCAGCTCTGGCCGGTCGCGCTTCTCCACCGAGGCGTAGAAGGCGTCGCAGTCCATGTGGGCGATGGACAGCTGGTCCAGTTCGACGTCGGCGACGATGCGCCGCGACCCGCACGCCGGACAGCGGCGCTCATGCGTCCCAGCGGGATCTTCGCCGGTCCACAGGCAGTCGCGACAGATGGCCTTGATGGCCACGCTTAAGGTCTCCGTAAGGTTGGCTTCACCCCAACTTAAGACTGCTCGCCTACGAATGCGACCAACGAGGCGTCCCGCGTTCGAGGGGCGCGCAGGTCAGGTGATGATGTCCAAGAAAGTCCTCATCGTCGAGGATAACGAGCTGAACATGAAGCTTTTTCATGATCTGCTTGATTCCCAGGGCTACGAGACGCTGCAGACCCGCGAGGGCTTGCAAGCGTTGGCCCTGGCGCGCGCCCATCATCCCGACCTGATCCTGATGGATATTCAGCTGCCGGAAATCTCGGGCCTGGAAGTCACCAAGTGGCTGAAGGACGACGAGGAACTGAGCCACATCCCCGTCATCGCCGTGACCGCCTTCGCCATGAAGGGCGACGAGGAGCGTATCCGCCAGGGCGGGTGCGAGGCCTATATCTCCAAGCCGATCTCGGTGATGCATTTCCTCGAAACCATCCGGCAGCACCTCGGATGAGCGCCCGCATCCTCGTCGTCGACGATGTGGACGTGAACGTCCGCCTGCTCGAAGCCAAGCTGACCATCGAATATTACGACGTGCTGAGCTGCAACGACGGCGCCTCGGCCCTGGCCATCGCCGCTGAGCATCAGCCGGACCTGATCCTGCTGGACGTCATGATGCCCGGCATGGACGGGTTCGAGACCTGTCGTCGATTGAAAGCCCAGGCCGAGACGCGCCACATCCCCGTCGTGCTGGTCACCGCGCTGGACGGCCGTCAGGATCGCATCCGGGGGCTAGAAGCCGGCGCTGACGACTTTCTGACCAAGCCCATCGACGACGTGATCCTGTTCGCGCGGGTCAAGTCGCTGACGCGGCTGAAGCACGTCATGGACGAACTGCGCGAGCGTGAGGAAAGCGGTCGGCGCCTTGGTGTCGATTCGGACGGCGCGGCGCGGCTTCGCAGCGAGGGGGGGCGCGTTCTGATCGTCGATGACGACATGCGCCAGGCAGAGAAGATGGCGGCCGAGCTGAGCGGCGAGCACCGCGTCACCATCGAATCCGATCCCGAGGCGGCGCTGGTCGCGGCCAAGGGTGCGCTGGACCTGATCATCGTCAATGTCGCCGCCGCCGGCTTCGACGGCCTGCGGATCGTGGCCCAGGCCAAGTCGGGCGATGCGCGCCGTGCGCCGATCCTGGCGGTGGTCGAGCCGGTCGAACGGCCGCGCATGGTCAAGGCGCTGGAACTGGGCGCCGCCGACATCCTGCCGCGTCCCATCGACACCGAGGAGCTGTCGGCGCGGGTCCGCACCCAGATCCGACGCAAACGCTACACCGACTTCCTGCGCCAGAAGCTGGACAGCAGCATGGAAATGGCCGTCACCGACGCCCTGACCGGCCTGCATAATCGTCGCTACATGACCGGCCAGCTACAGGCCCTGGTCGGGCGCGCGGCCCAGGGCGGGTCTCAGGTCGCGGCGCTGGTGCTGGACATCGACCACTTCAAGTCCGTCAACGACAGCTTCGGCCACGACGCCGGGGACGAGGTTCTGGTCGAGTTCGCCGTGCGCCTGGCCACCAACGTCCGCGCCGTGGACCTGCCGTGCCGGATGGGCGGCGAGGAGTTCGTCGTGGTCATGCCGGGCGCCAGCCTGGAAGACGCTGGCCGTGTCGCCGAACGGATTCGGCGCGACGTCGCCTCCGCCCCGTTCCGGGTCATGGGCGGCAAGGAACAGATCACCATCACCATCTCGATCGGCGTAGCCGCCACGACCGGCGACGGCGACACACCCGAGGGCCTGCTGAAACGCGCCGACGAGGGCGTCTATGAGGCCAAGGCCGCCGGCCGCAACAAGGTCATCGCCAAGGCGGCCTGACCGAACCCCCAGACAACGAAAAACGCCCGGCTGGAGACCAGCCGGGCGTTTTCAATTTCTCAGCCGATCAAGTGCTTACTTGATCTTGCCTTCCTTGAACTCGACGTGCTTGCGCACGACGGGATCGTACTTCTTGACGACCATTTTCTCGGTCATGGTGCGGGCGTTCTTCTTGGTGACATAGAAGAAGCCGGTGTCGGCCGTGGAGTTCAGGCGGATCTTGATGGAAGCCGGTTTGGCCATCGGAATTACCTCTGCGACGGCGAAAGCCGCTTAAAATAAGAGGCGCGGAACATACTCAGGATCGCCCCAAAGTCAACGGGCGCGATGCCACGTTGATGCGGTGAAATGCACATATAGTCTGACTGCATGAAAATCGCATCCTTGCTGGCCGCTGCGGCCCTGGTTTCCCTGTCGTCCGCCGGCGCTGCGGCTGCTGCGCCGGATCCTGCGCAAGACGCTTTCCTGGCGCGTCTGAACGCCCTGTGTGGCCAGCGATTCGAAGGCCGGGTCGTCACGACAGACGCCGCCGACGCCACGTTCGCCAGCGAGCGGCTGATCATGCACGTCCGCGACTGTTCGGCGGACGAGGTGCGCATTCCCTTCGCGGTGGGCGAGGACCGCTCGCGCGCCTGGGTCGTGACGAAGACGGACGCGGGCCTGCGGCTCAAGCACGATCACCGGCACGAGGACGGCACGACGGACGTTCTGCACTGGTATGGCGGCGACACGGCCAACACGGGCACGGCCGAGCGGCAGGAATTCCCGGTCGACGCCGAATCCATCGCCCTGTTCAACGCCAACGATGCGGCCGTCTCGACTACCAATGTCTGGGCGGTCGAGGTTCATCCCGACCGGATGTTCGCCTATGAACTGCGCCGTCCCAACCGCCATTTCCGCGTCGAGTTCGACCTGACGAAGCCGGTCGCCGACTAAGGATCAGACGATGCGCCAGACCTGAATCGGCTGCACGGTGGCGCAAGCCGGGCCGCCGTCGCGGGCGTGGCCGGGCAGGACGACCTCCAGCAAGCGACCCTCGCACGCCTGCACCAGCAGATCGGCGGGAATGTCGTGGACGTCGATCTTGGCGCGTCGGCTCCATTCGCTGGCGTGCTGGCCCGCCGACGTCCCGATGGCGATATAGACGAAACGCCGCGACGGCCCCTCACGTCGTACGAAGGGGCCGGTCAGTCGCCCGTCGTCGGACAAGGTGATCGGCGCATCGAAGCTGATCGGACCGTCCCCGGCGACGCGCGGCTCGACCGGCATGTTGGCCTTGTCCTGCAGGCTGTAGGCGACGCCCGCGACCGGGTCGGCGATAGTCAAGCGCAGGGTGATCGTCGATCCGGCCATGTCAGTCCCTGTGTTCGACCGTGTGGCGGCCCCGCACCATCCGCACGAAGGGCAGGGGGCGGTTCGGGTGTTCCAACCGCTCCGCCAGTTCGCCCAGCACGAAACGGGTGATGGCGGGCAGGTCCAGCGCGCGGGCCTCGTCCAGGGGCAACCAGGCGATTTCGTCCAGTTCGCCCGATCCTGCGGTCGGCTCCGGGCTCAACAGGGCCTCGGCCGGAGCCATGAAGAACCGGGCGTCGAACCGCCGTGTCCGGCCCGGCGGCGTGATGGCGCGAGCGATATAGGACAGGACCGACAGATCGGGCAGGGCGCCCGCCTGACGATACTCCCGCCACGGCCCGCCGATCGAGGCGCTCGGCGCGGGCCGCCCCAGGATCAGCCCGGTCTCCTCGAAGGTCTCTCGCACCGCCGTCAGGGCCAGGGCGCGGGCGCGGCGGGCCTGCAGTTCGCCTTCCAGCCGCCGCGCGACGTCGGAACGCAGGTCGCCCGTCGCGGCGGCGGTGAAGTCGCTGCGGTCGATCCGCCCGCCCGGAAACACCCATTTCGACGCCATGAACACATGCCCCGGCGCGCGCCGCCCCATCAGCACCTCGGGCCGCGACCCGCCCCGCGTCAGGATCAGGGTCGCCGCGTCCTTGGGTCGCTGAGCCCCGCCGACACGCGGGGCGTCAGCCAGATCCTGTGCGGCGTCGAAGGGTTGAACGGGCGTCGGCATTGATGATCGATGCCATGTGGCGACCGTCAAGGAAAGCGCGGCGCCTATTCGATGCGACGCCAATATGCGGCGAAGATCATGACGGAAGATTCGCCCTTCACCGCATCGTCTCGCGTCACCGTGAAGCTGTTCATCACGGAGCGTAGGCCAAGCGCGCCGACGGCCTGGTTGACCTCTGGCCCTTGAACCGCCTCGGTAAAGACCGTGACCGCTTCGTCGATGAGGCCTGGGCGGCCGACACCGATCAGTTCGCACAGAGAGGCGCTGCACGTGACCTCGAAGGAAGCCAGCGAACCGGGAGCGATAGCTTGGTCGTAAATCTTTCGAAGCACGGTTTCGGTGGTGGCAGACCAGGCAGGGTCCACGCCTCCGCCCATGACCTCGGCGTGCAGAGCAGAGATGTCGGGCTCCGGTGAGCGCGGCGCAAAAAGCGCCTCGGCGGCCGGCGAAGTCTGCCGATCCGGCCTCGGTGCGACGGATGTTTGCTGAGCTAGGATCGCGGCAGCGATAAGGACGGCGGCGGTCATGGGAAATCTCCATCGTAGGGATGACGCACGGCGCGGTGCGTCGGGACGAGGAGAGGTTGCAGGTTGGGCTGGTGAGGCGCCCAGATCGATTAAGTCGTGACGATTTTCTTGACCCGCCACGAGGCGAGCCAACTCGCGACTACTGCCGATGCCGGTCTTTCGCCGCGCCGAACGCAGGCGCTCGTTGACTCCCGCCACCGACACTTCACGAACCATCGCGATCGACTTGGCCGTGTGGCCTTGCGCCAGCAGCGTCAGGATATCGCGCTCCGCGCTGTTCAGATGGTCCAGAACAGAAGTGTCGCCCAAAGTCATTCGCACGCTCCTTGGGGCCACTATGACCAGCCGCCTTGTCGCGCGCCTCCCCAAAAACTTGGGAAGCTATTTTCGCTTGCCCTTGCGCACGCCCTTCAGGCCGCCGGAGGGGCGACCGCCCTTTGCGGGCTTGGGACCGCCGGGGCGGTTCTTGCCGCGCATCGGCGGGCCGTCGCCGCCGCGTCCACGGACGCCATAGCGCGGGGCTGGGGCGTTGGGATCGCGGGCCTCGGGTTCGCTGAGCATTTCGAACACCAGGCCGCCGGTGACGGGAGTGGCCTCCATCAGCTTGACCTCGACGTTGCGGCCCAGGGTGAAGCGCTTGCCGGTGCGTTCGCCGACCAGGGCGTGGGCGCGGTCGTCGTGGGTGAAATATTCGCTGCCCAGGGTCGAGACGGGGACCAGGCCGTCGGCGCCCGTCTCGTCCAGTCGGATGAACAGGCCGAACCGTGTGACGCCGGTGATCCGTCCGGTGAAGGTCGCCCCGACGTGCTCCTCCAGATAGGCGGCGATATAGCGGTCCATGGCGTCACGCTCGGCGGCCATTGAGCGGCGCTCTGTCATGGTGACGCCCTCGGCGATGGCCGGCAGTTCGGCGATCTCGCGGTCCGTCAGCCCGTCCTTGCCCAGCCCTAGCGCTCGGATCAGGCCGCGGTGGACGATCAGGTCGGAGTAGCGCCGGATCGGCGAGGTGAAGTGGGCGTAGCGGTCCAGGTTCAGGCCGAAGTGGCCGATGTTCTCGGGGCTGTAGATCGCCTGCATCTGGCTGCGCAGGACCACTTCGTTGACCACGTCGGCGTGTTCGGTGTCGCGAGTCTCGTCCAGCAGCTTGTTGAACCGCTTGGTTGTGCCCGGCTCACCCTTATTCCACGGCTTGCCGATGGTGGACAGGAAGTCGGCCAGGTTGAAGATCTTCTCCTGGCTGGGCGTGTCGTGGATGCGGTAAATGAGCGGCGTCTTCTTCTGCTCCAGCGTCTCGGCGGCGCAGACATTGGCCTGGATCATCATCTCTTCGATCAGCCGGTGCGCCTCCAGCGAGGCGCGCTTCTCGATGGAGGCGATGCCGCCGTCCGGGGCCATACGGATGCGGCGTTCGGCCGACTCGATCTGAAGCGGACTGCGCTTCAGCCGGCCTTTCAGCATGGCGTGGTAGGCGTTCCACAGCGGATAGAGGATGGCCTCCATGATCGGGCCGGTGGCGTCGTCCGTTTGCCCGTCGATGGCGGCCTGAGCCTGTTCGTAGCTGAGCTTGGCGTGCGACCGCATCAGGCCGCGCACGAACTTGTGGCCGGTCTTGCGGCCGTCCTTGTCGAAGACCATCCGCACGGCCAGGCAGGCGCGGTTCTCGCCCTCCTTCAGGCTGCACAGGCCGTTCGACAGCACTTCCGGCAGCATCGGCTCGACGCGGTCGGGGAAGTAGGTCGAGTTGCCCTTGTCGCGGGCCTCGCGGTCCAGATGGGTGCCGGGGCGGACATAGGCGGCGACGTCGGCGATGGCGACCCACACGATCCAGCCGCCTTCGTTCTTCGGATCCTCGTCGCGGGTCGCATAGACGGCGTCGTCGTGGTCGCGCGCATCGGCGGGGTCGATGGTGATGAAGGGAACCTCGCGCAGGTCCTCGCGCCCCTTAAGCGTCGGAAGGGCCTGATCCTCAGCCTCGCGTTCGACGGCTTCGGAGAAGCCTGTCGGGATGCTATGGGCGTAGATGGCGATCAGGGAGGCGGCGCGGGGGTCATCCTCCTTGCCGATATGTTCCAGGATCTTGCCGCGCTTGGGACCGAACCGCTGCTCGCCCTTTTCGATGGCGGCCAGCACCAGGTCGCCGTCGCGCAGGTCGCCCGACTGGGCCTGGGGCACCAGCAGCACGTCCTTTGAGCGGCGGTCGACCGGCTCGACACGGGTCTCGCGCGCGGACTTGCGGATGACGCCCAGGACGCGGTTCGTACCCACGTCCAGCTTCTTGATCAGCCGGGCTTCCCAGCCGTCGCCGCCGCGCTGGAACTTGACCAAGACACGGTCGCCCAGGCCAGGTGCAGGACCGGGTTTGGACTTGTCGGGCATCAGGATGGCGCGCGGCGCATCGGCGCTGGCCTCGACCAGGCGGACATACAGTTCGCCGTCGCCGTCGCGTTCGATCACGTCGGCGACGCCGACGGGGGGCAGGGCGCCGGCCTCGGAAAAGCCCTTGCGGCCGCGCTTGCCCAGCCGGCCTTCTTCTTCAAGCTCGCGGATCATTTCGCGCAGGGCCCGGCGGTCGCCGCCCTTCAGCCCGAAATGGCGTGCGATATCGGTCTTCTCGGCCGATCCGGCCTCGCGCAGGAAGGCGAGGAGGGTGTCTTTGTCGGGCAGGCCGGCGGGCGGCCTCTTGGATGAATTGGTCATTATGTCTTTCGTAGCGCGGAACCGCGCCTTTGGGTAAATCTTGGGGGGTCAAATCTTGCGTGAGTTGACCGAGTGAATGCGGGGCTTCAGCTTCCGCCGTCCCCGAATGGAGTCTTCGATGTCCCTGCATGCCCCCGCCCTGAGCGCGACCGTGAAGTCGCCGCTGGATCTGATCGGCAAGACGCCGATGGTGGAGGTGACGAAGATCGACACCGGCAAGTGCCGCCTGCTGCTCAAGCTGGAGTCCCAGAACCCCGGCGGGTCGATCAAGGACCGGATCGCCGTCGAGATGCTTGATGCGGCCGAGAAGGAAGGCTGGCTGAAGGAAGGCGGCACCATCGTCGAGGCGACGGCGGGCAATACGGGCCTGGCGCTGACGCTGGTCGGCCGGGCGCGGGGTTATAAGGTGCTGCTGGTCATTCCGGACAAGATGTCGAAGGAGAAGATCCAGCATCTCAGGGCTATGGGCGCTGATGTTCGCCTGACCCGTTCAGACGTGCCGCACGGACATCCCGAATATTACACCGACATGGCCGAGCGTCTATCCCAGGCCATCCCCGGCGCCTATTACGTCAACCAGTTCGCCAACCAGTCGAACGCCGACGCCCATGTGAAGACGACGGGGCCAGAGATCTGGGAGCAGGCGGGCGGCGATATCGACGCCTTCGTCGCCGGCATCGGTTCGGGCGGCACGATCACCGGCGTGGCGCGCTACCTTAAGAGCGTCGGCTCCAAGGCCCAGATCATCCTGGCCGACCCGGTGGGTTCGACCCTGGCCGGCATCGTCAACGACGGCGTGCCTGGACCGGACGGCAGCTATACCGTCGAGGGAATCGGCCAGAATTTCGTGCCCGACACCGCGGACATGAGCCTGATCGACAAGGCCTACTCCATCCCGGATGCCGAGGCGATCGCCACGGCGCGCGAACTGCTGCTGAAGGAAGGCATCCTGGCCGGGTCGTCCTCGGGCACCCTGATCGCTACGGCCCTGCGCTGGTGCCGCGAGCAGACCGAGGCCAAGACCTGCGTCACCTTCGTCTGCGACACCGGGGCCAAGTATCTGTCGAAGGTCTACAACGACGCCTGGCTGGCCGATCAGGGCCTGGGCGAGCGGGAGCTGCACGGCGACCTGTCGGACCTGATCAACCGCAAATACGAGAAGGGCGACGTGGTCGTCGCCGGGCCGGGCGACACCCTGGACAC
Source organism: Brevundimonas sp. G8 (assembly GCF_902506205.1). GTDB lineage: Bacteria > Pseudomonadota > Alphaproteobacteria > Caulobacterales > Caulobacteraceae > Brevundimonas. The sequence goes on along the minus strand of NZ_LR732816.1, from coordinate 198,982 downwards.
CGCCTTCAAGCGGATGAAGGGCGCCGACGTGTCCCAGCTGCCGATCATCGAGGACGGCAGGCTGGTCGGCATCCTGGACGAAAGCGACCTGATCCATGTGATGAACACCGACGAGATCACGCGTAAGGAACGGTTCGCCAAGCCGGTGGCCTCGGCCATGACGCGCGATCTGGACACGGTTCAGGTCAACGAGGCGCTGGACGCCCTGATCCCGGTCTTCGACCGTGATCGCGTGGCCATCGTGCTGGACGGCGAAAAGTTCGTCGGCCTGATCACCCGCACCGACCTGATCAACCACCTCAGCCTGAACCGGTAAGAACCATGGCCGACAAGAAGAACAGCCAAGGGTTTTCGACCCGCGCCATCCATGCCGGGCAGCATCCCGACCCGACGACGGGTGCGGTGATGACGCCGATCTACGCCACCTCGACCTATGCCCAGGAAAGCCCCGGCGTGAACAAGGGATACGAGTATGCGCGGGGCAAGAACCCGACGCGGGAAGCGTTCGAGGCCTGTATCGCGGACCTGGAGGGCGGCACGCACGGGTTCGGCTTCGGCTCGGGCATGGCGGCGACCTCGACGGCGCTGGAACTGCTGGACGCGGGCGATCACATCGTCACCGGCGACGACCTGTACGGCGGTTCGTGGCGGCTGTTCGAGCGGGTGCGTCGGCGGACCATGGGACTGGACTTCGCCTATGTGGACCTGAGCGACATCGCCGCGGTCGAGGCGGCCATTACGTCCAAGACGAAGATGCTGTGGGTCGAGACGCCGACCAACCCGTTGATGAAGCTGGCCGACATCTCTGCCCTGTCGAAGGTGGCCAAGGCGCATGGCCTGCTGCTGATCGTCGACAACACCTTCGCCACACCCTTCTGCCAGCAGCCGTTGAGCTTGGGGGCGGACGTGGTGATGCATTCGGCGACCAAATACCTGAACGGCCATTCGGACATCATCGGCGGGGTGCTGGTGACGGCCGATCCCGACCTGGCGACGCGGATCAAGTTCCTGCAGAACTCGGTCGGCGGGATCATGGGGCCGTTCGACGCCTTCCTGGCCAACCGGGGGCTGAAGACCCTGGCGCTGCGGATGAAGGCGCACTGCGAGAACGCCCTGACGGTGGCGCGGTGGCTGGAGACGCGCCCGGGGGTGGCCAAGGTCATCTATCCCGGCCTGATCGCCCACCCGCAGCATGAGCTGGCCGCGCGTCAGATGAGCGGCGGCTATGGGGGGATGGTGACGGTGATCCTGGAGGGTGACCTAGAGCGCACGAAACGCGTGCTGGAGCGGGTCGAGGTCTTCACCTTGGCGGAGTCGCTGGGCGGGGTCGAGAGCCTGGTGAACCACCCGGCGATCATGACCCACGCCAGCGTGCCCAAGGAGGTGCGCGAGGCGGGCGGCGTGACCGACAACCTGTTCCGGCTATCGGTCGGGGTCGAGAACGTCGAGGACCTGATCGCGGATCTGGATCAGGCCCTGGGCTGATCTCAGCTGGAGGGTAGGGCGGTTTGGTGGCCAGTGACGGGCGGCAGCTTCTTCTTGGGGGCGGCGCGCTTCACCGGCGCCTTGGCGGCCTTGGGCAGGGCGGCGCGGCGAGCGATCTCGGTGTCGATCACAGGCAGGATGTCAGCGGCGGCCATCACTTGAGTCGAGGCGCCGGTTTCGGCCAGGCGAGTGGCGTTGGCGCGCAGGCTGTTGAGGTCGGCGTCGGTCATCGTCGGGATTTTTTCGGCGAGGGTCGTCATGGGTCACGTCCTGATGGAACGGGCTTCAGGGCCGGCGCGCGAGGCGCCAGCCCTTCAGCTGATTGAAGGCGATCTCGACCACGACACGGTCGCCCAGCAGGGATAAGCCGTTAGGCGAACCGAGCGAGGGCAGGACCGTGACGACGTGGCCGTTGTCCAGGCGGACCTTGCGGCCGCCTAGAGGCAGGTGCTTCGTCACGACGCCATCAAAAGCGATGGCGTGCGTGTTGAGAAGCGTGTCCTACTCTGCCGCCGTAAGGCGACCAGCGGATTCCTTGCCGGAGCGCGAGTCGCGTTCGATTTCGTAGGAAATCTTCTGGCCTTCGTTCAGCGAACCAACGCTCGACGTTTCGACGGCCGAGGCGTGGACGAAGACATCCTTGCCGCCGTCATCGGGAGCGATGAAGCCGTAGCCTTTGGTGGGGTTGTACCATTTTACAGTGCCGGTAGCCATTTGGAGACCTCCGTCTGGCGTTGACCGCAGGGAGGGATCCCTGGTCGGCCTGTCGGGTCTGAATGGGATCGGCTTTTGGACCTCGGTGCGTGATGCAAAGGGAGCAGCGGCGTTACGCAGAGAGATCGACAGGCCCTATATGGGCCTGAAACGCCCTTTCCGCAAGGCGCGCCCTCAGAAGGCGTAGGCGACCTTGGCGACCAGGGCGTCTTCGTACTGCTCGCCGAAGGTGTGGGCGTCGGTGTCGTAGTAGCGCAGGTCAAGGTCCAGCGTGTCTGTCACCGCATAGGTCACGCCGGCGTTCCAGCCCGTGTAGTCGGGCGCGCCGTTCTGCTCGCGACGGCCGACGGCGACCGTGCCGTTCAGGCGGTTGGTGAAGTCCCAGCCCACGCGGCCCTCGATCCAGGTGAAGCTGTCAGTCGAGCCGGCGGCGTCGGGCGAATACTGGACCTGAAGGCGCGCGCTGGCCGGGCCGATGGAGCGGCTGGCGTTGCCGGTGAACTCCCAGCCGTCCTCGTCATAGCCGGCCTCGGCGTCCGGGCGGTTCTTGTAGGTCGCGTTGAAATCGAAGCGGTAGCCGAAGGCCTCGGGCTGATAGCCGACCACGAACTCGGCCTCGACGTTGGAGCCGCCCGCCTGGATCGTTTCGAAGCCGGGGCCGGCGTAGAACAGGCCGTTTTCGCTTTCCCAGATCGCCGAGCCGTAGACATAGCCATCATTGCCGGACTTGGACGCGTTCTTGGAGCGGTTGTCCGTTCCCGCGCCCAGTTCGAACGACCAGGCTTCGCGAGCGGAGGGGCCCGAGATGGACTGGGCCGCCGCAGGGGTGACGAAGGCGGCCAAGGCGGCGGAAAGGGCGGTGAGGACGGTGGTGCGGATCATGGCGGCTCCAACGCGCGAGATGCGGATTGGCGCCGCCTTTAGCGCGCTCCGGTCTTGATGGCGAATTCATCCGTAGCCTGAGCGAACTCCTGTCGCAGGCGCGCGACCAGTTCGGCGGTCGGCAGGACGTCGTGGATGGCGCCCGCGCCCTGGCCGGCGGACCAGACGGTTTTCCAAGCCTTGGCCTCGTCGCCCATATCCAGCTTGTGCTCAGGCAGGTGTTTGGGGTCGATTCCGTTGTCGATCAACGACTTGCTCATGAAGTTGGCCGGGATGCCCGAGACCGCCGGGGTGTGGACGATGTCGGTCGAGCCGCTGTCGATCACCATCTGCTTGTAGGCCTCGGGCGCCATCGCCTCGGTCGTGTTGATGAAGCGGGTGCCCATATAGGCGAAGTCGGCGCCCAGCATCAGCGCCGCCGCGACATCTTGTCCCGTCGAGAGGGCGCCCGACAAGATGATGGTCCCCTTGAAGAAGCTGCGGACCTCGTTGACCAGGGCGAACGGGTTGATGATCCCCGCATGGCCGCCCGCGCCGTTGGCGACCAGGATCAGACCGTCGACGCCCGCCTCGGCCGCCTTTCTCGCATGACGGATGTTGGCGATGTCGTGGAAGACCTGACCGCCATAGCCGTGCACCGCATCGACCACGTCGCGCACGGCGCCCAGCGAAGTGATGATCAGCGGCACCTTCTCCTCGACCGACACCATCATGTCGGCCATCAGGCGCGGGTTGGTCGGGTGGACGATGTGGTTGACGCCGAAGGCGGCGGCCTCGGGCGTCAGTCGGCCCTTGATCTCGTGAATCCAGTCGCGATAGCCCTCGGTCGTGCGCTGGTTCAGCGACGGGAAGGTGCCGATCACCCCCGCATTACAGGCCTCGACCACCAGGTCTGGCCCGGAGACCAGGAACATGGGCGCCGAAATGATCGGCAGGATCAGACCTTTTTGCAGCGAAGCGGGAATGGCCACGGGCGTCTCCTGGAGTTTTCTTTCGCTACGCTTAGCGGGCTGTCGCCGGGGAAGGCAATCGGGAGGAGTTCAGACGGCGGGGCAAAAAAATGAGTCTAATTCGTCTAATCTCGGGGGTGAGTTGAAATTGCACTTGCACGCGGGAATGGAGTGCAATGTGCAAGGAAGTGCAATTTCGCGGGCGGGGTTGGGCTTCGCGGGTTCGACATTTCGCCCTCTTGGCTGAAACCTCGCATTGTATGGGCGTTTGCGGGGGCGGTTGGTCGAATGACGCTGGTGGGCGTGAGGGCGTTGAAACGGCGGGAGAAGTTTTCGGGAAGAAGGATGGGTGGCCTGATGTTGTCCCTTCTCCCTGAGGGAGAAGGTGGCCCAAAGGGCCGGATGAGGGGTTACGGTGCTGATCGCGTCGAACAGCGTAACCCCTACACCTTTCGCGCAAGACTGATCGCTGCGCTCTCGGGCGCTCAAGCCCTCTCCCGCCGGGAGAGGGAAGTCTGGTGGGGGAGGATTTTCATACGCGCTGCAAGCGCCTAAATGCCCCGCATGACCCACTATACCGACAACCTCAGCCAGCTCGGCGCCCAGACCGCCGCACCGACCAGCCCCGAGACGGCCGTGCTGGAGCGGGTGCCGAACCCGCATGCGGACACGCTCTATCTGGCCCGGTTCACGGCGCCCGAGTTCACCAGCCTGTGCCCGGTGACGGGCCAGCCGGACTTCGCCCACATCGTCATCGACTATGCGCCGGGCGACTGGCTGGTCGAGTCCAAGAGCCTGAAACTGTACCTGACCAGTTTTCGCAACCACGGCGCCTTCCACGAGGACTGCACCGTCGCCATCGGCCGAAAGCTGGCCGACCTGTTGGCGCCCAAATGGCTGAGGATCGGCGGCTACTGGTACCCGCGCGGCGGCATTCCGATCGACGTCTTCTGGCAGACGGGCGTGGCGCCGGAGGGGCTGTGGCTGCCGGATCAGGGCGTGCCGACGTATCGTGGGCGGGGATAAGGCGAACGCTTTGCTCTCGCTCGCCGTCATACTCGGGCTTGACCCGAGGATCGAATTATCCGGCGATAGTGCGATGGGTGTCACGGCAACCTGGCGGAGCGTCTGATCCTCGGGTCAAGCCCGAGGATGACGAGGAGGAGTGACGATTTTGAACGAAGGGATGACCCGCCGCCTCCCTCTCGAAGCCTGGGGCCGCCGCCACCTCACGCGGGCCGAGACTTGGGCTGACCAATCCCGTCCGCGTCGCTATGCCTACGAGTTCCTGTGGTTCGGGCTGAAGCAGGGGTGGGCGTGTCTGTTCGGGGGGCTGATGCTGGGCTTGATCCTGGGCACATTCCTGTTCTGGCCGGAGGGGGCGCCGGTGTCGCGCTACGACTTTCTGGCGGTCGGGGCGGTGCTGATCCAGGCGGCGATGCTGGCGTTCAGGCTGGAGAGTTGGGAGGAGGCGCGGGTGATCTTCCTGTTCCATGTGGCTGGGACGATCATGGAGCTGTTCAAGACCGCGCACGGATCGTGGATCTATCCCGAGGACAGTCTGCTGCGGATCGGGGCGGTGCCGCTGTTCTCGGGCTTCATGTATGCGGCGGTGGGCAGCTATATCGCGCGGGTTCAGCGCATCTTCCATATCCGGGTGCGAGGGTATCCGCCGCTGTGGACGACCTGGGTGCTGGCGGCGGCGATCTATGTGAACTTCTTCGCCCATCACTGGCTGCCTGACGTGCGGATCGCGCTGTTCGCGGCGACCGTGCTGCTGTTCGGGCGAGGGTGGTTCTATTTCACGGCGGACCGGCGCAGGCGGTCGATGCCGCTGCTGCTGGGATACGGGCTGGTGGCGCTGTTCATCTGGTTCGCCGAAAACCTGGGCACGCTGGGGCGGGCCTGGGTCTATCCGGGGCAGGAGGCGGGGTGGGAGATGGTGTCCCTGGCCAAGCTGGGCAGCTGGTTCCTGCTGATGATCATCTCGGTCGTGCTGGTGTCCATCGTCCACCGGTCGGAGGAGGAAGTCAGCGGCTCTCCAGCGCCCCGCGCATGATGGCGGACTTGCGGCTCATGCGGGCCTTGATCAGGCGATAGGCGACCGCGACGACCAGGATGGCCAGGGCGATGGCGCCGATCAGCAGGGTGGGGCCGTGGGCCTCGCTGAGGACCTCCATCTTGGCCAGGCCCTGAGCCGCAAGATAGCCGGGCGCCAGCATGGCCAGCACCCAGACGATGCCGGAGGTCACATTGCCGAACTGGAACGACCTCTGGCGCATCCTGAGCATCCCCAGCGTCAGGGGCACGAAGGCGCGCAAGGGGCCGAAGAAGCGGCCGACGAAGATCGACAGGATGCCGTAGCGACGGCAGTACAGGCGCGTCCAGGCGATGCGGCGACGGTGCGGCTTGAACATTGGGCGCTGCAGGAAGCGGAATCCCAGACGGCGCCCCGCCCAGTAGGAGACGGCGTCGCCGATTACGGCGCCGACGACGCAGCCGACGATGACGTTGACCGGGTCCAGCACCCCCGCCGCGATCAGCCCGCCCGCTGCGACCAGCAGGCCGGTGGCGGGCACGAAGGCGCCTATGACGGCCAGCGACTCGAAGAAGGTGACCAGGCCCAACAGGACGCCGGCCCACATATGGTTGCGGGCGATGAAGTCGCCCACGGCTTGCAACAGGGAATCCATACGTAGGCCTTGGGGGAGAAAGGCGGGGTCGGTCGAGGTCTAACCGGCGCGGGGCGACCTTATGTCACCGGCTTACGGCAGGCGTGTGACCTTGGCGGCGATATCCGGGCGGGGGCGTTCCAGAGGCGGCTCGGTCAGGGTTCCGATATGGATGAAGCCGGCGACGGTCTCGCCCTCGGTCAGGCCGAACAGCCGAGTGGCCTGGGCGTCATAGCTGTACCAGTCGGTGATCCAGCTGGAGGAATAGCCAAGACCGCCAGCTGCGTGTTCCAGGTTCATGCACACCGCCCCGGCCGAGAGCTGCTGTTCCCAGATGGGCTTGGCGTCGGGGATCGGGGTCGAGACGACCAGAATGGTGAGGGGGGCGGCTGTCAGCTTGGCCAGGACCGCCTGATCCTTGGCCGGTCGGTTGTGCAGTTCGGCCAGCAGCGCCAGACGCTCGGCGATCTCGGCGCGCGATTGCGGCCCCATGACCACGAACCGCCAGGGGAACAGCTTGCCATGGTCCGGGGTGCGGGCGCCCAGGGTCAGGATCTGCTCCAGCTCCGCCTCGGACGGGCCGGGCGCGACCAGGGCCTGTGCCGGGGCCGAACGGCGCGTCGCCAGCCGGTCGAGAAAGGCCTGCGACGGAACGGGCAGGGGCAGCGGTTCGTTGAGCGCGGTCATGCTGTCTAGCTAGGTTTTCGGCCCCGGCTTCGCCATAGGTGAATCATGAAGATTTCCGACGAACCGAAATGGGCGAAGGGCCTGTCCAAGCCGCCCGCGTGGCGCAGCGACGGAACCGAAACCCTGTTCGACAGCCCGTGGATGACCCTGACCCGGCATCCGGCGACGGCGCCGACGGGGCATGCGGCCGACTATGCCGTAGTGCGGTTCAAGAATGTCGGGACCGGCGTCCTGCCCGTGCATGACGACGGCACGGTGACCCTGGTGGGCCAGCAGCGGTTCGCCCTGGGCAACTATTCTTGGGAAATGCCGGAAGGCGGCGCGCCTCTGGACGAGGATCCGTTCGATGGGGTCCGGCGCGAACTGGTCGAGGAGGCGGGGCTGGAAGCCGATCATTGGCTGCCGGCCTTGACCGTCGAGATGTCCAACTCCATCACCGACGAGATCGGCATGACCTGGATCGCCTGGGGCCTGAGCCCTGCGGCCGTTGCGCCGGACCCGACCGAGATCATCGCCGTGGTGCGCGTGTCGTTCCTGGATCTGCTTGACGAGATCGGGCGCGGGACGGTGCGCGACAGTCTGACGGTGGCGACGGCGTACAAGGCCTATCATATGGCGATGAACGGCGAACTGCCGCCGGCGCTGGCGCAGGCGATGTTGGGGCGCGTATGATGAGTACGAAGGAGCCGGTCATGGCCAAGCTTGAAATCGTCGCGGAGACCGAAACCGACAGCGTGTGGCGCCAGCTGCGCGCCTCGGCCGAGGCCGCCTCGCGCGAGGAGCCGCAACTGGGCTCGCAGATGAATGCGGTGATCCTGTCGCATGACGATCTGGCCGGCGCGCTCAGCTTCCAGATCGCGCGCAAGCTGGCGGACGGCGAGATGAGCGCCATGTCGGTGCGCGAGGTCTGCCTGTCAGCGTTTAAGGCCGATCCGGTTATGGTCGAGGCGGCGGAAGCGGACCTGCAGGCGGTCGCCGAACGCGACCCGGCGATCCGCAACCTGTTGCAGCCGTTCCTGTATTTCAAAGGCTTCCAGGCGCTTCAGGGCTGGCGCGTGGCGCACTGGCTGTGGGGGCAGGGGCGCGAGACGCTGGCCTTCCACTTCCAGAGCCGGATTTCGGAGCTGTTCCAGGTGGACATCCATCCGGGCGCGCAACTGGGCAAGGGGCTGTTCCTCGACCACGGCACCGGCATCGTCATCGGCGAGACGGCGGTGGTCGGCGACGACGTCTCCATGCTGCACGGCGTGACCCTGGGCGGGACGGGCGCGGATCGCGGCGACCGCCACCCCAAGATCGGCAAGGGCGTCCTGCTGGGCGCCGGGGCCAAGGTGCTGGGCAATATCCACGTCGGCGACTACGCCAAGGTGGCCTCCGGCTCCGTGGTGCTGAAGGCCGTGCCGTCCGGCTGCACCGTGGCGGGGGTGCCGGCCCGCCTGGTCAACTGCCCGACCAACGCCGAACCGGCCCGGACGATGGATCACACCCTGGCCGATGTGGTGTACGACTTCGTCATCTGAGCGGGCGCCTCACAGGGCGATCCTGAGCGAGGCACGGACGCTGCGGGGCGCGCCGGGGAAGATCCACAGGGCGCTGTAGGAGCTGGCGGCGTAGCGTTCGTCGAACAGGTTGTCGACCTCGATCCGTGCCGTGACCTGGGGCGTCAGGCCGTAGTCCAGCGCCGCCTTGGCCTTCCAATAGGCGGGCAGGCGCACCGGGTTCAGCGTCAGGGCGCCGGCTCTATCTCCGACGTAGGCGGCGCCGGCCATCACCGACCAGGTTGTGCCGTGCGCCGTGGCGAAGCGGCCGATGGCGAACAGCGAGCCCGAGTGTTCGGGCACGTTCAGCACGGCGTCGGTGGCGAAGGCGCTGTCGTCGGCCGTGGCGTCGGTCCAGCCGTAGTTGGCCACCACCTGCCACGCGTCGTCGATCCGCAGGGACCCGTCCAACTCGATCCCGCGCGTCGTCAGCTTGCCGACCGGGGCCAGGTAGTTGGGGTCGACCGGGTCGGTGGTCAGGATGTTCGACTTCTCGATGTCGAAGACGGTGGCCGCCAGATCCAGCCCGTCCCAGGCGCCGGCCAGGCCGATCTCGTAACCCTTGCCGTCCTCGGGCGCGAAGCCCGAACCGTTGCGGCCCGTGCCTGAGTTCAGCACGAAGGACTGGCCATAGCTGGCGTGAGCGGTCAGGTTGTCGGTCAGTCGGTAGCGGGCGGCGAAGCGGTATTTCAGCGGCGTGTCGCTGGCCTCGCCAACGGCGCCGGTACGGTTGTTGCGGATGGTCTGGTCGTAGTCGTCGAACCGCAGGCCGGCCAGCAGGCTGAGACGGTCATTCACCTCCCACAGGTCCTGGGCGTAGAGGGTGACGACCTCGCGGGTTTCCAGATTGTCGGTGAAGGGCAGGGGCGTCGGCGGCGTCACCGCGCCATAGACGGGATTGAACACGTTGATCGGATAGGGATTGGCGGCGGTCGGATTGATGCGCAGCCACTTCTCGCCATAAGTCAGCTGATAGGCCTTCACCCCGAAGCCGAGGTTGTGGACGCCCAAGCCGGTCGCGACTACGCCGTTGAGCTCCATCCGGGCCGACCGGTCCTCGACCGTAAAGTCGCGGCCCCGGCGTTGGCGCCACAGCGTGTCGCCGACCAGGCGAGAGTGATCGCTGGACAGGCCCTTCAGCGAGCCGCCGCGCCAGGCGACGCCGCCGTTCAGGCTCCAGCCATCGTTGATGCGGTATTCGCCGGTGATCTGGTGCCGCTCATTACGGAACCGGGTCACGCCGTCGCCGGGCTCGCCGTAATAGTTCGATTCCGGCAGGGCCAGGGCGTCGCCGTTGATCGCCGGCATCCCCCGGTCGAACAGGGTGGTGAAGGTCGTGAACTCGCCCACATAGGTCAGGCGCAGATCGTCGTTGGGCCGCCAGGTCAGGGACGGAGCGATCACCGTGCGGTTCAGGCCGACATGATCGCGCCAGCCGCTTGAGGTCTCGCCCGCAACCACCAGCCGTCCGGCCAGGGTTTCCGAGATCGTGCCGGTCAGGTCCAGTTCGCCGCGCCTCAGGCCGAATGAGCCGACCGTGGCGGTGAAGACGGCGCCGGTGACGAATCGTGGGGTCTTGGACACGATGTTGACGCGTCCCGCCGGGTCGATGTCGCCGAACAGGGCGCCGGACGGCCCCTTCAGCACCTCGATCCGTTCGGCCGTCGCTGGGTCGCGCGGCGGGGCCATGCCGCGGTTGGCCAGGAAGCCGTCGACATAATATTCCGCCCCGCCGTCAGGTGTGCCGAGGAAACCTCGGATGGCGAAGTTGTCCATCACCCCGCCGCGATTGTTCTGCTGGCTGACGCCGCTGACCAGCTCCAGGGCGTCGGCCAAGCGCGTGGCGCCCACGGCCTTGATCAGGTCGTTCTCGATGGAGCGGCTGGACGGCGACATGGCCTCCGTCACCGGCCCGGCGCCCAGGGTCAGGTCGCGCGGCGCCTGACGACGGCCCAGGACGACGATCTCGCCCACCGTCGCAGGCTCGGCAGCTTCGACGGGGGCAGGGGCTGGGGCGTTGGCGGCGACCAGCAGGCACGCGCCGGCGCAGCTCATGAGGAGGGACAAATCAAACTCCGTTTGTAACGTTATACTATATCGGCTATCCGCTCCGGCATGACGATGTCAACCGCTGCAACGCTTGTTCCCGCCTCCGCCTCTTCGACCGCTGCCCCCACCCGGGCGGTGGGTCGGATCCGATCCATCGACGCCCTGCGCGGGCTGGTCATCCTGCTGATGCTGGTCGATCACGCGCGAGAGGCCTTCTTCATCCATGCCCAGGTCTCGGACCCGATGAACCTGGAGACGACGTCGCCTGCCCTGTTCTTCACGCGGCTGTCTGCCCACCTTTGTGCGCCCATCTTCCTTGCGCTGACGGGGGTGGGGGCCTGGCTGTACGGGAACAAGCAGGCCCAGGGCGCAAACGGGGCCAGGTCGGCGTCCGACTTCCTGTGGAAGCGCGGCCTGTTCCTGGTGGCTCTGGAACTGACGGTGATCGGTTTCGGCTGGAGCTTCTCGTTCACGCCGCAGATCATCTATCTGCAGGTCATCTGGGCCATCGGCCTGTCGATGATCGCGCTTGCCGCCCTGGTGCATCTGCCGCGTCCGGCGCTGATCGTCGTGGGGCTGGTGATCGTGCTGGGTCACAACCTGCTGGACCCGATCACCATCGCGGCGGGCCAGCCGGGCCATGTGATCTGGGCCGTGCTGCACGATCGCAGTCTGCTGGACCTGCCGTGGGGCGGGCAGGTGCGCACCTCATATCCCCTGCTGCCCTGGATCGGGGTGGCGGCGCTGGGATATGCCATCGGGCCGTGGTTCGTGGGCGAGCAGAGGACACGACTGCGGCGGCTGGTGTTGACGGGCCTGGGCGCGCTGGCCTTGTTCGCCGTGCTGAGGGCGATCAATCTCTATGGCGATGCGCCATGGGCGGTGCAGGCGACGCCGGTGCAGACGGTGATGAGCGTGCTGAACCTGACCAAATATCCGCCGTCGGCCGACTACCTGCTGCTGACACTGGGCGTCGGGGCGATGATCCTGGCGGGCTTGGAGAAGGCGCCGGATCGGTTGGTCGGCTTGCTGGCTGTGTTCGGCGCAGCGCCGCTTTTCTTCTACATCCTACACATCTATGCGCTGCACCTGTTGAATCTGGCGGCTCTGACCGCCTTCGGTCCCAATCAGGGCGACGGGTTCGCGGTTCCAGGGGTAGCTTGGCTATGGGGGGTGGCGGCCTTCCTCGCCGTGCCGTGCTGGTTCGCCTGCCGCTGGTTCGGCGGGGTGAAGCGGCGCAGTTCGCAATGGTGGATGCGCTATCTTTGAAACGGGCTCTGAAACGGGAAAATGCGCATCGCCGGTTTCCCTGAACGGCCGATGTCTCTAGGGTCCGCCGCCAACGTTCAGACCATGAGGCCCCCCGTGAAAGACACCGACCTGAAGCGCATCGAGGCCCACCTCAAGCGCACCTTCAACACCGGCGGCATCATCCTGAAGGCCCGCCCCAAGCAGAACGACTCGGCCGAAGTCTATGTCGGCGACGAGTTCATCGGCATCGTCTTCGAGGACGAGGACGAGGAAGGCTCGTTCATGTTCGAAATGGCGATCCTGGCCGAAGACCTGCCGGAATAGGCTTTCGTACCAAGACGTGATCGCCCGGCCTCGACCGGCGTGGGGCGATCACGGCGCGACTGGCGGGCGGGCCTCTAGAGCCAGCCCGCCGCTTTCAGCACAGGGCCATGGGTCCGGCTGACCGGCGCCGTCAGGCCGCCGACGAGGCGGATTTCGCCCGTTCCGCGCCGCCAGCGCACCTCTTCCACCGCATCGGCCGCCACCCACCACGAGCGATGGACACGCCACCCGTGCGCCCGCGCCAGTTCGTCCAGCGCATCGGCGAACCGCAGGGTGATCAGTTCCGCGCCCGCATCGGTATGAACCCTCAGATAATGGTCGTGCGCCTCGATGGCGATCAGCCGGGCGCTGCGTCGTTTGGCCGACAGCCTGCGCCTGAACGCCGCCTCGGCTTCGGGCAGGGGTGGGACGACGAGGGTGCGAGTCTCGATCCGCGCGGGCAGCTGGCGCCAGACCAGAGCCCTGACCGCCATGACGGCCAGCAGGATCGGACACACCTGCAAGAGCAGGTGACGAAACACAGCCCAGTCCGCGTGGCCGCCGAACATGAGACGCTCTGTCCAGAAGACGTGCATGGTCACGACTGGCGTCACCAGCACCACAACGAGCAGAGTCCGTATCCACAGACTTGGGATGCGACGGCGTAGCCCCTCATCTGCGACGATGCCGATCAGCCCGCCGCCGACCATGCAGATCATCCAGTAGATGTAGCGGCCGACGATCGGCACATGTTCGGAGGAGAAGGGGCCCAGAAACCCCATCAGCAGACCGATGGCGACCAGGATAGCAAGGTCGATCGCCCACCGCCGCGCCGTCGTCGTTCGCCGCAACGCTGTGGCCTTGCCGTCCATGCCGTCCCGTTCACGTAACCCTGGCGCCGTTCGCGAAGCAGGGCCTAGCGAGCCGCCGGCCGTGCGGCAATGGCGTTCGGCGAAACAGCCGACGAGACCCTTCGCATGTCCCTATTCAACGCAATGCCGCCAGGCCGCCGGACCGAATGGCCCGCCCGTGTCGGCTGGCTGGTGCTGACCCTGCTCTGCTTGGGCGTCGCCGCCTATTCCGCACGCTATCTGCTGGACCCGCCCAGGACGCCGGCCCAGGCGCTGGGCAATCCACTGGGCGTTCCGTGGCTGGTCATCCATGTCGCCGGCGCCGTCACGGCGCTGGTGGTGGGGTCGGTGCAGTTCCTGCCGCGCCTGCGTCACAGCGCCCGTCCGCCACATCGCTGGACCGGCCGAGCCTATGTCGTCGGATGTCTGGTGGGGGGCGCCGCGGGCCTGGTTCTGGCGCCGGGATCCTTCGCGGGGCCGATCGCCTCGGTCGGGTTCGGCGCTCTGGCGGTCACCTGGATCGGCGTGACCGTCCTGGGCTGGCGCGCGGCGGTTCAGGGGCGTTTCGCAGACCATCGCCGCTGGATGATCCGATCCTGGGCGTTGACCCTGGCCGCCGTGACCTTGCGGCTCTACCTGCCGCTGGTCATGATCCTGGATCTGCCGTTTCTGCCCTGGTATCGCGCCATCTCCTTTCTGGCCTGGGTTCCCAACCTGATCGCGGCGGAGTTCTGGCTGAGGCGCACTGCGTCCAAGGGAGAGGTCCGATGATCACGCCCCATCGTTCAACCCAGCCGATCGGAAAAACCGTGTCGCAAACCTGGCTCGCCGCCGCCCTGACCCTAATCGTTTCCGTTGTCGCCTTGCCCGCAACGTCCCAGATCGCGGGGGGCGATGTGGATGCGCGACCCGATCCGGCTGTGGTCTGTCATGTGGGCGTCTATCGGCTGGACGACGGCAGTTGGGTGGATGTCGCGCCGCTGGCGAGCAAGGGCCTGCGGTGGCGTCGTTTGGACGGGTCCACGGCCAGGATGATGCTGGACGCCCAGGGGCATTGGATCAGCACCCTGGGGTCCACCACGCGCGTCGAAGGCCCACAGCCGCAACTCGGATCCTGCGACGAAGGCCGGATGGTCTTCGAGGGACAAAACGGCCACCGCCTGACCCAGGACGTGCGCGAGACGACCTTCGTCGGCGAAGGCGGAACGCACCTGAACGGGCGGCTGATCCTGCCGCCCGGCGAGGGGCCCGTCCCCATCATGGTCGAGGTGCACGGGTCGGAGGGCGCCAATGCGCTGGCCTTCAACGCCTTCCAACGGTTCGCCCCGGCCGAGGGCGTGGGCGTCTTCGTCTATGCCAAGCGGGGCTCGGGCGGGTCGGAGGGGCGCTATACCCAGGACTTCCACGTCCTGGCAGAGGACGCCGCCGCCGCCGTGGTCGAGGCCCGTCGGCTGGCCGGAAGTCGGGCGGGCCGCGTGGGCCTGCATGGAGGCAGCCAGGGCGGCTGGGTCGCGCCGCTGGCCGCCAGCCAGACGCCGGTGGATTTCGTCATCGTCGGTTTCGGCTTGGCCTATGGCGCGCTGGCGGAAGACAGCGACCAGGTGATGCTGGACCTCAAGGGCAAGGGTTGGGGCCCGGATGTTCTGTCCCAGGCGCGCGAGATCACCGACGTGACCGGCGCCTTCATCGCCTCGCACGGCGAAGTCGGGTTCGCAGGTCTGGAGGCCGTGCGGACCAAATATCGCGCCCAGCCTTGGTTCGCCGACATCAAGGGCGAGTTCACCGGCTTGCTGCTGACCACGCCGAATGAACAGATCATCGCCATGGCCCCTGCGCTCGACGCAGGAACCTCGTGGGACTACGACCCCCTGCCGGTCCTGAGCGGGCTGGACACGCCCATGTTGTGGATCCAGGCTGAGGACGACCTGGGCGCGCCGCCCGAGGCCACGCGCCAGCGGCTGATCGACCTGGCGGCCCAGGGGCGGCCGATCACCCTGCTGGAATACCCCGACACCGACCACGGCATCGTCCGGTTCGAGACCGCGCCGGACGGCAAGCGCACCTCGATCGGCTATGCGCCCGGCTATTATCAGGCCGTGCTGGACTGGGCGAAGACCGGGCGGTTGGACGGCCGGTATGGCGACGGGCGTCTGCTCGCCACGCCTAGCCCGCGTGGGCGATGAAGGTCAGGGTATGGGTATAGCTGCGGTAGGGCGTCGGGGCGCCGGCGGGGGAGGCGACGCGGTGGCGGACCTGGGTCATGTAGGCGCCTGGTTCGGCGACCTTCAGCGTCACCAGGCCCGAGGCGTCGGTGGTCAGCTCCGCCTCGATCTTCCTGCCGTCATATTGGCCGGCTTCGCGAAAGACGGTGACGGCGGCATTGGCGACCGGCTGACCGTCGAACAGCAGGCGGAAGGGTGCGTCCTCGCCCGCGACGATGTCGTTGGGCTGGATCAGGGGCTGAAGCTCAAGCCCCTGGCCCAAGGGTTTGAGCGCAGCATCGTCGGGACCGCCGCGCACCACATAGACGTCGGCGGTGGTGATGCTCTGAACATCGACCAGCTCGGCGCCGGGCGGGGGCGCCTCGTCCTCCTCGCCGACCATCTTCCAGCCGGACGGGGTTTCGTACATCTTGGCCGCGCGCCCCTCGCGCGCGCCCGACGACAGGCGATACAGGCCGTCCACCGGCGTCGGGGCCTCGAACACCGCCAGGTCACGCAGATAGGTCACGGCGGTGATCGGCGTATCGCCGTTGGGGCCGATGATGTGGAAGTGGTCGGAGCGCATGACCACCTCCGCGTTGAACACATCCTCTGTGAAAGCGGCCTCGACCGTCACATGATCGCGGTTGGTGGCGTCGAAGACATTGGGCCGAAGATAGGGCGAGTGGGCCTGGGCCGCGCCGGCGCTCCAGACCGCGAGCAGGCTGGCCAGCAGGCCAGCGTGGATGGTGGTTCTGGTCATGGCCGCGCTCCGTTCGATCGTCGCGGCTATCTATAATATTGCGAAGCGTTTGCAAATAGGCGCGTTCGGCGGGCTACTCCTTTTGAGCGATGCTGTCGCGACCGTCGTGGCTGAGGATCAGGCCCGTGACCACACCGGAGGCGCTGCGCAGGAAGGTCGTCTCGGCGCCCGCTTCGGACTGACGGAAGACGTCGGCGGATTGCGGGATTAACGCCATGGCGTCCTGGCCGGTCGCCTGGCTCGTCAGCTGGTCGTTCTCGACCGAGACGGTGATCGAAGATGTCGGCGTCAGGGCGTAGACGCCGGAATAGGCCTGCAGGGTGTCGGGTGCCACGGCGGTGGTTCCGCTCACGTCCGCTTCATCCCGAGCGAAGGCCAGAAGGGATGCGCCCAGCAGGTCCGGGGCTGCACCGTTCAGATTGCCCAGCACGACCACCGTCATGCGGCGATTCGGGTCATAGGCCATATAGGTGTTGAAGCCGTCGAGCCCGCCCGAGTGGGCGATGGTCGTCTGACCTTGCGCCTTCGCCACGAAAACGCCGAAAGCATATTGATCGCGCACGGGCGTCGTCAGCAGCGCGAGCGAAGCGGGGCTCAGCAGGCGGCCGCCGAACAGCCCCTGTTCCCACTTCAGCAGATCGTGGGTCGTGGAGTAGAGCCCGCCGGCGCCCTGAGGAATGCTCATGTCCCAATAGTCGGCATTGACCACGCCCTTGGCCGACGGCGCATACCCCGAGGCGCGGCGCGGCAAGACGGCGGCGTTGCTGTCGTAGCCGCTGTCGCTCATGCCCAGCGGGGTGAAGAGGGCCTCGCTGAGGAATTCGGCGTAGGATTCGCCGCTGGCCTTCTCGATGACGGCGGTCAGCAGGACATAGCCCGAGTTCGAATATCTCCGCCCTTCGCCAGGCTGGAAATCCAGGGGGTGATCGCGGAAGCGCGCGATCAGGCCGTCCACCGTGACCGGCAGGGTCTTCTGTGATTGAAAATCGTCGAAGCTGGTGAAGTTCGGGACGCCGGCGGTGTGGGCGAGCAGGCGTCGCACCGTCACCTGATCCCACGCGGGCGGCGCGTCCGGCACCCAGGTCTTCACCGGCGCGTCCATATCCACCAGGCCGCGTTCGTTCAGGATCATGATGGCGACGGCCGTGAACTGCTTGGTGAGCGATCCCAGGCGGAATTTGGTGTCGCCGTCGTTGGGGATCCGCCACTCCCGATTGGCCAGGCCATAGCCCCGATCCAGCAGGATCTGGCCGTCGCGCGCGACCAGAACCGACCCCGAGAATTCGTCCGCGGCGGCGGACGCCTGCACGAGCCGATCCATGCGCGCGGTGTCTTGAGCCTGAACCGGGCCGGCGATGGCGACGAGGGCAATCAGGCTTGCAAGTGCGAAAGGCGCGCCACAGCGGCTGAGGGGCTTGAACACTGTCTATCTCCACGGCGGGTCCGCCACGCTGTGACAGAAGGAGAACGTTGTCTGCCGCAACGCCTGCCAAGCGTCACCTTAAGGATCGGCAACCTCGGCGTGGCCGCGTTACAGCCCGTAAGATTGCGAGGCGTTAGCGATATTATGGACTTGCGCGACCGAGGGTTGATCGCCCAGGCTAAGCTTTCCAGAAATCACTGTTTGAGGTCTCCATGCCCGTGAAAACCGTCGCCGAGTTCGTCGCCGCCTACAAGGAGAAGGACGTCAGCACCGAAGCGTTCGAGCTGGAGAACCAGTATCTGCTGGAGGTGCGGCTGAACGGGTCGGTCTGGGCCAAGTCCGGAGCCATGGTGGCGCGGACGGGGCAGGTGAAGTTCACGCGCCAGGGTCTAATGGAGCAGGGCCTCGGCAACCTGCTGAAGAAGGCGGTCAGCGGCGAGGGCATGGTGCTGATGAAGGTGGAGGGGCAGGGGCGCGTCTATCTGGCCGACACGGGAAAGAAGATCACCCTGCTGCGGCTCGACAACGAGACCATCTTCGTCAACGGCAATGATGTGCTGGCGCTGGAAACCGGGATCAGCAACCAGATCACCATGATGAAGCGTGTCGCGGGCATGATGTCCGGCGGCCTGTTCAACGTGAAGCTGAGCGGCAGCGGCATCGTCGCCATCACCTCCCACTATGACCCGCTGATCCTCAAGGTCAGCGCGGCGACCGGCCCGGTCTTTACCGATCCGAACGCCACCGTGGCCTGGTCGGGAAGCCTGTCGCCCGAGATCGCCACCGACATTTCGTTCAAGACTCTGGTGGGCCGAGGCTCGGGCGAGAGCATCCAGATGAAATTCCAGGGGGAGGGCTGGGTCGTCGTCCAGCCCTATGAGGAAACCTACATGCAGGCCGCCAGCGGCTGAAGACGGAGCGGACGGGGTGCGTGTCGCCCCGTCCGCTCCCGCGCATCGCCTAAGGTGATGATCGTTACCGGGACCGCTCCAGCCCATAGAGGGCCTCGACGATGTCTTCGGCCTTCTGCTGGACCAATTGCTGGGCGTCGTGGACGCCGCGATTGTAGAAGGCGCCGCCGATCTCCTTGCCGATGAAGTCCAGCAGCATCTCGGCCGGAAGCAGGCCTAGTTCCTGGTCCAGTTCGCGGGCGAAATAGTCGCGCAGCTTGCCGGTCGCGGCGGCGCGTTCGTCCTTGGAGAATTCGATCGGCTTCACCCGGCGACCTCGGCCAGGGCTTCCTCCGCTGCCACCCAGGCGGCTTCGGCCGTCGCGAGGTCGGCCTCGGTCTTGGCGCGGGCGCGGGTCAGGCCCTCCAGGGCCTTGGGATTGTTGACCGAGGCGGTGGCCATGTCGTCGTCGATGCGGGAAATCTCGGCGGTCAGGCGGGTCATGTTTTCCTCGGCCTTCTTGACCGCGTGACGCAGGGTCGACGGGGAAGGGCCTGATTTCTTGTCGTTCTTTTTGCCCTTGTTGTTCTGCGCGGGGGCGGCGGCTGCCTCTTCCTTCTTGATCTGGCTGGGCTTGGATATGGCGGCCTTCGCGCGATCCAGAACGAACTTGGCGTAGTCCTCCATGTCGCCATCATAGGGCTTCACCGTGCCGTCGGCGGCCAGCCACAGCCTGTCCGCCACCATCTCCATCAGCGAGCGGTCGTGGGTGATCAGGATGACGGCGCCAGTGTAGTCGTTCAGCGCGTCGAGCAACGCCCGGCGACTGTCGATGTCCAGGTGGTTGGTCGGTTCGTCCAGGATCAGGACGTGGGGCGCATCCATCGCCACCATGTTTAGCAGCAGGCGGGCGCGTTCGCCGCCCGACAGGCTGTCGACCGTGGTCTCCTGCTTTTCGTAGCCCAGGCCGAACTGGGCCAGTTTGGACCGCCGGGCGCTTTCGGGCGCATCCGGCATGGCGCGACGGATGATCTCCAGCGGCGTGTCGGTCGGGTCCATCGCCTCGATCTGGTGCTGATGGAACCAGCCCACCCGCATCTTCTTGTCGCGGTGCAGCTCGCCCTCGGACACGTTCAGGGCGCCGGCGATCATCTTGGCGAAGGTGGACTTGCCGGCGCCGTTGACGCCCAGCAGGCCGATCCGGTCGTCCAGGTCCATGCGCAGGTTCAGATTGCGCAGGATCGGCTTGCCGGTGTCGTAGCCGACATTGGCCCGCTCCAGCCGGATCAGCGGCGGCGCCAGGGGGCGCGGCGGGGAGGGCAGGGTGAAGGGGGCGACCCGCTCCTCGATCGTGGTGGCGACGGGCTGCATCTTTTCCAGCCGCTTCATGCGCGACTGGGCCTGGGCAGCCTTGGAGGCCTTGGCCTTGAAGCGGTCGACGAAGGACTGAAGGTGGGCGCGTTCGGCGTCCTGCTTGGCCTTGGCCGACAACTGAAGACGGGCCTTCTCGGCGCGGGCCTTTTCGAAGGCGTCGTAGTTGCCGGTGTAGAGCGTCAGCGTGTGGTTCGCGAGGTGCAGGATATGGGTGCAGACCTCGTTCAGCATCTCGCGGTCGTGGGAGATGATCAGGGCCGTGTGCGGATATTTCTTCAGCCGCGCCTCAAGCCATAGTGCGCCTTCCAGGTCGAGGTAGTTGGTCGGTTCGTCGAGCAGCAGCATGTCCGGCTCGGCGAACAGGGCCGCCGCCAGCGCCACGCGCATGCGCCAGCCGCCCGAAAACTCGGACATCGGCCGGGCCTGGTTCTCCTGGTCGAAGCCCAGGCCGACCAGGATTTCGGCGGCGCGCGCAGGGGCGGCGTCGGCGTCGATCTCGATCAGACGGGCCCAGATCTCGCCCATCTCTTCAGGGGGCGCCGTTTCCAGCCGGCCAAGCAGGGTGTGGCGTTCGACGTCGGCTTCCAGGATGGTGTCGATGACGCTGACCGGCGTCGCGGGGTGTTCCTGATCGACCGAGCCGATGCGGGCGGTCTTGGGCAGGCTGATCTCGTCGCCGGCGGCATGAAGCTCGCCCAGGATCAGCTTGAACAGGGTGGACTTGCCGATGCCGTTGCGGCCGACCAGACCGACCTTGGCGCCGGGCGGCAGGCTCACGGAGGCGTCCACGAGGAATTTGCGGCCCCAGGCGTTGAAGGTCAGGTCGGTGATCTGGAGCATTGCGACGAAGGTTCTTCGATTGTGCGACATCCCTCAATCGGCAAGTCGGCGTGCGACGTGCGTCAGGGATGCAAAAGGGACAGTTGGAAACTCGGGAGGTCGTCGCTATAAGCCCGCGACACTCAAACTCCCAACAAGAAGTCACTTTCCATGACCGAACGCACCTTCTCGATCATCAAGCCCGACGCCACGCGCCGCAACCTGACCGGCGCGATCAACGCCGTGATCGAGGGCGCAGGCCTGCGCATCGTTGCGCAACGCCGCGTCAAGCTGACGACCGAACAAGCCCAGAAATTCTACGAAGTCCATGCCGAACGCCCGTTCTATGGCGAGCTGGTCGAGCAGATGACCGCCGAGCCGGTCGTGGTTCAGGTGCTGGAAGGCGACAACGCCGTCGCCGCCTATCGCGAAGTCATGGGCGCCACCAACCCCAAGGACGCCGCCGACGGCACGATCCGCAAGCAGTTCGCCCTCTCGATCGGTGAAAACTCGGTCCACGGTTCGGACAGCCAGGACAACGCCAAAATCGAGATCGCCCAGTTCTTCACCGACGACCAGATCGTCGGCTAAGCGCTCAGGTCGCGAGGGATTTATCCTTCGCATAGCGTGACTATATAGGCCCGCGTCCGGAACCGGACGCGGGCCTTGTCGTTTGATCTTCATCGATTCATCCCCCTCCCGGAGAAGACCCATGAAGACCATGATCAAACTGGCCCCCGTCATCGGCGTTGTCGCCCTGCTGGCCGCCTGCGGTAATACGATGGAACAGCGCGCCGCCACCGGCGCCTTGGGCGGCGCTGTCGCCGGTCAGGTCCTCGGCGGCAACACGGGTTCGACCGTGGCCGGCGCCGCCATCGGCGCTGTCGGCGGCGCGGCGACCACGCCGCGCTAAATCCAGCTTAAACCTGGATAAGGAAAAGGCCCGGAGCGTGCGCTCCGGGCCTTTTCTGTGTTTGAGGTCCGGCGCGCTTACCAGATGCGGGCGCGGGCCTCGGGGGCGATATATTCCTTCTGGTCCGGCGAGACGCCGAAGGCCGCATACCAGGCGTCGATATTGCGCGGCGAGGTGGCGGCGCGGACCGAACCGGGCGAGTGCGGATCGGTGGTCAACTGCTCCTTCAGCGCCGCCTCGCGCGACTTCTCGCGCCAGACCTGCGCCCAGCCCAGGAAGACGCGCTGATCGCCCGACAGGCCGTCGATCACCGGGGCCGGCTGACCGTTCAGCGACTTGTGATAGGCGTCCAGCGCCAGCAGCAGGCCGCCCAAGTCGGCGATGTTCTCGCCCATGGTCAGGTCGCCGTTGACGTGCACGCCGGGCAGGGGTTCCAGACCGTCATAGATGTTGCCCAGCACCTTGGCGCGCGCCTCGAAACGAGCGGCGTCCTCGGCCGTCCACCAGTCGCGCAGCACGCCGTCGCCGTCGGACTTGCGGCCCTGGTCGTCGAAGCCGTGGGTGATCTCGTGGCCGATGACCGCGCCGATGCCGCCGTAGTTGACGGCCGGGTCTGCGTTCGGATCGAAGAAGGGGGCCTGAAGGATGGCGGCCGGGAACACGATCTCGTTGCGCGGCGGGTTGTAGTAGGCGTTCACCGTCTGGGGCGTCATGCCCCATTCCAGCGGATCGACCGGCTGGCCGATCTTGCCGCGCTTGTAGGCCCATTCGAAGGCCGATGAGCGCTCGACGTTGCCGTAAAGGTCGTCCGCCGTCAGCTCCAGCCCGTCATAGGACCGCCACTTATCGGGATAGCCGATCTTCACCCCGAACTTGGACATCTTGTAGAGGGCCTGCTCGCGCGTGGGCTCGCTCATCCAGTCCAGGGTCTTCAGACGCTCGGTCATGGCCGCGCGGATATTGCCGACCAGGGTCTCCATCTGGGCCTTGGACGAGGCGGGGAAGTGCAGGCGGACATATTCCTGGGCCAAGACCTCGCCCAGCTGGCCGTCGACCAGAGCCACGCTCCGGTTCCAGCGCGGCCGGTTCTCGGGCTGACCACGCAGGGTCTTGCCGCGGAAGTCGAAGCGGGCGTCGACGAAGGCCTTGGACAGATAGGGGCTGGCCTGATCGACCACATTGAACGCCTGCCAGGCCTTCAGCGTCTCGATGGGGGTGTCGGCGAACACCTGAGCGATGCCGGGGATGGCGGTGTTTTCCATCAGCACCAGGGTGTCGACGTCCGAGACCTGGGCGCCGGCCAGGAAGCCGGACCAGTCGAAGCCGGGAGCCAGGGTCGTCAAGTCCGCGACCTTGGTGGGGTTGTAGAGCTTGTCGATTTGGCGACGCTCGACCGTGGTCCACTGCTTGTCCGCGACCTTGGTCTCGAAGGCCAGGATGTCGGCGGCGGTCTTGGCCGGATCGGACCAGCCGATGGCGGTCAGGGTGGTGGTCAGATAGGCGAGATAGGCCTCGCGCTGGGCCGCGAAGTCGGGCTTCAGATAATAGTCGCGGTCCGGCAGGCCCAGCGATCCCTGCCCCAGATAGGCCGAGTTCACGTCGGGCTTCTGCAGGTCCTCGAACACGTCGATGCCGAACAGCGAGGCGCCGAAGCCAGAGTGGCTTTCGCCCATCAGTCGGGCCATGCCGGCATGGTCGCTCACGGCCTTGACGGCGGCGAGGTCGGCGGCCAGCGGCGTGGCGCCCAACTGCTCGATCTTCGCCTCGTCCATGAAGCTGGCGTACAGGGCGCCGACCTTCTGGGCGTTGGCGTTGGTCGGATTGGCGGCGCTGGTCTCGATGATCGATTTCAACTGGGACTGGGCGTTCTCATACAGGACGTCGAACGGGCCGAAGCGGGCCTTGTCGGCCGGGATCTCGGTCGTGCGCAGGTAGGCGCCATTGGCATATTCATTGAAGTCGTCGCCCGGCTTGACCGCCGTGTCGCGACCCGCGAGGTCGAAGCCCCAGGGCGTAACGCCCGGCGCGCCGTGGGAATGACCTTGGGGCGAATGGTCCTGAGCTGAGGCCGCTCCGCCGGTCAGGGCGACGACGATACAGGCCGAACAGGCGGCCATCAGACGAATACGATTCATGGAAGACTGGGTCCCGATTTTGATCGGCGGCACCATCGCGCCGGTGCGGCGGTCTGTCGCATGACGTTTTTGTAATCTTCGGACCGTCAGCCCCGTTCCAAACCCCGGCAAAACGCACTCAGCACCTCCGGATACAGCCCATGCTCCGCCGTCTTGACCCGTTCGGCCAGGGCCTCTGGCGTATCGCCCTGAACGATCGGCACGCGGGCCTGACCCAGGATGGGGCCTTCATCCACGCCCTCGGTCACCAGATGGACGGTGCAGCCGGCCTCGGCGTCGCCGGCGGCGATGGCGCGGGCGTGGGTGTCGAGACCGGGATAGAGGGGCAGCAGGCTGGGGTGGATGTTCAGCATCCGCTCGCGCCAGCCGCCGACCAGCCAGGGCGTCAGCACGCGCATATAGCCGGCGAGGGCCACGACCTCGACCCCGGCGGCGCGCAAAGCCTCGTCCACGACGCGCTCATGCGCCTCGCGATCCTTGCCGAACGGCTTGTGGGGGATGGCGAGGGTCGCAACCCCCTTGGCCGCCGCAATAGCCAGACCGCCCGCGCCCTCGACGTTCGACAGGACTAGCACGACCTCATAACCGCTGTCCGGCGCCTGACCCGCATCAATCAGGGCGGCCATATTCGAGCCGGCCCCGGAGATCAGGACGGCGACGCGCGTCTTCACGAGATCAGGCCGCTTCCAGCTGTCCGCAGACGAAGGCGACTTCGCCGGCGTTGAGCAGGGCGGCCAGGACCGGCTCGGCGTTCTCGGGCGCGACGATCAGGATGAAGCCGACGCCGCAGTTGAAGGTGCGGCGCATCTCGTGGTCGCTGATGCCGCCGGTCTCGGCCAGCCACTGGAAGACGGCGGGCATGGGCCAGGCGTTCCAGTCGAAGCTGGCCTGAAGGCCTTCGGCGATGCAGCGGGGCGGGTTTTCGATCAGGCCGCCGCCGGTGATGTGGGCCGCGCCCTTGATCAGGCCCGCCTTCATCAGCGGCAGGACCGGCTTCACATAGATGCGGGTCGGCTCCATCAGGGCCTGGGCCAGCGAGCGGTCCTTGGCGAAGGGGGCGTCGTCGCCCCAGGCCAGGCCCGACTTCTCGACCACCTTGCGCACCAGCGAATAGCCGTTTGAGTGGGGGCCGGTGGAGGCCAGGCCGATGATGATGTCGCCGGCCGCCTGGCGATCCAGATAGGGCAGGGCGTGGCCGCGTTCGACGGCGCCCAGGCTGAAGCCGGCCAAGTCATAGTCGCCGTCGGTGTACATGCCCGGCATTTCGGCGGTCTCGCCGCCGACCAGGGCGCAGCCGGCCTGGCGACAGCCCTCGGCGATGCCGGCGACGACGCGGCGGGCGGCGTCGATCTCAAGACGGCCGGTGGCGTAGTAATCGAGGAACAGCAGGGGCTCGGCGCCCTGGGCCAGCAGGTCGTTGACGCACATGGCGACCAGATCGACGCCAACGCCGTCATGACGGCCGGTCTCGATGGCGATCTTCAGCTTGGTGCCCACGCCGTCGGTGGTGGTGACGATCAGCGGATCCTCGAACCCGGCGGCCTTGAGGTCGAACAGGGCGCCGAAACCGCCCAGCGACGGCTCCGATCCGGGGCGGGCCGTGGACTTGGCCAGGGGCTTAATGTGTTCGACCAGCAACTCGCCTGCGTCGATGTCCACGCCCGCATCGGCGTAGGTCAGGCCGTTTTCGAGAGGCTTTTGGGTGTCGCTCATGGGATCTCGGGCCTGAATCGGGGCGGAAATGCAGCGCGGCTCTTGCCACAGGTAGGATGCGGGGGGCTATAGCATCGGAATGACGCCGATCACCACCACCGAGGCGCTGGCCGAATTCTGCGCCCGCGTAGCCACAGCACCCTTCATCACGGTCGATACCGAATTCATGCGGGAAACGACCTACTGGCCCAGGCTGTGCCTGATCCAGGCAGCCTCGGCCGAACACGCCGCCATCATCGATCCGATGGCGGAAGGCCTGGACCTGGAGCCGTTCCTGGACCTGTTGCGCGACGAGAAGATCGTCAAGGTCTTCCACGCCTGTCGCCAGGACGTGGAAATCTTCGTGCGCCTGGGGGCCATGCCCAAGCCGATGTTCGACACCCAAGTCGCCGCCATGGCCGCCGGATTCGGCGAACAGGTCGCCTATGATTCGCTGGTGCGACAGACGCTGCGCATCGAGGTGGACAAGGGCAGCCGCTTCACCGACTGGGCGCGCCGGCCGTTGTCGGAGAACCAGCTGGTCTATGCCCTGGGCGACGTGACCCACCTGGCGGCCCTGTATCCCAAGCTGCGCGACCGGCTGGAGAAGGAAGGGCGGCTGGACTGGGTCATGTCGGAAATGGCGGCCCTGACCGATCCTGCCATCTATGACACCAATCCCGAAAACGCCTGGAAGCGGCTGAAGCCCAAGAAGTTCTCGGCCAAATACTTAGCCGCCTTCAAGGCCGTCGCCGTGTGGCGCGAGCGGGCGGCGCAGGAGCGCGACCAGCCGCGCGGCCGCATCCTGAAGGACGAGGGCATTGACGAGATCGCCCAGCAGACCCCCACGGACGTGGAGGCGTTCAACCGCCTGCGCTCCGTGCCCAAGGGCTTTGGCGGCTCGCGGCTTGGCCTGGAACTGGCCGATGAACTGAAGCGGGTTCTGGCCGATCCCGAATCGCACGCGCCGGAGATGGAGCGCCCCGCCCACCGCCAGCCGGCCCCGCCGTCGGTGGTGGAACTGCTGAAGGTGCTGCTGAAAGCCAAGAGCGACAACGCCGGCGTGGCCTCAAAGCTGATCGCCACCGTGTCCGACCTTGAAAAGATCGCCATCAGCGACGACGCCGACATCGACGCGCTGAAGGGCTGGCGCCGCGAGATCTTCGGCGAGGACGCGCTGAAGCTGAAACGCGGCGAGATCGCTCTGGTGCTGAACGGCGCGCGAGTCGAGGTCGTCGAGATCGAGTAAGGGTCAGAGTCTCCTCCCCATGAAATGGGGAGGAGACGTATCGATCAGCCTATATCTTCAATCCCAGGTCCATCGCTTCGGCCAGGGCCTTGGCGCGTTTGCGAGTCTGTTCGCCCAGCAGGACGTCGGCATAGCCTTCGGTCGCGGTCAGGCGCAGGTCGCCGCCTTTGACCTTGGCGGTGGCGTTGGCCAGCAGTTGTGGCGAGCGGCCGGACAGGTCGCAGGCCAGGCGGATGGCCAGGCCGATGGCGCGGGCGCGTTTGGCGGCGTCGCCGTTCAGCAGCCGGTCGATGATCTCGGGCTGAGGCGTGGCGGGGCCGCCGCCGTAGCGGGCGTTCATGGCGCTGGCCAGGAAGGCCCGCTCCATATGGCTGATGCCGGCGACCGGCGCGCGCAGCACCTGATCGAACACCAGTTCCAGCCGGTGATCGGGATGCAGTCGCGCGCCCAGGTCCGCCAGGCGACAGGCTGCGGCGACCAGAACCGCGTCGCGTTCCTCGCCAAAGACCTCGGGCAGGGCGGCGACGATCTCGGAAATCCAGCCGTTCAGCGCGCCGGGCAGAGCCGGTGCCACGCCTTGCCGGCCGCCCAGAGCCGTGCAGCCCGCCAGCAGCGGATCGGCCGTGCGCGTCGCCTCGTCCAGCGTCTCGAACAACAGGCCCTCGCGCACGCCCCAGGCGGACATCTCGATCTGTTTCAGGCCCAGGTGCTTGATCAACCCCTCCAGCACCAGGCCGGCATAGGGCAGGGTCTCGGCCCGCTTCTTGGACACGCCGGGCAGTTTCGCCAGGCCGGCGGCCGACTGCTGCGCGACCAGACGTGCGGTCTCCAGCGCGTCCTCGGCCGACATCTGGTACTGATGCACCACCTTCAGCGGATAGGATTTCAGCGCCATCTGCACCTGGGCCAGGGTGCGCCAGGCGCCGCCGACGGCGTAGAGGCGGTCGCTCTGGAACTGGGCCGCGACGGGTTTCAGCGTCTGGTCGATGCGGGCCTTGATGCGTTCGGCGTCGAACCCCTTGCCCTCGGCAAGGGCGAAGGGACCCAGCGGCAGGGTCAGCCCGTGTTCGACCCCATTTCCGTTCAACCGCGTCAGCTCCAGGCTGGCGCCGCCCATGTCAGCCGAAACGCCGTGCGCCATCGGCGCGCCGGCCAGCACGCCCATGGCGGCGTATTTCGCCTCTTCCTCGCCAGTCAGGACGCGGATGTTCAACCCCGTCTCGGCCGCCACACGCTCGCAGAACTCCGGCCCGTCGATGGCCTCGCGCACGGCGGCGGTGGCGGCGATCAGGGTGGTGTCGGGGCGAACCCCCTCCAGCACGGCGGCGAATCGGCGCAACGCCGTCATCGCCATGACGACGCCCTCGGGCGACAGCTTGCGCGTCGTCGGCAGGTCGCGACCCAGGCCGGCCAGAACCTTCTCGTTATAGACGGTCCAGATCGCCCGGCCTTCGAGGCGGTACAGCACCAGGCGCACCGAGTTCGAACCGATGTCGATCGCGGCGATGTCGCGGTCGGTAAGCGTGTCGGTGGGCATCAGCGGCCCGGACGCTCATAACGCAGGACGGCAGGCAGGCTCTTGGCCTTGCGGCCGCGTCCCGACAGGCTGGGATTGGTCATGAAGTATTTGTGGGCCGAGAAAGGCCGCTCCGGGTCCGCAGGGGTGACGCGTGTATAGCGCCCTTCGGCATCCAGAACCCAGCTTTGCGCGTCGTCCTTGAGGTTGGCGACCATGATCTGGTCCAGCACCTGGTCGTGGACGGTGGCGTTGCGGATCGGCGTCATCAGCTCGACCCGGCGATCCAGGTTGCGCGTCATCCAGTCGGCCGAGGAGATGAAGACCTTGGCCTTGTCGTGCGGCAGATCCTTGCCGTTGGCGAAACAGACGATGCGGCTGTGTTCCAGGAAACGGCCGACGATGGACTTGACCCGGATGTTCTCCGACAGGCCCGTCACGCCGGGCCGCAGGCAGCAGATGCCGCGCACCACCAGGTCGATGCGCACGCCCCACTGGCTGGCGCGGTACAGGGCGTCGATGATCTCGACATCCACCAGCGAGTTCAGCTTGACCCAGATAGCCGCCGGCTTGCCCATGGCGGCGGCCGACATCTCCTTGCCGATCAGTTCGATCAGCGTGGACTTCATGTTCAGCGGCGAGACGACCACCGCCTCCAGGTGATCCGGCGTGGCGTAGCCGGTGATGTAGTTGAACACCTTGGTCGCATCGCGTCCCAGCACGGGGTCGCAGGAAAACAGCGACAGATCGGTGTAAACCTTGGCCGTGACCGGGTGATAGTTGCCGGTGCCGAAGTGGCAATAGGTCTTCAGGGCCTCGCCCTCGCGCCGCACGACGACGCTCAGCTTGGCGTGGGTCTTGTATTCGACAAAGCCGAAGACGA
This sequence comes from Brevundimonas sp. G8, assembly GCF_902506205.1. GTDB lineage: Bacteria > Pseudomonadota > Alphaproteobacteria > Caulobacterales > Caulobacteraceae > Brevundimonas. Next base: position 169,742 of record NZ_LR732816.1, on the reverse strand, counting down.
CGTGGACGCCGGCCCGCTCCATCGCTCTCGCCCAGCGCAGGTTAGCCTCCTCGTCGAACCGCGCCTTCAGCTCGACCAGGGCGGTGACGTTCTTGCCGTTCTCGGCCGCCTCGATCAGGGCGGCGACGATGGGACTGTCCTTGGAGGTGCGGTACAGCGTCTGTTTGATGGCGATGACGTTGGGGTCGCGCGCCGCTTGACGCAGGAACTGCACCACAACGTCGAAGCTCTCGAACGGGTGGTGGATCAGCAGATCCTTTTCGCGGATGGCCGCGAAGACGTCGCCGCCGTTATCGCGCACGCGTTCGGGGTAGCGGGGCTCATAGCCCTTGAACTTCAGGTCCGGGTGGCCGCCGCCGATCAGGTCCGACAGCTGGGCCAGGCCCAGCATGCCGTCGACCAGCACCACGTCCTGGGGCGCGGCCTCCAGTTCGCCGACGATGAAGTCGCGCAGGTCGGACGGCATGGACGCCTCGATCTTGACCCGCACCACCGAACCCAGGCGACGCTGCTTCAGCGCCTCCTCGAACTCCAGCACCAGATCCTCGGCCTCTTCCTCGATCTCGATGTCCGAATCGCGGATCAGGCGCAGCACGCCCTTCTCCATGACGTCACAGCCGGGGAACAGGTGGTCGATGAACAGCAGCAGCACGTTTTCCAGCGTGATGAACCGCTTATGCCCCGGCGTGGACCGGCCGTCGGTGGGCAGTTGCCAGAACCGCTGAACCTGGGTCGGCACCGGCACCAGGGCGTAGAAGGTCTTGGTCTCGCCCTTGCGCTTCAGCTTCAGCGCCAGCGAGAAGCCCAGGTTGGGCAGGAAGGGAAAGGGGTGCGCCGGGTCGATGGCCAGCGGCGTCAGGACGGCGAAGAGCTGGTTCAGGAACTCGGGCTCCAGCCTCTCACGCTCGGTCTTTGTAATCTTCTGGCGGTCGACCACCTCGATGCCGGCTGTGGTCAGCTCCTTCTTCAACTGACGCCAGCGCAGCTGCTGCTCGGCCATCAGCTCGCCGGCCGAGACGTTGATCTGGTCCAGTTGCTCGGCGGGAGTCAGGCCGTCGGCGGACAGGACGCGGATGCGCTCACGCAACTGGCCCTTCAGGCCGGCGACGCGGGTCATGAAGAACTCGTCCAAATTATTGGCCGAAATGGACAGGAACCGCAGCCGCTCCAGCAGCGGGTGATTGGGGTTGGCCGCCTCTTCCAGCACGCGTTCGTTGAACGCCAGCCACGAGATTTCCCGATTGAAGAACCGGGTCGGCGAGGCCATCAGCTCTTCGCTCAGCGCCAGTTGGGGGGCGCGAGAGGCGGGAACCTCCTCGCCTCGGGTGTCGTCATGGATCGCGGCGTCGGTCATGACCCGGTTCTCGCGCGCGTCTGTGACGGCCGCAAGCGGGTGCGTTGAAAATCGTGAGAGGATCGGGGCGACGCGATGTCGCCCCGATCCCTTCGATTACTGAACCACGGCGTTCGGCGCGACGCCGGCGGGGCAGTCGCCCAGGCGTTTGGCGGCCACGCTCATCTTCATTTCGGCCATCGTCGGCGGAACGTTGGGGCCGCTGGTCTTGGTGGTGATGTCCACCTTGTAGGCCGTGCGCATGTCACCGGTGACCTTGCCGTCCGAGGTGACGGTCATGCCCTGGGCGTTACAGACGGCATGAAACTCGGCGCCGCCGGGCGTGGATTTGACGGTGTTCTCGCTACAGGTCACGCCGGCTTGCGGGGCGTTGAAGGGGTTTGATCCCGGCGCCGTTTCGCCGACACAGATCTTCACCGTCATCGGTTGGGGCATCTGGGCGCCGGACACCGTCTGTTGCCACAGGCCCGGTTCGGGCGCGGCGAGGGCGGCGGGCGTGGCCGCAGCAGGCTCACCATTGGCGGCGGTCTTGGTTTCTTCTGAGTTGGAACAGGCCGCGAGCAGGGCGACGGCGGAAATCAGGACAAGCTGAACACGCATTTGGACGTTTCCTGTTTGTGGAGCGCTTTGCCGCTCCGCAGGCTCAACGACAAGGCCAAGCTGTGCGTTCAAAATCCACGCGCGATTTCACGGCAAAGCTGTGCATATCCCGATATGTGGGCTTTCAGGGCGCTCAGACGTCGGGTTCGAGCGCGCCATCCATCGCATCAAGGACCTGGCGGGCCAGGACGCGCGTGACCGGGCGGTGCAGGGCGTCCAGTTGCTCCACCACGGCGGCGGCGGTGTCGGCCGACCGGTCCAGGCGGCGCACAAGATAGTCGATCACGTCGTCGGCTGGGGTGATGCTGCGCTCGGCGAACCGGGCGCGCAGGATAGCCGACAGAACGGCGTCGTCGGGCGCGGCGATGGAGACGGCGCGCACAGCGTCCAGGCGCGAGCGCAGGTCCGGCAGGTTTACCGACCACTGACGCGGCGCCGACCGCGACACCAGCAACAGCGCGCCGCCTCCCGAGTTGGCCAGGTTGATCAGGTGAAACAGGCTCTCGTCGTCCGCATCGGCCGCCCGGTCCAGCAGCACGGGCCGGCCTTCCAGATCCAGCGGATCGATCAGGGCGGCCTCGGCGCCGTTCAGCGGCACGGCCCCGACCCGTTCGGCCCAGTCGGCGGCGAGGCGGCTCTTACCTGATCCCGCCGGGCCATGCAGGGCCAGCACCGCCCCCGCGCCGTCGGGCCAGCGCGCTAGCACGCGCACGGCTTCGGCGTTGCTGTCCGAGGTCACGAAGGCCTCGCCCACGACATGACGCTCCAGCGGCAGACGCAGCTGTTCGGCGGTCGGACGGGGCAGGGCGCTCAGCGCGGTCATGAGCCCGTCTTAGCAGAGGCCAGGGTTAATCGCGTCAGGCCCGCTCTGTTGGTTCCGGGGAGCGAACCTCGCCCCTGTGGATGGAATCAGGCGAATTCGGCCAGGGCGGGGTTCAACTTGCCCGCCTTGAACTCGGTGACCGCATAGTCGGCCAGGCCGTGGATCTGGAACGGATCGGCCTTCAGCAGGGCCTCCAGCTCCTCTTTCGTCCCCCCGCTGCGCACCACCAGGATGCCGCCGGTGCGCGGAACCATCGGCCCGGCGGCGATGATCAGGCCGCTTGCGACATGGACGTCCAGCCATTCGCGATGCTCGACCGTCCGCGCCTCGATGGCTTCGATCGGCTGGGTGTAGGTGATGGTGACGATGAACATGGCGATCCTTATTTGCCAGCGACGGAAGCGTCTCTCTCTCGCGCATACGCTTGGCGCTGTTCTTCCTGTGCAGCAAGGCCAGGCACGCCGACGGCCGTTCTCACGGCGTCCGGCAACAGGTCTCGATCATAAGCCCCTTGGGTCACCTCGCTACCGTCATTGGGCACCTTAAACTGGGTGCCGTAGATTTGGCTCTGCCCAATGCTCTGCAGATAGCGATCCAGCGAGGCGGCGGCGAGTTCGCCGGCCATCGGCTCACCCATGGCTATAGCGGTCGTGGCCAGGGCGTGGGCCAGCAGGTAATCGTTCGCCTCATCTCCATGCTGGAAGATCAGGGCGGCGTGGAAGTAGTCTCGGCCGCTGGCGAGATCGCCTTGTGCCATAAGCTCGTGGACGCGGGCGCGCCGTGTTCGATCCCGTGTGGCGACTTCAACTCCCAAAGAGCCGGAAGATTGTCGCGCCGCCTGATCCGCTTCGTACAAGGCTGCGAGTTCAGGGTTGGATGCCGGTTGATCGACGATCAACTCGCGTCGGTAAGTTCGATCTCCACCCCAATCCGTCATCACCTTCGTCGGGTCATAGGGGCGGTAGAGGGTCAAGGATGGAATGCCCTCAGCCAAGCTCAGACGTGCAGCGCCAGTAGCGACCAGTTCGAGTTCATAGGTCGATCCGTCTTCCCTGCGCACCAGTTTCAAACGGTCAGGGCTTTCCATATCGACCGATAACGGCTGAACTGAAACCGCGCCTTCCGCTCCGCTGATCGTGCCGTCTCGAAAGAAGCTCACCCTGTCGGGGCGGGTTATGGATGTTTCGCCCGCGAGGTCACGGGCGATGTCGAGGAGGAAGGTCGGCCGACCCTCTACGGTCCAGACCCAGCGGCCGACGAATCCTTGTGGAATCTTCTCCAAAGCCGCAGCGGCGGAACCATCAGAGCAGGCAAAGATGACGGCCATCATCAGCGAAGCAAGCGCGCGGGGGAACATGGCTCAACCTTGAAGGTGTATGGTGCGATCTCAGGATGTGCAGTTCCGCTGTGCGTCTGCAAGGCTGAAACCTTGACTTTCCGGGGCGATGATGCGCCCTACGCCGCTTCGATTTCGGGCGCCGACGGCGTCGGATTCCACCGCCAGATACTCCAGACGGTTCGTTTCATGCACGCCTATCGCTCTCACACCTGCGGCGCCCTGCGCGCTTCCGACGCCGGTTCCGCTGTTCGCCTGTCCGGCTGGGTGCACAGGAAGCGCGATCATGGCGGCCTGCTGTTTATCGATCTGCGCGACCACTACGGCCTGACGCAACTGGTGCTGCACCCTGAAACGCCCGGCTTCGCCGCCGTCGAGCGTCTGCGCGCCGAGAGCGTGATCAAGATCGACGGCGAGGTCGTGGCCCGCGAGGCCGGCGTCGTGAACCCCAACCTGCCGACCGGCGAGATCGAAGTCCGCGTCCAGGGCGTCGAGGTCCTGTCGGAAGCCGCAGAACTGCCGATGCCGGTTTTCGGCGATCAGGAGTATCCCGAGGATATCCGCCTGGCCAACCGCTTCCTGGACCTGCGTCGTGAGCGTCTGCACAAGAACATCGTCCTGCGCTCCAGGGTCATCTCCTCGATCCGTCAGCGCATGGTCGCCCAAGGCTTCCTGGAGTACCAGACCCCGATCCTGACCGCCTCGTCGCCGGAAGGCGCGCGCGACTTCCTGGTGCCGTCGCGTCTGCATCCGGGCAAGTTCTATGCGCTGCCGCAGGCGCCGCAGCAGTTCAAACAGCTGCTGATGGTCTCGGGCTTCGACCGTTATTTCCAGATCGCCCCCTGCTTCCGCGATGAAGACCTGCGCGCCGACCGTTCGCTGGAATTCTACCAACTCGACGTCGAGATGAGCTTCGTGACCCAGGAAGACGTCTTCGCCGCCATCGAGCCGCTGATGCACGGCGTGTTCGAGGAGTTCGGCGAGGGCAAGCCGGTCTCGCCCATCGACGGCGCCCACACCTTCACCAACGATTTCGGCGAGACGTTCGAGCACAAGGGCTTCGAGCGTCTGACCTATGCCCAGTCGATGGCCTGGTACGGTTCGGACAAGCCGGACCTGCGCAACCCGATCAAGATGCAGGTGGTGTCCGACCACTTCCGAGACGGCGGCTTCGGTCTGTTCGCCAAGATTCTGGGCGCGGACGACAAGAACGCCGTCTGGGCCATTCCGGCGCCGACCGGCGGATCGCGCGCCTTCTGCGACCGCATGAACAGCTGGGCGCAAGGCGAAGGCCAGCCGGGCCTGGGCTATATCTTCTGGTCGGAAGACCAGGGCGCCTGGGGCGGTCCCATCGCCAAGAACCTGGGTCAGGAACCGACCGAGACCCTGATGGCCTCGCTGGGCCTGGGCCAGGGCGACGCCGCCTTCTTCACCGCCGGTCTGCCGTCGGTCTTCGCCAAGTTCGCCGGTCTGGCCCGCACTCGCGTGGGCACGGAGCTGAAGCTGATCGACGAGAACCAGTTCAAATTCTGCTGGATCGTCGACTTCCCCATGTTCGAATGGTCGGAAGAAGAGAAGAAGGTCGATTTCAGCCACAACCCCTTCTCGATGCCGCAAGGGGGGCTGGATGCCTTGGAAGGTCAGGATCCGCTGACCATCCGCGCCTATCAGTACGACATCGTCTGCAACGGCTATGAGCTGTGCTCGGGCGCGATCCGGAACCACAAGGCCGAGATCATGCTGAAGGCGTTCGAGATCGCCGGCTACGACGCCTCGGTGGTCGAGGAGCAGTTCGGCGGCATGCTGAACGCCTTCCGCTACGGCGCGCCGCCCCACGGCGGCCTGGCCCCTGGCATCGACCGCATCGTCATGCTGCTGGCCGGCGAAACGGCCATCCGCGAGGTCATCGCCTTCCCGCTGAACCAGCAGGGCGAAGACCTGCTGATGAACGCCCCGACCGAGGCGGAAGAACGCCAGCTCAAGGACGTTCACATCCGCACGGCCCTGCCGATCAAGGTCTGATCGGGGCAGCACCAAATACGACAAAGGGGACGCCGCGAGTCGTCCCCTTTTTGCTGCACGCGTCATTCGCGTTCAGGGCGAGCGTTGTTGCCTGCAACCGGAAACCGGGGTTTACGTTCGGATCGGACGTTAATCTTTCGGTAACCAAATGCGACGCGCCATCCGCCTGGGTCTTTTCATCGGCACTGTCCTGGGCATGAGCGCCTGCGCGACACAGTATGATGCGGCCGGGCGGCCGGTCTCGGGGGCTTACGGCTCGGTCGATGCGGGGCGGGCGGGCTGAGGCGCAAAGGAAAACGTGGCGCTGGTCGCGATCCTGCCCTATTGTAGCGCTGCGGACGCCGAATGTTGCGCCGCGTCGGTCCCCACACCCCCCTAGATGTTACTCATCGCTATTGTCGTCGTTCTGCTCCTGGTGGTGCTCAACGGCTTGTTCGCCATGACTGAATTGGCGGTCGTCTCCTCGCGGAAATCCAAACTCCAGGCGAGGGCGGAACGGGGAGACCGGGGGGCCAGGGCGGCGTTGAAGCTGTCCGAAGAACCGACTCAGTTCCTGTCCGCCGTCCAGGTGGGCATCACCCTGATCGGCATTCTGGCGGGCGCCTACGGCCAGGCGACCATCGCCGGCGAGTTGGACCGCATTCTGGAAGTCGCCTTCCCGGCGCTGACCGCCTACACCGAATTCTTCGCCACGGCCCTGGTGGTCGTGTGCATCACCTATGTGTCGCTGATCATCGGCGAACTGGTGCCCAAACGTATCGCCCTGATCTTCCCGGAGGCGGTGGCGTCAAAGATGGCGGCGCCGATCTCCAAGCTGGCGATCGTGCTGAAACCGTTCGTCCTGCTGCTGACAGCCTCGACCTCGGGCATCCTCAAGCTCTTGGGCGTCAAGGACCGCGACGGCTCGGACGTGACCCAGGAAGAGGTGGCGACCATCCTGGCGGAAGGCACCTCGGCCGGCCTGATCGAACCCGAAGAACAGGTGATGATCGAAGAGATCTTGCGCCTGGGCGACCGTCCGGTGCGGGTGGCCATGACGCCGCGCCACGACGTGTTCTGGATCGCGCTGGACGACCCCGAAGAGATGCTGCGCGAAGAGATTCGCACCTGCCCCTATTCGCGGATCGTGGTGGCGCGCGAGAGCGACGTCGATAATCCGCTGGGCGTGGTCCACAAGAAGGACCTGCTGGACAGCCTGCTGACGCACGGCAAGTTCGACATCGAGCCGCTGGTCGCCGAACCGGCCTTCATTCCCCAGTCGACATCGGTGTTGAAGGCGCTGGAGATCCTGAAGGGTTCCAAGGTCCACATGGCCTTCATCGTCGATGAATACGGCGCCTTCGAAGGCGTTGTGACGGCCACCGACATCCTGGAAATGATCGCCGGCGACTTCAACGAGGGTCACGACGAGGAACAGGCCTGGATCCATCAGCGCGCCGACGGCAGCTGGCTGGTCGACGGCCAGACTGATCTGGACGAACTGGCCGACAAGCTGGGCGAGAACTTCGGCGAGCACGAGGGCTATCACACCGTCGCGGGCCTGATTCTTCATCAGATCTCGCGCGTGCCGGACGAGGGCGAAGTGCTGCAGGTCGGACGATTCGAGGTCGAGGTCGTGGACATGGACGACCGCCGCATCGACAAGCTGATCTTCAAGGAACTGGTGAAAGCCCAGGACGAGCGGGCCGCCATCGCCGCGCATCTGGAAGACTAGTCGCAAGTGTCACATCGCCCTTGAAATGCAGGGCGGTGTCGGGCATACGCCCCCCTCTGGCGAACGCACGGACCTCTGGGTTCGAGCGGTTGTCTAGGAGTTTAGCTCAGCTGGTAGAGCACCGGTCTCCAAAACCGGGGGTCGTGGGTTCGAGTCCCCCAACTCCTGCCAATCCCCCCTGTCGCTTCCGGATGGGACTTCCCATCTGGGGCGACAGGAACAATTGTGTGAAGAGCAACTGATGGCCAAGGCCAAAACTCCCGGCAAGCGGCCTCAGGGCAACGCAAAGCCGCAGATCGGCGCCAAGCCGCAAGCCGCGGGCGCCGCCGCCATCACGGTCGATTCGCCCGAGCCCAAGAAGCCCCGCACCAGCCCTGGCCAGTTCCTCAGCCAGGTTCGCGCCGAGGGCCGCAAGATCGTCTGGCCCAGCCGCAAGGAGACCTGGATCACCTCGGTGATGGTCTTCATCATGGTGATCATCGCCGCGATCTTCTTCTGGATCGTGGACACCGGCCTGGGCTTCGCCTTCCGCTACATCATCGCTCTCGGATCCTGAGAAAGACGCGCCCATGACCGATGCAGCGCCCGCAAAGCCCGCCAATCCGCGCCACAAGTGGTACATCGTCAACGCCTACTCGAACTTCGAGAAGAAGGTCGCCGAGCAGATCCGCGACCAGGCCAAGCAGCAGGGCCTGGAAGACGCCTTCTCCGAAATCCTGGTTCCGACCGAGGACGTCGTCGAGATCCGTCGCGGTCGCAAGGTGAACTCGGAACGCAAATTCTTCCCCGGCTATGTGCTGGTGAAGATGGAAATGACCGACCAGGCCTATCACCTGGTCAAGAACACGCCGAAGGTCACGGGCTTCCTGGGCGCCGCGGGCGGCACCAAGCCTCTGCCGGTCTCGGAACGTGAAGTTCAGAACATCATCGGCCAGGTGGAAGAGGGCGTCGAACGTCCGAAGCCCACCATCCGCTTCGACATCGGCGAGAAGGTCAAGGTCATCGACGGCCCGTTCGCCAGCTTCGACGGTTCGGTCGAAAGCGTGGACGAAGAACACGCTCGCCTGCGCGTCGCCGTGTCCATCTTCGGCCGCGCCACGCCGGTCGAGCTGGAATACGCCCAGGTGGAGAAGGTTTCGGGCTAAGGCCTACGCACCTCGCAGATTTGAAGCCGCGTCCGAAAGGGCGCGGCTTTTTCGTTTCGGCGTCGTGGGGACACCGGCGCGTTGCCTTTATCGCCCCCCTCTGTTACACGCGCGCCTTCGCTCGGCGGGCCTCGGCTCGCGGGGCGACAAATCCGTGGGAGGCAGCCATGCCGCACCACGGCTCACCGGCCCTGCGTTCGTTCGTCGGGTCATTCATAGGAGAGACCAATGGCCAAGAAGATTCTCGGCTATATCAAACTGCAAGTGCCGGCCGGTTCGGCCACGCCTTCGCCCCCGATCGGCCCGGCTCTGGGTCAACGCGGCGTGAACATCATGGGCTTCTGCAAGGAGTTCAACGCGCGCACCGAGAAGGAAGCCAAGGGCACCCCGCTTCCGACCGTGATCACCGTCTATCAGGACAAGTCGTTCACCTTCCTGACCAAGACGCCGCCGGCGACCTGGTACCTGAAGCAGGCCACGGGCCTGAAATCAGGTTCCAAGCTGGTCGGTCGTGAAACGGCCGGTACGGTCAAGGTTTCGCAACTGCGCGAGATCGCTGAAAAGAAGATGAAAGATCTGAACGCGAACGACCTCGACGCCGCGACCAAGATCATCGAAGGCTCCGCCCGCGCGATGGGCCTCGAAGTGGTGGAGGGCTAAACCATGGCCAAGCAAACCAAGGCTCAAAAAGCCCGCACCGGCGTCAGCCAAGACCTGCTGCCGTTCTCCGACGCCATCAAGCTGGCCAAGGAAAACGCCAAGTCGAAGTTCGACGAATCCCTTGAGATCGCCGTCAATTTGGGCGTCGATCCGCGTCACGCCGACCAACAGGTCCGTGGCGTGGTGAACCTGCCGTCGGGTACGGGCCGTGACGTTCGCGTCGCCGTCTTCGCCAAGGACGCCAAGGCCGCCGAAGCCACCGCAGCCGGCGCCGAACACGTCGGCGCCGAAGATCTGTATGAAAAGATCGCCGGCGGCTTCATGGAGTTCGACCGCGTGATCGCGTCGCCGGACATGATGGCCCTGGTCGGTCGTCTGGGTAAGGTGCTGGGCCCGCGCGGCCTGATGCCGAACCCCAAGGTCGGCACCGTGACCCCGAACGTGGCCCAGGCCGTCAAGGACGCCAAGGGCGGCGCCGTCGAGTTCCGCGTCGAGAAGGCGGGCATCGTCCACGCCGGCATCGGCAAGGTCTCGTTCACCCAGGACGCCCTGGAAGCCAACGTGAAGGCCATCGTGGACGCTCTGGTGCGTTCCAAGCCGTCGGGCGCCAAGGGCACCTATGTAAAGCGCATCAGCCTGTCTTCGACGATGGGCCCGGGCTTCAAGGTCGACCCGTCCTCGCTGGGCGCATAAACGCTCAACGCTAGAACGACGAAGGCCCCGGAGAGCGATCTCCGGGGCCTTTTTCTTTGCCGGTTACGCAGTCCTCAGTAGGCCGCGGTGAAGCGGGCGCGGCTGTGTTGGGGGTTTTCCAGCTCGTCCACCATGGCGATGGCGTAGTCGGAAAAGCCGATCCTGCTCTCGCCCTTGTCGTCCACGACCAGTTGGTCGGTTCCGGTGCGGAAATGGCCCAGGCGAGGCGTTTCCTCGATTACGGCGGCGGGCGAGAAGAAGGTCCAGTCGATGTCCGTCTCTTGGCCCAGGGCGTCCAGGAAGACGATGCCGCCCTGGGCGAAGGCCTTCCATTCCTCGGGGAATTCGGGCGTGTCGATCAGGCGGACGCCGGGCGCGACCTCCAGGCTGGCGGCGCCGCCCGTGACGAGCAGGCGAGGCACGCCTGCGGTCTTGAGCGCGGTCAGCACGGTCTCGGCGGGCACGTCGAAATGCAGGGCGCTGATGACGGCGTCCGAACCCTTGATCAGGTCAGCGAGGGCGGCGGCGTCCGAGGCGTCGCCCGCGACGGGCGTGACGCCGTCGGCGGCGGGGATGGCGTCGGGTTTGCGGGCGATGGCGGTGACGGAATGGCCGCGCGCTGCGAGTTCCTTAGTGATTTCCGAGCCGGCGCGACCGCTGGCGCCGAGGACTGCGATTTTCATGGAAGGCTCCTTTGGGTATCCAATGGATACCAGGTGCGCTATGGGATGCAGCCATGCAAGACGGCACCTTTCACACACCTGGTCACCTTCAGGAAACCTGGACGCGCGGCGACGTGTTCGCGGCCAACTGTCCGACGCGGCAGTTGCTGGACCGGATCGCGGACAAGTGGAGCACCCTGATCCTGATCGTGCTGGGCGAGGGGCCGATCCGGTTCAACGCCCTGAAGCAGCGGGTCGATGGGGTGTCGCAGAAGATGCTGAGCCAGACGCTGAAGTCGCTGGAGCGCGACGGCCTGGTGTCGCGGTCCGTCGTGGCGACCGTGCCGGTTTCCGTGACCTATGCGGTGACGCCGCTGGGTTGCACGCTGATGGCCGCCATGCAGTCGATGATCGACTGGGCCGAGACCCAGATGCCCCAGGTCGCGGCGGCCCAGACGGCCTATGACGCGCGATCGTCCGACGCCCACTGACTTTTTTATCGGGTGCGGCGAACGGCCACGCTCGACCTGCGTTCCTGTCGCGACCTTGAAGGGGGCGACATGTTCGGACTGGGAAAATTGATGGGCGACAAGCCTGGCGTGGGTGGCCATGACCCGTGGAAGGGGCGGCTGGCGTTCGGCGCCATCGTGCTGGTCTCGGCCTATTTCGCAGTCCAGCTGATCGTGACGTTGCAGACGCTGTGGCTGCTGATCTTCGGCGCCATCGTGGTGGCGGTGATCCTGCGGGCGCTGGCCGATCCCATCGTCCGCTGGCTTCGGCTTCCCGATCCGCTGGCGGTCTTCCTGTCCATGGTGATTGTGGTGGCCGTGCTGGCGGGGATATTGACCCTGTTCGGAACCCAGATCGCCGATCAGGTGAACAGTCTGATCGCCGTCCTGCCCCAGGGCTGGGCGCAGGTGCAGAGCTGGATCCAGGCCCAACCCTATGCTGCGCAGGTGCTGGAACAGCTTCAGAACCTGGGCAGCCGGGCAGGGCAGGCGCTGCAGGTCGCGCAGCAGTTCGCCATCTCGTTCGCCGCCGGCGTCACCACCATGGTGCTGGTCATCGTGGCGGGCGTCTTCCTGGCCATTGAGCCCGCCAAGTCGCGCGAGGGGCTGCTGTCCATGTTGCCGATGGATCGCCGTCCACGCATGCGCCAGGTGCTGAATAGTTGCGGCAAGGCGCTGAAGGGCTGGCTGAAGGCGCAACTGTTCTCGATGGTGCTGGTGGGGACGCTGACCGGGATCGGTCTGGCGATCATCGGCGTGCCGTCGGCCCTGGGCCTGGGGCTGCTGACGGGTCTTGCGCAGTTCGTGCCCATCGTGGGGCCGATCGTCTCGACCATTCCCTCAGTTCTGGTGGCGGCGACGCAGGGCTGGCACACGGCGCTGCTGGCCGTGCTGGTTCACGTCATCATCTCCCAGCTGGAGAGCAACTTCATCACGCCGATGGTGCAGAAGAACGTGGCCAACCTGCCGGTCGTTCTGGGCATCTTCGCCGTGGTGGGCATCGGCACCCTGTTCGGACCGCTAGGCGTGCTGTTCGCCACACCGCTGGCATTGGTGCTGCACACCCTGATCACCATGCTCTATCGGCAGGATGTGCTGGGGGATCCCGATGCGAAGGCGCCCGGCGAAAAATAGGGGGTATGCGTCAGTTCGCTTGACGCAGGCGGCGCGATCACCTTTGGAACGGGCTGATCCCTTCGCTGGTGCAAAACGTCGCATGGCCTGTCCCAAGACCCGATCCTCGCGGAACCGCGCCTGATGCCGTCCGGCACCAAACGCACGGCGCGGTCCGAGACCCGTCAGGTCGCGGCCCTGCCGTGGCGCCAGACGGAAGACGGTCGTCAGATCCTGATGATAACTTCGCGGGAGACCCGCCGCTGGGTCATCCCCAAGGGCGGCCGGATGGTCGGCAAGACCGATCCCGAAGCGGCGGCCCAGGAGGCCATGGAAGAAGCCGGAGTGCGTGGCGAGATGGACCAGACCTCCATCGGCGTCTTCCGCTACGCCAAGGGTCTGAAGGACGGCGGCGCGCGCCAGTGCGTGGTTTCGGTCTATCCGCTTCAGGTGCTGGTCCAACTGGGCGCCTGGCCCGAGGCGCACCAGCGCGAGCGCCGCTGGATGAGCCTGAGCGAGGCGGCGGATTTGGTGCACGAACCCGATCTGGCCACCTTGATCCGCGACTTCGACGCCACGCCCCTGAAAGATTGAACAACCCCAGGGCGATTTTCGCTGGTCAGGCAGTCCGTGGCTTGTCGATAAAGGACGTGGGGAGGCTGTTCATGACCATCATTCGAATTCTTGCGCTTGGGTTGGCGCTCGGCGCGGCCGCGACTGCGGCGCAGGCACAGAGCAACACGGACACGTCACGTGACGATCGGCTGGTGGTCGTCGTGCGGCCTGACGAGGGGCTCGCAAGGCGCAGCGCCTTGGCGCGCGAACTCATCGACCTGTCGACAGGCCCCAACTTCGCCAAGGAGTTCGAGCGGGCCATGGGCGACCAGATGAGCAAGCTGGACGAGAAGGGCGGCGAGGAAGCTATTTGGGTCCGCACCAATATGCCGCCGATGCTGACCAGAATGATCGCGCGGCTGATGGACGATCTGGCGCCGATCTATGCGGAGATTTTCACCGAGGAGGAGCTTCGCGGTCAGATCGATTTCTATCGCAGTCCCGTCGGTCGGTCGGTAGCGGCCAAGGCCATATCGCTGGGCGTCGCCTCGCAAGAGTCCCAGACCGAGGCCATGACCAGTCTATACACGGAGTTCGAGGCCAAATACTGCGCCCGGTTCGACTGTGGCGACGAAGGCCAGACGGCCGCCAAGTCCACCCGCTAGCCGTCGAGTTCGGGATAGCGGCGGAAGATGCCGTCTTCGTTGAAGGGGATGCGGCGCGGGCTGGCCAGATAGGCGGCGATGCGGGGCAGGGCGGCGACGCGGTCGCGCACGGCGACGACGTGGGGCGTGGTCTTCAGGACGCGCGCCGACGCCTTGGGAAAGGCGTAGGTCATGCCTTCGACCACCTGAAACAGCGACAGGTCGGCATAGGTCAGGCGGTCGCCCACCATCCAGTCGGAGCCGTGCGGGTTTCGGTCCAGCACCTGTTCGGCCCAGCCCAGGAATTTGGCGATCCGCTCCTTGCGAAAGCCCTCGGCGCGTCGGGCGGCCTCGAGTTTCTGGTCGTCGTAATAGGCCATCAGATCGACCGGATGGTGGGTGTCATGCGCCTCGGCGACCAGGTCTGCCAGGGTCAACTGGATCTGGTTCAGCCAGGCGCGGTCGCTGTCGCCATTGGGGCTGAGGCCGAGTTGCGGACCCAGCCAGGCCAGGATGGCGGCGACCTGTCCGATGGTTCGGTCGCCCAGGCGCAGGAAAGGCGGGGCGAAGGGCGGCGTAATGGCGTCGGCCATCAACTTCATCATCGCCTCGCCGTCGTCCTGGCGCGAGACATCGACATAGTCGGCGCCGGCCGCCTCCAGCGCCAGACGGACGAATTCGCCCCGGCCCTGGATGGTCGGCCAGTAGTAGAGTTCATAGGCCATGCGATCCCTGCCTTGATTTCCGTGATCCGTCCCTGTAAGAGCGCCGCTTCCCGTCACTGGTTCATTCCCTTGACGGTCCTGTCCGAGAACTTCGGGGCGTGGGGGTCACCCAGGCCATAACTGTCAGAGAGCCCTCTGACGCCGTGGGGAGATGGGGACGCGACCCTGCGCTGTCAGCCCGCATTCCGGGACGGACGCCGTCAGACGCATCCTTCGGACAATACGACCGGCCCGAACGCTTTGCAGCGATGCATGGCGCTTTGGCCAATCCGTCGTCGGGAATAAGCCCGGCGGCGAATACCAAGACTGGAGACCGCAATGGACCGCGCTCAAAAAGCCGAGTCGATCGAAACGCTCAAGGGCGTATTCGCCGACGCCGGCTCCGTGGTCGTGACCCAAAACCTGGGTCTGACCGTTGCGGAAATGGAAGATCTGCGTGGTCGTCTTCGTAAAGAAGGCGGCGCGTTCAAGGTGGTCAAGAACCGCCTGGCGCTGAAGGCGCTCGAAGCCGAAGAAGGCAGCGAATTCCACGGCCTGTTCAAGGGTCCCGTGGGCATCGCCTATTCCGAGAACCCCGGTACGGCCGCCAAGGTCGCCACCGAGTTCGCCAAGGCCAATGATCGCTTCAAGATCATCGGCGGCTTCATGGGCGACACCGTCGTCGACCAAAAGGGCGTGGAAGTTCTTTCCAAGCTCCCGACGCTCGACGAAGTCCGCAGCCAACTCATCGGCCTGCTCAACGCGCCTGCGACTCGTATCGCTGGCGTGTTGCAAGCACCCGCCGGTCAGCTGGCTCGCGTGTTCAACGCCTACGCCACCAAGGAAGCCGCGTAAGCGGCCCAGCCTTTCATCTCTGCATCACTCTCTAAAACCAATCCTCCGAAGGAACACTGACAATGGCTGACCTCGCCAAGATCGTCGAAGACCTGTCCGCTCTGACCGTTCTCGAAGCCGCTGAACTGTCCAAGCTGCTTGAAGAAAAGTGGGGCGTCAGCGCCGCTGCTCCCGTCGCCATGGCTGCTCCGGCTGCCGGTGGCGGTGCTCCGGCTGAAGCTGCCGAAGAGCAAACCGAATTCACCGTCGTCCTGCTGGACGGTGGCGACAAGAAGATCAACGTGATCAAGGAAGTCCGTGGCGTGCGTTCGGACCTGGGTCTGAAGGAAGCCAAGGACCTGGTCGAAGGCGCTCCGCAGAACGTCGTCGAGAACGTCTCCAAGCAGAACGCCGACGAAGTCGCCAAGAAGCTGACGGAAGCCGGCGCCAAGGTCCAGATCAAGTAAGATCTGACTTTCGGCATTTGCTGAATATCGGAAAGGCCCGGCGGGAAACCGCCGGGTCTTTTTGTTTGTGGGGCCTACCGCAAGTTTTTGCTGGGCCTATCGCGCTCCGCGCTACTTGAGGCCCGGCGCTACTTGAGGCCGATCGGTGTCTGGTCGGTTGGCGGGGAGTGAGGCGCCGCCCCTTGCTTCAGCTCAGTTTTGCGGTCGGGTGCGCGCGGCGAAGAAGGCCCAGAGGGCGTCGTTGTCGGCGACCCAGCTGTGGCCGCCGCCGGCGGTGATGCGGCCCACCACGTCCGCGCCGTCGCGGCATGCGGCGTAGCCTTCCTCATATACTTTGTCGGCGACCCAGCGGGTGTCGCGCACCTGGGTGCACCCGTTGATCTGGGCCCAGCGCTGTTCGGCGGCGTGCATGGTGTAATGCCAGTAGCCTGCGCCGCCGCCCTGGATCGGATTGGTCGTGTCGGCGTCGCCGGCGAAGGCGATCACCGGCATGGGGCGCGAAGGGCGGCAGGTGGCGGGATCGGGCTCTTCCGGCCGGTCCTTCTTCGGATTGCCGGCGCGCAGGCCCACGACCGGGGCGATGGCGGCGAACCGGTCGGCGGCGACACATCCCAGCCAGGACGTCATCCGACCGCCCCCCGACAGGCCCGTGGCATAGACGCGGCTGTTGTCGACACAGCCCTGGTCCGCCAGATAGCGGATGGCGGTCGTCAGATAGGCGACGTCGTCGGCGTCGTTGGGGCCGGGAACCGCGCCGGTGATGGTCGGGACACCGGGAATGTTCCAGACGAAGCCCCGCTCGACCGGAATGCCGGCGTCAGGCGCGGCGACGATGAAGCCGTGCCGGTCCGCCGTTTCCGCCAGTCGAGACGAGGCCAGCATCTTCTCGCCCGTGCCGCCGCTGCCGTGCAGCAGGAAGACCAAGGGTGCGGGCTTGTTCAGATCGAAGCCGGTGGGCAGGTGCAGCAGCATCGTGCGGCCGGTCCGGCCGATGGTGAGGGTTTGGGTCGCGCCCGCCTGGCCGATGCCGCAGGGCGCAGCCTGCGCGGTCTGACTGAAGGTCATCAGGCCCAGCAGGGCGGCGAACAGGCCGATCCAGCGCTTCATGCGATTTCACCTCTCGTGAACGAAGCCGGCAGGGTGGGGGGATTTCGCCGTGGAGGCCAGCCTTGAGGGGCGGCGTGGGGCTTCCCATCTGTGGATACCCCAAGAGACGGAGCCTCCCCCTATGAAAATCCTGCTGGTGCTGACGTCGCACGATCAACTCGGCGACACGGGCAAGAAGACCGGCTTCTGGCTGGAAGAGCTGGCGGCCCCCTATTATGCGCTGAAGGATGCGGGCGCTGAGGTCGTGCTGGCCTCGCCCAAGGGCGGACAGCCGCCGCTGGATCCCAAGAGCGACGACGCCGACGCCCAGACCGACGACACGCGCCGCTTCAAGGCCGATGCCGAAGCCCAGGCCGCCCTGGCCTCCACGGTCGTCCTGTCGTCGGTGAAGGCCGATGATTTCGACGCCGTCTTCTATCCCGGCGGTCACGGGCCGCTGTGGGACCTGGCCAATGATGCGGATTCCATCGCCCTGATCGAGGCCTTCACCAAGGCGGACAAGCCGACCGGCTTCGTCTGCCATGCGCCCGGCGTGCTGAAGTCCGTGAACGGCGCGGACGGCAAACCGCTGGTCAACGGCCGCAAGGTGACGGGCTTCACCAACTCCGAAGAGGATGCGGTGGGCCTGACGGACGTGGTGCCGTTCCTGGTCGAGAACGTGCTGATCGCCAATGGCGCCGACTATTCCAAGGGGCCGGACTGGGGGTCGTATGTGCTGACCGACGGCAAGCTGGTGACCGGCCAGAACCCAGGCTCGTCGCGTGAAGCGGCAGAGGCGCTGCTGGGGCTGTTGAAGGCCTAAGGACGACGACCGTCTCCTCCCCGTCGCGAAGCGATGGGGAGGAGACGCGGCGCCCCTTGCGCCGTGACGGAGGGGTTCTTTGGGTCGTCACAGACGCCTGTGGGACTTCAAGAGCCCCTCCACCGCTACGCGGTCCCCCTCCCCACGCGTGGGGAGGAGGCGTGTTTGGCGCCGCCTGGGCGCGAGGATGTCCGACAGGCGGTCGGGCGTGCCCTCGATCCGTTCCAGGCGCGGATAGCGCAGGCCGTCGTGGTAGGCGAAGGCCACGGTGCGGAAACGGTCGCCGGATTTCAGCAGCAGTTCGATGGGGGCGTCGGTCCCTTTCGCGGCGGTGACGGCGTCGCGCAAAACTTCGGCCGAGCCGGTCTTGCCGTTGACGGCGACCAGGCTCCAGCCGGCGCCGATGCCCTGTTCGAAGGCGGGGCCGCCCCAACGGATGTTGGTCAGCTTTTCCGCCGTCAGGGTGAAGCCCAGCGAATACTGGAAGTCGTTGGCCCAGCCGGTCTGGACCGACTTTTCCGCCGCCGACGGCGTGTCGGTGTAGGTCAGGCGCCAGCCGCCACGTTCGATCCCGGCCAGGGGCGCCTTGGCGTCCGGCCCGACGGCGTCCAGACGGCTGCGCAGGAACTCGGCCCAGTCGTGCGGATAGACGGCGTTCAGGGCGGCGACCACATCCTCGAACCGATAGCCCTGGGGCGCCCATTCGCCGTCGTTGTGGCCGAAGAAGCCCCGGGCGAAATCATCGAGGGACTTGCGCCCATTCGTGCCCTCGCGGATCAGGGTGTCGGCGTCCAGCCAGACCAGCAGGCTCTCGCGGTAATAGTCGCCGGTGCCGCGCATCCACGAGGTGAACTGGCCCGGCACGCGGTAGCCCAGCAGATTGTGGTTGTTGGTGTCCTGTAGCGCGCGCCACTGACGGCCCGGCTGTTCGTCATAGAAGGCGGCGACAGTGGCCAGGGTGGCCAGCGCCACGTCCCTGGAATGCAGGCCTGAGCGGGCGGCGAGGACGTCGCCCCAGTATTCTGTCTGGCCCTCATAGACCCACAGCAGGGTGTTCTGGGTCGGGACGTTGTGGTTGGCGGTCAGCTCGTCCGCGGGGCGCATGAACTTGCCGTTCCAGGAGTGGGTGTATTCGTGGGGCAATAGGCCCCGGTCGCCGGCGCTCTTGGCCCAGTTGGTGAAGAAGTCGGGGGCGCCTGTGTTTTCCGAACTGCGGTGATGCTCCAGGCCGATGCCGCCCATCTGATCGGTCAGGGCGAACAGGAACTGGTAGTTGTCGAAGTGGCGGGCGCCGAACAGGCGGTCGGCCTGCTGGACCATGTTTTCGAACAGCTTGAGTTGGTCGTCCGTGGCGGCCAGGCCCTTGGCCTCGTCGGCCAGGATGTTCAGGTGGACGCGGTCGCCGCTGGGGTCGATGTCCACGCGGCGATAGTGGGCGCCGGCGAAGATGGGGCTGTCGATCAGGGTGTAGAGGTCGGTCGTCGCAAAGGTCGCCACGTCGCCGTCTTGCGAGGCCGTGCTCAGGGCCGTGCCATATTTCCAGCCGGCGGGCAGGACGACGCTCGGGGCGACCTGAATCTGGCGGCTGAAATAGCCGGCCGGATAGAGAATGGCCTTCTCCCACTGAAGATTGACCATCGCCGGGGTCATCAGCACGCGCCAGTTCGAGCTGTCGGGCTGGGTCAGTTGCTGGAAGGCGATGTCGATGCTGGTGACGCCGGCCGGGATGTCGAGGTGGAAGGCGTAGGGGTCGAGGGTGTCGCGCAGCCACTCGATCCGCTGACCATTGGCGGTCACGGTCAGGCCGGAGATGAGCTGAATCGGGCCGGTGGCGGCGTGGTTGCCGGGCAGGAACTTGGGATAGAGCAGGGTCAGCGGGCCGGGACCGGCGACGGGGATGGTCTGGCTGACGTTGATGATCCGGCGGTCCAGATCGGTGATGTCGGCGCGGTACTGGATGACGCCGGGATAGGGCTTGTCCTGGGGCGCGGGGATGGCCGGCTGGGCGCGGGGCAGGGCCAGCGGCGCCTGTGTCGCATCGGTGATGACGGGAGTGGACTGGAAGGTCTGGGCCATCGCTGGCGCGGCGGCGGTCGTCATCAGGACGGCGAGGCAGGCGGCGGTCAGGCGGGTACGCGGCATCAGGTCATCCGGGTCGGCAAGGGAAGCCGCACCGTCGGGGGCGCGATGCGATGCGTCAAGCGTGGCGTTGTGTCTCCTCCCCATCGCAGATGGGGAGGAGACGGGTGAGTGTGCTGCTCAGCGCCGGCGCGCCGTCAGGATGTCGCCGAGGCGGTCGGGGGTTCCCTCGATGCGTTCCAAGCGGGGGTAGCGCAGGCCGTCGTGGTAGTCGAAGACGACGGTGCGGTATTGGTCGTCATCCTTGACGATCAGGGTGATGGGCGTCGCGGGGTCCTTGGCGGCGGTGACGGCTTCGGTCAGGCGATCGGGGGTGGCGGCCTGGCCGTTGACGGCGACGATCTCCATGCCTGCGGCGAGACCCGACTTGAAGGCCAGGCTGTCCCACTGGACGCTGCGGATCTTGTTGGCCTCGCCGGTCTGGAAGCCCAGGGAATAGGTGAAGTCGTTGCGCTTCAGCTCGGCATAGAGCGTCTTCATGTAGTCGGTGGGCTTGTCGGTGAAGGCCAGGCGCCAGCCGCCGCGCGCCAGGCCGTCCAGCGGGGCGCGGGCGTCGGGGCCGTCGGCGTCCAGGCGGGTGCGCAGGAAGGTCGCCCAGTCGTTGGCGACGACGCCGTTCAAGGCCGCGACCACATCCTCGAACGTATAGGGGGCGGGGGCGTAGTCGCCGTCGCGGACGCCGTAGAAGGCGCGGGCGAAGTCGTCGAGCGATTTGCGACCGCCTGTCTTCTCGCGGATCGTCGTATCGACGTCGAGCCAGATCAGTTGGCCCTCGGAATAGTAGTCCTCGTCACGCTGCCACGACAGCCAGCCCTTGGGCTGGCGCTGGCTGATGATCGGGTCGTTGGTGGTGTCCTGCATCGCGCGCCATTCGCGGCCGACGCGGGTGTCATAGGTGGCGGCGGTCATGGCCAGAGAGTCCATCGCCTGCTGTTTGGTCAGCAGGCCCGACCGGGCGGCGATGACCTGACCATAGTATTGGGTCTGGCCCTCATAGACCCACAGCAGGCTGTTCTGCAGGGGCGAGTTGAAGTTGGGCACATACTGGTCGGCGGGGCGGCGCCATTTGCCGTCCCACGAGTGGTTCATCTCGTGGCTGAGCAGGTCGCGGTCGCCCAGATGCGTATCCCAGCCGGTGAAGAAGGCGGGATCGACGGAGTTCTCCGAACTGCGGTGATGTTCCAGCCCGATGCCGCCCAGCTTGTCGGTCATGGCGATCAGGAAGTCGTAATGGTCGAAGTGGCGCGCGCCATACAGGCGGTCCATCTGGTCGACCAGGTTGCGCAGGATCTGGATCTGGTCGTCGGTGGCGTTCAGGCTGTCGGCCTTGTCGGCGACGAAGTTGGCGCGGACGGGCGAACGGCCGCCGGGGTTCAGGTCGATCTGGCGATAGTGGACGCCGGCGAAGACCGGGCTGTCGATCAGGACTTCCAGATTGACGGGCTTGAAGGTCTGGACGTCGCCGGTCTTGGTTTCGGGCTCCAGCGCCGTGCCGAACTGCCAGCCGGTCGGGAACTTGACCGTGGGCTGAACCGTGATGTTCCGCGACCAGTGGCCGGCGGGATAGAGCAGCATCTTCTCCCACTGAATGTTCAGCATCTCGGGCGTCATGGTGATGCGGCCCTGGGCGCCGGTCGTCGGCGACAGGTGCTGCATGGTGATGTTCAGCGCGGTCGCGCCGGCCGGGACGACGACGTGATAGGCGAAGGGATGCAGGGGGTCGCGCACCCACTCGACGCGCTGGCCGTTGGTGGTGATCTCGATGCCCGCCAACTGGGCGATGGGGCCGACGGGGCCGTGGTTGCCGGGCAGCCATTCAGGGAAGAACAGGGTCATCGGGCCGGCGTTGGCGACGGGGATGGTCTCGGTCACGGCGAAGATGTGCTGGGCCAGGTTGGTGGCGTCGATGTCGAGCGTGATGACGCCGGGATAGGCGATGTCCTGGGCGTCGGGGATCGGTGGCAGGGCTGAACGCAGGGCGGGCGGATAGGTGGAGGCCTGCTGCGCCAGGGCGGCGGGGGCGGTCGAGATGAGCAGGAAGGCGAGGCCAAGACCAAAGGGAGCGGCGCGCAGGCAGGGACGGATCATCGAGAACTCTTGGGAGGCGACATGCGGGTAGCCGCGACAGTCCGCCGCAGGGGGCGGGGCGTCAAGCTTCAGCGCCGATCCCAAATTGCACTGCACCCCGAAAACGCGTGCAAAATGCAAGAAAGTGCAAATTCGATCAGTCTTCCTCCATCGGGCGCAGCGGCGGGGTGGTGGGTAGATTGTGCTGCCGTTTCGGGTCGTTCGCCATGCCGCGATAGTAGCGCACGGCGTGATCGTCGGTCTTGGCGACGGCGGCGAGATCCTGGTGAAGGCGGGACCAGCCCCGCGCCTCGATCAGCTTTCCGTCGATCATCGCCTTGGAGGCATTGGCCCAGGCCAGTCGCGCCATGTCGGCGGCGTTGCAGGGCAGGCGTTGGTCGATGAAGGCCAGTTCGTAAGTGTCGAGCGGCTCGAACACGGCGCCATGCGGCTGATCCGATCGGCGCCAACCCTCGGTGCGGGCGCGCCAGCGGAAGGTCGAGAGGCTGAGGCCATGACGCTCGCACACCTCGACGGCGAAACCGCCGGCGAGATAGTCCTTGCGGGCGGCGGCCCAGGTCGCGGCGGAGCGACGGGTCCAGTCGGGGGAGTTCGGTTGAGTATCGGAGTTGTCATCGGTCATGGCACCCATGATGCGGGCGGCGCTACCTATGGCCGGAAGAAAGTCGGTTCAAAGTTCCAAGCTGCTGAAAGGCCCGGGGTTTGTGTTCGGCATTAGGATGAAAAGCCCCTTCCAGCCCGCATAGTGGGTCAGTTCAGGGCCTTCAGCAGGGCTTCGTGGAAGCGGTCGGGATCCTGGGTCTGGGGGGCGTGGCCCAGGTCTGAAAACTCAATCAGGGTCGCGTCGGGAATGGCCTCGGCGGTGCGGCGGCCAAGGGCGGGATACTGGCCGAGGCGGGCCTGAACCTCGGTCGAGGCGCGGTTGGCGCCGGGGGCGGTGCGGTCGGTGCCGCCGATGATCAATGTGGTCGGGGCGGCGATGCGGGCGAACTCGTGCGCGATGGGCTGGGTGAAGATCATGTCCGAGGTCTGGGCCTGGTTCCAGGCGACGGCGTCGCCGCCGGGGCCGGTGTACATGCCCGCGAGCATGGCGACGGGCTCGTCGTATTCGGGCCGCCACTGGCCGTCGTAATAGACCTTCTGCTGATAGGCCTTGATGCTGTCGAAGTTGGTGCGGCGCTCATTGGCGTAGGCGGCGTCCAGCGAGGCGTAGGGGACGCCCTCGGCCTGCCAGTCCTCAAGACCGATGGGATTGACCAGGACCAGATGTTCGACGGCGTCGGGGTGCATGATGGCGAACCGGCTGGCCAGCATGCCGCCCATCGAATGGCCGATCACCACGGCGCGGTCGATGTTCAGGCTGTCGAGCAGGCCCCTGGTGTTGGTCGCCAGTTGCGGCAGGCTGAACTGGTAAGCGTCGGGTTTGGAGGCTTTGCAGAAGCCGATCTGATCGATGGCGACGACGCGGAAACCGGCGTCGGCCAGGACGCGGATGGTCGGGGCCCAGGTGGCGGCGCAGAAGTTCTTGCCATGCAGCAAGACCGCCGTACGGCCGTTGGCCGAGCCGGTCGGGGCCACGTCCATATAGGTCATCTCCAGCGGCTGGCGCTGGGAGGTGAAGCCGTAGGTTCGGACCGGGAAGGGGTAGTCGTACCGCTCCAGCCGAGGACCGTAGGTGGGGCGGTCAGGCCGACTTTCCTGGGCCGATGCCGGGGCGGCGACGGCGAGGAGCGCGGCGAGCGAGGCGGAGAGGAGGGTGCGGATCATCACGGGGCGAACCCTCCAAGTCCCGTCGCCGTTCCGCCCCGCGACCCGTTGTCCGGTCAGCCCGCCGGTTTGACCTCAAGCAGTTCGACCGAGAAGCGCAGGGTCGAGTTGGGCGGAAGCTCGTCGCCGCCGACCCAGCGCGAGCCGTAGCCGAGCGAGGCGGGGATGACGAACTCATAGATCTCGCCGACGCGCATCAGGGCGACGCCCTCGGTCCAGCCCTTGATGACGCGGTTCAGGGGGAACTCGGCCGGTTCGTTGCGGGAATAGGAGCTGTCGAACTCGCGCCCGTCGATGAAGGTGCCGCGATAGTGGACCTTGACCGTGTCGGACCCGGAGGGCTGGGCGCCGTTGGGATGAGCCTTGCCGACGCGGCGGTATTGCAGGCCGCTTTCGGTGGTCGTCCAGCCGCGACGGGCGCCGTTCCAGGCCAGATAGGCGGTGTTGCCGGCGTCCCACGCCTGTTGCGGGGTCTGGCCGCCCTGGCCGGCGACGGCGGCGGCCGCATGGGCGGCGGCCGAGGCGGTCTCGGCGTAGGTGACGGGTTCGCCGCGTGTGGCGCAGGCGGACAATGTAAGAAGGGCGAGCAGGGGCAGGGCGATGCGTGTCATATGACGACGCTATCAGGCCTTAAGACCCGGCGGCAACGGGATTGGGAAGCTAGAACGAAAAGGTTCCGCAGGGCCTTTATTTCGTCGCGAATGCGCGTATATGTGCACGTTCCCGCAACACTCCATATGAGTCTGCGCGCAAGCGCCGAGGCCCGGTCCGTCGCCCTCCGACCGTGCGAAGGCGCGGCTCCTTCCCCAGGGAGCCGGTACATTTCAGGCATCCTGGCCCGGCAGCGGGCCGAGGGTGGATGCCGAACCCCTGGCTGCGGACGCGGAGACGCGCGCCGTGGCTGCTGCATTTCACGCGCGGTTTTCCCGGATCGCGCGTCATGGGAAACACTGAATGACTGACGTCGCCCACGATCTCGCCATCAACGGTCAGATCGCTTCCGCCACCTCGTTCACCGGCAAGAAGCGCATCCGCAAATCCTTCGGGCGTATCCCCGAAGCGGTGGCGATGCCCAACCTGATCGAGGTCCAGCGCGCCTCCTACGAACAGTTCCTGCAGCGTGAGGTCCGTCCGGGCGTCCGCAAGGAACAGGGCATCGAGGCGGTCTTCAAGTCGGTGTTCCCGATCAAGGACTTCAACGAACGCGCCATCCTGGAATACGTCTCGTACGAGTTCGAAGAGCCGAAGTACGACGTCGAGGAGTGCATCCAGCGCGACATGACTTATGCCGCGCCGCTGAAGGTCAAGCTGCGCCTGATCGTGTTCGAGACCGACGAGGAAACGGGAGCCCGTTCGGTCAAGGACATCAAGGAGCAGGACGTCTACATGGGCGACATCCCGCTCATGACGGACAAGGGCACCTTCATCGTCAACGGCACCGAGCGCGTGATCGTCTCGCAGATGCACCGTTCGCCGGGCGTCTTCTTCGACCACGACAAGGGCAAGACGCACAGCTCGGGCAAGCTGCTGTTCGCCGCCCGCGTGATCCCGTACCGCGGTTCGTGGCTCGACTTCGAGTTCGACGCCAAGGACGTGGTCTATGTCCGCATCGACCGCCGCCGCAAGCTGCCGGCCACGACCTTCCTGATGGGTCTGGGCATGGACGGCGAAGAAATCCTGAAGACCTTCTACGAGACCGTGCCTTACGAGAAGCGCGGCGAGGGCTGGGTCACGCCGTACAAGGCCGAGCGCTGGCGCGGTGTTAAGCCGGAGTTCGACCTGGTCGACGCCGACACCGGCGAAGTGATCGCCCAGGCCGGCCAGAAGATCAGCGCGCGCGCCGCCAAGAAGCTGGGCGACACGACGACGTCGCTGTCGCTGGCCGCCGACGCCCTGGTCACCAAATATCTGGCCAATGACGCCGTCAACTTCGAGACCGGCGAGATCTTCGCCGAGGCCGGCGACGAGCTGGATGCGCCCACCATCGAAGTGCTGGAGCAAAACGGCTTCACCACCATCGACGTGCTGGACATCGACCACGTCACGGTCGGCGCCTACATGCGCAACACCCTGCGGGTGGACAAGAACGACAACCGCGAGGACGCCCTGTTCGACGTCTATCGCGTGATGCGTCCGGGCGAGCCGCCCACCCCCGAAGCCGCAGAGAACATGTTCAACTCGCTGTTCTTCGACAGCGAACGCTACGACCTGTCGGCCGTCGGCCGGGTCAAGATGAACATGCGCCTGGAGACCCCCGAGGTTTCCGACGAGATACGCGTCCTGCGCAAGGACGACGTGCTGAAGGTCCTGCAGATCCTGGTCGGCCTGAAGGACGGCCGCGGCGAGATCGACGACATCGACAATCTGGGCAACCGCCGGGTCCGTTCGGTCGGCGAACTGCTGGAAAACCAGTACCGCGTCGGTCTGCTGCGGATGGAGCGCGCCATCAAGGAGCGCATGTCCTCGGTCGATATCGATACGGTGATGCCGCACGACCTGATCAACGCCAAGCCGGCCGCCGCTGCGGTTCGTGAGTTCTTCGGTTCGTCGCAGCTGTCGCAGTTCATGGACCAGACGAACCCGCTGTCGGAAATCACCCACAAGCGTCGCCTTTCGGCGCTTGGCCCGGGCGGTCTGACGCGTGAGCGCGCGGGCTTCGAAGTCCGCGACGTCCACCCGACCCACTACGGCCGCATCTGCCCGATCGAAACGCCGGAAGGCCCGAACATCGGCCTGATCAACTCGCTGGCCACCCACGCGCGCGTCAACAAGTACGGCTTCATCGAGAGCCCGTATCGTCGCGTGAAGGACGGCGTGGCCCAGGGCGAGGTGGTTTACATCTCGGCCATGGAAGAGTCGAAATACACGATCGCCCAGGCCAACATCGAACTGAAGAACGGCAGCATCGTCGAGGACCTGGTCCCCGGCCGGATCAACGGCGAATCCCAGCTGCTGAACCGCGACGCCGTGGACATGATGGACGTGTCGCCGAAACAGGTCGTTTCGGTCGCCGCCGCCCTGATCCCGTTCCTGGAAAACGATGACGCCAACCGCGCACTGATGGGCGCGAACATGCAACGTCAGGCCGTGCCTCTGGTGCAGTCGGACGCACCGCTGGTCGGCACCGGCATGGAAGCGGTCGTGGCCGTGGACTCCGGCGCCGTCGTGGTCGCTCGTCGTGAAGGCGTCGTCGAACAGATCGACGGCACCCGGATCGTCGTGCGCGCCACCGGCGACGTGGACGCCGCCCGGTCGGGCGTCGACATCTATCGCCTGTCGAAGTTCCAGCGTTCCAACCAGTCGACCTGCATCAACCAGCGCCCGATCGTGCGCGTGGGCGACCAGGTGAAGGCCGGCGACGTCATCGCCGACGGCCCGTCGACGGACCTGGGCGAACTGGCCCTGGGCCGCAACGCCCTCGTCGCCTTCATGCCCTGGAACGGCTACAACTTCGAAGACTCCATCCTGATCTCCGAGCGCATCGTGCGCGACGACGTCTTCACCTCCATCCACCTCGAAGAGTTCGAAGTGATGGCGCGTGACACGAAGTTGGGCCCGGAAGAAATCACCCGCGACATCCCCAACGTCGGTGAGGAAGCCCTGCGCAACCTCGACGAAGCGGGCATCGTGGCCATCGGCGCCGAAGTCCAGCCGGGCGACATCCTGGTCGGCAAGGTCACGCCGAAGGGCGAAAGCCCGATGACGCCGGAAGAGAAGCTGCTGCGCGCCATCTTCGGCGAGAAGGCTTCGGACGTGCGCGACACCTCCCTGCGCCTGCCGCCCGGCGTCGCCGGCACGATCGTGGACGTTCGCGTCTTCAACCGTCACGGCGTCGACAAGGACGAGCGCGCCATGGCGATCGAACGCGCCGAGATCGAACGTCTGGGCAAGGACCGCGACGACGAGCTCAAGATCCTTGAGCGCAACGTCTATGGCCGCCTGAAGCCGCTGATCGTGGGCAAGAACGCCGTGTCGGGACCCAAGGGCATCGGCCGTGGCGAGCTGACCGACGAGAAGCTGGCCGAGGTCAGCCGTGGTCTGTGGTGGCAGATCGCCCTGGACGACGAGAAGGCCATGGGCGAGCTGGAGGCGATGAAGCGCCAGTTCGAAGACGCTCGCAAGCAACTGGACCGTCGTTTCGAAGACAAGGTCGAGAAGCTGCAACGCGGCGACGAACTGCCCCCCGGCGTGATGAAGATGGTCAAGGTCTTCGTGGCCGTGAAGCGCAAGCTTCAGCCCGGCGACAAGATGGCCGGCCGTCACGGAAACAAGGGCGTCATCTCCAAGATCCTGCCGATCGAGGACATGCCGCACCTGGAAGACGGCACGCACGTGGACGTCGTTCTGAACCCGCTGGGCGTGCCTTCGCGCATGAACATCGGCCAGATCTTCGAAACCCACCTGGGTTGGGCCGCCGCCGGTCTGGGCAAGCAGATCTCCGGTCTGCTGGAAGCCTGGCAGCAGGGTGGTCAGAAGCAGGCCCTGATCGATCGTCTAACGCATATCTACGGCCCGGAAACCCCGTTGCCGCAGGATGAGGAAGAGCTGATCGAGCTGGCGAAGAACCTGTCCAAGGGCGTGCCCTTCGCGACTCCGGTCTTCGACGGCGCCCACATCGGCGACATCGAACGCCTGCTGGAAGAGGCGGGGCTGAACAAGTCGGCCCAGTCGATCCTGTACGACGGTCAAACGGGTGAGCAGTTCAAGCGTCCGGTCACGGTCGGCTACATCTACATGCTGAAGCTGCACCACCTGGTCGACGACAAGATCCACGCCCGCTCCATCGGTCCGTACTCGCTCGTCACCCAGCAACCGCTGGGCGGCAAGGCGCAGTTCGGCGGACAGCGCTTCGGGGAGATGGAGGTCTGGGCTCTGGAAGCCTACGGCGCCGCCTACACCCTGCAGGAAATGCTGACGGTGAAGTCCGACGACGTGGCTGGACGGACCAAGGTCTACGAGGCCATCGTCCGCGGCGACGACAGCTTCGAGGCCGGCATTCCCGAGAGCTTCAACGTGCTCATCAAGGAAATGCGTTCGCTGGGTCTGAACGTGGAGCTGGAGAACAGCTGAGCCGGATCACGAACCCTCTCCCGCCAAGGCGGGGGAGGGCGATCCCTCCGCTTCTCTCCGTTCTAAATAATTTTCGCGGGTCTACCCCGCAGAAGGAATCAAGATGAACCAGGAAGTCCTGAACATCTTCAACCCGGTCCCGGTCACCCCGACCTTCGACCAGATCAAGATCGCCCTGGCCTCGCCGGAGAAGATCCGCTCGTGGTCGTTCGGCGAGATCAAGAAGCCGGAAACCATCAACTACCGCACGTTCAAGCCCGAGCGTGACGGCCTGTTCTGCGCGCGTATCTTTGGCCCGACCAAGGACTACGAATGCCTGTGCGGCAAGTACAAGCGCATGAAGTACAAGGGCATCATCTGCGAGAAGTGCGGCGTCGAAGTCACCCTGGCTCGCGTTCGCCGCGAGCGCATGGGTCACATCGACCTAGCCGCCCCGGTCGCCCACATCTGGTTCCTGAAGTCGCTGCCGTCGCGCATCTCGCTGATGCTGGACATGGCGTTGAAGGACGTGGAACGCGTCCTGTACTTCGAGAACTACATCGTCACCGAGCCGGGCCTGACCCCGCTGAAGCAGAACCAACTGCTGACCGAAGACGAGTTCTATCGCTATCAGGAAGAGTTCGGCGACGACGGCTTCACCGCCGAGATCGGCGCCGAGGCCGTCCGCAACCTGCTGATGGGCATCGACCTGCACGCCGAGGCTGAAAAGCACCGTGGCGAGCTGGCGGACAGCCCGTCGGAAATGAAGGCCAAGAAGGCGTCCAAGCGCCTGAAGCTGATCGAGGCCTTCCTGGAATCGGGCAACAAGCCCGAGTGGATGATCCTGACGATCGTGCCGGTCATTCCGCCGGAACTGCGTCCTCTGGTGCCGCTGGACGGCGGTCGTTTCGCGACCTCCGACCTGAACGACCTGTATCGTCGCGTGATCAACCGCAACAACCGCCTGAAGCGCCTGATGGAGCTGCGCGCGCCGGACATCATCATCCGCAACGAAAAGCGGATGCTGCAGGAATCCGTCGATGCGCTGTTCGACAACGGCCGTCGCGGTCGCGTCATCACGGGCGCCAACAAGCGTCCGCTGAAGTCGCTGGCCGACATGCTGAAGGGCAAGCAGGGTCGCTTCCGCCAGAACCTGCTGGGCAAGCGCGTCGACTATTCGGGCCGTTCGGTCATCACCGTGGGACCGGAACTGAAGCTGCACGAGTGCGGCCTGCCCAAGAAGATGGCGCTGGAGCTGTTCAAGCCGTTCATCTATGCGCGCCTTGACGCCAAGGGCCTGTCGGGCACCGTCAAGCAATCCAAGCGTATGGTCGAGCGCGAGCAGCCCGCCGTCTGGGACATCCTGGACGAGGTCATCCGCGAGCACCCGGTCCTGCTGAACCGCGCGCCGACGCTTCACCGTCTGGGCATCCAGGCGTTCGAGCCCAAGCTGATCGAGGGCAAGGCCATCCGCCTGCACCCGCTGGTCTGTACGGCGTTCAACGCCGACTTCGACGGCGACCAGATGGCCGTTCACGTCCCGCTGAGCCTCGAGGCCCAGCTGGAAGCGCGCGTCCTGATGATGTCGACCAACAACATCCTGTCGCCCGCCAACGGCAAGCCGATCATCGTGCCGTCGCAGGACATCGTCCTGGGCCTGTACTATCTGTCGCTGGTCAAGGACGGCGAGCCGGGTGAAGGCAAGCTGTTCGCCAACATCGGCGAGATCGACGCCGCGCTGGACGCCAAGGTCGTCACCCTGCACACGCGCATCAAGGCGCGCTGGACGGAACAGGACGCCGAAGGCAAGGAGATCACGAAGGTGATCGACACCACGCCGGGCCGGATGAAGCTGGCGGCCCTGCTGCCGCGCAACCCGAACGTCGGCTATCGCCTGCTCGAAAAGAACCTGACCAAGAAGGAAATCGGCAATCTGATCGACGTGGTCTATCGCCACTGCGGTCAGAAGGCGACGGTGATCTTCGCCGATCAGATGATGGGCCTGGGCTTCCGCGAAGCCGCCAAGGCCGGCATCTCGTTCGGCAAGGACGACATCGTGATTCCGGCCAAGAAGGTCGAACTGGTCGCCGAGACCCGCACCCAGGTCGAGGAGTACGAACAACAGTACGCCGACGGCCTGATCACGCGCGGCGAGAAGTACAACAAGGTGGTCGACGCCTGGTCCAAGGCGACGGACCGGATCGCCGACGCCATGATGGCCGAGATCGCGCAACCGCGCGTGCTGATCGAGGGTGAAAACCCCGACATCAACTCGGTGTTCATGATGGCCAACTCCGGCGCCCGTGGCTCGCAGGCGCAGATGAAGCAGCTGGGCGGCATGCGCGGCCTGATGGCCAAGCCTTCCGGCGAGATCATCGAGACGCCGATCACCTCGAACTTCAAGGAAGGCCTGACCGTCCTTGAATACTTCAACTCCACCCACGGCGCCCGTAAGGGTCTGGCCGACACCGCGCTGAAGACCGCCAACTCGGGTTACCTGACCCGCCGTCTGGTGGACGTGGCGCAGGACTCGATCGTCACCGAGATCGACTGTGGCTCGACGCGCGGCATCACGCTGCGTGCGGTCATGGAAGGCGGCGACGTGCTGGTCTCGCTGGGCGCGCGCATCCTGGGTCGCTATGCGGCCGAGGACATCAAGGAGCCGGGCACCGATAACGTCCTGTTCCCCGCCGACACCTATCTGGTGGAAGAAGTCGCCGAGGCCGTCGAGGTTGCGGGCGTCCAGTCGGTCAAGGTCCGCTCGGGCCTGACCTGCGAGGCGGAAGCCGGAATCTGCGCCCACTGCTACGGGCGTGACCTGGCGCGCGGCACCAACGTCAACATCGGCGAAGCGGTCGGCGTCATCGCCGCCCAGTCGATCGGCGAGCCGGGCACCCAGCTGACCATGCGGACCTTCCACATCGGCGGTACGGCGCAGGTGGCGGAAACCTCCTTCATGGAGGCGACCAACGCCGGCGTGGCCAAGATCACCGGCCCGACCGTCACCGCCGCCCACGGCGACCTGGTGGCCATGAGCCGCAACGTCATCGTGACCGTGGTCGTGGACGGCAAAGACCGCGAGACCCACAAGGCCCCTTACGGCGCCCGCATCCGGGTCAAGGAAGGCAGCGAGGTCAAGAAGAACCAACGTCTGGCGGAGTGGGACCCCTACACCACGCCGATCCTGACGGAAGTCGGCGGCATCATCCGTTTCGAGGACCTGGTCGAAGGCCTGTCGGTCAAGGAAGAAACCGACGAAGCGACGGGCATCGCCCAGCGCGTCGTCAGCGACTGGCGCGCCAGCCCGCGTGGTTCCGACCTGCGTCCGGCCATGGGCGTCACCCTGGGCGACGCCTACGCCAAGCTGGCCTCGGGCTCCGACGCCCGTTACCTGCTGCCCGTCGGCGCGGTTCTGTCCGTGTCGAACGGCGATGAGGTCAAGCCGGGCGAGATCATCGCTCGTGTCCCGACCGAAGGCGCCAAGACCCGCGACATCACCGGCGGTCTGCCGCGCGTCGCCGAACTGTTCGAAGCTCGCCGTCCCAAGGACTGTGCGGTCATCGCCGAGATGGATGGTCGCGTCGAATTCGGTCGCGACTACAAGAACAAGCGTCGCATCAAGATCACGCCGGAAGTCAACGCCGACGGCGTGCAGGGCGAACCGGTCGAGTTCCTGATCCCCAAGGGCAAGCACATCTCCGTCCACGACGGCGATCTGATCCAGAAGGGCGACTACATCATCGACGGCAACCCGGATCCGCACGACCTGCTGCGCATCCAGGGCGTCGAGGCGCTGGCCGAGTATCTGGTGAACGAAGTGCAGGAGGTCTATCGACTGCAAGGCGTGCCGATCAACGACAAGCACATCGAAGTCATCGTGCGTCAGATGCTGCAGAAGGTCGAAGTCCTGGATTCGGGTGAAACCACCCTGATCCGCGGCGACACCGTCGAAGTCGCTGAAGCCGTTCTGGAAAACCAGAAGGTCGAGAAGCGTGGCGGCCGTCTGGCCACCACTCAGCCCGTCCTGCTGGGCATCACCAAGGCGTCGCTGCAAACCCGCAGCTTCATCTCGGCGGCGTCCTTCCAGGAGACCACCCGCGTCCTCACCGACGCCTCGGTCCACGGCAAGAAGGACATGCTGGAAGGTCTGAAGGAAAACGTCATCGTCGGCCGCCTGATCCCGGCAGGTACGGGCGCCTACCTGCGCGCCCTGCAGAAGATCGCCAACGATCGCGACGCCGAACTGACCTCGGCCCGCGAAGATGCGATCGAGCCGTTGCCGGCCGATCTGCAACTGGAGCTGGAGAACAGCGAAGGCTGATCTTCCGTTTCGGAAGCGAAGACATGAAGAGGGCGGCGCCGGCGACGGCGCCGCCCTTTTTCATGGGCGGTTGACCGCCCCGAGATTGTGAGGGACATTCTTCTCAGATTGTGGAGAGGAGTGAGCGCCATGCCCAAGAAACGGACGTCGGTCGTTGTGATTACGATGAACGTGGTCCTCTGGTGCGGCGTGGGCTACTTCAGCCTTGCCACCGCCGCCATGCACCTGGGCGAGGTCATGCACGACATCCACTGTCAGGACCACTGACGGCTAAGTCCTTTCCAGCGCTCCAGCGGCGCGCCCGACCGGTGGCTGTTGTGGCGTCACCGTTTTCGTTCAGTCTTCCTCGCCGCCTACACGCAGTCCCCCGATATTGGCCGAGAAGCCCTGACGCCGACGTTCGCCTCGATTGATCGTCGTTTCCGCACCTTGGCGCATGTCCACGCCGGGAACGTCAGGCAGTTGAGCGCCTGCGCAGCCGGTGCCGAAGTTCGAGCCGACGCAGTCCGCCGGGCCGACCACGCCCACGCCGCCGGACAACGGGCGGCGGCGTTGCTCCCATTCCGCCAGACGGCGCGCACCCTCACGGGCGAAGGCGGCGTCGCGTTCGGGATTTCCGGTGCCCGTAATCGGGGCGGCGTTCAAGCCGCGCCGCATGGCGTCTTCGCGACAGTTTGCGCGCTCGGCAGCGCTGAGTTGTTGCGGCGTGGAGCAGCCTATCAGGCCCTGACGCAGGGTGCGGGCCATGGCGTTCGAACGGTCGTTCGGATTGACCGTCCAGGCGTCGGGCGGGGCGGGGACGCCCTGGGGTGACGGCGCGGCGATCCGTGGTCGAAGCGGGGCGGGGCGGACGTCCTGGGGCGTCTCCTGTCGTGCAGAGGGGGCGGAGACGATTTCGCGGGCGTTGCGAGGCGTCGTCGTGGCGTCGCTGGCGGGGGGCGTCTGGACCGGGATGCGCGGCTGCTCGTCGGGCAGGAGGGGGCGCGGGGTGATCTCGACATAGATCGGCGGCGGTTCCGCGACCACGGTGGGTCTCTTGATGCCGGGGGCCGTGAAAGACAGGAAGGCGATCAGGGCTGTGTTGATGGCGACCGAGGCGGTCGCCAGCCCAGCCTTGCGCCAGTCGGGCCGTCTGGGGCGGGGCAGGGGCAGGGCGGTCATTCGCGGCGCTTTCTGAGATTGGGCAGGAAGCCGTCCCGCGAGGAGAATAGCTCGACTTGCACGTTTACGTCTTCACAACCGGAGACCGGGTTCGGGCGTTCGCACGGCGGATCGCCTCGGGTTGGCATGGCGCGCTGCGCCTCCCACGCGGCCAGACGGCGCGCGCCGTGCCGGGCGAAGGTCGCATCGCGTTCCGCATTGCCCGTCCCGACGATGGCGCGCACGTTCTCGCGCCCGGCCCAGCGTTCGTCGCAATGGCGTCGCGCCTCCAGCGACAGCAGATGAGGACCGTCACACGACAGGACCGGGCCTCCCGAAGCCGAAGCGGCCCGGCCGACCTGCCATCGTGGGTCGATGGTGTCATCTTGGGGATCGCTGGGCGAGGGCGAGACAGACGCCGTCGTGGGGATGTGCGGCCTGAGCGAATCGTTTGGCGCTGAGGATGTCGTTTCGCGATCTACCAAGGCGGGTGGTCCTCGCTCGGCGTCGACAACCGCTTGCGGCGCGCGCGTCAGCCTTGGCCAAGCCTCGTCCAGATAGACGATCATCGGCTCACTTCGCAGCGGCGTATTGCGCGGACCGAGGTCGGTCAGGGACAGCAGGGCGATCGCGCCGGCATTCAGGCCCACGGCTGTCGCCGCCAGCCCGGCCTTGCGCCAGTCCAGCCGCACCTGTCCCGTTCGACTGATCGCCGTTGCGGTCATCGCCCCTCCGTTGGATCAAGCTGGGCGCGAAGCGTGGCGGGTTTCAGGCAACTTCCGGTTCTATTGGAGACGGCCAAGCTTTACGCGGAAAGTCGGCGAGGGCGAGGTGTTAACGCCGCCTTCTTGACCTTGGCCCCTATCGCGCGTAGAAGCCGCCCACTTTCGAGGCGTGGCCGGTTCGCCGGTTGCTGAGATCGTGACAATCTAACGGACGGGCTGTGCCCGCCGGAACGCCCAAAGCGCGCGTTCCGGCCCTTTGTGTTTTCCGGTTCGCCGGGGCGGACCGGGGGCTGTTTGGGCGTCACGCACTCAGTCTCGATGACACCCGGGCGAGGGGATGGTCCCCCGTTCACAAGAAGGCGAGAGGCGCTTCGGTCGAAAGACACACGCCTCCATCAGAAGTCGAGATAAGTTTCGAATGCCTACGATCAACCAACTGATCCGCAAGCCGCGCAAGCCCAAGCCCACCCGTAACAAGGTGCCGGCTCTGGAGGGTTCGCCCCAGCGTCGCGGCGTCTGCACCCGCGTCTACACCACGACCCCGAAGAAGCCGAACTCGGCTCTGCGTAAGGTCGCCAAGGTCCGTCTGGCCAAGAACGGCTATGAAGCCGTTTGCTACATCCCCGGTGAAGGCCACAACCTTCAGGAACACTCGGTTGTTCTGATCCGCGGCGGCCGCGTGAAGGACCTTCCCGGCGTTCGCTACCACATCCTGCGCGGCGTGCTCGATACGCAAGGCGTCAAGGACCGCAAGCAGCGTCGTTCGCACTACGGCGCCAAGCGTCCGAAGTAAGCCATTCCTCTCCGGGCCGTCGCGCCCGGAGACCTTTTCGAGATCCTCCCGGCGAGCGCCGGGCACTGCAAGGAATAACCTATGTCGCGTCGTCACCGCGCCCAGAAGCGTGAAGTTCTGCCGGATCCCAAGTTCGGGGACCTGATCGTCACCAAGTTCATGAACTACGTCATGTACGAAGGTAAGAAGGCCGTCGCCGAGAATATCGTCTATGGCGCCTTCGATATCCTGGCCGACAAGAAGAAAGACCAAGAGCCCGTCGCGACCTTCCACGCCGCTCTGGACAATGTCGCTCCGTCGGTCGAAGTCCGTTCGCGTCGCGTCGGCGGCGCCACCTACCAGGTGCCCGTCGAAGTCCGCCCCGAGCGCCGTCGCGCCCTGGCGATCCGCTGGCTGGTCAATGCTGCGCGCAAGCGTGGCGAGAACACCATGACGGAAAAGCTGGCCGCCGAGCTGCTGGACGCCTCGAACAACCGCGGCACCGCGGTCAAGAAGCGCGAAGACACCCACAAGATGGCCGAAGCCAACCGCGCCTTCAGCCACTATCGCTGGTAAGCGTCTTAAAACCGCCAACTGCGGTCACTATCTAAGACTATCCGGCGCGGGCGGTTTGAGCTAAATCGCCCGCGCTCGCTTATCCGCACAGACAGACTTCCTGAGGGCGCCGTCCGCGTCCTGAAAACATTCCCAAAGGGCGCCGGCGGCGCCCGAAATTCTTGGCAAGGCACGCTTTCATGGCACGTACGCACGCGCTCAAGGACTACCGCAACTTCGGCATCATGGCCCACATCGACGCGGGCAAGACGACGACGACCGAGCGGATCCTGTATTACACCGGCAAGAACCACAAGATCGGCGAAGTCCACGACGGCGCTGCGACCATGGACTGGATGGACCAGGAGCAGGAGCGCGGCATCACGATCACGTCCGCCGCGACGACCGCTTTCTGGAAAGAAAAGCGCCTCAACATCATCGACACCCCCGGCCACGTGGACTTCACCATTGAAGTCGAACGTTCGCTGCGCGTGCTCGACGGCGCCGTGACGGTGCTGGACGGCAACGCCGGCGTCGAGCCGCAGACCGAAACCGTCTGGCGCCAGGCCGACAAGTATTCGGTGCCGCGCATCGTCTTCGTCAATAAGATGGACAAGATCGGCGCCGACTTCGACGCCTCGGTCCAGTCGATCCGCGACCGCCTGGGCGCCAAGGCCGTGCCGATCCAGTTCCCGATCGGTTCCGAGTCCTCGCTGACCGGCCTGGTCGACATCGTCGAAATGCGTTCGGTCGTCTGGGACAACGACGCCCTGGGCGCCAACTTCACCGTCGGCGAGATCCCGGCTGACCTGGTCGACAAGGCCAACGAAGCCCGCCAGTACCTGATCGACAACGCCGTCGAGCTGGACGACGAGGCGATGGAAGCCTACCTCGAAGGCACCGAGCCTTCGGTCGAAGTGCTGAAGAAGTGCATCCGCAAGGCCGTGCTGACCGGCGCCTTCTATCCGATCCTGTGCGGCTCGGCCTTCAAGAACAAGGGCGTGCAGACGCTGCTGGACGCCGTCGTCGACTACCTGCCGTCGCCGCTGGACATCCCGCCGACGCCGGGCATCGACTTCAAGACGGAAGAGCCCGTTGTCCGCAAGGCGTCGGACGACGAACCCCTGTCGGTCCTGGCCTTCAAGATCATGGACGACCCCTTCGTCGGCTCGCTGACCTTCTGCCGCCTGTACTCGGGCAAGATGGAAACGGGCATGAGCCTGCTGAACTCCAGCCGCGACAAGAAAGAGCGCGTCGGCCGGATGCTGCAGATGCACTCCAACAACCGTGAAGACGTCAAGGAAGCCTACGCCGGCGACATCGTCGCCCTGGCCGGCCTGAAGGACACCCGCACCGGCGACACCCTGTGCGATCCGCTGAAGTCGCCGGTCATCCTGGAGAAGATGGAGTTCCCGGCCCCGGTCATCGAGATCTCGGTCGAGCCCAAGACCAAGGCCGACCAGGAGAAGCTGGGCGTCGCCTTGGCCAAGCTAGCTTCGGAAGATCCGTCCTTCACCGTCTCGACCGACCACGAGTCGGGCCAGACGATCCTGAAGGGCATGGGCGAGCTTCACCTGGACATCAAGATCGACATCCTGAAGCGCACCTACAAGGTCGAGGCCACCATCGGCGCGCCTCAGGTCGCCTATCGTGAATCGCTGGGCCGCAAGGTCGACATCGACTACACGCACAAGAAGCAGACCGGCGGTACGGGCCAGTTCGCCCGCGTCATGCTGACCTTCGAACCCGGCGAGCCGGGCTCGGGCTTCGTGTTCGAGAACTCGATCGTCGGCGGCGCCGTGCCCAAGGAATACATCCCCGGCGTCGAAAAGGGCCTGAACTCCATCAAGGACTCGGGTCTGCTGGCGGGCTTCCCGCTGATCGACTTCAAGGCGACTTTGACGGACGGCAAATACCACGACGTCGACTCCAGCGTGCTGGCGTTCGAAATCGCATCGCGCGCCGCCTTCCGCGAACTGAAGGAAAAGGGCGCTCCGAAGCTGCTCGAGCCGATCATGGCGGTCGAGGTCGTGACCCCCGAGGAATACCTCGGCTCGGTCATCGGCGACCTGAACGGTCGTCGCGGCATGATCCAGGGTCAGGACATGCGCGGCAACGCCACCGTCGTGAACGCCTTCGTGCCGCTGGCCAACATGTTCGGCTATGTGAACACGCTGCGCGGCATGTCGCAGGGCCGCGCCCAGTTCACGATGCAATACGATCACTACGAGCCGGTGCCGCAACACGTCGCCGACGAAGTGATCAAGAAGTACGCCTAAGCTTTCCCTTTTCGGAAAGCGGACCTATATGCGCCCGGACCGTAAGGACCGGGCGTCCTTAACCCCCAAACTGCAGGAACCCCGGTTCGGGGACCTTAGGAGCTAGAAAATGGCCAAGGAAAAGTTCGAACGGAACAAGCCGCACTGCAACATCGGCACGATTGGTCACGTTGACCATGGCAAGACGACGTTGACGGCTGCGATCACGATGACGCTGGCGAAGGCCGGCGGCGCGAAGGCGATGGCCTATGCGGACATCGATGCGGCGCCGGAAGAGAAGGCTCGCGGCATCACGATCAACACCGCGCACGTGGAATATGAGACGGCCAACCGTCACTACGCCCACGTCGACTGCCCCGGCCACGCCGACTATGTGAAGAACATGATCACCGGCGCGGCGCAGATGGACGGCGCGATCCTGGTGGTTTCGGCCGCCGACGGCCCGATGCCGCAAACGCGCGAGCACATCCTGCTGGCCCGTCAGGTCGGCGTGCCGGCCCTGGTGGTCTTCATGAACAAGGTCGACCTGGTCGACGACGAAGAACTGCTCGAGCTTGTCGAGATGGAAGTGCGCGAGCTGCTGAGCTCGTACCAGTTCCCCGGCGACGACATTCCGATCACCAAGGGCTCGGCCAAGGCCGCGACCGACGGCGTGAACCCGGAAATCGGCGAAGAGCGCGTTCTGGCCCTGATGGAAACCGTCGACGCCTACATCCCGCAGCCGGAACGTCCGGTCGACCTGCCCTTCCTGATGCCGGTCGAAGACGTCTTCTCGATCTCGGGCCGCGGCACCGTGGTCACGGGCCGCGTCGAGAAGGGTATCGTCAAGGTCGGTGAGGAAGTCGAGATCGTCGGCATCCGTCCGGTCCAGAAGACGACCTGCACGGGCGTGGAAATGTTCCGCAAGCTGCTGGACCAGGGTCAAGCCGGTGACAACGTCGGCGTCCTGCTGCGCGGCACCAAGCGTGAAGACGTCGAGCGCGGCCAAGTGCTGTGCAAGCCGGGCTCCATCACGCCGCACACCAAGTTCCTGGCCGAAGCCTACATCCTGACCAAGGAAGAAGGAGGTCGTCACACCCCGTTCTTCACGAACTACCGCCCGCAGTTCTACTTCCGCACGACGGACGTGACCGGCATCGTTCACCTGAAGGAAGGCGTCGAGATGATCATGCCCGGCGACAACGCCGAGCTGAACGTCGAACTGATCACCCCGATCGCCATGGACCAGGGCCTGCGCTTCGCCATCCGTGAAGGCGGCCGCACCGTCGGCGCCGGCGTCGTCGCCAAGATCGTCGAGTAGTCGACACATCCTTTTGGCCTAACGCGCTCACGCGCTGCTTGAGGCCAAGAGACACAGTAAGCGT
The DNA here is from genome assembly GCF_902506205.1 of Brevundimonas sp. G8. Lineage (GTDB taxonomy): Bacteria > Pseudomonadota > Alphaproteobacteria > Caulobacterales > Caulobacteraceae > Brevundimonas. Next base: position 129,799 of record NZ_LR732816.1, on the reverse strand, counting down.
AACAGAGCGGCCCCCGGAGAAATCCGGGGGCCGTTTTGCTTTGAGGCGCGGCGGATGTCGGCAACGCGGCCTTGCTTCAGGCGTTAGGATCGTCTGCCGAAAAGCCAAGGTTTCCGATGCGTCTGATCTCGTTGCTTGCCTGCCTTGTGGCCCTTTCGGCCTGCGCGACCCATCCCGGCAAGGTCGATCATGTCCGATTCGCCAGCGATGCGAAGACGGTGCTGGCGACGACCGAGGATGGCGTGCTGCGCGGCGTGGATGGCGCGGGGGCGAGGGTGTTTCTGGGCGTGCCGTTCGCTGCGCCGCCGGTCGGTGATTTGCGTTGGCGCGCGCCGCAGCCGGTGGAGGCGTGGAGCGGTGTTCGGGATGCGACGCGGATCGCCAAGGACTGCACCCAGGCCATTGGGCGACGCTCGATCCTGGGTGGTGGCGGCGGGATCGTGGTGGGGTCCGAGGACTGTCTTTACCTGAACATCTATGCGCCGGGCGGGCAGGCGGCCGAGGCCCTGCCGGTCATGGTCTATATCCCTGGCGGAGCCTTCACCGTGGGGTCGGGCGCCAACTATGACCCGTCGAAACTTGCGCGCGACCAGGGGCGGGTGGTCGTCACGATGAATTATCGGCTGGGCGCGCTGGGCTGGTTGGCCCATCCGCAGTTCCAGGCGACGGGCGAAGGCTTCGGCGGCAACTTCGGCTTGATGGACCAGCAGGCGGCGCTGCAGTGGGTGCATCGCAACATCGCGGCCTTCGGCGGGGATCCCAGCAACGTGACCCTTTTCGCCGAGAGCGCGGGGGCGTGGACGGCTTGCTATCTGATGACCTCGCCGCAATCCGAAGGGCTGTATCAGCGGGTCATCATGCAGAGCGGTGGCTGCCTGGAGCCGTCGTCGCTGGTCAGCGCGCAGGATGCGGCCCAGTCGGGGCCGATGTTCGCTGAGCGGCTGGGCTGCACGGGCGAGGATCAGATCGCCTGTCTGAAGGGTTTGCCGGCGTGGCGGCTGTCGCGTGCAGCGTCGCTGAGAGCCGGCATCAATGGGCCGGGGTCGTGGGGGCCGGTGCATACGGATGCGACCGTGCCGGAAAACCCGGCGGCAGCGATCCGTGAGGGGCGGTTCACGCGCGTGCCTGTGATCGTGGGGACGAACCTGGACGAGGGGCGTCTGTTCGCCAACGAGGTGCAGGACATGGATCGCTATCGCAAGGAGACGATCTGGATGTACGGCGACCAGGGCGAGCGGGTGCTGGCGCGCTATCCGGTCGGAGAGGATGGCCCGGCCTACGCCATCGCGACCAACTTCACGGATCAGAGGTTCGCCTGTCCGTCACAGGCGCTGAGGCGACTGTTGGCGCAGCATGTTCCGGTGTGGGCTTATGAGTTCGCGGACCGAGAGGCGCCGTTCGTGCTGCCGGACTGGATCGTCGGTCTGGACCTTGGGGCCTATCACGCCAGCGAACTGGCCTATGTGTTCGGGACCAGTTGGGTGTTTGCGGACGTAAAGAAATTCACGCCGGAGCAGAAGGCGTTGTCGGAACGGATGCAGCGGCTGTGGGCGACGTTCGGAACGGCGGACTTCGCCGCCGAATGGCCCCGCATCGAGGGTGCGGGGCCGGTTCGGGTGTTCAAGCCAGAGGGCGATGCGATGGACGACGACTTCTTCGCGCGCCACCACTGCGACTTTTGGGACGGGACGCCGTTCGGCGCCGTCCACTGATCCCTAGATGAAGCGGACCGTGACGCCGGGCTTGACCTTGTCGGCCAGCATCCAGGCGTCCCAGTTGGTCAGGCGGACGCAGCCGTGCGAGGCGGTCTTGCCGACCAGGTGCGGGTCGGGCGTGCCGTGGATGCCGTAGCTGGGCTTGTTCAGGTCGATCCAGACGACGCCGACCGGATTGTTGGGCCCGGGTTTGACGATGACCTTTTCCTTGCTGTCGCCATAGCTGAGCTTTGACGGGTCATAGGTGTAATCGGGGTTCCGGGCGACGCCGTTGACCTTGACCGTGCCGGTCGGGGTCGGGTTGTCGCCGCTGCCGATGGTGGCGGGGAAGTAGGCGATCAGCTTGCCGTCGGCGTCGAAGGCCTTGACCGAGCCTTCGCTCTTGTCGACGTCGATGTGGTCCACTTCGGCGGGCAGGGGCGTGGTGTTGACGGCGGGGACCAGCAGCGACTGGCCGACGCGGTTGAAGTCGGCGCCGGGGTTCATCGCGCGCAGCAGCGCCTCGGTAACGTGGAAACGTTCGGCCAGAGCCTCGACGATATTGGCGTAACCCATGTGCGCGGCTTGGCCCTGAGCCTCCAAGTTCGTGGGGACGACGCCGAGATAGGGGCCGGCGATGTCCTGCTGGGTGATGGCGTAGGTGGTGGTGATCGCGCCTGGGCCGGCGGCGGCGCGCAGTCGGCCCATCACATCGGCGTCGAGTTCCCCGGTCACGGTCATGGCGTTGGCCTCCTGGAAGGCTGAGATGGCCTGACGCATGTTCGAGCCCGCCAGACCGTCGATTGCGCCGGGCGAGAAGCGGGCGCGTTCAAGCAGGACCTGGGCGCGGATCAGGGCGGGTTCAGCCTGGGCCTGAGCGGCGCCGGGCTGAGGCGACTGACCGGCCTGGGGCGTCGACTGGACGGGCGGCGTATAGGCGGTGTTCTCGATGGCGTCGCGCGAGAGGGGGCCAGTCGCGCCCGCCTCGACCGCCGGAGCCGAGGCCGGGGCCTGTTCCTCTCTGGGCGAGCAGGCGGACAGGGACAGGACGGCGAGGGCGGCGAGGCAGGCGGATCGGTTCATTGCGGACTTTCGAGGCAGGCGGGCCAGACGGGCAGAATGGGCGGGCGAGATCAGTTCTGTTCGCCGGTGGCGGGATCGGTCTCGGTCTCGCCGGAGTTGGACGAGCCTTCCGAGCCCTTGGGTTCGGTGGCGGGGCGCGGGGGTTCGCCGTCTGCGTCCGGGCGCAGGTTTTCGTTTTCGACGCTTTTGCTGTCGGGGCGTGGATCGGTCATGGTCGTCTCCCTTTGGATCAAGGCAACGCGCAGGATGCGGGGCGGCTCCGTCAACGCGCGTTCACCATGCCGGTGAACCCTGATGAAACGCGGATCGGGCAAGGTGCGGTCTGGAATGGACCTTGCTGGACGAGGTTCGATGAGGATGCGTATGGCCGGAATGTTGCAGGTCGAGATCATGGACGCGGGGGCGATGGACGCCGCCGCCGTCGCCCTGTGGCGTGCGTGGACGGGCGGCAATCCTGACTTGGCCAGCCCCTATTTCCGCTGGGAATATGCCGAGATCGCTTCGCGGGTCTGTCCGGGCGCGGCGATCGCGGTGTTCCGGCGCGACGGCGAGATCGTCGGCTTCTTCCCGCATCAGCGGCGGGGCGGAGCGGTGCAGCCTCTGGGCGCGCCGATGAACGACTATCACGGCGTCATTGCGCCGGTGGGCGAGACAATCACGCTGGAAGAGGTGGCGCGGCTGTTGAAGGCCAAGCGGCTGAACGTGCCCGGCTGGATCGGCGCCGCCGAGACGGGGCAGGCGCGCGAGACGGTGCAGGTCGTCATGCCCGAGCCTGGATACGACGCCTGGTATGCCGAGAGGCGCTCGACCTTCGGCAAATATTTCAAGGACAAGGAACGAGCGCGCCGCAGTCTGGAGGCCGAACTGGGGCCGATCCGGGTGGAGCGCGGGCTGCGCGATCCGGCGCTATTGGATCATTTGATCGCGTTGAAGGCGGCGCAGTATCGGCGGTCGGGTCTGCACGACATCTTCGCCTGCGGCTGGACGCGGGATCTGTTGCACGCGCTGATGATCGAGCCGCGCGCGGACTTCGGCGCCTCGATGGCGTCGATGCATGCGGGCGACAAGCTGGTGGCGGTGGAGTTCTCGCTGCACGCCGGGCGGCACTACCATTTCTGGTTCCCGGTCTATGAGCCGGCGCTGGCGCGCTGTTCGCCGGGCATACTGCTGAGCATGGACACGATGCGGCTGGCGGCGGCCGAGGGGTTCCGGGTGTTCGACTTCGGGTTCGAGGGCGAGACCTACAAGAAGTATTTCGTCAACGCCCGCCAGACGGTGCGAGAGGCCGTGGTGATGCGTCCCGGCGTGACCCAGGTTTTGGGCGACATGACGGTGGCGGCGCTGAACCGCGCGGGCGGACGGGGTGAGGCGGTCAGGTCGTCGTTGCGTCGGCGCTGGGCCACCATCGAAGCCTGCGAGGCGACGCCAGTCGGTCGTCTGAGGGGCGCGGCGGTCGCGGCGCGATCCGCCGTCCAGAAGGCCGCCGCCAAGAAGAAGACGCCGGCGCGCGTCGCCCACGTCTGAAAGAGAGGCTGCCATGACCGAACGCCGCACCCGCTATCCGGGACCGATCGCCGAGGCGAAGACGCATGCCCATACGCTGATCGATCAGGGGTTCGCCGAGGATGCGGCCCTGGCCGCCGTGCTGGATCGCTATCCGGCCGAGCTGTTCGACATCAACCTGTATGACTACGACGACGAGGGCCAAGTCAGCTTGCGCACCGGCGCGCGCGGGCGGCTGTCGGGCGGGGAACTGCTGGAGGCGATCAAGCAGGGTCGGCTGTGGGTCAATCTGCGCGGGGTCGAGACCGGCTGGCCCGAGCTGTGGGCGGCGGCGATGAAGGATTTCGCCGCGATCCAGGCGACCTATCCGGGGATGCGGGCGGTGCGGAATGCCGGGCAGCTGATCCTGTCGTCGCCCAAGGCGCGGGTGCCCTATCATTTCGACGCGGCGGGGGTGGTGCTGTTCCACCTGCGCGGGCGCAAGCGGCTGTTCGTCTATCCGGGCGACGAGGGGCATCTGCCCGAGCGCAACATGGAACAGGTCGTGGCGCGCCAGACGACGGAAGAACTGCCCTATACGCTGGCGTTCGAGAACGAGGCTCAGGTCATGGATCTGGAGCCGGGGCGGGCGCTGACCTGGCCGCTGTATGCGCCGCACCGGGTGGAGAATCTGGATCGGTTCTGCGTCAGCCTGTCGATGGATTTCCAGACCTGGCCGTCGCGGTTCAGGAATGGGGCGCTGTTCACCAATGCGGTGATCCGCAGCCGGGGCGGGCGGCCGCGCTTCACTGACGGCATGACGACGCCGGAGCTGGCTGCGCGCTGGGCCGCCTCGCTGGCCTTGAAGAAGGCGGGGGCGATGCGGAGCAAGATCGCCAACTTCGAACGCGATTTTGAACCCGAGGTCGGGGCGGCTGATGGGGCGGGCGCCATTGGCCGCCCATCCTGAACTAGGCGCGTTAATTCGAGTTCATGACCCCGAGTTAAAATGACTTCGGCGCGGGCGGCGCGCACCTTCTCCTCACATTCGGGAAAGGGAAGCCGCACATGAAAACCGCACTGATCGCCGCCGCCGCTGTCGCCGCACTGTCGGGGCTGGCCGCCGCGCCGGCATCGGCCGCAGAGGTCGAGATCCGCAACGCCGTCGCGCGCGTGGTCGTCATCGTCGAGGACCGTCAGGACGTCGGCGTGGAGGTGACGCAAGGTGGTTCGCGTCTGCCGGCGGTCCAGGTCCGTCGCGAAGGCGGAGACGTGAAGATCGACGGGGGTCTGCGCCGTAGCGGTATGTTGGGAAGCAATGACGGCATCCGCAGCTGCAACTCGGGACGGTCGGACGCCGCCCAGCCGGGGCAGGGCGCGACGGTCGAGGTGCGCGACCTGGGGCGGGTCCGCCTGGAGGATGCGCCGCTGATCGTGCTGCGCACGCCGCGCGACGTGGATGTCAGCGCCAGCGGCGCCGTGTTCGGCTCGGTCGGGCGCGGCGCGCGGTCCGTCGAGCTGAACAACGGCGGATGCGGCAACTGGAACATCGCCAATGTGGACGGAGACCTGGAACTGGGCCTGGGCGGCTCGGGGACCATCCGCGCGGGCACGTCGCGTTCGCTGGACGCCAGTGTCGGCGGCTCCGGCTCCATCGCCGCGGGACCGACCGGAAGGCTGAAGGCGGCCGTGGGCGGCTCGGGCAATGTGGACGTGGCCAGCGTCAACGGCCGGGGCGAGCTGTCGATCGGAGGCTCGGGCGGGGTGAACGTGCGTCAGGGTCGGATGGACAAGCTGTCGGTCGCCATCGGCGGCTCGGGCGATGTCCGTTACGGCGGCGCGACGCGCGATCTGGATGTCGCCATCGCAGGATCGGGCAGCGTCCACGTCGCCTCGGCCACAGGATCGGTCTCACGCTCCGTCGTCGGATCGGGGACCCTGCACATCGGGCGCTAAGACCCGTTTCTCCGCCGCGAGAGGAAAGGCCCCCGGTCGTGGAACCACGGGGGTCTTTTTTGTACCTGGGGATCAGGCAGCAAAGAAAAAGCCCCGGCGGATCGCTCCGCCGGGGCTCTTCGTATCGGAAGGTCCGAAAGGCTTAGAAGGCGCCCAGGACGCTCGTGATGGCCGAAACGCCCAGGTTGGCGCCGGCGCGATCGCGGGCTTGCAGACCGCCACCGAACGAGTAGCGCAGGCCCAGGGCCCAGGTATCGACGTCGATCGAATCGACATCGGCGCGGGTGTAGGAAGCGCCGACCGAGAACGGGGTGTTCTCGAACTCGTATTCGGCGCCGACGCCGTAGGTCCAGGCGTCAACGCTGCCTGCGTTCACGTCGACGTTGTTGTACGAGACGCCAGCGTTCAGGCGAAGGTTCGGCATGACGTAGAAGGCGGCGTCGCCACCGACGGTCCAGATGTCGCCGGCGTCGGCGTCGGTCCAGGCGACCAGGCCGGTCAGGGTCGAGCCAGCCAGATACTTCTGAGCTTCGGCGCCCACGGTCCAGACGGTGTCGCCCGTGCCGATGCCGTTGGCGGCGACGAAGGCGCCGGCGCGGACGTCGGAGGTCCACAGCTTGGTCAGGTGAGCGGCGGCTGCGCCCGAGGTGTCTTCTTCACCGAAGGCCTTGGTGTAGTCGATGGCGCCGTTCAGGGTGACAGTCCAGTCTTGGACCGGCATGGCGACGGTGCCGTCAACGGTCCAGATGTCGGCGTCGACATCGGTGCCGGCGACTTCGATCGACGGGTTGGAATAGGTCACGCCGACCGAACCGATGGCGTCTTGAGCGAAGGCCGGAGCGGCGAACAGGGCAGCGGCGGCGGTGGCGAGGAGGATCGTCTTCATTTTCTTTTGTCCTTAGCAGTCTGTGCCCGGTTGGGAGCCCGAGGAGGGCGCCTGCTATCAGGATGCGAACGAAGCTAAGCAATAAACCGCCGTTCGTTTTTCACCTGTCGCGAAGCTGTTGCACGACTGTCACGCGTTGCGGCAGGAATGTGTCACCAAGGGGGAGGTCCTGGGGCGAACGGTTAACGCCTGGGTGGGATATAAAGATATAAGCATATCCTTATATCTATTGACGCGGTCGTAGTGTTGCGGTCATCTGTCGGCGTCGTGGTCTGCACGCGCCCTTCGGGGTGTGTGGAGCTAAGAGGGAAGCCGGTGTGAAACCGGCGCTGCCCCCGCAACTGTAAGCGGCGAGTCGAGGGTCCATCTCGTGTCACTGGCGTTCGCGCCGGGAAGGCCGGGCCCGAGGCGTCGACCCGTGAGCCAGGAGACCTGCCCCGACAGATAACGTCCTCCGGCGGGGTGCCCGGTCAGGCCGCATGCGCGCCGCCGGACCCTGCACGTCCGCGTCGGCGTCCGCGCGACCCTGTCCGAAACCTGGCCACAACACAGGTTTCGAATGTCATGACCCGCCACCCCGTCCAGGTCGCCACCCTCGGCTTTCCCCGCATTGGCCCCAAGAGGGAGCTGAAGACCGCGCTCGAAGCCCATTGGGCCGGAAAGATCGACGCAGAGACCCTGCTGTCCACCGCCGCCGATCTGCGGGGCCTGACCTGGGCGCGGCAACGCGACCTGGGCGCCGACATCGTGCCGTCCAACGACTTTTCTCTGTATGACCAAGTGCTGGACCTGACGGCGATGGTCGGGGCCGTGCCTGCGGCCTATGGCTGGAGCGGCGAGAGCGTCGATCTGGCGACCTATTTCGCCATGGCCCGGGGGGCGCGCGGCGACGCCCAGGTCTGCGAGCACGGTCACACTCATGGCGGCGGCGAAGGCGTGCCAGCGATGGAGATGACCAAGTGGTTCGACACCAACTACCACTATCTCGCGCCCGAGTTCACGGCTGACCAAGTCTTCCGCCTGGGGTCGACCAAGGCGCTGGACGAGTATCTGGAAGCCAGGGCGCAGGGGATCGAGACGCGGCCGGTGCTGCTGGGGCCGGTGTCCTATCTGTTGCTGGGCAAAACACGCGGCGAGACCTTCGATGTGCTGAGCCTGCTGCCGCGTCTGTTGCCGGTCTATGCCGAGGTGTTGCGATCGCTGGCGCGGGCGGGGGCGACATGGGTGCAGTTGGACGAGCCATGCCTGGTCACCGATCTGAGCGACGAGGCGAAGGCCGCCTATGACCACGCCTACCGCGTGCTGACGGACGTGACGCCGCCGATCAAGGTGATGCTGACCACCTATTTCGGGGCGCTAGGCGACAATCTGGAAACGGCGTTGAACCTGCCGGTGCAGGGGCTGCACATCGATCTGGTTCGCGCGCCGGAACAGTTGGCGCAGGTCGCGTCGGCGGCGCGGGCCGATCAGGTGCTGTCGCTGGGCGTGATCGACGGCCGCAATGTGTGGAAGGCCGATCTGAACGCAGTGCTGGACCGGGTCGAGCCGTTGGTCGCGGCGGGACGTCAGGTGGTCATCGCGCCGTCCTGCTCTCTGCTGCACACGCCGATCGATCTAGAGCGGGAGACGGCTCTGGATGCGGAGATCAAGGACTGGCTGGCGTTCGCGGTGCAGAAGGTCGCCGAACTGGCGATCCTGGCGCGGGCGCTGAACGAGGGAAGGGCAGCGGTGAAGGCCGAGCTGGACGCCTCGACCGCCTCGGTCGCGTCGCGCCGCACCTCGCCGCGTATCAACGATCCCAGGGTTCAGGCGCGGGCGGCCGATGCCGATCCGGCGCTGGCGAACCGAAGCTCCAGCTTCGAAATCCGGCGCGGGGTGCAGCAGCGGCGGCTGAACCTGCCCGCCTATCCGACCACGACCATCGGTTCGTTCCCGCAGACCTCGGAGGTCCGCAAGGCGCGGGCCGATCACGGCAAGGGCGTCATCGACGATGCGGCCTATGCCCGGTTCCTGCGCGAGGAGACGGCGCGGACGGTGAAATGGCAGGAGGATTTGGGTCTAGACGTGCTGGTTCACGGTGAGTTCGAGCGTAACGACATGGTCCAGTATTTCGGCGAGCAGCTGTCGGGCTTTGCTTTCACAAAGGCGGCCTGGGTGCAGTCCTATGGCTCGCGCTGCGTGCGGCCGCCGATCATCTTTGGCGACGTGTCGCGGCCCAGGCCGATGACGGTGGAGTGGTGGCGTTACGCGCAGTCGCTGACCGATCGGCCGATGAAGGGAATGCTGACGGGGCCGGTGACCATCCTGAACTGGTCCTTCGTGCGCGACGACCAGCCGCGCAGCACCACCTGCCGCCAGATCGCCTTCGCCATTCGCGACGAGGTGACGGATCTGGAGACGGCGGGCGCCGCCGTGATCCAGATCGACGAGGCGGCTTTGCGCGAAGGCCTGCCGCTGCGTCGCGCCGACTGGGCCGGGTATCTGGACTGGGCGGTGGAGAGCTTCCGCATCACGGCCTCGGGCGTCCGAGACGAGACCCAGATCCACACCCACATGTGCTATTCCGAGTTCAACGACATCATCCAGTCCATCGGGGCCATGGACGCGGACGTCATCTCCATCGAGACCTCGCGGTCGCGGATGGAACTGCTCGACGCCTTCTCCGACTACCGCTATCCGGCCGAGATCGGGCCGGGCGTCTATGACATCCACTCGCCGCGCGTGCCGTCGGTGGAGGAGATGGCGGCCCTGCTAACGGCGGCGGCGGGCAAGCTGCCGGCGGATCGGCTGTGGGTGAACCCGGACTGCGGACTGAAGACGCGGGGCTGGCCCGAGACCGAGGCGGCGCTGACGAACATGGTGTCGGCTGCGAAAGCCGCGCGGGAAGAGACGGCGCGGGCGTGAGCGTCACGCTTATAGACATGGTGTTCCCTGGGGACGCCAACCACCACGGGACATTGTTCGGGGGCGTCGGTCTGGCGCACCTGGACAAGGTCGCCTTCTTGGCCGCCGCGCGTCATGCGCGGCGGCCCACCGTCACGGCCGGGTGCGAGCGGATCGACTTCGCTGCGCCTGCCCGGATCGGCGAGATGGTCGAGGCGACAGGGAGGGTCGTGCGCGTCGGGCGCACGTCGATGGGCGTCGAGGTCGAACTATGGGCCGAGGCGCCGGTCGGCGGCGAGCGACGGCTGTGCACGCGGGGCGTCTTCAACATGGTGGCGCCGCGAGAGGCGGGGCAGGCCGACCTGCCGCCTCTGCAGGAAGACACGCCTCAGGACGACGGCTGGCTGAGGGCGGTGGAGATGGTCTTCCCGACCTGGACCAACCACTACGGCACGCTTTACGGCGGCGATGCGCTGAAGCTGATGGGCAAGGCGGCCTTCATCTGTGCGACGCGCAAGGCCAGGTCCGTGATGGTCATGGCCGCGTCGAACCGCATCGACTTCTCGTCTCCCATAAGAGAAGGCGACATGATCGAGCTGGCGTCGCGCGCGACGAGGGTCGGTCGGACTTCGGTGACCATAGAGGTCGAACTGTGGGCCGAGGGGCTGCTGACGGGCGAACGCCGACGGTCTGCGGCGGCGGAGTTCGTCATGGTGGCGGTGGACGAAGCCGGGCGACCCAGGACGATTTCCCGGCCGGCGTCGGCGCTGGAGACGGCCTGACGAAATCCTGTGTCAGCACGGGTTTGCGCGCTTGACGAAATCAGAATCGGTAGGCATAAGCCACCACTCTTGTTGGACCGGCTGTGCAGTTCGCTGCAAACGCGGTCCGCAGGAACGACCTAAGTCACTGTTCTTTGCAGCTTCTTGGGATTTAGCGGCCTTCGCGGGCAACTGCGTGGGCCGATCGTTTTTGCGGATTTGCGTTCCCTGAGGGCTTTTTGCCCGAAGGCCTTCGGTCTTTGAAATGGTTCACAGGGACGCGGTCCTCCGACCGCATTGGAAGTAAGCACCGATATGGATCAAAGCATCCGCATCAGGCTCAAGGCCTTTGATCACCGCGTCCTCGATTTCTCGACGCGCGAGATCGTTAATACCGCCAAGCGCACCGGCGCGACCGTTCGCGGTCCGATTCCGCTGCCGACCCTGATCGAGAAGTTCACCGTGAACCGCTCGCCGCACGTCGATAAGAAGTCGCGTGAGCAGTTTGAAATCCGCACGCACAAACGCGTGCTCGACATCATCGACCCCACCCCGCAGACCGTGGACGCGCTCATGAAGCTCGACCTGTCCGCCGGTGTGGACGTCGAGATCAAGATTTAAAGTAGAAAGAGGCGGGATCCGATGCGCACGGGCGTGATCGCCAAGAAGCTGGGCATGACCCGCGTGTTCGCCGATGACGGCGCGCACGTACCGGTCACTGTGCTTCAGCTCGACGGCTGCCAAGTCGTCGGCCAACGTACCCAGGAGCGTGACGGCTACGTCGCTCTCCAGCTGGGCGCTGGCACGAAGAAGGCCAAGAACACCAACAAGGCTCAACGCGAGACCTTCGCCAAGGCGGAAGTCGAGCCGAAAGCCTATGTGACCGAGTTCCGCGTCGATGCGGACGGTCTGCTGGACGTGGGCGCCGAACTGTCGGCCGAACACTTCCTGGTAGGCCAGAAGGTCGACATCCAGGGCGAGACCATCGGTAAGGGTTTCGCCGGCGCCATGAAGCGCTGGAACTTCGGCGGCCTTCGCGCCTCCCACGGCGTTTCGGTCTCGCACCGTTCGCACGGTTCGACGGGTAACCGTCAGGACCCGGGTCGCACGTTCCCCGGCAAGAAGATGGCCGGCCATTATGGTACGGAAACCGTCACCACCCAGAACCTGACCGTCGTCCGCGTGGACGCCGAGCGTGGCCTGATCCTGATCAAGGGCGCTGTCCCCGGTCACGACGGCAGCTACGTCAAGGTTCGCGACGCCATCAAGAAGGCTCGCCCGGCTGACGCTCCGTTCCCCGGTGCGCTGAAGTCGAGCAAGTCTGCTGCTCAACCCGCCTCGACTCCGGCTGAAGAAGTCTCCGTCGAAGCGACCGAAGGCGGTGAAGCGTAATGAAACTCTCTGTCATCCAACTCGACGGCAAGGCTGCTGGCGACGTGGAACTGTCGGACGCCGTCTTCGGCATCTCCGACATCCGCGGCGACATCCTGGCCCGCACCGTCAACTGGCAACTGGCCAAGCGCCGCGCCGGTACGCACAAGGTTCAAACCCGCAACGAGAACTCTCGTACGGGCAAGAAGATGTACAAGCAAAAGGGCACCGGCGGCGCTCGTCACGGTTCGCGCCGTGCACCGCAGTTCGTTGGTGGTTCGCGCGCCTTTGGTCCGATCGTTCGCGATCACGGTTTCTCGCTTCCCAAGAAGATCCGCGCGCTGGCCCTGCGTCACGCCCTGTCTTCCAAGGTCAAGTCGGGCGACCTGATCATCGTCGACACCGTCTCGGTCAAGGAAGCCAAGACCGCCTCGCTGCGCGAGACGCTCGGCAAGCTGGGCTGGACCAAGGCTCTCATCATCGCGGGTCCCGAAGTCGATACGAACTTCGGCCTGGCCGCTCGCAACATCCCGCACATCGACGTGCTGCCGAACGCCGGCCTGAACGTCTATGACATCCTGCGGGCTGACAAGCTGGTCCTGACCAAGGCCGCCATCGAGGCGATCGAGGCCCGTTTCAGCGATAAGGAAGCTGCGTAATGGCTGCTCAACCTACCGCCAAACACTACGACACGATCCTCTCGCCGATCATCACCGAGAAGGCGACGATCCTGTCCGAGCAGAACAAGGTCGTCTTCCGCGTCTCCGACACGGCGACCAAGGACGAGATCGCAGCTGCGGTCGAAAGCCTGTTCAAAGTCAACGTCCTGAAGGTCAACACCCTGGTTCAAAAGGGCAAGACCAAGCGCTTCCGGGGTATCCTGGGTCGCCGGGTCGACATCAAAAAAGCGATCGTGACGCTGGCCGACGGCCAGTCGATCGACGTCACCACGGGGCTCTGATCAGATGGCCTTGAAACATTACAATCCGACCTCGCCGGGCCGTCGCGCCCTCGTGCTGGTCGACCGTTCGGAGCTCCACAAGGGCCGTCCGGAAAAGTCGCTGACCGAAGGTCTGACCAAGTCGGGCGGACGCGGGCAGGGCGGTCGCATCGCGGTCCGCTTCCGTGGCGGCGGCGCCAAGACCCTGTACCGCAAGATCGACTTCAAGCGTCGTAAGTGGGACATGGTCGGCACGGTCGAGCGCCTGGAATACGATCCGAACCGCACGGCCTTCATCGCTCTCGTGACCTACGAAGACGGCGAGAAGACCTACATCATCGCGCCGCAACGCCTTAAGGCTGGCGACACGGTGATCGCGGGCGAAAAGACCGACGTGAAGCCGGGCAACGCCATGCCGCTTCGTTCGATGCCGGTGGGTACGATCATCCACAACATCGAAATGAAGCCGGGCAAGGGCGCTCAGCTGGCCCGCTCGGCCGGCGCCTACGCCCAACTGGTGGGTCGCGATCAGGGCTACGCTCAGATCCGTCTCGGCTCGGGCGAACTGCGTATGGTCCTGGACGGCTGCATCGCCACGGTGGGCGCGGTTTCGAACCCCGACCACATGAACCAGAACCTGGGCAAGGCCGGTCGCAAGCGTCACATGGGCTTCCGCCCGCACGTTCGCGGCGTCGCCATGAACCCGATCGACCACCCGCATGGTGGTGGTGAAGGCCGGACCTCTGGTGGTCGTACCCCGGTTACCCCGTGGGGCAAGGACACCAAGGGCACCCGTACCCGCAAGAACAAGGCTACGGACAAGTATATCATCCGTACCCGCCACGTTAAGAAGGCTCGCTAAGAATGGCCCGCTCCTCCTGGAAAGGCCCGTTTGTCGACGGGTATCTGCTCAAGAAGGCCGACGCCGTTCAAACGTCGGGCCGCAAGGACGTGATCAAGACCTGGTCGCGCCGCTCCACCATCCTGCCGCAGTTCGTCGGTCTGACGTTCGGCGTCCATAACGGTCAGAAGCACGTGCCCGTGTCGGTCTCGGAAGAGATGGTCGGCATGAAGCTCGGCGAGTTCGCCCCGACCCGGAGTTTCCCGGGTCACGCGGCGGACAAGAAGGCCAAAAGGAAGTAACTGATGGCCCAGACAAAAAATGAGCGTCGGGTCGCCCCGACCGAGGCCCGCGCCAAGCTGGTCAACGTACGCATCAGCCCGCAAAAGCTGGGCCTGGTCGCCGCATCGATCCGCGGCATGCCGGTCCAGAAGGCGCTGAACGAGCTGGAATTCAGCCGTAAGCGTATCGCGACCGACGTCCGCAAGGTCCTGTATTCGGCGATCTCGAACGCCGAGAACAACCACAACCTCGACATCGACAACCTTGTCGTCGCCGAGGCCTATGTGGGCAAGAACCTGGTGATGAAGCGTTTCGCGAGCCGTGCTCGTGGTCGTTCGTCGCGCATCCTGAAACCGTTCAGCGAGATCACCATCGTGGTCCGTGAAGCCGGCGAGGCCGCCTGATGGGTCAGAAAATCAATCCGATCGGTCTGCGCCTCGGCGTGAACCGTACGTGGGACAGCCGTTGGTTCGCCGCCGGCGCCGACTACTCCCGCCTGCTGCACCAGGACCTGAAGCTGCGCGAGTGGCTGCGGGAACGTCTGGGCGCCGCCGGTGTGTCGCGCATCATCATCGAGCGCCCGCACAAGAAGTGCCGGATCACCATCTACGCCGCCCGTCCGGGCGTCGTGATCGGTAAGAAGGGCGCTGACATCGAGAAGCTCCGCAAGGACATCTCGGCGCGCACCGAAGGTGAAGTTCACCTGAACATCATCGAAGTCCGCAAGCCGGAAACCGATGCGCAGCTGATCGCTGAAAACATCGCGCAACAACTGGAACGCCGCGTGGCCTTCCGTCGCGCCATGAAGCGTTCGATGCAGTCGGCGATGCGTCTCGGCGCCAAGGGCATTCGTATGAATGTCTCGGGCCGTCTGGGCGGTGCAGAAATCGCACGTATGGAATGGTACCGCGAAGGTCGCGTGCCGCTTCACACGCTGCGCGCCGACATCGACTATGGCTTCTACGAAGCCAAGACGACCTACGGCATCATCGGCGTGAAGGTCTGGGTCTTTAAGGGTGAAGTGCTGGAGCACGATCCCATGGCGCAGGACAAGCGTTGGGCCCAGGAAGCTTCGGGTCCGTCCTCGAACGAAGGCCGCGAACGCGGCGGCCCCCGTGGCGACCGCGGTCCGCGTCGCGACCGGGGACGTGAGAACTAAGTCATGTTGCAACCGAAGAAGACCAAGTACCGCAAGGCCTTCAAGGGCCGGATCCATGGCTCGGCCAAGGGTGGCTTCTCGCTGAACTTCGGGTCGTATGGCCTGAAGACGCTGGAGCCGGAACGCATCACTGCGCGTCAGATCGAAGCGGCTCGCCGCGCGATCACCCGCCAGATGAAGCGTCAGGGCCGCGTCTGGATCCGCGTCTTCCCCGACCTGCCCGTCACGGGCAAGCCGGCCGAAGTCCGGATGGGTAAGGGCAAGGGCGCCGTGGACCACTGGGCCGCGCGCTGCCACCCCGGCCGTATCCTGTTTGAAATCGACGGCGTTCCGGACGATGTCGCCCGCGAAGCGCTCCGTCTCGGCGCAGCCAAGCTGCCGGTCCGCACCAAGGTGGTGACCCGCATCGACGCCGGCGTCGCTCATGTCGAGGTAGCCGCCTAATGACCAAGATCGCCGATCTGCGGTCGCAAACGACCGACCAACTGTCCGACGAGCTGCTGAAGCTCAAGAAGGAACAGTTCAACCTGCGCTTCCAGGCGGCCACCGGCCAAATGGAAAAGACTCACCGCGTTGGTGAAGTCCGCAAAGACATCGCACGCATCTCGACGCTTCTGCGCGAGCAGCGTGCGGCCTCGTAAGGAAACGAATATGCCCAAGCGAATTCTTGAAGGCGTGGTCGTGTCCGACAAGGGCGAAAAGACCGTCGTCGTGAAGGTGGAGCGCACGCTGCTGCACCCTGTTCTGAAAAAGATCGTTCGTCTTTCGAAGAAGTACCACGCGCACGACGAAGCCAACGCGCTCAAAGTCGGCGACATCGCTCGCATCGTCGAGTGCGCCCCGAAATCCAAACTGAAGCGCTGGGAAGTCCTTTCCAACGCCTCGGCCTCGTAATCAGAAGGATCTGATCTTATGATCCAGATGCAAACTAACCTGGAAGTGGCCGATAATTCGGGCGCCCGCCGGGTCATGTGCATCAAGGTGTTGGGCGGCTCCAAGCGCCGCTACGCCTCGATCGGCGACACAATCGTCGCCTCCGTGAAGGAAGCCATCCCCCGCGGCCGCGTGAAGAAGGGCGACGTCGTTCGCGCTATCGTCGTGCGCACCGCCAAGGACATCCAACGCAAGGACGGCTCGGTCATCCGCTTTGACAAGTCGGCCGCTGTCATCGTCAACAAGCAGAACGAGCCTGTCGGCACGCGGATCTTCGGCCCGGTTCCTCGCGAACTGCGCGCCAAGAACCACATGAAGATCATCTCGCTGGCACCGGAGGTCCTGTAACATGGCCGCCAAGATCAAGAAGGGCGACCGCGTCGTCGTCCTCACCGGCAAGGACAAGGGCCGCACGGGCAACGTGCTGAAGGTCCTGCCTACCGAAAATCGCGTCCTCGTCGAAGGCTGCAACATGGTTCAGCGCCACACGCGCCCGAGCCAGGCTGACCCGCAGGGCGGTATCAAGAACAAGGAAGCCTCGCTTCACCTGTCGAACGTCGCGATCGCCGACGCCAACGGCAAGGCGACCCGCGTCGGCTTCAAGATCGATGGGGACACCAAGGTCCGCATCGCCAAGACGACGGGAGACGTCATCTGATGGCTACCGAAAAGTACGCCCCGCGCCTCAAGGTCGAGTATCAAGCTCGCATCCGCCAGGTGATGAAGGAAAAGTTCGGCTACACGAACGAAATGCAGGTGCCCAAGCTGGACAAGATCGTCCTGAACATGGGCATCGGTGAAGCTGTTGCGGACTCCAAGAAGGCGAACACCGCCCTCAAGGATCTGACGGCCATCGCCGGTCAGAAGGCCGTCGCCACCAAGGCCCGTAACTCCATCGCCGGCTTCAAGCTGCGTGAAGGCATGGTCATCGGCGGCAAGGTCACGCTGCGCGGCGAACAGATGTACGAGTTCCTGGACCGGTTCATCACGATCGCGCTGCCGCGCGTGAAGGATTTCCGTGGTCTGAAGGGCACGTCCTTCGATGGTCGCGGCAACTACGCCACGGGTCTGAAGGAACACATCGTGTTCCCGGAGATCAACTACGACCAGATCGATCAGATGTGGGGCATGGACATTGTCGTCTGCACCACGGCCAAGACCGATGAGGAAGCCAAGGCTCTCCTCACCGAGTTCAAGTTCCCGTTCGTGAAGAACTGAGCGGGAAGGGAAGAGCACAATGGCTAAGAAAAGCGCCGTAAACCGTAACGAAGCCGTCAAGGCCCTTGTTGCGAAGTATGCCGCGAAGCGGGCCGCCCTGAAGGCGACCGCCAACGACGAAAACCTGCCGCTGGAGGAGCGCTTCGACGCGCGCCTGAAGCTGGCTGAACTGCCGCGCAACTCCGCGCCGAGCCGCATTCGCAACCGTTGCGAAGTGACGGGTCGTCCGCGGGCGTTCTATCGCAAGCTCAAGATGAGCCGGATTGCGCTGCGTGAACTCGGCAACCAGGGCCAGATCCCTGGCCTGACGAAATCCAGCTGGTAAGGGGAGCGAACAGACATGATGATCAACGATCCCCTGAGCGACATGATCGCTCGCATCAAGAACGCGGCGACCCGCAAGCGTTCCAAGGTGTTGACCCCCGCTTCTCGTCTGCGTCAGCGCGTCCTCGACGTGCTGCAGGACGAAGGCTACATCCGCGGCTACAACCTGGTTCAGAACCCGGGTGAGTTTCCGCAGTTCGAGATCGAGCTGAAGTACTTCGACGGTCAGCCCGTCATCGCCGAGATCGCTCGCGTGTCCAAGCCGGGCCGCCGCGTCTATTCGGCGATCGGCGATCTGAAGCCCGTCAAGAACGGCCTCGGCATCTCGATCCTCTCGACTTCGAAGGGCGTCATGTCCGACGCCTCCGCCCGCGACGCTAACGTCGGTGGCGAAGTCCTCTGCAGGGTCTACTGATATGTCCCGTATTGGCAAGAAAACCATCGCAGTGCCGAAGGGCGTGACTGTCACGCTCGACGGCCAGAGCGTCACCGTGAAGGGCCCCAAGGGCGAGAGCTCTTGGACCGTCGCAGACGAAATCGAAGTCACCCAGGAAGGCGACGAACTGTCGCTGGGTCTGCGGTCGGACACGCAACGCGGTCGCGCGATGTGGGGCCTGTCGCGCACCCTGGTCGACAACATGGTCGTCGGCGTCACCACGGGCTTCGAAAAGTCTCTGGAACTGGTCGGCGTGGGTTACCGCGCCGCGATGAAGGGCGACGCCCTGTCGCTGCAGCTCGGCTTCTCGCACGAAGTCGATATCGCTCCGCCGGCCGGCGTCAGCTTCGCAGTGCCGAAGCAAACCGAGATCAAGGTCTCGGGCGCTGACAAGCAAGCCGTCGGTCAGATCGCCGCGGTCATCCGCAAGCTGCGTCCGCCGGAGCCCTACAAGGGCAAGGGCGTCCGTTACGCGGGCGAGAAGGTCCGTCGCAAGGAAGGCAAGAAGAAGTAAGTCATGGCTCTTTCTCTTCGACAACAAGCCAAGCGCCGCTCGGAGCGCACTCGTCGCCGCCTGAAGGCTGTCGCCAACGGTCGCCTTCGTCTGTCGGTCAGCCGTTCGGACAAGAACATCTCGGCCCAGATCATCGACGACGCCCAAGGCGTGACCGTCGCGTCTGCCTCGTCGCTGGAAGGCGGCAAGGGCAAGCGTGGTTCGGACACCGCTGCGGCCGCCGCGATCGGCAAGCTGATCGCCGAACGCGCCATCGAGAAGGGCGTCAAGGACGTCGTCTTCGACCGTGGCGAGTACATCTATCATGGACGGGTCAAGGCGCTGGCGGAAGCCGCGCGCGAAGCCGGCCTGAACTTCTAAGGGACGCGACAGATGGCGCATCAACCCCAACGTGGCGGCGGCGGCAACGACCGCAACCGTCGTGACAACCGCAATGGCCCCCAAGCCGATGGTCCGGATTCGGACATCGTCGAGAAGTTGGTCCACATCAACCGCGTCGCCGCCACCGTCAAAGGCGGCCGTCGTTTCTCCTTCGCAGCCCTGATGGTCGTCGGTGACGGCAAGGGTCGCGTCGGCTTCGGTCACGGCAAGGCGCGCGAAGTGCCGGAAGCCATCCGCAAGGCGACCGAAGAAGCCAAGAAGACCATGATCCGCGTTCCGCTTCGCGAGAACCGCACGCTGCACCACGACGGCAACGGCCGTTGGGGCGCCGGCAAGATCATGATGCGCGCTGCCCCTCCCGGGACCGGCGTCATCGCAGGTGGTCCGATGCGCGCCGTGCTCGAAACCCTCGGCGTCCAGGACGTCGTGGGCAAGTCGACCGGTTCGTCGAACCCCTACAACATGATCCGCGCGACGTTCGAAGCGCTGAAGGTCCAGTCCTCGCCCCGTCAAGTCGCGTCCAAGCGCGGCAAGAAGGTCGCGGATCTGATGGGCCGTCGCAACGACGGCGCTTCGACGCCCGAAGCTGTGGAGTCCTAATCATGGCCCCGTCCAAGAAGACCGACGCCAAGACCGTCACCGTCAAGCAGACCGGTTCGCCGATCCGCCGCAAGAATGACCAGCGCGCCACCCTGGTGGGCCTGGGTCTGAACCGCCTGGGTCGTGAATCGACTCTGGAAGACACGCCTTCGGTTCGTGGGATGATCGCCAAGGTCGCCCACCTGACCGAGATCGTCGAAAAGTAAGCCGTTTCGCCCTCTCCCGAACCCGGGGGAGGGCGTTTCTGCACTTGCGAATACCCCGAGGGTCGCCTATCAGCGGCCCTTAAATTTTTACAGCCGAGTCCGGATCAATGGTCCGGGCGCTAGCACCCGAAAGGATCAGGCATATGAAACTGAACGAAATCCGCGACAACGAAGGCGCGCACAAGAAGCGCATGCGTGTCGGCCGTGGCCCCGGTTCGGGCAAGGGCAAGACCGCTGGCCGTGGCGTCAAGGGTCAGAAGTCGCGTTCGGGCGTCGCCATCGGCGGCTTCGAAGGCGGCCAAATGCCGCTGTACATGCGTATGCCCAAGCGTGGCTTCAACAAC
The DNA here is from genome assembly GCF_902506205.1 of Brevundimonas sp. G8. Lineage (GTDB taxonomy): Bacteria > Pseudomonadota > Alphaproteobacteria > Caulobacterales > Caulobacteraceae > Brevundimonas. The sequence goes on along the minus strand of NZ_LR732816.1, from coordinate 109,505 downwards.
GCCAACGCTCTGAAGCTGGCTGAAGTGAACCTGTGGCGCCTGCAAGACGCCATTGACGCCGGCAAGCTGGACGCCAAGTCGGAACTCAAGGGCGACGCCCTGGTCGCCGCCGGCGTGATCCGTCGCGTCAAGGACGGCGTGCGTTTGCTGGGCACTGGTGAGCTGAAGCAAGCGCTGAACCTGGTCGTCTGGTCGGCGACTTCGGGCGCGATCAAGGCCATCGAAGCCGCTGGCGGTTCGGTCGTGCAAGAGCGCATTGCCGCTGAAGCCAAGGCCGCAGCACGCGTCGAGAAGCGCAACCTGGCCAAGGGCAAGGTTCCGCCTGCCAAGCCGCGTCTGGGCGACGAGAACAAGATCTCGGCCCGCACCAAGCGCGCCGCCGCCAAAGCCTAAGCAACGCGTCGTCGCGGTCAGTTAGGCCGTGGCCTGATTGCCCCTGCGACGACGAAAGAACGGAAGCGGCCTCGCAAGAGCGCCGCTTCTCGCCTATCTGACGACTCAATCAGTCGTGGGGACGCATAATGGCTTCGGCCGCAGAACAACTCGCCGCCAATATGAACATGGGCTCGTTCGCGAAAGCGACCGAGCTGCATAAGCGCCTGCTCTTCACGCTGGGCGCACTCCTGGTCTATCGGATCGGGACGTATGTGCCGATCCCGGGCATCAACTCGCAGGCCTTCCTGCAGTTCTTCCAGGACCCGTCGGGCCAGCGCGGCATCCTGGACATGTTCAACATGTTCTCGGGCGGTGCGGTCGAGCGTATGGCCATCTTCGCGCTGAACGTGATGCCGTACATTTCGGCCTCGATCATCGTGCAGCTGATGGGCACCGTGTATCCGCCCTGGGAGAAGCTGAAGAAGGAAGGCGGCGAAAGCGGCCGCAAGCAGCTGAACCAGTACACCCGTTACCTGACGGTGTTCCTGGCGCTGGCGCAGTCCTTCGGTATCGCCGCAGGCCTGAACAGCACGGCCGGCCTGGTCGACAATCCCGGCCTGTTCTTCATCGTCTCGACGGTCGTGACCCTGACCGGCGGCACCATGTTCCTGATGTGGCTGGGTGAACAGGTGACGGCGCGCGGCGTCGGCAACGGCATCTCGCTGATCATCTTCGCCGGTATCGTGGCGGTCCTGCCGTCCACCATCGCGCGCCTGCTGGGCCTGGCTCAGCAAGGCCAGATGTCGGCCTTCGCCCTGCTGTTCATCGCCATCCTGGCCGTGGCCACCGTGGTCTTCATCGTCTTCATGGAACGCGCCCAGCGCCGTCTTCTGATCCAGTATCCGAAGCGCCAGGAAGGCAACCGCATGGCTGGGGGCGAGCGGTCGTTCCTGCCGCTGAAGGTCAACACTGCGGGCGTCATCCCGCCGATCTTCGCCTCGTCGCTGCTGATGCTGCCGACGACGGTGGCGACCATGACGGCAAACGCGGACCTGCCCAGCTGGATGAGCTGGCTGCCGCTGGTGACGGCGCAGCTGACGCACGGCCAGCCGCTGTTCATGGCGCTGTATGCCGCCCTGATCGTCTTCTTCTGCTTCTTCTACACCTCGATCACCTTCAACCCCGAGGACACGGCCGAGAACCTGCGCAAATACGGCGGCTTCCTGCCAGGCATCCGTCCGGGCAAGCGCACGGCGGAATATCTGGACTATGTCCTGACCCGCCTGACCGTGATCGGCGCCGCCTACATCACCGCGGTCTGCCTGCTGCCTGAGTTCATCGTCAGCCAGTTCGGCAACAGCCTGTACTTTGGCGGAACGTCTATCTTGATCGTCGTCTCGGTCACGATGGACACTGTGGCCCAGATTCAGTCCCAACTGCTGGCGCACCAGTACGAAGGCCTGATCAAGAAGGCCAAGCTGCGTGGTCGTGGCGGTCGTGGCGCGCCCACGCCCGTGCGCCGCTAAGTCTTAAGCTGACAGACGCCCAGGGGAGGGCTGAAGCATGAACTTGATCCTGTTCGGACCGCCAGCGGCGGGCAAGGGCACCCAGGCGAAGCGGCTGGTGGAAGAGAAGGGCATGGTCCAGCTCTCCACCGGCGACATGCTTCGCGCGGCGATCGCCTCTGGCTCGGAGCTGGGGCTCAAGGTCAAGGACGTGCTGGCGCGTGGCGACCTGGTCACCGACGAGATCGTCATCGCCCTGATCGAGGATCGCCTGAACGAGGCCGAGGCCGCCGGCGGCGCCATCTTTGACGGTTTCCCCCGCACCGTGGCCCAGGCTGAGGCGCTGGACGAGATGCTGGCCAAGCGCGGCGTTCAGATCGACGCCGTCGTGCGGCTAAAGGTCGACGACGCCGCCCTAACCGAACGGATCGCCAAGCGTTTCGCGGAACAGGGCCGCCCCGACGACAATCCCGAATCGTTCAAGGTTCGGCTTGAGGCCTACAACCGCAACACCGCGCCGCTGCTTCCCTATTACGAAGCCCAGGGCAAGCTGACGCAGGCCGACGGCATGGGCACGATCGAGTCCGTGGCCAAGGCCATCGACGAAGCCCTGGCCTGATTTGCGGTTTCAGGCGTTGATCGCCTGATGACCGAACACGCCGACTCCAGACCCGAGAAGACCCACCCGCGTCGCTGGCGCATGGCGGGTATCTTTATTGCCGTCGCTGTCGCCGAGATCGGCCTGTTCCTGCTGCTGGGGCGTGCGAGGGGGCCGGCCCAGACGCCTGTGGTCGAACCCCCGCCGTTCGAGGTCGTGCTCTACGATCCCCCGCCGCCGATCTCGAACGAACCACCCGCGCCAGAGACGGGCGGTGGCGCGCCCGCAGCGCCCTCTGTCATTCACACGCCGCCGCCTCCGCCCCAGGAACGCCCGCGCGAGGTTCCTGCGCCGCCTGTGAAGGCGCCCGAGCCCGCCCCCGTAGTCGGTATCACCCCCAATCCGTCGCCTCAGCCCGGTTTCGGCCAGGGCGGGCAGGGGACCGGCAGTGGTTCTGGCGTCGGATCCGGCAGTGGCCCCGGCAGCGGCTCGACCGGACCGCGCCTGGTGACCGGCCCCACCATCGGTCAGATCCGCGCCCACCACCCCTCGGGCGCGCGCAGCCGCTATGGCCGGGTGGAGCTGTCTTGTATCATTCGCCTGGATAGCCGGCTGGACGGTTGCCGTGTGGTGCAAGAGACGCCGCCCGGCCTGGGCTTCGGCGCAGCGGGTCTTCAGGTCTCCGGCTTCTTCCGTTTCCAGCCCCCCACCGAGGACGGCCGACCCGTCGAGGGGCAGCGGGTCACTGTCGGTGTGGACTTCGGCCGTCCGCCGCGTTGAGGCGCCTCCAGATGTTGACGCCTCGTGAATCACATGTATAAGGGCGCCTTCCCGCGAAGGGCGCCACGCTCCTGGTCTGTTGACCGGAGCGTTTGTTGCGTCTGACTAACGCGTATCTGGAGAATTTCGTGGCCCGTATTGCTGGCGTCAACATCCCGACCAACAAGCGCGTAGAGATCGCGCTTCAGTATATCCATGGCATCGGCCCCGCCGCCGCCAAGGACATCACCGAGAAGGTGGGCATCGAAGCCGCCCGCCGCGTGAACCAGCTGACGGACGCCGAAGTCTTGTCGATCCGCGAAACGATCGACAAGGATCACACCGTCGAGGGCGATCTGCGCCGCGAGACGTCGATGAACATCAAGCGTCTGATGGACCTGGCCTGCTACCGCGGCCTGCGTCACCGTAAGGGCCTGCCGGTCCGCGGCCAGCGCACCCATACGAACGCCCGCACCCGCAAGGGTCCCGCCAAGCCGATCGCCGGCAAGAAGAAGTAAGACAGACACATGGCCAAGGAACCGGGTCGCGTAAAGAAGCGCGAGCGCAAGAACATCACCTCGGGCGTCGCCCACGTGAATGCTTCGTTCAACAACACCATGATCACGATCACCGATGCCCAGGGCAACGCGATCTCGTGGTCTTCGGCCGGACACATGGGCTTCAAGGGTTCGCGTAAGTCGACCCCTTACGCCGCCCAGATGGCCGCTGAAGACGCTGGCAAGAAGGCTCAGGAACACGGCGTGAAGACGCTGGAAGTGAACGTCTCGGGTCCGGGTTCCGGCCGTGAGTCGGCCCTGCGCGCTCTGCAGTCGGTCGGCCTGACGATCACGACCATCCGCGACGTCACGCCGATGCCGCACAATGGTTGCCGTCCGCCCAAGCGTCGTCGCGTCTAAGCGATAGCGTTCTAGGCACCCCCCATCTCCGTCCGCTCCATCATGGCCTCGTCGACAAGGCCGGAGCAGGCGAAACCCGTTCGAGGGACAAAATGATCGAAAGAAACTGGCAAGAGCTGATCCGTCCCGAGAAGCCGCAGATCGAGATCGGTTCCGACACCCAGCGCAAGGCGCGCCTGGTGGCCGAACCCCTCGAGCGTGGCTTCGGCGTGACGCTCGGCAACGCGCTCCGTCGCGTTCTGCTGTCCTCGCTGCAAGGCGCGGCTGTCACGGCCATCCAGATCGACGGCGTCGTTCATGAATTCTCGTCGCTGGAAGGCGTGCGGGAAGACGTGGTCGACATCGTTCTGAACATCAAGCAACTGGCGCTGCGCATGCACGCCGAAGGCCCCAAGCGCATGACCCTGCGCGCCACGGGCCCCGGCGCCGTGACTGCGGGTCAGATCGACGTGCCGGCGGACATCGAGGTTCTGAACCCCGATCACGTCATCTGCACGCTGGACGACGGCGCGTCGGTTCGCATGGAACTGACCGTCCAGAACGGCAAGGGCTACGTCGCCGCCGAACTGAACCGTCCGGAAGATGCGCCGATCGGCCTGATCGCCGTCGACGCCCTGTATTCGCCGGTCAAGAAGGTGGCTTACCGCGTCGAGCCGACCCGTCAGGGCCAGTCGCTGGACTACGACAAGCTGCTGCTTGAAGTCGAAACCAACGGTGCGGTCACGCCGGTTGACGCCGTCGCTTATGCGGCGCGCATCCTGCAAGACCAACTCCAGATCTTCATCACCTTCGAAGAGCCCAAGAAGGCTGTCGAGCAGTCGGACGGCAAGCCCGACCTGCCCTTCAACCCGGCGCTGCTGAAGAAGGTGGACGAGCTGGAACTGTCGGTTCGTTCGGCCAACTGCTTGAAGAACGACAACATCGTCTACATCGGCGACCTGATCCAGAAGACCGAGGGCGAAATGCTTCGTACCCCGAACTTCGGCCGCAAGTCGTTGAACGAGATCAAGGAAGTTCTCACGACGATGGGCCTCAGCCTCGGCATGGACGTGCCGAACTGGCCCCCCGAAAACATCGAAGACCTGGCCAAGAAGTTCGACGACCAGATCTAAGTTCAACCCTCCGCCCGTCTCCCTTGGGAGAATGTCGGGGCGGTTAGAAGATTACGGTTCCAGGTCCCTTTGAGGATACCGGTTCCGGAGTAGGAGAGACCCAGATGCGCCACGGCGCCGCCCATCGTAAACTCGGTCGCACGAGTAGCCACCGCACCGCCATGTTCGCGAACATGGCCGCCTCGCTGATCAAGCACGAGCAGATCACCACGACCCTGCCCAAGGCGAAGGAACTGCGTCCCTTCGTCGAGAAGCTGGTCACCCTCGCCAAGAAGGGCGACCTGCACGCTCGTCGTCAGGCCATCAGCCAGGTTCGCGACGTGCCGCAAGTCGGCAAGCTGTTCGAAACGCTCGGCCCGCGCTACAGCGAGCGTAACGGCGGCTATATCCGCATCATGAAGGCCGGCTTCCGCCACGGCGACAACGCCCCGATGGCCGTCATCGAGTTCGTCGATCGCGACGTCGAAGCCAAGGGCAAGGACTCTGGTCCGGTCCTGGCCTTCGAAGGCGGCGACGAAGACTAAGATTTGGTCGCATGACCAAACGCCGGAAGGGCGGTCGGAGCAATCCGACCGCCCTTTTGCTTTGAGCGGAGACGGGGCATGAGGGGTGAATGAACGTCGCCATCGTTGATTTCCGTCCCGACCACGCCGCCGTCTGGGCGCAGTTGAACACGGCCTGGCTGGCCGAAGGCGGCTTCGCCGTCGAGGCCAAGGATCGACTCGCCATCGACAATCCGCAGGGCGTGTTCCTGGACAAGGGCGGGCGCATCTTCATCGCGGAACGGGATGGTGAGGCCGTGGGGTGCTGCGCCCTGGTTCCGACCGACGACGGAGTTGAGGTCTGCAAAATGACGGTTACGCCCGCCGCGCGCGGCCTGGGGCTGGCCCGGCGCTTGCTGGAAGCCTGCGAGACGGCGGCGCGGGCGGCCGGTGCGGGTCGGCTTTATCTGGAGACCAACAGCGCCCTGACGCCGGCCATCGCCCTGTATGAAAGCTTCGGCTTCGTCCACTTGCCGGCGCGGCCGACGCCCTATGCCCGCGCCGATGTCTTCATGGAAAAGCGGCTCTAGCCGTCCAGGATGGCGGCGACCGCCATGCCCCATATGAGTAGAATGCACAGGCCATAGGCGATCTGGTCGAGCAACGAGCGGCGAGGCGGCTTTGGCGGTGGGTTCGGATGCGGCATCGCCAAGCTTGAACCCGATTTCCCAAGCCGCAGAAATCGATTAAGCGGGTCGGTGTCTGTGAGGGGAGATCACATGTCGGGCCGGGTGCCGCCACCGCTGAATGCATTGAGAACCTTCGAGGTCTTCGCCCGGCACAGAAGCATGACCCGTGCGGCGGCCGAGCTGTGCGTGACCCACGGTGCTGTCAGCCGCCAGATCGCGGCCCTGCAGGCCTCGCTGGGCGTGACCCTGGTGACCGGCCCGCGCCATGCGCTGACCCTGACTGAGGCGGGTGCGCAACTGGCCGGGCGGCTGACACCGGCCTTTAGCGCGATCAGCGATGCGGTCGATGGCGTGCGGCTGGGCGTGGCGCGAGAGATCGAGATTTCATGCCTGGGCACGTTCGCGCTGAAATGGCTGATCCCGCGCCTGCCAGGGTTTCTGGACACGCATCCCGAAGTACGGGTCAGGCTGTCGGAATCCTATGCCATGGTCGATTATCGGCGTGATCGGTTCGACGGGGCCATTCGCATCGTCGAGCCGGATCAGGCCCATGCCCGCACCCAGTCCACGCGCTTTCTGGCGCAGCATCAGGGGCCGGTCGGGGCGCCGGCCTTGATGGCGGGGCTGCCGACGCTGGAGGCCGTGGCGCGCGCGCCGCGTCTGCGCTCGGCCACCTTCCGTCGGGCCTGGCCGGCGTGGTCGGAACTGGCGGGCGTGGCCCTGCCACCGGCGACTATGGAGCGGGAGTTCGCCCACAACCATTCGCTGGTCGAGGCGGCGATCTCGGGCCTGGGCGTGGCTATCGCGCCGTGGGCCTTCGTGGCGCCGGATGTCATCGCGGGTCGGCTGGCGGCACCGTTCGGCTTCGTGGAGCGGCCGTCGTGGTTCGCTTTCCTGCGGCCGGAGGGCCGCAGGGATGCGGCGGTTGACGCCTTCCGCGACTGGCTGGTCGCGGAAGGCGCGCGCAGTCCGCCACCGCCTATTCCTTCGACAGGTCCTGGCGATTGAACCAGACGATCGAGGCGATGAGGGGGACGAGGGTCCAAAGAGCTAGGCTGACCAAGCTAGGCCACAGGGAAGGTGCATTCGGTACGTTCGAAACTATGGCCTTGAGCGTATCGTAGGCCAGGCCGGGAAGGAGCAACTGAGCCTTCCAGCTCGCTGGGTCCCATCCGATGATCGGCAGAACGCTACCGAACAGCGATTGAGCGAAGCCCAGCGCCCAGGGCACGAATAACGCGGCCATGAGCGAGCGTGTCAGGACGCCGGTCAGCAGGGCGATCAGTGTGAATTGAACAATACGCACCCAAGACAGAACCCAAAGGAGGGCGAATTCGCCCAGGGCGGATACGTCGGTTGAGAACGTCAGTCCTCGGCCGAAGACGCCTGCCTTCATCACGTTGAATATGACCGTTGCGATCAGGAACGCGATCAAACCGGCGAAAGCCAGCGCTTTCATGACGGCGATCTTGCCCAGCAATAGAGAGGGTCGGCTGTTGCGGGCGCTGATTAGGCGCCAGGTTTCCCAGCGATAATCGCCGACATAGAGGGTAGCGGCCGCAACCAGCATGAAGATGAGGACAAGACCGTTGGCGCCCTTGTCTGCACCAAACGTGAGCGCCTCCATCAGGTTGATGGGCGTGGAGGGCATGTTGGGATTTATTCCAGCCGCCATCGCCATGGGACCGCCCTTGGCCTTGGCTTGGAACAGGTAAAAGGTGCCCCCGGCGATAAACAGAACCGGGACGACCAGGGTGGCCAAGACGACCTGGATCCAGTTCTTGGACAGGCGGTAGGTTTCGGATCGGATCGCGTCAGCCAGCACGGTTTTGCTCCTGCACGCCGGTCCAGCCGGTTTCGCTCATGAAGACGTCTTCCAGGTCGGCGCCGATCCAACGGGCCTCCTCGATGTCGACGCCGCCTTCTACCAGGGCCTTGATTGCGGCGGCGGCCTCGGCGCGGGGCACGGCGGCCACCACGGCGTCGCCGTCCAGGGTGGCGCGGTCGCCCAGCACCGACAGGGCCTTGGCCAGGGGGGTGACGGACAGGCGCAGACGCTCGCCGGAGGCGGTCAGGTCGGAGACCCGGCCCTCGGTGATCACCTTGCCCTTGTTGAAGATGGCGACGCGGTCGCAGACGCGCTGGACCTCCTGCAACTGGTGGCTGGCGAGGATGACGGTGACGCCGTCGTTGTCGGCCAGGCTGCGGATCAGGGCGCGCATCTCCTGGATGCCAGGCGGATCCATGCCGCTGGTCGGCTCATCCAGAATGACGAGATCCGGCTTGGTCATCAGGGCCGCGGCGACGCCCAGGCGTTGCAGCATGCCGACCGAAAAGCCCTTCACGCGCCGGTTTGCCGCCTCGGTCAGGCCGACGCGTTGCAGCCAGTTGTCGATCTCGGCTGAGGTCACGCCGCCGTGCGCGCGGGACAGCCATTCGAGCACCTGGCGGGCGGTCATGAAGGGCGGAAAGCGCGGCGTCTCGATCATCGAGCCCATGCGGCGCATCGAGGCCGGATCGCCGATCCGTCCGCCCATCACCGTCGCCTCGCCCTCGGTCGGGCGAATCAGGCCCAGCAGGGTGCGAAACAGGGTGGACTTGCCCGCGCCATTGGGGCCCAGAACGCCATAGACCCCGCCACGCGGGATCGACAGGGTCAGGCCGTCCAAGGCCCTCACCGGCCCATAGATCTTGGTCAGGCCGCGAATGTCGATAACGGTTTCCATGACGCAAGCTTGGCGCGAGAACCGTGTTCCCACAAGCCGTCGCAAGCCTGTCGTCCATTAAGTTTAGGCAATGGTTCGATGTCGCCTTGGAGTAAGCCCATGTCCCGTTTCCTCGCCACCGGCCTGGCCCTGGTCGCCAGCCTTGCGGTTGCGTCCTGCGCCGCAACGCCGGTTTCGGCCCCGGCGGTTGTGCAGTCGTCGGTTGTCGAGACCTCGGCGGCGCGGCCCGACCTGGTGATTCTGGTCTCGATCGACGGGTTCTCGCCGGATTATCTGGGCAAGGGCCAGACGCCGGTGATGGACGGGCTGGTGGCGGGCGGCGCGTTCGGGCCGATGCGGCCGTCCTTCCCCAGCGTGACCTTCCCCAACCACTATACGCTGGTGACGGGGCTGCACCCTGACCACCACGGCGTCGTCGGCAACCGGTTCACGGACGCGCAGTTGGGCACCTTCACCATGGCCAGCAAGGAAAGCGGCTTTTGGGATCAGGGCGAGCCGATCTGGGTCACGGCGGAAAAGGCCGGGGTCCGCACCGGCACGATGTTCTGGCCGGGATCGGAGGTCGAGATCCATGGCGTGCGGCCCAGTCAGTGGACGCCCTTCGATCAGGGAATGCCGGGCGATGTGCGGGTGGATCGGGTGCTGTCGTGGCTGGACCTGCCGGCGGGTCAGCGGCCAAAGCTGGAGACCTTGTATTTCGACATCGTGGACACCGCTGGCCACCGCAACGGTCCAGATGCGCCTGAGACTCGCGCCGCCGTGGCCTCGGTCGATGCGTCCGTGGGACGGTTGGTCGAGGGGCTGAAGGCGAGGGGGCTTTATGATCGGACCATGCTGGTCGTGGTGTCCGATCACGGCATGGCCGCCACGTCGCCGGACCGTGTGGTGTGGATCGACGACATCATCGACCCGGCGGCGCTGAAGATCGGTTATGGCGGGGCGGTTCTGACCGCCGATCCCGCGCCGGGCCGCGAGGCCGAGGTGCAGGCCAAGCTGGTCGGTCGTCATCCGCATATGGAATGCTGGAACAAGGCCGATGTGCCGGCGCGGCTGGTCTATGGCTCCAACCCGCGGGTGGCGCAGATCGTCTGCCTGGTCGAGACTGGCTGGCTGACGGCGACACGGGATCGGCCGGTCACCCGCGCAGGCGGCGCCCACGGCTATGACAATCAGGCGCCGGAGATGGAGGCGGTCTTCATCGCGCACGGGCCGGGCGTCGTCGCGGGGCGGCGGCTGACCGATCTGGACAGCGTGGACGTGCAGCCCTTCCTGGCGCGCATGCTGGGCCTCAACGCACCGACGGGAGACGGCCGGGCGCAGGACACCTTGCCCGTCACCACGCCCTGATCGGGTGATTGGCGAGGCGGCCAATTAAGCGCACAAAGGTCGCCAAGCGGGGGAGGCGGGAATGCGCAAGGGTCTGTGGGTCGCGACGGTTTCGGTCGCCTGTTTGATCGCGCCGGTGGCGGTGGCCGACGCTACGGCGACGGCGGCGACCCTGGCCCTGATCGCCAATCCCCAGGTTTGCGGACGCCTGGGCGCGGTCGGCGATGTCCAGCCGACGGCGGACATGGTCATGGTCCCCGGCTTCGGCGACGAGGGTTTCACCGTTGATACGAAGAACCCCGAGGCTCAGGCCTGGTTCGACCATGGCGTGCGGCTGCGCTGGGCGTTCGAACATTCGGAATCGGTGCGGGCGTTTCGCAAGGCGCGGCAGCTGGATCCGTCGTGCGGCATGTGCGCCTGGGGCGAGGCCTGGGCCATCGGGCCGAACCTGAACGGTGGCGGGAACGACCCAGAGTCCCTCGCCACGGGCCTGAGGGCTGCGCGCGAGGCTAGGCGGCTGGCCGGCGACGCCACGCCGATGCAGCGCCAGATGATCGACGCCCTGATCCAGCGCTACTCCGGCAAGGAAAACACGCGCGCCCTGCGCTTCGCCCGCGCCATGGACCGGATCGCCAAACGCCATCCCGACGACGTCTCGGTGGGGTCCATCACCGCCGACGCCTGGATGCTGCAGCCCGACGGTGAATGGTGGGACGACAACGGCAAGGCCACCGATCCGGCCGTGACGCGGGCGATGGCGATCCTGGAACACAGCCTGACGGTCAAGCCGAACGATCCGGCGTCCATCCACCTCTATATCCACCTGACGGAATGGTCTGACGATCCGCATCGGGCGCTGGCCTATGGCGAGCGGCTGGCCCTGCTGGCGCCGGGAGCCAGCCACCTGGTGCATATGCCGTCGCACACCTTCTATCGAGTGGGGCGGTACAAGGACGCCATGATGTCCAACGTCAATGCCGTGGCGCTGGACAAGACCTATGACCGACTGGCCAGCCCGCCAGGCGGCATTCGCGGCATGAGGCTGCACGCCCACAACATCCACTTCGGCATGGGCGGCGCCCTGATGGCGGGCGGGGCCGAGCGAGGGCTGGAGCTGGCCGACTGGTATATGGCGACCTATCCGCAGCTGCTGGGCGCGCCCGAACCCGGCGAGGATGCCTATGTCGTCTATCGTCAGGTGATGGCGGCGGACGCCTATGCGCTTTACGGCCGGTTCGGATCGGACGCCCAGGTCGCGGCCCTGCCCGAGCCGGATGTCGGTCGGCCGTTGATGCGGGTCGGCTGGCGCTATGCGCGCGGCGAGGCGGCGGCGCGGCGCGGCGATGCGGCGGCCGTTCGGGTCGAGGCCCAGGCCATCGCGGCCCTGCTGGCGGACAAGGCGTTCAAGGGAACGATGGCGGATCGTCAGGTCGGGTTCGCCGAACTGTTCCAGAAGGTGCTGGAAGGCCGCGCGGCCATGATCGATCAGGATTATCCGACCGCCATCGCCGCCTATGGCCGCGCGGCGACGATCCAGGCCATGGTGCCGGAGGGCGGCGATCCGCCGATGATCTGGTATCCGACGCGCCGCAGCCTGGCCGCCGCGATGCTGGCGTCCGGCGATGCAGCTGGGGCCAAGGCCAAGATCGCCGAACTGCTGACGGACTGGCCCAACGATCCCTACAGCTACTACGTCCTGTATCGCGCGGCGCAGGCGATGGGCGACGAACCGGCGGCGAACGACGCCCTGCGCCACGCCGGCGTCGAATGGATCGGTGGGGAGATGACGCTGGGTGAGGCCTAACGTCCCACGGCGAAGACGGAGGCCACATCGCAACGCCAGGCCTTGAGCCGCATGGTGATGGCGAAGGCCTCGACCTGTGACAGCGCACCTAAACCTAAGGTGAACCACAGCAGCCAACTGGTCTGTCCCGTGACGAACAGTTGAACGAACAGCCCCCAGAGAAACAGGCAGAATAGCTTTGACAGCCAGTGATGAGGCGAGGCCTCGCGCCGGAAACGGGCGAAGCTGACGGCGTGGTTGGCGGCTTCCATCACCAGCAGCACCAAAGCGAGTGGCGCCAGCACGACCGTCATCGCAGGATACATCAGCCATAGGGCCAGGGACGCACCTAGCCAGAAGATTACGTCTGCTCGACCGTCCCAGCGCCGAAGAGTCGGCGTGACGACCTTCAGACGCCGCGCGATGACGCCGTCAAAAATATCTGACAGCACCCCCAGCGAAAGCAGGGCCGCAGCGGCTCCGCCCGCCGTGGGCGCCATCAGCGACAGGCCAACCAGCGCTGGCGCGCAAAGCAGCCGGAAGACGACCAGAGCCCAGGGCAGGCGGTTCAACATCGGAGGGTCAGCGCTTTGCCGCTTCGATCAGCTTGGCGATCTCGGCGGGATCGATGCCGGGGCTGGCCTTGCCGTTGATGAAGAAGGTGGGCGTGCCGCGCAGGCGCAGGGCGGCGGCCGTGGTGTGGATGTCGGCGATGTGGCGTGTGGTGTCGGGCGCGGCGATGGCGGCCTTGGCGCGCGCCATGTCGACGCCATTGGCGGCTAGAATGGCGTCGATGGACTCGATCGACAGGGCGCGCTCGGTCATCAGGGCGTCATAGACCTCCAGATACTTCCCCTGCTGATGCGCGGCCAAGGCGGCGCGGGCGGCGTATTGCGAGGTGATGTCGTCGCCGCGGTCCAGGATGGGCCAGTCCTTGAAGACGAAGCGGACTTCCGGGTGGGCGGCCATCAGGGCGCGATAGTCGTGAGCCACCGCCTTGCAGCCAGGGCAGCGGAAGTCGAAGAATTCGATCACCGTGACCTTGGCGTTCGCCGGACCGAAGGCCGGGTCGCGGGCGTCGGGCGCCAGGAGACCGGCGTTGGCGGCGGCGGCCTGATTGGTCTCTTCGACGCTGGCCTCGGCGGCCTTGGTCTGGAGCGCCTGTTCGGCCTCCTGCAGCACCTCGGGGTGCTCCAGCAGATAGGACCGGACGTCGGACTCGCCGGCGCTGAAATAGGGGGCGACCGAGAACCCCAGGGCGATGACCGACAGGCCAAGGGCCAGATAGCCGGCGCGTGCGCCGCTCAGCCACGCAGGCTTGGCGGTTTTGGTTTCGGGCGCAGGCGTGGGGGCGTCGTCGGTCATTGAGGCTCGCAGTCGGGGGAAGGGGTCAGTTGAGGGTGGCCGGTCGGCGCGCAGCGTCGCGACGGTCCAGGTCGTTGAGATCGTCGGGCGTGGCGCCCGAGGCCAGGACGATGTCCACGGCCCGGCGCCATTCGATGGAGCCGGGGTCCAGCATGGAGCGGGCGCGCAGGGCGAACTGGGTCGCCTCCTTCTCGCTGCCGGCGGCGAAATAGTATTCGGCCGAGGCCAGGCGCGCCTCGCCCTCCTTGCCTTGTGTCGCATAGGCCTGGGCCAGCAGGCGCCAGGCCAGGGTGTTTTCCTTCTCGGCGACCACGGCGTGTTTCAGCTGGTCGATGGCCTCGTCCAGATTGGCCTTGTCATTGGTCTCGATCAGGGCATGGGCCAGGTTGACGCGCAGCAGGGGGGCGTCGGGCTTGAGCCGGACGGCCTCACGGTGGGCGGCGACGGCCTCTGCCGCGCGGCCCTCCTCGAACAGGATCTGACCCTTCAGTTCCTGGAAATAGGGGTTGTTCACGTCGCCGGCGATCAGTTCCTCCACCGCCGTCAGCGCCTTTTCCGTCTGGCCGTCGCGATACCAGGCGATGGCGCGGGCATAGCGGCCGGGCAGGGAGGTGTTGGTCGACGGATAGTCCCGCAGCGTCGCGTTCGGCGGATCCATGAAGGCGTGGATCTTGGCCAGGATCAGGGCGTGCTGGGCCATGCGTTCGGGGCTATCGCGGTGATCGTAGTGCGGCTGTTCCTGCACATAGCGGCGCAGCGTCTCGATGCGGTTCGACGACAGGGGGTGGCTGCGGAAATAGGGATAGCGACGGGCGTCCGAAAAGACCTCCTGCGAACGGAAATTCTCGAAGAAGGACACCAGGCCGGCCCCCGATTCGCCGGCGCCCTCCAGCGCCCGCGCGCCCGTTATGTCGGCCTCGCCCTCCTGGCTCTGCATGTAATGAAGGGCGCCGAGCGCGCCGAAATACTGGCTGGAGCCCAGCAGGGCGACGCCGGCGTCGGGCGCACCCGCCGCGATGGCCAGGGCGCCCAGGGCCATGGTCATTAGCATGGGCTGACGGCCGGCGTTTTGGGCCCCGTCGCGCAGGGTGTGGCGGTTCTTGATGTGGCCCGCCTCGTGCGCCATCACGCCCAGCAGTTCGCCGGGCGTCTTGGTGCGTAGGATCAGGCCGGTGTTGACGCCCATGATCCGCCCGCGCGTGGCGAAGGCGTTCAGATCGTTGTCATTCACCAGCAGGACTTGGATGTCGGTCGGGTTCAGCCCCATCGAGACGAAGACCGGGTCGGCCCATTCGCGCACGATGCCCTCGACCTCGGTGTCGCGGATCAGGCTCTGAGCCGAGGCCTGGCCGGCGACGACGAGAGCCATAAGGCCCGCCGCCGTCGCCGCCAGAACGCGAGATGCAGATCGGGGAAGCCACCTCATGGCTTTACTCCAATAGCGACCGGCCCCCGCCTGCATCCTGACAGTCTAATCGTGACCGATCAGCGGCGCCACCATCCACGTTTGGGCTTTTCGGGCGGTGCGACGATCTGGTTCGGATCTTCGGCGATGATCGCCTCGACATCGACCTCGGGCGTCGGGGCCACGAACGGCTCGGCCAGAACGGCGGGCTGAGGTTCAGCCACAACGGAGGGAGCGACCGGCGCGGCAGGCTGTTCGACCGGAGCGACCTCGACCGTCTCGGCGACCAGGGCCTCGTGCGGGGTCACGTCCAGTTCGACCGGCGCGCCCTCGACCGTGGCCTCGTTCGGCTCGATGGCCGTGTCGGGATGCGGTTCGGCCGCGATCTCGACATTGGCGCTGGCCGACTTGCGGCGCACGCGACGGCGCTGGGGCTCGGGAGCGATGATCGGCGCAGCCGCCTCGACGCTCTCACCGGTCGGTTCGACGATGACGGCCATCGGCGTCTCGGGCGAGCCGTCGGGCGGCATGCCTTCGTTGGTGGCGCGGTTCTCGACCTTGATCTCGTGGCCGACGGGCGCGTCGCCACGACCCCGGCCGCGACGACGGCGGCGGCGCGAACGGCCGCCTTCCTCTCCGGAGCCTTCGCCAGCGACGGCATCCAGGCCTTCGACCTCAGCTTGAGCCTCTGCCGGACGTTCGGCGCGTTCTGGCCGCTCGCTACGCGGCTCGTGACGGCCCGGGTTCAGCGGGTCGAACCAGACATAGGGGTCGTCCAGCGACGGCGTGCGACCGCGGACCCAGGTGTAGACGTCGCGCTCGCCATCCTCGCGGACGCGGCGACCGCCACGGCGGCCACGACGGCGGCGGCGGCCGTTCTCGTCTTCCTCATCGTCCGAGGCGTCGTCGACGTTCAGCGTATCGGCGGCTTCGACGGTTTCGGCGACCTCTCCGGTCTCATCGTCTCGACGACCGCCACGACGGCGGCGATTGCGGCCCCGACCCCGATCACGGTCACGACCGCCGGACTCGGCGCGTTCAGAACGTTCGCGCGGCTCGTCGTCGTCGCTGTCCTCGCGGTCCAGCGCCTCGATATCGTCGTCGTCGTCGCCGACGATTTCCTCATCGTCGTCCTCATCCTCGTCTTCGTACAGCGAGGCGTCGAAGTCGTCGTCGAGATTGGGCATCTCGATCTCGGGCGCGACGAAGTCCTCGTTGGTCTCGGTGCGCTCGATATTGTGCTCGCCCTGGCCCAGGCTGTCGTCGATCTGGACGATGACGTTCAGGCCGCGACGTTCCAGCAGCGACTGCAGATAGGCGCGTTTGTGGTTCAGGATGTACAGGCCGACGGCGGTGCAGACCTTCAGCACCACGACGCCCGCGCCGTTCTTGCCGGCCTCAATGTCGACCGCACGCAGGGTCATCAGGGCGGCGGATTCGGCCGAGCGGATGCGGCCGGTGCCCTGGCAGTGCGGGCAGGCCTCGGTGGCGCCCTCGATCACGCCCAGGCGGCGACGCTGGCGGCTGATTTCCATCAGGCCGAAGGGCGAGATGCGGCCCATCTGGATTCGGGCGCGGTCGGAGGACAGAGCCTCCTTCAACACGCGCTCGACGGCGCGGTTGTTCTTGCCCTCATCCATGTCGATGAAGTCGATGACGACCAGGCCGGCGAGGTCGCGCAGGCGCAGTTGGCGGGCGGCTTCCTCGGCCGCTTCCATATTGGTCTTGAACGCCGTCTGCTCGACGTTGCGTTCCTTGGTGGCGCGGCCCGAGTTGACGTCGATGGCCACCAGGGCCTCGGTCTGGTTGATGACCAGATAGCCGCCGGACTTCAGCGGCACGACCGGCTGGTGGATCTGCGTCAGCAGTTCCTCAATGCCGTTGGCCGCGAACAGGGGCCGCGAGCCGCGATACAGGTGAACCTTGTTGGCCTGGGCCGGCATCAGCACGCGCATGAAGTCGCGCGCTTCCTTGAAGCCCTCGACGCCCTCGACCTGGATGCCGTCGAAATCCTTGTCGAACATGTCGCGCACGGCGCGGCGGACCAGGTTTTCTTCCTCGTAGATCACAGAGGGGGCGTGAGAGGCGAGGGTGGTCTCGCGGATCGTCTCCCACAGGCGCAGCAGATATTGATAGTCGCGCTTGATCTCGGCCTTGGTGCGCTTGGCGCCGGCCGTGCGGATGATCAGGCCCATGCCCTTGGGCACGTCTAGGGCCGAAACGGCGCTCTTCAGGCGACGACGGTCCGAGGTGTTGGTGATCTTGCGGCTGATGCCGCCGCCCTTGCCGGTGTTGGGCATCAGGACGCAGTAGCGGCCGGCCAGCGACAGCCAGGTGGTCAGGGCCGCGCCCTTGGCGCCGCGCTCGTCCTTGACGACCTGAACCAGCAGGATCTGGCGGCGCTTGATGACATCCTGGATCTTGTAGCGACGCATCAGGCGGCGCTTCAGGCGTTCTTCGTCCGCCAGGGCGCCTTCGGGATCGACGTCGTCGCCGGTCGATTCCCGGTCCAGATCGTCCTCTTCCTCGTCGTCGTGCGCTTCGGCCATGATGGCTTCGCGGTCGGCGACCGGGATCTGGTAATAGTCCGGGTGGATTTCGTTGAAGGCCAGGAAGCCGTGGCGGTTGCCACCGTATTCGATGAACGCAGCCTGCAGGCTGGGCTCTACGCGGGTGACCTTGGCGAGGTAGATATTGCCGCGAAGCTGGCGCTTCGCACGGGATTCGAAATCGAATTCCTCAATTTGCCGTCCGTCCACGATGGCGACCCGGGTCTCCTCGGGATGCGCCGCATCGATCAGCATTGTCTTTGACATGGATAGTCTCTCTCTGGCGCGCGCAGGCCGACCGTCCCGGAACACCGGACAGGGTCATGGCGGCTCGCCGAATGAAGGTGAGGGCCGGCGCGCGCGACATCCCCTCGCCGAGAACGGCGAAGCGGGCTTGATCAAGCCGTTGGGGAACGCAGGCGGAAAGGCCCATTGAAGTCGTCGGTCCTGAACCGGGCGCGCCAATCCCTTGGGAAGGCCGCGTCCCTGGTCCGCTCTTCGAACCATCGGCGATGCCGGGGCGGTTCTAGGATTGGTGAAAGTCAACGCCGCGAGGAGGGCGCGCCAAGATTCGCAGAGGCGAAATCGGCGCGATCGGTTCGCGAGCGGTCACAGCATAGTCACGCAACTGGAGAATTAAAAGGCGTTCGCCTTAACCCCCTGAATACGAGCGTCTGGCATGATGACGGCCTAGTAGGCTTTATTTGGGTTTGGCGTCGCAATGGGCGGTCGCGTTTTGACAGGTTTGATGCGCTGGGGCGCGAAGGAATGGGCGATGACCGCCCTGTCCTTCGTGGTCATCTGCATGGTCGCCCTGTTCGCGACGCGCGGTTTCGCCTGGGGCGCCCAGGGCGACGTGCTGGCCGTGCGCTTCGGCGCCGACGGCGACCGAACCCGTGTCGTCATCGATCTGGACAAGTCGGCGCAGGGCCGCGTCATCGACGCCGGTGGCGAGGGCCGCGTGGTCTTGGCCCTGAACGGCGTTGCGCCGGGACGGGGATTGAACGGCGGCGGTTCGGGCCTGGTGCGGTCTTATGAAGTCACATCGTCCGGCGGGTCTTCGCGGGTTCAGCTGGAACTGGCGCGCGGCAGCGAGATCGAGCGGCGCTTCCTGCTGCCGCCCGGCGACGGGGTCGGACACTATCGTTATGTCGTCGATCTGAAGGCCACCGGCGCGGCCGTGCGGGCGTCCACCACGCCGCCGGCGCCGCGACCCAGCGCGCCGCCGCGCCGCGCTGAACGTCCCTTGATCGTCATCGACGCCGGCCACGGCGGCAACGATCCCGGCGCCAGCGGCGCGGGCGCCAAGGAAAAGGAAGTCACTCTGGCCGCCGCCTTGGCGCTGAAGGCCGAACTAGAGAAGAACGGCCGTTATCGCGTGCGGCTGACGCGATCCGACGATCGGTATGTGGACCTGTATCGCCGGGTGTCCATCGCGCGTCAGTCGGACGCCGACCTGTTCATCTCTCTGCACGCCGACGCCGGGGCCGATCCGGCGCTGCGCGGGGCCAGCGTCTATACGCTGTCGGAACAGGGCGCCGGCCGGGCCGTGCGCGAGTTCACGCGGGGCGACAACTGGCACCGCGAACTGCATCTGCCGGGCCGCGATCCCTCCGTGGATCGCATCCTGCTGGACATGACCCAGCGCGCGACCCAGAATCGCTCGGCCCAGTTCGCTCGCGTTCTGCTGACCCATCTGGAAGGTTCGGACCATCCGCTGCTGCGCCGCAGCCATCGTGACGCCGGCCTGGCCGTTCTGCTGGCCCCCGACGTGCCGGCCGTGCTGCTGGAAATGGGCTTCATCACCAATCCCGAGGACGAGCGGCTACTGACCGACGAACGCGCGCGCCGTCGCCTGATGAAGTCGGTTGCGGACGGCATCGACCGCTATTTCCGCGAGCCTTCGGCCCCGATGATGACCGCCTCGAACAGCCAGGCCGCCGGTCAGCCCTGATCCGGCGCAACCAAGCCGGTCGTCGCCGGTTTCGGGACCATGAAGAAAGCAATCGTTACGGGCGGCGCAGGTCTGATCGGATCCGGCGTCTGCAAGGCCTTGGCTGCGCGGGGGTGGGAGGTGGCGTCCTTTGACTTGAAGGCCGGCACGACCGACACCCGCCAGATCCTGTGCGACATCGGCGATGAAGCCTCGGTGGCCCGAGCCTATGAGGAACTCGGCTGGTCGGAACTTGACCTGCTTGTAAACAACGGCGGCGTCGCCAATCCCGTCAATGGGCCGCTGGCCGACCTGTCGCTGGAAGCCTGGCGCAAGACGGTGGACAGCCATCTGACGGGCGCCTTCCTGATGACACGCGGCGCCATTCCCCTGCTGGCGGAGGGCGGGAGCATCGTAAACATGGCTTCGACCCGCGCCTTCATGTCGGAACCCGAGACCGAAGCCTATGCCGCGTCCAAGGGCGCCATCGTCGCCCTGACCCACGCCCTGGCCATCAGCCTGGGCCCGAAAACGCGGGTGAATGCGATCGCGCCGGGCTGGATTTCCGATGATGATGACCTGCGTCCCGTCGATCATGAGCAACATCCCGTCGGCCGGGTGGGGCGCGTCGAGGACATCGCCCAGGCCGTGCTCTATTTAGCCGACGCGGGCTTCGTCACAGGACAGGTGCTGACGGTGGACGGCGGCATGACGCGCAAGATGATCTACGCCGAATAGGCGAGATCAGGCCAGGCCGGCTTTCTTGAGCGTCTTCCACGCCTTGATGACCCGTTGCAGCTTGGCCTCCGCACTGCGGTCGCCGCTGTTGGTGTCGGGGTGAAAGCGTTTAAGCAGGTCGTGATACTGGGCCTTGATCTTGGCCTTGTCCGCGCCGGGGTCCAGATCAAGGTCGGCCAAGGCGGTGCGTTCCAGCTTGCCGATGCGGCGATCCTCGGTCGGGGATTGCGGCGCCTGATCACCCTTGCGCCCGAACAGGCCGAAGCTGTCGCGCCATGAGCCGGCGCCGGTCGTGTTGGACGTGCCCATCTTGGCGGCGAAGGCGGCGGCCTCGCGCGTGAACTTGCCGGCCTGCATCTCCCAGGTCGGGCGGCCGCCGGTCATGGCCTCGTTCTCCTGAAGCGTGCGGACCTCGCCCTCGCTCATTCCGGCGTAGAAGTTCCAGCCCTTGTTGTACTCGCCGGCGTGAGGCTGGCAGAATTCATAGAAGTCGTTCAGCCGCTCGCGTGACTTGGGCGCCTTGGCGGCGGCCGCCTTGCGGCAGTCGGGCCATTGGCACGGCTTTTCGCCAGGCTTGAGGTGAAGGACGTCGGCCTTGGCCGCCTCTTCCTCGGGCTTGGGCGGCTTGACCCGAATGTCGGTGAAGCGCGGCTTGTATTGAAAGGAGGCGGACATCAGCCGAAGTGTAGGGCCGAATTGGACCGCATCAAGGAATCGATCATGTCAGAAGGCCCCGTTACGGCGATTATTCGTGCAAAACTGATGGATGGGCTCTCGCCGCAACGGCTTGAGGTCGAAGATGACAGCTGGCGACACGCCGGTCACCATCATGAAGGCGGGATGGATGCAAAGCCCGGCGGCGAGAGCCACTTCAATCTGGTGATCGTTTCGGCCGCTTTCCAGGGGCAATCGCGCCTGGCCCGTCAGCGCGCGGTGAACGCCCTGCTGAAAGACGAGATGGCCGGGCCCGTCCACGCCCTGTCGATCAAGGCGCTGACGCCGGAGGAGGCGGGGGAACCCGCATGACCAAAAAAAACAGCGTTCACATCGTCTTAGAACCTTCGTCTTAACGTCACGCGACCAAACAGAACGTGGGGATCTGGGCTTATGGTGGAATCAGACGGCGTCGCGAAGGCGCTTCCGGGCGATCAACGCGCCGGCGACGCAGCCCAGGCGCTGACCGCCATTCTGCAGACGCAGTATTTGCGTTACATGATCATCGCGTCCTGGGCCCTGGGCCTGCTGGGCACGGTGGGCCTGTGGCAGGCCGTGCTGTGGTTCGGCCTGACCGTCGCCGCCGGCTCCGTCCGCGGCATGGTCGAAAAGCGGCTGAGCCACCAGGTCGAGACGGGATGGGGCATGATCTTCCCCATCGTCGCCACTGTAACGACCGGCGCCTGGGCCATCGCGCCCCTGCTGGCCTGGTTCTCGCCTTCCGATTTCGGACGGCCGCTGGCTTTGGCCCTGATCATCTCCGGCTATGTGCTTGTGTTCGCCCAGCTGCGCAGCTCGCCGCGTCAGGCCCTGATCATCTCGTCACCCTATGGCGCGGCGGCGGCGGTCATTCTGTTCAGCCTGTGGGGCACCAGCGAGTTCTGGTCGATGCTGGCCGTCCTGCCGTTCACGGCGGCGGGCCTGTTCGTTCTCGTGACCATGACCCTGCTGCGCGAGGAGCGTATCCGCGCCTTCCAGTCGCATCAGGCACATCTGATCGAGGAGTTGGAAGCCGCGCGCGACAAGGCCAATGCCGCCAATGACGCCAAGTCGAACTTCCTGGGCGTGATCTCCCACGAGCTGCGCACGCCGATGAACGGCGTCCTGGGCGCGGCCCAGCTGCTCAGCGCCACGCGTCTGGAGACGACGCAGCGGGAGTATCTGTCGATCATCCGCAACTCGGGCGACAACCTGCTGTCGCTGCTGAACGACATCCTCGACATGACCAAGATCGAGGCAGGCAAGATGAATTTCGAGGTGATCGATATCGCCGTCGACAGCCTGCACAAACGGATCACCGGCCCCTTCGAGGCCCAGGCCGAAGCCAAGGGGCTGGAGTTCGTCTCGACCCTGGAGGGCGAAATCCCGACGGTGGTGCGCGGCGATCCGCTGCGGGTCTGCCAAGTGGTGCAGAATCTGCTGTCGAATGCGGTCAAGTTCACCGAGGCCGGCCAGATCCATTACATCGTGCGCGGTCATCGCGTGTCGGACCAGCGCGTGCGGTTCGAGTTCATCGTCAAGGACAGCGGCACCGGCATCGCGGCGGCGGATCTGGAACGACTGTTCCTGCCCTTCACCCAGGTCGATACCTCCTCGACGCGCCGGTTCGGCGGCACGGGCCTGGGCCTGACCATCGCGCGGCGCATGGCCAACATCATGGGCGGCGACATCACCGTCACCTCCAGGCTGGCCGAAGGGTCATGCTTCACCCTGGAGATCGAGGCCGAGGTAGTCGAGTGGGCCAAGCCGGTAGCGGCCGATGAAATCTTCGCCGAGGTCGTGGGCGGCGAATCGCTGCGGGTGCTGGTGGTCGAGGACCATCCGGTGAACCGCATGATCCTGGAGGCCTGGATGAGTTCGGCCAGCCACGTCACCTCGACGGCCGAAAACGGCCAGATGGCGGTCGAGATCGCCCAGGATCAGCCGTTCGACCTGATCATCATGGACGTGAACATGCCGGTGATGGACGGCCTGACCGCGACCCGACTTATTCGCGACGGCGGGGGCCAGAATGCGGGCACGCCCATCGTCGTCCTGTCGGCCTCCGCCCGTAATGAAGACCATGAGGCCGGCCTGGACGCCGGCGCCGACGCCTATCTGAACAAGCCCATCGACTTCAGCGCCCTGGCCGCCCTGATGGGACGGGTCGGGGGCGGACGCGAGGCGGTTGGAGAGATGGCGCTGCCGCCGTCCGAAACCTCCGTCGCCGCCTGATTGCGGCCGCTCCGTGTTCTCAAGGTGAATGTAAGCCGATGACGGCGGTTCAGACACGCCTCAGCCGGCAAGCTCCATAACTGCGATCAAGTCGAAGCCCTTCGACGCAGTTGGAGATACGATCATGAGAAAGATCCTCACCGCCACGATGGCCGCCCTGATGGCCACGACCGCCCTGGGCGCCGCCGGCGCCGCCTCGGCCCAGTCGCGCGGCGATCACCGCTATGAGCAGCGCGACCACCGCCAAGATCGTCGTGACGACCGCCGCGAGTTCCGTCAGGACCAGCGCCAGGACCGCCAGGAATATCGCCAGCAACAACGCGCCTACGCTCGCTGGCAGCGGGCCGAGCGTCGCTATAACGCTCCTCGCTATGCGCCTCCGCGCGGCTACGCGGTGCGCACCTGGAGCTATGGTCAGCGTATGCCGTCCTACTACCGGACCAACGCCTATGTGGTGAACGACTACAACCGCTATGGCCTGCGCGCCCCGCCGCGTGGCTATCAATATGTCCGCAGCGGCAATGACGTGGTTCTGGCTGCGGTCGCGGGTGGCCTGATCACCGCCGTGATCGCCGGCCTGTTCAACTGATCCCCATCGGATCGGAGACGCGCCCCGGAGGGAAACCTCCGGGGCGTTTTTCGTTCTGGTGGTGCGGCGACGCTTCGAGCGCCCGAGATGGATGACGATGCGCGCCTTCGCCGAGCTTCTGGATCGCCTGTCCCTTACGGCTTCGCGCAATGCGAAGCTGGTGCTGGTCAGGGATTATCTGAGGGCCACGCCCGACCCTGATCGGGGATGGGCGCTGGCCGCGCTGACGGGCGATCTGACGTTCGACGCCGCCAAACCGGCGATGATCAGGAAAGCGGTCGAGGGGCGGGTGGACAGCGTGCTGTTCGGCTGGTCCTACGACTATGTCGGGGATTTAGCCGAGACGGTGGCCCTGATCTGGCCCGTGACGCCCGATCACCGGCCCAACCGCGAGCCGGAACTGGCCGAGGTGGTTGAGGCCTTGCGCACCGCCAGTCGGGCGGAGGTGCGGGGCCTGCTGGAAGGTTGGCTCGACGCGCTGGAGCCGAAGGGGCGGTGGGCGCTGCTGAAACTGATGACCGGGGCCTTGCGGGTGGGACTGTCGGCGCGGCTGGCCAAGACGGCGGCGGCGATGATGCGACCCGACGCGGTGATGGCGCCGCCGTCGCCAGACGGAGACGAGGCGCAGACGACGCTGGAGGCCCTCGACGCCTCGGCCATCGAAGAGGTCTGGCACGCGGTCGAGCCGCCATACGCCGACCTATTCGCTTGGCTGGAGGGCAGGGCGGAGCGGCCCAGCCCGGATGCGCCCGGCCGGTTTCGGCCCGTCATGCTGGCGGTCGCCATCGACGAGGCGGTCGATCTGCCCAAACTGTCGCCGGCCGATTACGCCGCCGAGTGGAAGTGGGACGGCATCCGCATCCAGGCGGTGCTGGAGGGCGATGTCCGCAAGCTCTATTCCCGCACCGGCGACGAAATTTCGGCCGCCTTTCCCGATGTGATGGAGGCTCTGGCGTTCCAGGGGGCGATTGACGGCGAGCTGATCGTGTGGCGCGACGGAGCGGTGGCGCCGTTCGGGGATCTGCAGCAACGGCTGAACCGCAAGACGGTGGACGCCAAGGCCATGCAGGCCTTTCCGGCGGCGGTGGTCGCCTATGACCTGCTGGCTCAGGACGGCGAGGACTTGCGGAGTTTGCCGTTGCGCGACCGTCGGAAGCGGCTGGAGGCTCTGGTGGCCGAACACACGGGCGAGCGTCTTCATCTGTCGCCGGTGGTCGATTACGCCGACTGGGATCAACTGGCGCGGCTCAGGGCCGATCCGCCGGTCGGGGCGGCAGCGGAAGGCCTGATGCTGAAACGCTGGGACAGTCCCTATCTGGCGGGACGACCAAAGGGACCGTGGTTCAAGTGGAAGCGCGATCCCCACGTCATCGACGCCGTCCTGATGTACGCCCAGCGCGGGCATGGAAAGCGATCCAGCTTCTATTCCGACTACACCTTCGGCGTCTGGACGCCGGAGGGGGCGCTGACGCCGGTGGGCAAGGCCTATTTCGGCTTCAGCGACGAGGAGTTGAAACAGCTCGACAAGTTCGTGCGCGATCACACAATCGATCGGTTCGGGCCGGTGCGGTCGGTGCGGGCCGAGCGCGACTTCGGCCTTGTGCTTGAGATCGCCTTCGAAGGGTTGAACCGCTCGACGCGGCACAAGTCGGGCGTGGCCATGCGCTTCCCCCGCGTCAGCCGCATCCGTTGGGACAAGCCGGCGCGAGAGGCCAACACCATCGACGACGTGATGGACCTGCTGGACGCCATCGAAAGCGGCGGCGGACGGATCGCCAAGGCCTGAAAACGGGCTTTCGGGGGTTTCAATCGGCGCGTCACGCGTTAGACCCGGCCTATGTCCACGCCTCTTCCCACCGATGTCGCCGAAGCCGTCGCCGCAGGTCGCAAGGCCGTGTCCGTCGACGCCGCCGTGATCGCCAAACTGACCGACATGGCCGGTGATTTCGCGATCAACCTGTCCATCGCCATCCTGATTTTCGTCGTAACGGTCTTTGCGGCGAAGTGGGCGTCGCGGGCGGCGCGCAACGCCCTGTCGCGTGTGAAGGGTTTCCGGCACGATCCGACGGTCCTGAGCTTCGCGGTGCAGGTTGTGCGGGTGGTAGTGTTCATCATCGGCATGATTGCGGTGCTGCAACGGCTGGGCGTGCAGACGACCTCGATCATCGCGGTCCTGGGCGCAGCGTCCCTGGCTGTGGGCTTGGCGTTGCAAGGCACGCTGTCGAACGTGGCGTCGGGGATCATGCTGCTGGTGCTGCGGCCCTATCGCGTCGGGGACGTGGTGGACGTGGGCGGCATGTCCGGCACGGTCCAGCGGCTGGACCTGTTCACGACCCAGCTGTCGAACGCCAACAACCACAAGATCGTCATCCCGAATTCCAAGGTGCTGAGCGATCCGCTGACCAATCTGACGGGTCAGCAGACGCGTCGGATCGAGATCAACTTCACCGTCGGTTACGGCGATGATTTGAACCAGGCGCGCTGCGTTCTGTCCGACATGGCCGAGGCGCATGCCAAGGTCCTGCACGATCCGCATCCCTGGACGGGGGTGACGGGCCTGTTGGACAGTTCGGTTCAGGTGACGCTTCACGCCTGGGTCAAGGTCGGCGACTGGTGGCAGACCCAGTCCGATCTGATGCAGGGGGGCAAGGAGGCGCTGGACGCCGCCGGCATCGAAATCCCGTTCCCGCATCAGGTCGCCGTGCCGTATGGCGACGAGGATGTGATGCCGGTGGTCCGGGTTCGGACTGTGCAAGACGACCAGAGCGATCCCCAGGCGAAGACGAGCTGATGCGTTACGATTTCGGATCCGACAACACCGCAGGCATGGCCCTGAGCGCCATCGAAGGCCTGGTGCGCGCCAACAAGGGTTTCGCCCGCGCCTATGGCGCCGACGACACCACCGCGCGCGCCGCCGATCAGATCCGTCAGCGGCTGGATGCGGACGCCGACGTGCGGTTCGTCTTCAGCGGCACGGCGGCCAACGCCATCGCCCTGTCGATGCTGGCCCAGCCCTATGAGGCGGTGCTGGCGCACAACGCCGCCCACATCTGCACCGACGAGACGGGCGCGCCGGGCTTCTTCGGCCATGGCGTCGGCCTGATCGGCCTGCCGGGCTTTTCGGGCAAGATCGATCCGCTGGCCTTGCAGGCGCAACTGGCCGAGCCCGAGGTCGGTCACCGCCAGCCGCCGGCCGCCCTGTCGCTGACCCAGGCGACGGAATATGGCGCGGTCTATACCGAGGAAGAACTGCGCCACCTGATCGAGCCGGTCAGGGCGCTGGGCTACGGCGTGCACATGGACGGCGCGCGACTGACCAATGCGGTCGCCTCGGGGTTCGACCTGAAGGACATTCCGCGCCTGGGCGTGGACGTGCTGGTGTTCGGCGGCGCCAAGGCGGGCGCCAACTGCGCCGAGGCCATCGTCCTGTTCGACAAGAGCCTGGCGCGTCGACTGGACAACCGCCTGAAACAGGCTGGGCAGACGGCGTCGAAGGCGCGACTCTTGTCAGGGCCGATGCTGGGGCTGCTGGAAAGCGGAGACTGGGAATCGGGCGGCGCCCACGCCAATCTGATGGCGCAGAAGCTGGCGGCGGGGATCGCTGGACGGTCGCCCTATACGCTGGCCCATCCGGTCGAGGCCAACGCCGTCTTCGTGCGCATGCCGGCCGAGGCGCACGCGCGCCTGAACGCCCTGGGCTGGGCCTGCTATCCGTTCGACGACGGCTCTGTGCGCTTCGTCTGTTCGTGGGCGACGCAGGAAGCGGCCGTGGACGAGCTGATCGAGGCGGTCGTCCGCCTGGGTTGAGCGACTAATCCCCCGTCACTCGCCAGCGTGGCCTTTCCCCGGTCGCAATGGGTTTCCATATGCGGATCATGGCGATACGAGGCGAGCGCTCCGGCGGCAGGCGTGACCCGATGGTCAAGGCGCAGCAGGCAGGGAGCCTACAGGACAAGACAGATGGGCCCCCGACGCTGACGGCGTTGGCGGACCTTGCGCGGCTGGTGGCCCGCTCGGGCGCGCCGCATCTGAAACTGAGGCTGATCTTCGCCATCTTGCTGACGCTGGCGGGCAAGGGGCTGGGCGTCATGGCGCCGCTGGTGCTGGGCGCGGCGGTCAACCGGCTGGCGGCGGGGCAGGGCGCGGCGACAGCCGTCGGTTTGGGCTTTGCGGCCTTTGCGATTGGCTGGACCTTCGTGAGGTTCCTGTCAGCAGCCTCGCCCCTGGTGTCGGATGTGGTGTTCGCACCTGTCAGATCCGCCGCCCAGCGCACCACGGCGGCCGAGGCCTTCGCCCATGCGCTGAGCCTGTCGCTGGATTTCCACCAGACCAAACGCTCGGGCGCCCTGTCGCGGACGATGGATCGCGGATCCCGTGCGGTGGATTTCCTGCTGCGCATCCTGGCCTTCAACCTGATCCCGACCGGGGTCGAGCTCGTGCTGGCGGCGGGGGTGCTGGGCGCGAAATACGACTGGCGATTCGCCGCCGTCGCGGTGGTTGTGGTCGTCATCTACACCGCCGCCACCTTCGCCATGTCCAACTGGCGGCTGGAGCATCGCCGGATTATGAATGCGGCCGATTCCGAGGCGGCCGGCGTCTCGGTCGACGCCCTGCTGAACTATGAGACGGTCAAGTCGTTCGGCGCCGAGACGCGTGCGGCCCAGACCTATGACCGGGCGCTGGGCGACTATGCCGAGGCCTCGCTGAAGGCCAACAGCTCGCTGGCCATGCTGAACGGGATGCAGGCCCTGGTGATGAACCTGGGGCTGGGCGTCATGGCGGTGATGGCCGGGTTCGAGGCGGCGGCCGGTCGGATGGGGCCGGGCGACGTGACGGCGGCGGTGCTGATCATGATCTCGCTGTACGCACCGCTGAACATCCTGGGCTTCGCCTATCGCGAAATCCGCCAATCCTTCATCGACATGGAGGAGATGCTGAAGGTGACGCGTCAGACGCCGCAAGTCGCAGACGCCCCCAATGCGCTGGCCTTGCCGCGCCCGGTCGATGCGCGCGGCGCGTCCGTCCGGTTCGAAAACGTCGGCTTCCGCCACGACGCGCGGGCCAATGGACTGGAGGACGTCAGCTTCTTTGCGGCGCCCGGCACGACGACGGCGCTGGTCGGGCCGTCCGGCTCGGGCAAGTCCACCATCGTCAAATTGGCGCTGCGTCTGCTCGATCCGCAGGAGGGGCGCGTGCTGATCGACGGCCATGATGCGCGTCAGGTGACGCAGGCGTCGTTGCGGGCTGCGGTGGCCTTGGTGCCGCAGGATGTGGCCCTGTTCAACGAGACCCTGGGCGCCAACATCGCCTTCGCGCGGCCTGATGCGGACGAGGCCCAGGTCTGGGCGGCGGCCGAGGCGGCGGAACTGGCCGACTTCATTCGCGGCCTGCCGGACGGGATGGAGACGCGGGTCGGGGAACGGGGCCTGAAGCTGTCCGGCGGCGAACGCCAGCGCGTCGGCATCGCGCGGGCGCTGCTGGCCGATCCCTGCATCCTGATCCTGGACGAGGCGACCAGCGCTTTGGACAGCCGCACCGAGGCCGCGATCCAGAAGACGCTGCAAAAAGCCCGTCACGGCCGCACGACCCTGGTGGTGGCGCACAGGCTGTCGACCGTGGCGGACGCCGATCAGATCCTGGTGCTGAAGGCCGGGCGCATCGTCGAGCGCGGCGGGCACCATGAGCTGGTCGCGCGGCAGGGCGGGGAATACGCCGCCCTGTGGCGCAAGCAGACGCGCGCGGGCAAGACGTCTCAGATCGCGGACTGATCGCTCGCGGGCAGTTTGCGGCGCAGGACTTCGTGCAGATTGGTCAGGATGGCGCTGCGGGCGGCCTGCTCCTCGGGCGGCAGGGACAGCAGGACCTTCATCGCCTGGGCGTGAACGGTGGCGATGCGCCAGTCGAATCCGCCCTGGCGCGGCGCGGCGTCCAGCAGGTCGCACAGACCCTTAGCCGCCGTACACAGGTCGTCCATCGCAAACGGGCTGGCTGCATCGATGATCTGGCTGGAGGCGGAATAGGCCAGGTCCAGCCGCATCGGCTCGATCAGGTCGGGGTCGGGCTTGGCCAGCAGGACGGCGATATTGTCGGCGATGATGGCGCGGGCCTGGTCCTGCAAGGCGTCCAGATTGACCCTGGCCTGGGCCAGGGCGACGCCGACGCTGACGCCGCCGGGGCGATCCAGCATTTCGGACAGGCGCGACTTGCGCTGATTGTGCGTGATGACGGTCATAGGGCCAGGCTCTCCATCGCATTGGCCTTTCTCAGCATGTCGGCCCGGCGTTCGACGCCCTCATAGCCGCTGTGTCGGAACCGGCGGTCCGGTCCCAGGTAATCGCCGACCTCAAGGAAGGGCCGGCTGTCGCGCGCGACCCACAGAATACGCTCCAGCAGCATGGCGGGGCTGAACGGCTTGGTGACGACGAAGTTGGCGCCGCAGTCGCGGGCCTCCGCCACGCGCCCACGCCGGATGTGGCTGGCGGTCATGATGACGGGGGTGAAGGCGTTGGGATTGGGGCCGGATCGACGCAGCCAGCGCACCAGTTCGAACCCGTCGATGTCGGGCATGTCGGTGTCCACGACCAGCAGATCGATGGGCTTGTCGGTCAGCAGCTTCTTGGCCTGGGTTCCCGTGCCGCAGGCGAAGGCGGGCCGGATGCCGAACCCGGTCAGGGCGTTGGACGTCAGCGTCAACGAGAAGGGCGAATCGTCGACGATCATCGTGATCGCGCCACCCAGGTTGAAGACGGCGCTTTCGCGCAGGGATTCGCCGCCGCTCATGCCGCCAAGGCCCCGGTTTGTCCCGCCGTCGTAATGATCATGGCCGGTCGCAAACCCCTAAACCCCTCAATGAAGGCCAAGGTTGGCAGACGATGGTGGACGCTGCGTTAACGCTGTTCGGCTAAAGGGCGCCGATGGCGTAGAAGCGGTCGGCGCGGCGTTTCTTGATCTGCTGGGGCGACAGGCCTTCGAAGCCTTTCAGCTCTTCGGCCAGCACGTCGCCGACATTGGCCATGGCGGCGTCACGGTCGGTGTGGGCGCCGCCGACCGGCTCCTCGATCAGGCGATCCACGATCTTCAGGCCCATCAGGTCCGGGCCGGTGATCTTCATGGCCATGGCCGCGTCCCTGGCCCGCGCGCCGTCGCGCCACAGGATGCCGGCCGCGCCTTCGGGCGAGATGACCGAATAGATCGAATGTTCCAGCATCAGCACGCGGCTGGCGGCGGCGATGGCGATGGCGCCGCCCGAACCACCTTCGCCGGTGATGGTGGCGATGGAGGGGACGCCCAGGGTCAGGCAGCGCTCGGTCGAGCGGGCGATGGCCTCGGCCTGGCCACGCTCCTCGGCGCCCAGGCCGGGATAGGCGCCGGCCGTGTCGATGAAGCTGAGGACCGGCAGGCCGAACTGCTCGGCCATGTCCATTAACCGCACGGCCTTGCGATAGCCCTCGGGCCGGGCCATGCCGAAGTTGTGGGTGATGCGGGTGGCCGTGTCGTGGCCCTTTTCATGGCCCATGATCACGACCGGACGGCCGCGAAAGCGCGCCAGACCGCCCAGGATGGCCTGGTCGTCGCCGAACTGACGATCGCCGTGCAGTTCGTTCCAGTCGGTGAACAGGCTCTGCACATAGTCGATGAAGTGCGGACGCTGCGGGTGGCGCGCGACCTGGGTCTTCATCCAGGGGTCCAGACCGGCGTAGGTCTTCTTGCGCAGCTGTTCGGCCTTCTTGCGCAGGCCCTCGATCTCGTTGTCGAAATCGCCCGAGGCGTCGGACAGCAGCGACAGCTCCTCGATCTTTGCTTCCAAATCAGCGATCGGCTTTTCGAAGTCGAGATAGTGCGTGGCCATCAAGGCGTCCGGGAACTGCGAGCGGGCAAGAGCGCCCTTAGGGAAGGCGGGGGAACCTAGAGACGTCAACGCCGCCGGGCAAGCGGCGGTTCAGAAGGCCTTTGGCAAACCGGCCTGTTTGAGGATTTCGTTGGCCATAATCCGCATCGGCTTGGAGGGAACGGTGACTTGGCGACCCGCTGCATTGCGCCACTTCTCGTGACTGCCCTTTCCGCCTGGAACGCGCTCGAAGCCGGCATCTCTAAGCCGCCGCGTCAGGTCTCGATAGTAGTCCTGAACCATCAATCGCCCCCGGAAATCGAATCTAGAACCGATTCTCGCGCGGGCAGCAAAGTCGCAACGCCATGGTCAGGCTGCGACCAGATCGAGTTGCCGTGACGCCTCGAAACGAATGGCGACGGGTTCGTGGATGTCCAGGTTGGAGGCGAGTAGGTCGGGTGCGAAATGCCTGATGAGATCCTCGAACTCTTCCAGCGTGTCCGTCTGAAGGACGAGGCCCGGAATGTCGGACTCGCTGTACCAAACGCTAGCCTCAGCGTCCCAGATCGCCTTGACGTAGAATGAATGCGCCATGGCCCGAATATGCGCCGTCAGTCGTCGCGCGCCAAGGGGTGGTTTTGCTGGACGACCTGGGCCAGGCGGTCGGTGGCGACGTGGGTGTAAATCTGGGTGGTGGCGATGTCGGCGTGGCCCAGCAGGGTCTGGACGACGCGCAGGTCGGCGCCGCCTTCCAGCAGGTGGGTGGCGAAGGCGTGGCGCAGGACGTGGGGGCTGACGCGGGCCGGGTCGATGCCGGCCGTGATCGCGGCCTCGTCCAGCAGTTGGGCGAAGCGGCGGGGCGTCAGGTGGCCGGTGCGACCGGATGAGGGGAAAAGCCAGGGGCTGTCGGGCGTCTCGGGCTTGCGCTTCTCATCGCGGGCGGTCAGCCAGGCCTTGATGGCCTCGCGCGCGGCGGTGTTCAGGGGCGCGAGCCGTTCCTTGCCGCCCTTGCCGCGCACGATCAGGTAGGCGGGGTCGCGGCGAATGGCCTCGACCTTGAGCCCCAGCAGTTCCGACACCCGCAGGCCCGAGGCGTAGGCCATCTCGACCAGGGCGACCAGGCGCAGGCCCGCCGCCGCATCTCGGCTGGCCGAGGCGGCCAGCAGGGCGTCGATTTCGTCGCGGCTTAGCACCTTGGGCAGGGACCGGCCCTGTTTGGGCGCGTCGAGGCGGCGCGACGGATCGTCGGTGCGCCAGCCTTCGGCCAGGGCGAAGCGATAGAACTGGCGCGCGGAGGACCGGCGGCGAGCGGCGGTGGCGGCGGACAGGCCGCGCCGCGACAGGTCGGCGAACCAGGCCTCGACCGCCTCGGCATCGGCCTTCATCAGGCCGCCGGCGTCCGACAGCGCCGTCTCGGCGTCCGCCAGATCGCGGCCATAGGCGGACAGGGTGTGGGGCGAGGCGTCGCGTTCGACGGCCATCATCTCCAGAAAGGCCTCGATCTGGGGCGTCATCGCGCGAACCTGCCGTCGAACGGATGGCGCAAGGTCAGGCTTGGTGTAGAGGTTTTCTGGATCATGCCTGCCCGAGCCGCCGCCTTCGCCCTTCTCTCGACCGACCGTTCCGCCGGAGCCGCCGGATGAGGCGGCGCGCGAATCCGGGACCGACCCGCACCATAGCCCTGGTTGGGCTGATGGGGGTGGGCAAATCGTCGGTGGGGCGTCGGCTGGCCAGCCGACTGAGGCTGCCGTTCGCCGATGGGGACGTGGAGATCGAATCGGCGGCCGGGATGACGGTGTCGGAAATCTTCGCCGCCTTGGGGGAGGCCGAGTTCCGGGCGGGCGAGGCGCGAGTGATCCGCCGCCTGCTGGAAGGGCCGCCTATCGTGCTGGCGACCGGCGGCGGGGCGATGATGAACCCCGAGACGCGCGCCCTGCTGAAGGCGCGATCCGACACGGTGTGGCTGAGGGCCGATCTGACGGTGATCGCGGAACGGGTGGCGCGGCGCGACACGCGGCCGTTGCTGCGCGGCAAGGACCCGCTGGAGGTGCTGACCGGCTTGGCCGAGGCCCGCTATCCCATCTATGGCGAGGCGGATGTGACGGTGGACGTGGGCCAGGGCTCGCACGGCCAAGCGGTGGACGCCATTCACAAGAATCTGCGCCGGCACTGGCGCCACAGACGGCGCGCGGAGACGAAGACGTGACGATCATTCCGGTCAGCGGCGGGGCTTTCGCGGCCTATGACGTGATGGTGGGGCGCGGGCTGTTGGCCCAGGCGGGGAAGCATATCGCGCCGCTGGCCAAGGGGCGGACGGTCATCGTTACCGACGAAACGGTGGCGGGCATCCATGCCCAGGCGCTGACGGCGTCGCTGACGGCGGCGGGCGTGAAGAGCGAGGTCGTGGCCGTGCCGGCGGGCGAGGGATCCAAGTCCTTCGCCGAGTTGGAACGGGTGCTGGACCGGCTGCTGGAGATCGGGCTGGACCGCAAGGACGTGGTGATCGCCCTGGGCGGCGGGGTGGTGGGGGATCTGGCCGGTTTGGCGGCGGCGCTGTTCATGCGTGGCATCGACTTCGTACAGATCCCGACGACGCTGCTGGCCCAGGTGGATTCGTCCGTCGGCGGCAAGACGGCCATCGATACGCCACGCGGCAAGAATCTGATCGGCGCCTTCCATCAGCCGCGTCTGGTCCTGGCCGATATCGACGTGCTGGCGACCCTGCCGCCGCGTCAGGTGAAGTCCGGTTGGGCCGAGGTTCTGAAGCACGGGCTGATCTGCGACGCCGCCTTCTTCGACTGGCTGGCGGGTGAAGGGGCGGCGGGCGCGGCGGGCGATCCTGCTGCGCTGGAACGGGCGGTGATCCGTTCGGTCGAGATCAAGAGCGCTGTTGTCGGCGAGGACGAGAAGGAGGCCGGGCGGCGCGCCCTGCTGAACCTGGGCCACACCTTCGGCCATGCGGTCGAGACGGAGGTCGGGTTCGACGAAGGCGCGCTGGCGCACGGCGAGGCGGTGGCGCTGGGGTGCTGCATGGCCTTCCGATACTCGGCGCGCGAAGGGCTGTGTTCGGCCGCCGATGTCGAACGGGTCGAGGCGGTGGTTTCGGCGGCGGGTCTGCCGACGCGGCTGGCGCAGGCGGGCGTGTTCGTGGCCGACCGGCTGCTGGCCCTGATGGCCGGCGACAAGAAGGCCGAGGGCGGGGCGCTGACCCTGATCCTGGCGCGCGGCATCGGCCAGGTCTTCGTCGCCAAGGGGGTGGATGCGGACAAGGTGCGCGCCTTCCTGATCGAGGAAGGCGCGACCGCGTGATGCGGATCGCCACGGTCCCGCTGGAGGACCGGTTCGTGCGGCTGGAGCCGTTCGAGGACGGGCTGAAGGCCGAAGTGCGGGCGGCGTTGGACTGCGATTCCGAAGCTTGGGACATCATGGTCGCGCCGGCCTATGGCGCGCATTTCGACGGTTGGTGGGACAACGCCCTGGCGGCCATGCAGGTGGGCACACGGATCGCCTATGCGGTGCGGCGGCTGTCCGACGGCGCCGTGGTCGGCACGACCAGCCTGTATGAGATCAACCCGGCCTATCGCCGCTGCGAGATCGGTTCGACCTTCTATCGGCCAGAAGCGAGAGGCGGGGCGATCAATCCGGCCTGCAAGCGGCTGTTGCTGGGCCACGCCTTCGACGCGGGCGCAGTGCGGGTCGAGATCATCACCGACGCCGTCAACGCCCAAAGTCAGGCCGCCATCCTGAAGCTGGGCGCCAAGGCCGAAGGCGTCCTTCGCAAGCACAAGATCACCTGGACCGGCCGGGCGCGCGACACCGCCATGTTCGCCGTCATCGACGACGACTGGCCTGCGGTGCGCGACGGACTGGATCGACGGCTGGCGGTTGAAAGTCCTAACTGTCTGACGATCTAGATGTCAGCCAGCGGATTTGGCCCAAATCGATTAGCTTCGGGATTGCCGCGCAGAAAGAGTATCTCGATCAGGCCCCAGACGAAGAATGGCGCGACCAAGAAGACAGCGCCGACTATCGCAAGAATGACGACTGCCGGCCTGTCGAGAGGAAGTCTCGAAAGGGCCGAGACGGCGAGAATGTGCGGACCAAAGAAGCAGACGAGCCACCACCCGCTGCGCCCCCTGTCGTGAAGCCGCCGCACGAACGACCCTAGCAAATACCAGCCCATCACGACGCCGAAGATGAGCACAGCGATGTTGACGGCGGTCAAGTTCGGAGCAACGGCGCCAATCAACTGAAGAGGCGTCAGAAGGAGACCAAAGCCATAGAACGCGGCGAGCGAAAGATAGAAACGTCGCCGCGAGAGGCGACCCGAAAACTTCAGATTTCCACTCACCATGTCCTTGAGCCAGTTCATGGATTGCGTATCGCCGTTTGCCATCTCCGGGGCAAGCCATGGCAGCGCTTGCTCATTTAGCAAGGTCGCGATCAGTCCACGGCCCGGCATTGCGTCGGTTGGCGGCCTTCGACGGACCAGGTGGCGAGGACGCCCTTGCCGCGCAGTTCGACGTTGGAGGCGCGGTACCAGATGCCGTCGGCGGCGCGTTCCTGATACAGGTCGATGGCCTCGCCGGACGAGTTGCGGATGGTGGCCATCTGGCGCGGATTGTCGAAATCGACCGACAGGCGCTCGCCGTTGTCGCACAGATAGACGGTGTGGACGACGCGGTTCAGGGTGCGGTCCTGGATCTCGGCGCCGGTGCGCTGGCGGGCGGTCTGGGCGTCGATGGCGCGTTCCTTGACCTCGTCGCCGGTGGTGGGCGCCTTGTCGGGGTCGGGACCGCAAGCGGTCAACAGAGCGAGGGCGGCGAGGCCGCTGAAGACGATCGACTGCGGCAGATCCGGCTTGAACAACGACATTCCTCCACGGCGCCGCTTGGCGCGGCGTTCTAACGTGCGCCGCCTGCCGCCGTTCCCCGCCGTTGACGGAAGAAGGACTTGAGCAGGGTGGACGCCTCCTGCCCCAGAAGACCTGAGTCCGTCGTCGGACGCCAGTGGCAGGTGGGTTGTTCGAACAGGCGAGGGCCATGGATCACCGCGCCGCCCTTGGGATCGTCGGCGGCCCAGACGACGCGGCCGATACGGGCGTGGCTGATGGCGCCGGCGCACATGGCGCAAGGCTCCAGCGTCACATACAGGGTCAGGCCCGTCAGGCGGTAGTTGTCCAGCGCCGTCGCCGCGCGGCGCATGGCGACGATCTCGGCATGGGCGGTGGGGTCGTGTGACGCGATGGGACCATTGGCGCCGGTCGAAATTACCTCACCTGAGGCAGGATCGACAAGAATTGCACCCACAGGCACCTCTCCTGCGTCCGCCGCCGCTTGCGCTTGGTCCAGCGCCATGCGCATGAACCGCTCATCATGGTCCGCCATACAGACGACAACGACAAGAAGCCCCGCGCCCGTCAAGACGAACGGTCGCCCCGGCCCTTTAAATCCTCCGGTCCCCGCAAGAGCGGCGACGGGACGAAATCCTATGGCGACAAGCCACGCAGCCCTCGCGAAGACGGCCCCAAGCGGTTCGGCGACAAGGGCGGGGCCAAGGACGGCAAAGCGTCCGAAACGCCCCTGCGCGCCGAGCGAATCGCCAAGACCATGGCCCGCGCCGGCATCGCCTCGCGCCGCGAGGTTGAGCGACTGATCGGCCTGGGCAAGGTGGCGGTCAACGGCCGCATCCTGGATACGCCCGCGACCCTGGTGACGCGCGACGACGTGATCACCGTGGACGGCAAGCCCATGGGGTCGACCCAGGCGACGCGCGTCTGGCGCTATCACAAGCCCGCCGGGCTGCTGACCAGCCACAAGGATCCGACGGGTCGCCCGACCGTGTTCGACGCCCTGCCGGCCGGGCTGCCGCGCGTGATCTCGATCGGACGGCTGGATCTGTCGACCGAAGGCCTGCTGCTGCTGACTAACGACGGCGAGCTGAGCCGGGCGATGGAGCTGCCCTCGGCCGGGCTGGTGCGTCAGTACCGGGCGCGGGCGCGGGGTAAAATAACCCAAGAGCAGTTGGACGAGCTGAAGAACGGCGCCGTCGTGGAGGGCATCTCCTACGGTCCCATGGTGGCGACGCTGGACAAGGCCAAGGAAAGCAAATCCGAGGACGGCCGCACGCCGAGCAACCTGTGGATTTCGGTCTCGATTACCGAGGGCAAGAACCGCGAAGTCCGGAAGGTGCTGGAGTCCGTCGGCCTGACGGTCAATCGGCTGATCCGCCTGGCCTATGGTCCTTTCCGCCTGGACGTCCTGCCGGTCGGTTCGGTCGAAGAAATCGGGCCGCGCGTGATCCGCGAACTGCTGGCCGACTACATCCGGCCCGAGAACCTGCCGACCGGCAATACGGTCGAGACGCCGGCGCCCATTCCCGGTCGTCGCGTGTCGACGCCGATCCTCAAGGGCAACTCGGGCTCGGCCATGTCGGACCCGTCGCGCAAGCCCAGCCGGGTTCGCGCCGCCGAGACGGCCCAGGCCGATGCGGTCGAGCGCCGCGAGCGTCCGCCCAAGAAGGAAGGCTGGGCCAAGGCGACGCCCCGCACCGTCCATCCCAAGAAGACCTACACGCCGCGCGAGGACGGCGACCGTCCGGCGCGCAGCAGCGACGGGCCCAAGCGCGAGTACAAGCCGCGCACGGCGGCCGGCCCAGAGGGCGCCAAGCGCGACTTTAAGCCGCGCGGCTTCGGCGCCAGCGGCAGCAGTCGCGAGACGCGGCCGCCCCGCACCGGCGGCGGCAAGCCGGCTGGACCCTCGGGCACCAGCGGTCGCGCGCCGGGGGGCAAGCCCCGCACGCCGCGCTAAGAGGCGACTGGAGACCTGACGATGGATGCACGCCTGTCCGGCCGGTGCCTGTGCGGCGCGGTGACCTTCACCGCCACGCCCAACGGCGGCATGCACGCCTGCCATTGCCCCACCTGCCGACGGCAGTCGGGCGGCATCCTGTTCAGCGTCGACTGCGGCGACAGCGTCGAGGTTCAGGGGGATGTGGCGACCTATGTCTCGTCCGAATGGGCGACGCGCCAGTTCTGCCCGGCCTGCGGGACCGGCCTGTTCTGGCGCGCCAATGACGGCGGGATCACCATGGTCTCGGCCCAGGCGTTCGACGATCCGACGGTCTTCGCGCTGGAGGACGAGTTCTGCATCGAGAGCAAGCCGGACGGCTATGCGCTGGCGGGCGACCGGCCGCGGCTGACCACTGAACAGCTGTGGGCGCAGTTCGCGCCGCCTGAAGCCTGATGCGGATCGTCGCCGGGAGCCTGAAGGGCCGGACCATCGTCGCGCCGGAGGGGCAGGGCACGCGCCCGACCTCGGACCGGGCGCGCCAGGCCGTGTTCAATGTGCTGGAGCATGCTGCGTGGGCCGAGAGCCTGCAGGGGGCGCGGGTCATCGACCTGTACGCCGGATCGGGCGCCCTGGGGTTCGAGGCGGTCAGTCGGGGGGCGGGCTTCTGCCTGTTCGTCGAGACGGACGACGGGGCGCGCGGCGCCATCCGCGAGAACGCCGACGCCTATGGGGTGATGGGGCGCACGCGCGTGCATCGACGCAGCGCCACGGACCTGGGCGTGCGGCCTGGATCGGACGGCGAGGCCTTCGACATCGCCTTCCTGGACCCGCCCTACGGCAAGGGGTTGGGCGAGCAGACGCTGCTGCGGCTGCTGGAGGGGAACTGGCTCAAGCCCGGCGCCCTGGTGGTGTTCGAGCGCGGATCGGACGAGCCGGAGATCGACACGCCCGGCTATCAACGGCTGGACGCGCGCGACTATGGCGCGGCGCGGGTGCTGTTCCTGAAGGCGCTGGCCCCAACCGCCTGAGCGGGAAAAGTGCACTCCAATTTTTTTGAGTGCACATTAGTGCAGATTTTTGCGAGCGGGTCGCAACGGGATCAGTCCTCAGGCGGCGGACCCAGCAGGGCCTCGTCCTCCTGTTCGATCTCGCGGCGTTCCAGTTCCAACAGGGCCTTGGTCTCTTCGCGGCTCATGCCCTTGAAGAATTCGGCGTCGGCTTCGCGGCACGCGTCGCGAAGTTCCAGCCACAGGCGCTGCCAGCGACGCGCGTCGGTGGCGCGACCGGCCTCCGTCGCCTCGATGAAATGCAATCGGGCGGTCCGGGCCAGATGGTCCATGCCGACGTCCTCATAAAGGCTCAGGTCGATCTCGCCGGGCGGCGGCTCGACCTGGTCGCTGCGCCGCCAGCCGTATTTGCGGGCGCGACGGCGAAACGCGGACAGGCCCAGGTCGTGGCGGCGACACACGGCCTCGGCGCTGAGGCCGGACAGATAGTCGGCGCGGGCCTGGGCCCAGGTTTGAGCGGCGCGGATGCGATAAACGTCGGTCATGACCGCAGCCGTAAACCGACGCTACGTCAAATGCGGACGTGGGTAGGTGTCAGAGTTTGGCGACCAGACCACGCGCGGCGGCCGTCACCTCGGCCCAAGTGATTTCAAACCCGGCGTCGTCGCCGAAATAGGGATCGGTCACGGCTTGGCCCTCGCGACCGGGGACGTGGTCGAGCAGCAGGCTGAGTTCGGCGGTCGCGTCGGCGGGGGCGATCCGGCGCAGGTTCTCCAGATTGTCGTGGTCCAGGGCCACCACATGGGTGAAGCGGCGTAAATCGGCCTGCGTCACCTGCCGCGCCCGCAACCCCGAAATCTCGACACCATGCCGCCGCGCCGTCGCCTGCGCCCTCGGGTCCGGCGGCTCGCCCGCATGCCAATCCCCGGTCCCGGCGGAATCGACGATCAGATCGAGACGGAGCCGCTCAGCCTCGGCGCGCAGGGCAGCCTCGGCGAGGGGCGAGCGACAGATGTTGCCGAGGCAGACGAAGAGGATGGAGGGTGATGACAACTCTTAAGCTGCGAGCGTGTTCAAACGCGGTGACAATCGCAGCAAAGCGTAAGCCCGGGGGGCACCAGGACGCCCATTAAATCGCAGCACAATACACTCCACTTCGCGCGTGTTTAACCACTGCCCTACTACGGGAGCCTGAATGCGGTTTACGTAACCAATTCGATGATCGCCGAGAAAGACTTGCACGGCGTCCTTATCATGCACGTTGGTTGGCTCAGGAACTAAGCGCAGCGATTGTCCGACTTCGGGTATGCTGGTTCCGGCCTCATGGCGAAAGCCAGCGATTTCAAAAGACACCTCACCAGAAACTAGGTCAGGATCAAGCGGGTCGACTAACGAGAATCCATCACCCGGAAGTCGAGCTTCAGTTAGCGCAAACAGCGTTAAACCGGTTGGAGCTTGGTCAGAAGGTATGGAAAAATATTCAAGGTATTTCGAAAAATCCGACCTCGTTGATGGAGGTAGTCTTCTTCCAAACGTCGACATAACATTTTCAGTGAATATCTTGCCTGGCGTATAGTCGAAAGCCGGAAATGAAACAAAACCTTGGCGTCGCATATCTTCAATAGACCGACCCGCATTCAAAGCCTCAAATTCGCTACCTTCAAAGTATCGAAACTGGGGACAAGCTGGCTGGTGGTCTAACATGCCTACTTGCCACCGACGGCGATCTTCCACCCCGTCAGGTGCTTGCCAAGCGAGGACAAGCTGGGCCGGCTTAGCTGGACTTTGGAACCAAACTTTCACGGCGCATCCCCTAAAGCCGCTTGTAAAGCGGCTCGCCTCGCTTTCAGTTGCGCAACCACAAACTCAGCCCGTGCGTCAGAGAAACTCTCTGGAAACCGGAACGTCGTGCACCACTGAGCGATTGCCTCGATTCGATGATCTGACAAATCGCGCGCTGCGTCCATCGCATCTCCGACGCCGCCCCGGATGCGCCGTTTCATCTCAGCACAAAGAGCCGCATGTTGTGCTGAGAGTGCATCACCGGCCAACCAGCCATAATGGTGGTGCCCGCCTGCAACCAACTTCGCGATCTCGTTGGGCTGCGCTCTAAACTGCAAATCAGCCTCAGCAATTCCGTAGCCAAGGCTTGTGCCATTATCGAAGGTTGGTGCTAGCCGGTATTGAGGGGCGTCAGGACGAAGCGCGATCAACGTCCCCCAGTTTCGCGAATGTCGGTCAGTATTGCCGATAATGGCATCGAACGCGATTGTTCGTGCCCACCACTCTTTCGCTTTGGGGCATGCCAACGAGCGAGATAAGCTAATATTGTCAAGGAGGCTGCCTCGCTTTTCGTTGGTTTTGATACGAGCCCCTTGCAAAAGTTCGATCGCATCGACGTAACGGCTCGGCTCATCGCCAGGATGGTCGTACATGAACTCGATGAGCACACCGGGCGCACCGTTGTCTGGACCCAAAGAAAGGAAAGCCGGAGGTACAGAAACTAACAAATCTCGTGAAAGCTCATAAGCAATTACCTCGCTCCATATCTGTTTGGAGCGCCACCCTGCTGGTTCCTTGAACAAGTATCGGTGGCCACCAATGAGAAAGTTATGAGGCGGTGGGTTAGGACAAACGAAAATGCGTTTCGGCTGATTGCCCTGCAGGCCGAACGGATTGTCCTCCAGCTCCCAAGTTCGTAGATCGACTACGTTCTGAGGATGCTGCTCGATTCGCGGCTCGGTTGGCATTTAATCATTCTGCAGTAGGTTTGGCTCAGACACATCCATGTTTGTGAGATCGGCGAGAGCCAAGGCGTGGGCTTAGACATTGGCGCGCTTCCCAACGTTTTGCTCACCGTCTTCCGAATAGCTTCTCCAGATCGTGCAGCTTCAGCTCCACATAGGTCGGCCGTCCGTGGTTGCATTGGCCGGAGTGGGGGGTGGCTTCCATCTGGCGCAGAAGGGCGTTCATTTCGGGGGCGGAGAGGACGCGGCCGGAGCGAACGCTGCCGTGGCAGGCCATGGTGCCGCAGATGGCGGCGAGGCGTTCCTTGAGCGACAGGGCCTGGCCGTGTTCGGACAGGTCGTCGGCGATGTCGCGGATCAGGCCCTGGATGTCGGTGTCGCCCAGCATGGCCGGGGTCTCGCGCACCAGGACGGCGCCGGCGCCGAAGGCCTCGACGATCAGGCCCATCTCGGCCAGTTCCTCGGCGCGCGAGGCGACGCGCTCGGCCTCGGCGGGGTCCAGATCGACCACCTCGGGCGTCAGCAGGGCCTGGCGGGTCACGGACCCCTCGGCCATCTGGGCCTTCATCCGCTCATAGACCAGCCGCTCGTGGGCGGCGTGCTGATCGACGATGACCAGGCCGTCGCGGGTCTGGGCGACGATATAGTTGGCGTGGAGCTGACCCCGCGCGGCGCCCAGCGGGTAGTCGAGGGGGTCGGTGGGGGCGTGATTGGTGAAGGGTGTGTCGTGAGCGGCGGGGGCGGCGGCCGGTTGCTGGGGCCAGGCGGGGCCGTCCCATGACGGCTCGACGCGGGCGCTGCGTTCGTTGAGGCCGGGGATGATTTGGGCTGCGGCGGCGGGCTGGGACCAGCCGGTCCAGCCGCTGAAGCCCTGGGCCGAGGGGGCGCTGGGGCTGTAGGCGGGGCCTGAGCCCAGGCCAGTGTGGGGCTGGAAGCTGGACAGGGTATCGGCGGCGACGGTGGTGGAGGCGCGGTGGCCGGCGGCGTGCAGGGCGTGGCGCAGGGCGCCGACGATCAGGCCGCGCACCAGGGCCGGATCGCGGAACCGGACCTCGGCCTTGGCCGGGTGGACGTTGACGTCGACATAGAGCGGATCGATGTCGAGGAACAGGACGGCGGCCGGGTGCCGGTCGCGCGCCAGGAAGTCGGCGTAGGCGCCGCGCAGGGCCCCTTGCAGCAGGCGGTCCTTCACCGGGCGGCCGTTGACGAACAGATACTGATGCGCCGCATTGCCGCGCGAATAGGTGGGCAGGCCGGCGTATCCGCTCAGACGCACGCCGTCCCGTTCCTGATCGATCAGCAGGGCGTTGGCCTCGAAGTCGCGGCCCAAGAGGGCGGACAGCCGCTTCAGCCGGCCCTCGTCGCCGGGGTGTTCGGCGGGCAGACGAAGCGTGACCTTGCCGT
Organism: Brevundimonas sp. G8; assembly: GCF_902506205.1. Taxonomy (GTDB): domain Bacteria; phylum Pseudomonadota; class Alphaproteobacteria; order Caulobacterales; family Caulobacteraceae; genus Brevundimonas. The sequence goes on along the minus strand of NZ_LR732816.1, from coordinate 65,949 downwards.
CCAGCGACAGGGTGAAGGCGACGGCCTCGTGCGCCATGGCCTGGCGCTTGATCTCCTCCGAGATGGCCATGGCCTCGGACCGCTCGGACTTCATGAACTTGAGCCGGGCGGGGGTCGCGTAGAAGAGGTCGCGCACCTCGACCCGCGCGCCGTGCTGGCCGGGGAATGGGGCGGGGGCCAGGGGACGGGTCTCGCCGCCCTCGACCGTGATGGCCCAGGCCTCGGTTTCGTCGCGGGACCGGGTGGTGATCGACAGGCGGGCGACCGAGCCGATGGAGGGCAGGGCCTCGCCCCGGAAGCCCAGGGTGTGGATGCGCAGCAGGTCCACGTCGCCGGCGTCGTCAGGTTCCAGCTTCGATGTGGCGTGGCGTTCGATGGCCAGGGGCAGTTCGGCCCTGGGGATGCCCTTGCCGTCGTCGGCGATCAGGATGCGCGACAGGCCGCCGCCGTCGGCCTGAATCTCGATGTTGCGGCCGCCGGCGTCCAGGGCGTTCTCGACCAGTTCCTTGATGGCGCTGGCCGGCCGCTCGACCACCTCGCCTGCGGCGATGCGGTTGACGGTTTCGGGAGAGAGGCGGCGGATGGGCATGAGGGCAGGAAGATAGGGGGCGCGGGGGATTCGCGCCATGAGGCACGACGGCGTCCTTCTCCCCTTGGGGGAGAAGGTGGGGCCGGAGGCCTCGGATGAGGGGTATCTGTCCGCCTCGATACGGTGAGGGGGAGACTGCGTCTGGCTGCCCCCTCATCCGTCTCGCTGCGCGAGCCACCTTCTCCCCCGAGGGGAGAAGGGATTATTCGGCGGTCTTGGTCTTTTTAGCGGGGGCCTTCTTCGCCGGAGCCTTCTTCGCCGCCGGTTTCTTGGCTGCGGCCTTCTTGGCCGGGGCCTTCTTTTTGGGCGCGGCGCCGGCCTTGGCGGCGAGCAGGGGCAGGGCGTCTTCCAGGGTCAGGTCTTCGGGCGCCGTGCCCTTGGGCAGGGTGGCGTTGATCTTGCCGGACTTGACGTAGGGACCGAAGCGGCCGGCCATGACGTGGATCGGCTCGCCTGTCTCCGGGTGGGCGCCCAGGTCCTTGAGCGGGGCCGTGGCGGCGCCGCGACCCGGACGACCGGCGCGTTTCTCGGCCAGCAGGGCGACGGCGCGGTTCAGACCGACCTCGAACACCTCGTCGATGTCCGAGACATTGGCGTAGGTGCCGGCGTGCAGGACGAAGGGCCCGTAACGGCCCAGGCCCGCCGTGATCATCTTGCCGTCCTCGGGGTGGACGCCGACCTCGCGCGGCAGGGCCAGAAGGCGCAGGGCCTGGTCCAGCGACAGGGATGCCGGCGACCAGCCCTTGGGCAGGGATGAGCGTTTGGGCTTGTCGCCCTCGGGCGGCGTGATTTCGACATAGGGGCCGAAACGGCCGATCTTCAACTGCACCGGCTGGCCGGTCTCCGGGTCGATGCCCAGTTCGCGGTCGCCGCTCTCGGCCGAACCGTCCTCGGCCGACGGGCTGGCGACGGGGCGGGTGTATTTGCAGTCCGGATAGCGCTCGCAGCCGATGAAGGCGCCGAAGCGGCTGGTCTTCAGGCTGAGCTGGCCGATGTGGCACAGGGGGCATTCACGCGGGTCGGAGCCGTCTTCCTTGGCCGGGAAGATGTGGGCGCCCAGGCTTTCGTTCAGGGCGTCCAGGATGGCCGTGGTGCGCAGTTCGCCGGCGGCCTGGGTCGCGGCGTGGAAGTCCTGCCAGAACTCGCGCAGCAGCAGCTTCCAGTCCAGCTGACCGGCGGACACTTCATCCAGGCGGGTCTCCAGCGCGGCGGTGAAGTCATATTCGACCCATTTGGCGAAGAACTGCTCCAGGAAGGCCGTGACCAGCCGTCCCTTGTCCTCGGGATAGAAGCGGTTCTTGTCGACGCGGACGTATTCGCGGTCGCGCAGGGTCGACAAGGTCGAGGCGTAGGTCGAGGGGCGGCCGATGCCCAGCTCTTCCAGCTTCTTGACCAGGGTGGCTTCCGAATAGCGGGGGGGCGGTTCGGTGAAATGCTGGTCGGTGCGGATGGCGTCGACCTTGGCCTTGGCGCCTTCCTTCAGGGCGGGCAGGCGGCTGGTGTCGTCGCTCTCGTCCTCTTCCGCGCCCTTCTGCTTCTCGTCGCGGCCTTCCTCATAGACAGCCATGAAGCCGTCGAAGGTGACCACCTGGCCGGTGGCGCGCAGACCAGTCAGGCCGTCGGGCGTCTCGATATCGACCGTGGTGCGGTCCAGGCGGGCGGCCTCCATCTGGGATGCGACCATCCGTTTCCAGATCAGTTCGTAGAGGCGCTGAAGATCGGAATCGAGGCGAAGGCTGTCGGGATGGCGCGCGATATTGGTCGGCCGGATCGCTTCGTGCGCTTCCTGAGCATTCTTGGCCTTGGTCTTGTAATAGCGCGGTTCTTGCGGAACGAAGGCCGGGCCGAACTGCTGGCTGATAACCTCGCGCGCCTGGGCGATGCCCTCGGGCGTGGTCTGGACGCCGTCGGTCCGCATATAGGTGATCAGGCCGCCGGTCTCGTCGACGCCCTCATACAGTTTCTGCGCCGCCTGCATGGTGCGCTGGGCGCTGAAACCCAGCTTGCGCGAGGCTTCCTGCTGCAGGGTCGAGGTGGTGAAGGGCGGCGCCGGATTGCGGCGGATCGGCTTCTTCTCGACCGAGTTGATGGTGAAGTCGCCGGCGTCAATGGCGGCGCGGGCGGCGGTGGCGGTCGCCTCGTCCTTGATGTCCAGGCGCTGGACCCGCTTGCCCTCATGCTTGACCAGGCGAGCGGTGAAGGGCGGGCTGTCGGCGTTCAGGTCGGCCTCGATGGACCAGTATTCCTGGGCCTTGAACTTCTCGATCTCCATCTCGCGATCGACGACGATGCGCAGGGCGACCGACTGGACGCGGCCGGCCGAGCGGGCGCCCGGCAGCTTGCGCCACAGGACTGGCGAGAGGGTGAAGCCGACGAGGTAGTCCAGGGCGCGGCGGGCCAGATAGGCGTTCACCAGCTCCATGTCGATCTGGCGCGGGACGGCCATGGCGTCGAGGACGGCGGACTTGGTGATGGCGTTGAAGGTGACGCGCTCGACGTGCGTATCCTTCAACACCTTCTTCTTGTTCAGCACCTCCAGCACGTGCCAGCTGATGGCTTCCCCTTCACGGTCGGGGTCGGTCGCGAGGATGACGCGGTCGGCGCGCTTGGCGGCCTCGGCGATTTCGGACAGGCGTTTGGCGCCCTTGGCGTCGGCCTCCCAGTGCATGGAAAAGTCGTCGTCGGGCAGGACCGAGCCGTCCTTGGACGGCAGGTCGCGGACGTGGCCGTAGGAGGCCAGGACTTCGTAGTCCGGGCCGAGATACTTATTGATGGTCTTGGCCTTTGCGGGGCTCTCGACGATGACGAGGTTCATATCTGTCCGGTCTCGGGAAGGGGCGCGAACGTGGTTGGAGCGGGGCCGTGAGTCAATCGCACCTGTCGTCTTACAGCCTAAGGTGGTTGTGTTTTAATGAAGCGCGGTTAGATTGTAGCCTTGGCAACGGAGACGATCATGGCGACGGCGCGAAGCGAAAACACATCCGCGACGGAGTTTAGATCCGACATCGAGGCGGCGGCCTTTCCCACGCGGGAATACATCGGCGCCATGGCGCTGGAAATGGCCCGACTGGCGCGCGACGAGGGCGACGTACGGCTGGCAGGGATGCTGGAACAGGTGGCGGGCGTTGCGGGTCATCCGCCGGCCTAGGTGGACGCCAGCCCGCCCTGCAGCAGGTCGGCGCGGCCGGTCAGGCTGAGTTCCAGCAGGGCGGCCGCGACCTGTGAGACGGGGGCGTTGAGAGCGCGGGCGATCTCGTCGCGGGGCGTCGGTGTGGGCGACAGCAGGGCGGCGACGCGGTCGAGGAAGGCGTCGTCGATGTCGCCGTCGAATCGCATTTGATCTGCCTCAGGCTCGCGCAGGGTGCGCAGGGTGTTGAAGGCGCGGTCGATGTCCTCGATCCCCTCGCACAGTATGGCGCCCTGACGCAGCAACTCGTTGGGGCCGCGGGCGCGGGGATCCAGCGGCGAGCCGGGCACGGCGAAGACGTCGCGACCCTGTTCGGCGGCGAGGCGGGCGGTGATCAGGGAGCCGGACCTGATCTCGGCCTCGACGACCACCACGCCGCGAGACAGGCCCGAGATGATGCGGTTGCGGCGGGGGAAGTCCCGGGCCTGGGCGCGGGCGCCGACGGGGCTTTCGGAGACGATGCAGCCGTGTTCTGTCAGACGGGCGTAGAGGTCGGCGTGTTCGGGCGGATAGATGTCGTTCACCCCGCCGCCCAGGACGGCGACGGTCCCGGTCTGCAGAGCGCCTTCGTGGGCGGCGGCGTCGATGCCACGCGCCATGCCCGAGACGACGACATGTCCGGCCTGACCCAGTTGTTGCGCCAGGCCGCGCGCGATCCGCTGACCGCCTGCCGAGGCGATGCGGGCGCCGACGATGGCGACGCAGGGCTGGTTCAGCAGGTCGGCGCGGCCGCGGGTCCACAGGATCGGGGGCGGCGGATCAAGGGCGGCCAGCATCTCGGGATAGTCGTCGTCGCCCAGCACCAGCAGACGGGCGCCGATGGCGTCGCCGGCGGCAAGTTCACGCTCGACCGCCTCGACAGGCGGGGGCGTGGAGGCGGCGCCGGACTTGCGCACCAGATCGGGCAGGGCGTCCAGCGCGTCGGCGGCGGAGCCGTAGCGGGATAGAAGCTGGGCGAAGGTGACGGGACCGATGCGGTCGGTGCGGGCGAGCCGCAGCCGGGCGAAGCGTTCGGCCGGGCTCAGGCTCACGCGGTCTTGGCCCCGATGCGCGGTTCCTCGCCCTTCAGCAGCCGGGCGATGTTCTGGTGGTGACGCACCCAGATCAGGACGGCGGCGAAGACGGTCAGGGCGAGGATGGGCAGGCCCACCGGCAGGCCGACGACGGCGAGCGGCAGCAGGGCCAGCAGCGGCGCGGTCGCCGCAGAGATCAGGGCCGCCAGAGACGAATAGCGGAACAGGAAGGCGCAGATCAGCCAGACGGCGCCCGCCATCAGCCCCAGCGGCCATGCGGCGGCGAGCAGCAGGCCATAGAAGGTGGCGACGCCCTTGCCGCCCTTGAAGCCCAGCCAGACAGGGAACAGGTGGCCCAGGAAGGCCGCGCCGCCGGCGACGGCGCCCGCGACCTCGCTGTCGAACAGGTGGCGGGCAATCAGCAGGGCCACGGCACCCTTGCCGGCGTCCAGCAGCAGGGTCGCCAAGGCCAGATCCTTGCGGCCGGTGCGCAGCACATTGGTCGCGCCGATATTGCCCGAACCGATATTGCGCACGTCACCGGCGCCGGCGGCGCGGGTGATCACCACGCCGAACGGAATCGAGCCGAGCAGATAGCCGCCCAGCGCGACGAGCGCCAAGGTCCCGATTGCGGGGCCCACCAGATCCTGCACGTTGATTCGCTCCCCGCGTGTCGTTGCGTCAAAATGCGTCGGCGCGCGGCGCGGAGCAAGCGCGATCCGACCTCTTGACCCGATGATCGGCGCAGCGTCTGGTCCGCCCGCCTTGCCGGAGACTGTCATGACCCGAATCCCCGCCGCCGCCGCCGTGGTTTTGTTGCTGTCCACGACAGGTTGCGTCGGTGCGCCGCCTGCTAGCCCGACGCCTGTCGGCGGGCCGGCGCTGGCCGCCTATTTCGACTGCGTGCGGGACGGCGGCGTGGCGATCTCGGCGCACCGTGCGGTCTCGGCGATGGATCAGCCCGAGAACTCCATCGCCGCCATCGAGGCGACCGGACGGGCCATTCCCAATGCGATCCTGGAACTGGACGCCGTCCTGACCAAGGACCGGCATCTGGTGCTGATGCACGACGACACGATGGAGCGGACCACCACCGGGCGCGGCCGGGTTGCGGACCTGACCCTGGCGCAGGTGAAACAGGCGCGGCTGAAGGCGTCTAACGGCGCCCTGACCCGCGCCGCGCCGCCGACCCTGGGCGAGGCGCTGGACGCCGCAGGGCGGGTTGGCGCCATCGCCAGCATCGACCTGAAACCCGCTGACGGCGAGACGACCGTCGATCTGGCGCGGGCGGTGATCGATCAGGTCCGCCGGTCGCGGGCCGGGAACCGGGTGATCCTGATCACCTATAACGAGGCCGACGCGCGGGCGGTGGCGGCGATGGCGCCGGAGATGATGATCTCGGCCGGGCTGAGCCGCGTGGAGGACTTGCAGGGGCTGAATGCGTCGCAGATCCTGGCTTGGACCGGGACACGCGAGGAACGCCCGGCCCTGTGGCGGGCGCTGCGCGACGCTGGCGTGGAGGTCCAGTTCGGCACCTTGGGCCGGGAAGGCGAGCGCCGCGACGACCGCTACGCCGCCGACGGCGACGTGTCGGAATATCGCGACCTGGTGCGTCAGGGCGTGACGGTGATCGCCACCGACACGCCGCTGGCGGTCAAGTCGGTGCTGGGCGCCGAGGTGGCCAAGGCTGCGACGTGCGAGCGGGTGCGCTGATCAGGTTTTCGCCGGCAGCACCGCCATCAGGGCGCGGGTGAAGCCGACGGGGGCGACGGTCAGGTGGTCTTCGTCGACTAAAACCGTGGATCGGACCGTAAGGCCTGGGTAGGCGCGCGATTTCAGGGTGCGCTCCATCGTGCGGACATCGGCGACCATGTCGGCGCTGGAGGTGTTGCGGCGGTCGGGGCCGGGGACCTCCCACCCGCCGATATACATGAAGACGTCGGCGGGCAGGTCGCGGTGGGTGCGGGCGTAGTCGGCCTCCATCCCCATGATGTGGCGCTTGTCGTACCAGAAGGACGGGCTGCCCAGGACATAGGCGTGGAACAGGCCGGGGTCCGTGAACAGGACCTGGGCGCCCAGCAGGCCGCCGTAGGAATGGCCCAGCAGGATGCGGCGCGCGGGATCGGCGCGGAAGCGGCTTTCGACGAAGGGAAGGGCCTGGGTCTTCAGATAGGTCTGATAGGCGGTGCCGCCGCCGTGGAGCATAGAGCTGGAGCTGCGGGGGCCGTTCGGGGTCGGGGTGTAGTCGCGGTTGCGGCTGATCGTGCCGCTGTCGCCGCGCGAATAGGATAGGCCGACCAGGATGAACTCCTCGATCACCGGGCCGTCCAGGTTCACGCGCCGGGCGATCTGGCGGATGATCGGAAAGGCGTAGTCGGCGTCGGTGACGTAGAGGACCGGGTAGCGGCGCTGGGGGCTGGTGTCGTAGCTGGCGGGCAGGCTGACGAAGACCTGGTAGTCGCGGCCGGAGACGGGGTCCGGCACGGTCCAGACCTGGGTTCCCGTCAGCACATAGGGCGCGCCTTCGGCCGGTGTGGCTGGCGCGGGCGAGGACTGGGCGTCGGCCCGTTCCGAACAGCCCATGACGGCGCCGGCCAGCAGAACCAGCCCCAGGCCGGCCGCGCGTTTCCAGATGGTCATGACCGATTCCCCGATAAGCTTCACTGTCGTTGAGCCTAGGGCGGAATGTGGCGGAAAGCCGGTGGGTCAGTGCACCTTGCGACCGCCCACCCAGGTTCCGAGCACCTTCCCCTGAAGCCTGCGGCCGTCGAACGGGGAGTTCTTGGATTTGGAGTGCAGGGCGTCGGCGTCGATGATGACGGGGGCGCCGAGGTCGAACAGGACCAGGTCGGCGGGGGCGCCCTCGGCCAGGAGGCCGGCGTCGAGACCCAGCAGGGCGGCGGGTCCCTGGGTCAGGGGGCGCAGTACGTCCAGCAGGTCCAGCCCGTCCTCGTGGTGCAGGGTCAGGGCGGCGGGCAGCAGGGTTTCCAGGCCGATGGCGCCGGGTGCGGCCTCGGCGAAGGGACGGCGCTTGTCCTCGGCGGGAGCGGGGGCGTGGGCCGAGGTGATGACGTCGATCAGGCCTTCGCGCACCGCCTCGATCAGGGCCTGACGGTCGGCTTCCGAGCGCAGCGGCGGGTCCAGCCGGTAGAAGGTGCGGTAGTCGCCGATGTCCACCTCGTTGAAGCACAGGTGGTTGATCGAGACGCTGACGGCGACCTCCAGCCCCTTGGCGCGGGCGCGGGCCAGGGTCTCCAGCGCGCCTTCGGTCGAGATCTGATCGACCAGGAAGCGAGCGCCGGTCTGTTCGACCAAAGCGAGATCGCGCTCCAGACCGATGCGTTCGGCGATGGCGGGACTGCCGGACAAACCGAGGCGGGTCGCCAGTTCACCTGAGGCGGCGACGGCGCCTTCGGTCAGCCAGGGATCGGCCGGGCGGCAAGCGATCAGGGCGTTGAAGGCGGCGGCGTAGCTCATCACCCGTTGCAGGGTGCGGCTGTTGACGATGACCTTGTCGCCATCGGTGAAATACAGGGCGCCAGCCTCGTCCATCAGGCCGATCTCGGCCATGCGCTGGCCGTCCAGGGCCTTGGTCGCGGCGCCGGCGGCGCGGACATTGACCAGGTTCAGGGCCGCGCCGCGCCGCTGGATGAAGTCGATCATCGCCGGATCGTCGACGGCGGGGTCGGTGTCGGGCTGGACGACGATGGTGGTCACGCCCCCGGCGGCGGCGGCCAGGCTGGCCGACTTCAGCGTCTCCTTGGGCTCGGCGCCCGGTTCGCCGGTCTTGACGCGGATATCGATCAGGCCGGGCGCGAGGCACAGGCCGTCCGCGTCGATGACCTGATCGGCGTCGATGGGCGATGGGCCGTGGATGACGCGGACGATGCGGCCGTCCTCGATCAGCAGGCCGCCGGGACCGTCATAGTCGGTGGCGGGGTCCAGCAGGCGGGCGTTGATGATGGCGACGGTGGTCATCGGGCGTCCCCCCAACGGGCGGAGAGGGAGGCCAGGACGGCCATGCGGGCGGCGACGCCCATCTCGACCTGATCCTGGATCAAGGAGACGTCCAGGTCGTCGGCGACATCGGAATCGATCTCGACGCCGCGGTTCATCGGGCCGGGGTGCATGACCATGGCGCCCGGCTTGGCCCAGGCCAACTTCTCGCGGTCCAGGCCCCAGAAGCGGAAATACTCGCGGGTCGAGGGCACCAGGGCGCCAGCCATCCGCTCAAGCTGAAGGCGCAGCATCATGACCACGTCGCAGCCTTGCAACCCCTCGCGCATGTCGTGGAAGACCTCGCAGCCCCAGCGGTCGGCATCGCCGGGCACCAAGGTCGGCGGGCCGATCAGGCGCACCCGCGCGCCCATCATCTGAAGCAGGGCGACGTTGGAGCGGGCCACGCGGCTGTGGGTGATGTCGCCGCAGATGGCGACGGTCAGGCTGGTCACATCGCCAAAGGCGCGGCGCATGGACAAGAGGTCCAGCAGGGCCTGAGTCGGGTGTTCGTGGCGACCGTCCCCGGCGTTGACGACGGCGCAGCCGACCTTCTGGCTGAGCAGTTCGGCCGCGCCCGAGGCCGAGTGGCGGATGACCAGGATGTCGGGCTTCATGGCGTTCAGGGTGACGGCCGTGTCGATCAGGGTCTCGCCCTTCTTCACCGAGGACGATCCGATCGGCATGGTCACGACATCGGCGCCCAGCCGCTTGGCGGCGATCTCGAACGAGGAGGAGGTGCGGGTCGAGTTCTCGAAGAACAGGTTCACGACCGTGCGGCCGTGCAGCAGGTCCAGCGCCTTGGATGACTGGCGATTGAAGTCGACGAAGGCGTCGCCGAGATCCAGCAGCTGCGGCGTCACGAACGGATTGAGGTCCGAGGCGGCGAGGAAGTGGGGTTTCGGGAACGGGACCAGCCGGTCGCGGATGGTCTGGTCGGTGACGTCTGAGGGCTGGGTCATCGAGACGCGGCTATAGGCGTGACTCGGTCTGAACGCCAGTGTCGGGCGTCAGTCAGACGAAATGGAACAGCGCCAGAAGGATGGGGATGACCACGGCGCTGCCGACGGTGGTCAGGGCGATGACGCCGGCGATCAGGGGCGCGTCGCCGCCCATCTGACGCGCCAGGATATAGGAGGCGGCCGAGCCGGGCGCGGCGCCACAGATCAGGGCGATCCCCTGGGCCAGGCTGTCGCCGCCGAGAGCCCAGGCGATGAACCACATCAGCGGCGGCATGACGCCCAGCTTGACCAGGGTGACGGCGGCGATGGTGGTGCGGCGGCGTCGGACCTCGGCGAAGGACAGACCCGCCCCGGCGACGATCAGGCCCAGCGGCAATGCGGCGGCGCCTAGAAGGTCCAGGGCGTCGGACAGGCCGGGGATCAAGGGCACGCGCAGCAGGTTCAGCGCCAGGCCGATCAGACAGGCCAGCAGGATGGGGTTGGCGAGCATCGACTTGATCAGGCCCAGCACCGAAGGCTCTCGCCGCAACGAACCCCACTTCGCCAGGACGGCGACGCAGGCGATGTTGGTGACAGGGATGATGAAGGCGATGGCGACGGCGGCAAGCGCGGTCCCTTCGGAACCATAGACCGACTGGATCACCGGCACGAAGACGAAGCTGTTCCAGCGGATCACGCCCTGGAAGACGCTGGTGTAGGCGGGGCCGTCCAAGGTGATCAGGGGCTTGGCCGCCAGGGTCGCCGCCGCCACGATCAGGGTCGCCCCGACCGCCGCCGCGCCCGCCACGGTCGCCCCGCCGCCGGCGAGGTCCGCGTGCCAGATCGCGGGGATCAGGAAGCTGGGATAGAAGATGTTGATCGACAGCTTCTCGATCGGTCGCCAGGCCTCGTCGGGCAGGAAGCCGGATTTGCGCAGCCCATAGCCCAGAGCGATCATCAGAAAGACCGGCAGGACGCCGGCGATCAGGGCCGTCAAACCCAGGTCGCCTGATCCCGCACCCGATCCAGCGCCCCCTGAAGAATCCAGGCGGCGGCGGTGCGGTCCACGACCTGAGCGCGGCGCTTGCGGTTCAGGTCCAGGTCCTCGATCAGGAAACGTTCGACCGCACTGGTGGACAGGCGCTCGTCCCAGAAGGCGATGTTGATCGGGTGCAGTCGTTCCAGATTGCGGGCGAAGGCGCGGCACGACTGGGCGCGGGGGCCTTCGCTCCCGTCCATATTGGCGGGCAGGCCGATGACCAGGGCCGAGACCTTGCGATGGGCCATCAGCTTGAACAGCTGTTCGGCCTCCAACGTGAACTTGGACTTGCGGATCAGCTCCAGCGGCGAGGCGATCAGGCGGGTGGAGTCCGACACGGCGACGCCGATGGTCTTCTCGCCCAGATCCAGCCCCATCCACGGCGTGTCGGGCGGGCAGGCGGCGGGCAGGTCGAGGAGGTCGAGAACGGGCACGGCCTGCGGTTAGGACTGGCGCGGCCTTAAGTCAAAGGCGATGGTGGGTGCAGTGGAGATGGAGGACGGCGAAATGCGCAGGGTTTCCATGATGGGGGCGGCGGTTCTGGCTCTGGGGCTATGCGGCTGCGGGCCGGCCGAGACGCCGCGCAAGACGGCGGGCGCCCAGCCCGCGCCCACGCCGATTTCCGTGACCAAGGCGCCGACCCGGCCCGTCGGTCCTTCCGCGCGTCATCCCGCCATTCCCAACGAGGAAATAGGCACGGCGGCCGATATCTCTCAGTTCCACGCCCTGCCGGAGTTGAGCGCCAAGGTGTTCAGCCTGTCGGGCGGCGATCCGGCGGTGAACGGCCTGGTGACCTATTTCGCCCTGTTGAGCGGCCCGGCCGAGGGTTGGAGCGTCTATCCGCTGGGCGACTACGCCGAATGGCGGGTGGTCGAGGCGAAGGCCGGACGGGTGGTGCTGGCGGTGCGTCAGGACACGGCGGGGCCGGACGGGAATATTCTGAAAGCGGATCGGACGGTGCAGATCGACTTCGCCTGGAACGGCGAGACGCCGCCGAATGCGGTCGATGTCAGCACGACGCAGTGACGCGGCGTCGAACGCCCGGCGTCTGATCCTTGTGAATCCTAGTGCGGGCGGCTAATCCGACCGCTTCGTTTCATTCTGTGTGTTGGAGGGCCGCATGGCCATCGACGCTGCGACGGTGCGCAAGGTTGCGCATCTCGCCCGCATCAAGACCCCCGAGGACCGGCTGGAGCCGCTGGCGCAGGAGCTGAACGGCATCCTGGCCTGGATCGAGCAGTTGGACCAGGTGGATGTCGAAGGCGTGGAGCCGATGACCTCGAACGTCGCCCAGCCCCTGCGCCTGCGCGAGGACGTGGTCACCGACGGCGACAAGATCGACGCGGTCCTGTCCAACGCCCCGAAGTCGGCCGACGGCTTCTTCGTCGTGCCCAAGGTGGTCGAATAGTCATGAGCGACCTGACCAAACTGACCCTGAAGGGCGCCGTCGACGGCCTGAAGGCCAAGGATTTTTCGTCCGCCGAGATCACCCAGGCTTTCCTTACCAATATCGAGGCGGCCAATCCGACGCTAAACGCCTATGTCGAGGTGACGGCGGACAAGGCCATGGGTATGGCCCGCGCGTCCGACGCCCGCATCGCCGCCGGCGAGGGCGGGGCGCTGGAAGGCGCGCCGCTGGGGATCAAGGACCTGTTTTGCACCGAGGGCGTGCAGACCACGGCCGGGTCCAACATGCTGCGCGGCTTTATCCCGCCTTATGAATCGACCGTCACCGCCAATCTGTGGCGCGACGGGGCGGTCATGCTGGGCAAGCTGAACATGGACGAGTTCGCCATGGGCTCGTCCAACGAGACCTCGGCCTTCGGTCCGGTCAAGAATCCGTGGAAGTCGGCGAACTCCAACGCCGATCTGACGCCGGGCGGATCGTCTGGCGGTTCGGCCTCGGCCGTCGCCGCCGACCTGTGCCTGGCCGCCACCGCGTCGGATACTGGCGGATCGATCCGCCAGCCCGCCGCCTTCACCGGCACGGTCGGGATCAAGCCCACCTATGGCCGTGCCAGCCGCTTCGGTATGGTGGCCTTCGCCTCGTCGCTGGATCAGGCCGGCCCGATTACCAAGACGGTCGAGGACGCGGCCCTGCTGCTGCAATCCATGTGCTCGTTCGACGCCAAGGATTCGACCAGCCTGGACATCCCGACGCCCGACTGGACCGCCTCGGTCGGCAAGTCGGTCAAGGGCCTGCGCATCGGCGTGCCGCGCGAATACGTCGTGGACGGGATGCCGGCCGAAATCCAGGCCCTGTGGGACCAGGGCGTGGCCTGGTTGAAGGACGCCGGCTGTGAGATCGTCGAGATCAGCCTGCCGCACACCAAATACGCCCTGCCGACCTATTATATCGTGGCGCCGGCCGAGGCCTCGTCCAACCTGGCCCGCTATGACGGGATGCGGTTCGGGCACCGGGCGGAGGAGTTCAAGTCGCTGGACGACCTGTACGCCACCTCGCGCGCCGAAGGCTTCGGCAAGGAGGTCCAGCGTCGCCTGACCATCGGCGCCTATGTGCTGTCGGCCGGCTTCTACGACGCCTATTACGTCAAGGCGCTGAAGGTGCGTCGCCGCATCGCCGAGGACTTCGACAACGTCTGGGGCCAGGTGGACGCCATCCTGACGCCGTCCACGCCGTCGGCCGCCTTCGCCCTGGGCGACAAGCAGATCGACCCGCTGACGATGTATCTGAACGACGTCTTCACCGTGACGACCAACTTGGCCGGCCTGCCGGGGATTTCGGTGCCGGCGGGCGTCGACGCGGGCGGATTGCCGCTGGGTCTTCAGGTCATCGGCAAGGCGCTGGACGAGGCGACGGTGTTCCAGGTCGGCGCCGTGCTGGAACAGGCGGCGGGCTTCACGGCCAAGCCGGGCAAGTGGTGGTGAGATAACTTCTCCTTGTCGGAGAAGCGAAGGGGCCGGCGGATCGCCAGCCCCTTCTTTAATTACTCCGCCGGGAGCGCCTTCAGGTCGGTGTCGATGGCGGCGATCTTGGCGTCGGTGATGTTGCCGCCCGAATAGGGGGCGACCTGGCGCAGGGTCATGCTCTTGAACTGGCCATAGGCTGGGTGTTGGGCGATGCCGGGCAGGTGCTTGTCGAGGACCGCCTTGGTCGCGGGATCGGCGATCAGGGCCTCGATGGAGCTGTCGATGGTGGGATGGGCGGCGTGATTCTCGTGCTCTGGCGCCGGAGCTGTGACAGGCGCGGTCTGGGCCGAGGCGGCGCCGGTCAGCAGCAGGGAGGCCGCAGCGGCGGCGAACAGGGTCTTGGTCATCGAAATCTCCGTTGAGAGGCGGAAGTTGATCGCCTTTCGCGACATCATCAAGACAGCCCCCTTTCTCGCCGCCGACGAGGGCGCTAGGACGGACGGATGACCGACACCGCTACGAACTCGAAAACCATCAAGGGCCGCACGGGCGATTGGGAAATCGTCATGGGGCTGGAAATCCACGCCCAGGTGGCGTCGAAAGCCAAGCTGTTCTCCGGCGCCGCCGTCGGCTTCGGCGCGGGGCCGAACGAGCAGGTGTCGCTGGTGGACGCGGGCTTCCCCGGCATGCTGCCGACGCTGAACAAACACTGCGTCGAACAGGCGGTGAAGACCGGCTTGGGCCTGCGCGCGCAGATCAACAAGCGCAGCCAGTTCGACCGCAAGAACTACTTCTATCCCGACCTGCCGACCGGCTATCAGATCAGCCAGCTCTACTACCCCATCGTGGGCGAGGGCGTGGTCGAGGTTGAGGCCGAGGACGGCAGCTTCTTCAACGTCGGCATCGAGCGGCTGCACCTGGAGCAGGATGCGGGTAAGCTGATCCACGACTTGTCGCCGACCGAGAGCTATGTCGATCTGAACCGGGCCGGCACGGCGCTGATGGAGATCGTCTCGCGCCCCGACCTGCGCACGCCGGACGAGGCGGTCGCCTATGTGAAGAAGATCAGGACCATCCTGATCTATCTGGGCACCTGCGACGGGGACATGGAGAAGGGCAATCTGCGGGCCGATGTGAACGTGTCGGTTTGCCGGGCCGGGAACTATGAAAAGTTCAAGGGGACGGGCGACTTCGGCTATCTGGGCACGCGCTGCGAGATCAAGAACGTCAACAGCTTCCGGTTCATTTCTCAAGCAATCCAGTATGAGGCGCGCCGCCAGATAGAGATCCTGGAGGACGGCGGTTCGATCACTCAGGAGACGCGCCTGTATGATGCGACGGCCGGCGAAACGCGCTCGATGCGGTCCAAGGAAGAGGCGCAGGACTATCGCTACTTCCCCGATCCCGACTTGCTGCCGCTGGACCTGGAAGAGGCCTGGATCGCCGAGATCAAGGCGTCCCTGCCTGAGCTGCCGGACGACAAGCGCAAGCGTCTGATGGCCGACTATGGCCTGTCGCAATACGACGCCATCGTGCTGATCTCGGAACAGGCCAAGGCGGACTATTTCGAAGCAGCCGCAAAAGGCCGCGACCCCAAGCTGGTGTCGAACTGGGTGACGAACGAGGTCTCGGCGCGCCTGGCGGCCGACAACAAGGACTTCAGCGAGAACACGTTGCCGGCGGCGCATGTGGCGCAGTTGGTGGAGCTGATCGAGACGAACGTCATCTCGTCCAAGATCGCCAAGGAAGTGTTCGATCACGTCTGGAACGGCGAGGGCTCGCCGGCCGAAGTGGTCGAGAAGCACGGGCTGAAACAGGTGACCGACACCGGCGCCATCGAGAAGGCCGTGGACGAGATCATCGCCGCCAACCCGGACAAGGCGGCGGCCGTGGCCGACAAGCCCCAAGCCATCGGCTGGTTCGTCGGTCAGGTGATGAAGGCCACGGGCGGCAAGGCCAATCCGGCGGCGGTCAACGACATCCTGAAGGCAAAACTGGGTCTTTGATACTTGGGGGCTGCGGCCCCCAAACCCCCAGCTGGTCGCTAACGCTCGCGACGCGGTCGCTCGCTGCTTGAGCGACGCGTTCAACTAAACAAAGGCCCCGCCGATCGCTCCGCGGGGCCTTTTCAGTTCTGAGCTCAGGCCGACGGCGGCGTGGGCGGGGTCGGCGGTTCGGGGGGAGCCGGCGGGACCGGCGCAACCGGATCGGTGGGCTCCGTGGGCTCGGGGGGCGGCGGCGGCGTAGGTTAAGCGGTGGAGGGGCTCTCGAAGTCCCACAGGCGCCTGCGATGCGGTGAAGAACCCCTCCGTCACGGCGCGAAGGCGCGCCGCGTTTCTTCCCCATGAAATGGGGAGGAGACGATGCATCCGCCTTCGCGCGTTGCCCGTGACGGCGTGGGCGGGTAGAGCGTTCGGCTTCTCCCGCCCAGCCGAAGTTTCAGACCATGCACGACATCAGAGCCATTCGCGAGAACCCCCAGGTTTACGTGGCGGGCTGGTCGTCGCGCGGGGTGGACGAGCCGGACGGGCTGGTGGCGGACATCCTGCGGCTGGACGCCGAACTGCGTCATGCCCAGACGACGGGGCAGGACGCCCTGGCCAAGCGCAATGCGGCGTCCAAGCTGATCGGCGCCGCCATGGGGCGCAAGGACATGGCCGAGGCCGACCGGCTGAAGGCCGAGGTCGAGGCGCTGAAAGGCGACATCGCGGCGGCGGCCGAGGTCGAGGCGCGCGTCGGCAAGGAACTGCGCGACCTGCTGGCGGCGCAGAAGAACCTAGCGGCCGAGGATGTGCCGGACGGCGAGGACGAGGCGGGCAATGTCGAGGTCTCGACCTGGGGCGAGCCGCGCCGCACCGGCCCGGCCAAGGATCATGCCGACCTGGGCGAGGCCCTGGGGATGCTGGACTTCGAGGCGGCGGCCAAGATGTCGGGCGCGCGGTTCGCAGTGCTGAAGGGCCAGCTGGCGCGGTTGGAACGGGCCGTGGGGCAGTTCATGCTGGACCTGCAGACCGACCAGCACGGGTATCTGGAAGTGAACCCGCCGCTGCTGGTGCGGGATCACACGATGTTTGGAACTGGCCAACTTCCGAAGTTTGAAGAAGATTTGTTTTCCACTCGCATCGTTCCTAGCGAGAATGATCTGCACGATTTCATTAGCTCGGTTGGGCGTGAAAGCATGTTGTCGTTCTTTGAACGCCCCCCTGGTGGAGGTGGTGGGAGTTTCAGCGACAAGTACTTTGACTGGCATAATCGTCTCAATACTTCGAGCGATTTGCGCTACCTCATCCCCACCGCCGAAGTCTCCCTGACCAATCTCGTGCGCGAGAGCATTCTGTCCGAGGACGAGCTGGCGACGCCGATGCGGATGACGGCGTTGACGCCGTGCTTCCGGGCAGAGGCGGGGTCGGCGGGGCGCGATACGCGCGGGCTGATCCGCCAGCACCAATTTTCCAAGGTCGAGATGGTGTCGATCGCGCGGCCGGAGGACAGCGACGCCGAGCATGAGCGGATGACGGCCTGCGCCGAGGCGGTGCTGAAGGCGCTGGAGCTGCCGTTCCGGCGGATGCTGCTGTGCAAGGGCGACATGGGCTTTTCGGCGCAGAAGACCTTCGACCTGGAGGTCTGGCTGCCCAGCCAGGGGACATATCGCGAGATCAGCAGCTGCTCGAACTGCGGGGACTTCCAGGCGCGGCGCATGGATGCGCGGTTCAAGCGCGCCGGCGAGAAGAAGACCGAGTTCGTCTATACGCTGAACGGGTCGGGCCTGGCGGTCGGTCGCACGCTGGTGGCGATCATGGAGAACTATCAGCAGGAAGACGGGCGGATCGCGGTGCCGGCGGTCCTGCAGCCCTATATGGGCGGGTTGGAATTCGTCGGCGGCAGCCAATGATTTTTCCGCTCATCCCGGCGAAAGCCGGGACCCAGTGCTTTGGGCGAAAACCGCGTAATATTCTAGCGCCTTCGATCCAACGCACTGCCGAGCGACAGAACTGGGTCCCGGCTTTCGCCGGGATGAGCGGAGTTTAAAGTGCGTATTCTCCTGACCAACGACGACGGGATCGAGGCGGAAGGCCTTGAATGTCTTGAGCGGATCGCGCGCACCTTGAGCGACGACGTGTGGGTGTGCGCGCCTGCGGTCGAGCAGTCGGGCAAGGGGCGGGGGATCACCCTGACCGAGCCGCTGCGGGTGATGAACCTGGGCGAGAAGCGGTTTGCGGTGACGGGAACGCCGACGGACTGCGTCGTGCTGGCGGTCAACGACCTGATGCCGGACAAGCCGGATCTGGTGCTGTCGGGGGTGAACCGGGGGCACAATATCGGCGAGGACGTCAGCTATTCCGGCACGGTGGCGGGCGCGTTGCAGGGGATGGCGTTCGGCATCCGCTCCATCGCCCTGAGTCAGAGCCTGGAGCGGTTCCACGACGAGGTCGTGGCGCATTGGGAGACGGCGGAGGCGTTCGCGCCGGCCATCATCAGCCGCCTGTTGGACCAGAAATGGGCGCCGGGCGTGGTGATGAACCTGAACTTCCCCAACCGCCCACCGGAAGCGGTGGAGCAGGTCGAGGTGACGACGCAGGGATTCCGCAATGTGGGCGAGATGCATGCGGTGCGGCGCGTCGACCTGCGCGGGCGCGACTATTATTGGATGAGCTTCCGCGGCGAGAAGCAGGAACATGCCGAGGGCACGGACCTGAGGGCCATCGAGGAAGGGCGGATTTCGGTCACGCCGCTGCATATCGACCTGACGCATATGACCAGCGTGCATGACCTGAAGAAGGTGCTGGGCGGGGCGCCGCCTAAAACTTTGGTGACGGCTGCATGAACCTCCACGACGACCGGGCCGGGCGCTTGATCCTGTCGCTGAGGCAGCAGGGGGTCACGGATCCGCGCGTGCTGAAGGCGATGGAGAGCATCGACCGCGCGGTCTTCGTTCACGAGAAGTTTTTGGATCAGGCGTGGGAGGATCAGGCCCTGCCGATCGACTGCGCCCAGACGATCAGCCAGCCCTATATCGTCGGTCTGATGACCCAGGCGCTGGAGGTGCAGGCGCGGCATCGTGTGCTGGAGATCGGCACAGGCAGTGGATACCAGTGCGCGGTGTTGAGCCGGCTGGCGCGCTATGTCTATTCGGTGGAGCGGTATCGCAGCCTGCTGGTCGAGGCCGAGGCCAAGCTGCGCACGCTTCAGATCGACAATGTCATCACCAAGCACGGCGACGGCGGCCTGGGCTGGGCCGAGCAGGCGCCGTTCGACCGGATCATGGTCACGGCCGCGTCGCCGACGGAGCCGACCGAACTGCTGAAGCAGCTGAAGCCGAACGGGGTGCTGGTCGCGCCGGTCGGACGCACGTCGGTGCAGATGCTGCACCGCTATGTGGGGCAGGGCGATGGCTCGTTCCACCGCGAGAGCCTGACGGAGGTGCGGTTTGTGCCCTTGGTCGAGGGGATGGCGAAGGAGGGGTGACGCTATCGTTTCCTCCCCACATCGTGGGGAGGGGGACCGCCCCCGGGTCTCGCCAAAGGCGAGCCCGAGGACAGGCTGCGCGGTGGAGGGGTTCTTGAAGTCCCACGTGCGCCTGTGATGCGGTGAAGAGCCCCTCCGTCACGACGCGAAGAGGCGTCGCGCCACCTCCCCACGATGTGGGGAGGAGACATATTCGGCTTCCCCGTTAACCTTCGCGCCCCAATTCCGCGATGATTGCGGGGTTGGCTTATGGGGCGCGAGCGGGCACACCGGGCGGGCGAGTTTAACCATGTGAGGAGCAGCCGGTGGCGGTGATTTCGGGCTGGATGAGAGCGGTTCTGGTGGCGGGGGCGTCGCTGAGCACGGCGGCCTGCATCAGCTATCCGTCCGAGCCACGCTATTCGACGCATGCGAACCCGGCGCCGGCTCAGGGCCAGGGCGCCTATCCGCAGCAGCCGGCCTATCCGAATGGTCAGCAGAACCAGCCGTATCAGCCTGCGCCGTATGAATCGCCGCCGCCTGCGACGGCGCCGATCGGTCAGGTCGAGGGCGGGGCGCTGCCGCCGACCGTCAGCATGAATCCCGGCCAGCCGGCCTATCAGCCGCCCGCATATCAGCCCCCGGCCTATCAGCCGCCGCCGTCGTCGGGACCGGTTCGACCGGGCGCGGCCTATGTGATCCAGCCGGGCGATACGATCTCGGGCGTCGGGCGGCGGTTCCAGACGCCGGTGCAGACGCTGATCGACCTGAACGGTCTGGGGCCGCGCGGGGCGATCACGACGGGTCAGCGAATCATCCTGCCGGAAGCGGCGGTGGATACCGGCAATGATCCCTATGCGACCGGCGCCTCGCCCGTCGGGGTGTTGGTGCCGAACAATGGCGTGATCCCGCCGCCGCCTCCGCCGCCCTCGGGCAATGCGGCCCTGCCGGTGCAGACGCGGCCCGTGACGCAACCCTTCACGTCGGGGCCGGCCCAGGCGCCGACCGCGCAAGGCCCGGTCGCAACCGGCCAGCCGAATCTGCTGTGGCCCGTGCGCGGCGACATCGTGCGCCGGTTCGGCCCGGTCGGCATGGGCGAGCGCAACAATGGCGTGAACATCGGCGCATCTGCGGGCGCGGCTGTCAGCGCCTCGGCCGCCGGGCGCGTGGCCTATGTCGGCGACGATCTGGTCGGGCAGGGGCTGACGGTTCTGGTGGTCCACGCCAACGGCTGGCGCACGGTCTATGGCCATCTGGGTTCGGCGACGGTGCGCGACGGCGAGGACGTGCGGGCCGGTCAGCAGATCGGCACCGTGGGTCTGACGGCCGGCGATGGGCGCCCCTCGATCCACTTCGAGACCCGCCAGATGCGCGGCGACGACCCCGTCGCGATCGATCCTCTGACGGTATTGCCGCGCTGATCGATTTAGTCGCGTTGCAATCCGCGAGGCGCGGCCCTAGGTTCCGCGCCTCGTTTTAATGGGGCGCCGACGAGGGCTGCCCCTTCTGTGTTCGGAGACTACCCATGGGCGGAGCGGCTGACGGCGGCTTGGTGGCGCAACTGATCGGCTTCGCGCCCATCATCGGCATCTTCATCCTGTTCTACTTCCTGCTGATCCGTCCGCAGCAGAAGCGCGCCAAGGAACATGCGACGGCCATCGGCGCGGTCAAGCGTGGCGACACCGTCGTCTTGGGCAGCGGCATGATCGGCAAGGTCACCCGCGTCGAAGAAGCCGAGGTCAATGTCGAGATCGCGCCGAGCGTCAACGTGCGCGTGGTCAAGTCCATGATCGCCGAGGTGCGCAACCGCACCGCCATCGCCGCCAACGATTCCAAGGCCTGATACGCTCGCGTATCGCTGAACCGAGACCGCCCTCATGATTCAGCTGTCGCGCTGGAAAGTCATACTCGTCGTCGCTGCGGCCGTCTTCGGCTGCCTGTTCGCATTCCCGAACGTGCTGTCGGATGCCCAACGCGCGGCGCTTCCGGGCTTCGTGCCCAAGAACAAGCTGAACCTGGGGCTGGACCTTCAGGGCGGTTCGTATCTGCTGCTGGAAGTCGATGTGCCGGCGATGCGCGAGAAGCGCGTCACCAACCTGATCGAAGACGTCCGGGTCACGCTGAGCGGCGCGGGCATCGCCACCAACGGCTTCCAACGCGAAGCCGGCGGCGTCATCGTGACCCTGGCCAATCCGGCGCAGAGCGATGCGGCGTTCAAGGCGTTGCAGCAACTGGGCGGTCAGGCCGGACCGGGCGGTCAGGTCGAGCGCACGGCAAGCCGCATCGGTGATAACCGCGTCCGCTTCGCCTATACCGACGTCGCGCTGAACGGCATGGGCGCGACGGCCGTGGATCAGTCGATCGAGGTGGTACGCCGCCGGATCGACAGCCTAGGCACGCGCGAACCCTCCATCACCCGCCAGGGCACGGACCGGATCGTCGTCCAGGCGCCGGGCGAGAGCGATCCGACCAAGCTGGAGGAGGTCATCGGCCAGACGGCCCAGCTGACGTTCCAGATGGTGGACGTCGAGAACTCGGTCACCGAGGCCCAGGCGGGCCGCGTCCCGCCGGATTCCGAACTGCTGGTCGGCGAAGACGGCACCCCCTATCTGGTCAAGAAGCGCGTGCTGGTGTCGGGCGAGAACCTGACCCGCGCAGGCGTCGGTTCGGACCAGAGCGGCCGCCCGGCCATCGACTTCCGCTTCGACGGCGCCGGCGCACGCCGGTTCGGCGAGGCGACCGCCGCCAATCTGCAGAAGCCCTTCGCCATCATCCTGGACGGCAAGGTCATCTCGGCCCCGACGATCCAGAGCGCGATCACCAGCGGGTCGGGCCAGATCACCGGCAACTTCTCCATTCAGGAAGCCTCGACCCTAGTGAACCTCTTGAACGGCGGGGCCCTGCCGGCGCCGCTGAACGTGGAGGAACGCCGGACCGTGACGGCCGAACTGGGCGCAGACGCCGTGTCGGCCGGCGCTCTGTCGACCGCGGTCGGGTTCGCCATCATCGTGCTGTTCATGATCCTGGCCTATGGGCTGCTGTTCGGCGGCGTGTCCGTTGTCGGCCTGGTGCTGAACGGCATCTTGATCGTGGCGGCCATGTCGCTGACCCAGGCGACGCTGACCCTGCCGGGCATCGCGGGTCTGATCCTGACATTCGCCGTCGCGGTGGACGCCAACGTGCTGATCTACGAGCGGATGCGTGACGAGGCCCGGTCGGGCCGCAGCGTGATCGCCTCAATGGACGCCGGCTTCAACAAGGCCATGGGCACCATCATCGACGCCAACCTGACGACCCTGGTCGCGGCGGGCATCATGTTCATCTTCGGCGAAGGGCCGGTGCGCGGGTTCGCCTGGACCCTGACCATCGGTGTCTTCACCTCGGTCTTCTCTTCGGTCCTGGTCGCCCAGGTCCTGCTCGGCTACTGGCTCAAGACGGCCAAGCCCAAAAAACTGCCGATCGCGGAGTGATGGCGATGCGTGGATGGCCCCTCATCAAACTGCTTCCGCAGAAGACGAACTTCCATTTCGTCAAATACGCCCGGTTCGCCGGCGTTCTGTCTGTGGTCCTTTGCATCGCGGCGATCGTGTCGTGCTTCTATCCCGGCCTGAACATGGGCATCGACTTCCGGGGCGGGGCCTCGATGGAGGTGTCCAAGCCGGCCGGTCAGGTGATCGAGCTGGATCGTGTGCGCGAGGCCGTGAACGGCCTGAACCTGGGCGATGTTCAGGTGCAGGGCATCGCGCGGCGTGACAACAATGCGAATGACGGCTCGACCGCCATCCTGCGCTTCCAGGTGCCGGAAGGCCGCGATCAGACCCAGGTCGTCAACCAGGTCGAGGGCGCCATCAGCGGCGCAGTCGGCCAGGTCACCTATTCGGGCGTCAGCGTCGTCGGCTCCAAGGTGTCGGGCGAGTTGTTCACCTCGGGCCTCTTGGCGCTGGGCGTCGCGATCGGGCTGATGTTCCTCTACATCTGGTTCCGGTTCGAGCCGCAGTTCGGTTTCGGCGCCGTGGTCGGCCTGCTGCACGACGTGATCCTGACGTTCGGCCTGATCGTGCTGTTCAAGCTGGAGTTCAGCCTGAACATGGTCGCCGCCGTCCTGACCGTCATCGGCTATTCGATGAACGATACCGTGGTGGTGTTCGACCGTCTTCGCGAGAATCTGCGCAAGTACAAGACCATGCCGCTGCGCGACGTGATCGACCTGTCGCTGAACGAGACCCTGTCGCGGACCATCATCACCGGCGTGACCGCCGTCATGGTGCTGGCGGCCCTGGCCATCTTCGGCGGCGAGGCCCTGTTCGGCTTCTCGATCGCCCTGATGTTCGGCATCATCATCGGCACCTATTCGTCGATCTATGTCGGCGCGCCGATTATCCTGCTGTGGGGCGTCAAGCGCGGCGCCCTGGCCGACGACGCCAAGCCGGTGAAGCTGGGCATGGCCAGCCGGCCGTAGGTCGGGCATCATCGTCGAAAAATCAGGCCGCCCTTGCATCGCTTGGGCGGCCTTTTCCTTGGGCGTCGTCCATGCAAGGCTAGGCTTATGAAAGCTCTCGCCTACGCCGTTGCCGCAATCGCCCTGACAAGCGCCCTGTCCGCCTGCACCGACAGCAAGCGCGCCCGCAACGACGCCACATGGGGCGACAAGCCGGCTGACATCACCTGCTGGACCTATGGGGTCGAGAACTTCAAGGGCCGGTCGACCGGCAAGGTCGAGTATGACGACGGTGGCCGGATCTCGTTCGTGGACGCGGCGAACAATCGCTACACGACCATCGATGGCGACTGTCGCGTCGTCTATACGCAGCCCAGCACCTGAGATCGGCGTTTCCGTTAGGTCCGATGTAATCATCAGGTTGCTAAGTCTTCGCCAAATCGGCGGAGGATGACATGGCCTTGACGGCTCTTTGTGCGGCGATCGTCGCGAGCGGGGAGGTTGGTCCCGACGACGTACTCGCCCTTCGCCGTGAGGTGTTCGGCGCGATCACGGTCACCAAGGACGAAGTCGAGGCTTTGTTCGTCGTCGATGAGGGGACCGAGCGTCAGTCCAAGGAATGGCGGGAGTTCTTCATAGAGGCGCTGACCGACTGGCTGGTGAGACAGCAGGAACCGGCAGGCTATGTCACCGACGCCCAGGCGGAATGGTTGGTTGCACGGATAAAGGCCGACGGCCGGTTGCGGGACGGCACCGAGGTCGAGATTGTCGTCCGGGTGCTGGAATTGGCTGACGCGGCGCCATCCTTCCTGGCCGCCTTCGGGCTCTCGCTGGTGACGCGGTCGGTTGTCGATAACGACGGAATCATCAGCGCCAGCGAAGTGGCGCGGTTGCGGCGGCTGGTATTTGCGCCGTCGGGCCCTGGGCGACTGGCGGTCTCGCGCGAGGAGGCCGAGGCCCTGTTCGACCTTAACGACGCCACGAGAGGCGCGGCGAACGATCCGACATGGACGGACTTCTTTATGCGCGCAGTCGCCAATGCGGTGACGGCCTCCGCCGGCTGGATAGCCCCTGAGCGAGAGGAGGCTTTACGTCGTGAACGGTGGCTGGCCGACCTGGACGACGGCATTTTCCGCGGCATGGAGAAACGGTTTGGCGAGGCGCCTGGACAGTCTCGCGATCTGGAACGCGCCGGTTATGTCGGGCGGTTCATGCGCTGGGCGTTAGACCAATCCCGTGCCGACGACGTCTTTTCTGATCGGCTGGCGCAGACCGTAGGCGCCGCCGAGACCAGCGCGCCCGTCGATCAGGACGAAGCGCGCTGGCTGATCGACCGGATCGGTCGTGATGGCGATTTCGACGATAACGAACGGGCCCTGATCGCCTTCCTGCAGGAGATCGCGCCGACGACCGATGCGACACTGCGGCCGCTGATCGATCAACTGGCGGACTGAACGCAGAAGGGGAGGCCGAGGCCTCCTCTTCCCGTTCTCAGCGCAGCGAGGCGGTGAAGCGCTGGATGCGGGTGCAGGCTTCTTCCAGCACGGCGTCCGAGGTGGCGTAGCTGATGCGGAAATAGGGCGACAGGCCAAAGGCCTCGCCCTGGACCACGGCCACACCCTCGGCGTTCAGCAGTTCCGCGGCGAAGGTGGAGTCGCCGTCGATGACGACGCCGCTCTCCGTCGTCTTGCCGATCAGGCCGGCGATGGACGGATAGACGTAGAAGGCGCCCTCGGGCGTGGCGCAGGTGATGCCCGTGGCCTGGTTCAGCATCGAGACGACCAGGTCGCGGCGTTGCTCGAAGGCGGCCTTGCGCTCGGGGATGAAGTCCTGCGGGCCGTTCAGGGCCTCGACGGCCGCCCACTGGCTGATGCTGGCGGGGTTTGACGTCGTCTGGCTGGCCACCTTGCGCATCAGGTCGATCAGCGGCTTGGGGCCGCCAGCGTAGCCGATGCGCCAGCCGGTCATGGCATAGGCCTTGGAGACGCCGTTGACCGTCAGTGTACGGTCGATCAGGTCGGGGGCGACCTGGGCGATGGTGGTGTATTCGAAGTCGCCATAGACGAGGTGTTCGTACATGTCGTCGGTCAGCACCCAGACGTGGGGGTGGCGACGCAGAACCTCGGCCAGAGCTTCCAGCTCGGCGCGCGTGTAGGCGGCGCCGGTGGGGTTGGAGGGGCTGTTCAGGATCAGCCACTTGGTGCGGGGCGTGATCGCGGCCTCCAGCACGGCGGGCAGCAGTTTGAAGCCGTCCTTTTCCTCGCCGATCACGGTGACGGGCTCGCCGCCGGCCAGCAGGACCATGTCCGGATAGGAGACCCAATAGGGGGCGGGCACGATGACCTCGTCGCCGGGGTTCAGGGTGGCGACCAAGGCGTTGAAGATGACGGGCTTGCCGCCCGGTGCGACGTGGATGTTCGCCGCCGTATAGTCGAGGCCGTTCTCGCGCTTGAACTTGGCGACGATGGCGGCCTTCAACTCGGGCATGCCGTCGGCGTCGGTGTATTTGGTCTCGCCGCGGTGGATCGCGTCGATGGCGGCCTGTTTGATATTCTCAGGGGTGTCGAAGTCGGGCTCTCCGGCGCCCAGGCCGATCACGTCGCGGCCTTCGGCTTTCAGCTTTCGCGCCTGGGCGGTCACGGCGATGGTGGCCGAAGGCTTGACGCGGGCGAGGGCGGAAGATTGCAGGCTGGACATGACTATCCCATGAGTTTTGGAAGATTCTTGCCTGGGGAGGGCGGGGTTGTTTACGCGCGGTCGCGGCGCGGGACAATGCGCTGACGCTCGCCAATGCGCAGAGGGGGTGATAAGCGGCGCCTGTGATGCGCTGGATCATCGATTTCCTGTCGAATATGGAGGCGCGTCGCTGGCGCGCCGTGCTGGCGACGGCCCTGTTGCTGGGCGCGATGATCGCCCTGTTCGCCGTGGGCAAGAGTCAGCTTGGGCTGGAGGCCGAAGGGCGTCTGGAGGACTGGCTTGCCGGGTTCCGTCAGGGGCCGTGGGGGCTGGTGGCGGCCATCGTAGTGTTTACGGTCTCGGCTTTCTTCGGCGCGCCGCAGTTCATCCTGATCGCGGCCTGCGTCGTGGCGTTCGGACCTTGGTTCGGGTTTCTCTACAGCTGGATCGCAACCGTGGTGTCGGCGGGCGTGACCTATTGGCTGGGGCGCGGGCCGACGGCGAGGCTGCTGGAGCGGCACGGCGGGCGGACGGTGGGGCGGCTGACGCGGTTCGTGGGCAAGAACGCCTTCTACGCCAGCTTCATGATCCGCAACGTGCCGTCGGCGCCCTTCATCATCGTCAATATGGCGTTCGGCGCGGCGCGGGCTTCGTTTCCGGGGTTCCTGGCGGGGTGCGCCCTGGGTGTGTTGCCCAAGACCGCGCTTGTGGCCTTCTTCGGCGGGTCGTTCATGACGGCGGTCAGCGGGGACGGGATTTGGACCTCCGCCATCCTGGCGGGCGTCGCGCTGGCATGGTTGGTGCTGATGCTGGTGGTGCGCGAAATGGTGAAGCGGCGCGAGACCGCGCGGGGCGACTGAGGAACGACACGTAGTCCTCTCTTCAGGTGTGATTCATTCAAAGGTTGTGATATCACTGTCTTGGAGGTGTCGCGATGGATGTCGAGATACTGAAGGCGCAGCATCGTCGCATCATCCGCCTGGCCAGCGCGCTGGGTGGGCTGGCTGAAGTCCTGAAGACGAAAGAAGACGCCGTACGCGCCCGCGAACTGATGGGCGCGCTGAACACAGCCCTGATCGAACATCTCGCGATTGAGGATGGGGAACTGTACCCCGTGCTGATGACGTCGCACGACCCTGCGGTCCGTCAGTTGGCGCAGGACTATGTCGATGACATGGGGGCGGTCAGTGGAGCCTGGGCGCATTACTTCGGAGAGTGGTCGCAGGCCAAGATCCTTTCGGATCGGAACCGGTTCGCGACGGCGACCAAGGGCCTGATCGGCGCCCTGGCGCACCGTGTCGCGCGAGAGGACGACACGCTTTATCCGGCGATGGAGGCGGCCGACGCCCGTTCCGGCGCCGCACGGAGCAAGGGCGTAGCATCGTCCTGAGCCCTGCATCCACAGGCGGTCGGTCGCCCGATACGAACCCTATATGACGAGACCGTCATCAGGGCTTGTAATCCCGGTTTCATACAGGCACACCCGCCGCTAGTAGGCGTGGCGAAGACGATCAGGAACTGTCCGGCGTGGGGATGTCGAGACAGTTGGGGCGTCGCCAGGTCGACTGTGAAATCAGAAGACGCCCTGCCAGCTAAGAACGGTATCGATTCCCATGAGTTTTTCCCTTTTCGGCGCGATCTCCAATGACATCGCGATGGACCTGGGCACCGCCAACACCCTGATCTACATGAAGGGTAAGGGCATCGTCCTGAACGAGCCGTCGGTCGTGGCGCTGCGCAACGTCGGGGGACGCAAGGTCGTTCACGCCGTGGGCATAGAGGCCAAGCAGATGCTGGGCCGCACCCCCGGTCACATGGAGGCCATCCGCCCCATGCGCGACGGCGTCATCGCCGACTTCGAAGTCGCCGAAGAGATGATCAAGCACTTCATCCGCAAGGTTCATAACCGCAAGGGTTTCGTGAACCCCAAGATCATCGTCTGCGTGCCCTCGGGCGCCACGGCGGTCGAGCGTCGCGCGATCAACGACAGCTGCCTGAACGCCTCGGCCCGCCGCGTGGGTCTGATCGACGAGCCGATGGCGGCCGCTATCGGCGCCGGTCTGCCGATTCACGAGCCGACCGGCTCGATGGTCGTCGACATCGGCGGCGGCACGACGGAAGTCGCCGTTCTGTCGCTGTCGGGCATCGTCTATTCGCGTTCGGTCCGCGTCGGCGGCGACAAGATGGATGACAGCATCATCAGCTACATGCGCCGCAACCATAACCTGCTGATCGGCGAGACCACGGCCGAACGCATCAAGAAGGACATCGGCACCGCCCGTATCCCGGCCGACGGCGAAGGCCTGTCGATCGAGGTCAAGGGTCGCGACCTGATGCAGGGCGTGCCGCGCGAAGTCCGTATCTCGGAACGTCAGGCCGCCGAAGCCCTGGCCGAGCCGGTCACGCAGATCATCGAGGCCGTGAAGGTCGCGCTGGAAGCCACCCCGCCGGAACTGGCCGCCGACATCGCCGACAAGGGCATCATGCTGACGGGCGGCGGCGCTCTGCTGCGCGGCCTGGACGTCGAGATTCGCGACCACACCGGCCTGCCGGTCTCGGTGGCGGACGATCCGCTGTCGTGCGTCGCCATCGGTTGCGGCCGTGTGCTGGAACACCCGCGCTGGATGAAGGGCGTGCTCGACTCCGCGCTCTGATCCGTTCGTTGCGGCCAGGCGAAAGCTTGGCCGCAAATCCTTTTCAGGCCTGCGTGATCACGGTTCCATTCCGGCCTTGATCCTGCGATAGGCAGGCTGAGCGGCAGGGGGCGTCCTGCCGATTCCAACCCTTTGAGTGGAAGGTCGCCCGTGGCGTTTCGCGACGGCCCTTTTGAAAACATCAAGGTGCCGCTGGCGTGGACCGCTGCGGTAGTCGTCGTCGTGGCTGTCATCGGGGCGGTCGTCCTGTTGCTGGGCGACCGGACGACGCCCGAGGGCGGCTCAAGCATGGGCGCCGCACGGGGCGGGTTCGAAGCGGCGGCCGGGCCGGTGGGCGGCGTGTTCGCCGCGCCGGTGCGATGGGCCGGCGCCGCCAGAGACTATGTCGGCGGCTATTTTTTTGCGATCGGCGAGAACCGCCGCCTGAAGGCCGAGATCGTGGAACTGCGCGGCTGGCGCGACGAGGCCATCGCGCAAAAGAACATCAACGGTCGGTATGAGGCCCTGCTGGGTCTGCGCACCGAGCCGGCGGTCGCCATGGCGACGGGGCGAGCGATTTCCGACGCACGCGGGCCGTTCAATCGCGCCAAGCTGCTAGACGTCGGCTCGGCCAAGGGCGTGCGCATCGGCAACCCGGTCATCAGCGAGCATGGTTTGGTCGGGCGCATCTCGGGCGTGACCAGCGGCGTCAGCCGGATGGTTCTGCTGACGGACGTGGCGTCGCGCACGCCGGTCATGATCGAACGCACGGATGCACGGGCCATGCTGACCGGCGACGGCGGCGATAGCCCCCGTCTGGAGTTCATTCGCGGCGTCGGTTCGATCCAGGCGGGCGACCGGATCCTGAGTTCGGGTGACGGCGGAGGCCTGCCGCGCGGCCTGCCGGTCGGGGTGGCGGCGAAGGGCATCGACGGCGCTTGGCGCGTCAAACTGTTCAGCGATCACGGCGCGGTCGATTATGTCCGTGTGCTGTTGTTCCAGTCCTTTGGCCAACTGGTCAGCCCCGACGCCCTGAATGCGCCGCCTCTGGCCGGCCTGACGACGGCGCCCGAGCCGAATGCGGCCGAGGTCGGGGCCATACGCGATGCCGCTGCGCGTCGACTGACGGCTCAGCAGGCCCAGGCCGAGCGCGTGCGTGCTACAAACGCTGCGGCCGCAGCCGCTTCGACGCCTGCCGTAACGCCGCCGACTGCGGCGCGACCGGCGGCGAACACGCCGAGACCGGCGGCCGTGACCCCGGCGCCTGCGCCGGTCGCAACAGCCCCGGCCCCGGCCCCGACTGCGGCTCCGGGAGGCGCGGCGTGAGACGGCCGGTCGCGGTCCGCGTCGTCGGACCTCTGCAATGGATCGTCTATCCGGCGCTGATCACCCTGGCCGCCACCGTCGTGCTGGGGACGCCGTTTCATCTGTTCGGCCTGCATCTGCCCGAGCCGGTCATTCCCGTGGTGCTGGCCTTCGCTTGGCCGTTGATCCGGCCGTCGATGACGGCGCCGGCGGTGCTGTTTCTGGTCGGTCTGTTCCTCGACCTGTTCTGGAACGGTCCTTTGGGTTTGTGGGCGCTGTGCCTGATGGCGGTCTATGGGGCGGTTCTGCTGTCGCGCAATCTGCTGGCGGGCCACGAAGGCTTGATCCGGTTTTTCGCCTATGCCGCCTGCACCCTGGGCGCCTTCGCCATGGCCTATCTGATCGTCATGGTTCGGGTGGCCAATGCGCCGGCGATCCTGCCGCTGATCGCACAGATCGTGCCGACGCTTCTGCTGTTTCCGATCGCCAACTGGATGCTTGAGCGGTTCGACGACGGGGATATTCGGTTCAGATGAGCGGCGAACCCTCCATTTTCTTTGCGGACGTGAACGAGCGGCAGGGGTCGTTCCTGCGGCGCACCTTCGTGCTGGGCGGGGCGACGGCGCTGGGCATCACGGCGCTGATCGGGCGTCTGGGCCAGCTTCAGGTCGTGCAGGCCCAGGAGTATGCGACCCTGTCGTCGCAAAACCAGTTCAACTTCCGCATGGTCCCGCCGCCGCGCGGCCTGATCAAGGATCGTAACGGCGTCGTCATCGCCGGCAACCGCCCCAGTTTCCGGGTGCTGGTCGTGCGCGACGAGACCAAGGATCTGGATCAGACGCTGGACCTGTTGGGACGGGTGCTGCCCGACACGCTCGAGCGGCGACGAGCGATCATCCGCGACGTCAATGCGGCGTCCAAGTTCAACCCGGTGCCAGTCAAGAGCGACCTGACCTGGGAAGAGTTCGCCAAGGTCAATCAGTACGCCAACGAGCTGCCGGGCGTGATGGTCGATATGAACGAGGCGCGATACTATCCGTTCGGCGGGTCGTTCGCTCACGTCATCGGCTATGTGGCCAAAGTCTCGGACCGGGACGTCAAGGCGATCCGCGACAAGGGCGAGCAACCGCCGGCCCTGTTGTTCAACCCCAGTTTCCGCATCGGCAGGCAGGGCGTCGAAAAGGCGCTGGACCTGTCGCTGCGCGGCGAGCCGGGCGGCAACCGGGTCGAGGTCGATGCGCGCGGGCGCGTAGTCGCCGAGGACATCGGCGGGTCGCGGCCGGCGGTCGCCGGCAAGGAAGTCATACTGACGCTGGACGCCGACGTGCAGAACCGGGCGCTGGAGGTGTTCGGCGATGAGTCGGGCGCCTGTGTCGTCATGGATGTGCGTAACGGCGACATCCTGTGCATGGTGTCGGCGCCGTCGTTCGATCCGAACCTGTTCGTCGGCGGCGTGCCGACCAAGACCTATCGCGCGCTGGCGGACTATGAGCGCAAGCCGCTGCTGGACAAGACGCTGAACGGCACCTTCCCGCCGGGATCGACCTTCAAGCCGACGACGGCGCTGGCCTTGCTGGAGGCGGGCGTCGATCCGAACAACACCGTCGTCTGTACAGGGTCGTATCGGACCGGGAACAGGACGCAGCGCTGCTGGGGCCGTCACGGGGTGCAGAACATGCACAACGCGATCAAGAACTCCTGCGACGTCTATTTCTACGCCATGTGCAACCGCGCGGGCGTCGACAATATCCGCAAGGCCGGCCTAGCCCTCGGCTTCGAGCACGAGTTCGACATCGGTGTCGGCAATCAGCGCAAGGGCCTGCTGCCGTCCACGGAATGGAAGGCCCGGACCTTCCCGCGCGATCCCGTCTGGCATCCGGGCGAGACGACGTCGGTCGCGATCGGGCAGGGGGCGATCACGGTCAACGCCCTGCAACTGGCGGTCATGACCTCGCGCCTTGCGAACGGCAAGAAACAGCTGCAACCGCGGCTGATCAAGTCGATCGGCGGCGTCGAGCAACCCAGCGGCGCCGAGGCGCCGGATCTGCCGTTCGATCCCGCCCACGTCGAATATGTGCGTCAGGGCATGATCGCCGTGGCCAACGACCGTTCCGGCACGGCCTATCGCCAGAGCCAGCTGGGGCTGGGCGACATCCAGATGGCGGGCAAGACCGGCACGGCTCAGGTCCGCAACTATGGCACCGGGTCGCGCAAGAGCGAGATCTGGGCGCTGAAGGACCACAACCTGTTCGTCGCCTTCGCCCCGGTGGATGCGCCGCGCTACGCCGTCGCCGTCATCGTCGAGCACGGCGGCAAGGGCGGGGCCACGGCCGGCGCGCCGCGCGCCCGCGAGGTGATGCGCACGGTCCTGTTGAAGGATCCCGACATGCGCGCGCGGATCGAACGGCCGTTGCCGCCCGAACCGACCGGGGCCGCCATCGTCGAGGATGGCGTCGTCGGCGCAGCGCCCGAGCCGGACGTGGTCGTGACGCCTCAGGCCGCGCGTCCTGCGCCCTCCGCGACCAGCGGGCCACGCCCCTATCTGTCCGAGCCCGGCCGTTGACCGCCTCTGCGCTTTCACGACCCGGCGAGCGCGAACGTGTCTCGACCAAACTGGGTCAGATCGACTGGCGGCTGACGGCGTTGCTGTGCGTGGTGTCCGGCACCGGCGCCCTGATGCTGTATTCGGTGGCGGGCGGGTCGTGGTCGCCGTGGGCGGCGAAGCACCTGATCCGGTTCGGCATGTGTCTGGCGCTGATGCTGGCGCTGTCGATGATCAATATCCGCTACTGGTTCGCCCTGGCCTATCCCATCTATGGCATGGCGCTATTCCTGCTGGCCTTGGTCGAGACGCCGCTAGGGTATCACGCCCTGGGGGCGACGCGCTGGCTGGACCTGGGCTTCACGCGCATCCAGCCGTCCGAGATCATGAAGATCGGCGTCGTTCTGGCCCTGGCGCGCTGGTATCACGGGGCCTCGGCCAAGGAGGCGAGTTTCCACTGGAAGCTGATCTTCCCGGTCGGGATCATCGGCCTGCCGTTCCTGCTGGTCGCGCACCAGCCGGACCTGGGGTCAGCCATGCTGATCGGCATGACGGGCGCCGCGATCATGTTCGTGGCGGGCCTGAGCTGGCGGATCATTGTGCCCTTGATCGTGGCGGCGGCGGTGCTGGTGCCGCCCTATGTCATGTTCGGGATGCACGACTATCAGCGTCACCGCGTGCTGACCTTCCTGAGCCCCGAGGCCGATATGGCGGACAAGGGCTATCAGATCGTGCAGTCCAAGATCGCCATGGGATCCGGCGGGCCGCTGGGGCGAGGGTTCGGCCTGGGCAGCCAGAGCCAGCTGGAGTTCCTGCCCGAACGTCAGACCGACTTCATCTTCGCAGCCTTCGCCGAGGAATTCGGCTTTGTGGGCACCTTCACCTTGCTGGCCTGCTATGCCGCCATCATCCTGATCTCGCTGAGGATCGCCTCGCTGTCGCACAGTCACTTCGGGCGGTTGGCCGCGTCGGGGGTTACGGCGACCTTCGCCCTCTATGTGCTGATCAACGGGGCGATGGTGATGGGGCTGGCACCCGTGGTGGGCGTGCCCATGCCGTTGTTGTCCTATGGCGGCACCGTGATGCTGACCGTCATGATCGGTTTCGGCCTGGTGATGGCGACGCGGGTGCACCGCTACGCCGAACTGCCCAAGGGCCATGGACTGATCTGACGTTACGTCAGCTATATGATCGGCATTCAGGTTTCGCTTTCTAAGGCGAGGATTTCCTGGATAAGGTCGTGTCCAACGATGTCTCGCATCGGCTCCGGCCGATCAGCGACGCACGCCATGGGAGACGATGGATGACCGATCTGGAGCGATTCCGCGCCGAGACGCGCGCTTGGCTGGAGGCGCACTGCCCCGCCGAATGTCGCGGGCCGATGGCCGATGACGAGATGATCTGGGGCGGCCGTGACGCCACGTTCAAGACGCCGGCGCACAAACTGTGGCTGGAGCGGATGGGTGCGCGGGGCTGGACGGCGCCGGAATGGCCGGCGGAATACAGCGGGGGCGGGCTGAGCCGCGAGGAGGCCAAGGTGCTGGCGTCCGAACTGCGGCGCATCAAGGCGCAGCCGGCCCTAGCCAGTTTCGGTGTCTGGATGCTGGGCCCGGCGCTGCTGGCTTTCGGGACCGAGGAGCAGAAGAAGCGTTTCCTGCCCGAGATCGTGCGCGGCGAGATCCGATGGTGCCAGGGCTATTCCGAACCCGGCGCCGGTTCCGATCTGGCCGCTATCCAGACGAAAGCTGAAGACAAGGGCGACCATTGGATCGTCAACGGCCAGAAGATCTGGACCTCCTATGCGGACAAGGCCGACTGGATCTTCTGCCTGGTGCGGACGGATGCCGATGCGCCAAAACATCTGGGCATCAGTTTCGTGCTGTTCGACATGAAGACGCCGGGCGTGACGACGCGGCCGATCACCCTGATCAGCGGCAAGTCACCCTTCTGCGAGACCTTCTTCGACGATGTGCGGGTGGAGAAGGAAAACCTGGTCGGGACGCTGAACCGAGGCTGGGACGTGGCCAAATATCTGTTGGCGCACGAGCGGACGATGATCGGCGCCATGGGCGAGGTCGGCGGCGGGCGGCCTGTGGGACAGGTTGCGCTGGACGCCATCGGCGCGGACGAGGCCGGCCGGCTGGACGAGCCGATGCTCCGGGCGCGGATCGCGGATATGGAGATCGACGCCGCGGCCTTCCGCCTGGCGATGGAGCGGGTGGGGGATCAGGTGAAGGCGAAACAGGCGCATCCGGCCATCGCATCGATGCTGAAATACTATGGGTCCGAGCTGAACAAGCGGCGCCACGAACTGCTGATGGCGGCGGGCGGCGCCGATGCGCTGGAATGGGAGGGCGAGCGGTCGCACGACGGCAAGACGGCGCGCGACTGGCTGCGGACCAAGGCCAACTCCATTGAGGGCGGCACCAGCGAGGTTCAGCTAAACATCATCGCCAAACACCTGCTGCAACTACCGGGGGCGTGAGACGATGCCGCTGATCCTGACCGAAGAACAGACGATGTTGCAGGACGCCGCCGACGGATTCCTGAACGAACGGGCGCCGATCGCCCACATGCGAAAGCTGCGGAACGAGCGCGACGCCGACGGCGTGTCGCGCGACCTGTGGCGGGCGTTCGGCGAAATGGGTTTCGCCGGCGTCATCATCCCCGAGGCGCTGGGCGGCATGGGGCTGGGGGCCGTCGAGGCGGGTGTGATCGCCGAGAGCCTGGGGCGCACCCTGACGCCGTCGCCCTATCTGGGATCGTCGATCCTGTCGGCCAAGGTGCTGATCGAGGGCGGGTCGCAGGCGCAGCAAGAATGGCTGCCCAGGATCGCTGCGGGCGAGGCGATCCTGGCGCTGGCGGTTGACGAGGGCGCCAAGCATGCGCCGTCGCGGATCGCCACGCGGGCCGAACGCGCGGGCAACGGTTTCAAGCTGAACGGGGCCAAGGCCTTCGTGCTGGACGGCCATGTGGCGGACGCCCTGATCGTGGTGGCGACGGCTGAAGAGGGAACGACGCTGTTCTTGATCGATCCGGCGACGGCGGGGGTCGCGGTCGAGCGCACCATGATGGTGGATGCGCATAACGCCGCGAGGGTCATGCTGACCGATGTTGCGGTCGATGCGGACGCGGTGATCGGCGCGGTCGGGGGCGGGGAGGCGTTGCTGGACGACGCGCTGAGCCTGGGGCGGGCCTGTGCGGCCTCCAGCCTGACCGGCGCGGGCGATCAGGCGTTCAAGACGACGCTGGATTACCTGCGGACCCGCAAACAGTTCGGCAAGCTGATCGGCGAGTTCCAGGCGTTGCAGCACCGGGCGGCGCACCTTTTTTCAGAGCTGGAGCTGGCGCGGGCGGCGACGATCGGCGCCCAGATCGCCATCGACGAGGGGCGCGAGGGGGCGTCGCTGGCGGCCTCCATCGCCAAGGCCAAGGCGGGGCGCGTCGCCGAACTGGCGGTGCAGGAGGCGGTCCAGATGCACGGCGGCGTCGGCATGACCGACGAGTTCGACGTCGGCCTGTTCATGAAGCGAGTGCGGGTGCTGAACGAGCTGCTGGGCGACGCCGGTTTCCACGCCGAACGGGTGGCGAGGGCGCAGGGGTTCTAGGCGACCTTCTCGCTCCACAGGTCCATATCCTTTTCGCGTCCGATCAGGGCCAGGCCGGCGGCGATGGATTCGAACTCGCCGCCAGTCTCGATCCGCTCGGCGCCGAAACGGCTCTGGAAGATGGCGCGCACGGCTGGCACGAAGGAGGTGCCGCCGGTCAGGAAGACGCGGTCGATGGTTTCGGGGCCCAGGCCGCTGCGGGCCATGGCCTCGTCCACCGCGCCCTCGATGGCGGCCAGTTCCGGCGCGATCCAGCGTTCGAAATCGCTGCGGGCGACCGGCTTTTCGATATGGACGCCGCCGGCCTGGAACAGGAAGGTTGCGGTCTCCTCGACCGACAGGGCCATCTTCAGCGTGGACACGGCGCGGTACAGGTCATGGCCGTGGTTGTCGTCCAGCACTTCGATCAGGCGCTCGATCTTCTCCGGCTCCAGCGCCGTACGGGCCAGGGATCGGATGTCGCGCATGTCCCGTGATGCGCGCAGCAGGGCCAACTGATCCCAGCGGGCGAAGGCGGAATAATACCGCTGCGGGATCGGCAGTTGCTTGCCGACCGAGCTGTAGAGCCCGCCCTTGCCCAGTTCGGGCGAGACCAGCTGGTCGATGATCCGATAGTCGAAGGCGTCGCCCGCCACGCCCACGCCCGAGCGGGCCAACGGCGTCGACCGCAGGCCGTCGTCCGTCCGCTCGAACCGGATGATGGAGAAGTCGCTGGTGCCGCCGCCGAAATCGGCGACCAGAACCGTGGCGTCCTCCTTCAGCTGGCGCGCGAAATAGAAGGCGGCTCCGACCGGCTCGTGCGCATAGCGGATGTCGGTGAAGCCCAGCCGCTCGAACGCCGTCTGATAGCGCGACAGGGCCAAGGTCTCGTCGGGATTGCCGCCTGCAAAGGTGACGGGGCGGCCGACGATGACGGCGGGCGGGGTGTTCGCCAGCTCGTCGCCCGCATGGTAGCGCAGGCGCAGCAGGAAGGCGGCCAGCAGATCCTCAAACGCATAGCGACGGTTGTCGATGCGGGTCTCGGTGAAGGCGGCGCTGGCGGCGAAGGTCTTGAACGACTGGATGAAGCGGGTCTCCAGCGGATCCTCGACATAGGCGGCGATGGCCCAGGGCCCGGCCTCGACCACGCGCTCGGGCGGCTGGCCGTCCACGCCCTGATGGATCTGGAAGCTGAGCGCCGAGCGGAAGGTGGTGGTCTGGCCCTCGACCGCATCGAAGGTCACGAGCTGAGCCAGGCCGTGCTCATCGGTCAGGGCGACGACCGTATTGGTCGTGCCGAAATCGATCCCGATCGTCATCGGTTTCGTCGCCGTCATGGCAGGGCTCCAAGGAGGGGAGCCGGGTTCCTAACGTCAGGCGAGGCAATAGCAAGCGTTAATGATGGTTCTACGGTCTTCCAGACTTCGACTAAATCTGACTCGTCGCTGTGATAGTCTCAGCGCTTGGCACAACTGAAAAAATTTGGAGTGGCGCTCCTTCCGGCGGGGCCGGATGCGATACCGTCCAACGCGTGTGCACGAGTGGTCACGCCATCGGTTCGAGGTAAGGCAGCGTCGCTTGACTAGCACTCATCAGCGATACGGCTCCTGCTCCGGTCACATTAGGCTCCAACCGAGCGTCGCACCGTTATGATAGAAGCAACCATTCTTTTGTGGCTGTGAAACGCTACGTCTAGTTGCCGTATCGACGCAAAACGGGCGTGGCCGCTGCAACGATTAACGTGCCAAGCATCCTTTGATCACGCGTGATAGATCCAGGTCGGGAACGATGTTGCCTATCGCACCCGGATGTCGGACGATCGGAATGAACGATCGATGCACGTCGGAGTTGGCGGCGTCGGCTGAGGTCGAGGGGGCGGGTTGGTGCGCAGATCACGTCGACAGTGGGGATTGGCCCTTGCGGTTGTTGCCCTGGTGGTCGGTCTGGTGCTGGTCGGGCTGGAGATGCGGCGCGATTTCGAGCGGGTTCGGGCGCTGCGGCAGGAGACGGCGCAGTCGCACAAGGCGCGCGAGGAGTTGCAGACCGTCTTCTCGCTGATGCAGGACGCAGAGACGGGGCAGCGCGGCTATATCATCAGCGGCGATCCCGATTTTCTGGTTCCCTATACGACCGCGACCGAGCGCTTGGGCCGGGAGTTGCCGCAGCTGAGGGCCGCCTATGCGGGTGATCCGGTTCAGCGCGCCAACATCGCCGAGCTAGAGCGACGGATCGCGGTCAAACAGACGGCGATGCGCGAGGCGTTGGAGGCCCATGACCGGCGCGGCCGCGAGGCAGGGCTGACGGCCGTCGCCACCGGCGGGGGCAAGGCGGCGATGGATCGTATTCGTGCAACCATCAACAGGATGACGGATGTCGATGCGCGCGCGCTAATGGCGTTGACCCAGCGGGTCGAGGCGCGGTCGCGTTCGACTGAGGCGATGGTGACGGCGATGTTCGTGGCGCTGATCGCCCTGGTGGCGGGGGGCGCGGCTCTGCTCGTGCGATATGTCACGACGCGGCGCAGGCTGCTGGCCGAGGTTCGGGCGACGGCGGCGCGGCAGGAAGCCATTTTCGACAGCGCGATCGACGCCATACTGACGCTGAACCCCAGCGGCACCATCGAGACGATGAACGCCGCCGCCACAAGGATGTTCGGCTGGTCGGTGCAGGAGCTGGGGCGGCGCGACGTGGCTGTGCTGCTGGAGGCGAGCGATCAGGGGGACAAGGGATTGATGGCGCGGATCCGTGCGGGCGGGGCCGATGCGACGGGGGGCCTGGTGCAGGAGTTGACGGGACGGCGGCGAAGCGGCGAGGCGTTTCCGGTCGATGTCGCCTTCAGTCCGCTGGAACTGCCGACCGGCGTGCATCTGGTGGCGGTGGTGCGCGACATCACGGACCGGCGCCGGGTCGAGGAGCTGAAGAAGCAGTTCGTCTCGACCGTCAGTCATGAGCTGAGGACGCCGCTGACCTCCATCGCCGGGTCGTTGGGCCTGTTGGCGGGGGGCGCGGCGGGCAGTCTGTCGGAGCGCGCGGGGCGCCTGATCGGCATCGCCCATTCCAACAGCCTGCGGCTGGTGCGGCTGATCAACGACATTCTGGATGTGGAGAAGCTGGAGTCCGGCCAGATCAATCTGGAGCTTCAGCCCATCGATCTGCGCGAGGTCGCGATCCGGTCGCTTGATAATGTGCGGGGATACGCCGACGGGCTGGGGGTCAGGCTGGAGCTAGCCGAGGGGCCGGCGGCGCCCGTGATGGGGGATGTGGATCGCCTGGTGCAGGTGGTCGTCAACCTGTTGTCCAATGCAGCCAAGTTTTCGCCGGAGAGCGGCACGGTCGAGGTGGCGGTCATGCCCGAGGCGCGCATCGTGCGGCTGAGCGTGCGCGATCACGGGCCGGGCGTGCCCGATGCGTTCCGGGCGCGCATCTTCACCAAGTTCGCCCAGGCCGACGGATCGGACACCCGCCAGCGCGGCGGCACCGGCCTGGGGCTGGCGATCGCCAAGGAAATCGCCGAGCGGCACGGCGGGCGGCTGTGGTTCGAATCGGCGCCGGGCGAGGGGGCGACCTTCCATCTGGACCTGCCGATGACGGTCGGCGACGCCGCGCCGCAGACGACGCACGGGCCGCGCCTGTTGATCGTCGAGGACGATCCCGATGCGGCGGAGGTGCTGCGGATCATGCTGGCGCAAGACGGGTTCGACGCCTTGGTCGCCGGCAGCGCCGCCGCCGCGCTGGACGCCGTGGAGGGCGAGGGGTTCGCCGCCATTCTGGTGGATCTGCAACTGCCGGATGCGGATGGGATCGGCCTGATCCGGGCCCTGCGCGAACGGCCCGGTACGGTGGACACGCCGGTCGTGGTCGTCTCGGCCGACGTGGCGCGGGGGCGGGCGCGGGGGCGATCGCTGGAGGTGATTGACTGGCTTGAGAAACCGTTCGATCAAGAGCGATTGCGTAGCGCCATCGCCGCCGTGCTGGAGCGGCTGGGGCGTCAGGCGCCGGTCATCCTGCATGTGGACGACGACCCCGATATTCTGCAGGTCACCGCCGAAACCCTGGCCGGGATCGCCGAGATCACGCATGCGACCAGCCTGTCGCAGGCGCGCAAGGTGCTGGCGCGGGCCAGGCCGGATCTGGTGATCCTGGATCTCGGGCTGCCGGACGGGTCGGGGCTGGAGCTGCTGCCCGATCTGGGCGAAGGCGCCAAGGGGATCCCGGTCGTGGTCTATTCCGCGCAGGACATGGATGCCGCGCTGGGCGAGCGCGTCGAGGCGGTGCTGGTCAAGTCGTCGGCGTCGCTGGCCGATCTGGCGCGGACGGTGCGGCGATTGACCTTCACCCCGCGTGACCGTTGAGAGGAGATTTCATGCCCCTGACCGTGATGCACGTCGATGACGAGCCGGACATCCGCGAGGTGGCGGCGTTCGCGCTGGAGCTGGATCCAGACCTGGTGCTGACCAGCGTGGGGTCTGGGGCGGACGCGCTGGCGCAGCTAGAGGCGGGGCCGGCGCCGGACATCGTCCTGCTGGATGTGATGATGCCGTCGATGGATGGGCCCAGCGTGCTGGCGCGTCTGCGCGAAATTTCGGGGCTGGAGAAGACGCCGGTCGTCTTCATGACGGCGCGTGCTCAGAGCGAGGAGATCGAGCGGCTG
Organism: Brevundimonas sp. G8; assembly: GCF_902506205.1. Classification (GTDB taxonomy): domain Bacteria; phylum Pseudomonadota; class Alphaproteobacteria; order Caulobacterales; family Caulobacteraceae; genus Brevundimonas. The sequence continues at coordinate 25,036 of NZ_LR732816.1, read as the reverse complement.
AAGGCCCTGGGGGCCATTGGCGTGGTGGTCAAGCCGTTCGATCCGATGACCCTGGCGCGCCAGTTGCGGGACATTCTGGCCGCGGCGGACGCATGAGCGACGATCCGCTGACGGCGCTGACGGCGCTGAGGGCCGAGTTCTGCGTCCGGGCGACGGAGGATCGGGCCGCGTTGGCGCAGGCTCTGGCGGTCGGTGATCTCGATCGGGTGGAGCGGGTCGCGCACGGGTTGGCGGGGTCGGCGGGCATGTTCGGATTCACCGATATTGGCGCGGCGGCGCTGGCGGTGGACGACGGGTTCGCGTCGGGGCGGGGGCTGGATGCGGCGGCGATGGATCGGTTGATCGCGTCGCTGGACGCCTTGCCCTGATCTATTCGTAGTCGATGCTGAGGGGCAGGGCGGCGACGGTATCGGACGCGCCATTGGCGGGGCGCAGGCGGCCGGAAACCCGCAGCATGTCGCGGCCGTCCAAGTCCATGTGAGAGGTGCGGATCACCGACACGTCGCCGGTGTTCTCGCTCCAGATCTGCAGATCCTCGACCAGGGCGACGCCTTCGCTGGAGGTCAGGGTGCGGGGCACGCGGATGCGATAGACCCGGCCGGGATCGCCGGTGACGCGGATCACCGCAGGCGCATTGGGCTGAATGTCGGCGCTGAGCGACAGGGTGGCGACGCGTTGTTCGGGCGAGAGCTGGATCGGGCGGACGGAGACGATGCTGAGGCTGCGTTCGATGCTGATCGTGGCGCGCGCCGGTTCCTGCGCCAGCGCGGGGACGGCGAGGGCGATGAGCAGCATGGCGAGGATAAGGGCGCGAAGGGGTGTCATGTCACCAGTTGAACCGTGACGATGTAGTCGAAGCTGTAGGCTCCGCTGGCGGCGTTGGCGGCCAGCACCACGTCCATGCCGAGCTGAATTGTGGCGGTGCTGAGCAGGCCGATGGGATTGAGGTCGAAGGTCAGGCTGGCCGCTTCGGTCGGCGCCGAGCCGGTGCGATAGGTGGCGCCGCTCAATCCGCCGACCCTCAGCCGGGATATGGTCGCGGGGCCGCTGCCGGTGACGGGGGTGATGGTGACGCGAATATAGCGCAGGGCGCACAGGCCCGACAGGTTCAACAGGCCGCAGTTGATCGACAGGGTCGGCGTCGTCACCGAACCGGATGTCAGCCGAATGGCATCGCCGCTGGTGCGGGTCACGGAGCCGGCGGTGGAGATGCTGAAGGTTGTCGCCGACGTGCCGCGGATGGTCGTGCCCAAAGTGGGCGCCGTCGCGGGCGATCGTGTCACCGAAGCGTCGGCAAGCGCGTCACGCGGGGCGTTTAACGCAAGAGCGGCGGTCAGGGCGAGCATAAGGGCTGTGCGGTTCATTGCCGGACCTCGCCTTCGATGCGGACCAGGAAGCGGCCTGCGTCCACGAAGCCGCCCGTGGCGGGGACCACGACGCGGGCGCCCTCGATCAGGGAAACGCCCAGGGCGTGGGCCTGATCTCCGTCCAGCCGGACATCATATACGCCCGGCCGCACCCGTTCGAAGAACAGCACGCCGGCGTGGTCGCTGCGGCCGGCGATGGGTGCGCCGGCGCCTTTCGGGACCAGTTCGATGGCCAAGGCGGCGAGGGGGCGGGGCTCGCCGGAACCGCGAACGAGCAGGGCCAGAAGCTGCACCTCGGCGCTGCGCTGCATCGGATAGTCGATCTGCGCCGCCTGACCGGGACGCGGCACGATCTGGATGTCAGTGGGGCCGCCGACAAGGAAGGGGTCGTCGACGCCTTCGGTCGTCAGGCGAATACGAGCGGTCGGCACGTCGCCCAAGCCGGTGGTGTAGACGCGGCCGTCGGCGTCGGTGGTGACGCCTCCCGCGTTGGTGTCGGCCACGATGCCCGGCACGCCCGGCTCGTCGGCCTGGCGCAGGCCGTCGCCGTTCTCGTCCACCCAGGCGTTGATCGCGACCGAGCCGCCGCCGGCCACGCCGGGGCGGGTGATCCGGTAGCCATGCCGGCCGGGATCATAGCCGAAGCCGAAGCCTAGCTGCAGGCCGATCCGCCAGTCCTGTCGGCGGGTTTCATAAGCGACGTTCAGGGCGAGGTCGAAACGCGGCGCGCGCCACAGGTGCGAGGCTTGCACAGCCGTTGAAGCCTGCGGCCCCAAGGCGCGGATGGCGCCAAAGCGCAAGGCGGCGATGGGGCTGAGCTGCCAGTCGGCGGTGACATAGGCCGTGTCGAGGCTGGGGTCCGGCGATATCTCATAGGTCAGGCCGGCGCGGGTCTGAAGCCGCGCTGAAATCAGGGTGTTGATATCGAATCCGCCCAGCCACCGGCGGCGATCGGCGCCTCCGTCGGTTTCGGCCTCATAGGCGATGTTGCTGGAGGCGTAGTAGCGGCCGAGGGGGGCGGAGGCGCGCAGTTCGGCGGTGGTCAGGTTGACGCCGTCTGTGCGGACCAGGCGGCGCGCGTTCAGCGAGATCGGCACGACCAGTCCGCCGGGCGCCGTCCACTGGCCGTCGGCGCGAATGTCGGTGGCGCGCGACAGGGGCGCCTGATAGAGGGCGCCGAGCTGACGCGTCTCGTCGATGAAACCCGCGCCATATTCGGAGTGCCGGCCGATCAGGGAGACGCCATAGGCGCGGGTGGCCAGACCGACGGAGACGCCGCGTCCGCCCTGGTCGTCCAGGGCGGCGTCGATCTGAGCGGCGACGGGGCCCAGCGAGCTGCGGACCCCGGCTGTGCCCAGGGTGCGGCTGTCGCGACCCTGTGGTTCATAGCGCGCGGCGCCGGCGCTGAGGGTCAGGCCGGACGAGAGGCCGTAATCGACGGTGGCGACCAGGCGCAACGCCCCGACATCCTGACCGCCAATGGGATCGCCCACGTCGAAGACGGTCAGCCCCTGTTCGACGGCGCTGAGCCGCACGACGAAGCGGCCCGGCTCCAACTGGCCCGAGCCGAAGTTGATGCGGCGCACGACCTCGCGGATCTGGCCCTGCGAGCCGTAGAAGACCAGGCGGATCGTGTTCAGGCCAAAGGCCAGGGGCACGTCCAGAAACTCGTAGCGCCCCTGGACCGGTGAAGTCTGGGCGCGTTGCAGCACCTCGTTGACGTACAGCTCCACCTCCTCTCCCAGGGCCAGTTCGCCGCGAAGATTGAGCGGGGTGGCGAGGTCGAGGTTTTCCAGCGGCGCCGACGAATAATAGACCCCGCGTCCGGCGACGCCGGAGACGCCGATGGGCATGGACGGCGAGAAGACGTCGCCGATGCTGGCGCGCGTGCCGCCCAGCGGTCCTAGCGCGTGGCCATAGGGATCCTTGCGGGTCAGAGCGACGCGGACGGCGTTGATCGTGCCCTCGTCATCGGAACCGACATAGGCCTCGAAGCCCGCATGGAGCAGGTCACCGGCCGCGCGCACGTCGTAGCGCCGGGCGTTGTCGACGCCGTCGCGCGCGACCTGGCCGCCGATATTGACGTCGAAGGCAGGCGGGCTGGCCAGACGATAGGGGGTGGATTGGCGGACCACATCGTCCTCGGCGTCTATGACACCGGCGGCCGCCTGGCGACGGGCCCGTTCGGCCCTCTGCTCGAACGGCAGGGCGCGCGTGGTGGTCACGGTCAGCATCTGGGCGCTGGTGTCCGCCTTCAGCTTCACCGGCAGCAACTGTTCGATCAGGTCGGTGCGAAGATAGAGGTCCTCGTCATAGATGGCCGCCTGGTCCGCCCCGAACCGGATCGTGCGACCGGCGACCTTGGCCTCGCGCGTCGTCAGATCGACGGTGATGCGATTGGACGTATCCAGCACCCAGCCCTCGGCGCGGCGCTGGGCTGGAAAGACGCCGACGGCGAGGTCCAGCACGCGTGAGAACTCGCCCAGCGGCACGAAGACGCCGGCCCGCGAGGCGTATACGTTCATGGAATCGGTGAGGGCGACTCCGCCGGCGTCCACCTCCATCCACAACAGGTCGTCGGCGCTGAAAGGCTGGGGATCGGCGGCGATGACCAGATTGCGCACCAGGCTGTCCTGGGCCGTCGCGCTCCAGGCGATGCCCGATGTGGCCAGCGCCATGAGAGCCGCGCCGGTGGAGCGCGCCACGGTCACGGCGCGATCAGGGTCGTGGTCGCCAGCACCTGGCCCTTTTCCGCGTCGTCGTCGCGATAAATGATGGTCAGGGTTTGGCCGGACGCCACGCCTTGCGGCAGGGCGGCGATCACCGTGCGGCGTGCGACCTCGGGATAGACGGCGACGCCGCGCACGGCGGTCAGGGGGCGGCGCCCGGCGGCATCCTCGATGAAGACTTCGACGTCGCCATAGACCGAACTGGTTCCGTTGCGCACCAGATCCAGCGACAGCAGGGTCTGGGCGCCGTCCTGGGTCAAGGAGACGCGGTCGATGTCGGCGCGCGCGTCCACAGCGCCGTCGCGGACGATGACCGGAATGCTGACGCTGAACAGGGCCACGACCTGAAGCGTCACATCGTCACCGCCGGCCGCAGCCTGATCGACGGTGAAGCCGGCGTTCTCGGGCGGAAGGGCGGTCACGGTCAGGTGACTGCGGTGCTCGCCGTCGCCGCCGGGGCGAGCACGCACGCGGATGGCCTGGCTCTCGCGCGGCTGAAGGGTGATGCGGCGTGGCGTGTATTGAACAAGGTCGCGCGCCGAATCGAGCGTCGTTTCGGGATTATCGGCGGCGGCCACGATCTGGCCGTCCGCCGTCATCACCCGGTCGATCAGTTCGACGGAATAGGTTGCGGGCTGGTCGCCCTGATTGAAGACATAGACCGTGGCGCTGCGTTCGCCGGGGCCGAACACCACCCGCTTGGGCGAGATATTCAGGTCGGCCCCCACCTGCGCGAACACCGGATTGGCGATCGCGAGGAAGGCGACGGCGGGCAGCAGGTAACGAAACATCTTCACTCCAAGCCAACGCAACGGTGGCGCGAACCGACGATGATCCTTCAAGCCTTCCGCTTCGTTAAGCGCGGTCCGCTCGGGCAAATCGACCTGGAGCGGATACATGGTCTTAGTTGTAGGCGGCCGAGACGGTGAAGGTGCCCGTATAGGCGCCCGTCGTGGTGGTCGAGGCGACGGGGACGGAGCCGCCGACGCTGAAGGCCAGCGAACCGGCCGAGCCCAGGGCGTTGGACAGGGTCTGGCTGGCGGCGGAGCCGGTCAGGCTGTTCGACGTCGTCACCGTCAGGCTGTCCGTGCCGTTCGCCATCGTGAAGCTGGCGGGGATGGTGACAGAGACCGACTGGCCCCCTTCACCGGCGACAGAAAAGGCCGCAGCGGCAGGCGTATCGCCTGAAGTCAGGCCCGCCACGCCGCCGGTGACCGAACGTGCGCCGGCCGCGCTGACGACGACCGTGCCTGCGCCTGTGCCCGGGCGAACCACGGTGCCGAACTTCAGATCGGCTGTCTTGGTGATGGTCAGGGGGCGGATCACGGTGATCGAGCCCGACCCCGTAGTCGAGGCGGATTGCGCCATGGCCGGAGCGGCGATGGCGGTCAGGACGAGGGCGGCGGCGGCGATCAGCGACGTGTTCATCATCAGCTCCAACTGAAGGACGGCGCCGACTGGGCGTCGTTGTTGGAGAGCCAAATCATCCCGAAACGCAGGGGAGTCCACAAGCCGAACGTGCAAAACGCCCCAAATCTAACCAAAGTTATAGTTGGGCGACGAATTCGGTAGCATGCTGCACTTACTGGCCAGGGTTGTAGGGAAAACGCCGCGTTAATGTTTTGTCTGCAATCTTGACCTGTGAGGCAGCAACTTAAGGCTTAGCTTGGAGGCGCGGAAACGATGCGCTGGACCGTTCTGATCGTCGACGACCATCCCCTGATCGGCCAGGCGCTGGAGCTGTCGATCCGCGCCGCCTATCCTCACTTGGATGTGGCGCGAGTGCTGTCCGCCAAGGAGGCCGAGTCCTGCGCCAAACAGCTGGGCGGTCGAATCAAGCTGGTGATGCTGGATCTGCTTTTGCCCGACGCCACGGGGTTCGACGCCCTGCTGCGCCTGCAGCTGCTGTTACCCGACGCGGACTTCGCCATGGTGTCGGCGCGCATCGACGCCCATTCGGTGGCGATGGCGCGAGCGTTCGGCGTGAAGGGCTATTTGTCCAAGGCGGCGCCGGTCGAGACCCTGGTCAACTGCGTGGGAGCGATCATGCGGGGCGAGCGACTGTTCCCCGCCGAAACGGCCGCCGATCCGATCGCGATCGATTTCCATCGCCGCGTCGCCCGCCTGTCCGCCGCCCAGCTACGCGTTCTTCGGGCGCTGGCCGAGGGCAAGCTGAACAAGGAAATCGCGGGCGACATGAATCTGACGGAGGGGACGGTGAAACAGCACGTCTCGGCCATCCTGAAGAAGTTGGAGGTCAACAACCGCAGCCAGGCGGTTCTGGCGTCAGCGCCCTTCCTGAGGAACGGATAGTCGGCAATTCACTAGCTACTCAGATCGGAATACCAAGTGACGAAGCCAGCCCAAGCGATGGCGGAAGCGGTGTCCGATTCATCGCGTTTCACGACGATGCAGCCTGTTCACGGCGGAAGAGTATTCCAACATCCGCCGACGTCAGCTTTTTCAACGCTTTTCACCCGACACCGCCCAATCGCAAATTTTATGGCGGGTGTGTCGGCGGGTGTATTAGTATGGCGGACGGGAAACGCGATTGTAGCGTTGTCGCAGGGGTGAAGGTTTCATGCCACGCCAAGCCGCTGAGTTGGGCGCTCTTGCCGTCAGTCGACTTGCCGCTCCCGGCTATCACGCCGTGGGTGGGGTGACGGGGCTTTACCTTCAGGTCCTTCCTGCGGGGGGGCGAACATGGATCCTGCGGGCTGCGATCGGGGGGCGACGTCGGGAAATGGGCTTGGGCGGCTACCCCAGCGTGACGCTTGCGGGCGCGAGGGAAGCGGCGCGAGCGGCACGCGATTTGATCCGGGCAGGCGTTGACCCGATCATCAAATCCAGGGAAGCTAAGGCATCGTTGCTCGTAACAGCCGTTAATTCCGGCTGGACGTTCCGGCAGGCGAGTGAAACCTATGTCGCCACGCATGAGGCGGCGTGGAAGAACGCCAAGCATAGAGCGCAATGGTCATCGAGCCTCGGAACCTATGCCTACCCTGTCATCGGCGACCTAAGCATCGACCGGATTGGCGTCCCTCAGATCCTGGAAATTCTTACCCCGATCTGGACCACCAAAACGGAGACGGCCAAGCGCGTTCGAGGACGGCTGGAAGCGGTTCTGGACTGGGCTACGACCCGGGAGCTTCGCTCCGGCCCAAATCCTGCGCGGTGGAAAGGTCATCTGGACAAGCTGCTGGCCGATCCAGGAAGGGTGTCGAGAGTGCGACACCACCGAGCCTTGCCCATTGACGACATGCCGGAGTTCATCGCTCGGCTGTCGAAAGTGGGCGGAATGGGCGGTCGCGCCCTGATGTTTGGAATTCTCACCGCTGCCCGCTCCGGCGAGACAAGAGGCGCCACATGGGGCGAGATAGATCGGTCTCGGGGGATCTGGACCTTGCCTGCGGAGCGGATGAAAGGGGGACGGATCCATCGCGTCGCGCTCTCCAACGCCGCGCTGAATCTTCTCAGCGTTCCCGGCAAGCCCGATGACATCGTCTTTCCCGCCGCAAACGGCGGGACCCTTTCGGATATGACGCTGACGAAGGTGCTGCGCGACATGAAGGTGGACGCGGTGCCTCACGGATTTCGGTCCACGTTTCGCGATTGGGCCGCAGAACGAACCGAGCATGCCAATGAGTTAGCGGAGATGGCGCTCGCTCACGCGGTGGGAAGCAAGGTCGAAGCCGCCTATCGCCGGGGCGACCTGTTCAAGCGGCGGGTCGCGTTGATGAATGATTGGGCTGCGTTTTGCGGTCTGGGTGGCTAGGCCGGGCGCTGCGCCTGCACCGCGGCTTCAGCCAGTCAGACCTCGGTCGCGCCATAGGGCTGACCTTCCAGCAGGTGCAGAAGTACGAGAAGGGGACGAACCGAATATCCGCGTCCAAACTCTGGGACATCTCCCGATTTCTGGCCGTCGATATCAGTCACTTCTTCGAGGATTTCGCGCAAGATGCAGGGGGTGTACCGAGGATCAGGCTGCCGCATTCGAGCACACGACCAAGACGACCCGGTCCGCGATCGAACTGTCGCGACTGGTCCCCAAAGTCGAGGCGAGCTTTGTGCGACGCAGAAATTGCGGAGCGGCGGCGAGCATGAAAAGTTTCATCGCGGTGCTTCGCGGTCCGGACCACATCTTCGAGTTAGTCAATGCCGCGCATCGCGAGGCCTTCGGCGACCGAGGGCTCATCGGCAAGGCGCGGGCGGATGTCTTCCCAGAGTTGAACGACCGGGGGTTTTGCCGCTTGACCGCTGATCTGATGGGATCATGACTTCCGCCATGAATACCTACGAAAAGCGACAAGATGCTCAGATCGGCGAGGCCTTGCGTTTGCGTCGAGAAGCCCTTGGCTTCACGCAGGCGCAGCTCGGCAAGGCCATGGCCGTCACCTTCCAACAGGTGCAGAAGTATGAGCAAGGGCGAAACAGCGTTCGGGTCGCCAAGCTGCTGATGGCCGCTGAGTTCCTCAAATGCGAAGTCGGAGACCTGCTTGGGCAAAAGCCTGAAGAGACGCCGGGAACGGCGCGACTTGTCCGCGCCTGGAGCGCGCTGGGACCTGAACAGCGAGAGGCCGTGACAGCACTAGTGGAAGCGTTTCGTCGCACAGAAGCTGGCTCGTGCTGAAAGGCAGTGCGCCGTGCGCCTAAGCGCCATTCTCCGAATCCTGTCGTTAGTTTGTGTCCTCTCGGGCCAAGCCCCAGCCCAAGTCCGTTCTCTCAGGACCTGTCCCGCGTCGCCAGCGTGACAATGAAACACGCCCCACCGTCGTTGGGCCGTTCGTGGCGGACGTTGGCGGCTATTCGCTGGGCAAGGGTGCTCACGATGAACAATCCCATTCCCATCCCAGGCCCCGACCCGATGCCCGTATGTCCTTCTACTTGGAATTTTTTAAACAGGGCGCTCAGTCGAGCGGGGGCCACGCCTGGCCCCTGATCCAGAATTCGTATGGCGACCCCGGCAGCTTCGGATCCCGCCGAAATCGTGACCGCGCCGCCAGCCGGGCTGAACCGAACCCCATTGCTCAACAGGTTGTCGAGAATCTGGCCCAGCGCGTTGACATCCAGGAAGGCGATCAAGGGATGGTTGGGAAGATCGACAACGATGTCTATCCCTCCCGACTGCGCCAGTGGCCCAGCGCGGTCGACCGCAGCCAATACATGGCCACGGACGTCATGTTCGCCGATGTCCGCCAGGACGCGATGTTCAGCGGCGTGAGCGTCCATCAAACGCGTGGCAAGAGCCAGCATGGCGTCGATGCTGGGGATCGCGGCCTGCACGGCGACGAGCGGCAAGTCCGGCTCCTGTGGCGCGCGCTGGACGGCCAGGTCGAACAGGTTGCGCATGCCGTGGAGGGGGCTGCGCAGATCATGGACCGTGATCGCCATAAGGGAGTCGAGTTCGATGCTTCGATCCAGCAGCGCGTCGTTCTGTTTTCGGATCTCCAGCTTTTGCTGATGATCGCTGCGACGGCCCGCATAGATCAAGGCTGCGGCGACGACAGCGATCACCGAGACGATCGCGGTGTTGACCATGGCGACCGTCTGCTCGTTGGCTTGGGTCGGCGTACTCAGCACGATCAGGCAGTAGACGCCGTAGAGAAGACCCAAGGCGACCGCGACGATCCGGGGCGGCAGGACGAACAGCAGGGCCAGCGACAGCAGCATGAGCGGATAGGCGCTGGTCAGTCTTCCGTAGGCGCCCATGGCTGCGACAGACCACTGCGTGCCCAACAAGGCGACGACCAGGAACACAGCCACGAAACCCCGCGCCAACCAGGGGCTGACATTGCGCCGTCGCAGACCTTCGGATGCAATCAGCATAAGGATGAGGAAGGGGATTTCGAACCCTGCCGAGGGGGACCGAAAGCCCGAAGCCATCTCGATCAGTCTGGTGAACAGACCGACGATACAGGCGATCTCCACGCGGCGAAGATTGACCGTCGTGAGGACCTGACCGAACGATAGGCGGGCCTGTTCGTCGGCGGTTACGTCCCACCGCGCTAGCAAGGATTTCATGACGGATCGATCCGGCCGGCCACATAGTCGGCCGCATAGCGTTCGAGCATCCGCACGCTGTCCAGTCCCAGCTTGGTCTTCAGTCGCTCGCGGTAGGTGCCGACAGTTTTGACGCTAAGCTGCAGTTGCTTGGCCAGCGATTGGAGAGTTTCGCCGCGCCCGATCAGCCGCAGGACCTGCAGTTCGCGCCCCGACATGTCGTCAATCTCGGTCCGACGATCCCGCTGCCGGGCCAGATCGCCCATCAGGCTCTGCTGGACCGCTTCGCTGACATGGATGGAGCCCCCCATGACGTAGTTCAGCGCCGCCGCGACAGCGTCTAGCGGCTCGGATTTGGCGACATAGCCCTGCGCTCCGGCGCTGATCGCGCGCGGCGCCCAGACGGCCTCGTCACGGCTGGAATAGACGAGTATGCGCGCGCTCGGCAGGATCGTCCTCAGGTCTTCGATCAGGGCGATGCCGTCGCCATCGCCCATGACCATGTCGGTGATGACAGCGTCCGGCCTCAGGGTTTCAGCGTCGATCCGCGCGGCTTGAGCCGACGTCGCTTCACCAACCACCTCAAAACAGGCGTCGCCCCTGAAGAACAGGCGCAGCCCGGTCAAAACCACCGGGTGATCATCCGCAAGCAGTAATCGAAAAAGGGACAAGTCCGGCTCGTTAAAGTTGGTTAACGGATTGATAGCGGGGATTTTTATAACTGATGTAGGTCATCGACCTACATCCAATCCGACGGTTGGCTGTAGCTGCGCCTGCACCTGAGAGAGGTCAAACGACCTCAAAATGTTGGCTGAGCCGATCAATCGGCTGAGCTCCGCAGGTCGAGGAGCGCTAACAATGGTCACCCCGCGTATCGAGCCGGCAAAGTTCGTTCAGATCGCTCGGCTGGTGGATCAACTGGTAGCCACGACGGACTTCAGCGCCATCCATGCGAGGCGCGCCGCCGCCCTGCGGGTCGACATCGACAGTATGGTCGAGATGCTGGCGCGCCCTTCGGATGGCGACGCTCTGCTTTTGGCCCGCGCCCTCGGACGGCTGTCGGCATGTCTGGCCTCGGCCCAGGGTCGGCGTCAGACGCCGTCGTCGCGGCGGGTGGAAGGCCGGCTGACCCGGTCGTTCCGGCGTATCGCGATGATGATCGCGGCCAGTGCGGTTCTGGCGGCGGTTCCTATGGCGGCCGCAGCGGCGGTCACCACCCCTGCGGTGGGCGCAACGGTGCTCAATCCCGAGACGAATGCAAATGAAACGGTGGTCGAGGTGCTGGCGACCGGCGCTGTCCGGACCAGCCTGAACAATGTCATCCTGATAGCCAACGCGGTCAACGACGTGTTCGCCAATCCGGCGGGCGGCGACTTCACCGTAACGGCGGTCGTCAAGGACGGCGCCGGGCGGGTCATCGGTTTGACCGTAGAGAACGACGCGGGCGTCACATCGGACATTGACGTTGTCAGCCCCATCGCCGCCGCGCCTGACGCCCCGGCGGGCGGCGCCCTGACCCTGCCCGCCGGGGCGAGCGACCTGAATGCGAGGTCGGACGTTCGCCGAGGAAACGGCGGGTCCGGCGGGAGCACCGGGGTCTTGTTCGTCTCTGCCGGTTCCGGCGGCGGCGGGGCCAAGGGGCCGACGTTCACCAGCGACGTCGGCGACCCGACGACGAACGTAACCACGGTCACGGCCGGCCTTCCCGGCGTCATTGCGGCGAGCATCGGGGGCGATGGCGGAACCGGCGGCAACGGCTATGCCGGCGCATCGGGCGCATCGGGCGGTTCAGGCGGCGCCGGCGGGGACGTCACCCTGATCTCGCGCTTCGCGCAGATTTCGACGACGGGCGACCGGGCGCACGGCGTCGTGGCCCAGAGCCGATCGGGCGTCGGCGGCGCCGGCGGGTCGGGATATCTGTCTCCGCGCGGCGGCAGCGGCGGCGCAGGCGCGAACGCCGGCTCGGCGACAGCAGTCAACTACAGCAACATCACTACGCGCGGAACGGCGGCGCATGGCGTGTTCGCCCAAAGCCTGGGGGGCGGCGCGGGATCCGGCGGCGGCAGCTATGGCCTGACCGGCGACGGCGGCAGCGGTAATCGTGGCGGATCCGGGGGCTTGGCTGAGGCCGAAAACCACGGCGCTGTCACCACCCTCGGCGCGGCGTCATACGGGGTCAGCGCACAGAGCGTTGGCGGCATTGGCGGGGACGCCGGCACGGCGGTCGGCCTGGTCACCTTCACCTCCGACGGGGCTGCCGGCGGCAACGGAGGGCAGGCGAGGGTGCGGGCCGCCTCCACCTCCTCCGTGACGACACAGGGGACGGCGTCCTACGGTCTGTTCTCCCAGTCGATCGGCGGCGGCGGCGGCAGCGGCGGCACAAGCGTCGCCCTGGTTTCCCTCGGCTCGGGCGGTGGCACGGGCGGCGTTGGGGGGCAGGCGCAGATCGTCGCAGACGATGGGTCTAGCGTCACCACCAGCGGGGTCTCGGCTCATGGCCTGTTCGCCCAGTCGATCGGCGGCGGCGGCGGAAACGGCGGATTGGGCATCGGCGTCGTAACCTTCGGCGCCAGGGGCGCCAGCGGCGGCTCTGCCGGAGATGTGACGGTCAAATCCGGTTCGTCGGTGTCCGTCACGGGCGCGGAGGCGCGCGGCGTCTTTGCACAGTCTGTCGGCGGGGGCGGCGGGTCTGCGGCGGGAACCGGCGGTATCGTATCTTTGGGCGGGAGCGGATCGGTCGGTGGTGACGCCGGCGCAGTCGCCGTCACGACGACCAGCGCAAGCCAGATCCACACGCGCGGCATTGGCGGCGACGGCGTGTTCGCTCAGTCGGTGGGCGGCGGAGGCGGTTCGGGCTCGACATCGGGCGGGGTGTTCGCGATGGGCGGGTCCGGCGGCGGCGGCGGCGACGGCGCTACGGTCAACGTCTCCAATAGTGGTACCATTCAGACCGAGGGCGTCAACGCCCGTGGCGTCTTTGCTCAATCCGTCGGAGGCGGCGGCGGATCGGGCGGCTCGGCCTACGGCCTGGCCGCGCTTGGCGCATCGGCAGGCCCCGGCAGCACAGGCGGCCTAGTCACCGTCACCAATACCGGCGCGATCACGACGGCCGGCGCCCAGGCCAACGCCATACAGGCCCAGTCGATCGGCGGTGGTGGGGGCGACGGCGGCACGAGCGGAGCCGCCTTCCTGGCCATCGGCGGCAGCGGGACGTCAGGCGGAGGCTCTGGCCTGGTCACCGTGAACCATGGCGGAGCCCTGTTCACATCCGGCGACGACGCCAGTGGTCTGTTCGCACAATCGGTCGGCGGCGGCGGGGGCAATGCCGGGTCGGCGACCACCATCGGCGCCTTTGTCGGGGCGGCGATAGGCGGAATAGGCGGATCCGGCGGCGCAGGCGGCGACGTCGATATCAACCTGACGCAGGTCACCGCCCTAGTCGGCGGCGTTAACCAACAAATCAATCCCCTGATCGTGACCAGCGGCGACCGGTCTCGCGGCCTGTTCGCCCAGTCGGTCGGCGGGGGCGGCGGCGTTGGCGGCTATACCGTTTCGGTCGCGGGGTCGGCTGCGGGCGTGGCGTCCGCCGCCTTTGCGGTGGGACTGGGAGGGTCAGGCGGGAACGGAGGGAGCGGCGGCGCGACCGATGTGATCTTCGACGGCGCGATCCAGACGGACGCCGACGATGCGCGCGGGGCGCTGATCCAGTCGGTCGGCGGAGGCGGCGGCTCCGGCGGATGGAACGTCACAGGCGCGGTGGCTCTGTCCGGCAAGGCGTCAGCTGGGGTCGGGGTCGGGGTCGGCGGAACCGGAGGCCTGGGAGGCGTAGGCGGGACGGCTTACGGCGCGATCGGCGGGGACGTCTTGACCCAGGGCGATCGGGCCACAGCGGTCACGGTCCAGAGCGTGGGCGGCGGGGGCGGCGCGGGCGGCTTCAATGTCAGCGGCGCGGTCGGCGGGGCCGGCGTGTTCGGCGGGGGCGTAGCCGTGGGCCTGGGCGGCGCCGGCGGCGGCGGCGGCGCGGGCGGATCGGCGACCGGTCTGACCGGCGGCGCGATAGAAACCCGTGGCGATCAGTCGGACGGTTTCCTAGTCCAGAGCGTAGGCGGCGGCGGCGGGGCGGGCGCCTTCAACGTCGCGGGCTCTATCGGAATCGGCGGGACGGTCGGCGTTGGAGTGGCGGTCGGCCTGGGCGGAGCAGGCGGATCTGGCGGGGACGGCGGCGCAGCGAAGGGCGCGGCCAGCGGCGCCATCCGCACGTCCGGCAACCAATCCAGCGGTATGATCGTGCAAAGCGTGGGCGGCGGCGGCGGCGCTGGAGCCTTCAACGTCAGCGGCTCCATCGGCGGCGCAGGACAGGGCGGGGTCGGCCTGTCGGTCGGGCTCGGCGGTGCGGGCGGCCTGGGCGGATCGGGCGGCGAGGTGGACGCTTCGTCGGTTTCGATCACGACCGTCGGCGACCAATCCGGCGGCTTCCTGGCCCAGTCGGTCGGCGGCGGCGGCGGCGCGGGTGGCTTCAGTATCGCTGGCGCACTGGGCGCATCGAGCAAGGTCGGGGCGGGGATTTCGATCGGCCTGGGCGGCTCTGGCGGCGGCGGCGGAACGGGCGCGCAGGTCGGCGCGTCGGTGGTCGGTAATGTGATGACATCAGGGGCGGACGCCGACGCCATCGTGGCCCAGTCGATCGGCGGCGGGGGTGGATCGGGCGGACTCAACATCGCCGGAGCGGTCTCGGGCGGTGGATCGGGTGCGGCCTCAGTCAGCGTCGGCCTGGGCGGATCGGGCGGCGACGGCGGCGGGTCGGGCGCGGTCAAGCTTGACGTCGTCGGCATCGCGGCCACGGGTGGCGCTGGCAGCGACGGGATGGTCGCTCAATCGATCGGCGGCGGCGGCGGAAGCGGCGGCTTCAACTTCGCCGGCAACCTCGCCGTGTCCGGCGGATCGGGGGGGACGATCGGCGTCGGTCTCGGCGGTTCCGGCGGCGGCGGCGGAGACGGCGGGGCGGTGATCCTAAGCGCGACCGGTGGTTTCGACACCAATGGCGTGCAGGTCGCGGCCGTCACCCAAGGCGTGCTCGCGCGCGCGATCGTGGCCCAGAGCGTCGGCGGCGGCGGCGGCAATGGCGGCTTCAACCTGACGGGCGGCATCGCGGCGTCGAAGGCCGGCGCCGGCAATCTGGGCGTCGGGGTGGGCGGCGGCGGCGGGGACGGCGGGGACGCCGCGGCAGTCGAGGCGAATGTCCTGGGCCTGATCGCGACAACCGGTGACGGCGCATCGGGTATGCTGGTGCAATCGGTCGGCGGAGGCGGTGGCAACGGCGGCTTCAATATCAGCGGCGGCGTCGCGGGCGCCAAGACCGGCTCCGGCAACATTCTGGTCGGGGTCGGCGGCTACGGCGGCGACGGCGGAAACGCCGGATCGGTCAAGGCGGGACTGACGGGCGACACACAAACCCAGGGCGACGACGCTTTCGGCTCGACCTTTCAAAGCCTTGGCGGCGGCGGCGGTAACGGCGCCTTCAACATCACAGGCGGCGTCAGCCTGTCGCTGGACGGACCTGCGGGCAATATCGGGATCGGCGTGGGCGGTTTCGGCGGCGACGGCGGCGACGGGGCGGACGTGGACGGCGTCATCACAGGCCGTATCACCACCAACGGCGACCGATCGTACGCGGCCCTGTTGCAGAGTGTGGGCGGCGGCGGCGGCAATGGCGGACTGAATGTCACCGGCGGGATCACCCTGGCCAGCACGGGGACCGGCACGCTCGGGTTCGGCCTGGGCGGTTTCGGCGGCGGCGGCGGGGATGCGGGTCACGTCTATGGCGCGCTGGATGGCTCGGTCAGGACGTCTGGCGATGAGGCGTTCGGCGCCCTGCTGCAGAGCCTGGGTGGCGCCGGCGGCAATGGCGGACTGAACGTCACGGGCGGCTTGTCGCTTTCGGCGGGCAATAACGCCGCGACCACGCTCGCCCTGGGGGTTGGCGGGTTCGCGGGCGGCGGCGGATCGGCTGACGCGGTTCGCGGCGTCGTCACCGGACGATATGAGACATCAGGTTCCAATGCCGACGGCGTCATCGCCCAAAGTCTGGGCGGCGGCGGGGGCAATGGCGGCATCAACCTATCGGGCGCGGTCGCATTGTCTGCGGGAGCGACAGGTACGGCCTCGGTCGGCATCGGCGGTTTCGGCGGGTCAGGCGGCAATGCGGGATCGGTGAACCTGGTCCGCACGGGCGACACCTCCACCCGCGGGGCGAACTCGGACGGCGTCATCGCCCAAAGCGTCGCGGGCGGCGGTGGGACCGGCGCAATCAACATCTCGGGCGGTCTGTCGGCCACCGTCAGCGGCAAGGGCAACGGCTTCGGCTTCGGCCTGGGGGGGTTCGGCGGCGACGGCGGGGATGCGGGCAACGTGTCCGCGACGGTGACAGGCAATGTCTGGGCGCGCGGCCTTGGCGCCGACTTCACAGCGCCGGTTGAGACGGCGCCGTCGGGCTCGGCTCAGGCCTATGCGATCCCGGCCTATCGTGTTCGGGCGGATGGCTCGAACGGGGTCCTGGTTCAATCCGTCGGCGGCGGAGGCGGCTCAGGCGGGGTGAATGTGACGGGCGGGCTGGCGATCAGTCTGCAGCAGGGGCGTGCGGTCACCCTGGGCATAGGCGGCTTCGGGGGAGCGGGCGGAGACGCCGGCGAGGCGCATCTGACGCTCGCGGCGCCGACAGCGGATCGCGTGCAGGTCCAGTCCGTCGGCGACAACCGTTACGCCGTGGCGGTTCAATCCATCGGCGGCGGCGGCGGCGCGGGCGCGCTCAATGTCTCGGGCGGCATCGCCACCGATGGGTCGCTGACAGCGGGTATCGGGGGTTTCGGCGGCGCAGGCGGTCTGGGCAAGGCCGTCACGGCCGCGGTCGACGCCGATCTGTTCGCCTCAGGCAACGGCGCGAGAGCCTTCCTGGTCCAGTCGGTCGGCGGCGGCGGCGGCGCGGGCGGCATAAACATCACCGGCGGGGTCAGCGCCAGTCCGGCCAATGAGGAGCCGTCGATGTCCTTCGGCGTCGGCGGGTTAGGCGGCGCGGGCAACCGCTCGGGCGATGTCGCCGCCAGCCAGATCGGCCAGATTGTCGTGGACGGCGTCAACGCCCATGCGGTCGTGGTTCAGTCGGTGGCCGGGGGCGGGGGCGACGGTGGCCTGAATGTCACCGCCAACGCCCAGGCGGGTTCGGCCGTCAAAGGTCTGCGCAGCCGCGGGGTCGCCATCGGCTTGGGCGTCGGCGGAACGGGCGGAACGGGGGCCGACGCCGGCGCCGTGGTGCTGAACAGTCGTGGCGATATTTTCGTCAACGCCGTGGCTGGTCCAGACGGCACGCTGAGCGCTGCAACGTTCAGCGGCGACTCGGTCGGGGTGCTGGTCCAGTCGATCGGCGGCGGCGGCGGGGTCGGCGGGGTCAGTGCGACCGGCGTGGTGGCGCCTCTTGGGCAGCCCGTCGCTATCGGCGTCGGCGGCTCGGGCGGATCAGGCGGCGATGGCGGCTCGGTCACCGTCGTTCGCGGCTACGACGGTGCGACGGCCGCGCCGGGCGTCATCCGCACCTTCGGAGACAATTCGGATGGTCTCATCGCCCAGTCGCTCGGCGGAGGCGGAGGACGGGCGGGCGTGAATGCGACCTTCGCCATGACGGTCGGCGCGGGCGCAAATGATCCTGTGGCTGCGCTGATCTCGGTCGGCGGCGGCGGCGCCGGCGCGGGCAGCGGCGACGCGGTGTCGGTGCGCCACAACGGCGACATCTGGACCTCGGGCCGCGACAGCGACGGCCTGATCGCCCAATCGATCGGCGGCGGCGGCGGGAACGCCAATTTCAACATCGGCCTGGGCGCGTTGAACGACGCGAAGGCGTTGAATTTGGCGGTCGGCGGCGCGACGGGCGCGGCCGGAACGGGCGGAGACGTCAGCGTCGATCACGTCGGAACCCTTGTCACGACGGGCGACCTGTCGACGGGGATACATGCGCAATCGATCGGCGGCGGAGGGGGCGACACCTCCACCGACATGGCCATAGGCGCCCTCGCCAAGAGCTCAATCGACATCACGATCGGACGCGTTGGCGGCGTCGGCGGCTCGGCCGGCGGCGTAGCCGTCAAGACCGCGGGGGTGATCAGGACATCGGGGACGACGTCCGACGCCATCGTCGCCCAGAGCATCGGCGGCGGGGGCGGCGACAGTAGCGCGATAAGCGGCGGCGGAACCCTGGGGACTGGGACAGGAACGGCGGCCAATTCCTATACGGCCGCCATGTCGATCGGCCTGAAGGGCGGCGTCGGCGGCGAGGGGGGAGACGTGCGCGTCGAGACCGCCAGCCAGATCATGACGACCGGCGACGAGTCGCGCGGCGTGCTTGCGCAGTCGATCGGCGGCGGCGGCGGGCGCGGCGGTTCCGCCAGCACCACGGTCATAAACGCCACCGTGGCCGTGACCTCTGCGGTCGGCGGCGCCGGCGGCGTCGGCGCGATCTCCGGCGATGTCGCGGTGACGAACACCGGGGTGATCGTCACTCGCGGCGTCCGGTCTGACGGCATTCTGGCCCAAGCCGTCGGCGGCGGCGGCGGCATGGGCGGCATGGCCTATGGCGCGGCGATCCAGGTCAAGTCGCCGCCTAGCGGCACAAGTCGGACGGCCTCGGTGAACGTGGGCGGCGTCGGCGGCACAGGCGCCATCGGCGGCGACCTCGACCTGCTGAACACCGGGACCATCGCCACCTATGGCGTAGGGGCCTATGGTGTTCGGGCCCAGTCGATCGGCGGCGGCGGCGGCATCGGTGGACTGACCATGAACGGTCGGATCCAGTACGGCGCCAGCGATTCGGTCGATGTGAACATCGGCGGCTTCGGTGGGGACGGCGGCTACGGCGGCGCAGTCACGGTCGCTAACCGCGGTCTGATCTACACCGAGGGCCGTGATGCGGCGGGCATCAGCGCCAACAGCATCGGCGGGGGCGGCGGCGACGCCGGCCTCGTGCTCGACACCGTCCTTGGCGGATCGACGTCCGGCAAGAATAGCCACCGCTTCGTGACCAATATCGGTGGCTCAGGCGGCGACGGCGGCCGAGGCGGCGACATTACGGTGACCAACACGCTGACCAGCGCCGACCACAGCGGCGAGATCGTAACCCGGGGCGAGCGCGCCTATGGGATCTTCGCCCAAAGCCTGGGCGGCGGCGGCGGCAACGGCTCGTCAGTCATCTCCCTGACAGGCCTAGCCACGACCGGCGAGAGCGTTCTGATCAGCCTGAACACGGGCGGTTGGGGCGGCACAGGGAACACGGGCGGGGCCGTCACCGTCGCCAACGCCGGTATCATCGATACCACTGGCGCCGGCGCACACGGCGTTCTGGCCCAGTCGATCGGCGGCGGCGGCGGCAATGGCGGCATCGCCTTCGCCGGCAACCTGCTGCTGGCGGCCTCGACCAACGTCCTGACGCGCGCGCCCCTTGTGACGGTCGGCGGCTTCGGCGGCGACGGCGGCGACGGCGGCGACGTGGTCGTCACCAACACCGGCAGTCTCGTCACGCGGGGCGATCTGGCTCACGGCGTCGTGGCGCAGTCGATCGGCGGCGGCGGCGGCAACGCCCAGATGGGCTTTGGCCTGACCCCCGACGTCGGGACCATGATCCTGTCCACGGGCGTGTCGGCCCTAATCGGCAACCTCGGCGGCGGTTCGGGCGGTGTGGGCGGGAACGTGACCGTCAACAACAGCGGGGATATCGCCGTCCTGGGCTCGGGCTCCAAGGCGATCGTGGCCCAGAGCATCAATGGCGGCGGCGGATCCCTGACATTCGATTTCGACGGCATCACCGGTGTGACAGGCCAGTCCTTCGTGCCGGCGACCGGACCGGCCGTCACGCCGACCCCTCTGATCGAAGCGCGGGCCGGGGGTGTGGGCGCCTCGCACATGAACGCCGGCAAGGTGACGATCAGCGACACAGGCACTTATCGCGTGCTCGGCGCCAATGGCGTGGGTGAGTTCCTGCAGTCCGTGGGCGGCGGGGGCGGATCCCTGATCCTGCGGGCGAAAATCGTTTCGCCGACGACGCCCACTTCAACGGCGGCCATTCCGTTCGTCTTCACCCTGGGCGGCGCAAGCGGCGTTGCGAACCTGGGTGGCGACATCGCCAATGTTCACAAGGGCGATGTCTTCACGACGGGGCTGAACAGCACCGGCTCCTTGATCCAGTCAGTCGGCGGCGGCGGCGGGCTGGGCCTGCTACAGATCGCCAGCGCTGACGACGGCCTGCTGGGCCCGATCACCGTCACCCTCGGCGGCGACAATGGCGTGGGCGAAAAGGGCGGCGACATCGTCCGGACGCAGCAGGGCGGGATCACTACAGTCGGAGCCCTGTCGACGGCAGCATTGCTGCAAAGCATCGGCGGCGGCGGCGGCTCGACCGGCGTCCTTCTGGACGGCGTGGTCGCCTCAACTGTCGCGGTCCCTTCCAGACTGACAACAATGTACGCATCAGCGCTCAACCGTCAGGTCGTATCCGACGCGGTTGTCCGGATCGGACTGGGATCGACCGGCGGAGCCGATCTCGACGGGGGCGATGTCTCAGGCGTCCTGTCCGGCGCGACACGGACCTATGGCGATCACGCCCTTGGGCTGTTGGCCCAGTCGATCGGCGCCGGCGGCGGCGAGGTGCGATTGGCCGGGGTCGACGAAGCCGAAGTCCGTCTGGGCGGCGTCTCCGGCGCCTCGGGCGCTGGCGGCGCGATCAACATCGGCAACACAGGCGTGATCACCACGACGGGCGTGCGTTCGCATGGCGCGATGCTTCAGTCGATCGGTGGCGGGGGTGGCGCGGTGTTCGGTCTGAGCACGGCGACGCCCTTGCTCAGCGCCGACAATAGCGGCGACGGCGGCGCGATCCGCTTCACTCAAACGGGCGATGTCGTGGTCGCAGGCCAAGGCTCAACCGGGGTCGTGGCCCAGAGTCTGGGCGGCGGCGGCGGCTGGATCGACGGCGTCTTCACCGGAACGGCGGGCGGGGAGGGCCGGGGCGGCGCCATCGATCTGGCGCTTAGCGGAGCCGTGATGGCCATCGGCGACGACGGCGTCGCCGTGTTCGCACAAAGCCTGGGAAGCCAGGGCGGCTCGGCCATGAACCTGGCGATCAACGGCCTGGTTCGGGGCGGCGCCGGAACCGGCGCCGGCGTTCGTTTCGAGGGCGGAGCCGCCAATACGATAACCACGTCCGGCTCGCTCTCGGCTGTGTCGGGTCTCGCCATCGAGGCAGGCGCGGGTGACGACACAGTTCGCAACAGCGGCGTCGTGATCGGCGATATCAACCTCGGAGCCGGCCAGAACGTGTTCCGCAACCTGACGAACGGGACCTTCATCGCCTTCGACACCATCGACTTGCGAGACTCGACGTCAGCGAATGGCCTGTTCGAAAACGCCGGTCATTTCAGGATGGGCTTGAGCGCTTCGCTGCTTCCGCTGGACTTGGCGAAGGGCGACGCCTTCAGCGATCAGGACGGCGACAGGGATCCGGCGCTCAACCTGCTGTATGGCGCGCGGGTCATCAATCAGGTCGCGCTGGACGGCGATTTCGTCCAGACGGCGACCGGCGACTTCGCTTTTGACGTCGCCTTCGGCCCCTATGCCTCCGATCGCGTCGATGTGACGGGGGATGCCAGGGTGGCGGGGACAGGAGACATCACCCTGACCTGGCTGGAGGACGCCAAGGCGGTGACCCTGTTCGCCACCGGCGGGGACGGGTTCGATCAAGGCCTGACCATCACCGACACGATCGCGCTGGACTATTCCGTCAAGGCGGACACGGACGGGATCCACCTCTCGTTCGTCAGCGACTTCGGGCAGGACTTCCTGAACGCAAACGGACGGGCCCTGGGCGCGCACATCGACTCGGCGCTCATCACCGGAGGGTCTGGAGGGATCGGGCGGCTGGCGGCCCTGGTCGGAAATCTTCGTGTCGGCCAGGAAGAAACCTATTCCACGATCTTCAACGCACTGAACCCCGAGCCGCTTGTGGCGCCGCTTCATCAGCAGCTGCTGTCGGCCGGTTCCTTCTCGAACGGGCTGTTTGGATGCCCGGTCCGATCGTCGGACAAAGACGGCTGCGTTTGGGTCACGGCTGACAGGGCCGAACTAAACCATGCGGGCGGGCCGGACACCCTTTCCGTCCGCAGCGAAGGCGCTCGCTTCCGCGGCGGGTTTGAGAGGCGGCTCGATAGCGACTGGTCCGTGGCCGTGGCTGTCGGCTACGACAATATCGATCGCTTCAACGTCGATACGTTCCGGGCTCACGGCCAAGGCGACGCGGTCCAGTTGGGCCTCGGACTGCGGCGGTCGGACACCCGGATCGGCGACCTCGGCGTCTATATCACCGGCGGTTGGCAGGCGATCGATCTCGAACGGAAGGTCTCGGTGTTCGAGCCTCAGGTGGGACGGTCGGCGCCCGAGAGCACCTATGTGAAGCTCGGAGCCGAAGTCGGGAAATCGTTCGTGGCAGGCCGCCTGTTCGCACGACCTTCGCTGGGCGTTTCCGCCATCGCACTGCACCAGATGGCCCAAGCCGAAAGCGGTCTGGGCGGGCTCGGAGCAGAGACCTTGTCGGAGACCCAGGTCTACGGCGAGGTTACGCCGCAACTGGGGCTCGGCGTTCTGGTGACGGACAGGCCTGACACCAAGGCTTCGGTGGGTTTGAACGTTGGAGGCGTGTTCCGTTCCGACGACCGCATCACTGCGCCTGTCAGGCTGTTGGGCGGCAATCCGGACGCCGATCCCGCCCTGATCGGCGTTGCGATCGATCGCAACGCCTTAAGGGTCGGACTGGGATTGAACGTCGAGAGCACACGCGGCCTCGCGTTCAGCCTTTCCTACGAAGGCGAGTTCGGCAGCCAAACTGAAGCTCACAGCGCGGGCTTCACGCTGAAGGCTCGGTTCTGATGAGCCAAGCTTACGGTGTCGCCGGCAGGCTAGGCAGCCTGGGAAGTAGACTGCGTATCGGAGCGGTGCCTTATAGGGGATAGTCATCACACGCGGCGCGAGCAGAAGCATGCGCCGCCTACCCGGCGCGCTGGCTGATAGGGAGACCGGCATGATCCAGGCTAATCCAGCGGCGACGCCCGATGCATCAGCCGAGATGCCCCACCGACCGATCTCCAAACGGTCGATGGCGATTGCGGCCTTCTCCACAGTCGTTGAGTGGTACGATTTCACGCTTTATCTCTACCTGGCGACCGTGATGTCACGGGTGTTTTTCGGCGGAGGCTCGGGCGCGCTGGCCGCCGTCCTCGGTGGGTTCGCCGTCGCCTATCTCGTGCGCCCGTTGGGCGCGATCGTCTTTGGCCACATCGGCGATCGGTTTGGGCGTCGGCGCATGATGTTGCTGTCAGTGGCCCTCATGACCGCCGCCATGTTCGCAACGGCTGTGCTCCCGACCCAGGCGCAAATCGGACCCCTTGCCGGATGGCTGCTGCTGGCGCTGCGCTGTGTGATGGGGTTTGCCGTCGGCGGCGAATATACAGGGGTCGTCGCCTACCTGTTGGAAGGCGCGCGCCCGGAACGGCGCGGTCTGGTCGCATCATCAGCCTCTGCAGCGAGCGAGATCGGCGCGCTTCTTGCGGTCGGTGTCTCGGCGGCCTGTGTCCACTCGCTGAGCGATGTCGCGCTGGACGGTTGGGGATGGCGCATACCCTTTTTCATCGGTGCAGCTTTGGCGGGCGTGGTCTGGCTCGCGCGCGCCACGATGCAGGAGTCGCCAGACTTCCAGCGGCAAGTGGCGGAGGGCACCGTGCCGCGTCGCCCCCTTCGCCACGCCCTCGCGCACCACCGCGTGGGCATCATACGAGGTTTCGCGATCTCGGCGCTCGGATCGATCACCTATTACGTCGGAATAACCTATGTCCCTGCTTTCCTGACGACGACCGGGACCATGGACGAAGGGCTGTCGCTTTGGTTGGCCACGATTGCAGCGCTCGCGGTCATCCTGGTGACGCCGTTAACCGGAATCCTCTCAGATCGGATCGGACGAAAGCCTGTGCTCATCGTACTGGCTATCCTCGCGGCTGTTCTGCCGACGACGCTCTTCATCCTTATGGCGAACGGCTCTACCCTCCAGGCCCTCTTCGGCGCGGTGAGCCTGGCTTGCGTCGCCGGCGGCGTCAGTGCTGTCGGCGCTGTTGCAACCGCAGAACAGTTTCCGGGTGAGGCGCGATTGACCGGGCTTGCCCTGGGGGCGACAGGAGCGACTGCGGTGTTCGGCGGATTTGCGCCTTGGGTGGCTCAGCGCATCATCGACGTGACAGGATCAGCGATGACCCCGGGCGTCATGATTGCGGTGGTCGCCCTATGTGTTCTTCCTATTTTGATGCTGGCGCCCGAGACCGCGCCCGGCAGAGGATCGGCGGCGAGGCGATAACCGCCGGAGGCCGACTTCCCCGCTAGGCCGCTGGTCAAAGCGCCCGAAAACCGAGGCGGACGGTGAAGTCGTGCGTGCGTCAGGCCGCGGTGGCGGGCGGCCTGGGGAACGGCGCGGGCTCTTTCAGTTGTGACAGGGCGGCTTGGTCCATCGTCCGGACGCCGCTGCTCGCCACGACTTCGCTGGCTCTGACGCCGCCGCGACGATCGAGCGTAAAGCGCACGGTGACAATGCAGGCGCCGCCGCCAGGGTGTCGCTTGTGGCGTTCGATCCAGGCGAGGACGGCGGCCTCATAGGCGTCAGCGGTGGAGACCGCCGCCGCCCCGATGACGGGGGCGCCGCCGCCTGCGGTCAGGCCGGGCTCGGAGGCCGGGCTGAGCCGCCCGACACGACCGCCGCCGCGCTCAGACCGTCGTGTCGAAGGCGGCGAAGGATCAGTCGGGTCGGCCTTCGTGGCCAAGTTATCGATGCTCACAGCCAGCGGGGTGGAGGGACGCGGGGTCGGGGGG